>NZ_CP147001.1:2500-3841346 GCF_044029535.1 Novosphingobium mississippiense | reverse complement strand
AAAACCCACCCATGATTCGGTCAAACACTAATTTCAAAAAAACGACATTTTTCTAAACTTTGGCAGATTTCCGCCGATTTTACCCCATAAACCCCGGGTAAGGGACTTTCCGGGGCGGTTATCTCCTTACCCAAGAAAGCGCCGAAATCGGCCGCTCCCCTCTTCCCGACACCATCGGGATAGGCCAAGCCCAGCATCACACCGTTTGTTTACCACGCCCGGTTAAGGGCAAGGCAGCGAATGGCATATCCTTTGGGCCCGCACAGGAACGGAATTTCATCTTCATGCCGATACCGGCGATCAGCGTTGCCATGAGCGTCTACAACGGCGAACGTTACCTCGCCGAAGCGATCGAAAGCGTGTTGGCGCAGAGTTTCGGCGATTTCGAGTTCCTGATCGTCGACGACGGATCGCGTGATGCCACCCCCGGCATCATCCGCGACTATGCCG
This sequence comes from Novosphingobium mississippiense, assembly GCF_044029535.1. Taxonomy (NCBI): domain Bacteria; kingdom Pseudomonadati; phylum Pseudomonadota; class Alphaproteobacteria; order Sphingomonadales; family Sphingomonadaceae; genus Novosphingobium; species Novosphingobium mississippiense. The sequence goes on along the minus strand of NZ_CP147001.1, from coordinate 3,840,896 downwards.
CGCGGGACTGCCGCATCCGTCCGATCATTCGCGAAAATCGTGGGCTGATCGCCAGCCTCAACGAAATGCTGGAAGTGGCCCAGGCCCCGGTGATCGCCCGCATGGATGCCGACGACATCTGCCGACCCGATCGTTTCGAGAAGCAGATCGCCTTTCTGAACAGCCATCCCGACTACGGCGTGGTGGGGAGTTGGAGCGAAGACATCGGCGAGCACGGCGAAGCCCTGCAACGTGGCGGCGAGGATCACCCGCTCCGCCACGAGGACATGCTGATCGCCATCGAACAGGGCGGCCAACTGATCTGCCATCCCGCGGCGATGTACCGTCGGGAGATCGTGCGTTCGGTAGGCGGCTATCACGCCGCATTTCGTCATTGCGAGGATTTTGACCTGTGGCTGCGGCTCGCCAGCGTCACCCGCATGGGGAACATCGCCGAGCGATTGGTTCGCTATCGGCGCTATCCGGGCCAGGTCTCCTCCCGCCATGCCACCGAACAGCAAATCGGCACTGCCGTCGCCCGGCTCGCCTGGCAGGAGCGGCAGGCGGGACGCGCCGACCCCACGGCAACGCTCGACCGCTTGCCGCCCATCGACGAATTGGACACGCTGTTCGGCCGCGCCGGCACCGCGCGCGAAGTGCGTGAGCGGGTCGCGCTTGGTCTGCTCTATTCGTCGGCCGCGCTGAGAAACGAAGGGTTCGAGCTGCTCATGGCGCACCTGCGCGACGGCGGCCGGCGCGAAGGAATGTGGCGCACCGTTGCCAGACTGATGCGCTTCGGCGAGCCGATGCGCGCCCTTCGTCTTGCCGCGATGCTGACGGCAACCAGGGCGGCCTGACGTGAGCGAGGCCACCTCCGCCCCCTCACCCGACGAGAGCGGCCGGGGCAGCGGCAGCGTCAAGTCCGCCGCGCTGTGGGCCGCGGCGAGCCAGTATTCCCAGTTCGCATTGCAATTCGTGACATCGGTGCTGGTTTCCCGCTTCTTCCTGAAGCCGGAGGAGATCGGCCTGTTTTCCGTCGCGCTGGCGACGGCGATGATCCTTTCGGTGATCCAGGACTTCGGGTTGACCCGCTATCTGGGCCGCCACCCGACTGCCGATGACGAGACGGTTCGCCACTGCACGGTGATCGCGGTGACCTTCTCGTTCCTGCTGGCCGCCTTGATCCTGGCGCTCGCCTGGCCGGTCGCGCACTTTTACGGCGAACCGCGCCTGTTCCGGATCCTGGGCCTGATCGCCGCGTCCTACCTGCTCAATCCCTGGAGCGTGGTACCGGTGGCGCTGCTGTCGCGCCGGCTGGATTTTCGCGGCACGTTTCTGGTCAATGCATCCGGCGCGATCGCCAACAGCGGCTGCGCGCTGATCCTGGCAGCATTGGGCTTTTCGACGGAATCGCTGGCCTGGGCGATGATCGCACAATCGGCGGTACGCGCCGTGGTCGCGCAACTATTGCGCCCGGCCCGACCCGGTCTGGGACTGAAGCCGGCCCGGCTGTGGGAGATCATCGCATTCGGTTCGGGCAGCGCCCTGCTCTACCTTTCGGGCGGCATCGGCATGCGCACGCCCGACCTGATCGTCGGCCGCCTGCAGGGCATGGCGGCAACCGGCCTGTTCAGCCGCGGCGTGGCCCTGGCATCGCAACTCCACTACCTGGTCGCCGGGGCGGTGAGTTCGATCTATTACCCGACGTTCGCGCGGCTGCGTGACGAAGGCAAGGAACTGGGGCCCTATTACGAGCGCGTGGTGGCCGCCCATGGAGCCATCGTCTGGCCGGCGATGGTCCTTCTGGCAGTGCTTTCGCAACCGGTGATCCTGCTGCTCTATGGCCCCGGCTGGGCCGGCGCCGCGCCGCTGCTGGCTTACGTTGCGCTTGCCGAGTGCTGTTTCGTGGCGCTGCCGTTGCACATGGACCTTCCCATCCTGCTGGGCCACCTGCGCCGGCTGTTCTGGTTCAATCTGGCAGATACCGCCCTTTCGGTGGGCACGCTGATCGTCGGCGCGACGATCGGGTTGGAAGCGGCCGCAGGCTCACGCATCGTCTATGGCATCGGCTGGGTGTGCATCTATGCGGGGTGGATGCACCGGCTGGTCGGCTTCCGCTGGCGGGCGATGTTGCGCACCTATGCAGCAAGCGCCGGCGTGGCTCTGGCGACCGCGCTGCCCGCGCTCTGGGCCGTGACCTACTGGCGCGATCCGGCAACGCTGGGCTTCGTCGGATTGGCGGCAAGCGCGGCTTTGGGCGGGCTGTGCTGGGGGCTGGCCATCGTCCTGCTGCGCCACCCGGCGCGCACCGATCTGGCGGGCATGGCGCTCCATCTCATCCATCCGGTCATGTCCAGAATTCCCGCGCTCCAGCGCTGGCAAAACATGGCGCAATCACCCGACTCGTGATAATATAGCGACCCTACAATATCCGACGGAGTCCAAGCTCCGCGGGGAGGATGACATGATTGGCGGCGCCCTTGCGCTGATGCTTGTCGCTGCGACGCCCGCAGCTTCGGGCACGGCCCCCGTGACTGTCCCCGACGAGAGCGATCCCGCCGGGCAAACTCTCAAGACCGGCACCGATGCCGACGAGCGGATGACGGTGGCCGTCGCCGTGCAGGGGCAAGGGCCTTATCACTTCCTGATCGATACCGGATCGCAGCAAACCGTCGTTTCGAGCACGCTGGCCGGTACCCTTGGCCTTCCCCTAGGGCCGGAAGTAACGGTGATCGGCATGGCCGGTTCCAGCAGCGTATCCACCGCGCGCGTCGGCACGCTGGCGATCGGCCAACGCTCGTTCCGTGACCTGACGGTGCCGCTGCTGGAGGCGCAGCATATCGGCGCCGATGGGATCGTCGGAACGGACAGCCTGCAGGGCCAGCGCGTCACGCTCGATTTCGAGCGAAGCACGATCGCGATCAGCCCGGTCGAGGAAGTGTCGGACAACAAGGGGTACGAAATCGTCGTGCGCGCGCATCGGCGGCTGGGACGGCTGATCATGACCGATGCGGTGGTCGACGGAATTCGTGCCAATGTCGTCATCGACACCGGCGCCAGCAGCGCCGTGGGCAACCTGGCCCTGCAGAACGCCATGCGCAAGCATCTGGCGGGCACCGTCAAGCTGGCGAGCGTGACCGGGGATGTGCTGTCCGCCGAACTGGCCATCGCCCAGAAATTGAAGATCGGCGAACTGGGGGTGACCAACATAGTCATCGCCTTCGCCGATTCCCCTGCATTCCGCGAACTGGGCCTGGAAAAGCGCCCGGCCCTGTTCCTGGGCATGCGCGAACTGCGCATATTCAGGCGGATCGCCATCGATTTCTCGTCCCGCAAGGTGCTGTTCGACATTCCCCGCAACAGCAAACAGCCGGTCAGCCCGATCAGAAAGATTGCCTCCAGCGAGCCGCGCACTAAATAGCGCGGATGCCACCAGACACTGCCGTGAACTCCCCCGCAGCCCGCCATGACGGCTGGCGCACGCTCCTCCGCTTCATGCCCTATCTGTGGCCGCGGGAGAATCCGGCGCTGCGCTGGCGGATCGTCTGGGCTTGCCTGTTCATCCTGCTGTCCACCGCGACCCAACTCGCCCTGCCCTACCTGATGAAGTGGGCGGTCGACCTGATGGGCGCCACGGGTCCGAAGCTGCTGCAACTGGCGATGCTGACGGTGCTGGGCTATTCGGCCGGCCGGCTGTTGCAGACGGTGTTCGACAACGTTCGCAACATCGTGTTCGAACGCGTTGGGCAGGATGCGACGCGCGAACTGGCTGAAGGGGTGTTCGGCCAGCTTCACAACCTGTCGCTGCGCTTCCACCTCGCCCGCCGCACCGGTGAAGTGACCAAGACGATCGAGCGCGGCACCAAGAGCATCGACACGATGCTCTACTTCATGCTGTTCAACATCGCGCCGACCGTGTTGCAACTGGTTGCCGTCGCGGTGATTTTCTACGTGAACTTCGGCCCCGGCCTCGTCGTCGCCACGGCCGTGTCGATCGCCGCCTATATCTGGGTGACGCGCACCATCACCGAATGGCGCACCAAGCTGCGCGAGCAGATGAACCGGCTGGACGGACAGGCGCTGGCGCGCGCGGTGGACTCGCTGCTGAACTACGAGACGGTGAAGTACTTCTCTGCCGAACATCGCGAGAAGGCACGCTATGCCCAGGCGACCCGCGCCTATGCCGATGCCGCCGTGAAAAGCGAAAATTCGCTGGGCCTGCTCAACATCGCGCAAGGCGTGGTGGTGAACCTGCTGATGGCGGGCGCGCTCGCCTACACGGTGTGGGATTGGTACAAGGGGCAGGCGACCGCAGGCGAACTGGTCTTCGTCCAGACCTACCTTACCCAGCTTTTCCGCCCGCTCGACATGTTGGGCATGGTCTATCGCACGATCCGGCAGGGGTTGATCGACATGGCGGAGATGTTCCGCCTGCTAGACGAACCGCAGGAAGTTTCGGACAAGCCTGGTGCCCCCGCGCTGGTGATCCGCCAGCCTTCGGTCGTGTTCGACAATGTGGTGTTCGGCTACGAGCCGGATCGCGGCATCCTGCAGGGCCTGTCGTTCGAAGTGCCGGCCGGGCAGAACTTCGCCATCGTCGGGCCCTCGGGCGCCGGCAAGTCCACCATCGCGCGATTGCTGTTCCGTTTCTACGATCCGCAGCAGGGCCGCATCCTGATCGACGGGCAGGACATCGCGGAGGTGACGCAGGCCTCCCTGCGTGCGGCGATCGGCATCGTCCCGCAGGATTCGGTGCTGTTCAACGACACCATCGGCTACAACATCGCCTATGGCCGTGACGGCGCGACACACGCGGAAGTAGAGGCCGCCGCACGCGGCGCTGCGCTGCTCGGCCTGATCGATCGCCTGCCGCAGGGCTACGACACCGAAGTGGGCGAGCGCGGCCTGAAGCTTTCGGGCGGCGAGAAGCAGCGCGTGGCCATCGCCCGCACCCTGGTTAAGAACCCGCCCATCCTCCTGCTGGACGAAGCGACCTCGGCGCTCGACACCCGTACCGAGCAGGACATTCTGGCGACGCTGCACCGCGTTTCGGAAAACCGCACCAGTCTTTCCATCGCCCACCGCCTGTCCACCATCGCCGATGCGGACCGGATTCTGGTGCTGAACGAGGGCCGTCTTGCCGAAAGCGGTACCCATGCCCAATTGCTGCGACTCGATGGGCTCTATGCCGAAATGTGGGCGCGCCAGGCTGCCGAGGCGGAAGCGATGAACGAAGCGGCGGAATGACGCGAACAGGGGATTGATTTAATTCGCCTTTGTGGAGGGGCAGGCGTAGCTGCAAGGCATGGCCATCAAGGAAGCCCCTCTTCGCCCCGCCCGCTTCACCATTGAAGGGGGAGTACGTCAGCCGGAAATCCGCATTCCGGCTCGGAAATTCTGGTTCGGGCTGGTGTTCCTGTGCTTCTGGCTGACGGGATGGACCTTTGCCGGCATCGCGGCGGTATCGGCCCTGTCTGCTGCGCCCGAACCTTTCATGGCGATCTGGTTGGTCTTCTGGGCCGTCGGCTGGGTTTTCGCGGCGAGCACGATCCTGTGGCAATTCACCGGCAGCGAAGTGATCCGCGTGGAGTTTGGCCAACTCGTCCACGGCTGGCGGCTGCTGGGCTTCAGCCGCGAACGCGCCTATCCACTCTCACAAGTCCGCCACATGCGCGTCAATGATACGACGGCGTTCCCGTTCAACTTCACTCGCGGATCGGGCGGCCCGTTCATGGTGCGGCGAGTGGGCTGCATCTCGTTCGACTACGGCGCGTCGACCATCCGCATGGGGCAGAGCATCGACGATGCCGAAGGGCGGATGATCGTAGAACGCCTCGCGCCGCTGCTGCCCGAAGGCGCCGTGGACCGCTGATCCACGGCGATCCCTGTCTCGTCAGGGCCTTCACTTCACCACGTGGGCCTCATGCCAGACCACGGCCTGCGCCGCCTTCATGCAGTTTTCCGCCGTATCCCAAGACAGCGACGGCGAGCCGTAGAGCCGCCAGCCCTGCGCCAGCGCCTCGGACACACGCTCGCAGAAGGCGCGGTCATCCGCGCCGGTGAGCAGGCGGTAGATCGGACGGTCTTCGGGGGTCTGGTACATGGGCATCCTCGCGGTTTCGAATGCTCAGATGCCTAACCACTCCAGTGGGGCTGGCAAGTCCCCGACCGCATAATCGACCTGAAGCACCCGCCTCCTGCGATGCCCTGCGCCCGCTTTGGGCAAGGTCGCGTTCGAGGCGTGGAGGATGGGGGTACGATAACACCAGACATCGCCGACCTCGGCAAGGCACGTGTGGATCGGCAAACCCGCTACCACGGCCTCCACTTCGCCGGTGGGAATGCGCCCCAGACGATGCGAACCCAACGCCACCAGTAGCGGCGCATTGTCCTCATCCACCGGATCGAGATGGATGCGCGCCGTCACCATGCCCTCGATCACCGCGAAGGGCGGTTCGACATGCCGGATGCCCTGATTGACCGACCATGGACCGAAACCGGCGACCTCCGCCTGCTCACGTACGGCAATCGTGCGATCCTGATGCCATCCGAGCGACCAGTCGGCGCGCTCGTTCTTGTCGAACAGCACCGCGCGGACCGGGCATACATCATGGCCCTGCGCCCTGGCCACCATCGCGCCGATGGGACCGCACGCATCCAGCAGGCGCGCCAGATCGGGATCGCCCGTAATGCGCACGCCCGCATGACCGTCCGGCCACTTTGCCAGCACCGCCGCAAGATCGTTCAGCAGCGCCGTTGCCAGACCGCGGTGAAGACAAGCTCCGTCGCGCACGAGTTCGAGGTCGGAAACATCGCACGCGTCCAGCGCGAGCGGATCACCCACCCGGATAGCGCTCGAATTCCGGAACGTGGGTCGTATCCTTCATCCACGAAACGCGTTCGGCCACCTGGATATGCGCACCTGGCGGGAGCGCCTCGGGGTCGTCGAGCGTCGCGATCTGGATATCGACGATGCCGGGCAGGTATTCCGCATTGGTGTACCATAGCCCCGTCCCGCAACGCGGGCAGAAGTGGCGCATCGCCGTGCCACTGGAATTGAATACCGAAGCGTCGCCCTGGAGGACTTCGAACTCCGAATGCTTGAACGCGCCCCAGGCCACCACCGGCGCCCCGGCCGACTTGCGGCAATCGGTGCAGTGGCAGAACGCAGCGTGGAGCGGCTCACCCTCTACGCGGTAGCGCACGTCCCCGCACTGGCATCCACCTTCTAGCTTCATGGCGATTCTCCTTGTCCGCGCCGAAGCTAACCGATTTATGAGAACATTCAAGGAACAAAAAAGGGCGCGAGGTCTGAACCCCGCGCCCCTTCGATTCCGGCCCGAGGGCCTGAAAATTACAGGATGTACTTCGAAAGATCGGCGTTACCCGCCAGCCCCGCCAGCTTTTCGCTGACATAGGCCTGGTCGATCGTCACCGTCTCGCCCTTGCGGTCCTCAGCCTCGAAGCTGAGTTCCTCCAGCAGCTTTTCCATCACCGTCTGCAAGCGGCGGGCGCCGATGTTTTCGACGCTTTCGTTCACTTGGGCCGCGATCTTGGCGATTTCCTTCACCGCATCGGCAGTGACGTCCACCGTGACTTCTTCGGTGGCCAGCAGTGCCTTGTACTGCGCCACCAGGTTAGCGCGCGTCTCGGAGAGGATGCGCACGAAGTCTTCCTCGGTCAGCGCCTTCAGTTCGACGCGGATCGGCAGGCGACCCTGCAGTTCGGGCAGCATGTCGCTGGGCTTGGCCACATGGAATGCGCCGCTGGCGATGAACAGCACGTGGTCGGTCTTCATCGGGCCGTACTTGGTGGCAACGGTAGTGCCCTCGATCAGCGGCAGCAGGTCGCGCTGCACGCCTTCGCGGCTGACCGAGCCGCCACGCACGTCGGACACGGCGATCTTGTCGATCTCGTCCAGGAAGACGATGCCGTTGGTCTCGGCATTGGCCAGCGCGGTGCGGGCCACGTCGTCCTGGTCCATGCGCTTTTCGGACTCTTCGTCGACCAGCTTGTCCCAGGCGTCGGGCACCTTCATCTTGCGGCGCGTCAGCTTGGGGCCGCCGAACGCCTTGCCCATGATGTCCGACAGATTGATCATGCCGACCGAGCCGCCCATGCCGGGAATCTCCATCGGGGCCGAAGGCGTATCCTCCACCTCGATCTCGACTTCGGTCTCGTTCATCGCGTTCTCGGTGATGCGCTGGTGGAACGAGGCGCGGGTCGCCTCCGAAGCGCCTTCGCCGACCAGCGCGTTGAGCAGGCGATCCATCGCCGCCTTGCTGGCTGCCTCACGCACCGATTCGCGGCGACGGTCCTTCTCCAGGCGGATCGCCTCTTCCACCAGATCGCGCGCGATCTGCTCCACGTCGCGGCCGACGTAGCCGACTTCGGTGAACTTGGTGGCTTCCACCTTCACGAAGGGCGCATCCGCCAGCTTCGCCAGACGGCGGCTGATCTCGGTCTTGCCGCAGCCCGTGGGCCCGATCATCAGGATGTTCTTGGGCGTCACCTCGTCACGCAGGTCGAGCGACAGCTTCTGCCGGCGCCAGCGGTTGCGCAGGGCGACGGCGACGGCCTTCTTGGCTTCGGTCTGCCCGATGATGTGCTCGTCCAGCGTGCGGACGATGGCCTTGGGAGTCAGGTTGTCTTTCATGATGTCCCGCAAATTCAGATGGTCTCGACCGTGACGCGGTCGTTAGTGAAGACGCAGATGTCGGCGGCGACGGCCATGGCGCGCCGGGCAATCCGCTCGGCATCTTCCTCGTACTCGTCCAGCGCGCGGGCGGCGGCCAGCGCGTAGTTTCCGCCCGAACCGATCGCGGTGATGCCACCTTCGGGCTCCAGCACGTCGCCATTGCCGGTCAGCACCAGCAAGGTCTCCTCGTCGGCGACGATCATCAGCGCTTCCAGATTGCGCAGGTACTTGTCGGTCCGCCAGTCCTTGGCCAGTTCGACCGCCGCGCGCATCAGTTGGCCGCGATGCTGCTCCAGCTTGCGCTCAAGCCGTTCGAACAGGGTGAAGGCATCGGCAGTGGCGCCTGCGAAGCCGGCGATCACCTTGCCGTCGCCAATGCGGCGCACCTTGCGCGCATTGGGCTTCATGACGGTATTGCCCATGGAAACCTGGCCGTCGCCGGCGATGACGGTCTTGCCGCCCTTCTTCACACCGATGATGGTGGTTCCGTGCCACTGGATCAGGCCGTGGCTCGCCCCGCTATTGTCCATGCCGCGGATATATGACGGCGCGGCGGCGGTTCAAGCGCTGGAACCGCGCAAGCCCATGCATCGAACGAAAATGCCCGCGGAATCGGCGATGCGATTCCGCGGGCATTTCGAATCGAACCCAGGGTTCGTCGGTAATCAGCTGCCGTTCGGACCGGGGCCGGTGGGCTGCTGGCCGGTGCCCATGCCGGCGGCGCCGACCTGGCCGATGTTGCCGAACAGATCTTCCAGCAGACCGCGATGGCGGCCCAGCGTCGGCGTGGTATCGCCATCGGGGCGGATGCGGGCGACATCGGCCATGCCTGCCTTGTCCACCGCCAGCACATTGCCCGCCGGATCGAAACGCACGCGCAGGATCTGCTGCGATGCCGTGCGCGGGCGGCCGAACGGCGGCGTCTTCACGATCTGCGAGACGTAGTAGTAGTCCTTCTCGCCGAACTGGCTGACGAAGGTGGGGCGGCCGAGGGTCTTTTCCACAGACTGGCGGTTGTCGACGCCCGGCGAAACCGAATCGAGCAGCGTCTGATCCACCAGATAACCGCGGTGATCGCGGATCGAGGTGCAGCCGCCCGTCAGCGCAGCCAGCACCAGAACAACGCCTGCAGCCTTCGCCTTATAGCGAGAGCCATGACCAGAACCGCGCATTTTCCCACTCCAATTCACGGGGCTGGTCCGCTCCGGCCATTGCCTGCCGGTGCGAGAGCCATATATCGACCCGAAATAACGGTACCGAGCCTTAGGGCCCAGCGGCTTGTCGCGCAATGGGCGTTGGGGCAGCTTGATTGAATTGCCCATGAACGATGCCGGTGCACGAAACCGCCGGACGGTGGGCGCGAGGAAAGGCCTGAAACGACGTGACCCTGCTCTCCCGCCTGATCGGCAGACAACCTGACACCAATCAAGCCCGGCGCGATGCCGTGCGCCCCCTGTGGCATCGCGTGGTGGAAATCGCCCGCGAAAAGCCGTGGTATGCCCAGCACGGCATCGCCGATACCGTCGCTGGCCGGTTCGACGTGATAACCCTGGTGATGGCGCTGGTCGTCCTGCGCATGGAGCGTGACGATGCGCTGATCGATCCTGCCGCGCGGCTGACCGAACTGTTCGTCGATGATATGGATGGGCAGTTGCGCCAGTCGGGAATCGGCGATCTCGTCGTCGGCAAGCACATGGGCAAGCTGATGAGTGCACTCGGCGGCCGCATCGGCGCGCTGCGCGAGGCGCTGGAGCAGGACGATGCCGCAATCGCCACGGTTCTGGCCCGCAACGTGACGCTGCGCGAAGGCGCGGACCCGGCCGGGCTGGTCGCCCCCGTCAAAACACTGGCCACGCAGATCGACGCGCTTTCGGCGGACGACCTGCTGGCCGCAAGGATACCCCGATGACCGAATCTACCGACAATACCCCCGAATTCTCTCGCCGGATCGATATCCGCCAGGTCGAAGGCAAGAACGCGCATGTCGAGGCGAACGAGGCCGAGCGCGCGATGCTGGCCGAACGCTTCGGCCTCGTGCGGATCGACAGTCTGACCGCCGACCTTGAACTCACCCGCCTGGACCGCAAGGTGGAGGCACGCGGTACCTTGAAGGCGGCGTTCATCCAGTCCTGCGCGGTTTCGGCCGAGGACCTGCCCGTCTCGGTGGATGAACCGGTGTTCTTCCGCTTCGTCCCCGAATCCGAAGACCACGTGCCCGATGAGGAAGTGGAACTGACCGCCGACGATTGCGACGAGATCGAATACACCGGCACCCACATCGATCTGGGTGAAGCCGTGGCGCAGAGCCTGGCGCTGGCGAACGACCCGTTCCTGACCGGTCCCAATGCCGACGCCGCGCGCAAGTCCGCCGGAATCGGCACGCCCGAAGACAACGGCGCCTTCGCCGCGTTGAAGGGGCTGAACCTGGGCGAGTGACCGGCGGGGCTCAGCCCTTGCCCCCGGCGCGGCGCACAAAGGCATGGGCCCGCGCCGCGCGGGCATCGCGCAAAGTGGCCGCCGCATGCCCATGGCGGCTCGGCAGCTTGGGCACGGCAATGCGCTGCGACAGATAGATGCCGTTATGGCCTGAGCAGACATAGGCCACGAAGCAGGCCACTGCGATCGGCACGGCGTGCGTCGCCCCGAACAGTTCGATGCCCATGATCGTGCAAGCCAGCGGCACGTTGGCGGCCCCCGCGAATACCGCGACAAAGCCCAGTCCGGCGAAGAGGTCCACCGGCGCGCCCAGCACGCCGGCCAGCGCATTGCCCAGTGCGGCACCGATGAAGAACAGCGGCGTCACCTCCCCGCCCTTGAAGCCTGCACTCAGCGTAACCACGGTGAACAGCATCTTCAGCGCCCAGCTCCAGCTGTCGACATCGGGGCCGAAGAAGCTGGCAAGGGTCGGATCGCCCGGATTGGCCGACCAGACGCCGAGCCCCAGATAGGCACGGGTGCCGCAGAGCCAGACCAGCGCGATCACCGCCACCCCGCCCAATGCCGCCCGCAGCGGCGCGAAAGGCACGCGCCGCTTGAGGAAGCCGCCCAGCATGTGGTTCGCTTCCGCGAATGCCACCCCCGCCAGACCAAAGGCCACGCCGGCCAGCATGACCTTGCCCAGCAGCAGCGGATCGACCGAGAACAGGTTCGCGGCCCCGCCAAGATAGGCAATGCGATAGTGGCTATGGTGGATGGCCCAGGCCTGGCAGGTCCAGTCCCCCACCAGCGCCGCGACCAGGCAGGGCAGCAGGCCGGCGTAGTCGATCCGCCCGATCGCCAGCACTTCCAGCGCGAACACGGCGCCTGCCAGCGGCGTGCCGAACACCGCGCCGAAGCCCGCCGCCACGCCGGCCTTGAGCAGGATACTGACGCTAGGCGGGTCGAGCCGGAACAGGCGCGCCGCCGCGCTGCCGAGGCTGCCACCCAGTTGCACCGCGGTCCCCTCCCGCCCCGCCGCCCCGCCCAGCAGGTGGGTGACGATCGTGCCAAGAAAGACCAGCGGCGCCATGCGCAACGGCACGCCGCCGCCGGGCTCGTGAATCTGTTCGACGATCAGATTGTTGCCGGCTTCGACCGGGCGACCGAAGCGATGGTAGAGCCAAGCCACCGCCGCGCCGCCCAGCGGCAGCAGGTATAGCAGCCAAGGATAGGCGAAGCGCAACCTGGTCGCTGCATCAAGGCTCCAGAGGAAAGCGGCGCAGAGTGTGCCTATCGCCATGGCCATGGGCACCAGGATCACCGTCCAGCGCACCACCGACCGGGCGTGGGCGCCGCGATGACAGACCAGGGCCAAGAGGTTCAGTTCGGCGAAGAGATTGCGGAAAGTAGCACGCACGATTCCTCCTATGCTGCCTTGCGGCGCCAGTCAGGAATCATCGTCCCTTGTCAGGGCGGTTCGGCCCGGAGCGGATCGCCCCTCAAAAGCCCGGCAGAAATCCATTGCCGTGGAACTGGCCTATAAAGGCAGGCGTACGAACGTCAACGGGGACGGTTTCGCTGGAGTGCGGCGCATGAGGCGGCTCCGCTTCGGCCAGCTTTCCGTCGTAGGAGAAGAGCGGCGGGAAGGCGGCTTGCCCTCCCGCTCAAGGCCTGATGGCTTGATCGCTCAGGTCACGTCCATCGCATAGCCCGCCGCGCGCACGGTGCGGATCGGATCGGTGTCGTTGGCGCGGTTGATCGCCTTGCGCAAGCGGCGGATATGGACGTCCACCGTGCGTTCGTCGATGTCCGAATCCATGCCCCAGACGCCGTCGAGGATCTGCTGGCGCGAAACGACCCGGTTCGGGCGTTCCATGAAATAGCGCAGCAGGCGGAACTCGGTGGGGCCAAGATGCAGCGCCTCACCGCCGCGGCGCACGCGGTGGCTGGTGACATCCAGTTCGATATCGCCCCACTGCAGCACGTTGCCCGCCAGCGACGGACGCGCGCGACGCAGCAGCGCCTCGATCCGGGCGAGCAGTTCGCGCGGCGAGAACGGCTTGGTGACGTAATCGTCGGCGCCAGTCTTGAGGCCGCGGATCATGTCCTCCTCCTCGCCACGCGCGGTGAGCATGAGGATCGGGATCTGCGAGGTTTCCTTGTCCTTGCGGAGCTGGCGGCACACCTCGATGCCGGGCACATGCTCGATCATCCAGTCGAGGATGATCGCGTCAGGCTGCTGTTCCTGCACCATCAGCAGCGCTTCCTCGCCATCGCCGGTGCTGCGCACCTGATAGCCTTCGGCGCTGAGGTTCCAGGTGAGCAGTTCGCACAGGGCGCGGTCGTCCTCGACGACCAGAACGGAAGGGTTCACGGCAGGCCTCGCGTGTCGTTGGTCTGGCTGTCGCGTTCGGCATGGTACTCGCCGGTGGCGGCGTAATAGACCATTTCCGCGACATTGGTGGCGTGATCGCCGATGCGTTCGAGGTTACGGGCGATGAAGAGCAACTGGGCGGCGCTGGTGATCGTCGCCGGGTTCTCCATCATGTGGGTCAGCAGCGAACGGAACAGCGTGTTGTAGAACTGGTCCAGCTTCTCGTCGCGGCGGATCACTTCCTGCGCCAGCGCGGCATCGCGCGAGCCATAGGCGTTCAGCACGTCGCGGACCATGCCCTCGGCAATCTCGGCCATCATCGGCACGAGTTCCAGCGGCTCGATCTTGCCCCGGCTTTCCATGGCGTTGACGCGCTTGGCGATGTTCTTGGCATAATCACCGATGCGCTCGATCACGCCGGAGATCTTCAACGCCGCGATCACGTCGCGCAGATCGTCGGCCATCGGGGCGCGGAGCGCGATGGTGCGGACGGCCAGGCGGTCCACTTCGGCTTCCAGCGCATCGAGGCGGGCGTCGGCGGCGACGACTTGCGCGGCCAGATCCTCGTCATGCTGGGTCAGCGCGATGATGGCGTCGCGGATCGCCACTTCGGCGAGGCCGCCCATTTCGGCAACAAGCCCGCGAAGCTGCCCGATCTCGCTGTCGAAGGCCTTTACGGTGTGGTCAACCATGGCTCTTGTCCTGTTTCCTGTCTTCGCCGTCAGCCGTAGCGACCGGTGATGTAGTCCTTGGTCTTCTCTTCGCGCGGCGTGGTGAAGATCTGACTGGTATCGCCATATTCCACGAGATTGCCGAGGTGGAAGAAGGCCGTGCGCTGCGACACGCGGGCCGCCTGCTGCATGGAGTGGGTGACGATGACGATGGCGTAGGTGTCCTTCAGCTCGTCGATCAGTTCCTCGATACGCGCGGTGGCGATCGGGTCGAGCGCGGAGCACGGCTCGTCCATCAGGATCACTTCGGGGCTGACGGCGATGGCGCGGGCGATGCAAAGGCGCTGCTGCTGGCCACCCGAAAGGGCGGTGCCGGCATCATGCAGGCGGTCCTTCACTTCGTCCCACAGGCCCGCCTTGGTCAGCGAGCTTTCGATGATCCCGTCCATGTCCGCCTTGGTCGGCGCCAGTCCGTGGATGCGCGGGCCATAGGCGACGTTCTCGTAGATCGACTTGGGGAACGGGTTCGGCTTCTGGAACACCATGCCCACGCGGGCGCGCAGGGCCACCGGATCCATGTCCGGCGCGTAGATGTTCTCGCCATCCAGCAGGATCTCGCCGGTGACGCGGGCGTCGGCGATGGTGTCGTTCATACGGTTCAGAGACCGCAGGAAAGTGGACTTGCCGCAGCCCGACGGACCGATGAAGGCGGTGACGATGCCGTTGTCGATCTCGATCGAGACATCGTTGATGGCCTTCTTCGCGCCGTAGAAGACGTCGACATTGCGGGCAGTGAGTTTGGCTTTTGTCATGGTTCTACCAGCGCACTTCGAACTTGTTTCGAAGGTAGATTGCAAGGCCGTTCATCGCCAGCAGGAAGACCAGCAGCACGATGATGGCGGCGGAAGTGTTCTGAACGAAACCGCTGTCGATTTCGTCGGACCACAGGAAGATCTGCATCGGCAGCACGCTGGACGGATCGGTGATCCCGCCCGGCGGGGTGACGACGAAGGCGCGCATGCCGATCATCAGCAGCGGCGCGGTTTCACCCAGCGCGCGGGCCATGCCGATGATCGTGCCGGTCAGGATGCCGGGCAGCGCCAGGGGCAGGACGTGGTGGAACACGGTCTGCACCTTGCTGGCGCCCACGGCCAGTGCGGCATCGCGGATCGAGGGCGGCACTGCCTTGATCGCATTGCGGCCGGAAATGACGATGACCGGCATCGTCATCAGCGCGAGCGTGAGACCGCCGACCAGCGGCGACGAGCGCGGCATGCCCAGCGTGTTGATGAACACGGCCAGGCCCAGCAGGCCGAAGATGATCGAAGGCACCGCCGCCAGGTTGTTGATCGAAACCTCAACCCATTCGATCCAGCGGGCCTTGGGGGCGAATTCTTCCAGATAGACGGCGGCAAGCACGCCCATCGGGAACGAGAGCACCAGCGTGACGGCCATCGTCAGCAGCGATCCCTTGGTGGCGCCCCAGACGCCGGCGACATCGGGATTGGTGGAGTCCGAACCGGTCAGGAACGACCAGTCCAGCCCGCCCAGGCCGTTCTTCAGCATGATCACCAGCAGCAGCGCCAGGAAGGCGAGGCTGAGGACGATCGCGCCCAGACCCAGCAGCTTGAAGCGGCGTTCCGCGGCGTTGCGGCGCGCGATGCGCCGCGCGGCCTCCGGCGTTTGCCAGCGTGCATTGCCCTGGGAGGCATTACTTAGGCGCGCGTTACTCATAAGCTTCCCGGAAACGCTTCACCACACGAAGCGCGATGATGTTGAGAATGAGGGTGACGATGAACAGCACCAGGCCCAGCGCGAAGGCGGAAAGCGTCTTGGGGCTGTTGAATTCCTGGTCGCCGGTCAGCATCTGGACGATCTGGTAGGTAACCGTGGTCATCGAGGCGAACGGGTTCGCCGACAGGTTGGCAGCGGCACCGGCGGCCATGACGACGATCATCGTCTCGCCAATGGCGCGGCTGACGGCCAGCATCACGCCGGCAACGATGCCGGGCAGCGCGGCGGGCAGCAGCACTTTCTTGATCGTTTCCGACTTGGTGGCGCCCAGCGCCAGCGAACCGTCGCTCATCGCGCGGGGCACCGCGGCCAGCGCGTCGTCCGCCATCGAGGAGACGAAGGGAATGATCATCACGCCCATGACGACGCCGGCAGCCAGCGCGCTTTCGGTCGAGGGATTTGCCATGCCCAGCGAGGCGGCGAAATCGCGGAAGATCGGCGCCACGGTGAGCGCGGCGAAGTAGCCGTAGACCACCGTGGGGATGCCCGCCAGGATCTCCAGCACCGGCTTCAGCCACTTGCGGATGGTTGGCGTGGCATACTGCGTCAGGTAGACCGCGCTCATCAGGCCCAGCGGGATGGCAACGATCATGGCGATGATCGCGCCGATATAGATCGTGCCCCAGAACAGCGGCACCGCGCCGAAGCTCTCACCCAGATTGTCGCCGCGCGCGGAGCCGGGTGACCAGTGGGTGCCGGTCAGGAAGTCGATCGGCGAGACGTCCTTGAAGAACAGGCCCGCCTCGAACACCAGCGAGGCGACGATGCCGAAGGTGGTCAGGATCGCGATCAGCGAGGCGAGCAGCAGCACGCCCATCACCGCACGCTCCACGCGGGTGCGTGCCGGATAGCTGGCGCGGACCTTGGTGAAGGCCCAGCCGCCACCGGCCAGCGCCACGATCATCACCAGCAGCGCGCCGATCAGGCCGAAACGCTGGTGCGCGGCACGCACCGGTTCGGACAGGGTCTGCGCAAGGGGATTGAACGCAGCCTGTCCGGGATTGTCGGCAATCGCCTTGGCTTCGGAAAGCACGGCGGCGCGGCTCATCGCATCGGCCGGCAGTTGGGCGGCGGCCGGATCGGCCATGACCGCGCCGTCGACCAGACCCGGCATGATCGCGGACCATGCGCCCCAGGCGATCAACGCCGGGACGACGATCCACAGCAGCACGTGCCAGCCGTGGTAGTTGGGCAGCGAATTGAGCGAGCCGCGCCCCGTATGGAGCAGCCGGGCCCGGCCCCGCGCGGCAAACCAGCCGACGAGACCGAGGCCGAGAACGGCCAGGAGAACCCCTGTAAGCATCATAAAGGCCGTTCCGGCGCCTTTCGGTCTAAACGATTACTTGAGGTCGGCAGGGTTGAGCGGGGTCATCTTGGCAACGATGTCCGCGCTCTTGGTGCGCACGTCTTCCGGCGCGATCACCATGCCCTTGGCCTTCAGGTAGCCATCGGGGCCCCACGACTTCACCCACTCGTTGACGTAGCCCTGCAGGCCCTTGATCGGGGCGAGGTGCTGCTTCTTGATGTAGATGTAGAGCGGGCGGGCGCCGGGATAAGTGAAGTTCGAGATCGTCTCGTAGGTCGGGACGACGTTCGACATCGGGATGCCCTTGATGGTCTTGGCGTTCTCTTCCAGGAACGAATAGCCGAAGATGCCGATCGCCTTGGGGTTCTGCGAGATCTTCTGGACGATCAGGTTGTCGTTCTCGCCCGCGTCCACATAGGGGCCATCCTCGCGGATGTCGTGGCAGATCGCCTCGTACTTATCCTTGCTGGTTTCCTTCAGCGCGGCGGTGGCGGCATCGGTCTTGCAGCCGGCTTCCAGGATCAGTTCCTTCAGCGCGTCGCGCGTGCCGGAGGTCGACGGCGGGCCGTAGACCAGGATCGGTTCGGCCGGAAGCGACGGGTTCACGTCCTTCCAGGTCTTGGCGGTGTTGGGCTTGCCGAAGGGGTTGGCGGCCAGCGCCTTGTAGATGTCGGTCGGCGTCAGCTTCATGCCGGGGCCGTTCTGGGCTTCGGCAAAGGCGATGCCGTCGATGCCGACCTGGACTTCGACGATGTCGGTCACGCCGTTCTTCTGGCACTCGTCATACTCGGACTTCTTCATCCGGCGCGAAGCGTCTTCGATGTCGGGGTGCTGGGCGCCGACGCCGGCGCAGAACAGCTTCATGCCCGCGCCCGTGCCGGTCGATTCGATGACGGGCGACTTGCCGCCGGCCTTGGCGAATTCTTCCGCGACGGCAGTGGCGAAGGGGTAGACGGTCGACGAACCGACGGCGCGCACGAAGTCGCGCGAACCGGCGGCCGAGCCACCCGAGCCGCCGCAACCGGCAAGTGCCACGGACGATGCGGCGACGATGAGGAAAGTCTTGGTGGAACGCATGATGTCACCCCTTGGGCTTCAAGTGTGAGTTGCCCCTATTGGGCTACAATGACACTTCCATGACAAAGAAGTGACATTGTTCTCGGCTTCGCGAAATTGCTGGAAATCCGTAGTTTCTTCGGCGGATCGCGATTATGACAATCGGTCGAAGTCTTTGCCACGTGAGGCTGGCATTTCCGGGGTGGCACGGGCAAGCCACCCCGGAAGATTCGAGAATGGGATCAGAAATCAAACTGGGCGCGCATGCCCATCGAATCGACGCCGTAGGTATTGTCGGTGCCGTCCACGAGGACCGGCGAATCCTTCACCCAGATATGGCCGTAGTTGAGGATGAAGCGCACATAATCGGTCGGCATCCAGATCGCGGACAGGCCCGCCGTCTGCTCGCGCCCACCGACGATGCCGGCATCGTTCAGGTTCAGCCAGTCATAGCGGACGTTCAGCTGGACCGCGCCCAGACCACCCTTGTCCAGCCCGTTGTGGGGGCGGATACGATCGAACACGCCGGCCTTGTAGGCGGTATCGTCATGCGTGAGCATGTAGCCCACTTCGGCATAGCCACCGTTGAACGTGGGATCGGCGAAGCCTTCGCGGCGCACCTTCTGCCAATACGTTTCGGTGGTGGCGTGGAAGCGGCCCTTGATCCATGCCGCTTCGAGGCCGAGGCCCAGTTCGTTGCGGGCGTTGGTGACCCCGGCGCTGAGGAAGCGCAGGTCCGTGGTGTGGACGAAGGGGCGGCTCTGATAGGTCACCGTCGGGATCGAATCGTTGAGCGTGCGCCAATGGACCGATCCGCCCAGATGCAATGTTCCGCCCGCGACCGTGGGCATGAACACCAGGCGGCCGTCCGTGCTCCATGACTTGTCGTAATCGCTGTTCAGCGAGTTCGGATCGTCGCTGAACACGCCGGCCTGCACCAGCACGCCCTTGTGCAGGTACTGGGCATTCAGGCCCACGCGGCGTTCCATGTTGAAGGCACCGACGAAGCTGGCCCGTTCCATGAAGCTGGTGAACAGGTCCGACGTCATGTCTTCCAGCCCGGTGTTCGGCTTCTGGTTGCCCAACGCCAGCGTCACGTCCTTGTTGACCCTGTAGGTCAGGTACATGTCGTTGATGACGACGCTGGAATTGGCAAGATCCACTTCGAACCGGTAGCCGAAGCCGCCCGGCATGGTGCCGTCGAAACCCAGGTAGGCGCGGCGCAGTTCGGTGCTGAAGCCCAGATGATCGCTGGAGGTCTCGTCAAGGCCGGACGGCGCGTTCACATCGCCGGCATCAATCTGCAGGCGGCCGCGCGGCTTGAAGCTCCAGCCATTGTCACCGCGGAATTCCGGGCCGCCCTTCCAGACGACCTGGATCGGCGATGTGTCGGACGCGGCCTTCGCCGTTCCCGCAGCAGCGGGTGCAGAGCCCGGCGCCTTCGCGGCGGCGGCGATGCTGCCCGACTGAGCAGGTGACTGGGCCGCCGACTGGGCCACCGACTGGGATGCGGCCTGAGACGCGCTCTGCGCAGCCTGCGTGGCGGCATCGGCGCGGGCATTGGCGGCATTCAACTGGCCTTCCAGCGATTCGATGCGGCCTTCCATGGCCTTCATCTGCGCCCGCATCGCGTCCAGTTCCTGCCGGATCGCCGCCGAATCCGCAGACTGCGCATAAGCCGCCGGCGCCCACCCCGCCGCGATGGCAAGCGTGGGCACGGACAGCGCCATCATCAAAATTGTCTTTGGTTTCCTCACCTTGGCCGACCTTCCATGAAACTTTGATGGCACTGACACGACGCCAGTATGACTAGACTGTTTCAGTTCCATGACACTTTATAGTTCGGGTTCCAGGAAGCCCGGTTTTCCGCCGATTTTCCGGCTGGAGTTTATGGCCGCTTTGAGGCCGCTCTGTGACAAAGGATGACAGCGCATCCGGCGGTCATATTTGTCACTGAACCGTCATTTCATAGCCATAACCGGCCTGCCGAGGCCCGCGCCGCGGGTGCCTTGATGACCTGCCCGGAAGCCGATCCCGATGCCTTCGAAACTGAACCGCGTGGCCGCAGCGCCGCTGCTGACCGTGTGCCTGCTGCTGATGCTGGCTCCCGACGCCCATGCGCAAGCGCAGACCCCGGCGCAGGCGATCTCTGCCGAAGAAGCCGCCCTGTTGCGCGCGCAAGTCGCCGCGCTGAAGGAGCAGGTGGAGCGGATGGAAGCGCGATTGGCCTCGGCAGGACTGGCACCGCCACTTTCCAATCCGGCACCGACTCCGGCCCCCGCGTCACCGCCATTGGCCGGCGTCGCTCCCATTCAGGGCACCACTGCTCCGGCCAGCCCAGCCACCGCGATCGGATGGAAAGGCAGCCCGCAATTCACCTCGGGCGAGCGGTCGTTCAAGGTGAAGGGGCGCATTCAGGCCGATGCCAACTACGTCGCCGCGCCCAAGGGGCTGGATGACAAGGGCCTCGGCTTCTCCACCGAGATGCGGCGTATCCGGCTGGGCGGCGAAGGCGGGATCGGTGGCGGCTTCGGCTACAAGCTGGAGCTGGAACTGTCCGACAACAGCGTCGATCTGGTCGATACCTATGTCAGCTATAAACACGGCCCGTGGAGCGTGAAGCTGGGCAACCAGAACCCGTTCCAGTCGCTGGACGAACTGACCGGCGACACCAGCGGCAGCGTGATGGAGCGCGCCGCCTTTACCGACGCGTTCAATTTCGAACGCCGCCTGGGCGCCTCCGTGCAGTACCAGCGCGGGCCGGTGCTGGCGCAGTTGGGCCTGTTCAGCGACGATATCGGCGCGCTTGCCAATGATGCCGACGGCGTCGAGGGCGGAGATGAAAACAACAGCCACGGCGTCGATGCGCGGCTGGTCTATGCGCCGAAGCTGGGGGACACCCAGCTTCACTTCGGCGGCTCCGCGCACTGGCGCGAGCTTGCCCGGTTGGCGGAGGGCGACACGCGCTATCGCCAGCGCCCTTATGTCCATTCCACCAATACCCGCCTGATCGGAACCCCCACCATGCACGTAGAGCGCGAAGTCAACTGGGGCGTGGAAATGGCCGCGATCCGGGGCCGCTGGCACGCGGCGGCCGAATACAACACGCTCACCGCCGATAGGGTGGGGCTATCTTCCGTCCGCTTTCAGGGGGCCTATGCCGAACTGGGCCTGTTCCTGACTTCGGGCGACAGCCGGGGCTACAAGGAAGGCATCTTCACCACCAAGGCCCCGGCCCATCCGCTGGGAAATGGCGGCATCGGATCGATCCAGCTGACCGCCCGCTACGACTGGCTGGACCTCAACGACCGCGACATTCGCGGCGGCACCCAGAACGCCGCCATCGCCGCATTGGTCTGGACGCCGGTGGAATACCTGCGCTTCAACATCAACTATGCGCTGCTGGCCTACAAGGGCGCCAAGCCGCTGGATTCGGGGCGGACCGATTACACCGTCAACGTGCTGGGCTCGCGCTTCGAACTGGATTTCTAACCGGTTCGGGCGGCCGGATCAGCGCCCTTCCAGCCGGACCCGCACCCGGGCGGAAGGCGATACGGTCGATGCCGAGAACGATACCGAAGCCAGGTTCTGGCGCGACGCGAAGGCCAGCGGCCCGGTGCAGGCGCCGCCTGCCAGCCGCGCGGGCACGTGCAGCATTTCGTACTGCCTGTTCGTGAAGGTGGCGCGCGCATCGCGAAGTTGCACCGCGTTGCGGTCGGCGCAGAGGCGGATCGACCAGAGCCGCGGTGTGCCGCGCGCGGCGATGGTCCTGCGATCCCAGCCGAAGCGGGTGACATCGGCACTGCCGAATTCACGCCATGCCGCCGATCGGCTTCCACGCACGCTCTGCACGCGGCGCTGGCCAAGATCGCGATTGTCCCGCGTGACCGTCAGGCACCGCCCTTGAAAGCCCGCCCTTTCACACAACTCCCAGGTGCCGCTGCGCACTCTGGCGGAACGCACCGTCCAGGCCAGGCGCAAGTTGGACTGGTCCTGCCGGATGCTGACGGCCGGCCCGGCGAAGTTGCGATCGCGATAGACGATGATCTCACCGGCCGGCTGCGCGGGCGGAGGTGGCGGCCGGTGGGCCGCAGCCTGCTGGCCATGGGCCGGAATGGAAACGGGAAGCAGGCCCGTGCCGGCGAAGAGAACGCCGGCAAGCAAGTGTCTGGCAGCACGCATCGGAACCTCCACAAGAGCCCCCGCCGGTTCCTTGTCGATGCGCGCGCCGCTTTGTTCAAGTGGGCATAATTGCCGGGCGGGCGGATGGAGCCCTGTTACGCCGGCGCATCCTCTTTGCGCAGCGGCAGCATCACCGAGGCGGTGGTGCCCTGGCCGGCGCGGCTGTCGATATCGAAGCGGCCGCGATGGCGCTCGACGATGTGTTTC
Source organism: Novosphingobium mississippiense (assembly GCF_044029535.1). Classification (NCBI taxonomy): domain Bacteria; kingdom Pseudomonadati; phylum Pseudomonadota; class Alphaproteobacteria; order Sphingomonadales; family Sphingomonadaceae; genus Novosphingobium; species Novosphingobium mississippiense. The sequence continues at coordinate 3,818,211 of NZ_CP147001.1, read as the reverse complement.
ACGATCGACAGGCCCAGCCCGGTGCCGCCCACTGCACGGCTGCGGCTGGTATCGGCGCGATAGAAGCGCTCGGTCACGCGCGGCAAGTGTTCGGGGGAGATGCCGTCGCCCTCGTCGCGCACGGAGATCAGCACCCAGCCGGTCGCGGTCGCCTCCAGCGAGACGTCCACCTTGCCGCCCTGCTTTCCGTACTTCAGCGAGTTGTCGATCAGGTTGCGCAGCACTTGCGCCAGTTGTCCGCGATCGCCCGTCACCACGGCAGTCTCGCAATTGGCGTGGACCATCACGTTGGAACCGGGCTTCGATTCGCCCGCCATCTCCTGCGCCAGCGCCACCATCTCCACCCGGTCCAGCGGCACTTCGTGCTTCACCGCCTCGATCCGCGAAAGGCTCATCAGGTCAAGGATCAGCGCCTGCATCCGCTGCGCCTCGTGCCGGATGGTGTCGAGGAAGCGGTTGCGCACGCCCTCGTCCCCACCCGCCTTGGGGTTCATCAGCGTCTCGACATAGCCGATCACGTTGGCGAGCGGCGTGCGCAGCTCATGGCTGGCATTGGCGACGAAATCCGCGTGCGACTTGGCCACGCTGACCCGCTCGGACAAGTCGTAGAGGCTGACCAGACGGTCCGTGGCAGAGATTGCCCGGCAATCGACTTCCCACACGCTGCCCCCGGTCGAAAGCCCGGTGACGCGGGCGATGCCGCCGCCTTCGCTGAGGATCGCCGCCACCGCGCGCGGTTCGCGAATGGCGATGCGCACATCCTGCCCGACGATATGGGCGCCCAGCAGCGCCTTGGCCGCGCTGTTGGCGAAACGGACCTGCCCGCGCGAAACCATCATTGCCGGCGTCTGGAGGTGTTCGAGAAGCTGGACGCCGTCACCGGCCATTGTTTTTGCCTTCTTTTATCAATGCGCGTCCGCTGCCGCGCCGTCGCCTGGATGAATCCTGACCTGCTCCCATGCCCGTCCCGAACGACAGGACAAAGACGGCCGGGTAACGAACTTGCGGAAAATCGCCCGCGCCATCGCCTCCGGACAGGCCTTAAATACGTATGCGCGCATAAGTCTTGTTCAATCCGTGCAATCGAGGTTGAGCTTTCGCGCGCTCTCGCCTAGCACTTCGCACGCAGTCCATGTTATGCTGCAACCGCGAAGAACCTTAGGCCCTGCCTTAGCGCCGATCGTCACCTCCTGCCGCTGGGACAGGGGCCGTGCACGGGATCGACGCTATCCGATGGCTGGCCCTTTCGATGCGGTGCGCATGATCTGGACTCGGGAGGAGGAGCCCGCCGGTCCTCGGCGGAAAATTGTAAAGGTGAATAACCCCCAGAAGGTGGAAAGCGCCCAGTGACCAATTCTACTCCGGCCCAATCCGCGTCCGGCCAATTCACGTCAGACCGCCTGCTCCTGTTCGGGGCGACGGGCGATCTTTCGCGCCGTATGCTCCTTCCCTCGCTCTGCGCGCTCGACGCCGAAGGCCTGCTCGACCCCAAGGTGGAGATTATCGGGACTGCCCGTTCCGAGCATGACGACCAGGAATTCCGCAATTTCGCGCGCCAGTCGCTGGAACAGTTCCTGCCGGCTGAGCGGCGGGGCGGCATGGCGCGGTTCCTCAACCGCCTGTCGTACCAGACGCTGGACGCCAACCAGATGGAAGGTTTCAACGCGCTGGCAGCCAAGGTGGGGGAGCCGAAGGACGGCCTGTCGATCTTCCTGTCCACCGCGCCCAGCCTGTTCGAACCGACCATTCGCGGCCTGCAGGCCAGCGGATTGGCCGGCGACAACGTACGCATCGGCCTGGAAAAGCCGCTGGGCGTCGATCTTGCCTCCAGCAAGGTGATCAACGACGCCGTCGCCCGTGCTTTCCCGGAAGATCGCATCTTCCGCATCGATCACTATCTGGGCAAGGAAACCGTCCAGAACCTGCTGGCGCTGCGCTTCGCCAACCTGATGTTCGAACCGCTGTGGAACGCCGCACATATCGACCATGTGCAGATCACCGTGGCCGAGACCGTGGGTCTTGAATCGCGCGTCGCCTATTACGACGATTCGGGCGCGCTGCGCGACATGGTGCAGAACCACATGCTGCAGCTTCTTGCGCTGGTCGCGATGGAGCCGCCGGTCAGCTACGACGCCACCAGCGTGCGCGATGAAAAGGTGAAGATCCTGCGCAGCTTGCGCAAGGTTGCCGCCAACGAGACCGTCACCGGCCAGTACCGTGCCGGCGCCATCGGCGGCCAGGCCGTGCCCGGCTATGACGAGGAACTCGGCAAGGATTCGAACACCGAGACTTTCGTCGCCATCAAGGCGCATATCGACAACTGGCGCTGGCAGGGCGTGCCCTTCTATCTGCGCACCGGCAAGCGCCTGCCCAAGCGCACGACGGAGATCGTCGTGCAGTTCCGCGATGTGCCGCACTCCATCTTCCATGGCCGCGGCGCCCGCACGGTGCCCAACCGCCTGGTGATCGGCATCCAGCCGAGCGAGAACATCACGCTCTCGCTCATGGCCAAGGTGCCCGGCCTCGATCGCAATGGTTTCGGCCTGCGCTCCATCCCGCTGGCCATCACCATGCCCGACGCCTTCGCCGGCCCGCAGCGCCGCATCGCTTACGAGCGCCTGCTGCTGGACCTGATCGAGGGCGAGCAGACGCTGTTCGTCCGCCGTGACGAGGTGGAAGCACAGTGGGACTGGATCGACGCCATCCGCACCGAGTGGGAGGAACAGGCCCAGGAGCCGAAGACCTACACCGCCGGAAGCTGGGGCCCGTCCGCCGCCATCGCCCTCGCCGAGCGCGACGGCGTCACGTGGCATGAGTGATCGGGCAGGGGTAAGCTGGCCTGAACGGGCATGAACGCGCAGCGCACCCTATATACCGGGGTGCGCGCCGCTTCCCGTGCCCATTCCCCCGCGAACCGGTGGAAGATAGATATTGACACCGGTTACCTAAATGCCTTCAAGCCTCGCCCGGGAGATCCCGAGCGCGCGGCTTCGGAAGGCTGAGACAAAGACAGATGCCACGCTAAAGTGGCAGACGGACAGAGCAGGAGTAACCCCATGAGCACCCTCAGCCCGGTGGTAGCCCGCGTAACCGACCGCATCATCGAACGGTCGAAGCCCACCCGCGCCCGCTATCTCGCCATGGTCGACCGCGAGGCTGGTCGCCATTCGGACCGTTCGTTCCTTTCGTGCTCGAACCTGGCGCATGGCTTTGCCGCCAGCGGCGAGGACAAGCCCGCCATCGCCACCGGCAAGGCGATCAACGTCGGCATCGTCACCGCCTATAACGACATGCTTTCGGCGCATCAGCCCTATGGCCGCTATCCGGAGCAGATGAAGCTCTACGCCCGCGAAGTGGGCGCGACGGCCCAAGTCGCCGGCGGCGTGCCCGCCATGTGCGACGGCGTGACGCAGGGCTTCGACGGCATGGAACTGTCGCTGTTCAGCCGCGATACCATTGCGCTTTCCACCGCCGTCTCACTCAGCCACGCGATGTATGACGGCATGACGCTGCTGGGCATCTGCGACAAGATCGTGCCCGGTCTGGTCATGGGCGCGCTGCGCTTCGGCCACCTGCCTGCGGTCTTCATCCCCTCCGGCCCGATGCCCAGCGGCATCTCCAACAAGGAGAAGCAGAAGGTCCGCCAGCTCTATGCAGAGGGCAAGGTCGGGCGCGAGGAACTGCTGGCCAGCGAAAGCGCCAGCTATCACTCGGCCGGCACCTGCACGTTCTATGGCACCGCCAACTCCAACCAGATGATGATGGAGATGATGGGCCTGCATATCCCGGGCGCTGCCTTCGTGCCGCCCAACACGCCGCTGCGCCAGGCGGTGACCCGCGCCGCCGTCCACCGCGTGACCGAGATGACCCGCAAGGGTGACGACTTCCGCCCGATGGCGCATGTCGTGGATGAAAAGGCGATCGTGAACGCCATCGTCGGTCTGCTGGCCACCGGCGGATCGACCAACCACGCAATCCACCTGCCCGCCATGGCCCGCTGCGCCGGCATCCAGATCGACTGGCAGGACTTCGACGAACTTTCCGCCGCCGTGCCGCTGCTGGCGCGCGTCTATCCCAACGGTTCGGGCGACGTGAACCACTTCCACGCCGCCGGCGGCATGGGCTGGATCGTTCGCGAACTGCTCGACGCGGGCCTCGCGCATGAGGACATCCTCACCGTCTCGAAGGACGGCATGCGCGCCTACGCCACCGAGCCGACGCTGGACGACGGCGAACTCAAGTGGAAGCCCGCCCCCGCCGTCAGCGGCGACGATACGATGCTGAGCACGGTGGCAAAGCCCTTCCTGCCCGATGGCGGCATGCGCCTCGTTTCCGGCAATGTCGGCCGTGCCACGTTCAAGACCAGCGCGGTCGATCAGGAGCGCTGGACGATCGAGGCGCCCTGCCGCGTCTTCGAAACGCAGGAAGCCGTCATCAATGCCTTCAAGGCGGGCGAACTGGACCGCGACGTCGTGGTGGTCGTGCGCCATCAGGGTCCGCGCGCCAACGGCATGCCCGAACTGCACAAGCTGACCCCGCCGCTGGGCGTGCTGCAGGACCGCGGCTTCAAGGTTGCACTCGTCACCGACGGCCGGATGTCGGGCGCATCGGGCAAGGTGCCCGCGGCGATCCACGTCACCCCGGAAGCGCTGGCCGAAGGGCCGATCGCCTACCTTCAGGACGGCGACATCGTGCGCCTCTGCGCGGTGGACGGCACGCTTTCCACCACGGCGGACCTTTCCGGGCGCTCACCCGCCCCGCTGCCGGCCCCGGCCGAAGGCATGGGCCGCGAACTCTTCGCGATGTTCCGCATGAACGCAGGCGGCGCCGAACAGGGCGGCTCCTCGATGCTGGAGGTTGCAGGCCTGTGAGCGAAAACAAAAGCATGAGCACCGAACTCGTCGCCGTCGACATCGGCGGCACCCATGCCCGCTTCGCGCTGGCCTCGGTCGACGATCATGGCCACATCACGCTGGACGAGCCCGTCACCCTTCACACCAGCGACCATGGCAGCTTCCAGTTGGCTTGGCAGGCGTTCCGGGAACGCAAGGGCGGCAAGCTGCCCTCCGCCGTCTCGATCGCCATCGCCGGCCCGGTGGGCGGCGACGTGATCCGCTTCACCAACAACCCGTGGATCATCCGCCCCAATCTCATTCCCGAGAAGCTGGGCGTGGAACGCTATACCGTGGTCAACGACTTTGCAGCGGTGGCCTATGCCGTCGCGCTGGCGCCGGAAGACCAGTTCCTGCATCTCGCGGGGCCGGACGTTCCGCTGCCCGCTTCGGGCACGCTCAGCGTGCTTGGCCCGGGCACCGGCCTTGGCGTCGCGCACTTGTGGCGCAATGGCCTGCCCCACGGCCACGGCGGCTTCTACCACGTGCAGGCGACCGAGGGCGGCCATACCGACTATTCCCCGCTCGACCTGATCGAGGACGCGATCCTCGCCCGCCTGCGCAAGCGGCACAACCGCGTCTCTACCGAACGCGTCGTCTCCGGCCCGGCCATCGTCGATATCTACCAGACGCTCGCCGCCATGGAGACCCGCGCGGTGCATGACGTGACCGACGTGGAAATCTGGACCGCCGGCACGAACCATTCGGACCCGCTGGCGGCGGCCGCCGTCGATCGCTTCTGCCTCTCGCTGGGCAGCGCGGCGGGCGACTATGCGCTTGCCCACGGGGCGGCCGGCGTCGTCATCGCCGGGGGCCTTGGCTACCGCATTCGTGAAACCATTCTGTCCTCGGGCTTTGCCGAGCGTTTCTGCGCCAAGGGCCGCTTTGCCGGCATGATGGCGCAGATCCCGGTCAAGCTCATCACCCATCCGCAGCCCGGCCTGTTCGGCGCGGCTGCCGCCTATGTCAGGGAGCACCATCAATGAGCAGCCCGTCCGAAGCCGTCGAAAAGGTCATGCGTCTGGCCCCGGTGATCCCGGTGCTGGTGATCGAGGATATCGAACACGCGCTGCCGATCGCCGAAGCGCTGGTCGCCGGCGGGTTGCCCGCGCTTGAGGTGACGCTGCGCACCGAATGCGCGATCGAGGCGATCAAGGTGATGAAGCAGGTTCCCGGCGCCGTGGTCGGCGCGGGCACCGTGCTTTCGCCGGACGACCTGAAGCGCTCGATCGATGCGGGCGCCGAATTCATCGTCTCGCCCGGCCTCACCCCGATGCTGGCCGAAGCCGCCTACAAGACCAAGATCCCCTTCCTGCCCGGCACCGCCAACGCCAGCGACGTGATGTTCGCGCTGGAATGCGGGTTCGACCGTCTGAAGTTCTTCCCCGCCATGGCGGCGGGCGGTCCTTCGGCGCTGAAGGCGATTGCCGCGCCGCTGTTCAAGGCGAAGTTCTGCCCCACCGGCGGCGTGACACCCGAAAACGCGCCCGAATGGCTGGGGCTGGACGCGGTGCTCTGCGTCGGCGGCAGCTGGATGGTGCCCAAGGGCAAGCCCGATGTCGCCAAGATCGAGGCGGCGGCCCGCGCTGCGGCGGGGCTTGCACGGTGAGCGGGCCAGAGGCGGGACTGCCGCTGAACACGGTCGACGATCTCGATCGCCGGCTTCAGGAACTCCATGTCCTGACCGCCCAGACGCCGCTCTACAATCCGGTTTTCCAGCTGGGGCTCGAACTCTCGCGCCAGCTGGAAAACGGCGAAATGGGCCTCGACACGATCGAGGCCCTCGTCGCCGAGATGGAGTGCGAAGGGTTGCGCGCCCGTGCCGCGCGGCTTGACCGAATGCTGGCCCCGATCGCCCCGGCCGAAAACGAAAAGCGGCTGGATGCCGCCGCCAGCGAAGAGGACTTCAACGCCTTCGCCGTGCGCTGGCAGCGTCCTTCGGCCCACGTGGTCTTCACCGGGCACCCCACGTTCCTGCTTTCCACCGCCCAGACCGAGGCCGTGACGCAGGCCGCCTCTACCGGCGATCATAGCGAGGCCACCGTCTGCGCCGCCTCCCCCACGCGCGACACGATCACGCTCGATTACGAACACGGCAAGGCGATGGAAGCCATCGCGCGCGGCCAGAAGGCCCGCGACCGCATCAACGAACGCCTGTTCGACATTGCCGCCGCCCGCTGGCCCAAGCGCTGGAAGGGCCTGAACCCGATGCCCGCCCGCTTCGCGACCTGGGTGGGCTACGACATGGACGGTCGTACCGACATCAGCTGGTCCACCTCGATCCGCTACCGGCTTGAGGAAAAGGCCCAGCGGCTTGCCAGCTATGCCGAAATGCTGGCCCACGCCGCGCCGGACACGTCCGCCAAGCTGGCCCGTGCCGGCGCGCTTGCCACCGAGATGGCCGCACGCTTCGCCGCCGACCTTTCCTCGCCGGAGGCGCTGTCGGACGCCGCCAATACGCTGACCGCCGAGCATCCGGACAAGCTGATCAGCCTAGAAGGCATCATCAGCCACCTCGAATCCGAAGCGCGCCACGCCGATCAGGATCAGGCCCGCACGCTCCTCGTCGCCGCCGCCGCCATGCGCGCCGACGGGTTGGGCATGGGCTGGATCCACTTCCGCGTGAACGCATCGCAGCTGCAGAACGCGATCCGCCTGCGCATCGACCCGGAAGGCAAGCTGAACCTTGCCAGCCAGGCCGCGCTGGTCCGCATGCGCGAACTGCTGGCCGAAGTCACGCCGCTGAAGTCCAACTTCGCCGCGCTCGCCATCGAGAATTCCACCGCCGTGCGCCAGTTCCTGGCGATGGCGCAGATCCTTGCGCACATCGATGCCGACGCGCCGATCCGCATGCTGGTGGCCGAGTGCGAGGAGCCGACCACGATCCTGGCCGCGCTCTATTTCGCGCGGATGTTCGGGATCGACGAGAAGGTGGACGTCTCGCCCCTGTTCGAGACCGAGACGGCGCTGGAACACGGCGGCCGCTTCCTTGACGCGGTGCTGGCAGAGCCCGCCTACCGCGACTATGCGCACAAGCGCGGCCGCGTCTCGATCCAGACCGGCTTCTCCGACGCGGGCCGCTTCGTCGGCCAGGTTCCCGCCGCGCTGGCGATCGAGCGTCTGCAGGGCCGCCTGTCCGAAGCGATGGTGGCCAATGGCCTTACCGACGTTTCGGCGCTGATCTTCAACACCCACGGCGAATCGATGGGCCGCGGCGCGCATCCGTCCAGCATCGAGGACCGCTTCCAGTGGCCGATGTCGCCCTGGGCCCGCCGCCGCTTCCTGCGTGCGGGAATCCGGCTGGAGCCCGAAGTCTCGTTCCAGGGTGGTGACGGCTACCTCTGGTTCGGATCGGACGAACTGGCGCTGGCCACGCTCACCCGCATGGCCGAAATGCCGCTGTGGGGCGCCGATGTCGATGCGCCGACCGACTTGTTCTATCGCCGCACCGACCTCAGCCTCGATTTCTACCGCGCGATCCGGGGCGTGCAGCATGAGCATCTGGAAAGCTCCACCTACAGCCGGGCGATCACCGCGTTCGGCCTGGGGCTGCTGAACGACACCGGCAGCCGCAAGTCGCGCCGCCAGTCGGACCTTGCCGCCGACCGTTCGATGAGCCTGCGCCAGATTCGCGCGATCCCGCACAACGCCATCCTGCAGCAACTGGGCTATCCGGTGAACGTGATCGCCGGGATCGGCACCGCGTCGGACGGCAACCGCGAGGAAATCGCCGGCCTGCTGCGCGAGAGCGAACGCGGGCAGCAATTGATGCGTCTGGCCCGCGCGGCCAACGCCTTGGCCTCGATCAAGACGGTCGCGGCCTATGGCGAACTGTTCAACTCCGCCTACTGGGCCAGCCGCCCCTATCGCGGGGATGAGAAGCACATTGCCGACGCCTGCCTGAAGCTGGCCGAATATCTGACCAAGGATGACCGCACCGGCGTCTATCGCCGTCTGGCCTCACGCCTGCGCGTCGATGCGATGAAGCTGCACTTCCTGCTCGACCTGCTGCCGGACGAAGCGCCGCTGCCGGACCGCGAGCACACCCGGCGTAGCCTGGGCGTGTTGCAGTCGCTGCGCATCGCACTGTTCAAGCACATGTTCCTGCGCGTGGTCATGGTGCCGCCGTTCAGCCGCGCCAACGACATCAGCCATGACGACGTGCTGGAGATGTTCTTCACCCTGCGCGTGGAGGACGGCCTGGCGCAGCTGCGCCGCGCCTTCCCGACCAGCTTCCCCTCGATCGACGACTTCACGGTGGACAAGCCCAGCGACTATCCGGATTCCAGCGCGACCGGCTATGCGCAGATCCACCGCGAATTCATCGACCCGATCGCGCGGTGCTATGCCCTGAGCCTGCGCATCACCACCGCGCTGGCGAACGAGTTCGGCGCGCATGGGTAAGGCTCTCGCGGCGGCGGTGGCGATCGGTGGATGCCTGTTCGCCCTGCCCGCCGCCGCGCGGCCTCAGGCTTCGGCAGAAATCCGCATCGGCGACGTGGACCGCTTCTATGCGCTCTACGACGCCGCCGGCGGCAAACCTTCGGCCGAAGTCCTGCAACACGACTATATCGATGCCGGCAGCGACGGCGTGCGCCAGTTCGTGCCGCACCGTATCCTCTCCGGTCAGAAGTTGGCCACGGAAGTTGCCCTGCATCCCGAAATCTACCAGGGCGCTAGGGCCTGCCTGAAAGTTCTGCCCACGGTGAAGGCGCGGCTGGAAACGGCTTTTGCCAAACTGGCGAAGCTGGACCCGCAAGCGCATTTTCCACCCGTTACCATCCTGATCGGACGCAACAACAGCGGAGGCACCACCGGCGCGTCGGGCGTGCTTATCGGCCTGGAAGTGGCCTGTCGATCGGATTGGCCGCAGGCCGAAATTGCCGACCGGCTGGTGCACCTCATCGCTCACGAATACGGTCACATCCAGCAGCCCGCGGCGCTGGACGACGAAACGCTTCCCACAACGGTCCTGCGTCAGTCGCTGATCGAAGGGGTAGCCGAACTTCTGGCCGAACTGAGTTCGGGCGACATCGGCAACGCCCACTTGCGCGATTGGACGCGCGGCAAGCAGGCAGAGATCGACAAGCGCTTTCTGGCGGAGGCCGACAGCGCGGACCTTTCCGACTGGCTCTACAACGGACGCGGCACGCCCGACCATCCCGGCGATCTGGGCTATTGGGAAGGGTATCGGATCGCCAAAGCCTACTACGATCACGCCAAAGACAAGCGCACAGCGCTTGCCACACTGATCAGGCTCGATTCGCCCAAGGCCATACTGGCCGAAAGCGGCTGGACGCCGGCGCCATTGCCGGCCGGCCCTACTCCATCAGCCCCATCAGCGCCTTGATCTCGCACGTCGCGAAACCCACCGTGCTGTCGGAGATGCCATAGGGGATCAGCAGCCGTTCCCCCACCTTCAGCGCGCCGCAAGTGTAGACCACGTTGGGCACATAGCCCGAACGATCGGCGTTCTCCGCCGTCAGCACCGGTTCCACGGTGCGCGCCAGCACTTTCGACGGGTCCTTCAGGTCCAGCAGCGCGCAGCCCAGCGCGTACTTGCGCATCGCGCCGACGCCGTGGGTGAACAGCAGCCAGCCCTCTTCCGTGCGGATCGGGCTGCCGCAATTGCCGATCTGGATGAACTCCCAGGGGTAGGCCGGCTCCATCAGCAGCACGCCGTCGTCATCCCAGACTGCCATCTCATCGGACTTCAACAGGAACAGGTTCTGCCCGTCCTGTCGGCCGACCATGCAGTATTGCCCGTCGATCTTCTCCGGAAACAGCGCCATGCCCTTGTTGCGCCCGGCGCGGCCGTGGATCGGCTCCAGCTCGAACGAGCGGAAATCGCGCGTGCGCAGCAGTTCGGAACGGATCGAACTGCCCGAATAGGCGGTGTAGGTGCCCACCCATTCGTAATCGCCATCGCCATGCTCGAACCGCACGAGGCGCAAGTCTTCCAACCCGCCGCGCTGCTGTTCGGTGATCGGGAAGATCACCGTGTTGGACAGGCTGGATTCCGGATGGCGATGTACGAAGACGTTGGTGTCCTCTGCATCGATCTGCTCTTCATCGTCCAGTTCGACCGAGGTGGCGAACGAGGCCTGCGGCCAAAGGCTGAAAGTGCCGTCTTCCTCGGCAATGCCTTCGCGGAATGCAACGGAGCTGATGTGCCCTTCCCCCACCGCGCGCAGGCTCATGATGAAGCGGACCGATCCGTCCTGCATGCCCGACTGGTCGGGCGCGGGCACGATCGAGGGATTCATCAGCGCGGCCGCCGCGAAGGTATATTCGTGGCAGAAGTACGATCCGATCAGCCGCTTGCGCGACTCGGAAAAGCGCGCAGGGTCCAGTTCCAGGTTCGCCGCCACTTCGGCAAAGCGCTCCTCGAAGATCCTCTCGGTCTGCCAGTGGCGTTCCTTGAAGTCGCGCAGCACGCGTTCGTATTCCGCAGCGGCACGCTCCTCCGTCAGCGCCGCAACGTGCTCCACCAGCTTCATCGCCCGGCCGCTGGGCGCATTTTTCGCCTGCCAGCCAAGGTGAAATGGGCGCAGCACCACTCGCGCCGGATCGGCGTGGAGGCGGGTTTCGAAAACGTGCAGCGGTTCAGACCAGGCTGTCTCGGGCCGATTCAAGCCAACCTCCTTCGGATACCAATGGGCCTGACGATACCAAGGGGCCCAACTGGGCAAGCTCGGCCAGAGCATAATGCGAAAGCTGGAAAGCGAGAATGGATTCCGCACCGCAATTGCCATTTGCGCCGCGCGGGGTCACCCCGTCATGGCAGCGGCCGGTCGCCAGGTCCGCCAGCGCCACGCCGCGATCGTTACCGCCGAAGAACCAGCGCCATGCCGCCATCGCATGTTCACGCCAGAATGCGCCCTGCGTCGCACGCCATGCCGAGCGCGAGGCTTCTATCGCGGCCTGCGCCTCCAGCGGCTGCTGGTCGAACGGCAGATAGTTGTAGGGTTTGTGGAAGCTTTCCGATCCGATCGGGCGGAACTGACCACGCGCGGAAAGCTGCTGGTGGCAGATCCATTCCAGCGTGGCCAAGCCATCGCCGATCCAGTCCTCCCGCCCCAGCACCATGCCCGCCTCTATCAGCGCCTGCGGCAGGCGGGGATTGTCATAGCCCAGCACCGCCTCGAACCAGGCCCAGTCGGGCCGGCGGCCATGGCCCAGCAGCTTCATCAGGAATTCGCCGCCTGCCTCCACACGCTCCCGCGACTGTGCGTGATCGGGATCGCGGCGCAGCACCGCGCAGGCGCCCAGCATCGCGAAGGCAACCGCGCGCGGCGATCCGCTTTCCCCCACCGCACCCTGCGCCTGCTGGAACAGGTCAAGCGCCCAATCGCCCAGCGGCGCGTCCAGATTGCATTCGCAGGTCTGCCCCAGCGCCCAGAGCGCGCGGCCGTTCGAATCTTCGGATCCCTCATCCTCGCACCACGACCGGTCATAGCGCATGAAGTTGCGGAAGCGGCCAAGGTCCGCGTTCCACGCATATTGCACGAAGCCCGCGTAGGAGAGGCTCCACTTCATCCGCTCGGCCGCGGCAACACCGTGCGCCACGTTCATCAGCATCAGCGCGCGGGCATTGTCGTCCAGGCAATAGCCATGGCGACGATCGGGCACGACGCCGACGCCATGCTGAAGCATCCCGGTGGCATCGCTCATCGCGAAAACTGCCGACAGCCCCGGCGTTGCCGTCACCGGCGGCACCACCGCGCGCGGTGCGCGGGCAGTCGCGATCAGCCGGGCAGAGCTTTCCGCGAAGCGCGGCCAGATCGTCTCGCGCCCGCGCGCCCAGGCGCGGCGCTGCATTGCGGCCAGCTCGTCGGGATCGTCCAGCAGCGCGTTCACGGCGTCGGCAATCGCCGTGCTGGAACCCGGATCGATCAGCACACCCACGCCATCGCCCAGCAGTTCGCGGGCATGGAGGTAAGGCGTGGAGATCAACGCCTTGCCCAGCGCCACTGCATAGCTGAGCGTGCCCGATGTGGCCTGCTGCAGCCCGGGATAGGGCGTCAGGTAGATGTCGCAGGCCTCCAGCTGGTCCAGCAGTTCCCCGGTCTCGAGGAAGCGGTTGTCCCATGCCAGATGGTCGGCCACGCCCAGTTCCACCGCCAGCCGTTCCAGTTCCTCGCGATAGGCCTCGCCCTCCTCTGCGACGAGGTTGGGGTGCGTGGCGCCGACGATACGGTAAAGCACGTCCGGATGGCGCGCGACGATGCGGGGCAGCGCCGCGATCGCATGTTCCAGCCCCTTGCCATGCCCCAGCAGGCCGAAGGTCATCAACACCTTGCGGTCCTGCAGGCCCAGCAGCGCCTTGAAGTGTTCGTGGCGGCCGAACGGGCGATCCGGCGCGCCGTGTTCGATCACCTCTATAACGCGGGGGGGAACGCCGTAGTCCCGCTCCAGCACGGTCTTCGAATTCTGCGACATCACCATGATCCGCGATGCGCGAACGACAAGGTGACCAAGAATCGCCCGCTGGTGCGCGGTGGGTTCCTGCAACACGGTATGCAGCGTCAGGATCAGCGGTGCCGCCAACCTGTCGACGAAATGGCAGACGAGATCGCCGTCCTTGCCGCCGAAGATGCCGTATTCGTGCTGCAGCCACACCGCATCGACCGCGCTTTCGTTGATCCGCCGCGCGGCGCCGGCATAGTCCTCCGCATCGTCGCAGGCGATGGTGCCAGCCACGTCGCGGTATTCCAGCGGGTGCCGGGGATCGTCCAGTGCATAGACGTCGACGGCGATTTCGGGATGATGTTCGCGCAGCTGGTCGAAAATGTCGGTCGTAAATGTGGCTATGCCGCACTTGCGAGGGGCAAAATTGCCAATCAGCGCAATATGGGCGGACTTGATCCTTGTATTGGAATCAATACCGCCAGTGGCGTCAAATATCGAACGCACCTTGTCCGAACCCGATTTCCAACCGGGTTCTTCCTCGCGAGGCAACCAGTTCATGCGCGCTCCTAGGAGGCAGGAGGGAGAGATCGAATCCTGAAAGCGCGAACATGCCATGAGTTTCCCGCTGCACTGCAATATTGTTCCCGCAAACGGGCCGAAGCGGGTGCGAAAGACGGTCTGTGGAGCGGGGTTGCCATGAACCCGCCACCGGCTGACCGCCGATCCGCTTCTCCAGAAAGGCCGCAGCCATGGACCACCGCCACGGTTGCCGTCTCGATTCGGGGCAAACGGCGTGTCAGGGCCGGCGGAAAACCGTCGCTCCGCCCTCGCTGATTACGTATAGACAAAAAAGCGCTTCGGGCGTCCCCGGGGCATGGACTTGGTGCTGGGGCTTTCCTATGTCTTGGCCACGCGAAACAACAGGAACGACGGGAAAACGATGCCCTCCGCCCCCCAATCTCACGCGAATCCGGACCAGACGCTGTTCCGCCTGCTGGCCGCTGCCATCGGCGAAACCAAGGCTGCGCTGGCACTTACCACGCTGACCATCGATCCCGCGCTGGCCGGCACTGGAGAGACCGCCAGCCGCGCGCACGTGGCCATGGCGCTGAACGCCGCGCTGTTCGCCGACCTGCTGGACCGCGTTCCCACGGCGCAGCGCTATATCGACGAAGTGCGCGCGGCGGGGGAGACGATCGTGTTCGACCACGGTGCCCTGCGCACCATTGATGGCGAGACCGGCGCGCTGCCGGGCGGACACATGGCCTTCGGCCGCTTTCTGGCGCCGCTGGGCTATGAAGTCGTCGGCCTCTATCCGCTGCCCAAGCTGAAGATGACCGGCCGCGCCTATGCCCAGCGCGACCTGCCCGAGACGATCCCCCAGTTCTTCGTCTCCGAACTCCATGTCGACCAGTTGCCCGAAGCCGCGCAGGGGGCCTGCGCCAATGTCTTCGGCACCTCGGTGGATCCGCTGGGTGAGGCCGAATGGGCCGCGCTCGACACGCTGGCCAGCGATGGACAATGCGCGTTCGACATGGCCGTCACCGCCTTGAAGGGCGCGATCGCCTGCTTCGAGCGTCAGCATCAACCGCCGGCGCTGGCCGATTACGAAGTGCTGCTGCCCGAAACCAAGGAAGGCGCCTGGATCGCCACCGAGGGCAACGCCTTCAACCATGCGACCACCCGCACGGCGGATGTGATGACCCTGTCGGACGCGCTGAAGGAACAGGGCTATCCGATGAAGCCCTCGGTCGAGATTTCGCAGAACGGCCGCGTGCGCCAGACGGCGATCCTGGCCGACAAGGTGGTGCGTCCGTTCCGCGAGGCGGACGGCAGCGAAGTGCCGCTTTCGGTGCCCGGATCGTTCTACGAATTCATCACCCGCGACATCGATCCGGAAACCGGCAAGCTGGACCTGACCTTCGATTCCGGCAACGCCACCGGCATCTTCGCCGTGACGAGGAACGCATGAACACGCTGCGCTCCTACGACCCCGCCACCGACGCGCTCGTCTGGGAAGGTCCGATTGCCGATGCGGCGGCGGTGGACGCGGCGCTCGAACGCGCCCACGCGGCGTTTCCCGGCTGGGCCGCGCTGCCGGTGGCCGTGCGGGTGGAGGCTGTCCAGCGCTACAAGGCGGTACTCGAAAATCGCAAGGAAGCGATGGCCGAGACGATCTCTCGCGAGACCGGCAAGCCGCTGTGGGAAACGCGCGGCGAATTGGCCTCGATGATCGGCAAGGTCGGCATCTCGATCGCCGCGCAGGCCGAACGCGCGGGGGAGAAGCGCAACGACATGCCGTTCGGGCAGGCGGTGCTGCGCCACCGTCCGCATGGGGTGATGGCGGTGCTGGGGCCGTTCAACTTCCCCGGTCACTTGCCCAACGGCCACATCGTACCCGCCCTGCTGGCGGGCAATACGGTGGTGTTCAAGCCGTCCGAAATGACCCCGGCGACCGGGCAGGCCATGGCGGATGCCTGGGCGGAAGCGGGCCTTCCCGAAGGCGTGTTCCAGATCGTCCACGGCGCGCGCGAAACGGGTGAGGCGCTGGTGGCGGGCCATATCGACGGCTTGCTGTTCACCGGATCAGCCGGGGCCGGCGCGCATTTCCGGCGGATCTTCGCGGATCGCCCGGACGTGATCCTGGCGCTGGAACTCGGCGGCAACAACCCGCTGGTGGCGTGGGATGGGGACATTGATGAGGCCGCCTCGGTCGTCGTCCAGTCCAGCTTCATCACCACCGGCCAGCGCTGTTCCTGCGCGCGCCGGCTGATCGTACCGGACGACGATTTCGGCACCGCATTGGTCGATGCCGTCGCCGCGCTGGCGGACCGCGTGACCATCGGTGCTTGGGATGAGACGCCCGAACCCTGGTTCGGCCCGCTGATCTCCGGCCACGCGGCGGAAGCGGCGCAGGAGCGCGTGGCCGAACTCGTCGCGCGCGGCGCCAAGGTGATCCGGGCGTTCACCGGCGTGGAAGGACGCGGCAGTGCCTTCGTCACCCCCGGCATTCTGGACGTGACCGGGATCGACGTGCCGGACGAGGAGATCTTCGCCCCGGTGGTGCAGGTTACCCGCGTGCCGGACTTCGATGCCGCCATGGCCGCCGCCAATGCCACGCGCTTCGGCCTTTCGGCGGGCCTGATCAGCGGCGACGATGCCTTGTGGGACCGTTTCGTGCTGGAAAGCCGCGCGGGCGTGGTCAACCGCAACCGCCCGACCACCGGCGCGGCGGGATCGATGCCGTTCGGCGGGCTGGGCGATAGCGGCAACCACCGCCCCAGCGCCTATTACGCCGCCGATTACTGCGCCTATCCGGTCGCCAGTTTCGAAGCGGCAAGCGTGGCAGGCAACAGCGGCGCTCTAACCGGCAAGCTGCGCGGATGACGGGGCTGACGCCGGCGGAACAGCACCTGCTCGCCCCGGTGGAGCGGGCGCCGATCCTTGCCCACACACTCGACTGGGCGGCGATCAACAGCGGCACCGCGCATCTCGACGGGCTGGCGACGATGGCGGAACGCCTTGCTGGCGCCTTCGCCGCGCTGCCGGGTGAAGTACGGCTGGTCGATCCCGCCCCGGTCGAGAAAGTCGACAGCCAGGGCCGAACCCGTGAGATCGCGCATGGCCGCCACCTCGTCCTCTCGGTACGCCCCGAGGCGGAGCGCAGGGTGATCCTGACCGGCCACATGGACACCGTCTATCCCGTCGATCACCCCTTCCAGACCTGCGACTGGCTGGACGACAACACACTCCACGGCCCCGGCACGGCAGACATGAAGGGCGGCCTTGCCCTGATGCTGGCCGGCCTCACGGCCTATGAACAGTCGAGCCCCACGCTCGGCTACGATGTCCTCATCAACAGCGACGAGGAGACCGGATCGCTCTCCTCCGCCCCGCTGATCGCGCAACTCGCGCAAGGAAAGCTGGCGGCGCTGACTTACGAGCCCGCCCTGCCCGGCGGCCAGATGGCCCGCGCCCGGCCGGGTTCGGGCAACTATGCCGTGGTCGTCCATGGCCGATCCGCCCATGCAGGACGCAATCCCGAGGAAGGACGCAACGCCGTTCTCGCCGCCAGCGATCTTGCCTTGCGCCTTGCCGCGATGCGCCGTCCGGGCCTTTCGGTGAACCCGGCCAAGATCGAGGGCGACGCCCCCAACAATACCGTGCCGGACCTTGCCATCCTGCACTTCAACATGCGCCCCGCCACGCCCGAACTCGCGGCCGAGGCGCAGGCGCATATCAAGGCTGCCGTCGCCGAAGTCTCGGCCGCGCACGAGGTGCACATGCACATCCACGGCCACGTCTCGCGCCCGCCCAAGGCGATCTCGGAACAGACCGAGGCGCTCTACGGCGTGGTCAGCAAGGCCGCGGCAGACCTTGGCCAGCCGATGAGTTGGAAGGACACCGGCGGCGTCTGCGACGGCAACAACATCGCCGCCTGCGGCGTGCCCGTGCTCGATACGATGGGCGCGCTCGGCGGCTCGATCCACTCGCCCGACGAATTCCTGCTGGCCGATTCTCTCGACGCCCGCGCCCGCCTTACCGCCCTTGTCCTCCATAGACTGGATCGCAACGGAGTTTTGCCCGAATGACATTCCTCCTGCGCACCGCCCAGGAAAAGGACCTTGAAGCGCTCTATCGCATGGCGAAGGGTACGGGCGGCGGGTTCACCAACCTGCCGCCGGACAAGCCGACGCTGGACGCCAAGCTGCAGCGCACCGCCAAGAGCTTCGCGCGCGAAAGTGACGAGATCGCCAACGACCTGTTCGTGTTCATTCTGGAAGACACCGAAACCGGCAAGGTGCGCGGGACCTGCCAGGCGTTCTCGCAAGTGGGCACCGAGTTTCCGTTCTACTCGTACCGCATCGGCCGGATCACCCAGCATTCCAAGGAACTGGACCGTACTTTCCGGGCAGAGATGCTGACGCTCTGCACCGATCTGGACGGGGCAAGCGAAGTGGGGGGGCTCTATCTGGACGCGACCGAGCGATCGGCCGGCGTCGGCAAGCTGCTGGCGCGCAGCCGCTATCTCTTCATCAAGATGCACCGTTCGCGCTTTGGCGATACCACGCTGGCCGAACTGCGCGGCGCCATCGACGATGCCGGCAACTCGCCATTCTGGGACGGGCTTGCCGGTCGCTTCTTCGACATGAGCTTCCGTGATGCGGACG
The DNA here is from genome assembly GCF_044029535.1 of Novosphingobium mississippiense. NCBI lineage: Bacteria > Pseudomonadati > Pseudomonadota > Alphaproteobacteria > Sphingomonadales > Sphingomonadaceae > Novosphingobium > Novosphingobium mississippiense. The sequence goes on along the minus strand of NZ_CP147001.1, from coordinate 3,799,736 downwards.
AGTTCAACGCGAAGCACGGCAACCAGTTCATCGCCGACCTGATGCCCAAGCACCCGATATATTGCGCGCTGCTGTCCGAAGCGGCGCGGCAGGTGATGGGCCAGCCGCACTATTCGGGCCGCCCGGCGATGCGGATGCTGGAGAACGAGAACTTCTCCTTCGAAAACTACGTCGACATCTTCGACGGTGGCCCGACGATGATCGCGAAGACCGACCAGATCCGCACCGTGCAGGAAGCGCGCACGGCGACGATCGTGGAAATTGCCGATGCCGATCTGGAAGAGGCCAGCCATCTGGTCGCCACCGGCCACCTGGCCGAATTTCGCGCCTGTCTGGGGAAAGTCGATGCGGCGGAGGGGGGGGTTACCCTTGATGCCGAAGCGGCCGCTCTGCTAGGCGTGACGAGGGGCGACAGTATCACTTACGCGAGCGCCTGATCCACCCATGCTTACCGAGATCAATTTCGACGGAATCGTCGGCCCCAGCCATAATTATGCGGGGCTCAGCCTTGGCAACCTCGCCTCCACGAGGAACTTCGGCAAGGTCTCGGCCCCCCGCGCCGCCGCTCTGCAGGGGCTGGCGAAGATGCGCGCCAATCTGGATCGCGGGCTGGTGCAGGGCTTCTTCCTGCCCCAGCGCCGCCCCGATACGGACTGGCTGGGTCAGCTGGGCATGACGCTGGAAAACGCCGATCCGCGCCTGCGCGCCAACGCGATGTCGGCCAGTTCGATGTGGGCGGCCAATGCCGCCACCGTCTCCCCCGCGCCCGACACTGCCGACGGGCGCTGCCACCTGACCGTCGCCAATCTGGTGACGATGCCGCACCGTAGCCACGAGTGGCGCGAGGCGCTGGCGCAGCTTCGCATCGCCTTCGCCGATCCCGAACACTTCGTGGTCCACGCACCGGTGCCGCCGCCGTTCGGAGACGAAGGCGCCGCCAACCACATGCGCCTCTGCACCCGCCATGACGCGCCGGGGATCGAGGTTTTCGTCTACGGTCACACCGGTGGCGGAGAGCCGATCGGCCCCTACCCCGCGCGCCAGCACCGCGAGGCCAGCGCCGCAGTCGCCCGCCTGCACGACCTCGATCCCGATCGCACGATCCTGGTACAGCAGTCCGAGGAAGCGATTGCGGCGGGTGCGTTCCACAACGATGTCGTTGCCGTCGCCAACGAACGCATCCTGTTCACGCATGAGAACGCCTTCACCCACCGCGACCAGTTCTACGCCGAACTGCGCGCCAAGCTGCCGGAGATCGAGATCGTCGAGATCCCGGCCAGCGAAGTCAGCCTGTTCGATGCGATCCAGTCCTACCTGTTCAATGCGCAGCTGGTTACGCTGCCCTCGGGCGAGGCGGCGCTGATCCTGCCGACAGAGGCGCAGGAATCGCCGCCCGTCTGGCGCTGGCTGGAAAAGCTGGTCTCCGGCAACGGCCCGATCCGCCATCTGTTCATCCACGACTTGCGCGAATCGATGGCCAACGGCGGCGGCCCCGCCTGCCTGCGCCTGCGCGTGGTTGCCGATCCGGCCACGGTCGATCCCCGTTTCCTGGCCACGACCGACAAGCTGGATCGCATCGAGGCGCTGGTGAACCGCATGTGGCCCGACCGGATCGCGGTGGATGACCTGTCCGACCCGGCGATCTGGAAGCAGTGCCTTGCTGCGCGCTCGGCCCTTTGCGCGGAACTGGGGCTGGAAGAACTGGATCGCGAGCGGTTCTGACCGCTCCCTTCCGCCCCAAAACACCGTCGCCCCCGCGAAGGCGGGGGCCCCGCTTCCTTTCCTTCGAAAAGCCGCCGCGCCACTTTTCGCAATGCCAGTTTCGTGTTTTGCAATGGTTCCGCAGCAACCAGCCTTCATATTGGTGCCATGGCTACATCGATACTGACCGCCGCACCGCGTGTGCTTCCCGATCCGATCCGGGCGGCGATCTTCGACATGGACGGGACGCTGCTCGATACCGAGGCCGCGCATCGCCGCGCCTTCGTGCAGACCGGCCACGCGCTGGGCCTGCCGCTGCCCGACGACCTGCTGATCTCCATGGTCGGCGTGCATCGCGGCGGCAGCCGCCGCCTGGTGGCGGACCGCATGGGGGCCGGGTTCCCGCTCGATCACTTCTTCGCCGAAAGCGACGAGTTGTTCGAGGCGATGGTGGATGCCGGCATCGCACTGCGCCCCGGCGCCGAAGTGATCCTGGACCACTTCGCCAAGGCCGGTGTGCCCTTGGCGATCGCCACCTCCACCGAAGCACCCTATGCGACGCAGCGGCTGGAGAAGGCGGGGCTGCTGCACTATTTCGACGTGGTGGTGACGCGCAGCGACGTGACCCACGCCAAGCCGCATCCGGAACCCTACCTGCTGGCCGCTAGTCGCCTCGGTGTCGATCCCGCGCATTGCGTCGCGGTGGAAGACAGCCCGGCGGGCGTGCGCGCCTCATCCTCGGCCGGTATCGCCACCGTGCTGGTGCCCGACCTGCTACCGCCGACCGAGGAGATGGTGCTCGCCAGTGCCGAGGTCCTGCCCAGCCTGCACGCCCTGCGCGACCTGCTGCTGGCACCGACCGAGGCGGGTTGATTTCAGACCGAAGAGCGGAAAAATCCCGGCGCTACGCCCTAAGATTGTAAGCCGGCCGCAGCTCTCTCAAAACAGCATTCCGTCGTCCCCGCAAAGGCGGGGACGACGGGGTTTAATGGGAGAGGAAGAGGTGGCGTGGCAGGCGCTCGAATTGCCGTCTGCCGCCCTTACTGATCCAGCCACCACTGCATCAGCACATGCGCGATCGCATGCGCAGGCGGCGCGCCGAACGCCTTGCCGTTCTCGTTCCGGCCAATCGCTTCCAGCGCCTCGGCCACTTCTTCACGCGTGAACCAGCGCGCGTCCTCAAGCTCGGTGGTGTCGATGGTGATCCCATCGCTTTCGGCCACCGCATAACAGCCGATCATCAGCGAAGAGGGAAACGGCCAGGGCTGGCTGGCGACGTAGCGCACATCGCACACCCTTACGCCGGCTTCCTCGAATATCTCGCGCGCCACGGCTTCTTCCACCGTCTCGCCCGGTTCCACGAAGCCGGCCAGCGTCGAATAGCGCCCCTCCGGAAAACGCGGCTGGCGGCCCAGTAGCGCGCGGCCTTCGTGCTCGACCAGCATGATCGTTACCGGATCGACGCGCGGGAAGTGCTCGGTACGGCAATCGGGATTGATGCAGGTGCGCTGCCAGCCGCCCTTGGCGAGCACGGTGCCCGCCCCGCAGGTCGAACAGAAGCGGTGGCGGCAATGCCAGCTCACCAGGCTGCGTGCGGTGCCGTAGGCCGCCAGTTCGTAAGGCGGCAGCACCGCCATCGTCAGCCAGTTGACCGGCGTGGCATGCGGCCCACCGGGAGGGGTGACGGCGAGCACTTCGGCGAAGCAGGCCGCCTCCCCATCAAGGCCAAGGAAGATCAGTTCGCTGTCCGACGCGGCCCGGTCCAGCCCGTCCCACAGCAGCGCCCCGCTTCCGGCCAGCACCGCGTCCAGACCGTCGAGCCGCAGCAGCCGTGCGTTCGCCCCCTGCGCGGCGGCCAAAGCTTCGGGATCGTTGCGCAGATGATCGGCACGGTCGAGATGGGCGCCGGAAAAGGCGATTGGAAGGATCACGCGGGCTTCTCCAACAGGGCCATGACATCGGCCTTCAATGCGGTCTGGAACTCGGGCAACAGCGGCAAGGCGTCGCTGGGCATGAACTGGACGAACAATTGCGAGCGCAGGGCGTGGATCATGTCGACCATGCCCACCGTCCCCGCCGCGCCGGACCAGCCGAAGATGCCTGCCTCGGCGCCCAGCCCGATACGGCCACCGGCGCCGAACGCGGCCGGCCCGCCGATCATGTGCGAGCGGTCCGCCGCGGGTGGCAACAAGTTCGAAGTGCCCATGGCGACCGCGCGTTCGGACAGCACGCGCCGCCCGTCGATCATGCCGCCCTGGGCCAGCAGGCGCAGGAACCGATCGTAGTCGCGCGGCGTGCTGACAAGCCCCGAACCGCCGAACGGAAAGGCGGGAGGATCGAGGTAGACCGAGGTTTCCGGCGGGTCGATCGGCACCAGCACGCCGCCCAGTGCGCCGTAATTGGTCGTCAACCGCCGCGCCTGCGTTCTTGGCACGGTGAACATAGTGCTCGCCATGCCCGCCGGGCCGAACAGCGATTCGGACAGATAGGCATCGAAACTCTTGCCGGTGACCACCTCGATCACCCGGCCCATCACGTCCAGCCCCATCGAATAGGACCAGCGCGTGCCGGGATCGGCCACCAATGGCAGCGCCGCCAGCCGGTCGGCAAAGTGGTCCAGCCCCTTGACGGTCGGCCCGTATGTCAGCCCCGGCACTTCGATCCGGCTGATCCGGCCCGGCACCAGCCCCTGCCGCACATAGGCGTCATGGATCGGCCCGGTCTGGACGATGGAATAACCGATGCCCGAGGTATGCGTGACCAGATGGCGCATGGTGATCGGACGCGGAGCCGGGTGGACGCGGTCCAGCGGCCCGTCGTAGCGATCCTGCACCTGCATCGTGCGCCATGCCGGCAGGATATCGGCCAATGGCTGATCGAGCGCGATGCGGCCCTGCTCCACCAGTTGCATCGCCATCAGGCCGGTGATCGGCTTGGTCATCGAATAGATGCGGAACAGGCTGTCCGGCCCCATCGGCGTGCCGTCGTCGAAACCCTGCGCGCCACGCGCCACGAACGTCGCTTCACGCCCGGCCGTGCCGACCGAGGCGACCATGCCGGGAAACTTGCCGATGCCGACCCAGCGATCGACCAGGGCCGAGACTTTGGACAGCGCGGCGGACTGCGCCACCGCCCATGCCAGGCGCGGCATCAAGGCCGCCGACAATCCCGCTGCCGCGCCAAGGCGCAGGGCCATGCGGCGGTCGATCCGGGCGGAAAGGCTCACGCCGCCTCTGCCCCCAACCCCACCAGCGCCAGGCGTGCCACCTTGGCGAACAGCGTCGGCAGGCCAGCCTCGTCGATCCGATCGAGAGGCCACCACTCCCCCTCGCCCGGCGGATCGCCCGCCAACGCGCCGACATGAACCTGCAGCGAGAGTTCCAACGCGAAATGGGTGAAGACGTGGCTGACCCGGCCGGCATTCTCCCAAGGCCCATCGATCGGCCCCTGCCCGCTGCCGTCGCTGCGCGCGATCCAGCCGTCATCGGGCAATGCACGCATTCCGCCCAACATGCCCTTGTCCGGACGGCGCACCAGCCAGACATGCTCCTCCCCGCCGATTTCGCGCTCGATCCAGAACGCCCGCCCCTGCCGCGTCGGCTTGGCCTTCTTGGCGGCCTTCAGCGGCAGCCGCTCCGGCTCACCCTGCGCCCGCGCCTTGCAGGGCCCCGCCAGCGGGCAGAGCAGGCAGCGCGGCGCGCGCACGGTGCAGACGGTGGCGCCAAGGTCCATCATCGCCTGCGCAAAGTCGCCCGCGCGAACGTCCGGCGTGATCGTATCGGCCAGCGCGCGGATCGCCGGGCGCGAACCCGGCAGCGGCTGTTCCAGCGCGAACAGGCGCGAGACGACCCGCTCGACATTGGCGTCCACCACCACCGCGCGTCGGCCGAACGCGATCGCGGCGACAGCGGCGGCGGTATAGGCGCCCAGCCCCGGCAGCGCGCGCAGCTCGTCCTCGCTATCGGGGAACACCCCGCCCCGCGCCGCCACCGCGCGGGCGCAGGCCAGCAGGTTGCGGGCGCGGGCGTAATAGCCAAGCCCCGCCCAGGCCGCCATCACCTCCTCGTCAGCCGCCGCCGCAAGGTCGTTCACATGCGGCCAGCGCGCGGTGAACTTGGCGAAGTAGTCCTTCACCGCCGCCACGGTGGTCTGCTGCAACATCACTTCGGACAGCCACACGCGATAGGGCTCCGGCGCCGGAGTGCCCGGGGCCGCGCGCCACGGCAGGTTGCGTGCATTGCGGTCGTACCAGTCGAGAAGCAGGTCGGGGATCGTATCGCGGCTGGCGTCCATGCCAGCCCTATGGCATTGGAGCGCCGACAATGGAACGGGATCGCCCAAAGAACAGCGGCAAGGACGCCGCAAAGACGCCGAAGCGCTTCGAACGCGCGCGCGGCGGCCAGGCGCGCGCGATTGCCGACCTGATGCCCGAAGTGGGCCGCACCGCATTCCGCCGCTTCGGCTTCGTGCAGTCCAGCGTGGTGACGCGCTGGCCGGAGATCGTCGGCGCCCGCCACGCCCGCGTCTGTTCGCCCGAATCGATCCGCTTTCCGCCCGGCGAAAAGTGCGACGGCATCCTCCAGCTGGTGGTCGCCCCCGCGCACGCGCCGATGATCCAGCACGTGGTGCCCGAGATCATCGAGCGGGTGAACCGCTTCTTCGGCTACAAGGCTGTGGCCAAAGCGAAAATCCGGCAAGGCGAGGTTAAGGCGCCACCTGCTGCAAGGCCGCAAACCGCGCCGCCCAGCGTGAAGCCGGTGCCGTTCGAACTGGGCGAATCGCTGCGCGATGTCGGCGATCCGGAGCTTCGCGCGGTGCTGGAATCGCTGGCCCGCAGCCTTGCCGCCAAGGACGAGACATTGAAGGACGAACGGGGGAAATGATGAAGTTTTCGAAGTCGCGCGCCGCGAAGTTCGGCGCGCTTGCCGCACCGCTTGCAGCCGCCGCCCTGCTCGTTGCCGGGGCGGCCCCCGCGCACAAGCCTGCCGCCAAGGCTCCGGCGGCTGCGCGCAAGCCCGCCGCCGCCACCAACTGGGGCACAATGGTGACGATCACCGCGGACGGCAGCCACATGCTGGGCAACCCCAAGGCGTCCACCCAGGTCACCGAATTCGTCAGCTACACCTGCCCGCACTGCGCCCATTTCACCAAGGAATCCGACGCCCCGCTGCGCCAGACCATGGTGGCCAAGGGACAGGTGGCCTTGACGATCACCAACCTGCTGCGCAACCCGATCGACCTGACCATCGCCATGTTGACCACATGCGGCGATCCCAAGCGTTTCGTCACGCGCCACAACGCCTTCCTTGCCACGCAGGACATCTGGATGGCGAAGCTGAATACCCTGGGCGAAGACCGTCAGAAGCGCTGGTACGAAGGCGATATCCAGGCCCGCATGCGCCTGATCGCGGCCGATTTCGACTTCTATTCGATGGTCGCCCCCTGGGGCGTCAGCCACGCGCAGGCCGACCAGTGCATCAACGACAAGGCCGCCTTCGCCAAGCTGGAACAGCAGCAGAAGACGGTGCAGGCGGTGGGTGCGAACAGCACCCCCAGCTTCGTGCTGGATGGCAAGCTGCTGGACGCGCATGACTGGGCCGGACTGTCGCAGGCGCTGACCGACAAGCAGGCGGCCCAGCGCAAGGGCTCGATCTGATCGGCCCGAAAGCCCCGGAATCTTGTGGGAAAGCCGCTGAAAACGGGCTTTCCCACGCTTTGAACGCCTCTGGCGTTACGCTAACTTTCGCACTTCCAATCGAGGATTCGCATCGATGACCCGACCTGCCTTCCGAAAGATCGTTCTCGGCCTTGCCATCGCTCCGCTGGCGCTGGGCCTTGTCGCATGCGGCAAGAAGGGGACGACTGACGGTTCGACTTCGGCCCCCGTTTCCAGCGAAGCACTGGCCAAGGTTCCCGCCCCGGCCGGCAAGACCTGGTCGGACATGGTCGAGAAGACCGCTGAAGGCGGCTATCGCATCGGCAATCCCGAAGCCCCGATCAAGCTGGTGGAATACGGCGCGCTGTCGTGCTCGCACTGCGCCAAGTTCGCAACCGACGGCTTCGGCACGCTGCGCGACACGTACGTCAACAGCGGCCGCGTGAGCTATGAAATCCGTTTCTTCATGCTCAATGCCTATGACTTCCCGGCCACCATGCTGGCCACCTGCAGCTCGACCGAGGCGGCGCTGCCACTGGCCGAGCAGTTCTGGGCCTGGCAGCCCAACATGTTCGAAAAGCTGCAGGCGGCCGACAAGTCGCGCCTGGAAGCGATCCAGAACATGCCGAAGGAACAGCAGCTTCCCGCCATTGCCGAAGTCAGCGGCATGACCGAATTCTTCGCCTCGCGCGGGATTTCGCGCGATCAGGCCAGCGCCTGCCTGCGGGACACCGCCAAGGCCAAGGCCCTTGCCGATCAGACCGAAAAGGCCGGCAAGGACTTCAACATCACCGGCACCCCCACGTTCCTGATCAACGGCAACAATGTCGGTTCGATGGAATTCAAGGAACTGGAAGCCAAGCTGCAGGAAGCCGGCGCGCGCTGATGCGCCGCCGCTCTGCCTCCTGACCTGATTCGATGCGCATAAAGCGGCTCAAGCTCAGTGGTTTCAAGAGCTTCGTAGAGCCTGCCGAACTGCGCATCGAACCGGGGCTGACAGGCGTCGTCGGCCCCAACGGCTGCGGCAAGTCCAACCTTCTCGAAGCGATCCGCTGGGTCATGGGCGAAAGCTCGGCCAAGTCGATGCGCGGCGGCGGGATGGAGGACGTGATCTTCGCGGGCACCGCCACCCGCCCGCCCCGCGCCTTTGCCGAAGTCGTCCTCCACGCCGAAACTGCCGCCGACAGCGCCGGCCAGCGTGAGGAATTGGAAGTCGTCCGCCGCATCGAACGCGGCGCCGGCAGCGCCTATCGCGTCAATGGCCGCGACGTGCGCGCCAAGGACGTGGCGCTGATCTTCGCCGATGCTGCCACCGGCGCGCATAGCCCCGCCCTCGTCTCGCAAGGGCGCATCGCCGCCGTCATCGCCGCCAAGCCCGCCGAACGCCGTGCCATGCTGGAAGAGGCGGCGGGCATCGCCGGCCTCCACGTCCGCCGCAAGGACGCCGAAACCAAACTGCGCGCCACCGAGGCCAATCTGGCCCGGTTGGAAGACCTGATGGCGGGGCTGGACAAGCAAGTCCTCGCACTGCGCCGTCAGGCCAAGGCGGCGGAGCGCTACAAGGCGCTGACCGACCAGATCCGCCTTGCCGAAGCGCGCGTGGTGTTCGCCCGCTGGCGCGATGCCGCCGCAGCCGCCGATGCCGCGCGCAAGGATGCACAGGCCGCCGAAACGCGCGTGACCGCCGCACAGGACCTCGCCACCGAAGCGCAGAAGCAGCAGGCCGCTGCGGCCGAGGCTCTGATTCTCGCGCGCGATGAACTGGCCGACCGGCGCGACGATGCCAGCGCGCAGGGTCACCGCATGGCGACGTTGACCAGCCAGTTGGAGGCCGCCGAACAGAGGTTGAAGGATCTCGATCGCCAGAAGGTGCGGCTGGAAGAGGATCGTGGCGATGCCGACCGCCTGACGCGCGACGCCGCCGAGGCGCTGGCGCGGCTGGAAAGGGAACTGTCCGAAGGCAAGCGCAAGCTGGAAGAGGATGAGGCCGCCCGCCCCCGCCTTGCCAATGCACTGGAAGGGGCCGAGCGCGCCTCCCGCGCTGCCGAACTCGATCTGGCGCAAGCCACGGCGGCGCAAGCCGGGGTAGAGGCCGAATGGCGCATTGCCGAAGCCGAACTGGCGCAGGCGCGTTCTCGGTTGGATCGCCTTTCGGCCGAGGCGGCACGCCTGGCCGCTCAGGTTGAGGCTCTGGCACAAACCGGGGATCTGGATGCCGCGGTGACCGAGGCGAAAGCGCGCGCCGAAACCGCCGGCGTCGCGCTGACCACCGCGCGCGAAGGGCTGGAAGCGCAGCAGACGCGCAAGGGCGAGCTTCAGGCGGAGCGCGACACCGCCGCCTCGGCGCTTGCCGCCGCCCGCGCCGATCTGACTGGTATCGAGCGTGAACATGCCGCGCTGCTCAAGGACCGCGAGGCGCGCGCCAAGGGCGCCAAGGCCGCGCATGGCCTGCCCGTCGCCATCGACGCGGTGAAAGTCGCGCCGGGATACGAACGCGCGGTGGCCGCCGTGCTCGGCCGCGATGCGCGCGCACCGCTGGGCGAAGTGCCGAAGGCGGACGGTCGTTTCTGGACCGGGGCGGAGGCACCCGCGCCGGTAAAGGACAGCCTTGCCGCGCAAGTCTCCCAATGCCCGCCCGAACTCGCTGCCCGCCTCGCGCTCGTCCATGTCGCGGATGAGGATGATGGGCGGGCGCTGAAACCGGGCGAATGGCTGGTCACGCGCGGCGGCGTGCTGCGTCGCTGGGACGGCTTCATCGCGCGCGGCGAAGGCGCGGCGGAAGCGGCACGGCTGGAAGCGGAGAACCGCTTCGCGCAGCTCGATGCACAACTGCCACCGCTGCGCGGCGCAGTAACCTCCGCCGAAGCGCGCCAGACTGAAGTACAGCAGCAGCTTGCCGCGCTTTCCACCGCCGTGGTCGCTGCCGAGCGGGCGATTGCCGATGCGGCGACGAGCGAGCGCACCGCGTTGCGCGCCGTCGACCAGGCCGAGGATGCCCGCCAGCGCCACGCCGTCCGTCGCGCCGAGATTGCGCGGGCCGAGGACGAACTGGCTGAACAGCGCAACAGTGCCGAGCAGGAGGTTGCCACGGCCGAAGCCAAGCGCACCGCCCTGCCCGATCCCGGGCTTGGCCGCGCCGCGCTCGACGCCGCGCGGCTGAAGAACGACAGGGCGCGCACCGCGCACCAGTCTGCCATCGCCGCGCTGGCCGCGCACGATCAGGGCCTTGCCGTCGCGCGTGAGCGCACCGCTTCGCAGGCGGGCGACATGCGCAGCTGGCAGGCACGCGCCGGCGATGCCGCCAACCGCCTTGCGCAGATGGGCGGACGGCTGGAGGAGATCGAGAGCGAACGCGCGGTGATCGCCGCCAAGCCTGCCTCGCTGATGCAGCAGATCGAGCAGGGCGAGGCGATCCGCAACCGGCTGGCCGAGGAACTGGCCAAGGCCGAGACAGGCGTCTCCGCGCTCACCGAAGCCGCGCGCAAGGCCGATGCCGCGCTTTCCGTCGCGCAGGAAACGCTGGCCAGCGCCCGCGAATACCGTGCCGGTGCCACCGCGCGTGCCGAGAACGAGGACGCCCGCCGCGTCGAAACCACGCGCCTCTCGGGCGAGCGCTTCCAGTGCCCGCCGCCGGTGCTGGCCGAACGCTTCGGCTTCGCGCCCGCCGATGTCGGCCACACCGATCAGGAAGGCTCCGGCATGGACGGCCTGGTCGCCGATCGTGAGCGGATCGGCCCGGTCAACCTGCTCGCCGCCAGCGAATTGGCCGAGGCGGAAGAGCGCCTGGGCGTCAGCGTCACCGAAAAGGCCGAACTGACCGAGGCGGTCAGCCGCCTGCGCGGCTCCATCGGCAACCTCAATCGCGAAGGCCGCGAACGCCTGCGCGCCGCGTTCGAGGCAGTGGACGGCCACTTCCGCCGCCTGTTCACCCGCCTGTTCCAAGGCGGGCAGGCGCACCTTGCACTGGTCGATTCGGACGATCCGCTGGAAGCCGGCCTCGAAATCTTCGCCCAGCCGCCGGGCAAGCGGCTGCAGTCGCTGACGCTGCTGTCGGGCGGCGAGCAGGCACTGACCGCCGTGGCGCTGATCTTCGGCCTGTTCCTCACCAATCCCGCGCCGATCTGCGTGCTCGACGAAGTCGACGCCCCGCTGGACGATGCCAATATCGAACGCTTCTGCGACCTGCTGGAAGCGATGACCAAGGAAACCGACACGCGCTACCTCGTGGTCACCCACAATGCCGTGACGATGAGCCGGATGCACCGCCTGTTCGGCGTGACCATGGTGGAAAAGGGCGTCTCCCGCCTCGTCAGCGTCGACCTTGTCGGTGCCGAGGAACTGCTGGCAGCGGAATAGCAGCGGCCATTCCCCATCCCGTCGTCCCGGCGGAAGCTACGATGTAGGAGTTGGGGTTACGCCCTCCCGCTTCGATCGTCCTTATTTCAGCACGAATCGTGGCCCCGGCCCCAGAGCCGCCGCTTCGTCATCGCGGTTGTAGAGGCGGCACTTGGCAAGGCTGAGGCAGCCGCAACCGATGCATTCGTCTAGCTTGCGGCGGGTCAGTTCCAGCAGCGCGATCTTGCTGTCGATCGCCTCGCGCATCGACAGGCTGATGCGTTCCCAGTCCTCCATCGTCGGCGTGCGGCCCTGCGGCAGCGAAGAGAGTTCGCGCTCGATCTCCGCAAGGCCAAGTCCCAGTTTCTGCGCGATCAGCACGAAGCTGACGCGGCGGATGTCGGATCGCAGGAAGCGGCGCTGGTTGCCGCCGGACCGCAGCGAGGTCAGCAGGCCCTTGTCTTCATAGAACCGGATCGCCGACACCGCCACGCCGGTGCGGCGGGCGAGATAGCCGATGGAAATGAAGCGGTCGTCAACCATCCGCCCTTCCTGCCGCGTTTTCCGTTTGACCTCAAGTTAACTTGAGGTTGCATGAAGGCCAGGCCGGCGATTCGATCGGCGCAAAAGCAGGAGACATTCCGATGGCCCAGGGCCGCCTCGAACATGCCAATATCACCGTCAGCGATATCGAGCGCTCATCCGCGCTGTTGCAAGACCTGCTCGGCTGGCACGAACGCTGGCGCGGTCCCGCGATCAATGGCGGCGAGACGATCCATGTCGGCGGGGATTTCAGCTACATCGCGGTCTACACCGACCGAAAGGCGCACGACCGTTTTGCCAAAGGCACGCCGCTGAACCATGTGGGGCTGGTGGTGGACGATCTGGACGAAGCCGAACGCCGCGTTGTCGCGGCAGGCCTCGTGCCGTTCAACCACGCGGACTACGAGCCCGGCCGCCGGTTCTATTTCTTCGATTGGGACGGGATCGAGTTCGAACTCGTCAGCTACGAGTAGGAGTCCTTTGAAAATTCGCCGAGAGCGAATTTTGGCGGCACCGGCCCTCTCCCCCACCCGAGCACCCACGAAGTCTACCCTGCAGGGTGGCCGGGTGGGGGAGAGGGCCGGTGCCGCAAATCCGGCTATGGCCGGATTTCAAACAGCCTTCAGATAATTCCGGCGTTCCCCACTACCCAGCAAGCCAGCGCCATCACCAGGCCGAGATCACGGTTGGAGCGGAAGCGGGCGAGCGCATTATCACCGTCTGCGGTGTCCAGCGTGATCACCTGAAACGCCAGATGCAGCGCCACCGGCCCCAGCCCAACCATCGCCACCCAGTCGTGACGCAGCATCCAGAACGCCAGCGCCCAGAACGCCACGGCTATCGCGTAGAACCCGGCCACGCCGCCACGCACATGCGTGCCCATGCGCAGGGCCGATGAACGGATGCCCACCAGCGCGTCATCCTCGCGGTCCTGGATGGCGTAGATCGTGTCGTAGCCGATGCACCAGGCGATCGAGCCCAGATAGAGCGCCGCCAGCACTTCCAGATGATCGCTGCGGATCTCCACCCAGCCGACCAGCGCGCCCCAGGTGAAGACCATGCCCAGCCACGCCTGCGGCCACCAGGTGATGCGCTTCATGAAGGGATAGGCCGCTACCAGCGCCACGCTGCCCAGTGCGACAAGCTGCGCCATGGGGCGCAACTGGATCAGCACCACCAGTCCGACGAGGCAGAGCGCCAGCAGCCAGATCCACGCCGCCTTCGGGCTGACCTGCCCGCTGGCGATCGGGCGTTTGGCGGTGCGTGCCACCTTGCGGTCCAGATCGGCGTCGACGATGTCGTTATAGACGCAGCCCGCGCCGCGCATCGCGATGGAGCCGGCCAGCAGCCACAGGATCAGGCCCCAGCGGGCTTCGCCGCCCGCCAGCAGCACACCCCAGGCGCAAGGCCAGAACAGCAGCCACCACCCGATCGGGCGGTCGAACCGCGCCAGCATCGCGAAAGCGCGTGGCATTGGTGGAAGGGCGGAAACGAGGCCGCGATGTTCGGTATCGGGGACGAGTAGAGAGTCGCTCACGGCGGTCGAGGTAATGCAATTGCCCTCCGCTGTCATGTACGAACCGCCCAAAGCACGCACGCCGTACGGCTGCCTGCCGCCTTCCGTCGCGCAGAGGGTGCGGTTCATCGCTTGCGCGGGAACCAAACGGCGATGCATGTGCGCACCACTGTGTCTTTTCCCACGACTTGAACGCGCGCCGGCTGTCCGCGATACTTGATCCCGGCACGAAGCAGTGAGAATCGCTGCGAAAGTCGCCTTCCAAGCAGGAGCAGATTGCAAGATGGGAGCCACCCCCGCCTGGCCGCCGCGTTCGGCGCCGCGCCTTTTCGTGACCGGGCCGCTATCGCAGGGGCAGTCCCTCTCCATCGAGGGTGGGCAGGCCCACTATCTGGCCAAAGTGATGCGCATCGCCGCCGGTGACGCGGTAATTCTGTGCGATGACGAAACCGGCGAATGGGCCGGCGAAGTCGTCTCCGCCGGCAAGCGCGATGTCGTGCTGGAACTGCGCGAGCGACTGCGCGAACGGGAGGCAGTGCCGGACTTCTGGCTCTGTGCCGCGCTGTTGAAGAAGCCGAACTTCGATCTGGTGCTGGAAAAGGCCACCGAACTGGGCGTGGCGACGATCCAGCCGATGATCACCCGCCGCTGCGTAGCCGACAAGCTCAATGCCGAGCGCGCGGCCACCATCGTCACCGAAGCGGCGGAGCAATGCGCGCGCACCGCGCTGCCCCGCGTGGCCGAGCCAGTGAAGCTGGACGCCATGCTGCGCGACTGGCCCGCAGATCGCGCGCTGTACTTCGCGGACGAGACCGGCGGTGCGCCGGCCGCCGAGCAATTTGCCGCGCATTCCGGCCCCGCCGCGCTGCTGGTGGGCCCGGAAGGCGGCTTCGACGAAGAGGAACGCGCCGCGATCCGCGCGCATCCGATGGCACGGGCGATCACCCTCGGCCCGCGCATCCTGCGCGGCGAGACGGCCAGCATCGGTGCGACCGCCTTGTGGATGGCGATTTCCGGGGATTGGTAGACCGTACCCTCCGCTAAACCCGTCCTCCCCGCGAAGGCGGGAATCCCGCTTGTTCGTTGCGGGCGAGGCGAAAGGAAGCGGGGCCCCCGCCTTCGCGGGGGCGACGGGAAATGCCGGATGGCTGAAGGTTCTCCATCAAACTGTCCGCACCACGCGGAAATCGCCCGAAAACCGGGCCTCTCGCTAAAAAGAAACCGGTCGGTACAAAAAGTTGTGGCGTCCGGCTCGAAGGCACTCTACCTCCGCGCCCATGAGCACCCGTGAGGTTTCGGATCGCGAAGATCCGGTGATCGAAAGCCTGGATCAACTCGCCGCGCCGATGGCTGCGGGCGAAAAGCCGCGCGAGGCGTGGCGCATAGGTACCGAGCACGAGAAATTCGTCTACGACACCGCCGATCACCATGCCCCGTCCTATGACGAGCAAGGCGGCATCCGCGATCTGCTGAACGCGCTGACCCAGTTCGGTTGGGAACCCATCATCGAAGGCGGGAACGTCATCGCCCTGAAGGGCAGCGACGGCAATGTCAGCCTGGAGCCGGCCGGCCAGCTGGAGCTTTCCGGCGCGCCGCTGGAAAACCTGCACCAGACGTGCGCGGAAACCGGCCGCCACCTCGCGCAAGTGAAGACGATTGGCGATCACATCGGCAAGGCCTACCTCGGCCTTGGCATGTGGCCGGACAAGACCCGCGCCGAACTGCCGATCATGCCCAAGGGCCGCTACGACATCATGCTGCGCCACATGCCGCGCGTGGGCACGATGGGCCTCGACATGATGCTGCGCACGTGCACCATCCAGGTCAACCTCGACTATTCGAGCGAGGCGGACATGGTGAAGAAGTTCCGCACCTCGCTGGCGCTGCAGCCGCTGGCCACCGCGCTATTCGCGAACTCTCCGTTCACAGAGGGCAAGCCCAACGGCTACCTCTCGTACCGCAGCCACATCTGGTCGGACACCGACCCCGCGCGCACCGGCATGCTGCCCTTCGTGTTCGAGGACGGCTTCGGCTACGAGCGCTATGTCGACTACATGCTCGACGTGCCGATGTACTTCGTGTTCCGCGACGGCAAGTATATCGACGCCGCCGGCCTGTCGTTCCGCGACTTCCTGAAGGGTGAGCTTTCGGTGCTCCCCGGAGAGAAGCCGCGCCTGTCGGACTGGACCGATCACCTTTCCACCGCCTTCCCCGAAGTGCGCCTGAAGTCCTTCCTGGAAATGCGCGGCGCCGATGGCGGTCCGTGGGGCCGCATCTGCGCCCTGCCCGCGTTCTGGGTGGGCCTGCTCTACGACCAGACCGCGCTCGACGCCGCATGGGATCTGGTCAAGGACTGGGACATGGAAGGTCGCGAGGAACTGCGCAATGCGGTACCGAAGCTGGCGCTCGATGCCCCGCTTCCCAAATCATTTAGGGGGGGTGGTGGCACGCTGCGTGACATTGCCGGCGAAGTGCTGAACATCTCCCGCTCGGGCCTGGCTGCGCGCGCGCGCCTCAATGCGGGCGGCGACAACGAGACCGGCTATCTGGAACCGCTGGCCGAGATCGTCGCCACCGGCAAGGTCCCGGCCCAGCGCCTGCTCGACCTCTACAATGGCGAGTGGGGCGGCGATCTGTCGAAGATCTACGCGCTCAAGAGCTTCTGAACAGGGAGGGCCTCGCTCGCTCCGGTGAGGCCCTCACCCTTCCCGCTCAGGCTGAGCTTGTCGAAGCCCCCTTAGGCGGAGCGCTGTGGCTCACATCCTTCGACAAGCTCAGGATGAGCGGTGGTGATTGGTGGAGTAGGGTAATCCTTACTCCGCTGCCTGCGGCTCCCGTACGCTCAGCCGCAGCCTTTCGCCCAACTTCGTCAGCGTCCGCGTGATCAGCGCGTTCTCCGCCATCCAGGCGTGATAGGCGCGGTACTTGGCATCCTCCGCCAGCAGGTGCGCTTCCTCGGTCCGGGCGCGCCAGTAGTAGATCGCGCTCACCACGCCCAGCAGCACGGTGTTGCGCACCATGTCGGTCAGGGCATGGCTGGAGACGAGGAACGGCAGCGTGGAGCACCACCAGAACAGGTTCTTCGACAGGTAGGCCGGGTGCCGCGTGAAGCGGTAGGGGCCGTTGGTCAGCACCCCGCGATAGGTGAGGTTGGAGAAGCGCAGGCCGAAGGCGAAGGTCGCCCAGGCATAGATCGCCGTCAGCGTGACCAGCAGCGCCGCCCAGAGCCACAGGAGGGCCGTATGACCCTGCAGCCAGTAGGCCCAGCCCGGCGTGTTAACTTCGTACCCCAGCACGTCCGCGCGGCCCATCGTGCCCCAGACGAAGGGCGGATAGCACATCAGCGCCGCCACCCAGCCCGCCAGCAGCGGATTGCCGCTGCGGATATGCGCGTCGAGCGGGCGGAAGGTGAAGATGTAGCCGACCGTGCCGATCTGCACGTCGATCAGGAACAGCAGCGCGATCAGCGTCAGCCCCAGCCGCACCGGATCGTGCACCATGCTGCCGAAATCGGCGTTGACGATCTGCGCGAAGCCGCCGGGCAGGATGGAGATCATGAAGGCGCCGAAGAAGGCCTTGATCGCCCAGGCCCGGCCATGGCGTTTCACCTGGCCGATATCCCATGCCTCTCGCCCGATCAGCAGCGCGCCGAAATGCCATGCGGCATCGCGCGGCTCCACCAGATGCCGGTCCAGCCAGAACACATAGGGGATCGACAGCACCAGCAGCGGCACCGCCGCCGCGCCGATCACCTCCATCGCGAACAGGTATTGCCCGTCCCAGTACCAGCGGCCGATGCAGTAATAGCCCGCGATCAGCGCCCATGTCGCCCAGAGCCCGGCCAGCTTGGTGATCGAAACGTCCAGCGTTTCGGCGAAGGGCCGAGCCCGGGTCCAATCGATGCCGGTCGACGGGCGGCGATGCACCTTGTCCACCAGCAGCGACCACAGGCTCATGGCCAGGCCGGTAAGGAACAGCGTGGCGACGGCGGCGTAGGGCCCGCTCATCGGTGCATGGGGGCCGGGCAGCGCGAAGGCATCGGCAATCGCGGCCCACTTGCGGCACACCAGCAGCCAGCCGAGCAGCGCGGCCAGCCCGGTCAGGCCCACGCCTGCCGAAACGTCGCTTGCGGGTCTGAAAGGGCTGCCGGTCATTGCAGAGGGCCTAGCGGCAAATGGTTAAACGGCCGCAAAGGAAAGGCCGCCGGCATCGTGGAAGATACCGGCGGCCCATTGTCCCTTTCGCCCGCAGTTCGCGCGATCAGCGATAGGCGCTGATCTGGCCCGAATCGTCGAGGATATAGAGCGTCTGGTTGGCCACCACGGGTGCCAGCGAGATCGGGTCCTTCAGCTCCTGGTACTTGGCATAGGCGCCCGTACCCGGATCGATCGTGCCCACTTCGCCGCGCGAATTGCCGATCCACAGCTTGTTGCCGGCCAGCACCGGGCCCACCCAGAAGATCGGGCCCTTGCGCTTCTTCTCGTTCTGGTAGCGCGTCAGCTGCGTCAGCCAGCGCACCTTGCCGCTGGTGCGGGCGATCGCCAGCACTTCGGCATGATCGTCCAGCGTGAAGATCCAGTCACCCACGATCGCCGGGGTCGAGATGCCGGCAAGGTTCAGTTCCCAGATACGCTGGCCGGTGACCAGTTCGTACGCCGCCATGCGACCGCCCTGGCCCAGCGCGTAGACGCGGCCACGGTCGATGATCGGATCGGCGTCAAGATCGGTGATGCTGCCCACCTCGGTCGAGATCGAGGTGCGGGCCAGCGCGTCGGACCACAGCTGGCGGCCGTTCTCGTAGCGGTAGGCCACCAGTTCGCCCGAGGCATAGCCGGCGATCACGGTGCCCTGCGCCGCCGCCGGGGTGGCCACGCCGAATACGCCCGACTGGGTGAGCGAGGCCGATTCGTTCCACAGCACTTCGCCATCGGCCGCGTTCAGCGCGATGATCTGGTTGTCCTGCGTCATCACGTAGACGGCGTTGAAGCTGACCGTGGGCGATCCGCGCAGCGGGCCGCCGGGCTTCTTGGTCCAGACCTGGGTGCCGTCGTTCGCGTTGAGCACCGCCACTTCGCCAAGGCCGGTGGTGACGTAGAGCTTACCCGAATCGAAGCTGACACCGCCGCCGAAGATCGCCTTGTTGTTTTGCCCGGAAACCGCGAAATTCTTGGTCCACAGGTGGGTGCCCTTTTCGGCATCGAAAGCGTGAACCACGCCGTCCGTGTCCATCACGAAGAGCTTGCCATCGCCGATCACCGGCGATGCGGCCAGACGCTGGCGCGTGGTCGAACCGGCGATCTGCGCGGTCCAGACGCGCTGCGGATTTTCCGCGAGGGCCAGATGGCCGTAGGACTTGCCGGCGTTGCCGCCGCCCTGCGCCCATTCCGAATTGGCGGTGGCCGGCGGCAGGATCACCGAGACGGCTTCCAGCGACGGATCGACCTTGGCACCGGCTTCGATGCGCGAAAGGATCGGCACGCGTTCGCCCACCGTCGGCGTCTTGGGACGGCCCTTGCCGCCGCTCTTGCAGCCCGACAGGCCCGCCACCAGCGCCAGCGCGATCAGCGACGCCACGCGCACCTGCCGGCCACGACCGGCACGCGATTTCGAAACGACAGCGTTCATGCGCACGTTCTCAATAGACATCGTCATTCTCCGGCAGGCGCGGCGGCAGCGGCCACGGGCGCGGCGCCATTGGCCTTGCCCAGCGGTTCGCCACGCTCGTCGACGACATCGTCCACGGCATCGACGCCCAGCACGGCGGCCAGCTGGCGCGCGCGGCTGCGCAGGCCGTCCTCGATGGTTTCGTCCTTCGCGATGGCGGCGAAGAGCGGACCGGCCTGATCGCCCTTGTTCATCTTGATGTAGGCCATGCCCACCAGTTCGCCGGCGGCACCGAACCACGGGTTGCCCGGCGCGGCATAGGGCTTCAGCCTGGACACCACGTCTTCGGGCTTCATCGCGTCGAAATTGGCGGCAACGCTGCGGATCACCGCCAGATCGCGCATCGGCTGCGGCGCCTTCGCGTCATTGGCGACGGCGTCGTACAGCTTCAGCGCATCGGCGGTCTTGTTCTGCTGGAGCGCGATGCCTGCCAGCAGCAGCTTGGCCGAGGTGGCGCTGCCGTCCGAACCGCTGTCGGCCAGCGGCTTCAGCTTGTCCTTGGCGCTGTCGAAGTTCTGCGCCTTCAGCGCATCGATCGCCTGGGTGAACGCCTCGGAATTGGCGGCGCGCGTCTCTTCCTGGCGGTGCTTCCAGAACAGGAAGCCGCCGAACGCGGCAAGGCCCAGCAAAACCACCGCCAGCAGCGGCAGACCAAAGCGCTTGAAGAAGCCTTCGACCTGATCGTGGCGCAGCGCATCGTCGACTTCGCGCAGGAATACATCCTGCTGAGCGGCGAGTCGCTGGGCAGACACGGTATTGGAGGTCGAACTATCGGAAGGAGGCAGGGCCAATTTGCGGGCGCTTTCTGCGTATGTCTGAATGGTTGCCGGGCTGTTTAGCGAATGGTGGCGGCTTTTCAACGATGATCTGGCGTGCCCTCCCAGCGGTGAAGCCCGGCTGAACGGTGTTGGGACGCCTTCAAACCAGCTCCTCCGCACCTATCGCCTGCCCGTAAACCGCCCGATAGGCGGAAATCATTGCCGCTTCGTCGTATTCCGCCTGCGCCTTCGCGCGATTGGCGGCACCGACGCGGGCGCGCAGGTCCGGCGCCTCGGCCAGAGCCGCCAGAGCGGCGGCGAGAGCGGGTTCATCTTCCGCCGGGACGATGAAGGGGGCGTTCTCCCCCGCGATCATGTCGGCAACGTCGCCCACCGCCGGGGCTGCCACCGGCAAGCCGGCCGCCATCGCCTCCACCACCGAGATCGGGAACTGTTCGCTCTTCGAAGAAAGCGCGAACACGTCGAACAGGCCGACCGCGCGCGATGGATCGGCAACGAAGCCGGGCAGATGCACGCGATGGCCCAGGCCAAGTCGCTCCGCTTCGGCCAAGATCGCGCCGCGTTCGGGGCCTTCGCCCAGGATCACCAGCTTCCACGGGTCCGGCAGGCCGGCAAAGGCGCGCACCAGCCGGGGCAAGTCCTTGACCGGGCGCAGCCCCGCCAGCGTGCCCACCCAGCGATCACCCTCCCGCTTGACGACGCCCGGCAGCACATCGGGCCGCGGCTTGTCGATGAAGGCGCCGCAATCGATGCCGTTGGGGATGAAGCGCAGGCGTTCGGCCGGCTGGCGCCACGCCTGCCGCGCGATCGCCTCCAGCCGGCGGCTCGGCACCACCAGCGCCGCCGCCCCGGCCAGCGCCACGCGGCGGAAAAGGTTGCGCGATGGCTTCAGGCCATTGGCCTCGTCCTCGTTGAAGCCATCCTCGTGATGGACCAGCGGCGGCAGCTGCAGCAGCCCGGCATAGAGCCGATGCGCCAGCACCGCATCCATCGCCCCCCAGTTGTAGCTGAGCACCAGGTCGTAACCCTGCATGGCCTGGGCGATGCGCCACAGCCGCGCGGGGGTCGGGCGGCCCTGCAGGCCGGGAAAGTCTTCGGGAAAGCCGACATCCAACGCGGGGTCGAGGACCACCGCCGCGCCCAACGCGCCGGGCTGGGCGGAGACCACGTCATGCCCGATTCCCCGCCCGAAGACGTTCATCAAGCGCACCGCACGCAGTTCCTTGCCGCCCGCCGCAAAGCTGGAATGGAGGTGGAGAATGCGCATGTTTTCCGCCGGTCAGCCGGCCCGCGCCAGCAACGCCTCGATCGCGGAAACCGCATCGGGCTCGTCCAGCGTCGGCGCATGGCCGACATCGGGCAGCGTCACCGCCACGGCATCGGGCACGCGGCGCAGCATCTTCTCCAGCGTCGGCGCCGAGAGCAGGTCGGACAGTTCGCCGCGCAGCACCAGCACCGGGCGGCCTGCCCCGCTTTCACCGCCCAGCGCCTCCCACGCGGGCCAGAGATCGGGCTGGGTATCGACGTCGAAGGCGTTGAACGGCTCAGCGATCTTCATGTCGTAATCGAAGACCATGCGGCCATTGCCCGAAAGCGTCATCAGCCGCTTGGCCATGCCGATCCAGAAATCCAGCGTGTGGCCGGGATAGGCGTCACCCAAGGTATCCTCGATCCCGCGCGCGGCATGGACCCAGGTGGGAAAGCTGCGCCCCTGCCCGACATAGTCGACGATCCGCTCCATCCCCTCAGGCTCAAGATAGGGGCCGACATCGTTGATCACGGCGGCGGCGATGCGGTCGGAGATCATCGTGGCAAGTCCCATGATCATCAACCCGCCCAGCGATGTGCCGATGGCGGCGAAGCGATCGATTCCCTCCTGATCCAACAGCGCCAGCAGGTCCTCGCCATACTGCACGGGGTTATAGCTGGCCGAATCGCGCGCATACTCGCTGTCGCCCCGCCCGCGCATGTCCGGGCAGATCACCCGGCGCTGCTGGGCCAGGCGAGGCGCCAGCCGCTCGAAATCGCGGGCATTGCGTGTCAGCCCCGGAAGACAGACCACCGGGGGGCCGTCCAGAACGCCGTCGGGGCCGGCATAATCGCGGAAATGCAGCTTCAATCCTTCGCGGCTCGACCAGAACCGATCTTCAAAACCCGTCATCTGCGAAGCCTGCGACCTCCTGCACCCACCTTGATCGACGGGCCATCCATCGCCACTATCGCCCGATGCGAAGCGAACCGCAAGCAAGTGCCTACCGCCCTGCCCCCCGTATCGAGGCTATTTCCGACTGGATCGCGAATCCCGTCGACGCGGCCGATTTCCCCAACCATATCCTGCGCTTCCGCAACGACAGGTGGGCCCGCGCGGTGGGCCTGGACATCCTGGACGACGCGCAGTGGATCGCCCATTTCGGACGTTTCGAGCCGCTGCCGGATAACCTGCCCCGGCCGCTGGCGCTGCGTTATCACGGCCACCAGTTCCGCGTGTACAACCCCAACATCGGCGACGGGCGCGGCTTCCTGTTCGCGCAGATGCTGGACGGCGAGGGCCGTGTGCTGGACCTTGGCACCAAGGGTTCGGGCCAGACGCCCTACAGCCGCGACGGCGACGGCAGGCTGACGCTGAAGGGCGCGGTGCGCGAGATTCTCGCCACCGAGATGCTGGAGGCGCTGGGGGTGAACACCAGCAAGACCTTCTCGGTCGTCGAGACCGGAGAATCGCTGTGGCGCGGGGATGAGCCTTCGCCCACACGTTCGGCGGCTCTGGTCCGCCTCAGCCACGGCCATGTACGGATAGGTAGCTTTCAGCGCCTGCTGGCAATGGACGATGCAGAGCACATGGCGGCGCTGGTCGACTATTGCCTGGCCACCTTCCCCGGACCGCTTCCGCCCGAGGACATGCCCGGCCGCGACCAGCCGGCGGTGATCCTGCTGCATCAGGTGGTGGAGCGCATGGCTGACACCGTCGCCTCGTGGATGGTTGCCGGATTCGTCCATGGCGTGCTCAACAGCGACAACATCAATATCTCGGGCGAGAGTTTCGATTACGGCCCCTGGCGCTGGCTGCCGCGCTGGGATCCCGGCTTCACCGCCGCCTATTTCGACCATGCCGGGCTCTATGCCTTCGGCCGCCAGCCCGAGGCGGTGCTGTGGGATTGCGGCCAACTGGCCGTTGCCCTGCGTCTGCTGGCGGAAACCGAGCCGCTGGTCGCCGCGCTCGATCGCTTCGCGCCGCTCTACCAACAGGCGATGTATCGCCGCTTCTGCTGGCGGCTCGGCGTCGAGCAGATAGACGATGCCGCCGACATGGCGCTGATCCAGGCGGCGGAAAAAGCCATGGTCGCCAGCGGCGAAGCGCCGGAGACGTTCTATTTCCGCCATCGCGCCGGCCGCGATGCGGGCGACGACGCTTTTGGAGAACTGCTCAAGGCACGGCGCCCCAGCTCCGATACGGATGCATCGATCTGGCACGAACCCGCCCCGCCGGGCCTGCTGATCGACGAGGTGGAACGCATCTGGGCCGCGATCGACGAACACGACGATTGGGCCCCGCTGCACGAAAAGGTTGCCGCAATCTGCGAATTGGGCCGCCAACTCGGCCCGGCTCCGGTGCCGGCAGGCCATCTCCGTTAGGGTCTCATTAGGGATAAGCGTGCCATAGCTTCGGTCTCGCTTCGATCTACCCGCAACGGACAGACCCCGTCATGCACGGTGCAGCCACAACCGCAACCAAGGCCCCGCTCCCGCCGCTTCCGGCCAGCGACAAACGAGGACCCGTCGATACCGTGAGTGCTGAGCAGATTGTTTCGTGCGAACCGGCAACGGGCGCGGAGATCTGGCGCGGCATGCCTTGCGACGTGAACGACGTGGTGGATCGCGCCCGCCGCGCCTGGCCGGCCTGGGCCGCGCAGCCGCTGTCCACGCGCATGGAATTGGTCCGCCGCTTCGCCAACGAAGTGCGCAAGGAGGCGGAGGCGCTGGCGGACCTGATCGCCCGCGAAGTGGGCAAGCCCTTGTGGGAAGCCCGCGCCGAAGTCGAATCGGTGGTCGCCAAAGTCGAAGTCTCGATCCGCGCCTATGCGGAGCGGACCAGCCAGCGAAAGCTGGACAGCGCTTTGCAGGGCAGCATGGCTGTGCGCCACAAACCGCACGGCGTGATGGTGGTGCTGGGGCCGTACAATTTCCCGGCACACTTGCCCAACGCCCACATCGTGCCCGCGCTGATCGCGGGCAACGTGGTGATCTTCAAGCCCAGCGAGAAGGCGCCCGCCACGAGCGAACTGCTCACCCGCTGTTTCCACCGCGCGGGGATTTCCGCCGGTGTCGTCCAACTGGCCATCGGCGGCCCGCTGGAAGGGCAGGACTTCGTGGCGCATGAGGGCGTGGACGGGGTGTTGTTCACCGGTTCCGCCAACACCGGCATCTCCATCAACCGCCGCCTCGCTACCCGGCCCGACAAGGTCGTGGCGCTGGAGATGGGCGGCAACAATCCGATCGTGCTGTGGGATACGCCCAAGATTACCGACGCCGCCGCACTGGTGGTGCAGTCCGCCTTCGCCAGCGCCGGGCAGCGCTGCACGGCGGCACGGCGGCTGATCGTCAAGGCATCGATCCACGATGCGATGATGGCCGAGATCAAGGCGCTGGCCGACCGCATCATCGTCGGCGCCCCGTTCGACGAACCCGCGCCGTTCATGGGCCCGGTAATCGACAATGCCGCTGCCGACGGACTTGCCGAAAGCTTTCTCTATCTGCTGAGCAACGGCGGCAAGGCGATCAAGCACCTTGTCCGGCAGGATGACAATCTGCCCTTCCTCAGCCCGGCGATCATCGACACCACCGCGCTGAAGGACCGGCCTGACGTCGAATTGTTCGGCCCGATCCTGCAAGTGGTCCGCGTCGACGATTTCGACGAGGCGATTGCAGAGGCCAACAACACCCGCTTCGGCCTTGCCGCCTCGCTGATCGGCGGTTCTCCGCAGGACTACAACCGCTTCTGGGCGCATGTGCGCGCCGGAATCATCAACTGGAACCGCACCACCACCGGCCCCAGCCACGCGGCACCGATGGGCGGCATCGGCCTTTCCGGCAACCACCGGCCCAGCGGCTATTATGCCGCGGACTACTGCGCCTATCCGGTCGCCTCGGGCGAGATGGAGCAGCCGCGCGCGATGATTGGGGTCGGCCTCAGATAAAGATCAGCGGCCGCTGGTGATCAGGTCCACTTCGGTCACACCGTTGGACTGCTTGCGCGCAAAGACCACGTAGGCCTGCCCGCCCTTCCCGCCGCCCACCACCTGGTCGCCACCGTCAAGGCGATAATCGGCCGAGTAACCGGCCTTCAACGCCATCGCGCGGTAGAAGCCGATCACATCCTGCTGGGCGACCGGGGTGCCGAAGCTGACGACGCGTAGCGCGCAGCCGTCGCTGTCGGTGCCTGCCGCTTCCTGCACCGCGGCGCGGGGATAGAGCGGCAATTCGGCAGGCAGCTTCTGTGCCCAATCAGGGCCGTACTGAACCTTGGTAGTGCAATCGGTCTTCGCCGCCTTGGCAGCGGGCGTGGTCTGCGCGGCGGCAGCGGCCACTGCGGACAGCTGCGATGCGCTGCCCTTGACCGGTTCCGGCAGTTCGCGCAGCCCGCCGGCCAGATCGGCCGCCGCCTTGCGCGTCGCCTCGATGGCCTGCGACGAACGGCTGTCGGGCGAGAGGACGATGCCCTTCTCCGCCCCGGCAGCACCGCTCTCGGCGGTCATGGTGGGATCGACGACGATCGCATCCCCCAGCGCCGCCTGCGTCTTGTCGGCTTCGGTCTTGCCCGCTTTCGAACAGCCGGCGAGCACGACGGTTACGGCGAGCATCATGCCCACGGCGCTTGCGGTAGCTTGGTTCATGGCGTCCCTTTCCGGCCCCGGCGGCAGCAGAATCGCGGCCCGTGCCGCTGTTTTTCAACGACTATTGCGCAAGCCTTCCCTCCGGCCGACCCGAAAGACAAGGGTGAGACGCATCCGATCAGGCGCATGTGCCAAAGCGGGAATAGTCGCGGGCCAATACTTAAAACGGGGCAGAAACGTGTCGAGGGCGCCTGCGGGGTTGCCGCAGACGCCCTCTCCACCCGCTCCCCAGGGGGTCAGGCGGACTTCCCTGCGCTTCGCCGTCAGCGCGGGGAAAGGGGGTGATGTTGCGCCGTACTTACCGGCAGGACGAACCGCCGCGATCGATCTCGCGGCCCAGCAGCGCGCCGCCTACCGCACCGAGCACGGTGCCGAGCGTGCGATCGCCGCGCTGGTCCACCTCGCGCCCCAGCAGGGCACCCGCCGCACCACCGATCAGCAGACCGGTCGTGCCGTTCTGGCGGCGGCAGTAATAGCGGCCATTGTCGCCGCGCCACACGCGGGTGTCGCGATAGACCGGCTCGCCGCGATAACCACCGCGATAGCCGTAGCCGCGACGGTAATCGTCACGCGAATAGCGCTGGCGGCTGTGGGCGTTGGTCTCCTGCCCCGGCGCCACGAATTCGCTGGCTGCATGGAACGTCGGAGCCGCATTGGCCGGCATTGCACCCGCCAGAGAGACGGCGGCGACGGCAAGGGCGGTGGCCTTGGTCAGTGCGCGCATTGTCATTCTCCTTCAGTCTGGCGGAGGGCAGTCGCAACCCGATCTCCGCTCTACGCATTCATCTTTAAGACGCCGAACCTGAACGCAGTGCAACGCGGCCGTCAGAATTGCCGATATCGACGAGGTGAGGGAATGGATGCGACGAACCGCTTGCCGCCCCGCGCCCCGCCCCCTATCGAACCGGCTCGATTTTCCGCCTTGGGGCCAGATTTTCATGCCGCAGACTCTTCCCCGCCGTTCGGGCGGCCTTGCGCAGGCGCTGGGCGCCTACTTCGTCTGGTGCCTGTTCCCGCTCTATTTCGCGCTGCTCCACCAAGTCGCGGCGTTCGAAGTGGTGGCCTGGCGGATCCTGTTCACGCTGCCGTTCTGCCTTCTGATGATCGTGGCGCTGAAGCAGGGCGGCGAATTGCGCGCGGCCCTGGCCAACCCGCGCATCGTTGGCGCATTGGCGCTGAGCGGGCTGCTGATCGGCATCAACTGGTCGATCTATGTCATCGCGGTGATGAGCGGGCACGTGCTGGCGGCCAGCCTTGGCTACTACATCAATCCGCTGGTCAACGTGCTGGCGGCCACGATCTTCCTGCGCGAAAAGCTGTCCCGCCTGCAATGGCTGGCGGTGGGGCTGGCCGCGATCGGCGTTGCCATGCTGGCGCGCGATGCGCTGGACACACTGTGGATCAGCGCCGGCCTTGCGCTCAGCTTCGGCGGCTATGGCCTGACGCGCAAGCTGGCGCCGGTCACCGCGCTGCCCGGCCTGACGGTGGAGACGATGGTGCTGACGCTTCCGGCGATCGGCCTGCTGATGTGGCAGGCATCAAGCCCGGCCGGGCTGTCGATGGGCTCCTCGCCGCGGATCGATCTGCTGCTGGCGTTCGCCGGGCCGATCACCGGCATCCCGCTGATGCTGTTCGCCAGCGCGGCGCGCAAGCTGGACTTCTCGCTGCTGGGCTTCATCCAGTTCGTGACGCCCACCGGCGTGTTCCTGATGGGCCTGATCGCCTTCAACGAGCCGCTGAAATCCTCTCAGCTCGTGTGTTTCCTGTTCATCTGGATCGCGATCGCGGTGTTCTGCTGGGATCTGGTCCAGCGCCGCCGCGCCACTGCGGCGACGGCCTAAGCGCTCGGCCCGCCAATTCAGGCGGGCTTCTTGCCCCGCTTCAGCAGTTCTTGCACGAAAGCGTCCAGGTCGTCGGCATCGACGTCCAGTGTCTCGTCCCACTCGGCCAGAAGCGCCTCGATATCGGCGCGCGTATAGGGTTCGCCCGGCTTGTGCACCACCGGGGCCGCGTGGTGCGGCCAGGGGTGGTCGGTGGCGTTGTTGTAAATCCAGCCGACTGCGCAGAGCGTCACCACGTTGACCGCGAAAGGCAGCAGATGTGCCCAGCCCCAGGCGGGATGGCCGGTCGCACCCAGGGCGCTGAGCAGCGCGCAGGCCCCGCCCGGCGGATGCAGGCTGCGCGTCACCGTCATGGCCGCGATCGCCAGTCCCACCGCAAGGCTGCCTGCCAGCCAGGGATCGCCCACCAGCTTGCCCGCCGCGATCCCGACCACCGCCGATAGCAAGTTGCCGCCCATCACCGGCCAGGGCTGCGCCAGCGGACTGGCCGGCACCGCAAAGACCAGCACCGCCGATGCGCCCAGCGGAGCGACAAGGAACGGCAGTGCGGGATCGTAGCCACTTTCCAGCAGACGCGTCAGCGCGCCGGCCAAGGCGATGCCGAAAAGCCCGCCCAGTGCCGCGCGCAGAGGAGCCAGCCGACGTCTGCCGCCAACCTGAGTGGTAATGATGCTGTTCAACGCCACGACCGCGCCAACCTCCTTGCAAGAACCGGAGCGCCTATAACCGATCGCGCCGGCCGATCCAGACGAGAGATCTTTGCGGCGGACAAGCGGCGCTGTTCCGCGCCGCGCCCCCTGCCGCAAATCAGCCACGATCAGGTGGTTGTCTTCACCAGCCCGGCCCAGCCGGACCGCAGGAGTGCGACCCTGATGCCGACAGCCGATTCGCCCCCCTCTCCGCCCGCCCCTCCGCCTGCCGCCGCCGAACAGGCGCTGGACGCATTCGATCTGGCGCAACTGCGTACGCCGGGCCGGAACGGCCTCACCATCCTGCGCCGGCGCTGCCCCGAGGGCCGTCCCGGAGAGATCGTGGTCTGCGCGCCGGATCCCGAGGCGGATCGCCTTCGCCCGCTGCCGGATACCTACAAGGTGACCGAAGGCCTCGGCCGTGCCGAACGGCAGATCGCGCCGGGCGTGGTCGCGGATGTCCACATGGATTCCGTGGCGATGCCAGCCGGCGCGGTCAGCAACCGCGTGATGGCCGGCGTCAAGATCGGATTCTGATCCGGGCAGGAAAAAACCCGGTCCGCCGGGAGGAGAGCGGACCGGGTTCTTGAAGCGCCCCTTGCGGGGGGAGGAGGATGGGGCGCCTTCAGCCTGATCGGGGGGACATCAGGCAAGGTTGGAAAGTGTCGAAACGGTCAGGCGAACGTGCCGGCCTTGGCGATCTCGGCCACCGGCTTGCGGTTGCTGGCCACTTCGCGCTCCTGCAGGAATTCGGGGAGCGAGGTCTTGTCGCCCATCTTGCCGATCGCGAAAGCCGCTTCCAGGCGGTGGTCGGCGGGAATGCCCAGCGCCGCTTCCGCCTCACCGAACTTCAGGCCGGTCATGCCGTGCGTGTGATAGCCCAGCGCCTGCGCCTGCAGGGCAGCCAGTGCCCATGCCGCGCCGGCATCGAAGCTGTGGCTGTGGTTATTCGAATTGCCCTTGTCCGAACGCATCTGGCTGTCCGAAACCACGAAGACGAGCGCCGAAGCATCCTTGGCCCAACCCTGATTGAATTCGACCAGTTGCGAGAGGAACAGGTCCCAGTTGGCATCGCCCTTCTTCGCATAGAGGAAGGTCCAAGGCTGCACGTTATAGGCCGAAGGGGCCCAGCCGCCGGCTTCGAAGATCACGTCGAGGTCTTCCTGCGGAATCTCGCTGCCGTCGAAGGCGCGCGGCGACCAGCGATTGACGATGAGCTTTTCGACCTTGGGGTGGGCAATGCGTCCGGTCATCTCAGGTATCCTTGGAAGAGAAGTGGAATTCTTGAAGGGAGGGATAGCCGGCGATCGGCCATCGGGAAATCGGGATAATTTCGACCGAACTGTTCCAGTAACTGGAAAAGCCGTCGCCAGAGCCATGAACGGCCCTGCCTGCCCGGTCTTGATCGCGCGCGCCCTTTGATCCCGCAATGCCGATTGCCGCTTTTTTGCCGAATCCAGTGTCTTGCACGCGGGCACCGGTTCCCCCACTTAACGGCCATGACTGCCAGCCGCCTGTTCGACCGCGCCGTGATCCGGCTTTCGCCCCGCCCCGATTCGCAAGAAGACGTCGCCGATTTCCTGCAGGGATTGGTGACTGCGGACGTGAAAACGCAGTTGCCGGCCTGGGCGGCGCTGCTGACCCCGCAGGGCAAGGCGCTGTTCGACTTCATCGTCTGGCCTTCCGGCAATGATCTGCTGATCGACTGCGAGGCCGAACATGCCGACGCGCTGGTGAAGCGCCTGTCGATGTATCGCCTGCGCCGCGCCATCGATATCGCGCGGGATGACCGGCTTTCGGTCCACTGGCGCCCGCATCTGGGCGATGGCGCCGCCCCGGATCCGCGGCTTCATGCCCTGGGCGAGCGCTGGGTCGGCCGGATCGACGAGATGGACCCGGCCGAGCACGAACCCGGCGCCGATACCGCATGGCGCGCGCATCGCCTGCGCATGGGCGTGCCCGAAGGCCGCGCCGAACTGGGCGATGGCGAGACTCTATGGCTGGAATGCAACGCGGTGGAACTGAACGGCGTCAGTTTCACCAAGGGCTGCTACGTCGGGCAGGAGAACACTGCCCGCATGAACTGGCGGCAGAAGGTCAACCGCCGCCTGATCGTGGTGCCGCTGGCCCGCTCCAACGAAAAGCGCCGCCGTATCGCCTATGACGATCTGGGCTTTGCGATCGACCATCTGCGGGTGGAAGATATCGATCCCACGCTCCGCCCGGCTTGGCTTGCACCCGAGGAAGAGGCCTGAGGCCCTATCCCAGGCACGTGACCGGCGCCTGATCGGGCGCGTGCCGCGAATCGCCATCTCCAGCGAATTCGGCCACGTAGATGCGCGCCCTGATCGGGGTGCCCCGCGTCTGGCTGAAGCGCTCGCGATATTCGCCGCTATCGCTGAAGCCGGTCGATTCGAGCACGCTGCGGGTCGCCGGCGCTTCTTCGAAAAAGCTGGCGAGCACGCGCCGATGACCCAGCGCGCGGGCCTGCGCCAGCAGCGCGCGCACCGCCTCGCGAGCAAAGCCCTTGCCGCGATAGGGCGGCGCGATCCAGTAGCCCATCTCCACGTCGCCTTCGAACCGGCCCAGGCCAATGCCGCCGACCAGTTGCGGCCCATCGGGCGAGCGCAAATACATGAAGAAATGGGGCAGGCGCGGATCGCGATCCAGCGTCAGGTAATCGCGCATGGCCTGCGCCGTGCGCGGCAGCGTGCTGATGCCGACGTTGCGCTGCACCGCTTCGTCCGAAATGGCCTCCACCAGTTCGTCGACATCCTCTGGCCAACCGGGCCTGAGAAAGAGCCTCTCCGTGCGGACGAACATGTCACGGTTCTCCGTTGTTTTTATCCCGCAGCCTCATCATGCGCGATTCGGCCAGTCGATGCACGGACTTTGCGGCGCGCCGTCCCTGGGGTGCCGCCAAATTCCGTGCTTTCGACCATCAGCGTAAAGTGATGCCGAGGTGATGCTGCGGGGTGAATTAAAGGTTCGCTGCGGGCCGGCTTCCGTACATTTCCGTCCCGCAGCGATTGCAGTCTCGAATCAGGCGGCCCGACGGCGCGGCGAGAGCCGGGCCGCCGACATTCGGGCGGAAGACACGCCGCGATTGTCCGAATCGTCGTCGCAATCGCTGGGCGCATCGAACTCAAGCGCATACTCGCGCGCCGGATAGGCCATTCCGCGTCCCTGGCTGAACTGCTCGACGATCCGGCCCGTGCGCGTGAAACCCGCCTTTTCGAGCACGCGGCCCGATGCAGGATTGTCGACGAAGTGGCTGGCGACGATCCGCTTGTGACCGATCGACCGCGCAAGCGTGAGCACCGCGCGAGTCGCCTCTCCGGCGAACCCCTGGCCCCAGTATTCGCGCGCGATCCAATAGCCCAGGTTGGCTTCGCCATGCTTTTCGGAAAGGCCGACGCAGCCGACCAGTCGCGCGCCCGCGGCACCGGGGTGCGTGATCAGGAAGCGCGGCAGGAAACGGTCTTCCGGCATGTCAAGGAAGCGCCGGGCATCGTCGGCCGTATAGGGCCAAGGTGCCCGTGCAAGGTTGCGCACGACCGATTCGTCGGCAACCAGTGCCAGAAGCTCGTCCCGGTCCTCGGGCCAGCCTGGCCGCAGGAACAGGCGTTCGCTGCGAATGAACATAACGTATCTCCACTCATCAGCCCCGCGCTCTTCATAGGAAGACCGCGTGACATTGCGATTACGCGCGCGGCCAATTGGCGGAAATCAGGCACATTTTACGGAAAAACGCGCGAGATTCACGCCCGCCGGATCGCGAGCCGTGAGTGAGGGAGACACGAAAAGAGGGAGACGGGCTGGCCCCTCTCCCTCGTTCAGCCGATCCGTGAGGATCGGCGGGACCATCCCGCAGGGATGGCCCTTTTATCGACCATCCGATTATTCGGCGGCTGCTGCCATTACGTCTACGGAGACGTATTTGCGGCCCTGCTTGCCGTCGTGGAAGCGCACGCGACCTTCGGCGGTGGCGAACAGGGTGTGATCCTTGCCCATGCCGACGTTCACGCCCGGATACACGCGGGTGCCGCGCTGACGGATGATAATGTTGCCGCCGATCACTTCCTGACCGCCGAACTTCTTCACGCCAAGACGGCGGCCTGCAGAGTCGCGACCGTTACGCGACGAACCGCCAGCTTTCTTATGTGCCATTGTTCAGTCCTTCCGATCTTGGCTCAGGCGACCGACACGATGCGCAGCAGGGTCATCTGCTGGCGGTGGCCGTTCTTGCGACGATAGTTGTGGCGGCGGCGCTTCTTGAACACCACGACCTTCTCGCTCTTGGCCTGCGCGATGATTTCGGCCGAAACCGAAATCTTCGACGCTTCGACGACTTCGCCGTCGTTGCCAGCGAGCAGAACGTCGCCCAGGGTGATGGTCTCACCGGCTTCACCAGCCAGCTTTTCAACCGCGATCTTGTCTCCGGCGGCAACCCGGTACTGCTTGCCGCCCGTGCGCACAACTGCGAACATGGTGCCCTTACCTAATCTCTATGTGTGCCCGTGATGGGCCGAAACAAACCTTGCCCCGGCCGCTCAGGTCCGACGAGGAACCGTGGAGCCTTGCGGGCGACGCGCCGCTACCCCGTTCACGAACGAGGTACCGGAAAGAGTGGGTGCCGTTAGTGCACCGGCTGATTCGTGTCAACCAAGGACTTTGCCAAAGCGCGGGTCGGAACTTGGCCTTAAGCCGCAGAAATGCGACTCTTGCATGACCGAATGCCGGATATGTGGGGCGGAGCGTACCGGGCCACGGGCAGGTGGCGAGAGGCTGCCCTTCGCGCGCCTCTACGCACGTTGCTTTATAGCCCAAGATTCCAGTCCAGCGTTCTCGCCCGGCGCTTCGATTGCCTCTCGCGATTATCGGCGCGCGTGCTATGGCACGGGGATGATCCGCGCAAAAGCCCGCCTGCTGCCGCTTTTCCTCGCTGCAGGTCTCGCCGCCTGTTCGTCGGCCAGCCAATATCCCTCGCTGGCCTATCGCCCGGTAGAGCGCGCCACCCCGGTCGCGCCCGATCCCTCGGATGCGGTTGCCCCGCTGCCGCCACCCAGCGCGGACCTCAGCAGCCGAATCGACGGCATCCTCGCCACGGCCGGGCAGGCGGACAGCGCCTTTGCCGCCAAGCGCCCGGTGGCAGAGCGCGCGGTTTCGGCCGCCGGCGCGAAGGGCACCGATTCGTGGCTGAATGCGCAAGTGGCGGTATCCACGCTGCAGGCCAGTCGCGATCCCGCAGTGGCCGCCCTGGCGGAACTGGACACGATGTTCGCGGCGGCCCGCGATGCCTCGCCCGATCGGGAATCGCCCAGCGCGCAAAGCATCGATGCGGCGCGCGGGAAAGTGCAAGCGCAAGTGGACGCGCAGGACGCCGTCGTTGCCGGGCTGGACGCTCGCCTGGGTAACTGAGCCACCCCGTCAGCCCCAGCGGGCGATATCCTCGAAATCCTGCTCGCGCGGCT
The DNA here is from genome assembly GCF_044029535.1 of Novosphingobium mississippiense. Classification (NCBI taxonomy): domain Bacteria; kingdom Pseudomonadati; phylum Pseudomonadota; class Alphaproteobacteria; order Sphingomonadales; family Sphingomonadaceae; genus Novosphingobium; species Novosphingobium mississippiense. Next base: position 3,765,647 of record NZ_CP147001.1, on the reverse strand, counting down.
CTATCCAGTGCCACGCCCCACGGCGTTTCTCACGCTTCCAGAACCACGATTCGCTCTTGAGATGATCCATCGCGAAATCGGCGGCGGCAAAGGCATCGCGGCGATGCCGCGCGGCTGCGGCAACCAGCACGATCGGCGCGCCCGGCGCGATCTCCCCGCTGCGGTGGACGATCAGCAGCCCGTCGATATCCCAGCGCCCCCGCACGCGTTCCGCAAGGCCCCGCATGGCCGGCAGGGTCAGCGGATCATAATGCCGCAGTTCCAGCGCCTCCACACCTTCCCCCGCGCGCACCTGCCCCAGGAAGCTGACCACGCCCCCGGCTTCCGGCACCGCAGCCGTGAACGCGGCCAACAGCGCGGCAGGATCGAACGATTCGGTCAGGAGGCGGACATCGCTGTCCATTTCAGCCCCCGGAAACCGGCGGCAGGAAGGCCAATTCATCCCCGTCCGCCAGAACGAGCGTGTGCTTGTCGGCGATCAGCGCGCCGTTGATCGCCACCTTCACCTTGCTGCCGGCGACCGCATCTGCCAGATTCGGTGGATAGTGATCGCCCAGCCAGCCGATCACGTCGTACCAGTCCAGCGGCGCGAGGATGGAGATATCCTCGCCGGCACGGCCGGCCATATCCTCCAGCCGGCCGAGGAACACCAGCTTTGCCTGCATCGTCACCCGCCCGTCATCGACATGTGACGCGCGAGGGCAGGCGCATCGCCACGCGTTTCGATGGCGAAGTGATGGCGTTCGGGCTTGATCCGCATCGCCATGTCGAGCGCGGCATCCAGCGCGGCCTCCGCATCTTCGCTTCTCAGCGCCGCCCGCAAGTCCACCCGCTCGCTGCCGCCAAGGCAGGCGTAGAGTTGCCCCGTCGCAGTGACGCGGATGCGGTTGCAGGATTCACAGAAATTCTCGGTCAGCGGTGTGATCAGGCCCAATCGACCGCCGGTTTCCGCCACATCGAAATAGCGTGCCGGGCCGCCGGTGCGGTGATCGCTGGGCGTCAGCGTCCAGCGCCGCTCAAGATTTTCACGCACTTTGGTGAGCGGCAGATAGTGGTCGACGCGGTCTTCCTCCACCTCTCCCAGCGGCATGACCTCGATCAGCGTCGAATCGAACCCCTGCCCGTGCGCCCAAGCGACGATCTCGGGAATATCGGCCTCGTTCAGCCCTTTCAGAGCGACGGTGTTGAGCTTCACGGCCAACCCCGCTGCCTTGGCTGCCGCCAGCCCTTCCAGCACCTGCGGCAGCGAATCGCGGCGCGAGATGCGTTCGAACGTCGCGCGGTCCAGCGTGTCGAGCGAGACATTGATTCGCCGCACCCCTGCCGCCGCCAGATCGTCGGCGAACTCCGCAAGGCGCGTGGCATTGGTGGTGAGCGTCAGCTCTTCCAGCCCGTCTCCCAGCTTGCGGCCGAGGGCGCGAACAAGCTCGACCATGTCTCGCCGCACCAGCGGTTCGCCCCCGGTCAGGCGCAGCTTGGTGACGCCCCGACCGACAAAGCCCAGCGCCAGCTTGTGCAGTTCGTCGAGCGTGAGCACTTCCTTGCGCGGCAGGAAGGTCATGCGTTCGGGCATGCAATAGGCACAGCGCAGGTCGCACCGATCGGTCACCGAAAGCCGCAAGTAGGTAATGCGGCGTCGGAACTGATCGACGAGAGGCGTTCTTGCGCTCATGCCTTCCGCTATAGCATTGCCCCGGCGCCGATTCCATCAAGACGCAGCAATTGTCCGGTAACGCCTGCCGCGGAGGACAAGTAGATCGCCGCAGCGTCGATGGCGGACGGGTCGTCGCCTTCCAGCGCATTGATCCGCGCCGGCGCAAGATCGCGCGCCAGCGCCTGCACGGCGGCAAGGCGCCAACCGCGATGCGCGTGATCGGCGACGGCAAAAACCAGCGTCAGGGAACAGCCCTGCGCCAGCGTCTGGCGGACGCGGGGCAGCACTTCGGCATGGAACTGCGCGGCGGCATCAAGCGGACCATCCGCCAGCGGACCGACGTGCAGGATCATCTTTCAGCGGCGCTGCCGGGTGAGCGTGATCCCGATCTTCTCGCCCGCTTCGGCGATGGCGAGCTTGACGATCTTCACCGTCACCGCCTGGATTCGCGCATCCTGCAGGAACAGCGTTTCGCAGACGTGATCGGCCACCGCCTCGATCAGCTTGAAATGGACGCCCTGCGGCAGCGCATCGCTGGCCGCGAACTTGAGGTCCATGTAGTTCTTGCTCTCGGTCAGCGGCGTATCGGGCGTGTAGCGATCGATCGGCTTCATCGCGACCTGGATCGTGAAGCGCAGCGGCTGCGGCTTGCCGGTCTCTTCCGAGTAGATCCCGGTGAGAACGTCGTGTTCGAAATCGGCGACTTCGAGGATGAGCGAATCGGTGATGGGGGTCATGGCGCGCGCTCTTAGCCGTTATTGCGCCAACGTGCGAAGATTGCCGTTGGCAGCAATCGTCCTTCACCGTCTTCGCGCACCGAAAGGTCGCCATGTTCGATGGTGCCCGGCAGATCGCGGAACAGTTCTTCCATCAGCCCGGCCAGCGCCAGCGACGACATGCGCACGGCATAGACGGTGAGGAACAGGAACTTGCTGTCCGCATCCAGCAACTGGCGGCAATCGGCCAGCAGGGCGGGAAGGTTCTCTTCCAGGCGCCAGGTTTCGCCCGTCGGTCCACGGCCGAACTTCGGCGGATCGAGGATGATGCCGTCATACCGCTTGCCCCGGCGCACTTCGCGCGCGCTGAACTTGGCGGCATCGTCGATCAGCCAACGGACCGGACGATCCTCCAGCCCCGCCAGCGCCGCGTTCTCCCGCGCCTGACCGACCGATTTCTTGGAGGCATCGACGTGCGTGACCGGCCCGTGCGCGGAAAGCGCCAGGGTGCCCACGCCGGTATAGCCGAACAGGTTCAGCGTATTGGCGTCGTCTCGACCGGCAAGCATCTCGCGCATCCAGTCCCACACCGGCGCCATGTCCGGGAAGAAGCCGAGATGGCGGAACGGCGTGCATTGTGCAGTGAAGCTCACTTCGTTCCAGGCAAGCGGCCAACCTTCGCGCGGCACCGGCTTGTCGAACTGCCAACGGCCGCCGCCGTCCTCGTCCGAACCGGGCACGAATTCGCCATGCGCGTCCCAGTTTTCCTGGCGCGGCGTCCACATCGCCTGCGGTTCGGGGCGCACGAAGCGGTAGGCGCCATAGCGTTCCAGCTTGCGACCGTGACCCGAATCGACAAGGCCGTAATCGTCCCAGCCCTCTCCGGCGAGGATGACGGGTTGGGTTTCCAGGCGTGCCATCAGACCTTCGGCACCGCGTGCTGGGCCACGAAATCGGCGATCGAATCGTAGTCGCCGGTCAGGTCGACGCACTTTTCCTCACGCTCGAACAAGTCGCCGACGCGCGCGGGCAGGCCCGAGCGCTGGCCGGTGGCGCGCTCGACCGCATCGGGGAACTTGGCCGGATGCGCCGTCGCCAGGGTGACGACCGGAACGCTGGCGTCGATGCCGGCGGTGCGGGCAGCGAAGAGGCCGCAGGCGGTGTGCGGATCGATCAGTTCTCCGCAGTTCTCCCAGGCCCAGCGGATGGTCGAGGCCATCTCGTCGGCATCCGTACGCGCGGAGGAGAATAGTGCCGAGGCGCCTTCACGCTGCGCGTTGGTGAGCTGCATCGCCTTGGTCGCCTCGAACCCGGCCATCTGCTCGGCCAGCGCCTTGCCGTCGCGGCCGTTCAGGTCGAACAGCAGGCGTTCGAAGTTCGACGAGACCTGGATGTCCATCGACGGCGCAGCGGTGGGCGTGACGGTGCCCTGCGAATAGTCGCCCTCTGCCAGCGCGCGGTGGAGAATGTCGTTGACGTTGGTGGCAACGATCAGCTTTTCGACCGGAAGGCCCATCTGCGCCGCGACATAGCCGGCGAAAACGTCGCCGAAATTGCCGGTCGGAACCGAGAAGGCCACCTTGCGATACGGCGCGCCCAGCTGGAGACCGGCGGCGAAGTAATAGACCACCTGCGCCATCAGGCGTGCCCAGTTGATCGAGTTCACCGCGCCGATGGCGAAACGGTCGGTCATCGCCTTGTCGTTGAACATGCGCTTCACGGTGGCCTGCGCGTCGTCGAACGAACCGTCGATGGCGATGTTGTGGACGTTGGGTGCCAGCACCGTGGTCATCTGGCGGCGCTGCACGTCGGACACGCGGCCCTTGGGGTGCAGCATGAAGATATCGACCTTGGCGCGGCCGGCCACCGCGTCGATCGCGGCCGAGCCGGTGTCACCCGAAGTCGCGCCGACGATGGTCAGGTTACGCTCAGAACGGCCGAGGAATTCCTCGAACAGCAGGCCCAGCAGTTGCAGCGCCACGTCCTTGAACGCCAGCGTGGGGCCGTGGAACAGTTCCAGCACCCACTGCTGTTCGTCGAGCTGCTTCAGCGGCGTCACCGCCTTGTGCGCGAAGCGGCCATAGGCCTGCGTGGTCAGTTCCAGCAGGCGGTCATAGGTCAGGCTGCCCTCGACGAAGGGGAACATGATCTTCGCGGCCAACTCGGCATAAGGCAGGCCCGCCATTGCGGCGATTTCATCGGCCGAGAAGCGCGGCCATTCGCGCGGCACGTAGAGGCCGCCGTCGGAGGCGAGACCGGCGAGCGTGGCGCCTTCGAAGTCGAGCGCCGGTGCGCTGCCGCGGGTGCTGATGTAATCCATGACGGCGCGGTTAGCCGGAGGGGCGCGAAATGAAAAGCCTGTCGTTGGGCTGGCGCGCGAACAATTCCTAAAGGGGGGCGAAGCTGAGTGCGATACCGCTCGCGCGGCCGTACCTTACTTTTTCCCCCGCTTCATCAGCGCCAGCGCATAGATGACCAGCGCCGTCGCCGCGAAAAAGAACCACTGGACCGCATAAGCGAAGTGGTTGTTGGGGATTTCGGACGGATCTGGAATGGCATTGGCCTCCAACCCGGCGACGGCCGGCACCGCCACAAGACGCGGTCCCGGCGCGATCACGCCGTGCAGCGTGCCGCCGTTCCAGGTTCCCGCCGCCATCGGCAGGCGTGACCAGCCGAGTACGACCAGCGCCTGCGAGCCATCGCCCAACTGGCACTCCGCCGTCTGCGCCATGCCCGATTCGCCGCCCGCATTACGGCCGGCCATGCTGGAGCGGTTGGTCACGCCGACGCAGTCGATCCGCGCATGGCGGTAAAGCATGTCCTTCTCTGCCGCCTCCCCCTTGGGCCAGGCGACTTCCGTGCTCATCGTCTGCGCAGCGGCATAGTGGGCAAGCAGCGATTCCTTCTCGTCCAGCCGGCGCAACTGCCAGAAACCGAGCCAGATCATCACCCCGACGGCGGCAAGGACAAGAATGGTCGGAACGATCGGGATACGAGGCAAGCGGTCACCCATCTGAAAGCGGAAGGCCTGAAACCAAAAGGGCAGCCGACGCGTGTCCGACTGCCCCTCGGGGATAATGCGAATGCCGTCCTGCGGCGATCAGTGCGTCGGGTAGCCCCAGCCGCCCCAGATGTAGATCGCGACGAAGAGGAACAGCCACACCACGTCGACGAAGTGCCAGTACCAGGCCGCCGCTTCGAAGCCGAAGTGCTGACGCGGCGTGAAATCGCCCTTGTAGGCGCGCACCAGGCACACGATCAGCATGATCGTGCCGACGATCACGTGGAAGCCGTGGAATCCGGTCGCCATGTAGAAGGCCGAACCATAGGTGTTCTGGCCGAAGGGGAACGGTGCGTGAATGTACTCGTAAGCCTGGATCGAGGTGAACAGCAGGCCCAGCAGCACGGTCGCCCAAAGGCCCTTCTTCAGCCCTTCGCGATCGCCATGGATCAGCGAGTGGTGCGCCCAGGTGACGGTGGTGCCCGAGCAAAGGAGGATCAGCGTGTTCAGCAGCGGCAGGTCGAACGGATCCATCACCGCCTCGATCGCCTTGGGCGGCCACTGACCGCCCACCACCTCGGCAATGGTCGAGGGGAACAGCGAGAAATCGAAGAAGGCCCAGAACCAGCCGACGAAGAACATCACTTCCGAAGCGATGAACAGGATCATGCCATAGCGCTGGTGCAGCTGCACGATCGGCGTGTGATCGCCCGCGTGCGCTTCCTTGATGATCTTGGAAAACCACATGAACATCGAGGCGAGCAGGATCGCAAGACCCAGCCACGGCACGAAAGCGCCGCCGGGCAGCTTGTGCATGAACAGCACCATGCCCGAAGTGAAGGTGAACGCACCAATCGTGGTCGCCAACGGCGCGATGTCCGGCGGAAGAATATGGTAATCGTGGTTCTTGGTACCGGCCATGGTGCCTTCGTCCCCGTTTGCTCGAATCTGCCTGTTCGAATCTTTATCGGGGGAACTTGGTTCCCCCGTGATTTATTTCCCGTTGAAGGCCTTAACCGCCCGTCTGCTTGCGGTCCAGTGCCTTCGCGTCCGCTCCCGCATCGGCGATGCCGGTGACGTGGAAGGTGTAGCTGAGCGTGATCTGCTGCACGTCCTTGTTGTCGGGATCGTTGAGGATGCCCGGATCGACGTAATAGATCACCGGCATCTTCACCGCCTCACCCGGTTGCAGGGTCTGTTCGGTGAAGCAGAAGCACTGGATCTTGTTGAAGTAGCGGGCCGCCTGTTCGGGCTCCACATTGAAGCTGGCGGTGCCGGTGATCACCTTGTCCGAATCGTTTTTGGCCCAGAAAAGCGCCATGTCACGCTCGCCGATGGTCACCGTGTCGGTGCGCTGGAGCGGCTTGAACTCCCACGGCATCCCGCGTTCGACATTGGCGTCGAAGCGGATCGACATCGTCTTGTCGGTCACCTGCACGGTGGCGGCCTGCGCCTCGTCCACCCGACGGGTGGTGCCGTCGTATCCGGTCACCTGACAAAAGATCCGGTAGAGCGGCACCGAGGCGAAACCCAGCCCCAGCATCCCCACAGCCATCGACAGGGCGATGAACGCGACGCGCTTGTTGCTGCGCGTTTCGCCCCCTTCCGTCGCCGCCGCCATGATCAGCTCATCTTCGCGATGGAGATGAAGAACACCAGAATCACGAAAGCCGCCAGACCAAGCCCCAGCACCCTGTTTCGGCTGCGGCGAATTTCCTGCGGGGTGCGCGGATCAGGCTGGCCGGGTTCGATGTGCGATTCGGTCATGGGGCCTCTTTCACAGGACGATGAGGCGATCGACCACCAGCGCCGCGAACAAGGCGAAGAGATAGACGATCGAGAAGGCGAACAGCTGCTTTTCCGGCTTCATCGTATCTTCCGGGCCGCTGCGTTCGCGCAGGCCGACACGGATCGACAGAAGGAGGAACAGGCTGGAAAGCACAAGTGCCGAAATGCCGTAGATCGCGTGCGTGCCGCCGATCGCCCAGGGCAGCACCGCCAGGGGCAGCAGCAGCACCGCGTAAACCAGTATCTGGCGGCGCGTGGACTTTTCGCCCGCGACCACCGGCATCATCGGGATGCCGACCTTGGCGTAATCGCTCTTCACGAACAGCGCGAGCGCCCAGAAGTGCGGCGGCGTCCAGAAGAAGATGATGGCGAACAACAGCACCGGCATCAGCGAGACGTGCCCGGTGGCCGCCACCCAGCCGATCAGCGGCGGAAACGCGCCGGCACCGCCACCGATGACGATGTTCTGCGGCGTGCGCGGCTTCAGCCAGATGGTATAGACCACGGCATAGTAGAAGATCGAGATTGCCAGGATCGCCGCCGGCAGCCAGCCCACCGCAAAGCCCATCAGGAAGACGGAAGCGGCACAGAGTACGCCGGCAAAATCGCGTGCGGTGGTGCGATCGATCCGGCCCTGCGGCAACGGGCGGTTGGCGGTGCGCTTCATCCCGGCGTCGAGATCGGCCTCCCACCACTGGTTGAGCGCGGCGGCGCCGCCGGCACCCATCGCGATGCAGAGGATCGCGGTGAAGGCGAGAACGGGGTGAATGCGCTCCGGCGCGGCGAGAAGCCCGCAGATTCCCGTGAAGATCACAAGGGTCATCACCCGCGGCTTGGTCAGCGCGAAAAGGTCGCGCCAATCGGCGGGCAAAGGGGCGGCGGCCGGGACAGCGGCCGACGCGGCGGCCGTGGAAGAGGGACTCGTGGTAGTCATGGTCTTGGGCCCATACACCCGCAAGCGCCGCAAAAGCGAGGCCTGCGTGGAGCAACGCGGGACGCCGTTACCGAAACGCCGCCCGGGATCCGTTCCCGGGCGGCGTTCGGAAGCGGCTCAGTGGTGCGCCGTTTCGCCGATGACGGGCAGCGTCTCGAACTGGTGGAACGGCGGCGGGCTGGTCAGCGTCCACTCCAGCGTGGTGGCGCCTTCACCCCAATAGTTGTCTTCGGCCTTCTTACCGGCGACGAACGCGTAGATGATGTTGACGAACCACACGCCGATGCTGACCGCCATGACCATGTAGCCGATCGTGGCGACGTGGTTCCAGTGGTGGTAAGCCTCTGCATAGTCGGGATAACGACGCGGCATTCCCTGCAGGCCCAGGAAGTGCATTGGGAAGAAGATCATGTTCACGCCGACGAAGAAGATCCAGAAATGGACGTGGGCGAGGAACTCCGAATGCATCCGGCCGCTCATCTTCGGGAACCAGTAGTAGAACCCGGCGAAGAGCGCGGTCACCGCGCCCAGCGAGAGCACGTAGTGGAAGTGGGCGACCACGTAATACGTGTCATGCAGCACGTCGTCGACGCCGCCGTTCGCCAGCACCACGCCGGTCACGCCGCCGACGGTGAAGAGGAAGATGAAGCCCAGCGCCCAGACCATCGGGCTCTTGAACTCGACCGAACCACCCCACATCGTGGCGATCCACGAGAAGATCTTGATGCCGGTAGGCACTGCGATGACCATGGTGGCGGCGGTGAAGTACATCTTCGTGTTCACCGACATGCCGGTGGCGTACATGTGGTGCGCCCAGACGATGAAGCCGACGACGCCGATCGCGACCATGGCGTAGGCCATGCCGAGGTAACCGAACACCGGCTTCTTCGAGAAGGTGGAAACGATCTGCGAGATGATGCCGAAGCCCGGCAGGATCATGATGTAGACTTCGGGGTGGCCGAAGAACCAGAACAAGTGCTGGTAGAGCACCGGATCGCCGCCGCCGGCGGGATCGAAGAAGGTCGTGCCGAAGTTGCGATCGGTCAGCAGCATGGTGATCGCCGCGGCAAGGACCGGCAGCGCGAGCAGCAGCAGGAAGGCGGTGACCAGCACCGACCATACGAACAGCGGCATCTTGTGCATGGTCATGCCGGGGGCACGCATGTTGAAGATGGTGGTGATGAAGTTGATCGCGCCCATGATCGAACCGGCACCGGCAAGGTGCAGCGCGAAGATGCCGAAGTCGACCGCCGGACCGACCGAGCCCGAGGTCGAGAGCGGCGCATAGACCGTCCAGCCCGTGCCCGCACCCATCCCGGTGCCGCCGGGCACGAAGGCGGAGCACATCAGCGAGCAGAAGCCCGCGACGGTCAGCCAGAACGAGATGTTGTTCATGCGCGGGAAGGCCATATCCGGCGCGCCGATCATGATCGGCACGAACCAGTTGCCGAAGCCACCGATGATCGCCGGCATGACCATGAAGAACACCATGATCAGGCCGTGGGCGGTGATCAGCACGTTCCACATGTGCAGCGTGGCGTTGAAGTCGTCCGGATTGTCGCCCACCAGCTTGGCGAAGAAGCCGAGGTACTGGATGCCGGGTTCGGCCAGTTCGGCACGCATCACGCCGGAAACGGCGCCGCCGATGATCCCCGCGAAGATCGCGAAGATCAGGTACATCGTGCCGATGTCCTTGTGGTTGGTGGACATGAACCAGCGAGCGAAGAAGCTCGGCTTATGGTCGTGATCCGTATGGCCGTGCACGTCGCCGTGGGCCTGGAAATCTGCGGTGGTTGCCATGGTCGGGACCCTGTCCTTCAATTCGCTCTTATTCAGCGGCTGCGGTGGCGTCGGTCGCGCCTGCCGTGGCCGGGGCTTCCGAAGCCTCCGCCGTGGCAGCCGCAGCAGGTGCCGCGCCGGCGGCAGCGGCCGGAGCCGTTGCTGCGGGCTTGGCCTGTCCGTCGATCACGCCGCCGGCGTGGGTCAGGACCCAGGCATCGTATTGCTTGCGCGGCAGGGCCTCCACCGCGATTGGCATGTAGCCGTGCTTGGCGCCGCACAGTTCGGAGCACTGGCCGTAGTAGACGCCCGGCTTTTCGACCAGAAGTACCTTCTCGTTGATGCGGCCGGGAACCGCGTCGAGCTTGAACCAGAGCGAGGGGACCGCGAACGAGTGGATCACGTCCGCTGCGGTGATCTGCAGGCGGATCGGTTCGCCCACCGGCACGACCATGCGGTTGTCCACCTCAAGGTGCGAGGGGCCGTCCCAGGGCTTGGAGCCCACTTCGCGCACGCCGTTGTTGATCACCGGCTGACCGGGGATGTTGAGCATGTTCGAAACGACTTCGAAATCGCCATTGTCGGGATAGCCGTACGTCCAGAACCACTGGTTGCCCGTGACCTTGATGGTCAGCGCGCCCTTGGGGGCCGGCTTGTACTGCTTGGCGATCAGGTCGATCGAGGGGACCGCGATGCCGATCAGGATCAGCACGGGAAGCAGCGTCCACACCACTTCGAGGATGGTGTTGTGGCTGGTCTTGGAAGGAACCGGATTGGCGCGGCGGTTGAAACGCACCACGATCACCAGCAGCAGGAACAGCACGAAGACGCAGATCGCGGTGATGATCGGCATCAGCACGATGTCGTGCATCCACTCGCCATATTCACCGATCTTCGAATATTCGCCCTGCAGGCCGATGCCGCCATCAACCGGCATACCGACGCCCGGCGTCGGCTTCATCGGCGTGTATCCGGCGGCAGGCGCTGCCGCATCCGCCGCGTAAGCAGCGGCAGAGGCGCCGAAAACGGCACCAAACGCGAAAACTGCCAATCCAAAGGCCTTTGCAGCCTCACCCAAATTACGAACGGTCTTGCCCAATGTCATGGATTCAGCGCTTTCCCGTTTCTTATTCGCGCCTAGAGACTCGTCTCCAGAAAAGAGTCGCCTCCCAAGCGCGCACCCCTGTTGCGGAGGCTTTTGCCCCCCTTCTCAGGGGGCTATACGCGGCCTTGCCGCTCGTCTCAAGCGCCTCTAGGGGATTTTCGCTCCCCCATGGCGCGATATCGCGCCCGAACATTGCAAATTGCACCAAAGGATTACGCCGCCATGCAGGAAGAAGACGTCCTCATCGAGTTCCGCGCCAGCAAGGCCTTGCTTGAGGGGCATTTCCTGCTTTCCTCGGGCCGTCACAGCGCCCATTACCTGCAGTGTGCACGGGTCCTGATGAACCCCGATCGCGCCGCGCGACTCGCCGTCGCCCTGGCCGCAAAACTCCCCCACGATATTCGCAAGTCGATCGACAAGGTCGTCTCGCCGGCCATGGGCGGCGTCATCATCGGTCAGGAAATGGGCCGCGCGCTGCAGGTAGACGCGATGTTCGTCGAACGCCCCACCGGCACTTTCGAGCTTCGCCGTGGCTTTGCGCTGGAACCGGGCGACAAGGTGCTGATGGTCGAAGACGTCGTGACCACCGGCCTTTCCAGCCGTGAGGCGATCAAGGCGATCGAGGAAGCCGGCGGCGAAGTGATCGCGGCGGCATCGCTGGTGGACCGTTCGGGCGGTTCGGTGGACCTGGGCGTGCCCTATTTCCCGCTCGTCGCGCTCAATTTTCCGACATACGCGCCGGATGAACTGCCGCCGGAACTGGCCGCCACCCAGGCAGTCAAGCCCGGCAGTCGCGCGCAGGCCTGAGAGCACCTCGAACGATGCCCATGCGGCTTCCCGGAAAGCCGGCTATCGCCTTGGCGATACCCGCTTTCCCGGTTGTCGCATGGACATCCGCCCCCTCCTTTTCGAATCGAAGCCGCACCATGCCATGGCCGCCCGGCGCGGCACCGCCGAAGAACGCACGGCAGAACGGCAAGGACTCATTGCCGGTTTTGAACATCGCAATTATCAGATTCCCCGCACCGGGCGCGCGGTGATCTTCCTTTCGCGCCACCGTCCCGCGAATTATGGCAATACCCGAAAACAACCGGGTTTTCCCTATGACGTGCTTTCCATGGTGAACTGCCGATGACTTCCGTGCTCAATCCGTCCCGCCTGCGCCTTGGCGTGAACATCGACCACGTCGCCACCATCCGCAATGCGCGCGGCGGTGAGCATCCCGATCCCGCCCGCGCGGCGCAGATCGTCGCGGCGGCAGGCGGCGATGGCATCACCGTGCACTTGCGTGAAGATCGCCGCCATATCCGCGACGAGGATCTGGAGCGCGTTGCCGCCGCCACCGGCCTGCCGATCAACCTGGAGATGGCGGCTACGGACGAAATGCTGGAAATCGCGCTGCGCCACAAACCGCACGCGGCCTGCATCGTGCCCGAACGGCGCGAGGAACGCACGACCGAGGGCGGGCTGGATGCGGCGGGGCAGCACAACCGGCTTGCGCCGATCGTCGCGCGTCTTGCCGATGCCGGCGTGCGCGTCAGCCTGTTCATCGCCCCCGAACCGCGCCAGATCGAAGCGGCGATGAAGCTGGGGGCGCCCGTGGTGGAGTTCCACACCGGCGAATATGCCCATGCCGAGGGCGATCAGGTCGCGGTGGAACTGCGCCGCATCGTCGATATGGCCGCGCTGGCCGCCAAGAACGGCATCGAGCCCCATGCCGGGCACGGCCTTACATACGACAACGTGCAGCCGATCGCCGCGATTCCACAACTCGCAGAACTCAACATCGGTCACTATCTGATCGGTGAAGCCATTTTCTGCGGGCTGGAGGCAAGCGTGAAGAAGATGCGTGCCCTGATGGACGAAGTGCGGTGATCATCGGCCTGGGCTCCGACCTCTGCAATATCGAGCGGATCCAGAACTCGCTCGACCGCTATGGCGAGCGTTTCCTCAACCGCGTCTTCACCGAGGTGGAGCGTGCCAAAGCGGCCCGCCGTCCGCACACGATCGCAGGCACGCTGGCCAAGCGTTTCGCCGCCAAGGAGGCTTTCTCCAAGGCCGTGGGCACCGGGTTCAAGGCCGGCGTGTTCATGAAGGACATCGGCGTGGTCAACGCGCCGTCGGGCGCGCCGACCCTGGCGCTGAGCGGCGGCGCAAAAACCCGGCTGGAAAGCCTGATCCCGGCTGGCCATGAAGCCGTCATTCACCTAACGCTCACGGACGATCACCCATGGGCCCAGGCCTTCGTGATCATCGAAGCCCGTCCCCTTCCCCAATCCTGATTCGAGTTCTGCGCCCTCACCATGGCCGAAGACCTTCCCCAGACCTCCGCCCCCGAAAACGCGCCCGCGAAGCCGGCCGAGAAGGAAAGGGTCAACTGGTTGCAGGAACTGCGCGGGCTGGCGCTGATGCTGCTGGGTGTGCTGGCGTTCCATTCACTGATCGCCAAGCCATTCTACATCCCGTCGATCTCGATGATGCCGAACCTGCTGGTGGGTGACCGGCTGGTGGTTTCCAAGTATCCCTATGGCTGGAACTGGTCCTCGATCAGCTTCCACCTGCTGCAGCGCAGCACCTGGCATATCTTCGAACACACGCCCGAATATGGCGACATCGTCATCGTCGTGCCCGCCAACCGCACGGCGGACCTGATCAAGCGCGTGGTGGCCCGGCCGGGCGATCGCATCGCGGTGATCAACGGCCGCATCCGCCTGAACGGCCAGTTCGTACCGCGCCAGGTCGAGCCGCCAGTGCGGATTCCCGCCGACGATTCGCTGCGTTGCGAGGGCGATGCCGAACCCGGCCACTGCTACGACGGCTTCGAGATGTTCCGCACCCGCCTGCCCAGCGGCAAGGAAGTCTACGAATTGCCGACCTATCGTGAAACCTTGCCCAACGGCGCCAGTTACGATGTGATCGACTATATCGATCAGGAGCTGGACAATTATCCGGAGATCAAGGTGCCCGAAGGCCATGTGTTCCTGATGGGCGACGACCGCGACCGCTCGGCCGACAGCCGCGCCCCGTTCGAAACCGACGTGTTCGGGCAGCCCAGCGGCGGCCTGGGCGGGCCGGTGCCGCTGACCAATATCGGCGGCCGCGCGGAATTCATCACCTTCTCGCTGGACGGGACGCAGACCTGGAACCCGCTGACCTGGTGGAAGGCGCTGCGTGAAGGCCGGGCCTTCTCCAGCCTGCGTCCGCCGGTCGATCCCGCCAAGGCCTGGAAGTGAGCGGCACCGGTCACTCCCCGCATCCGGACGGAGCCGACAGTCCGGTCCCGCTGGAGGAGCGTACCGGGCCAACCGACATTGCCGATCCGCTGATCCGCACGGAGGCCCGCAAGGCCTTCGTATGGATCGGCATGGCCGCGCTTTTCGCGCTGATCGTGTTCCTTTCGCAATCGCTGCTGGTGATCTTCGGCGGCGTGGTGGTGGCCGCACTGATCGACGGCGGCGCGCGCCTGCTGGGCAAAGTGCTGAAGATCCCGCGCGGCTGGCGCGTTGGGCTGGTGCTGTTGCTGGCGCTGGCCTTCGTCGTCTGGATGGGCGATTTCGCCGGCAGCCAGATCGCCGCGCAGGCTGCCGAACTTCCCGCCACGCTGGAAAGCCAGTTCCATCGCGGCGCCGTCTGGCTGGAAAGCCACGGCTTCATGCTGCGCGTCACCGATATGCGCTCGCTCGCCAAGGAGGCGATCAGCGGGGTCGGCGGCGGCATCGGGCAAGTCACCCGAATGGTCGGCGGGTTGATCGGCGGGCTGACCACGCTTTTCCTGATTCTGGTGCTGGGCATCTACTTCGCGCTCGAACCGCTGCTTTACCGGCGCGGGGTGGGCTGGATGCTTCCCCACGACCGCCGCGAACATTTCGAGGAAACGGCAGGGATCATGGGGCAGGCGCTGCGCCGCCTGCTGCTCGGGCGCGTGATCGGCATGACGGTGGAGGGGCTGTTCACCTGGGTCATGCTGGAAATCTACGGCGTGCCGATGGCAACGCTGCTGGCGCTGATCACCGGCTTGCTGGCCTTCCTGCCCAACATCGGCGCGCCGATCTCCGGCCTGCTGATGATCCTTGTCGGCTTTTCCGGCAGCTATGAGATGGGGCTCTACACGATCTTCGTCTACGCGCTGATCCACCTGATCGACGGTTATCTGATCGTGCCAGTCATCGCCCGCAAGGCGGTGGACCTGCCGCCCGCACTGGTGCTGGCGGCGCAGTTGATCATGGGCGTGCTGTTCGGGCTGCTGGGGCTGGCCCTGGCCGATCCGCTGGTGGCGATGATCAAGATCTGGCTGGAACGGCAGGCCGAGCGCAACGACGATCTCGCCCCCGCTTCCCCGGAGCAGACGACCTCTCTATGAGGGCCGTCCATTCGTGAAGAGGACGGCCTAGATGGCAGACGGGACAGTGATCACCACCGGCGCGCTGGAATTTCGGGACGCGCTGCCGGAAACCGGCGGCGCGCTGCTCGGGCTCGATCTGGGTACCCAGACCATCGGCACCGCCTTCTGCGACGCTGGCTGGCGCTTCGCCTCGCCCGGCAAGACGCTGAAACGCGGCAAGTTCGGCGCGGACAAGGTGCTGTTGGAGGAACTGATCCGCGAACGCTCCCTCAAGGGCATCGTCATCGGCCTGCCGCTCAACATGGACGGATCCGAAGGTCCACGCTCGCAATCGAGCCGCGCCTATGCCCGCAACCTGACCGCGCTGGGTCTGCCGATCCTGCTGTGGGACGAACGCTGGTCCACCAGCGGCGCGGAGCGTGGGCTGATCGAACAGGACATGAGCCGGGCCAAGCGCGCCACCCGCATCGATTCGGCCGCCGCCGCCGTGATCCTGCAAGGCGCGATCGACGCGCTGGCCGGCGGGATGTTCTGAGGCCAGCCAATATTTAGATCGCGGGCGGCGTGGTCTCGAAGCGCTGTTCGCCGATCTGCCCCTTGTGCCGTAAAGCGAAGCGCAGGGCTACGGCGGCCAGCACCGCCGTGGCCACGCCGATCACACCGATCTCCAGGATTCTTTGCGGCGCCCCGCTGACCCACGTCGCGACCATGGCGGCCGCGCCGCACAGCACGACAGTCAACGCTCCCGTCCAATCCACTCCCAGGTTCGGAACGGTCGATGGAGCAGCCTTGGGAATGCCCGAGAGAAGCGCACCGATCATCATCAGAAAATACGCAAGACCGCTATAGTCGCGAAGTCGCTCCTCAAGGTCCGGCATCCGCCAGACGACAAACCACAGCATGACATAGGCGCCAAGCCCCATCCACCCGACCACCGGCGCCGCCCTGCGAACAAGGATGCGAATGCGGAGCCGAATTCTGGGCCAAATTCCGGAGCAGATACCCGCCGTCACTCCTGCACGCCCCCGCGTTGCCGCCTGGCCGCTTCGGCCACCAGCCGGCTGCCGGACCGCTCCGCAGCTTCCCAGACGGCATCGCGCGCGGCAAGGTCGTTCTCCCGCGCCGCCAGCGCCTGCCATGCGACAAGCCGCATCCGATCGCTGGGATGCCGCTCGCCGAAACGCGTGGCGAGGTCCTTCGCCGCTTCCCCACCCAGCGCCACCGCCACGCGCAGGAAACTTTCCGAAGGGCCGTGGCCCAGAAGCTCGGTAATCTCGCCCCGGGCGACGTCGAATGTGTGATGGCTTTCCCAGCCTTGCGCCGGATCGGTGTGGACAAGGTCCACCGAGACCGAAAGCGCTTCCGGCGGCTGGCACAGCAGCACGTCGCGCCGGGCGCGGTAATGGATCAGCCGCCCTTCCTCGAGCGGCCCGCGGCCCACCAGCCGTAAATCGACCCGCTCGCCCACATGACCGATCACCGCTTCCGGGTCGTATTCATAGTCCTCCCCCAGATAGCCGGGGCCGAAATAGCCGAGCGAGAGCACGTCGCCTGCAAAGTCATGCGCCTCGCCATAGCCGCAGGCCGCCGGGCCGCTGGCGCGGTAGACCGCTTCGCGCGGGGACGCCCAGATGCGCGCCCGGATCGAAAAGTCGCCGCGCCCCGGGGGCACCAGCATCACCGTTTGCGGCCCGCCAGCCGCAAGCCCTTCGGCATCGGCAGGCACCGGCGCCAGCCCGGCCAGCAGATCGACCAGCACGTCGCCCAGAAAGTTCCGGTCGTTGCCCAACCGCTGCAGCCAGTTCGCCGCATGCGAAAGGCTGACTTCGTCACGCGGATCGAAGCCCCAACTCGCCAACGCTTCCGTGCATTCGGCCAGCGAGGCCCCGGTCGGATCGCGCCGTGTCATCACCCGCGCCATTGCGCCACCTTTTCCAGTTCTGGCCATTCGACCAGCAGGTCGCGCCGCACGCCTTGCGCCGCTGCAGCCAATGCCGGATCGTCGCCATCGGCCAGTTCGCCCAGCAGCACCAGCCCGGCACGGGTATCCAGTGCCAACACTGCCCGCAGCGCCGACCAGCGCAGCGCGGCCGACTCCGATCCGCTGACGATCCGCCCCAGCGCGGGAACCGCATCGCGGCGGCCCTGGGCCGCCAGCACCGACACCGCCAGTTCCAGCCGGCTATCCTCGATCCGCGCCGGGGCGCGACGAAGCGGCATGCCATCCTCGATCGCCAGTTCGCATATGCCGTCGGCATCCTCGAGACGCCGTTGCAGACGCAGGACGACCAGCGCCCCCTGCGCCGCGCGCACCTGCATCGCCTCGCGCCGGCCATCGCGCTGCAGGACCGTGCCTGGCGTCAACACTAACTCCGATCGTACCACGTGCCCGGGCCGCGCAGGATCGCGCAAGTGGCACGCGGCGGTGCCCGCCCCCGCCATGACCCGCATCCAGGTCTCTACCGGCGCGAATTCGGCGCTATGCGGGATCGGCCGAGCCGCCAAGGCCGCGCCGTCATGAACCGTCACCGCCAGGCTGGCATCCCGCTCACGCGCCAGCAGCAGCGTATGCGCCGTCTTCCGACCGGCATGGCGCAGCGGCAATTGCCCCAATGGGTTTTCGCGGAGAAGCGGCAGGATGGCGTCGACCAGGCCGCCCACCAATCCGTTTGCCAGCCGCTCGGCCAGCGATCCGTCCTTGCCGAAAAGCGCCGCCAATGCCGGACATTCGTCGATCGGCGCGCCGTCCGCAAACCGGCCCAGCGCCGCCAGCACCGGCCCGGCCGCATCGCCCGACCGCCATAACCTCACCGCAGAAGCCAGCCGCCTCTGGCCGCGCTCCCAGTCGATCACGTCCATTCCGAAACCTGTCATCCCCGTCCTGTGCAGTGCCCCTCACGCCCCGGGATGGAATGCGTAAAGGCAATCGAGCAGTTCCGCGCGGTTATCGTCCAGCGAATGCCGGTGCGCGGCGTCGGCGGAGATTCCGAACAGCCCGATCAGATCCTCCAGCTCGGGTATCCGCGAGATGTCGATGCGGGGCAGGATGGGTATCGGAAAATCCGTCTGCTGCACGTTGTCCCTCTTGGCATGGTGTCCGCCGCCGTTCGGACAAAAATGCCCCACGGGAAGGAGTAGCGTGAATTAATTCCTTGCAATTATAAATGGATAATTAACTTCGAATGGACAACCGTTCAAGTCGTCGGCGCGCCTGAATAGATCGTGGTTAATACCCGGTCGGATCTATTGCGGCGCCCGCAGGATGACGATCAGCGCGCCTGAGGCGGCGTCTCCGCCGTGTTCGCCCAGCACGCCGCGCGCGGCATCGGCGCGGGCGCGGTCCAGCACCTCAGGCGCGACGCCGGCCTCATGGAGCACGAGATCCGCCGAACCAAGCAGGCGCGCCTCGCGCAAGGTCAGATCCTCCGGATCCTGGCTGCGCAACTGCAGGTCCACCCGCCCTCCCGCCTCGAGCGGCGCACCGGCCAGCCAGGCATCGACATGGGCGACCGATTCCGTTGCCAAGGGGTCCAACGCCCCGCCCTGCCCCAATGCCGCGTCCAATGCGCGGCGACGGTCGCCGGCGTCGGGAAAACGCGCGCGCAAGGCCGCGCGCGCCGCATGCAGCGCGTGCGCCAACGGCCCCAACGATGGGGGAAGCAGTGCTTCCAGCCGCAGCCTGAGCTGCTTGGCCAGCCCGGCCGAAGCGCCGCCGGTGCCGATCGCCACCAGTACGGGCGAACGGTCGAGCACGGAGGGCACGGTGAAATCGCATAGCGCCGGCCGGTCGACTACATTGACCAGCAGTCCGGCCTGCCGCGCGCGCTGCGCCTCGGCCTCCGCCTCGGCCGCGTCCTCGTGGGCGACGAAGGCCAGCCGGGCGCCGGCGCGGCATCCCGCGTCCAGATCGTCGAACAGCATGGCGCCGGCCCTCGCCACCAGCCGCCGCTTCGCTTCCGCCGCCTCGCCCACCCCAAGCACGATGACGGGGCGATCGAGTACGCGGTGAAACAGGGGCAGGCTGGCGATCATGCCGGCGACCCTAGAGCATTTTACAGTCGGGCGAAATCACCCGGCGGCCCGGTAAGTTCAGCGAAAATGCAGCAAACAAACGACAAATGGCGCGCGATCCCTCCCGATCGGGGCGGATCGCGCGCCCGTTGTCGATCAGGCCTTCAACCAGTCCGGCACGGTTTCGGCGGCCAGGATCGTCGCCGGCTCGATACGCTCGGCCACGATCGCCCACTTGTCGCCGTCCACCATGACTTCCGGCACCAGCGCGCGGCTGTTGTAGGTGTTCGCCATCGTCGCGCCATAGGCACCGGCCGTGCGGAAGATCGCCAGATCGCCCGCGACGACTTCGTCGATCTGCCGCCCCATCGCGAAGGTGTCGGAGCTTTCGCAGATCGGGCCGACGATGTTGGCGGTGACGGTCTTGCCGCTGGGCTTCACGGCCGCGAAGTCGTGCCAGGCATCGTACATGGCGGGGCGGGCAAGATCGTTCATCGCGGCATCGACCACCACGAACGGGTTCACCGTGCCCTGCTTCACGCGCACGACTTCGGTGACGAGCACACCCGAATTGCCGGTGATCACGCGGCCCGGCTCGAACATCAGCGTAACGCCCCAGTCCTTGGCGACCGATGCGACCATCGCGCCGTAATCTTCCGGCGTGGGCAGCACGTCGCTGGCCTTGTAGGGCACGCCAAGGCCGCCGCCGAGGTCCATGTGGGTGACCTTCTGGCCCGCCGCGCGGATCTCTTCCATCAGCGCGCCCATCTTGATGAAGGCCTGCCGCGAGGGTTCGAGGTCCGAAATCTGGCTGCCGATGTGGACGGCAAGGCCGCGCATATCGAGGCCGGGCAGCGCGGAAAGGCGCGCGTAGATGCCGGCGGCGCGATCATAGGCGACGCCGAACTTGTTCTCTGCCTTGCCGGTCGAGATCTTGGCGTGGGTGCGCGCATCGACATCGGGGTTCACGCGAAGCGCGCAAGCCGCCTTGAGGCCCAGCCCCGCCGCGATTTCCGCGAGTTCGACGCCTTCTTCCTCGCTCTCCAGATTGAACTGGCCGATCCCGGCCTTCACCGCCGCCGTCAGTTCGCGGCGCGTCTTGCCAACGCCGGAGAAAACCACGTCCTCCGCCGGGATGCCGGCGGCCAGCGCGCGGTTCATCTCGCCCTCGGAAACCACGTCCGCACCATAGCCTTCGTTGGCCAGCAGGCGCAGCACCGCAAGGTTGGGGTTGGACTTGACCGCAAAGGCGATGTGGACGCTGGGCAGCGCCGAAAGCGCGGCGCGGAAGACGCGCGCATGGCGGCTGAGCGTGGCGCGCGAATAGACGTAGACGGGCGTGCCGACTTCGGCGGCAATGGCGGCCAGCGAGACGTCTTCGGCGAAAAGCTCGCCGTTGTTCAGGGCAAAATGGTCCATGGTTTTCTCGGCGTCAGGAGTTCATTCGGGCGGCGGCAGATCGTAGGGATCGTCCTGCCGTTCCTCGGATCGGGTGCGCAGTTCCACGCTGCGTTCGGGAATGGCCAGCGTGGGCGGCGTCAGCAGTTCCGCCGCCTTGGGCTTGACCTCACGCCCGTAAGGCGCCGGCGGCAACTGCTCGCCCTGTTTGACCGTCAGCTGTGCGCGCTGCCCGCAGCCGGCGAGCGTTGCGGCAAGGACCGGTATCAGGATCAGGGCGGCAGTCTTGCGCATCAAGCTCACTCCAGACCGAGCGCGAGCCGGGCTTCGGCCACGCGCAGGCGTACCTGATCGGGCGCGGTGCCGCCGTGCGACTTGCGCGCGGCGACCGAAGCCTCGACCGAGAGCGCCTTGAATACGCGCTCGTCGATGCGGCTGTCGATGGCCTTCAGGTCTTCCAGCGGCAATTGGTCGAGCGCGACGCCGCGCTGCTCGGCCAGCTTCACCGCCGAACCGGTGATGTGGTGCGCCTCGCGGAAGGGAATGTTGCCTTCGCGCACCAGCCAGTCGGCCAGATCGGTGGCGGTGGCGAAGCCCAGTTCCGCCGCGCCGCGCATGCGATCGGTGCGGAAGCGGGTTTCGGCGACCATGCCGGTCATCGCCGCGATCGACAGCGCCAGCAGGCTGGCCGCCTCGAACACCGGCGGCTTGTCGTCCTGCATGTCCTTCGAATAGGCGAGCGGCAGGCCCTTCATGGTGATCATCAGGCTGGTCAGGCAGCCGACGATCCGGCCCGAATGGCCGCGCACCAGTTCGGCCGCGTCCGGGTTCTTCTTCTGCGGCATGATCGAGCTGCCGGTGGACAGCGAATCGGGCAGCGCGACGAAGCCGAACGGCTGGCTGGCCCAGATGATGAACTCTTCCGCCAGACGCGAGAGGTGCAGCGAGCACTGGCTGGCTGCCATCAGGTAATCGAGCGCGAAGTCGCGGTCCGACACCGAATCGAGGCTGTTGTCGGTGGGCCCGTCGAAGCCCAGTGCCTGCGCGGTCATGTGCCGGTCGATCGGGAAGCCGGTGCCGGCCAGCGCCGCCGCGCCCAACGGGCTGCGGTTCATGCGCTTGCGCGCATCGGCAAAGCGCGAACGGTCGCGGCCGATCATCTCGTAATAGGCCATCAGGTGATGGCCCAGCGTTACCGGCTGCGCGGTCTGCAGATGGGTGAAGCCCGGCATGATCGAATCGGCATGCTCGCCTGCACGAACGACCAGCGCCTTCTGCAGCGCCTCCAGCCCGGCATCGGCCTGATCCATCGCATCGCGTACCCAGAGGCGGAAATCGGTCGCCACCTGGTCGTTGCGCGAACGCGCGGTGTGCAGGCGGCCGGCAGCCGGACCGATGAGTTCCGCCAGGCGGCCCTCTGTGGTCATGTGGATGTCTTCAAGGTCCCAGTTTTCGGGCACGCCACTGGCTTCGTACTCGGCGGCGACCGCGTCCAGACCGTCGCGAATCGCCAGCGCATCGGCGTCGGTAACGACGCCGCAAGCCGCCAGCATCGCGACGTGCGCCTTGCTGGCCGCGATGTCCTGCCGCCACAGTGCCTTGTCGAAGGGGATCGAGGCATTTATCTCGCGCATGATTGCCGACGGTCCTTCCGCGAACCGTCCGCCCCACATCTGGTTGGAGCCTGCCCCCTTGCTGTCGTCCACTTCGCTCAAGTCGCTTGTCCTGTGTTCACTGGCGGGGGCCTCAGCCCTCATGATCGCGGGTTGCGATAAGCAAAGCGGGAAGGAGGCGCAACCGCAGGCGACGGAATCCGTCGCGCAGGCACCCAAACCCACCGACAAGCTGGACCGTTCGCACAAGGGCCAGCCGATCCCCGACGTTACCTTGGTGGACAATACCGGCGAAACCCTCGACCTCGCCTCGCTGAAGGGCAAGCCACTGCTGGTCAACCTCTGGGCCACATGGTGCGCGCCCTGCATCGCCGAGATGCCGACGCTGAACGAATTGGCCGCCAATCCCGATTCGCCGGTGCAAATCCTGCCGATTTCCGAAGACACGGCGGACATGGGCAAAGTGGTGGAGATCCTGCACCGCCGCAAGCTGGACCATATCGAACCCTGGCAGGACGAGCATGGCGACCTTGGCTTCCAGTACGGCGGCAACCTGCCGATCACCGTGCTGTTCGACAGCCAGGGCAAGGAAGTCTGGCGCTTCGTCGGCGGCAACGACTGGACCAGCGACGAGGCGAAGAAGCTGATCGCCGAGGCCAAGTAGGAATTGCGATGCGGCGGCAGGCGCTTTGCCTGCCGCCCGTGGCATGAGACACTACGGCATCCCAGAAGGAGAGTCCCTCATGCAGAACTTCCTCGGACGCGATCCCACCGTGACGGTGATGTTCGCCGTGGCCATGCTGCTGATGCTGTTGATGGGAACCGCAGCGATCTTGATCATGACCGGCGGCCCGGCATTTCTGGGGCTGGCGAAGGTCGCGATGCTGCTGACCGGCGCTTTCGCACTGGTCGGCATCGGTTTCGGCCTGACCCGTACCTTGCACACCCGCACCTTGCGCAAGCGTACCCCGCGCACCTGATTTTTCAGGCGCGATGCGGCCCGAACAGGATGACGGCCGCACCGACCAGGCATAGCGCCACACCGCCCAGATCCCAGCGATCCGGCCGCACGCCCTCCGCCGCCCAGAGCCACAGCAGCGCGAAAGTGATGTAGATGCCGCCATAAGCGGCGTACGCGCGCCCGGCCTGCGAACTGTCCACCAGGGTCAGCAGCCACGCGAACAGCACCAGCGACCCGCAGCCGGGCACCAGCCACAAGGGCGACTTGCCCATGCGCAGCCATGCCCAGAACGAGAAGCACCCGGCGATCTCTGCCAGTGCCGCGCCGAAGTAGATAAGAATGGATTGCATCTGGCCTGCCTAGCGCTGCAAGCCCCCGACGTCTTCCCCGTAAAGCTCAGGCCGGCCGCGATATTTCACCCAGCCTTGATCCCGTCGCCGGATAGCCCTGCGGCACCTGATCGGTGAACCAGATCAGCCGTCCGTGCGCTGCGTCGGGATCGATGGCGAAGCGCGTGGCGGTGTCTCCGATCAGCGGCAAGCCTTGTGCGCGCAGGTTTCGCGCAGTTTCCCCCGCATCGCGGACCTTGAAGACGAGATGGCAGATGCCCTTCACATCGCAGGCATGGGCTGCGACGGCCGAGCCTTCAGCGCCTTCAAGCGCTTCCAGCACGGTATCGCCCATCGCGAAGGCGGCACAGCGTGCCTCGGGCAAATCTCGCGCGCCGATTTCCGGCCATTCGAGCTTTTCCGCAAACAGCGCCCGCGCTTCCTCCAGCGAGGGCGTCGAGACGCCCAGCGCCTGAAGCCCCTCTATGCCGAGCCGATGGTCCGCCGCAGGCCGCCATTCCGGGTCGCGGCGCGGATCGCCCGGCATGTCCTGCCGTACGATTTCCAGCCGCATGCCCAGCGCCTGTCCGCGCGGGACCAGGAAGTAGAACGCCTCCATCCCCGGATCGTAATGTCGCTTGAACCCGCGCGCCGCGAACCAGGCGTCGGCCTCGGCCAGATCGGCGACTTTCAGCGCTACCCCGATCCAGCGATGCGGCGCGGCGGAGCGGCGCAGCATGTCGCCCAGCGGGCTGCCTTCCCGCGCGCCGCCGCCGGCCGGGGCGATCGGGATCAGCATGGCGTCGCCCACCATCAGCAGGCTTTCCTCCCGATCCAGCCCCATCTTCTCCGTCTCGGGCGTGATCAGGATTTCGTGCGCGGTCTGCGCCCCGAACACCTCGCGAAAGAAGGCATCGCAGGCCGGCCGGCCGGCGTTATCGGCCAGCGCCCAGCTTACGTGGACCAGCGGGAACTGCATGGGCGGCCGGGCGCGCTCAGTACGTTTCCGGCGCGCCGGTGCCCATGAACTTGGCAAGGTTCATGTGCAGCGATGCCACCGATCGTTCCATGTAGGGATTGGGCTGCGCGCCCCGGAAACCCAGGTTCTTCATGCCCTGCTGGACGGCGGCCATGTTGGCGAAATCCTGCTGGAGCACCGGCGGCCAGTCGCTGGGCGCGGTGTAATCCCACTCGGTCTCCGGCGCCTCGCCCTCGGGCCAGAGTTCGTAGACGGCGGCTTCGAAAATGCACTTGTCCGGATCGGTGCCGTAGGGCCGCGCCTGATAGCAGAGCATGTTGTTGACCGCGTGGCCGATCTGGAAGTTCGGGAAAATCTGCCAGGCCGTGCCCGCCTGTGCGGTGTGCTGCGGGTCCACTTGCGCCCAGACCACGCCGCGCTCGGCATCTTCCTTGCGCGCGGTGCCGATCCAGTAGGCGGAGACTTCCGCCGCCGGGGTGCCTTCGGGCAGTTCGTCCTTCAGGCGGTTGGCGACGCCGACCAGCGTCATCGTCGTGTTGGTATTGGCGTTGGCCCAGGTGAAATTCTGCATTTCCGCCGTGGTCAGCCGCGGGTCTTCCCCGGCGCCGAGGCGCAGCTTTCCGGAGTCTTCCTCCTGCCCCTTGGGCGCGTCGTAACCGATGTTGGAATGGAGCCCCTGATTGCGCGCCCAGCCGCGGAACTGGCCGAATTCCATGAATTCCGGGTGGGTGGTGGCAACGTGGTAGGTTTCGCAGAAGGCCTCCATCGCGACCTTCCAGTTGCATTCGAACACCACCCACTTGCGCCAGCGCGGGCGCATGTTCTGAAGGCCATAGGGATCGAGCATCCCCGCCGCCGGGTGGAGATAGTCCGCCAGCGGCATCGAATCGGGATCCAGATTGATCCAGATCCAGCCGCCCCAGGTATCGACCTTGACGACACCTAAGTCGGCCTTACCGGCACAGAGATGACCCTGCCAGTCCTCCTGATGCTCCATGTAGGTGTTCGCGCCGTCCAGCCCGAAGGTCCAGCCGTGATAGCCGCAGATGAAGCTGCGACGGGTGCCGCGCGCGTTGCGTTTTCCGGCGGGGGTATCGACTAGCTTGCGCCCGCGATGGGGGCACACATTGTAGAAAGCGTGTATCTCGGTTTCGGAGGCGCGGACCACGATCACCGAATCGTCGATGATGTCGAAAGTGATGAAATCGCCCACTTCCGGAATGTCTTCCAGCCGCCCGGCCTGAAGCCATACCTTGCGCCAGAGCTTGTCGCGTTCCGCCTTGGCGTATTCCGGCGAGATG
Organism: Novosphingobium mississippiense; assembly: GCF_044029535.1. NCBI lineage: Bacteria > Pseudomonadati > Pseudomonadota > Alphaproteobacteria > Sphingomonadales > Sphingomonadaceae > Novosphingobium > Novosphingobium mississippiense. The sequence continues at coordinate 3,739,736 of NZ_CP147001.1, read as the reverse complement.
TAGGCTTCCGCCGGGACGCGGACCGGGACGGTCAGATCCTCGGGAGCCTGCACGATCTTACCTTGCTCACCCATTGCTCTCTTCCCAATTTCGCATCGCGCCGATTTGCGGCCGTTATCCCATTATTCGCACGCAAGGCCAATCGCCGTGGCGCTACCGGGCGCTAGGCGGGGGCAAATTTCAGACTGCGCCGTGGCAGCGTACCGATGGCTAGGCTGCTGGCCGCCATCGTGGCGATCGCCAGATAGAGGAACATTTCGTAGCTGCCCGTGCGGTCATGGATCAGCGCGGCGACCAGCGGGCCGACTGCCGTGCCGATCGAGAGCGCCGCCAGCACACCACCGTAGAGCCCGCCGAAGTTCCTGAGGCCGAAGTGCCGGGTGATCAGGTAGACCACCACGTCGATCTCCGCCCCCAGCGTCAGCCCGATCAGCCCCGAGGCGAGCGCCAACGCCATCAGCGAAGTGCCCGATCCCAGCAGCAGCAGGCAGCCGATCACCGGCAGCATGAACACCGCCGCGCCCACCAGCGAGGCCGGGAAGCGATCGAGCAACACGCCCGTCCCCAGCCGCCCGGCGAGCGAGAACCAGCCGACGAACGAGGCGATCGCCGCCGCCGTCATCGGGTCCGCGCCACGATCGCCCAGGATCGAGACGAAGTGGACGACCACGGCGATGATCGTGAAAGTGAACAGCAGGCTCGCCACGAAAAGCCGGTGGTAGACGCTGGAGCGCAGCCCCTCGCCCAGCGAAACGCCGGGCAGGTCGCGCTTGGCCGGCGCGGTCTCCTTGCGCCGCCCCCGGTCATGCGCGCCGCGAAAGAACAGGAAGATTACCGGCGCCGCGATCACGAACCACAGCCCACCGTGCACCGCGAAGGCCATGCGCCAGCCGAAGGCCTTGATCGCCCAGGTGCCAATGATCGGGAACAGCCCCGCCGCGATCGAGGCGCCGCAGAGCGTGACCGCCAGCGCCATCCCGCGCGAAAGTTCGAACCGGGACGCGACGGCGCTGGTCCAGACCGAGGCCTGCACCGGCAGCGAAACCATCGCGATCAGCCCCCAGAGCAAATACCATTGCGACAGGCTGACCCCGGTCGTGCCCAGCAGCGCGAAGGCCAGGGTCAGCAGTACGATGCCGATCACCCCGAACCGGCGCGGACCGAAGCGATCGACCGCCAGGCCGATGAACACGCCCCCGATGGCTTGAACTAGCGTTGCAATGGTGAGCCCGAAGGTCACTTCGGTGCGGCTCCAGCCCATCGCTTCCGCCACCGGGCCGATATAGGGCCCGATGCCGTAGATATGGATCACGCTGGTGGCGTAGCCGAGCCCCGCCGCCACCGGCACCAGCCCGAACTGCCGCCATTCCTGCCGAGCCGAAGGCAATTCAGTCACCGTAGCGCAGCTCGACTTGCGTCGCTTCGCCATTCGGACCCATCGGCGAATCGTATTCGATGCAGGTGCAGACCGGGTTGGCGTGGCTGGCGAACAGCTTTTCCTCGTCCGCCTTGGTCATCGGCAGGCGCGCGGGATCGCTGATGATCGCCTGCGAGCGTTCGAAGTCGGCGCGGCTGTTCCACCAGATTTCCATCACGCAATCGAAGCCGGGATCGTGCACTTCGCCGGTGATCGGGTTCTTTTCCGGCACCAGATAGCGCCGCACGTAGCGCACCGCGCCGGGGATCGCCGGCTGCGCGCCCATCTTCTTGGAAAGCTGCGAGTGCTGGTTCTCGTAGTAGTCCATGAACTCGTCCATGGTCATATCCGGACGTTTCCGGAAAAAGCAGATCTGCTTGAGCATGATTAGGCTCCTTTGACGATCCGGCGCAGCCGGATCGAAGCGGCACCGGCCCGCTCCCCCACCCGACCACCCATGAGGATACGCTTGTGCGTACTCGGGTGGGGGAGCGGGCCGATGCCGCGGGTTTTCACGAAGACGCCTTCCTGAGTGCGAGAACGGTGCCTTCGAGGTCACCGCAGATCCACACCGTGCCGTCCGGCCCCACGTCGAGCCCGGTCATGTTGCCCATCGGCCCGCACATGTCGCCCACGCCGCCCAGCGGCTTGGGATCGGTGCCTTCGGGCGCGCCGACCGGCAGGCCGGCCGCGATCACTTCGCGCGCGCCGCCGGACAAGTCGCACTGGATCGCTTCGCGGCGCTTCACGTCGAGTACGGTCACGGTGCCATTGCGGATCGCGAGGCCTTCGGGGCGGATAAGATCGTCCAGCACCGTCTCGGCACGTCCACCGACCAGTTTCACCACCCGGCCCGCGCCGCTTTCGGCCACGTAGACGGTGCCGTCCCCGGCCACCGCCACGCCCTTGGGCCGGTCGAGCCCGGAGGCCAGTTCCTCCACCTTGCCATTGTGTACGGAGTGGACCTTGCCTGTGCCGTATTCCGCGAAGACCACCGCGCCGGAGGGGGCCAGCGCCACGCCCATCAGCTGGTCGTAGCCGCTCGCCAAAACCTCGCTGGAAGGCCCGGCAGGATGGAACTTGGCGACTTCGCCGTTGGCGGTGGTGACGATCATCGTCCCCGCACCCGCCGCCGCGACGCCGCGCGAGTAGCCGGGGAAGCTGGGGCTGAACAACATGCCTTCCAGCTTTACCGCCTCCCCCGCGCGGAGCGAGAACACGAAGCCGCCATCGGCAATCCACAGCACGCCGTCCTCGCCCATGGCGACGTCCAGCGGCCATTGCAGGCCCTTCTCGATCAGCGGTTTCACCAGACCGCCCGCCGCCTTGGGCGTGGTGATCTCATGGATGGAGCCGAGGATGTGCGAGATGAACAGGCGGTCGCCCACGAAAGTGCAGTTGTCGAGGCCCGCGCCGATATCGGCCAGCACCGTCTTCGCCCCGGTGCGCGGGTCGATGCGCAGCACCTGACCGCTGGCGACCTGGGTGGAGACGATCATGCCTTCGCTGTCGAACTTCACCGAGTCCGGCACGCCCAGATCGCCGCAGACCACTTCGGGTTCGCCACTGCCGTCCAGATCGATGCGCCAGATCGCGTTCGCGCCCATCACCGGGACGTAGAGCTTGCCGTCGGGGCCGACTTCAAAGGCGTTCGGCATCGGCACGTCATCGGCAATCACGCGCGGCGCGCCGCCGTTCCGATCGAGTTCGAGGATTTGCGATCCCATGCGGCAGCCCGCCGCGATCAGGCGGCCTTGCGAATAGGTGATGGGGTTGGCCACCGGCAGGTCGCCGCAGACCACTTCGCTGCTGCCGTCCGGCCGCAGCATCGTCACGCGGCCCTCGGTGATCTCGGTGGCGTAGAGGTTGCCCGCCTCATCGAAGGCCAGATCGTCCGGCGCGGTGATCGCGCCGCCCATCGGGCTGATGATCTCCACCGCGCCGCTGTCCGGATCGACCGCGCTGATCTGGCTGCCGCCCACCTGGGCGACATAGATGCGTCCGTCCGCGCCGGTGCGCAGGCCATTGGCGCTGTAGAGGCGGGTCGGCGGGGTCAGGCGGTGCAGCATCCAGCCCTCGGAGGGGCAGGCGACCACGCTGCCATGGTTGCGTCCTGCGGGTTCGAGCATCGCGAAAATGTCCTCTCGGCCAGCCGTTTGCAGCCGGTCTTTTCCGCCTGAGCCTATCCAGCGTGTCCGGGGCAGGCAACGCGAGCACCGGGGTGAAGGCCCCTCACAGACACACTATCGCCCCGGCGACGTTCAGGCGACTTTGTTCGATTGCTCCCGCTCATCCCGTGCGCATATTCGACCATCAGACGGAAAAGAGACCGCTTCGTTTTGCGGCCAACCCGGAGAGCTTACCATGGAAGAGATGCGCTTTGCCCCCCTTCGCTTTGATGGCCGCGTTGCTGTGATCACCGGCGCCGGCCGCGGATTGGGTCGGGCCTATGCCCTTTTGCTGGCCGAGCGCGGCGCCAAGGTGGTGGTGAACGATCTGGGCGGCGCGATCCGGGGCGATCTCGACGCGCCGGGCGCGGATGTGAGCGTGGCGCAGCAGGTCGTCAACGAGATCGTGGCGGCAGGCGGCGAAGCCATCGCCAACACCGATTCCGTCGCCACGCCGGAGGGCGGCAAGGCCATCGTCCAGGCCGCGCTCGACACCTGGGGCCGGATCGATGTGCTGGTCCACAATGCCGGCAACGTGCGTTACGGATCGATCCGCGAGCTTTCCAGCGCGGACCTGCACGCGGTGCTCGACGTGCATCTGCTGGGCGCGTTCCACGTGGTGCAGGCCGCGTTCGGGCCGATGTGCGATGCCGGATATGGGCGCATCGTGCTGACCAGTTCGGTCGGCGGGCTCTACGGCAACGAGAACTGCGTGAACTACGGCATCTCCAAGTCGGCGATGCTGGGGCTTTCCAACATCACCGCGCTGGAGGGCGAGGCGCACAACGTGAAGTGCAACGTGATCGTGCCCGGCGCGGTGACGCGCATGGCCGAGGGACTGGATATCTCGCAATACCCGCCGATGGAGCCCGAACTGGTCGCCCCCGTGGTCGGCTGGCTGGCGCATGAGCAGTGCCCGGTGACGGGTGAGCTGATCGCCTCGATGGCGGGCCGCGTGGCGCGCATGTTCGTGGCGGAAACGCGCGGCGTCTATCGCCCGCACTGGACGATCGAGGATGTCGCCGCCGCTTCCGACGCCTTCCACGACAAGAGCGAACTGATCGATTTCGGGCTGCACGGGCATGTCGATCACATCGGGTACAGCTTCAAGATGGCGACCGCAGGCGCGGACGCTTAATGAACAACACTGTTGACAACTAACACGCTGCTGCGCCAGATTCAGCGGTGAGAGGGCGACCGGAGCAGAGTCGCCACCAAGAGGATGCCCATTCGATGGAAATGACCTGCCTCAAGTCCGACGTGCCAAGCCCTGAGGAACTCGACATCCCCGCGCTCAAGGCCAAGTACCGCCAGGAGCGCGACAAGCGCATGCGGCGCGAGGGCGGCGAGCAGTACGTGCGGCCGACCGAGGACTTTTCCGACAACTACGCCCACGATCCGTTCACCCCGGTAGCGGAGCGTGAGGCGCTGGTTGAGGATATCGACGTTGCCATTCTCGGCGCCGGCTTCTCGGGCATTCTGGCGGGCTATCACCTGCACAAGCAGGGCGTTTCCGACGTCCGCAACATCGACCATGCGGGCGGTTTCGGCGGCGTCTGGTACTGGAACCGCTATCCCGGCGTGCAGTGCGACAACGACGCCTACTGCTATCTGCCGTTGCTGGAAGAAACGGGCTTCATGCCCAGCAAGAAGTTCTCCGACGGCTGGGAAATCCAGCAGTACTGTCAGGACATGGCCGAGCGGTTCGATCTTGCCGACAAGGCGCTGTTCCACACGCTGGTCACCGGCATCCGCTGGGATGAGAGCATCAAGCGCTGGCATGTGACCACCAATCGCGGCGACGACATTCGCGCGCGCTTCGTGGTGATGGCGGGCGGCGTGATGAACATGCCCAAGCTGCCCGGCATCCCCGGCATCCACGATTTCAAGGGCAAGATGTTCCACACCAGCCGGTGGGAGCATGACTATACCGGCGGTTCGTGGACCGCGCCGGAGCTGGAAAAGCTGCGCGACAAGCGCGTCGCCATCATCGGCACGGGGGCCACCTCGGTTCAGGCGGTGCCCTATCTCGCCAAGTACGCCAAGCACCTCTACGTGCTGCAGCGCACGCCCTCGAACATTGACGAGCGGCCCAATCCGCCGACTGATGCGCAGTGGGCTGCCTCGCTCCAGCCCGGCTGGCAGCAGGAGCGCATGGCCAACTTCCACCGCGCCGCGCAGCAGTTCTTCATCCCCGGCGAGCCCGACCTGATCTGCGACATCTGGACCGAGATCAGCCGCAACCTTGCCATCGAACTGGGCGAGGAAGGCTGGCCCGCGCTCGATCCGCTGGAATTCATGGACCGCCGCGAAGTCGTGGACTTCCAGGTGATGGAGCGCCTGCGCCGCCGCGTGGATTCGATCGTGGAGGACAAGGATACGGCCGAAAAGCTGAAGCCGTATTTCCGCTTCATGTGCAAGCGGCCGCTGTCCAACAATGACTACTACCCCGCATTCAACCAGCCCAACGTCACGCTGATCGACGTTTCCGGCACGCAGGGCGTGGAGCGGATGACCGAGAAGGGCTTCGTCGCCGACGGCAAGGAATACGAAGTCGACCTGATCATCTTCGCCTCCGGCTTCGAAGTGACCAGCGACCTCAAGCGCCGCTGGGGCATCGACACGGTGGAAGGACGCGGCGGCAAGTCGATCTACGACCACTGGACCAACGGCGCGAGCACGTTCCACGGCGTGATCACCGACGAGTTCCCGGCGATGTTCTACATGGGCTACATCCAGGGCGCGACGAACTCCTCCACCACCGAACAGTTCGGGCGGCAGGCGGAACACATCGCCTTCATGATCGGCGAAACCCAGCGCCGGGGCGCCAGCACGGTTTCCGCCACCAAGGAGGGCGTCGAAGGCTACTGCGCGCACTGCAAGGAGAACGAGGTCGACATGTCCGGCTTCCAGAACGATTGCACGCCCAGCTACTTCAACAACGAGGGCGACAAGGAACTGAAGTGGGCGCTGTTCCGCGGCTACCTGCCCGGCTGGGACGCCTTCCGCGACATGCTGGGCGACTGGCGCAAGAGCGACAGGCATGACGGTGTGAAGTTCGAGGGCTGAGTCTGACACCAGGGCTTCGGGAACAAACCGCCCCCACGTCCGCTACTCCCGACAGGTAGAATAGACCTGTCGGGAGAGCAGACATGTCCAAGATCGCCGCCATCATCGGGCGCTTCCTGATCGCCATCATCTTCATCGTTTCCGGCGCGTCCAAGCTGATGGACGTTTCCGCCACCGAAACCCTGATCGTCGCCGCCGGGCTGCCTGCCGGGCTGGCCATCCCCACCGGGCTGTTCGAGCTGATCACCGGCCTGTGCCTGGCCGCCGGCTTCATGGTGCGGCTGGTCTCGATCCTGCTGATCGGCTTCGTCGCGCTGACGATCCTGTTCTTCCACCGCCAGTTCACCGATCCGATGCAGCAGATCATGGCGCTGAAGAACGTCGCGATCATGGGCGGCCTGTGCCTGGCCTTCGCGCATAGCCAGATGTGGAACCACTATTACGCGATCGCCAGCGAGCGACGCGGCGAGTTGGCTGCGCGCGATGCGGATGCCCGCGTGCGCGAGGCCGAACTGCGCGCCGCCCGGGCAGAGGCGCGGGCCGATGTGCTGGCGGAAAGCCATGTCGCCGTCGAGACCGTCCCCGCCGCCGCCCTGTCCGACTACGACCGTGGCGCCATTCCGGTGACCCGCCGCCGCCGTTGGTTCGACTGGTAAATCCGCACCCTGTCGGGAGCGGCGCCTGCACCGAATGCCCTTGACGCGCCCCTCCCGCCGCGAGACCCTGATGCAAACAACAAGCGGCGGGAGAGGCCGAGGATGACCAACGAAGACGTGCTGGCGCGCGAAGGGATTCGCGATGTGATCGCCCGCTACAACATGGCCGGCGACCGGCTGCGGATCGACGATTTCGTCGCCTGCTTCACCCATGATGCGATACTGGAAAGCGACCGCGTTCCCGCAGACCGGGCCTTCCGCTTCGTCGGCCGCGAGGCGATCCGCGAATGGCAGACCCAGTGGCTTGATCGTGCCGCAGCGGGCGCGCCCGTCCACGATGCGAACTTCGTGCGCCACCACCTCACCACCTCGCAGATCGATCTGGTGACGCGTGACGAGGCCACGGCCCGCACCTACTGGCAGGCCTGGACCCGCATCGGCCCGGATCACGCCGGCTATTATCTGGACGAGCTGCGCCGCGTGAACGGCCACTGGCTGATCGCGCATCGCCGCGTGCGGATGGACTGGGAGGCAGCGGAAAGCCTGTTCAAGCCGGCCATCGAACGCAGCATGGCAATGCGCGGGGCGATCTAGGGTTTAGGGCCGCGATCCGGGCAGCACGATGTAGGAGATTTCGCCCGCGCAGGGTCTATGATGACCGTTCCGGCGAAACCGATATCGAGACCCCCGCACGATGCCCCAATCCCTGCAAGACACGATCACCCGATGCGCCTGGGCCAACGGCGACCCACTGATGGAAGCCTATCACGACGTCGAATGGGGCGTGCCGCTGCACGATTCGCGCACGCTCTGGGAAATGCTGGTGCTGGAAAGTTTCCAGGCCGGCCTTTCCTGGCGAACGATCCTGCACCGCCGTGATGGCTTTCGCCGCGCCTTCGATGGCTTCGTCCCCGACACGATCGCGGCCTATGGCCCGGACAAGGTCGAGGAACTGATGCAGGACCCGGGCATCATCCGCGCCCGCGCCAAGATCGAGGCGACCATCGACAATGCCAAGGCCTATCTGCGCATGCAGGCGGAGGGCCGCGATTTCGGGCGATTCGTCTGGTCGTTCGTGAACGGCAAGACCGTCGTGAACGACGGCATCACCGTGCCGGCGCAGACCGAAACCTCGCAGGCGCTGTCCAAGGCGCTGAAGGCGGAAGGGTTCAAGTTCGTCGGCCCGACGATCGTCTACGCCTTCATGCAGGCGGTGGGCATGGTGAACGACCATCATCCCGACTGCGCGCGCCGGGCGAACGGCACCTCCTGACGATCGGCTTCAATTGCCCTTGGGCGTGCTTCCCGATGGCGGCGCGGCCTGCGGCTGATCACCCAGCCGCTGCCCGTTGATCTGAAGCCCCTTCTGGTCGAGCTTCACTTCCACCGGCAGGCCGTTGATCTGGCCGTTCAGCGTCGCCGCATTGTTCTCCACCCTCACGTCGCCCACGCTGACATCGGGCGTCACCCCGCTGGGCAAAGCCGTGGGCAGCGCGGTCGGGATATCGCCGATATCGGGCACGTCGAGCGGCTGGATCGGGCCGCTGGGGTTCGGGCTCGGCTTGTTGGACGGTGCAGGCGCGCCACCCTCACGCAGGGCCTGACGCATGAAATCGCGCCAGATCCTGGCGGGAATCGATCCTCCGGACACACCCTTCAGCGGCTTGTTATCGTCATTGCCGACCCAGACGCCGACGACGTAATCGCCCGCATAGCCCACGAACAGCGCATCGCGGTTTTCCTGGCTGGTGCCGGTCTTGCCGAAATTCGCCGCCTTCAGCATCGCCCCGCGTCCGGTGCCCTTGTTGACCACCGCGCGCAGCAGCGTCTCGATATTCTCGTGCTCGCTGCTCGACATCGAATGGCGACCGTCGAACAGCCAGTCGAACCAGCCCTCTTCCGGCACCGGGAACGCGCGCGGCTCCACCGGGAAGCGGTTGGCGGCCACCCCGGCATAGGCGGCGGTCAGTTCCATCAGCGACATCGTGGAGGTGCCCAGCGCCAGGCTGGGATCGCCCTGCGGCATCGGCGAAGTGACGCCAAGCCGGTGGGCCATGTCGATCACCGCGGTATCGCCCACTTTCTGGAACAGGCGCACGGCGGCAACATTGCTGGATCGCGCGAAGGCATCTTCCAGCGTGATCGTCTGCGAATAGTTTCCGCCGGCGTTCTGCGGGCGGTAATAGCCGGTCTCGATCGGGGTGTTCTCGATCGTGTCGGTCGGTTTCCAGCCCTTGTCGAGCGCGGCAAGGTAGACGAACAGCTTGAAGGTGGAGCCCGGCTGGCGGCGCGCCTGCGTCACGCGGTTGAAGGGCGAAGCGGCATAGTCGCGCCCGCCCACCATCGCCACGACTTCACCGTTGCGGCGCATCGCCACCAGCGCAACTTGCGCGGCGCCCAGCCCCGACGATTCGATGGCACGCCGCGCGGCCGCCTGAAGCCGCGAATCGAGCGTGGTGCGGTACGTCTGCGCGGCGTAGCTCGCCTCATCGATCATCCGCGCCTGCGGCAGCGCCCAGTCGGCGAAGTAGGTGCCGGTTGGCAATTCGTTCTGCACGCGCACGTCCAGCCGGGGCGGACGGATCGCCTTGGCCTGCGCGGGGGTCAGGTAGCCCGCCTCGACCATCGACTGGACCACCAGCTTCATGCGGTCTTCCGCGCCGTCATAGTTGCTGGTGGGCGCCAGGCGCGATGGCGCCTTCATCAGCCCGGCCAGCATCGCCGCCTGCGCGGGCGTCAGGCTTTCCGGCTTGCGGTGGAAGTAGTGCATCGCCGCGGCCCGCAGGCCATAGCAATTGTCGCCGAAATAGGCGTTGGACAGATAGCGTTCGAGGATCTGGTCCTTGGTCAGCCAGGCCTCCAGCCAGAACGCGATCAGCACCTCGCGCGCCTTGCGGGTCAGGCTGCGTTCGGAACTGAGGAAAGTGAACTTGGCCAGCTGCTGGGTGATCGTGCTGCCGCCCTGCGTGCTGCCGCCGGAGACATTGCTCCACATGGCGCGGGCGATGCCGCGCGGGTCGATGCCCCAGTGGGTGTAGAAGCGGCGATCTTCGATGGCGATGAACGCCTGCGGCACGTGGATCGGCAGCGTCTTGATCTCCACCGGCGCGTCCACGATCGCCCCGTTGCGGGCAATCGGCGTACCGTCGGCGGCCAGCAGGGTGATCTGCGGCGGCGAGATCGGCTGCAGCGATTTGGACAGCGGCGCCGTCACCGCCAGCCAGCCGATCAACAGGAAGAAGGCCAGCAGCAGCGCGGCGATCCCGCGCGTGATCCACCACAGCCGCGTGCGCCGCTTGCGCGGGGGCACCTGCGAATCATGCGGGGCACCGGGAATCGCACCGGCGCCGGGTACGGGCTGGTTGGGCAGGACTTCCGGGGCCAGATTCGGAGTCTTGGCGGCGGAAGGCAGGGGTTGAAGGTTATCCATCGTCAGCGCGTCGCTATACTTCGTGCGCGGGCCGGCGAAAAGCACCCTGCGCACGGCCTGCCGCAATGAAATGTGTGGATTGGCCATCTTGACCCGACCGGCAAACCCGCTAAATGCGGCCCTCCAGTCACGCCGATGCGTGCTTGGGCGATTAGCTCAGTTGGTAGAGCATCTCGTTTACACCGAGAGGGTCGGCGGTTCGAGCCCGTCATCGCCCACCATTTCCTCCATTACGAATGTGAAAACCCGCGCGTCGCGTGATGCATCGCGGTTGCAATTCGCCGCGTGTTGGTGTCCGCTGGCATTTCTCTCCACTGGGCATGGACGGGGTGCGATGGCATTTATCGAACGGGCAGCACGGGCTTTGGCGGCTTCTCTGGACAATCGCGAGTGGGAGGCACTGGACGCCGCCCTGCAGCGCAAGTTCCGCATGGCGGCGCGCGCGGTTCTGGAAACGCTGCATGAACCCGACGAATTCATGATGGAAGCCGGGGCGGAGATCGTCCGCCACGTCGGGCCGGACGAATCGGACGAAGCCTATCGCAACGATGCCGCCAACATCTGGCGGCTGATGGCCTCGGCCACGCTGGCCGAAAACGGGCACGCCTGAGGCATCGCGAAACGGCGAGAGGGGCGCAGACACCCCCTCCCAAGAATCCCCGTCATCCCCGCGCAGGCGGGGATCCCGCTTATTTCTTTTTGGGTTCACGCCAGGCGCGAAGAAGCATGCCTCCCGCGAACCCAAAAAGCCGTCGCCCCCGCCTACGCGGGGGCGACGGCATACCTGACGGTCAAGTACGCGCCCGGCGCCGACTTTTACGTCAGGCCGGGTTCCAGCCGACCACCGCCTTCACTTCCAGATATTCGGCAAAGCCCTGCTCGCCCCACTCGCGGCCGTTGCCGGAGCGCTTGTAGCCGCCGAACGGCGCGTGGAAATCGAAGCCACCGTTGACCCAGATCGCGCCGGTGCGCATCCGCCGCGAAACCGCGCGCGCGGCGTCGAGGTCTTCGCCCGAGACGTATCCGCCAAGGCCGAAGTTGGAATCGTTGGCGATGGCAACGGCGTCGTCCACATCGTCATAACCAATGATGACAAGCACCGGGCCGAAGATTTCCTCGCGCGCGATCACCATGTCGTTGCTGCCGACGAACACGGTGGGCTTCACGTAGTAGCCCTTGTCCAGCCCTTCGGGCTTGCCCGGGCCGCCGGCGATCAGCTTCGCGCCTTCCTCCAGGCCCTTTTCGATATAGCCCTGTATGATCTCGTACTGGCTCTTCGAGACGACCGGGCCCATCGCGAAGTTGCCCTTGGGATCGCCGACGGTGACGCCGTTCGCGGCTTCGGTCGCGGCGGCGACGGCATCGTCCATGCGCGCGTTCGGCACCAGCAGGCGCGAACCGGCCGAGCAGGTCTGGCCGGAATTGCCCATCATGCCCCCGGTGGCGGCGGCGACATTGGCGGCAAGCGAGGCATCGTCGAGCACGATCCACGCGGACTTGCCGCCGAGTTCGAGGCCCACGCGCTTCACGGTATCGGCGGCATCCTTCTGGATCTGCACGCCCACCGGTTCGGACCCGGTGAAGGAAATCATGTCCACGTCCTGATGCGTGGAAAGCGCGGTGCCGATCTCGCTGCCCTTGCCCTGCACCATGTTGAAGACGCCGGCCGGAACGCCCGCGTCGTGCAGGATTTCGGCCAGGATCTGGGCCGAGTACGGCGCCAGTTGCGGCGGCTTCAGGATCATCGTGCAGCCGGCCGCGAGCGCCGGGAAGATCTTCACGCAGGTCTGGTTCATCGGCCAGTTCCACGGCGTGATCAGGCCGCAGACGCCGATCGGTTCCTTGCGGATCAGGGTGACGCCGCGCTGTTCCTCGAACTTGAAGTCCTTCAGCACTTCGATCGCGGTGGACAGGTGGCCCTTCCCCAGCAGGGTGTGGAACCCGCAGGCGAGCGACATCGGCGCGCCCATTTCCTCGCTGACGGCCTCGCCCAGTTCGGTTTCGCGCTTCAGGTATTCGGCCAGGATCGTTTCGAGCAGGTCCAGGCGTTCCTTCGCGCTGGTCTCGCCAAAGGTGGCGAAGGCGCGGCGGGCGGCGGCGACAGCCTTGTCGACATCGGCGGCAGAGCCGAGCGAGATCGTGCCGGACACGTCCTCGGTGGCCGGATTGACGACTTGTGCGGTGCGCGGCGCGATGGGATCGACCCACTGACCGTCGATGTAGAACTGGGTGTAATTGCGCATCGTTCTCTCCCGTTCCTGAAGCAAAACCGCCCCGCACTCGGATCGAGAGGGGGCGGCTTCGCTTCAGGTCTGCATTGGTTTTCCGGTGTCCGGCTTACTGGGTGCCCTCGGCATACCAGGTGCGGAATTCGGAGTAATTCGGCATTTCTTCCGAGTTCGCGGCCGGGTCGATCGGTACGTGGATCACGGTGCAACCGCCACGCTCATAGGCGCGCTTGATGGCCGGGCCGATATCCTCCGCCTTCTCGACATATTCGCCCGCGGCGCCGAAGCCTTCGGCGATCTTGTCGAAGCGGACCTTGTCGGACCAGTGCACGCCGGTTTCCTTGGTGCCCTTGCCGAAGGTGCGCTTGTAGACGCCCACTTCAAGGCCCCACTGGAAGTCGACACCCACGATCACCACCAGCGGCAGGTTCTTGCGCACCGCCACTTCCAGTTCGCCCACATGGAACAGGAACGAGGAGTCCGAGGTGATCAGCATGCCCGGACGCTGCTTGCCCGTCTCCGCCTGGTCAGCCAGCATGGCGCCGGTGGCATAGGGCAGGCCGGTGCCGATGTGGCCGTAGTTCTGGTTCCAGATCACGTCGTGCGGCTTGGCCTGCGAGTAGGTCCACTGGAAGATCACCGTGGCGCCGCCATCGCGGATCAGGATGCCGTCCTTCGGGAAAGCCTTGGTCGCTTCGGTGACGAACTGGCTGGTGTGCATCTTCGCGGTGGAGCCGTCGGGCTTGCCGGCGGCTTCCTCTGCCAGTTCGACCAGTTGCTGGGCGTCACGCTCGATGTACTCCGCCAGCGAGGGCGAAGCCTTGCGCGGCGTGTCCTTGAGGGCACGGACCAGCTGCGGCACCACGGCGCGCACGTCGCCCACCAGCGGCACGTCGATCGGGCGGTTGACGCCGATCGCGGTGGGGTCCTGCTGGACGTAGATCCACTTGCGGTTGGCTTCGTTGTCCACCCAGTGGCGCCAACGGCCATAGTGGCTGGGCTCGCCCAGTTCGGTGGCGAGCGCCACGCAGCAGTCGCTTTCGACCACGGCGTCGATCGACGCTTCCGAGAAGCCGTAAGGGAAAGTGCGGTCCTCAAGCCCTTCGATGAACGAAGTGCCGCCCGAGGTCTGGATTACCGGGCACTGCATCAGCTCGGCCAGTTCCTTCACCGAGGCGCCGGCCTTGGCGGTGTAGGCGCCGTGGCCCACCAACAGCACCGGGTTCTTGGCGTTGCGGATGATCTCGGCCGCTTCGGCAATGCGGTCGCCGTCGGCGCCCTGATTGGTCAGGCGGTAGCGGTGCGGCGGCAGCACCGGCGGCAGGTCAAGCTCTTCCAGAATGACGTGCGCGGGATACTCGATATAAGCCGGTCCCGGCGTGCCCGACATGGCGACGCGGATCGCCTCGCGCACGATCTCGTCGGTCTGGTCGGCATATTCGATCGAGCTGGAGAACTTCACCGAATCCTCGATCATCGGCTCCTGGCGGACGAACTGGATGCGGCCGCGGCGCACGCGGCGCTCGGTGATGCGGGCGCGCTGGCCGCCCATGAAGATCACCGGATCGTTCTCTACCTTGGCGCACTGGATGGCGGGCATCATGTTCGCCATGCCTGGCCCGAGAGTGCCGATGCAGAGTGCGGGCTTGCCGGTGATGCGCGCCGCGGCGGCGGCCATGTGGCCGGCGGACGCTTCGTGGTGCGGCGAAACGACGGTCCAGCCGCGCGATTCGGCCTCAAGGAAAAGGTGGACGAAGTTGGGATCGGGAATGCCGAACAGGGTCTTGATGCCCTCAGCCTCGAACAGGTCGAGAATGCGCTTGTAAACGGGGGTACCCTTGCGTGCGGTTGCGGGAGCCTCCGCCTGCGGTTGGTCGTCGTACATGGTGGTGCCTTCCTTCTCGATCCCAATCTCGTTGCCGGCGGTTCTCGGGGGGACCTGCCCCTCCACCGCTATCGCAGCGCCCGGCTTGAACAGGTGGTTAGCGCAAGCCCCGGGACGCTGTCAGGTGAAATCAACAGTACTGTTTACTTCGAATCGACTGCTATCGCCGGGGCGACGCTGGGGGCCTCGGCGGCCAGCTCTCCCAGCACCGCTTCATTGTCCTGCCCCAGCGTGGGCGCAGGTCCGCGAACTTTGCCGGGAGTGGCGGAAAACCACGTGGGCACGCCGGGGAATCGCACCGGGCCCTGCTCGGTCTCGACTTCTTCGAAGAAGCCGATGGCGTTCAGGTGCGCGTTGTCGAACAGGTCGTCGGTGGAGCGCAGCGGCGCGCACGGGATGTGCAGGCCGCGCAGGGTGTCCAGCCATTCCTGCGTGGTGCGGGTCAGGAAGGTCTCGCCCAGCAGCCCGTAGACCCGGCCGATCTGGCGTGCGCGTTTTTCCAGCGTGGAGAATTCCTCTGTCGCCCATTCCGGCTGCACCGATTCGATGAAGGCGTTCCAGTGCTTGTCATTGTAGACCAGCGCGGCGACGTAGCCGTCCTGCGTCTTGTACGGCCGCCGGTTCGGCTCGACCGCGCGGTGATAATGCGCGGGCGTGGTCGGCGGCGTGAACATCGCACCGTTGGCGTGTTCCACCAGCATGAACGAGGTCATCGCCTCGAACATGGTGACTTCCACTTCCTGGCCCTCACCCGTGCGCTCGCGGTGATAGAGCGCCATCATCGTCGCGTAGAGCGCGTGGAGGCCCGCCACTTTGTCTGCCATGATCGTGGCGACATAGCCCGGCTCGCCATTCATCAGCCCCTGCACATGCGGGATGCCGCATTCGGCCTGGATGGTATCGTCATAGGCGGGCTTGTCGCCCTCCGGCCCGCGCCGCGAATAGCCGTAGCAATTGGTGTAGACGATGTCCGGCCGGATCGCGCGCACCGCTTCGTAATCGAAGCCCAGCTTGCGGATCGCGCTGCCGCGCATCGAATGGATGAAGACGTCTGCCGTGGCGATCAGCGCGCGCAGGCTCTCGCGATCCTGCTCTTGCCTGAGGTCCAGCACGATGCCCCGCTTTCCGCGATTCACGTTGACGTAGATGCCACCCATGCCGGGCACCGGGCCTTTGGTGATCCAGCGGGTATTGTCGCCCTCCGGCGGCTCCACCTTGATCACTTCGGCGCCCATGTCCGCCATGATCTGCGTGGCATAGGGGCCGAAGACCACGCTGGTGAGGTCCACCACGCGCAGGCCTTGCAATGGTCCCGTATTCTCCTTGCTCGCGGTCAAGGCCCTCTCCTTCTCGTTGGCCTATGCGTACCGCACCGCCGGAGCGAAGACTATTCGTATTTGCGTTTGATGGACGCATATCGGCACGATGATGGTTGTCTCGTGCAGGCCCCGCTGTTAGTCCGACAGGCAAGAAGGAAGAGGAACGCCATGGATTTCGCCCTGACCGACGACCAGCAGAACATCCGCGAGGCCGTTCTCAAGCACTGTTCGCAGTTCTCTGACGAGTACTGGCTGGAAAAGGATCGCAGCGGCGAATTCCCTTACGAGTTCCACAAGTCGATGGCCGATGCCGGCTGGCTGGGCGTCGCCATGCCCGAAAGCGTGGGCGGCGCAGGGTTGGGCATTACCGAGGCGGCGGTGATGATGCAGGCCGTGGCGGAGAGCGGCGGCGGCATGAGCGCGGCCTCCTCCATCCACTTGCCCGTCTTCGGGCTGGAGCCGGTGATGCTGTTCGGCACCGAGGAACAGCAGCAGCGGATGATCCCGCCGATCATTTCGGGCGAGGAGAAGATGTGCTTCGCCGTGACCGAGCCGAACACCGGGCTCGACACCACCAGCCTCAAGACCCGCGCCGAAAAGGTGCCGGGCGGTTACCGCGTCAATGGTGAGAAAGTGTGGATCACGCAGGCCCACATCGCCGATCGGATGCTGATCATCGCCCGCACCACCCCGCTGGAACAGGTGAAGAAGAAGACCGACGGCCTCAGTCTGTTCTACACCAAGCTCGATCGCGAACACATCGAGACGCGGATCATCCCCAAGATGGGCCGCCATGCCGTCGGATCGAACATGATGTTCATCACCGACCTGTTCATCCCGGACGAGGATCTGATCGGCGAGGAAGGCCAGGGCTTCCGCATCCTGCTGAAGGGCCTGAACCCCGAACGCGTGCTGCTGGGCGCGGAGGCGACCGGATTGGGCCGCGTCGCGATCCAGCGGGCCTCTCGCTATGCGCGGGAACGCGTGGTGTTCGGCCGGCCGATCGGCCAGAATCAGGGCATCCAGCACCCGCTGGCCAAAGCTTGGATGCAGGTGGAAGCGGCCAGCCTGATGGTGTTCAAGGCTGCCACCCTGTTCGACAAGGGGCTGGACTGCGGCGTGGAGGCCAACTCCGCCAAGTACCTTGCCGCCGAAGCCGGGTTCGAGGCGTGCCAGACCGCCGTCATGTCGATGGGCGGCATGGGCTATGCGCAGGAATACCATGTGGAGCGCTACCTGCGCGAAGTGATGATCCCGCGCATCGCCCCGGTCAGCCCGCACCAGATCATGAACTTCATCGCCGAGAGGGTTTTGGATCTGCCCAAGAGTTATTGAGGCGGCGGGGTATTCAAACCGCCGTCATCCCCGCGTAGGCGGGGATCCCGCTTCCTCGCGGCGGTCAAGAAGCGGGGCCCCCGCCTGCGCGGGGGCGACGAGGGAAAGGAATCCGAAACTTGCCGTTCCAGCACGAAGCCCCGAAGCACGAACCGATCGCCGCCCGCTCCTGGCTTTTCGCGCCGGGCGACAGCGAGAAGAAGATGACCAAGGCGATGGAGGGCGAGGCCGACATCGTCCTGATTGATCTGGAAGACGCCGTCGCGCCCGATGCCAAGGCCGCCGCGCGCCCGATGGTGCATGACTTCATTGCCGCCCACCCCGAACAGCGCGGTCGCCTGTGGGTGCGGATCAACCCGCTCGACGGGCCGCACACGCTGGACGATCTAGTGGCGATCATGCCCGCGCAGCCCGGCGGGATCATGCTGCCCAAGGTCTATGGCCGGCAGGACGTGGAGACGCTGGACCGCTACCTCGAAGCGCTGGAAGTGGCGAACGGCATCGAGCAGGGATCGACCCCGGTGATCGTGCTGATCACCGAGACGGCCGAAGCGATGTTCCACACCGGCGATTACAAGGGCGCACCGCGCGTGGTGGCGCTGACCTGGGGCGCCGAAGACCTGGCCGATTCGATCGGCGCAGCGTCGAACCGCAACCCGGACGGCTCGTACTCCTTCACCTATGAACTGGCCCGCAGCCTGACCGTGCTGGGCGCAGCGACGGCGGGCGTCACCGCGATCGAGACGATCAGCGCCGATTTCAAGGACCTGGACGCGCTCAAGGCCCGGGCCGAAAAGGTGCGCCGCGACGGCTATCGCGGGATGATGGCGATCCACCCTGCGCAAGTGCCGGTGATCAACGCGGCCTTCACCCCTACCGAGGCCGAGATTGCCGAGGCGCAGGAAATCGTCGACATCTTCGCCGCCAACCCCGGCGTCGGCGCCATCGGCTGGAAGGGCGGGATGCTCGACCGTCCCTACCTCGCCCGCGCCGAACGCCTGCTACGGCAGGCCGGCAAGCTGTGATCAAGCAATGAGCCTCATGATCCCCACTCCGCTCGCCCTGAGCCTGTCGAAGGGCGCTGGCGCTGCGCTGCGAACCATCCTTAGTCAAGCTCAGGATGGGCGGAGTGGGATTGGAGAGGTATCGTCATGACCCTAAAACTAACCCCCGAAACCCTCGACCTCTCCCGGTTCCTGAAACCGGGAAACCGCGTGGTCTTCGGCCAGGCCTGCGGCGAGCCGACCACGCTGGTGGAAGCGCTGATCGAACAGGGGGAGGCCATCGGCGGCCTCCACGCCTTCATCGCCACCAGCTTCTCCGGCCTGTTCACGCCGGACAGCGCGCGCTCCTTCCGCCTCTCCAGCATGGGTGCCATCGGCGCGCTGCGCAGCATGACCAAGGCAGGCCAAGATAACAGGGGGGCGCTGGACGTCATCCCCGTCCATGTCAGCCAGATCGCCTGCCTTATCGAGGCGGGAATCATGCCCTGTGACGTGGCGATGATCCAGGTCAGCCCGGCCGACGCGCAGGGCAACCATAGCTGCGGCCTGATCTCCGACTATGTGCGCGCGGCAGTGGACAAGGCGCGCATCGTCATCGCCGAAGTCAACGAGCTGGTGCCCTACGTTCCCGGCGAGACGATCCCCGGCGACCTGATCGACGTGGCCGTCCACGTCAGCCGCGCACCCGTGGAAGTGGCGCCCGCGAAGATCAGACCCACCGACGAAGCCATCGCGCGCCACTGCGCCGAATTCATCGGTGACGGCGCCGTGCTGCAAACCGGCGTCGGCGCGGTGCCAGATGCGATCCTGCGCCTGCTTCACGACCGCCGCGACCTTGGCGTCCACTCCGGCATGTTGGGCGATGGTCTGGTCGATCTGGCCGAAGCCGGGGTGCTGACCAATGCGCGCAAAGAGATCGACCGGGGCGTCTCGATCAACGGCGCGCTGATCGGCACGCGGCGGCTCTACGACTGGGCCGCCAACAATCCCGCGATCAGGATGATGCCCAGCAGCTATACCCACGGGGTGAAGCCGATCATCCAGCTTACCCGACTGGTGACGATCAACTCTGCGCTGGAAGTGGACCTCACCGGGCAGGTCAATGCCGAGCAATCGGGCACGACTTACCTCGGCGGTACCGGTGGACAGGTCGATTTCGTCCGCGCCGGATCGCGCGTGCCGGGCGGCGCTTCGCTGATCGTGCTCGCCTCCACCGCGAAGGGCGGCACCTTGAGCAAGATCGTCCCCGCCCTCTCCGGCCCGGTCACCACCGCGCGGACGGAAGTGGACGTGATCGTCACCGAATACGGCGCGGCGCAATTGAAGGGCCAGACCTTGGCCGAACGCGCGAAACGGCTGGTCGCCATCGCCCATCCCGACTTCCGCGAGGACCTGTCCCGCACAGCCCATGAGATCGAGAAAAGGGGCTTCTAAAGTGTCGAGTTCGCAAGAAAGTCGGGCCGTAATCTACGATGCCCATGAAGACGGCATCGCGGTCATCACCATCAACCGCCCCGAACAACGCAACTGCCTCAGTCGCGAAGTGCGCGAGGGGCTGCGCGAAGCTTGGGCGACTTTCGAGAACGACGCTTCCGCCCGCATCGCCATCCTTACCGGCAGCGGCGACAAGGCCTTCTGCGCCGGCGGCGACCTGAAGGAGATGGTGGAAACCGGCATGGCCGTGCCGCCCCGCGATCTCTACGCGCTGCCCTACGACACGATCGAACTGACCAAGCCCACCATCGCCGCCGTCAACGGCCATGCCTTCGCCGGCGGCTGGATGATCGCGCAGGCCTGCGACCTCTGCGTCGCCAGCACCAATGCGAAGTTCGCGATTACCGAAGTGAAGGTCGGGCGCGGCAGCCCCTGGGCCTCGCCGCTGATCCACATGATCCCGCAACGGATCATGATGGAGATCATGCTCACCGGAAAGCCGATCACCGCCCAGCGCGCCTATGAGATCGGCCTCGTCAACCGTCTGGCCGAACCCGGCGCGGTGCTGGACGCGGCGATCGAACTGGCGCTGGACGTGCTGGAAGGCGCGCCGCTATCGGTAAAGGCCGCGCGCGAGACGGTGATGCTCTCGACAGAGATGGGCCGCTCCGCCGCCTTGCAGGCCGCCCGCGCGGCGCACGAACACACTTACAACAGCGAGGATGCGCAGGAAGGCCCGCGCGCGTTTGCGGAAAAGCGCAAGCCGGTGTGGTCGGGCAAGTAGTCAGCCGGGGAAGCCGCACTAGCCCCGCCCAACATCACTTCGTCGCCCCCGCGAAGGCGGGGGCCCCGCTACCTTCGCGCCGCGCCCGCCAAGAAAAGCGGGATCCCCGCCTTCGCGGGGATGACGGCGTTAGTGGGCGGTGAAGGCCTTAAACCAAGGACTTAGCCTGAGCCCTCAAAGCCTCGGCAGCGTTACGCCCAACTGGCCCATGTACTTGCCCGCGCGGTCGGCATAGCTGGTCTCGCAAGGCTCGTTGCCCTTCAGGAACAGGAACTGGCACGCGCCTTCGTTGGCGTAGATCTTGGCCGGCAGCGGCGTGGTGTTGGAAAATTCCAGCGTCACGTGCCCTTCCCAGCCCGGCTCCAGCGGGGTGACGTTCACGATGATGCCGCAGCGGGCATACGTGCTCTTGCCCAGGCAAATCACCAGAACGTCGCGCGGCACGCGGAAGTATTCGACCGTGCGGGCCAGCGCGAAGGAATTGGGCGGGATCACGCAGACGTCGGTCTCGCGGTCCACGAAGGAATTGCTGGCGAAGTCCTTGGGATCGACCACCGCCGAATCGACGTTGGTGAAGATCTTGAACTCCGGCGCCACGCGCGCGTCGTATCCGTAGGACGAGAGGCCGTAGGAAATGCACCCGTCGCGGCGCTGCGCCTCGACGAAGGGCTCGATCATGCCGTGTTCCAGCGCCTGCTGGCGGATCCACTTGTCGCTCAGGATAGACATGGCCCGGTGATTGCCGATGGGAAGGACCGGGGCAAGAGCCGCGCAAGCCTTGTCCACGATCACCCCATATCTATTGCCGGATGTGCCGTGGGGGATTTTCCCTTGTCCCGATTGCGGTTACGCATCGGCGCGAAGCAAAACGGGGGATGGCAACATGATGAAATATATACTGGCTGCGTTGGGTGGCGCGGCAATCGTGACTGGATCGGCCAATGCCTCCGAAGCGAGTATCCAGGCTGACGACGGGGCAGATAACGCTGCGATCACCCAAGCATTCAAACTGATCGGCCAGAAACAAGCCGCTCAGGCGCTCGACCTCGTGGGGCCGCTGCTCACCCGCTTCGACGCGCAGATCGCTCAGGCAGAAAAGAAGGGCATGGTTTTCTGCGGCCCCACCATGATGGAAGCAATCCTCTACGCCACTCTGCCTGCAACCCAGAAACGGGACGGTATCGTATTGAACGCTGAGGTATGCGATGCCCTGTTTGTCAAATCCTATGCCCTGGTCGAACTCGATCGCAAACCAGAGGCCCTGGTCACGTTGCAACGGCTGACGGCACTCGCACCAATGCACGCGCATTACTTCGTCGAGCTTGGCTACGCCTATCGGATCAACGGCCAGAACGACAAGGCAGAGGAAGCCTATCGTGCCGCACTCGAACACGCAGAATTCGCCGAAGACGATAAGACCAAGAAGCATAACCGCGCCACCGCGCAGCGAGGAATTGGTTACATGCTGGTCGAGAAGGGCGATCTCAATGGAGCGGAGAAAGCTTACAAGCAATCGCTCAAGGATGAACCGGACAGCAGCGTCGCAAGGAACGAACTGGATTTCATCGCTCAGCAGCGCAAGGGCGCAAAGTAAGGCGGCGCTTATGCGAAGCTTAAGAACTCTCGGATAGTCCAGCCCATCATGACCAAGCCCGCCCGCATCCTCCTCGTCTTCGGCACCCGGCCGGAAGCGATCAAGCTCTTCCCACTGGTTCACGCGCTGAAGGCCGATCCCCGCTTCGAATGCGTGGTCTGCGTCTCCGCGCAGCATCGCCAGATGCTCGATCAGGTGCTGGAGATCGCCGGGATCGTGCCCGATCACGATCTGGACGTGATGCAGCCCGACCAGACGCTGGATGCGCTGACCGCCAATCTGCTGACCGGGCTGGGCAAGGTGATGGACGCTGTGCAGCCCGATCGCGTGATCGTGCAAGGCGACACCGCCACCGCCATGGCCGGCGCGCTAGCTGCCTATTACCGCAAGCTGCCGGTCGATCATGTCGAGGCGGGCCTGCGCTCGGGCAACATCCACCACCCTTGGCCCGAGGAAGTGAACCGCAAGATCATCGGCGCCATGGCCAGCCTGCACTTCGCGCCCACCGAAACGTCACAGGCGGCACTGCTGCGCGAGAATGTCGGTCCCGCGCGTGTCCACGTCACCGGCAACTCGGTGATCGACGCACTGCACTGGGTGGTTGCCGAAATCGAGCGCCAGCCCGCGCTGGCCGCCGGTCTAGCCGATCTGGAAGCGCGTTTCGCCGGCAAGCGGATCATCGGCGTCACCAGCCACCGGCGCGAGAACTTTGGCGAGGGGATGGAGCAGATCGCCTCCGCCATCCGCCATATCGCCGCGCGACCCGATGTGGCGGTGATCTTCCCCGTCCATCTCAACCCCAATGTGCGCAAGGTGATGAACGAGCGCCTGTCCGGGCTGGACAACGTGGCGCTGATCGAACCGCTCGACTATCCGCACTTCGCCCGCCTGATCTCCATCGCCGAGATCATGCTGACCGATTCGGGCGGCGTGCAGGAGGAAGCGCCTGCGCTGGGCAAGCCGGTGCTGGTGATGCGCGAGACGACCGAACGGCCCGAAGGCGTTGCCGCCGGAACCGCGAAACTGGTCGGAACTTCGGCCGAGACGATCGTTACCGAATTATCAACCCTGCTGGACGATAGAGTGGCATACGAGTCCATGGCGCGCGCCCATAACCCCTTCGGGGACGGGCATTCCTCGCGCCGAATCGTGGAGTTGCTTGCCAGTGAAATCGGACAACAAGCCTGACGTCTGCGTCGTAGGGCTGGGCTACATCGGCCTTCCCACCGCCGCGGTGATTGCCCGCTCCGGGTGCAAGGTGCTGGGCCTCGACGTCTCGCAGGCGGTGGTCGACACCATCAATCGGGGCGAAATCCATATCGAGGAAGTCGATCTCGACGGCCTTGTGCAAGGCGTCGTCTCGCGCGGGCTGCTCTCGGCCTCTACCGAGATCGCGCCGGCCGATGTCTTCGTGATCGCGGTGCCGACGCCGTTCGACAAGAACCACGCGCCCGACATTTCCTACGTGCTCGCCGCCGGCCGCTCGGTCGCGCCGGTGTTGAAGGCGGGCGACGTGGTGATTCTGGAGTCGACCTCGCCGGTCGGCACCACCGAGCAGTTGCGCGACCTGATCGCCGAACTGCGGCCGGACCTGAAGATTCCAGGGCTGACGCGCGATACGCCCGACGTCTCGATCGCTTATTGTCCCGAGCGCGTGCTGCCC
The DNA here is from genome assembly GCF_044029535.1 of Novosphingobium mississippiense. Classification (NCBI taxonomy): domain Bacteria; kingdom Pseudomonadati; phylum Pseudomonadota; class Alphaproteobacteria; order Sphingomonadales; family Sphingomonadaceae; genus Novosphingobium; species Novosphingobium mississippiense. Next base: position 3,715,750 of record NZ_CP147001.1, on the reverse strand, counting down.
GGCCGCATCCTTGAGGAACTGACCAACAACGATCGCTCGATCGGCGGCATCACGCCGCGCTGCGCGCGCAAGGCGCTGGCCTTCTACAAGCGCTTCGTGCGCGGCGAATGCGTCACCACCGATGCCCGCTCGGCCGAGATGACCAAGCTGGTCGAGAACGCCTATCGCGACGTCAACATCGCCTTTGCCAACGAACTGTCGATGGTGGCGGACCGCATGGGGCTGGACGTGTGGGAGGTGATCCGCCTCGCCAACCGCCACCCGCGCGTGAACATCCTGACGCCCGGCCCGGGCGTGGGCGGCCACTGCATCGCGGTGGACCCCTGGTTCATCGTCCATGGCGCGCCGGAGGAAACCCCGCTGATCCGCACCGCGCGCGGCGTCAACGATCACAAGATGCACCACGTGATCGCCAAGGCCGAAGCGCTGCTGGAAGCCAATCCGGAGGCGAAAGTCGCCTGCCTGGGCCTGGCCTTCAAGGCCAATATCGACGATTTCCGCGAGAGCCCTGCCCGCTTCGTCACCAGCCGCCTCGCCCGCAAGTTCGGCAGCCGCATTCATGTGGTCGAGCCCTACGCGGCGCAGCTTCCGATCGAGTTCACCGACACCGGCGCGGTACAGATCGACATCGACGATGCGCTGGAGACTTGCCAGATCCTGATCGTGCTGGTCGACCACGATGTGTTCCGCGTGGTGCCGCTGGCAGAGCGTGCGGACAAGCTGGTCTACGACACGCGCGGCATCTGGCCGGATCAACCGCGAGTCGTGCGGGAAGAAGCGGCGAAGCTGGCGCTGGCGGGGTAATCGCTTATTTGCCCAACGACGTTCCCTAAATAAACCTCGTCGCCCCCGCGAAGGCGGGGGCCCCGCTTCCTTTTTCCTTGCCGCGAGAAGAACAAGCGGGATCCCGGCCTTCGCGGGGATGACGGCGTTATTTTGGGCAGAAATTGCTCACCGAACCGCGACCTTGGCGCGGCCGCAACCTTCAGAGCAGCACGGCCTTCACACCGTCGATCACGTACTGCGCCGCCAAGGCGGCCAGCAACACGCCCAGCAGGCGCGTTATGACCGCCTCTACCTTGTCACCCAGCACCCGCATCAGCGGGCCGGCGGCCGCCAGCGCGGCGAAGCTGAGAAGCATCACCGCGATCATCGCGGCGAGCACGGCCAGCGTCTCTTCCATCCCGTGCGCGCGCGAGGTGAGCAGCATGATCGTGGCGATCGATCCCGGTCCCGCCAGCATCGGCATCGCCATCGGGAACACCGAGACGTCATCCACCTCCGGCGTTTCCATGTTGTGCGCGATGATCTTCTCGGCCCGTTCCTCGCGGCGCTGGGTGCGCTTTTCGAAGACCATGTCGATCGCGATCATGAACAGCATGATGCCGCCGGCAATGCGGAAGGCGTTGAGTTCGATATGCAGCGCATGCAGCAGCCGCTCACCGAACAGCGCGAAGACGATCAGGATGGCCGTGGCGATCAGGCAGGCGCGGCCGGCCATCGAAATCGCCTGAGAGCGGTTCGCCTCGGCCGAAAGACCGGCGTAGATCGGCGCGCAGCCGGGCGGGTCGATCACCACGAAAAGCGTGACGAAGGCGCTGAGGAAGAGTTCGTACATGCGGGGTTACGGGGCCTTCGGCGCGGCGACGTCGCTGCGCATCACTTCGGTCATGGTGCCATTCTTGATCATCGAGACGACGAGCGAGCGGGATTGGTCGGCTGCGACGTTGTAATGCCAGGTCAGCGTGCCGTCGTCCGAACGGCCTTCTCCGGTCATGCCGGGTGGGCCCTTGGCGGGTTCCGGCCGCTGGCCATCAGGGCGCGGGCTGCCTCCGGCGCAATCCGCTACCGAAGCGGACAACATGTCGCTATCCGGCAGGGGCTGCGCCAGCGTGTCGCCCTGATCGAGCACCCAGCGATAATCGGCCTTCTTCCAGCGCTTCTGCCAGATGGTCGTGAAATAGCCGACCGAACCGTCCGGCCGCTGCCACGCGCCCTTGGTGACGCCCAAGGTGCCGTCGCAGCTCATCCAGACTTGCGCGGCTTGCCACTGCACGGCCGCCGGCGGGTCCTTGCGGCCGCTGAGCCATGTCTGCGCGCGGACCGGTTCCGGCACGAACATCACCGCGTCCTCGGCGGCGGTCTCCCGAAAGGCGGTCCACTGCCCCTTCTCGCGCGCCATGCGGGCGAAGGCGATCTCCGCCGCGATCAGCGCGCTGGGGTTGGCGGTACCGACGCCGGGCGCCCGATCGGGGCGGCGGGCCAGCGCCGGTGTCGTCACCAGCGCCAGCGCGGCGGCTCCGGCGATCGCCCGGCGCAAGGTCAAAGTGCGCTCTCGTCGAAGTCCAGACCGGCGTTGCGGTGGGCGGCGACGATGGTGTTGCGCAGCAGAACCGCGATGGTCATCGGGCCGACGCCGCCGGGAACCGGGGTGATCGCGCCCGCGACGGCGGAGGCCGAAGCGAAATCGACGTCGCCAACCAGCCTGGTCTTGCCTTCCTCGGCCCCCGGCACGCGGTTGATGCCCACGTCGATCACGGTGGCGCCGGGCTTCAGCCAGTCCCCCTTGACCATTTCCGGACGGCCGACCGCGGCCACCACGATGTCGGCACGGCGGACGACTTCGGGCAGGTCCTTGGTGCGGCTGTGCGCCACGGTGACGGTGCAGCTTTCGGCGATCAGCAGTTGTGCCATCGGCTTGCCGACGATGTTCGAGCGGCCGATCACCACGGCATCGAGGCCGGAGAGCGAGCCCAGCTTGTCCTTCAGCAGCATCACGCAGCCCAGCGGCGTGCAGGGCACGAAACCCGGCAGGCCGGTGGCAAGCCGCCCGACATTGACGACGTGGAAGCCGTCCACGTCCTTGTCGGGGTTGATCGTGGCGATCACCTTCTGCTCGTTCATGTGCGCCGGCAGCGGCAGCTGGACGAGGATGCCGTCCACGGCCGGGTCTTCGTTCAACTGGCGAACCAGCGCCAGCAGATCGTCCTCGGCAGTGTCGGCGGGCAGCTTGTGTTCGAAGCTGGCCATGCCGGCCGCCAGGGTCTGCTTGCCCTTGTTGCGGACGTAGACCTGGCTGGCCGGGTCTTCGCCCACCAGCACCACGGCAAGGCCCGGCTTGCGGCCGGTGCGCGCTTCGAAACCGACGGCAGCGGTGCCCACGCGGGCGCGCAGGCCCTCGGCAAAGGCTTTTCCGTCAATGATATCTGCTTGCGCCATCAGTAATAGGCCCGTGCAACGTTGCCGAGAATGATCTGCAGAACCTTCAGGCCGATGATCAGCACCATCGGCGAAAAGTCGATCGCGCCGGTATTCGGCATGATGCGGCGGATCGGCCGCAGCATCGGCTCCAGGATCGCGTTGAGCGCGGTCCATACGGCCGAGACGAACTGGTTGTGCGTGTTGACCACGTTGAACGCGATCAGCAGGCCCAGCACGAACTGCACGATCACCACGAAGACGATGATGCTGATCAGGTAGGAAATGATGTCGTAGAGGGTGAGGAACAGCAACGCCGGCTCCTTGGATACGTGGGAATGCGAAGATGCCCGCGAGTTGCGGACTTTCCAGCAAATTTCTGAAGTGCTGATAGCCGAATGGACGGCGCCGGGGCAAGGGCGCGTCCATCGCAGTGCAACAGAGATCGATGAGCGCCGAAACGGCGCGGAAAACCCGCGCCCCGCTCTCGATCACGCGATCGGATTTATTGCGTCAGCGTTGATGTCCGCTCGATGCGCCAGTTCAGCTGCTCCTCGCTGGCCCCCGGCACATCGTTGACGCGGCGCAGGACGATGGTGCCCCGGCGCGACGGGCGGCCATCGGCGAAATCGATCACCAACGGCGCTTCGTAATAGAGCGAACCGGCCGCGCCTTCGACATCGCCCTTGCCCACCGCGATCTTCGGGCCGGCATCGCCACCGAATTCCTTGGCCAGCTTTTCGGGCGTCATCTGCGCGTCCAGGCTCCAGGCGCGGGCGGCATCCGCCCAGTCGCCCACGCGCAGGGCATTGGTGTAGAACCGCAGCAGGCGTTCCGGATCACGGCGCTCGCTCAACGCGTCGAAGTCCAGCTTGGCGGCGACGCCTGCAGTCGCCGCGCCGGTGGCATCGTCGCCCGGCGTATCGTGACTCGGCGTATCGTCGGTGGCGGCAGCCGCCTCGCTCGCTTCCATGCTCGCCGCGCCGCTAGGCTCGGCGCTCGGCTCCTTGGTGCAGCCCGCGAGCAGAAGCGCGAGAGCCGAAACAGAGAGAACCGGGGCGAGAAGGAAACTGGTACGCATTGTGATCGAAAGGGCCTTTCTGCCGGAATTTCCCCCTGCTGCAGTTTATTCTAGCCGGCCCGGATCAGCGTGCCCGCGCCTTCCTGCGTGAATATTTCCAGCAACATGGCATGGGAAACACGCCCGTCAAGCACGACCGCCGCCTCGCAACCGGCTTCGACCGCGTGAACGCAGGTTTCCAGCTTGGGGATCATGCCGCCGGAAATCGTGCCGTCTTCCTGAAGGACCTTGATGTCGGACGGCTTCAGGTCGGTCAGCAGTTCGCCCTGCTTGTCCAGCACGCCGTGCACGTCGGTCAGCAGGAACAGCCGCGCGGCGCCAAGGGCGGCGGCAATGGCGCCGGCCATCGTGTCCGCATTGATGTTGTAGGTCTGGCCATCCTCGCCCGGGGCGATCGGGGCGATCACCGGGATCATGCCGGCGGCCGAGATCGTCTCGATCACGCTGGTGTCGATCTTCGCAGGTTCCCCCACGAAGCCAAGGTCGACCACGCGTTCGATGTTGCTGTCCGGATCCTTGGCCGTGCGCTGCACCTTGGATGCGGTGACGAGGCCGCCGTCCTTGCCGGAAATACCCATGGCCTTGCCACCGGCTTCGCTGATCCAGCCGACGATTTCCTTGTTGATCACGCCCGAAAGCACCATTTCGGCGACTTTCGCGGTCTCCTTGTCGGTGACGCGCAGGCCATCGACGAAGCGCGATTCGACGCCCATGGTCTTGAGCATGGCGCCAATCTGCGGGCCGCCGCCGTGGACGACCACGGGGTTGATGCCCACCGCCTTCAGCAGCACCACGTCTTCCGCGAAATCGCGCGCCAGTTCGGGATCGCCCATGGCATGGCCGCCGTACTTCACGACGAACGTGCGACCGGCATACCGCTGCATGTAGGGCAGCGCATCGACGAGCGTCTCGGCCTTCGAGAGCATGGCGGGATCGTGGGGATTCGGCATGGGTGGCGCTTTAGACCCCTGCGTCAGTTTTTAAACCCTAAAACCGGACTGTAACGACCGATTGTTTCACTCTGCGTCCAGCGCGCGGCCCAGCTTCACGAACAGCCAGATGAACGGCGGCACCATGATCGTGGAGAGCAGCAGCTTGGAAATGATCTGCCCTTCCATGATCGACCACAGCGGCAGCACGCCCGCGAACGAGATCGTGATGAAGATCAGCGTATCGACCACTTGCGACAGCAGGCTGGCAATCCACGCGCGCAGCATCAGCAACGCGCCTTCACGACCGGCGGACAGGCGCGAGAATACCATCACGTTCAGCGTCTGCGATACGCCGTAGGAAACCAGGCCCGCGAACTGCATGCGCGCGCCCTGCCCCAGCAGGCGGGCGTAGGCTTCCTGATCCTGCCAGAACGGCGCCGGCGGCACCGCGTGGATCACCAGGGTCAGCAGGCTCATCGACACGATCAACGGGATGAAACCGAACCGGATCAGCCGGTTGGCCACCACCGTACCGTGCAGTTCGGCCACCGCGCTGGAGAGCACCACCAGCAGCAGGAATGCGAAGATCCCCGATTCCACGGCCAGGTCGCCCACCACCGGCCAGTGGCCCAGCGAGGCGATCTTGATGCCCAGCACGCCAGCCAGCACCACCAGCCCGCCATAGAGCGTAGAGAAGACGAACATCGAACGGGGAATGAGAATCGCGCGGGACTGCGCGCTTGCCGGGGCTTGCGGTTCCATGACGATGCTCTAACGGGCTTGGCACAATTGCACTAGCCGCCACGAATGCGCGCCTCTAGGTTTGCGCACAGATTCAGCATGTTTTTTGGAGACCCGGGGACGATGCACGTCGCCTACAGCCTGTTTGGCATCGTTCTCATCATGGCCTTCGCCTTTCTTCTGTCCACCAATCGCCGGGCAATCCGGCTGCGCGTGGTGGGCGCGGCGTTCGCGCTTCAGGCCGGGCTGGCGGCGCTGGTGCTCTACGTTCCGTTCGGCAAGGACCTGCTGGGCGGCGCCGCGGCGGGCGTGGAAAGCCTGCTGGGCTATGCCCATGCCGGCGTGGAATTCCTGTTCGGCCCGCTGGCCAGCCCGGAAATCGGCGGCCATTCCTTCGCGATCTCCGCCCTGCCGGTGATCATCTTCTTCGCATCGCTGATCTCGATCCTCTATTACCTGAAGATCATGCCGCTGGTGGTGCGCTGGATCGGCGGCGCGCTGGAGAAGGTGACCGGGATCAGCAAGGTGGAAAGCCTCTGCGCCGCGTCCAACATCTTCGTGGGCCAGAGCGAGGCGCCGCTGGTGATCCGCCCCTACCTTGCCAACCTCAACCCCTCGCAGCTGTTCTGCGTTATGAGCGTGGGCCTGGCGGGCGTGGCCGGCACGATCCTGGCCGCCTATGCCTCGATGGGCATCCGCATCGACTATCTGGTGGCCGCCGCCTTCATGTCGGCGCCGGGCGGCATCTTCATGGCGAAGATGATCATGCCCGATCCGCGCCCGGTGGTCGAAGAGGCGGACGTGCATGAAGGCACGCTGCCGCCCGCTGGCGCTGCCGCCGCCGCGCTGAACCGCGCGGACGTGACGCACCTGCCCGGCGTCCATATCGACGAGCCCGAAGCCGTAGAGCATGACGAGGAAAAGCCCGCCAACATCATCATGGCCGCATCGCAGGGCGCGCAGACCGGCGTGAAGCTGGCCGTCGCCGTCGGCGCCATGGTGCTGGCCTTCGTGGCGCTGATCGCGCTGGCCAACGGTCTGGTCGGCTGGGTCGGCAGCCTGTTCGGCTTTGCCGGCGTGACCTTCCAGGGCCTGCTAGGCTACGTCTTCGCGCCGGTGTTCTACCTGCTCGCCACGCCCGACTGGCACGAGGCGATGCAGGCGGGCAGCCTGTTCGGCAGCAAGATCGTGCTGAACGAATTCGTCGCCTTCATCGATCTTGGCAACATGAAGGAGCTTTCCGCGCGCACGGTGGCGGTGGTGACCTTCGCGCTCTGCGGCTTCGCCAACTTCTCGTTCGATCGCGATCCAGATGGCGGTGACCGGCGGTCTTGCGCCCAACCAGCGCCCGATCATCGCCCGCCTGGGCGTCCGCGCGCTTTGCGCCGGTAGCTTGTCCAACCTGATGAGCGCTGCGCTGGCCGGGCTGTTCCTGGGGCTGAACTGAGGCCCTCCCGACCCGCACTTCACACTCCGTCGCCCCCGCGAAAGCGGGGGCCCCGCTTCCTTCTGCGACCTGTCGTGTGCCGCGAGAAAAGCGGGATCCCCGCCTTCGCGGGGATGACGAGGCTGGATGTTGCGGCAGGTTCGCTGACTGGCCGAGTGAAGCCCTCTACTTCCCCCGCCCCGGCTCCACATCGCGACCGGCCCAGGCGGCATAGCGCTCCGCTTCCGGGTTAGCCGCGAAGCTATCGGCAAGATCGTAGATCCTCACCTTGCGCGATTCCGCCTCGTAACGCGGCCAGATGTCGCCCGGATCGCCGTGCCGGACGAAATGCGCGACGTGCGAACGCATCCGCTGCCCCAGTTCCGCGCGCCGCCCCTTGTCCGGCCCACCCCGCACCAGCGCCATCTTCAGGCCGGAGAACGGCCAGAACATCGTCAGATCCAGCCCATGCGCGGCACCGACCAGCGGATGCGCATAGTCGAAGCGATAGAACCATGTCGGATTCCCCCGCGCATGACGCTCCGCAAAATGGCGCGTGGGCATCACGAAAGTAAGGTCCGAGCCGAGCGCGATGCGCCCTTTCCGGCTGCGCGGATACGTCGCCAGGATGCGCGCCGTCTGCTCCGGGCCGAACTGGTCGCGCAGCAGGCCCTTGAGGTCGTCCCACTTGGTCGGAAGGATATCGCCGGGCATCAGGTCGAACAGGCGCACTTCATCGCGCGTGGCCCCCGCCAGCAGCGGCACCGGTGCGGTCGGCGTCGCCACGGCTTCATCGAAGGAGGCGGGCAGCACATCGCCATCGTACCACGGTGCGGCGGGGATCGCGTTCTTCAACTGCTTGCCGACGATCGCCTGCGCTCGCATCAGGTCGGCGATGTCCATGGTCTTCAGCCGTTGAAGACGGGACTGGTCCAGCTTCAACGCCTCTGCATAGCGCCGCGCATCGCGGATCGAGCGTTCGCGGTCGTGGATCAGGCTGACCGCGCCGGACTGCATCACCGCGCCATGAAACAGGCCGCGCGCACGGGGAGAGAGCATCAGCAGCGAGACGGACATCGATCCGGCGGACTGGCCGCAGATCGTCACTTTGCCGGGATCGCCACCGAAATCGGCGATAGTGTCGCGCACCCATTCCAGCGCGGCGATCTGGTCGCGCAGCCCGATGTTGGACGGGATGGCCGGAAGGCCCAGCGCATCGGCGAAGTTCACGAAGCCCAGCACGCCGATGCGGTAGTTGATGGTGACGACGATGATGTCACCTTCCCGCGCCAGCCGCGATGCGTCGTAGGCATTGGCACCGCCGGCCAGGAAAGCGCCGCCGTGGATCCAGACCATCACCGGCTTCGGCCCGACCGATCCGCCTTCCGGGCGGAACACGTTGAGGTACAGGCAATCCTCGCCGTAAGTCTCGCTCTCCAGCACGTCGCGGCGCACCTTGCCACCGAACTGCTGGGGGCATTGACGGCCGAAACGATCCGCCGCGCGAGTGCCTTGCCACGCCGCGACCGGGCCGGGCGCCTCGAACCGGGCCGCGCTTGCGTAAGGTATGCCCAGGAAGCGCGTCAGCCCCGCCTCGCCGATGCCGGCCAGCGTTCCGCTGCGCGTTTCGATCACGATCTCGGTCACGGCGTCACTCCCCCTGCGGCCCGCACCATGACTAAAGGCCCGCAATCGCAGTGGTAACCGCCCCCGGCGACAAGACCATAGGGCAAATCATGTAATCCGCCGCCGTGATGCCTGCAGCGCGCAAGTATTCGTCGAATGGCCATTTTTCCCTTTTTGAAACAATACTTGCACCGGACAGCCAATGGAGGCAGCATCGACAGCCCGGCCATCAGGGAGGATCCCATGGACGACCTCGATCGCAGCAGCACCGGTTCCAGTTTCGAATTCAATCACCCGACGATCATCTGCCTGCTCTATCTCGCCTCGTGCGTGACGGGGGTCACGGCCATCGTCGGCATCGTGCTTGCCTACGTCTGGCGGGGCGAGGCGAAGGCGGATTGGGAAGCGTCTCACTATCAGTACCTGATCAACACCTTCTGGATCGGCCTGATCGGCTCGATCATCGGCGGCCTGCTGCTGATCGTGGTGATCGGCCTGCTGGTGCTGGCGGCGGTGGGCGTGCTGGTGATCGTGCGCTGCGTGATGAGCCTGCTCAATGCGCAGAAGCACCAGCCGATGCCCAATCCGGGAAGCTGGACGATCTGATCGGGCGGCCTGCGTCGGGAGGGTAGAAATGGGCCAGGCGCCCGCCGCGGGTGAGGTTTTCCTGCACGTTCGCGTGCTGGTCGGCTTGGTTCTTGGCCTTGCGCTTACCCGCCTGCTTTCCGGGATATCCGGCATCGTCCAGCATCCGCGGCGGCGGCGGCTCTATCCCGCCCACCTTGCCTGGGTGGCGGTGGTGCTGGTGATGACCATCCATTTCTGGTGGTGGGAATTCGGGCTGGAGCGCGTGACCACCTGGCGCTTCGAACTGTTCGCCTTCGTGCTGGGCTATGCCTTCCTGCACTATCTGCTGGCCAGCCTGTTGTTTCCCGAATGGATGGACGATTATGCGGGGTATGAGGATTACTTCCTCTCTCGCCGCGTCTGGTTCTTCGGCCTGCTGGTGGCGATCTGCGTGGCGGACTGGGTGGACACCTGGATCAAGGGGCCCGCCTATCTGAAAGCGCTGGGGCCCGAGTATCCGGTGCGGCTGATCGTCTGCGGCGCCCTGTTCGTGACGGCCGCATGGACCGCGAATCGCCGCTTCCACATCGCGCTGCCCCTGCTCTTCCTTGTTTATCTGCTCAGCTGGATCGGGCGAATCTACGAAATCCTGGGATGACCGTTTTTCAACCCTGTTGGCGTACAATCGCCTATAAGATAACCAATTGGTAATCATGAGAGAGCACGCTCGCTCCTGATTGAGACGCTGGCCGGATACGGAAACAGGCCGGACACTCGAAATTATCAGGAACGGAACGACCGGGGGGCGCCGCCTGTGAGGATACTGAGATACAGCGCCCATCAGCGCTATGCCGTGGGCAGGAAAGCAAGCATTCACCGCGAAGGCCGCCGCATCGGCAGTGGCCTGCTGGTCGAACTGTCTCAGGAAGGTTGCCGAATCGGCTGCCTTTCGGATGCCGGGCAGAACAATGTCGTTGCCCTCGCCATCGACGATCTGGTCACCATCAAGGTAGACGGCGCCGCACCGATCGAGGCGCGGGTACGGTGGACCGGCGGCGGCACGCTGGGCATGAAGCTGCTGCGTGCGCTGCATCGCGCCGAGCTGGACTTGCTGGTGCGCACCTGTCGCGGTGAATTTGACGAGCCGGAATTGCGCGAATACGGAACCTGATCCGGCCTCTCAAATCCTTAGAGTTTCATGCTTTTCCCTCGTCGTTCGAACGTCATTCCGATTGCCGGTGCACGCGACCCGCAGCGCGGCTTCACGCGCCGGCGCCCGCAGCGCCGTCCCTCCCGCCTGTGGCCGATCTGGATCATCGCCCCGCTGGCATCGTTCGCCGCCGTGTATTTCTGGCCCGCGATCGCACCCGGTCCGCAGTCCTCCACCACCAGCCCCGTCGCTTCGGCCGACGACCATGAAGTCGGCCGCTTCGCCCATTGCAGCGGCCGCAAACGCCACACCTGCATCGTCGATGGCGACACCTTCTGGTACCAGGGCAAGAAAATCCGCATCGCCGACATCAACACGCCCGAAACCAGCGAGCCGGACTGCCCTGCCGAAGCCGCACTGGGTGCCCGCGCCACTGTGCGGATGACCGAACTGCTGAACGAGGGCCGATTCTCTCTGGAGCCGTGGACCGACGGGCGCGACACCGATCGCTACGGCCGCGAACTGCGCGTGGTCACCCGCGGCGGGCAGAGCCTGGGCGAAGTGCTGGTGGCGGAGGGACTGGCCGAACGCTGGAAGGGCTACCGCCGCAACTGGTGCTGAGGCTGCACGGCCTGCGCATCCGGACGGGCTGGCATCGGCTGATGCCCGACAGCTGATGCCGAAACCTTGGATTGGTCATCCCCGCGAAGGCGGGGATCCCACTTGGCCTTCTAGAGCGTTTTCTAATCAGGTGGAATCACCTGATGACTCGGAAAACGCGATAAACCAAAAACTTAGAGCAGTTGATCCGATGCAATCGGATCGGAAACTGCTCTAGCGGCATGATCCCCACTCGCCCCTGAAAAAACAAAACCCCGCATGCCGATGGCATACGGGGTTTCGAAATCCGTACCGAAGCGCGGATCGGGCGAAGCGCTTACTCTGCCGCCTGCGTGCTGCCGAACATGTCGGGTTCCGACAGGTCCACCAGCGGCTCCGAATCGTTGGCCTTGGCCTTGCGGCGCGAATCGAAGTTCGTCCACACGGTGTTCCAGTCGCCACGAGTGGCGCCCTTCGAGTACTCCGTCGCGCGCGTTTCGAAGAAGTTCGCGTGCTCCACGCCGTTCAGCAGCGGCTGCAGCCAGGGCAGCGGATGCTCGTCGATCAGGTAGATCGGCTTCAGGCCCAGCTGGCCCAGGCGCCAGTCGGCGATGTAGCGGATGTACTTCTTGATGTCCTTGGGCGTCATGCCCGGAACCGGGCCGAGTTCGAAGGCCAGGTCGATGAAATTGTCCTCCAGGCGAATCGTAGTCTGGCACTGGTCGGCAATGTCGTCCTTCACCGCCTTGGTCAGGCAGCCGCGTTCCTGCACGAAAGTGTGGAACAGCTTGATGATGCCTTCGCAGTGCAGCGATTCGTCGCGGACCGACCACGAGACGATCTGGCCCATGCCCTTCATCTTGTTGAAGCGCGGGAAGTTCATCAGCATCGCGAAGCTGGCGAACAGCTGCACGCCTTCGGTAAAGCCGCCGAACATGGCCAGGGTGCGGGCAATGTCCTCGTCATTGTCGACGCCGAACTTCTGCAGGTAGTCGTGCTTGTCCTTCAGTTCCGCATATTCGAGGAAGGCGCCATATTCGCTCTCCGGCATGCCGATGGTGTCGAGCAGGTGCGAATAGGCGGCGATGTGCACCGTCTCCATGTTGGAGAATGCGGTGAGCATCATCTTGATCTCGGTGGGCTTGAAGACGCGGGCGTACTTCTCGTGGTAGCAGTCCTGCACTTCCACGTCGGCCTGCGTGAAGAAGCGGAAGATCTGCGTCAGCAGGTTGCGCTCATGCTCCGAGATGTTCTGCACCCAGTCGCGGCAGTCCTCGCCCAGCGGCACTTCCTCGGGCAGCCAGTGGACCTGCTGCTGGATCTTCCAGTAGTCGTAAGCCCAGGGGTATTCGAAGGGCTTATAGGTCTTGCGGGCTTCGAGAAGGGACATGGGCGGACTCCGATGGCGATTCGTGCAGGCGCGCCGAGACTGCTGGCAGCCACATAAGGCGGCATTTTCCGGGCATTCGCGGCGCTTGAAATTTCTGGCCCCGGGGCGAACCCGGGAGCCGACGGTGGCCACGATACTCAAATTCCACCATAAGTGGAGCCGCGTGCCCGAAAGTTTACACAGGTAAAAACGGCATATCTAGCGCCTCCCCCAATATGGGGACGCTAGCACTGGTAGACCAGAGGGAATTGCGCGACTCGCCGGATCGCGCCAGATTGCGGGGCTTCAACCCCTTCCTTTCGCCTTTGTGGAGAACGTGCATGACCGATGATAACGAGACCGCGTGGCCCACCGAATCCGGCTTCATTCGCAAGGGCATGACCGTGATCGGCCCGGAAGGTGCCGTGCTGGGCGTGGTGGACCGGGTGGAAGGGCAGGAAGTGTTGTTGGCAGAGGCTGGCCACCCCTTCATCGCCGTCAGCGAGATCGACGGCATCGATGGTGACCGCATCCTGCTGTCTCCGCGCGGAGACGCTACCTTCGGCCTGGGCGCGACGCCCTAGGCCCGGTTTGGACGATTCGCCCAAGGCGAATTTTGCCGGCACCGGCCCACTCCCCGTCCGACCATCCACGAAACGTTTCGCTGGCAGGACGAATGCCGGAACGATGGCCGCAGCCCCCCGTTTATCAGGCATACGAAGCCAAAAAACGGGAGAAATTCTCATGTTTGAGAAGCTGCGCATCCGTGAGCACATGGAAGTCGCCAACGCCGCTGGCGACCATGTGGGCACGGTGGACGAGGTGAAGGATGACCAGATCAAGCTCACCCGTTCGGACAGTTCGGACGGCGCGCACCACTTCATCGCCTTCGACAATGTCGATCGCATCGAAGACAACCGCGTCTACCTGAAGGAAGGCACCCCCATCCCCATGGGCGCCGGTACCCATTAATCCCCTTTGGGCACCGAGACAGCCCTAGGGCCCCGGTCTTTCGCACAGGGAAGGCCGGGGCCTTTCGCATTTAGGGGGCACCGTCTTTCGCAGGCGGCCTTTCGCAGGGGCGATGACGGCCAAAAGATATGATACACACAATATAGCAAGTCTTCCCAAGCCCTTCCCCGGCTGATAGCCCTTGTGCCGAAAAGACAAGACAATCCCGGGGGAAGACGCCGTGACCGCACGTCCCGTTAGAACTGTGCTCAGGAGCAGCGCGCTCAGGCTGGCACTGGCCATGCTCGCGCCAGTGGCGCTAACCGCCTGCAACAAGCCGGCACAGCCCATCGAACAGGGGATGATCGCCGATCCCGACGAATGGCCCAGTTGGGGCCGCACGCCCGGTGAGACGCACTATTCCCCGCTGGACGAGATCAACACCGACACCGTCGGCAATCTCAAGCTGGCATGGCACTACGATCTGGAGCCGGGCTACACCGCCAGCACGCCCTTGATGGCAGAGGGCAAGGTCTTCCTCACCAGCGGCCATTCGCATATCCGCGCGCTCGATGCTGTCACCGGCAAGCAGCTCTGGGAATACGACGGCGGCACCCGCGAACGCGCGAAGTCGGCCCTGCAGATGAGCTGGGGCAACAAGGGCATCGCCTATGATGCGGGCCATGTCTTCCTGACCACTACCGATGGCTACGTCATCTCGCTCGATGCGAAGACCGGCAAGGAAGCCTGGAAGACTTACGACTACCCCGATCAGGCGCCGCGCAATTCGAACGGCGCGCCGCGCGTGTTCGGCGGCAAGGTGATCGTCGGCTTCGGCGGCGCGGACATCAGCCCGGCGCGCGGCTTCGTCACCGCCTATGACGAAAAGACCGGCAAGCTGGTCTGGCGCGTCTACACCACGCCCGGAGACGAAGTGACGCCCGCCAACCAGAAGGCGGAGGCCGTCATGCGCAAGACATGGCCCAGCGGGTGGAAGAACCCCGACGGCACCCGGCGCGGCGGCGGCGGCACGGCATGGAATGCGTTCAGCTACGATCCCGAACTGAACCTGATCTACCTGGGCGTCGGCAACGGCTTCCCCTACAACCAGAACCTGCGCAGCCCCGGTGGCGGCGACAACCTGTTCCTCGCCTCCATCGTCGCGGTCGATGCGAACACCGGCGAATACAAGTGGCACTATCAGGTCTGCCCGGGCGAGCAGTGGGACTGCACCGCCACCACCGACATGTCGCTGGCCACGCTGAAGATCGACGGGAAGGACCGCAAGGTGCTGATGCAGGCACCGAAGAACGGCTTCTTCTACGTGATCGACCGGGCGACCGGCGAATTCATCTCGGCCGAGAAGATCGCCAAGGTCAGCTGGGCCGACCATATCGACAAGAAGACCGGCCGCCCGGTGGAGAACCCCGGCATCCGCTAT
Source organism: Novosphingobium mississippiense (assembly GCF_044029535.1). Classification (NCBI taxonomy): domain Bacteria; kingdom Pseudomonadati; phylum Pseudomonadota; class Alphaproteobacteria; order Sphingomonadales; family Sphingomonadaceae; genus Novosphingobium; species Novosphingobium mississippiense. The sequence goes on along the minus strand of NZ_CP147001.1, from coordinate 3,700,668 downwards.
GCCGGAAAGCCCGGCATGTTCGAACTCTGGCCCGGGCCGACCGGCGCGCATTCGTGGATGCCGCAGGCCTACAGCCCGCAGACCGGCCTCGTTTACATCCCGGTGCTGGAGATGGGCGCACTGATCGGGGACGGCGGCGCTGGCGGCGGAGAGATCAGCAAGGGCATGGGCGTGACGCTGATTCCCGAAGTGGAACTGCCCGGCGGCCACAAGAGCTTCCTGCGCGCCTGGAACCCGGTGACACAAACGCTGGCCTGGGAAGTCGAACTGCCCGGCACCTGGCCCGGCGGCGTGATGGCCAGCGGCGGCGGACTGGTGTTCGAAGGGCAAGTGGACGGCAAGTTCGTCGCTCGTGACGCAAAGACCGGCAAGGAACTCTGGTCGTTCAAGACCGAGAGCCCGATCGTCGGCGCGCCGATCACCTATCGCATGAACGGCAAGCAGTACGTCACCGTCATCACCGGCGCGGGCGGCCAGGGTGCGGGGATGCAATCGCTGGGCAATGCGGCCTTCCGCACCGACTATCGCCTGCCGCGCCGCGTGCTGACTTTCGCGCTGGACGGCAAGGACACGATCCCGCCCTACGCCTATGTCGAGCCGACACCGCCGCAGGATCCGACGTTCAAGCCCGATCTGGCCAAGGCACAGGCAGGGGCCATGCTGTTCGGCATGAAGGCCTGCATCGTCTGCCACGGCTGGAACGCAGTGGGCGGCGGCGCCGCGCCCGACTTGCGCTATTCGCCGATCATCACCGACGCGGCCACGTTCCGGCAGATCGTCAAGGAAGGCGGGCTGAAGATGAACGGCATGCCGCCCTTCCCCGACATTTCCGACAGCGATCTGGAAACGATCCGCTTCTTCCTGCGCGCCCGCGCCCAGGCCGCGCCGGCGGAAAAGCAGGCGCTGCTGGACAAGGCCAAGGCGGCCGCGGCCAGCACCGCCAAGCCGCAAGACTTCGTGGGCAAGTGGAATATCGTGATCCAGACCCCGGTCGGGCCGCAAAAGGCAGTGATGGACCTGACGGTGAACGGCAACGTGGTGACCGGCAAGGTCAGCGCCGAGCAAGGCACCGTCAACGTCGCCGGCGGGATCAAGGACGGTCGCGCGAAGTTCGAGGGCAAGGCCTCCATGCCGATGCCGATCACGGTCAGCTACGACGTGACTGTGAAGGATGGACGGATGAGTGGCGAGAACTCCAACGGCCCGTTCGGCACTTTCCCGATGACCGGCGCGCGTCCCTGACGCGCAAGCCGGCAAAGTCCAAGTCGGTGACGTGAAAAGGGGCGTCGGCAGCACCCGCTACCGGCGCCCTTTGCGCGAGCAATGGGCCTCGTGATGGGCCGCGGGCATCCCGCCGATCCGCACTATCCTGATCAGGGTGGGCTAAGCACACCCACAGCTTGCCAAAAAACACCTCCTCGCCCCCCGCGAAGGCGGGGATGACGGGGTTGGTTGGCGGCAGATTTGCTTCGCAATGACAAAGCAGGCGAGGCCTCGCTTACCCCTCCACCACCACCGATCCGAACCGTTGTGCCCGGCGGTACCCGCTGGGCGTCTCCCCCACCTTGCGCGTGAAGAACCGCGAGAAGTACGCCACATCGCTGAAGCCCAGCCAATCCGACAATTCGGAAATCGTCATGCCCGTATAGGCCAGACAACGCTTGGCCTCGGCGGCGATGCGTTCATGGATCAGGGCATTGGGCGAAAGGCCGGTCACTTCGTTGCAGGCCAGCCGCAGTTGCGAGACGCTGACGCCCAGTGTCGAGGCCATGTCCGGCAGCAGGGGCTGTTGGCGATAGCGCGCCTCCACCAACGCCTTGAACCGTTCGACCGTGTCGTAGCGAGAGCCGGCGGCCGGTGAGGTGACGCTCGATTCCGGGCAGTGGCGCAGCATCTGCAGCAGGATGGCCTGCAAATGAATCTCGGCGGCAATGGCGCGGCCGTGGCGCTGTTCGGCCATCTCCTCACGAAGCTGCAAGAATTCCGCGCCTATGCGGCTGAGTGCAGGCTCGGCCAGATCGAACAGGCGCGGCGCATCGAGCAGGCCCTTCAGCACCGGCGCGCGCACCAGCAGGTCTTCCAGATACCCCTTCTCCACCGTCAGCATCCAGCCATTGGCATTCGGTTCGTAACGGAAGCCATGGATGCGATAGGGCGGCACAACCATGACGCTGCCCGGCCGGAAAGGATGGACCTGCCCTTCCAGCGTGATCTCTCCGCCCGCCTCGGTGCAGACGCCGATTTGCAGGAAATGCGGATGGGTATGCGGCTTGATCTCCCACCCCCGCTCGCGGCAGCGTTCGTCCAGATGCTCGACATTGACGAACCAGTCCGCCCGCGCGCCCGTCTCGCCATAGAGAACGTAACGCGGGACCGAAGCGGCGCTCACGCTGCCGACGACGGTTTGGCCTGATGCGGCCTCATTTGGCGAAAAGTCCAAACGATTTTCAATTTCCGACATGGACCCGGGTTAGTTTAAAGTGGATTGGGGCACAAGCGGCAGGACCGGCGTGCCCTTGGGCATCATCCGGAACCGACTCGCAATGGAATGGATGCTCGACGGAAGGACGGCCCGCATGGCCCGGATCATTGGCGCTATCGCCAGTTCGCACACGCCCACCATCGGCTTCGCGCTGGACGCGAAGAAGCAGGACGATCCGGCGTGGAAGCCGATCTTCGATGCTTACGATCCGGTGCGCGCCTGGCTGGAGGACAAGCGGCCCGACGTGTTGCTGATCGTCTACAACGACCACATCACATCCTTCTTCTTCGACCACTACGCCCCCTTCACGCTGGGCGTGGACGACCGGTACCATGTGGCGGACGAAGGCGGCGGCGCGCGCCAAGTTCCGCCGATCGGCGGCCATGCCGGCCTTTCGCGCCATATCGTGCAGAGCCTGATGACCGACGAGTTCGACATCGGCACCTTCCTCGATCGCGGGCTGGACCATGGCTGCTTCTCGCCGCTGTCGGTGCTGCTGCCGCATGAAAACGGCGAATGGCCGGTGCAGATCGTGCCGCTTCAGGTGGGCGTGCTGCAGTTCCCGATCCCCACCGCGCGCCGCTGCTTCAAGCTGGGGCAGGCGCTGCGCACCGCGATCGAGAGCTATCCGGAAGACCTGACGGTCGCGCTGGTCGCCACCGGCGGGCTTTCGCATCAGGTCCACGGCGAGCGCTGCGGGTTCAACAATCCCACGTGGGATGCCCGCTTCATGGACCTGCTGGAAAGCGATCCCGAAGCGCTTTGCCGGATGACCCACGCGCAATATGCCGAACTGGGCGGGATGGAAGGTGCGGAAGTCATCATGTGGCTGATCATGCGCGGTGCCCTCTCCGCCCGCGTGCGCTGCCTGCATCGCAGCTATTACCTCCCCTCGATGACCGGCATCGCCACCGCCGTCTACGAGAACGAATCGCCGGAGCCGGACGCGACCTTCCTGGCCGCCCATCGCGCCCGCATGGACGAACAACTGGCAGGGGCCGAGCGATTCGCGGGCACCTATCCCTATACGCTGGAGCGCAGCGCCCAAGGGTATCGCCTGAATCGCTTCCTCCACGCTCTGGTGGAGCCCGAAGCGCGCGCCGTCTTCCTGGCGGGCGAGGACGCCGCCATGGCCGCCGCGAAACTTAGCGAGCAGGAGCAGGATCTTGTTCGCCGCCGCGACTGGCGCGGGCTGATCCACTACGGCGCGATCTTCTTCGTTCTGGAGAAGCTGGCGGCGGTAACCGGGGTATCCAATTTGCACATTTATGCCTCAATGCGCGGAGAGACGCTTGAGGACTTCATGAAGACCCGCAACCAGCAGGTCACTTACTCGGTGGCGGCACAGCCGGCCTGAGGGTCTGATTCGATATTCGCCGAAGTGGCCAATATCGGTTCGGCACCGGCCCTCTCCCCCACCCGACCTCCCACGAGTCTACCCTGTCGGGTGGCCGGGTGGGGGAGAGGGCCGGCGCCGAACAATCCGGAGCGATGGTTCCGGATCAGATTCTGAGTCCAGCGCTGCGTCGCCCCCCGCGTCGCCAATAATTCCCGCGCCCTGCAAGAAGGCAGCGGAACCACAGGAGAAGTGCATGGAAGACCCACGCGCCATAATCGCGCGCGAGCCGATGCATTACCGGCAGATCATTGCCATCGGCATCGCAACCGCGCTCAACGCCCTGGACGGGTTCGACGTGCTGTCGATCAGTTTCGCCGCGCCCGGCATTTCCAAGGACTGGGGCATCGATCGCGCCGCGCTTGGCCTCGTGCTGTCGATGGAACTGTTCGGCATGGGCATCGGCGCCTTCATTCTGGGCAGCCTGGCCGACAAGCTGGGCCGCCGCCCGACGCTGCTGGCCTGCCTTGTCATCATGGGCTCGGGCATGTTCCTGGCGTCCACGGCGACCAGCGTGCCGGTCCTTTCGGCCTATCGCCTGTTCACCGGCCTTGGCATCGGAGGCATGTTGGCGGCAACCAACGCCGTCGTCGCCGAATGCTCGAACGCCAAACGCCGCAATCTTTCCGTGGCGATCATGGCTGGCGGCTATCCGATGGGTGCCATCGTCGGCGGCACGATCGCCTCATGGCTGCTCGGCGTGACCGGGCACTGGCAGTCGGTCTTCGAATTCGGCGCGGCCGTCACGTTCTGCTTCATTCCGCTGGTGCTCTGGCTGGTGCCGGAAACCATGGCCTTCCTGCTGCTGAAGCGCCCCGCCGGCGCGCTGGAAAAGATCAACCGCACGCTGGTGAAGCAGAACCGCCAGCCGCTGGCCGCGATGCCGCCCGCCGATCCGGTAAAGGAACGCACCAGCGTGGCCGCCCTGTTCGCGCCGGGCCTTGCCAGCGTGACCGTGATGCTGACGGCGGTGTGCTTCTTCCACATGATGACCTTCTACTTCCTGGTGAAGTGGATTCCGAAGATCGTCGTCGACCTGGGCTTTGCCCCGGCATCGGCGGGCGGCGTGCTGGTCTGGGCCAATGTCGGCGGTGCGATCGGTTCGCTTGCCGTCAGCCTGCTGAGCCAGAAAGTCGGCATCCGTCCGCTGGTGGTCGCCTCGATGGTACTGGGCGCGGGTGCGGTCATGCTGTTCGGTCAGGGCTTTTCGACGCTGGGCGGCCTCTCGCTGATCGCCTGCGTGGCCTGCTTCTTCCTGAACGCCGCCATCGCCGGTTTCTACGCCGTGATCGCCCAGAGCTATCCCGCCGCCCTGCGCGGTGGCGGCACCGGGCTGGTGATCGGCGTGGGCCGCGCCGGCGCCGCGCTGGGCCCGATCGTGGCCGGCCTGCTGTTCAGCACCGGCTGGGGCCTTACCCCGGTTGCCATGACGCTGGCCTGCGGCACGCTGATCGCCGCCGTGGTGCTTTCGATGGTGCGCTACCGCGAGACCGCCATCGCGTAACCATTGGCCCGATCGGCCAAGAAAAGATAAGGGGGCGGCCGTGTGCGGCTGGCCGCCCCGCCTAAAATAGCAAGACGCTCCAGAGAGGAATTTCCATGCGCACCCCCCGCGCCTTGTCCCTGCTTGCCTGCGGCACCGCTGCTGCGGCCATGTTCGCCTTCCAACCCGCGCTTGCGCAGTCCGTCCCGCCGGACAGTGCCAAGACGGGCGAGACCGGCACGCTTTCCACCCAGGCCCCTCCCGGCATTCGCCCCGCCAAGTCGCAGGCGCGTCCCGCCGAAGCCATGCCCGGCGGCCGCCCCGGCCCGGCCAACCAGCCGCAGGCGATCCGCTGGACCGAGGATTGGTCGAAGAAGCCCGACGCAAACGCGCCGCTGCTGGAAAAGATCAAGCACATCCCCATCGCCAATGACGACGTCTACCTGACGCTCGGCGGCGAGGCGCGGGTCTACTACACCGACTGGCACCACTCCTCGCTGGGCCTGAAGCCGAACGACAACAACGATCCGGTCCAGTCGCGCCTGCGTCTGCTGGCGGACCTGCACGTGGGCGAGAACCTGCGCGCCTATGTCGAACTGGGCGACAACCGCGAATATGGCGAACAGTTCGCCACCGTGCCCAACCGCGACAAGGTGGACATCTACCAGGCCTTCGTCGACGTGACGGTGCCGCTGGGCCAGGCCGGCAAGGTGACGTTCCGCCCCGGCCGCTTCGAAATGCCGCTGGGCAACGGCAAGCTGGTGGGCGTGCGCGAAGGCCTGAACATGCGCTTCACCTATCAGGGCGTGCGCGCCACCTACATCCTGCCGGGCAAGGTTTCGGTAGACGTTTTCGCGGTGAAGCCGATCCAGATCGATCCGGGCACGTTCGACGATGGCCCGAACCACGCGCAGGATTTCCACGGCGTCTACATCAGCGCGCCCAATCGCATCGCCGGCTTCGGCACCGACATCTACTGGTACGAGATGGAGCGCGACCGCGCGACGCTGGCCGCCGGCATCGGCAAGGACGATCGCAACAACTGGGGCGGCCGCCTGTGGAAGCGCGGCCCGCACTGGGACCTCGACCTTGAGGGCACCTATCAGAGCGGTACGTTCATCGGCAAGGATATCAAGGCCTTCGGCACCATGTTCGAGGGCGGCTACACCTTCGGCGATGCCCCGATGAAGCCCCGCCTGGGCCTGCGCGCCAACTACTTCAGCGGCGACAAGGACCTGACCGACGGCAAGGTGGGCACGTTCGTCCCCGCCGCCGCACGCCTGCCGCTGATCAGCGAGGCGGCGTTCTTCACGTTCTCCAACCTGATGGACCTCTATCCCTCGGTCACCGTCAAGCCGACCCCGGCGATCACCGTCATGGCCGGCCCGGACTTCCTGTGGCGCGCGCGCAAGGGCGACGGCGTCTACATCGGCCCCTCGGGTTCCAGCTTCGCGCCTTACGATTCCAGCCGCTCGATCGGTACCGACCTCAACCTCGAAGCCTCGTGGCAGGTTACCGACCGGCTGGCCTTCCGCCTTTGGGAAACCTACTTCGCCGCCAGCAATTCGTTCCAGGACAACGGCGGCAAGAACGGCAACTACTTCGGCCTGATGGCGAACTACAAGTTCTGAACGTCACGCCGGAACTCAAGAAGGAAGGCAGGGGAGCAAACGCTTCCCTGCCTTTTCTTTTCCCGACGCTCAGGCCGCTATCAGGCGCGACCGTCCACCGCCTGACGGCCGATCGCCGGATCGTCGGTAAAGAACGAATCGATCCCCAGCGCCAGATAGCGGCGGATTTCAGCGATACTCCCCGCCGGATTACGCGCGCCCGGCCCGGCGCCATCGCGAAGGTCGGTCGGCAGGAAATAGTTCTCCGGCCGGAAGGTCCAGGTCGATACCAGCAGGCCCGCGGCATGGGCACGCTCGACCAGGCCGGTGCCTTGCGCCAGCAGCTTCCCGTCCTTGTCCCGCCCCAGCAGCGCCATGTTGTAGGGCGAGATCCAATCGGCATAGGTCGCCATTTCGGCCAGTCCCGCATCGCTGTGCATCTCGTCGAACGTCGGACCCGATCCCTTGGCAACGACATCGGCCGGCCGCATCGTGCCCGGCATCGTCAATTGCAGAAGCTGGACATTGCCCAACCCCTCCAGCCGCTGGCGCAGCCACTTGAGATTGGCGATCTCGAAGCTCTGCACGATCACCGGCACGGTCTGCAGATAGGCGCTGGCATGCAGCCGGTCGAGGAAGCGCTGCTCCAGCGGCAAGCCCGCCGCCGCGAAATAGGTCGAATGCTTGAGTTCCGGGATCACCCCGATCACCCGCCCGCGCGCGGCGGATTCGGCGGCGACGAAATCGGCGATCTCCTCGAACGTCACCACCTGGAACTTGCCGTCGTAAGACTGGCTTTCGGGGCGCAGCGCCCCCAGCCGCTCCTTCGCGCGCAGGGTCTTGATCTCGGCCAGCGTGAAGTCCTCGGTGAACCAGCCGGTCACCTGTTCACCATCCACCGTCTTGGTCGTCTTGCGCGCGGCGAACTCGGCCCGGGCGGACACGTCGGTGGTTTCGGCAATGTTGTTCTCATGCCGAGCGATCAGCACGCCGTCCTTGGTGCTGACCAGATCGGGCTCGATGAAGTCTGCCCCGTCGGCAATCGCCTTGGCATAGGAGCCCAGGGTATGCTCCGGCCGCAGCGCCGAGCAGCCGCGATGGCCGATCACCAGCGGCTTGGCCGGGCGCGCCGGGCGAGTCCCCCTCGGTACCGGTACCGGTACCGGTACCGGCGCCGCCAGCACGCCGGGCGCGAAGCCCGCGGCCAATCCGGCTCCAAGCCCTGCGCCAACAAGCGAACGGCGGGAGAGGCGGGTGTCGATCATCGGGGGTGTCCTTGGCAAGCGTGTCTGAGGCCATCACGGCCTCGTCCCACTTTCACGAGGACAACCAGTGACATGGCCTTCGCGCCTGTCGCTAGGACCGGAGAATGACAGCTTGTGGTCAAAGCAGGCCATGCCTGCATCGACGCACCTGTTGGCGAAGCAGCCTGGGCGGAATCGTCAGTTTCAAACCCATGACCTCTGCCCCAAACCACCTCGTCGCCCCCGCGAAGGCGGGGGCCCCGCTTCCTTCTGCCCCGCCCACGAAGAACAAGCGGGATCCCCGCCTTCGCGGGGATGACGGAGAGTGACGGGAATGACGGCGGATGGCTGGAATGGGGTCAGGACAAACGAAAACGGCTCTCCAGCATAAGCCGGAGAGCCGCCTCTCGGTGATCCTGTCGCCTACCTGATTACTGGCAAGCAAGGCACTCGTCGTAGTCGGTCGTCTCGCCGATCTCGAACTTGGGCGCTTCGGGCGTATTGTCCGCCTCGACCCCGCCCGAACCGGCGAAGCCCGCGCGCTGCACCGACTTCGAGCGCAGGTAGTAGAGCGACTTGATGCCCTTCTCCCAAGCCTGGAAGTGCAGCATCATCAGGTCCCACTTGTCCACGTCCGCCGGGATGAACAGGTTCAGCGACTGCGCCTGATCGATATAGGGCGTGCGGTCCGCCGCGAATTCGAGCAGCCAGCGCTGATCGATTTCGAAGCTGGTCTTGAAGATCGCCTTTTCCTCCGGCGAGAGGAAGTCGAGCTGCTGGACCGAGCCGCCGTGTTCGAGGATCGAGTTCCACACATTGGTGGAATCCTTCGACTTCGAGGCCAGCAACTTTTCCAGGTAGGGGTTCTTCACCACGAACGAGCCCGAGAGCGTCTTGTGGGTGTAGATGTTCGCCGGGATCGGCTCGATGCAGGCGGAGGTGCCGCCGCAGATGATCGAGATCGACGCGGTGGGCGCGATCGCCATCTTGCAGCTGAAGCGCTGCATCACGCCCATTTCGGCCGCGTCCGGGCAGGGCCCACGCTCGTTGGCGAGCAGCAGCGAGGCTTCGTCGGCCTTGGCGGCGATGTGCTGGAACATCTGCATGTTCAGCGCCTTGGCCATCGCGCTTTCGAAGGCGATGCCGCGCTTCTGGAGGTACGAGTGATAGCCCATCACACCCATGCCCACCGAACGCTCACGCGCGGCGGAATAGCGGGCGCGGGCCATCTCGTCCGGCGCGCGGTCGATATAGTCCTGCAGCACGTTGTCGAGGAAGCGCAGCACGTCTTCGACGAAGCGCTTTTCGCCCTTCCACTCTTCCCAGGTTTCCAGGTTGAGCGAGGAGAGGCAGCACACGGCCGTGCGGTCGTTGCCCAAGTGGTCGCGGCCGGTGGGCAGCGTGATTTCCGAGCAAAGGTTCGAGGTGGAGACCTTGAGGCCCAGATCGCGGTGATGCTTGGGCATCGTGCGGTTCACGGTGTCGGAAAACACCAGATAGGGCTCACCGGTGGCAAGGCGAACCTCGACCAGCTTCTGGAACAGCGAACGGGCGTGAACGGTGCCGCGCACCGAACCATCCTTGGGGCTCTTGAGGTCGAAGTCCTTGCCGTCGCGAACGGCTTCCATGAACTCGTCGGTCAGCAGCACGCCGTGGTGCAGGTTCAGTGCCTTGCGGTTGAAGTCTCCGCTAGTCTTGCGGATCTCCAGGAACTCCTCGATCTCCGGGTGCGAAACGTCGAGGTAGCAGGCGGCCGAACCGCGGCGCAACGATCCCTGCGAGATCGCGAGGGTCAACGAATCCATCACGCGCACGAACGGGATGATGCCGCTGGTCTTGCCGTTCAGGCCCACCGGCTCACCGATGCCGCGCACATTGCCCCAGTAGGTGCCAATGCCGCCGCCGCGAGAGGCAAGCCAGACGTTCTCGTTCCAGGTGGAAACGATGCCCTCAAGGCTATCGTCGACCGAGTTGAGGTAGCACGAGATGGGCAGGCCACGGCCGGTGCCGCCGTTCGAGAGAACGGGCGTGGCAGGCATGAACCACAGCTTCGAGATGTAGTCGTACAGGCGCTGGGCGTGGTCCTGATCGTCCGCATAGGCATCGGCCACGCGCGCGAACAGGTCCTGATACTTTTCGCCCGGCAGCAGGTAGCGATCGTCCAGCGTTTCCTTGCCGAAATCGGTCAGCAGCGCATCGCGCGAATCGTCGGTGACGACGGTGAAGCGGCGATCGTTGATCGTCTTCGAATCGGTCACGCGCGGTTTCGGCGCATCGGCGGCAGCGGCCAGGGCAGCCGCGGCGAGAGCGTCAGCCACCAGTGCGGCCGAAGCGGTATCGGTCTTGTCCATGGCGATTGCCGGGCTCACGCCCGCCTCCTTTTCCTGCTTCAGCCCAAGTGCTTTTGGCGTTGCCTTTGGGGGGGCCTTTGCGGGCACCTTCGGGGCATTGCTGCGGCTCGTTTCAAAGCCGGGCATTTCGACCTGACCATCATCAATTACATCGGAGCTGTTCACTTCAGCGTCGCTTCCGTTCCTGAAATCCACGTTTGCCCCCGTGCTTAAAATCCGGCGTCATCGAAGCGCCACACGGCGCCTTCACAACATAGCTTCGGGGCCGACCGGCCATCCGCGCGAGTCGCCGGGACGAAGGGATCGATCCGGCTAGCACGGACGGCACAAAAAGAGAACAAAATTCCCTGACCGACCCCGGCGCCCTGTTCGAGAAGCCCAGCAATCCAACCCGGAATCGTTTCCGCCCAGCCCCCACAGCCTGGAAACGACAATACCTAGGTTTAGATGCCCCGCGACCGACGCGCCACAACCCATAGTGCCCGTTCTGCCTTCCAACGCAAGTGGGGGTGCCCTGCCCCAAGGTCAATCGCGGGGCAGGGGTTTACATCGAAGTGGCTGCCGCGACGCGTGGGAAGTCCTTCATCGGGCTTGCGCGCAAGGGCCTATCTGCCCCCGGGACACAAAAATTTTTCCACATAAAACGGCGACGAAGCGAATCGGATTTGCGGCGAAGCGAGTTACCCGAAAGGCGGCTTTTCCCATCTGTCTAGGCACTTGGACATCGTTTTCCCCGCATCGGTGGACCAAAGTGGCTCAGCCCGTCGCAACGGTTGTAGCGGCGCATTCGTAGGGCGCGGTCGGCGCTTTACCGATTCCCCCCTTGCAACCACCTCGTCATCGGATGCTTCTACGCATCGCCAACCCTTCGATTCTCAAGGACATTCGATTCCATGATCAACCTGATCGGCGCCATCATCAGCGGCTTCATCATCGGCGTGCTGGCGCGTTGGCTCTATCCCGGTTTCGTGGACATGAGCTGGGTCGCCACGATCCTGCTGGGCATCGGTGGCTCCTTCGCCGCCGGGCTGATCACCACCCGGGGCGAGCCCGGCTTCCAGCGCGCGGGCTGCCTTGCCTCGGTGCTGGGCGCGATGGCGCTGATCTACATCGGCCGCCTGCTGCATATCGGGATGTGAGCGCGTAGGCAGGACCGCTCAGGCCGACCGGCGCCCGTGTCTCGTCAATGCGAGCGTAGCGAAGCAATGACGGAGGGTAGGCCTGGATCGAACGTGCCGAGGATGGCCCCGAGATGTGCCTCCAAAGGCCATCCTAGCCCTCACCACTTCGTCACCCCCGCGAAGGCGGGGCCCCGCTTCCTTTGGTCTTGCCGATAGAAGAACAAGCGGGATCCCCGCCTTCGCGGGGATGACGGCAGTTGGTTGGCCTATCCTGACGGGTGAAGCGGCTCGTGTTCCTTACGGCACCAGCACCGTGTCGTGCGGCTCCGTTTCCGTCTTCGGATAGTCCAGCGTGAAATGCAGCCCCCGGCTCTCATGCCGGTGCAGCGCCGAACGCACGATCAGTTCAGCGGTCTGGAGCAGGTTGCGCAGTTCGATCAGGTCGGTCGAGACACGGAAGTGGCGGTAATATTCCTCCACCTCGCCATTCAGCATCTGGATGCGGTGCATGGCGCGTTCCAGCCGCTTGGTGGTGCGCACGATGCCCACGTAGTTCCACATGAAGCGGCGGATTTCGGTCCAGTTCTGCTTGATGACCACTTCTTCGTCGGAGTCCGTCACCCGGCTTTCGTCCCACGCGCGCACCGGCGGCGGCGCGTCGAAGGCGTCCCAGTGGTCGAGGATATGCGCCGCACAGGATTCGCCGAACACGAAGCATTCCAGCAGCGAGTTGGAGGCGAGGCGATTGGCCCCGTGGAGACCGCTTTCGGTGCATTCGCCTGCCGCATAGAGGCCGGGCAGGTCGGTCTTGCCGTCCAGATCGATAAGGATGCCGCCGCAGGTATAATGCTGCGCGGGCACGACCGGGATCGGCTCCTTGGTCATATCGATGCCAAGGCCCAGCAGCTTTTCGTAGATGTTCGGGAAGTGCGCCTTCACGAACGCTTCGGGCTGGTGGCTGATGTCGAGGTGGACGTAATCGAGGCCGAAGCGCTTGATCTCCGAGTCGATGGCGCGGGCTACGATGTCACGCGGGGCCAGTTCCAGCCGCTCCGGATCGTAGTATTCCATGAAGCGCTTGCCGGTGCGCGGATTGATCAGGCGCCCGCCCTCGCCCCGCACGGCCTCGGTGATGAGGAAGTTCTTGACGTCCAGATTGTAGAGGCAGGTCGGGTGGAACTGCATCATCTCCATGTTGGAGACGCGCGCACCCGCACGCCAGGCCATGGCGATGCCATCGCCGGTCGCGCCGCGCGGCGCGGTGGAGAATTGGTAGACGCGGCCTGCACCGCCGGTGGCCAGGATCGTAGCGCGCGCCGTGTGCGCCTCCACCCGGCCGGTATTCTCGTCCAGCGCATAGACGCCCCAGACGCGGCCCGACCCCGAATAGCGCATCTCGTGCCGGCCGGTGATCAGGTCGATGCACGACTGGCCCGGCAGCAGGGTGATGTTGGGATTGTCCTCCGCCGCCTTGAGCAGCGCGCTCTGCACCGCCCAGCCGGTGGCATCCGCCACGTGAACGATGCGCCGGTGCGAATGGCCGCCTTCCCGCGTCAGGTGCAGTTCGTTGCCGTCCATGTTGAACGGCACGCCCAGTTCCACCAGCCGCTCGATCGCGTGGGGGGCGCGCTCTATCACGAACTCCACCGTTTCGTTGCGATTGAGCCCGGCGCCCGCGATCATGGTGTCGCGGATATGCTCCTCGAACGTATCGCCCGCGTCGAGCACCGCAGCGATGCCGCCCTGCGCCCAGGCGGTGGACCCGCCGGTAAGCGTGCCCTTCGCGAGAACGAGGACTTTCAGCTTTTCAGCCAGCGCCAGCGCAGCGGTAAGGCCGGCAGCGCCGGAACCGACGATGATCACGTCATAGGGGATGACATCATGAACAGGCGCGGCAACAGAATCCGTAGTCATGCCGGCTCCATGCCGAGACTAAGCAGCCCGCGCAATAATTAGCTTTGCATTCCCGCTTGCTCCGCAATCATGTTGCAGTGCAGCACGGGCCTGGGAGTCAGGCAGCTTGCACAGAACTCGTCAGGCTGACGAACACGTCCTCAAGGTCCGCCTCGCGCGTGGTCACATCGACGATCGAGAAGCCCTGCGCCTGCACGGCGGAGAGGATCTGGCCGGCATTGGCCTGATCCTTGTCGTAGGTGATCTGCAGCACGCGATCACCCGCCTTTTCGCACTTCACGAAGCCGGGATGGCTGGGCAGTTCGGTCATCTCGCGATCGAGCGTTAGGACCAGGATCTTCTCGCGCGCCATGCCCACCAGTTCGCGCGTGGGCTTGTTGGCGATCAGTTCGCCATGGTTGATGATGGCGATGCGGTCGCACAGTTCCTCGGCTTCTTCGAGGTAGTGCGTGGTCAGCACGATCGTCGCGCCTTCGCGGTTCAGTTCGGTGACCAGTTCCCACAGCTGGCGGCGCAGTTCGACGTCGACGCCGGCAGTCGGCTCGTCCAGCACCAGGACCGGCGGCTGGTGGACCAGCGCCTTGGCGATCAGCAGGCGGCGCTTCATGCCGCCCGACAGCGTGCGGGCATAGGCATCGCGCTTGTCCATCAGATGGACGGCGCGCAGCAGGTCTTCCGAGCGGCGCAGGGTCTTGGCCACGCCATAAAGGCCGGCCTGGTTCTCCAGCACTTCGAACGGGGTGAAGAACGGATCGAAGACGATTTCCTGCGGCACGATCCCGATCGAGCGCTTGGCATTGCGCTGGTGCTTGTCGATGTCGAAGCCCCAGATGTCGATCGAGCCGGAAGTCTTGCGCACCAGCCCAGCCATGATGTTGATCAGCGTGGACTTGCCTGCGCCGTTGGGCCCCAGCAGGCCGAAGATGCCGCCTTCGGGCACATCGAACGACACCCCCTTCAGCGCCAGCTTGCCCTCTCCGCTGCCCGCCGGGGCGTAACGCTTCTTGAGGTCGCGGATGGAGATGGCGGCGGAAGTGGTGCTGGTCATCCGCCGCATGTGGGACAGGATCGCCTGCCAGTAAAGGGCGCGCGGTACCGGACCCGACCAATTGCGCGACAATTGATCGATTGACGCTCCCCGCCCGAACACATACGATCCATAGCATATCATAAAAGCAGGCAAGTCAGACCTGCTTCTGGCGGGAGAGCAGCCATGGCCACGGCAACGCTGAACACGGACCACGACTATTTCACCGATCACGCGGTGCTTCTGGATCCCTACGATTATTTCGAGCGCCTTCGCGCGCAGGGGCCGGTCTGTCCGATGCCCGGCCGCGATATCCTGCTGGTCACTGGCTTTCAGGAATCGCTGGACGTGCTGCTGAACGCGCGCGACTTCTCCTCCTGGCTCAATCCCGACCCGCTGACGCCGCTGCCCTTCGTGATCGAGAGCGACGACATTTCCGACCAGCTCGCCAGCCATCCCAGCAGCGAGATGGAACTGCTGGTCTCCTACGACGGGAACCGCCACGCCGCCGCGCGGGCCTTGCTCAACCCGCTGTTCGTCCCCTCCCGCCTGAAGGAAAACGCCGCCTTCATGCGCAGCTATGCCGAGGGCATGGTGCGCGACATCGTGGCCCGCGGCGGCTGCGAACTGGTGGGTGAAGTGGCGACGCCGTTCGTCACCATGGTCATCGCCGATCTGCTGGGCGTGCCCGCCGAAGACCGGGAGGCATTCCGCGCCCTGATCGATGCCGCGCCGCCGCCGGGCAACATGGACGCGGGCGACGAAGGGCAGTCGATCCACCCGCTGCTCGCGATGGCCGGCTACTTCGCCCGCTACGTCGCCGAACGCCGCGCCCAGCCGCAGGACGACGTGATGACCGAGATGGCGACCGCGACGTATCCCGATGGTTCGACGCCGGATGCGATGGAAGTGGTGAAGTCTGCCATGTTCCTGTTCGCCGCCGGGCAGGACACCAGCGCCAAGCTGATCGGCAACGCGCTGCGGCGGCTGGCGGAGGATCAGCCGATGCAGCAGTTGTTGCGCGACGATCCTTCGAAGATCGGTCCGTTCCTGGAAGAAGTGCTGCGCATCGAAGGCTCCACCAAGGCCACCTTCCGCATCGCCGCCCGCGATACGAAGATCGGCGACATCGCCGTACCCGCCGGGCAACGGCTGGTGGTCTCGCTATCCGCCGCCAACCGCGATCCGCGCCGGTGGGAGAATCCCACGGACTTCGTGATCGGCCGTCCACGCATCAAGGAACACCTCGCCTTCGGACGCGGCGCGCATACTTGCGCCGGGGCGCAACTGGCGCGGGCGGAAGTGGCGGTACTGCTGGAATGCCTGCTCGCCGCAACAAGCGCGATCACGCTGGACGAGGCGCATCACGGCCCGGCCGACGCACGGCGGATCGCCTATGAGCCCAGCTACATCATCCGCGGGCTGGCGGAACTGCATCTGAAGGTGGAGTGAGGGGAGCGGCCGGCTCAGCCGTAGGGCCGCCGCCAACTTCGTCATTGTGAGCGCAGCGACGCAATCCCAGGCGGTTTACGCGGCTCTGGATTGCGTCGCTGCGCTCACAATGATGAGGAGATGTGCGGTGCGCAAAATGGGCAGGCGCCCGACGGCTCACCTGCAATCAGCTAATATTCCCGCCCAAAACATTCCGTCGCCCCCGCGAAGGCGGGGGCCCCGCTTCCTTCTGCCTCGCCGCAAAGAACAAGCGGGATCCCCGCCTTCGCGGGGATGACGGGGTTGGATCACCAAGTTCGGCGTGACGAACTCACGCCGCGTCGCTGCGGCTGTCGTAGAACGACCGGCTCGCCTCGATCGACGGCCGATTGGTCACCGCCCAGGCGCCCAAAGCCTTGACCGGCTCCGACAGCGAACGGCCCAGATCGCTCAGCGCATATTCGACCCGCACCGGAACGCTGGCATGCACCGTGCGCACCACCAGCCCATCGCGCTCCAGAGCGCGCAAGGTGCGGGAGAGCATCTGCTGCGAGATACCCTCGATCCCGCGCTTCAATTCGTTGAAATGGCGATTGTCCTCCAGCAGCGTCATGACCACCAGCATCGACCACTTGTCGCCGACGCGGGCGAGAATATCGCCGACCATGCGGCAGCTGCGGGCGGAATGGACGACTTCGCCAGCCGGTGTGTGCCCGACGGCATCAGCGGGCTCTAAGGTAGTCAGCTTCATGTTACCTGGTCCTGAAAAAATGCGCTCTTGGCGGACGTCGCAGTGCAACATAGCTATGGCCAGTCATTTTTCCAGACTACCTCCCAACTGAAGGCACTCTCCCATGAAGCTTCTCCATCTCGATTCCAGCATCCTTGGCGAAAACTCGGTCAGCCGCGCGGTGTCGGGCGCCATCGTCGGCTCGCTGACGCAGGCCGATCCCTCGCTCGAAGTCACCTATCACGACCTGGCCGCCGAAGCCCTGCCGCACCTGACGCTCGACATCCTCGGCAACCCGGACGGCACGCCGGAACTGGCCGAATTCCTGGCCGCCGACGTGATCGTGATCGGCGCCGGCATGTACAACTTCACCATCCCCAGCCAGCTCAAGGCCTGGTTCGACCGCGTGCTGGTGGCCGGCAAGACCTTCCAGTACACCGCCGAAGGTCCGCAGGGCCTGGCCGGCGGCAAGAAGGTCTACATCGCCCTGTCGCGCGGCGGTTACTACGGTGAAGGCCAGCCCGGCGCCGCCGTGGAGCATGCCGAAAGCTACCTGCGCGCCGTGCTGGGCTTCGTGGGCATCACCGATCCGATCTTCGTCCTCGCCGAAGGCATCGCCATCGGACCGGAAGTCCGCGAAAAGGCCCTGGCCGACGCGCTTGCAGAGGCCGGTGCGCTGGTCGTTCCTGCCTGATCTTTGCCCGTTCGCTTCCAAATGCGCGAAAGCGCATTTGGAATGCGGCGCCGGCCCACTCCCCCACCCGACCATCCACGCGTGTATCCTGATGAGTGGTCGGGTGGGGGAGTGGGCCGGCGCCGCAAAATCCGCCCTCAGCAGATTTTCAAACAACCCAACGCGCATTTGCCGGCTGGAAATTCCTCCGAAGGCTTGGTAATCGGCCGATCCATGAGCACGCAGCCCGAAACCGTCTTCACCGATTCCCACCGCGTTTCCTGCGACGGGGCCACCGAAATCCGCTCGAACGGCACCTACAAGGCTGCCGCTCTGGGCCACCCGCGCGTGTGGCTGGAGATCGACGAGAAGGGCTATGTCGATTGCGGCTACTGCGATCGCCATTTCGTGCTGAAGGGCGGCCCGGCCGACCAGCAGGCGGCCTGATCGCCATACCTTTCGAGCCGGGCACACCGCCTGACGGCATGCCCGGCCCTCAATTCGATTTGATACCGCGGATCGCCGCCCTATATCCGTGGGCATGACCAGCCCCGATCCGCGCTCGCTCCTCTATCGCCAGCTTTCGCCCGAAGAGGCCCAGGCCCTCGCCCGCGAAACCTTGCAGCGTTGCGAGGACGGCGAACTCTACATGCAGTTCATCGCGACCGAGGCGTTCGGTTTCGACGACGGCCGGTTGAAGACCGCCGACTATTCGCGCGATGCCGGCTTCGGCCTGCGCGGGGTGACCGGTGAGATGACCGGCTTCGCCCATGCCAACGAGATTTCCAGCAGCGCCATCCGCCGCGCGGGCGAGACGCTGCAATTGCTCGATCCCGCCACCGGCACCCGCCCCGGCCCGCCGCCGCGCAGCAACCGCCACCTCTACACCGAAGCCTCCCCGCTGGACCTCGTCCCGTTCGAGGACAAGGTGCGCCTGCTGGAACGGATCGATGCTGCCGCCCGCGCCCGCGATCCGCGCGTTTCGCAGGTCAGCGCCAGCCTGACCGGACAATGGTCGGTGGTCGAAATCGTGCGGCCGGACGGCTTCATCGCCACCGACGTGCGCCCGCTGGTGCGCCTCTCCGTCTCGATCGTCGCCGAAAGCAACGGCCGGCGTGAGACGGGCTCATTCGGGATGGGCGGCCGCCACCTCTACGACACGCTGTTCGATCCCGCGAACTGGAACAACGCCATCGATACCGCACTGGCGCAGGCGCTGGTGAGCCTGGAAAGCGTGGACGCGCCGGCCGGCGAAATGCCGGTGCTGATTGCCCCCGGCTGGCCCGGCGTTATCCTGCACGAAGCCGTCGGCCACGGGCTTGAAGGCGATTTCAACCGCAAGGGCACTTCCGCCTTCTCCGGCCGCATCGGCGAACGCGTGGCCGCCCCCGGCGTCACCGTGATCGACGATGGCTCGATCTCCGACCGACGCGGATCGCTCTCGATCGATGACGAGGGCACCCCCACGCAGGAGACGGTGCTGATCGAGGACGGCATCCTCAAGGGCTACATGCAGGACCGCATGAACGCGCGGCTGATGGGCGTGGAATCGACCGGCAATGGTCGCCGCGAAAACTACGCCTATGCCCCGCAGGTCCGCATGACCAACACCTTCATGAAGGCCGGCAACGACGATCCCGCCGAACTGCTGTCGCGCATGAAGAAGGGCATCTTCGTGAAGTCCATGGGCGGCGGGCAGGTCGACATCGTCTCGGGCAAGTTCGTGTTCTCGTGCAACGAGGCCTACAAAGTGGAAGACGGCAAGCTGGGCGCGCCGATCAAGGGCGCCACGCTGATCGGTGACGGCCCGACGGTGCTGACCCGCGTGACCGGCATCGGCAACGACCTTGAACTCGATCGCGGCGTCGGCATCTGCGGCAAGGGCGGGCAGAGCGTTCCCGCCGGCGTCGGCCAGCCCACGCTGCTGGTGGAAGGCATCACCGTCGGCGGCACAGCCTGACCGGGGATGCCTGACGGCGAAACGCCCTTCACGTACGACGGTCATTGCGGGTTAAGCCGCTGCGTGGCAGTGTTCGGGCAAGGGCGGGCTTTGTGGAAGGTAAGACAATGGCATACCAACATGTCGCCGCTGCCGCGTTGATCGCGGCCAGCCTGATCGCCACCCCCGCCGCCGTTTCCGCCAAACCGAAGCTGACGGGCGAGCAGCAGCTTGCCAAGATCCTCGAAGGGCGCGAGGCGGGCAAGCCGGTTAACTGCATCCCGCTCAATCAGTCGAACGACACCCAGGTGGTAGACAAGACGGCGATCGTCTACCGCGTCGGCGGCACGCTCTACGTCAACCGGCCGACCAATGCGGACAAGCTCGATTCCGACTCGATCCTGGTCACCAAGCTCTATTCCAGCCAGCTCTGCCGGCTCGATACCATCCAGCTGCACGATCGCTCCACGCGCATGTGGAACGGCTTTGTCGGGCTGCAGGACTTCGTGCCCTATACGCGCGTGAAGCAGCAGGCTTCTGCCGGAAATTAGGGGCAGGCTCAGCCAATACCAGCGTCCCCTGAGGGCGGCCGGAACTTCGCGCTTCGGCCGCCTTCTGCATGGCCGCGCCTATCCATCCAGCCGGCGCCCCAGCGTGACGACATCCTGCACTTCGTAGCCGATGGCATCGTAGAAGCCGAGCGCCACCCGATTGTCGCCCCGCACCATCAGCTGAATCTTGGGGCAACCCCGCGCCGCCAGCCATTGCTCGCACGCCGTCATGAGGCCGCGGGCGATGCCCTGCCCGCGCCACTCGGCCCCTACGCCGAGGTAATAGACCCACCCGCGATGGCCATCGAAGCCCAGCATCACCGTGCCGGCCAGCGCGCCATCGCGTCGTGCCAACAGGATCGTGCTGCCATCCTGCCCCAGTGCCAGATCGAAATCCGCCGAAGGATCGTTCCACGGCCGCGTCAGGCCGACGGCCTGCCACAAGGCCACCACCGCTGCGCGATCGGTGACCACAGCTTCGACGATGGTCATTTCCATAGGGGCTGCCTCTCCCGATTGGCGGACCTCTCAATGTGCTGACGGAGCGGGCTAAAGCAAGGAAATCCGGCGATATTCCGCTCGAAGCCTTTCCCTGTGCACCCATGCGCCTATCTACGGCATGTTGCCGATGGAGATTTCGATGCCGCTGTTCCGTTCCCGCATGCCCTCGCCCATCGGCGAACTCACGCTGGTCGCCAGCGAGGACGGGCTGGTCGCGGTACTGTGGGAGAACGACGATCCCCGCCGCGTGCCGCTGGCCGATCCCGTCGACGACGCGGACAACCCGATCCTTGTGCAGGCGAATGCCCAACTCTGCGAATACTTCGGCGGCGAACGATCGCGGTTCGACCTGCCGCTCGATTTTCGCGGCACCGATTTCCAGAAGAGCGTGTGGCATGCCCTGCTGACCATCCCCTTCGGAGAGACGCGCAGCTATCGCCAGATCGCCGAAGCCGTCGGCCGCCCCACCGCCAGCCGGGCGGTAGGCGCCGCCAATGGCCGCAACCCGATCTCGATCATCGCGCCATGCCACCGCGTGGTCGGCACCAGCGGCGCGCTCACCGGATTTGCCGGCGGGCTTGAGGCGAAAGCCTTCCTGCTGACGCTGGAAGGCCCGCGCCTACTGCTCTGAAAGACTGGTTGGAAAATGCCCGGAGGGCGAATTTCAAACGGGCCTCGAGATCAGAAGCGCCACGCATTTCGTTTCAAGTACGCCTCGATCCCAACCGTTGCCCCCTCGCGCTCCAGACGAGAAGCTTTAACTCCGCCCAAGGGGCGACTTCGGTTGTGATCAGCCCTTCGTTAGGCCGACCGTGCCGAACTCCACACCCTCGACCACGCGGAATATCCGCCACACCATAGGGGCGCCGGACATTGCCAGCCGCAAACAGAAAAAAGCCCGCATCTCTGCGGGCTTAGTTCCATTCTCATGCTGCTAGCTACCGGTCGGTGCCAGATAGCAAATCATTCCCACTCGATCGTGCCGGGCGGCTTCGAGGTGTAGTCGTAGACCACGCGATTGATGCCCTTCACCTCGTTGATGATGCGGGTGGCCACGCGCGACAGGAAGCCTGCGTCGAAGGGGTAGATGTCGGCAGTCATGCCGTCGGTGGAGGTCACCGCACGCAGCGCGCAGACGCTGTCGTAAGTGCGGCCATCGCCCATCACGCCCACGGTCTTCACCGGCAGCAGCACCGCAAAGGCCTGCCAGATCGCGTCGTAGAGGCCCGCGTTGCGGATTTCCTCAAGGTAGATGGCATCCGCCTTGCGCAGGATGTCGCAGCGTTCGCGCGTCACTTCGCCGGGGATGCGGATCGCCAGGCCCGGTCCGGGGAACGGGTGACGGCCCACGAAGATCTCGGGCAGGCCGAGTTCGCGGCCCAGCACGCGGACTTCGTCCTTGAACAGTTCGCGCAGCGGCTCGACCAGCTTCATGTTCATGCGTTCGGGCAGGCCGCCGACATTATGGTGGCTCTTGATCGTGACCGAGGGACCGCCGGTGAACGAGACCGATTCGATCACGTCCGGGTAGAGCGTGCCCTGCGCCAGGAACTGCGCGCCGCCGATCTTCTTCGCTTCGTCTTCGAAGACGTCGATGAAGGTCTTGCCGATGAACTTGCGCTTGGCTTCGGGGTCGGTGACGCCCTCAAGACCCTTGAGGAACAGCGTCGATGCATCGACGTGAACCAGCGGGATGTTGTAGTGGCCGCGGAACAGGCTGACGACCTGCTCGGCCTCGCCCATGCGCAACACGCCGCCGTCGACGAAGACGCAAGTCAGCTGGTCGCCGATGGCTTCGTGGATCAGCAGTGCGGCCACGGCCGAATCGACGCCGCCCGACAGGCCGCAGATCACGCGCTTGTCGCCGACCTGAGCGCGGATTTCCTCGATCTTGGTCTTGCGGAACTCCGCCATGGTCCAGTCGCCGGCGAGGCCGCAGACGTGGCGGACGAAGTTCTTCAGCAGCTTGCCGCCATCGGGCGTGTGCACGACTTCGGGGTGGAATTGCATCGCGTAGATGCGCTTCTCGTCGTTGGCGATCACCGCGAAGGGCGCGCCTTCGCTGGAAGCGACCGGACGGAAGCCGGGGGCCAGGCTGGTCACCTTGTCGCCATGGCTCATCCACACCTGATGACGCTCACCCTTGGCCCAGAGGCCATCGAACAGGGCGCAATCGTCACCGATCTCGATGAAGGCACGGCCGAATTCGCCGGTATCGCCCAGCAGCACTTCACCGCCAAGCTGGTGCATCAGCGACTGCTGGCCATAGCAGATGCCCAGCATCGGCAGGCCGCTTTCAAGGATTTCCTCGGGAATGCGGGGGCCGTTCTCGTCCAGCACCGAAGCGGGCGAGCCGGAAAGGATCACGCCGGCCGGCTTCATGCGGGCGAAGGCTTCCTTCGCGGCATTGAACGGGGCGATTTCCGAATAGACGCCTGCCTCGCGCACGCGGCGAGCGATAAGCTGGGTAACCTGGCTGCCGAAATCGACGATCAGGATGGAGTCGGAGCCCTGCCCCGGATTCGATGAGGGAGTCTGGTCAGTCATGGCCGGCCACTATAGGGACATGTCATGGGTGTCCAGTGCAAGCCGCGGATTTGGGCGTGGCGGGCTGGATTCGGCCCCGACAACACGCCGTCAGTTGCAAAATATTCACGTAATTTTGTTTCTTTGTGATTTGCAAAAATTCCGCGTTCCTGTAATTAGCCTCCCATGACAGGGCGTCGTGACCGCCCGGTCAGAATAAGCCAAAAAAGCTAAGTTTGCAGGAAATAGCCATTTCGCGAATGCCTCCCCCGGCGTTCGCCGCTGCCGCTCCGCGCAGGGTGTGTGCGTCGCGGCAGAAGTCCAATGCTTCCCCTCCCGGCATTGGACGATCCCCATATGGCAAAGGGCGGCTCCGCAAGGGGCCGCCCTTTCTTGCGTCTGCAAGCGTGGTTTCCAGCGCCTGCCGGCGCGGCGGGCGCTTCGCCCGAACGCAGTTCCCGCGACACTCGCCGCACGCCCCGCCCAGTCTTGTGGAAAAGCCCGGGTATAGCGCCGGTTTTGCTTGGGTTTCCGGCCCTCAATCCCTATATCCTCGCCATGGCTAGCACCGACGACAGCACTCCCGGCACCGCCGACAACGGCAAGAACCAGAACAGCTACGGCGCGGATTCGATCAAGGTCCTCAAGGGCCTGGACGCGGTTCGCAAGCGTCCGGGCATGTACATTGGCGACACCGACGACGGTTCGGGCCTGCACCACATGGTGTTCGAAGTGTCGGACAACGCGATCGACGAGGCGCTGGCCGGTCACTGCGACCTGGTGCTGATCGAACTCAATCCGGATGGCTCCGTCTCGGTCGAGGACAACGGCCGCGGCATTCCCACCGGCCTCCACCCGGAGGAAGGCGTCTCGGCGGCGGAGGTCATCATGACCCAGCTCCACGCCGGCGGCAAGTTCGAGAACACGTCGGACGACAATGCCTACAAGGTTTCCGGCGGCCTGCACGGCGTGGGCGTCTCGGTGGTGAACGCCCTTTCCGAATGGCTGGAACTGACCATCTGGCGCGACGGCAAGGAGCACTGGATGAAGTTCGCCAACGGCGATGCCGTGGCGCCGCTCAAGATCGTCGGCGATGCGCCGAAGGTGGACCAGAACCCGGACGACAACGGCTTCAAGAAGGGCACCCGCGTGACCTTCCTCGCCTCTACAGAGACGTTCAAGAACGTCACCGAATTCGATTTCGACAAGCTGGAACACCGCTACCGCGAACTGGCGTTCCTGAACTCCGGCGTGCGCATCCTGCTGCGCGACAAGCGTCATGAAGAACCCAAGGAACACGATCTCTATTACGAAGGTGGCATCGGCGCCTTCGTGCAGTTCCTGGACCGCAACAAGCAGCCATTGATGCCCGAACCGATCGCCATTGCGGCGGACAAGGACGGCATCGGCATGGAAGTCGCGCTCGAGTGGAACGATTCGTACTACGAGAACGTGCTGTGCTTCACCAACAACATCCCGCAGCGTGACGGCGGCACCCATCTGGCCGCGTTCCGCGCGGCGCTGACCCGCACGCTGAACGGCTATGCCGAACGTTCGGGCCTGCTGAAGAAGGAAAAGGTCTCGCTTTCGGGCGACGACATGCGCGAAGGGCTGACCGCGATCGTCTCGGTCAAGCTGCCCGATCCCAAGTTCTCCTCGCAGACCAAGGACAAGCTGGTCAGCTCCGAAGTGCGCCAGCCGCTGGAAGCGCTGATGAGCGAGAAGATGACCGACTGGCTGGAGGAAAATCCCGCCACCGCCAAGACCATCGTCATGAAGGTGATCGACGCCGCCGCCGCCCGCGAAGCCGCGCGCCGCGCCCGCGAATTGACCCGCCGCAAGGGGGCGATGGACATCGCCTCGCTGCCCGGCAAGCTGGCCGACTGCCAGGAACGCGATCCCGCCAAGTCCGAACTGTTCCTGGTCGAGGGTGACTCGGCAGGCGGATCGGCCAAGTCCGGGCGTGACCGCAAGACGCAGGCGATCCTGCCGCTGAAGGGCAAGATCCTGAACGTGGAGCGTGCGCGGTTCGACCGCATCATTTCCTCGAAGGAAGTAGGCACGCTGATCCAGGCGATGGGCACGGGCATCCGCGACGATTTCAACCTTGAGAAGCTGCGCTACCACAAGGTCGTCATCATGACCGACGCAGACGTCGACGGGGCGCACATCCGCACGCTGCTGCTGACGTTCTTCCATCGCCAGATGCCGGAAATCATCCGCGCCGGGCACCTCTTCATCGCCCAGCCGCCACTCTACAAGGTCGCCAAGGGCCGCAGCGAAGTCTACCTGAAGGACAACGCCGCGCTCGACCGCTATCTGGTCGAAGCCGGGCTTTCCGGCCGCGTACTGGAAACCTCCGGCGGCGCGCGCATGGGCAGCGACCTTGAAGCGCTGGTCGATCACGCGATCCGCTTCCGCAACCTGATGGCCTTCGTGCCGCGCCGCTTCGACCCGACGATCATCGAGGCACTGGCGCTTTCCGGCGCGTTCGAGCCCGACCTTTCGCCCGCCGACCGCACCGCCGCGCTGGAACGCACCGCGCAGTGGCTCGATCGTGGCGATCCGGAAGCCAAGTGGGCCGCCCGCCTGACCGACGAAGGCAACCTTGAGATCGAGCGCGTGTGGCGCGGGGTGACCGACCACCACAAGATCGAAGGCACGTTCCTGGCCAGCGCGGAAGCGCGCAAGCTTGCCCGCCTCGCGGCTGAAAATGCCGATGTCTATTCCGGCGCCGCCCGCCTCACCCGCGCCAGCGCCGCCGCCGAAGTGGAAGCGACCGAGGGCGACGACGAAGTGGCGGCAACCCGCCCGCTGGTGGGTGCCGACGTCATCACCCGCCCGGCCCAGCTGCTGGACGCCGTGCTGGCCGTGGGCCGCAAGGGTCTTTCGATCCAGCGCTACAAGGGTCTGGGCGAGATGAATGCCGAACAGCTCTGGGAAACCACGCTGGATCCGGAAAATCGCGCGCTGCTGCAAGTGAAGGTCGAGGACGCGGACGTCACCGACGAGATCTTCACCCGCCTGATGGGCGACGTGGTCGAACCGCGCCGCGAATTCATTCAGGACAATGCCCTGAACGTCGCCAACCTCGACGTCTGATCCGTCGGTTCGCGAAGCAAGCGGGGCCGCGCGACATCGTTCGCGCGGCCCCGTTTTGCGTTCAGGACTTCAGCGTGTCCTTGTAGACCTTGCCGTCCTTGATGATCACCATGAAGGTCCTGCCGGGATCGGCCACCAGCTTGATGTCTTCCAGCGGATTGCCGTCCACCACGATCAGATCGGCATAGGCCCCCTGCTCGACCACGCCGAGATTGCGGGGATAGGGATTGCGCGGGCCGGACAGCCGCAGCAGTTCGCCGTTGGTCGATGTCGCCATGATCAGCGCCTCCGCCGGCGTGTACCACCGGGTCAGGTCGACCAGCGAATTGCCCTGGCGACTGGCCAGCAGCGAAGAGAACAGGATGTCCGTCCCGAAGGCGGTCTTGATGTGATACTTGCGGACCAGGCGGTACATCCGGTCGGTTCCGTCGACCACTTCCTTCAGCTTCGCCTGCTCGTCCGGGCCCATCGCCGCGCCCAGCGACATGTCCACGAACGGTTGCGTGCTCAGCCAAACCCCATGGTCGGCAATCATCTTGGCGGTCGCCTCATCCATCAGGTGGCCATGCTCGATGCACTTCACGCCCACCTTGATCGCCCGCTGGATCGCCGCCGGCGTATAGGCGTGAACGGCGACATAAGTGCCCCAGTTGTCCGCGGCTTCGACGGCGGCCTGAAGTTCCCCCTCGGTAAAAGTGGAAACGTCCAGCGGACTGAACGGCGAAGCGACGCCGCCGCCGGCGGTCAGCTTCACCTGGCTGGCACCCTGCATCAGTTGTTCGCGCGCGCGCATCCGCACTTCGTCAGGGCCATCGGCAATGGCGGCGCCGCCCAGTTCCTCGATATGACTGAGCTGCCCCTGGCGGCGCGGCAGTTCGCTCAATTGGCGGAAATCGCCGTGGCCGCCGGTGATCGTGATCATCGCGCCGGAAGGATAGATGCGCGGGCCCACCACCAGCCCCTCGTCGATCGCGCGCTTCAGCGAAAAGGCCGGGCCGCCCATGTCGCGCACGGTCGTGAAACCGCGCATCAGCGTGGCGGTCGCCTCCACTTCGGCCTGCAGCGTGGTGTAGCCGACGTCGTTGGTCAGCAATTGCTGCGGGGTCGGCCGCACGAACATCGAATGCCAGTGCGCGTCGATCAGGCCGGGCATCAGCGTTCGCCCACCGCCGTCGATCACCTGCGTGTCGGTCGTTCCCGCAATCGCACCGGTCGATATGCGTTCGATCACGTCACCCCGGATCAACACGCTGGAGGACGCGGACAGCGTCGGATGCCTGCCATCGAAGATGCGCACGTTCTGAATCAGGATCGTGCCCGCGCCATCGCCCGGCGCCTGCTGTGCCTGGCTGTTCTGGGCCAGGCCGACCGGCATCGCGACCAGCGCCAGCGATGCCAATCCCGCTGCGACCTTGCGCAGCATCGAACGCGGCCGTCGGCGAACGGTCCGGCGGAAGGCAGGAAACGAAGGGGGGGGGATACCGGACGCATCGCAATCATTGCAGCTGCTCCTGATCGATCTTATTTATTTTGCGCACGAAATACACCATTGCGAAGCATCATGATAGCTTCGGCTTACACACTTTCGATCCTTGTTTATCGGTGATATATGCCTGTTCTTGTCGATGGGCGCGAGTCGTCTGAATTTCGTTGCGTTAGCTACTTGAGAAACGCAACCTGTCGACTTGAACAGCGACGACAGCGACTGCCCAAGCAGGCGTCACACGTGCGATCTATACTGGCCACTCCGGTTACGACGCCTGATTTTTGGCGCGCGGCTGGGTGCTGAACGATCGCAAGCCCGTGCTTCGGCCATGCCGCCGGAGAAATGGACGCGCGAGAGAGGAAGCGGCACGACCATGTCGTTTTCTGGCCAGACCGGCCACGATCAGGCCGATTGCCCATCCTTGCTCGCCCGATCGGTTCCCACGTCGAGGTTAGGAGAAAGCCATGAAAACGCCTGGATTCATTATCCTATGCTCCCCCGCGATCGCCGTCTTTGGCGCCGGCGCGCTGGCAGGGTGCACGCCGCAGCCGGGAGTGTCCTCGTTCTCGCAGAACGAAGTCGGGCAGGTCGCCCAGGTCCAGTTCGGGCAAGTCACCGCGATCCGCCAGGTGGATATCCGCCCCGGTGAGACGCGCCTGGGCACCATCACCGGTGGCGCGCTGGGTGCCATCGGCGGCAGCCAGATCGGCAGCAGCACCGCCGCCAACGTCGCCGGTGGCGTGGCCGGCGCGGTCGTGGGCGGTGCGGTGGGCAGCGCCCTCCAAGGGTCGTCCCGCACGGCGGGCATCGAGATCACCCTCCATCTGGATTCGGGGGACGATGTGGCGATCGTTCAGCCCGGCGATCCGCGCGATTTTCGCGTGGGTGACCGGGTCCGCCTTTCCGGCACTTCCGAAAACGCGCGGGTCACGCACTGAACGCGCCCTGGCACTCCACGTCGGCAGGATGCGGCTGAACAATCAGGGCTGAACCGTGGCCGAAAAACCGAGACCCAAAAACCGGAAACGACTGGCCGGCTACTTGGCCGTCGTTTCCGGCCCCGCCCGCCAGATCCGGGTGCGTATCTCGATTTCCGGGGCGGCATAGATCACGATAGGCAGGCGGCTGTTGTAGCGCAGCATGGGTTCATCGGCACTGCGCACGAACTTCTTCGACTGGCTGTTGGGCGGGCAGGCCATCATCGTGCTTGCCGGTGGATGGGCCGTGGTGACGACGTAATAGTCGTAGCCCCAGCCCGTTACCGTGCGCTTTTCCATGCGCGATCCGAACGCGTGACGGTTGCAGTCCACCACCATGGTCCTGCCCACGATCACCCCGACCTTCATCGCATCCTCGTTGGCGGCGCGGGGCAGGAAGATCACCCGCCGCACCTGACCGGGGGGAGCGGGCGGGAACGCCTTCAATTCGTCCGCCGGCGTGCGTTGCGCGGGTGCCGGTGCCGCTCCGGCCGCAGCCGCCAGCCCAAGGGCCATGGCAAGGCCCACCGCAAGGCCAAGCGCAAGGCGAGCCTGTGACGGCGTGCCGAGGTGTGAAAGATGGGGGCCAGACATGTTCTACCTCGCAAATCACATTCCGTTGAAACCAGACGACGCGGCACCGCGCCGGGGCGAATATCCCCTTACCTCAGAAGGCAATTCCCATCGTGATCGCCGGCGCGGCCGGGTTGGATCGATCGCTGTCCGGAACCACCGCTTTGATCTTCGGCCATTCGACGCCCAGCGACAGATCGTGCAGCCAGGACTCGCGCATATCCAGCGCGTCGGCGAGATCGAAGCCGATGTACTTCGCCAAGCGCAAGTTGCGGTGCTTTATGAAAGAGATCGGATCCCGATCCCGATATCGATGCGATTCCGCCAGGCTCTCCGACAGCAAGGCGATATCGCCTTCGATGTCCAGAGGCTCCGCCGTCTTGCGCGCAGCGGTCTTGCCGTGATCTTCCGCCCGGATCGACGAAAGGGCGCGTGAGGGTGCGAATTCCTGCGCGATCCGCATGGCGCCCAGCCCATGTCCGAAGCGTTGGGCGAAAGCGGTCACAGGAGGATGCAGTCCCAATGCCGCGTTCGGCCCCGGGGGCGAGCGCGGATTCGGGGGTGGGCGCATTGCCGCTCTGGCCCCGCAGCGGGGCAGGCGCGACCGCTACGGGGCTGAACGCAAGTCCCGGCAGCCGCCTGTCGCTGCCCTGATATCCGCGCACTTGTGGCGGAAGCGCGGCATCGGGAACCGTGTGTGCCGCCGTCGCCTGTCGCGAACCCTGAACCGCCCGCTGCGTGCCAACCGCTGCCGGACTCGCGCGCCCGGCGCTCTCCTGCCCCAGCGCGGGCAGCGGACACACGACCAGCCACGCCAGACCGGTTTCCACCGCCAGGACCGCGAAAGCGGCGTTTCGCCCCGGCCCTGCCATGGTCAGATCTCTGTCGCCACGGCGTTCACGCCGTGATCCATGCGGTCATCGTCGTACTCCCGCCTGAGTATCAAGCCCGGGCTCGCCGCCGGAATCTGCCTTCGAACCCATACGCCGCCGCGCCATCATCGCGGCTCGACCAGCACCGGCACTTGAGGCGCAGGGTTCCCGGAACGAGGATGCGCGCACTGTCGCACGTGCATCAATCCTGCCCGGCAAATTTCAATCGCACTCCTGTCCGGTATCATCCAAGCGCGCATCGGAGCATATCCGCAATTTCCCCGATAACGGCCGCACAGCGGACTTTTCAATAAACCACGTGGGGCCATTTTGTTGCGGAACCGGCCGCGAAATTCGCCCTCAGCGAATCTCCAAACGGGTCGCTCAGCGGCCGACGATCCGAACCATCGGCGCGCGGCGAAACCGGAAAACGCTGCCATAAGTCAGATCCACCGCGCGAACGCGGCGCGACGCGCCGGTCAGATCGATGGCCCGCGTGCACCCGCCCGCCACGATGCGTTCCTGCACCGGCACCTCCTGCCGCTGCCCATCCTCGAACTGAATCGAAAGCGTCTCAAGGCGGAGAGGCGTGTTGAACACGCAGAACTGCAACTGCCGAAGCAGCCGCTCGCTGGTCACCTCAACGGTTTCGTGTTCGGTACCGCTGGCGATATTGCGGGCGCCCAGGAAGAGCCAAGGCGCGTTTGCCGCTGCATTCGGCTGCGCCACTGCTGCGGCCGGAACCATGGCCGAACAGAGTGCCCCAAGAGCCAGAAGATACGAACGCTTCATTGAAATTTCCCCGTGCAAATCGGCCCGAATGCAGGAGGCCAAAACAGCGCAAAGCCATTCAAGGCAAACAAAAACTCTGCCGGAAAGGCATTGCCCTGCACGATTCGGCATGAGGTACACCCGCACCCGCCGTCGATGCAAATGGGCCCTGCCGGGATCTGCGGACCCTGCCTGCCCGATTTCCGGCCTATCTCTTGGGGAATATGCGCGTTTTTCGCGGCCATTCGGCTGACAAGGCCAGCCCGCTCTCCTAGAATTCAGGGAAGACATGGGGGAATTGATGAAAAGAACTGGTCGAGCCGCGACTCTGGCACTTCTGGGCGGGCTCATGCTGTTGCCGACGATGGCGCAGGCACGGGCGGACATCCAGGCGGATGTCGTCAAGGCCATGCCGCGCCTGCAGTCCTCGATGAACGGCAACGACTGCACCGGTGCGATGAAAGTCGTGTCGCCCATTCTGGCGCGCAAGGATTTCCCGTCGCTCGATGCCCGACTGCAGGCACCCATCCTGTTGGCGGCGACGCTGTGCGAAGGCAATTCCAACCAGATCGAGCCGGCGCTGGTCCATGCCCGTGCGCTGACCGCGTTGCCGGCCGCGCCCGACGTTGCCTGGCGGATGCGCTTCGGCCTGGAACTCGACAGCCAGCGCTATGGTGACGCGGTGACGACGCTGGAAGCGATCCAGAAGGTGCCATCCGCCGCCGCGACGATCGAGGACAACTGGATTTTCACGCTGGCCCAGCGCTTTGACGGCAAGCCCGACGATCCGGACTTCGTGCGGCTCGCCGCCCTGATCAGCGGCGACGGTTTCGCGCCCGCGCGCTACAACCTCGACTTCGAATTCCTGCGTCTCGCCCACGCCCGGCATCTGGCCAAGGCCGGCAAGATCGACGAGGCCAAGGCCGCGCTGGGCAAAGTGCGGCTGGGATCGCTCTATCGGGAGGCCAGCCTGGATCCCGTTCTGCGCGGCCTGCTGCCCGCCGATTTCAAGCTGAGCGATGCCTACAAGCGCGAAATCGCCACGATCGAGAAGATGAGCATCGAACGCCCCGGCCTGCTGGGGCTGCCGATCGCGCTGTCCGGCGCGCAACGGGCGTTGGGGCAGGATCAGCAGGCGCTGGCGACGCTGGAATCCGCAAGGCCCGAAGGGGCCCTGGCCAAGCAGTTCTCGGACATCGGCGAACAGCATATCTGGTGGTGGAACGCCATGAGCCAGAGCTACAAGCGCCTCGGCCGCTACGACGATGCGGTCGCCGCCTTTCGCAAGGCGGTGGACAAGGGGGAAATGGGCCGCGCCAATATCAGCCAGACCATCAACCTGGGCTTTCTCCAGCTTCATTTCGGCCACTATGCCGATGCCCTTGCCACTCTGGAGACGATCGACGTCAACGCGCCGGGTGCCGCCAGCCCCTATGGCCTGATGGCCTGGCACGATGCCCATGCCTGCGCCGCGCACATGGCCGGAAAGGCCGACCTTGCCGCTGCCGATCTGGCCTATGTCAAGGCGCACGAGGGCGATGCCGCGGCAGTGCTTACCGAAGTGCTGGCCTGCCTTGGCCAGACCGACGCGGCCGCCGCCACGGTCATCGCCCGGCTGGACAATCCGCAGCAGAGCGCCGGCGCCTTGCAGGAACTGAGCACCTTCCTCGAACCCAAGACCCTGCCCGAAAGCCCGACCGCTGCGACCTACAAGGCGATCGCCGCCCGCAGCGACGTGCAGGCCGCCGCCACCCGCGCCGGCGGTGCCCGCATCTTCGACGTGTACGACGAATAGAGCAGTTGATCCCGTCCCCTCGGGTCGGAAACTGCGCCGGGCACGCTTGCACCGGCGCATGGGCGCGGCCATAAACCGCGCCCATGCGTAACCTTCTTGTTGCCGCGCTGCTTGCCGGCTCCGCTTTCGTCGCCATCTCGCCTGCCGTGGCGCAAACCATTCCCGCACCGATCCTGACGACGCCCGAAGCGAAGGATGTCTGGACTCACGCCGAGCCGCAAGTGGCACGCGTCACCCATGTCGCGCTCGACCTCGACGTCGATTTCGCCAGCAAGACCCTGGCGGGTAGCGCCATGCTCGACATCCTGGCCGCGCCGGGCGCCACGCAAGTGGTGCTGGACGTCAACGGCATGGATATTTCCGCCGTCACCGACGCCGGGGGCAAGCCGCTGAAGTGGACCGTCGGCCCGAAGGACCCGAAGAACGAGGATATCGGCTCGGCCCTCACCGTCGATCTGGCCGGTGCCGCGAAGATCAAGATCGCCTACCGCTCGCAGCCCGGTGCCACCGCACTGCAATGGCTGCCGCCGGAAATGACCTTCGGCAAGAAGAAGCCCTTCCTGTTCAGCCAGGGCGAATCGATCCTCAACCGGTCCTGGGTGCCCACGCAGGATAGCCCCGGCATCCGCCAGACCTGGGAAGCCACCCTGCGCGTTCCGGGCGACATGGTTGCGGTGATGAGCGCCGAAAAGCTCTCCGGCGACAAGGGAGAGGCACTGCCCGACAGCCGCCGCCAGTTCCGCTTCCGCATGGACAAGCCGGTGCCGCCCTACCTGATCGCGTTCGCGGTGGGCGACCTGAAGTTCAAGTCGCTCGGCCCCCGCTCCGGCGTCTGGACCGAGGCGCCGATGCTGGACAAGGCGGCGAAGGAATTCGTCGACGTAGAGAAGATGATCGACGCCGCCAGCAAGCTCTACGGCCCCTATCGTTGGGGCCGGTACGACATGCTCGTGCTGCCGCCCGCCTTCCCCTACGGTGGCATGGAAAACCCGATGCTGACCTTCCTGACGCCGACGATCGTCACGGGCGACCGCTCGAACACCGATGTCGTCGCGCATGAACTGGCGCATTCGTGGTCGGGCAACCTCGTCACCAATGCCACCTGGTCGGATTCCTGGCTGAACGAGGGTTTCACCACCTACTTCGAGAACCGCATCATGGAGGCGCTCTACGGCAAGGAGCAGGCCGCCATCTATGCCGACCTCGACTGGGACGTGATGCAGCGCGAGATCGCTGCCGCCGGCGGCCAGACCGGCGCCGCCACCCGCCTGCATGGCGATCCGGGCGCGGGCGAGTTGGACTACACCAAGGGCTCCAACTTCCTGCGCATGATCGAATATACGGTCGGCCGGGAGAAGTGGGATGCCTACCTCACCTCGTACTTCGACCGTCACGCCTTCCAGCCGCAGACCACCGCCGGCTTCCTGACCGACTTGCGCGAGCGGCTGCTGAAGGGCCAGCCGGAACTGGAACTGAAGCTCCAGCTTGACCGCTGGTCCTATGCCGCCGGCCTGCCGGACAATGCCGTGCGCGTGAACAGCGCGACGCTGGCCAAGGTCGATACCAAGCTGGCCGCCTTCAACGCCGGCGGCCCCGCCAGCGCGGTGCAGCCCACCGGCTGGACCACGCAGGAATGGCTGCGCTTCCTCAACGGCGTTGACCGCCAGCAGACGCCCGCCCGCCTGAAGGAGCTGGACGAGACGCTGGGTCTTTCCGCCTCGGGCAATGCCTATATCCAGTCGGCCTGGTTCGAACTGGCGATCACCAACCGCTACGATCCGGCGGTGCCGTACTTGCGCACTTATCTCTCGCGGATCGGGCGTGGGCTGCTGGTCTATCCGCTTTACAAGGGGCTGATGAAGCAGGGCGACTGGGGCCAGTCCAAGGCGCGCGATTTCTTCGCGGAAGCCAAGCCCACCTACCATCCCTCTACCGCCGCGGGCATCGCCCGCATCGTCGCCGGGCAGGAGTAACCAGATGCACCAGCGCTTCGGCAATGCCCCCAGCCCGGCCGTGTTCGAGGCGCTGGCCCACGCCGCCTTCGCGCGCATTCCGGAACCTTTCGCCAAGCACCTCGACGGGATCACCGTCCACGTCGAGGAATTTGCCGACGAGGAGACGCTGCACGCGCTGGGAATCGAGGATGCCTGGGATCTGACCGGGCTCTACCACGGTCGCCCGCTGGACGAGGAATCGGTGTGGAGTTCGGGCGAATTCCGCCCGCGCATCACCCTCTATCGCCAGCCGCTGCTGGCCGAATGGTGTGAGACCGACGTGACGCTGGAAGACCTGGTGACGCATGTGGTGGTGCATGAGGTAGGCCACCACTTCGGCCTGTCCGACGACGACATGCACGCGCTGGAAGACGACGCCGATTGACCTGTCCTCCCCGGCACGGGGAGGGGGACCGCCCGAAGGGTGGTGGAGGGGAATCTCGCCAAGGCGCGAGGCTGCGTGAGGACGCGAATCCCCTCCGTCAGCGCTTCGCGCTGCCACCTCCCCGTACCGGGGAGGACTACCAGCCCGCTACCTCACCAAACCCCGTCGCCCCCGCGAAGGCGGGGGGGCCCGCTTCCTTTTGCCTCGCCGCGAAGAACAAGCGGGATCCCCGCCTTCGCGGGGATGACGAGCGTGATTGGGCCAAGGCTTCGAACGCAATCTCAACTCGTGAACAGCGCCTTCCGTATCACCGCATGAACCCCGAAATTGCCGTTCACCACTTGCGACACGCCGAAGTCCACCCCCACCGATAGCAGCGAGATCGCCTCATCCTCGGTCAACTGCTTGGCGGTCATCAGGAACCGTCGCGCCTTGCGGAAGGCATCGCGCATGGCGGCGTCGATCGAGGAGTGCTTGTAGACCTCGCTCTGCGCGTCAGGCCCCAGTTCCTTCAGGTAATTGGGGTGCGAGAAGCCCATGATCACCCATTCGCTCTCGGTCTCGATCAGCGGGTAATCGACATCCTTCAACTGCTCCATCACGCCCGCGCCCTTGTGGTGGACGATCTGGATCAGCCCCGTCATCGAGCATTCGATGGCGGTGCCGCACAGCTCGCTATCCCCCTGCGAGGCGTGCGGGTCGCCCAGCGAAAGCAGCGCGCCCGGCACTTGAACCGGCAGGAACACCCGCGCGCCGGGGCCGGTGCGCCAGTTGTCGAGATTGCCGCCGAAGCTGGCCGGCGGCACCGAATCGACCAGCCCGTTGTGGTTGGGCGCCACCGCGATCACGCCGAAGTGCGGGCGGATCGGGATCTCGACATTCTGCAGGATGTCGTAATTGCGCTCGATGCTTTCCGGGTTCACCGGCACGCCCGGATAGTCGTAGCGGGCATGGGTCACGCCCGATGGATCGACCTGCGGCGTCCAGCGGTAGGAATAGACCGCGTGCGCCGTCGGCAGCCGCCCGCCAGTCGCTTCCACTTCGTAGATCGTCACGACTTCGCGGTTCTTCGGTTCGGTCAGCAGATCGTTGTAGTGGAAGCCCCAATAGGTGGCGGCGTTGGAGCCGAAGCTCTTGCCGGCAAACCGCGAATTGCCGCTGGGGCGCGGCTTCAGGTCGAGGATGCGGACTTCGATCAGGTCGCCCGGCATCGCGCCTTCGACATGGATCGGCCCGGTGCAGATATGCACGCCGAAGCCTTCGCCCGGCCCGCGCCCGAAGGCGCTGGCATCCATCGGCCCGGCCCCTCGCCGCTCCACCGTCTTGCCACAATGGTCCCATTGGTAGACGCTCTCCACCCCAGCATCGCCTTCGACCATGCGCTCCGGATCGTCGTTGGCGTGGTGGGTCAGCGTCTCGATCGTGACGAAATCGCCCGAACGCACGCGCAGCGCCGGTTTCAGATCCTTGCTGAGATAGCCCCAGTGCACCGTTTCCGGCGTGGCGGGCAGGTGGTGATGGCGCGAGGTGCCGGTGTCGCCCATGTAGGCGGGCACTTGCGGGATATCGTCCGCCGGCTGCTCGTCCAGCTGTTCTTCAAGGACTTCCTCGATCTCCACCGCCTCTTCCGCCTTGGCCGCGCGCTCCTTGCGCGCCGGGCGGCCACGGCGCAGCAGCTCCACCGCCTCCTGCTCCTGCGGCGGGGCCTTGCGGTATTCGCGGGGCGAAATGCCGTACTGCTCGCGGAAAGCGCGACTGAACGAGGCGCTGTCGTTGAAGCCCCATTCGAACAGGATGTCGGAGATCGACTTCTGCACGTGCAGCGGGCTGCGCAAGTCGAGCCGGCAGCGCTCCAGGCGGCGCACCTTCACATAGTGGCCGAAGCTGTCGTCGATCGATTCGAACAGCTTCTGGAGATAGCGGGGCGAGATGCCGTGTTCTGCCGCCACCTGTTGGTAATTGAGGTCCGGGTCGGAAAGGCGGATCTCGATGGTCTGGAAGATGCGTTCCAGCAGCGCCGCCCGCATGCCTGCCGCGCCGCCCAGCGCCTTGGCCGGGGCATTGTCCAGCAGCGCGGTGACGAGGAACTCGGGGAAAGCCAGTTCCACCGGGCGCGCCTGGTCGGTGGTGATGTCGGTCAGCGTATCGGCCAGCGAGCGCAACATGCCGGCGAAGACGCGGGCAGAGCCGCTGTCGGTGGCGATCTTGCGCGGCGGGCCGCTGATCGGGGTTTTCAGGCGGGCGCTCAGTTCGCTGTGCGGCACTTGCACGATCAGGCTGCGGTTGTCGCCCGTGAAGGCGATGCTGACGGGAGAATCGCCGCGCCCGCAGATGATGTCGCCATCGGCAAGGCGCAGTTCCTGTCCGCCGTCGCGCATCGTCGCGCTGCCATCCAGGATCATCGCCAGCCAGTAAGTGGCGGGCTGGTCGCGAAAGTCGATGGTCCAGGCTTGCGCGGTGCCGGTGACGCGGATGAAGTCGATGTGCGTGCTGGATCGGAAGTGGATCAGCTCGCCATAGAGCGTCGCCTCATCCGCGTCGTCCAGCGTGAGCGATAGACGCTTGAGTGCGAACCGCCAGGCGTCGCGGCGCTGTTCCTTGGGGTAGACGTTGGTCGTTATGCGCAAGCGAGAACCACCCTGAATAAGCGGTGGCACCCTTCCCGAGCGGGCGTCCAATTTCGTATTTTGGCGACCTTATGACGAAGGTCTATCGGGCCTCCGACCACTCGGCAAGGGCGGCGTATATCTTAGTCGAAGGGCGTCTCGTTGCCGTACACACTGGTTCCCACGCGCTCCACAAGAGCTGCGCCCCGGCCGCAGACGGCCAGCATCGTCAGGGCATAGACCAGCGCGCTGGAGGCCATATCCTCGGGCGTCGGACGCCAGCGCGGCATGCCGGTGGTGATGGCGGGCACGCGGTGCATGTTGAACACGTTGTGATCGCGCCACATGCTGGAATAGACCGGGTGCGCCGGCTCCACCGCACCGCCGCGCGCCAGCCGGGTGGCGGCATCGACTGCACCCACCAGCGGCGCAACTTCGGACGGGCGCGCCTCGAAACCGTGGCGCACCACCATCGGCTCCACGTCGAACGCCTCCACGTCCACGCCGCGCATGGCGTCCATGATGCCGTGATAGGCGTCCGCCGCCTTCTGGCGCGGGTTGAGCGAGACATCGATGTAGAGCGCGCAGACTTCGGTACCGGCGCCGAAATCGATCGGCATGCCGCCGCGCACCGAGGCGATCTGGACCTTGGGATGGATCGCGCCGCTGGCGGTTTCCATGACGGAGTCGCGCTCGAACTTCAGGCCCCAGGCGTGGAGCGCGTCGATCACCGGGCCCAGCCGATAGATCGGGTTCGGATGGCGGCGCGGGTCGGTGGGCGCATCGAGGATCGGTGAGAATACGCCCTGCCCGAATATCCGCACGCGGTAGAGCGCATAGCCGCAGCCCTGCCAGGTCAGGCCGAAGTCGGTGCCCTCCGCCGCGATCGCATAGTCCGGCGCGACGCCGCCGTGGTGGAACAGGTAATGCGCGCCGATATCCTTGCCGTTCCAGCCGATGCCGGCGAATTCCTCGATCGGTTCGGGGCCGATCTCTCCGGGGCAGGCGGTGAGCCAGGTCTTGCCGGACAGGCCGATGCCCGCCTTGCGCAGCGCCTTGGCGGCGATCAGGAAGCACGACATGGGCCCGCGATCGTTGCTGATCGGATAGCCGCGTAGGCGTCCTTCCTCGTCCAGCCAGCATTGCGTCCACTCGGGATCGGCCAGGGTGGACTCGCGATAGCGGAACTTGTCGTGCTCGCGCATGCCGCTGGGGCTTTCGGTGTCCAGGTGCGCGGTGAACAGCAGGTTGGCGCCGCGTCCGGTTCCGCCATATTCGCCGATCACATTGGGCCGCTCCGGCGTGGCGCCGACCTTGCGCGGGTTGAAGCCTTCCTTTGCCATCCAGTCGTGGACGAATTCGGCCGCCGCCAATTCCTCGCGCGATCGGCTGGGGATGTTGCCCAGCGTCAGCGCCAGTTCGACCAGTTCGTCGGTGTCGATCTGGGCGGCGATGGCGGCACGCTCTTCCTCGCTGACGGCATAGGGGGCCTTTGCGGGATCGGCGAAACTGGTGATGGGATCGGGCATGTCGGCCAAAGTCGGGGCTCCGTGAGAAATCAGTGACCGGAGACGAAGAGCGCTTCACTCTCCGCCTCGCGGCCATAGCGGGGCAGCAGCGTGAGCAGCAGCGCCCCAGCGAGCAGCGCCGCGCCGACGCCGACCAGCGCCGGGCGATACGAATGGCGCGCGTCGAAAACGAGATCGAGCAGGATCGGCGTCGTCCCCTGCGCGGCGATCACCGCCGAATACATGGCGCCGATCACCGAACCGAAGTGGCGCGTGCCGAAGTAGCGGGCAATGAAATAGGGCAGCGCGCCGAACTGTCCGCCAAGGCCGATGCCCAGCAGCGCCCCGCCCATCAGCAATAGCGGCGTGCCCTGCGCGGTCTCCAGCATGATCAGCCCGATCACCGCCATCAGGTACATCGGCACCGCCACGCGCGGCGTCGGGATCTTGTCCATGATCCGGCCGGTGGCGATCTGCCAGCCCGACGTGACGAGCGCAAAGACACTGACCACTGCCGTTCCCGTCGCCACCGAGAACCCCCGGTCGGACAGGATCGGCACGACATGGCTGAACACCGCCGTGGTGCCGCCCGCCCCCGCCGCCAAAGCGATCAGGATCAACCAGAACATCGGCGTCGAAGCCGCTTCGCCCAAGGTCATGCCGTCACGTTCGACGGCGGCCTCGCCGCCCGCCACCGTGGCGCGGTCGCGCAGCAGCAGGACCAGCAGCGGCAGTGCGATCACCAGCATGAAAGCGCTGATACCCAGATAGCCGGCGCGCCAGCCCCATGTCTGCACCAGCACGGCGGCCAGCACCGGCAGCACCACCGAACCGATCCCGCAGCCGCCGCCCGCGCTGATGCCGAGCGCGGTGCCGCGATTCTCGTCGAACCAGTCGGCGATCACTTTCTGGAAGATCGGCGTGCCCGCCATCGCCCCGAACACCGCCAGCACGGTGAAAGTCGCATAGAATTGCACAAGGCTGCCGCTGTTGAGCGCCAGCGCCGCGATCGAGAGCGAGAGGCCGAACACGCCGACCAGCAACGTCAGCCTCGCCCCGGCCTTGTCGACATGGCGGCCGATCAGCGGATAGGTCACCGCGCCCACTAGCGCGAGAATGCCCAGCACGCCCGAAACGCTCGCCCGGCTCCAGCCGAACGTCTCGGTCAGCGGCACCAGGAACAGCCCGAAGACGGCGTGGACCGCCGGCGTCACGCTGACCGAATTGCCCAGCGTGCAGGCGAACAGCACGCCGTTGCGCGCGCCCCGGACGGCCATCAGACGTCTGCGTCCTTTGACCAGGCCTTCTCCACCGCATCGGTCGTGGTCAAGAGCACGCAGTTCTTCTCCATCGCGGAGAGCGAGCTTGCGTGCAGCCCCGGCTCGTAGGCGGCGCTGGCGTCGGAGACGAGGAACACGTCGTAGTCGTGATGGAAGGCGGATCGCGCCGTCTGGTCCACGCAGCAATCGGTGGAGAGGCCGCAGATCACCAGGGTCTGGATGCCGCGCGCGCGCAGCTGCGCATCGAAATCGGTGCCGTGGAAGCTGTCGTAGAGCAGCTTGGCGATCTCGATATCGCCCGCTTCGGGGAAGATGCGATAATAATCCGCCCCGCCGTCCGCCTCGCGGCAGATCGCCTCTCCGCCCGGTTGTCCGCGCCGGACCATCAGCGTCTTCAACGCACGCGAATCCGTCTCGGGGCTGGTGACGACGCGCATCAGCGCCACAGTAGCCCCCGCGCCGCGTGCCGCCGCCACCAGCTTCTCGCAATTGTCGATCGCCGCTTCGGCGGGCGAGAGATCGACCCCATGGCGGCCCAGCAATCCATGCGGTGCGGCGAAATCGACCTGGATATCGACCACCACCAGCGCGGTGGTCTTCGGATCGATCATCCCGGCCAGCGTGGATGCATCGACGTGGGGCAGATCCTCGCTGCGAAGCGGCATCGGATCAGCCCTCCACCGATGCAGCAACCTTGTCCGGAAACCGCTCGCGGAGGGCCGGCAGGATCTCCGCGCCGAAGATCGGCAGGCTCTTGATATAGTCGTCGAAGATCAGCATCAGCCCGTCGGTGCCGGACGCTTCCAGCAGGTCGCCCACCTGATCGGTCACGCTTTTCGCGCTGCCGACGATCTGGGCGGACATGAACGAGCTGCGCGCCTTGCGGGTGAAGTCGTTCTCCTTACCGATTTCGGCATCGAGGAAACCATAAGCGCGCATCATGCCCGCCAGCGCGCCTTCGTCGAGGCCCGCAGCATAGTGCTGAGCAGTGGCCTTGGCGGCATCGTCGCTATCGCCGATCACCAGCGTCATCATCGAATAGGTGCGGATGTTACGGCCATATTCGGCGGCGATGGCTTTGGCACGATCGCTGTTCTTGGCCAGTTCCGGCGCGGTGCCGCCCGAAAGGAAGATCGCGTCCAATTCCTCGGATGTCAGGCGCATGCCGATTTCGGACGATCCCGCGCAGACCAGGAACGGACGCTGTTCCGGCTTCGGCCAGGATTCGCAGTCTTCCAGCGTGAAGTAATCCCCCTTCATGGTGACCGAATTCTCGCTCCACAGCCCCTTCACCGCGCGCACCCATTCGTAGGCAAGGTCATAGCGCTGGTCGTGATTCACATCGTCCGGCCAGGCGCCCATCTGCGCGAACTCGCCCTTGTAGGAGCCGGTGACGACATTCAGCCCGGCGCGGCCGCCGCTCACCTGCTGCAGCGTCGCCAGCATCTTGGCGGCCACCGCCGGGTTCTGGAGCAACGTGTGCAGGGTGGTGACGATGCGCGTCTTCTTCGTCACTTCGCTCAGCGCCGCCATCAGCACGATCGGATCGAGCGAGGAATCCCAGTGCTTCGTCTCGCCGCCGTAACCGCGGAATTTCGACATGGACATGATGAAGTCCATGCCCGCCTGCTCCGCCAGAACCGCGCACTGGCGGTTGTAGGCATAGGATCCGTCCAGCTCCGGCTTGTTCTTCGACAGGATCCAGCCGCCGTTGGCGACCGGCAGGAACAGACCAAGGTCCTTGCCACCATTGTCGGAGGGAAGGCCAAAGGGTGTCAGCGGATGCGGGTTCATGTCTGTCCTCTGATGCGGGTTCGGTGCTGTCCTGATCCTCAGCCTAGGGAAACGCCCGCCCGGTTCTTGATCGGCGGCGCATGTTCTGTTGCCGCCCCGGACAGCAGATCCGCCACCGCCGCGCGCATCGGCATCGACGGAGCCGCGCCCTGCCCCAGCGTGCAGAGCGCCGCCGCCGCACTGGCCCAGGGCAGCGCCTCCTCAAGACTGCGGCCTTCGTCCAGCAGCGCCGCCAGTGCACCGCAGAAACTGTCCCCCGCGCCCACGGTGTCGACCGGAACCACCGGCACGGCGGGGACATGGAATTCGCGGTTGCCCTTCACCGCCACCGAACCGCGCGCGCCCAGCGTGACGACCACCGCCTGATCCGGATGACGCAGCAGCCCGCGCGCCTCCCGCACCACCGCCGGCAGGCCCTCGACCGGCCCGCAGCAGGCGAAGGCGGCCAGTTCGGTCTGGTTCACCACCAGCACGTCGACATGATCGAGCAGCGCGTCGGCCGCCAGCACCGCCGGCGCGGCGTTGAGGATGCGGATGCATTGCGAATTGCGGAACACCGGCAGCAGCGCGCCCACCGGCACTTCCAGCTGCGCCAGCAACACGCCCTCCATGACCGGGCCGGGCGGGGTCAGCCGCGCATTGGCGCCGCTAACGACGATGATCTGGTTCTCTCCCTCGGCATCGACGGCGATATAGGCGGTGCCGGTTTCCGCCCCTTCCAGCGCGACGACGCCGGACACCGCGATCCCGTCCCGCGCCAGCCGGTCGCGCATCCAGCGCCCGGCATCATCGTCCCCAACCGCGCCGACCATGCGCGTTTTCGCCCCCATGCGCGCGGCGGCGACTGCCTGATTGGCGCCCTTTCCGCCGGGCAGCCGGGCGGTTGCCTTGGCGATGACCGTCTCGCCCGGCAGCGGCAAGTGATCGAGCGAGGTGATGATGTCGAGGTTGATCGAACCGACGATGTGAACTGCCAAGTGTGCCGCTCCGCTAGTCTGAGACGCCCCCTTTGCGGGGCCACGTTCTGCAAGTGCAAAATCGGGTGCAGCATGGCGCGTCCGCCGGGGTCAAGCCTGCGCTGGCGCCGTGCGTCCCCGCACAATAATTGCGGGGTCCAGCGCCAAGAGCCTTCGCGCGCGTGCGATCTACCTTTGGCGCACACTCTACGCCTTTCGCCTTTGGGGAGACACGCGAATTATGACCACCTGGCTCATCACCGGCATCGGCGGAGGCCTTGGCCGCGCCCTTGCCGAAGCCGCGCTTGCACGCGGGGACACCGTCGTAGGCACCACCCGCAAGGACAGCGATCCTGAGTTCGAGGCGCTGGCCCCCGGCCGCGCCCATGCGCTCTGCGTCGACCTGACCGACGAAGCCTCGGTAACCGCCGCCGTCGCCAAGGCGGAGGAGATCACCGGCGGCATCGACCGGCTGGTCAACAATGCCGGCTACGGGCTGATCGGCGCGATCGAGGAAGTCTCTATCGAGGAGGCCAAGGCGCTGTTTGATGTGAACCTGTTCGCCCCGCTGCGCATGTTGCGCGCGGTGCTGCCCTATATGCGCGCGCGCCGGGCGGGGCATGTGGTCAACATCACCTCGGTCAGCGGCCATGCGCCGTGGGCGGGCACCGGGCTCTACGGCGCCAGCAAGTACGCGATGGAATGCATCGGCCAGACCTTGGCGCAGGAAGTGGCGCCGATGAATATCCGCGTCACCAACGTCGCCCCCGGCGGGTTCCGCACCGCCTTCGCGGCAGCGGGGCTGAAGATCGCGGCGGCCGACATTGCCGATTACGAGGAAGTCGCCCACTTCGCGCGCCGCAGCCTGACCGAAGGCGCGGGCAAGGAAAAAGGCGATCCGGCACGCGGAGCCGCCGCGATCCTCAAGGCGCTGGATGCCGCCGAGCCGCCGCTGCACCTGTTCCTGGGCGAAGACGCGCTGCATTACGCGGGCGACCAATTGGAATTCGTGGGCAACCAGATGCGCGAGTGGGAGGCGCTGTCGCTCTCCACCGCCTTCGAACCGGCCTGATGCACCGAACCGAACTGCCGGATTGGGCCATCGAGCGCGGGCGCGGCTACAACAGCTTCGCCGCGCTCGATCCCGCCAGCACCGCGCTGGTGGTGATCGACATGCA
Source organism: Novosphingobium mississippiense (assembly GCF_044029535.1). Taxonomy (NCBI): domain Bacteria; kingdom Pseudomonadati; phylum Pseudomonadota; class Alphaproteobacteria; order Sphingomonadales; family Sphingomonadaceae; genus Novosphingobium; species Novosphingobium mississippiense. Next base: position 3,656,412 of record NZ_CP147001.1, on the reverse strand, counting down.
GGCGGCCTTCGTCGGCGAGGGCCAAGTTTTCGGCAATGCCCATGCCCGCGATGCCATCACCCCGTGCAACCGCCTTGCCATGGCCATGCGGCAGGCCGGCGGCACGGTGATCTGGATGCGTCAGACCACCAGCGAGTTGCCACCGCTGGCGATGCCGGACTGGCAGTACGACCGCTCCGACCCGTTCGTCGCCCGCGCCATCGCTGCCCTGCGGCAGGGAGAGGCCTCACACGACCTCGATCCGGCCATGGTGCGGGAGGCTGGCGATCTGGTTCTCGACAAGTACCGCTACGGTGCGTTCTCGTGCCCGGATGGTGCGCTGGAAAAGGCGATCCGGGCATTGCGGATCGAGACACTGGTACTGGCTGGCACGCTCACCAACGTCTGCGTGGAATCCACGGCGCGTGAGGGCAATATGCGCGGTTGGAAAGTCATCGTCGTCAGCGACGCCTGCGCGGCGGTGACCGACGCGGAGCACAATGCCGCGCTGATGAACCTAAGGCTGAACTTCGCCGATGTGCGGACTTCAGGAGAGGTGCTGGCGATGCTTGAGAGTGTCGAGGCCGTCTGACTCCGGCCAGCGAGCAATCGACTTAACCCCATAACACTTCGTCGCCCCCGCGAAGGCGGGGGCCCCGCTTCCTTTTACCTTGCCGCAAAGAAAAGCGGGATCTCCGCCTCCGCGGGGATGACGGGGTTGGGTTGATTGAATGGGCCCAAATCCTCCCCTGCAAGGGGAGGAGAACCGCCCGAAGGATGGTGCAGGGGTGTCAGCCTCTCCGCCACACACAACCGAACCTTTACACCCCTCCGTCAGCGCTACGCGCTGCCCCCTTGCAGGGGAGGAACGTCACTTCAGATAAACACACAAAAAGGGCCGACGGATCGCTCCGCCGGCCCTTCCTTCACATGGGGTGTGAACTTGTGTGGGCTCAGGCCTTCTCGGCCTTGTTCGCCTCGTAGCGCTCGATCGCTTCGATCACGATCTGGCGGGCTTCGTCGGCGCCGCCCCAGGTGCCGACGCGCACCCACTTCTCGGCCTCAAGGTCCTTGTAGTGCGTGAAGAAGTGCTCGATCTGGCTGAACACGATCGGCGGAAGGTCGCCCTTTTCCTGCACGTCCGAATAGTACGGGAAGGTCTTGTCGTCGGGCACGCAGACCAGCTTTTCATCGCCGCCGTGCTCGTCTTCCAGGTTCAGCACCGCGATCGGGCGCACGCGCACGACCGAGCCGGGCACGAAGGGGGAGCGGGCAACGACCAGCGCGTCCAGCGGATCGCCATCGGGCGACAGCGTGTGCGGGACGAAGCCGTAGTTCGCCGGATAGCGCATCGGCGTGTGCAGGATGCGGTCCACGAACAGAGCGCCGGAATCCTTGTCGAATTCGTACTTTACAGGTTCACCGCCAACGGGAACCTCGATGATGACGTTCAGGCTCTCCGGCGGGTTCTTGCCGACAGGGATCATGTCGATGCGCATGTTGGTCCTTTTCAACGGGCACGATTTGAGCGGCGCTACTGAACGTGCGCCGCCTTGAACTTTGACGGCGGGGCTTAGCGGCACGGTTAAACCACCGCAACCGCCTTCTCGAACTTGCAGTGCAAGGATCGCATGCCCGTCGCCAAAACGAAACGGGGCCGGGCTGAAAAGCCCGACCCCGTTCGCGATAGGCTCGATTTCGTCTTTACTTGGTGCGCGGTGCCAGCAGGCGGTCCAAGCCGTTGACCTTGCCCGGGGTGGTGCTTTCCAGCCAGGGCCAGCGCAGGCCACCGTGATAGTCGATGGCGACGGTGGTGAAGGCATCGCCGCGCTTCACCAGCAGGCTGATCGGCGCGTTCGCCGCGGCGCCGCCGGTCTTCGCCGCCGTGATTGCGTCCTTGATCGTATCGGCGCTGTAGGCGGTGCCGTTCACCGCAACCACCTTCACCCCGCCGACCAGGCCCGCGTTGTAGCCGATGCTGTCCCACACCGTGGACGTGACGGTGCCGTCGCCGTCGAGCGACACGCCCAGCGCATAGCTGAGGTCCAGCGACTTGCGCGAATCCCCCAGCCCCTTTTCATAGGCGTTCTGCGTGTCCTTCCAGACCAGCTTGTAGCCGGCCATCTCGATGCCCTTCACGGGCGCCGGCTGGTTGGTGGCGTAGATGCGGGTCTTCAGGAAGCTGGCCCAGTCATAGGCGTAGACGCCATTCAACGTCTTCACCACTTCGTCGAAATCGTAAGTCAGTTCGCCCCAGTCGCCATCACGCACGCCGAAGAAGGCCTTGGCGAAATCGTCCAGTCCCTTGGCGCCCTTGGTGCCCTGACGAATGATCTGGTCCGCTTCCAGCCAGGTCAGCGCGCCTTCGACGTAATAGTCTTCGGTACGCGTGATCGAGGTGTAGGGCAGCGGGCGGCGCATGTTCAGGATCGGCGCGTGGGTGGTATCTTCCACCGAACGCCAGCCGCGGCCCGGCGTCGCTTCCGAATAGCGGGCGACGGCACCGGCCAGCGTGTCGAGGATGGTCTGCTTGGTCTGAACGCCCGAACGCGCGGCCAGGATATAGCCCCAGAACTGCGTCTGCCCTTCGTAGACCCACAGCAGCGTGTTCTGCATCGGCTGCTGGAAGTCCGGCGTCCACAGGTCGGCCGGGCGGCGGTACTTGCCGTTCCAGCTGTGCGTGAACTCGTGCGGGATCACGTTGCGATCCCAGTCCATCTTGTCCCACTCGGTCCAGACCTTGGGCTCCATCTGGTTCTCGCTCGAACGATGATGCTCAAGGCCGATGCCACCCATGCGGTCGGTCAGCGCCAGGAGGAAGTCGTAATGATCGAAGTGCCGCGCGCCGAAGGTGAACAGCGCCTGCGAGACGAGGTTGCGGTACTTCTCCATGTTCTCGGGCTTGATGCCCAGCAGCTTGGGCTCATCCGCGACGACGTTCATGCTGACGCCGTGGCCCAGATCCCAGCTCTGCGCATACTTGCCCGCGAAGATCGGCGAATCGACCAGGCGTTCGTAGTCGATCGCATTCCACGTCACCGTGTCGCCCTGCTGGCTCTTGCCGTCGAGCGGGGTATAGACGGTCCAGCCCGCCGGGAACTTCACGGTTGGCTTGAAGGTGATGCCACGGGTGTAATAGCCGGCGGGATAGAGGCTCATCTTCTCCCACTGCACGTTGATCATTTCCTGCGTCATCGTGATGCGGCCTTCCTTGGCCTGCACCGGAGACGTGTGGACGAACTTGGCAGTGACCATCTGGGTGCCGGCCGGCAGGTCGAGATGGAAGGCGTTCACTGCCACGGTATCGCGCTGCCACGCGATTTCCTTGCCGTTCGCGAAGAAGTGGATGTCCGCCAGCAGCGCGGCCGGGCCGGTGGGCGAGTGGTTGCCGGGCAGCCAGCTGGGCTGGATCAGCGTCAGCTTGGTGGTGCCGGGGGCGACCGGAACCTGCTGGACCACCTTGTAGACGCCGCGCACGGTATCGCTGGCATCGATGTCCAGCGCGATGGTGCCGGCATAGGGCTTGTCCTGCGCGGCCGGTAGCGGATCGGGCAGCGCGGGCGCCATCGGGGCGCTGCGCTGGGCTGAATCCTGCGCAAGCGCCGGCGTGGAAACGGAAAGAAGGGCGAGGAGCGTGACGACCGCGTTACGATATTTCATTTCGCCATTCTTTGCGGCTGTTGCCGAGTTTGGCAACCATCCAATTTGTGCGGAGGTCGCGGGCCAGCAAAGTGAATGCTCCTCCCCAGTAAGGGGAGGGGGACCACCCCAAGGGGGATGGAGAGGTGGGCACCCCTCCATCGCGCGTAACTGGAGCGGCTACCCCCTCCGTCAGCGCTGCGCGCTGCCACCTCCCCTCGCAGGGGAGGAATTTCGACCGTCGGTATTTCCACGTTCAATCCCGCCCGCGAACCGCAGCCACTTTCCCCGTCGCCGCAATCCGGCTAAGCGCGCGCGTTATGAGCACGACATCGACTAAGACGCCTCAGGCGATCCGCGGAACCCAGGACATCTTCGGCGCAGACGCCGAGGCTTTCGCGCATGTCGTCGAGACGTTCGAGCGCATTCGCAAGCTCTACCGCTTCCGCCGCGCGGAAATGCCGGTGTTCGAGGATACCGCCGTGTTCTCCCGCTCGATCGGCGAGACCACCGACGTCGTTTCCAAGGAAATGTACTCGTTCGCCGACCGCGGCGGCGACCCGCTGACGCTGCGTCCCGAATTCACCGCCGGCATCGCCCGCGCCTATCTGACCAACGGCTGGAAGCAGTTCGCCCCGGTCAAGATCGCCACGCACGGCCCGCTGTTCCGCTACGAGCGCCCGCAAAAGGGCCGCTATCGCCAGTTCCACCAGATCGACGCCGAACTGATCGGCTCGCCCGAGCCGCTGGCCGACGTGGAACTGCTGGTCATGGCCGACCAGCTACTGAAGGAACTGGGCATTTCGGACGGCGTGACGCTGCAGCTCAACACGCTGGGCGATGCCGAGAGCCGTGACGCCTGGCGCGCCGCGCTGATCGACTATTTCCGCGCGCACAAGGACGCGCTTTCGGAAGAATCGCAGGACCGGCTTGAGCGCAACCCGCTGCGCATCCTCGATTCCAAGGACCCGCGCGACAAGGTCTTCGTGGGCGATGCCCCGAAGATCGACGATTTCCTCTCGGCCGAGGCGCAGGACTTCTTTGGCGCGGTGACGGCGGGCCTCGATGCCGCCAGCGTCGCCTACGAACGCGCGCCCTCGCTGGTGCGCGGGTTGGACTATTATCGCCACACCGCCTTCGAATTCGTCACCACGCGCCTCGGCGCCCAGGGAACCGTGCTGGGTGGCGGCCGCTATGACGGGTTGATGGAAAGCCTGGGCGGCCCGGCCACCCCGGCCGTGGGCTGGGCTGCAGGGATCGAGCGTCTGGCAATGCTGGTCGCCGATGCCGGCACGTTGACCGAAGCGCCGCTGACCGTGGTTCTCGCGGTGGAGGACGATGCTGCCCTCGCCTATGCGCAGAAGGTGATCACCGCGCTGCGTTTCCAGGGCCTGGATGCCGAGATGGTCGCTACCGGCAGCGCCCGCAAGCGCTTCGACAAGGCGGTGAAGATGGGCGCCAAGGTGCTCGTTTCGTTCGGCACGAAGGATGGCGCTCCCGTAGCGAACATGCGCGCGGCCGAGCCGACCGCCGAATCTCTCGCGGTCGAGCAGGTTCTCCAGTCGGTCCATCCGTGATTTCGGCTGCCGTCCTCTTGGCCCACACGACATTTACCGTCGCCCCCGCGAAGGCGGGGGCCCCGCTTCTTCTCACAAGGAAGGCCGTCTGATGTCGGTCTCCGACACCCGGCTTGCGCAGATTGCCGCACGTTTCGCGGAGCTTGAGGCGCGTCTGGCCTCCGGCACGCTGGAAGGCGATGCCTTCGTCGCCGCCAGCCGCGACTATGCGGAGCTGGAGCCGGTGGCGCAGGTCGCTGCCGAAGTCGTGTCGATGCGCGGCGAACTGGAAGCGCTGCAAACGCTGGAAGACCCGGACCCGGACATGCGGGCGCTGGCCGAAGAGGAAGTGGCGCGCCTGAAGGCCGAACTGCCCGAGGCCGAACGCAAGCTCTCCATCGCCATGCTGCCGCGCGACGCGGCGGACGTGCGCCCGGCCATGCTGGAAATCCGCGCCGGCACCGGCGGGGACGAAGCCGCCCTCTTCGCGGCCGATCTCTATCGCATGTACGAACGTTATGCCGCCGAACAGGGCTGGCGGGTCGAGATGATCAGCGTCAACGCCAATGACCTCGGCGGCTTCAAGGAAGTGGTCGCCAACGTCGCCGGCGCGGGGGTCTTCGCCCGGCTGAAGTTCGAAAGCGGCGTCCACCGCGTGCAGCGCGTGCCGGTCACCGAATCGGGTGGGCGCATCCATACATCGGCCGCGACAGTGGCGGTGCTGCCCGAACCCAGCGAAGTCGATGTCCAGATCGAGGACAAGGACCTCAAGATCGATATCTTCCGCGCTTCGGGTGCGGGTGGCCAGCACGTCAACACCACCGATTCGGCGGTGCGCATCACCCACCTGCCCAGCAACCTGGTGGTGATCTGTCAGGACGAGCGCAGCCAGCACAAGAACAAGGCCAAGGCCATGCAGGTCCTGCGCGCACGCCTCTACGAGAAGATGCGCGAAGAAGCCCACGGCGCCGAGGCGGAGGCGCGCAAGGCGATGGTCGGTTCGGGCGACCGTTCCGAACGCATCCGCACCTACAACTTCCCGCAAGGGCGCGTGACCGATCACCGCATCAACCTGACGCTGCACCGCCTGCCCGAGATTCTCGAAGGCCCGGGCCTTGCCGAAATGGTAGACGCGCTGATTGCCGAGGACGAGGCCAAGCGCCTTGCCGCGATGGATGGCTGAGCGAACGGTCGGCGAAGCGATCCGCGACGCTGCCGAGCGCCTTGCCGGGAGCAGCGACACCGCCCGGCTCGATGCCGAAGTGCTGATGGCGCACGCGCTGGGCTGCTCGCGCTCGTCGATGCTGCTGTCGCGGATGCGCGATCCGGCGCCCAAAGGCTTCGCCGCGCTGGTGGACCGCCGCGCCGAGCATGAGCCCGTCGCCTACGTAACCGGCCATCAGGAATTCTTCGGCCTGCCCTTCATCGTCGGGCCCGACGTCCTGATCCCGCGCGGTGATTCGGAAGTCCTTGTCGAAGCCGCCCTCGCCGCCCGCCCAGATGCCCGTACGGTACTCGATTGCGGCACCGGTTCGGGCGCGCTGCTTCTGGCAGTTCTGGCCAACCTTCCCGAAGCACAGGGCGTGGGCATCGACCGTTCGCCCGGCGCCCGCGTCGTGGCCACCGCCAATGCAGACGCGCTCGGGCTGGGTGCCCGCGCCCGCATCGTCGAAGCGGACTGGCACGCCCCCGGTTGGGACGATGCGCTGGACGGTCCGTTCGACCTGATCCTGGCCAATCCACCCTACGTAGAGACCACCGTGGCGCTGGACCGTTCGGTCGCCGCCTACGAACCGGCCGAGGCGCTCTATTCAGGCGAAGACGGGCTGGACGACTATCGCATACTGGTCCCCCAACTGCCCCGGCTGCTCTCTGCAAACGGAGTCGCGCTGGTCGAAATCGGCTACCGGCAGGCTGCTTCGGTTGCCGCGATCGGTCAGGAAGCCGGCCTTTCCAGTCGCTTGCATCGCGACCTTGGAAATCGCCCGCGCGTGTTGGAGTTTTCAACAGCCGCGTAAGATTCCGCTTGGAATTCGGCGCGGGAATGCCTAAGGATTAAGGCGAAGCGGCACATGGATGAAATTTCCCATGCGGACGCTTCACCTCCATCATTTGCATGACAGTCGCTGCAGCTAGTCTGCTCGGCACGGCGAGGGTGGAAGTCACGGCACGCGGGGGCGCTCCGTGATCATGTGACGTACGGCAGTTCGGCCCGACGGGATCCGGCCGATACCCAGGGTTTTGAGGAAATATATCCTTGAATAATAATCGTGGTAACAACCGCCGGCGCGGCCGCGGTAACAATCGCCAACAGGGCGGCCAGCAGACCAATCGTATCGACAGCAGGGCGCGCGGCAACGCGCCGCAGTTGCTGGAGAAGTACAAGAAGCTGGCGCACGACGCGCACCTCAACGGTGATCGCGTGACGGAGGAGTATTACCTCCAGTTCGCGGATCACTATTTCCGTGTGATCGCCGATCAGAAGCAGCGTCAGGACGATGCGCGCCAGCCGCGCCGTGACGACCGTTCGCCCGATTATTCGGACGATTACGGCGACGATTACGGCGATTACGAAGCTGTGCCCGAGCGCGCCCAGCAGTCGAGCCAGGAACGTCCGCCCCGTCAGGAGCGGTCGAGCCAGGATCGCTCTGGCCAGGATCGTTCAGATCGTCAGGAACGGCCCGAACGCCAGGAACGGTTCGATCGTCAGGATCGGCCCGAACGCCAAGAGCGTCAGGAACGCCCCGAGCGTGCCCCGCGCGTCGTCGACGCTTCCGCCGAGGAGCCCGTCGAAACCGCGCAGACCGATGACGAGGGCGAGAACGAGGGTGGCCGTTCGGTCTACGAACCGGCCGAAAACCCCTTCGTTCGTGACATTCGCGGTCCCAGCCGTGGCCTGAAGCAGCGCAAGCCGCGCCGCGACCGCCGCGAGAATGACGCCGTGGAAGTCGACGGCAACGTCGCCGAACCGGACGCATCGGAAGGGCCGAGCCCGCTTGAGGCAGCCCTGCCGCCAGCGATCGCGACCAAGCCCGCCCGGAAGTCCGCTGCGGCCGCCCGCGAACAGGCTGCCGAGGAAGGCACTGCCGATGAGACGAAGGCGGAGGAAAAGCCCCGCCGCCGTCGCACCCGCAAGGCCCCGCCTGCGGACGAAGCCGGCGACAGCACGCTGGAAGCCGTGAACTCCTGAGTTCCCTGAACTCTCACGCCTTTCCGCATACCGAAATGGCCCGCATTCCCACCGGAATGCGGGCCATTTCGTTTCCGGGTGTCGCGGTCGTCGCTATCGCCCGCGATTCCTGCCCTGGCGTGACCGCCGCCCTTCCCGCTTGCGTCGCGCCTCAGGGACTTACATAGCCTCGCCCGTGGAATTCTCTCGCCGCGAGGCTCAGCCGTGACATCCGAACAGGCCCCGCCCGGCCGCACTTTCCCCCTTCTGGCCCGGTATCCGCGCGTAATGACCGGACTGGCCGCCGCGCTTGCCGGCGCCATGGCCGCCTGCGGCTTTCAGCCGCTGTCGCTCTGGCCGCTGACATTGCTGGGCATTGCCTGGCTGATGGAACTGATGGTCCGCGCGCCCAGCTGGCAGCGCGCCTTCCTGGTCGGCTGGTGCTTTGGCCTGGGCCACTTCACGCTCGGCAACAACTGGATCGCCACGGCCTTCACTTATCAGGCCAACATGCCGGCGTGGCTGGGCATGATCGCGGTGGTGCTGCTCTCGCTTTACCTTGCCGTCTATCCGGCACTGGCAACGCTGGGCGGCTGGCTGGCGCAGCGGCTCGATCGCAGCAAGCGCGGCCCCGGCGCCTATGCCCTTGTCGCCATCGCATTTGCGGCATGCTGGATCATCGCCGAATGGCTGCGCGCCTGGGTCTTCACCGGCTTCGCTTGGAACCCGCTCGGCGTAGCCCTGCTGGGCGGCTTCGAAACGCGCGGGCTTGCCATCGTCACACCGTGGACGGGCACATACGGTCTCTCCGGCCTGCTGGTGCTGCTGGCGGCCCTGCCCGGCCTGCTGGTCCGCGCGATCCGGCATGGAAAGTCCGTGGCGCGTTGGGCGTGGGCCCTGCCCGCAATCGCGATCTATGCAGCGCTTGGCGCCTTGATGACGCAACCGGACCGCTGGGCCGATCGCTCCGAAGGGGCGGTGCGCTTCACGCTGATCCAGCCCGACATCCGGCAGGAATTCATCGACGATCCGCGCAATTTCGAAGCTAACTTCGTCAAGATGGCGCAGCTCTCGCTGCCGAACCGACCCGGCGAAAAGCGCATGGTGTTCTGGCCTGAATCGGGCTTGGGTGACTATGTGCGCGACGGCTATCCGCCCTATCTCTATCGCATCTATACCTACGCCGCCGACCCGGTCCTGTCCCGCCGCCGCATCGGCCGGGTGATCGGGCCCTATGGCCTGTTGCTGACCGGCGCGGTCGATCTGGTCATGAAGGATGACGAGGAAGTGGCCGCCCGCAATTCGGTCTCCGCGATCGATGGCGACGGCAACTTGCTCGCTTCCTATTCCAAGGCCCATCTCGTCCCTTATGGAGAGTATCTGGCGCTGCGCTGGCTGCTGGAACCGCTGGGCGCCACTCGCCTGGTGCCCGGATCGCTGGACTTCTGGCCCGGCCCCGGGCCCCGCACCATCGACTTCGGCGACTGGGGCAAGGTCGGCGTGCAGATCTGCTATGAGATCGTGTTCAGCGGACAAGTGATCGATCCGCGCGTGCGGCCCGACTATATCTTCAACCCATCGAACGACGGCTGGTTCGGCGCCTGGGGCCCGCCCCAGCACTTGGCGCAGGCCCGCTTGCGCGCGATCGAGGAAGGCCTGCCGGTCATGCGATCCACCACCACCGGCATCAGCGCGGTGATCGATGCCGACGGTATCGTGCGGGCTTTCGTGCCGCGCCATCAGGCCGGCCGGCTGGACGGGATGATCCCGCCGGCACATCAGGCCACGCTTTTTGCGCGCTGGGGCAACCGCTTGCCACTGGCACTTGCCACGGTTCTGTTGGTGATTGCGGTTTCGGGCATTGCACTCCGGCGCCGGGGAGGGTAGACGCAGAGGGACATAAAGATTTCTTTATATGTGGTGTCCAGATGCGCAATAGCTACGTCTTTACTTCCGAGAGCGTTTCCGAAGGTCATCCCGACAAGGTTTCGGACCAGATTTCCGACGCCATCGTCGACCTGTTCCTGTCCAAGGATCCGGAGGCGCGCGTCGCGTGCGAAACCCTCACCACCACCCAGCGCGTCGTGCTGGCCGGCGAGGTTCGCGGCAAGGGCATGATCGATACCGCCGGCCACTGGGAAGACGGTGCGCAGGAAGAGATCCAGACCGTGGTCCGCGAAACCGTGAAGCGCATCGGCTACGAACAGGCCGGCTTCCACTGGCAGGACCTGGTCTTCGAAAACCACCTGCACCCGCAGAGCGCGGACATCGCGCAGGGCGTCGATTCGACCGGCAACAAGGACGAAGGCGCGGGCGACCAGGGCATCATGTTCGGTTTCGCCTGCGACGAGACGCCGGACCTCATGCCCGCCACGCTCGACTACAGCCACAAGATCCTTGAGCGTCTGGCCGCGGACCGCCACGCCGGCACCGCGCCGTTCCTGGAGCCCGACGCCAAGAGCCAGGTCACCCTGCGCTTCGAAAACGGCGTGCCCGTCGAAGCGACCGCCGTGGTCGTTTCCACCCAGCACAAGCCGGGCTACCACGAAGGTGCCAAGGACGCCGAACTCAAGGCCTACGTGAAGAAGGTCGTGGCGGAAATCCTGCCCGCCGGCTTCGTCACCGACGAAACCGCGTTCCACATCAATCCCACCGGCAAGTTCGAAATCGGTGGCCCCGACGGTGACGCCGGCCTGACCGGCCGCAAGATCATCGTCGACACCTACGGCGGCGCTTCGCCCCATGGCGGCGGCGCATTCTCGGGCAAGGACCCGACGAAGGTCGACCGTTCGGCCGCCTACGTCACCCGCTACCTTGCCAAGAACGTCGTCGCCGCCGGCCTGGCCAAGCGCTGCACGATCCAGGTGGCCTATGCCATCGGTGTGTCGGAGCCGCTTTCGCTCTATGTCGACACCCACGGCACCAGCGCCCATTCGGACGCCGATCTGGAAGTGGCGATCGCCAAGGTCGCGGCCGACACGCTGGGCGGCCTGACCCCGCGCGGCATCCGCACCGGCCTGGGCCTGAACAAGCCGATCTACGGCCCTACCGCCGCCTACGGCCACTTCGGCCGCAAGCCCGAGGGTGACCTGTTCCCTTGGGAGCGTACCGATCTGGTTGACGCGCTGAAGGCCGCTCTCGCCTGAGCGCACGCCAAGGCATGACCGGCCAAGGCATAACCGGTTGAAGGGGGCGGGACCGCAAGGTCTCGCCCCTTTTGTTTTTGCCGCTTTCTCTGTTTTGCAAATCATCCATCCACGCTGACCGGAATCGCGCTTCAAACCGTCACCGTGAACGACTATAGAAGCGCCATGTCATCCGTACGTCCCTGGCGCGACATCGAGCGCCGCAAGAGCCGCCAGATCATGGTCGGCAATGTCCCCGTCGGCGGCGATGCACCGATCACGGTGCAGACCATGACCAACACCCTGACATCCGATGCCAAGGCGACGATCGACCAGATCCGCCGGTGCGAGGATGCCGGCGCGGACCTGATCCGCGTCTCCTGCCCCGATGTGGAAAGCACGGCGGCGATGCGGGAGATCGTGCAGGCCGCGCGGGTGCCGCTGATCGCCGACATCCATTTCCACTACAAGCGCGCGCTTGAGGCTGCCGATGCCGGCGCCGCCTGCTTGCGCATCAATCCGGGCAACATCGGTTCCGACGACCGCGTCGCCGAAGTGGTGCGCGCCGCCAAGGCCAATGGCTGCGCGATCCGCATCGGCGTCAACGCCGGCAGCCTGGAAAAGGACCTGCTGGAAAAGTACGGTGAGCCCTGCCCCGAAGCGCTCGTCGAATCCGCGCTGGATCACATCAAGCTGCTGCAGGACCACGATTTCCACGAATACAAGGTGGCCGTGAAGGCCAGCGACGTATTCCTCGCCGTCGCCGCCTATCAGGGGCTGGCAGAGGCGGTCGATTGCCCGCTGCACCTGGGCATCACCGAAGCGGGTGGCCTGATCGGCGGCACCGTGAAGTCCTCCATCGGCATGGGCATGCTGCTGTGGTCGGGCATCGGCGACACCCTGCGCGTCTCGCTTTCGGCTGAGCCGGAAGAGGAAGTGCGCGTCGGGTTCGAGATGCTGAAGGCGCTGGGCCTGCGCACGCGCGGCGTGCGTGTGGTCTCCTGCCCCAGCTGCGCGCGTCAGGGCTTCGACGTGATCCGCACGGTAGAGGCTCTCGAAGACCGCCTGCAACACATCAAGACGCCGCTTTCGCTCTCCGTCCTCGGCTGCGTGGTCAATGGCCCCGGCGAAGCGCGTGAGACCGACATCGGCCTGACCGGCGGCGGCAATGGCAAGCATATGGTCTACCTTTCGGGCGTGACCGACCATGTCGTCCAGTCCGAAGACATGCTGGACCACATCGTCAAGCTGGTGGAGGCCAAGGCGGCCGAGATCGAAGCCGCCAATGCGGCCGAAGCGGAGGCGCAGGCGGCCGAATGAGCCGGCTCAAGCGTGAACTCGCGCGCGTCGGCCTGACGCTGCGCGATTCGCTGTACCTCTGGCGGATCGCGCCGCTGGTTCCACTGATCGCGGTGCTGCCGGAATTCGCCCAACATGCGGTGGAAATCCGGCGGGGCATGTTCGCCAGCCAGGAAGCGTTCTCCAGCCTCGCGCTCGATCCGCAGCGGATGGAGTTCGGCGCGATCAAGATCGCCGCTCTGGTCATCGCCGTGCTGGCTGGCGCGCGATTCTGGGCCAACCGCTCGGCAGGGCTGCGCGGCTGGAGTCTTGCCGGGATTGCATGGAAGCAGGTGCTGCTCGGGCTGGGCGTCCAGATCGTGGCCTCGCTTCCCGCATTGCTCGACTGGCGCGCCGCGCCGATGGTGCAAGTGACGCTGAGCATGGTCTTGACGCTCGCCAGCCTGCCGGGCCTGGTGCTGATGGTCGGCGGGCTGCTCGGTGATCGGGAGACCGGGCTTCTCGCGATCTACCGCAGCGGCTGGACCAAGGCCCTGCGCATCGTGCTGCACATCGCGCCCGTCTGGTTCCTGTTGCAGACGCTGCACCGGGCGGATCATATCGCGGCAATGGAGCGGCCGCAGTGGCTGATCTGGGGCCTGATGGCCTGGGACGCGCTGGTGGTGGGCCAGATGGCCGCGCTCGCCGCCACCGGCCTGCATCACGGCTATGCCGCCGATGAGGCGCCTGATGGAGACGAGGCGGGTTTTACGCCCGCTTAAGCCTTCGCGGCCTATCCTTCGCCCTATGAACAAAGGGCTGCTCATACCGGCGATCATCGCCATAGGGGTCACGGTACTGACCGCCCCCGGTCACAAGGCCGGGCAAGGGACCGACCAGTCTGCCGCTGCGGCCTCCCCGCATCGAAAGGCTGCGACCGCCGCCTGGTTCGCCGGCAATACGGAGCTTACCCGCGCCGCCGACGGTCATTTCTACGCCGATGCCGCTGTGAACCAACACAGTACCCGTTTCCTGATCGATACCGGCGCCTCGATGGTGGCGCTGACCGGGGCGGATGCGCGCGCCATCGGGCTGGACTGGAGTGACAGCGACGTGATCCCGATCGGTCAGGGGGCATCAGGCCCGGTCTATGGCGTGCCGGTGAGGCTGGAGCGGATCGAACTGGGCGGAACCGAAGTGCGTGACGTGCGGGCCGCGATCGTGCCCGAAGGTCTGGACGTCTCGCTGCTGGGCCAATCGTTCCTGTCGCGCGTGGGCAATGTCAGGATCGAAGGCGAACGCATGATGCTCGGCGCGGATTAAGCCGCGCCGCCCATCGCCACCTCGAATCCCACAAGGCTGCACCAGACCACGAAACCCGTCATGGCGGCGACCGAAAGGTAAGCGGCCCGGACGACTTTCGAAACAGGGATGTCCATCACGTACAACCTTGTGGGAACGGGGGGAGCCCAGCTTATCGGTGGTTTTTCCGCGCGAAGCCATGTCGCCGGTCGGCAGGCGTCAGCCGCCGGTCGAGACCGTTGTTCCCCGGCCCGCGGCCAATTTCCGCGCTATGGCATGCCTTGGGCTGCGCCCTAGAGCGTTTTCTAATCAGGTGGAATCACCTGATGACTCGGAAAGCGCGATAAACCAAAATCTTAGCAGTTGATCCGATGCAATCGGATCGGAAACTGCTCTAGGCCGTACCCTGTATCGCCTTGCGCCCGACCGTCGACGTAAAGGCGGGGATCGAGATGCGGCCATCACGCGGCGCGATTGGCGTGCGGATCGTGCTCACCTCGAAATCGGGCGGCAGACCCGCGTTGATGAGGTCGTAGGGGGAAATCCGCGTGCGCGTGCACAGGCCCCCATTGCCGTCGCTCACCAGCGTCTTTTCGAAAGCGACGCCAAGCTGTTCGCCGATCATGCGCCGCACGGTCGCCACCTCAAGCTGGCCCTCACCGAAGTAGAGCACGAAGCGCGTACCCAGCGGTACATCCTCCAGCCCGTCGATCAGCGCGCCGGTGGCGGACAGGTTGCGCAGCACCGCCGGGTAGTAGTGGTCCTCGTGGATCGCTCCGATCCAGCGGAACATCGATATGCGATCCTCGCGCTGGAAGGCAGGGCCGCTGGGGGGGATGCCCCAGCCCGGCTGTCCCGCCGCCGCCAGGAACGCCTCCGCCGGGATTGCCTGCGAATAGATGTAGCCCTGGATATGGCTGACGCCCAGTTCACGCAGCATGGCCAGCTGGTCCAGCGTCTCGATCCCCTCCGCCGTCGTCTCCATGCCGATGGCCTTGGCCATGGCGACGATCGCGGCGATCAGCGCCTTGTTGCGTGCGCCCGCCTCCGCCGTGCCGCGCACGAAGCTCTGGTCGATCTTGATCTTGTCGAACGGGGCCGTGCGCAAATAACCGAGCGAGGAATAGCCGGTGCCGAAATCGTCCAGCGCCAACCGCACGCCCAGCGCCTTCAGCGCGCGGAACCGCGCATCGGTATCGGCGCCTTCGGCCAGGAACACGCCTTCGGTGATTTCCAGTTCCAGCCGTTCGGGCGGCAGGCCGGATGTCGCCAGGGCGTTGGCAACGATCGCCGGAAAGCCGGGATCGGTGAACTGGCGCGGCGAGACATTCACCGCCACGCGCAAGGCGCCTGGCCATTGCACCGCGTCACGACAGGCCGTGCGCAGCGCCCATTCGCCGATCTGGCAGATCATCGTCGATTCCTCGGCGATGGGAATGAACTGCGCGGGGCTGATCACGCCCTTCTTGGGATGATTCCAGCGCATCAGCGCCTCCGCGCCCGAAACCACGTCGGTCCCGGCCGCGACGATCGGCTGATAGTGCAGTTCCAGCTCTCCATGCGCGAGCGCATCGTGGAGGTTCTCCTCCAGCATCCTGCGGTCCTCGGCAGCAGTCAGCAGTTCGCGCGAGAAGAAACGGAAGCCGCCGCGCCCGCCGTGCTTGGCAGCATAGAGCGCAAGGTCGGCATTACGCACCAGTTTGTCGACATCCTGCCCATCGAACGGGGCAATGGCGATCCCCACCGAAGCGCCGATGATGCAGCGATTGCCCTCTACCGAATATGGCTGCGAGAGCATGGCAATGATGCGTTCGGCCAGATTGCCCAGGTCGCCGCGATCCTCGACATCGGGGACGAGGATCTGGAATTCGTCGCCGCCCAGGCGGCAGATCCGCTCCGCCTCGCCAACGATGGTGATCAGCCGTTCCGAAACCTGCTGCAACAGGGCATCGCCGGTGGAGTGGCCCAAGGTATCGTTGACCTGCTTGAAGCGATCGAGATCGATCAGCAACGTGGCGCAGGGCCGTTCCTGCGCCCTGTAGGCACGCAGCGTACGATCGAGCATCCGCGCCATCTCGCGGCGGTTGAGCAGCCCGGTCAGCGGATCGTGCATCGCCTCGCGCGAGTTTTCCTCGGCAATGCGGCGCTCATCGGTGATTTCGGAGCAGAGGCCGCAGAAGCCACCGAACCGGCCACCCTCGTCGACCTGCGCCTCACCCGAAAGCAGCCACCAGCGGCGGTGCTGACCGTCGCCGGTGCAGACCGGCACTTTCTCGAACCGAGAGCGGCGCGACAGCGCGAAGCGCAGACTGCGGCCCGAACCGGCGCCGTCATCGAAAGTCTGGAACACGTCGGCCACCAGGGAGCCGACGGCGCTGCCGGTCACCCCATCGGGCAGGCGCGCCAGCGCCCCTTCGGACAGATAGCGAATGCGCCCTTCGGCATCCGAGGCCCAGAGGCCAAGGCCGCCGACGCCCTCGACAGCGCGGCAGAATTCCCGCGCCTGATCGCCGTCGATGGCCGGCCCATCGCCCGCCTCGCGCACGCGCGCCGCTTTCCTGTCCGTACGTCCGAAATTCCAGGCCATCGACTACGCCCTGCGACCATCTCAGGACATGTGCTTAGTCGAACGAACGTTACTTTCGCGTAACCATACAAGTGAACATGGCGGGCCTGACGTCGCCATAAGCAAAAAGCCCCGCCGGATCGCTCCGACGAGGCTTTTCGTGTGCCTGTCAGGCAGCAGCGGGAAGCTTATGCTTCGTCGCCGCCTTCGGCCTGCTCATCACCCTTGATCAGGTAATCGCCGGCATCGGCGTCCAGACCATGGGTTTCACCCTCGACCATCGCCAGCGGATCGTTGCCGATCGCCGCTTCGGGGCCCTGGGCCAGTTCGGCTGCATGCTCTTCTTCCGCCGAGTTGGCGGCGATGAGCGCTTCCTGCATGCGACGGTACGAAGCGCGCAGGGCAGCGTCGCGGCTGGAGGCCGCCACGCGCATGCGGTTCATGCCGGCACCGGTACCCGCCGGGATCAGACGGCCGACGATGACGTTTTCCTTCAGGCCGATCAGGGTGTCCTTCTTGCCTTCAACCGCCGCCTGCGTGAGCACGCGGGTGGTTTCCTGGAACGACGCGGCCGAGATGAACGAACGGGTCTGCAGCGAAGCCTTGGTGATGCCGAGCAGCACCGGCTTGCCTTCCGCGGGCTGCTTGCCCTCGGGAAGCTTGCTGTTGATCTCGAACATCTCTTCGTAGTCGACCTGTTCGCCCGGCAGCAGGGTGGTGTCGCCACCGGCCGTGATCTCGACCTTCTGCAGCATCTGACGAACGATCGTCTCGATGTGCTTGTCGTTGATCTTCACGCCCTGCAAGCGGTAGACTTCCTGGATTTCCGCGACGAGGTATTCTGCCAGAGCCTCGACGCCGAGGACTTCCAGAATGTCGTGCGGATCGGGCGAGCCCGAAATCAGGTTGTCGCCCTTCTTGACGAAGTCGCCTTCCTGCACGTCGATCACGCGGCTCTTCGGGATCAGGTACTCGATCGGTTCACCCTCTTCCGGGATGATCGCGATCTTGCGCTTGGCCTTGTAGTCACGCACGAACTCGATGCGGCCGGAAACCTTGGCGATGATCGAGTTGTCCTTCGGCTTGCGGGCCTCGAACAGTTCGGCAACGCGCGGCAGACCACCGGTGATGTCGCGGGTCTTGGCGGCTTCGCGCGAAGCACGGGCGATGATGTCGCCGGCTTCGACGGTCTGGCCGTCCTCGACCGAGAGCGTGGTGCCCGGCGCCATCATGTAGCGCGCGGTTTCGCCCGAACCCTCGTCCAGAAGGGTAATGCGCGGACGCAGGTCTTCCTTCTTCTTGGCACTGCGCGACGAACGGTCTTCGGTGACGACGCGGCTGGTCATGCCGGTCGCATCGTCGACCTGCTCGGTCAGCGTGCGGGTGTCGATCAGGTCCTGATACTTCACCGTACCCGAGGTTTCGGTGATGATCGGCAGCGAGAACGGATCCCACTCTGCCAGGCGTTCGCCTTCCTTCACCGATGCACCGCTGGTGTGGAGCAGCACCGTACCGTAAGGCACGCGGCTGATCGCACGTTCGCGACCTTCGCTGTCGAACACCACGATCTCGCCGTTGCGGGCCAGCGACAGGCGACGGCCGCGCTTGTCGACGATCGTCGGGATGTCGCGATACTCGACCTTACCGTCGCAGATCGATTCCAAGTGGCTGGTTTCGTTGAGCTGCGCGGCACCGCCGATGTGGAAGGTACGCATGGTGAGCTGCGTGCCCGGTTCACCGATCGACTGCGCGGCGATGACGCCGACGGCCTCACCGATGTTGACCGGCGTACCGCGAGCGAGGTCACGGCCGTAGCACTTGCCGCAAACGCCCTGCTGGGCTTCGCAGACCAGCGGCGAGCGAATGCGGGCAGCCTGGTGGCCGGCAGCCTCGATCTTGGCGACCGCGGCTTCGTCCAGCAGCTCGCCCTTGGCGGCGATCACGTTGCCGTCCTTGTCGCTGAGGTCCTCGGCCAGAGTACGGCCCAGGATACGCTCGGCGAGCGAGGCGATGGTGGAACCGCCCTGCACGATCGAACGCATTTCCAGCGCACGCTCGGTACCGCAATCCTCGATCACGACGACGCAGTCCTGCGACACGTCGACCAGACGGCGCGTCAGGTAACCCGAGTTTGCCGTCTTGAGCGCGGTGTCGGCCAGCCCCTTACGGGCGCCGTGGGTCGAGTTGAAGTATTCAAGAACGGTCAGACCTTCCTTGAAGTTCGAGATGATCGGCGTTTCGATGATCTCGCCCGACGGCTTGGCCATGAGGCCGCGCATACCGCCAAGCTGCTTCATCTGCGCCGGGCTACCACGCGCACCGGAGTGGCTCATCATGTAGATCGAGTTGATCTGGGCCATGCGGCCGGTCTCGGGATCGATCGGCTGCGCCTTCAGCTCTTCCATCATGGCGTTCGCCACCTGGTCGCCGCAACGGCTCCAGGCGTCGATCACCTTGTTGTACTTTTCCTGCTGGGTGATGAGACCGTCCTGGTACTGCTGCTCGTAGTCGGCAACCAGTTCCTTGGTCTCGTTCACCAGGGCTTCCTTCGAATCCGGGATGATCATGTCATCCTTACCGAAGGAGATGCCCGCCTTGAACGCGTTGCGGAAGCCGAGCGACATGATCGCGTCGGCGAACAGCACCGTGTCCTTCTGGCCGGTGTGACGGTAGACCTGGTCGATCACGTCACCGATTTCCTTCTTGGTGAGAAGGCGGTTGACGACGTCGAACGGCACCGTGTGCGACTTCGGCAGGCATTCGCCCAGCAGCATGCGGCCCGGCGTGGTCTCGAAGCGCTTCATGTACTGCTCGCCGTTCTCGTCGGTCTGCGGCACGCGGGCCTCGATCTTCGAGTGCAGCGTCACGGCGCCGACGTGAAGCGCCTGGTGCACTTCCGCCATGTCCGCGAACTTCATGCCTTCGCCCGGCTCGCCGGTACGGTCCATCGACAGGTAGTACAGGCCGAGAACCATGTCCTGCGAAGGAACGATGATCGGCTTGCCGTTCGCCGGCGAGAGGATGTTGTTGGTCGACATCATCAGCACGCGCGCTTCCAGCTGGGCTTCCAGCGAGAGCGGCACGTGGACGGCCATCTGGTCACCGTCGAAGTCGGCGTTGAACGCCGAGCAGACGAGCGGGTGCAGCTGGATCGCCTTGCCTTCGATCAGCACCGGCTCGAACGCCTGGATGCCCAGACGGTGAAGCGTCGGCGCGCGGTTCAGCATGACCGGGTGCTCGCGAATGACTTCGTCGAGGATGTCCCAGACTTCCTTGCGCTCCTTCTCGACCCACTTCTTGGCCTGCTTCAGGGTCATCGAGAGACCCTTGGCGTCCAGACGGGCGTAGATGAACGGCTTGAACAGCTCGAGCGCCATCTTCTTCGGCAGGCCGCACTGGTGCAGCTTCAGCTCCGGACCGGTCACGATGACCGAACGGCCCGAATAGTCGACGCGCTTGCCGAGCAGGTTCTGACGGAAGCGGCCCTGCTTGCCCTTCAGCATGTCGGACAGCGACTTCAGCGGACGCTTGTTGGCGCCGGTGATGACGCGGCCGCGGCGGCCGTTGTCGAACAGGGCGTCGACGGCTTCCTGCAGCATGCGCTTTTCGTTGCGGACGATGATGTCCGGCGCGCGCAGCTCGATCAGGCGCTTCAGGCGGTTGTTGCGGTTGATGACGCGGCGATAGAGGTCGTTGAGGTCCGACGTCGCGAAGCGGCCACCGTCCAGCGGCACCAGCGGGCGCAGTTCCGGCGGAATGACCGGCACGACTTCCAGGATCATCCACTCGGGACGGTTGCCCGAATCGATGAACGATTCCACGACCTTCAGGCGCTTGATGATCTTCTTGGGCTTGAGTTCCGACTTGGTCGTCTCAAGTTCCTGGAGAAGGTCCGCACGCTCCTGCTCGAGGTCGAGGTTGATGAGCATGTGCTTCACCGCCTCGGCGCCGATGCCGGCCGAGAAGGCGTCTTCGCCGTACTCGTCCTGCGCGTCGAGCATCTCGTCTTCGGTGAGCAGCTGGTACTTCTCAAGCGGGGTCAGGCCCGGCTCGATCACGATGTAGCTCTCGAAGTAGAGGACGCGCTCAAGCTGCTTGAGCTGCATGTCGAGCAGCAGGCCGATGCGCGAAGGCAGCGACTTCAGGAACCAGATGTGCGCGACCGGAGCGGCCAGCTCGATGTGGCCCATGCGCTCGCGACGCACCTTGGTGACAGTGACTTCGACGCCGCACTTTTCGCAGACGACGCCCTTGTACTTCATGCGCTTGTACTTGCCGCAAAGGCATTCGTAGTCCTTCACGGGACCGAAGATGCGGGCGCAGAAAAGGCCGTCACGCTCAGGCTTGAACGTACGGTAGTTGATGGTTTCCGGCTTCTTGATCTCGCCGAAGGACCAGGAGCGAATACGCTCGGGGCTCGCGAGACCGATCTGGATCTGATCGAAGGTCTCGGGCTTCGCCATCTGGTTGGTGAACTTGGTCAGGTCGTTCATGGTTCAATCCCTCTGGGGGTGAATTCTTCGTGCGGTCGGAAGGAAGGGCGGAGCGCTGGGGCTCCGCCCGATCCCGTTATTCCGCCGCCAGCGCCGTGCCGTCGTCTTCGTTGTCGTCGTGGCTCGTAAGCTCGACGTTGAGGCCCAGCGAACGCATTTCCTTGACGAGAACGTTGAAGCTCTCCGGAATGCCGGCTTCGAACGTGTCGTCGCCCTTGACGATCGCTTCGTAGACCTTGGTACGGCCGACCACGTCGTCCGACTTCACCGTCAGCATTTCCTGCAGGGTGTAGGCGGCGCCGTAGGCCTGGAGGGCCCAGACCTCCATTTCACCGAAGCGCTGGCCACCGAACTGCGCCTTACCGCCCAGCGGCTGCTGGGTGACGAGCGAGTAGGGGCCGATCGAACGGGCGTGGATCTTGTCGTCGACAAGGTGGTGCAGCTTGAGCACGTACTTCATGCCCACCGTCACCTTGCGGTCGAAGCAATCGCCGGTGCGGCCGTCGTAGAGGTGCACCTGACCCGACTCGTCGAGACCGGCGAGCTTGAGCATGTCGGAGACATCCTTCTCGACCGCGCCGTCGAACACCGGCGAGCCCATCGGCACGCCCTTGCGGACGGACTGGGCGAACTCGACGATCTGATCGTCGCTGCGCGCGTCGATATCGGCGGTGTAATTGTCGCCGTAGATCTCCTTGAGCAGCTCGCGAACAGCTTCCGGCGGCTGGCCGGCAACCGGGTTCGGGTTGGCCACGCGCCATGCGTCCAGAGCCTCGCCGATACGCGCGCCCAGGCCGCGGGCGGCCCAGCCAAGGTGCGTTTCGAAGATCTGGCCGACGTTCATGCGCGAAGGCACGCCGAGCGGGTTCATCACGAAGTCGACCGGGGTGCCGTCTTCGAGGAAGGGCATGTCTTCCAGCGGCAGGATGCGGCTGATGATACCCTTGTTACCGTGACGGCCGGCCATCTTGTCGCCCGGCTGAAGCTTGCGCTTCACGGCCACGAAGACCTTGACCATCTTGAGCACGCCGGGCGCGAGTTCGTCACCGCGTTCCAGCTTCTCCTTGCGGTCCTCGAACTTCTCCTGAATCGCCTTGACGGTGAGGTCGTACTGGGTCTTCACCGCTTCGAGCTGCGACTGCATGTGATCGTCCGCAACCGCGAACTTCCACCACTCGTGACGCTCGACCTCGTCCAGCACCTCGTCGGTGATGTCCACGCCCTTCTTGATGCCCTTGGGCGCCGACGTGGCGACCTGGCCGAGGAGCATGTCCTTCAGACGGTTGTAGGTGGCGCGGTTGAGGATGACGCGTTCGTCCTCACGGTCCTTGGCGAGGCGTTCGATTTCCTCGTTCTGGATCGCACGGGTACGGTCGTCGACCTCGATACCGTGGCGGTTGAACACGCGCACGTCGACGATCGTGCCCGAAACGCCCGGCGGCAGACGCAGCGAGGTGTCGCGGACGTCCGAAGCCTTTTCACCGAAGATGGCGCGGAGGAGCTTTTCTTCCGGCGTCATCGGGCTTTCGCCCTTCGGGGTGATCTTGCCGACCAGGATGTCGCCCGGGTGCACTTCGGCACCGATGTAGACGATGCCCGCTTCGTCGAGGTTGCGCAGGGCTTCCTCGCCGACGTTCGGGATGTCGCGGGTGATGTCTTCCGGCCCCAGCTTGGTGTCGCGGGCCATCACTTCGAACTCGTCGATGTGGATCGACGTGAACACGTCGTCCTTCACGATCCGCTCGGAGATCAGGATGGAGTCTTCGTAGTTGTAGCCGTTCCAGGGCATGAACGCGACGAGCACGTTGCGGCCCAGCGCCAGTTCGCCGAACTCGGTCGACGGACCGTCGGCGATGGTGTCGCCGGCCTGGACCACTTCGCCCACCTTCACCAGCGGACGCTGGTTGATGCAGGTCGACTGGTTCGAACGCTCGAACTTCTGCAGACGGTAGATGTCGACGCCCGACTTGCCGGGTTCGATATCGCCCGAAGCGCGGATGACGATACGGGTGGCGTCCACCTGGTCGACGATACCGGCGCGCAGCGCCGAGATCGCGGCGCCCGAGTCACGCGCAACCGTCTCTTCCATGCCGGTGCCGACGAACGGAGCGTCCGCCTTCACGAGCGGCACGGCCTGACGCTGCATGTTCGAGCCCATGAGTGCGCGGTTGGCGTCGTCGTTTTCCAGGAACGGAATGAGCGAGGCGGCCACCGAGACGAGCTGCTTGGGCGAAACGTCCATCAGCGTGATCTGGTCGCGCGGGCTCATCACGAATTCGCCGTTCTGGCGAGCCGAGACGAGTTCCTCGACGAACGAACCATCGGCATTCAGCTCGGCCGACGCCTGCGCGACGGTGTGCTTCTGCTCTTCCATCGCCGAGAGGTAGACGACGTCCTTGGTCACATGACCGTCGTTCACCTTGCGGTACGGCGTTTCGATGAAGCCATACTTGTTGACGCGGGCGAAGGTCGACAGCGAGTTGATCAGACCGATGTTCGGGCCTTCCGGCGTTTCAATCGGGCAGATACGGCCATAGTGCGTCGGGTGAACGTCGCGGACTTCGAAGCCGGCGCGCTCACGGGTGAGACCACCCGGCCCGAGCGCCGAAACGCGGCGCTTGTGGGTGACTTCCGACAGCGGGTTGGTCTGGTCCATGAACTGCGAGAGCTGCGAGGAACCGAAGAATTCACGAACGGCAGCCACGGCGGGCTTGGCGTTGATGAGGTCGTTCGGCATCACGGTCGACACGTCGACCGAGCTCATGCGCTCCTTCACGGCGCGCTCCATGCGGAGCAGGCCGACGCGGTACTGGTTTTCGAGCAGCTCGCCCACCGAACGCACACGGCGGTTTCCGAGGTTGTCGATGTCGTCGATTTCGCCCTTGCCGTCCTTCAGGTTCACCAGTTCCTTGACGACGGCGAGGATGTCCTCGACGCGCAGGGTGGTCACGGTGTCCTCGGCATCAAGGCCAAGACGCATGTTCATCTTGACGCGGCCGACGGCCGACAGGTCGTAGCGATCGGCGTCGAAGAACAGGCCTTCGAACAGGGCTTCGGCGGTTTCCTTCGTCGGCGGTTCGCCCGGACGCATGACCTTGTAGATCGCTTCCAGACCCATGTCGCGGTTCTCGGCCTTGTCGGCCTTGAGCGTGTTGCGGATCCAGGGACCGGTGTTGATGTCGTCGATGTCGAGCAGATCGATCTGGTCGATGCCCGCGCGGTCGAGCGCTTCAAGGTTTTCCGGCGAAACTTCGTCGCCCGCCTCGATGTAGATGCGGCCGGTCGACTCGTCGATCAGGTCCTTGGCCGAATAACGGCCGAAGATTTCCTCGGTCGGGATCAGCAGTTCTTCCAGACCGTCCTTCTGCGCCTTGTTGGCGGCGCGCGGGCTGATCTTGGTGCCGGCCGGGAACACGACTTCGCCCGACTTGGCATCGACGATGTCAAACGCCGGCTTGGCGCCGCGCCATGCTTCCGCCTGGTACGGCAGCTGCCAGCCGCCCGAACCACGCTTCCAGGTCACGGTCTCGTAGAAGTGATTGAGGATCGCTTCGCTATCGAGGCCCAGGCCGAACAGCAGCGAGGTGACCGGCAGCTTGCGCTTGCGGTCGATACGGACGTTGACGATGTCCTTGGCGTCGAACTCGAAGTCCAGCCACGAACCGCGGTACGGGATCACGCGGGCAGCGAAGAGGTACTTGCCCGAGGAGTGCGTCTTGCCGCGGTCATGATCGAACAGCACGCCGGGCGAACGGTGCATCTGCGAAACGATGACGCGCTCGGTGCCGTTGATGAAGAAGGTGCCGTTCTCGGTCATGAGCGGCATGTCGCCCATGTAGACGTCCTGCTCCTTGATATCGAGGACCGAGCGGGTCTCGGTCTCGGCATCGACTTCGAACACGATCAGGCGCAGCGTGACCTTCATCGGGGCCGCATACGTGATGCCGCGCTGGCGGCACTCGGTCACGTCGTACTTCGGCTCTTCCAGCTCGTAGTGGACGAAGTCGAGTTCGCTGGTGCCGGCGAAGTCGCGGATCGGGAAGACCGAGCGCAGGGTCTTCTCCAGGCCGGACACGTAGCCGGTCTCCGGGTTCGAGCGCAGGAACTGCTCGTAGCTCTCGCGCTGGACCTCGATGAGGTTGGGCATCTGGACGACTTCGTGGATGTCGCCAAAGATCTTGCGGATGCGCTTCTTGGCAGAGCGGCGCACATCGACGGGCTTGGTGGCCATGAGCTGGTCTTTTGCCTCTTCGCTTCGGAGCCGATTCGCGATGAACGGCCCCTTGAAAATTTCGTCTGCGAGGACGTAATCCCTGTCGTGGAAACAGGGCATCCGAAACGCCAAAAGGCCGCCCGGCGCGCGCGGAATTCCTAGCGGAATGCCCATTGCGGCCAGCAGCCTGATGCATCGGATGAAATCCCGAAAGCCTCCTTCCCGGGCGTGCCCCCGCGCATGGGCAGCCTTGCTCGAGGCATTCGAGCGAGCGCCCCATATAGGAGCCGGGGCCTCCACCGTCAATGTGGAGGAGCGCGGCCCGGTTTTTTTGCGTGAACGCCGGATGAATTTTTCGTCGCGAGAATGACAGATTTCCGCCATTTTTTAACACCTTCGTGGTGCCAGAGGCAGCTCGTCCGCAAAAACGGCTCATCTGATCGCGGTTTTGCACGCTTCGTCGTAACCGGGGCGGGTCCGGCGCATTTTTCTGTCATGGAAAAGAGGATTGCCCCCCGCTCGCCCCGCGCTCTGACGGCGATTGCCGCCGTCCTCGCGCTCGCCACAACTCCGGCCTTCGCGCAGGATGCCGTTGCCCCGGCACAACCGGCGCACACCGTACCGGCCGCGCCGCCTGTCGCAACACCTCCGGCCGCTACACCTTCTGTCGCTACCCCGGAAGGCGCTGCGCCGGCCATCGTGCTTCCGCAGGTAGACACGCCGGCGCCGGCCGAAACGACAGCCCCCACCGCGTCGCCCCCGATCGCCGCACCGTCGGCTGCACCGGCAGAAGTCGCGAACGAAGCAGCCGCAAAGCCGCAATCCGCCGAACGCGCGCCGCGCGCCGCGCCGGCCCGCGCGACGCCCGCACGCGTTCCCACGGCCGAGAATGCCGGCACCGCCCGTAATGGCGCGTTGGCGCGCGGCGATGCTCCGGCCGCAGTCGTATCCGCGCCGGTCGCCACACGCCCCGCGCCACTGACCGCACCCAACCCCGCCGCCGGCCCCGCTCCGGCTCCGGCCCGGTCGGAAAGTGATGGCGGCCTCCCCGTGGAGGGCGTGATCGGCCTGCTGGCCGCCCTCGGCATTGCCGCCGCTGGCGCCTATGCGATGACGCGCCGCCGCCGTGAGGATCGGGAAGACGACGTGGTCAGCGATTACGAGGCCGCCGACGATCGTCAGCCCGAACCGACTCCCGCCGCCATGGCCGACCCCATGGCGCTTCCGGTCACCCCGCCGGCCCGCCTTGGCCCTTCGGCCGAAGCGCTGGCCGCCGGCCCGGTGCCGCTGGGAGACGACCGCCGCGAACTGCTGGACGCGATGGTTGCCGCCCCGCCGGACGAGGCGAACCCCTTCACCTCCCGCAAGGCCCGCATGCGCCGCGCGCGCTTGATCCTGCAACACCGCGAGCACCTGCAAATGCAGGGCAAGCCCTTCGACTGGCGCACCTACAGGCCTACGACCAGGCCCTCCAATCCCACCCCCACAGAAACACTGGTCGAGGTCTGAACCCGGCGATGCCGTAACCCCTGCACGGCAGAACCGGCCTTCCATGCGGGGCGACTCCCAGCGAGTCGCCCCGCTTTTCTATGCGCAGAGCGCGTAGGCGCTGTGGGGAAGCCTCCGATTTTCCGAATTACGATCAGCCACATATTGTTTTTCGATATTATCGATTGACGATAAATCCGAATCGACTTATTGAATATCGATATCAAGCATATCGGAGAACGAACAATGACCCAGTCCCTGATGCACAAGGCCTCTCGCCCGCTCGCCGTGGCGCTGGCCGTCATGTTCATGACCGCCTTCTGGCTGCCCACCGTATCCACCCCGGCGAAGGCGGCCGACGTGATGCCGGCAGCGGCGCAGACCAGCCTGCATGTGACCATCGTCGTCGCCGCGCCCGCCGCGCCAGCGCTGATGTGATCCGAAACGCAGACGTAATTCGCAAAGAGGGGCGACCGACAATGACTTCCACCATGCAATCGATCACGCGCGACCCGCTGCTCGCCATCGCCAAGGGACTGCTGTGGTTCCTGATGGCGAGCATGGCCATCGGCATCGCCGCCTGCCTTGTGGCGATCCCGCTGCTGCTGTTCTTCCAGAACGACATCTCTGCGGAAATGGCCAAGGACATGCCATTGGTGATGCCCCAGTTCTTCTGGGCGGTCAGCGGTATCCTGGTCTTCGCCGCCATTCTCTGCGGCATCCTGTTCCGCATCTTCCAACTGCTGAAGCGGATCGTCGGCACCGTGGGCGACGGCGATCCCTTCGTGCCCGAGAATGCGACGCGGCTGACGCAGATGGCCTGGCTCAGTCTGGTCGTGCAGCTGATCGGCCTGCCGCTTTCGACGCTGGGCGCGCTGATCAACAAGATCGGCGACGGCCATACCCACCTGGACACGATGGGCGGCATTTCTGGCAACGGCCTGCTGCTGATGCTGATCCTGTTCATCCTGGCCCGCGTGTTCCGCAAGGGCGCCGAGATGCGCGCCGAGCTGGAAGGAACCGTGTGATGGGGGACGATGGCACCGAAGGAGGCAATATCATGGTCAAGCTGGACGACCTGCTCTATGCCCGCCGGATGACGCTGACCGAGTTGGCGGAGCGCATCGGCATAACCCTGGCCAACCTTTCGATCCTGAAGACCGGCAAGGCCAAGGCGATCCGCTTCTCCACGCTGGAGGCGATCTGCCGGGAACTGGATTGTCAGCCGGGCGACCTGCTGGGGTATGACGCCCCCGCCGATTGATCCCGCCAGCGACACTTTCGCGTAACACCACCGTTAGCGAAACTTGACTCCGGCCGCGCTTTCAGCCAAAGGCGCGGCCGAACCACATGGGTCTCGGCCCATGGTTCATCCGTCCGAGACAGTTGGTGCCCTCGATTTGCGGGGGCTTAATTTCCAGCCTAGACGGGGAACAGGAAATTTTCCGGTCCTTCGCTCCTTTTGAAGCGTGGTGCCAGGTTCGTGTTTCGACACGAAAAACTCCTTCCCCATCGCCAACGGACTCGCCCGAAGCGCATCAGCGCTTTGGACAAACGTAGCCGGCCGTGCGGGACGCAAGTTCCAAACGGTCACATGTGAAGGAGTAAGGCATGGATCGTTTGCAGAAAGCCGATTCGGTCGCCCAGCT
Organism: Novosphingobium mississippiense; assembly: GCF_044029535.1. NCBI lineage: Bacteria > Pseudomonadati > Pseudomonadota > Alphaproteobacteria > Sphingomonadales > Sphingomonadaceae > Novosphingobium > Novosphingobium mississippiense. Next base: position 3,627,955 of record NZ_CP147001.1, on the reverse strand, counting down.
CAACGCGGTCTTCAACGAGGTCGGCGTGGTGGTCATCACCCGCAACCTCGGCATGTCGGTGGCCCAGTCCACCGCCCTGCGCGGCAAGATCCGTGAAGCCGGTGCTACCTATAAGGTTGCAAAGAACAGTCTTGCCAAGCTTGCCATCGCGGACACCGACTACGTCGGTATCGGCGACTTCCTCAGCGGCCCGACGGCCATCGCCACTTCGGTGGACCCCGTCGCAGCTGCCAAGGCCGTCGTCGACTTCGCCAAGACGACCGACAAGATCGAGATCGTCGGCGGCGCGATGGGTTCGCAGGTTCTGGATGCTGCTGGTGTCAAGGCTCTCGCCTCGATGCCCTCGCTCGACGAACTGCGCGCCAAGCTCATCGGCCTCGTTCAGGCTCCGGCGACCAAGATCGCCCAGCTGCAGACCGCTCCGGCGGCCAAGCTGGCGCGCGTCTTCGCTGCCTACGCCGACAAGGCTGCTTGAGTTCAAGCTTAAGCAATTCATTTCGTAACGATTTATCCCGGTGGACCGCATCCTGCACCCCGGGACCACAGATCAGGAGTTATTATCATGGCCGATATCGCCAAGCTTGTTGAAGAACTGTCGAAGCTGACCGTCCTCGAGGCCGCTGACCTCGCCAAGGCTCTCGAAGAAGCATGGGGCGTTTCCGCCGCTGCTGCCGTTGCCGTGGCTGCTGCCCCGGCCGGCGACGCTGGCGCCGCTGTTGAAGAAAAGACCGAATTCGACGTGATCCTCACCGGCGACGGTGGCAAGAAGATCAACGTCATCAAGGAAGTCCGCGCCATCACCGGCCTGGGTCTCGCCGAAGCCAAGGCTCTCGTCGAAGGCGCCCCGAAGGCTGTCAAGGAAGGCGTCAACAAGGCTGAAGCCGAAGACATCAAGAAGAAGATCGAAGAAGCCGGCGGCACCGTCGAGCTCAAGTAATCTTCTTCTCGGAAAGTTCTTCCGAGCAGAAAAAGGAAAGGGCGGCCTCTCGGGGCCGCCCTTTTCGTTTGCACGCCTCGCACCGGAAAGAGGCCTTGCAAGACCATCGCTCTTGACCCCGCCCGGATATATCCATAACACGATATATAACGTGATATGGCGATTCGAATGACCGACGTCATCGCCGATCTGGGCGGCATCCTTCTCGGCAGCCGCATGAAGCGCCTGGCCGAACGACTTCAGGGCGACGCGGCACGAATCATCGAGGATGCGGGCCTGCCCATGCAACCCAGCCAGATCCCCCTGCTCGCCGCGCTCGACACCGCAGACATGACCGTGGGCCAGTTGGCCGAGGCAATCGGCTCCAGCCAGCCCGGCGTCACGCGCGCGATCGGGCAACTCACCGAACTCGGCCTGGTGGAAGCCAACCCCGGCGCCGACTTGCGCCAGCGCCTGCTCTCGCTGACCGCGCAGGGCAAGGCGGCAATGGCGCGGGTGAAGATGCACGTCTGGCCCGGCGTCGGCCGCGCGGTGGACGAGATGTGCGATGGCCGCACCGCCGAACTGCTGGACCACATCACCCGGGTCGAGACGTCGCTCTCCCAATCCTCGATGGTCGAACGCCACGCGCGGCTGGGCCAGCCGCGTCTCACCATCCGGGAGTTCTCCGACGATCTCGCCCGCGAATTCCACGACGTCAATGCCGAGTGGATCCAGGCGATGTTCCGCCTTGAGCCCACCGACCGGGAGGTGCTGGAAAACCCCCGCGCGCGCATCGTCGAACCCGGCGGCACGATCCTGTTCGTCGAGGCGGAAGGATTGGGCGTGGTCGGCACCTGTGCGTTGCAGAAGACCGGCGAGCACGCCTACGAACTAACCAAGATGGGCGTCCGCGCCTCCGCGCGAGGCCTGAAGGCCGGCGAATTCCTGCTCGACGCCATGATCACCCGCGCCCGCGAAATGGGCGCCGATCCGCTCTACCTGCTGACCAACAGGAAGTGCGAGGCGGCGATCCACCTCTACGAAAAGCTGGGCTTCCGCCACGATGCCGGGATCATGGCGCGATACGGCGCCCGTTATGAGCGGTGCGACGTGGCCATGATCCATCCACTCTGAACAGGCCGGACGCACATGGGTAATCTGGCGTTCAGCTTCGGCGGAGCAGCTTGCCACCGGCAGAGGACGAGTCACGAAGGAGGTTGCCCCCTCATGCGAATGCCTTCGAAAAAGTATCTTCTCGGCGCCGCCGCGCTGGCCCTGCTGGGCGCGGGCGTGGCCGAAGCTGCGACGGCCAAGCTGCACACGATGAACGTCAACGCCCCCGACGGGTCCGTGGTGCAGGTTCAGTATTCCGGCGATGTCGCCCCCAAGGTCGAGGTCGTCCCCGTCGATCAGGCGCAAGCCGCGTCGATGCCCGTGATGGCCAATCCCTTCGCGGAAATGGACCGCATCTCCGCGATCATGGACGCACGCATGAATGCGATGATGCAGCAGGCGGCGATGATGCAGGCCCATGCGGCGCAGATGCAGCAGCAAGCCGTCGCCCGGGGTGACGCTCAACAGGCTACCCCAGGCCTCGTCATGACCGGTGACATGCCCAAGGGCGCGCAAGTGACCTACTATTCGTCGAGCACGGACGCCAATGGCTGTACCCGCTCGGTCTCCTACAGTTCGGACGGTTCCGGCGCGGCGCCAAAGATGACGCAGGCGGCATCGGATTCGTGCGAGGCGGCATCGCCTTCGACCAAGGCAATCCCCGCAAAGGCCGAAAGGCCGGTAGAACGCGCGGTCGAACAGCCCCGGCAAGCCGTGCCCGCCAATACGATCTGACCCTCTTCCCCGGTCTTCCGCATAGCCAACCCCCTTGGCCACCCCTCGGAAGACCGGATGAAAGGGCGCCGCCGCTCCCATGTCGCGGCGGCGCCCTTTTTCATTGGCGAAGCTACTTCTGCTTTTCGAGATAATCGATGATCGCCTTGCGCTTCTCCGCATCGGGAACGGCGATCACCATCCGCGTGCCCGGCACCATCTTCATCGGCCCCTGCAACCAGGTATCCAGCGACTGACGATCCCAGGTGATGCCCGACTGCTTGAGCGCCGGGCTGAACGGGAAGCCGGCCACATCGCCCGCCTTGCTGCCGACAATGCCGTGCAGCGTGGGGCCGACGCCGTTGCGCCCCGCCTCTACCGAATGACACGAACGGCAGATCGCAAAGGCTGGGGGCGCGGTATCGGCCGCTCCCGTGGTCGCAACCGGTTCAGGCGCCGTCGTCGTCGCGGGCGATGCCGCCTGCTTGTCCTCCCCCGAACCGCCGCACGCCGCCAACAGCACGAACGGCAGCGCGGCAATCATCGATCTTACATGCATGGGGGAAACTCCGGTCTGGCCTGTCTTCTCTTTGCGGCACCTCGTATTATGCCCGAGCCTCGAAGGGAAGTTACTGATCCAGCGCAAGTCCCTGTCTTTCCCGCCGTGACAAATCCGCTTTCGTTCGTACGCTCGAAAGCCTATCGCCCACCGACCATGGCGACACGCGACCTGCCCTCCACCTTCCGTGCCGAACTGGCGGCCACCCTGCGCCTTGCAGGCCCGCTTGCTCTTGCCAACCTGCTGCAGATGGCGGTCTTCGCCACCGACGTGATCTTCGTCGCGCGCCTTGGCCAGCAGGCTCTTGCGGCCGCGAGCCTTGCCGTCGCCATCGTCGCGCTGCTGGCGATGGGACTGAACGGCGTGACCGGCGCGGTCGCCCCGCTGATCGCCGCCGAGATCGGCCGCCGCCGCAATTCCGTGCGCGAAGTGCGGCGCTCCACCCGCATGGCGCTGTGGATCGCGATACTGGTTGGCATCGCCTGCATCGCCCTCTGCATGTTCGGCGGCGCCTTCATGCGGCTGACCGGGCAGGACCCGGACGTGATCGAGCTTTCCGGCCACTTCATCCGCGTGCTGTCCATTGCCATCGTGCCGATGGCCGTCGCCAACGTGCTGCGCACTTTCGTCTCCGCGCTGGGCCGGCCGTTCTTCGCGACCATGATCACGGCGCTGTCGATCCTGGTCAACGTGCTGGGCAACTATACGCTGGTGTTTGGCCACTTCGGCTTTCCTGCGCTGGGGCTGACCGGCTCCGCCTTGTCGAGCATCACCACCGCCCTTGTCAGCGTGCTGGCCTATGCGCTTGCCATCTCCACCGACCGCAAGCTGCGGCGCTTCCACGTGTTCGGCCGCTTCTGGCGCGCCGAGACCGAGCGGATGCGCCAGATCCTGACACTCGGCCTGCCCATCGCGGCGACGCTGATTGCCGAGGGCGGCCTGTTCTCCGGCGCCGCCTTCCTGATGGGCCGACTTGGCGAGGCGCAACTGGCCGCGCACACCGTTGCCCTCCAGATCGCCGCCTTCGCATTCCAGGTGCCCTTCGGCGTGGGGCAGGCGGCCACGATCCGCGTCGGCTATCACTACGGCGCGGGCAACAAGCTTGGCGTGGGCCATGCCGGCAGCGCGGCGATCGCCATCGCCATGGCGTTCATGATCGTTTCGGCATCGACGATGCTGATCTTCCCCCGCTTCATCCTTTCCGCCTATGTCGACGTCAGCGCGCCAGACAACGCCGTACTGGTCGCCTTTGCGCTGCAATTCCTATTCGTGGCGGCGATATTCCAGCTGACCGACGGACTGCAGGCGGTCGTCGCCGGCGCGCTGCGCGGCATTCAGGATACGCGCGTACCGATGATGATCGCGCTGTTCGGCTACTGGGTGGCGGGCTTCGCGACCTCGGCCGCGCTCGGCCTGTTCACCCCGCTGGAGGGCGTGGGCGTATGGATCGGCCTTGCCGTGGGGCTGACCGCCGCGGCCATCCTGCTGCTGATGCGCTGGCACTGGCGCGAGCGGTTCCACCTCGCACCGATGTGAGAAGGGCTTTTCAAAGCGGCACCGGCCCTCTCCCCGCCCGACCGCCCAACAGGGTACACTTTGTGGGGGATCGGGTGAGGGAGAGGGCCGGTGCCGCGAAATGCGCCCGCAGCGCATTTCCAAAACCAACCGTCACGCACTCGTCTCATCCCGCCCCTAAACCAGTTTGAAAATTTTTGGCGGGTCATCGCTTGACGAGACCCCGGGGGCGAACCATATCCCCGGCCATTGGCACTCTGCACACCAGAGTGCCAATTCCAGTTTCTTGCCCTTTTAGTTCGTAGGATAAGGGAGAATCCCATGACTTTCCGCCCGCTGCACGACCGTGTTCTCGTGCGCCGCGTCGAGGCCGAAGAAAAGACGGCCGGTGGCATCATCATCCCCGACAGCGCCAAGGAAAAGCCGGCTGAAGGCGAAATCGTCGCCGTCGGCACCGGCGCCCGCGCTGAAAACGGCACCATCACCCCCCTCGACGTCAAGGTTGGCGACCGCGTGCTGTTCGGCAAGTGGTCGGGCACCGAAGTCAAGGTTGGCGGTGAAGACCTGCTGATCATGAAGGAATCGGACATTCTGGGCGTGATCGGCTGATCACGACCGTCCTGACGAAAGTCAGGATCGCGGTGTTCTGACCGAACATCGCAGAGATAGTTCAAACCGATAGCGGTCCCAGTTTCCGCTGGGATGACGAAATCAAAGGAATTCGAAATGGCAGCCAAGGACGTAAAGTTCGGCCGCGACGCGCGTGAACGCATTCTCGCCGGCGTCGACACCCTCGCCAATGCCGTCAAGGTGACCCTGGGCCCCAAGGGCCGCAACGTCGTGATCGAGAAGAGCTTCGGCGCTCCCCGCATCACCAAGGACGGTGTTTCGGTCGCCAAGGAAATCGAACTCAAGGACAAGTTCGAGAACATGGGCGCCCAGATGCTGCGCGAAGTGGCCTCGAAGGCCAACGACGCAGCCGGTGACGGCACCACCACCGCGACCGTTCTCGCCCAGGCGATCGTGCGCGAAGGCATGAAGTCGGTTGCCGCTGGCATGAACCCGATGGACCTGAAGCGCGGCATCGACCTCGCCGTCGGCAAGGTCATCGAGAACATCAAGGGCCGTTCGAAGGCCGTTGCCGGTTCTTCGGAAATCGCCCAGGTCGGCGTGATCTCCGCCAACGGTGACGTGGAAGTCGGCGAAAAGATCGCCGAAGCCATGGAAAAGGTCGGCAAGGAAGGCGTCATCACCGTCGAAGAGGCCAAGGGTCTCGAATTCGAACTCGATGTCGTCGAAGGCATGCAGTTCGATCGCGGCTACCTGTCGCCCTACTTCGTCACCAACCCCGAGAAGATGACGGTCGAACTCGAAAACCCGTACATCCTCATCCACGAAAAGAAGCTCTCGTCGCTCCAGGCGCTGCTTCCGATCTTGGAAGCCGTGGTGCAGTCGGGCCGTCCGCTCCTCATCATCGCCGAGGACATCGAGGGTGAAGCCCTTGCCACGCTCGTCGTCAACAAGCTGCGTGGCGGCCTGAAGATCGCTGCCGTCAAGGCTCCGGGCTTCGGCGATCGCCGCAAGGCCATGCTGGGCGACATCGCCACGCTGACCGCCGGCGAGATGATCTCGGAAGACCTCGGCATCAAGCTTGAGAGCGTCACGCTCGGCATGCTCGGCCAGGCCAAGAAGGTCACCATCGACAAGGACAACACGGTCATCGTCGACGGCGCCGGTGCGGCTGACGACATCAAGGGCCGCGTCGAGCAGATCCGTGCCCAGATCGAAGTCACCACCAGCGACTACGACCGCGAGAAGCTCCAGGAGCGTCTGGCCAAGCTTGCTGGCGGCGTGGCCGTCATCAAGGTCGGCGGTGCGACCGAAGTCGAAGTGAAGGAACGCAAGGACCGCGTCGACGACGCTCTCCACGCGACCCGCGCTGCCGTTGAAGAAGGCATCGTCCCCGGTGGCGGCACCGCGCTGCTCTACGCAACGCGCGCCCTCGACGGCCTGACCGGCGCCAACGACGACCAGACCCGTGGCGTCGACATCGTCCGCAAGGCGATCACCGCGCCGCTGAAGCAGATCGCCGAGAACGCGGGCCACGACGGCGCCGTCGTCGCCGGCAAGCTGCTTGACGGTTCGGACGAATCGCTGGGCTTCAACGCCGCGACCGACGTCTATGAAAACCTCGTCGCCGCCGGCGTCATCGACCCGACCAAGGTCGTGCGCACCGCGCTGCAGGATGCGGCTTCGGTCGCCGGTCTCCTGATCACCACCGAAGCGGCGATCAGCGAAAAGGCCGACGACAAGCCCGCCATGCCGGCAATGCCCGACATGGGCGGCATGGGCGGCATGGGCGGCTTCTAAAAAGCCACCCGCGTCACCAACGCGAATTGGGGCCGGAAGGAGCGATCCTTCCGGCCCTTTTCGTTATTGCGGCAGCGCCCCCTGCCCCTCCCCCGTTTTCGGCAAGAACAGGCCCGCGTAATCTTGGAACGGTGCGGCGACGAAATCGTCGAATGTGCATTTTTAAACTGATTCAAACGAATCTGAATCGGTCCTTGCGATGATAGGATTGAACGAGTTCCCGCAATTGCCCGCATGGGCCATGCAATTCGTCGCGCAACGCTGGCGCTTTATCGAATTCGAATTATTCTCACCGGTGGGTTAACCCTGCGGGAAAATCAGAAAGGTAAGGGCGGGTTCTGCATGATCGGGGCAGACACACTCCTGACGCGGTGCCTTGCCGGCACGCAGCGCTTCATCAAGGTCGCAACCATCGTCGCCGCTGGCGCGGTTTCCTTGGCGCCTGCCCATGCGGGCAACATGAGCGATGTGCAGGATTCGTTCGATTCGGTGTTCGGCACCGAATTGCGCGCGCCGCGCACGCCGGATGATTTCGAACGGCGCCTTGCCGGGGTTGCCGAAGGATCGCAGGGCCGCATCGGCGTTGCCGCCGTCGACCTTTCGACCGGACGGATCGTGGACGTGATGGGCAACCAGCGCTTCCCCATGGCCAGCACCAGCAAGGTCGCCATCGCCGCGACGTTCCTGGAAGGCGTGGACAAGGGCAAGTGGAGCCTCTCCAGCGAATATCCGCTGATGATCCCGGTTGCCTCCGCACCGTTTTCCAGCGCAGTCGCCCCGGTTCGCCCCGGCGCCTACATGTCGGCGCGCCAGTTGATGGAACTGATGATCACCCGCTCCAACAACTACGCGACCGACGCACTGCTGAAAGTCGTCGGCGGGCCGGCCGCGGTCAACGCGTGGGTGCGCCGTGCCGGGATCGACGACTGGCATATCGACCATGACATCGCCACCCTGGTACGTGACGATGGCGCGATCAACCCTGCCAAGGTGGTCGACAAGCGCGACAGCGCCACGCCGCTCGCCATGGTCGAACTGCTGACCGGCATCTATCAGGGCAAGTGGCTGACCCCCGAAAGCCGCAGCGTGCTGATGGGCGCGATGAGCCGTTGCGTCACCGGCCGCAACCGCATCCGCGCCGGCCTGCCCAGCGGCGTCAGCGTCTCGCACAAGACCGGTTCGCTCAACAACACCTCCAGCGACATCGGCTTCATCGAAACGTCCGACGGCCGCGCCTATGCCGTGGCGATCTACGTGACCGGACAGGGCAGCCGCCCGGCCCGCGAAGCCCGCATCGCCAGCATCGCGCGCACCGTCTACGAAGGCTACCTGGCCGACGCCGGCAGTTATCGCCGGACCGCATCCGCCTCTCGCTGAGACGCGACACCACCAAACGAAAAGGCCCGCCGGATCGCTCCGGTGGGCCTTTTCGTTTGGCCCCATTCCCTTGAGGCGTGGCCCGGGCCGAAGCCCGGGCTGTCATCCTCAGTGCTGAGGCGCAGTCGAATCGTGCGGCTCGCCCTCGGCATTGGTGACGTCGGCGGCAGCGGCAGCCGCGTCGGCAGCGGTGTCGTCAAGGGTCTTCTCGGCGCTCTTGGCGGCTTCGCTGGCGGCACCCTTGGTGTCGTCGGCAGCCTGCGCGGCCTTGTCGCCGGCGGTGTCGACCGCATCGCCCATATCGTCGGCAGCCTGCGACACGTCCTCGGCAGCGGAGGTCACGGTATCGCTGGCGGCATCCTGCGTCTTCTGCGAGCAGGCGGCCAGCGAAAGGGCCGCGGCGGCGGCAGTCACGGCGATCAGGGTCTTGCGCATGTTTTCAGTCTTCCCTCGTTGCTGAAGTCGTCGATTCCGGATGCCGTCCGCGGATACGGCGCGGCGTGGGGGGCCGATCTCGCTCCCATTCAGGACGCGCAGGATTAAGCCGCGACACGTCGCGTTTCAAGCATTCGCAGCGAAACGGCGGAATCGACGCGTGGTTCCCCGCCCCATGACGATTGATCCACGAAGATTATTCCGGCGAAGATTGCAGTGGGTGCCCGCCACTGCCCTGCTGACGCGCCGCGCCGGCACTGCTACGGGTTGCCTATGGATTCCAAGCAGCATCTCTATCTCGTCGACGGCTCGGCCTACATCTTCCGCGCCTATCACCGCCTGCCGCCGCTGACCAACCCGGAAGGAACGCCCGTAGGCGCGGTCTACGGCTATACGACGATGCTGTGGAAGCTGGCCGAAGACCTGAACAAGGCCGACGGACCGACGCACCTTGCGGTGATCCTCGATGCCGGCAGCCATTCGTTCCGCAACGACATCTATGAGGATTACAAGGCCAACCGTCCGCCGCCACCCGAAGATCTGGTCCCCCAGTTCCCGCTGATCCGCGACGCCACCCGCGCGTTCTCGCTGCCCTGCATCGAGGAAGCGGGCTTCGAGGCGGACGACCTGATCGCATCCTATGCCCGCGCTGCCACCGCGCAGGGCTGGGACGTGACGATCGTCTCCTCCGACAAGGACCTGATGCAGCTGGTCGGCAAGTGCGGCGTCGGCGGCGGCTGCGTCGACATGCTGGACACGATGAAGAACCAGCGGATCGACATTCCCGAAGTGGTCGAAAAGTTCGGCGTGCCGCCTGAAAAGGTGGGCGACGTGCTGGCTCTGATGGGGGACTCAGTCGATAACGTGCCCGGCGTCTTCGGCGTCGGCCCCAAGACCGCGTCGAAGCTGATCCAGGACTATGGCGACCTCGAATCCGCGCTCGCCGCCGCGCCTTCGATGAAGAAGTCGAAGCTGCAGGAGCGCTTGATCGAGCAGGCCGGGCAGGCCCGGCTGTCCAAGGTGCTGGTAACGCTGAAGGAAGACTGCGTGCTGCCGATGGCGCTCGACCAGTTCAAGCTGGACGCGATCCCGCCCGCACCGCTGGCAGAGTTCCTGGGCCGCCATGGCTTCACCAGCCTGCTGAAGCGTCTGGACGGCGGCCACGGCAGCCCCGAACGCAACACCCAGCTCAACCCATCCAAGCCGGTGACCGCCGCCAGCGGCCCCGCCGAAGGTGCCGCGCGACAGCCGATGCCCGAATGGCCGGCCGTAGACCGCAGCGCCTATGCCTGCGTCACCACGATGGCCGCATTGGAGGAATGGATTTCCCGCGCCGCCGCCGCCCACGTTCTCGCCATCGATACCGAGACTTCGGCGCTCGATTCGATGCAGGCGGACCTTGCCGGGATCAGCCTTGCGCTCGGCCCCAACGATGCCTGTTACATCCCGCTGGGCCACGGCGGCACCGACATGTTCGCCGAAAAGCCGGAACAGGTGCCGATGGGCGAGGCGCTCGCCCGCCTGAAACCGCTGCTGGAAAGCGATGCAGTGCTCAAGGTCGGCCAGAACATCAAGTACGACCTTAACGTCTTCGCGCGCCACGGCATCCACGTGGCGCCGATCGACGACACCATGATCGTCTCTTTCTGCCTCGATGCCGGCCGCTCGCTGGACGGGATCGGCGGCGGCCATGGCATGGACGAGCTGTCAGAACGCCACCTTGGCCACACGACGCTGACGTTCAAGGAAATCTGCGGCACCGGCAAGAAGGCGATCCCCTTCGGCGAAGTGCCGCTGGTCCGCGCCACCGAATATGCGGCCGAGGATGCCGATGTCACCTGGCGCCTGCACGCGCTGCTGAAGCCGCGCCTCTCGGACGAGAGCGGCACGCGCATCTATGAGCGGGTGGATCGCCCGCTGATCCCGGTGGTCGCCCAGATGGAGCGGCACGGCATCAAGGTGGACCGTGAAAAGCTGGCCGGCCTCTCCAGCCAGTTCGCCGAAGCCATCGGCGCGCTGGAGGCGGAGATCTTCGCCAAGGTGGGCCAGGAATTCACCATCGGCAGCCCCAAGCAGCTGGGCGATATCCTGTTCGACAAGCTGGGCTACAAGGGCGGCAAGAAGGGCAAGAGCGGCCAGTATTCCACCGACCAGTCGGTGCTGGAAAAGCTGGCGAACGAAGGGGAGGTTGTCGCCACCAAGGTGCTGGAATGGCGCCAGCTTTCCAAGCTGCGCTCCACTTATACCGAGGCGCTTCAGGCCGCGATCAACCCGAAGACCCAGCGCGTCCACACCAGCTACAGCCTGGTCGGCGCGCAGACCGGGCGGCTTTCGTCCACCGATCCGAACCTGCAGAACATCCCGATCCGTACCGAGATCGGCCGTCAGATCCGCGATTGCTTCGTGGCAGAGCCGGGCAACGTGCTGATGTCGGCCGACTATTCGCAGATCGAACTGCGGCTTGCCGCGCACATGGCGGACGTGCCCAGCCTGAAGGAAGCCTTCGCCAATGGCGAGGACATTCACGCCCGCACGGCGATGGAGATGTTCGGCACGGTGGACCGCGACACGCGCGGGCGCGCCAAGACGATCAACTTCGCGATCCTCTACGGCATTTCGCGTTGGGGCCTGGCCGGCCGTCTCGGCACCGAGGCGGACGAGGCGCAGGCGATGATCGACCGTTATTTCGACCGCTTCCCCGGCATCCAGCGCTATATCCACGAGACGCTCGAATCCGTGCGGACCAAGGGCTATTCGGAAACGCTGTTCGGCCGGAAGACCTGGTTCCCGCGCATCAATTCGAAGCATCAGGCGGAGCGCCAGGGCAGCGAGCGCGCAGCGATCAACGCGCCAATCCAGGGCACCAGCGCCGACATCATCAAACGCGCCATGACCCGCATGGTCCCGGCACTGACCGACGCCGGCCTGGGCCATGTCCGGATGCTGCTGCAGGTGCACGACGAACTGGTATTCGAACTGCCCGAAGGCGACGTGGCGGCGGCGTCGGAGGTGATCCGCACCGTCATGGCCACTGCGGCGGAACCGGCGGTGAAGCTGGATGTGCCGCTGGGCGTGGAAATCGGCCACGGCGCAAGCTGGGGCGCCGCGCACTGAGCCCTTTACGATCCTGACCGGTTCCCGATGCCGCAACACTCCGTCGCCCCCGCGAAGGCGGGGGCCCCGCTTTCTTTTGCCACGCTCGCAAAGCACAAGCGGGATCCCCGCCTTCGCCGGGATGACGAAGCATTTGGGCGATGGCCGTCTGTAAATCGGGCCAAAACCCGGACGAAATGAGCAATCCGAGGAAACTGTTGCACTGCAACATAGTTCCTTCTCCATGATCGCGCTTCTCGAACGCTATGTCGGCGCCCTGCCTGACTGGGCGGCCCAGGTCCTGATCGCCCTGATCGCCGGAACCATCGGCGCCGCCATCGCCCTTGTCGCCCATACCGTACTGTTCCGCATATTGCGGCACATCGTCCGGTCCAGCGCCAGCCAGTCCGACGACATTCTGGTCGCCCGCCTCGTCCGCCCGACACGCTGGGCCTTCGTGGCCATGGGAATCGTCCTCGCCGCCCGGCAGACGCCCGCGCTCAGCGATTTCTGGGAGCGGGTGGCAGGCTTCGTCATGCCGCTGCTGGTCGGCTGGATCGCCATCGCCATCCTCCATTCGCTGGTGGACGCGATGACCCTGCGCGCCGACATCACCGTGGAGGACAACCGCCGCGCCCGCCGCCGCCGCACGCGGCTGGCCATCGTCAACCGCATTGCGACGTTCGTGATCGTGTTCCTGATGGTCTCGCTGATGCTGTTTTCGATCCCCGGGGTGATGAAGGTGGGCGCCACGCTGATGGCTTCCGCCGGCCTTGCCGCCCTGGCGGTGGGCGCTGCGGCGCAGCCGGCGCTGAAGGCGCTGATCGGCGGCTTCCAAATGGCGCTGACCGAGCCGATCACCATCGACGATGTCGTCATCATCGATGGCGAATGGGGCCGAATCGAGGAGATCCGAACGACTTACGTGGTGGTCAACTTGTGGGACCAGCGCCGACTGGTGGTGCCCACCACCCGCTTTCTGGAGGATACCTTCCAGAACTGGACCAAGACCACATCGCAATTGCTGGGCACGGTGATGATCTACCTCGATCCCGCCACCGATCTCGCCCCGATCCGACAGGAATATACCCGTGCCGTCACCGGCCATCAGCTGTTCGATGGCCGCGCGCAGGTCTTGCAGGTGACCGACCACAGCGCAGAGGCCATGGAAGTGCGCCTGCTGATGAGCGCGCGTAACGGGCCGACGCTGTTCGATTTGCGCTGCGCCATGCGCGAACACATGCTCGACTGGATCCGCCGCGAAATGCCCGAGGCGCTGGTGCGCCGCCGCACCTTGCCGGTCGCGCCGGTGGAACTGGCGGCCGGTCCTTCGATCACCGAAGCCGTGGCCGATCTGGGGGATCGCCGGGCCTCCCGCTAAAGAACTTGCGAGACGGGTGGGACTGCGGCACTCGCTGGCACATGATCCGCCCCGCCGTAGCCCTCCTCGCCCTGCTTCTCACTGCCACCACGCCCGTGCAGGCGGCGCCGGTGCCGACCTGCAGCTACCGCGTGGACGCCAGCTTTCCGCACGACCCCACCGCCTTCACCGAAGGCCTCTTCTATTCGAACGGCCTGCTCTATGAGAGCACCGGTCGCGAAGGCGCATCGCGCATCGTCGTGCGCACCCTGGAAGACGCCAAGCCGCTGAACGAGGCACAGATCGATCCCGCACTGTTCGGTGAGGGCATCATCGACTGGAAGGACCAGATCATCAGCCTCACCTGGCGGGGTGGGCAGGGTTTCCGCTGGGATCGCAAGACGCTGAAGCAGATCGGCACGTTCAGCTACGAAGGCGAAGGCTGGGGCATGACGCGCGACGGCAACGTGATCTACCAAAGTGACGGTTCGTCCAGCCTGCGCCTGCGCGATCCCGCCACCATGCGCCAGACCGCCAGTCTCCCGGTCACCGCCGACGGCAAGCCGGTGGACAATCTCAACGAACTGGAATGGATCGACGGCGAAATCTGGGCGAACGTCTGGCTGACCGACCGCGTCGCGCGTATCGACCCGGCGACCGGCCACGTCACCGCATGGGTGGACTTCTCCGGCCTGCGCCGGGGGGATGGTGCTTCCGGGATGGATGCCGTGCTGAACGGCATCGCCTGGGACGCCAAGGGCAAGCGTATCCTGGTAACGGGCAAGAACTGGTACGGGATCTACCAGATCACGCCGATGTGCCCGTAAGGTGCTGACGGGCGGCAGGTTCCAAAGATAGAGGTTCACGAACCTCGTCGCCCTCGCGAAGCCGGGCGCCCCGCTGCCTTCACGCTCCCTCTCAGGAACAAGCGGAATCCCCACCTTTGCAGGGATGACGGGGTATGTATGGCAACGGAATTGGTCGCAGAAACAGGAGAAAGCAGGGGACGCTGATCGCCCCCTGCCCTCCAGTTACTCGCCGTGCTTCTTCGGCCGGGTCGGCTCCACCATGCCCGGCGAAATGAAGCCCAGCGGCACCACTTCCATGGCGCGCTTCTTCAACTCGCCCTTCATCCGCGCGTATTCGGATTCCATTTCCTCGGTCACCGTGGCGCGGCTGTCTTCCAGAGCCTCATCGAAATCGGCCTGGTTCACCGATTCCACGTCGGCCCCACGCTTGCGGATGGCAATCAGGCCGGCGCGGCGCACCACGTCTTCCAGATCGGCACCGGTGAAGCGCTCGGTCCGCGAAGCGATGTCCTTGAGCGAAACGTCGTCCGCCAGCGGCATCTTCGCCGTGTGGATGCCCAGGATATGCACGCGCCCGCCTTCATCGGGCGTGCCGACATAGACCAGTTCGTCAAAGCGACCGGGGCGGAGGAGCGCCGGATCGACCAGGGTCGGCCGGTTGGTAGCGCCGACGAGCACGACCGACTGAAGTTCCTCCATCCCGTCCATCTCGGCCAGAATGGTGTTCACCACTCGTGCCGTGACTTGCGGCTCACCCATCGAACTACCGCCACGCGCGGGCACCAGGCTGTCGATCTCGTCGATGAAGATCACGCAGGGCGCCACCTGCCGCGCGCGGGCGAACAGGCGGGCGATCTGCTGCTCACTTTCGCCATACCACTTGGACAGGAGGTCGGACGACTTGATCGAGATGAAGTTCGCCTCCGCCTCCTTGGCCACGGCCTTGGCCAGCAGCGTCTTGCCGGTGCCGGGAGGGCCATAGAGCAGGAAGCCCTTGGCCGGCCGGATGCCCAGCTTGCGGAAGGCTTCGGGATTCTTGAGCGGAAGTTCGATCCCCTCCTGAAGCTTCTGCTGCGCCTCGTCGAGGCCGCCGATGTCGGACCAGCCGATATCGGGCACCTGCACCATCACTTCGCGCATCGCGGACGGCTGCACCCGGCGCAGCGCCTCCACGAAGTCCTCGCGGATCACCTGCAGGCTTTCCAGCACATCGGCCGGGATCGTGCGCGCTTCCAGATCGAGCCGGGGCATGATCCGGCGCACCGCCTCGATCGCGGCTTCGCGCGCCAGCGCGGCGATGTCGGCGCCGACGAAGCCGTGCGTGGTGCGTGCCAGTTCCTTCAGGTCCACCTTGTCGCCCAGCGGCATGCCGCGGGTATGGATGCCCAGGATTTCGCGGCGGCCGTTCTCGTCCGGCACGCCGATCACGATCTCGCGATCGAAGCGGCCGGGCCGGCGCAGTGCCTCGTCGATGGCATCGGGCCGGTTGGTGGCGGCAATGACGACCACGTGGGCGCGGCTGTTCAACCCGTCCATCAGCGTAAGCAGTTGCGCGACAAGGCGCTTTTCCGCCTCGCCATGAACCTGGTCGCGCTTGGGGGCGATGGAATCGATCTCGTCGATGAAGATGATCGCCGGCGCCGCCTTGGCGGCCTGGTCGAACACCTCGCGCAGCGCCTTCTCGCTCTCGCCATAGCCGGAGCCCATGATTTCGGGCCCGTTGATCGAGAAGAAGTTGGCCTCGCTCTCGTTGGCGACGGCCTGCGCCAGGCGGGTCTTGCCGGTACCCGGCGGGCCATGCAGCAACACGCCCTTGGGCGGGGCAACGCCAAGGCGAGTGAACAGCTCGGGATAGCGCAGCGGCAGTTCCACCATCTCGCGCAGTTGGCGGATGGTATCGCCCATTCCGCCGACATCGTCATAGTTGACGTCGCCGCGCCCAGCGTCGGCTTCCTCGAACAGTTCGCGCAGCTCGACTTCGGTATTCTCGTCGATGTGGACGATGCCGCGCGGCGTGGTGGAAACGACGTTGAGGCGGATCTGCGTCAGCGCGAAAGCCGGTGCGTTGAACATGCGGCGCAGTTCGGGCGGAATGTCCGCGACCTGCTGCTGGCCGGTGGTGGCAACGATATCGCCCTGCACCATCGGACGGCCGAAGAAGTTGCGCTTCAGCGCGGCGGACGGCCCCTGCAGGCGCATTTCCTTCTGCGCGGGCGCGAAGACCACGCGTTGCGCGGGCCGCGATTCCGCCTTGCGAACGGAAACATGATCGCCCGAGCCGACCCCCGCGTTCACGCGCTGAAGCCCGTCCAGCCGGATCACTTCCAGCCCTTCATCTTCCGGATAGGCCAGCACCGCCCGGGCGACCGTCGCGGTCTTGCCCGTCACTTCCAGCACATCGCCTTCCATCGCCCCGATTGCCGAGAGCGAGCCGCGCGACAGCCGGGCGATGCCCTGGCCGCTTTCTTCCTGACGGGCCGCCGCGACTTGCAGCTTGGCCACCCGTTCGTCCACCTGGGTTGGGACTTCCGCCATGTGTGTCCTTTCAAGTTCCCGATGCTGGTCCTGGCGCCTCGGCCCCCCGGATGGGCAAGGCCGATGCGATGGGAACGTGATCAAGGAGCTAGGTATGCGGCTTCAGGATTTCAAACGGGTCAGGCCCAAGAATAATAAGGCCATGATACCGGGCAATGACGCCGGGAAAACCTCCACGCGACGCAAACCGCATCCATTTCGCCGGAAATGGGCCTGTCTGCCGGGCACAAAAAAAGACCCGGACGTTGCCGACCGGGCCGTGGAAGTTTTGGGAGAGGATGCCTGAAAGGCAGGTTCTGTATGCCTTGGGCCGGCCAATTGTGCAAGTGCGAAATGGCCATTTTCTAGTTGCAAAACTATCAACCTATGTTGCGCGACATCGAACTACACTGCGTAATTCAAGAAAAATCACGTATTTATAGCCATTTGGAAAGTGAATCGAGCCTCACGATTGACGCGATCGCAATCGACAGGGCGATGGATGACGATGGGTGTGGTCGTCGTGGGAAAGCGTTGTCTGCTGCGGCGCGCAATTTCCTTGCCTGGCTTAGTATCTGACATGCCACCACAATCGCTTCCCACCGGCTCCCAACCGAATCGGGAGCAATCTCTGTGTGGCGATTCCCCACGTAAAAAGCCGGCCCCGCCCGGGCGGAACCGGCTTTATCGAAATGGCGCTGAATCAGTGCGCGAACAGCAGCGCCGGCGCCCCGGCATCGGCCAGGAAATAGGCGGTAACCCCGCCGAACAGGAATTCACGCATCCGGCTCTTGCCATAGGCGCCCATCACCAGCAGTTCCGCCTGGGCCTGCCGCACGGCGGTGGCCAGCGTCTCCTCGGTGGAACCGTGCCGTGCCAGTTCCTCGAACTCGGCCTGGATGCCGTGGCGCGATAGATAACGCAGCGCATCGGTCGCCGGGAAGCCGCCCGGCTTCTCCGTCACCGTCACTACCTTCACCGACGGGCAACTGGCCAGGAGCGGGATCGATGCCCTGAGCGCGGCCGCCGATTGCTCACCGCCGTCCCATGCGATCACCGCGCAGCGGATCGGCAGGCTACCTCTCGGCTCATCGGGAAGCGCCAGCACCGGCGCGCGGGCGGTCAGCGCCACTTCGCCCACCATACCGCTCGATCGCGAAACGATCACCAGATCGGCAAGCCGCGCCGCTGCCGCCAGCGCAGGCACCGGATCATCCTCACTGCGGACCACTTCGAAAGGCACGTCGCCGCGCGTCAGCCGGGCTTCCACCGCTTCCGCGGCGGCATCGTCGTCGGCACGGGCGCGATCCAGCGCTTCGCTGATCACATAGCTGCCGCCCATCGGATCCATGGCGATATAGCGCGAGACCGGGGTGTCGACGAGGACGGTGACATGGCCGCCAAGCTGCCGCGCCAGTTCGATGGCAGTATCGACGCGGGCGTCGCTTGCAGGCTTGCGGTCGGCGTTCACGAGTATCGAGCGCATGGCATTCCTCCGTCTCTATCCGGTCCAGCTTAGGCGTATGATATGCCGCCGCCATGACCGAGATCAAAGCCTCAATCGCCCCGGCCGATTTTCCCGCATCCGCCTGAGCATCGGGCTTTTTCAACTCGGCACGCCGTCGATCGAAAGCTGCGCGGCCCGCCCGAACAGGTCGAGCACGACGGCCTCGCGCTCTCGGGATCGGATCGCCGCTTCGAAATGGATGCGTCGCGTCGGCCGGGGCAGGATTTCAACCAGCGTGCCGCGGGCAAGTTCCCCCCGCACCATGGTTTCGGGCAGTACGGCGGCGCCCTGCCCGCAGGAGACGATCTCGATCAACGTCCTCACATTGTTGCAGGTGTTCAGCGATAGGGGCGTGGGCCCGCCAGCCGCGAAAGCCGCCAATGTCACGGCATGGAGCGGCGAATGATCGGGCAGCGACCATACCGGCAACGGGCTGGAAAACCCGCCCGCCGCCGCCACCGCGGGGCTCGCCGCCCAGACCAGCTCCACCGCACCGATCGGGGCGATGCGGATGCCGGGACTTGCCACCGGCCCGGCCAGGAACACGATATCGCGCGTGCCGGCCAGCAGTTGCTGCAGCAGACGCGCGGTGAGATCCAGCTCGATCTCCATGGTCACCCCCGGCCTTTCGCGCTCCACTGCGGCGATGAAGCCGGGTAGGCAGGTGGCCGCCGCGATCTCGCCCGAGCCGATCCGTACATTGCCGGTCGCCCCGGCGAAATCGCTGGCCTCCAGCAGGACCTGTTCCAGCCCCTGCCGCAGCGGTTCGGCCGCCTCCACCAGCCGGCGCCCGCGCGCGGTCAGCACCATGCGCCTACCGTCGCGCTGGAACAACGGCACGCCGAGCTGCTCCTCGATCTCGCGCACGCGGGCAGAGATCGCAGGCTGCGTGGTATTGAGTCTTTGCGCTGCACCTGCGAACGTGCCGAGCCGATCGATCCACATCAGCGTTTCGAGGTGGAAGAGGGCGATACGTTTCATAATGCCTGATTATCGAATCCGATAAAAAACAATCGCTATTCGTAATGGGATTGGCTGTCTAGGTTCGCTTCCAAACGGGAGAACAGCATGAACAAGATCTACCCCAGCGCCAATGCCGCGCTGGATGGGCTGCTGAAGGATGGCCTGCTGATCGCCGCCGGGGGCTTCGGCCTTTGCGGCATCCCCGAGCGGCTGCTGGACGCAGTGCGCGATTCGGGCGTGAAGAACCTGACGTTCGCCTCCAACAACGCCGGCATCGACAACGAAGGCATCGGCAAGCTCCTGCGCACCAAGCAGGTGGCCAAGATGATCTCGTCCTACGTGGGCGAGAACAAGGAGTTCGAACGCCAGTTCCTCTCGGGCGAGCTGGAAGTCGAATTCTGCCCGCAAGGCACCTTGGCCGAACGCATGCGCGCCGGCGGCGCGGGCATTCCCGGCTTCTACACCAAGACCGGCGTCGGCACCCAGATCGCCGAGGGCAAGGAAGTGAAGGTCTTCCGGGGTGAGGAATATATCCTGGAGGAAGGCATCTTCGCCGACCTCGCCCTGGTGAAGGCATGGAAGGCGGACGAAAGCGGCAACGTCGTGTTCCGCAAGACCGCGCGCAACTTCAACGTGCCCGCCGCCACCTGCGGCAAGGTTTGCGTGGTGGAAGTGGAAGAGATCGTCCCCACCGGCGCGCTCGATCCGGACGGCATCCACCTGCCGGGCGTCTTCGTCCAGCGCCTGGTGCTGGGTGCGCCTTACGACAAGAAGATCGAATTCACGACTACCCGCGAAAGGGAGACCGCCTAAATGAGCTGGACTCGTGACGAAATGGCCGCCCGCGCAGCGAAGGAACTGCAGGACGGGTTCTACGTGAACCTCGGCATCGGCATCCCCACGCTGGTGGCGAACCATGTGCCGGCCGGCATGACGGTGACGCTCCAGTCCGAAAACGGCATGTTGGGCATCGGGCCGTTCCCCTATCCCGATGAAGTCGATGCGGACCTGATCAACGCCGGCAAGCAGACCGTCAGCGAACTGCCGCAATCAGCCTATTTCGACAGCGCCACCAGCTTCGGCATGATCCGTGGCGGCCATATCGACCTGGCCGTGCTGGGCGCGATGGAGATTGCCGAGAACGGCGACATCGCCAACTGGATGATCCCCGGCAAGATGATCAAGGGCATGGGCGGCGCGATGGACCTCGTCGCCGGCGTGAAGAAGATCATCGTCGTCATGGAGCACAATGCCAAGAACGGCGATCCGAAGTTCATCCCGGCCTGCACCCTGCCGCTGACCGGCAAGAACGTGGTCGACATGATCGTCACCGATCTCGCCGTGTTCCAGCGCCCCGATCATCAAAGCCCGTTCAAGCTGATCGAACTGGCTCCGGACGTGACGGCCGACGAAGTCGCCGCTAAGACCACGGCGCATTATGTGACCTGAGGGTCGCGACACCGGCGCAAAGGAGAGTTCCGAATGGCTTACACACTGATCACCGCCAATCGGAACTACTCCAGCTGGTCGCTGCGGCCGTGGCTGCTGATGAAGGCGCTCGGCATCGATTTTGCCGATCGGATCGAGCCCTTCGCCGCCACCAACTACGAGGCATTCCGCAGCTTCTCGCCCACCGGCCAGGTTCCCGCACTGATCGACGGCGATCGGACGGTATGGGATTCTCTGGGCATCACGCTCTATCTGGCGGACCGTCACCCCGGCGTCTGGCCCACCGACGAGGCTGCCCGTGCCTTCGCGCAATGCGCCGTTGCCGAGATGCACGGCGGCTTTTCCGCCCTGCGCAACGACTGCACGATGAACGTCGGCGTGCGCGTGCGGCCCAAGGCGATGCGCCCGGCGCTGGTGCGCGATGTCGCCCGTCTGCGCGAGATCTTCAGCGAGGGGCTCTCCCGCTTCGGCGGCCCGTGGCTGGCCGGGGAAAGCTTCACCACGCTGGATGCCTTCTTCGCGCCGGTTGCCTTCCGTATCCGTACATATGGCCTCGACGTCGGAACGTGCCAGTCCTGGGTCGATACCGTGCTCGCCCATCCGGCGATGAAGCAATGGGAAGCCGAAGCGCTGGCCGAAACCTGGCGCGAGGAAGGGCACGAGGCGGAACTTGCCGAGGCTGGAGAAGTGATCGCCGATTACCGCAATGCGGGCTGAGCTAGTACCGACGATGCAGGAGCACGATGTCGTCGGCCCGAACGATTGAGCGGATCTAAGATTCCGCCAAGGCGGAGCCCCCGCTGGGCTGGCGCCCGGACCGACATTGCCGGCGTGCTGAACGCGCTTCGCCGGAGCGATCCCCGGCCCTATGCCGATGATCCGGAACGGATATCGCCCGTGCTGGGGCAGGCAATCCGAACGCGGCGTCTTGCCCGCGTCATGGAGCTGGCGCAGTCTCCGGCCCGAAATCCACGCCCGAATCCATGGGAGAAGCCCGCATGACCGATCTCGCCCAGATCCCGCTGACCCGCATCGACGGCAGCGCCGACAGCCTTGCCAATCACGGGGGCAATGTCCTGCTCGTTGTCAACGTCGCTTCCAAATGCGGGCTGACGCCGCAGTACGAAGGGCTGGAAAAGCTTTACGAAGACTACAAGACCAAGGGGTTTGAGGTGCTGGGCTTCCCGGCAAACGACTTCGGCGCGCAGGAACCCGGAACCGATGAGGAAATCGTCGAGTTCTGCCAGTTGAACTACGGGGTTTCGTTCCCGCTGTTCACCAAGGCCGATGTCACCGGTGACGCCAAGCAGCCGCTCTATGTCGCGCTGACCGGCGCCATCCCCACCAAACAGGGCGATGTCGACGGCATGAAGGAACGCTTCAAGGGCTATGGCATGACGCCGAATGAAGATCCCGAAGTGCTGTGGAACTTCGAAAAGTTCCTGATCGCTCGCGACGGTTCGGTCGTCGGCCGCTTTGCGCCCGGCACCGCGCCGCAGGATCCCCTTCTGGTCGACGCGATCGAAGCGCAACTGGCGAAGTGAGCGTGCGCGGCGAGGGTTGAGCGCTCAACCCTCGCTGCTCAATCCTCGCTGCCCAATTCTCGCTGCTCAATTCTCGCTGCTCAGCCCGCGCCGGTCGCGACCGGACGCGCGGGATCGGCGATCCACTCGCTCCACGACCCCGGATAGAGGCGCGCACCGGCGAGACCGGCGTGGGCCATGGCAAGGGCGTTGTGGCACGCCGTCACACCCGATCCGCAAGACAGGATCGCCGGCTTGCCGTCCAGCAGCGCGGCGAAGTCGGCGGCCAGCTGATCTGCCGGTCGGAAATGACCATCGGGCCCCAGATTGTCGCGGAAAAAGCGGTTGCGCGCGCCGGGAATGTGGCCAGCCACGGGATCGATCGGATTGGGATCGCCGCGGAAACGCGAAGGATCGCGCGCATCCAGCACTTGCGCGGCAGCGCCGTCGATATTGGCCAGCACGCCATCGGCATCGACGGGAGCCGGCACCAGCGGTTCGCCCGCCTGAAAATCACCCGGCCGCGCGGGTCCGGCACCCCCGGTTTCCATCGGAAGCCCCGCTGTGACCCAGGCCTGCTTGCCGCCGTCCAACACCGCAACCGGGGTGTGGCCCGCCCAACGCAGCAACCACCACGCCCGCGCGGCCCATGCGCCGCCGTTCGAATCGCAGGCAACCACCTGCTGCCCTTGCCGCAACCCTTGCGCCCGCAGCCATGCCGCGAAAGCGACGCGCGAGGGCAAAGGATGGCGTCCGTTGCGGCCATCCGGCGGTCCGGCAAGATCATCGTCCAGATGGGCGTAGCGCGCACCCGGCAGGTGCCCGGCGCGATAGGCTTCCCGCCCCTTGTCCGGCGCGCCCAGTTCGAATTCGCAATCGAGGATCAGCACATCCTCGCCGGCGGCGAGCAAGGCGTGGAGATCGGAAACCGAGATGAGCGTTTCGTAAGCCATTCCGGCCTCTTAGCCGAGCAGGCGGGCGAAAAGGAACTCCTCGTCCCGCTGTTCACCGACCATGAAGTGAATGTCGGCGACTTTTCCGAAACCATAACGGGCGTAGAACTTCTGCGCGCCTTCGTTGCCGCTCCAGACCGAAAGCTGGACCTCGTCCGCACCGTGATCGCGCGCGGTTTCCAGCGCCCAGTTCATCAGGCCGGCACCGATGCCTCGCCCGGTCGTATCGGGATCGGTGTAGAGCTGCTTGAGTTCGATCACGCGCTGCCCGCGCGCATGTTCGGGCCAGCCGCAGTCCATCACCAGCTTGCAGTAACCCAGCAGCTTGCCGTCCGCCTCTGCCAGCATCACCCGCATCCGGGGATCGGCGATCTCCTTGGCGATCTTCGCTTCGCTATGCGATTCGGCTAGGAAGTTGGCGAGATCGACCGCCGTGTACATATGCCCGAACTTGGCGACGAAGCTGCGCACGCCCAGATCCGCCAGTGCGGCCGCATCCGCGGGCATCGCGGGACGCAGATCCATCACAGTTCCTTCGTCATGCAGATCGAGAAATCGTCGGCCACATAATTGCCGAAAGGCGGGCATTCCGCGAAGCCGTTGGCGCGATAGAGGCCATGGGCGGGATGAAACGGTTCCGGCTTGCCGGTCTCCAGGCTGACCCGCGCATAGCCCCGTGCACGTGCCTCTTCCAGCAGGCGCAGCAGGATCGCCTTGCCCACGCCCTTGCCGCGATAGGCCGGATCGGCGCGCATCGATTTCAGTTCGCCATGGCCATCGTCGAGATGCTTGATCGCCCCGCATCCGGCCAGTCGATCACCGTCCCACGCCGAAAAGAACGTCACATCCGGCTGACGCAGCCGATCTGCAGGCATGGCGTGAACGCTTTCGGGCGGGGACCACTTGTGCATCTCGTCCAGATGGAACTGCAGGAGATCGAGCACGGCACGACCGGACAGGTCGTCTTCGATGATGGTCAGCGTAAGCGTCAAGAACTGTCCCCGGAATGCTTGTCCGCCTTGCGGCGGCCCATGCGCATGCCCGCTTCCAGCCGGCCGCGCAACTGCGTGTAGTAGGCTTCCAGAAACGCGCGTTCGTCGTTCCAGCCGTCATTGCGGTCGATCTTGTGCGCGATCGTCTGGTAGACGCTCTCCAGCGCCTGCTCCCGATTATCGCGCAGCACACGCTCCAGCGCCTGAAGCTCGTATTCGCCGTAGACCGCCAGTTCCGCCTCGGTAAAGCGATAGGCCCGCGTGGGCGCGGATTGCAGGTCCTCATCCTCGCCCAAAGTTGGCGGCGCGGTAATCGACAGCGCCGCCTCCAGCTTGCGGCGTGGCCGTTCCACCACCCAGGATCCGGCGATCACGTCGCCCGCGCGCAGGCTGTCGCGGTTGAACAGCGGGAACAGCAGGAAGATCGCGAACCAGCCCGCCGCAGTCAGCCAGCCGGCGCCGCTGCTGACGCCCGCCGTCATGATGAAGACGATCGGCAGGAACAGCTCGATATCGCGCAGCAGGTTGCGGGCGATCACCATCTCTGCGGTCAATCGTCCGCCGTCGCGGGCGGCGATGCGGATTCCCGCCAGGCGCTTGCCCGGCGTCGCGCCGCGCGGCCCCAGTTCGAAGAACAGGAAATAGGCGTTGCGAAACAGGAATATCGCCACCACCCAGACGATCACCAGAAACTGCATGGCATGGCCCAGCGCGCTGTTCGTCTCCAGCGTGCGATCGATCTTTGCCGCCCCGCCGGCGATGTAGACCAGCCCCACCGTCGTCGCGACCATCAGCACGATCATCACGATGAAATCGATGACCAGCGCACCGATCCGCGATCCCCGGCTGGCGACCGTGATCGGCAGGCTGATCCCCTCCGGCGTCACCAGCAGGCGATCGCGGGTGGAACTACGGCGGCGCATGGCTTTCGCTCTCATGCCCGGCGCACCCGGTTCGCGCCGCCGCGAAAGGCGAAGAAGTAGGCACACCACGCCGCCAGCATGAAGCCGCCGATCACGAAGCGCCCGAACGTCTGGTCCACCATCTGGCGGGCAAACCCTTCCAGCAGCGCGGCGATCACCAGCATCAGCACCACGCCGGTCATCACCACGGCGGCGCGCCGCCCCGCCTCGGACGCTGCGCGCAGGACCGTGCGGTTGCCCGGAAACGCGATCGAGCGCCCGACATGAAGCCCGGCCGCACCCGCCAGCAGGATCGCGAAGAGTTCGGTGGTGCCGTGGACCGCCAGCCAGCCGATCAGATCGATCAGCAGCCCCTTGCCGTTGTAGAGCCAGAGCAAGGCCCCCAGACTGGCGGTATTCTGCACCAGCAGCAGCAGCGTCGGCACCCCGAGCGCGAAGCCGAGCGAGAAGGCCAGGATGGACACTTGCGCGTTGTTGCTGAATAGCTGCGCCGCAAAGACGCTCATCCCCGATTGCCCGGAATTTCCGAAAAGCGAGGCATGCAGCACCGCCCGGCTGGCGCCGGGCACACGGTTTCCGGCCATGTCCGGCGACATCAGCGAAAAATACCACTCGGTATCGTGGGCGACCAGCAGCCAGCCGACCACGGTTCCGGCCACCATGACCGCAAGCGCGATCAGCACGTCGACCCAGATCGAGCGCACCGCGGCGCTGAGGCCACCGCCCAGGAAGCCGCGCAACCAGTCCCACAACGAGGAACGCGGGCCGTAGACGACGAACCACGCGCGCTGCACCAGCGCTTCGAGATAGGCCAGCGTCGCCGCGTCGAGCGAGGTTTCGCGCGCGATCGAGAGGCTGGAGGCAACCGTGCGGTAGAGCCCGGGCAGGGCCAGCAGATCGTCATCCGAAAGACGACGATATCGGCCCTTTTCCATCCGCGTGACGATGGCTTCCAGCCGCTGCCAGTCCGCTTCACGCTCCAGCCGGAAACGGTCCGAACGCAAGGCGGCGCGGGCGATCGCATTGGCTTCGGCGGTGGAAGAGGTGGCGGAGATCGCGTTCATCCGATCGCTCCCGAACGCTTGATGGCAAGATAGGCGTCGATCAACCGCGTGCCGATCGCCCCATGCGGCGCCTCGATCACCTCCACGCCCATCTGGCGCAGTTGGCGCGTGACCAGTTCGCGCTGGCGCAACAACGAGTCTGCGGAAACCGCCATGGACAGCGTCTCCATATCATCGGGCGAGGCGGCAGAGATGCCTTCCAGCTCCTCGTCCGCGATACTGACGAACAGCACCAGATGCCGCGCGACCAGCCGGCCGATCGATTCGATCATCAACTGCGCGCTGGTGGGATCGGCGAATTCGGAAAACACCACGATCAGCGAGCGGCGTTCCAGCCGGGCGGCCAACGTGGCCAGCGCCAGCGTGAAGTTCGGTTCTTCCGAACGGTATTCCAGCCCGGCCGCAGCGCGCTGCAACCGGAAGAAATCGCGCGATGCGGCGATGAAGGGCGTCGATACTTCCGGCCGGGAAGCAAAGCCGAACAGCGCCACGCGGTCGCCACCCTTCAGCGCGACATAGCCCGTCGCCAGCGCTGCGGAGACGGCGCGATCCAGCCGGGGCATGCCGTCGACCGGCTCGCACATCGACTGGCCACAATCGAACGCGAAGACGATCTGGTTGTTGCGTTCGGTCTCGTATTCCTTGGCATAGAGATGGACGTGCCGCGCCGACGATTTCCAGTCGATACGGCGGCGGTCCATCCCCGGCTCATATTCGGCCAGCGATTCGAACTGCGTCCCCTCGCCCCGGATGCGCCGCGCGAGCAGGCCGAACTGCGCGTTCTTGAGCAGGATCTGCAAGGCCGGAGAGCGGACTGCCGAAATGTTCGGCCAGACCCGCACGTCCTCGTCCAGATCCCCGGCGATCTGCCTGGCACCCAGCCCCAGCGGCCCGGTCCAGCGCAGCCAGGTACCGCTGACCTTGCCGGTCCCACGGCGCGACGGGCGGAACAGCGATTGCCCGTGCCAGCCCGCTTCGGCGGAGGAGTCCCGCTTTTCCAGCGCAAAGTTCGCGCGGCCGCCGGCCACCAGACGCGGATCGCAGGCGAGCGCCACGTCGACGCGTGAGGGACGTCCCCCGCGCAAGTCTACCCCGGCTTCCAAGGCCGCCTCGGCGCCCACCTCGACATCGCTTGGTACTGTGACACGGAAGTTTTCCAGCCGTCCCGCCAGCAGCGCATCCACGAAAACCAGCGCCAGCACCACCAGCCCCGCGATCGGCGCGACGATCCACGCTTCCGGTCGGGTCGCGCCGATGACCAGCGCGACCGGCGCCGCCAGCGCCAGCAGCGCCCCCGCGCGCACGGTGGGGACCAGAGGGGCGAAGCGAAGGCTCATCGGTTCAGCGCGGTGCCTCGGTCTGGTCGATCAGCTGCGCGACCAGCGTCGATACCTGCTTGCCCTCGATCTCGGCCGCCGGGCTCAACAGCAGACGGTGGCGAAGCACGCTGGGCGCCAGCGCCTTGACGTCATCGGGCACCACATAGTCGCGCCCGTCCAGCGCCGCGCGGGCGCGAGCCGCCCCGGCCAGCAGCACCGCGGCGCGGGGCGAAGCACCGCTGGCAAGGTCCGGGCTTTCGCGCGTGGCGCGCACCAGTCGCACCACATAGTCGATCACGCTTTCGGCCAGCTTCACTTGCGACACGGCCCGGGTGGCTGTCTCCAGCAGGGCGCGGCTGACCACGGGCGCCACGCCGCATTCGGCCGGGGTCGGCGCGCCGCGATTCTCACCGAAGCGGGAAACGATGCGCAGTTCCTCGTCGTGGCTGGGATAGGCGACATCTAGCTTGAACAGGAAGCGGTCCAGCTGCGCCTCGGGCAGCGGATAGACACCCTGGTTTTCGATCGGGTTCTGGGTGGCAACCACCATGAAGTGGTCAGGCAACTGGTGCGCGGTGCCGTCCAGTGTGACGTGACGCTCCTGCATGGCTTCCAGCAGGGCGGCCTGCGTCTTGGGCGGGGTACGGTTGATCTCGTCCGCCAGCAGCAGGTCGCAGAAGATCGGCCCGCGCGTCAGCGTGAACTGGCTGGTCTGGAAGTTGAACAGGTTGGAACCCAGGATGTCGCCCGGCATCAGGTCCGGCGTGAACTGGATGCGGCCGAAATCCAACCCCAGCGACGCGGCGAAGCACTGCGCCAGGAACGTCTTGGCCGTACCCGGAGGGCCTTCCAGCAACACGTGCCCGCGCGCCATCAGCGCGATCAGCATGTGTTCGACAGTCTCGGCCTGGCCGACCACCGCCTTGGCGATCTGCGCGCGAATGTCGGCCGCGATCGCGGCGACTTGCGCAAGGTCGCTGCCATAGTCGGCAGTCTGGGCATCGGTCATCGGGTCAACATCCTTTCGAGCGCATGGAGATCGCGCGCTGCCTTGACGAGGTCTTGCGGACGCCGCGCCTGCCGAAGGCGGGCGGCGATCGCGGAAAAGGGTTCGGCGGACGGGTCGCGCGAATGCAGGGCGCGGTCGATGGCGGCATCCGCCTCGGCGCCGTCGAGCGTGCGCGGCAGTGCCAGCGCGCGGACCAGTCGTTCCCGCGCGTGATCGGCGTAAGGCTGCGCAATCAGGTGCAGGCGGCGGGTGCGGCGCACCAGCCCCGCGGCATTGGCCACCAGCGCGCGCTTGCCGAAGGCGATTGCCCGATCGCTTGCCTGCGCCGGTCCAAAGCGCAGGAACGCCCGCCAGCCCAACACCAGCGCCGCCAGCAGTAGGCACAGCGTGCCCGCAAGGAAGGGCGGCGTGAACGCCAGCGTCAGCAGGTTCTGAGAGCGGCCGAAGCCATTGAACGTAAGGTCGAAGGTGATCGTATCGCCGGGCCGCAGATCAGCCGCGGCGGCCAGCGCATCGACCAGCCTGGCGGCACGAACGTCCGCCATGCCCCAATTGTCGACCAGATCCGGCTCGAACACCAGAATGATGGGATAGAGACCTTCGTCAGGCTCCTCTATCGATGACGACACGCCGGATGCCCGTTCAAGCTTGGGGTAGCGCCCCTCGTCGGCGATGAACCCGGCCAGGATGTGCCCGCCATCGTCGCGCACCAGCGGTGCCACGTCGTCGCCCTGCCCCCAGCTGATGCTGTTACCGGGAAGCGCGCCGGAAAGCCCCAGCCCGCTCCACGCGGGTCGCGCCCCGCCACCCTTGACCGGGACTTGGCCTACGGTGACGTCGTCCAGAAAGCCCTTCCACTCGGCCAGTTGCGTGCCGCCAAGATTGACCCAGCCCTTCTGCGCGCCCTTTTTCAACTGACCGGCCGTGGCGGGATAAGCGTACCACTTCGGCATGACGATCAGCGTGGGCCCGACACGGCGGCGCTGCGAGACGATCTTCTGAAGGTCCTTGCCCTTGGTGTAGACCGGCGGCGTCAGCACCAGCATGCCCGGCTTGTCCAGCGCGCCCACGTTGCGGGATTTGCGAACGGCATAGCCGCGACGTTCCAGATAGCCCGCCATCGCCGCATAGCCGTTCAGGCCGCGCCCTTCGGCATGGGCCTTCCCGTCGTTGGTCTCGCTGAACCCGGTGCCGGTGCCGATCATCCATAGCAACGCGACGAACAAGGCGCAGCCAAGCAGGACGATCGCCAGCACCGACCAGCGGGAGAACGGGTTGGCGCCTACCGCCACCGTCTCGTGATGCGGATCGGCGCCGTTCACGCGAAAAACCGGACTTGCGCGAATTCGGCATAGGCAGCGCGCGCCGCCGCCCAATCCTGCGCATCAAGATCGCGCAGCGCGAACCGGCTGCGCTCGACCCGCTGGGCGATCGTGGCGAAGGCATGACGCCCCTGCTCGGGCAACGCCGGCAACATGGCGATCTCGCGTGCGGTGCTGGCGGGATGGAGCCATTGCGGCCGGCTGGCGCGGATCTGCTGCACGCTGCGGCGAAGCAGCAGGTGCGTCGCTTCGGCAAAGCGCCCTTCGGCGGCAAGCCGATCGGCGTCCGAAAGCAGCGCGTTGGCGTCGGCCTGATCGGGTACCCACTGCTCCACGGCCTCCTCTGCAGGCCGGGCCACGCGATCGAAGATCATCGGACCGAACAGGCGCCAGACCACGAACAGGACCAGCAGGACCGCAAGCGCGATGAGAATGTACTGGAACACCGGCCAGGACATGCCAAGCATCCTGCCGATCGGCCCGAACACCGCTTCCAGCCACTCACCCAGCTTGCGCAGCCAGTCCGGCGTCGTCGGGATCGGCGTGCGCACCGGATGCAACGGCGAATACTGGATATCCGCGGAGCCGCGCACGGCCGCCCAATCGGCAGCTGCGTCGCTTGCCGAACTCCGGGCTGCGGTCGCACCCGCCACTTGTACCCCACCGATTGCCACGGCGGGGGTGATTGGCACGGCCTGCCGCGTCAGACAAGCCGCGCTGCGTTAACAATCTGTCCGTCCAGCGATTTTCCGCTGGCCGAACGAAATCTGCGACAAACCGATCAGCCGCGAGGGCGGGCCTGGCGGTAGGTGCCCAGCGGACGCACGTACTTGCAGTGGAAGGCCAGTTCCTGCAGCGCCGAATCGACGCGCGGATCGCCCGGCGCGCCTTCGATGTCCGCATAGAACGTCGTCGCCGCGAAGCTGGCGCCGATCTGGTAGCTTTCCAGTTTCGTCATGTTGACGCCATTGGTCGCGAAGCCGCCCAGCGCCTTGTAGAGCGCAGCGGGAATGTTCTTCACCTCGAAGATAAAGGTGGTCATCGCCTTCTCGCCCTTCAGCGCGAAGGGATCGAGCGGTTCGCGCGCCAGCACCACGAAACGCGTGGTGTTGTCCGCCGCGTCCTCGACATTGTCCTCGACGATCTTGAGGTCGTAGAGCTCGGCGGCCAGCTTGGGGGCGATCGCGCAGGCCGAAGGATCGCCCAGTTCGCGCACCAGCGCGGCGGCGCCGGCGGTATCGGCATAGGCCATCGGCACGATCCCGCGCTCACGCAGATAGTGGCGCGACTGTCCCAGGCCCTGCGGGTGGCTGTACGCGGCCGAGAACGGCCCATCGCCAAGCGCCATCAAGGCATGGTGAATCGACATGAAGTGCTCACCCACGATCGACAGCCCGCTTTCGGGCAGCAGGAAGTGGATATCCGCCACGCGGCCGTGCTGCGAATTCTCGATCGGGATGATCGCCCGCTCCGCCCGGCCTTCCTTCACCGCATCCAGCGCATCCTCGAACGAAAAGCACGGCAGCGGCAGGGACTGGGAATCGTACTCCAGCGCGGCGCGGTGCGAATTGCATCCGGGCGCACCCTGAAGCGCCATCGCCCGGGCGGGATCGGCGGCGGCAGCCTCCACCATGCGGGAGACGAGGTCGAGCGCGGGTTTGGGATAGGAATTCATGACGATGGCGCGCTTAAGCGGCATTGCGTTCAACCGCAATGGCTCTTGCGCTAACTTGCGGGCAACATTAGGACCTCGAAGCCAAGAGGATCAACATAACAATACCCGGGGCAGTCAGGACATGGACGATCGTTTCAACACCATTGCCGGGTGGACTCTGTTCGCCGGTATCGTCGGTCTAGGTCTTACCAGCATCAGCTCACACTACTTTCGCGCAGACAAGCACAACCGTCCCGAAACGATGGGCTATGCGATCGAGGGTGTTGAAGCGACGGCCGAAGGCGGCGCCGCCGAACCGCCGATCGAGGCGCTTCTCGCCACGGCCGACGCGGCCAAGGGCCAGGCCACTTTCGCCAAGTGCCAGTCGTGCCACACGATCAACGCGGGCGGTGCCAACGGCATCGGCCCGAACCTCCACGGCGTCGTCGGCGAGGAAATCGGCAAGGGCGTGGGCGGCTTCGCCTTCTCCGACGCGCTGAAGGGCGTGGGCGGCAAGTGGGACTTCGACAAGCTGAACCAGTGGCTGAAAAGCCCGAAGGCCATGGCCCCCGGCACCAAGATGACCTTCGCGGGCCTTCCCAAGCCGGAAGACCGCGCCAACGTGATCGTCTACCTCAATTCGCAGGGATCGAACCTGCCGCTTCCGGCCGCGCCCGCCGCCGGCGCGGCGCCGGCCCCCGGCAAGGATGCTGCCGCCGGCAAGGGTGCGGCCCCCGCTGCCGATGCCTCGGCCGCTCCGGCTGCGGAAGCCAGCACCGCCGCGCACTGATCATCGCGTAAAGAAATCCGACTTCGGTCGGCAGAAAGCGGTCCGCAAGGCTTCACCGAGTTGCCTTGCGGGCCGCTTTCGTCATGCGGAAACCGAGATCCGATCGGAAACGGTGCGGTCAGACGCCCGCTTCGGCAAGCGCGCCCGCGAAGCAATCGAGTTGATCGCGGCCCCAGGCCCAGTCTCCCAGACCGCTGGCGGCGTTGATATGGCCCGCCGGCCCTGCCTAGACGAAAGTGCAGCCCCATTGCCCGGCGCGCAGGCTGGCGTGATCGACGGGGCCGTAGGGATCATCGCTGCTGGCGACGATCACACCGGGAAACCGTAGCGGCGATATCGGTGGATGGGCGAAGCGCTGCATGCGCGGATCGGCCTGTTCCCACAGCGTCTGCCAGTGCGCCGGACCGGAACCGCCGATGCCCGGCAGGACGACATAAGTGCTCAGACTTCCTCGCGCCCCTTGAACCCCTTGGCGATCACATACCATTCGGACGAATCCTTGCGGCTGGCCGGCGGCTTCGCGTGCTTCACACTGGTGAAGCGGCGCTTCAGCAGGTTCAACAGTTCGGTATCGGTGCCGCCCGCGAAGACTTTGGCGACGAACGTTCCGCCCGGCGCCAGCGACTGGATCGCAAAGTCCGCCGCCGTTTCCACCAGGCCCATGGTGCGCAAGTGGTCGGTCTGCTTGTGGCCCACGGTATTGGCCGCCATGTCCGACAGTACCAGGTCCGGCGCGCCGTCCAGCGCGCCTTCCAGGGCGGCGGGGGCCTCATCGGCCATGAAGTCCATCTCGAAGATCGTCACGCCCTCGATGGGGTCGGTGGGCAGCAAGTCGATGCCGACGATCTTGGCCTGCGGCCGCTTCAGGCGCAGCACCTGGCTCCAGCCGCCCGGCGCGATGCCAAGGTCGACTGCGCGCTCCACACCCTTGAACAGGTCGAACTTCTCGTCCAGTTCGATCAGCTTGTAGGCCGCGCGGCTGCGATAGCCGTCCGCCTTGGCCTTCTTCACGTATGGATCGTTGAGCTGGCGGGTCAGCCAGCGCGCCGAGCTGGTCGTGCGCTTCTTGGCGGTGCGAAGCCGCTCCTTGGGATCGCGTCCGGATCGGCTCACGGCCGGGTCTCCAATGCTTGTGCGCCCGCCGTGGCGAGCATGGTCTTGTTCGATGTGTGCGAGGCGATCAGGCTGCGCAGGATCCCCTCGCGAATGCCGCGATCCGCGACGCCGAGGCGCGCGGACGGCCACAGGTCGAGAATCGCCTCCAGGATAGCACACCCGGCGACGACAAGGTCCGCGCGTTCGCGGCCGATGCAGTTCAGTTCACGCCGCTCCTCGATCGACATCGAAGACAGGCGTGCGCTGATCCCACGCATCGATTCGGCCGGAACGATCAGCCCGTCCACCATCCGGCGGTCGTACTGCGGCAGTTCCAGATGGAGGCTCGCCAGCGTCGTCACCGTGCCGCTGGTGCCCAGCAGCCGCAATGGCCCGGTCTGCGCCGCACTTTCCCGCGCCGGCGATACGCGCTTGGCGAAGCCCGCGAAGCTGTCCGCCACCAGGCTGTGCATGTGCTTGTAGCGGGCCAGCCGCTCCTCCAGCGTCGCCCCTTCGGGCGGACAGCTTTCGGTGAGCGAAACCACGCCCCACGGCACCGATTGCCAATCCAGGATGCGCGGCACCGTGCCGGTGCTCTCAATCAGGACCAGTTCCGTCGAGCCACCGCCGATGTCGAAGATCATTGCCGGACCCAGCCCGGATTCGAGCAGGACGTGGCAACCCAGCACCGCCAGTCGCGCTTCCTCGCGCGCGCTGATGATATCCAGCGCGATGCCGGTTTCCTGCCGTACGCGCTCGATGAATTCCGGCCCGTTGACCGCGCGACGACAGGCCTCCGTCGCCACCGAGCGGGCCAGGTAGACGTTGCGGCGCATCAGCTTGTCTGCACAGACGCGCAGCGCGCCCAGCGTGCGCTCCATCGCCGCGTCGGACAGGCGGCCGGACTGCGCCAGCCCCTCGCCCAGCCGGACGACGCGGCTGAACGCGTCGATAACCGTGAAATTCTCGCCGGAGGGGCGCGCGATCAGCAGGCGGCAATTGTTGGTGCCAAGGTCGATCGCGGCATAGGACTGGCGCGGATGCTGCCGGGGCAGCATCGCGTCCTTCGCGGTGGCGAAACCGGCGCCGCCGCGCAGTTCCCCACGTACGTTCAGGCTGTGCGCCTCTGCACTGCGCGATTCGGCAACCGCCGATTCGGGCCGGCGCGCCTCGGCGGGACGCGGTTGCGCCGCCAGGTTCTTGCCGGGCTTGCGTGACTTCCCCGATTTCCGGGCCGTGCGCGACTTCGCGCGGCGCGGTGGTGCCGGCGCTCCATTCGCTGATTCTTCGCGCGGCGCTCCGCCTGCCGCGACGGCGCCGGCATCCTTTGCCTGCACCTTCGCCTTGGCCGTGCCGGGACCGGATGGGCGCGATTTGCCCCTCCTCGCCTTGCGCCGCCTGCTGGGGCGGCCTGACACGTCGACTCTTGCTGCCGGCGGATCGTGCTCCGCCATGATTACTAATCTCTTCAAAAAATCTGCCGCCATGCGGGCGGGTACATGCGCCGATGCTAACGCCCCCACGAGAAAGGAGCAAGGGCCGGTAAAAAAGGGTGTTGACCCGAATCACGACCGCTACTAGAGGGGCGCCTCCCGATGCCCCGTCGTCTAATGGTAAGACTACGGATTCTGATTCCGTCTATCGAGGTTCGAATCCTCGCGGGGCATCCAATTTTCCATAAATCGCTGAAGTTGCGGGTTATTTCCCCGGAGTTCGGACGCATGGCGCGCGTTTCCGCCGCTGGCCGTCATGGCGAGGCGGACGCATGGCGGATACGGCAAGCCACCCGCGAATCATCGATCATCGTAGATCCGGCCGCAGACGGTTGCGGCATTCGTCATGGCGCTGATCCAGCCCCGGCGTGCGACGAACCGATTCGCAGTTTGCGCGCTTATGAGCCGTCCGTAATCAGTGTCCCGCCATCGACGACGAGATTGTGCCCGGTGACGAAAGCCCCCGCGTCGGAAGCCAGGAACACCGCTGCACCTGCCACCTCGTGCGGCGTGCCGGGACGGCGCAGCGGCGTCATCGCCATGCGGCGCGCCATGAATGTCTCATCGGCCAGCAACGGGCCCGACAATTCCGTGGCAATGAAACCGGGCGAAATCGCATTGACGCGCACGCCGCGCGGTCCCCACTCCACCGCCAGATTACGCGCCAGTTGCGCGACGCCCGCCTTGGCGAGCGCATAGGCATTGATTCGCCCATTGCCTCTCAGGCCCGAAAGGCTGGACACCAACACCGCCGCACCTCCGCCGCGCGCCGCGATCTTCGGCATGGCGAGATTACAGAGCGAAACCTGACTGGTGAGGTTGATCGCCATGACGCCGGCATAATCGGCCATGTCGAGTTCGGCGAAAGGCCCCGCCTTGCCGGTGATTCCGGCGTTGCAGACCAACACGTCCAACCCGCCGAATTCCGCCACCGCCCGATCGACCAGCGCGGCGAGCGCGTCATCGTCGGTTACGTCACAAGCCTGTCCCGGCATTCCCAGTTCAGCAGCGACGCGCGCGGTGTCCTCCGCGTCCTCGCTGGAAATCACCACGCGCGCGCCTTGCGCGATCAGCCCCGCGGCAATCGCACGGCCGATCCCGCGCGTGGAGCCGGTGACGATCGCGCCCTTGCCGGAAAGGTCGAACATCACGCCTTTCCTGCGGCCTCGTCATAAACGGGATCGACCTGCTCGGGCTTGGCCTCATCCAGCGGTACGCCGTTGTGAAGGTAGGCGGGCGCTTCGATCAGGATGAAGGCAATGCGGCAGACTTCATCGCTGGTGTTGCGCCAGAGGTGATTGGTGCCGCGTTGGATGATGATCCCGCCTTCGCGCACGGTCTTCTTGCGGCCATCCTCCAGCTCCAGCTCGATCTCGCCCTTCATCACGATGCCGTAATCGATCGAGTTGGTGCGATGCATCGGGCTCTGCTTGCCCGGCAGCATATCCACCACCCGGATCACCGATCCACCCTCCAGCGTAGTGCCGGTGGGGCGTTCGCGGCCTTCCGTCTCGTCGTTGTTGTCGGCGGGGACGGTGGCGGTGGTCCAGATCGTCAGGAACGAGGCATCGCCCGAGGGGATCATCTTCGTGGGCGTAACGTCTTCGGAACGGAACACGGCGCGGCCATCCGCATCATGCCCGGTGACGACGCGCTGGATCGCCGGGAGGCCGGAATCGGAAAGAACTTCGCTCATGCCTTCACAACCTTCTGTTCGATGACGCCGAACGGCGCGCGGCCGTCGGCACGGGTGCCCTGCATGCGCACGCTGTCGCCAAAGCGCATGAATTCGGTGCGCGGCTCGCCGAAATCGACCAGTTCGATCCCACGCCGCTCGGCAATGCAGGAGGAGCCGATCTCTCGGTAATTCTCGTTGGAAACGGTGCCCGATCCGATCACCGTGCCCGCCACCAGATCGCGCGTGGCACAAGCGTGGGCGACCAGTTCGTGGAAGCCATGCCCCATCGGTTCGCCATTGGCGGCGCCGAAGCGCTTGCCGTTCCAGTCCACCAGCAGGTCCATGCAGACGCGGCCATTGCGCCACTGACCGCCCAATTCCTCCGGCGTGACCGCGAAGGGCGCCATGGAGCACGGCGGCTTGGCCTGAACCCAGCCGAAGCCGGTCTTCATTTCCGGCCCGGCAAGCTTCCTCAGCGACCAGTCGTTGATCTGCACGATCAGGCGGATATGCTTCAGGCAGTCCTCGGCCGAAGTGCCCATCGGCACGGCATCGACGATCACCCCGAACTCGCCTTCGAAATCGATGCCGAAATCCTCGGTAGGAAAGCGCACATCTTCGGCGGGGCCG
Source organism: Novosphingobium mississippiense (assembly GCF_044029535.1). Taxonomy (NCBI): domain Bacteria; kingdom Pseudomonadati; phylum Pseudomonadota; class Alphaproteobacteria; order Sphingomonadales; family Sphingomonadaceae; genus Novosphingobium; species Novosphingobium mississippiense. The sequence goes on along the minus strand of NZ_CP147001.1, from coordinate 3,590,813 downwards.
TAGAACTTGTCCGAAGTCCCCTGATACATCAGCGGTTTGCCGGTCTTCACCGGCACCACGCCCAGCGCCTTGTCCATCAGTTCCCCGTGGCAGGCGAAAGCCGAACCATCGAGCCACTGCCACGCACGCGGCAGCGGTGCGCGCAGCAGCGCGGCGTCGAGCGCTTCGGGAAACTCCGAAATTTCCGCCAGAACGGGCGCGACGAAGGCCCAGTTTTCCATCGCCTGTTGCAACGTATCTACTGGCGCGGGCGCGAAACGGTCGCCCTCGGGCGAAACGACGACGAGGCGCCCGTCGGGGGTGCCGTCATCGAGAGTGGCGAGGCGCATTGTTCCTTGTTCTCCCGAAATACTCTTTGCTTGGAAGAACGGCTAGCGAAGCCCCCTTGCGGCAACAACGGCATAGGATCGATAGCAAGGCATCGATAACATGCGATGGTCCCCGCTCGCTCCCCGGCGCTAGGTCCGATGAAAATCACGTCACACCGGATCGGGAGAATAGCATGGCCACCTGGCTGAAGCGCGGCGCCACTGCCGAGGCAAAGGCAGACGCAGACCGCAAGGTCCGCGACATCGTCGAGGCGGCGCTCGCCGATATCGAGAAGCGCGGCGATGAAGCGGTGCGCGACATGTCGATCAAGTTCGACGGCTGGGACCGCGATGATTATCGCCTCAGCCAGGCCGAGATCGATGCCTGCGTCGACAGCCTGACCCCGCAGGAACGCAAGGACATCGAGTTCGCGCAGGCGCAAGTGAAGAACTTCGCGCAGATCCAGCGCGACTCCATGAAGGACGTGGAGGTCGAGACGCTGCCCGGCGTCGTGCTCGGCCACAGGAACATCCCTCTGAATTCGGCGGGCTGCTACGTTCCCGGCGGCAAGTATCCGCTGCTCGCCTCTGCGCACATGTCGGTGATCACTGCCAAGGTGGCGGGCGTGAAGCGGGTCATTACGTGTGCCCCGCCGTTCCAGGGCCAGCCGGCGCGCGCCATCGTCGCCGCGCAGGCCATGGCCGGGGCCGACGCGATCTATGCGCTGGGCGGCATTCAGGCGGTGGGCGCCATGGCGATCGGCACGCAGAGCATCGATCCGGTCGATATCCTGGTCGGCCCCGGCAACGCTTTCGTCGCCGAGGCCAAGCGCCAGTTGTTCGGCCGCGTCGGCATCGACCTGTTCGCCGGGCCGACCGAGACCCTCATCATCGCCGACGAGATCGGCTGCGATCCCGAAATCGCCGCCACCGACATTCTCGGCCAGGTCGAGCACGGTCCGGACAGCCCCGGCGTGCTGCTGACCAATTCGGAAAAGTTCGCCCGCGCGACCATGGCCGAGATCGACCGATTGCTCGAAATCCTCCCCACCGCCGACCATGCCCGCAAGGCGTGGGAGACGTTCGGCGAGGTAATCGTGGCCGAAAGCTACGAGGAGATGGTCAAGGTCGCCGACGAGATCGCCAGCGAGCACGTGCAGGTGATGACCGCCGATCCGGACTATTTCCTCAAGAACATGACCAACTACGGCGCGCTGTTCCTGGGCAACCGCACCAATGTCAGCTTCGGGGACAAGGTGATCGGCACCAACCACACGCTGCCAACGAAGAAATCCGCGCGCTACACGGGCGGCCTCTGGGTCGGCAAGTTCCTGAAGACCTGCACCTACCAGCGCGTCACCACTGACGAGGCTTCGGCGCTGATCGGCGAATACTGCTCGCGCCTCTGCGCGCTGGAAGGCTTCGCGGGCCATGGCGAGCAGGCCAATATCCGCGTTCGCCGCTTTGGCGGGCGCAACGTACCCTATGCTGGGCAGGCCGAACCGACACCCGAAACGGCGGCTTGAGGATGAACCTGCCGCAGACGCCAAGCCTGCGCCTTGATGGACGCCGGGCGCTGGTGACGGGCGCGGGCCGGGGCATTGGCCTCGGCGCCGCCGCCGCGCTGGCGGCTGCGGGCGCGGAAGTCACGCTCGTTGCCCGCACCTCGACGGAAATCGAGGCGGCTGCCGTCGAGATCGGGAATGGCGCCAAGGCCGCGACGCTCGACGTCTCCGACCTCGCCGTCGTCGCCGCGTTCTTCGCAGAGCGTGCGCCGTTCCACGTCCTCGTCAACAATGCCGGCACCAACCGGCCCAAGCCGATGTGGGAGGTGAGCGAGGACGATTACGACGCCGTGCTCGATCTCAATCTCAAGTCCGCCTTCTTCGTGGCGCAGGCCTGCGTGAAGCGGATGATCGATACCGGCACCAAGGGCAGCCTAATCCACATGGGCAGCCAGATGGGCCACGTGGGCGGGCCGAACCGTTCGCTCTACTGCGCCAGCAAGTGGGCGCTGGAAGGCATGAACAAGGCCATGGCGCTGGACCTCGCCCCCCACGGCATCCGTTCCAACACCATCGCGCCCACTTTCATCGAAACGCCGCTGACCAAGCCATTCTTCGAGGATGAAGCGTTCAAGACCAGCGTCCTTGCCAAGATCAAGCTCGGCCGCATCGGCCAGGTGGAGGATCTGATGGGCGCGGTGCTGTTCCTCGCCTCCGACGCGTCCGCGCTGATGACCGGCACCAGCCTTGTCGTCGATGGCGGCTGGACTGCCGAATAACTCTTTATATTTGCAGGATAGATCATGTTCGAACCGTTCCCCGGAAACTACGTCTGGAACCTCGCCACCAACCTCGCGCTCGCCTGCGGCGGCAACTATGGCGAGATCGACGAGGCCAACCGCCCGATCATGGAAGCGAGCAAGGCCGGCGCCGATGCCGGTTCCGCGCAGATGTTCGATAGCTGGATCGCCGTGGCCGATCAGGTCTGCGCCAATGCCGAAGCGGACGAGGCCGCCGGCTATCTGCTTTCCGCCGGCACCAAGTACTTGCGCGCCTCGGGCTACTACCTTGCTGCCGAGCGCATGCAGAGCCGCGACTATGCCCCGCGCTGGGCGGCTTACGACAAGGGGCTGGAACTCTTCCACAAGGGCGCCAAGCTGCGCGGGCTGCATGTCGACAAAGTAGAGATTCCCTACGAAGGGCAGGCCTATACCGGCATCTTCGTCCACGACGGCTCGGGCACGCCGCGCCCCACGCTGGTTTCGGTCAACGGGCTGGATTCGATGAAGGAACAGGTCTGCATGGCGGGCCACGGCCAGTCGAACCTGGAGCGGGGGATGAACACCCTTTTCATCGACCAGCCCGGCACTGGCGAAGCGATCCGCAAGCGCGGCCTGCCCGCCGTGTTCGATGCCGAGCGCTGGGGCACGCCGGCGCTGGAATACCTGCTGACGCGCGACGACGTGATCCACGACCGGATCGGCATTTTCGGCCTCTCCTTCGGCGGCTACCACGCCCCGCGCATTGCCGCGAACGAGCCGCGTTATGCGCTCTGTGCGGTGATGGGCGCCAACCACGTCTGGGGCCGCCGCCAGCGCGAACGCGTCGCCAACGAGGGTGAGAACCCGGTGCCGCACTACTGGGACCACGTCATGTGGGTGTTCGGGATCGAAGACCGCGATGCCTTCCTGGAATATGCCGACCAGATCACGCTGGACGGTCAGGTGGAGAACATCCGCGTGCCCTTCCTCATCACGCACGGCGAGAACGACCGCCAAATCCCCGCCTTCAACGCGCAACTCAGTTACGATCAGGCGGTGAACAGCCCCAAGCGCACGCTTCGCGTCTTCACCAAAAAGGATTTCGAAGTGGAGCACTGCGGCGCCGACAACGGCACCGGCATGCGCGATTACATCGCCGACTGGTGTGCGGAGACGTTCGCGGAGATGGGCTGATCCATCGCCCGAACAACAATAGGAATGGCCGGGGAGAGGCCGCGAAATGGAACGCTATCTGCGCAATTGCTGGTACATGGCAGGCTGGTCCGACGAAGTCGGAGAAACCGGCCTGTCCCGCCGCATTCTCGACCGGCCGGTCTATCTTTACCGGCTGGAAGACGGTTCGCTGGCCGCGCTGCTGGACCGCTGCCCACACCGCTTCGCGCCGTTATCGAAGGGCTCGCGCGAGGGAAACGTGGTGGTTTGCGGCTACCACGGCCTCGCCTTCGCCCCAGATGGGCATTGCGTGCGCAATCCCTTTGCCGATCGCATCCCCGCCGGATCGACCATACCCCGCTTCGCCACCGCCGAGCGGGACGGCATCGTCTGGCTCTGGGGTGGCGATCCGGACACGGCCGACCCGGCCCTGATCCCCGACTTCGCCTTCGTGCCCGATACCCAGCACAGCCGCACCGTGCGCGGCTACACGCTTATGCACGCGAACTACGAATACGGCACCGACAACCTGCTGGACCTCTCGCACATCGAATTCGTCCACAAAGGCACCTTTGCCGGTCAGGGTGTGATCTTCGCAGGCGAGCACGCGGTGGAAGTCGAGGATCGGACACTCCATTCCAACTGGTGGATGCCCGATATCCCCCCGCCCTCGGTCGCGCGGCCACATTTCCCGGCTGATGCCAAAGTCGATCACTGGCTGGACATGCGCTGGAACGCGCCGGCCGCGATGCGCCTCATCGTTGGCGTCTGCCCGCACGGCGCGGGGCGTGAAAGCGGCTTCGAGGTTCCGCAGGCGCATATCCTGACGCCGGCCAGCGAACACGAAACCCACTATTTCTGGTCCTCCACCCGCTACGACGATCTCGATTCCGAAGAGACCGACGAGGCGCTCAAGGCGCTGTTCGGCGAAGCCTTCGATCTGGAGGACAAGCCGATGATCGAGGCGGCCTATGCCAATGTGAAGGGCCGCGATTTCTGGAGCGAGAAGCCGCTCTCACTCGGCATCGACCAGGGCGGCACGCGCGCGCGGCGACTGCTGGAACGCTTCATTGCGCAAGAACAGAATATTTCCAGAGAGAAGAACCATGGCTGAATTCACCTTCCACCACGGGGGCGTCTCCGTCCCCAGTCTTGACGAGGCGATCGACTGGTACGGCCGCGTGCTGGGCTTCGAGGTCGAGAAGAAGTTCTACATCGAAGCCGCGAAGGCCCACACCGCCATGGTCCGCAAGGGCCCGCTGCGGTTCGAGATCTTCGAGGTGGAGGGCGCCGCCGCCCTGCCCGAAGACCGCCGCTTCCCGCCGCGCGACCTCAAGACCCATGGCAACAAGCACGTCGCCTTCCGCGTCGAGGACCTTGAGGAGTTCCTGACCGAGATGGAAGCGAAGCAGGTCGACATCGCCTTCGTCGTGCGGGAGGCCTTCGGCAAGGGCTGCTTCATCCGCGATTGCGCGGGCAACCTGATCGAATTCGTCGAGGAGCCGAACCTGTGATCCACGAAGTCGCCACTCTAACCATCGACCCTTCCCGCGCTGCCGATTTCGAAGCCGCCGTGGCCGAGGCCCGACCGCATTTCGAAGCGGCCAAGGGCTTCGTCTCCTTCGCGCTGCATCGTTCGGTGGAAACCCCGGAACGCTATCACCTCGTCGTCGGCTGGGAGAGCGTGGAGGCGCACATGGTCGATTTCCGCGAATCCGAAGGCTTCCAGGCCTGGCGTGCGCTGGCCGCACCGTTCTTCGTTGGTGCGCCCTCGGTCGAGCACTTCACCTTGATTTAATGCAGTTCCGCCCCTCGCACTTCCGCATGCCGTTCCTACATGGCCAGCGGAGGTCGCCCCCAAATGCCAGATCGCAATTGCTACTACGCCGGGCCCGTCACCGATCATTTCGACGGCACACGCTTTCTCAACCCCTCTGGTGAGCCCGAAACCGACCGGTCCTTTGGCGATATCCTGCGCTGGCGGCGTACCGCCCCATCGACCCAATGGCCGAAAAGCGTGCCCGTCACCCCGACCGTGCCCAAGGATCGGGTGGAAGGCCTGCGCGTGACCATGGTCGGCCATGCCACCATGCTCATCCAGATCGGCGGGCTGAACGTTCTGACCGATCCCGTATGGTCGGACCGGGCGAGCCCGGTGCAGTTCGCCGGGCCAAAGCGGGTGACGGCGCCGGGCGTGCGCATCGAAGACCTGCCGCCGATCGATGCGATCCTGCTTTCGCACAACCATTACGATCACCTCGACGTGGCCACGCTCAAGGTCCTGCATGACCGGCACAAGCCACTGATCGTCACCCCGCTGGGCAACGATCGCATTATCCTGCGCCACATCCCTACCGCGCGCGTATCCGCCGGGGACTGGGGCGATGCCTTCGCCATCGCACCCGGCGTGCAGGCGCACATTGTCCCCGCCCTCCACTGGTCATCGCGCGGAATGGGCGACCGGCGAATGGCGCTATGGGGCGGGTTCATGCTGCGCGCCGGAGAGCGACTGGTCTATTTCGCGGGCGATACCGGATACGGCACCGGCACTATCTTCCGCCGCCTGCGCGAAGCGTTCGGCGCGCCCGATGTCGCCCTGCTGCCGATCGGCGCCTACGATCCGCGTTGGTTCATGGCCGCGCAGCACACCGATCCGGAAGAGGCGATCCAGATCATGCTGGACCTTGGCGCCCGGGCCGCCGTGGGCATGCACTGGGGCACCTTCAAGCTGACCGACGAACCCCGCGAAGACCCCGCACAGCGCCTGCGCGCAGGTCTGGCGGAGCGCGGGATCGATCCGGCCGCCTTCGTCCCGCTGCTGCCGGGCGAATGGGCCAACTTCGACTAGGGAAGGTCAGACTTCGCCTTTGGCATGAAGGCGCATCAGGGCGAAGAAGTCCCCAAAGGTCAGCCGTGCATCCAGCGTCCGGAACACGCGCACCGTCCGTCCGGCGATCTCCTCGCCATAAGTGCAATCCGGTTTGATGCGCCGCGCGGCCAAGTCCACATGTGTGCTGCTCTCCTGCGAAATCGCGCTGAGCAGCACCGTGGGGCTATCGCCCAACGGCCAACTTCCGCCCACATCGACGAACGAGGGCGGGGTGGTGAACTTGTCATAAAGCCATTCGCCGAAGGGCGAGATCGGGCGAAGCTGCTCGGCCATTTCGGCAACCGAAAACTGCATCTGGCGATAGGCGTCCTGCGGGATCTGCCAGAGCGGCACTTTCGAGTTCTCGATCACCGCACGGGCCGCGGGAATATCGGCGGAGAGGTTGTATTCCCAGCCGCCCGCCGGATAGGCGCCGCCGCCGATCCAGATCACCGTCATGCGCGTGGCGATCTTCGGTTCCAGCCGCAACGCCGCCGCCAGATTGGTGAGCGGCCCGCCGCATGTGAAGAACAGCGGCAGCGGATCGTCGCGCATCGCCTCCGCCACGATCGCCCGCGCCGCCTCGCTGGCTTCAGGCTGGGCAGCGCCGAGCACTTCCGATCCCGCCTTTACCGGCGGCGGAGACTTTATCCCGGCGCGGCGGATCAGTTCCTCAGCGGTCGCGCGCCCGGCAGCGGCGGTGTTTCCGGCGGGTACGTTGCCCACCAGCTTGGGGTCGAGCGCGGAGGACGTGACCAGCACGGTGCGCGTCTTGGGCGTCAGCAACTGGTGCGCCAGCGCCACCAGGCCGTCCGGATCGCCGGCGAAATCGTTATCGATGATCACCCGAGCCGAAGCGCGCTGCGGAATCTGCCGATAGGCCGCCGCGCGGGCCAGCCCCGGAAGCATCGCGCTCCCCACGATCGCCCCGCAGGACGCCACGAAATTCCGGCGTGAATGCACCAGCCCCTCCCAATCAAGAATTATGATTCCAATTTATACGACTGCGGCCGGCGTGCAAGACGCACGCCGGCCGCAGCGTTGAATTCCCGATGAAATGCCATCCCTAGATCGCGTGCCTAGATCGCGTGCTCATCATCCTCGGTCAGTTCGCTGAGCTTGCCGTCGATCGGCCGTTTGCCGGGCTTGGTCTTGCGGAACGGTTCGAAGCTGGCGCGGTCGGCGTCGAAGGCCATGTCCCACGGGATATTGTCGCCCCGGAAGATCGGCGGCGCATTGTTCGACCACAGCAGCGATCCGAAGCGGAAGTCCCAGGCGCGTGGCACCCAGTTATCGTCCAGATAGTCGGTATCGGCGTGATATTCGGCCTCGCCCGCCTTTCCGGGCATGTCGCAGTAATAGTAGATCGCGCTGGAAATGCGGTGGCGGGAAATCCCGCCGGAGCTGTTCATGCTCTCGTTCTTCCAGCCGCGCTTCTCCATGATGTTGGCGCCCAGCATCACTTCGTCGATATCGTCCATGCCGAAGGCGATGTGCATGAACTTGAAATGGTCCGGCGCGATGGGAAGGTCGCAGTTCACCCAGAAGATCGAGTGATGCTCGTACGTGCCGCCCGCGCGCGCGAAGATGCCCGATCCCTTCGAGTGATCGACATAGCGGAAGCCGAAGTGGCGTTCGTAGAATTCAAAACTGCCAACGTAATCGGGCGAGAAGAACACCACATGGTTGATCGTCTTGGGCACGGCCTTGCTGCGCCAGATGCGGTGCTGGTTGAAGCGCGGATAGCTGGTGGGCGTGTTGACCGGGCTGGCTTCCGAATGAAACGCGCGCTTGGCCCAGACGCGCAGCGCCACCGGCTGGCCATCGGGACAGACGGCATGGACGGTGCCGTCCGCATCGCGCGTCACGGCAACTTCGGTGGCGAGGCTGGCCGCGATCTTTTCGAGGTTCTCCGCCGTGTCGACGCCCCAGACGGTTTCCTTCAGCCCGTCGCCAGGAAACGGATCCGGGCTGGGCAAACGCGCGTCGCCGTGCCGCAGCACGATCACGCGGCTGCCGGAGGCGAGGTGGAACACCGCCTCATCCTCGTCGGCATGTTCCAGCGGCAGGCCGAAGTCCGTCCAGAACCGCGTATGTTCGGCCACGTCCGCCACGCCGAACAGGACGCTCTCAACTCCCAGAATGCTCATGCTTGTCTCGATCCTGACTTTTCCAGAGCTGGGTTATGACCGGCTGGAAGAGCCATTAGAAACGCATGGAATCGGATCGCAGCTATCGAGCGCGCCGAATTGGAATTCCGCTAGAGTTCAGCCGGCGAACGCCGCCTCGGTATGGCGCGGCACCCAAAGCAGGCCGACCAGGCTGAGCACGGCGGCCACCGAGATATAGAGGCCGACGAACAGCACGCCGCCCTTGTCCACCAGCCCCTGCGCGATTGCGGGCGCGAAGCCGCCGCCCAGAATGCCGCCGACATTGAAGGCGATCGACGATCCGGTATAGCGCACCCGCGCATCGAACAGCTGCGGCAGCAGCGAAGCGAGCGGGCCATAGACGAAGCCCATCGTGAACAGGCCGAGCGAGAGGAAGGCCGCGATGGCTGCCAGCGATCCGGCGGCGAACATCGGCCCCATCAGCAGACCGACGACGATGGCGCCCGCACTGCCGGCGATCAGCACCCCGCGCGAAGTCCAGCGATCGGCCGCATAGCCGGCCAGCACGATGCCCACCGCCATGAACAGGATCGCGAACAGTTGCACGCCCAGGAACGCCTGGCGGTCGTAGCCGAGTTCCTTGGTGCCGTAGCCCAGCGCGAAAGCGGTGGTCAGGTAGTAGATCGCAAAGCAGGCGACGACCGCGAACGTGCCCGCCAGGGTCTGGTGCAAATGGGTGCGGAACAGTTCGACGATGGGGATCGATTTCGGCCGCTCCCCATGCATCGCCGCGAAGGAAGGCGTTTCGGTCAGGCGGAAGCGGATCCACAGGCCCAGCCCGACCAGCACCGAACTCAGCAGGAACGGGATGCGCCAGCCCCAGTGCACGAAATCGCTTTCGGACAGGGTCAGGCTTAACACCAGGAACAGGCCGTTGGCGGCGATGAAGCCCACCGGCGCGCCCAATTGCGGGAACATGCCGAAGCGCGCGCGCCAGCCGGGCGGGGCGTTCTCCACCGCCAGCAGCGCGGCACCGCCCCACTCGCCGCCAAGGCCAAGGCCTTGGGCGAAGCGCATCAGGCAGAGCAGGAACGGCGCGATCCAGCCCGCGCTCTCGTACGTAGGCAGCAGGCCGATGGCGACGGTGGCGCCGCCCATCAACAGGAGCGAGGCGACCAGCGTGGACTTGCGCCCGATCCGGTCCCCGAAATGGCCGAACAGCGTCGCGCCCACCGGGCGGGCGACGAAGGCCACGCCGAAGCTGGCATAGGCGGCAAGCTGCTGGATCGATGCCGAGTGCGAAGGAAAGAACAGCGGCCCGAACACCAGCGCGGCAGCGGTGGCGTAGACGTAGAAGTCGTAGAACTCGACCGCCGTGCCGACGAGGCTGGCAGTGAGGATGCGCGCATTGCGACGGTATTCGTTCACCGGCCCGCGCTCCAGCCTGCGCGAGTACCCTGATCTGCCGTCACTTGCCCCGTCCTTTTCGAAAATTGCGATTCGGCGGGGATTTACGGCAATTGATGCTCAAGTACACCCGCCGGGCGCGCATTTTTCGAGGGGCGGATCTCAGGCCCGGACCTCAGCCCGCCGCGCGCAGACGCTCCAGCGCGGCATCGCGGCCGATCAGCGGCAGCAACGCCGACATGTCCGGCCCATGCTCCATGCCGGTAAGCGCAAGACGCAGCGGCAGGAACAGCGCCTTGCCCTTTCGGCCCGTGGCATCCTTCAGCGCACCGGTCAGCGCCTTCCAGATACCCTCGTCCCATTCCAGCGTAGGCAGCACGTCGGCGGCCTGCACCGCGAAAGCCTTGTCCTCGTCCGAAAGCGCAGGCGCGGCCACCGGGCCGGTGACGACGCGCCACCAATCGTGCGCCTCGTGAACATGGGCAAGATTGGGCCGCACCACGTCCCAGCCTGCTGCGTCCATGCCTTCGGGCAGGCGCGCACGCACCGCGTCGAAACTCAGGGCATGGACCACGGCGGCATTGACGCGCTCCAGCTCCGCCTCATCGAACCGTGCAGGAGCACGGCCGAAGTGCGAAAGGTCGAAGGCTGCCGCCAGTGCCGCCGCATCAAGCGCAGGATCGACCGGATCGCTGGTGCCCAATCGGCCCAGCAGCGCGACGACCGCCTGCGGCTCGATGCCGATCTCGCGGAAATGGGCGACGCCCAGCGAGCCGAGGCGCTTGGACAGCTTGCCCTCGGTGCCCACCAACAGCGCCTCGTGCGCAAAGGCAGGCACTGGCGCGCCGAGCGCGGTGAACATCTGCACTTGCGCCGCGGTGTTGGAAACGTGGTCTTCTCCGCGCAGGATCTGCGTCACGCCCATGTCGATATCGTCGATGGCGGAGGGCAGCATGTAGAGCCACGATCCGTCCGCGCGGCGGATCACCGGATCGCTGATCTGTGCCGGATCGAACTTCTGCGCGCCGCGAATGCCGTCTTCCCACGCGATCGGCTCTTCATGATCGAGCAGGAAACGCCAGTGCGGCAGGTCCCCGGCGGCGATCTTCCCGGCCTTCTCCTCCTCGCTCAACCTCAGCGCGCCGCGATCGTAGATCGGCGGCAACCCGCGCCCCAGCAGCACCTTGCGCTTCAGTTCCAGTTCCTGCGGGGTTTCCCAACAGGGATAGACGCGGCCGGCGGTCTTCAGCCGCTCGAACTCACGCTCATAAAGGGCGAAACGTGCGGATTGGCGCTCCTCGCCCGCCCATTCGATGCCCAGCCAGGCCAGATCGGCATGGATGCCGTCGACATATTCCTCTTTCGAGCGTGCCGCGTCGGTATCGTCGATGCGCAGCAGGAACTTTCCCCCAGCCTGCTTAGCCAGCAGCCAGTTGTGCAGTGCCGTGCGGATATTGCCGACGTGAAGGTGCCCGGTGGGCGAAGGAGCGAAGCGCGTGACGGTCATGCCCGCGCGATTACGGCGCGCGTGGCGAGAGGTCAATTTCCCCGGCATGTCGGCTCTGGTCGGCTGTCAAAAATGTATAACATATCCCCTTGCCCGACAGGCCCGATGCATTACCAATACCGGCCGGTTCGCACCCCCGAAACCGCGAAAAAACAAAGGATCGTCCATGCGGCTTCCCGCAAAGCTGGCTTTCGCCTCCCTTCTTTCCCTCGCATTCGCCCAGCCCGTTCTCGCCCAGAAGGCAGACGCGCCCGATGCGGAAAAGCAGCACGCCGCCAAAGCCGCCGAAGCGGTCGCCAATGGTTGGGCCAGCGCCCCGGTCGAGGAAGCGGCCAAGACGTCCAACGGTTCGGTCTCGGTCGACGGCAAGGCGATTTCCTACACCGCCACCGCCGGCACACTGACCGTTCGCGATGCACAGGGCAAGCCGACGGCCAGCCTGTTCTACACGGCCTATACCGCGCCGGGTAAGCACCGCCCGCTCACCTTCTTCTATAACGGCGGCCCCGGATCGGCGAGCCTGTGGCTGCGTATGGGCAGCTTCGGTCCCGAACGCGTGCGCACTACCGACCCCGCTGCGGTCGCCCCCGCGCCCTACGATGTCGGCCCCAATCCGGACAGCCTGATCGGCAGCACCGACATGGTGTTCATCGATGCGGTCGGCGCCGGCTACTCGCGCCCGTTGGGCGATGCCAAGCCGGCCGATTTCTACGGCGTCGATCAGGACGTCGACGCTTTTGCCAAGGCGATCTTCCGCTACGTTTCGAAGAACGGCCGCTGGGGCGATCCCAAGTACATCTTCGGCGAAAGCTATGGCACCACCCGCTCCGGCGCGCTGGCCTATCAGCTGCAGCAGCGCGGCATGGCCCTGAACGGCGTGGTGCTGCTGTCCTCGATCATGAACTATGGCGTGCGCCAGTCGGGCTTCGACAACATCTACGTCGGCTACCTGCCGACCTATGCCGCCGTCGCCTGGTATCACAACCGCGTGGCCGACCGCCCCGCCACGGTGGAGGAATTCGTCGCGCAGGCCCGCCAGTTCGCCAATGGCGCCTATGCCAGCGCACTCGCCAAGGGCCAAGACATTGCCCCCGCCGAACTGGACGCGGTGGCCCAGCAGCTCAGCCGCTTCACCGGCATTTCGGTAGACTACATCAAGCAGGCCAACCTGCGGATCGACCTCAACCGCTTCCGCAAGGAACTGCTGCGCGGCGATCGGGAGACGGTGGGCCGCTTCGACGGCCGCTATCTGGGCGTCGATGCCGATTCGGCGGGCGAAGGGCCGGAATTCGATGCCTCGGATACGGCGATCAGCGGGCTCTACATCGCCAGCTTCCTCGATCTGCTGGGCAACAAGCTGGGCTACCGGACCGACCTCGACTATCGCCTGAGCGCCAGCGAAGGCGGCGCCTTCAAGTGGGACTGGGCGCACGAAAGTCCGGCCTCGGGCAATGGCCGCCGCCAGAACGTCGCCGACGTGACCGTCGACCTGTCGAGCGCGATGCGCACCAATCCGCACCTGCGCGTGCTGTCGCTCAACGGCTATTACGACATGGCGACGCCGTTCTTCTCCACCGAGCGTGACCTGAAGCACATGATGCTGCCCGCACCGCTGCAGCAGAACCTGCAGTTCCACTACTATCCGGCGGGCCACATGGTCTACCTGAACCCCGAGGCACTCCACCAGATGCGCCTCGACATGCAGCGCTTCTACGCCAAAGCGGCGCGCTGAAAATGAGGGGGCGGCGCAGACGGCGCGCCGCCCTTTTTCATCCGCTGCGGAAGGCGTGGGTGACCGGATACCGGCGATCGCGCCCGAAATTGCGCGCCGTCAGCTTCACCCCCGGCGATGCCTGCCGGCGCTTGTACTCGGCCATATGCAGTAGACGCTCCACCTGCTGGACGGTGGCGCGATCGAACCCCTCCTTGACCAGTTGCTCCACGCTCTTGTCGTGCTCGACCAGGCCCAGCAGGATCGGATCGAGCACCGCATAGGGCGGCAGCGTATCCGAATCGCGTTGATCGGCACGCAGTTCGGCGCTGGGTTCGCGCAAGAGGGTCGAATCGGGAACCACGATCCCCGCCGGCCCCAGCCCGATTCGCGGGACATGGCGGTTGCGCCACCCTGCGATCGCGAAAACGGTCGACTTGTAGGCATCCTTCAGCGGATTGTAGCCGCCCGCCATGTCGCCATAGATCGTCGCATAACCGACGCTCATCTCGCTCTTGTTGCCGGTGGTCATCAGCATCGGCCCGAACTTGTTGGACAGCGCCATCAGCGCGGTGCCGCGAATGCGGGCCTGCAGGTTTTCTTCGGCAATGTCGCGGTTGGTGCCCTCGAAACTCTCACCCAGCATCGAATCGAAGCCGGCAATCGCCTCACCAATCGGCAGGACCGAATAGCGGATGCCCAGCGCATCGGCACAGGCGGCGGCATCGTCCAGACTCTGGCGGCTGGTGAAGCGAGAGGGCATCATCACCCCCCAAACGCGCTGCGGCCCCAGCGCGTCCACCGCGATGGCCGCGCAGGTGGCCGAATCGATCCCGCCGGACAGGCCCAGAACGACGCCGGGAAAGCCGTTGCGATTCACATAGTCGCGCAGCGCCAGAACCATGGCGCAATAGATATCCTCCGGGTGCGTAGCCAGCGTTTCCAGCTTGCCGCGATCGCAGCGCCAACCCTGCGCCGTGCGGGTCCAGCGCGTTTCCACCACCTGTTCTTCCCAATCGGCAAGCTGGACGGCCAATCCGCCATCGCCGTTCACCACGAAGCTGGCGCCGTCGAACACCAACTCATCCTGCCCGCCCACGCGGTTGAGATAGGCCAGCGGCAGCCCTGTATCGACCGCGCGACGCTTCGCCACGCCTTCGATGCGCAACGCATCCTTGTTGATTTCATAGGGACTGCCGTTGATGCAGATGAACATCTCGGCGCCGAAATCGGCCAGATGGCGGCAGACTTCCGGCCGCCAGATATCCTCGCAGATCGGCACCCCAATCAGGGTGCCGCGCAGAATCACCGGCTCCGGCAGGGGGCCGGGCTGGAACAGACGCATCTCGTCGAACGTGCCGTAGTTCGGCAATTCGTGCTTCAGCCGCACGGCCATGACGCGCCCCTGATCGAGCAGGGCCACGCCGTTGTGCAGCGCACCATCAAGCACGAAGGCCGATCCGACCAGCATCGCCGGGCCATCCGCCGCGGTGGCTTCGGCCAGCGTCTGCAGGCGCGCAGCGGCGCGCTCGATCAGCGCGGGCTTGAGGATCAGATCTTCCGGTGGATAACCGACCAGGTGCAGTTCGGGAAAGACGACGAGGTCGGCGTCCTTCGCCTTTGCGCGGGCAGCCAGAACGCCTTCGGCGTTACCGTCGAGATCGCCGACGGACTGGTTGAGCTGCGCCAGCGTGATCTTGAGCGTATCCGGCATCACATGTCTGATGCGCCTGCCCCGGCCCTTCGGCAACAGGGGATGCCTGTATTCCAGGCAATAAAAAACCCTCCCATCGGGGAGGGCTTTTTCCGTTTTTCAACGGACTTTCCGATGATCCTTCGGTTGCTTGCAACCTTGGGCGGAAAGCAACTGGGGGCCGGCGCCTCGCCAGAAATGGCGATTGCCGAGCCCCCGGCCGGATTACTCGGCAGCCGCGGTAGCAGCGTCGGTCGCACCGTCGGTGGTAGCGGCCATGGTTTCTTCAGGAACGGTTTCAACCGATTCCGAAGTCGCATCAGCGGCGGGCTTGTTGCCACCGCAAGCAGCGAGCGACAGAGCGGCAGCCGACGCGAACGCGGCAAAAGCAATCTTCTTCATGCGAATCCCCTTGCATTGTTTGGCGCACAGGCCAACGCTTGCAGGCAAGCCTGCGGGGCATTCTTTAGACGAGACGTTTGTGCAACGCAAATAGGAAGTAAGGGGGCCAAAACCGCCGGAATTCCTCAGGCTTGCGCACATATAAAGATATCTTTATATGACCTCCCATGCAAATCGACCCCCTTCTGAGGGCCCTTTCGGAGCCGACGCGCCTGCGCATGATGCGTCTGCTTGCACATATGGAACTGGCGGTGGGCGAACTGGCGCAAGTGCTGGGGCAGAGCCAGCCGCGCGTCTCGCGCCATATCCGAATCCTGTGTGAGGCCGGCCTTGCGGCGCGGCGCAAGGAAGGCAGCTGGGTCTTCCTGCGCAGCGCCATAAAGGAAAGTGGCGAACCGCCGATGGCCGCCGCCGCCGCACGCCTGCTGGCCGTGGCCGAACGCGACGATCCCGCGTTTGCGGCGCGTTGCAGCGAAGATCGCCGCCAGCTGGCCGCCATCCGCGACGCGCGCGAAGCAAACGCCCAAGCGTACTTCGCGCGTCACGCCGAAGAATGGGACACGCTGCGCCAATTGACCGGCGCCGATGGCCCGGTCGAATCCGCGCTTCTGGCCGCCTTGGGCCGCAGCAAGCTGGGCGCGTTGCTCGATGTCGGCACCGGAACCGGCCGGATTGCCGAGCTTCTGGCCGGCAAGTCCAGCCACGTCACCGCGCTCGACAAGAGTCCGGAAATGTTGCGCATTGCGCGCGCTCGCTTGCAATCTTTGCCACCGGAACGGCTCGCGCTGGTGCAGGGCGACTTCACCGCGCTGCCGTTCGCCGATGGGGCCTTCGATACCCTGCTGTTCCATCAGGTGCTCCACTATGCGCAGGAGCCTGCCTCCGTGCTGGCCGAAGCCGCCCGCGTCACCCGCAAGGACGGGCGAATCGCCGTGGTCGATCTTGCCGCGCATGAGCGCGAGGATTTGCGCGAGCGTCACGCCCACGCACGCCTTGGCTTTGCCGACGATCAGATGGCCGCGCTGCTGGAAGATGCGGGCTTCGCGCCCGAAGCGCCGGTCACGCTGCCCGGCGATCCGCTGACGGTTAAAATTTGGACAGCGCGCCGGAACGACCAGCCGACACCTGCAAACGACACCGAATCCAACGACAGAAAGACCGCGACCCCATGACGTCTGCCTCACGACCGACGCATGCCCCCGCAATCGGGTGCCTGCCGGGCGACATTTCCGTCTCCTTCGAATTCTTCCCGCCCAAGACGGAGAAGATGGAGGAGCAGCTTTGGGACGCGATCACCCAGCTCGCCCCGCTGGCCCCCTCGTTCGTCTCGGTGACCTATGGCGCCGGCGGCTCCACGCGTGAGCGTACCCATTCGACTGTCGCCCGCCTGGTCCGCGAGACCAGCCTGGTCCCCGCCGCGCATCTGACTTGCGTGGGCGCCAGCAAGGGCGAGATCGACAAGATCGTCGACCAGTACTGGGAAGCCGGCGTCCGCCACATCGTCGCCCTGCGCGGCGACCCGCCGCCAAGCCAGGGCGGCGTCTTCACCCCGCATCCGCAGGGCTATGCCAGCGCCGCCGAGCTGGTAGCCGGCCTGAAGGCGCGCCACGATTTCGACATTTCAGTCGCCGCCTATCCCGAAGTGCATCCCGAGGCCGCGAGCGCCCAGAGCGATCTGGACAATCTGAAGCGCAAGATCGACGCCGGTGCCAACCGCGCGATCACGCAGTTCTTCTTCTCGGCCGATGCCTATTTCCGCTTCCTCGACAAGGCGCAGGCCGCAGGGATCACCGCACCGATCCTGCCCGGCATCATGCCGGTGACCAGCTTCGCCGCGATCCGCCGCATGTCCGGCAACACCGAGATTCCGGTCTGGCTGGAAGCGATGTTCGAAGGCCTTGACGAGCGGCCGGGTCCGCGCGCACTGGTCGCCGCGGTTGCCGCCGCCGACTTGTGTCGAAAGCTTTACGAGGGCGGCGTTCGCGATTTTCATTTCTACACCCTCAACCGCGCGGAGCAGGCCTATGCGATCTGCCAGCTGCTCGGCCTGAGGCCCACGGAGGGCGCATGATGAGCGCGCGTAAGACATTTCTTGAAGAGGCGGCCAAGCGCGTCCTCATCACCGACGGCGCCTTCGGCACCGAGATCCAGAACTGGAAGCTGTCGGAAGCCGACTATGCCGGCGACCTGGGCCTGAGCCACGACCAGAAGGGCAACAACGACATCCTCGCGCTGACCAAGCCCGAGGTGCCGGAATCGATCCATCGCGCCTATTTCGAGGCCGGGGCCGATATTGCCGAAACCAATACCTTCTCGGCCAACCGCATCAGCCAGGCCGATTACGGCGCCGAACATCTCGTGCGCGAGATCAATGTCGAATCGGCCAAGCTGGCCCGCCGTCTAGCGGACGAGTATCAGGCGAAAGACGGGCGCCCGCGCTTCGTTGCCGGCGCCATCGGGCC
Organism: Novosphingobium mississippiense; assembly: GCF_044029535.1. Taxonomy (NCBI): domain Bacteria; kingdom Pseudomonadati; phylum Pseudomonadota; class Alphaproteobacteria; order Sphingomonadales; family Sphingomonadaceae; genus Novosphingobium; species Novosphingobium mississippiense. The sequence goes on along the minus strand of NZ_CP147001.1, from coordinate 3,572,904 downwards.
GACCAACAAGACGCTTTCGCTCAGCCCCGACGTCAACGATCCCGGCTACCGCGAGATCGACTGGGACACGCTGGTCGATGTCTACAAGGAACAGGCCGCCGCCCTCGTCGAAGGCGGGGCGGATTTCATCCTGATCGAGACGGTGTTCGACACGCTGAACGCCAAGGCCGGCATCATGGCCGTGCGCCAGCTTGAGGCGGACCTGGGCCGTGAAGTGCCGATCATGCTGTCGATGACGCTGACCGACCTTTCGGGCCGCAACCTCTCCGGCCACACGGTCGAGGCGTTCTGGTACGCGGTGCGCCACGCCAATCCGGTGACGATCGGGCTCAACTGCTCGTTCGGCGCCACCCAGTTGCGCCCGCATGTGAAGACGCTGTCGGAAATCGCCGACACCCTGATCATGATCTACCCCAACGCCGGCTTGCCCAACGAACTAGGCGCCTATGACGAAATGCCCGAGACGACTGCGGGCTTCGTCGGCGAATGGGCCGTGGCGGGACAGGTCAACGTGCTGGGCGGCTGCTGCGGCTCCACCCCGGCGCATATCGGCGCCATCGCGCAAAAGGTTGCCGGCATGGCCCCGCGCCAGGTTCCGGACCTCAAGCCCGAAACCAAGCTTGCCGGCCTGGAACCCTTCGCGGTGCCGGCGGACTGAGACGGATCATGAACGACATTCCCCTCTGGCGCATCCGTCAGGCCGGCCCCGACGATGCCGAGGCGCTGGCCCTGGTCGGCGCGGCGACGTTTCTCGAAGCCTTCGCCGGGATGGTCCATGGCGGCGGCATCATCGAACATTGCCGTACCGCGCATTCGGCGGAGACCTACCGCGCCTATTTCGCCAAGGGCGCGAAGGCGTGGCTGGCCGAAGTGAAGCCGGGCGATGCGCCAGTGGGCTATGCGATGATCTGCGCGCCGGAACTCGAACAGGCCGAGCACGGCGATATCGAGCTGAAGCGCATCTATATCCTCTCGCGCTTTCAGGGCTCGCTGATGGCGGGCACGCTGATGCGCACCGTGATGGAAGCGGCCGAAGGCCAAAAGCGCCTGCTGCTGGGCGTCAAGGACGACAACCTGCGCGCCCTCGCCTTCTATGCCAAGCATGGCTTCGAACAGATCGGCACCCGCCAGTTCGACGTTGGCGGCAAGACATATGACGACCTCGTGCTGGCGCGCTCGCTCGTGCCCGCTGCCCAGTAAATCTGGCCCATAATCAGAGAACCAGACCCATGACCTCGACTGCTTCCGGCGCCCGTTTCGTCAATATCGGCGAGCGCACCAACGTCACCGGCTCGGCCAAGTTCAAGAAGCTGATCATGGCCGGCGACTATCCCGCCGCCATCGAAGTGGCCCGCCAGCAGGTGGAAAACGGCGCGCAGGTGATCGACGTCAACATGGACGAAGGCCTGCTGGACGCGGTCGAGGCCATGACCACCTACCTCAACCTGATCGCCGCCGAACCCGATATCGCCCGCGTGCCGGTGATGGTCGACAGTTCCAAGTGGGAGGTGATCGAGGCCGGCCTCAAGTGCGTGTCCGGCAAGCCGATCGTCAATTCGATCTCGATGAAGGAAGGCGTGGAGCCGTTCCTGGCGCAGGCCCGCAAGTGCATGAACTACGGCGCTGCCGTGGTGGTCATGGCGTTCGACGAAACCGGCCAGGCGGACACCAAGGAACGCAAGGTCGAGATCTGCAAGCGCGCCTATGAACTGCTGACCGGCATCGGCTTCCCGCCCGAGGATATCATCTTCGACGCGAACGTCTTCGCCGTCGCCACCGGCATCGAGGAGCATGACCGCTACGGGTTGGACTTCATCGAGGCAGTGGCCGAGATCAAGGCCGCCTGCCCGCACGTCCACTTCTCCGGCGGTCTTTCCAACCTCTCGTTCTCGTTCCGCGGCAACGAGACGGTGCGCCGGGCGATGCACTCGGTATTCCTCTACCACGCGATCCCCGCCGGGCTCGACATGTCGATCGTCAACGCCGGCCAGCTCGACGTCTATGACCAGATCGATCCGGCCCTGCGCGAGGCCTGCGAAGACGTCATCATGATGCGCCGCCCCGGCGTGGGCGAGGATGGCAAGACCTCCACCGAACGCCTGATCGAACTCGCCGAAAGCTACAAGGGCAAGGAAACCGTTGCCGAAAAGGCGGCCGAGGAATGGCGCGGCTGGGACGTGGTGAAGCGGATCGAGCACGCGCTGGTGCGCGGCATCGACGCCTATGTGGTGGAAGATACCGAGGAAGCGCGCGCCGCGGTCGCCGCGCGCGGCGGTCGCCCGATCGAGGTGATCGAAGGCCCGCTGATGGGCGGCATGAACGTGGTGGGTGACCTGTTCGGCAGCGGCAAGATGTTCCTGCCGCAAGTCGTGAAGTCCGCGCGCGTGATGAAGAAGGCGGTGGCCCACCTGATCCCCTTCATCGAGGCGGAAAAGGACGCGGGCACCAAAGCCAAGGGCCGCATCATCATGGCCACCGTCAAGGGGGACGTGCACGACATCGGCAAGAACATCGTCGGCGTCGTGCTGCAGTGCAATGGTTATGAAGTGATCGACCTTGGCGTCATGGTGCCTTGGAGCAAGATCCTCGAATCCGCGAACGAGAACGATGCCGACATCATCGGCCTTTCGGGCCTGATCACCCCCTCGCTGGACGAGATGGTGACCGTGGCAGAGGAAATGCAGCGCGCGGAGATGAACATCCCGCTGCTGATCGGCGGCGCCACGACGTCCAAGGTCCACACCGCGCTGCGCATCGATCCGGCCTACAAGGGCCCGGTGGTCCACGTGCTCGACGCCAGTCGCGCGGTCGGCGTCGCCTCGCAGCTGCTTTCGGACACGCAGGCGGAGCCCTTCGTGGCCTCGGTCGCCGACGAGTACGAGAAGGTGCGCATCGCCCGCGAAGGCAAGGGGCAAAGCGATCTGCTGCCCATCGCCGATGCCCGCGCGAATGCCTTCAAGCCGGACTTCGCGCAAAAGCCCGCCGCGCCGGTGCAGCCGGGCCTGCACGTGTTCGAGGAATGGGACCTTGCCGACCTGGCCGCGACGTTCGACTGGACGCCGTTCTTCCGCGCCTGGGAACTGGCAGGCAATTACCCTGCCATCCTGAACGACGAAGTGGTCGGCGAAAGCGCGCGTAACCTCTATGCCGATGCCCAGGCCATGCTGGCAAAGATCATCGATGAGAAGTGGCTGACCGCCAAGGGCGTCTGCGCCTTCTGGCCCGCCCACCGCGACGGCGACGATGTGCTGCTGGCGGCGGGCGATCTTGGCGTCACCCGCATCCCGATGCTGCGCCAGCAGGTGAAGAAATCGCGCGGGCCAAATGGACAAGGGCGCGCCAACTTCTGCCTGGCCGACTTCATCGACACCGAGAATGACTGGCTGGGCGGCTTCGCCGTGGGCATCCACGGCATCGAACCGCACCTGGAACGCTTCCAGGCCGGGCACGACGACTATTCGGATATTCTGCTGAAGGCACTGGCCGACCGCTTCGCCGAAGCCTTTGCCGAACGTCTGCACCAGCACGTGCGCACCACGCTCTGGGGTTATGCGCCGGACGAGCAGTTCACCAACGAAGCCCTGATCCGCGAGGAATATCGCGGCATCCGCCCCGCCCCCGGCTACCCCGCCTGCCCGGACCATTCGCTGAAGCCGATCCTGTTCGATCTGCTCAAGGCTTCGGACAATGCCGGGATCGTGCTGACCGAAAGCCAGGCGATGTTGCCGACGGCGGCGGTTTCCGGCTTCTACTTCGGCCATCCGGAAGCATCGTATTTCGGCGTCGCCCGCATCGGCCGCGACCAGCTGGAAGATTATGCCGGCCGTCGCGGCGTGGAGCTTCCCACGGCCGAGCGCTGGCTGCGTCCGAACCTCGATTGATGGCCGCGCGCCGGTCAGTGCGCCTTGACGCGTGCTGACCGGCCGCCCAGCCAGCGGGCGCGATGGCGCATAAAGGCGTCGCTGACGGCAGCGCCTTCCGCGCCCGCCAGAAGATCGAGCGCCGCGTCCAGCCCGAACCGAGCCAGCCGATCGACCACGGCGCCTTCATCATGCCCCCGATCGCGCGCCAGCGTCTTCAACACGCGCGCGGTATCGACGAATTCCAACTCGCTCAGCATCGCCATCCGGCATTCGTTGGGGCTGGCGCCCAGCGTGGCTTCGAGGCTGGCAGGCGCATCGTGCAAGTACCGTCCCATAACAAGCTCTCCCTATAAGCAACGCGGACATGAAATCGTTTGTATCCGCTGCCGGACTGCCAATACGCCGATCAGTTCCGACGCGGCACTAAGCCGGATCTGTGTAAAACTGCGCAGAGCCTAAACATCTGCGATCAACGGAATTTCGCAGCCGTGGGCGCATGGTCTTGAAAAGGCGTCCACAAGTCCGATGCTTCGGACCTTGCGCCCCCATTGCGAAAGCATCGCCTGCGCGTCATGCATTCGCCCAAAGAACCATGGGGGAACACGGGCGCAATGGGCCTGACTGAAATCTATCTGATCGCGCTGACGGTGATTCTCGCAGCGCCCTATCTGGTCTGGCGCCTGCTCCGCACCGAGCACTGGGCGCCGCTGGTGGTCGTGCAGATCATCGGCGGCATTCTGCTGGGGCCCGGCGTGCTGGGCCGCGCCGCGCCCGACTTTCATGCCTTCGTCTTCAACCCGCAAGTGATGACCGCACTGAACGGCGTTGCCTGGTGGGCGGTGATGATGTTCGTGTTCGTCGCCGGTGTGGAACTGGATCTGTCGAACGCGTGGAAACGGCGCGGAGAAACCAGCCTGACCGCCGCCTGCGCACTGCTGACCCCGTTGCTGTTCGGCGCGGCGGCGGCCGCCGTGCTGCTCCGCTCGCCGGGCTGGATCGGCCCCAACGGCAACTATCCGCAGGCAGTGCTGGGCGTGGGCATGGCCTGCGCCGTCACCGCACTGCCTATCCTGGTGCTGCTGATGGAAAAGCTGGAGATCTTCCGCACCCCCTTCGGCCAGCGCCTGCTGCGCTATGCCAGCCTGGACGACGTGGCGATCTGGGGCGTGCTGGCGCTGATCCTGGTCGACTGGGAACGCGTGAGCCGGCAGGGCCTGTTCCTCGTCGGCTTCGCGGTCGCCTCGCTCGTCATCCGCGCGCTGTTCAAGCGCATCGGCGAACAGGACCGCTGGTACGTCTCGCTGATTTGGCTGTCAGCCGTGGGCTTCGCGGCGGACTGGTCGGGCCTGCACTTCATGGTCGGCGCCTTCCTGGCCGGCGTGGTGCTCGACGCGCATTGGTTCACGCGTGAGAAGCTGGACGGGTTCCGCGAATTCCTGCTGCTGACGGTGATGCCGGTGTTCTTCCTCAGCACCGGCCTGCGTACCAACTGGGGAACCGACGGCGGGGCCGGCATCGCCGTGATCGGTGCCGCGCTGCTGTTCCTGGTCGCATCGGTAGTGGGCAAGCTGGCTGGCGTGCATCTGGCCGGGAAACTGCTGCGCTGGAAGAAGGGTGAGGCCTCGGTGATCGGCTGGATGCTCCAGACCAAGGCCCTGATCATGATCATCTTCGTCAACGTGCTGCTCGACAAGAAGATCATCACGGCGGAGACCTTCACCGCGCTGCTGCTGATGGCGGTGATGAGCACGATGATGACCGTGCCGATCGTCAAGCCGCGCCTCGCGAAGATCGACATGAACGAGGGCTGATACCGATCGCCGCAGGATAGAGGCCGCGTCCGGAATACCTTCGGACGCGGCCTTTTTCTTTTCGATCAGACGCCCGGGCGTCCGGCCAGGGCCTCCGCCGCCGTCCAGAACGATCCGACGAAGGCCGGATCCTCGACCAGCGGGTTCGGCTTTCGCGGTGCCCGTTCATACCAGTAGCCGCCACTGCTCCGGCCCGGCTCATCCGCCGAAGCGAGCCAGATCACCGTATCCGCGCCCTGCTCGCTCGTCAGCTTCGGCGCATCGCCATAGGCCGCCTGCACGCTGTCCGGCGTGTGCGAGAAGAAGTTGCTGCCAACGGTGCCGGGATGGACCGAATGGGCGACGATCCCGTCCGCCGCCAATCGCGGCGCCAGTGCGCGGGCGTGGAGCACATTGGCCAGCTTGCCGCTGCAATAGGCCGCGCCGGGGCTCCAGTTGCCCAGGTTCTGCAGATCGCCCAGATTGATCCCGGGAATCATCTCGCTGCCATCGGACGCGGTGTTGACGATCCGCACACTGCCCGCTGGCGCATCGGATGCCGCCTTGCGCAGCAACGGCAACAGCCGCGCCGTCAGCACGAACGGCGCCAGGAAATTGGCGACGTAGTTCGCCTCGAACCCTTCCGCCGTCATTTCCTGTTCGCGCGCCATGCCCCCGGCATTGTTCACCAGCACGTCGATGCGATCGACCTTGCCGGCAATCTCGTCCGCCAGCCGGTCGGCCTCGGCCAGCAGCGAAAGATCGCCGCGCAGCATCTCGACATCCTTGCCAAGTTCGGCCTGCGCCGCCGCGCACCGCGCAGCATCGCGCCCCACGCCAAACACGCGGAAGCCTTGCGCCGCCAGCGCGCGCGCCGTTTCCAGCCCGATCCCCGAACTCGCCCCCGTCACCACCGCCACGCGCTGCGCCATGCCTTGCTCTCCACCAATCCGATTGCCGTTTTGTACTGCGAACTCGACTACCCGAGCGGCAAAACCGCAAGGGACAGGGGCGGAATCGGAGGAAATCATCGGTCAAGCGGTTTTCAGCGCCCCCCTGCCTCTGCCATAAGCCCGGCCGTGCCCGATGCCGATCTTCTGCCTGATGCTCTCGAAGCGCTCCATGCGACCTTCGGGTTCTCCGCCTTTCGCGGCGTGCAGGAGGATGTCGTCACCCGCGTGCTGGAGGGTCGCTCCACCCTTGCGGTGATGCCCACCGGCGCCGGCAAGTCGCTGACCTACCAGCTTCCCGCCGTCATGCTGGAGGGGACTTGCGTGGTCGTCTCCCCGCTGATCGCGCTGATGCACGATCAGTTGCGCTCGGCCACCGCCAACGGCATCCGCGCCGCCACGCTGACCAGCGCCGATGCCGATCGCGGCCAGACCATGGACCGCTTCCGCGCGGGCGAGCTGGACTTGCTCTACATCGCGCCCGAACGCGCCAGCCAGCCCTATTTCCGCGAACTGCTGGAACAGTCGCGCGTCGCACTTTTCGCCATCGACGAAGCGCACTGCGTTTCCGAATGGGGCCACGATTTCCGGCCGGACTACCGACTGTTGAAACCGCTGCTCGATGCCTTCCCCACCGTCCCGCGGCTGGCACTGACGGCAACGGCGGACCATCACACCCGGTCGGACATCCTTGCCCAGCTTGGCATTCCGGACGAGGGCCTGATCGTCGCCGGGTTCGACCGGCCGAACATCCGCTATGCCATCCGCCCGCGCGAAAACGCGATGCGGCAGCTGAAGGCGGTAATGGACGAGAACCCGGGCCCGGGCATCGTCTACGCCCCCACCCGCGCCCGCGTCGAGCAACTGGCCGAAACGCTGGCCTCCGCCACCGGCCGCCGCGTGCTGCCCTATCATGCCGGGCTCGATCCCGAAGTGCGCGCGCGCAATCAGGCGGCCTTCGTCGCATCCGAAGACATGGTGATGGTGGCCACGGTCGCCTTCGGCATGGGCATCGACAAGCCGGACGTACGCTTCGTCGCCCACGCCGGCATCCCCAAGTCGATCGAGGCCTATTATCAGGAAACCGGCCGCGCCGGTCGCGACGGCGATCCCTCGGTCGCGGTGATGTTCTGGGGAGCGGACGACTTCGCCCGCGCCCGCCAGCGGCTTTCCGAGGTCGATCCCAGCCGCCAGCAGAGCGAGCGCCAGCGCCTCGATTCATTGGCTGCGCTGGTCGAGACCGCCGAATGCCGCCGCGCCGTGCTGCTGCGCCACTTCGGCGAAACGCCCGCGCAGACTTGCGGCAATTGCGACAACTGCCTGGAACCGGCGGGCGTCGTCGACGTCACCGAACTGGCCCGCAAGCTGCTTTCCGCCGTGTACCGCACCGGGCAGAGCTATGGCCTGGGCCATCTCGAAAAGGTGCTTTGCGGGATCAGCGACGACCGCGTGCTGCAACGCGGGCATGATCAGCTTTCGGTCTTCGGCATCCTGACCGAAGACGAAAAGCCGCTGCTGAAATCGCTCGCCCGCGCGCTTCAGGCACGCGGTAGCCTGCTGCCCACCGAGCATGGCGGCCTGTCGCTGGGCGGCGACGCCCGCGCGATCCTGAAGGGAGAGGCCGCCGTCGCCATCGTCGTGCCGCCCAAGCGTGAGCGCAAAAGGCGCGGCGGCGGCAGCGACAGTGGCGCCAACCCGGTCGGCCATCCGCTGTTCGAAGCGCTGCGCGCGCTGCGCCGCGATCTCGCCCAGCAGGCCGGCGTGCCGCCCTACGTCATCTTCCACGACGCCACCTTGCGCGAAATGGCCAATGCCCGTCCGGCAACGCTGGCCGAAATGGGGGCGATCGGCGGCATCGGCGCGCGCAAGCTGGAAGCCTATGGCGAGGAATTCCTGGCGGTGATCCGCCAGCACTGAAGTCCTTAGCTGGCCGCGTCCACGAACACCGCACGTTGGGCGGCGAAGGCCCGCTGGAAGGCAGGCCGCGCCTCGCCTCGCGCGACATAGCCAAGCACGGTCTCGTTGGCGGCCAGCAGGTCGGAACCGCCCAGCCGCCGCAAGACCTGCACCATCATCAGATCGCCCGCGCTGAAATAGCCGTCGAGCCATTCCTCCGTGCCGAGACGCGTGGCGAGTTCGGCCAGCCGCGCGGCGATCCGCTCCTCGATGGAAGCCAGGCGCGTTTCATACCAGGGACGCTCGCGCTCGAACAACAGGACCTCGGAGCGCTGCACGATCACCGGCTCCACCGTGCTGAGCGCCGCGAACATCCACATCACCGCCCGCATCCGCGCATCGCCGTCCTCCGGCAACAAGCCGCCATGAGTCTGCGCTAGATGCAGCACGATAGCCCCGGACTCGAACAGCGCGAGATCACCCTGTTCGTAGGTCGGAATCTGGCCGAACGGATTGCGCGAGCGATGCGCCGGCTGCTTCATCTCCTCGAACGAGACGAGCCGCACGGCATAGGGCTGGCCCACTTCCTCCAGTGCCCAACGCACGGCCATATCGCGCGCGAGGCCCCGCCCGCGATCCGGCGAGCAGGCAAAGGCGGTGATCGTCGGCTGCTGCATTATGGCGGCTCTCCGGTTTCACTGCATGATGGGCGGCGCACGGCCGTTCGGCAATAGGGAGCGTCCCCTGTTCAATGACCTTCCCATATTGCGGCACAAACAGGCCGCAGGCATCATTTGCCAATGAAAAGGCGAACCTTACTCGTTGTTCTTGCCATAAGTCTGGCGTTCGCGGACGGACTCTACCTGTTTACGCCGCGCGATACCGCGGACCAAGAAATCAACGCGGATTGGGTGGCATTCATGCCGGAACTTGAGGCGAAGCAGCGCAAGGCTAAAATCAATTTCCTGCGCTCATCGCATTCCTACGACCCCGAATATCCGCCTCTTACAATCTCCGAAAATGGGCAGGGTTTCGCGCTGTTTTCAAGGATCGCGGCCAAGTGTGAAGTAACGGCCTATTCGATCCGTTCCTATGAAACTCCATCCGGGCAGCTTTACGACATGCCGGACCGCTTCTTCATGAGCGGCATCACCAATGCGAGCGCCCAATGCCTGCAAAGCGCTTTGCCACGCGGCTACAAACTTGCCAGACTCGCGCATTCCGTGCGCCCTTCACGCATCGGCTGGGGTGAGGACGAATTGCCGCTGGCCAAAACACCACCCTAGGAATACGGCAGTTCGTCATTTGCCCCGCATGCAGTATAGAACGGCATGATCCGCATATTGATCGATGCCGACGCCTGCCCGGTGAAGGACGAAACCTACCGCGTCGCCGAGCGCTACAAAGTGCCGGTGGTGGTCGTCAGCAACAGCCCGATCCGGGTGCCGCAATCGGCGCTCATCGCGCGCAAGCTGGTGAGCGACGCCTTCGATGCCGCCGACGACTGGATCGTGGAGAACACCGCGGCGGGGACGGTGGTGATCACCGCCGATATCCTGCTGGCCGATCGCTGCCTGAAGCTGGACGCGGACGTTCTGGCGCCGAACGGCAAGCCCTTCACCATGGCCTCTATCGGCGGCGCCATCGCCACCCGCGCGATCATGGCGGACTTGCGCGCCGACGGCGACGTGATCGGCGGACCGCCGCCGTTCAGCAAACAGGACCGTTCGCGGTTCCTGTCGAGTCTGGACCAGGTGCTGGTGAAGTTGCAGCGGCGCGGCTGACCGAAGACTCGTCAGCCTAGCCGATAGGGCGTCGGATCGCCGCGTTCGCGGGTCAACATCTGGCGCGCTTCCTTGCGCAGGCGCAGGGAAACCGCTTCGCGCATTTCCTCGCCCAGCATTTCGGGAAAACCGTGAAGCGCGGCTTCGAAACCATGCTCGATCAGCGCATCGAGAACCGGCGCCTCATCAGCGCCGAACGCCCGCGCCATCAGCTTGAGCGTGCGAACGGTCTCGCGAAACTCGAAATCGGTGAGGCGCCCCGATTCAAACTCTTCCTTGCGGAGCAGGGCGCGCCGCAAATCCCAGACCATCGTCGCACTCCCATCGGTGGGTATGCGACGGCTTAGCTTTCCCGCTGGTCGAAGGAAACCGGCACTGCGAGCCGGAACGGCAGATCGGGCGAGGCGATGCGCGATTCGGTGCCGTTATCGTGGATCAGCACCGCGCGGCCGACGCCGGGCGTCGCCACCACGGCCACCACGCTGTCCACCCATTCGTGCAGCAGCGCCTTGGCGCGGGCCAACTCGGCTTCGGCACGGGTGGTGGTGCCCGAGGCTTCAAGCTCGGCTTCGAGTTCGACGATCCGGGCGGTCGCCTCACCAATACGGTCGGTGTTCTCGCTCATGATCGGTGTCCTCGGCAGATAACGTCCGCCTAGGTGGCTACCGATGCCGTGCGAGGCAAGGCCGAAGCCCCGCCAATCGCCCACACGTTGAGTTTGGGCGGCGGCAAGCCATTCGCATCCACGAACGGCCTGCCGCAGATTCGGGCCTTAAAGCGGGTTATCCAGCTTGATGACTTCTTCCTCGCTCGCGCGCTGGGTGGTCTTCAGCTGGCGCGGGGCGTTGAAGCTGTCGAGCACCGGCTTGTCCCGGCCGTAGATATCGTTGAACGACGTCAGTTGGCCGTCGATCGCGCGCGCGAAAGTGAAGTACGAGATGTAGACCGGGAAGGTCCGCGTCATCTCCACCTTGGTATACTGGCCGGAGCGCGAGATGTCAGCCGCTTCGGTCGCGGTCTTCTGCGCGCCCAGGATCGCCATCGTCATGCCCAGTTCCACCGCGCGCTCGGTGCGGATGCAGCCGTGGCTGAACGCGCGCACGTCGGCATTGAAGTATTGCTTGGATGGAGTGTCGTGCAGGTAGATCGCGTGCGGGTTGGGCATGTCGATCTTCATCAGGCCCAGCGAGTTGCCCGGCCCCGGCTGCTGGACCACGGTGATCACGCCGTCCGCGCTCTTGGTCGCCTTGTAGCCGGCCGATTTCGCCCAGCCCGGATTGTTCAGCACTTTCGCGCCGAGCCCTTCGCCCTTCACGATCGACTGCGGCACCGTCCAGGTGGGGTTGAAGACCACCGCCGTCACCGTTTCGGCCAGCTGCGGCGTCGCCGTGCGGCCGGGCTTGCCGACCACCGTCTTGTAGGTGCGGATGATCTTGTTCTTCACCACCAGGCGAAGCTGGAATTCCGGCACGTTGGTCATCAGGTAGACGTCGCCCAGATCGCGGGCGAGCCAGCGCCAGCGATCCATGTTGGCCTGGATCAGCGCGCGCTTCGCCTTGTCCGTCGCCGGCGTGGCATTGTACGCGGCCTTCAGCGCGGCATAGTCCGGATTGGTGGGCGCCAGTTTGTCGACCACGCCGGCGATGTCATGGTCCGAAAGTGCCTGCGCCATGAGCTGCGCGGTGGGCATCACGTCCTGATCGGGATCGACCGCGAACCACTGCACGCGCGCCGTCATCGGCGTGCGGCCATCACGAAGATCCTCGATCAACCAGCCGAACACGCGGCTGGCCAGCTGGTCCAGCTCGTCACCCTCGCCCTTGGCGATCGCCGCCTTCAACGCGGCGGGCTGGTAATCTGCCGGAACCAGGCCTTCCTTGCCGATATAGCCGATCGTCTGGAGCAGTGCCTTGGCGTCCGCCAAAGACCACGACATCACCGGCTCCGCCAGCAGCGCGTCGTGCTGACCAGGCTGACCGGGCGCGGGCGCCGCAATCGGCACCACCGGGGGCACGCCGCCGGGGGCGGACGTTGGCCCAGTCGTCGGAGCGGCCGTTGGCACCGAAGAGGGCGTAGCCTTCGGCGTCGGTGCCGAGGAGGGCGTAGCCTTGGGTTGCGCGGTCGCGGCAGGTTGCGGTGTTGCCTGCGCGGCGGGCAGGATCGAGGTGGGCGTCGAAAGCTTCTTGGCCTTCGGGGTCGCCGTGGTGTCCGTTTTCTGAGCCACCACGGGCTGCGCCACCAGGCCCGTTGCCGCGACAACCGCCAGCACGCTGCAACCGAACCGCTTCAAACTCGCCATCTTGTCCTGAACCTGTCTGTCATAAAGCCCACGTCGTCATGCATGGGGGAACCGCGGCCGCGAAAACCGGCTGCCGGATAAATCCGCTTTGCCCCCATATAGTGCCCAATTCAAGGATTTCGCCTGACCCTGCGATGAATTGCTTGCGCGCAGGCTTGCAGGGGGCGACAGGCAAGCGGTCATGCACGCGCCGGCGCCCTCCTCCTCTCCGATCCACCAATCGCTGTTCGCGCGATCCGCGCCCGTGCTGGCAGTCGTCGCCGGTATCGCCACGTTCAGCATGATGGACGCGACGATCAAGGGCGCCTCGCTGGCCGTGGGCGTCTATACCGCACTGCTGCTGCGCAACCTGTTCGGCACGCTGATGACCTTTCCGCTATGGCTGGCGGCCGGCAGGCCCACCCCCACACGCCCGGTTCTGACGGTCCATGTGCAGCGCGCGGCGATCACTTCGGCCATGGCCGCACTCTTTTTCTATGGCCTTGCACGAATTCCTATGGCCGAGGGGATGGCCTTGTCTTTCCTCTCGCCGATCATCGCGCTCTATTTCGCAGCGCTGCTTCTGGGCGAGAAGATCCGCCCGCAGGCTATCCTCGCCTCGTTGCTCGGGGTCGTCGGCGTCGTGGTGATACTGGCCGGAAAGCTGGGCGGCGGCGAATATTCGCAGCAGGCGGTGCAGGGAACGGTGGCCGTCCTCGTCTCCTCGGTCTTCTATGCGGTGAACCTCGTGCTCCAGCGGAAGCAGGCCCTGCTGGCCAGGCCGGTGGAAGTGGCGATGTTCCAGAACCTTGGCGTAACCTTGATTTTCCTGGCTTTTTCGCCTTGGCTGGCGGTCGTTCCCGATCTTCGCAGCCTGGGCTTCATCCTTGCCGGCGCGGCCTTGGCGACCAGTGCATTGCTTTTTCTTTCATGGGGTTACGCCCGCGCCGAAACGCAAGTGCTGCTCCCCATCGAGTACACCGGTTTCCTCTGGGCCGCGCTGCTGGGCTGGCTGATGTTCGGAGAGCGGCTGGGCATGGCCACCGTTGCAGGCACATTGCTGATCGTTGCGGGCTGCTGGATCGGTGCAAGAAACGCAAGTCACACATCGTAGGTCAGTACCCGCCCCCCCTTGACCTTATGGTCCGGAACGCGCATCGGCGGGGCCGCAGACTCCGCTTTGTCGCGATGCAGCACGGCGATCCTTTTCGGGACCTGGCCAGTTCGGTTCCGTGAAGGGGGCCGCGCTATTGGCGGCAGGCTCCATACAGAAGGGGATAATACCCAAATGACCCAGGTCGGACAGGATACGCTCGGTACCCGCAGCACCATGACCGTCGGCGACAAGCAGGTCGCCTACTACTCGCTCAAGAAAGCATCCGAGAAGCTTGGCGACATCAGCCGCCTGCCGTTCTCGATGAAGGTGCTGCTGGAAAACCTGCTGCGCTTCGAAGACGGCGGCTTCACCGTTTCGACCGATCACGTCCAAGCGGTGGTCGACTGGCAGAAGAACCCCACCACCGGTGACGAGATCCAGTACCGTCCCGCGCGCGTTCTGCTGCAGGACTTCACCGGCGTGCCCTGCGTGGTCGACCTTGCCGCGATGCGCGACGCGATCGCCAAGCTCGGCGGTGACACCAGTAAGATCAACCCGCTGGTCCCCGTGAACCTGGTGATCGACCACTCGGTCATGGTCGACGAATTCGGCCACCCCAAGGCGTTCGAAGAGAACGTGGAGATCGAATACCAGCGCAACATGGAGCGCTACGACTTCCTCAAGTGGGGTTCCAAGTCGCTCGCCAACTTCTATGCGGTTCCCCCGGGCACCGGCATCTGCCACCAGGTGAACCTGGAAAACATCGCCAAATCGGTGTGGACCAGCGAAGACCAGAACGGTGAAACGGTTGCCTATCCCGACACTTGCGTCGGCACCGACAGCCACACCACCATGGTCAACGGCCTGGGCGTGCTGGGCTGGGGCGTCGGCGGCATCGAGGCGGAAGCCGCGATGCTGGGCCAGCCGGTCTCGATGCTGATCCCCGAAGTCGTCGGCTTCAAGTTCGTGGGCGAACTGAAGGAAGGCGTCACCGCCACCGACCTCGTCCTCACCTGCACCTCGATGCTGCGCAAGCACGGCGTCGTCGGCCGCTTCGTCGAATACTTCGGCCCCGGCCTTGCCTCGCTGTCGCTGGCCGACCGCGCGACGCTGGCCAACATGGCCCCCGAATACGGCGCAACCTGCGGCTTCTTCGGCATCGACGACAAGACGCTGGACTACCTGCGCCTCACCGGCCGCGAGGAAGAGCAGATCGCCCTCGTCGAAGCCTATGCCAAGGAACAGGGCTTCTGGATGGAAGCCGGCGCTGCCGATCCGATCTTCTCGTCCACCCTCGAACTCGACATCTCGACCGTCGTGCCCTCGCTCGCCGGCCCGAAGCGTCCGCAGGACTGGGTTGCCCTTCCCGACGTCGACGACGTGTTCAACAAGGACATGGCAGAGACCTACAAGAAGTCGGCCCAGCGCGTTCCGGTCGAAGGCAAGGACTTCGACATCGGTGACGGCGACGTCATGATCGCCGCCATCACCAGCTGCACCAACACCTCGAACCCGAGCGTGCTGGTCGCCGCCGGCCTCGTCGCCAAGAAGGCAGACGAGCTGGGCCTGAAGCCCAAGCCCTGGGTGAAGACCTCGCTCGCCCCCGGTTCGCAGGTCGTCACCGACTACCTGAACAAGGCCGGCTTGCAGTCGCACCTCGACAACATCGGCTTCAACCTGGTCGGTTACGGCTGCACCACCTGCATCGGCAACTCGGGCCCGCTCGCCGAACCGATCTCGAAGGCGATCAACGAGAACGGCCTGGTCGCCAGCGCCGTGATCTCGGGCAACCGCAACTTCGAAGGCCGCGTCTCGCCGGACGTGCGCGCGAACTTCCTGGCCTCGCCGCCGCTGGTCGTCGCCTACGCTCTGAAGGGCACCGTGGTGGAAGACTTCACCACCACCCCGATCGGCGTCAGCAAGGACGGCACCGACGTGTTCCTGAAGGACATCTGGCCGACCAACAACGAAGTGGCCGAAACCATGGCCACCTGCATGGACCGTCCGATGTTCCAGGCCCGCTATGCCGACGTCTACAAGGGCGACAAGCACTGGCAGGCGATCAACGTCACCGGTTCGGAAACCTACTCGTGGCGCGCCGGTTCGACCTACGTCGCCAACCCGCCGTACTTCGAAGGCCTGGAAATGACCCCGGCGCCGGTGAACGACATTATCGAGGCGAAGCCGCTGCTGATCCTCGGCGATTCGATCACCACCGACCACATCTCGCCGGCCGGTTCGATCAAGGCCGACAGCCCGGCGGGCCAGTGGCTGATGGAGCACCAGGTCGCCAAGGCGGACTTCAACTCCTACGGTTCGCGCCGTGGCCACCACGAAGTCATGATGCGCGGCACTTTCGCCAACATCCGCATCCGCAACGAAATGGTCCCCGGCATCGAAGGCGGCATGAGCCGCTTCGGTGAAGAGGTTCTGCCGGTCTACGACGTGGCGCAGAAGTACAAGGAGCAGGGCACCCCGATGGTGGTCGTGGCCGGCAAGGAGTACGGCACCGGTTCGTCGCGCGACTGGGCGGCCAAGGGCACCAACCTTCTGGGCGTCCGCGCCGTGATCGTCGAGAGCTTCGAGCGTATCCACCGTTCGAACCTGGTCGGCATGGGCGTGCTGCCGCTGCAGTTCAAGGATGGCGACACCCGCCAGACCCTGGGCCTGACCGGCGACGACGCCTTCACGATCAAGGGCGTTGCCAGCCTGAAGCCGCGCCAGGACGTGGAAGTCGAAGTGACCCGTCCAGACGGTTCGACCTTCACCTTCACCGCGCTGTGCCGCATCGATACCGCCAACGAAGTGGAATACTTCAACAACGGCGGCATCCTGCAGTACGTGCTGCGCAAGCTGGCCGCCTAAGCGACCAGCCGCCTTACCGGCTCAAGAAGGAAGCCCCGTCCCGCCTCGTGCGGGGCGGGGTTTTTCTTTGCCGTGAAAATCCGCGACACGCGGATTTTGCGGTGCCGCATGGAAATGCCGCAGGCATTTCCAACAAACCAAAGAAAAAGGGGTGAGCGCCCCCCGACGCACACCCCTTTCTCCAGACCGGCCGCCTTGGGTCGGCTCGGCCCGGACCCGCGCCCTCAGGCGGATCCCTTCTTTGCCAACCGCTGACGGCCGATCACGGCAGCAGCGGCGGCGCCGAACAGGATCAGCATCGGCGGCGCAGGGACGTCGTGTGGCGGCGGCGGCGGTGGCGGACCGCCCGACCCACCCGACGTGGAGGAACTGGTGCTCGACGAGGTCGACGAAGACGTCGAACTCGAAGTGGAAGAGGACGTCGACGACGAAGTGGAGGACGAGCTCGACGTGCTGGTGCTGCTCGAGACGTTGCCCGAGCTGGACGTGCTGGTCGAAACGTCGCCCGATGTCGAGCTGGTCGAGGTGATCCCGCCGGTGGTCGTCGTGGAAGTGATCCCGCCCGTCGACGTGGTCGAAGTGACGCCGCCCGTTGAGGTGGTCGAGGTGAGACCGCCGGTGGAGGACGAAGACGAGGTCGAACCGCCGCTGCTGCTGGAACTGGATCCGCCGGAAGACGTCGATGTCGAACCGGTGGAAGTCGACGTGGAACTGATAACGACGTTGCCGCCACTCGATCCGCTACCGCCGCCGCCGAAGAACCCGCCGAAGAACCCGCCGCCGAAGCCACCGCTCGATCCGCCGCCGCCGATCACGACCGGCGCGACGCTACCGCCGCCGGAAACGACAGGCGCGGCAATCGGCGCGGGCGGAATGTAGGCCGGCGGCAATGCGGCCGCCATGACGGGTTCTACCGGGCGCGGGATATCGCGACGGGCATGGACCGGGGTGCCGGCCGAGGCACGGGGAGGAATCGCGCGGCGGGCCGGTTTCTTGGCGACCTTCGCCACCTTGGCCTGCTTCAGCTTGTGGTATTCCACGCCGCTGGCCTGCGTTTCGGCAACGTGAACCGCGCCGCCGCCAATGATCGCACAGCCTGCCGCACAGGCAGACAGTTTCGCCAAAGCCATTCGAACCGACATACCGTCTCTCTCTTCCCTCGGACCTCCCGACAGCGGCCGGCGCCGCATCAGACCGAACTTGTTCCCTACAAAGCGCAGAGCTGGGTTAAGGGAACAATGCCGTTAACCGGGTTTCATGGCTAAGAACGCGTTAAAACGCACCCGATTTGACGATCGGATTCAAGACTGTACCGAAGCGGGACTACCGTAAGCCCGGTTTGTAAACTGACCCGACAGTTTCGGTCCCTTACCCGGCCCTCAACCCGGCCCCGAACCGGCCGGTGCACGATCACGCCGTCGGTGGGTCAGTCCACCTGCGAATCGAAAAGTCCGCCCTGCCCAGCTTGCTGCGGCGGCGTCATTCCCAGGTGCGTCCAGCCCCGATCATTGAGGCAGCGCCCCCGCGCGGTGCGGGCGATCAGGCCCAGCTGGATCAGGTAGGGTTCGATCACTTCCTCGATAGTGTCGCGCGGTTCGGACAGGCCCGCCGCCAGCGTCTCCACGCCGACCGGGCCGCCCTTGTAGATATCCGCGATCATCCGCAGGTAGCGCCGGTCCTGCGCGTCGAGACCGATCGAATCGACTTCCAGCCGGGTTAGCGCATCGTCGGCGATGGCGTGGGTGATCACGTCCGAACCGGCAACATGGGCAAAGTCGCGCACACGGCGCATCAGGCGCCCCGCCACGCGCGGGGTTCCACGCGAGCGGCGCGCGATTTCGGTCGCCCCGCCCCTGTCCATGCCGATGCCCAGCAGGCCGGCACCGCGCGTGACCACCTTTTCCAGTTCCTCCACCGTGTAGAACTGCAGCCGCACGGGAATGCCGAAACGGTCCCGAAGCGGCGTCTGGAGCAGGCCCTGCCGCGTCGTCGCCCCCACCAGCGTGAAGGGCGGCAGATCGATCCGCACCGAACGCGCGGACGGCCCCTCACCGATGATGAGGTCCAGCGCACGGTCCTCCATCGCCGGATAGAGCACTTCCTCGACCACGGGATTGAGGCGGTGGATTTCGTCGATGAACAGCACGTCGCCATGCTCGAGATTGGTCAGCAGCGCGGCCAGATCGCCTGCCTTGGCGATCACCGGCCCGCTGGTGGCACGGAATCCCACACCCAGCTCGCGCGCGACGATCTGCGCCAGCGTGGTCTTGCCAAGGCCGGGCGGGCCGAAGAACAGCGTATGATCCATCGCCTCGCGCCGCGACTTGGCGCTTTCGATGAACACGCGAAGATTGTCCTTCGCCGCCGCCTGCCCAACGAATTCGGCCAAAGTCTTCGGCCGCAACGCCGCGTCGGCGTCCTCGGGCTGGCGGGTGGAGGTGAGGATGGGGTTATCGGTCATTGGCTCGGCGTCTGGCGAGAAAGGAAGGCGGGAACGAAGGCAGGACGACGATGCCCTGGCCAAAAGCCCGACGATGAAAACTTGGCAATCCCGTCATGCTGAACTTGTTTCAGCATCCATGGCTCCGCACTCACCGGAGGATGCGGAAAGAGCGACAGCCTTGCACCTATATTCTTGCAAGCGGGCATTACGGCACGCTCTACATCGGCGTCACTTCCAACCTCGCCGGTCGCCTCTGGCAGCACCGCAGCGACGCGCTTACCGGATTCTCGCAACGATACCATGTCCACCGCCTCATCCATTTCGAGCTGTTCGGCGACATGGAGCGCGCCATCACCCGCGAGAAGCAGTTGAAGAACTGGCACAGGCAGTGGAAGATCAACCTCATCAATGCGGCAAACCCGGAATGGCAGGACTTGACGGCAGAGTTGGGCTTGCCGGCGATGGCTCCGGGCAAGCCGAAAGATGGATCCTGAAACAAGTTCAGGATGACGTGGCTTCTGAAGGAGTGGGACGTTCACCCCGCCGCCCTCTTCAGCGCCACACGGACAAGGTCGTTGAGGCCCGCATCCTCGCCCAGTTCCTCGACCGCCTTGCCCACCGCCACGCTGGCGACCGCAGGCTTGAACCCCAGGTTCTGGAGCGCCGAGATGGCATCGGCACTGGAAAATCCGGCAGGCGCAGCCACGGCGGCAATCCCGGGCGCACCGGGCACGGTGGGCATGCCGCCCGCCTTGTCCTTCAATTCGTTGACGATGCGGCTGGCCAGCTTCGGGCCAACGCCGTTGGCGCGCGCGACCATCGCGGAATCGCCACCGGCGCAGGCGCGCTGCAATTCTTCGGTCGTCAGCGCCGAAAGGATCGCCAGCGCCACTTTCGATCCCACGCCCTGCACCGCCGTCAGCAGACGGAACCAGTTGCGCTCCGCCCCGCTGGTGAACCCGATCAGGCGCTGATCTGTCTCGCTGACCTGCATCTCGGTATGGACGACCACCTTGTCGCCCCGGATGCCGAGATGATCGAGCGTGCGCGCCGAACAGTGGACGAGATAGCCCACACCGTTCACGTCGATGATGGCCCAGTCCGGACCGGTGTCGTCGAGCAGACCTGTGAGCTTGGCGATCATGGTTTGTTCCTATGGCACGAAGCCGAGTCGCGCGGCAAGGGCGTTCATCGACTGTCCCCCGGAACTGCGTTCGCCCGGTCCGATGACAGCGCGAATCATGCGTGCTAACGCCCGGAATATGGGAACGAACACGATGTCCGCGGGGGCGGGGGATCATCGGTGGCCGCTATGGACTGCTCTGCCGGTCGTTATCGCGGCGATCGCGCTGCGCATCCTGCATTTCGCGCCTTTCGAGATCATGCACGCCGATGAGCTGATGCAGTATCTCGAACAGGGCAATCGACTGGTCACCGGGCAAGGCCTGATACCGTGGGAAGCGCATTTCGGCCTGCGCAACGGCCTTATCGAACAATTCATGGCCCTGTTCCTGTGGGTGGGGCACGCGCTTTCGGGCGATCAGATCTTTGCAGTGATGACGGCGCGGATCGCCTTTGGCGCGGTTACCTTGCTGATCCTGCCCGCAGCCTGGAAACTGGGCGCACTGACATCACGCCGCCATGCCCTCGTTGCCCTGTTCGTGGTGGGAATCTGGTGGGAATCGGTGCTGTTCAGCGAATTGCTGCTTTCCGAAAGCCTGGCCAGCGCGCTGCTTCTGCTGGCCGCCGCGCCGCTGCTGGCCGATGGCACGTCCGCGAGCAGCCGATCGCGGGCGGGAAGCGGCTTCCTGCTTGGCCTCGGCCTGTTGGCGCGGATCCAGTATGCGCCGTTCGTCGCGGTTCTGGCTGTCGGATCGTTGCGACTGGACTGGCGGCGCTGGCAGCCGGTCGTGCTGGGCGGATTGGCCGCCGCGCTTGTGGGGGCGGCGAGCGATCTTGCCATGGGCCGCGTGCCCTTCGCATGGATTGCCGTCAACGTCTCGATGAACATCGGTCAGGGCATGGCGGCTCGTTTCGGGGTGTCCGGTCCGTTCGCCTATGCGATCGGGCTCTACACGCACCTTGCACCGATCATGGTGCCGGCGGTTATCGCCGCGCTTCTGGCAGGCAGACGCTATTGGCCGCTGATGGCGGCAGCCGCGGCGAACGCCCTGTTCCACAGCATGATCGCCCACAAGGAATACCGGTTCGTCTGGCTGACCACGTTGACGATCCTGATTCTGGCAGCGATCGCCACGGTACGGCTGGCGGACCGTATTGCCGAACGACGCAAGGGCGCGGCCGGTCCTGCCGGCATCGCGATCGTCTGCCTGGTCTGGCTGGCTGCCTCATGCGCGTCGGAATACAAGAGCGGGGGCTATTCGGCATTGCGCGGTGGCGGTGCCGTACCGCGGCTCGCCTTGCGCGCGCTGGACGATCCGCGCACTTGCGCGATCGCGCTGGATTTCGAACTCAAGGCGCATCTCGTGCCGGCCCTGCTGCCCCGGCCGGTTCCCATTCTGTTGCTCCCCACGCAAGGCAGAACGGTGTCCGGCCCTCTTCCCCAGGGATTGATGCAAGGCGCCAACGCGTTGATTCTGGGTTCATCGCCACCGCCGATTCCCGGCTGGCGGCGCGAAGCGTGCGATGCGATGGGTGACCAGCAAGCCTGTCTTTTCCGCCGCAGCGGCGGGTGCGCGCCTGCGCCCGCATGGTCCTACCAGAAGATGATCGATGGCGACGTAGATCAGGCGACACGGGCGGGACACGGCTCTCCGAACCAACGCTGAAGCACCAAAGGCGCAGCGGCATCACTCAGCTGTTCGCCTGCTGCCTCTCAGGCACGTCATCCCAAGGACGATAGTACAGTGCCGCGCAATCCGCGCGAAGCACACCGCCAGTCAGCGCGAGGTCGTCCTTCCAGGCATCCGTCACGAAGTCGAACGTGGAAAGATGCCGTGCCTCGAAATACATCGGGTGCACATCGTCCCGACCAGCGCCATAGACGATGCGGCTGACGCCGGCCCAGATCGCCGCCATCGTGCACATGCCGCAGGGCTGTAGCGTGGAATAGAGCGTCGCGCCCTCGATCCGCATCGATCCAAGCGCCTTGCCGGCCGCGCGGAAAGCCTCGATCTCGGCATGGGCGGTGGCGTCACAGCATTCCTCGGTACGATTGACGCCCGCCGCGATCAGGCGGCCATCCAGCACCACCAATGCGGCGATCGGCGTATCGGCAGGATCGCTGCCCTTCTCCTGCACGGCAAGGCGGATCGCCTCGGCCATCCAGCTTTCATCGTTGCGCGCGTCCATGCGCGAACAACGCGCTGCCTTAGCGATGGCTGCCCAGCATGTTGGCGTGGGTGATGGCGACGGCCAGCGCGTCCGACGCATCCTCACCCGCCAGCTTCACGCCGGGAAGCAGCACCTTCAGCATGTGCTGTATCTGCTTCTTGTCGGCCCCGCCGGTGCCGACGAGCGCCTTCTTGATGACCTTGGTGGAATATTCCGCCACCGGCAGGCCCGCCCGCGCGATCGACAGCATGGCAACGCCGCGCGCCTGCCCCAGCTTCAGCGTCGACTGCGGGTTCACGTTGACGAAGACTTCCTCTACCGCGCCGGCATCGGGCCGGTGGTGCAGGATCACGTCGGTCAGTGCGGCGTCCAGTTCCACCAACCGCTCGGCCATGCCGGCCTTGGCGTCGGTGCGGATCTGCCCGTTGGCAACATGGCTGAGACGGCTGCCGCTCTTGGCGACGATGCCCCAGCCGGTGCAGGTGAGCCCCGGATCGAGGCCGATGATGATCATGACGTCAGTACCACATGTCGAAAGGGCCGTTCTCTTCCTCGGCCCCGGCGCGTTCCTGAATCAGCCGCGTGTCGAGATCGTGGACCGAGCGCCCGGGGCAGTTCAACGTCGATACCGCCCGCTCGCCCTTCGGGCCTTCCAGCACGGCGATGCCCGAATAGGTGTGGCCGGGATTGTCGGTCAGGTTGCCGTCCATCCCTTCGAACACGACGTAGTGGAAGCGGCCGTTGGTCAGGCGGACATGGCGTTGATAGCCATTGCCCTGCCCGCGCACATCGCCCTGATGCACGTTGGACCAGTCCGGCCGGCTGGCAAGGTCGAGATCCGCCTTGCCGCGCGGCCCAAACCGGTAGTGCACCGCCGCGCCGTCGGCACAGAGCGAACCGACCCCGCGCGGGAAGACGCAGGAATAGAGCACCTGCTCGTTCGCCGCGCAGTGGTTGGCAACGGAAGAGCTTGAGCGCGCCGCACCGCTTTCGGCAATCGCCGGCGCGAACGCCAGCCAGGCAGCCCCCAGCGCGGCGATGGCCAGCGCCGGGGTCGCGATGCCGACGGAAAAGCTGGTCAGCCCAGCTTCTCCATCACTTCGTCCGAGATTTCGTAGTTGCCCCAGACGGTCTGGACGTCGTCGTCGTCTTCCAGCGTGTCGACCAGCTTCATCAGCGTGCCGGCGGTGTCGGCATCGACATCGACGGTGAGGTTGGGCTTCCACGCCAGCTTCACGCCTTCGGCCTCGCCAAGGACCTTTTCCAGCTCGCGGGCGACTTCGTGCAGCGAATCGACCGAAACCCAGATCTGGTGGCTGCCCGGGTTCTCGTCGCCATCGCCCATATCGCTCTCGACATCGTCGGCGCCGGCTTCGATCGCGGCTTCGAGGACCTTGTCCTCGTCACCCACGCTGGCGGGGTACTCGATCAGGCCGAGGCGTTCGAAACCGTGCGAAACCGCGCCCGAGGCGCCAAGGTTGCCGCCGTTCTTGGAAAAGGCGGTGCGCACGTTGGTGGCAGTGCGGTTGCGATTGTCGGTCAGCGCCTCGACGATGAGGGCAACGCCGCCGGGGCCGTAGCCTTCATAGCGCACTTCCTCGTAGTTCTCGGCATCGCCCTTGCTGGCCTTGTCGATTGCGCGCTGGATGTTGTCCTTGGGCATCGACTGGGCCTTGGCCGCGTTGACGGCGGCGCGCAGGCGCGGGTTCATGTCCGGATCGGGCATGCCCATCTTGGCGGCGACGGTGATTTCGCGGCTGAGCTTGCTGAACTGCGCCGAGCGCTTCTTATCCTGCGCGCCCTTGCGGTGCATGATGTTCTTGAATTTGGAATGGCCTGCCATGGGTCCGCTCTTGCTTCGCTCGTCTGCCTGCCTGCGGACGGGTCCGCACGGGCCGGAGAATGAGGTCCGGTGAATGATGTGGGGGGCGCCTTACAACAGGCCGGCACCCAAGGGCAACCGGCCCGTTCCGGTGCCGCACCCATGGCGCCCCGGGGTCGCGTTGCACGAACGAGGGGCCGAGGGTTTTGGTCCAGAGGTTTTGGTCCAAAGGATTTGGCCCAAAGGATTTGGCCCAAAGGATTTGGCCCAAAGGATTTGGCAAGGATACACAGGTTAGCACATCGCCCATGGCAACACGGATCGACATCGCCGCCCCTGATCGCCCTTCGGCCCGCCCTTCAGCCCACGCACTCGACGTAGTGCGCGGGCTTCCGGCCTTCCTGAGACGCCCGGCAGTCCTGACGCCGATCGGCCTGCGGTCGCGCAGCGGCTGGGCGGCGCTGGGTACGATGGAAGCCCTCCACATCGCCGGGCTTTTCCTGGTGGTGCTGCCCCTGATCGGCCTGTGGCAACAGGCCATGCACCTGCCGGCGCCCGATGCCTTCGACAAGTTGCCATCGGGCTGGCTGTTGCCGTTCACGGTGGCGATCGTGCCGGTGGCGGAAGAAATGGTGTTTCGCGGCTGGCAGACCGGCCGCCCCCGCGCGCTGTGGCTGCTCGCCTGCACGGGACTGTTCGCGATTCTGGTGGTCGGCGCCAAGGCGGTTGCGCCGCTCGTTCTGGCGGGTTCGCTGCTGGCGCTTGCGATTGCCGCGCTGGTCGGCTGGATCGTCCTGCGCAAACGGGAAACGCCGGCGCTCTATCGCGCGGCTTATCCGATCGTGTTCTGGGTGGTGGCGCTGCTGTTCGCCGGTGTGCACCTGACGAACTATCCCAGCGTCTCGCCATGGTCGTTGCCGCTGGTCCTGCCGCAACTGTGGGCCGCGCTGATGCTGGGCTTCACTCGCCAGCGGATCGGCCTGCCCGCCGCGATGCTCCAGCACGCGGGCGCCAATGCGGCGACCATGCTGCTGGTGCATCTTGGGGGGTAAGAATTTTACGGCACCGGCCTTCTCCCCCACCCGACCTTCCGAATTCTACCCGGTAGGGAAGGTCGGGTGGGGGAGAGGGCCGGTGCCGCTTTCCGGCCGTTAGGCCGGACAGGATCAGTCGATGCCGAGCGCGGTCTTGTAGGTATCGAGCAGCATGTCCATTTCGCGACGGTCGTCCGGCTTCATCTTACGGATGCGGACGATCTGGCGCATGATCTTGACGTCGTAACCGACAGCCTTGGCTTCGTTGTAGACGTCACGGATATCGTCGCCGATGCCCTTCTTTTCTTCTTCGAGGCGCTCGACGCGCTCGATCAGGAGGCGCAGGCGATCGTCGGTGGTTTCGGCCATCGGGTAAAGCTCCGGAATATATCGTGATGAATCTCAGTTGGCGGGCGCTGATAGCGGCTCCCGGGGATTCGGGCAAAGCCGGGAGCTGTGGAAATCCTGTGCGTATCGCGGGATAAGTCCACCGGTCGCCGCCATCGGTTGCCTTGCCCGCCCCCACCGCCTATCTGGCCCATGCGGCGACCACGTTCCCGCCTCCCCCTTTCGGATCGATGGGCGGAGCTTCAAGACCGGGACGGCCCGGCAACCACGCTTAGGAGGTTGCCCGCAGTCGTGTCCTGGATCGTTCTTGCCATCGCCGGCCTGTTCGAAGTCGTCTGGGCCTCGGCCATGAAGCATTCGGAAGGCTTCACCCGCCTCTGGCCGAGCGTGATCACGATTACCGCGATGTTCGCCAGCTTCGCACTGCTGGCCTGGGCGATGAAGCGGCTGCCGCTGGGCACGGCCTACATGGTCTGGACCGGCATCGGCGCGCTGGGCGCCTTTGCTGTCGGCATCGCCTTCCTGGGCGAATCGGCCAGCCCCCTGCGCCTTGCCGCCGCCGGACTGATCCTGGGCGGGCTGGTGCTGATGAAGCTGGCCAGTTCCTGAGGGGAGCTTTGAGAAAATGCCCGGGAGGGCATTTTCATGCGGCACCGGCCAAAATTCGCCTTCAGCGAATTTCAAACAAACCCCAATTTGTCTGACAGATCGCGCGGCGGCGCCTCAGTGCGCTCCGCCGTTCTTCTTCAGACTCTCTTCCATCCGCGCCAATTGCTCGGGGGTCGCCTCGCTCTGATATTTCGCCTTCCATTCGTCGAACGGAATGCCGTGAATCACTTCGCGCGCGGCGGCCTTGTCGCCTTCGAAGCCCGCGTCGCGGATCCAGTCGGCCAGGCAATTGCGGCAGAATCCGGCCAATCCCATCAGATCGATGTTCTCGGCATCGTGGCGCTGCTGCAGGTGCTTGACGAGGCGGCGAAAGGCCGATGCCGCAACCGCGTCATCAAGAGCGTCTATAGAGTTGTTTTCGTGCATGGCGCGTCGCTTGGTCCTTGGTTTGTCCGACAGCCTTTGCCATAGGTCGCACCGATACAGGAAGAGGCACACTGACCTTGGCAACTACTCCCCCGTTCCGCCGTTCGCCCCACCATCGCGGCATCAAGCGCCAGCGCAAGGTCAAGATCCTTGCCACGCTGGGCCCGGCGAGCCGTGACAAGGAAACCATCGAGAAGCTGCTGAAAGCCGGCGCCGATGCGTTCCGCGTCAACATGAGCCATGGCGATCACGACACGCATCGCGAAACCATCGCCAACATCCGCGCGGTGGAAAAGGATTCGATGCGCCCCATCGCCATCCTGTGCGACCTGCAGGGCCCCAAGCTGCGCGTGGGCACCTTTGCCGAGGGCAAGGCCTTCCTGCGCCACGGCGCGCACTTCACGCTGGACCGCGATCCGACGCCGGGTGACGAAAACCGCGTCTGCCTGCCGCACCCCGAACTGTTCGGCATCCTTGAAAAGGGCCAGCGCCTGCTGATCGACGACGGCAAGCTGCGCCTTGTCGTCCTCCGCGCCGAAGCGGACAGCATCCTGTGCTCGGCCGAAGTGGGCGGCACGATTTCCGACCGCAAGGGCGTGAACGTGCCCGACGCGATCGTCCCGGTGCCGGCGCTGACCGACAAGGATCGCCGCGATCTGGCCTTCGCCGTGGACCAGGGTGCCGACTGGATCGGCCTGTCCTTCGTGCAGCGCCCCGAGGACGTGGCCGAGGCACGCCGCCTGATCGGCGGCGCCTGCGCGCTGATGTCGAAGATCGAAAAGCCCGCCGCCGTGCAGTCGATCGACGGGATCATCGAACTGTCGGACGGCATCATGGTCGCCCGTGGCGATCTGGGCGTGGAACTGCTGCCCGAACAGGTGCCGCCGATCCAGAAGCACATCGTCGCCAAGACGCGCGCCAGCGGCAAGCCGGTGGTGGTGGCCACGCAGATGCTGGAATCGATGATCACCAGCCCCTCGCCCACCCGCGCCGAAGTGTCCGACGTCGCCAACGCGGTCTATGACGGTGCCGACGCGGTGATGCTCTCGGCCGAAACCGCCGCCGGCCAGTGGCCGGTGGAAGCGGTGACGATCATGGACCGCATCGCCGTTTCGGTGGAAACCGATTCGACCTATCGCGAGCGCATCCACCTTGCCGCCACCCCGCCGGATGCCACGACCGCCGACGCGCTTTCGGCCTCCTGCGCGACGATCGCCGATACCCTGCCGATCGAAGGCATCATCGTCTTCACCGGTTCGGGCGGATCGGCCCGCCGCGTGGCCCGCGAACGCCCCGCCGCGCCGATGCTGGTGCTCACGCCGGCAGAGAAGACCGCGCGCCGCCTCGCCCTGCTCTGGGGCGCGCACACGGTGACCACGCGGGACATCGGCAGCTTCGAGGAGATGATCGCCAAGGGCAAGCGCATGGCGCTGCGCCACGGCTTCGGCGCCGCCGGCACCCGCCTTGTCGCGCTGGCCGGCGTGCCGTTCGGCGTGCCCGGCTCCACCAACCTGCTCCACGTCGTCACCCTGACCGGCAACGAACTGGACTGAGGACCCGATGGCGCTTCACACCCTCTGGATCTACGCGGTCGCGGTCTTTCTACTGAGCGCGACGCCGGGCCCGAACATGCTGCACGTGCTGTCGCGCAGTGTGGAACTGGGCGTGAAGCGCACTCTGGCCACCATGGCGGGCTGCCTGCTGGGCCTCATGACCCTGCTGACGGCGTCCGCCGTGGGCCTTGGCGCGCTGCTTCATGCGCTGCCGGGCACGTTCACCGCGCTGCGCATCGCCGGAGCGGGTTATCTGCTGTTCCTGGCGGTAAAAGCCTGGCGCGCGCCGGTGAGCGAGGACGATGCCGAAACGTCGGCCGTCCGGCCTGAGGTTTCGTGGCTGGCGCTGTTCCGGGGCGGCTATGCGATCTCAATCAGCAACCCCAAGGCGATCGTCTTCGCCGCCGCCTTCCTGCCGCAGTTCATCGACCCTGCCCGCCCGCAAGCACCGCAGTTCGCGATTCTGGTGGCGGTCTTCGCGGTGATCGAGGCGTTCTGGTACTCGGTCTACGCCGGCAGCGGCCGCGCTCTTTCACGCCACCTCGGCCGCGCCGGGGTGAAGCGGGCGTTCAACCGGCTGACCGGCGGGCTGTTCGCCGGGTTCGGTCTGTCATTACTTGCCTTCCGCGCGGCTTGAGAAGCCTGTCCTCCCCGGCACGGGGAGGTGGCAGTCCGCAGGACTGACGGAGGGGATTCTCGTCTCCGCGCAACGACGGTTTAAACCGCGAGTCCCCCTACACCACCCTTCGGGCGGTCCCCCTCCCCGTGCCGGAGAGGCTCAATTCACCCCCGCGCGCCGAACAGCGCACTGCCCACGCGCACATGCGTCGCGCCGAGCATGATCGCGGTCTCGAAATCCTCGCTCATGCCCATCGACAGGCCCGAGACACCATTGTCCACCGCAATCTTGGCCAGCAGCGCGAAGAACGGCGCCGCCTCGATCCCCGCCGGCGGCACGCACATCAGGCCCGCCAGCGGAATATCCGCCGCGCGCACTTCGGCCAGCAGCGCCGGCACTTCGGCAATCGGGCAACCGCCCTTCTGCTCTTCCGCCCCGATATTCACCTGCACGAAACAAGGGACCCGGCGGCCCAGCTTGTCCATCGCCTTGGCCAGCGCCGCAACCAGCGACGGGCGGTCCAACGAATGGATGCAGTCGAACAGCGCGACGGCATCCTCGGCCTTGTTGGACTGAAGCTGGCCGACAAGGTGCAGCACCACATCGGGATGCGCCTCGCGCAGGGCGGGCCACTTGGCCTCGGCCTCCTGCACGCGGTTTTCGCCGAACACGCGCTGACCTTCTGCGATCAGGGGCAGGATGGCTTCGGCGGGATGGGTCTTGGAAATGGCGACGAGTTCGATGTCCGCAGGCGCGCGCCCGGCGATGCGGGTGGCATTGGCGATCTGGGCGCGAACGGTCGCGAGAGGAGAAGCTGGCTGATCCATGGCGCGCTGCTATAGCGTCCCCGTGCCGAACCGCCAGCCACCATGTCCTGACTCTTGGCCAGACATCTGGCTCATCAGCGACGCGCGCAACGACGCCGCACTCGAAACGGCGCTGGCCCGGTTGCCGCGCGGATCGGGCCTGGTGTTCCGCCACTACCACCTGCCATCCGCCGAACGCCGCGCGCGGTTCGCAGCGCTGAAACGCGTGGCCCGGCGCTTCGGCCACTGCATCGTCCTGTCCGGAAATCCCCGCGAGGCGCGGCAATGGCGCGCGGACGGGGCCTATGGCGCACCGCGAACGCTTACCCATGGCCCGGCGATCCTGCGGCTCGTCACCGTCCATTCCCTGCACGAACTTGGCCGCGCCCATCGCGCGCGGGCTGACGTGGTGCTGCTCTCACCCGTCTTCGCCACCCGCTCGCACCCCGGCGGCAAGACCCTTGGCCCAACGCGTTTCCGCCTGCTGGCGGCGCGCTCACAAGTGCCGGTGATCGCGCTGGGCGGCATGACACCGCACTGCGCCCGCACTTTGCCTGCCCGCAAATGGGCCGCGATTCAGGCGTTTACGTAACCGTTCACAGCCTTGTTCCCGATCCATTCTTGACGGCGAGTCCCCCGCCGACGCAATATAACGGGCCGAAATCAAGGGAATTTCCAATGGCGACACGGCCCCTCGCACCCGGACGGCGAATCGCCAAGCCGGACTGGCGCGCAGTGCTCAAGCGGTCCTTGCGCCGCGCGGGCGAACTGGGCGGCGCCCTGCTGCTCTTCGCGGCGATGGCCTTTCTGACACTCGCACTGCTCAGCTACCACCAGACCGATCCTTCCGCCTCCACCGCCGCCGGCGGACCGGCGGAGAACTGGATGGGCCCGGTTGGCGCCTGGGTGGCGGAGCGTGTGCTGCTGCTGTTCGGCCCAGTTTCGGCGCTGTTCGTGCCGCTGCTCTACGTCTTCGCCCGCAAGCTCTGGCTGCTGGTGGAGGAAGAGGACAGCGAGATCGAGCATTCGAACCAGCGTTGGTGGCGCCCGGTTTTCGTGCTGGCGCTGGCGATGGTGCTGATCGCCACGGTGCTGAGCCTTGCGTTCCCGCAGGCGGGCGCGACCAGCACCCTGCTGGGCCTCACCTATGTCCAGCCCGGCGGCACCCTGCCCGCTTCGATGGGCGGCATTTCCGGCCTGCTGGGCGCATGGGCGATCGAGACCCTGACCGGCTTCCTGCCCGGCCTGTTCGCCACCTGGGCGGCTTTCGTCATTGCCGTGGTCTGCCTGGGCGGCGGGCTGCTGCTGGCGGGCAGCGTGTTCGCGTGGGACTGGGGCCGTCTGCTCACCCTGCCCGGCCGCATCGGCCGCCTGCCCACACGGGACGAAGCGTCGGCCCGCACCGCCGAGCCGGAAAAGGCGCGCGAGAAAACACGCGAAAAGGCCCCGAAAGCGCAATCCGCACCGTTCATGGGCGACGATTTCGACGACGAGCCGGCTGCAACCACTCGCGAACCCACCGCCAAGCCGCGCAAGGCGCCCGAGATCAGCGACCCCAAGGCAGCCGCCACCCCCGCGCAGCTCAACATCGGCAATCGCCAGAAGGACATGTTCGACAAGTTCGCGCTGCCGGGCCTGGAACTGCTGAAAGACCCGCCGCCGAACTCGCAGCCGAAGATCGACAAGCTCAGCCTGGAACGCAACGCGCGCCTGCTGGAAACCGTGTTGGACGACTTCAATGTGAAGGGCGAGATCACCGCCGTGCGCACCGGCCCGGTCGTCACCATGTACGAACTGGAACCGGCGCCGGGCATCAAGTCCAGCCGCGTGATCGGCCTGGCCGACGATATCGCCCGCAACATGTCGGCGATCTCGGCCCGCGTGTCCTCGATTCCCGGCCGCACCGTCATGGGCATCGAACTGCCGAATGCGGACCGCCAGATGGTCTCCTTCAAGGAGATGGTCGCGTCCGAAGCCTTCGCCGAGCACAAGGGCATGCTGCCGATCATCCTGGGCAAGGATATTGCCGGTGAACCGGTGGTGGCGGACCTTGCGACGATGCCGCACTTGCTGGTCGCCGGTACGACTGGCTCCGGTAAGTCGGTGGGTCTCAACACGATCCTGCTCTCGCTGCTCTATCGCCTGACGCCGGCGCAGTGCCGCCTGATCCTGGTCGATCCCAAGGTGCTGGAACTCAAGAGCTACGACGATATTCCGCATCTGCTCTCGCCGGTGGTGACCGAGCCGCCCAAGGCCGTGCGCGCGCTGAAGTGGGCGGTGGAGGAAATGGAACGCCGCTATCGCCAGATGAGCGAGATCAGCGTCCGCAACCTCGCCAGCTTCAACGAGAAGGTCCGCGCCGCCGCCGCCAAGGGCAAGCCGCTCGGCCGCCGCATCCAGATCGGCTTCGACCCCGACACGGGCGAAGAATTGTATGAAGACCGCCAGCTCGATTACGAGACGCTGCCGCAGATCGTCCTCATCGTCGACGAATTGGCTGACCTTATGGTCACCGTCGGCAAGGAAATCGAAGTGCTGATCCAGCGCCTCTCGCAAAAGAGCCGCGCGGCGGGCATCCACCTGATCATGGCGACGCAGCGCCCCTCGGTCGACGTCATCACCGGCGTCATCAAGGCCAACCTGCCCACCCGCGTATCCTTCGCCGTCACCAGCCGCATCGACAGCCGCACCATCCTGGGCGAACAGGGCGCGGAACAGCTGCTGGGCAAGGGCGACATGCTCTACAAGCCCAGTTCCGACCCGGTGAAGCGCGTCCACGGTCCGTTCGTCTCGGACGAGGAAGTGGAGCACGTGGCCGATCACTGGCGCGCGCAGGGCAAGCCGGACTACGTCGATGCCGTCACCAACGAGCCGGAGGAAGGCTCGTTCGGCTTCGACGACCTCGACGCCACGGCATCGGACCAGCCGGAAGAGCGCAAGTACCGTCAGGTGTGCCAGCTGGTGTTCGAGAACCAGAAGGTCTCGGTCTCGTGGCTGCAGCGCCAGATGGGCGTGGGCTACAACACCGCCGCCAAGTGGGTGGAGCGCATGGAGCAGGACGGCTACGTCGGCCCGGCAAACCATGTCGGCCGCCGCGACATCTACCGCGACGAGAACGGGGCGCCGCTTTAAGCGCAGGTGAGATGGGGGAGCGTGGGCTTCCCCCATCTCACCTCCAAGGCGCCAGCATCGTGCCGGCCCCACTTGCCAATACCGGCTAAAAACCCCCGTCATCCCCGCGAAGGCAGGGATCCCGCTTGTTCTTGCTTCGGTGCGTGAAGGAAGCGGGCCCCCGCCTTCGCGGGGGCGACGAAAGCCTGGCTTGAAATCCTCCTCCACTGGGGGAGGGGGACCACCCCCCGCTTATCCTGTCGAATGACGGCGGGGAGAGGGTGTCAGCCTCCCGGTTCCGCGCTACCGAACCGGTGATACCCCTCCGTCAGCCGCTTCGCGACTGCCATCTTCCCTTGCAGGGGAGGAAACCTCAGTCCCCTTACTTCTCGTCCGGGTCCTGCACCTTGAACGGATCGGACTTGCCCGGCTTCAGCGGCAGCGGCGGGCGCGGCAGTTCGGTTTCGGAATTGGCGGCCTGCCACAGCATCCCCGCCATGATCGTCGCGGCCTGACGGATATCGTCCACCTTCATGTGATCGACGGTATCGATGCTCGAATGGTGCACGCGGCTGCCGTAATCGAGCGGGTCCTGCACGAACTGGTAGGCCGGCAAGCCCACCGCCTGCATGTACTGGTGGTCCGTCCCGCCGGTCTTGCCAGCCACTACGTCGGTCGCGCCCATCGAGGCGAAGGGCTTCAGCCACTTTTCCAGCGTCGGGATCGCGGCGATGTTGCCCTCTCCATAGATGCCGCGGATCTTGCCCGATCCGTTGTCGAGGTTGAAATAGGCCTTCATCTCCGAATAGCCCGGCTTGGTGGTGATCGGCCATGCCGCGGTCCACTGCGCCATGCGGTCCAGCCCGGAGACATTCGGATCCAGCCCGCGCGTCGCCATGTGCTGTTCGATATAGGCGATCGAGCCGAGCAGGCCCTGTTCCTCGCCCGACCACAGCGCGAAGCGGATGGTGCGCCGGGGCTTGGGCATCTTGGCCAGGATGCGCGCGGCCTCCATCACCACCACGCTGCCCGCGCCATTGTCGCTGGCGCCGTCACCGGCGATCCAGCTGTCGAAGTGGCCGCCCGCCATCACGTAACCCGCCTTGGGATCGCGGCCCGGAATGTCGGCGATCACGTTGGCGTCGTCCAGGTTGCTGCGATCGAACCGCGCGGCGATGGCCATTTCCATCGTCGGCGCTTTTCCGGTGACTTCCAGCCGGGCGAGACGGCGATAGTCTTCGGCGGCCAATTCCATGAACGGCAGCGCCAGCCCCTGATCGGGCGCAAGGTTATAGCCCTCGCCATGCACCAGCCCGGCATCGCGGTAGCTGATCCGCACCATGCCCACCGCGCCTTCAGACTTCAGAAATTCCGACAGTTCCTTGGCGAACAGCACCCGTTTCACGAAACGGGCGTCCTCGTCGTCCTCGTCCGCAGGCAAGTCGAAGTGGTCTTTCTTGGCGATATCGGCCGATTCGAGACGGCGGAAGGCCGCCTTGTCCGGCTCGCTGCCGGTGCCGGGCAGGCTGACCATCACGATCTTGCCCGCCAGCTTGCCGCGCCATGCGTCGAAGTGTTCCTTCTTGCTCATCGGCGCCAGGATCACCGGCGCGCGAAGCGTGCCCGACGTCGCCGGTGACCACGCCACCGGGATCGCGCGCATCACCAGACCGCGCGGCGACACCATGGATGCCGACCAGGAATCGAGATTCCAGGCCATGCCGAAACGGAACGGCTCCTTGTGGACGTTGCTGAGGCCATAGCCGTTGAACTTCGCCATCGCCCATGCCTGCGCCTTCTCCAGATTTTCGGAGTGCGAAAGACGCGGGCCGATGCCGTCCATCAGTTCGGAGGCATTGGCCATCGCCTCGCCATGGCTGAGCCCTTCGGCAATCACCTTGTCGATCTGCGCATCAGTGGACTGCGCATCGGCCATGGCCAGCGGCAGCGTTGCCAGAGCCGCAGCCCCGGCCAGAAGTATGGCACGCATCGGATACCCCCTTGAGATGCCTGAACAGGGGCCGTCGCAAGCCCCGGATTCCACAAGGGAAAGCGGGATTGCGGAACAAGGTCAAGCTATCCGAACGCGAGCCTTACAATTCCCCGCGCAAGTCCCTACCCTGAGGCCGGCGAAAACGTCCCCGCCCCCGAAAGGACCCGATGCAAGATCATTCCCAGGCATTCCTGTTGCGCGACGGCTTCCTGCTGCTCGGCACCGCGCTTGCCTTCGTCCTGCTGTTCCGCCGCCTGGGGCTGGGTGCCACGCTGGGTTACCTGCTGGCGGGCGCGATCCTGGGGCCTTTCATCCTGAACCTTGTCGGCGATCCCGAAAACAAGCTGGGTATCGCCGAACTGGGCATCACCTTCCTGCTGTTCATCGTCGGCCTGGAGCTGGCGCCCCGGCGACTGTGGCGGATGCGCAGCGAGATTTTCGGGCTGGGCATGCTGCAAGTCACGCTCTGCGGATTGGCGATCACGGCCGTGATCTATTACTCCACCGGCTTCAGCATTGCCGCCTCGCTGGCGCTGGGCCTGCCGCTGGGCCTTTCCTCCACCGCGCAGGTCCTGCCGCTGCTGCAGAGCGAGGGCCGCCTGCACACACCGTTTGGCGAGCGGTCCTTCGCGATCCTGCTGTTTCAGGACCTGTCGATCATTCCGCTGATCACGATCATCGCGGCCATGAATCGCAATCCGCACTTGCCCGCAGGCCCTCCGGGCTGGATTCTGGTGCTGGAAACACTGGCCGCCATCGCCGGACTGATCCTGGCCGGCCGCTTCGTGATCCGCCCCCTGTTCCGCCTGATCGGCAACCTGGGCGAGCGCGAGATGTTCGTGTTCGCGGCGCTGTTCACGGTGATCGCCTCAGCCGCGCTGATGCAGTCGCTGGGCCTGTCCACCGCGCTGGGCGCCTTCATCGCCGGCGTCATGCTGGCAGATACACCCTATCGCCACGAACTCGAAGCCGACGTGGAGCCGTTCCGCACTTTGTTGCTGGGCCTGTTCTTCATGTCCGTGGGCATGATGCTGGACCTTTCCGCCATTGCCGAGCGGCCACTGTTCGTGGCGTCCATGGCTATCGCCCTGATCGCGGTGAAAAGCGGCGTGATCTTCCTGATCGGACTGGCGTTCCGTATGAACTGGCGCAGTGCCTTGGCGCTCGGCCTGCTGCTGAGCCAGGGCGGCGAATTCGGCTTCGTGCTGTTCGCACAGGCCAGGGACGCCTGGCTGATCGACCCCAGCGCCGCCAGCCTGTTCAGCGCCATCGTCACGCTGTCGATGGTCACCACGCCGTTCCTGATGATGGCCACCGCGCGCGTCCGCGAGATGCCCACGAGCAAGGAAACCCGCGAAGGCCCGCGCAAGGACGGCGCCCGCGCGCTGGTGGTCGGCTATGGCCGCTTCGGCCAGACCGTGGCGCAAGTGCTGATCGCCGCCGAGATCGAAGTGACGCTGATCGATACCGATATCGAGATGATCGACGTGGCCGGTGGCTTCGGCGCCAAAGTCTGGTTCGGTGACGGCACCCGCATCGACCTGCTGCGGCAGGCCGGCGCGGGCGAGGCGAAGATGATCGTCTTCTGCATCGATGGCGACCAGCTTTCCGAAAGCTTCCTGCACGGCGTGCACGAGGCCTTCCCCGAAGCGCGAATCCTCGCCCGCGTCTATGACCGGCGCACGATGATCCGGCTGATGGATGCGCCGGTCACCTTCATGGTGCGCGAAGTGATGGAGTCCGCCGTCGCCATGGCGCGCGAGGCGCTGGAAGACCTTGGCCTTTCCGGCGAGCAGATCGACGCGGCGGAGAGCACCTACCGCGCCAGCGACAAGGAGCGCCTGTCGATCCAGTACGAAACCGGCGACATCCGCGCCGCGCGCGACCGCATCATCACGCAGGACTTGCGCGACGCGCATTGAGGGGGGCCTCCCCGGCACGGAGTGGGGACCGCCCCGTTCATCCTGAGCTTGTCGAAGGAACGGCGGTGGAAGGGAAGCACGGTTTGCGCAAACTTCGCATGAAGGCGCGCTTCCCCCTGCCCATCATCCAGCCTTCCCCCATGATCTTCTAATCGTGATGAAATCCCGCCAACCGGGTGTATTCCATCGGGCAGGAGAGTCCTTAAGCGGAGTCGAAACGATGCGAGTCGGAACCGTCCGGGAAATCAAGAATCACGAATACCGCGTCGGCCTGACGCCGGAGAGTGTGTGCGAACTGGTCGCCCATGGGCATGAGGTCTGGGTCGAGAAAGGCGCCGGCCTTGGCATCGGCGCCAGCGACGAAGCCTATGCGAAACAGGGCGCGACGCTGATCGAGACCGCGGCCGAGGTCTTCGCGGGCTGCGAGATGATCGTGAAGGTGAAGGAACCGCAGGCGGCCGAGCGCGCGATGTTGCGCGCGGGGCAGATCCTGTTCACCTACCTCCACCTCGCGCCCGATCCGGAGCAGACGGCGGACCTGGTGAAGTCGGGCGTGACCGCCATCGCCTATGAGACGGTGACCGGCCCCGGCGGCCAGTTGCCGCTGCTGAAGCCGATGAGCCAGGTGGCGGGCCGCATGTCGATACAGGCAGGCGCCACCGCGCTGGAAAAGGCCCATGGCGGGCGCGGCGTGCTGCTGGGCGGCGTGCCGGGGGTGATGCCCGGCAAGGTGGCCGTGATCGGTGGCGGCGTGGTGGGCTTCAACGCGGCGCAGATGGCCGTGGGCCTGGGCGCAGACGTAACCATTCTCGACCGCAACCCGGATGTGCTGGAACGCCTGGGCATCCACTTCGAAGCGCGCGCCAAGACGCGCTTTTCCAGCACCGCCAACCTGGCCGAGAGCGTGGCCGAGGCGGATCTGGTGATCGGCGCGGTGCTGATCCCCGGCGCCGCCGCGCCCAAGCTGGTCAGCCGCGCAATGCTGAAGACGATGAAGACCGGTGCCGTGCTGGTGGACGTCGCCATCGATCAGGGCGGCTGCTTCGAAACCAGCCACCCCACCACCCATGCCGACCCGACTTTCGTGGTGGACGGGGTGGTGCACTACTGCGTGGCCAACATGCCCGGCGCCGTCGCCCGCACCAGCACGTATGCGCTGAACAACGTGACGCTGCCCCACGCCCTCGCCATCGCCAACCTGGGCTGGCAGGCCGCGCTGAAGGCCGATCCGCATCTGGCGGCGGGCCTGAACGTCCACGCCGGCCACGTAACTTTCGAAGCCGTGGCGACCGAGCTGGGCTACGATTACATCTCTACGGATCGTCTCCTGCGGTAATTTTTGCCTAGCGGTTAACCATATCTTGAGTGCCGTGCTATCAAGGGAACAATGATGTTTCCTGGGGCACGGCACTTCCTGATATCGATTGCAGGCGCAATCCTTGCGCTGCTGGCGGCCCCCACGGCCTCTGCGGCGGGGTTTGCGCCCGGATCGCTGTGCACGACGCTGGCGCCGGAGAGCGAATCGGCAGCCGCGCTGGTCCGCGATTCCGACCGCTGGCAATGCAACGGCGCCCGCTGGCGCATCGACGGCAATGCCGCCAGCTTCGTGCGGATCGACATGACCGGCCGCGCACCGGCCGCGGACGCAACGCTCAACACCCGCCTCACCCGCTTCGGCGCCTTGTGGATCACCGCGATCGGCACCGATGGCAGCACCGTCACGCGGGAAATCGCGCATGACGACCTGCGCTTCGCCTCCACATCGTGGACGATGCGCATGCCGCTGCCCCGCCTGGAAAGCGGCGCGCCGGTGCAGGCCTATGTTGTCAAGGTGATCGACGCGCGCCACAAGGGCCTGCTCTCCGATGTCGAGATCGCCGCCGCGCCCGATGAGCGCGCGGTGGGGAATGACGAACTGCTGCTGGCCGCGATCTGCGGGCTGATGCTGATGCCGCTGGCGCTGAACTTCGCGATCTACCGCGTGCTGCGCCAGCCCTTCGCGCTGTGGCACGCGCTGGGCGTCTTCGCGATGCTGATGCAGACGGCAGTGGGCAGCGGCATCGTCAATCGCTTCGTCTCGCTATCGCTCACCCAGATCTGCCTGCTTTCGTCGCTGAGCTGGAGCCTGACGATCATCGCCGCCTCCCGCTTCTTCGACGATCTGCTGGAACCCGGAATGCTGGGCAAGCGGCAGAAACAGATGCTGGTGGCGGCGGTTCCCTGGGTGCTGTTCTGGTCGGCCTATTACAATCTGGCCGGCGGGCCGCTGCTCTCCAGCGCGGCGTCGATCTACTATGCCTCATTCCTGCCCTTCATGATCCTGTTGGGCTGGACGATGACGACGGCGGCGATGCGCGGCAGCCGCACGGTGTGGTTCCAGATCGTCGGCTGGGCGCCGCTGATCACCATGGGCGTGGTGCGGATTGGTTCGATGCTGGGCGCCACCGACACGCCGATGGGGCTGATGAGCGCGCAGCACTTTTCCGTCGCGTTCGAGGTGCTTGTCACCACGCTGGGCGCGGCGGACCGCTTCATGGCGATCAAGGACCAGCGCGATCGCGCACTGACGCAGGCACGCGTCCTGGAAAGCCTGGCGGAGCGCGATCCGCTGACCGGCCTCTACAACCGCCGCGGGTTCGAGGAGCGCTACACCCGCCTCGTGCTCGATGGCTTCAGCACGATGGCGGTGCTCGACCTCGACCACTTCAAGTCGATCAACGACACGCGCGGCCATGCCACCGGCGATGCGGTGCTGCGCGCCGTGGCGCTGGCGCTGATGCCGGACGAGGACACCGTGGTCGTCCGCATCGGTGGCGAGGAATTCCTGCTGCTGCTGCGCGGCCGCAACGGGGCCGAGCGGGCCGAGCGTCGGCGCCAGGCGATCCCGGCGCGCATCGCCGCCGAAGTGCCGCTGCTGGACCGGCCGGTCACCGCCAGCATGGGACTGGTCACCGGCGCCCCGCCGATGCGTTTCGCCGACCTCTATCGCAAGTGCGACCGCCTGCTTTACGATGCCAAGGCAGCCGGGCGGAACCGCACCGAAATGCGCACGTTCTCCGCTGCCGCGCCGACCATCGGGCTGCCGCCGTCAGAGCCCGAACAGAACGTCGTCAGCCTGCACTGAAGCGGGCGGTTACGTCGGGGGGCACGCGCATGATGCGGCCGGTTTCCCTGTCGATCATCGCCCATGTCGTCTTGGCCGAGACGATCACCTTTCCGGCAGAATTGCGGAAATCGACATGGCGGACGAAGCGCGCGCCGGTCGGCCCTTCGGGAATGAAGGTTTCCGCCGACACGCTCTCACCCTCGGTCACATTACCGCGATAATCGATCTCGTGCCGGGTCACGACCCAGACGTATTTCTCGACCTGCTCGGGCGTGGCATCGGCCTCCCAGTGCGAGGTGGCCACCGCCTCCATCCACTGCACCCACACGGCATTGTTGACGTGGCCCATGACGTCGATGTCATGGGCCGTCGCCGTGAAGGTCTTGGAAAAGCGGTCGCTCAAGCTTCAACACCCAGCTGCCAGAGGATGAAGGCGAACTCCTCCGCCGTTTCCTTCAGGCTTTCAAACCGGCCCGACTTGCCGCCGTGGCCCGCGCCCATGTTGGTCTTGAGGATCAGTTCATGGCCGTCGGTCTTCACCTCGCGCAGCTTGGCCACCCACTTGGCGGGTTCCCAATAAGTCACGCGCGGGTCGTTGAGGCCGGCGGTCACCATCAGCGGCGGATAGGCCTGGGCCGAGACCTGATCGTAGGGCGAGTAGCTGAGGATCAGCTCGAAAGCGGCCTTGTCCTCGATCGGGTTGCCCCATTCCGGCCATTCGCCCGGCGTCAGCGGCAGGCTGTCATCGAGCATCGTGTTCAGCACATCCACGAAGGGCACATGCGCCACCACCGCGCCGAACAGGTCAGGGTCGGAGTTCGCCACCGCGCCCATCAGCTCACCCCCGGCCGATCCGCCCGAGATCGAGATCTTGCCCGCCTCGGTAAAGCCGCGCGCGATCAACCCGCGCGCGCAGTCGACGAAATCGTTGAAGGTATTGGTGCGCTTCTCCAGCTTGCCCGCCTTGTACCAGGCCCGGCCAAGGTCGTCGCCGCCGCGAATATGCGCGATGGCATAGGCGAACCCGCGATCGACAAGGCTGAGCCGCGTGGTGGAGAAGCCCGGATCGATCGAGATGCCGTAGGCGCCATAGGCATAGAGATGCAGCGGCCCGGCACCGGCCCCATTCATCTTGGCACGATCGCGGCGATAGACCACCGAGACCGGCACCATCGTGCCATCGCGCACTTCGATCTCCAGCCGCTCGGTCGCGTAGAGCGACGCGTCGTAGCCCGAGGGGATTTCCTGAACCTTCAGCACGTCCAGCGTGCGCGCGGCCACGTCGTAGTCGTAGACGGTCGAGGGGCTGACCATCGATTCGTAGGTCAGGCGCAGCGTCGTCACGTGCCATTCGGGGTTGTTCGAAAGCCCCGCCGAATAGCTCGCTTCGGGGAACGCGATCGGCTCCACGCGGGCAGGATCGTCGTAGTACCGCACCTCGATCTGATCGAGGCCCGCACGGCGCCCCTCGATCACGTAGAAGTCGCGGAACAGATCGGCGCCGGTCAGGTAGAACGCGTCCGTGCCCTCGATCAGCGTCGTCCACTCGCCCGGATCGGCCAGCGGCGCCGTCGCCAGGCGGAAGTTCTCGTGCGTGTCGTTGGTGTGGACGTAGAGCACGCCCTCGCGCTCATCGACGTCGTACTCCACGCCCTTCTGGCGCGGCTTGACCAGGATCTGTTCGCCCAGCGGATCGTCGGCGCGGACCATGCGGCATTCGCTGGTCTCGTGATCGCTGGTGCCGATCAGCAGCCACTGCTCGTTGGACGAAAGCGAGGAGCCGACGCGAAAGCCCTCGTCATCCTCGTGATAGAGTTCGACATCGCTTTCCAGCGGCTGGCCCAGCCAGTGCAGGCGGGCATTGTCCGTCCGCCACTGCTCGTTGGCGAGTGAGTAGACGAGGCCCTTGTCGTTCGCGACCCAGACGAGCGCCGAGAGCGTGCCGGGAATCTCGTCTGCCAGCAGTTCGCCGGTGGTCAGGTCCTTGATCCGCGCGGTGAAGCGCTCGGAACCGTTGTCATCCACCGAATAGGCCAGCAGCTTGCCGTCCGCACTGGTGGAGATCGCACCCAGGTTGAAGTAGTCCTTGCCTTCCGCCAGCGCCACTTCGTCGAGGATCAGCTCATCCGCGGAACCGTCATCCTTGGCGGCGACGGGCCTGCGCCACCACTTCTTGTATTCGGCGCCTTCCTCGAACTCGATCCAGTAGAGGTAGTCGCCATCCTTCTGCGGCACCGACTTGTCGGCTTCCTTGATCCGCGCCCGCATCTCCTTGAACAGCAGGTCGATCTTGTCCTGCTGGCCGGCCATGCGGTGTTCGAACCACTGGTTCTCAGCCTCAAGATGCGCGAGGACTTCCTTGTCGGTGACTTCGGGATAGCCGGCATCGCGCAGCCATGCGTAGTCGTCCTCGACGGTCACGCCGTGGCGGGTGAAGCTGTGCGGCTTCTTCGCCGCCTGTGGAGGACCTGAAAGGGTCTGGGTGGAATCTGCCATGCGCACGATCTAGGGCCTGTCCCGCGAAAGTGGAAGTGGCGCGCTTGTCGATAACAGAGCGTTGGCTGTCACCGATCAACGGGCCTTTCAACACAACCCCGTCGCCCCCGCGCAGGCGGGGGCCCCGCTTCTTGCGGCGCGAAGAAAGGCAGCGGGATCCCCGCCTTCGCGGGGACGACGAAGTGCTTGATGCGGGCTTTTCGCAGCGTACCGGGCATGATTTCTGCGCAGCAAATTGGCCGCCCCGATGCTTTCCCTTCCACGGCACAGGCCCTATGTTGCGCCCATGACCCCCGCAAGCCGGATACAAAATCCATGTTGATGAATACCCACGAGGCGCGGCTCGATGCCCTGCGCCAGGAACTCAAGTCGCGCGGCCTCGACGGTTTCGTGATCCCGATCAGTGACGAACACATGAGCGAATATGTCGGCGCCTATGCCCAGCGCCTCGCCTGGCTGACCGGCTTCGGCGGTTCAGCCGGCACCGCCGTGGTGCTGACCGATTCCACGCTCTCCCCGGCGGCGGCGATGTTCGTCGACGGTCGCTACACGCTGCAGGTGCGCGAACAGGTGGACGGCAAGTTCTACGCCTATGAAAGCGTACCGCAGACCAGCGCCGCCCGCTGGCTGGGCGAGAATGCGCCGAAGGGTGCGAAGATCGGCTACGATGCCTGGCTCCACGGATCGAAGTGGGTGGAGGCCGCGCAGGCCGCCCTCGCCGCCAGGGGCGCGACGCTGGTGCCGGTGGACGGCAATCCGATCGATGCGGTGTGGCAGGACCAGCCCGAACCCTCGCCCGCCCCGGCGCTGGTTCATGACGACAAGTTCGCCGGTGAATCGAGCAAGGCCAAGCGCGCCGCCGTGTCCGAATGGCTGACCGCACAGGGCCTCGACGCGACGGTGATCTCCGCGCTCGATTCGATCGCCTGGCTGCTCAACTTGCGCGGCACCGATGTGGAGCGCACGCCGGTGGCGCTGTCCTATGTGGTCGCCCATGCCGATGGCACCGCCGATCTCTACATCGCCGACGAGAAGGTGACAGCGGATCTGCGCCAGCACCTGGGCAATGCCGTTACCGTGAAGGCCCGCGCGGACTTCGTGGCCGGCCTGCAGACGCTGGCCGGCAAGCGCGTTTCGGTCGATCCCGACAATGCCGTGGCCGCCATCTTCGAAACGCTGAAGGGCGTGAACGCCACCGTGGTCGAAAACCGCGATCCCACCATCCTGCCCAAGGCGGTGAAGAACGCCGTCGAACAGCAGGGCCAGCGCGATGCACAGGCGATCGACGGCGTGGCCATGACGCGGTTCCTCCACTGGCTCTCGGTCGAAGGGCCGAAGGGCGAAGTGACGGAGATGAGCGCGGCGGCCAAGCTGCTGGAATTCCGCCAGCGCTGCGGCGACCTGCGCGATCTGTCGTTCGACACGATCTCCGGCGCCGGCCCCAACGCCGCCAGCCCGCACTACCGCGTGTCCGACGAATCGAGCCTGACGCTGGTTCCCGAAAGCGTCTACCTCGTCGATTCCGGCGGCCAGTATCCCTGCGGCACCACCGACATCACCCGCACCGTGTGGATCGGAAACGGTACCCCTCTGGCCGAAGTGAAGGACCGCTTCACCCGCGTGCTGAAGGGCACCATCGCCATCGACCGCGCCGTGTTCCCCAAGGGCACCACCGGCAGCCAGCTCGACGTGCTGGCCCGTCAGTTCCTCTGGTCGGTCGGCCTCGACTATGCCCACGGCACCGGCCACGGCGTCGGCAGCTTCCTCTCGGTCCACGAAGGGCCGCAGCGCATCGCCAAGTCGGCGGGCGGACAGGCCGGCACCGCGCAGGATCTGATCCCCGGCATGATCCTCAGCGACGAGCCGGGCTACTACAAGGCCGGCGAATACGGCATCCGCATCGAGAATCTGGTGCTGGTGGTAAAGCGCGAGTTCCCCGGCGCGGACGGCGAATACTACGGCTTCGAAACGCTGACCTTCGCGCCGATCGAGCGCCGTCTGGTCGATACCGCGCTGTTCACGGCAGACGAGACCGCGTGGTGGAACGCCTATCACGCCCGCGTGCTGCAGGTGATCGGCCCGCAGCTTTCCGGCGCCGACGATGCGGCGACGCTGGAATGGCTGGAAGCGCAGTGCCGGCCGTTCTGATTGGCGCCTCTCTGACCTTGTAGGCAGAGGCCCGCAGCGGTAGCCTCCTTCCGGCAAGCGCATTGCCGGAAGGAGGCGCCGATGACCGATTCCGTTCATGACCTGAGGACCCATCCGGTCCACCTTGGCCTTGGCGCCAGAGCCGAAGCCCAGCCCGCCTTCACCGGCATGGAATGGTACGCCGCCTACTCCGCGCGCACCGCCGCGGACGGGGCCGAAGGGCGGCTCGTGTCGATGTACGACTTTTCCGAAAGCTGGGATTCGTGGGAAATGCATCCCGCCGGCGACGAACTGGTCGTCTGCCTTTCCGGCGAGATCACCCTGCACCAGCAATTGCGCGACGGTACCGAACGCAGCGTCACGATCGGCCCGGGGCAATATGCGATCAATCCCCCCGGTGCCTGGCACACCGCCGACGTGTCCGGGCCGGTGTCCGCCCTGTTCGTGACGGCCGGCGAAGGCACGCAGAACCGCCCGCGCTAGCGGGGCCGGCCAAAGCTTGCATCCGGCTGAACGCCGGTCCAAACTTGTGACAATTGACGACAATAATCCAGCGGAGCGGCACAACTGCGCGACAAGCGGCCGGTAGAAAGCCTCATGAAAGCTGCGGGGCAGTTCTTCCCCCTCCCTTCCCCCGCCCCGTAGCTTTCGCTGTTTTTGGCGCAAGAATCC
The DNA here is from genome assembly GCF_044029535.1 of Novosphingobium mississippiense. Lineage (NCBI taxonomy): Bacteria > Pseudomonadati > Pseudomonadota > Alphaproteobacteria > Sphingomonadales > Sphingomonadaceae > Novosphingobium > Novosphingobium mississippiense. Next base: position 3,527,980 of record NZ_CP147001.1, on the reverse strand, counting down.
CGTACGGGAGAGTTGAGGACCACGATGACCCACCGCCTGACCAAGCTTGCCATCGGCCTGTCTGCCGCGGCGCTCGCCATCGGCGGCGTTGCCTGTGCGCAGACGCCCTCCTCGCCTCCGCCGCGCGGGGGTGACTTCCGCATGGATGCCAATGGCGACGGCACCATTACCCGCGCCGAGGCGCAGGCCGCCGCCGAAGCCCAGTTCGCCCGACTCGACGTCAACAAGGACGGCAAGATCGACCAGGCCGACCGCGACGCCCGCCGCACCCAGATGCGCGAGGAGCAGTTCAAGCGGCTGGACACCAACAACGACGGCGTGATCTCCAAGGCCGAATTCATGGCCGATCGCGGCCCGAAGGATTGGCAGCGCGGCGGTCCCGAAGGCCGCCCCGACATGCCGCCCCCGCCCGAAGGCGCCGCGCCCCCCGCAGGCGCGCCGGGCAAGCACGGCCCGATGCGCGATCACGGCGGCCCTGATCATGGCGGCCCCGGCCACTGGGGCGGACGTGGCCCCGGCGACATGTACGGCATGGCCGACGCCGACGGTAACCGCTCCATCACCAAGGCCGAATTCATGGCCGCCGCCATGAAGCGCTTCGACGCGATGGACACCAACCACGACGGGCAGGTCACCAAGGAAGAACGCCAGGCCGCCCACCAGAAGATGCGCGGCGGACGTCGCGGCCCGCCGGAAGGCGCGCCGCCTCCTCCCCCGCCGGCACCTGCCGCCACTCCGGCGCAGTAAGCGCCGCCTGAACGGATAGCGATGAACGATACCGCCACTGCCCGACTGCTGCTCGTCGATGACGAGGCAGCCCTGCGCGAACCCCTGGCCGAGTACCTCTCGCGCCAGGGGTTCGCCGTGAAACAGGCCCAGAGCGCCGCCGAAGCGCGCACCCTGCTGCGCGACGAGAAGCCCGATCTGGTCCTGCTGGACATCATGATGCCGGGCGAGGACGGCCTCTCGCTCTGCCGCCATCTGGTGGAAGCGCAGGACGTGCCGGTGATCTTCCTGACCGCGCGGGGCGAGGCGACCGACCGCATCGTCGGCCTGGAAATCGGCGCGGACGATTATGTCGTGAAGCCGTTCGAACCGCGCGAACTGGTCGCCCGCATCCGCAGCGTGCTGCGCCGCGCCAACCGCATCGTCGCCTCCGCGCCGGAGAATGAGGTTTTCGCGTTCGAAGGCTGGCTGCTCGATCCGCTGAAGCGCCGCCTGACCGATGCCGAAGGTGCCTCGGTGGCGATTTCCTCCGTCGAATTCCGCCTGCTGATGGCCTTCCTCGAGCACCCGCGCCAGGTGCTCAACCGCGATCGCCTGCTCGACATGGTGCAGGGGCGCGAAGCCCATCTGTTCGACCGCGCGGTGGACAACCAGGTCAGCCGCCTGCGCCGCAAGATCGAGGTCGATTCGCGCAACCCGCAATTGATCCAGACGGTCTGGGGCGGCGGCTACATGCTGGCCGCCGACGTGCGCCGCATGACCGCCCCGGCGGACTGAGCCCGCCCCCGTCATGACGTCCACCCGCCTGCACCTGCGCTTGCCCCGCCCCCACAGCCTGATGGGCCAGATGCTGCTTGCGGTCGCCGCCGCGCTGCTGCTGGTCCAGGGCCTTGGCGCCTTCCTCGTCTACCGCGCCCAGCGCGAGGGGTATGAGGCGGGGATGCTCAACGCCGCGGTGTTCCGCCTGATCATGGAAACGCGCGGCCCCCGGGGCCTGATGCGCCACCAGAACGGCCGTCCCACCGGCGCGCCCGGCCCGCTCTCCGGCCCGCCGCCCAAGGGCTATCACCTCGAATACAGCACCAGTTCGCCGGCGATGCACGGCGAAGCCCGCGATGCCGAGGCGGAGGCGGATCTGGCCCGAATCCTTGCCGATCAGGACTTCGCGGTGCGTGACGTCGTCGTCGTCCACCGCGCCGCCGGCAACGATCGCTACGCCCGCCGCGGGTTGCTGCGCCGCGCCGCAAGCTATGGCCTGTCGCACGACGAGACCTCCGGCCTGATGCGTTCGAACCTGATGGTGGTGGGCGTCCGCACGAGCGAGGACAGCAGCTGGATCGTCGCCCGCGTGCGCGCGCCGCGCCCCGAAAACGTGCTGCTGAAACCGATCCTGATCCAGACCCTGAGCATCTACGTGGTGCTGATGGTGGCGGTGACGCTGATCCTGCGGCGCATCACCCGCCCGCTCGCCGCGCTGACCCGCCGGCTTGAGCGCTTCGCCGCCACGCAGGATCTCGACGGCCAGTTGCCCCCCTCCGGCCCGGAGGACATGCAGCGCCTGATCGTCGCCCACAACGCCATGGAATCGCGCATCGCCGCCCTGCTGGACGAGAAGGACGTGATGCTGGGCGCCATCGGCCACGATCTCAAGACCCCGCTGGCGGCACTGCGCGTGCGCATCGAATCGGTGTCCGACGATGTCGAGCGCAGCCGCATGGCCACGACGATCGAGGACATCGTCCACACGCTGGACGACATTCTCTCCCTCGCCCGCGTCGGCCGCCCGAGCGACCCGCTGGAGCGCACCGAACTCTCCGCGCTGATGTTCTCCGTCATCGAGGAGTACGAGGATATGGGCGAACCGGTGGAAGTGGGGGATACCGCGCGCATGGCGCTGGAACTGCGTCCCACCTGGATCCGCCGCGCGCTGCGCAACCTGATCGGCAATGCCCTGCGCTATGGCGAACGCGCCCGCGTCTCGCTCACTCGCGAGGGCCGCAACGCCGTGATCGTGATCGACGACGACGGCCCGGGCATCCCCGAAGACCAGATCCACGCGATGATGAACCCTTTCACCCGCGGCGACCCATCGCGCAACAGCGCCACCGGCGGTGCCGGGCTGGGCCTGGCACTGGCCCGCGCCATCGCCGAACAGCACGGCGGCGCGCTGGTGCTGGCAAACCGCGTGGCGGCGGACGGAACGGTCGAAGGGCTGCGCGCGAAAGTCGAACTGCCGATGGGGTGATCCGTGGATCGGATCCGACGGGCATCAAGGTGTTGCTCCTGAATGCCTTGACTGTCGCTGCAAGCCAGCGGCGAACAGCCTCGGATCATCGGCTTCACGGGCCATGACACGCCCGAGAAATGAGCACGCCTTTCGTAAAGGATTTAACTATTTGCAATTAAACGAAATAATACTCGTCACAATGCCACAAAATTGCGCCACATTAATAATGTGAAAGTGTGCGCCAAATCACTCCCAAACTCGGGCTTCCTATAGGACACTTCGCCCCATCAATATCCGGGGCACCAATGGGGGGTGATTCTCTGTGCAACAATCGCATGCATCCGCGCGATCAGATTTGCCGAATCTGCAAGAAACTTTTCGCGACACGATCAGGGAAGTGGTTCGCCAACTGGGTTCACTTTTACCGGGTGAAGAAATTCCACCGCCATTACAGTTGGCGCGACTGAACGGCATTGAATCCAAGCAAACGGAAGAACGCGCCGCATTTGATGTCGCGAAGCAGATCTATGAACGTCGCCGCAGACGGAATCGTTTTTTCGACGACGCCCTGTTCGGCGAAGCGGCGTGGGACATGATGGTGGACCTTTACATCCACGAACATCAGGATCGCCTCATTTCGGTAACATCCGCCACGCTGGCATCCTGCGTACCGCCTACCACAGCGCTTCGCTGGATTACCGTCCTTGAAGAACAGGGTATGGTTTCACGAACCGAAGATCCTGCGGATGCGCGACGGCGATACCTTCACCTTACTGAAAAATCCAAATCGATGTTAACGAACTATTTTCTGGACGTCCTGAAACGTGATTGAATTCATTTACAGATAGCCGCTACCATTTACTCATTCTTCTATGCAAAAATTCAACGGATCATGGCGGAATAATGGAGACAGGACATGGTTCGGCAGGGCGAGCAGGTTTTAGAATTGCAGGATATTGCCGCCTCGCTGGTCGGTATGCTCGCACGCCTTGATGCCTGCGGACAATCCATCGCTGCCGTCTACGTCCAGCACGCACTCGACGTTCTGCGTCAGGCAGCAGGCATGCCCGACGAGCATCCCGCCAGCGTGACGAGCTAGAGCGTTTTCTAATCAGGTGGAATCACCTGATGACTCGGAAAACGCGATAAACCAAAATCTTAGAGCAGTTTCCGCGTCATCAGGTAAGTCGAAGTAATCGCCATTTATTCCAGCGGAACAGGGCAGCGCGGACTGTCCCTGTTCCGCCTTTCACTTCATCGCCACGAAATCCGCGTCGATCTGCGCGCCCACCAGATCGTCCAGCAAGCCACAATTGCGCACCCGCTCGCTCGCGCGGGCGAGTTCCAGCGCGCCCGGCGTGCCCGCCAGGCTGGGCGCGAAGTCATGGGTGATCTGCGCTGATTTTTCGACCGAGCAATAGTGTCCCAGCATCTGCGGCAGGCGCTTGGCGAAGAACTGGCCGCCGCCCAGATCGTCCAGATGGGCCAGCGCCCACTGATAGCCGATGTCGCGCGTGGCGCTGCGGGCCATCACCCCGTCGAGGAAGCTCAGCCGCTCACCATCGCGCAGGCGCGGGTCCTGCAAGTCCAGCAGCCATGTCGCCAGCTTCGGATCGCTGGTGCGCGCCGCCGCCGCCAGCGCCGCCGGGCGAAACACCGGATCGTCCGAGGACAATGCCCGCTCCACCAGATCGCGTGCGGCATCGGCGCCGTTCTGGAACAGGTAGACGTCCAGCGCGTGATCCATCCACGCCGGGTCCAACGCGGCGGTATCGCCCTTGAGATAGGCCTGCATCGCCTGCGCCAGCTGGTCGCGCAGCTTGCCGCCGCGGCTGGTCGCCAGCAGTGCCTCCACCACCTGCACGCGGCGCTGAATGCGCGCCGGGGCCTCGTGCGCATAGAGGCCCGCGCGCGGATCGAAGCCATATTCCTTGAGCAGCGGCACATAGAGCCGTTCGCGCAGCACATTGAACCCCAGCCGCCCTCGCCCGGTGACAAGGCCCTGCATGACGTAGCGCGACAGCGCCTCGAACGGCGCGTCGGCGGCATGGGGATCGGGGTGGCGGATCAGCGCCCGGGCCAGCAGCGCCATCTCGGCAATGTTGCCGCGCCCGCTCCGGATCGAGGCATCGAGCGAATCGACCAGCGAAAGCGCCTCCCCGGCGGGCAGGCTGCCGGCCCCGGCGATCAGCGATTGCCAGTGCCCGGCGGCCAGTTCGAAGCGGTAATAGCCGGTGCCGCCGGCGTTGGGGAACACCGGCCCGGTGCCGGGAACGGCGAAGGACTGGTTCTGCCGGTCCATGATCGTGCAGGTGGTCTGCGGCCCCCGGCGAAAGCACAGCGGGATGATCCAGTGCCCCGGCGGCGGTGCGATTCCCGCGGTGGTGTAGCGAAGCTGGGTCACCGCCACCCGGTCGCCCTGCTGCCGCAGTGCCAGCAACGGCACACCCTGCTGTTCCACGAAACTGCGCAAGGCCGGCACCAGCCGGGGATCGCCCGCCACTTCGGCCAGCGCCGCGAAGAAATCGTCGCTGGTGGCATTGCCGCCACGATGCGCGGCGATGTAGCGGCGCACGCCCTCGCGAAAGCGGTCCTCCCCCAGCCAGGCGGCGATCATGCCGACGACTTGCCCACCCTTGCCGTAGGTGATCGCATCGAAGGCCGAAATCGATCTGGTCGCTGGTGGCGATCGGCTGGCGCACTGGCCGCCCGGCGACCAGGGCATCGGTCTCCATCGCCTCGAACCCGGCCTGCAATGCGTCACCGGCAATGCCCAGGTCCGGCCGCCACTGGTCGCCCATGCGATAGCCGATCCAGTTGGCGAAGCTCTCGTTCAGCCAGATATCATCCCACCATGCCGGGGTGACGAGATCGCCGAACCACTGGTGGCCCAGCTCATGCCCGACGATGGTGCCGAACTGGCGCTGCTGCTCCACCGGGGCGGCGGCATCCATCACCAGGATATCGTCGCGATAGAGGTCGGCCCCGGGGTTCTCCATGGCGCCGGGCAGGATCGGGCTGGTGATCTGGTCCAGCTTCGGGAAGGGAAACGCCTCGCCGAAGAAGTCCTCCAACTGCGTGACGATCCTGGCGCTGCCGTCCAGCGCAAAGGCCAGGTTGGCGGCGTTCTGCCGCGTCGAGACGATCCGCAACGGCAGGGGCGTCGCACGCACGGCATCGGCGGGAACGCTCCCCTCCAGCGTGGCGAAAGGCCCGACCATCACCGCCAGCAGATAGGTCGGCAGCGGCAGGCTGGGCGCAAAGCGATGGACGGCAAGGCCGTTCTCGACCTGCGGCGCCCCCATTTCCGGCGCATTGCTGATCGCGGTAAGGCCGGGCGGCGTGCGCAGGGTCAGCGTGAACGGCGTCTTGAAACCGGGCTGGTCGAAACCGGGAAAGGCGGCGCGGGCATCGATCGACTGGAACTGGCTCCAGACATACCACGCCCCCTCGACGTTGACGCGGAACAGGCCGGAGGGGCCATCGGAGAAGGCAGCGGTGTAATCGAACGAGAGCGTCGCCGGCCCGACCGGCAGGTCATGATCGAAAACGACCTCTGCCAGACCGTTCGCATCCAGCTGTCGCCAACGACCGACAAGGCTTTCGCCGCCCACCCGTGCGGTGACCGTGCCCATGTCGAGATTGCGGCCATGCAGGTACACTTTAGGTGCACTTCGCGTCGTTAAGGTCGATCTCGACGCGACCCGAAAAGCGCGGATTTTTCGGGTCGAGCGTAAGATCGACCCGATAGGCCGTGGGCCGGACGGAATCGCCAAGGCGGCCGAACGGGAGGTCCGGCGCCGGCTGCGCTGCGGGAGCGGGCGCAGATGCCGGCTCCTGCGCCCAAGCCACGCCCGGCGCTGGAAGCAGCGCCGCAAGCATGGCCAGACGACAGGAAACCCGCATCAAGTCAGCGCATCAGGCCGCCGATAAGATTGCGCGCGAAACGGCCAAGGCCGGGAAAGCCGATGGCCTTGCCCAGCGAATCGCCGATCGTCCCCGCCGCCGCGCTGACCGCCGAAGCCTGCGGATTCGCGCGGCTTTTCTTGCCCTGCATCGATTGCGCCAGGATCGACCCGGCACTTGCCGCCGCCGCGCCCGCCGCCGCCTTGGCCACCTTGCCGCCAAGCCCGTCCCACAGGCTGGGGCTCTTGCGCTCCTGCTTGCCGACCTCGGCAGCGCCCTTTTCCGCCACTTCCTGCGCGGTCGCGGCCGCATCGGCGGCCTTGGCAGCCAGCACTTCCTCGGCGCTTTCGCGGTTCACGGCGGTGTCGTACTTGCCCTGGTACGGGCTGATCGACTGGATGATCGCCCGCTCCTTGGGATCCACCGGCCCAAGGCGAGAGCGCGGCGGCGCGATCAGGGTGCGCTGGACGATCGAGGGTGCCCCCTCGTCATCGAGCGTGGAAACCAGCGCTTCGCCGACCTTCAATTCGGTGATCGCTTCCACCACGTTCAGCGCGGGATTGATGCGGAAGGTATCCGCAGCCGCCTTGATCGCCTTCTGGTCGCGCGGCGTGAACGCCCGCAGCGCATGCTGCACGCGATTGCCCAGCTGCCCCGCAATATCTTCAGGAATATCAATGGGATTCTGCGAGATGAAGTAGACGCCGACGCCCTTCGATCGGACCAGGCGAACCACCTGCTCCACCTTGTCCTGCAGGGCCTTGGGTGCATCGTCGAACAGCAGGTGCGCCTCATCGAAGAAGAACACCAGCTTGGGCTTGTCGGGGTCGCCCACCTCGGGCAGCACTTCGAACAGTTCGGACAGCAGCCAGAGCAGGAACGTGGCGTAAAGCTTGGGGCTGCGCATCAGCTTGTCGGCAGCCAGGATGTTGATGTAGCCGCGTCCCTTGTCGTCGCAGCGGATGAAATCGGCGATTTCCAGCGCCGGCTCGCCAAAGAACCGCGCCGCGCCCTGGCTGTCCAGCGCCAGCAACTGCCGCTGGATCGTGCCGATGCTGGCCTTGGTGACATTGCCGTACTTGGTGGAAAGCTCCGCCGCGTTCTCCGCCGCGTAAGTCAGCATCGCCTGCAGATCGGGCAGGTCGAGCAGCAGCAGCCCCTGCTCGTCCGCATAGCGGAAGACGACGTTGAGCACGCCTTCCTGCGTGTCGTTAAGGTCCATCAGCCGCGAAAGCAGCAGCGGCCCCATTTCGGAGATCGTGGTGCGGACGGGGTGGCCCTGCTCGCCATAGATATCCCAGAAAATCGCCGGATTGTCGGAATAGGCATAGTCGATCAGGCCGATTTCCCTGGCCCGCGCCTCCAGGATCGCGGCGTTCTTGAACTGCGGGCTGCCGGACATGGAAATGCCCGAAAGATCGCCCTTCACGTCGGCCAGGAATACCGGCACGCCGGCGGCGGAAAACTGTTCGGCAATGGTCTGCAGCGTCACCGTCTTGCCGGTGCCCGTGGCCCCCGCGATCAGGCCGTGGCGATTGGCGCGGCCGAGGTGCAGGACCTGCCGTTCGCCGTTGGCACCGAGTCCCAGGAAAATCTCTTCCATTCATGCCTCCTTGCACCGTTCCAAAGTGATAGAGCGCACCTTGGGCAAGGGCGAGAGGGATTTTGGCGGGCCATCCACTTGATCGCCCGGAGGGGACAGTGCGGTGCGAGAAAGCGCACTGGTGCCACCGGGAATCGGGCGCTAAAGGCGCAGTCGCAACCATGCCCCAACCCTTCCTTCTTTTCGACGACGCCCGCCCGGAGGGTGCGGCCGATGCGCGCATCTACCGCGATCCGGTGGAGATCATCGTCGCGCACACCGAACAGGAGGTGCTGCCTGCGCTCGCCCGGATCGAGGCGCTGGTGGCCGACGGACTGCATCTGGCCGGATACCTGGCCTATGAGGCGGGGCAGGCGCTGGAGCCGCGCCTTGCCGGACTGCGCAAGGCTGAGGGTCCGCTGATCTGGTTCGGCGCCTTCAAGGGCTTCGAGACGGTTCCCGCTGCCGATATCCCGCACTGGCTGGCCGAACAGGCCGCGCCCGGACCGCTCGGCATTGGGCCGCTCGATCCGCTGATCTCGACCGGCGACTACACCCGCGCGTTCGACACGATCCACGCCGCGATCGAGGCGGGCGACATCTATCAGGCCAACCTGACGATGCTGCTGGAAGGCCCATGGCACGGCGATCCGCTGGCGCTCTACGCCGCGATCCGCCCCGCTGCCGCCGCCGGATATGGTGCGGCGATCTGCGACGGGGCCGACTGGCTGCTCAGCTTCTCCCCCGAACTGTTCTTCGCCCTCGATCAAGGCAGGGTGACGGTCCGCCCGATGAAGGGCACGCGCCCGCGCGGACAGAACGCGGAAGAGGACGCGCACCTGCGCGAGGAACTGGCCACCAGCACCAAGGATCGCGCCGAAAACCTGATGATCCTGGACCTCATGCGCAACGACCTGTCGCGCGTGGCGGAGGCGGGCAGCGTGCGGGTGGAAACCCCCTTCGCGATCGAAAGCTATCCCACCGTCCACCAGATGGTCTCCACCGTCCACGCGCGCCTCTCGCCAGACAAGGGCGCGGCAGACCTGCTGCGCGCGCTGTTCCCCTGCGGATCGATCACCGGTGCGCCCAAAATCCGGGCGATGGAGCTGATCGCCGAAGTGGAACGCCACGCGCGCAGGCCCTATTGCGGTTCGATCGGTTTCATCGAACCCTCTGGCGATGCCGCGTTCAATGTGGCAATCCGCACGTTACGCCTGATGCCGGATGGCAAGGGAACGGCGGGTGGTGAAAGCATAACAGGCCGGGCAGTGCTCGGCGTCGGTTCGGCGGTCGTCGCCGATTCACAAGCGCTTCCCGAATGGCGGGAATGCCTGGTCAAAGGGGGTTTCGTGCGAGATTCGGCAGGGGCAACTTCACCCGCCAGTTTCGACCTGATCGAGACGATGCGTTTTACGCCCGAAGAGGGCATCCCGCTGCTGGAACTCCATCTGGAGCGGGTCCGCACCAGCGCCGAAACGCTGGGTTTCAGTTTCGACCGCCATGCCGTGCGCAATGCGATCCAGGCGCTCTGCTTCGATGCCGATGCGCCTGCCAAGCTGCGCCTCGTTTCCGCGCGCAGCGGCGCCTATGCGCTGGAACTGGCGGAACTGCCGGCCGCATTCGATGGCCCGGTGACGGTCGGCGTGCTGCCGCTTCCGATCGATAGCGGCGACTGGCGCCTGCGCCACAAGACCAGCGACCGCGCCTTCTACGAAGCCGGTCGTGCCATCGCGATGAAGGCCGGCGCGCAGGAAGTGCTGTTCCTGCGCGATGACGGCCTGCTGACCGAAGGCAGTTTCACCAGCCTCTTCGTCGAGCGTGACGGCATGTTGCTGACCCCGCCCGCCGCGCTGGGCCTGCTGCCCGGCGTGCTGCGTCGCTCGCTGATCGAGCAGGGCCGCGCGGTGGAAACGGACCTGACGTTGGACGATCTGGCGGACGGTTTCCTGATCGGCAATGCGCTGCGCGGCCTGATGCCTGCGCAGCTTCTAAAGTGACGGCGCGATCCTGATGCACACTTCTGCTGCCCTTGCCCGCATCGCCCCTTCGGGGACGACCGCGATGACCGACCGCGCGATCGAACTGCGCGAAGCCGGCCGCGACGTGATCTCGCTTTCGGTGGGCGAACCCGATTTCGATACCCCGCCCCATGTAATCGCAGCGGCCAAGGCCGCGCTGGACGCAGGGCAGACCAAGTACACCGCGGTCGGCGGCACATCGCAACTGAAGCAGGCCGCCGCGCTGCACTTCAAGCGTGACCTCGGCATCGAGGTTCCGCCTTCGCAAGTGACGGTCAGCGCCGGCGGCAAGCAGGCGATCTTCCACGCCATGCTGGCCACGATCGGCGAGGGCGACGAAGTGATCGTGCCCTCCCCCTGGTGGGTCAGCTATCCGGAAATCGTGCGCTTTGCAGGTGGCAAAGTGGTGCCGCTGCGCACCTCGGCCAAGGACAACTTCCGCTTCACGCCCGCCGATCTGGAAGCGCAGATCGGGCCGCGCACGCTCTGGGTGCTGCTGAACAGCCCCGGCAACCCGACCGGTGCCTATTACCCCGAGGACATGCTGCGTGGCATCGGCGAAGTGCTGCGCCACCATCCGCGCGTGATGGTGCTGTCCGACGATATCTACGCGCCGATCAACTATACGTCTGATGGTAATGGGGGCCGCCCCCACGCCACGCTGGCCAACCTCTGCCCCGATCTGGCCGACCGCATCCTGACCGTTTCCGGCGTGTCCAAGAGCCACGCGATGACCGGCTTCCGCATCGGCGTTGCCGCCGGGCCGCAGTGGCTGATCAAGGCGATGGAAAAGCTCCAGTCGCACTCCTCGGGCAATCCCTGCTCGATCAGCCAGGCCGCCGCCGTTGCCGCGTTCGAAGGCCCGCAGGACTTCCTGAACGAGTGGCGCGAGCGCTTCCGCCAACGTCGCGACAAGGTAGTGGCCGCAATCAACGCGATTCCCGGCCTGTCGACCCCCTCGCCCGACGGCGCATTCTATTGCATGATCGACGCGACGCCGCTGATGGACCGCTTCGACGGGGACGACGTGAAGCTGACGTTGCACCTGCTGGAGCATGGCGTGGCGCTGGTCCCGGCCTCGGCCTTCGGCGGGCATGACGGCTTCCGCATCAGTTTCGCCGCGGACGACGCGCGGCTTGAAGAAGCGCTGCGGCGCATAGAGAAAGCATTGACGTAACATGGAACTGGAAATCCTCTTCGAGGACGGCGAAGCGCTGGTCATCGACAAGCCCGGCGGCCTCCCGCTCGACACGCCGCGCGCCGGTGGGCCGAGCCTCGAAGACCGGCTGGACGAGCTGAAGCTCGGCTTTCATCGCCATCCCACCCCGGTCCACCGGCTCGACCGCGACACGTCCGGCTGCCTGCTGCTGGCCCGCAATCCCAAGGCGCTGAAGCGCTATTCCGCCGCCTTCGAGGAGAAGCTGGTCGAGAAGCGCTACCTCGGCATCGTCGCGGGTACGCTGGCGGAAGAGGAAGGCACGATCGCGCTCAACCTTTCCAAGGTCAGCACCGCCAAGGATGGCTGGCGCATGATCCCGGCGAAGAAGGGCAAGCCCGCCGTCACCCACTGGCGCAAGCTGGATGAGAAGAACGGCCTGACGCTGGTGGAATTCCGCCCGGAAACCGGCCGCACTCACCAGATCCGCGTCCATGCCGCCTCCGGCCTTGGCCATGCGCTGCTGGGCGATCCGGTCTACGGTTCCAGCAAGGGCGCGCCGCGCACGATGCTGCACGCAGCAGGCCTGACCGTGCCGCGCGGCGACAAGGAGCCGATCGTCGCCGTGGCACCGTTGCCGCGCGATTTCGCCGCGCTCGGCTTCAGCGATGAATGAGCGAGGTTGAAGCCACGATAGACCGCGCCCAGGCCCTGGCGAGCGAAAGCTTCATCGCCTCCACCGGGCCGGGCGGTCAGAACGTCAACAAGGTCGCCACGGCGGTCCAGCTGCGGATCAACGTCTATGCCCTGCGGCTGACGCCACCGGTCTTTGCGCGACTGAAGGAACTGGCGGGCAGCCGGATGACGGCGGCGGGCGAACTGATGTTCACCGCCCGCCGTTTCCGCACGCAGGAAGCCAACCGTGCCGATGCGCGCGAACGCCTGGCGGAAATGCTGCGCGATGCCCACAAACTGCCCGAAAAGCGGGCCAAGAGCCGCCTGAACCGGGTGGGCAAGGAACAGCGGCTGAAGGGCAAGAAGTTGCGCGGATCGGTCAAGGCCGGGCGCGGCAAGGTCAGCTTCGATTAGGGCGGTTTTCCAATCCGATTACATCGGATCCACTGCCCTCAGATGTTAGTTTGCCGCGTTCGTCGCGTCTACGGGCGTTTCCGAGGGCCGCGTGTCGAACATCTCCGCCGCCTGATCGAGCGCGGTTGCCTCATCCGAAGTGACGGCGGCGGGAACCGGATCCGACGATCCGCAGCCTGCCAAAGGCAGCACAAGGGCCGCCAGCCAGAAACGCGCTTTCATCAGCCCTCGATCACTTGCGCATGGGGATGGTGCTTGGCGATGTGCCTGCGAATGATCTTCAGGTTGCGCGTGTTGGAGCGGAACAGGAAGTCGAACGCATCGCCCACCACCGGGATCGCGCCCAGCAACGTATCGACGCCGACATTCGCCGTCATCCGGGCCAGCTGCCATTTCGACATGCCGAGATTGCGGCCCTCCCACACGAGGTACAGGCCCATCAGCGCGGTAATCACGTCGCCCGCCACCGGAACCAGTCCTACCACCGCGTCCAGGCCCACCTTGCGGCGTAGGCCGGGGATCGTGAAGGCGTTTTCCAGAACGCGCTCCACCATCTCCACGCGGCGGGTGATGGAAACCGGATCGGACCCCAGCGGCAGGTCCATTTCCATGCGGCGGGCAGAAGCCTGTCCAGTCGCCAAAGTCGTCTCTCTCCTCGAACGGCAGGCCCCTCGATGGAGAAGCTCCGTCGAACTTATTTGGGCACCCAGGCCAGCGGCATCAAGGGGTGCCAGCCCCAGGTATTGGGTGCGAAGCCATCCACGCTGCCGCGCACCAGCGACCAGCGGATCGGCGTCCCGAATGGAATGAAGACGTTGGCGGAAGTCAATTCCGCCTCCGCCTCGGTCAGCAGGGCGGCGCGCTGCGCCGGAGTCTCCGCCACCGCCGCCTCCGTCACGCGCGCATCGGCATCGGCCGAGCAGATGCCGATGCGCGCGCGGCAGGACAGGTGGTTGAGAAACCATGCCGCGCGCGGATAGCGGGCCACGGCATCGACCATCATCAGATCGGCCGCCGCCTCATCCTGCGTACGCGTCAGGCGAATACCGATGGTCGCCATGTCGGACGCCAGCGTGCCGAACAAGGTGTCGGAACCTTGCCCGGCCGGCAGCCAGATCGCAAGGCGGGGCGCACGGTCGGCCAGATCGGCAGGCGCAGCCGCCTTGGGGGCGCGCTGGAAAATCTTGCGCGCGGCGCGCATCGGCGTGCTGGGCGCGGCGGCAGGCACGGGTGTCGGATTGCCCTGCCATTTGCGAACGCGCCCCTGCGCTACGGCGCGGCGCTCATCGATGGACTGATTCCCCCAACGCTCGCCGATGGTGCCCAGGTCGCCGTCGAGGCCAGGCGAGACGATGCGGGTCGTCGGTGTCCAGCCGCCCACGCCGAAGGGCGCAATCAGGGCATCGCGGTCGATCGCCATGGCAATCGCCTCGCGATTGGCCGGATCAGCCAGAAAGCCGCGGTCGTTCATCACTTGCAGCCCGAACAGACCGATCACGGGATCGAGCTGGATCGTGCCGCGCAAGATGCCGACCGAACGGGTGAGCGGAAAATCCTGGATTTCCCCGCCCATGACGATATCGACCTTGCCATCGTTGAACGCCTCTACCGCCGCCGAACCGCCCAGCGCGTGCACGTCGACGCGGCGCGTGCGGCGCAACCAGTTCTCGATCGCGGGAAGGCCCAGATGCGAAGGGTCGATCGGCACCAATCGTGCGATTGCCTGCTCCCGCTCCAACTTCATCGGCCCGGCGCCCCGGTCCTTGTGCACCAATCCCAGTTCGGGCTGGGCGATCAGCTGCAACAGATAGGGCATCGGCCGGGTCAGCCGGATTTCGATAACCCGCCCGGCCATCGCGCGCGTCTCGTCGATCCCAGCAAGGTCGAGACCGAGCGGCGTATCCTTGACCGCATCGAGCGCGGAATCGAGTGCGCGCTTGGCCGACTGGGCCGTTAGCGGATCGCCCGTGAGCCAGTTGCCGTCGCGCAAGCGGAAGATGTAGCTGAGGCCATCGTCGGTGACGATCCAGCGATCGGCCAGCGCGGGAATGACGCGCCCCTTTTCGTCGAACGAGATCAACCCCTCGGTTGTCGACGCCCGGGTGAGCTGGCCGGCGAGCGGGCGGTTCGGACCAGCTTCGAAAGGATCGTTCGGCTTGCCGATCACCGCCACGCTGAGCGCCGAATTGCTCGACGAGCCGCACGCGGCAAGCGCCAACGCAGCCAGAAGGCCGAACGCGGCAGAACCTTTGCGCAAAGCGGTCATGCCTTTGGGACTAGTCGATTTCGGCAGGTCCGCAAATGGGCGCTGCATCCATCTTCGGGAAAAAGCGCAAGGATCGCAAGGATCGGGCCACGCCTGCCGGTGGCGTAACCCCAGCGATATCGCCGGCTGCCCTCAAATCTTGCGCAGGGCCGCCGTATCGGGGGAATAGAGCGCTTCGTGATTGCGCACGAAACGCGGCGTCGCGTCTTCGGCGGCATTCACGACGACACGGGCCAGCTTGGGATCGATCTCCACACCGAACGCGACGCCGAAGCGATTGTCCTGCACCCAGGCGATCGAACCGGGAACCCAGCCGATGTTGCGGATATTGACCTTGACCGCAGTGCCGCGAACGACGCGCACCATGCCTTCGCCCATCATGCCGCCGGGCGAGAGGTTGCGGACCTTGATGCGGTTTTCACCGTCCAAGCCATCGACGCGCAGGTCAGCCATCAGAAACAGGCTGTCACGTGCGATCTGTCGATTTTCTTCGGTCATGCATTCTCGTCCGGTATTCAAGGCATCCGCCAGGCACCGCATAGGTGGTGCGGACGCACCTGTCCGCGCAAGCCTAACACGATTGCCACCACGTTCTAAGGGGCAGTCACCAAGAAAGCCTTAATGGCGATCCGATGCCAGCCCCCGCCGCGCCAAAACACGGTTAAAATGTGGTCATGCCCGGAGCATCGAGGCAAGCGAAATTTCATCCGCTATCGCGCTTTCAACTCAGGTACTTAGGTCGGTGAGGCGACCCGCCGCGCCGGACGCGCTTCGGGTCCCCCATCCGCGCGGGATCAATCGTCGCGCGAGACCTTTTCGCGGCGCTCGTGCGCTTCCTGCGCTTCCACCGTCATCGTCGCGATCGGGCGCGCTTCGAGGCGACCGAGGCCGATCGGCTCGCCAGTCACTTCGCAATAGCCGTATTCGCCTTCCTCGATCCGGCGCAGCGCCGAATCGATCTTGGCGATCAGCTTGCGCTGCCGGTCGCGAGTACGCAGTTCGATCCCCCAGTCGGTCTCGCTGGAAGCGCGGTCGTTGAGGTCGGGCTCCCGGATCGGGCCGTCCTGCAACTGCGCCAGCGTTCCGGCAGAGGCATCGAGGATCGATTTTTTCCAGGCGAGCAGAAGACGCCGGAAGTAATCCTGCTGAGCCTCGCACATGTAGGGCTCGTTCTCAGCGGGAACATAGGAACCGCCAAGCATACGCTTGGCCTTGGCGAGGACATCAATTTCGTCAGCTAGGGCCGTTGCCATCCAGAGAATCTCCGCACGTATCCCCGCGGCCTGCTTACGCCCTGCGGCCCCGGATTTTTCCAGTGACCTCCCGGCAAACCGTGGTGCGGCGGCCTATAAGGCCGGCATTCCGGCTGCACAAGGTCATAACCAAAGCCTTCCACAAAAAACCTGAATGGCTGTTCGATAAGCGGAAAAGCTGTGTCCGAAACTACACGCGGGAATGCCACCCCAAATGCCCACAGCGGCTTTCGAATTGTCGTTAACGACTTGTTGACCATGAAAGGCGCAACCTCATCCCATCGAAAGGCCGCGGGAACGGTCTGACGAAGGGGGTTACTATGGGTACTGTCTGGATCAACGGTCATGGCATCACCGCATGTGAAGCCGATATCAACGCCGAAAACCTGCTGGTCGCCGACCGGCTCGCCGCTGCGGCGCAGGGTGACTATTCGGCCTACTTCGACCTTGGCGTCGCCTATTCGACCGGAAGCCAGGGCGTGCCCTGCGATCTGATCGAAGCGCACAAGTGGTTCAACCTCGCCGCCGTTGCCGGCCACGAGGAAGCACCTGCCTGCCGCGCCGAAGTGTCGGACGAGATGACCGCACGGGAGATTGCCGAAGCGCAGCGCCGCGCGCGCCAGTGGCTGACGGCCAGCACGCGCAAGGCGGCCTGATCGCGCTTTCAGGTTTTGCGGAACGGCGTGCGGTCGCCCAGCCAGATCTGGTCCTGCGCGATTCCCGCCCGTTCCTGTTCGAGATAGTCGGCAATCGCCGCGCGCAGCCCGTCGTGGACGATGTAGTGCGCGGAAACCGTCCGCACCGGCTCATAGCCGCGCGCTAGTTTGTGCCCGCCCTGGGCGCCAGCCTCCACGCGCGACAGGCCCAGCGCAATGGCCGCGTCGATGGCCTGATAGTAGCACAGCTCGAAATGCAGGAACGGCTTCTCCACCACGGCGCCCCAATAGCGGCCGTAGAGCGCATCCTTGCCGATGAAATTCAACGCACCGGCAACCGGCTGATCGTCGATATAGGCCATGACCAGCAGGATGCGGTCCGCCATGGTTTCGCCCAATAGCGAAAAGGCCTGCCGGGTCAGATAGGGATGGCCCCACTTGCGCGCGCCGGTGTCCTGATAGAACGACCAGAAGGCATCCCAGTGCTCTTCGCGCAAATCGGTGCCGCTCAGCGTGCGAATCTCGACGCCTTCCTGCGCCTTCTCCCGTTCCTTGCGAATGTCCTTGCGCTTGCGCGACGACAGCGCGCCGAGGAATTCGTCGAAGCTGGCGTAGTCGCGGTTCTCCCAGTGGAACTGGATATCCTCGCGCAGCAGCCAGCCGGCCGCTTCGAACACCGGAACCTGATCGGGCTCGATGAACGTCGCGTGGGCGGAGGACAGGCCATGCTCCCGACACAGCGTTTCCGCCGCACGCAGCAGCGGCAGACGCAGCTCGGGATGCGGGGTCAGCAGGCGCGGCCCGGTGGCGGGCGTGAAGGGAACCGAAATCTGCAGCTTGGGATAGTAGGCGCCGCCCGCCCGATGCCAGGCATCCGCCCAGGCATGGTCGAAGACATATTCGCCCTGGCTATGTTCCTTGAGGTAGGCAGGAAGCGCTGCCGCCAGCCGACCGTCGGGCCCTTCGATGGTGATCGGCACCGGGCTCCAGCCGCTGCGCCCGCCGACACTGCCCGAGGCTTCGAGCGCGGACAGGAAAGCGTGGCTGACGAACGGATTGCCGCCATCTCCCAGCGCGTCCCATTCGTCCGCCGACAGCGCGGAAACGCTGCCGTTGATCCGGGCGGTGAACTCGCCCTCGCTCATTCAGCCGGCTCTGCCAGTTGCTCGAAGATCGCGGCATCGGCGTATTCGCGCACGCGGTCCTGCTGCTCGTCGGTGCGCACCGTCCAGCTCGCGACCGGCAACCCACGTTCGCGCTGGGCCCGCGCAAAGCGGCTTGGCAGGTCGCGCACATCGTAGGCCAGGAAGTCGGGCCGTGCCTTCCACAAGGCCAGATGGCGACGGATCGCGCCGGGCAGCGCGCGATCCTCGCCCTCGCTGACGATCAGCCCGCGCACGGTCAGCGGCGAATGGACGCGAAACCAATGCGCCACGCGCGGATCGAAGCTCATCACCGCATAGTCGCCGGCATAGCCCTCCAGCACGCGGCGCACCGCAAGGCACAGGGCTGCCACGCGAACGGCGCGGCCGGACTTGATCTCGATCAGCACCGGCACCCGTCCGGCCACCCGGTCGAGCACGCGGCGCAGTGTGGGAATCGTCTCGTCGCTGCCGGTCAGCATCATCGCCCCAAGCTGGGCGGCGCTGCGGCGGGACACCGGCCCGCCCTCACCGGTCAGGCGATCCAGCGTGGCATCGTGGAACACCACCGGCGTGCCATCACCCGCGCGCTGCACGTCCAGCTCGATCCCGAACTGGCCGCGCAGCGCCGCGTCGAACGCGGCCAGCGAGTTTTCCGGGATACCCGCGCCATGCAGGCCCCGGTGCGCATAGTCGCGAGCGCCGATCCACCCGACCCGCCTGGGATCGGGGGCCGGCGCCAGCCATCGATCAATCGAGGCGAGGAGCACGAAGCGTCACGATGGCGTCTACTTCGACGGCGGCGCCCAGCGGCAGCACCGGCACGCCGACCGCGCTGCGGGCATGCTTGCCGGCATCGCCAAACACCGCAACCATCAGTTCCGAAGCGCCATTGGCGATCTTGGGCTGATCGGTGAAATCGCCGGTCGAATTGACGAAGGCGCCCAGCTTGACCACGCGCTCCACCCGGTCGAGCGAGCCGAGCGCGGCCTTCAGTTGCGCCAGGATCATCACCGCGCAGGCCTGCGCCGCCTCGACACCGGCTTCAAGGCTGACATCCTCGCCCAGACGGCCGGTGACGAGCTTGCCGTCGACGAAAGGCAGCTGGCCCGAGATGTAGGCCGTGTCACCGGCGATCACCACCGGCACGTAAGCGGCAACCGGGGCCGCCGCTTCGGGAAGGGTCAGGCCAAGGGCGGCAAGGCGAGTTTCGATCTCAGTCATGATGGGGCAGTTCCCTCTAGGTTTGGGTAGAGTCGGGGGTGGTCAACCAGTCGAGCAGCCACGGCGTGGCGCTCTTCCAGTCGTCGATTCGCGCATGGGCATGTCCCGCCGCATGGGCGCAGGTGATATGCGGCGCCAGCAGCGGCTCCGCGCAAAGGTGCAGGCGGCCGATATCCGGCGCGAATTCGGCCACCGATCCATGATGCTGGGCCAGATCGTCGATGAACACCGCGCGGCTGGGCGCATATTCGTCGAGGATCGCCTTGAGCGCCGGGCCTTTCGGCCCCTGATTGGTATAGACCTTCAGTTCGACGCCGTGATCGGCCAGCTGACGCCGGCGCGCCTCCTGCCGGAAATCCATCAGGTTGGTCAGCACCACCACGTCGGCATGGTCGGCAATCGCGCGAATCGCCTCGATCGCGCCTTCCACCGCCGTCTGCCGTGCCATCTGCCCATCGAAGAACTTGTTGAGCAGCGACCACATTTCCGCCTGTTCGAGCAGCGCGCCCGAATCCGTGTGGCGCATGGCGCTGGAAAAATCGCCGCGCGACATGTCGAAGCTCACGCCCTCGTCCTCGGCCAGCCAGTCGCGGAAATGACTGACCATGTAGAGCAGCACTTCGTCGCAATCGGTGATCAGCAGCGGGCGGGTCATCGGCCGATCCTCTGGCGCGCACCGGCCAGTTCCTCGGGCTTTACGCCAAGGGTATCGGCCGCCGCGACGAGATCCGCCTCATGCGCGCAAAGGAAATCGAGCACGGCCGTCAGCGTGCCCCGCTCGCCCAAGGAAGCGCGCAAGTGATCGGGCGTCAGGCCCGTCAGCGCCAGGAATCGCTCGGCCCGGTCGCCGTCGACCAGCACCCAGCCCAGCGCATTGAGCGCCAGCGTTTCGGCATCCTGCGATGAGGAAGGGGAACTTCCGAGAATTGTCAGCCTCGCTTGCCTGTCCTAGAGCGGTGTTTCAGCCGCAAGATGGGGTTCAGGCGCGGAATGGCAAAGCGAATCCTTGTTGTCGAGGACAACGACCTCAACCGGAAGCTCTTTTGCGATGTGCTCAGGAGCCAGGGCTTCTCCGTCGAGCCGGTGGCGGACGGGCTGGACGCGCTCGACCGGGCGCGCGAATTCGTGCCGAACCTGGTCATCATGGACATCCAGTTGCCCAATGTTTCCGGGCTGGACCTGATCGAAGCGGCCAAGAAGGATTCGGTACTGCGGACGATCCCCGTGCTGGCCGTCACCGCCTATGCCGGCAAGGGCGACGAGGAGCGCATCCGCGAGGCGGGCGCCGAAGGATATCTCGCCAAGCCGGTGTCGATCGGCCCCTTCATGCAGGCAGTCCGGGCGCTTGTGTGACCCTTCCCGCAGGCGATCCGGGCGCTGGTGTGACGCTTCCCGACGCGCCTGTGCTTGACTTTACCCCCCGCCGCCGCTTTTGCGCCGCAATTATCGGCCAGAGCGCCGCCCGAAATTACCGGAGTTAGAAGAACCATGGACCGCGCAGAGACCTCGACCCGCATCGCCGCGCTGATCGAGCCCTTCAACAAGAAGGGCGTGGCCGTGACCGATGCGACCCGCTTCACCGACGACCTTGAGTTCGACAGCCTGACCGTCATGGACTTCGTGGCCGCGATCGAGGACGAGTTCGACATCATCATCTCGATGAACCAGCAGGCCGAGATCGAGAATTACGGCCAGCTCGTCGACGCCGTGGTCAAGCTTCAGGGCTGAAGGACTCCGTCATGACCGACATGCTCAGCGAAAACGAAACGCAGGTCCACGCCGACCTGTTCAGCAAGTTCGATCCCCTGATCGAGATGCGCCAGGGTCTGCTGTCCACCGGCGTCACCGATCCGTTCGGCCTCGTCATGGAAAAGGTGATCTCGCCCACCGTCGCCCTGTGCAACGGGCGCGAGACGATCCTGCTCGGCACCTACAACTACATGGGCATGACCTTCGATCCGGACGTGATCGCGGCCGGCAAGCAGGCGCTGGACGACTTCGGTTCGGGCACCACCGGCAGCCGAGTCCTCAACGGCACCTACGCCGGACACAAGGCGGTCGAGGAAGCGCTTTGCGACTTCTACGATATGAAGCACGCCATGGTGTTCTCCACCGGCTACCAGGCGAACCTCGGCATCATCTCGACGATCGCCGGCAAGGGCGACTACATCGTCCTCGACATCGACAGCCACGCCTCGATCTGGGACGGCTGCAAGATG
Source organism: Novosphingobium mississippiense (assembly GCF_044029535.1). NCBI lineage: Bacteria > Pseudomonadati > Pseudomonadota > Alphaproteobacteria > Sphingomonadales > Sphingomonadaceae > Novosphingobium > Novosphingobium mississippiense. The sequence continues at coordinate 3,506,516 of NZ_CP147001.1, read as the reverse complement.
GGCGACGCCGAAGTCGTGCCGTTCAAGCACAACGATATCGAAGCGATGGAAAAGCGCCTGCGCCGCATTCCCGAAGGCGCGGGCAAGCTGGTCGTGCTGGAAGGCGTCTACTCGATGCTGGGTGATATCGCCCCGCTCAAGGAGATGATCGCCGTCGCCAAGAAGTACGGCGCCATGGTCCTGGTGGACGAAGCGCACTCGATGGGCTTCATCGGCCCCAACGGCCGTGGCGTGGCCGAGGACCAGGGCTGCCTTGACGATGTGGACTTCGTGATCGGCACCTTCTCCAAGTCGGTCGGCACCGTCGGCGGCTTCTGCGTTTCGAACCACCCGAAGTTCGAGATCATGCGCCTGGTCTGCCGTCCTTACGTGTTCACCGCCAGCCTGCCGCCCAGCGTCGTCGCGACCGCCACCACTTCGGTGCGCAAGCTGATGCACGCCGCCGACAAGCGCGCGCATCTTTGGGAAAACTCCAAGGTCCTGCACAAGGGGCTGACCGACGCCGGCTTCCAGCTCGGCACCGAGGAGCCGCAGAGCGCGATCATCGCCGTCATCATGCCCGACCTCGAACGCGGCGCGATGATGTGGGAAGCGCTGCTGCACGAAGGTCTCTACGTGAACCTGGCGCGTCCGCCGGCAACCCCCGCCAACATGACGCTGCTGCGCTGCTCGCTCTGCGCCGAACACTCGGCCGAACAGGTCCAGCAGATCATCGGCATGTTCACCCGCGCGGGCAAGACGGCCGGCATCCTCGCCTAAGCCGCGCTTGAGCGATCCAGGCAAAGGCCCGGGCATGGTGGTGCGGCTTCGCATCCTCGTGCTCGGGCTTTTCCTTGCCGGGCTGGTCCTCGTGGGGCACAGCCTTTGGCAGAACCAGCGCCGCGCGCGCCTTGTCGGACTGACCGACACCGCCTGCACCCCAGCCGGCCGCTCGGTCACCGGCAGCGACTACGACGATTGGGGCGGCCTGTGCTTCTACCGCACCAGCAATGCCGCGCTGCGCCGCGAGGGGCTGCATCCCGACGTGGTGATGATCGGCGATTCGATCACGATGGGCTGGCCGACGCTGGGCACCCAAGTGGTCAATCGCGGCATCGGCGGCCAGACCAGCAGCCAGATCCTGCTGCGATTCCGGCAGGACTCGCTGGACCTCGGCCCCCGCATCATCCACCTCCTGCTCGGCAGCAACGACGTCTTCGGGCTCACCGGCCCCGTCACGCTTGACCAGATCGACGGCAATGTGCGCACCATGGCCGAACAGGCGCGGCTGCACGGTGCGGTGCTGATCGTGGGCACCCTGCCCCCGTCGAAAGGCTTCGGCCGCCTGTTCGAAGCCGATCCCACCCCCGCCATCGACCGCGTCAACGCGCGCCTGCGCCAGATCGCCCGGCAGCAAGGCCTGATCCTTGCCGACTACCACGCCGCGCTGGTCCGGCCCGACGGGTCGATCCGCGAGGATCTGTTCGTCGACGGCGTGCATCCCAACGCGGCGGGCTATGCAGCGATGCAACCGATATTCCGCACCGCGCTTTCGCAGGCGGAACTGCGCCGCAGACAGATCGCGGCGCAGTGAATCGTGCTCAGCCCTTGTGGCGATCCACCAGCTTCAGGAACGCTTCCAGCCAGCTGCCGACAAATCCCGCCGACTGTTCGCCGATCATGCCTTCCGGCGTGATCAGGCCGTCCTTCCACTGGATGAACGCCTCCGGCGCGCCCAGCGTCGGCATGTCCAGATAGGCCAGCACGTTGCGCAAGTGCTGCTGCGAAAGCGCGGTGCCGATGGCGCCGATCGATACGCCGATCACACCCGCCGGCTTGCCGGCCCAGGCGCTCTGGCCATAGGGGCGCGAGGCGTTGTCGATGGCATTCTTCAGCACGCCGGGGATCGAGCGGTTGTATTCCGGCGTCACGAAGATCACCCCGTCCGAACCCTTGATCAACGCTTTCAGCGTCTTGACCGATTCCGCCTGATCGCCGTCATCGTCCTGATCGTAGAGCGGCAGCGAACCGATATCGGCAAAGGTGAATTCATGGCCCGACGCCGCCGGCAGGCGGATCAGCGCCTCGGCAAACTGGCGATTGAAGGATTCGGCCCGCAGGCTTCCGACGACAACGGCGATCTTCGACATGACGACTCCTCACGGCTGGTGGCTTTCGCGCGGAGTATCCGTGCAAAAGGAGACTCTTTGAAGTCCCCATGATCGCAAAGGTTTGGCGTCCAACCGTGAAACCGGTCGCGAATCATCCGGGCCGGCGCGGCACCGGCGGGCGATGATAACTGACGTCGCCGCGATCGCGGCTGGCCTGGCACGGCTGGGCCGCCGTGTAGGCACTCGCTGGATCGGGAGCGAGAGCGGCGCGGGGCACGTCGTAGACCCCCTCCACGATGGTGACCCGGTTGGCGATCCGCCATTCGCCGCCGCGCTTCTGGAAGTGATCGACATAGCGCCCGGTGGACATGAAGTGCGGGCCTTCGGCAGCGGTGCCGGAAAAGTGGTAATAGGTTTCGCAGAACGCCTCATCCCCCTGCAGGTCGCAGAAGTGATTGAGGATCGCATGTTGCGTGGCGGCGAAGCGAAGCGTGGTGCCGTCGGCCCAGGGGATGAAATCGCCCGGCCTGCCGACGAAGTGGCCGTGATCCTCGATCGCATCGTCCCAGTAGCATGAGCGGGCAAGCGCGTTGTCCAACCGGTCCAGCCCGCGCGCATAGCGCAGCATGACCTGATGAATCTCGTGCCGGTCGACCAGTTCGGCCAAGCGGGAATCCGTGGATGCAGGATCGGTCACCGCGTCTCTCCCTCGCGCCAGCCTTGTCTGGCGCGAGGTTAGCCGAGCGGCGGCGGCCCGATAAGCGGGGTTATGCCTTGTTCGCCGCCACGATCATGTCGCACTTCTGACTGGCCTGCTTGCCGCCCCCGCTGAGGAACGAAACCGCCAGGAAGCCGGCGACCACCGCCACGACGAAGGCCACCGTCACCTTGCCCAGATGCCTGTCGATCACCGCCTTGATCGGCGCACCGAACAGGCGGAACAGCACGCCGACGATCAGGAAGCTGATCGAGCGCGAGATGATCGAGGCGCCCAGGAACACGAAGATGTTCATGCCGATGAAGCCGGCGGTGATCGTCAGCAGCTTGAAGGGGATCGGCGTCGCGCCCTTCACGATGATGATTTCCGCGCCGTATTCGCGCAGATAACAGGCGGCCTTGGGGAAACTGTCGGCCAGATGCAGCGCGCGCAGCAATGCTTCGCCGAACGCGGCATAGGCGAAGTGGCCGATGGCATAGCCGAGCAAGCCGCCCGTCACCGAAGCGAGCGTGGCGATCACCGCATAGCGAATCGCCTTCTTCGGTTCGGCCAGGCACATCAGGCCCAGCAGCGGATGCGGCGGCACCGGGAAGAAACTGGCTTCCATGAACGCGAACAGCGCCAGCCACCATCCGGCATGGCGGTGCGACGCCTTGGCCATGGTCCAGTCGTAAAGGCGCCGCAGCATCGAATTCTCCGCAAAATGATCCCGGCCGCGTGCTTAGGGGCGGGGCAGCATCGCGGCAAGCCTGTAACCCATTTGGTTATTTCTATTGACAGCGTCACGCCGATTGGGTACATATCAGGAACATCGCGAAATACCGAGTCGCCCGGCGGCTCCCCTCGCGAACCTCAAAACAACAGGATTTTCCGCATGGTGGAGCCGAAGCGCGCTTCGGCCGGTGCCGCTTCGCGCAGGCCCCGGACGAAGATCAATGCCGATCTCGCCAAGGGCGAGGACAAGTCCAACCGCCACTGGCGCGCCGAATTCCTGGCCGCGCTGGCCGAAACCTCGAACGTCTCCGCCGCGGCCGCCACCGCCGGCGTCCACCCGACACGCCCTTACAAAGTGCGTCGGCTGGAACCCGAATTCGCCCGCGAATGGCGCGGCGCCCTGCTGGAGGGATACGAGAACCTGGAAATGGAGATGCTCCAGCGCCTGCGCTTCGGCGAGGCGAAGGACGGCGACGTGAAGTTCGACAATGCCAATGCCCTGCGCCTGCTGGGCCTTCACCGCGAGACGGTGGCGCGCGAACGGGCCATGCGTGAGGATGAGGATATCGGTGCCGTGCGCGCCTCGATCCAGGCCAAGCTCGCCCAGCTTCGCGAACAGGTTACCGCGCGCCGCGCCGCCGAAGAGGAGCCCGGTCATGATCGAGGCTGATCCCCTGCAATGGCTGGTCACGGCCAAAGGCCCGGAAATCGAGGCGTTCATGGCCGGGCTGGACCGCAAGGAGCGGCGCGAATGGCGGTGGGACTGGGCGCTCCGCGCCCGGCCGTCGCAACGCGCCCCGGCGGGCGAATGGCGCGTCTGGCTGGTCATGGCCGGACGCGGGTTCGGCAAGACCCGCTGCGGGGCGGAATGGGTCCGGCTGGTGGCGGAAGAGAATTCCACTGCCCGCATCGCACTCGTCGCCGCGAACCTGGGCGAGGCCCGCGCGGTGATGGTCGAGGGTGAGAGCGGCTTGCTCTCGGTCGGCGCGCCGTGGCGGCGGCCGGTGTTCGAGCCTTCGCTGCGGCGGCTGACCTGGCCCAACGGGGCGCAGGCCACGCTCTATTCGGCGGCCGAGCCCGAATCGCTGCGTGGCCCACAGCACAGCCATGCCTGGTGCGACGAGATCGCCAAGTGGGACAATGCCGCCGGACGCGCCACGTCGAGCTGGGACAACCTTTTGATGGGCCTGCGTCTCGGCAGCGACCCCCGCGTGGTCGCCACTACGACGCCGCGTGCCATGCCGCTGGTCACACGCCTGATGGCCGATGCCGCCTCGGGCGAAGTCGTGGTCACGCGGGGCAGCACGTTCGACAATGCCGCCAACCTGCCCGCGCGGTTCCTTTCGGCGATGCGCCGGAATTTCGGCCGCAGCCTGCTCGGCCGGCAGGAGATCGACGGCGAACTGATCGCCGATATCGAGGGCGCGCTGTGGACGCGTGCCTTGCTCGAACAATGCCGCGAACCGGCCGCCCCCGAATGCAGCCGGGTGGTCGTCGGCGTCGATCCGCCCGCTTCGGCCGGCGGCGATGCCTGCGGGATCGTGGTGGTCGGGCTCTCGCCGGAAGAGACCGCGCATGTGCTGGCGGACGCCTCGGTCGAGAAAGCCGGCCCCGAACGCTGGGCCCGCGCCGTGGCGCAAGCGGCCGAGGCGTGGTCTGCCGATCGTGTCGTGGCCGAGGCCAATCAGGGCGGCGCCATGGTCGCCTCGGTCCTGCGCGCGGCGGAAATTTCACTGCCGCTGCGGCTGGTCCATGCCAGCCGGGGCAAAGTCGCCCGCGCCGAACCCGTCGCCGCGCTCTACGAGGCCGGCCGCGTCCGCCATGCTGGGCTGTTCCCGGCACTGGAGGACGAGATGTGCGGGCTGGTCGCCGGCGGCTCCTATCAAGGCCCCGGCCGCTCCCCGGACCGCGCCGATGCGTTGGTCTGGGCCTTGACCGAGCTGATGCTCGGCAGGGCTTCGGACCCGCAAGTCAGGCTGCCCTGAAAGACGTCAATCGCGGTTTCGGCCGCACCATCCCCATTGAAAGGAACCCCACGTGTCCTTCATCGATACGCTCGTCGCCGCCTTCAAGGGCGAGAGTGCCCGCGTGCCCTTGGCGCGGGGGCCGGCTTCGCCATGGTTCTTCGCCGATAGCGGCGGCGGGCGTGCCCCTTTCGAATATGCCACGGCAGTGCGCCGGGCCTATCTCGAAAACCCCGTGGCCCAGCGCGCCGTGCGCCTGGTGGCCGAAGGGATCGCAGGCGCGCCCCTGAAAGACGCCGACGCGCGCCTTCTCGCCCTCGTCGGTGAGACCAGCGGCGGCCAGTCGCTGCTGGAGACGCTGGCCTGCCACCTGCTGCTCCATGGCAATGCCTATGTGCAGGTGCTGAAGGACGCACGCGGCCGGCCGGTCGAACTCTTCGCGCTGCGTCCGGAACGCGTCACCATCGTTGCCGGAGAGGACGGCTGGCCGTCCGCCTATGCCTATGACGTGGCCGGACGCCGCCTTGCGATCCCCTTGCTGGATGAGGACGCCGCGCCCAACCTGATCCACATCCGCCACTTCCACCCGGCGGACGACCACTATGGCGCCGGCTGCCTTGCCGCCGCCGACGAGGCGATCGCCACGCACAACGCCGCCGCGCAGTGGAACCGCCAGTTGCTGGAAAACGCCGCCCGCCCCTCCGGCGCGCTGGTCTACGAGACGGAGGGCGGCAACACGCTGACCGCCGAGCAGTTCGACCGCCTGCGGAGCGAACTGACCCATGCCTATGCCGGATCGCACAATGCCGGGCGGCCGATGCTGCTGGAAGGCGGCCTCAAGTGGCAAGCCATTGCGCTGACGCCGGCGGACATGGACTTCGCCACGCTGAAGGCCGCCGCCGCGCGTGACGTGGCGCTGGCTTTCGGGGTGCCGCCGATGCTGCTGGGCCTGCCGGGCGACGCCACTTATGCCAATTATCGCGAAGCCAACCGCGCGCTCTGGCGGCTGACGCTGCTGCCGCTGGCGAGCAAGATCTTCGCGGCGCTCTGCGAGGGGCTGGCGCCCTGGTTCCCCGAAGGGTGCCTGGCCATCGACCTCGATCGCGTGCCCGCGCTTTCGGAGGACCGGGAGCGGCTCTGGGCGCAAGTCAACGCCGCCAATTTCCTCGACCCCGACGAGAAGCGCGCGCTGCTCGGCCTGCCCGAACGCCCGCCATCCGCGAAGGAACTGGAGAACAAATCATGAACCAACAGGACATGCTTGCCGGCCTGCTAGCCCAGGCGGCCTCCGAAGGTGGCGAACTGGTGACGCTGCGCGCCATCGTCGAGGAAGCCAGCGAGGTCGGCGCGCGACGGATGCTGACGCGCATCGGCCTCGACGATGCCACCGCGCCGAACGACCTTTCCGAATTGCGCGAACTGCTGCAGGCCTGGCGCGATGCCAAGGCGAGCGCCCGCGCCGCCGCCATCGGCTGGTTCGTGCGCGCGCTGCTCGCCGCGCTGCTGCTGGGCCTTGCCGTGCGATGCGGCACCACGGACCTGCTCCGTTGAGCGGCGACTTGCGCTTCGCCGGTTATGCCGCGCTGTTCGACCGGCGCGATTCCGGGCGAGACACCATCCGTCCCGGCGCCTTCGCACGCACGCTGGCGCAGCGCCGCGATCCACTGCCGCTGTTCTGGCAGCACCAGCCGGACTTGCGGATCGGCTGGGTCGAAACCGCGGCCGAGGATGCCCGCGGCCTGCGCGTCGTCGCCCGGATCGACAATCCGGACGGTGCCGCCGGGCTCGCCCTCAAGCGTGGCGGGGTGACCGGCCTGTCGTTCGGCTACCGCGCAATCGCCAGCCGCACCGGCGCGGAGGGGCGCGAACTGCTCGATGTCGAACTCTTCGAAGTCAGCCTGGTCACCCACCCGATGCAGCATGGCGCGCGGGTGCACCTGGTTTCCTGACACCCCTGCCCTCCCGATTTTCGACTCCCATTTCCGCCGCCCGATCGGCGGCTCCCAAGCGAAAGGTGAATGCCCCATGGAATCCACTCCCCCGGTCCAAGCGCTCGACGTCTCGTTCGACCTCGTTGCCCGTCAGGATGCCACCGATGCCGCCGTCGATGCGCTGCGCGTTGATGTGGACGAGGTGAAATCGCGCCTCGACCGCGTCGGCCGCGCCGCTGCCCGCCCCCTGATCGAAGGCGCGACCCCGGCGGCCAGCGTCGAGGTCAAGGGTTTCGTCGACGGTTACTTGCGCATGGGCCGCGAGACCGAGCTGAAATCGATGTCCGGCATGGTCGCCTCGGACGGCGGCTATGCGGTCCCGCGTGAGATCGATGCGCTGATCTCCAGCCGGCTCAAGAAAGTCAGCCCGATCCGTTCGATCGCCCAGGTCGTCCAGACCGGCACCGCCGGCTATCGCAAGCTGATCAATGTGGGCGGCACCGCCTCCGGTTGGGTGAGCGAGACCGGCGCCCGCACCGAAACTGCCACGCCCAGCCTGGCCGAGATCGCCCCGCCCACCGGTGAACTCTACGCCAATCCGGCGGCCAGCCAGGCCATGCTCGACGATGCCATGTTCGATGTGCAGTCGTGGCTGGCGGACGAGATCGCGATGGAATTCGCCCGGGCCGAAGGCGCCGCCTTCATCAACGGCACCGGCACCAACCAGCCGAAGGGCTTCCTGGCCGCGCCCACCAGCTCCGCCGACGATGCGGCCCGCGCCTTCGGCACGCTGCAGTTCCTTGTCTCCGGCAATGCCAGCGGCTTCGATACCGCGCCCGAACTCAAGCTGATCGACCTTGTCCACGCGCTGAAGGGCGGCCACCGCCAGGGCGCGAACTGGGTGATGAATTCGAAGACTTTGGCGGTGGTGCGCAAGCTGAAGGCGGCGGATGGTTCGTTCCTCTGGCAGCCCGGGCTGATGGACGGCCAGCCGAATCGCCTGCTGGGCTATCCGGTGGTAGAGGCGGAGGACATGCCCGATGTGGCCGCCAATGCCGTGCCGATCGCTTTCGGCAACTTCCGCGCCGGCTATCTGATCGCCGAACGCAGCACCACCTCGATCCTGCGCGATCCTTATACCAACAAGCCCTTCGTCAACTTCTACGCGACGAAGCGGATCGGCGGGCAGGTGCTCGATTCGGACGCGATCAAGCTGCTCAAGATCTCGGCCTGACGAGGGCGGATGCGCATCGGGGGGCCGCCTTCCTCTCCCCGATGCCCCGCTTTCGCGCAGGGGGCGGCCCGGCCGTCCGTCATTGGTCGCCCCCTGCCTTCATTTCCATTCTGAATCGGAGAAGCCCATGAACCGGGTCATCCTTACGCCGGCCGCGCTGCCGTCCTCGGCGCTTGCCGAGCTCAAGCAGTGGCTCGGAATTTCCACCGCACGCGATGACGCGCCGCTCTCGGCCCTGCTCGCCAGCGCGCTCGACATCTTCGAGGCTTTCACCGGCCAGATGCCCTTTACCGCCGATTGCGAGGAAGTGGTGGCCGCCCATGCCGGCTGGAACCCGCTTTCCACCCGTCCGGTGCAGGCGATCACCACGCTATCCGCGATCGCCGCCGATGGCACCCGCGCCGCTCTGCCGGCCGGCGCCTACGAAGTCGACCTCGGCGCCGATGGTTCGGGCAGGGTGCGCCTGCCCCTCTCCGTGCTGACGCCCGCAGGTGCAACGCGCGTCGCCGTGCGGTTCACCGCCGGGCTCGCACCCGATTGGGACGGCCTGCCCGACGCCTTGCGCCACGGCATGATCCGCCTGGCCGCGCACCAGCACCGCGCGCGGGAAGGCGACGGCGCCTCGCCGCTGCCTCCCGCCTCGGTCTGCGCGTTATGGCGCCCATGGCGGCGGATGCGACTGGCATGAGCAGACCGATGATCGCGGCAGACGCAGACAAGGCGTTCGACGCGCTGGCCCGGCGCCTCGCCACGCGGGCCGCCGCGCTCGCCACCGCCTATGCCGAAACGCAGGCGCTCATCGCGCGGGCGGACGAAAGCCGGTGGCGTCGCGCCGGACTGGTCTGGCCGCTTTTCGCGAAAGGATAGCCCATGGAAATCGCCCTTCGCGCGGCACTGGTCGATTGGCTGGCCACCGATCCCCTGCTCGGCGCCGAACTCAACGCCGTGGTGGAGGAAGCGCCGTCGCGCACCAGCCTGCCCTGGCTCGCCATCGCTTCCAGTGCGAGTGCCGACTGGAGCTGCAAGACCGCACCGGGCCGCGAGGTGCGCGTCGCGTTGGAACTCCACTGCCGGGGCGACGCGCCCGACACGGCGGCCATGCTTGTCGCCGCGATCGAAGGCAGGGTGGAAGCGCTGCCGCGCGATCAGGCCGCGTTTCGGATCGTCGGCATCCAGTTCCTGCGTGCCCGCGCCGAACAGCGCGGCGAAAGCCGCCGCGCGATCCTGCTCGAATATCGCTTCCGCCTCATGGCCGAATAAGTCCCTACCCTGCGCCATGCCGAAAATACCCTCCGTCAGCGCTTCGCGCTGCCACCTCCCCGTGCCGGGGAGGACACCATCCCATCGAAAGGAGCCTCATCATGCCCGCCCAGAACGGCAGCGCCTTCCTGCTGAAGATCAGCGATGGCGCCACCCCTGCCACCTATCAGACCGTCGCCGGCCTGCGCACCACACAGATGTCGGTGACCGGAGACACCGTGGTCGTCACCAGCAAGGACAGCGGCGGTTGGCGCGAACTGCTTTCGGGCGCCGGCGCGCGTGCGGTCTCGGTCAGCGCGGCAGGCATTTTCCTGGGCAGCACGGCCGAAGCGAAAATCCGCGCCAACGCGATGGCCGGAACGCTCGACGACTACGAGTTGAGCTTCGAGGACGGCGACCGGCTGCGCGGCAAGTTCCTTGTCCAGCGGCTGGACTATGCTGGCGATTTCAATGGCGAACGCAACTACACGCTCCAGCTCGAAAGCTCGGGCCGGGTTGCCTCGGCATGACTCCGCGGCCCAATCCACTGCGGGGCGAAGCCCTGCTGGAGATCGCCAGCACTGCGCATCTGCTGCGCCCCAGTTTCACCGCGCTGGTCGCCGCCGAAGAGGAACTCGGCCCGCTTTTCGCCCTCGTCGAGCGGGCCGGTGCGGGCCAGTTGCGGCTTTCGGAACTGGCTGCGCTGTTCTGGCACTGCCTCGTCCATCGCGAAGGGCTGACGCGTGACGCCGTGGGTGACGCCGTGGTGGCGCAAGGCCTGGCCGCCTGCGCCGCGCCGCTGCGCGTGCTGCTCGGCCAGATCCTGAAGGGCGCGGCGTGACGGGCGATTTCGCCAGCGCCGCACTGGCGCTCTGCCCACTCGCCGCCCGCGCACTGGGCTGGCGGCCACGGGATTTCTGGGAAGCGACGCCAGCCGAACTGGCCACCGCATTGGGTGAGCCGAACGGCGCCGCGCCGGGTGACGTGACGGCCGGGATCGACCGGCAGACGCTCGAAAAGCTGATGGAGCACGATCATGAGCGATGAAATCGACAGCCTGCTGGTGGACGTCCGCGCCAGTACGGATGGCTTCGCACGCGATATCGCGACGATGCGATCGAGCATCGACGGCGATCTCGTCGGCGGCTTCACGCAGGCCGGGCAAACGCTGGAAAAGAGCCTGACCGGCGCGATCCGGCGCGGCAGCCTGGGCTTCGACGACCTCAGGCGCGTGGCGACCAGTGCCTTGGCCGAAATTGCCGCGCAATCGGTGCAAAGCCTGTTCGCCGCGTCAAGCAGCGGCGGAACCACCGCTGCCGCGACCACAACTGGCCTTTCCGGCCTGTTCTCCAGCCTGCTTGGCCTGCCTGGCCGCGCCACCGGCGGCAATGTCTCGCCCGGACGCGGCTATTTGGTGGGGGAGCGCGGGCCGGAAATGTTCGTGCCCACATCGGCCGGGCGGATCGAGACCGGCAATGTCGGCGGGGCCGGGTCCGCCGGCCGCGACGTGCGGGTTGCCATCAATCTCACCAGCCCGCGCGGAAGCAGCGCGCCGCAGTCGCTCCAGCGCTCTTCGCGCCAGGTCGCCAGCGCCGTGCGCCGCGCCCTCTCCACCCGCTGATCGGAGTAAGTTCCATGGCATTCTGGCTCGCGAAAAAGCGAGAAGGGCAGACGAGCGACTGGATTCAGCGCTTCGATCCGCGTTTCTGGACGGTCAATTTCCCGCGCCCGATGATGGCCACGGTGATCTCGACCGGGCCAGATTCGCTGCGCGTCGATGCCGCGTTTCTGCGCAAGGGCGATCTGGGCGGGCTGATCTGGGAAAGCGAGGATCGGCACGACCATCCATTGCTCGCCTACAAGACCGACCGGGATTATGCGTACACCTCGCTCCGCTTTCGCTGGCGATCCTCGGGCGTGCTGCCGCTCAACGACGTCTATGGCCCCACGCTGACGGTGGAGGGCCGCGATCAGGCCGGCAATGCGCGAACCTGGTACGTGCGCCTGTGGAACTATGCCCAGGGCACGGGCGAGGATGCCGTGATCACCCTGCAATTCTCGCAGCTGGACGGCGGCTTCATGTTGCCGTCGCAGGCCGATCCGGTCTGGCCCAAAGCGATCGACCGGCTGTTCATCTCCTTCGCGCCGCCGGGTTACGACGGCAGCGCCGATCCCTTGCCGGCGGAGGCGGAAGGCTGGATCGAGATGAGCGAGATCCGGGCCGACGGCGGGCGAGCCATGCTGGAAATCGGCGACGTGATCGTGCCACCCCACGGCCTCGCCATCGCCACCGGCTTCGACGATCAGGGCGTGCAGACCCCCGCCCGGCTGATCCGCAATATCCTCCAGCTCGGCTATCGCGGGTCGGTGGTGCACTATGTCGGCATGAGCCACTATTTCCGGCTCGCCCACGGGCCCGACGGCTATCTGCTCGCCCCTAAGATCGACGCCGGGAACGATCCGCTGAACGCGCCCTGCCGCGCATGGCACCGGGCCTTTTTCGCCGAATGCGTCGATCACGGCCTTAGCCCGGTGGCCTCGCTTTCCTACGAGGCGCTGGACGAGCACGTCCCGCAGGACTGGAAGCAGCGCGATCTGGACGGCAATCCGGCGCTCACCGGCTGGTATCCGCCCTCTACCCTGCTGTCGCCGGCCCATGCCGCGGCCATGGCATGGCTGCAGTCGGTGAGTGCCGCGATCGCCGGCCTGATGATCGCCGCCGGCGCGCCCGTGCGCTTTCAGGTGGGGGAGCCGTGGTGGTGGACATTCGCCGATGGGCGCATCTGCCTCTACGACGCCGCCGCGCGGGCCGCGTTCGGCGGATCACCGCCGGCCATTCACGACATGCGCGCGGCGCTGGACGCCAGCCAGAAGGCCCTGCTCGATGCGGCCGGGGCGTTGCTGGCGCAATCGACCGCAGCCCTGATCGCTGCCGTTCGCACGGCCGCCGCCGGGCAGCCGGTGGAGGCACTGGCGCTGGTCTTCACGCCCACGCTGCTCGATCCCGCCATGCCGGAACTGAGGCGCGCCAACCTTCCGCTCGGCTGGGCCGCCCCCGCGTTCGACCGCCTGCAGGTGGAGGACTACGACTGGCTCACCGCCGGGGCCGACGCGGCACGGCGCCATGCCTATCAGGTCATCGACCAGCGGCTGGGCTATCCGGCCGAGGAACAGGATTATCTGGCAGGCTTCGTCCCCGACGCCGAAAGCGCCGACCGATGGCGGCAGATCGATGCCGGGATCGACGAGGCGCTGACCCGCGCGCCGCATGAGATCGTGGTCTGGGCACTGCCACAGATCACGCGCGACGGCTTCGTGCGCCTGCCGCTCCCCACGACCGACAGTTCAGGAATCAACGCCATGCAGGCATTCGACGATGTGCCCTATCCGATCGCATTGGGCCGCGACGCCACCGTGACTCCCGAATTCTCGACCACGATCTCGGTCACCGCATCGGGCTTCGAACGGCGCAACAGCCTGTGGTCGAATGCGCGGCTGCGCTTCGACGTTGGCCCCGGCGTCCGATCCGACGCCGAACTGGGTGCGCTGATCGCTTTCTTCCGCGCCCGGCGCGGCCCCGCGCGGGGCTTTCGCCTGCGCGATCCCAGCGACTTCAGTTCGAACGGAATGACAGGCGTGCCAACCGCGATGGACCAGACCATCGGAACCGGCGATGGCCTTCGATCCGACTTCGCCCTGGTAAAGCACTATGGCAGTGGTGAGGCCGCGCAGGTCCGGCGCATCACCCGCCCCGATTTCGCCACCCTGCTCGTTTCGATAGACGGCAAGGTTCAGGCGGGGAATTGGTCGCTTGGCGAGATGGGGGTGGTGCGGTTCGCTTCCGCTCCCGCTGCCGGATCGGCGGTACGCGCCGGCTTCCAATTCGACGTGCCCGTGCGCTTTGCCGCCGACAGTCTGGACATCGCCGGCGCCGCCTTTGCCGCGGGCGAGGCCCCGAGCGTGCCCGTGGTCGAAATCCGGGAGGCGTCATGACCCGGACCTGGTTTTCTTCCGACCTTGAAACGGTCGCAACGTTCTGGCGCCTGCTGCGCCGCGACGGCGTAACCCTGGGCTTCACCACGCACGATGCGGACTTGTGGTTCGACGGTGTGCTGCATCGGGCATCGCCCGGCATGGTCCCCTCATCGATCCGCAAGTCTGCGGGGTTGGAGGCGGACAGCGCCGAAGTGCAGGGCGCCCTCGCGCACGAGGCGATTACCGCTGCCGATCTCACCGCAGGCCGGTTCGACGGGGCGGCGGTGCGCATCGGCCTGATCGACTGGGAAACGGGGGAATCGCAGCTTCTCTATGCCGGCACCCTGGGCTCGATCGGCACGCAGGATGACGGCTTTTCGGCCGATCTCACATCCCGCAAGGCGGAACTGCAGCGCGATCCGATTCCACGCACCAGCCCGTCCTGTCGGGCCGGCTTCTGTGGACCCGGCTGCAATCTGAACGCCCGGGCCTTCACCCGCGAAATGCGCGCGACCGGCGTCGACGCCCTGGCCAACACCGTAAGGTTCGACGCCCTCCCAAGCGCGGCACGCCACACCGGCGGCACGCTGCGCTGGATCGATGGGCCGATGGCGGGGATCGAAATGGGCATCATGGCCGTCAACGCCGAGGGCGCCGTGATGGTCGACGCCCCCATCGACGCAGACATACCCGCCGGGGCCCGTGCGCGCCTGCGCGAAGGGTGCGATCATACGCTGGACACTTGTGCGTCGCGCTTTGGCAATGCGCTGAACTTTCGCGGCGAGCCCTTCCTACCGGGCAACGACCTGCTCACCAGCTATCCCACGCCCTCGTCGTGACCAGCGGAACGGAACTGGCCCGGGCCGCCAGTGCGCTGGTCGGCGTGCCGTTCCTGCTCCACGGGCGCGATCCCCGGATCGGCCTCGATTGCGTCGGCGTTCTGGCCGTGACGCTGGAAGAGACGGCGCGCCTGCCGAACGGCTATCGGATGCGCGGGGGAGACCGCGACAACGCCGCGCGTCTTGCCGCGACGCTGGGCCTCGAACCGGCCCACGGCCTTCCTGCAGCCGGTGATGTCCTGCTGCTGAAGCCCGGCCCTTGCCAGCACCATCTCGCCATCGCGCTGGATGCCGAAACAATTGTCCACGCCCACGCCGGCCTGCGCCGCGTCGCCCGCACGCCGCTTCCCGTCGAGTGGCCGATCCTGGGGCACTGGCGTCTCCATTCTTGAGGAATCGACATGGCAACTCTCGTTTTCAGCGCGATCGGCAACATGGTGGGCGGGCCGGTCGGCGGGGCCGTGGGATCGTTGGTCGGCAACCAGTTCGATACGGCAATCTTCGGCACGCCCAATCGGCAAGGCGCGCGCCTCAAGGAACTGGACGTCACGACGTCGAGCTATGGCCAGCCGATCCCCCGGTACTTCGGGTGGATGCGCGTGGCCGGCCAGATGATCTGGGCAGCCGACCTTGTCGAACACAGCGAAGTGCTGGGCGGCGGCAAGGGCGCGGCAACGGTCACGAACTACAGCTACACCGCCAGCTTTGCGGTGGCGCTGTCCAGCCGGCCGATCCGCGATCTCGGCCGCATCTGGGCGGACGGCAAGTTGCTGCGCGGCGCAGCGGGGGACCTGAAGACAACCGGCGCCTTGCGCATCCACACCGGTCACGGCGACCAGCCGGCCGATCCGCTGCTGCTGGCGGCGGACGGCAATCGTAGCCCCGCCTATCGCGATTTTGCCTATGTGGTGTTCGAAGATCTGGACCTTGCCGATTTTTATAACCGCATCCCGTCGCTGACCTTCGAGATCATGGCCGACGATGGCTTCGATCTGGCCACCGTGATGGGAGACGTGATCGAGGACATCGATGCAGCGGTTCCGCTGGACGGTTTCGTCGGCCTGTCGAACGATGGGCCACTGGCGGACACGATCCAGATGCTCGATCCGGTGCTTCCGCTCGACGTCGATTGCGCTGGCGAACGGCTGGTGATCGGGCGTGGCCAACTGCAGGCATCGCCGGTCAGCCTGGGGGAGGCCGCCGCGGCGGTAGATGACGACGAATTCGGCACGGCAACGGGCTTTGCCCGACATCGCGCGCAAGTCACCGACCAACCGGTGGCGGCGTTGCGGCATTATGAACCCGCCCGCGATTATCTGCCCGGGATCCAATACGCCACCGGGCGTTCCGCGCCCGGCCAGCCCCGCGTGATCGAACTGCCCGCAGCGTTGGGTGCCGCCGATGCCCGGGCCCTGATCGAACGCACCGCCCGGCGGCTCGACTGGAGCCGCGATACCGTGTCCTGGCGTACGGCCGAACTGGATGCCGCCATTGCCCCCGGCGCGCATGTCCTGGTCCCGGGCGTCGCCGGCACCTGGCGTGTGCGGGCGTGGGAGTGGCGCGATACCGGGGTGGAAATTTCCGTGGAACGCGTCGCGCCAGCAACGGCAGACGCCATCCCCGTACCACCCAGCGATCCGGGGCAGGTCCATCCGCAAGTCGACCTTCCGCTGGCGACAACACTTCTTGCTGCATTCGAGCTTCCTTTCGATCCCGCCAGCGGCACCGCAGCCGGCCAGGCGAGGCCCTACGCCGCCGTCTCTTCGGCCCAATCGAACTGGGGCGGCGCGGCGCTCTATGCCGATCGCGGCGACGGGCAATTGCAGCCGCTCGGCCCCAGCGGCCGAACGCGCAGCATGATGGGCAAGGCGATCACGGCTCTGGCACCGGGCAGCAGTCTGGTCTTCGATCGGACCTCGCGCGTGACGGTGCGGATGGCCGAACCGTCGATGCAGCTTGCCACGGCAAATGCACGCCAGTTGGCCGAAGGTGCCAACCTCGCGCTCCTGGGCAACGAGCTGCTCCAGTTCGCACGGGCGACTTCGCTGGGCGATGGCTCATGGTCACTCGAAGGTTTCGTGCGCGGCTGTGGCGGCACGGAGGCGGGAATTGCCGGCCACGCCGCTGGTGAGGAATTCGTGCTGATCGATGGACGGGCCACCGCCATCGATCCTGCGGCGCTGGGAACCGCCGCCACACGCAACGTGGTCGCCATCGGGCGCGGGGACGGCGAAGGCGTGCGCGCATCCCCAAGGCTCGCCGGGGTCACCCTGCGCCCCCTGTCCCCGGTTCATCCGCGCCTGACGGTCACCTCGGACGACGTCTGGCGCATCGAATGGACACGGCGCGCGCGTGGGATGATGCCGTGGCAGGACGGCGTCGACGTTCCGCTGGTCGAGGAAACGGAAAGCTATCTCGTGACGTTCGGCCCCATCGACGCGCCGATCGCGATGTGGACGACCGGACAGCCCTGGATCGAATTGCCCGCGATCCTCCGCAGGCAACTCGCGGCGCAATCGCCGGGGCAGTGGCTGCACGTTGCCCAGCAGGGAACTTACGCCCTCTCGGACGCTGTTGCCCTGGTTGCGCTGAACTGACGTTTCCCGCCCACTTTCAACTACCTCATGCAAGGCCAGGACATGACCGATCCCATCGCATTCGATAGCATCACATCGCGCTTCGCCCTTCCGCTGCTCTACACCGGGCAGGCGCACAAGGAGGCCTTCGTCAACGAAGCGCTGATCCGGACGGACGTGCTGCTGCACTGCGCCGTCGAGGGCGAACGCGCCACACCCCCCGAAAATTCCGAAGACGGACGGGCCTGGATCGTCGCCGACAGCGCATCGGGCGACTGGTCCGGACGCGACGGCACGATCGCCTGCCGCGCCGCCGGCAACTGGATCTTCATCACCCCGCGAGACGGCATGCGCGTGTTCGACCGCTCTTCGGGTCG
This sequence comes from Novosphingobium mississippiense, assembly GCF_044029535.1. Taxonomy (NCBI): domain Bacteria; kingdom Pseudomonadati; phylum Pseudomonadota; class Alphaproteobacteria; order Sphingomonadales; family Sphingomonadaceae; genus Novosphingobium; species Novosphingobium mississippiense. Next base: position 3,488,859 of record NZ_CP147001.1, on the reverse strand, counting down.
CGACAGGCTGTTTTTCGGTTCCTGGAGAAAAGCTTCCGCAATCCCGGAACCGGTTGGCGGTTCGACCGTTGATGGGGAAGCTCGGGCTGCCATCACCAACTTGGTGGCGTCCCTGCAAGCCGTGGGTATCCTGCCTTCGGCGTGACCGGCGCCAATGCAACTGGGGTGAACAAGATGCCGTCGATTTCGAAGAACGGAGTCACAAGACGGTGCCAAGGCCCCGAAAACGCGACATTCTTGCAACACATGTCGTCATTGTGCGCTTGCACGCAGTTTGTTGTGGGGGTAGACACTTACGGCACTCGGTGGCTCCAAATCTCTTAGTAGGGGAAACGTATGAGGAAACTCGTCATCGGACTGGCGCTGGCTTCGACAGCTATCGCCACGCCCGCGTTCGCGCGCGACGACGCTTGGTATCTGGAACTCGATTTCGGCGGCATGATCGTCGAAGACGCAAGCGCCAAGATCAATGGTGTCAGCCATGCCGGCGATTATGACTTCAAGACCGGCTTCGATGGCGGTGGCGTGATCGGTTATGACTTCGGTGGGTTCCGTCTGGAAACCGAAGCCAGCTACCGTCAGGCCAAGATCGGCACGTACACTGACGCCGCTGGCCCGCTGAAGGGTACCGGCAACGCCAGCAACCTGTCGTTCATGGTCAACGGCCTGCTCGACTTCGGTCCCGACGACGGCCTTCAGGGCTTTGTCGGCGGCGGTGCGGGCGTCGCTCGCGTCGACCTCGACAATGTCGACGATTCCGACACCGGTTTCGCCTGGCAGGCTCTCGCCGGTATCCGCGCGCCGCTCAGCTCGCACGTGGACCTCGGCCTGAAGTACCGCTTCATGAACGTCGACAACGTCAAGGTCGTCACCACCGCTGGCGACGATCTGAAGACCCGTTGGCGCTCGCACTCGCTGATGGCGACGCTGGCCTACAACTTCGGCGAACCGGCTGCTCCGCCGCCGCCGCCGCCGCCGCCGCCGCCGCCGCCGCCCCCGCCCCCGCCCCCGCCGCCGCCGCCGGTGGTCTGCAACAAGGGCCCGTACATCGTGTTCTTCGATTGGGACAAGGCTGACGTCACTCCGGAAGCCGCGACCATTCTCGACAGCGCGATCACGGCATACGGCAACTGCAACAGCGTTCCGATCATGCTTGCCGGTCACACCGACCGTTCGGGCTCGCCGAAGTACAACATGGGCCTCTCGGCTCGTCGTAACGACTCGGTCCGCGCTTACCTGACCAGCCACGGTATCCCCGATGGCGCGATCACCAGCCAGGCCTTCGGCGAAACGCAGCCGCGCGTTCCGACCGCAGACGGCGTGCGCGAACTGCAGAACCGTCGCGTCGAAATCACTTACGGTCCGGGCTCGGGCATGTAAGCGAACCGGCAACGGTAGAGATTGGGGGGTCGGAGCAATCCGGCCCCCTTTTCTTTTGCCTGCCTCACGCCCAAACAGTGGGCTCCAAAGAAAAGGCCCCGCTCTTCACGAGCAGGGCCTTTTCCTTTTGCCTCGATCGGACGGTGATCAGGCCGCGTAGGGTGTCGTATCCACCAAACCTGCCTCGGCAAAGCCTGCCTTGCGCAAGCGACAGCTGTCGCACAAGCCACAGGCGCTGCCGTCGGGCTGCGGATCGTAGCATGACCAGCTCATCCCGGCCTCCAGACCCAACCTGTCCGCCTCGCGCGCGATATCGGCCTTGCCCATGAACTGCAGCGGCGCATGGATATTAAACTTCGTTCCCTCGTCACCGTCCTTGGTGGCAAGAGTGGCAATGTTCTCGAATGCCGAAATGAACTCGGGCCGGCAATCCGGGTAGCCGGAATAATCGAGAGCATTCACGCCGATGAAGATATCGGAAGCGCCAATCGCTTCTGCCCATGCCAGGGTCAGGGAAAGGAACACCAGATTACGCGCCGGGACATAGGTAACCGGGATACCCGGCTCCAACCCGTCCTTGGGAACGTCAATCTCGTCGGTCAGTGCCGATCCGCCGAACTGGCGCAGATCGAGCGGAAGGATGACGTGGCGCTTTGCACCCAGTTCCCGGGCGATATGCCGGGCCGCGTCGATTTCCCGGCGATGCCGCTGGTTGTAGTCAATCGTCAGGGCATTGATCTCAAAACCGGCTTCGCGCGCAAGGCCGGCCGAAACCATGGAATCTAGACCGCCGGACAGGAGAACAACCGCCTTACGGGGCGATGTGGAGGGAGAGCTGTCTTGCATGTCCACCGCGCTAGGCTTTCCCACGCGCGATGACAACCATCAGCCGCCGCAGTGGCCTACGTGGCGCCCTTCGGTGGCGAAAGCGAAAGGCCGGCCATTGGCGATGCCCTGGCTGTCGATCTGGACGAGAGCATTGGTCTCCCGCCGGATATGCGTACGACCATAGCCATGACCCGGACAAGTGTACTGCACCGTCACCTCATTCGCCTTGTCATCGACGACCACGGTGCTGCACGCCTCGCCAGGATGCTGAAGCTGGATGAGTTCACGCCCGCCACGCAGGCACAGCTTACCGGCATCACCCAAGCCGCGAAGCTCCCAGCTTCCACGCTCAAGCTGATCCAGCAGGGCCAGAGGCTTCTTCTGCGCCATGCCCGGCACGGCAGCGGTCAGGCCAATACACACAAGTCCGGCCATGCCTGCTTTGACCGCCACGCCAAGGACGGAGCTTCCGTACAATCGCGACATCTGGCCTTCCGTCATGGTCATGGCAGCCTCCTAGACCAACCTGACAGGCTCCCACAACCGCCGGCGAAGACGGTCAGGCCGGAATATGCAGGATTTTCGAGCAGAAGGCGCAATCCACCGGGATCATGCCGGTCTCATCACGCATGTCCAACCGCTCAGCCTCGGGAAATCGCGACAGGATTTCGCGATAGTATTCCACCGTGCATCGGCACCCGCGCTGAAGCGGAAGCAAGGGCTCTACCCTGACTTCGTCTTCCTCATGGAAGATCCGCCAGACGAGTTCCTCCAGATTGAGCACGGGGTCGACCAGTTCTTCCGGCCGAATGCTGCCGGCCATGACGGCAACATGCTCCCAATCCGGGTGCTGGTCCTGCACATGCAGGCGCTCACGCCCTTCTTCCCCATCCGGGAAATGCTGGACCAGAAGGCCGCCCGCCACGCAGCGAGGCTCGTTCGAGCGCACCGACACCCGGATCAGGGTCGGCACTTGTTCGGACTGTGCGAAGTACGTTTCGCACGCCTGCGCCAGCGATTCCCCTTCGAGAGGAACAATGCCCTGATAACGCGCACCGGTGGCCGCGAGATCGAAAGTGATGGCGAGATAGCCCGTCCCGAAAATCGCTTCGAGCGAACAGCCTTCCTCCAACGCTTCGGCAAGATCCGGATCGTGACGCAGATATCCGCGCAGTTCGCCATTGCGATAGTCGCAGACGAGCAGGTCCACCGCGCCACCTTCGGCCTGCGCCTGGAAGGTCAACTGCGCATCTTCATCCTTCAGCAGCGATCCCATCAGCGCCGAAAGGACCAGTGCTTCGGCCAAAACGTGCTTCACGACTTTCGGGTAGGTATGCGCCGAAAGCACGGTTTCCAGCACTGGGCCAAGCCTGACCACCCGGCCGCGCGCATTGCGCGACGGCACGGTGAACGCCAGCACGCGATCGAAGCCGGTATCGTCGCTGCGGATGGACAGGTCGTCGCTCACAGCTGGCCAAGCGCCCACAGCAGCACCGACTTCTGTGCGTGGATGCGGTTTTCGGCCTCATCCCACACGACCGAATACGGCCCGTCGATCACCTCGTCCATCACTTCCTCGCCACGGTGTGCGGGGAGGCAATGAAGGAACTTCGCACCCGGGGCGGCCTTGGCCATCAGGGCAGCATTGACCTGATAGGGCTGCATCGCGGCGATGTGCTTTTCGCCACCAGCCTGCCCCATGGAAACCCAGGTATCGGTAACCACGACCTGCGCGCCGGCAACCGCTTCATCGGCGCTGTGCGTCAGGATGACTTCGCCGCCGGCGGCACGGGCACGCTCGACGAACGCCTGATCCGGCTCATAGCCGGCCGGTCCGCCGATACGGATCGTGAACTTCATGAGCCCCGCCGCCTCGATGAGCGAATTGGCGACATTGTTGCCATCGCCTAGCCAGGCCATCTGCAGGCCGGGTAAGGCGAAGCCGTGCTCGACGATAGTCAGGAGATCCGCGACGATCTGGCAGGGATGCGAAAGGTCCGTCAGGCCATTGATCACCGGAACGTCGGCGTAATGGGCCAGTTCCTCGATCTTGGCGTGATCGTCGGTACGGATCATGATCGCATCGACCATGCGGCTGAGCACGCGGGCCGTATCGGCGATCGTCTCGCCCCGCCCGATCTGCGTGCTGCCGGCCTCCATGATCATGGCGCTGCCACCCAACTGGCGCATCGCCATGTCGAACGAAACGCGCGTCCGGGTCGAGTTCTTTTCGAAGATCATGGCCAGAACATGGCCCGCCAGCGGCGCATCCGCATCCGGACGCGCCTTCGGCCAAGCCTTGCGCGCCGCCTTGCGGTCGATGGCGTCGTTGATCATCGCCGCCAGCGCATCACCGCCGGCATCACCCAGGCTGAGGAAATCCCGCTGCATCATACCACCTCTTCAGGTTGATAGCTCGCAGCCGCGGCAGACAGCTTTTCCATGAACTCATCCATATGGCTGTCGTCGATCACCAGTGGCGGCAGCACGCGAACCACGTTGTCGCCGGCCGAAACCGTAAGAAGATTGTGATTGTCGCGCATGTGGGCCACGAAAGCACGCGGTTCGACCTTCAGCTTCAGGCCAATGAACAGACCCTTGCCGCGAACCGAATCGAACAGTTCCGGATAGTTGCCGATGAACTGTTCAAGGCGCGCCATCAGGCGCTCGCCCTTGGCGCGAACGTCGGCGAGAAATTCTTCGTTCGCAACGGCATCCAGCACGGCGTTGATCGCCGCCATTGCGAACGGGTTGCCGCCATAGGTGGACCCGTGCGTGCCGAACACCATGCCGCGCGCGGCCTTTTCGGTTGCCAGGCACGCGCCGACGGGGAAGCCGCCGCCGATGCCCTTGGCCGTCGACATGATGTCGGGCAGGATGCCGTACTGTTCGTAGGCATAGAAGGTACCCGCGCGGCCAACGCCACTCTGCACTTCGTCGAGCACCAGCATCAGGTCATGCTCGTCGCAAAGGTCGCGCAGTCCCTGCATGAACTCTTGCGAGGCGATGCGAATGCCGCCCTCACCCTGGATGGGCTCAACGAGAAAACCTGCGGTGTTCGGGCCGATCGCCGCCTTGGCCGCTTCGAGATCGTCGAATTCGACGTACTTGAAGCCCGGTAGCAGCGGCAGGAAGCCCTTGTGCATCTTCTCCTGATTGGAAGCGCTGATCGTCGCCATCGTGCGCCCGTGGAAGGCGTTATTGAACGTGATCAGTTCATACTTCTCGGAATTGCCGACATGCTGGTGATAGGCCCGCGCGGTCTTGATCGCGCATTCGACAGCCTCGGCACCCGAATTGGTGAAGAAGACGGTATCGGCAAAGGTCAGGTCAACCAGCCGCTGCGCCACTGCTTCGCCCTGCGGGCTGCCGTAGAGGTTGGACACGTGCATCAACGTTTCAGCCTGCTGCTGAATCGCACCGATCAGGCCCGGATGCGAATGTCCCAGCAGGTTCACGGCAATACCACTCGCGAAATCGAGGAATCGGCGACCGTCTTCACTGATGAGATGGCAGTGCTCGCCGCGAACGGGGCGGACGCCGCACCGGGGGTACACGGGCATCAGTGGCGTAATCGACATGACGTTATTCCTCGAAACGAATCAGTGAAGCGAAAAAGATCGGGAATCGGAAAACGACAAATGGCGGCCCTATCCGGACCGCCATTTGCGCGCTTCTATGCTTTTGCATTACCCCGGTCAAACCACCGGGGAGGTGCAGGCTAGATCAACCCTGGAGCGCCGAAAGGTTGACCGCCGAGTACTTGCCTCGTCGATCGACCTCGATATCGAACTCCACGCGATCGCCTTCGTTGAGGCCCGCAAGGCCCGAACGTTCGACAGCGCTGATGTGCACGAATGCATCCGGCTGGCCATCATCACGGGTGATGAAGCCGAAGCCCTTCATGGAATTGAAGAACTTGACCGTGCCGCTGGCCTTTTCACCGGTCAGCTGACGCTGCGGCGCAGGTTCGCGCTTCTCAACAGGGATCACGTCGCCAAGGATGACGAGTTCGCTGGCCGAAATCTTGCCGCCGCGATCAACCAGCTGGAATTCGAGCTGCTGACCCTCGGCAAGACCTTCAAGGCCCGCACGCTCGACCGCGCTGATGTGCACGAACACATCATCGCCGCCTTCTTCGCGCTGAATGAAGCCAAAGCCCTTGGCGCCGTTGAAGAACTTGACGACGCCCTTGCCCTGGCCAACGACCTGAGCCGGCATTCCGCCGCCACCGCCGCCGCGCGGGCCGCCGAAGCCGCCACCGCCGCCACGTGGGCCGCCGCCGAAGCCGCCGCGATCACCGCCGCCGAAGCCGCCACGGTCACCACCGCCGCCACCGAAACGGTCGCCGCCACCGAAGCGATCACCGCCTCCGAAACGATCCTGCCCGGCGAAGAACGGATCGAATTCGTTCTCCCCGAAACCACCATCGCGCTTGTCGCGTCCCCTTCCGCGACGACCTCTGTCAAAACCCATGTCTACGAACGTACCTTCGCTGCGCCCCAAAAAAAGCATTCACCCGAACACGTGGACGAACCGTGCCGACCGTCAGACAAACGGAAGAGACGCAACTCTCCCGCCACCTGCAATGCCGAGTCATACACGAGTCATATGGGCAAGGCGAACACAATTACGCCTCTTTTTGCGACCGTGTATCCGAAAGGCCGCATTTTGACGGGGTCGGCGCCCCTATCTTGTCGAAACTATGTGCTTGACGCAGACGAATTTCAGGCTCAACCGCGGCCACACCGCTGCTCATGCGTGGGAGTTTCACAGATGTTTCGCCAGGTCACCGAATCCGTCTTCGCCAGTCCGCAGATCGGGATCGAGGCTATTGCCGAAGCCAAGGCGCTGGGCATCGTGCGAATCATCAACAACCGCCCCGAAGGCGAGAGCGACGACCAGATTCCCGGGGACGCAATCGAAGCGGCCGCGCGTGAAGCGGGGATGGACTACGTGGCGATCCCGGTAACTCACGCCGGTTTCAGCCAGGCACAAGTGGACGCGATGGCGCAAGCGCTCGACAGCGCCGAGGGCCCGGTTCTCGCCTATTGCCGCTCCGGTACGCGCTCAACGCTGCTCTGGGCGCTGGCGCGCGCCAAGGCTGGTGACAATCCTGCGGTGATCGCCTCGAAGGCCGCCGCGGCCGGCTATGATGTCACCCCCGTCCGCCAGCTGATCGAGATGCTCTCGGCCGGCGGCTGAAATCCCGGGCGAGCCGGCGGTTTCGCTTACAGCGCGATATCGCCCTGCTCGCCGGTGCGCACGCGCAATACTTCGGCCAGATCGAAGACGAAGATCTTCCCGTCGCCTATCTCGTCGGTGCTCGCGGTGTTCCCGATGATCTCCACCACCGTCCCGGCGAAGGCGTCGGACACCGCGATCTCCAGCTTGATCTTGGGCACCAGGCTCGAGGAATACTCCGCGCCGCGATAGATTTCGGTCTGGCCCTTCTGGCGGCCGAAACCACTCACTTCCGAAACCGTCAGGCCGGAGACGCCCGCGCTGGAGAGCGCGTCCTTCACTTCGGCGAACTTGAACGGCTTGATGATCGCGATGATGTATTTCACGCCCATCTCCCTGGCCGGGTGAGTGATGCGTGCAACATCACACAAAGCCCTCCCCATCTCAAAGAAAAATGGGCCGGAGCGGCTGGCTCCGGCCCTTGAGTTTGTGTTCGCAGGAGGAACACCGGTAGGCGGCAGCGGGGAGGAGGAGAGGAAGGAGTTCCTGCCGCCGCCAAACTCGAAAACTTAGTTGTAGGCGCGCTCGCCGTGCTCGCCGATGTCGAGACCTTCCAGTTCGACTTCGGAAGTGACGCGCAGGCCGGTTACTGCCTTGGCAATGAAGATCGCGATCACGGTGCCGATCGAGGAGATGACGACCGTGCTGAGCACTGCTTCGACCTGCACGAGGAGCTGGTGTGCCATGTCGAAGTCCGCCTTGCCGGGGCCACCAAGCGCCGGCGAGTAGACAATGCCGGTACCGATCGCGCCGATGATGCCGCCGATGCCATGGACGCCGAAAGCGTCGAGCGCGTCGTCGTAACCGAGCGCGGGCTTGAGCTTGCTGACGGCCAGGAAGCAGATGATCGAGGCAACCGCACCCAGCACGATCGCACCGAACGGACCCGAATTACCGGCGGCAGGCGTGACGGCGACCAGACCGGCGACGACGCCCGAGCAGAAGCCCAGAGCCGAACCCTTGTGACCGGCCAGACGCTCGGCAAGCATCCAGAACAGACCTGCCGAAGCGGTGGCGACGAACGTGTTGATCATGGCCAGGCTGGCAGCGCCGTTGGCCGCCAGTGCCGAACCGGCGTTGAAACCGAACCAACCCACCCACAGCAGGCCGGTGCCGACGAAAGTCAGCGTCAGCGAGTGCGGCGGCATCGGCTCGTTGGGGAAGCCCTTGCGCTTGCCGAGGATGATCGCGGCGACCAGGGCGGAAACGCCGGCGTTGATGTGAACGACGGTACCGCCCGCATAGTCGAGCGCGCCGAGACCGAAGAAGTAGCCGGTCGGTGCCCATACCATGTGCGCGATCGGGAAATAGACGATCGTCAGCCAGATGACTGCGAAAACCATCACGGCTGAGAACTTGATGCGCTCAACCGTCGATCCCAGCACCAATGCAACGGTGATCGCTGCGAAGGTCATCTGGAAGCAGGCGAAGACGTATTCGGGGATGGTGCCCGAAACCGAATCGGGGGTCACGCCCTTAAGAAAAGCCTTGCCGAAGCCGGCCACGAAGGCATTGCCGCCATCGCCGAAGGCCATGGTGTAGCCCCACATCACCCAGATCAACATGGCGAGGCTGGCGGCCGCACCAATCTGCGTCATCGTCGACAGCATGTTCTTGGAGCGGGTCAGACCGCCGTAGAACAGCGCCAGGCCGGGCAGGATCATCAGGAAGACAAGCAACGTCGACGTCAGCATCCAGGCGGTGTCGCCCTTGTCGATGGTCGGCGTGGCGGCAGCCTGCGCGAAGGCAGGCATGGCGGCGAACAGCGACGCTGTCAGAGCGCCGGCGCCGCAAAGAATCTTGCGGTTCATCGTGGAATCCCTCCTGTGGGAAGCGCCGGTCAAAGCGCAGTGTCGCCGGATTCGCCGGTGCGGATGCGCACGGCCGAGGCGAGGTCGAGGACGAAGATCTTGCCGTCGCCGATGGCTTCGGTGCTGGCGACCTGCTGGATCGTTTCCACGATCTTCGGCGCCAGATCGTCCGGAGCGGCGACCTCGATCTTCACCTTCGGCAGCATGTTGGTCGAATACTCGGCCCCACGATAGATTTCCGTCTGCCCCTTCTGACGGCCGAAGCCCTTCACTTCGGTAACGGTCATGCCGGCGACGCCGATCGCGCCCAGCGCTTCCCGAACTTCGTCGAGCTTGAAGGGCTTGATGATGGCTATGATGAACTTCATGCCTATCCCCTGCTTGCCACCGGCCCCAGCACCGGCTGCAATTACGTGATGCAAGGGGTGTGCCAATTTACCAAACGGCAGGATTGGGCGTGATTTTTATCTAACGCTCGCACATGCAGCACGAGCCGTCGCCCGATTCCTGTGCAGATGCCTATTTTTTAGGCAGCTTCAGCGTGGCAAAAACCGGCAGATGGTCAGATCCTGTCGCGGAGAGCGGGCTGTGATGGACATTTGTTCCAACAACGCCCCATTCGCTGGACACGATGATACGGTCTAGCTGCGCCAACGGACGGCGGGACGGGAAGCTGCGCCCGGGCGCAAGCACATGCCAAGGCTTGGCGAATTCACGAAAACACCCGCCGTGCTGCGACCATTCGTTGAGATCGCCCATCAGCACGGTGGGGATATGCGCATCACATTCGGCGACATGGGCCAGCACACTTCGCACCTGCAACCTGCGACGCAGGCCCGAGAGATCGAGATGCATGCCGACGACGCGGAAGCGGTGCCCCTCCAGTTCCAGATCAGCCCTCACGGCCCCACGCGGCTCCAGCACGGGCAGAGGTACCGCCGATGCATCGCGCAATTCAATGCCCTTGCGCACCAGGATGGCATTGCCATGCCAGCCCAGACTGTCCGGCTTCATCGTCAGCGGCACCGGCACGTAATCGGACGCGCCGTGGATCGCATCGAGCGGCAGCGCCGCCATCCGCCGGCCATAGCGGCGGTCCACTTCCTGCAGGGCGACGACATCGGCATCGATCTCGCGCAGAACCGTCAGGATGCGCTCGGGATCGCGGCGCCGGTCGAGCCCGACGGCCTTGTGGATGTTGTAGCTGGCGAACGTGATCTGCAACGATGGCTTCCGCGACGGACTGCAATTGGCAAGCTTAGGCTCGCCGCCCCGGTCATGCCAAGGCGGTGAAGCATCCAATTCGCGAAGCCCGCCGACGGTTCCCGTCGCGCGCGTGTCGCGTCAGCGTTCCTTGGTGGCGCTGAAGGTCAGTTCCGGATTGCGTTCCTGCTGATAGCCGACGTCCCAGGCCGAGCGCGCCATGAACACCGGATCCCCATCGCGATCCTTGGCGAGGTTCATCTTGTTGAACTCACCAAAGTCGCGCAGCGCCTTGTCGTCGCCCTTGATCCAGCGTGCCGTGTCGAATGGTGACGGCTCCAGAACCGCTTCGACCTTGTATTCGGCTTCCAGGCGGCTGATCAGCACGTCAAGCTGAAGCTGGCCGACCACCCCGACCACCCACTGCGAGCCAATCTCCGGATAGAACACCTGGATGACGCCTTCTTCCGAAAGATCGTCCAGCGCCTTGCGCAACTGCTTGGTCTTGGTCGGATCCTTCAGTGCCACGCGGCGCAGGATTTCCGGGGCGAAGTTAGGCAGGCCGGTGAAGCGCACCTGATTCTTCTCGGACAGCGTATCGCCCACGCGCAAGGTGCCGTGGTTGGGAATGCCGATGATGTCGCCAGGCTCGGCGCTGTCGGCAATCTCGCGGTCCTGGGCGAAGAACAGGATCGGGGAGTGCACTGCGATCGGCTTGCCGAGACCCGAGGGCGTCAGCTTCATGCCGCGCTTGAAGGTGCCCGAAACCAGCCTCATGAACGCGATACGGTCGCGGTGCATCGGATCCATGTTGGCCTGCACCTTGAAGATGAAGCCGGTGACTTCCTTGTTCTCCGGCTCGATCGTGCCGATTTCCGACGGCTGCGGACGCGGCGGCGGCGCGAATTTCGCGATCGCATCGATCAGTTCCGCCACGCCGAAATTCTTCAGTGCCGAACCGAAATAGACCGGCGTCAGGTCGCCGCCGCGATAGGCGTCGATGTCGAATTCCGGATAGCCGGCCTGGGCCAATTCCAGTTCCTCGGCCACCGCATCGGGCAGAGTGGCGTTCTCATCGACGTGACCGCGGAATTCCTTGCTCGGTCCTTCGGGGCGGCTGACCTTGCCGCTGGCGATATCCAGAATGCCTTCGAACAGCCCCCCCATGCCCACCGGCCAGGACATCGGGCAGACGTCCAGCGCCAACATGTCCGCCACTTCGTCCATCAGATCGAAGCAGGCGCGGCCCTCGCGGTCCACCTTGTTGATGAAGGTGATGATCGGCACCGAACGCAGGCGGCACACCTCGAACAGCTTGCGCGTCTGCGGCTCGATGCCCTTGGCCGCGTCGATCACCATGATCGCCGAATCGACAGCGGTGAGCGTGCGGTAGGTGTCTTCGGAGAAGTCTTCGTGGCCCGGCGTATCGAGCAGGTTGAAGGTAACCGTGTTGCCTTCGGCGTCGGTACGCTCGAACGTCATGACCGAACTAGTGACCGAGATGCCGCGCTGCTGTTCGATCTTCATCCAGTCCGACCGGGCACGGCGGGCAGCGCCGCGCGCCTTCACTTCACCGGCAAGGTGAATCGCGCCGCCTTGCAGCAGCAGCTTTTCGGTCAGGGTGGTCTTACCGGCGTCCGGGTGCGAGATGATCGCGAAAGTACGGCGAGAGTTGCTCATCGGCGCGCTTTAGTGGCGCGCGCGATATCCCGCAACTCCCGCTTCGTCGACGGCGTGACGCTTACTTGCGGCGATAGCGGAAGTACCAGACTTCATGGCCATAAACCGTGCGCGCCTTGGTCTCATACCGCGTTTCCGGCCAGCCGCTGGGGCGATTCTGGAAATCGGCAGGCTTGTCGCACAACCATTCGAACTGGTCCGTATGCCGCTGCATGACCATCAGCGCATGGCGCAAGTAGACGTCATGATCGGTGCCGAAGCGGAATTCTCCGCCCTTCTTCAGCTTGGCCGCAAACATGTCGACCGGGCCATCGTTCATCATGCGCCGCTTGGCATGGCGCGCCTTGGGCCAGGGGTCCGGGTGCAGCAGATAGAGCATAGACAGCGAGCCATCGGGAATCCGCGCCAGCACTTCCAGCGCGTCACCATGATGGATGCGCACGTTGCCGATCGGCGGATGAGCACCATTGTCGCCCGCTACGTGGGTCAACGCCTGCGCGACGCCGTTGATGAACGGTTCGCAGCCGATGAAGCCGTGATCGGGCAGCATGTCGGCACGCTGCGCCATGTGCTCGCCGCCGCCGAAGCCGATCTCGAAATGCATCGGGCGATCGTCGCCAAACAAGCCCACGGCGGTGACCGGACCTTCGAGCGGAACCGCGATGCGTGGCAGCAGATTGTCGACCAGAGCCTGCTGGCCTGCGCGCAGGGGCTTGCCCTTGGCGCGGCCATAGAGGCGGTTGAGCGTGGTCGGATCGCCGGATTTATGTGCCGTCATGGCGCGGCGCAGTGACACCAACGCCGCGCAAGGTCAACGTGGATCAGGCAGCGCACCTGCGCCATCCGTCACTGCCAACCGCCGCGCCTGCGCCCTCCGCGCCGCGACCCGCGACTGCCGCTTCTTCCACCAGACGTAGACACCGGTGATGCAGAGCCCTGCCGTCGCCAGTCCGGAAAGGAAGACCAGCAGGATCGTGATATTGCCGCCCACACGACCACTGTGCAGCGGGTAGAGCAGGCGATACCCGGCCAATTCTGTGTTCCCGTGATAGGGATCGAGCGTTTCGACCAGCGCGTGGCTCTTTCGATCAAAATAATAATAGATCGGCCCCAACCGGTGATAATTGAGCCGGCCATCGTCGGTCAGCGTCACGCCCACGGTGCCCTCCTTGGGATCGGTGAGCACAGTGGCCGGCTGCCAGTCGATTTTCTGCCGCTCGGCTTCGGCACGACCGGCGGCGACCGCGTCGGCAAAAGTCATTTCATGCGCTTGCGGCCGCGCCTGGACCGCCTCAGGCTTGTCCTTGGCGAACAGCGCCTCGACCGCCGGCGCATAGGCTTCGCTGAAGAAGTTGAAGCCAATCGAGGTCAGCGCCAACACGGTCAGCGGCACGAAAAGCCAGAGCGCACTCGCCTTGTGCCAATCGAGCATGAACTTGGCCAGGAGCGAGCGGAAACTGACTTTCCAGCTCTTCTTCCACCCCTTCCAGAACGGCCCTTTCAGCGGGAAGGTCAGGTAGAAGCCGATCAGATGGCCGATCAGCCAGGCGATCGCCACAGTCCCCATGAACCAGCGCCCCCAGATTCCCAGCACCAGCTTCGAATGGAAATCGACCAGCCACTCGGCCATGCCGCGCCGATTGAACGCGGCGTCCGTCGAACGGCTGCCGACAATCGCACCCGTCGCCCGGTCCAGGAATATCTGATCCACGTCGCGCTGAAGATTTCCTGGCGCAGCCTCCACTTTCACCGGAATGCGCGAATCGCCGGGCACTGCGATGGGGAAGCTGCGCACGGTCCATTCGGTATGCGCCGGCGCAAAGCGATCCATCATCCCGACAACTTCGGGCGGTTGCGCGACGGCTATCGGTTGACGAAACAGATCCGCATTCAGCCAGGCATCCAACGGTCGCACGAAGCACAAGACAGATCCGGTGACGGCGGCGATGAACAGAAAGGGAATCGCCAGCAAGCCAAGATAGCGGTGCAGCGTGATCCAGGGTGAACGCGGAACGGACTTCATGATGGACCTATACCCCTCCTGTCGGCAGGGTCATGGGTTTCCGTTGCAAGCTGGCCCTTTGAAACGTCCAGATTTCACCTATGGACGGGTCCACCCACTCCCGCCGGAGCAACCAACGAAAAACGGCCCACCTCGAAAGGCAGGCCGTTTTCACTCACTGCGAGGGGATCGCAATCCGGTTCCGGTCCCCCAACCGGAAAATCAGACCGTGTGCGTCGCGATTAGGCGACTTCGGCCAGTTCGTCCGGATCGCGCAGCACATAGCCGCGACCCCAGACGGTTTCGATGTAATTGGCACCGCCGCAGGCATGCGCGAGCTTCTTGCGCAGCTTGCAGATGAAGACGTCGATGATCTTCAGTTCCGGCTCGTCCATGCCACCATAAAGGTGGTTCAGGAACATTTCCTTGGTCAGCGTGGTGCCCTTGCGCAGCGAGAGCAGCTCCAGCATCGCGTATTCCTTGCCCGTCAGGTGCACGCGCGCGCCATCGACCTCTACCGTCTTGGCATCGAGGTTGACGACCAGCTTGCCGGTGCGGATGACCGACTGCGAATGGCCCTTCGAACGGCGCACCACGGCGTGGATGCGGGCGATCAGTTCTTCGCGGTGGAACGGCTTGGTCACGTAGTCGTCGGCGCCGAAGCCGAACGAACGAACCTTCGAATCCATTTCCGAAATGCCCGAAAGGATCAGAACCGGCGTCTGCACCTTGGCCACGCGCAGCTTCTTCAGAACATCGTACCCGTGCATGTCGGGCAGGTTCAGGTCGAGCAGGATAATGTCGTAATCGTACAACTTACCGAGATCCAGGCCTTCCTCGCCCAGGTCGGTGGAGTAAACATTGAACCCTTCGGCGGTGAGCATAAGCTCAATCGCACGCGCCGTGGTGGGTTCGTCCTCGATCAACAGCACTCGCATTGGGTTGCCCCCCTTTTGCCCCTCTGTCCGCCTTGCCTGCATCAACGCTACCAAAGCGCCACGCTAACCGGGCCTAAACGGACATTGCCGTGTATTAACCATATGACCTATGAAGGTTAAAGGTTAATTTGCCGTAAAACGCAAACCATTCTGCGATCCGCAATGGATCATAAGGCAACGGCCCGATGGGAATACTACGTAGGTGGTAGGGAAAGGGCAGCACGGGCTGGTTTCGATGCGCGGATTTCGGCCTTTCCACCGCGCTTGACCGGGTGCCGGCGGCCGATCCGTTGGAGATAGGTCCATAGCCCGCACTGCAGGCCGACCAGCATCATAATGAACGGCTGAAACGCGATGCCGACGAACAGCGAGCCGATCAGATAGACGATCTGCGCCAGTTGCAGCGCCACCGCCAGGGGGGCGGCCCAAGCCTCATCCGGCTGCTTGCGATTCTTCCAGCGGCGGCGAATCAGCTCCATCTGCACCAGCCCGGTAAGTTGCAGCGCGATCCACAGTGCAAATCCGGGGAAGCCCTGCTCTCCCAGCATCTCGAAATAACTGGAATGGAAGGCGCGCCCTTCCTCCACCACGCGCGTACGTGTGATCGTGGTGTTGCCGCCATCGGTGCTTGCCGAAATCGTGTCGTAAGAGACCTTGCTGGCGATGTTGACCACGAAGCCGCCCCCCATCGGATGCTGCTTCACGTAATCCCAGGTCCATTTCCACACGCCGATTCGCGTACTGGCGGACTGATCAGCCTGGTGATTCTCGATCGTGCCCATGCGCGCCAGGAACGATGGCGGCAGGAACGGCACCGCCAGCATGACCGCGATCGCCATTCCTCCGGCAATCAATACCTTGTGTTTCGCGGTGCGCAGATAGAACAGGCAGAGCACCCCCAGGCAGACCAGCCCGGTGCGTGCCTGCGTCCCCACCGGGATCAGCGCGCAAGCGAAGATCAGCGCAGCGGCGAACGTCTTTACCCGCCAATCCGATGGAAAGATCGTGCCGTGCTTCGCCAGCCACAGGATCAGCGGAATGATCGAGATGGCGACGCTCGACAGGATCGAGCCTTCGAACAGGCCGGTGTTGCTTTCGACGAAGATTCGCAACGAACCATAGCCGCCGCCGCCCATCGCCGTCTTGATCCCCCCGTCGATGATCAGCGCGCTGGCGGACAGCACCATGACCAGCACCACCGCCTCGATCCTGAGGCGCGTGCGCAAGGTCAGCGGCAGGAAGATCGCGAAGACCAGCGCCTTCCATACCCAGGCCCATTTCTCCTGCGCCGCATCGGGGTAGACCGCGGTGAAGGTGGAGATCGCGCAATAGATCAACAACGCGGTCAACAGCCCCTGCCGGAGATTGAACCGCACGTCGCGCTTGTCGTCGAACAGCAGCCAACCGCCGAACGCCGCCGCGAACGCCATCAACGAGACGGGAATGTGCGACAGAATCCCCCAGGATATCTGCTGGGGCGAGACGATATCGACATAGAGATAACACAGCACCCAGAGGAACGGGCGCCGAAAGCCCAGCGCCAGCAACGTGCCGAGGAATGCCGTCAGGCCGAGATCAAGCATCCTCGCCCTTCCCGCGATTCCAGGTCACGCCCCGCCGCACCGCACGCTCCGAACCGACGCGCGGCAGCTTTTCGGCTCCCGCTGGATCCGTCTTCTCCAGCCGTGCGCCCTCGACGTCCAGATCGGGACGCAGTAACAGGCGCCAGGCCGCCAGTGCCAGCAGGCCGTGGCTGAGAGCTAAGGCGAATATGTCGACCATGATCCGCAACCGCTATCAGTGCCGGGTTGACGCCGCGTTAAGCGTTCTTCGTTAGCCATTTCCGCCATGACCCGGGTTCTCCACGTCCTTGACCACTCGCTGCCGCTGCACAGCGGCTACACCTTCCGCACCCGCGCCATCCTCAAGGCGCAGGAGGCCATGGGCTGGGAAGTGCGCGGGGTCACCGGCCCCCGCTACCACGCGGGCGCGGCCCCGTGCGAGCATTTCGACGGGCTGACCTTCCATCGCAGCGCGGGCGAGGCCGGTGGACCGCCGCTGTGGCGCGAATGGCGCGAGATTGCGCTGTTCGAACAGGGTATCGAGGCCGCCGTGCGCGAATGGCGCCCCGACGTCATCCATGCGCATTCCCCCGCGTTGTGCGGCGCCGCCGCCTTGCGCGTCGCGCGGCGCCACGGCATCCGCTGCGTCTACGAAATCCGCGCCTTCTGGGAAGACGCCGCCGTCGGCAACGGCACGGGGACCGAAGGCTCTTTCAAATATCGCCTGATTCGCGCGCTGGAAAACCGGGTCATCGCCCGGGCGGACGCGGTCGTCACCATCTGCCAGGGCCTGCGCGACGATCTGATCGCGCGCGGAACGCCGGCGGAAAAGATCACCGTATCGCCCAACGGCGTAGATCTGACGCTGTTCGGCGAACCCATGCCGCGCGACGCCGCGCTGGCCCGCGAACTGGGGTTCGAGGCGGACGGCAGGCCCTGCCCGGTGATCGGCTTCATCGGCAGCTTCTACGATTACGAAGGGCTGGGCGACCTGATCGCCGCCATGCCCCTGTTGTTGGAACGTCAGCCCGACGCGCGGTTGCTGATGGTGGGCGGCGGCCCGCGCGAGGAGGCGCTGCGCGCGCAAGCCGAAGCGTCCAGCGCCGCCAATGCCATCCGCTTCATCGGCCGCGTGCCGCACCATGAGGTCGATCGCTATTACGCGCTCTGCGACGTGATGGCCTATCCCCGCAAGAAAAGCCGCCTGACCGACCTTGTCACCCCGCTCAAGCCGCTGGAAGCGATGGCCCAGGGCAAGCTGGTGGCGGCCAGCAGCGTAGGCGGGCATCGCGAACTGATGAAGCATGGCGTGACCGGCACGCTGTTCGCGCCCGACGATCCGGCGGCCTGCGCCACGGCCCTTGCCGATCTGCTCGCCGATCGCGAAGGCTGGGACCGGATACGCGCGGCAGGGCTGGAACATGTCCGCTCCGGTCACGATTGGGCTTGCAATGTTCGCCGTTATCGAGACGTTTACCAAATCCTGCCAGTCGATAGGGTTCGAGACGGGCTTGATGCCGCGGCATGAACGGCGCGCGGATAAAGCCAGGTCGCAAACCGCAGATCAGCACGGGGTCATGAAGGTGGCGAAACAGGAACGCAACCCGCAGCGAGGCGGCAATGCCGGCAGCACCAGCCAGCCGATCACCCGCCATCCGCTCTTTCCGGCAATCGTCGCGCTGTGGTTCGCCGCGCTGTTCGGCGTCGTCGGCGTGCTGCTGGGCACCCCCACCATAGAGCGCGCAGTTGCCGCCACCGGCCTTGCCAAGGCGATCCCGATGGCGGCCCCGCCGCTGGGCAGCACCGCGCGGCTGCTGGTTGCGCTGGGGCTGACCGGGATCGGCGGCCTTGTCGGCGCACTGATCGGCCTGCGCCTTTCCGCCCGCAACAGCCCGCGCGCGGAAGCCATGCACGACCTTACCGGCGGCGAAATCGAGGAAGCAGAAGACGAGCCTGCCGCCGTCGGCCGCCTGCCCGGCCGTCGCCGCAGCTTCACCACCCCCATCGAACCCGTCGACGAGGCAGCGTCGGAACCCTCTGCCGCGCCCGCGCCGGCATCGGGTATTTTCCAGCTTTCCGACCTTGAAGATGACGATCTTGATGCCCGAGCCACCGCCGCGCTGGCAGCCGCTCGGGTTCCTGACTTCACGCCGATCGAACCCGAAATCGATGAAGACGAAGCCATCGTGCCCGGTTACGACAGCGACGACGATGACGCGACGCCCGCACACCTGACCGACGCCTTCTCTCCCGCGGCCTGGGCCGATCCCATCCATTCGCCGGAGATTGGCGAGATTGTGGGCGACTACGAGGATGAGGACGAAGACGAGGACGAAGGTGCCCCAGTAGCTCGGCTCTTCGACGCCTATGCCCGTACTCTCGAGGCCCGCGATCTCGCCGTTGCCGAGGCGGAACAGGAGCTTGGGACCGCTGCGGCGCCGGCCCTGCCAAAACAGGAGCAGGAAACTCCGGAATCGGCCGCGTCGGAGCGCGTGGAAGCTGCCATGCCGCCGCCCAATGTTCAGCCAGCATCGCCGGGTGCGGAGCGCATCGCTGCCGCCCACCTTGACGATCTCTCGCCCGTCGAACTTCTGGAACGGCTGGCCCTGGCGATGGAAGAGCAGCGCCGCAAGCGCGCGCTCGCCCAGGCGGCCTCGTTCTCGGTCGTGCCTTTCGCCACCAAGGCGCCGCAGGGCACGCAACTCGATTCAGGCGATGTGGCCGGCGCCCCGGAAACGCAGCACTTCGAGGACATCGAAGCCGCCCCCCAGGATCCGGCCCCGCAAGCTCCGCCGGTGGCGCCGATTCTCCAGCGGCTGTCCTCGCTCGGCGCGACTGCTCCGTTCGCTCCGCCGCCCTTTGCGCCGCCGCCCTTCGGCGCGCGCCAGCCGCTCCCCGCAGCCGAACCCGGCGACGAGCCGGTGCAGCCGGGGGCGGACTTCGCATCTGACGCGCCGCGTGAAACCGACGCCATCGGCGGTTGGTCGGACGGCGGCGCCGCGATCGTGGAAGCCTCGCCCCAGGCCGAGACCCCGGAACGCACCGATGCAGAGCCTTCCGCCCCGGTTCCGGTGCCGGCCGCGCTGCGCCCGGTGGAAACCATCGCCTTCGACGAAGACGACACCATCCCGGGCTATATCCCGCCGCGCCGCATCATCATGCCCAGCGCGCCGACCAGCGCCGCAGATGTGCCCGACACCGAAACCAGCCACAGCGGCGAGCGCCCCCTGGCCGGACTCGCAGGCGGTCACGATTTCGCGCCCGACCCGGACGGGGAAGACGACGACGACGAGTCCCTGGCCTCCTTCGCGGACGAGGACGCATTCGCCGATGACGGCGAGGACATCGTGGAAGAAGGCGTGCTGGACGAAGGCTACTCTTCGCTGCTGAGCCTTCAGCGCCGCGCCGAACCCCGCAGCCGTCCCATCAGCATCGAAGACGAAACCGGCTTCGATGAGGAAGCCGGCACTGAGGGCTCCGCTCATGCAATGGCAGGCCAGGCAATGGCAGGCACGCAGACCGAGGATTACTCTTTCGCCGCCACGGACGAGGCGCCCCAACCCTGCGCACAGCCGTCGCTCCCGGGCGCGCGACTGTTCGATCCCCCGGGCCGCCCGGACCCCGCCGAAACCGAAAAGGCCCTGCGTGCGGCGCTGGCCACACTCCAGCGGATGAGCGGCGCGGCCTGAACTATCGCCATCGGTTGAAAGCGAAAAGGGGCGGGAGATTTCGGTCTCCCGCCCCTTTCGTTTGCGATTTGCCGGCTTGACCCGCCGCTTCCCGAAGGGCCTGGGTGCCACTTTGCGCGCCCTTCAATTGGCCCTTTTCACCGCCAATGGCGGCAAAGCGCCCGATCCGTCGCGACAATGGCCGAAATCTGCCGATTTGGGCATTCGCCCCGTCGATGATCGCGAAACGGGCATCCGAAATGGACAACAAAATTCCCATTTTTACCGTGTCAACGCACTAAATCTTCGCCAGCACGCGCCTTCGCGGTTGCAAAAGCGTCCCGTAATCGTCATGGGGGCGCTTAGGGGACACCATGGCGGATTTTGGCCGCGTGCGATTCGCGCGCGCCAGAGCGAGGCGCATGGTGCGAACCCCGGACAACGACAGGATGGGTTTTATCGATGGGATTTCCTAAGCCCCAGGGCCTTTATGATGCGCGTAATGAACACGATGCCTGTGGTGTGGGCTTTGTCGCCCATATCAAAGGGAACAAAAGCCACGCCATTATTACCCAGGCACTGGAAATCCTGAAAAATATCGACCACCGCGGTGCGGTGGGCGCCGACCCGCTGCTGGGTGACGGCGCAGGAATCCTGACTCAGCTTCCCGATGCGCTGTTCCGCAGCTGGGCCGCATCCACCGGCGTGGAACTGCCCAAGGCCGGCGATTATGCCGTGGCCATGTGCTTCCTGCCGCAGGACACCGCCTGCCGCGACCTCATCACGCAGACTTTCGAAAAGTTCGTGGCCAAGGAAGGCCAGTCGCTGATCGGCTGGCGCGACGTACCGGTGACGCTGGATGGGCTTGGCAAGACCGTGCTCGAATCGATGCCGGTGATCCGCCAGTGCTTCATCGGCCGTGGCGAGAACTGCGCCGATCAGGACGCGTTCGAACGCAAGATCCTGGCGATCCGCAAGCAGACGCAGAACCCGCTGACGGCCATGGCCGAAAAGCACAACATGCCGGGGCTCACCGAGCTCTACATGCCCAGCTTCTCGACCCGCACGATCGTCTACAAGGGCCTGCTGCTGGCGACCCAGGTCGGCTCGTTCTACGACGACCTGCGCAACCCGGAGTTCGTCTCGGCGCTCGGCCTCGTGCACCAACGCTTTTCCACCAACACCTTCCCGAGCTGGAAGCTGGCGCACCCGTTCCGCTTCATGGCGCACAACGGTGAAATCAACACGGTTCGCGGCAACGTGAACTGGATGAACGCCCGCCGCCGCACCATGGAATCGGAGCTGCTCGGCGCCGACCTCGACAAGATGTGGCCGCTGATCCCACACGGCCAGTCGGACACTGCGTGCCTCGACAACGCGCTGGAACTGCTGCTGGCCGGTGGCTACTCGCTGAGCCACGCGATGATGATGCTCATCCCCGAGGCATGGGCCGGCAACCCGCTGATGACCCCGGAACGTCGCGCGTTCTACGAGTATCACGCCGCACTGATGGAGCCGTGGGACGGCCCGGCCGCCGTGGCCTTCACCGATGGCCGCCAGATCGGCGCCACACTGGACCGCAACGGCCTGCGCCCCGCGCGCTTCCTCGTCACCGACGATGACCTTTGCGTCATGGCGTCGGAATCGGGCGTGCTTCCGATCAAGGAAGACAACATCGTCCGCAAGTGGCGCCTCCAGCCCGGCCGCATGCTGCTGATCGACTTCGAAGAAGGTCGCATCATCGAGGACGAGGAAATCAAGAACCAGCTCGCAGGCGAAGAGCCCTACGAGAAGTGGCTTGAGATGGCGCAGTACAACCTCGCCGACCTTGACGTGATCGAGCCCGAACTGGCCCAGATCCCCGAACCGACCGGCACGCTGCTCGATCGCCAGCAGGCGTTCGGCTACACGCAGGAAGACACTTCACGCTTCCTCGAACCGATGGCCGTTTCCGCGGACGACCCGCTCGGCTCGATGGGCACCGACACGCCGATCCCGGTGCTGTCGAACCGTTCGCGCCTGCTCTACGACTACTTCAAGCAGAACTTCGCGCAGGTCACCAACCCGCCGATCGACCCGATCCGCGAGGAACTGGTCATGAGCCTCGTCTCGATGATCGGTCCGCGCCCGAACCTGCTGGGCCATGACGCCGGTTCGCACAAGCGTCTGGAAGTCAGCCAGCCGATCCTCACGGACGAGGATCTGGCCAAGATCCGCTCGGTCGAAGCCGCGCTGGATGGGGCCTTCCGCACCGAAACCATCGACATGACTTGGGACGCCTCAGCCGGCGCCACCGGTCTGGAGATGGCGATCAAGGAAATGTGCTGGGCGGCCACGGAAGCCGTGCTGGCGGACAAGAACATCCTTGTCCTGTCCGACCGTGCACAGGGCCCGGACCGCATCCCGATGCCGGCGCTGCTGGCGACGGCTGCCGTCCACCACCACCTCGTTCGCCAGGGCCTGCGCATGCAAACCGGCCTGGTCGTGGAAACCGGCGAAGCGCGCGAAGTGCACCACTTCTGCGTACTGGCCGGCTTCGGCGCGGAAGCGATCAACCCTTACGTCGCGTTCGAGACGATCGAGGAAATTCGCACCCGCAAGAACCTGCCGGTAACCGCCGAGCAGGCGCGCAAGAACTACATCTACGCGATCGGCAAGGGCATCCGTAAGGTCATGTCCAAGATGGGCATCTCGACCTACCAGTCGTACTGCGGCGCGCAGATCTTCGACGCCGTCGGCCTGGCGAGCGCCTTCGTGGACAAGTACTTCACCGGCACCGCCACCACCATCGAAGGCGCCGGCCTGACCGAGATCGCGGAAGAGACCGTCCGCCGCCACGCTTCGGCTTATGGCGACGATCCGATCTACGCGAACATGCTCGACGTGGGCGGCATCTACGGATCGCGCGTGCGCGGTGAGGAACACGCCTGGTCTTCCGAGAACATCGGCGCGCTGCAGCACGCCGTGCGCGGCAACGTGCCCGAAAAGTACCGGGAATTCGCGCAGTCGATCAACGACCAGTCCAGCCGCCTGCTGACCATCCGCGGGCTGATGGACTTCGTGCCCGGTGCTTCGATACCGCTCGAAGAGGTCGAATCGGCCGCCAATATCGTCAAGCGTTTCGCCACCGGCGCGATGAGCTACGGCTCGATCTCGTGGGAGGCGCACACCACGCTGGCGCTCGCCATGAACCGCATCGGCGGCAAGTCGAACACCGGTGAGGGCGGCGAGGATCCCAGCCGCTTCAAGCCGCTGCCGAACGGCGATTCGATGCGTTCGTCGATCAAGCAGGTTGCCTCGGGCCGCTTCGGCGTCACTACCGAGTACCTGGTCAACGCCGACGACATCCAGATCAAGATGGCCCAGGGTGCCAAGCCCGGCGAAGGCGGCCAGCTGCCCGGCGACAAGGTCGACAAGACGATCGGCGCGACCCGTCACTCGACGCCGGGCGTCGGCCTGATCTCGCCGCCGCCGCACCACGACATCTACTCGATCGAAGACATCGCGCAGCTCATCCACGACCTCAAGAACGTGAACCCCACGTCGCGAGTCTCGGTGAAGCTGGTGTCCGAAGTCGGTGTCGGCACGGTGGCCGCAGGTGTCTCCAAGGCACGTGCCGACCACATCACGATCTCGGGCTACGAAGGCGGCACCGGCGCTTCGCCGCTGACCTCGCTGACGCACGCGGGTTCGCCCTGGGAAATCGGCCTGGCCGAAACCCAGCAGACGCTGCTGCTCAACAACCTGCGCAGCCGCGTGGTGGTTCAGGCCGACGGCGGCCTGCGCACCGGGCGTGACGTGGCCATCGCGGCGCTGCTCGGCGCCGACGAGTTCGGCTTCGCCACCGCCCCGCTGATCGCAGCCGGCTGCATCATGATGCGCAAGTGCCACCTAAACACCTGCCCGGTCGGCGTGGCCACCCAGAACCCGGTACTGCGCGCGCGCTTCACCGGCCAGCCGGAACACGTGATCAACTACTTCTTCTTCGTGGCCGAAGAGCTGCGCGCGATCATGGCGGAACTGGGCTTCCGCACGATCGCGGAGATGGTCGGCCGCGTCGACCGTCTCGACATGAAGAAGGCGATCACCCACTGGAAGGCCAAGGGCGTCGATCTGTCCAAGGTGCTCTATCAGGCCCCGCTGGGTGACAGTCCGTCGCTCAACTGGAGCCAGACGCAGGACCACGGTCTGGAGCACGCGCTGGACAACGTGCTGATCGAAGCCGCCGCCGACGCGCTGGAAAAGCGTGAGCCGGTGCGGATCGAAAAGCCGGTGATCAACGTCAACCGCACCGTCGGCGCCATGCTTTCGGGCGAAGTGGCCCGTCGCTACGGCCACGCCGGCCTGCCGGACAACACGATCAACGTGAAGCTCACCGGCGTTGCCGGCCAGAGCTTCGGCGCCTGGCTTGCCCACGGCGTCACGCTCGACCTGACCGGCGACGGCAACGACTATGTCGGCAAGGGTCTGTCGGGCGGCCGCGTGATCGTGCGCCAGCCGGGCCACGTGAACCGCGATCCGCTGCAGAACATCATCGTCGGCAACACCGTGCTTTACGGCGCGATCTCCGGCGAAGCGTTCTTCAACGGCGTCGCCGGCGAACGCTTCGCGGTGCGCAACTCGGGCGCCGTCACGGTGGTCGAAGGTTGCGGCGATCATGGCTGCGAGTACATGACCGGCGGCGTGGTGACCGTGCTGGGCAAGACCGGCCGCAACTTCGCGGCAGGCATGTCGGGCGGCGTCGCCTACGTCTATGACGAGGACGGCCAGTTCGAAAAGCTGTGCAATCCCGCCATGGTCGATCTCGTGAAGTTCTCGACCGAAGCCGACGAGGAAGACGGTGCCGGCCGTCCGCAGCAGCGGACTAACGGCGTCACCGACCTGGGCATGGGCGACATGCTGCGCCACGACGCGGAACGCCTGCGCGTACTGCTTGAACGGCACCACCTGCACACCGGTTCCAAGCGGGCCCGTGCGCTGCTGGACGACTGGGCGACGACCGTTTCCAAGTTCGTCAAGGTGATGCCGCGCGACTACGCCAAGGCACTTCGCCAACTCGAGGCCGAGCGGCTTGAAGCCGCTTCGGTGGCCGCAGAATAATTCGAAGGTAATAGAAATGGGCAAGGAAACCGGCTTCCTCGAACTGGACCGCCAGGACCGTACGTATGGCGACAAGGCCGAGCGTCTGACGAACTACAAGGAGTTCGTCGTTCCGCTCTCGACCGAGACGCTCAAGGCTCAGGCATCGCGCTGCATGAACTGCGGCGTGCCGCACTGCCACACCGGCTGTCCGGTCAACAACATCATCCCGGACTGGAACCACCTGGTCTACGAGGATGACTTCCGCAACGCGCTGGAAGTCCTCCACTCGACCAACAACTTCCCCGAGTTCACCGGCCGCATCTGCCCCGCCCCGTGCGAGGCGGCCTGCACGCTGAACATCATCGACCAGCCGGTCACCATCAAGTCGATCGAATGCGCGATCGTCGACAAGGGCTGGGCCGAAGGCTGGATCACGCCGAAGGTGGCGACCAAGCGTACCGGCAAGTCGGTGGCGGTCGTCGGTTCGGGCCCGGCGGGCCTGGCCGCTGCCCAGCAGCTGGCCCGCGCCGGCCATTCGGTGACGGTGTTCGAGAAAAACGATCGCGTCGGCGGGCTGATGCGGTACGGCATCCCCGACTTCAAGATGGAGAAGCACCTCATCAACCGCCGCATGGTGCAGATGATGGCCGAAGGCGTGGAGTTCCGCACCTCGGTCGAAGTCGGCGTGACGGTTTCGGTGGCTTCGCTGAAGGAAAACTTCGACGCCGTGGTCTTCGCCGGCGGTGCCGAGGATCCCCGTCCGCTGAACATCCCCGGCTTCGAACTGCCGGGCGTGCGCTTCGCGATGGAGTTCCTGACCCAGCAGAACAAGCGCAACGCCGGTGACGACGAAATGCGCGCCGCCCCCCGCGGCACGCTTTCGGCGACCGGCAAGCACGTCATCGTCATCGGCGGCGGCGACACCGGTTCGGACTGCGTCGGCACCTCCAACCGCCAGGGCGCGCTTTCGGTCACCCAGCTGGAAATCATGCCCAAGCCGCCGGTTCACGAGAACAAGGCGATGTCCTGGCCGAACTGGCCGCTGAAGCTGCGCACGTCGTCCAGCCACGAAGAGGGCTGCGAACGCGACTGGGCAGTGCTGACCAAGCGCGTCGTCGGCGAGAATGACGTCACCGGCCTCGAATGCGTTCGCGTCGAGTGGAAGGATGGCAAGATGCAGGAAGTGGCCGGCAGCGAATTCACGCTCCAGGCCGACCTGATCTTCCTCGCCATGGGCTTCGTCGGCCCGCGCAAGGCCGGGATGCTCGACCAGTCGGGCGTCGAACTGGACGCGCGCGGCAACGTCAAGGCGACCATGGCCGACTACCGCACCAGCGACCCGGCCATCTGGTCCTGCGGCGACATGCGCCGTGGCCAGTCGCTGGTGGTCTGGGCGATCCGCGAAGGCCGCCAGTGCGCCCGCGCGGTGGACGAAGCACTGATGGGCGTTTCCGAACTGCCCCGCTGATCGGATCGCGACATCGCAATCAGGAAAGGGCGCCCCTCACCGGGCGCCCTTTTCTTATCTGCGCGACGCAGGAAGCCGTCCGGGCGATGGCCCCATGCTTGACCCGCGCGAGGCCGAGGCCGAGATTCCCGTGATTACGGGAGAGATACGATGTTGCTGGAAATCGCCGAAATCGACGTTCGTCACGGAGCGGAAGATGCCTTCGCCAAGGCCATGCGCGAAACCGGCGTTCCCGAACTCGCGGCCTGCGAAGGCGTGGTCTCGATCCGTTTCGGGCGCGGCGTGGAAAATCCTTCGCGCTTCACCTTCAATGTCGTCTGGACATCGATGGATGCGCATATCGCCGCGCGCAAACTGGACAGTTTCGACCGCTTCCGTGCCGCTTTCGGCGACGCAGCCATCGGCGGCACCATGCACCACTACGAAATGGATGACGCGGTAGCCGGACTCTCCGCCTGACTACCCCCGGCCAATCGGCGCCTACCAGTCGATCCGGCCGCGTCCGTTGGCTTCCAGAAAGTCGTTGGCACGGCTGAAATGGCGGCATCCGAAAAAGCCGGCATAGGCCGACAGCGGGCTGGGATGCGGCGCCGTCAGCACCAGATGGTGGCTCGATGCCAGTCCGGGCACGCGCATTGCCTTCTTCTTTGCATGACTGCCCCAGAGCAGGAACACGCAAGGCTCCGGCTTGGCGGCAACGGCGGCGACGGCGGCGTCGGTGATCGCCTCCCAACCCCGATTCTGGTGCGATCCGGCCTGCGCCGCTTCCACCGTCAGCGCATTGTTCAGCAGTAACACGCCTTGCCGCGCCCAATGCTCCAGATTGCCGTGGCCCGGCGCGGTGACGCCGCAATCGGTCGCCAGTTCCTTGTAGATATTGACCAGCGAGGGCGGCACTTTGACGCCGTTCATCACCGAAAACGCCAGCCCATGCGCCTGGCCGGGGCCGTGATAGGGATCCTGCCCCAGGATCACCACCCGCACTTCGTCCAGCGGCGTCAACTCGAACGCGCGCAGCCGGCTTTCGCGGGGAGGATAGATCGTCTTGCCGGCGGTTTCCTCCGCTTTCAGCCAGCCGCCCAACCGGCGCGACTCGGGCGTTGCCAGCACCGGACCCAGCGCATCCTGCCAGGATGGGGGCACGCCCTGCATGGCTTCTGCTGCTTCCATCGCTGACTTACTCCCGAATTGTCGATATCGGGCAACCCGCAGGGGCATCCGACCATTGCGAAAACCTGGGCCAGTCCCTAAGCATTTCCGGACCATGGCTGTCTATCTCCACGAAGAAGATCTCCCCGAAGGCGTGCTTGCGCCGGGACCCGTTGCCGTCGACACCGAGACGATGGGTTTGATCACCCCGCGCGACCGCCTTTGCGTGGTCCAGATTTCCGACGGCAAGGGGGATGAGCATCTCGTCCGCTTCGCCCCCGGCAGCGCCTATGACGCGCCGAACCTGAAGGCGGTTCTGGCCGATCCCGCGCGCCTGAAACTCTACCATTTCGCGCGATTCGATCTTGCCGCGATCGAACACTACCTGGGCGTCACCGCTGCGCCGGTGTTCTGCACCAAGATCGCCAGCAAGCTGGTCCGCACCTATACCGACCGCCACGGCCTGAAGGATCTGGTGCGCGAACTGCTGGGCAAGGAAGTGTCCAAGCAGCAGCAGTCCAGCGACTGGGGCGCCGCCGAACTGACCGACGCCCAGAAGGACTACGCGGCGTCGGACGTGCGCTACCTCCACGCCATGCACGAAATCCTGGTCGTGCGGCTGGCGCGCGAGAATCGCACCGAGATCGCGCAAGCCTGTTTCGACTTCCTGCCCGCCCGCGCGCGGCTGGATCTGGCCGGCTGGCCCGACCATGACATCTTCAGCCACGAAGCCGCCTGACCCTTAAACCGGAGAGCACGCGCGCATGTCCGAAGAAGCCATCCAGATCCGCAATCGCCGCCGGCATTTCGCCGCGCCCGGCGGTTCGCACGATCGCCTGGTGGGCTTCCTGGCCAAAGCGCTGCCCACCGGGATCGGCCTGGTCGCGGCGGTGATGATCCTGATCCCGCTCTCTCCACGCGGAGAGATCAGCTTCCTGCTCGATCGCAACAAGGTTGCGGTGACGCAGGAACGCGTCGCCGTATCCAACGCCGCCTATCGCGGTCAGGACAATTCGGGCCGCGACTTCGTCGTCACTGCCGGCACCGCCGTCCAGCATTCGCCGGACATTCCGGTGGTGGACATGCTCGACCTGGTCGCCAAGATGAACATGAAGGACGGCCCCGCGACGATCGCCGCACCGCGCGGGGCCTACAACTTCGACCAGGACACCATGAAGGTGTCGGGCCCGGTAAACTTCAATGGCGCCGGCGGCTACCAGATGACCACCAAGCAGGTGGACATCGACGTCAAGCAGAAGACCGCGGTTGCCACAGGCGGCGTCTCCGGCAGTGGCCCCAGCGGCACCTTCAGCGGCAATTCGATGCACGCCGATCTCGACAACCGTACAGTAACGCTCGAAGGCAATGCGCGGATGCGCATCACGCCCGGCAAGCTGAGGATTCCCCAATGACCGTTCGCTCCGGCCTCCTCCGTACCGCTGTCGCTCTGCCGGTTGTGGGGCTTGCCATCCTTGCCGCCTCGCAGCAGCTCGGCGCCCAGGCCCTTTCCGGGCATGACAGCAATGCGCCCGTCGATTTCGGCGCCGACCGCATCGAGATGCAGGACAAGCAGAACCGCGTGGTCCTGACCGGAAATGTCGACATCACGCAGACCGACCTGCGCATGCGTGCCGCCCGCACGGTGATCGATCTGGCCAATGCCAAGCAGCTTCAGGTCAACCGCATCACCGCCAGCGGCAGCGTGGTCGTCACCCGCCAGGACCAGACGGCCACTGGCGACACTGCGATCTACGACCTGAACCAGCGCATCATCACCATGGTCGGCAACGCCACGCTCAAGCGCGCCGGCGGCGACACCCTGCGCGGCGGCCGCTTCGTGATCGACCTGAAGAGCGGCGTCTCCTCCGCTTCCGGCGGCCGCGTTACCGGCACCTTCAACGTACCCAAGAAGAACTGAACGCGTCCTAAGGGGGCATTCGCAAGGGCAGACGCGCCGTTCGTCGCGTCAGGCTGAAGAATTTTCCTGCACTTAGCGATGTGCATATCTGGAGTCGGGCCCCTTCGAAAAGGAGTGCCCGATGTCCAGTAATCCCATCCAGATGCACGGTGGCTACGCCACCGCCTCTCGCGATCGGTTTTGGGAACCCAGGCCCAATCAGGGCGGTACGATCTCAGGGCGCTGGCCTCGGCCTAGAATGCCCGGTCGTGCACCAGCACCCGCAGCGTGAGGAACAGGATCTGGAGATCGCGCATGATCGTCCAGCCTTCCAGATATTCAAGGTCGGACTGGAGGCGGTTGACCAGATCCGATTCGTGATCGGTTGCCCCACGGAACCCGCGCACTTGCGCCAGCCCGGACAGGCCCGGCTTCAGCGAATGGCGCTGCCAGTACCGCAGGTCCACTTCCCAGAACAGCTTGTCCCCCGCCAGCGATCCCGTTGCGTGGGGGCGTGGGCCCACCAGGCTCATGTCCCCCAGCAGCACGTTGAACAGCTGCGGCAGCTCGTCGATGCTGGTGCGGCGGATAAACCGGCCGATCGCGGTGATGCGCTGGTCGTCCTTGGAGGCGGACTGATTGCCGTTCTCGTCACACAGGGCCTGTGACATCGACCGGAACTTGTACATGTTGAAGAAGCGATTGCCGCGGCCCATCCGGCGCTGGGTGAAGAACACCGGCCCCCCATCCTGGAACTTCACCGCTAGCGCGACGACCAGCATCAGCGGCGACAGCGCGAGGATCGCGGAACCAGCGAAAGCCACGTCGAAAATCCGCTTGATCGCGCGTTCGCGCAGGCCCAGCGGCCCGGCGGAAACCAGCAGCAGGCCGTGATTGGCCGCCACCCGCGCGCCTTGGGCACCCAGCCGCGCAACCTCGTCATCCAGCACTTCGCCGTCGACGTTCGCGCCCTTGAGGATCATCGCCCAGTTGCTGCGGCGATCCGCCGGGCAGCTGATCACCACGCGATCGATGTTCCGCAGCACCAGCCCCAGTCGGTCCAGCGCATTGGGATCGTTCAGATCGGGCCGCAGCCCCATCGCCGCAGCGGAAACCCGGATCGCACCGGGCAGGCGAAGCTGCGGGCCGCCGTCATCGATGACCAGTTCGTTGATCACATTGGCGCCGCAGCGCCAACGCACGAAACTGCGCAGTTGCAGCCGCGACCAGGCCACCAGCACCATCGCCAGGATGACGCCGCCGCTGAAAGCGCCGCGGGACGATTCGCTGGACGACTTCATCAGGAACTGGACGAAGACCACCACCGCCACGGCAACGACTATCGCAGCCTGCGCCCGCAACACCCCGCGCCAGCCCTGCCGCAGCGAACAGGTCGAATAAGAACCGTTGTAGAGCGCGAGAGTGAGGAAGATCGGCAGCAGCACCTGGCCATAGACCAGCGATCGCACCGCCCCATCGTTCATGTCGTAAAGCCAGCCGGCAACGACGAAGGCCAAGGACAGTGCGACAATATCGGAAACAATTAGAACGAGGTAGCATTGTAGACGACGACGTTCGAGCGACGGAGCGACCAACAGTTCGTCCGCTTCCGACCTTTGTCGTGCCTGTTGAGATACCGCGAATGGCGCGTTCACTCGTTCAACACTCCCCATTGCCGACCTCCGTTTCGGAGACGACATCGTCCACTCCTTATCGCGACCAACGCGAACGGGAATTATGCTGCATTGCAGTAGGTGTACGACCCTATAAGGCCTGCATCTATTGGGGAAGAAGCTTAGGGGTAAGCCGTTCTATTTGTCCGATGTTCTACATCAAGACAGGCCGTACGCGCTATTTCCAGTAACCCCTGGGACAATAACAGTTCCGAATCCTGACTATTGCCAAGCAGGGATTGGTGCATCGCAACAAGGCGGGCCACCAATCGCGCGAGTCGTGGGCCGCGCCAGATGCGCAATTGAGCCGAAAGCGCGGGCTTGTCCTTCCAGAACACGCGGCGGGCTGCGGCTTCCGCCTCCAGCAGCGCGCCGACATCCCCCCCGCGCCCGAGTCGGGCGTTGAGCCCGGCAAGTTGTGCGGCGCGGCGTTCGAAAGCCAGCAGCAGCCCCACCGGGTTGATCCCCTGGTCCTTCATGCGCTTCAGTTCGGGACCGACCATGGCCCGCTTTCCGCCCAGCACGGCGTCGACCAGCGGCGAAAAATCGTCGTCCTCGGTCGATGCGCCGATCTCGTCCAGATCGGCCGACGACACCGCGCGCGGCGTTTCCGGCATGGCATCCAGATAAAGCGCCAGCTTGGTCACTTCGGAGCGCGCCAGGCGGGTGTCGAGCCCGGCGCCGCGGGCGATCCGTTCCGCCAGTTCGCTGCCCAGCTTCAACCCCGCGCCGTTCGCCATCGTGCGCACGGCGGCGGCCACGGTGCCAAGATCGGGCGGATGAAACATCGTCACCAGCGCATCGTTGCGCGCGGCCAGCAGCTTGGCGGTGCGCGACTTGTCGGTGGCGCCGGTGGTGACGATCAGCACCGGGCAAGAATCGACCGGGTTCTCGATCAGGATCTGCACGGCGTCATGCGCCTCGTCACCCTGCGCGCGCA
Organism: Novosphingobium mississippiense; assembly: GCF_044029535.1. Classification (NCBI taxonomy): domain Bacteria; kingdom Pseudomonadati; phylum Pseudomonadota; class Alphaproteobacteria; order Sphingomonadales; family Sphingomonadaceae; genus Novosphingobium; species Novosphingobium mississippiense. The sequence goes on along the minus strand of NZ_CP147001.1, from coordinate 3,456,334 downwards.
CCCAGATGTGCCGGGACGTGCCGCCGAACAGCGAGTTCGACCGCGCCTCGTCCCCCAGCCGGACGGGGTCCTTGCGCAAGTCCGCGCCGGCCATCTCCACCCGTTCCCCGGGCACATCGAGCAGCGAGACGATCTTTTCCGCCGCATCGGTGCAGCCGGCCTCATCCGGGCCGCAGAAGAAGAAGACCCGCGCCTGCTGCGCCGCGCGCGCGGCCATGCCGCCGAAGTCCTTGCGGGTCGCCTTCACGAATGGGGAACCATCAGCCGGGCGTCACTGATGCGTATCGCCCCGCAGCCGCAACGCGACCCCGGTGACGATGCGCGAGGCGACATCCTTGGAGAGATTTTCGAGCGCAGTCTGTTCGGCCGCGATCGTCGCATAGTCGGACGAAACCACGTCGATACCGGCATCCGATTGCGCCGTGGCATCCAGCACGATCTCGCCGCTGGTCACGTCCACCAGCTGATAGCGCGCGCGCAAGGTGCGGCGTTCGCGGCTGATCGTATCGTCGGACAGCAGCGCCAGGCCTTCCAGCTTGTCGTCCAGGCGAACGTCGAGCCGGTATTTCGGCGAAACGCCCGCCTTGCCCGCGCCCAACTGATCGACCAGCGCATTGCGCACCAGCCAGCCCGCGCGTCCCTCGATCGCGGCGACCTGCACATCGGCAAGCCCGCGCGCCACCGCGCCGCTGCCTCCCCCGGCGTACATCGGGGTGAGGCCGCAGCCGGACAGCAGCACGGCTCCGAGAAGGACGCTGAGGCGCTTCACGCGACGAGATTTACCAGACGGTCGGGTACGACGATCACTTTCCTCACCTCGGCGCCATCCAGTGCACGCTGCACTTTCTCGCTGGCAAGGGCAAGCGCTTCAAGCTCTTCCTTCGACGTGCCCTTGGCCACGGTCAGCGTATCGCGCAGCTTGCCCTTCACCTGGACGGCCACGGTCACTTCGTCTTCCACCAGCAGCGCCGGATCGACTTCGGGCCATGCCGCCTGGGCGACCAGACCTTCGCCGAAGGTGGCGAAAGCTTCTTCGGCCAGGTGCGGCATCATCGGCGAGACGAGCAGCAGAACCGTGCGGATCGCGTTCGAACGGCTGGCCGAAGGCGCCGCCTTCTCGACCGCGCCGGTCAGTTCGTAGATGCGCGCCACGGCCTTGTTGAAGCCCAGCGATTCGATGTCCGCAGCGACCGCAGCCACCGTCTGGTGAGCCTTGCGGTCGATCGCCTTGTCCTCGCCCGTTGCAGAAGCGTCGTACTGCGCGAACAGGCGCCACAGGCGCTGCACGAAGCGGCCGCAACCTTCGATACCGGCTTCCGACCACGGCAGATCGCGCTCCGGCGGGCTATCCGACAGCATGAACCAGCGGATCGCGTCGGCACCATAAGTCGCGACGATCTCGTCAGGGTCGACAACGTTCTTCTTCGACTTCGACATCTTGATGACGCGGCCGATCTCGACCGGGGCGCCATCGACCTTGAGCGTTGCCGTTTCAGCCCCGCGATCGATCTCGCCGGGCGAGAAGTAGACCGGCTGGCCATTGGCATCGTTGATGCGGAAATAGGTCTCGTGCGTGACCATGCCCTGCGTGAACAGGCTGGCGAAGGGCTCCTTCACCTCGATCTTGCCGATGCGGGCCAGCGCGCGCGTCCAGAAGCGGGCATAGAGCAAGTGCAGGATCGCATGCTCGATACCGCCGATGTACTGCTCAACGGGCAGCCATTCGGCGATCTTGGCCGGATCGAACGGGCGATCCTCCGGCTGGCTGGCGAAGCGCAGGAAGTACCAAGAGGAATCGACGAAAGTATCGAGGGTGTCGGTCTCGCGACGCGCGGCGTGGCCGCACTGCGGACAATCGACATGCTTCCAGGTCGGGTGGCGCACCAGCGGGTTGCCGGGGGTCGAGAAATCGACGTCCTCGGGCAGCGTGACCGGCAGGTGCTTCTTGGGCACCGGCACAACGCCGCAAACCTCGCAATGGATGAACGGGATCGGCGTGCCCCAGTAGCGCTGGCGCGAAACGCCCCAGTCGCGCAGGCGCCACACGGTCTTGCCCTCGCCCCAGCCTTCGGCCTCGGCACGCGCGATCACGGCGGCCTTGGCGTCCTTCACGGCCATGCCGTTGAGGAAGTCGGAATGGACGCAGACGCCGTCTCCCGCCTCGGACTCGCCGTCGAACGGCTTGTCGGCATCGGCTTCGTTGGCTGCGACGACGCGCAGGATCGGCAGCTGGTACTTGGTGGCGAATTCGAAGTCGCGCTGGTCATGGCCGGGAACGGCCATCACCGCGCCGGTGCCGTAATCCATCAGCACGAAGTTGGCGATGAACACCGGCAGTTCCGCGCCCGTGAACGGGTGCTTCGCCTTGACGCCAGTGTCGAAGCCCAGCTTCTCCGCGGTTTCCAGCTCGGCCGCAGTCGTCCCGCCCTGCTTGCACAGCGCGATGAAGTCCTCGACCTCGGGACGGCCCTGGGCCACCGCCTGCGCGATCGGGTGATCGGCTGCGACGGCCACGAAGCTGGCGCCGAAGATCGTGTCCGGGCGCGTCGAATAGACTTCGACCGAGCCGATGCCGCCGATTTCAGCCGAGAGGTCGAACTTGAATTGCAGGCCCTGCGACTTGCCGATCCAGTTCTCCTGCATCGTGCGGACCTTCTCGGGCCACTTGTCGAGCGTGGAGAGGCCGTCCAGCAGTTCGTCGGCAAAGTCGGTGATCTTGAGGAACCACTGGGAGAGCTTGCGCTTCTCCACCAGCGCGCCCGAGCGCCAGCCGCGCCCGTCGATCACCTGCTCGTTGGCAAGCACGGTCTGGTCGACCGGGTCCCAGTTGACCGCCGATTCCTTGCGGTAGACCAGGCCGTTCTCATAGAGATCGATGAACAGCGCCTGCTCGTGGCCGTAGTATTCCGGCTCGCAGGTGGCGATCTCGCGGCTCCAGTCGAGCGCGAAGCCCAGGCGCTTCAGCTGCGCCTTCATGTTGGCGATGTTCTCGCGCGTCCAGCCGCCGGGGTGGACGCCCTTTTCCATGGCCGCGTTCTCGGCCGGCATACCGAAGGCGTCCCAACCCATCGGATGGAGCACTTCGTGTCCGGTCATGCGCTTGTAGCGCGCCAGCACGTCGCCCATCGTGTAGTTGCGGACGTGGCCGATATGGATGCGCCCCGAAGGATAGGGGAACATCTCCAGCACGAAGCTGCGCGGCTTCGACGAAGTGTCGTCCGCCTTGAAGCACTGCGCATCGTCCCACGCAGCCTGCCAGCGCGTGTCCGCCTGAGCCGGATCGAACCGCTCGGTCATCTCAGTCAAGTCTCCTGCGGGGTTTCTTAGCCCCGGATTTTGCGGCACCGGCCCACGCCCCACCCGACCTCCCACAGGGTACTATTGTTGGGAGGTCGGGTGGGGGCGCGGGCCGGTGCCGCGCTAAAACTGTCAGCCGCCGATCGAATCGCGACGCAGGTCGCGAGCGCGGGTGAGGATGATGTCCTCAAGCTTCTGCACGGTGGCCGCCTGAACCGGCGCCGCGGTCCAGCCGCCGCCGGCCGAAACTTCGCGCTGCGCGGTGACGCGCAGGGCATCGGCGCGCAGGTCCTTGTCCAGGATCATCACGGTGACCTTGACGCGCTCGCCCGGGTTCTTGGGGTTGGTGTACCAGTCGGTCACGAGCACGCCGCCGGCGCTGTCGGACTGGAGCAGCGGCATGAACGACAGCGAATCGAGGCTGGCGCGCCAGAGGTAGCTGTTGACGCCGATGGTGGTGACCATCGAAGGGGCCATCGCCGCAGACTTCACCTGCTTTTCTTTCCGACCGCCGCCGCAGCCGGCCAGAGCAAGCGCCGCAACGGCACAAAAGCTCGCAGTTGCCAGCGATCGAGCGGTGAAGAGGCCCTTGTCGGTGCTGCCTGTCATGTCGTTTCCAGTTCCTGTCTTGGCATCGATCCGCCGAAACACCCGGCGCAGCCATCCACCGCCTCTATAACCGCCGTTGCCCGGGCGGCAAGTGCGGCAGCATCGGCACGTCGGCTAAACGGCACTTGCGCTAAACGCCACCTGAACGTTCGGCCCATCGCCCCCACTCCCCGTCGCATGAATCCCGCGCGAATCCCGCCCCTCCCCCTGGCGATCATCCTGTGTTAAGGTGGCGGGGAGAGGATTGCCGGCATGCCGACCGCCTCCACAGGAATTGCACGCCCCGCGACGGGCGCACGGCACGAACAGGGTGAAGGGCCTTCAAGGACGTTACGATGGAACCGCAACGCACACGCCCGTCGAGAGGCGGCATGAAGGCGAGCGTCATGCTGGCCGGGTGCGTCTGCGTGCTGGCGCTGCCCAGCGCGGTTCTGGCGTTCTCCACCAGCTTCCGCGAAGCGCGGGTACAGGACAAGGCGATCGATTCGCTCGACCCGGCCACCGCGAACGAGAATCTGTCGCGCGTGATCGCCATGCGTTCGCTGGCCAAGGGGCAGCCATTCCCGTTCACGCCGGCCGGCACCCCCAATCGCCCCGACCGCGCGGTGACCGTGGCGGTGCGCGTGGATGAAGAGGCCGCGCAGTCGATCATCGTCGTGCACAACCGCGTTCAGGTCGCGCGGACGGATGCCGACGTGGGCGGCCTGCGCATCTCGCCGGCGGCGTTCAACCTGGGCGTTTCGCGTGGGTACCAGAATTTCTCGCCCGACCTGGCGCAGACCCAGGCGCCGGCGCCCGCCCACGGACTAGCTGACGCGCCCGAACTGCGCAAGTTCAGCCTGGCCTCCGGCACCGCCGAACCGGCCGAATCGCGCTTCTCCCCCCGCATCTCGATCGACGAGAAGCGCCCGCCGGGCCGCGCGCCCCATACTTTTGCGGGTGAAGCGGGAGAGGTTGATCTGGGCGGATCCTATCGCCTGACCAAGAACCTCGATGTCACGGCCGGCGTGCGCTATTCGCAAGATCGCGAGCGTCTGGTGCCATTGACCGACGGCAAGCAGGATTCGCAGGCCATCTATCTGGGCACGCAATTCCGGTTCTGACAGGCTTAGAAGCGGTTTGTTGCAGTTTCCTGTCACGCAATTGCCATTGCGTTTGTCTCAATCATTTCGGCGCAAATAAGCCTCCCCTGCGATGGCCTTGCGCTTGCCCTGACCCCGCGCTTTTCCTAGCCTGCCTCCCGGTGGATGCACTGAAGCGAAAGGCTTGAGAATGGCGCGTGTTGCTATCGTTACCGGCGGGACCAGAGGCATCGGCGAGGCTATCTCGCTCGCCCTCAAAGAGCGTGGTCACACCGTAGTTGCGAATTACGCAGGCAATGAGGAGAAGGCCCGCGCCTTCACCGAAAGAACCGGCATCCCCGCCTACAAGTGGGACGTGGGCGATCATGAGGCGGTGCTGGCCGGCGTGGCCGAAGTCGCCGAGAAGCATGGTCCGGTCGATATCGTCATCAACAATGCCGGCATCACGCGCGATGGCGTGCTGCACAAGATGACGTTCGACGACTGGAACGACGTCATGCGCATCAACCTGGGCGGCTGCTTCAACATGGCCAAGGCCACCTTCCAGGGCATGCGCGATCGCGGCTGGGGCCGCATCGTCAACATCGGTTCGATCAACGGCCAGGCCGGGCAGTATGGCCAGGTCAACTATGCCGCTGCCAAGTCCGGCATCCACGGCTTCACCAAGGCATTGGCGCAGGAAGGCGCCAAGTTCGGCGTCACCGTCAACGCCATCGCCCCGGGCTATATCGATACCGACATGGTGGCCGCCGTGCCGCCCCCGGTGCTGGAAAAGATCGTCGCCAAGATTCCCGTCGGCCGCCTTGGCAGCGCTTACGAGATCGCACGCGGCTGCGCGTTCCTGTGTTCCGAGAATGCGGCCTTCGTGACCGGATCGACCCTGTCGATCAACGGCGGCCAGCACATGTACTGATGCGAATGGCGCAGGGAGCATCCGCTGCCTGCGCCATCGTCTCCGGGCGTTACGCCCCGGCGGCGAACAGCGGCTTCAGCCAGGCGACCAGCGCGGCCAGCTCTTCGCCTTCCAGCGCGACCGCATGGCCAAGGTCCGGCACTTTCGGCCAGCCGCAATCAACGAATTCACGCCCCCGCCACTCGCGCACGCCTTCGTAGCGCGGGATGACATGGAAGTGGGCGTGCGGGTCCACCATCATCAGCATCAGGTAATTGAGCTTCGCGTAGCCGACCGCTTCGGCCAGCGCCCGCTCGATCGCGGCGGTGGCCTGTTTCAGCTCGGCATGGGCTTGCGCCGGTAGATCGCCGAAGGCCGTGGCCGCGCTCTTGGCCGCCAGTACCAGCGATCCCAGCGTCGGCTGCGCGGGGCGCGCCAGCACCACCCAGTGATCAAATTCCGCGACGAGGCTCGCCGGGAAGCCGAATTTCTCCATCGTCGCGTTCATCGATACTCTCCCTCAGGGGCTGCGTGGATTTGGTCAAAGCAGAGCCGAGAATGGCGAACTTCGACAACCTGCGCGCAGCGTACTTTCAGTACGTGAGCACCGGAAGCGCAGAAATTTGCCGTTAGCAGGCCCGCATGGAGCGGATCCACACGGCCCCTCAGGCGTCGGACAGCCAGGACGTGATCCTGCCGCCTTGTGCGCGCACCATCCACGCCTGCACCAGCCGCACCGCGTGGACCAGGCAGGAAATCACCGTCCACCATGCCACCGCAATCAGACCCAGATCGGGCCGCGCGAACAGCATCGAGACGAACAGGATCACCATGTTCGGGTTGCGGCGCGCGGTGATCAGGCGGAACTGGCTGTCGAACCGGCGCCAGACATGGATGTGCATCATGCCGTTCTGGCGCATGAACACGCCTTCGATCAGGCGCTGCACCAGATAGCCGCCTTGAATCGCGGCCTGCACCAGCCAGAAGGTCGTGCTGTCATAGCCCAGCCCCCAATAGGCCAGGCCGGTCGCCCAGAACCACCACCAGAACGGCGGATGGACCAGATCCATGCCATGATCGAACACGTTGCCCCAGGCCGAGGATGTGATCGTGCAACGCGCCAGCTTTCCGTCCACCGTGTCCAGCACCATGAACACCAGCCCCAGCGCCATGCCCAGCCAATAGTGGCCATAGGCGAACAGCACCGTCGCGATCACGCAGAACACCGCGCCCACCGTCGTGACCATGTTCGGAGTGATGTGCAGCTTTGCACAGATGCGCGTCAGCACCAGCGCCCATTCGGGCCAGAGGTACTTGGTCAAGAGGTCGGTCACGCCCTTGTAGGCGCCGAAATAGCTTGCCCGCTCGATCGGGCGCACGCTCTCTCGCGTCAAGGCCATCAGGAACGGCGTCTCGCGCTTGCGCAATTGCTTGTTTTCGATGGTCGGGCCGCTTTCGAAGGCAACCACATCCATTCCGGACGAATCGGAGAGTGCGGAACCCGCGCTCATGGCCTGCGCGATTCGCGCCGACTGGTCGGAATCGGCCGCGTGGGCCAGCGCCGGAACGCCATTGAGCGTCAGCACCATTCCCGGCCGCTCTGCAACATGGCGAAACCATGCCGGGTCCCATGCGAAAGCGGCGTTGGCCAGGATCGCGGAACCGGCCGGCAGGGAGTCGCTGCTCTCGCAACCGTTCGCACGCGCAATTCGGGCGGTGCGCTGGGTCATTGTAAGACCCCAGAGTTTCAGAGGGTTATTTCCGATCGTGACGACGATCGGACGGGACTGGGGGGAGTTTTCCGTATCGGCCATGTCACCGGCCGTAATCTGTCCCGACCGATTTGGAAATGCGGCAAAGCGTTTTACCCCGGCCCGCCCAGTCGGGCGGACCACCACAGGCTTGCAGGAAACGCGCAATTTGTTGCCGGATTTTCAACCCATGAAAAACCGCCATAGAACTGTAACTTGAATGTGTCAGACAATGTTTCTTGGTGATTTCCGGGGCGGGCGACACTACATAGGTGCCCGTGTACGGAACAATTTACGAATTCGAGACGCTGCCGACCACCGTCGGCGAGCAGGGCCCGCGAAGGGCTGCACGTCCCGCGCGCCAGGCGCGTCGCGGACGGGCAGTGCCGCTCGTCGGCATCATCCGCAATCCCCGCAGCCATCGCAACAAGGGCCACGCGCCCGAGATGGAAGATTGCTCCAACATCCTGACGGAAACGCCGCGCACGCGCACCGATCTCTATCGCGTGCTCGAAAGCTTTGCCCAGCGCGGCATCGACTATCTGGTGGTCGACGGCGGCGACGGTACCGTGCGTGACGTGCTGACCTGCGGTGCCGACGTGTTCGGCAACCATTGGCCCACGTTCATCGTCCTGCCCAAGGGCAAGACCAATGCGCTGGCGATCGACCTTGGCCTGCCGAACCACTGGTCGCTGGCGGAAGCGCTGGCGGCTGCGCATCGCGGCAACTCGATCGTCCGTTCGCCGCTGCGCGTCTCGTCGAAGGACGGCAGCGCCGGCTGCATCCAGGGCTTCATCCTTGGCACCGGCGCTTTCGCGCTGGCGACCGAGGCGGGCCAGGAAGCGCACCGTCGCGGCGCCTTCAACAGCTTCGCGGTGGGGCTGACCGTTCTCTGGGGCATCATCCAGACGCTGTTCGGCCGTGCCGGCAATCCGTGGCGTTCCAACACGCCGACGCGGTTGATCGATCACGAGACCGGACGCGACCTGCCTTACGACGGCCGGGGCAACCCGAACGAGCGCTTCATGGCGGTGGCCACCACGTTCGAGAAGTTCCCGCTGGGCGCACGCCCGTTCGGCCGCAATGTCCCTTCGGGCATGAAGCTGGCGGTGATCGACTGGCCGGTACGCTGGGTCATCGCACTGATGCCGCTGATCATGATGTTCGGCATCATGGGCCGTTTCCTCGACCGCAGCGGCGCGCACCGCTTCGCCACCAGCGCGATCGACCTCGACATCGACGGGCCGTTCATCCTGGATGGAGAGGCGTTCCCGGCCGGCGACTACGTGCTCGAAGAAGGGCCCGCGATCACCTTCGTGGTGCCCTGAGCCATATCCCGAACCCTTGATTTCGGGACGGGCTTGCCCGAGCATGACGGCATGACCGAACTTTCCGGCGAAACCCTGGAAACGCGCGTGCGCAAGGCCCTCGATCGCCCCGTGGTGGTCGAGGTGCGCGCCTTTGCCGAACGGCTGGCCCATGCCACGCCCGGCACCGCGGCCGTGCTGTTCTACGGCTCCAACTTGCGGACCGGATCGCTGGACGGCGTGCTGGACTTCTACGTGCTGACCGATGGCCCGCAGGTGGAGAAGATCTGGCCGCGCGTGAGCTATCACGAATGGGAACGCGAAGGCGTGACCTTGCGCGCCAAAGTCGCGACGATGGCGCTGGAAACCTTCCGCGCCGCCGCCGCCGGCGAACTGGTCGACACCACGATCTGGGCCCGCTTCGTCCAGCCGAGCGGGCTTGCCTGGCAGCGCAATGCGGCTGCGGCCGACCGCGTGGCCCAGGCCGTTTCCGGCGCGGCCCGCACCGCCAGCCGCCTTGCCGTGGCGCTGGGGCCAGAACGCGGCACGCCCGAGGATTACTGGCGCGCCCTGTTCCGCGCGACGTATGCTGCGGAGTTCCGGGTCGAGAAGGCCGGGCGCGAGGATTCGATCCTCTCGGTGAACCGGGAGCATTTCGACGGCCTGCTACCGCTGGCGCTGACGGCCGACGGTATCACCTTTATTCGCGAAGCCGATGGCACGATACGACCGCAGGTACCTTCCGCGGCCCGCCAGAAGACCCTTGGCTGGTGGGCGCATCGTCGCCGGCTGGGCAAACCCTACAACGTGCTGCGCCTGCTGAAGGCATCGACCACATTCGAGGGCGCAGCGCGCTATGCCGCATGGAAGATCGAGCGGCACACCGGCATTCCCGTCAGGCTGACGCCGTGGCGCGAACGCCATCCGGTGCTGGCCGCGCCGGGCGTGCTCTGGCAGGTCTGGCGCGCGAAGAAAGCGCGGGAACGCCTGGCATGACAAGTATCGCCGCATGATGGATCGCCCCCACGCCGCGCTGGTCCTTGCCGGCTCGCGCCCCGGCGCGCCCGATCCGGTCGCCGCCAGCGAAGGCACCAGCCACAAGGCGCTGGTGGACATCGCCGGCAAGCCGATGCTGGCCCATGTCGTCGGCGCGCTCCGGCAAAGCCGTGTCGAGCGGATCGCCGTGGTCGCCAACGATCCGGCGGTGATCGCGCTGGCGCAAGACCTCGGCTGCGAGGTGATCCCCGCCGAAGCCGGCCCCAGCGCCAGTGTCGCGGCGGGGCTGGAGCGCCTTGGCGCGCCGATGCTGGTCACGACTTCGGATCACGCCCTGCTGCGCAGCGCCTGGGTCGACGATTTCATTGCCGATACGCCAGCCGATGCCGATGTTGCCGTGCTGCTGGCCCGACGCGAGGCGATCGAAGCGGCCATGCCCGGATCGAAGCGCACCTATCTGCGCTTTGCCGATGGCGACTGGTCCGGCTGCAACCTGTTCCTGCTGAACACGCCGCGCGCCGAAACCGCCATCGATACCTGGAAACTGGTGGAGGCCGACCGCAAGCGCCCCTGGCGGATCGCCGCGCGGCTGGGTGTCGGCATCCTGATCGGCTATGCGCTGGGCCGATTGACGCTGGCCGGTGCACTGGCGCGGCTGGGCGACAAGATCGGCGTCTCCGCCCGCCTTGTCGCCGCAAGGGATGGCCTGGCGGCGGTGGACGTCGACAAGCCATCCGATCTGGCCGACGCCCGCGCGATTCTTTCAGCGCGACCTTAACGGCACTGAACCGCACATGGGGCGCCCTTGCGGGCACCCGATCACATGTAGCGCATCTGCACCCGGATCGACTTCACTTCGTTGCCCACCGGCACGCCCACCTTGGTGTAGCTGGGCTTGCCGAGGTTGAAGATGCTGATCGGCGGATTGTTCGACATCGCCCCGCCGTCGCTGCTGATGTCGGTCTTGCCGTTGCCGTTAACGTCATGACGCACGGCGATACCGTAGGTGCCGCTGGCGGGCAGCGGCACGCAGAACGTCATCGTGCCCGCCTTCGCCGGCACTTCCATGCGCGATATCCATCTGCCGGATTGCAGCCAGTCGTCCGCGGTGGCGCGGTAGCTCTGCACGCGGATCGATCCGCTCGATGCCTTGATGCCATCGACGGTGACCAGCAATGCCGGCCCCTTGTCGGCCCGGCACAGGCTCATGTCGTTGCGGATTTCCTCATGCGGGCGCACCGCCGCACCGGCGGAAACCGCCAGCCCGAGCGCCACCACGCCCGCCATCGCGGCGCGGGTGGCAGTGCGGGAAAAATGCAGTTGCTTCATATTCATGTCCGGTCCTGTGACCTTGTCCATCTGGCCGATCGCACCCGCCGCAGGCATCGTCTGCCGCAGGCCGTCGTTTCACGCCAGCGAATTGGCAGCCGGGCCGTGAATGCGCACTGAATTGGCAATTCGCGATTGCGCAAGGAAGATCCAGCCGCCAAGGGCCGTGCTGTTCCATATCGCGTGGTGGAAAAGCGTGGAGCACTGCTTGTCCCCACTACATATGGTGTCTTATTTGTTACCCGCAGGAGTACAGATTTTCCATGACCGTTCCGCTGATCTCTCCGTCGATCCTTTCCGCCGACTTCGCGCGTCTTGGCGAAGAAGTGCGCGCGGTCGACGAAGCCGGGGCCGACTGGATCCATGTCGACGTGATGGACGGCCACTTCGTGCCCAACATCACCATCGGCCCGGCCGTGGTGAAGGCGCTGCGCCCGCATTCGGCCAAAGTGTTCGACGTGCATCTGATGATCTCCCCCGTCGATTCCTTCCTTGAGGATTTCGCCGCTGCCGGGGCCGACATCATCACCGTGCACCCCGAAGCCGGCCCGCACGTCCACCGCACCGTCCAGAAGATCAAGTCGCTGGGCAAGAAGGCGGGCATCTCGCTGAACCCGGCCACCCCCGCCAAGATGCTGGACTATCTGATCGACGAGATCGACCTGGTCCTGATCATGAGCGTGAACCCCGGCTTCGGCGGGCAGAGCTTCATTTCCAGCCAGCTTCGCAAGATCGAGGCGGTGCGCAAGATGATCGACAAGTCCGGCCGCGAGATTCATCTCGAAGTCGACGGCGGCGTCGATGCCAAGACCGCGCCGCTCTGCGTTTCCGCCGGTGCCGACGTGCTGGTGGCGGGTTCCGCCACTTTCCGCGGCGGCCCGTCGCACTATGCCGCCAATATCCGGGCGCTCAAGGGACTGGACTGAGCCCTTGGCCACGACGGCCCCTCCGCGCAGGCAAACCGGGAACCCGGGCGCGGATCGGGCCGTTCCGCAGGCGGCGGAAGCCGAGGAGGATGCGTTGCGCGGTGCATTGAAGCAGGACATGGCGGCCGAAGCCGATAGCATCGGCGCCATTCCCGAAGACCCTGCCCTCCCCGCCGATGCCCGACCGGACGCACGGCCGGAAGCAAGACTGGATCCCCGCATCGACACCGGCCGCGACATCGCGCTGGCCGATTTCTCGCCGCCCTCCACCGGCGCGGCGGACCGGTTCATCCGTTTCGCCTATCGGCTGGGCGTGCCGGCCACGATGCTGACCTCGCCGCTGGGCCGCAAGCCGCGCACGCGGCTGCTGGCCACGGTCAGCAACACCCTGCCCGGCAATGCCACTGCCGGCACCGCGCTGCGCGCCGGGCATTTCCTGGTCCACGGCGCGAAGACCCCGATCGCGCAAGTGGACTATGCCGGCGCCGCGCGCGTCACCCCGCCGCTGGAACGGGTGGTCCATAGCTTCTCCTGGCTGACCGATCTGGAAGCCTGTGCCCCGCGCGAACAGTGCGTGCCGGTGGCCGAACGCATTCTGACGTCATGGCTGCAAGCCAACCCGATGCCGCCCGCCAAGCCCGGCAAGGGCCCGGCCTGGGCGGTGGGCAACACCGGCATGCGCCTGATGAACTGGCTGGCGCATGCACCGCTGATTCTTTCGGGCGACAAGGCGCTGCGCAACCGCACGCTGGCACATATTTCCGCCACCGCGCGCTGGCTGGACCGCCATGTGAACCGCGCCGAGGACGGTCTGGCCGAAGTGGCGGGCTGGTGCGCGATCGTTGCCGCCGGGCTGCTGCTACCCGATGGCCGCCCGCGCCGCCTTTATGGGGAAGCCGGGCTGGTCAAGGCGCTGGGCGACCTGATGGGCGATGACGGCGGATTGCTGTCCCGCAGCCCGCTGGCGCAGATGGAGGCGATCACCCTGCTGGTGCGCCTGCGCAATTGCTATCAGGCCACCCGCCGCGATGCCCCGCAGACGGTGGAGCGCGTGGTGGAACTGCTGGTGCCGCCGCTGCTGGCGCTGACCCATGGCGATGGCTCGCTGGGTTCGTGGCAGGGCAGCTGGGCGGTCAGCGCCGGGGATATCGACGATCTGGTCAAGGCCAGCGGCGTGCGCACGCGCCCGCTGCGCGAGGTGCGCCAGTGGGGATACCAGCGCGTGGTCGCGCAGAAGGCTATCCTGCAGTTCGACACCGCGCCGCCGCCACTGCCCACTCATGCGCGCTATGGCTGCGCCTCCACTCTGGCGTTCGAGCTTTCGCACGGCAAGCACCGTCTGATCGTCAACTGCGGCGGCGCCGCCAGTGGTGGCGGGCTGGTGCCGGTGCGGCTGGAACAGGCGCTGCGCGCCACTGCCGCGCATTCGACGCTGACCTTGGACGATGCCAATTCCACCGCCGTCCTCATCAATGGGGCGATCGGTTCGGGCGTCAGCGAAGTCGATCTCGACCGCAAGACGCTGCCGCAGGAAAACGGCGGCAATGCCACCCGGCTGGAAGCCAGCCACAACGGCTATGGCGCGCGCCACGGGCTGACCCACCGCCGCATCCTGATCCTGCGTGACGACGGCACCGAACTGCGCGGCGAAGACGTGCTGCTGCCCGCCGGCCGCAAGGGCAAGCGCGGCAAGGTGGGCTTTGCCATCCGCTTCCACCTCGGCGCCGAAGTCGAAGTGTCCCCCACCGTCGATGGGCAGGGCGCGGCGCTGTCGCTGCCCGATGGCAGCTACTGGCAATTCCGCAGCACCGCCGGCGAGGTGACGATCGAGGATTCGCTCTGGGTGGATGGCATGGGCCGCCCGCAGGCCACGCAGCAGTTGGTGATTCAGGGCATGGTTTCGCGCGGCGGCGGAAACTTCGGTTGGCTTCTCAAGAAAATGCGGTAGTTTCGGCCGGGATACGCCACCGGTTGTGGCTTACCCACCTTGCGGCCTTGCCCCTCTCGACCTAGAGGGCGCGCAAATCTTTGCCCGCTCCATTCGCAAGAGGCCCCAGATGACCGATATCGTCCCGATCCGCCGCGCATTGCTTTCGGTTTCCGACAAGACCGGCCTCGCCGATCTCGGCAAGGCGCTTGCCGCCCGCGGCGTGGAGCTGGTTTCGACCGGCGGCACTGCCAAGGCGCTGCGCGACGCGGGCCTCACGGTGAAGGACATTTCGGACCTCACCAACTTCCCCGAAATGATGGACGGCCGCGTCAAGACGCTGCACCCCAAGGTGCACGGCGGCCTGCTGGCGGTGCGTGACAATCCGGAACACGCCAAGGCGATGGCCGATCACGAGATCGGCGCGATCGACCTGGTCGTCGTCAATCTCTATCCCTTCGAAGCGACCGTCGCCAAGGGCGCCGACCGGGACGAGATCATCGAGAACATCGACATCGGCGGCCCGTCGATGGTGCGTTCGGCCGCGAAGAACCACGCCTTCGTCGCCATCGTCACCGATCCCAAGGACTATGCCGGCCTGCTGACCGAGCTGGAAACCACCGAGGGCGGCACCACGCTGGCCTTCCGCAAGCTGCTGGCCGCCCGTGCCTATGCGCAGACCGCCGCTTACGATTCGATGATCTCGCAGTGGTTCGCCTTCGCCGATCAGGGCCTTGAGTTCCCCGAGATGCTGAGCGTCAACGGCCACCTGGCCACCACGCTGCGCTATGGCGAGAACCCGCACCAGAAGGCCGCGCTCTACACGCCGGTCGGTCCGTTCACCAAGGGCCTGGCCCAGGGCGAGCAAGTGCAGGGCAAGGAACTGTCCTACAACAACTACAACGACGCCGACGCCGCTTTCGAACTCGCGGCCGAGTTCAAGGGCCAGGATCCGGCGGTCGTCATCGTCAAGCACGCCAACCCGTGCGGCGTGGCGCAGGGCTTCAGCCTGCTGGAAGCCTGGCAGGGCGCGCTGGCCTGTGACGACGTGTCCGCCTTCGGCGGCATCGTTGCGGTGAACACCACGCTCGACGGCCCGACCGCCGAGGCGATCTGCCAGATCTTCACCGAAGTCGTGGTCGCCCCCGACGCCGACGAGGAAGCGCGCGCCTTCTTCGCCAAGAAGAAGAACCTGCGCCTGCTGCTGACCGGCGGTCTGCCCGATCCGCGCCGCCCCGGCCTGACCGTGAAGCCGATCACCGGCGGCCTGCTGGTGCAGGGCCGCGATGCCGGCGCCATCGGGCTGGACGATCTGAAGGTCGTGACCAAGCGCGCGCCGACCGCGCAGGAACTGAAGGACTGCCTGTTCGCCTGGACCGTGGCCCGCCACGTCAAGTCCAACGCGATCGTCTATGCCAAGGACGGCGTCACCGCCGGCATCGGCGCGGGCCAGATGAACCGCCGCGATTCCTCGCGCATCGCCGCGATGAAGGCGGCCGAAGCGGCCGAGAAGTTCGGCTGGGCGCAGCCGCGCACGGTCGGCTCGGCCGTCGCGTCCGACGCGTTCTTCCCCTTCGCGGACGGCCTGCTGGCCGCCGCCGAAGCGGGGGCCACGGCCGTGATCCAGCCGGGCGGCTCGATCCGTGACGAGGAAGTCATCGCCGCTGCCGACGAGGCGGGCCTGGCGATGGTCTTCACCGGCATGCGCCACTTCAAGCACTGATAGACGGAAGGAAGGCGCGTATGGGGGTAGACTGGCTAGGACCGCTGGTTGCCCTTGCCTTCCTTGTCGGCATGGCCGCATCGGCAGTGCTGGTGCGGCTGGGCCGCGTAAGCAGCCCGGCCCGCGTCGCCGTTGCGCTGGCCCTGCCCTTCGGCTGCGCGATCATCCCGCTGGCGCTGCTGGTCCTTGCCTCGATCGGCCACGCGGCGCTGGCGCCGATTTGGCCCTGATTTGAAATCCGGCGAGGCCGGATTTGCGGCACCGGCCCACGCCCTCAACGGATATCGATGGCGCATCCAAAAAACGACTCGGCCAAATCGGGCATTTTGGTGACAGCGAAACGACTGTTCCCGCCATTCACCGCCCCACACCAACCGCTCATCGCATAATACGGCGAAAATGGGGCACGTTCACTGGACTGCAAGGCGAATCGGGCCAAGTGGGCGCCACGCAATTTCGTGAACCACTGGATAGCTGCACCGATCATGGGACTCTTCAAGGCCGACTTCTACCGCTTCTTCGCTCTCGGCTTCGCCGGCGGCGCGCTGCTGGTGTTCGGTGCTTTGGGCATCGGCAGCCACTCGCTGTCCGAAACGATGGCGCCCCCGGCCCACGCTGCCTCGATTCAGGATTGAGCGGCCCGGCGTTGAGCCGCCCCAGGTAACGGGCTTGGTAACGGGCGGGCGTTAAGCCGGACCTTTGCATTGCACGCTGACGGGTCAGCCTCCATATGAAGGCCATGTCAGGTGCACATCATCATCACGAACATTCGGGCGAAGGACTGATCGAGGCCGCGCGTGCCGCGCTGCTCGAATCGGGCGAGCAATGGACCGAAATGCGGGCCGACGTGTTCGGCGCGCTGGCCGAACGCGAACGCCCCGCCTCCGCCTACGATCTGGCCGAAAGCGTCTCCGCCCTGCGCGGCAAGCGCGTGGCGCCCAACAGCGTCTACCGCATTCTCGACCTGTTCGTGCGCACCAACCTCGCCCGCCGCGTGGAAAGCGCCAACGCCTACCTCGCCAACAGCCACCCCGGCTGCCAGCACGATTGCATCTTCCTGATCTGCGACGTCTGCGGCCAGGCCGTGCACATCGACGACGACAAGCTCACCGGCGCACTGATCGCCGCCGCGAAGAGCGCCGGGTTCGCCGATGTGCGCCCGGTGGTGGAACTGCGCGGAACCTGCGCGGCCTGCAGCGCCTGATCCTTCAGAGGCTTTTGCGCATCCGCGCCAGCGGCACGGGTGCGCCGCCGGTCGAATCCTCGATCCGCTCGATCACTTCGTAGCCCGCCACCTGGTAGAGCGGCTCGCCCGAACGCGTGCCCATCAACTCGCAAGAGGCGAAACCCTCGGCCCGGGCCTGCCCCTCGCAATGCGCCAGCAGCGCACGGCCGACGCCGCGCCGGGCGAAGTCGGGATGCGTGTACATCGCCCGCACCCGCGCCGCCTCGCTGGCGGGATCGAGCAGACGCGGTTCGCGCAGGCCGGTGCTGTGATCGCCGCCATACATCGTCGCCCGCCGGCTCCAGCCGCCGCAACCGGCGATGGCGCCGTCGATCTCCGCCACGAAGTAGGTGCCGTCATCCACCAGCTGCCGGTCCAGCCCCATCACCGCGCGGCTCGACGCGATCTGGTCGGCATCGAGGAAGCCCTTCTGCAATTCGCCGATGGCGGCATCCATCACGGTGGACAAGTGCGGCAGGTCTTCGCGGGTGGCGACACGGATCGAAAGCGACATCGGAGACGACAAGGTAAAGCTCCTCGGGCTGGGGGGAGCCATTCCATGTCACGATCGGCGCAGGCAGGCCAGCCTGTCAGAACTGCGTGAGGCTCAGCACGTTGCCATCGGGATCCGGGAACCAGCAGACTTGCGCGCCGCTGGCGGGAGAGGACCAGATTCCGTCCCCGTCCTGCCCGAACCCTTCGTAGATATTGGGGCTGATCCCCTTCTCGCGCAGTTCCGCCAGCGTCGCGCGAATGTCCGCCACCGCCCAGCCGAGCACGGTATGCGGATGCGGCTGAAAACCCGGAACCCCGCTCAGGCGCATCGTCGTCCCGTCGCTCAAGCGGAAGGTCACTGCGAAATCATCCTCGGCAAGCACCGGCAAACCAAGGGTTTGTGCGTAGAACGCCCGCGCGCGATCGCGATCGGCGGTGAGAACGAAGGCGATCGGATTGGCTCGGCTCAACGCAAATGCAGGGGGAATCATCGGCACCTCCGACGAGAATTCCTGTATCTTGGCCTATTAGCCGCCTAATGGCAGCGGAAAATTCGACACCAGCCAAACTCGCGTGTAAACCGATGCCCATGACAGCCAATCCGGCAACTCCGCTTCTCGACACCGTCGATACTCCTGACGACCTGCGCAAGCTCAAGCCCACGCAACTTCGCCAGTTGGCCGACGAACTCCGCGCCGAAATGATCTCCGCCGTCGGCCAGACCGGCGGCCACCTTGGCTCGGGCCTGGGCGTGGTCGAACTGACCGTCGCCATCCACTACGTGTTCGACACGCCGGTGGACCGCCTGATCTGGGACGTGGGCCATCAGGCCTACCCGCACAAGATCCTGACCGGCCGCCGCGACCGTATCCGCACCTTGCGCCAGGGTGGCGGCCTTTCGGGCTTCACCAAGCGTTCCGAAAGCGAATACGATCCGTTCGGCACCGCGCACAGCTCCACCTCGATCTCGGCCGCGCTGGGCTTTGCCGTCGCCAACAAGATCAAGGGCACGCCGGGCCGCGGCATCGCCGTGATCGGCGATGGCGCGATGAGCGCGGGCATGGCCTATGAGGCGATGAACAACGCCGAACAGGCCGGAAACCGCCTGGTCGTGATCCTGAACGACAACGACATGTCGATCGCGCCGCCGGTCGGCGGGCTTTCGGCCTATCTGGCACGCCTGGTCTCCTCCGGCCGGTTCCTGGGCCTGCGCGAACTGGCGCGCAAGTTCGCCCGCCGCCTGCCGCGCCCGCTGCATCTGGCCGCGAAGAAGACCGACGAATTCGCCCGCGGCATGGCCATGGGCGGCACCCTGTTCGAGGAACTGGGCTTCTACTACGTCGGCCCGATCGACGGGCATGACCTCGACGCGCTGATCCCGGTGCTGGAAAACGTGCGCGATGCCGGTGAGGGCCCGATCCTGGTCCATGTCGTCACCCAGAAGGGCAAGGGCTATGCCCCCGCCGAGGAAGCGGCCGACAAGTACCACGGCGTGCAGAAGTTCAACGTCGTCACCGGCGAACAGGCCAAGGCGCCCGCCGGCCCGCCCAGCTATACCGGCGTCTTCGCCAAGGCCCTGGTGGCCGAGGCGGAGCGCGATCCCACGATCTGCGCGATCACCGCCGCCATGCCTTCGGGCACCGGGCTGGACAAGTTCGTGCAGCAGTTCCCCACCCGCAGCTTCGATGTGGGCATTGCCGAACAGCACGCGGTGACTTTCGCCGCCGGGCTTGCCGCCGAAGGTATGCGCCCGTTCTGCGCGATCTATTCCACGTTCCTGCAGCGCGCCTTCGATCAGGTGGTGCATGACGTGGCGATCCAGAACCTGCCGGTGCGCTTCGCGATCGACCGTGCCGGACTGGTCGGTGCCGACGGCGCCACCCATGCCGGCTCGTTCGACATCACCTATCTGGCAACGCTGCCGAACATGGTGGTGATGGCCGCCGCCGACGAGGCGGAGCTGGTGCACATGACGCACACCGCCGCGCTGCACGATTCGGGCCCGATCGCCTTCCGCTATCCGCGCGGCAATGGCGAAGGCGTGGCCCTGCCCGAAGTTCCGCAGCAGCTGGAAATCGGCAAGGGCCGCGTGGTCCGTGAAGGCAGCAAGGTCGCCCTGCTCTCGCTCGGCACCCGCCTGGGCGAAGCGCTGAAGGCGGCAGACGTGCTGGAGGCCAAGGGCCTTTCCACCACCGTGGCCGACCTGCGGTTCGCCAAGCCGCTGGACACCGATCTGATCCGCAAGCTGATGCTCAGCCACGAAGTGGTGGTCACGGTAGAGGAAGGTTCGGTCGGCGGTCTGGGCGCGCATGTGCTGACGATGGCGAGCGACGAAGGGCTGACCGATGCCGGCCTGAAGATCCGCACCATGCGCCTGCCCGACGTTTTCCAGGATCAGGACAAGCCCGAGGCGCAGTATGACGAGGCGGGGCTGAACGCGCCGCAGATCGTCGATACCGTGCTGAAGGCGCTGCGGCACAACAGCGCCGGCGTGAACGAAGCGCGCGCCTGACGGTGAACAGCGTCGCTGGGATCTCCCCGGTAGAGCCGGGCGGAATCAGCGACGCGACGCGGCTGCGCGCCATCCTTGCGGGATCTGCGGGCAACCTCATAGAATGGTACGATTTCTACATCTACGCCTTCACCGCGCTTTACTTCTCGCCCGCCTTCTTTCCCAAGAGCGATCAGCTGGTGCAGTTGATGGCCACCAGCGCGATCTTCGCGGTCGGCTTTCTGTTGCGCCCGATCGGCGGCTGGTTCTTCGGCCGCTATGCCGATCGCCACGGTCGCCAGAGCGCCATGGTGCTCTCGGTGATGATGATGGGCGGCGGCGCGCTGCTGATCGCGGTGCTGCCGACATTCGCGCAAGTGGGCATCCTGGCCCCGATCCTGCTGCTGATCGGCCGCATGGTGCAGGGTTTCTCCACCGGCGGTCAATACGGCACCGCCGCCACCTACCTCAGCGAAATCGCCGGACGACGGCGGCGCGGGTTCTGGTCCTCGTTCCAGTACGTCACCCTGGTCGGCGGGCAGCTGTGCGCCA
The DNA here is from genome assembly GCF_044029535.1 of Novosphingobium mississippiense. Lineage (NCBI taxonomy): Bacteria > Pseudomonadati > Pseudomonadota > Alphaproteobacteria > Sphingomonadales > Sphingomonadaceae > Novosphingobium > Novosphingobium mississippiense. The sequence continues at coordinate 3,435,732 of NZ_CP147001.1, read as the reverse complement.
CTCTGGTGATCGTGCTGCTGCAACAGGTGCTGACCGAGGCGGAAATGGCCGCCTGGGGCTGGCGCGTGGGCTTCGTGATCGGTGCGGTGGGCGCCCTCGCCATCGTGCTGTTCCGCCACCACATGCATGAGACTTCCAGCGCCGAGGATCGCGCCGGGGAAAAGGCCGGCAGCCTGGCCGAGCTGTTCCGCGTCGCCACCCGGCCCTTCCTGATCGTGGTCGCGCTGACGGCGGGCGGCAGCCTCTCGTTCTATGCCTTCACCACGTACATGCAGAAGTATCTGGTGCTGACCGTGGGCCTCTCCAAGGAGACGGCGACCAGCCTGATGCTGGGCGAACTGGCGCTGTTCATGGTGCTGCAGCCGGTGATGGGCCTGCTGTCCGACCGGATCGGGCGGCGCAACAACATCATCCTGTTCGCCGCGCTGGCCACGGTCTGCACCGTGCCGATCTTCACCGCGCTGGCGGGCGCCAAGGCGATCGGCCCGGCGTTCCTGCTGGTGCTGGCCGGCCTTGTGATCAACAGCTTCTACACATCGGTCAGCGGCCTGTTCAAAGCCGAGATGTTCCCCACCCATGTCCGCGCGCTGGGCGTCGGCCTTGCCTATGGCGTGGGCAATGCGCTGTTCGGCGGCACGGCGGAGAATGTGGCGTTTGCCTTCAAGTCGGCAGGGCATGAGAGCGGCTTCTACTGGTACGTTTCCGTTCTTTGTGCCGTCTCGCTGATTGCAGCACTGATGCTGAAAGACAGCCGCAAGGACAACGTGCTGGACCGGCTGGCGGTGTGAGCAGCTTCGCGGCGGTAGCCCCCGCCGCGTGATGGAGAAAGCGATTGCTTTTCGTCCTTCCCACTGTCGGCGAGCTCTATGTCGCCGCCGTGCTGTTGTTGTTCCTGGCCCAGCGGACGATGATCTATCCGGCGCCCAAGGGGCCCACGGCGGTTCCGCCGGGGTTCGAGCAGGTGATGCTTCGCACCACGGACGGCCTTTCCCTTGCCGCCGCCTGGCGACCGGCCGTGCCGGGCAAGCGGACGGTGCTGTTCTTCCATGGCAATGGCGACAGCCTGTCCGGCGCCGCCTTCGCCACGCGGCAATTGGTGGACGCCGGATATGGAATGCTGCTGGCCGACTATCGCGGTTATTCGGGCAATCCCGGCAAGCCTTCCGAACAGGGCCTGATCCTGGACGGGGAGGCGGCGCTGGGCTTCCTCAAGGCGAAAGGCATCGAACCGGAATCACTGGTGCTGATGGGCGCTTCGCTGGGAACCGGGGTGGCAACGCAGCTGGCGAGCCGCCATCGGCCTGCCGCGCTGGTGCTGGTGTCGCCGTTCACCTCACTGCCCGACGTTGGCGCGGTAGCGATGCCGTGGGCGCCGGTACGGGCGCTGATGCTCGACCGGTTCGACAGTCTGGACGCGATGCCGCGCGTTTCCGCGCCGGTCCTGGTGCTGCATGCCCGCGACGACCGCTTGATCCCGTTCGCGCAGGCAGAGGCGCTGGCCGGGGCCGCGCGGAACGGGCGCTTCCTGCCGTTCGACCGGCACGGGCACCAGCTTCAGTACGAGGCAGAGGCGCAGGACGCCGTGGTGGGCTGGCTGGCAAGTCAGGGACTCTAAAGGCTGGCCCGCAGTTCATCAAAGGCAGTGCCGGGACCTGCCGCCAATCGCGCCTCGATCTGCGCGCAGACCTCCTCCGGCGCATGGATCGCGGTATCGATCACAAGGTCGGACACCGGATTGCGGTAGACTTCCTCGAAGAACCACGGGCGCAAGCGGGTCAGCCGGTCGACGATCTTGTTCACGGCATCCCCGCCCAGCAGGTCGGTGGGCATCCGCTTGGTCATCGCCCGTTCGGCCACGCGGCGTTCCAGCACCTCGAACGGCGGCTTCAGCGTGACCAGCAGCACTGGCACCCCCTCGGTGCGGCGGACGAGATCCTGCAGGATCGGCGGATCGCTCATCAGCAGGTGGTCGAAGATCACATTGATTCCCTGCCGCGCGGTGGCCGCCATCCACTCGTGCATTGCCGAAAACGCCGCCATCGCCGGCGGCGCGAAGCGCCAGCGCAGCGGGCCTTGCGGATCGGCGGGATCGCAGGGCACCGCCTCGATTCCTTCGGCCGCGCGCGGGCCGTGGTGGCCGAACTGCGCCGGCAGGGTCTGCGCCATGAAATGGTCGATGCCGTAGAGCAGCCAGTAATCCTGCTGGCGCTTCTGGAAAAGTTCGCAGGCGGTCGACTTGCCGGAGCCCGAGGTGCCGTTGACGACGACGATCTGCCCCAACGTCACGCCGGCGATCCCGGCGCGATTTCGCCACGGGCGATGCGGCGGAAGCGTTCGGCGGGGCAAAACTCCTGATTGTCGCCCCACAGCTCCGTGCCGTCCCAATCCCAGCGCATCAGCGACCAGACGACGGTGTGATCGGTGTAGCCGGTGAAGATCAGCCCGGGATCGATCTCGGCGGTGGCGCGCAGCGATCGGCCGCGTTGGTCGGTCGCCTCGAACAGCACGCGCGCGGGGCCGTGTTCGCCCCATTCCAGCACCTCGCGCCTTCCCGAGACGAGGCTGGACAGTTCGCCGTCCTGCCAGATGAAGCCGCCGATCGAGCGGGCCTCCGTGCCCTCCCCCATGGTGATGGCGTGAAAGGCGCGGGTCTCCGAGATGCCCCAGAAGTAGCCGCCGCAAGCCAGCGATTCGTAATCCCGCGCGCCGTAAGAGCAATCGCGCATCGACAGGCAATCGACCGCGAACTCCGCGCCGTCGCAGTGCAGCGTGCCGGTCATGCGCCCCGGCTGTTCGAGGTGGAAATTCGCGGTCGCCGTCTGGCCCGCGTCGCCGGTCTTCAACTGGTGCGCGGGGCCGATGGCGGTCCAGGTCAGGTCGAAGAACAGGCCGTCCTTGTCGTAGTCCAGCTTATATTGCGAGAGCGGCTCCACCATCCGCACGGACAGCGAATTGCGCGCCCGCATGTCGAACTTGGTGGCACCCTTGGGCATGGCCTGAAGGTGCGCCCAATCGTAGTGCAGACAGTTCCACTGGAAGCGCCCGGTCTGGTCCCACAGCACCGGCCCGCCGTTGAGCATGCCCATGTTGGGCCGGAAATAGTGCTGGATCAGCCCGTGGATGCGCCGTTCCGGAATCGTGATCGAGAACCACGCGCTCTCGTTCCAGTACGGGTTGTCGTCACGCTCGACGCCGAAGAAATCGGCGAATGCCAGATCGTTCATGCGGAACCTCTCCTTGCCGCCAAGGCAGCAAGGCAGGCCCCTTATGGCAATGACCGCAGCGGCAATCCCGCCTAGCCGAAGCCGCGCTCCAGCCAGTTCTGCGCCAGCCCGGCCAGGAAGGCGGAGCCGCGCGGCAGCACCGTTTCATCCACCATCATCTTGGTCGAGTGGATGCCGCAGCAGTGCTGCCAGTCCGCCCCTTCCTGCGCCACGCCCAGGAAGAACATCGCGCCGGGCACCTTTTCCAGCACATAGGCGAAGTCTTCCGCGCCCATGATCGGATCGGGCAGGCGGCGGAAGGCCTCCTCCCCGAACAGGGCCTGTGCCACGCCTTCGCCGAACGCGACGGCGCGCGGATCGCAGACGGTTACCGGGAACCCTTCGAGGATATTCACCTCCCCGGTCAGCCCGTGCGCGCCGGCGATCCCGGCGACGAGGCGTGGCAGTTCGTCCTTCAGCCGCGCGCGATTGGCGGCCGAGAGCGTCCGCATCGTCCCGGTCAACTTCGCCGTATCCGGAATCACGTTGTGCGCGCTGCCCGCCTCGACCTTGGCGATGGTGACCACCACCGGATCAAACACGCTGTAGCGGCGCGCGACCATCGTCTGGATGGCCATCACGATCTCGCAGGCGACCGGCACCGGATCGACGGTGTCATGCGGCATCGAGGCATGGCCACCGCGCCCGGTGACGGTGATGCGCAGTTCGTCCGCCGCCGCCATCAGCGGCCCGGCGCGCCCACCGATCAGCCCGTGCGGGGCATTCGGCATGATGTGCAGCGCGAAAGCGGCATCGGGCAACGCGCGATCGAAGCCCTCCCCGCCCAGCAGGCCGTCGTTCAGCATGAAGCGCGCGCCGTGGTGCCCTTCCTCGCCCGGTTGGAACATGAAGCGCACTTCGCCCTTCAGGCTGGCCGCCTGCCCCGCCAGAATCTCCGCCGCGCCGGCCAGCATGGCGACATGGGTGTCGTGGCCGCAGGCGTGCATGACGCCGGGAATGGCGGAGGCGAACGGCAGCCCGGTCTCCTCGGGCATCGGCAGGGCATCGGTATCGCCGCGCAGCAGTACCGTTCCGCCTTCACCCCCACTGCCTTGGCCCCCGCCGCCTTTCAGCGTGGCGACAAGGCCGGTGGTCGAAGGCCCCTCACGCCATTCCAGCGGCAGGTGGGCCAGCGCCTCACGAATCTTGTCGCGCGTTTTCGGGTTGTGCAGCCCGATCTCGGGCTCGGCATGGATCGCGCGGCGCAGGGCCACGATGCGGTCGGAAAGGCGCGAGGCCTCACGGGTCAGCAGGTCTGTGGACATGCCCCCATGATAGCCACGGTCACTCCACTGTCGAGCCGGGTTCGTCGGGTTCCGGTTCGGCGTCGATCACGCGAATCTCGTCCCGCTCGATCTGCTTGAGCGTGTGCCAGGCCATCGCCCCCATCGCCAGGTAGGACACCGCACCGGCCAGCGCCACGGCCCAGGCCGCGCCGCTGGGGCCGATCGGGATGAAGAACACCATGCCCAGCACCAGTGCCACCACCGAGATCAGACGCGCCACCAGCGATGCCTGCGCGCGGCCGGTGGAATGCAGCACCGGTTCGAACGCGACGCTGGCGAAATCGAAACAGGCAGCCAGGGTCAGCGGCACGAGAATCGCCTCGCCCCGCTCGAACGCGTCGCCGCCGATCAGCGCCAGCAGTTCCTTGCCCAGCAGGATCGCCACGGCCACCACCACCACGCCGCCAAGCCCGGCGATCTTGCTGGTCTGCAGGGCCAGCTTGCGGAACTCGCCCGCCTGCGAGGATACGCGCGCCCGCGCCACTTCGGCATAGACCGAACGCGTGAGCAGTGAGGACAGCTTGGTCAGCGCCTGCGATAGCTGCGAAGCAAGCCGGTAGAGGCCCGCCGCCTTGGTGCCGACCCATGCGCCGACCACCAGCAACGGCCCGTTCTTCACCGCGGCATCGAGCGTGGAGCCGACGTAAGTGACCATGAAGAAACGGCCGATGCCGGGATTTTCGGCCAGGGCCTGCCGCCATTGCAGGAAGTTGCGGACGTTCACCGCCGCCGGGGCAAGCCGGCGCGCCATGATCCAGTAGAGCAGCGCTTCCAGCAGGTCGATCGCGGCCCATGCGAACAGGAAGCGGCCCACCGTGGGCCCGGTCAGCCAGATCACCACGGCGGCGATCAGGCGCCCGGTCGGCACCACGGCCTCCACATAGACGGCCATGTCGAAGCGGTGCAGCGCGCGCACGATCCCGGTCGGCGCCGAAACCAGCGCCCAGAGCGAGGCGCAGCAGAACCAGAACGCCGTGTTCATGTAGAGCGGGTTCAGGTCCAGCATATGCGCGAACCCGTAGATCAGGATCGCCGCCAGCCCGCAGCCCATCACCGCGCCCAGCGCATCCAGCACGCCGCACAGCATGCCGAGGCGGCCGAACTTGCTCCAGTCCAGATTGTGGACATGCTCGCTGCCGTAGCGCACGACCACCCGCCAGGTCTGGAATCCGGCAATCGCGATCAGCGCCTGCGCGGTGCCGAAAATCAGCGAAAAGTGGCCGAAATCCTTCAGCCCCAGCGTGCGCGTGAGGATGGCGAGATAACCGATCCCGCAGACCGCACCGAACCCCTTGCCGCCCAGCAGCCAGGCGGTGTTCTGAAGGATCCGGCCCAGCGGAGTGCTGCTCTCTTGGCGGTGGCGTTTGGGAGACATTGAGCCTGCATTGAACGAGGGGGAGGCGAGTTGCAAGCCAGTCGCGAAATCGCGCTTGCCGAAGCATGAACGGAGCTTCCGAAAGAGCGCCGATTTGGGCCCCTGCGCACGGCCCGCCTATCGCGCTGCATCTTTCCCTTTTGCCCGGCAATCCCTAAATGCAGGGCATCTCCCCCGCGAACATGAATGTGAACCCCATGATCGAACACGCCATTCTTCTCAGCGCCGGCCAGGGCTCGCGCCTGCTCCCGCTCACGGCAGAGCGCCCCAAGTGCCTGATCGACTTTTCCGGCCGATCGCTGATCCAATGGCAGATCGAGATGCTGGCTCGCGGCGGCGTGAAGCGGATCGATGTGGTCACCGGCTTCATGACCGACATGCTGGAAGAGCACCTGCAATCGATCAAGGATCCGCGCGTAGAGATCACGGTGCGGTTCAATCCCTTCTTCAAGGTGGCGGACAATCTGGGCTCCTGCTGGATCGCGCGTGAGGCGATGCGCGGCGACTTCCTGATCCTCAACGGCGACACGCTGGTTTCGGAAGAGATCGTCCACAAGGTGCAGCAGGGCGCGACCGACAAGGACGGCAAGCTCTGGCCGATCGCCGTCACCGTCGATGTGAAGCAGGATGGCTACGACAGCGACGACATGAAGGTGGAGCGGACCGATGACGGCCGACTGGTCCATATCGGCAAGACGCTGACCGCCGCGCAGTCGAATTCGGAATCGATCGGCTTCCTGGCCTTCCGGGGCGAAGGGGCGGACCTGTTCCGCGAAACCGTGCGGCAGGCCATGCGCACCCCGGAGGGCGTGCAGCACTGGTACCTGAAGGTGATCGATTCGATCGCGCCCACCGGCAAGGTCGGCACCAATTCGATCGAAGGCATGAACTGGGCCGAAGTCGACTTCCTCAACGATATCGAGATCGCCACGAAGCTGACCGACACCTGGGTGTAATCGCGCGTCCATCCCGATCGAAAAATGGGCGGTCCCAAGGGACCGCCCTTCGAGTTGGGGAGAAGCGGTTCACACCGGCCGCGATCGGGCGGCAGTGCAAGACCGGCAGGCCCTTCCTTGCAGAAATGCGCTGCCGCGCCATTGATCGCGGTCAAATTCGAAGCGGTATCTTAATTTACGGCGCGCCCCGCCGTTCTGTCGCGATGATGGACTCCTCCCGCTTCAAGCCCACCCCGATCCCGCGCGAACGCCGCCGTGGGCAGTTGACACCCTACGTCCTCACCGATTCCCGGGGCCAAGCCGTCGAAGTGATGATCCGCGATGTTTCCTCGCGCGGCTTCAGCGCTGCTGCGGTCGGCGCGGCACCGGCGATCAACGAAGTTATCCGGGCCGTACTGGATGACGGGCGCGAGGTATGGGGCCTGGTGCGCTGGGCGGACGGCAACCTGTTCGGCGTGGAGTTCGAAGCGGGCGATAAACCAAAATCCTAGAGCAGTTGATCCGATGCAATCGGATCGGAAACTGCTCCAGAGCGTCCTCCAGCCCTTCCGGCGTCACACCGCCGAACTGAACCGACGCAGCGAATCCTTCCGGTACGGATCGAACCGCGCCGCGATCGAGCGGGCATAGGGCAGCCCTTCCGGCCGGATCACCAGATCCTGGCCATCGCCTTCGCACAATCCCGCCGCAAAATAGGGCTGCAGCATCGGCCAGGCCTGCTCGCGCAGATCGGCGTCGATAGGCGCGCGATCGCGGCACAGCAGATTCTCGATCACCGCGGCGCGACGGCGGTCCTCGATGCTGCGCACAATCCCCCGGCTGGTGGTCAGCCGTTCCTGCGACAGCATCGTGCGATAACGGCCCGCATTCTTCTCGTTCTGCGCCAGCAGCGCGGGAAAGCTGCTGATCGAAGAGGCGCCAAAGCCGACCAGCACCGGCGCGTGATCCTCGGTAAAACCCTGAAAATTGCGGTGCAGCCGGCCCGACAGTGCCGCTTGCGCCAGACTGTCGCCCGGCCGGGCAAAGTGGTCGAACCCGATCGGCACATAGCCTTCGGAAACGAGCAACTCATATCCGAAGGCAGCCATCGCAAAACGCATTTCCGCATCGGGCAGCGCCGAAGCATCGATCTTGCGCTGCCGCGCAATCAGGTGTGGCACATGGGCATAGCCGAATAGCGCGATGCGATCGGCGCCCAGCGCCACCGACCGCTCCAGCGAATCGCGCAAGTCGGCAAGGCTCTGTCCGGGGAGGCCGCACATCAGGTCAAAATTGAGGGAGGAGATTCCGGCGCCGCGCAACATCCGCGTGCCATCCTCGATCATGCGGGTGGGCTGGACGCGGCCGATCGCCTGCTGCAAGTGCGGCGCAAAGGTCTGGACTCCGAAGCTGGCACGCGTGATGCCCACAGACCCGATCACCGCCGCCCATTCCGCCCCGAACGTTCGCGGATCAAGCTCGATCGACAGGATCGGGCTGGACGCGGCAAAGTGCAGCGTCAGCGCATCCACCAGTCGCACGAAAGCCACCGGGGAAATGCCGTTGGGGCTGCCGCCACCGAAGGCGATACGGGCGATCCGCGCGGTCTTGGGCAAGTTCTCCGCCACCAGGACAATCTCGCGGTGGAGGGCATCCAGATAGTGCGCCACCCGCTCGGTCCGATTGGCGACGCTGGTGTTGCACCCGCAGTACCAGCAGATCTTTTCGCAGAACGGAATGTGGACATAGAGCGAGACCTCGCCCTGCGTGCTTTGCAGCGCATTCGCGAAGTCCGCTGGGCCAACCCGCTCGCCGAACTCGGCCGCCGTGGGAAAGCTGGTGTAGCGCGGCACGGGCACCGCCAGCAGTTCGGGATGATAGGTCCACATGGGCCGTACATCGCCACGCTTCGTCCCCGCGTCATTGCGCTCGATCAAGCCGTGCAGCACTTCGCGCAATCGCCGATTTTCGCCGAATTTGCGCGCAATCAAATCCTTGCTCGACGATCGGGCGCAAGGACTTGGCCACAGCCGCTCAAGAGGGGGGATCGCACGGTGCGGCCCCGGCGGCGATGGAAAGAAGCAAGACATGCGCAAACTGACCATGCTCGCAGCACTCGCCGCCGCTGCCGCGATCACCACGCCGGCACTGGCCGGCAGCCCTGACGGCAAGTGGCAGGTCAAGGTGCTCGGCACCGCCGTGCTCCCCGACGGCAAGATCGACAAGATCAAGGCGATCGACACCGACACCACGCTGGGCGCCACGCTGGCGACGCTGGACAACGTCGGCACCAAGGCCAACGACAACGTGGTGCCGACCGTCGCGGTCGAATACTTTTTCAACAAGACCTTCTCGGTGGAAACGATCTGCTGCCTCACCCAGCATCACGTCAGCGGTACCGGCGACATTGCCGGCGCTGGCCTTGTCGATCACGTGCTGATCCTGCCGGCCACCGTCACGCTGAAGGCGCACCTCGACACCGGCACGCCGATCAAGCCCTATGTCGGTGCCGGTCCGTCGATCTTCTTCGTGATCGATGAAAAGCCGGGCGACACGGCCAGGGCGCTGGGCGTGGACAAGGTGAAGATGTCGAATGCATTGGGCTTCGCGCTGCAAGGCGGCTTCGACGTGGCCCTGAACGACAAGGGCCTGGGTCTTTCGTTCGATGCCAAGAAGTATTGGGTGAAGCCGACGGCCTCGTTCTACGACGACGGCGTGCTCGCACTGAAGACCAGGCATGACCTCGATCCCTGGGTGCTGAGCGCGGGCGTTTCCTACCGTTTCTAAGCGCGGCAGGTCCAAACGCAAAAAGGGGAGCCATCGGCTCCCCTTTTTCGTTTCGGTTTCAGCCGGCCTCTGCGGTCAGAGCCGCAAAGTCCAGGATCGTCACATCGCGTCGCGACGGCAGATCGATCAGGCCTTCATTCTTGAAGCGCGTGAATTGGCGGCTCACCGTCTCGATCGTCAGGCCCAATACGTCTGCAATCTGCTGACGCGAGAACGGCAGCGAAATGCGCTGCTGGCCGGGCATCTCGAACTGGATGGCGCAACCAGGTCCGCCAAGCCGCTCCGCCATCTCCAGCAGGAAGCTCGCCAGCTTTTCAGAGGCGGACTTGCGCCCCAGCAACAACATCCAGCGGCGGGTGCGGTCCAGCTCGCCCAGGGTACGTTCCAGCAGCTTGTGTTCCAGCGCGGGATGCTCACGGGCGAAGGCATCGAAATCCCGGCGCGAAAAGACGCAGACCTTGGCTTCCGTCAGTGCGGTGACGCCATGGCCGGTGGTGCCGCCAAACGGCCGCCCGATGAAGTCCGATGGGTAGACCACCCCAACGATCTGCTCGCGCCCATCCTCGGTGTTGGTGGAAAGTTTGAGCACGCCCTCGATGACATTGGCGACAAGGACCGAGTCCTCGCCTTCCCAGATCAGCGATTCACCGGGCTCGATCATGCGCGTGCGCCCGATGGCGTTCAGCGCTTCAAGCTCCTTCGCGTCGAGCGCCGAGCAGATCGCGCGGTTTCGGACGACGCAAAGGTCACAATTGGACATGATCTGGGAACACCTGCGACCTGAACTGGCTGGAAAGTCCCGCCGATACCGCAAAGTCGCCATACTGGAAAGGGTTGCATGCCAATGGGAACGCCCAGCCTTCAGGGCCCGTTCCGATGGCTGATGCTGTTTGGTATTGGTTGCGGGGGTAGGATTTGAACCTACGACCTTCAGGTTATGAGCCTGACGAGCTACCGGGCTGCTCCACCCCGCGTCACCATGGAGGGCTGATTGTGTCAGCCCGGAAGCTTTTTTGATTGTTCATTCCGACGTTGTCGGCGTGAACGGCGGGCTGCTCCACCCCGCGTCACCATGGAGGGCTGATTGTGTCAGCCCGGAAGCTTTTTTGATTGTTCATTCCGACGTTGTCGGCGTGAACGGCGGGCTGCTCCACCCCGCGTCACCGTTGTATTGCGTTCTTATGGAACGCGAACAGGGCCCTTTTGGGGCCCTGCTTGAGGGCGTTAGCCCTTTGTCATTGTGATGGGTTTTTAAGCACGCCGGCTACAATGCCTGGCGACGTCCTACTCTTCCGGGGCTTGAGCCACAGTACCATTGGCGCTGACAGGTTTCACGGCCGAGTTCGAGATGGGATCGGGTGGGTCACTGACGCTATGGTCACCAAGCAATGGAGACGGCGTGCTGTTTTTTAATCGATGGTACCCGTGCTGCTCTAAGTTAGAGCTGAATATCTGGCTGGATGACCGTCCGATCATCTTTGACGAGCGCTGCTTTTGGGCAGGGTTGTCATTGATGGCGGGATTCATCAAGCATGAACAGAGTTATTAGGACCGGTTAGCTCCATGCGTTACCGCACTTCCACACCCGGCCTATCAACGTGATGGTCTATCACGACTCGAAGATACCTAATCTTGAGGGAGGCTTCCCGCTTAGATGCTTTCAGCGGTTATCCCGTCCATGCATAGCTACCCTGCTGCGCTCCTGGCGGAACGACAGGTACACCAGAGGCATGTTCAACCCGGTCCTCTCGTACTAGGGTCAACTCCTCTCAAGTATCGACGCCCACGGCAGATAGGGACCAAACTGTCTCGCGACGTTCTGAACCCAGCTCACGTACCACTTTAATTGGCGAACAGCCAAACCCTTGGGACCTGCTCCAGCCCCAGGATGTGATGAGCCGACATCGAGGTGCCAAACGATTCCGTCGATATGAGCTCTTGGGAATCATCAGCCTGTTATCCCCGGCGTACCTTTTATCCGTTGAGCGATGGCCCTTCCACGAGGGACCACCGGATCACTATGACCGACTTTCGTCTCTGCTCAATTCGTCAATCTCGCAGTCAGGCAGGCTTATGCCATTGCACTCTTGCAGCCGGTTTCCAACCGGCCTGAGCCTACCATCGCGCGCCTCCGTTACTCTTTAGGAGGCGACCGCCCCAGTCAAACTACCCGCCACAGAGGGTCCCTGCACCGGATAACGGTGCGAGGTTAGACATCAGAACATAACAGGGTGGTATTTCACCTATGGCTCCACACCAGCTGGCGCCGGTGCTTCAAAGCCTCCCACCTATGCTACACAATTCTATCCTAATGCCACTCTGAAGCTGCAGTAAAGGTGCACGGGGTCTTTCCGTCTAACCGCGGGTACTCCGCATCTTCACGGAGAATTCAATTTCGCTGAGCATATCCTGGAGACAGTGGGGAAGTCGTTACGCCATTCGTGCAGGTCGGAACTTACCCGACAAGGAATTTCGCTACCTTAGGACCGTTATAGTTACGGCCGCCGTTTACCGGGGCTTCAATTCGGAGCTTGCACTCCTCCTCTTAACCTTCCGGCACCGGGCAGGCGTCAGACCCTATACGTCGTCTTGAAGCCGACTTAGCAGAGTCCTGTGTTTTTGCTAAACAGTCGCTACCCCCTGGCCTGTGCCCCCCGCCAGTGCTTGCGCATAGACGGGGCCTCCTTCTTCCGAAGGTACGGAGGCAATTTGCCGAGTTCCTTCAGGATACTTCTCTCAAGCGCCTTGGTATACTCTACCTGACCACCTGTGTCGGTTTCGGGTACGGTCTATACGGTGGGGCTATTTCCTGGAACCTCTTCAAAGCACAACCAATCCAATAAGGTTGTACAATACACGAGATCCGTCACACACCACCAGGCCCACGAATATTAACGTGGTTCCCATCGACTACCCCCTTCGGGCTCGTCTTAGGGGCCGGCTCACCCTGCTCAGATTAGCTTTAAGCAGGAACCCTTGGTCTTTCGGCGAGAGGGCATCTCACCCTCTTTATCGCTACTCATGTCAGCATTCGCACTTCCGATACGTCCACGGTCGGTTACCCTCCCGCTTCACTCGCTTACGGAACGCTCCGCTACCGCTCAGATCAAAGATCTGAACCCTAAGCTTCGGTGCATCACTTTAGCCCCGTTACATTTTCGCCGCAGGAACCCTTATTTAGACCAGTGAGCTGTTACGCTTTCTTTAAAGGATGGCTGCTTCTAAGCCAACCTCCTGGTTGTTTTGGGATTCCCACATGCTTTCCCACTTAGTGATGACTTGGGGACCTTAGCTGTAGGTTAGGGCTGTTTCCCTTTTGACGACGGACCTTAGCACCCGCCGTCTGTCTGCCGGACTAGACTCGTTGGTATTCGGAGTTTGGTTAGTATTGGTAGATCTCGCGACCCCCGCAACCATCCAGTGCTCTACCCCCAACGGCAAATATCCGACGCTCTACCTCAATAGATTTCGCGGAGAACCAGCTATTTCCCGGCTTGATTGGCCTTTCACCCCTAAACACAACTCATCCGAGAATTTTTCAACATTCACCGGTTCGGTCCTCCAGTGCGTGTTACCGCACCTTCAACCTGGTCATGCCTAGATCGCCGGGTTTCGGGTCTAATACACCATACTCTGTCGCCCTATTCAGACTCGCTTTCGCTGCGCCTACACCTAACGGCTTAAGCTCGCATGGTACATTAAGTCACTGACCCATTATGCAAGAGGTACGCAGTCACCCCCTAAAGAGGCTCCTACTGCTTGTAAGCATTCGGTTTCAGGTACTGTTTCACTCCCCTCATCGGGGTGCTTTTCACCTTTCCCTCACGGTACTGTGTTCGCTATCGGTCATGTACGAGTATTTAGGCTTGGAGGGTGGTCCCCCCATGTTCAGACAGGATTTCACGTGTCCCGCCCTACTCGAGTCCTCATCCATCGTTTTCGCATACGGGGCTGTCACCCGCTATGGCCACTCTTTCCAAAGTGTTCTGCTAACTGAAGATGAGGCACTGGCCTGGTCCGCGTTCGCTCGCCACTACTAACGGAATCTCGGTTGATGTCTTTTCCTCCGGGTACTTAGATGTTTCAGTTCCCCGGGTTCGCTTCACCAAAGCTATATATTCACTAAGGTGATACCTTATCCACCTCACTCAAAAGCTGCCGAAGCAACCATCGAGAGAAATGGTGAAGGTGGGTTTCCCCATTCGGAAATCGTCGGATCAAAGTTTGCTCACAACTCCCCGACGCTTATCGCAGCGTGCCACGTCCTTCTTCGCCTGTACATGCCAAGGCATCCACCAAATGCTCTTACCTCACGCTTGAGAATCCACACCATCAATGACAGCCCTGCATAAAGACTGCATTGTTACAGGTGCGGACGATTATCTCAGCCAGATATAATGACACGTCGTATGTATTTGCCGACGTCCGGCAAATACGACGCGCCACGGCATCGATTAAAAAACCCATTCACAATGTCAAAGATCTGCGGGCAAATCCCGCGACCGATCCGTTAGGATCGGAACTGTTTCGCTTCATCTCTGGAGTATCTTGGAAAAGCCACCTTAAAAAAGGTGGTGGAGCCTATCGGGATCGAACCGATGACCTGATGCTTGCAAAGCAACCGCTCTCCCAGCTGAGCTAAGGCCCCAAGATAAGGATGGTGGGCCGAGCAAGAGTTGAACTTGCGACCTCACGCTTATCAGGCGTGCGCTCTAACCACCTGAGCTACCGGCCCATCCTCGCGCCAAAGCAAGCCAATTGGCCGCGGGCGGCAGATAAGCCTGCTCAGGCAGAACATACAGCAACAAGCGCTGTATATCTCCAGGATGAAGGGACATGAGGACGACGGCATGTTCTTTGGAATGGGAGAAGCTCTTCCCGTGTCTAGCACAGGCGCTTTCTGCCAAATCCTTAGAAAGGAGGTGATCCAGCCGCAGGTTCCCCTACGGCTACCTTGTTACGACTTCACCCCAGTCGCTAAACCCACTGTGGTCGCCTGCCTCCCTTGCGGGTTAGCTCAACGCCTTCGAGTGAATCCAACTCCCATGGTGTGACGGGCGGTGTGTACAAGGCCTGGGAACGTATTCACCGCGGCATGCTGATCCGCGATTACTAGCGATTCCGCCTTCATGCTCTCGAGTTGCAGAGAACAATCCGAACTGAGACGGCTTTTGGAGATTAGCTTGCGCTCGCGCGCTTGCTGCCCACTGTCACCGCCATTGTAGCACGTGTGTAGCCCAGCGTGTAAGGGCCATGAGGACTTGACGTCATCCCCACCTTCCTCCGGCTTATCACCGGCAGTTTCCTTAGAGTGCCCAACTAAATGCTGGCAACTAAGGACGAGGGTTGCGCTCGTTGCGGGACTTAACCCAACATCTCACGACACGAGCTGACGACAGCCATGCAGCACCTGTCACTCATCCAGCCGAACTGAAGGAAAAGATCTCTCTAATCCGCGATGAGGATGTCAAACGCTGGTAAGGTTCTGCGCGTTGCTTCGAATTAAACCACATGCTCCACCGCTTGTGCAGGCCCCCGTCAATTCCTTTGAGTTTTAATCTTGCGACCGTACTCCCCAGGCGGATAACTTAATGCGTTAGCTGCGCCACCCAAAGACCAAGTCCCCGGACAGCTAGTTATCATCGTTTACGGCGTGGACTACCAGGGTATCTAATCCTGTTTGCTCCCCACGCTTTCGCACCTCAGCGTCAATACTTGTCCAGTCAGTCGCCTTCGCCACTGGTGTTCTTCCGAATATCTACGAATTTCACCTCTACACTCGGAATTCCACTGACCTCTCCAAGATTCTAGTCACCTAGTTTCAAAGGCAGTTCCGGGGTTGAGCCCCGGGCTTTCACCTCTGACTTGAGTAACCGCCTACGCGCGCTTTACGCCCAGTAATTCCGAACAACGCTAGCTCCCTCCGTATTACCGCGGCTGCTGGCACGGAGTTAGCCGGAGCTTATTCTCCAGGTACTGTCATTATCATCCCTGGTAAAAGAGCTTTACAACCCTAAGGCCTTCATCACTCACGCGGCATTGCTGGATCAGGCTTTCGCCCATTGTCCAATATTCCCCACTGCTGCCTCCCGTAGGAGTCTGGGCCGTGTCTCAGTCCCAGTGTGGCTGATCATCCTCTCAGACCAGCTAAGGATCGTCGCCTTGGTAGGCCATTACCCCACCAACTAGCTAATCCTACGCGGGCTCATCCTTGGGCAATAAATCTTTGGTCCGAAGACATCATCCGGTATTAGCAGTAATTTCTCACTGTTATTCCGAACCCAAGGGCAGATTCCCACGCGTTACGCACCCGTGCGCCACTAGACCCGAAGGTCTCGTTCGACTTGCATGTGTTAGGCATGCCGCCAGCGTTCGTTCTGAGCCAGGATCAAACTCTCAAGTTTGTGTCACAATGTTCGCAGCGCCAGCCTAAGCCAACCAACCACAAACACCGAACTTCGGGAGCCGATACCTGCACATGTAAAACGTATGGTTACGTAAGGACATGTTACAAGCGTCGGCTTGCTTTAAACTGGTACCCGCGACCCGAAGATCCGCAGGACCAGGCGCCGTCGCCCACATGTCCCTTCATCAAAAACCTACAATGTCAAAGATCCGAACCCGAAGGTTCCGCCGACGAAAAACCCGGACAACCAGCCATCCTCGATTTTGATCTCGAGGAGCATGTTGCCCGTCTATGTTGGCGACCTTAGCAAACCGTGTGGTCCGCTGCGGTGAGAGGCCCTCTAGGACCCCTTTCTGATTCGGTCAAACGCCTTTTTCAAAAAAACGACATTTTTCTAAACTTTGGCAGATTTCCGCCGATTTTATCCCTTAGAACCCGGGTAAGGGACTTTCCGGGGCGGAAAGACCGCCAACCGCGCCGGTGGAAACCTGCCGTCTGGGCAGGCCCTCACCGACGCGGATGATGGCTATCAGAAGTTGTACCGGATCGTTCCGCCCCAAGTGCGCGGATCGCCCGGCAGCCCTGCGATCAGGCCGGTGTTGCCCGGGCCGACGAAGAGCTGGTCCATATAGTTCTGGTCAAAGGCATTGCGTACCCAGCCATAGATGTCGAACCCATTCTCCGTCCGGAAGCCCAGGCGGAAATTCGACAGGCTGTAGCCGTCGATCCAGGTATAGGCCGAAGGCGACGGGTTGGACGAGAAGTTCGAACGGTAGCTGCCGTCGTAACCGAAGTAGACCTCTCCCTCCTGCTTCAGCAGGGTGACCGGCGTATTCGCCTCGAACCCGAACGAGAAGGTCCACTTGGAAACGCCCGGCAGGCGCTGGCCGGAGATATCGCAGTTCGCGGGGCTGAGTGCGCCAGGCGTTCCGGCGGCACCGGGCACCTGCGTGCCGGAGACGACAGTGCCACCCGAAAGTTCGGGCGGGCACGGTGCATCGGTGAACTTGCGATAGGTCGAATCGGTGTAGGCGCCGTTGACGTAAGCGTTGAAGCGTTCGCTCGGACGGACCGAGAAGTCCCATTCCACACCCTGCGAGCGCACCTCCTGCGCATTGGCGAGGTAGCCGCGCAGCACGCCGTACTGGCCGTTGGTGACATTGGCCTGGTAGTTGCCGATGTCGGAACGGAAGATCGACAGGTTGAAGGTCGCGCGGCGATCCCAGAACTGGGTCTTGATGCCGGCTTCGTAGTTGTGGACCGATTCCGGCTTCACCGTCTGCGCGGCCAGGATCGGGTTGTTCTGCGCGTCCACCGGCACGCCGTTCAGGTTGATGCCGCCCGACTTGAAGCTCTTCGCGTAAGTCGCATAGACGAGGATGTCCGGCGTGACCTTGTAGCTGACGTTGAAATCGTAGCTGAAGTTCCAGTCACTGAACTCGGGCGAGATTTCCTGCGGGGTATAGATGGCCAGCTGTGCGCTCTGCCGTGCCGTGTAGGACGCCTGCCCCAACAGCAGTTCGTTGCCCTGCCCGTCGAACACCCGGCGCTGGTAGTAGCCTTCCTTCTTGTCGTAGTTGAGGCGCACGCCGGGCTGAACGGTCAGTTCGGGCGTGATGTGCCAGCTGAGCTGGCCGAACAGCGCCGCGCTGGTGTTCTTGAGGTACTGCGTGTTGTAGGCGGTCAACCCATTGAGCACCGAGGGATCGCAGGCCAGCTGGTTCGCCGCGCTGGGGCCGCAGCCCGCTGAGCCCGGGGGTACTTGCGCGACGGTGCCCGGATTGATGTTCCAGCGACTGGCGGCCGAGCCCTGCGCCTCGGTGCCCTGCGTGTCGATCCGCTGGTAGAAGCCGAAGGCGCCGACCACGAAGTCGAAATGCTTGCCGCTGTAGTTGTAGCGCAGTTCCTGCGTGTACTGATCCTGCTGCGACGGGTTCTGCGACAGGGTGACGATCGGCAGGCCGGTAAAATCACGGTCGTTCGACGGATCCCAATCCCAGAAGCGCCAGGCGGTGACCGAGGTCAGCGTGCCGGGGCCCACGTCCCACTTCACACGCACCGAGGCACCGCCGATCTTGTTCTTCGCCTGCAGCGGCGTGTCGAGGTCGGTCAGGCGGTCATAGGGATTGGTGCTGGGCGGCGCATAGCCAAGCGCGGCAGCCAACGCCGGATACTGGCGATTGGCGGCACGCTGGGTGGGGCCATAGCCGACATAGACCGAGCCGCAGCAATTGGCGTCCTGCGTGGAATAGTCACCGGCGAAGGTGATCGCCAGCGAGTCCGTGGGCTTCCAGAGCACCTGCCCGCGCAGGCCGATGTTGTCCTGGCTCTGGATCCACTGGTTGGAGGTCACGTTGTAGATCGTGCCGCGCCGGTCGGTGGTGGAGGCCGCGATGCGGACCGCCAGATTATCGGTCAGCGGGCCGGAAACGGCGACCTTGGCCTGCTTGAAGTTGTAGTTGCCGACCGACACTTCCGCCTTGCCCTGGAAATCGAAGGTGGGCTGGTTGGTGGTGATGTTGATCGCGCCGGCCGTGGTGTTCTTGCCGTAGAGCGTGCCCTGCGGCCCGCGCAGCACTTCGATCTGGGCAACGTCGAGGAAGTCGAACGTGGCCGATGCCACGCGCGAGTTGTAGACGTCGTCGATGTAGATGCCGACGCCCTGCTCGATGCCGTCGTTGGTCAGGCCGAACGGCACGCCGATGCCGCGGATGTTCACGGCGGTGTTACGCGGGTTCGACGAATAGAACTGCAGCGTCGGCGTCAGCTGCTGAAGCCGGCCGACGTTGAACGCGCCCGTCGAATCAAGGTGTTCGCCACCCACGACCGAGATCGCCAGCGGCACTTCCTGGCTCGATTCCTGGCGGCGGCGCGCGGTGACGAGAATCTCGCCGCCGCGATCGTGGGCGCCGGTGCCGACCGAAGTGGGCGATTCCTGTTCGGCGTCCGTCCCGGAAGCCGCTGCAGTCGCGGCCGCGGCAACAGGTGCGGATGCTTCGCTGGCCAGTGCCGGCGTCGCGGCCAGCAGCAGCGTGAACGAAAGGCAGGCGAGCGGAAGCGGAGCCGGAAGCGGCCCGCGGATGTGTCTTCTCATGAAGTCCCCCTTGAATATGTCGCGGTTCGAATGTCGCTATTCGAGGGCCTCACATCCGGTGGTCCGGTCTGCTTGGCGGCAGTCGGTTATTGAGTATTTTGCTTGGAATCCGGTGTCGTCGCGCGCGCTTAGGAAGCGAAGCGCTTTCGTTCGGTGATGTCGAGCTGGACCAGCTTTCCATCGTGGACTGTCATCTGGATGACGCCATAGCGCATCCTGTCGAGAGCATCGGCGACGACCTGAAGCGGGGCCGCCTTGGAGTTCGAGCCCTCGGAGTCCCTGGAAAGGTGAAGTCCCGATCGCTGGGTATCCGTTGACGGTTGAGCCATTGCGAATCTTCCTCCGAGTGCGGCGCGTTGCACCGCCATCGCCGTTGATATTCTCAACCTAAAAAGTTGACAATACCCCTAGCCGAAAGTTTCTCGCATTCGCGCCCAAACAAAATCTATTTACGCCGAAGCGATGCCTTGGCGTGCGGTATGATCCGAAAGGGGTAGAGGCGGACGGAACGCCCTGCCGTCATGCGCTGAAATGTAACGGAAAGCGCTGAAATCCGCCGCAATGGCGCGTCAGGCAGCTTCGTCTTCTTCCTGTGCAGGAACCGGATCGATCCGGTCCGAGAGGCGGATGCCGTCCAACAGATCGGCGGTGCGATCACGCACTTCCAGCATCAGCGCGCGGGTGCGGCAATCGCCTTCCTCAAGGCAATTCTTGCACTTCTCGTGCGCGAACCGGCTGGCGCAGGGCACCAGCGCCAATGAGCCGCGCATGATGCGGATCAGGTCGCCATACGTGATATCGACCGGGGCCACCGCCAGCCAGTATCCACCATCCTTGCCGCGTTGGGAATCGACGATGCCGAAGCGGGTCAGCTCGGACAGGATCGTCGTCAGGAACTTGGCGGGGATGTTCTGCGCTTCCGCGATCTGCGCCAGCTGGATGGGCCCTTGTCCGTAATTATCGGCAAGGTGCTGCATGGCGCGGATGGCATAGCGGGTTTTCTGCGAAAGCACGTGACTGTCATGCCCCAACGCGCGAGTCCGTTGCAAGCGGGCGAAAGCGGCGATTCGCACTTTGTCAGCCATTGCGGTTGGGAATTCGGTGGAAACATTTTGCCTGCGCGGATCGGTCGATCCGCGCAGGCAGGATTTCAATGGATTGCGGTTGCGTTTCAGACGCGGCGGGCGGCGCGGAACGACAGGGCGCCAACGGCGATCATCGCCGCCAATGTCACCATTTGCGCGACCAGGAACGGCGGCTCGGCCCTTGTGCCAGCGCGTGCAGCGGCGGGATTTCCAGGAAGGTTGAGATAGAGCGCGACGCTGGCCGTCACCGCATATGTCGCGGCCGCCCTGCCCCGTAGCCTGCTTGATCGATCGGATCGCCAGTCTGACACCGGGCCACTACCGCCCACGCGTCCACAGCGGCGCCGATCTGGCCGTCGCTGCGTGATCGAACCCAGGATTTGAGGAGAAATGGCGCACCCGTTCGAACACAGTTCGAACGGATTTTTGAATGAGGATGGCCATTTCCGAATGGGAATGGCGCACCCGACAGGATTCGAACCTGTGGCCTCTGCCTTCGGAGGGCAGCGCTCTATCCAGCTGAGCTACGGGTGCAGTGCCGGGGCGACTAGCAGAGCATCGCGGGTGTTTCCAGCCACAAATGTCGTCATCCCACTACAGTCCACGGGAAAATATGCAGCGGATGGCGAGTTAGTAAATTCGCAATAGCCTTTCCGCTAACGAATCCCTCATGGACGCGACGGGTATCATCTCGGACGGACAATGGGCCGACACTGGGGACGCAGGCGCCGATGCGCCGGCTTACGACCATGGCACGCACGATTATGTGGCGTCCTGGCCGCAACCGGCCGACAGCCCTCCCCCGCCCGCCGCCTTGGGCACGATCGCCATGAAGTGGGCCGCCCTCCATCAGGCCGGGCAGGTCGTTGCCGCCATCGCCGGTGCCGATGACGATAACCCCAGCCTGGAAGCCCGTGCTTTTCCCGCGATCATGCGCGAAGCGGGCGGATGGCGCTGCCGGCTGGCCGAACAGGGCATCGACGACCTGACCGCCATCATGGAGCCGGGCCTTTGCGCTTTGCTTTCCGCGCTCGATCGCGGCGCCGATCCCCGCGCTGCCGCACGCTCGCTCTGGGATGAATTCGTGGCCGCGCGCGATGCCATGGTCGCACTCGCCCCGCCCGATGCGCTGAACCTCGCGATTCCGCCGGCGCAGCAGTCGACTTGAAAGTTCTTGCTATGTTCCTATGATGGGGCATGGCCGACGTCGATTCTCCCCTTTCGCCCATCACTGCATCAGACGTTACGCGCGGCGTCGGGCGACTGTTCGCGCGCAACGACATATGGTGCCTGTCCGAGATGCCTTTGCGCTGCGGCCGCCGGGCAGACCTGATGGGCGTGGACGCCAAGGGCCACGTCATCATCGTCGAGATCAAGGTGAGCCGCGCCGATCTGCTGGGCGACGGCAAGTGGACCGACTATCTGGACTATTGCGACCGGTTCTATTGGGCCCTCCCCCCCTCGCTGGATCGCGCGCCGCTGGAGACCGAACTGTTCCTGCCTGAACGCTGCGGCGTGATCGTGGCCGATGGCTACGATGCGGAAATCCTGCGCCCTGCCCCGCTTCACCAGCTTGCCGCCGCGCGTCGCAAGGTGGAGACGGAACGCCTGGCCCGCGCCGCCCTGCGCCGACTGGTGACGCTGGGCGATCCGCAGACACTGCAATGGGGTGGCGAGGGATGAAGAACAGCTCTGAGCCGTCTGTGTAGCCCGATCTAACCTAAGCAAGCTTCGTCGCCCCCGCGAAGGCGGGGGCCCTGCTTTCTTTGTCCCCGCCTACGCGGGGATGACGGGAGTTTTGGATTCATCCTCTGTTTCACCGGAGCGGGATGAAGGTTGGTGCGCCTGGAACACGATAAAATATCTGACACCCAACATCCGCGGCCCAGCGCAGCCCTCTCGCCGATAGCCAATGGCCGATACTCCCTCCCAATTACCCCAAAACGCAATTTTCTTGCGTTTTCCCCCGCCACACCCTAAATGCGCGCCAAGCAACCGGCGCGTGGGGTCCATTTTCCCGCCGCAATCCGAGAGCAGCGTGAGGTTTCCGGCGTCAACGCCTGAACCGGCCCGGACGAGCGGTTGCACCTGAACCAGCTTCCTTCTTCACGCAGGGTCGCCCGAAACGACACCTAGCTCCGCGCGCCTTTTCCTATCCGCGCGCCCGGGCTGCTTGTGAAAGTGACTTATGTCCTATTTCTCCGAACTTGGTCTGGCCGAGCCGATTCTCCGTGCGCTGACCGCCAAGGGCTATACCGATCCCTCGCCGATCCAGCGCCAGTCGATCCCGGCTCTGCTCGAAGGCCGTGACCTTCTGGGCATTGCGCAGACCGGCACCGGCAAGACCGCCGCATTCTCGCTGCCTTCGCTGCACCGCCTGGCGCAGAACCCGAAGGCGCGCCAGAACGCCGGCTGCCGCATGCTCGTGCTCTCTCCCACCCGCGAACTGGCTGCCCAGATCGCCGAGAACATGCGCGGCTATGCCAAGTTCCTCAATCTCACCGTCCAGTGCGTGTTCGGCGGCGTGCCCGCCGGCAAGCAGGCCCGCGCGCTTGAGCGTGGCACCGACATCCTGGTCGCCACCCCCGGCCGCCTGCTCGACCTGATCGACAGCCGCGCGCTGACGCTGCGCCATGTCGAGATCTTTGTGCTCGACGAAGCCGACCAGATGATGGACCTGGGCTTCATCCAGCCGCTGAAGCGCGTGGCCGCGCTGCTGCCGAAGACGCGCCAGAGCCTGTTCTTCTCCGCCACGATGCCGCAGGCGATCGCCGAGCTGGGTCGCCAGTTCATCAACGATCCGGTCCGCGTCGAAGTGGCCCCGCAGTCGACCACGGCGGAGCGCGTCGAACAGTACGCCACCTTCATCAACCAGGCCGAAAAGCAGGCGCTGCTGACGCTCAGCCTGCGCGCCGGCCTGGCCGAAGACGCCGCCGAGAAGGCCGAACATGGTGCCATCGACCGCGCACTGGTGTTCACCCGCACCAAGCACGGGGCTGACCGCGTGGTCCGTCACCTCGTCGCCGCCGGCATCCCGGCCGCCGCGATTCACGGCAACAAGAGCCAGGCCCAGCGCACCGCTGCGCTTGGCGGGTTCC
The DNA here is from genome assembly GCF_044029535.1 of Novosphingobium mississippiense. Taxonomy (NCBI): domain Bacteria; kingdom Pseudomonadati; phylum Pseudomonadota; class Alphaproteobacteria; order Sphingomonadales; family Sphingomonadaceae; genus Novosphingobium; species Novosphingobium mississippiense. The sequence continues at coordinate 3,412,403 of NZ_CP147001.1, read as the reverse complement.
GTCAGGGCACGATCCGCATCCTGGTCGCCACCGACATCGCCGCGCGCGGTATCGACGTTTCGGGCGTGAGCCACGTCTACAACTTCGAAATTCCGAACGTGGCCGAACAGTACGTCCACCGCATCGGCCGCACCGCGCGCGCCGGCGCGGACGGCGTGGCGGTCAGCTACGTCGCCCCGGACGAAAAGCCCTACATCCGCGACATCGAGAAGCTGACTCGCGTGAAGCTGGCGGCGATCGGTCTGCCGGAAGACTTCCAGAAGCAGGCTTCGCGCCTTCCCGCGCCTTCGCGCAGCGCGCCGGCCGCGCCGCAGGGCAATGGCCGTGGCAATGGTCGCGGTGGGGAACAGGGCCGTCGCGGTGGCAATGGCGGCGGCAATCGCAGCCAGCAACCGCGCGGCGATCGCCGTGACCGCCAGCGCAGCGACGGTCAGCGCCAAGACGGGCAGCGTGATGGCCAGCGCCGTGACGACCGTCGCCGCGACGATCGTCCGCGTCAGGACGCCCCGCGCGGCGATCGCCGCGAAGCGGGTGGCGAACAGCAGGGTGAGAAGCGCCGCTTCCGTCCGCGCGGCCCCAAGGGCGTGGGCGCACACAAGGGCGCCGTCCGTCGCACCGGCTGAGTCGAATGCCGGAGCATTCCTCCGGTTTCCCTCTTTGCGCGGGACTCGCAGTGCTTTAGGCACGCCCTCGTGAGCCCGCGCAACCGCACGATCCTGATTGCCCCTGCCGCCCTGGCGGCAGGGGCATTCGTGTTTTCAGGCCAGGGCATCGGCCGCATCGGCGCGCTGGCCATGCTCGATCCCGCCGTCGACGCCACACAGGCCCAGCAGGACATGATCGCCGCGCGGCGCGAGGGCGAGATGACCCGCCTCCGCGCCGAAGCGCTGGAGAAAAAGGCCCGCAGCGCCAGCGAGCAGACGGAGAAGACCGCGCGCGAAGCTGCCGCCGTCGCCGCGCGCATCCAGGAAACCGAGGCGGGCATCGCCACGCAGCAGGCCAGATTGCGCCTGATCGCTTCCCAGCGCACCGCGTTGCGCCAGCGGCTGGCGGTGCGCCAGGCCCCGCTGGCGCGGCTGACCGGATCGCTGCAGTTGCTGAGCCGCCGCCCGCCGATTCTGGCAATGCTGCGGCCCGGATCGGTGCAGGATGCCGTCTATCTGCGCGCTCTGCTCGATACGATGCTGCCGCAGGTCCAGCGGCGCACCGCCGGGCTGCGGGCGGAAATCGAACGCGGCCGGGCGCTGGAGATTCAGGCGCTGGCCGCCCGTGCCGATCTGGCCGCGACCGAAAGCCAGATGCGCGAACGGCGCAGCCAGCTTGCCGTGCTGGAAACCCGCCAACGGCTCGCCAGCCGCCAGGCCAGCGGCATTGCCGCCCGCGAGGCGGAACACGCGCTGGCCTTGGCCGAAACCGCGCGCGATCTTGGCGATCTGGTGGACGAAATGGGCCGCCAGGGCGCGCTGCGCGAACAGCTTTCCGCCCTGCCCGGCCCGATAATGCGGCCCGACCGGCCCGAAGATGCCCGCATTATCGAGGCTTCCCGGTTCGATGCGCCACCCGAAGGACTTCCCAGCTACATGCTGCCGGTAACCGGCCGCGTCGTCACCGGCTTCGGCGAAGTGCTGCCGGGCCAGTCGCCCTCGCGCGGGCTGTCGCTGGCGACGCGCGCCCATGCCCAGGTCGTCGCCCCCGCCTCGGGCCGGGTGGCCTATGCCGGTTCCTACAGCGGCTTCGGCCGCATCGTGATCATCGAACATGACGGCGGCTGGACGTCGCTGGTGACCGGGCTTTCGCTGCTGGACGTTGCGGTGGGCGACACGATCGTCGCCGGATCGCCGCTGGGCGAGACCGGGCCGGGCGATCCGCGCGTGCAGGTGGAGCTTCGCCACGCCGGCGTCCCGGTCAATCCGTTGCAATATGTCCGCTCGCTGTGAGCATGACGCGCTGGCAATTGCCGTCACCCCTCGGTAATATGCCGGCGTGACTGGCCTTCGCGGCATCACAGTCAAGAATACCCCCGGCTTGTGCCGGATGCGATACACGAGAGGCGACCCAGCCCGATGAAGTTTGGCTCTACCAAGTTCGTTTCGATTATCCGCGCGACTCTGCTGGTTTCCGCCGTCGCCGTATTGCCCGCCGCTACCTCCGGCCTTGCCGCCGTCGACAGCGATGCGGGCCGCGAATTCCAGAAGCTTTTCACCATCTACCAGCTAGTCAAGGCCAACTACGTCGATCCGGTGGATGACGACAAGCTGCTGAAGGGCGCGATCGACGGGATGCTGGCCAGCCTGGACCCGCATTCCAACTATCTGGACGGCCCGGCCAAGCAGCGGCTGGAAACGATGATCGACGGCAACTACACCGGCCTTGGCCTGTCGGTGGTGGAAGACGATGGCGCCGTGAAGGTGGTCTCTCCGTTTAAGGGCAGCCCGGCCGAAAAGGCGGGCATCAAGGCCGGCGACTACATCACCCATCTGGATGGCACGCTCTATTACGAACGCGACCTGGACGAGGCGGTGGACAAGATGCGCGGCCCCGCCGGCACGTCGATCCGGCTAACGATCTTCCGCCAGGGTCGCGACGCACCGTTCGACGTCACCGTCACCCGCGGCGTGATCGAGCTGGAGCCGGTGACCTGGGAACTGAAGGACGACGTGGGCGTCATCTCGGTCAACGAATTTTCGCGGGACGTCGGCAACTTCGTCAACAAGGGCATTGCCGATCTGAAGGTGCAGGCCGCCAAGAAGGGCACCAAGCTGGACGGGCTGGTGCTGGACCTGCGTTCGAATCCGGGCGGTTCACTGGATGAGGCGGTGGCGCTGTCCGACCTGTTCGTCGATCACGGCACGATCGTCTCGCAACGCGGCCGCATCGCCAGCGAGAACCAGTATTACCGCGCCGAAACCGTGTTCAAGGGCGATGTCGTCAAGGGCATGCCGCTGGTCGTGCTGGTCGACGCCGGCTCCGCGTCTGCCTCCGAAATCGTGGCCGGCGCGCTGCAGGACCTGCACCGCGCGGTGATCATGGGCGATCGCACGTTCGGCAAGGGCTCCGTCCAGTCGTACATCCCGCTCGACAAGGATAGCGCGATCAAGATCACCACCGCGCGCTACTACACGCCGTCCGGCCATTCGGTGCAGGAAGGCGGCATCGTGCCGGACATCAAGGTGCCGCAGCTTTCCGATCCCGACGCCCGCGCCCGGTCCGAGCGGGCCGTGCGCGAATCCGATCTGCGCAGCCACCTGATCAACGAGGCGGCGCTCGACGACAAGGAACTGGAAAAGGACAAGGCCGACGATCCGCGCTTCAAGGTAAGCGCGGATGAGCTGAAGAAGCGCGGCATCACCGACTTCCAGTTGAGCTACGCGATCGACACGCTGCGCCGCACCGCCGGCAAGCCCGCGCTCGCCACTGCCGCCACGCCGGCCGTCCCGGGCAAGAACTGAAGGCTTCCGCGATGACCGTACCCGTTGCCGCACCGCTGCGCGCCGCCCGCCTGCTTGCGCTGGCGATCCCCGTGATCGCGCTGGCAGGCGCCTATATCAGCCAGTACGGCTTTGGCCTGCATCCTTGCGAGATGTGCTGGTGGCAGCGTTACGGCCAGATGTTCGCGCTGCCTTTTGCGGTGCTGGCCTTCTTCTGGCGGCCGGTGCGGCCGCTGGTGGCGGTGGCCGCACTGGGCATCCTCAGTTCCGGCCTGATCGGCGGTTACCATGCCGGCGTGGAATATGGCTGGTGGGAGGGCTTCACCGCCTGCACCGCCAGCCCCTTCGCCGCAGGCACCGATCCGATGGCGGCAATCATGGCCGCCCCGCTGATCCGCTGCGACGTGGCGCCGTGGACGCTGGGCGGCATTTCGCTGGCCGGGTTCAACTTCCTGCTTTCCACGTTCGGCGCGCTGGCCACCTTCGGCCTGATCGCCCGCAGCAATCCTTCCGCTTCCGCCATCAGGGGCCTGACGTCATGACTTCCTCCAGGGCCGAGCGCATGATCCGGGTCGATCAGGCCGGCGAATACGGCGCGGTGCAGATCTATTCCGGGCAGATGGCGGTGATGGGCGCGCGCGCGCCGCATTCGACCGAGATCGCCGGAATGGCCGAGCAGGAGGCCGAGCATAAGGCGCGGTTCGACCGCATGATCGCGGAACGCGGGGTGCGCCCCACCCTGCTCCAGCCCGTCTGGTCGGTCGCCGGCTATGCGCTGGGCGCCGCCACCGCGCTGATCGGGCCGGAAGCGGCGATGGCCTGCACGGCCGCGATCGAGACCGAGATCGATCGCCACTATACCGAACAGCTGGAGGAACTGGGTGACGAGGATCCCGAACTGGGCGACGTGATCCGCAAGTTCCGGGACGAGGAACGCGAACACCGCGACGCCGCGCTGGCCGCCGGGGCAGAGCGCGCACCCGCCTATCCGCTGCTGTTCAACGCCATCCGCCTGGGTTGCCGCGTGGCCATCAAGCTTTCGGAAAGAATCTGAATTTCGGGCGTTATATTGACGGATCCCCCCGATTGGGGGCACGCTTAAGCTACCATTCAAGGGGCGCGCGCCGTATATTCGGCCGTGCGACGTTTTATCGACTGGAGCAATTCCGATGACGCCCCTCAAGACCACTGCCGCCGCGATTGCCATGTTCGGATTGGGGCTGGCGGGAGGCGCGCTGCCTGCCGCAGCCCAGGACAACGGGGCCCAGAACGGGGCCCAGGCGCAGCCTGCCGACAGCAGCGGTGAAAAGGTCAATCAGCTGATCATCTACGGCGACGATCCCTGCCCGAAGTCCGGCGACAACGAGATCACCGTCTGCGCGCGCAAGGCCGAATCGGAACGCTACCGCATTCCCGAACCGCTGCGCGGCATCGATTCCCCCACGTCCCAGGCATGGACCAACAAGGTCCAGGCCTATGAGACGGTGGGCGCGTTCGGCAACATGAGCTGTTCGCCCATCGGCCCCGGCGGTGCATCGGGCTGCACCCAGAAGCTGATCGACCGCGCCTATTCGGAACGCGCCAACGGTTCGGAAGTGCGCTTCGGCGAACTGATCGCGGCCGAGCGCGAAAAGCGCCTCTCCACCATCGACGCCGATGCCGCCGCGCAGCAGAAGCGTGTCGAGCAGGCGGAACAGGCCTACTTCGAACAGCAGAAGCGGCAGGCCGCCGACGCGGACGCCGCCGAAGGCACCGCCGGGAAGACCGACGCGCCGCTGCCGCAGCCGAAGTAAGGCGCCAATCCCGAAAGACACGAAAAAGGGCCTGAGGAGCGATCCTCAGGCCCTTTTTCATGGGTTGGCTGCCAGAAAAGCGCAGATCAGCTCAGCGCGATATCCGGCGCGTCTTCCTGCTTCATGCCGACAAGGTGATAGCCCGAATCGACGTGATGGACTTCGCCGGTAACGCCCGAGGAGAGGTCTGACAGGAAATAGAGGCCCGAACCGCCCACATCCTCGATCGTGGTGTTGCGGCGCAGCGGCGAGTTCAGCTCGTTCCACTTCAGGATGTAGCGGAAATCGCCGATGCCGCTGGCGGCCAGCGTCTTGATCGGGCCGGCCGAGATCGCGTTCACGCGGATGTTCTGCGGCCCAAGATCGTTGGCAAGGTACTTCACCGAGGTTTCGAGCGCCGCCTTGGCCACGCCCATCACATTGTAGTGCGGCACCACCTTCTCTGCGCCGTAGTAGGTCAGCGTCAGGATCGATCCGCCTTCGCGCATCATCGGTTCCGCGCGCTTGGCCACGGCGACCAGGCTGTAGGCCGAAATGTTCATCGTCATCAGGAAGTTTTCGAGGCTAGTGTCGACATACTTGCCGCGCAGCTCGTTCTTGTCCGAGAAGCCGATGGCGTGGACGACGAAGTCGATGGTTTCCCAGCGCGCCTTCAGCGTTTCGAAGGCCGCGTCCAGCGCCGCCATGTCGGAAACGTCGCAATCGATGAGGAAATCGCTGCCCAGGCTTTCCGCCAGCGGCTTGACGCGCTTGGCCAATGCTTCGCCCTGGTAGGAGAAGGCCAGTTCGGCGCCATGTTCGTGCAGTTTCTTCGCGATGCCCCAGGCCAGGGACTTGTCATTGGCAAGGCCCATGATCAGGCCGCGTTTACCCTGCATCAGACCGGTCATTCGTGTTCTTCCTGTGCTTCGTTGTTCTCGGCAGCCCCTTTCGGGAATCCGCCGTTGCCGCCCTGTTGCCCCGCGAGCATCTCCTGCTCCTCGGGACTGACGGTGAGCGCCGCGTTGAGTTCCGCGCCCGCAACCATCCCTAGTCCGACAAACCAGAAAAAGAAAAGCGCGATCATCACCCCGGCAAGGCTTCCGTAAGTGAGATCGTAAGCGATGAAATTGCGCAACACTCTGGGCAGGGCCCATGCGGTGGCAAGCCACCACGTCGTCACCCATACAGCCCCGGGCCATTTGGGGAAGCCCTTCCCTTGGTATCGCGACGGCGTGAGCATGTAAAACAGCGTATAAAGCGAGCCGAACAGCGTGCCCGCCGTCACCAGCCGCGAGATCGCGAGCTGGTAATCGAACCGGCCCAGTCGCGGGAACAGGTCCAGCAGCACGTCCTCGATCAGCGAGAGGAACACTTGCGAGGACAGCGACAGCAACATCAGCAGCACCGCGCCGAAGATCAACCCGCCCGATACCAACCGGTTACGCCAGAACGCGCGCTTCTTGGTGATGCCGTAGGACCGATAGAGGATATCGCGGATCGTCTCGATCAGGCTGGTCGCGGTCCACACCCCCAACATGCCACCAGCCCAGAGCAGCCAGCCATGTCGCGCACGTACGGCATCGTGCGCGACCGGGGCCAGCGCCTCACGCACGCGCAGCGGCAGCGCCTGCAGCAGCGCCGCGATCGACTGGTCCAGTTGCCCCTGCTCGCCCACCGCCGAATAGATCGCGGCCACCGCGATGCAGAACGGGAACAGCGCCACGATCGTCATGTAGGCCAGATTGCCGGCGTGGATGAACCCGTCTTCCCAGGTTCCCTCGATCACGCGGCGGGCGATCACGAACGGTCGCGCGGTCAGGTTGGGACGCGGGATTCGCGGCCCACGCCCTTCGCGCCAGAGCAAGGCTGCCCGCCGGCGCGCCTCAGGCGTCATCGGGGGCTGGTTCGGCGGTTCGACTTGCACCCGGCCGACATAGGGTGTGCGGGCGACTTGTTCAAATCCGGTAAGGATTTGCGTCAGGTCTCAGTCGCGAAACCTCAAACCAGATTGGCGAGCAATTCCCGCGCGCGATCGCAGTCGAGCGCCATCTGTACCTTCAGCGCATCGATCGAATCGAACTTCGCTTCGCCGCGCAGATAGTGGTGGAAGGCCACCTCGATCTCCTGGTCATAGAGATCGCCGGAAAAATCGAAGAAGTGCGGCTCCAGCAATTCTTTGGGCGGATCGAACGTCGGGCGGATGCCCATGTTCGCTGCGCCCATCAGCGTGCGGCCGTCGGGCAGATGGCCGGTCACCGCATAGATACCGTAACGCGGGCGCAGGTAGTTCGCCATGTCGAGGTTGGCGGTGGGGAAGCCGATCACGCGGCCACGCTTGTCGCCATGCTGGACGTGACCGCGAATGGCGAAGGGCCGCGTCAACAGGCGGGCGGCAGTCTGGCAATCGCCGGCCTGCAGCGCTTCGCGAATGCGGCTGGAACTGACCGGCAGGCCATCGTCCAGCACCGCGCCGACCGCGCGCGATTCGATGCCGAAGCGGCCGCCCACGTCCTTCAGCACGCAGGGGTTGCCGCTGCGCGCCTTGCCGAAGGTGAAATCATCGCCGGTGACGACGCCGGCGACGCCCAGTTGCCCGGCCAGAATCCGCTCGATCCACTGATCGGCATGCATCCCGGCCATCGCACCATCGAAATGGAACACCAGCATGGCGTCCGCGCCGGCTTCGGCGAACAGTTCCTGGCGCTGGTCCAGCGTGGTCAGCCGAAACGGTTCCGCATCGGGCTGGAAGTGGCGGACCGGGTGCGGATCGAACGTGGCGACGATCGCCTTGCGCCCTTCGGCGCGCGCCCAGTCGATCGCCTCGCCGACGACGGCCTGATGGCCGAGGTGGAATCCGTCGAAATTACCCAGCGCCAGCACGGCGCCGCGCATGTCTTCGGGAAAGGGCTCACGGTTGTCGAGGCGAATCATGTCGGTTCGGGCCTATAAGTCGCGCACGAGCGTCACGAAAGCATAGGCGGGGCGCTCGCCATCCACCGCATGGTCTTCGCGATCGGTCTCATACCATTCGCTGCCGGGGCGGGGCATGAAGGTATCGCCTTCATAGTCCCCGTGAATCTCGGTCAGTTCGATGCGGTTCGCAATGCCTCCGAAGAGGCCGTAGATTTCCGCGCCGCCGATCACCGCGATCTCACCGTCACCGGCAAGCTCCAGCGCCTGCTCGACCGTGTGGGCCACTTCGGCGCCCTCGGCCTGCCAGGCTTCGTCGCGGGTGAGGACGATATGGCGGCGGCCCGGCAGCGGGGCCGGGAAGCTGTCGAACGTCTTGCGGCCCATGATCATGGGCTTGCCCATGGTCAGCGCCTTGAAGCGCTTGAGGTCGGCCGGCAGGCGCCAGGGTAGAGCCCCGTCACGCCCGATCGTGCCGTTTTCGGCGCGGGCGTAGATAAGGAAGATATCCTGCGCCAAGTCGCCGGTCAGTCCTGCCCGAAGGAGAGGCGCGTCACGTGCCCCATCTTGCGGCCGGGGCGCGCCGCGGCCTTGCCGTAGAGGTGCAGGTGGTTGGCCGGATCGGCAAGGATCGTGGCCCAGTCATGCGCCTCGTCCCCGATCAGGTTGCGCATTTCCACCGATTCCGCCGCAAGTCCGGTGCCGCCCAACGGCAGCCCGCAGATCGCGCGCACGTGATTCTCGAATTGAGAGGTGACCGCACCCTCGATCGTCCAGTGCCCCGAATTGTGCACGCGCGGCGCCATTTCGTTGAACACGGGGCCGTTTTCGGTCGCAAAGAATTCCAGCGTCAGCACGCCGACGTAGTCGAGCGCCTCGGCCACTTTCGCGGCCAGTGCGCGCGCAGCGGGAACCTGCTCCAGAATCGCCGCCGGCGCCGGCACGGTGCTGAGCGAAAGAATGCCGCTCTCATGCACGTTCTCAGCCGAATCGAAATAGCGAATGTTGCCATCGGCCCCGCGGCACAGGATCACGGAGAACTCTGCGAAGAAAGTGACGAAGCCTTCGTAGATCAGTGCCTGCGCCGGAAGGTCCAGCCCCTCGGCATCCTGCGGCGTCATGATGCGCCACTGGCCCTTGCCGTCGTAACCGTCGCGCCGGGTCTTGAGGATGCCGGGCGTGCCGATCTCGGCAATCGCCGCCGCCAGATCCTCGGCCGTGTCGACCGGGAAGAACGGTGCGGGCTTGCCGCCCAACTCGGTAACGAAGCGCTTCTCGTTCAGCCGATCCTGCGCGGTTTCCAGCGCGCGGGCGTGGGCGAGCAGCGGCACATCGCCGAGCGCCGCCAACGGGCCCACGGGCACGTTCTCGAACTCATAGGTGACAACGGCGCAGTCGGCGGCGAACTTGGCCATCGCCGCGGCATCGTCCCAGGCGGCGCAGGTGAAGGCGGCGCTGACTTCCGCGGCGATCGAATCGGCCTCCGGCGCATAGATGTGGCAGCGGTAGCCAAGCTGCGCGGCGGCCATCGCGATCATCCGGCCAAGCTGGCCGCCACCAAGAATGCCGATGGTTTCGCCGGGGGGAATCATTGCACCGTTACTCGATATATCAGGAAGGACGGACTGCCACGCTTTCGGTCTGCGCGGCACGGAAAGCCTTGAGCCGTTCGGCCAGAGCCTCATCGGTGGTGGCCAGGATCGCGGCGGCGAGCAGGCCGGCATTGGCCGCCCCCGCCTCACCGATGGCCAGCGTGCCGACCGGAATGCCCGCCGGCATCTGCACGATCGACAGCAGGCTGTCCTGACCCGAAAGCGCCTTGGACTGCACCGGCACGCCCAGCACCGGCAAGTGCGTGAGCGCGGCAACCATGCCCGGCAGGTGCGCGGCGCCGCCGGCGCCGGCGATCACCACCTTGAAGCCTTCGTCCGCCGCGCCCTTAGCGAAGTCCACCATGCGTTCCGGCGTGCGGTGGGCGGAGACGATGCGCGCGTCATAGGCCACGCCCAGCTTGTCCAGCATCTCGGCCGCCTTGCCCATGGTCGGCCAGTCGGACTGGCTGCCCATGATGATCGCCACCGGAACAGTCGCGGTCATCTCAACGCTCCGAGAGATAGTAGCGGTCGAGCACCGCGAGATCGGCGCCCAGTTCGTAGACGATCGGCTGGCCGGTCGGGATTTCGAGGCCGGTGATCTCGTCGTCAGAAATGTGCGACAGGTGCTTCACCAGTGCACGCAACGAATTGCCGTGCGCGGAGACGAGCACGTCGGCGCCCGCCTTCAGGTGCGGTACGATCGAACCCTGATAGTAGGGCAGCACGCGCGCGATGGTGTCCTTCAGGCTTTCGGTCTGCGGCACGTCGATCCCGGCATAACGCGGATCGGCGGACAGATCGAACTCGCTGCCCTTTTCCAGCACCGGCGGCGGCGTGTCGAAGCTGCGGCGCCAGATCTTCACCTGATCCTCGCCGTGCTTGGCGGCGGTTTCCGCCTTGTTCAGGCCGGTCAGGCCGCCATAGTGACGCTCGTTCAGGCGCCAGTCCTTGGTCTCGGGGATCCACAGCAGGCCGGCGGCTTCCAGCGCCAGATGCAGCGTGCGGATCGCGCGCGTCTGCAGCGAGGTGAAGGCAACGTCGGGCGCGATGCCCTTTTCCTTGAGAAGCGTACCAGCCGCGCGGGCCTCTTCCTCACCCAGCGGGGTCAGGTCGACATCCCACCAGCCGGTGAAACGGTTTTCAAGATTCCATTGGCTCTGGCCGTGGCGGACGAGGATCAGGCGAGGCAAGGCTTACTCCCGGGTCTCATCGGCGCTCCGGCGGGGAACGCCTTTTGGCAGACTGACTCTATGTCTGGGCGCAGCCCCTAGCTTTCCGGGGGCGATTTGGAAAGAGCGCCCGATTCGTTTTCGATGCCGTTCGCGGTGTCTTTTTCGTCCATCGGACCATCCAGCCGACATGATTCGTCTGCCGCGCCTTCCGCATCATGCGTCGCGGCATCGAAGGCGCGTGCCTGCGCCTTGCGACGGCGAAGATTTTCACGAAGCTTGGCGGCAAGCCGTTCCTCGCGGGATTGCTGGGGCTGCGTCATGGCAAATGGGTCTTTCAGGGGCCGTTCCGTCCGCTGCGGAATGGCCTTCTGAAAAAGAATGCGCAAGCACCGCTTGACAATTGCTTCGGCCACGGACATTAGCGCGCCCCTGCCCCGGGTCGCCGTGGGCAAGCGCTGAAGCGCTGGCCGAAAGGCCTTCGGATCAGGCGCTGCTGTAGCTCAGTGGTAGAGCGCGTCATTGGTAATGACGAGGTCGGGAGTTCAATCCTCCCCAGCAGCACCATTCCCCTTCCCCCTGGAACTTCGGAATCGGTGCCTCGCAGGCGATTCGCCGCGGGTTTCGGCCTGTGTCTACCGTATACTGTGGCCAATTTGCTGCACTGCAACGGGGTCACAAAACTGCCATTCCGACAGCACAAAAGTGTCATCGAACGTACTTAGAGGCGGCCCCAATTCCTCGAAGCAACAGGGGTTTGCCTCAAATGACGTCCTCCATGCGCCTCCTCGCGGGGCTGCTCGCCTCTGCCTCTTTCGCCACGATCGCCCACGCCGGCGAAGTTTCCGGTAACGTTCATGACGCCGCCGGCGTCCGCGCTCTGCAGTCGGCCAGCGTGCGCATCGTCGAACTCGACCGCAGCGTCGAAACCGATCGTTCGGGCCAGTACATCTTCGGTGACGTGCCCGCCGGCACGTACACGCTGGAAGCGCGCTACGTCGGTGCCGAAGTGACCACTCAATCGGTCACCGTGCCGACCACCGGCCGCGTCTCCGGCAATTTCGATCTTGCCGCGATCGGCGGCGGCGACATTCTCGTCACCGGCCAGACCGCGAACATGACCAGCGCCCTGTCGCGCCAGAAGGCTGCTGACGGCGTGGTCTCCGTCCTCACCCGCGACGCTATCGGCCAGTTCCCCGACCAGAACGTCGCCGAATCGCTGCGCCGCCTGCCCGGCGTGAACATCCTCAACGACCAGGGCGAGGGACGTTACGTCTCCGTCCGCGGCCTCGACCCCGAACTCAATGGCACTTCGGTCAACGGCGTCCGCCTGCCCGCCCCCGAATCGGACGTCCGCTCGGTCGCGCTCGACGTTATCTCGTCCGACACGATCCAGTCGATCGAAGTGAAGAAGAGCTTCACCCCCGACATGGACGGCGATTTCATCGGCGCCTCGATCGAGGTGAACACCACCAGTGCCTTCGATTCGAAGAAGAATCGCTACTCGCTGAGCGCCGAGGGCAGCTGGAACGACTATTCGGGCAAGGTCACCCCCAAGGGCGCGTTCGACTTCACCCAGAAGCTGGGCGACAACTTCGGCATCGCCGGCTCGGTCAGCTACTACAAGCGCAAGTTCGAGACCGACAACGTCGAGACCGGCGGCTGGAACGTCGACGACAGCGGCAACGCCTGGGCTGAATCGGTGGAATACCGCGACTATGACGTGGAACGCACCCGCATCAACGCCGCGCTTTCGGCCGACTGGCGCGTTTCGGACACGACCAAGGCCTATATCCGCGGCAATTGGGCCCAGTTCGACGATCATGAATATCGCCGCCGCACCACGCTGGACTTCGGCGACTTCGACGGGCCGAGCGAAAGCACCGACAGTGGCGCGACGTTCGACGGTTCGGACGAGCGCATCACCGTCGAGCGCGATCTGAAGGATCGCTTCGAACGCCAGCGTATCCGCTCCGTCTCGATCGGCAGCGACACCGACACCGGCGTCTGGAAGTTCAACTGGATGGCCAGCTACGCCAAGTCCACCGAGAAGGAAGACTTCTCGATCGACCCGACCCGTTTCCGTGCCCGCTTCAAGAGCGGTACCGTGGTCGATATGGACTACGCCAACAAGTACTACCCGACCTACTCGGTCACCGAAGGCGCCGACAGCTTCAATGACGCCTCTGAGTACGAGTTCAACAAGACCGAACTGACCACCCTCTCCAACAGCCAGGACGAGGAATGGGCGGTCAAGGCCGACCTTGCCCGCACTTTTGCCGGCGACAAGGGCGACTTCACCATTCAGGCCGGTGGCAAGGCCCGTTGGCGCAAGAAGTCCTACGACTTCAACATGACCTACTACGAGCTGGCCGACGGCGCCGATTACACGCTGGCCGACGTGCTGGGCAAGCAGACCTACCGCCTGGTCGACATGGGTCCGGTCTCCAGCAAGACGGGCCCGAAGGACTTCCTGCTGGCGAACCCTGGCGATTTCGTCGTCAACGACTTCGAGAGCGGCTACAACTCGGCGATCAGCGACTATTCGGTGCGCGAAGACATCGTGGCCGGCTATGCCCTGGCCCGCTGGGACAGCGCGACCCTGCGCGTGATCGGCGGCGTGCGCATGGAGCACACCCATAACGACCTCAACGGCAGCCTCGTCACCGACAACGGCGACGACACTTTCACGGTCGATCCGCAGAGCTACAAGCGCAACTACACCAACTGGCTGCCCAGCCTGACCCTGCGCTACAGCCCGCAGCAGAATCTGGTCGCCCGTCTGGCCGGGTACAAGACCGTGGTGCGCCCCAAGCTTTCGCAGATGGCGCCGCGCAACACGATCAACGACGATCTCGAACTGGTAGTCGGCAACCCCCAGCTCAAGCCCTATCAGGCGTGGAACTTCGACGCCGGCATGGAATACTACTTCTCGAACAACGGCGCCCTCTCGGTCGGCGGGTTCTACAAGTCGATCAAGGACTACACCTACTCGCTCAACTCGAAGGAAGCCGGCACCTACAACGGCATCGCCTATGAAGAGATCACCATCCCGATGAACGGCGACAAGGCCGAAATCGCCGGCGTGGAAGTCAGCTTCAGCCAGGTGTTCTCGATGCTGCCCGCACCTTTCGACGGCCTGCTGACCCAGCTGAACTATACCTACACTTATGCCCGCGGCTCGGTATTCACGGACGATGGCGGTGTGCAGATCGCCCGTCGCATCTCGCTGCCGAACGCTTCGAGGAACACCTTCAACGCCGTGCTCGGGTACGAGAAGGGCCCGATCAGCCTGCGCGCTGCCGGCACTTTCCGCGACAAGTACCTCGACGAAGTGGGCGATTCGTTCGAGACCGACCGCACCGTCAACCAGCACTTCCAGCTGGACCTTTCGGCCAAGTACAAGCTGACCGACAACATCCGCCTCTTTGCGGACTGGGTGAACGTCAACAACGCCAAGTACTTCGCCTATCAGAACCTGGCCGGCGCCAAGCGCGTGCTGCAGTACGAAGAATACGGCTCGACCGTGAAGTTCGGCGCGCGGATGACCTTCTGATGAAGGCGGCTTTCACGAACGTCGCCGATGTCGTGAAGCTGGGGTCGGGAGCTTTGCTCCCGGCCCTGCTGCTCTCCACGCTTCTGGGCGGCTGCGCCACCACCGCCACGGCGCCTGCCGTGCACCTTCCCGCCATCGACGTCCCCGCTGCGGGCGAGACCGCGCCGGTCGGCACCGCCAACGCCGATGCCGCCGACGATCCGGCGATCTGGCGCAACGCCGCCAATCCGGCCGCCAGCCTGGTGCTGGGCACCGACAAGAAGGCCGGGCTCTACGTCTACGGCCTCGACGGCAAGGTGCGTGACTTCGCCGCGGCCGGCGCGCTCAACAACGCGGACTTGCGCGAAGTGCGCCGCGCGGGCGGGACGGCGATTCTGGTCGGCGCCAGCGACCGGACCGACCGGGCAGAGCCGCGCATCGCGCTGTTCACGCTGGACGGCACCACCGGCAAGCTGACCGCGCTGGGTGCGGACACGTTCCTCCCCGCCGGCCATGCCCCGGCAGAGGCCTATGGCTTCTGCATGGGCGCCGCCTTGGCGCAGGGCGAACTGGCCCGCGCCTATGTCGTGCTGAAAGACGGATCGGTGGCCGAAAGCCGACTGGTCGAACGCGACGGCCGAATCGTGCCCGACTATGTGCGCCTCGTGAAGTTCGCCACCCAGTCGGAAGGCTGCGTGGTCGACGATGCCGGCAAAGTGCTGTTCGTGGCCGAGGAAGACGTCGGCATCTGGAAAGTGCCGCTGGCCGGCGACAAGCTGGTTGCCGAACCGTTCGCCCGCGTGGGCGAGCAGGACGGCCTCGTCGCCGATGTGGAGGGCCTTGCCATCGCGCGCGCAGACGGCGGCCGCGCCTGGCTGGTCGCATCGAGCCAGGGCGACAGCGCCTATGCGGTGTTCGATCTCGGCAGCGGCAAGCCGGCCGGACGCTTCCGCATCAACGGCGGCGCGATCGGCGGCACCAGCGAGACCGACGGTATCGAGATCGCGCTGGGCGATTTCGGCCCGGCTTACCCCGAAGGCCTGATGGTTGCTCAGGATGGCGACAACGCCCCCCATGCGCAGAACTTCAAGCTGGTTTCGTGGGGTGCGATTCGCAGCGCACTGGGGATCGACTGATCGCAACCGGCAGCCGCGTCGGGATCGTGACGCGGCTGCCGGTTCGATGTAAATGGCGAGCATGGTGAGGGAAGCGAATCGCGTGAATCGGGCTACCGTCCCCGCACTTGCGGCGCTGGCGCTGTTCGCCCTGCCCTCTGCCGCGCAGGCGGACGTGCTGGAAATCGGTAATGGAGACTATCGCTGGGTTTCCGGTGGACCGGCCCATCAGACCGTCGATCCCGCAGCGCTCAACAGTGCAACCGACGCCACGCCGCCTGCGGACGTGGGCGCGGACCAACTGGCACCGCAGTCGATCACCGACGCGCTGGACGCAGCCGGTCCCACTCGCTGGCGCATCCGCGTTGCCGAACTGGCCGCCAAGTACGACATCAGCCCCACCCTGCTCGAAGCGGTGGTGTGGCAGGAAAGCCGGTGGAACGAACTCGCCGTCTCGCCAGTCGGCGCGCGCGGCCTTGCCCAGCTCATGCCGGGCACCGCCGCGCAGATGGGCGTGAATCCCGGCGATCCGATGGCCAATCTGGAAGGTGGCGCGCGTTACCTGCGGATGCAGCTGGATGCGTTCGGCGGCGATATCGAAAAGGCGCTGGCCGCCTACAACGCCGGACCCGGCCGCGTGACTCGGGCCGGCGGGGTTCCAAACATCCGCGAAACACAGGCCTATGTCGCCGCGATCATGGCACGGCTGACGGATCCGGTCCGCCAGTAGACGGAGGCGCCCCGCAGCGGGACGCCTCTTTTCGCTTCAGCCCAGCAGCTTGGCCGCAATCTTGCGCACTTCGTCGCCCATGTCGGGTCGATCGAGCGCGATGGCGAGCGTCGCTTCCACGAAGCCCACTTTCGAACCGCAGTCGAAGCGCTGGCCGGCGAAAGTGACGGCGTGGAACGGCTGGATGCCAATCAGCTTGGCCATCGAATCGGTCAGCTGAATCTCACCGCCCGCACCCTTGCCCTGGTTGGCGAGCAGATCCATCACTTCCGGTTGCAGGATGTAGCGGCCCGAAACGATCTTGTTGGACGGCGCGTCCTCCACCTTGGGCTTTTCGACCAGGCCCTTCACCTCGGTCAGCGCGCCCTTGCTCTCGCCCGGGGCGATCACGCCATAGCTGGACACTTCCTCGCGCGGCACTTCCAGCACCGAGACCAGGTTGCCGCCCACTTCGTTGTAGGCCTCGACCATCTGCGCCATGCAGCCGGGCGAGCCATACATCAGCTCATCGGGCAGGAAGATCGCGAAAGGCTCATCACCGATCACCGCGCGCGCGCACCAGACGGCATGGCCTAGGCCCAGCGGCACCTGCTGGCGCACGGTCACCAGATTGCCCGGCTGAATACGCGTGGGCTCCAGCGCGTCGAGCGACTTGCCGCGCGCGCACATCGTCGCTTCCAGTTCGTAGGCGGTATCGAAATGTTCGACGATCGCAGTCTTGCCGCGCCCGGTCACGAAGACGAATTCCTCGATCCCCGCCTCGCGCGCCTCGTCCACCGCATACTGAATCAGCGGGCGGTCAACGACCGGCAATAGCTCCTTGGGAATCGCCTTAGTGGCGGGAAGAAAGCGCGTTCCGAGTCCCGCAACGGGGAAGACGGCCTTGCGAACGGGTTTTTTAAACTGAGGCGCAGACATGGTTAATGGTCTGACTCCATTTGGTTACAGGGCAGTTAAAGCCGCTTCGCAGGTGCAGCGCAACAGTCCATCCGTCTTTCTCCGAGCCGTGCTTGCTGCGCGGCCAAATCCCGTTAAAGAGCGGGCAATGGACAAGATCATTATCGAGGGCGGCAAGCGCCTTTCCGGCACCATTCCCGTTTCCGGCGCGAAGAATGCGGCGCTGACGCTGCTGCCTTGCGCCATGCTCACCGAAGAGCCGGTGACGCTGCGCAATCTGCCGCGTCTGGCGGATATCGACGGGTTCCAGCATCTGATGAACCAGTTCGGCATCTCGACGATGATCGCCGGCAGCCGTCCGGAAGATTTCGGCCGCGTGATGACGCTGCAGGCCACGCGCATCACCAGTTCGGTGGCGCCCTATGATCTGGTGCGCAAGATGCGCGCCTCGATCCTGGTGCTGGGCCCGATGCTGGCCCGCATGGGCGAGGCGACCGTCTCGCTGCCCGGCGGCTGCGCCATCGGCAACCGCCCGATCGACCTGCACCTGAAGGCGCTGGAAGCCTTGGGCGCGCAGATCGAGATGGCGGCCGGCTATGTTCGCGCCATCGCGCCCGACGGCGGCCTTTCCGGCGGCCGCTATTCGTTCCCGGTGGTCTCGGTCGGCGCGACCGAGAATGCGCTGATGGCCGCCGTGCTCTGCACCGGCACGTCGACGCTGCACAACGCCGCGCGCGAACCGGAAATCGTCGACCTCTGCAACCTGCTGGTCGCCATGGGCGCGCAGATCGAGGGTATCGGCAGTTCGGACCTGACGATCCATGGCGTGCCCCGCCTGCACGGCGCCACCTACATGGTCATGCCCGACCGTATCGAGGCGGGATCCTATGCCTGTGCGGCGGCGATCACCGGCGGCGAAGTCACGCTGAAGGGCGCCAAGATCGAAGATATGGAAGCTACCGTGCAGGCCCTGCGCGATGCCGGCGTCCATGTGGAGCCCACTGCCGATGGCCTTCACGTCGCCGCCGATGGCCCGCTGAAGCCCGTGACCCTCTCCACCGCGCCCTACCCCGGCTTCGCGACCGACATGCAGGCCCAGCTGATGGCCCTGCTCTGCCGCGCCGAAGGGTCCAGCGTGCTGACCGAGACGATCTTCGAGAACCGCTACATGCACGTTCCCGAACTCAACCGCATGGGCGCGCATATCGAGACCAAGGGCCGCACCGCGATCGTCCACGGCGTTCCCAAGCTGACCGGGGCGGAAGTCATGGCAACCGACCTGCGCGCGTCGATGAGCCTGGTGATCGCCGGCCTTGCGGCCGAAGGCGAAACCCAGGTCCACCGTCTTTACCATCTCGACCGTGGGTACGAACGGCTTGAGGAAAAGCTGGCTCTGGTCGGCGCACAGATCGAACGCGTCGGCGGCGACTGAGGCAACCGAGCCAGACGTCCTGCGTTGCTTCACGTGGAACACTGCGCCCCGCCCACCCGGGCGGGGTAGCTGCCACCAAGAGGAGCAGGACCGATGGGACTGATCAAGTTGGCCGTTGCCGGTGCCGCCGGCTACGCACTCTACAAATATGCGACGCGCGATCAGGAAGAACCGCTGACCGCCACCAACGGCACCGCTTGCCCGCCGGTGCGCGACGCGGGGCCGGAAAACATGCAATCCAAGCCCAAGCGCTGGTCGAAGACCGATGAGGCGATCGACGAAAGCTTCCCGGCGAGCGATCCCCCGGCAACCTACTGAACCCGGAAACGGCGAAACTTCAGGGGCGGCAACCCGGCGGTTGTCGCCCTTTCGCATGGCCGCTTCAGCCCAGCAATCGGCGGGCGGCGCGATCCAGCAGCGTCTCGTCGTCGTCGACCGCGCCCAGCAGCACCACGCTGCCATCCTCTTCCCGCCGGGCGACCAGCAGGGTGAATTCGCTGTCCTTGCCCAGATCGCCCAGAGTCTTCGGCGCCAGACCGCGCAAGCCGCGCACGATGCGATCGTGCCGGGTTTCGGCTTTGGCGGTACCTTCGCTTTCCTCGCGCTTCAGGCGGCGTTCCTCCCGCACCACGGCCTTGATGCCGCCGGGCTGCGCGGCAAGGAACGACGTCAAGCCGCCACGATCGAGGCGAAGCCGCTGGCCATGGGCTATGACGCCGGCAAACTCGGTCAGCCGCGTCTTGTCGTATTCGGTTCCGAAAACCAGCTTCACCAGCGGCACCAGCGGTGCACGCTCCTGCACTTTCAGGCCGGCATCTTCCAACAGCTCGGCTAGTTCGGCCGGGGCCTCCGCCGCCGCCAGAACGAAGTCGTAGGCGCGCCCGATCGCCGCATAGAGCGCCTGGCGCGAACGATCCTCGCACCCCATCGCCGCCTGCGCCAGTTCACGGGCAGAGGCCAGCCAATCGGCCAATTCCATGTCGGCGGTAAGTTCGAGAATATCCGATTCGTCGAAACGCACCGCATCGGGCTCAAGCGCCATGAACGCGTCGAGCGCGAGGGCATCCTCGATCGGCAGATCCAGCGGCGTTTCCACCGGGCCATCGGCCCAGCCGCCCAGGGGCGGCAAGTCGCGCTGCAAAGGCGAGCGCACGGCCAGCGCGTCTTCCAGCCTATCGTCCAGCGTCGCATCCAACGACGCGTCCAACTGGCGCATCAGCGCATCGGTACTGGCCTGATCGGCCAGCTCCTTCCAGTTGATCACGCCGTAGATCCAGTCGATTCGCGATCCATCGTGCGAAAACGGCAGCAGGATGCCGCGATAGAGCACGGTCGCGCCCCGCACGTTGACGAATTCGGCCTCGAACCCGATCGGTGCCTCGTTGGCCAGAATCTGCATGTAATGGTCGGTGATGCGCGACAGCAGCGAACGGCTGGGCACTTGCCCCAGGCTGCCGATCTCCCCCTGCGTTCCGCATTCGGTGGCGAGCGCGGCACCCAGCCAGGCGATCTTGGGATCGTCCAGCCCGTCCGAGAAATCGAGCAGCACGCTGTAGGGCCCGAAGTCGGGATAATCATCGGGGCGAAGGTCCGCGATCAGCGGGAACTGGCGATCGCCCAGCAGGCTGGCCCAGAAGTTGTAGGCGCGCACCTGCATGCGCCGCTCGTCCCCCATGACCATGGCAGAGCGGCGCTCGTATCCGCTGCCTGCCTCCTCCGGATCATAGCCGCTGTCCGGCCCGCCCGAGGTGGTGAACTCGCCACGCAACGCATCCATCGTCGGAATACCCCATTTCCAGTGAGTCCGATTGTGCGCCATCGTGGTGAATCAATGTTTAAGGCCCGGCAGGAATTGCCGCGCTACGGGTCTCTACGCAGTTCGTCAGGCCGACGACGCCTAGCGCGGCCGCAGCACGCCCTCGCCCGGTCGCGGCATCGGTGCCAGGAAACGCAGCACCACGAACGAGACGAACAGCGCCAACGCGCCGCCGTGCAATGCGAAGGGAATGCCCTTCCAATCCGCCACCGAACCCCAGGTCCACGCGCCCATTGCCATGCCCCCGAAGGTCACCGCCTGATAGATCGACAGGCATCGGCCCAGCACTTCATCGGGCGAGCGCATCTGCACGGCGGTATTGATCGTGGTCAGAATCAGCACCCAACTCACCCCCGCAAGGAAGGCGGCGGGCATGACGGCGGGCAGGCTGTGGCCGACCGCCGCGATCAGCAGCGCCGCGATGTAGAGCGACGATCCCAGGATCAGAATGCCTTCCAGCCCCAGTCGGCGGCGAATCGGGCCGATCAACGGCGCCGCCAGAATCGATCCGATCCCGAACAGGCCCAGCATGATTCCGTAATCGAGTTCTTCCCCGTGAATCGAATCGTGCACCAACCCGGGCAGCAGCGACTGGAACGTCGCCAGGCAGAAACCCAGCGCGAAGCCGCGAATCAGGATGCGCCGCAGGGGCACGGATCGCGCGCAGAAGGCGATTCCCGCGCCGACCGCCGGCAGGATCGGGCGCGCATTGATGGTTCGCGCTTCCGGTCTCCACCAGAGCAGCACGCCGATCAGGCCGATGTAGCTGATCGCATTGATGGCAAAGGCGAAAGCCGGATTCCAGATCGAGATCAGCAGCCCGCCCAGCGCTGGCCCGATCGACCGCGCGATGTTGAACGAGATCGAATTGAGCGCGATCGCCTGCGGCAACTGCTCGGGATCGACCTGCTGGCGCACCGAAGCCTGCCACGCCGGCGAATTGAGCGCGGTTCCGGTGCCCACCCCCAGCGTGAAGGCCAGCAGCAGGAACGGCGTCAACCACCCCGCATAAGCCATGACGGCCAGCGCCGCAGAAACGGTCAGCATCGCCACTTGCGAGACAAGCATGACCAGCCGCCGGTCGTAATTGTCTGCAATCGCCCCGGCAAACACGCCCAGCAACATAATCGGCACGGTGGCGGAGGCCTGCACCAGCGCGACCAGTTGGTGCGACGGTGTCAGTTCCGTCATCAGCCAGGCCGCCCCCACGCTCTGCAGCGTCGAGCCGAGGTTCGAGAACAGGTTGGCGATCCAGATCGCGCGAAACACCGGATAGCGGAAGGGGGAGAACGTCCCAGTCGCGGGCGGCGGCACCAGCCCGGCGGTTGCGACTTCGACGGCCTCTTCGACCAGTTCCTCTACGATATCGTGCTGCTTGGTCACCCCTTCAGGGGTAGGCGCGCCGAACAGGCGCAGCAAGGGTCGAGGCAGCGCTAGAGCAGATATCGCATCCGGATTTCCAGGCGAACCGGGTCCGCTCCCACAACGAAGGCCGCCTTGTCGAAGCTTGGCGGCCCGAAACGCACTGGTGCATCGCGCGAAAAGCCGAATCCCTCGCGCGGGATCGCCAGCGCGGTAT
Source organism: Novosphingobium mississippiense (assembly GCF_044029535.1). NCBI lineage: Bacteria > Pseudomonadati > Pseudomonadota > Alphaproteobacteria > Sphingomonadales > Sphingomonadaceae > Novosphingobium > Novosphingobium mississippiense. Next base: position 3,390,422 of record NZ_CP147001.1, on the reverse strand, counting down.
CCAGCCGGCCATTGCCGTTCTCGTCATGAATCAGGGAAATGGCATACCGACCTTCGGGCATTGCCCCGAAATCGAGCCGACTGAGCCCGGCCGCCGGCACCGTCAGCTTGCGGGCCTGCGGATCGTCCTTGCAATCGGGAAAGGCACGGGGGTTGGCAGTCAGGCAAGCCAGCACGTTGCCCTTTTGCGAACGCAGGCCGGTGACGGTGGCGGTCACGCCGGATGGCGGCGGCGGCGCCGAGGCGCCACACAGCAGAACCGCACAGGCAGTCAGGGCTGCGAGATGCCGCGATCGGTGCCGCACAGGTGATCCCAGAAGCGGAAGTAGAGGCCGTAGTTGCATCGATAGAACTCGTGATGGCGATGGTGGTGGCTGGCGGTGATCAGCCAGTGGCCCAACCGCGATTCGACAAGGCGGCGCGGAAACATCTCCCAGCCCATATGGTTGGCGATCCCCATCACCGTCATGATCGTCAGCACCAGCCCCAGCATGGCGACGTGAATCGGGACCACGAAGACCAGCACGGGAACGACCACGGCCCCGGTCACCGCCTCCAGCGGATGAAAGCTCATCGCCGCCCACGCGGTTGGCGGGCGGCTGGCGTGGTGGACGCCATGCATCAGCCGGAACACCCTGGGCCGATGCATCCAGCGGTGGGTCCAATAGAACCAAGTATCGTGCAGGAACAGGTAGAGGAGCAGGGATAGCGGCATCCACCAGAGCGGGTAGGCCGATGGATTCGTGTAGATCCGCGTCCAGTGATGCGCCTGCCAGCCCCATGCGACGACGCCGGCAGGAATGCCATAGATCGCGCTGGAGGCCAGCGACCAGCCGATCTCCGCACGGATCTGCCGATCCAGCCCCTTGTAGAGTCCGGGCCGAACCCGCGCGGTGATCCACGCGAACAGGCCGGAGGTGGCAAGATAGCGCAGCCCGACGATCGCCGTCATGACGACGGCGGACAGGACAAGCGCCCAAAGACCGGGACCGGAAATCGCTGGCATCAAGCGGCGTTATGCGCGCCGGATGGGGTCGTGGCCAGAGGGGAGCGCAACGAAGGGACGGAATGTGGCGAAAGGTCAATCGGTCTTCGGCATCGTACACACAATTGGCATCGAAAACTCAAAGCATCCAACATCCCTTCGTCGCCCCCGCGTAGGCGGGGGGCCCCGCCTCCTTCTCGCTGCCCATCCAGAAAAGCGGGGTCCCCGCCTACGCGGGGACGATGAGGTTTTGTTTTGAAATCTCTTGGTTTGCTGCCGGACCCGCACGATGCTCTCGGGATTCTTCCAAGACCAGCGCTAGCCCTCACCCCGATCGATGATACGGATGCCCCGCCAGAATCGCAGTGGCGCGCCAGAGCTGCTCGGCCAGCATCGCCCGCACCATCAGGTGCGGCCAGGTCATGCGGCCAAAGCAGAGCAGGTGATCGGCCCGCGCACGCGCCTCACCGCCGTGCCCGTCCGCCGCGCCGATCAGGAAACGACATTCGCGTACGCCCTCGTCGCGCCAGCGGCCGAGCAATTCGGCGAATTCCTCCGAACTCATCAGCTTGCCGCGTTCGTCCAGCAGCACTTCGCGAAACGGGGTCTGGCTGGGCGGCGGCACCTTGCCGCCGACGTCGGGCAGTTCAGTATGCCGGAATGGCCAGGTGATGCGCTTGGCATAGCGATCGAGCAGCTCGGCCTCTGGCGAGCGGGCGATCTTGCCGCGGGCGATAACGTGGAGAAGCATCATTCTCCATCGCCCCCCGGCGCGGGGCGCGCAAGCCCCGGAGTCGTGGAGACCGGGGTGCAAGCCCCAAGAGTTACAGAAACCGGGGCGCGGGCCCCAAGAGTCACAGAAAGCGGGGCGCGGGCCCCTAGAGTCGCAGAAACCGGGGCGCAGGCCCCGGTGGCGCGGAGCAGGCGCGCCGTTTCCGGTTCAGAGTCCCGGCCACCGTCGCGGCCGGGTCATCCCATCAGCGATCGAGCAGCGTCAGGCCGCGCCCGAGGGACCGTCGAAGCCCCACATACGCTCGAGGTTGTAGAAGCTGCGCACTTCCGGGCGGAAGAGGTGCACGACTACGCCGCCGGCATCAACCAGCACCCAGTCGGCCGCCGGCAGACCTTCGACACGCGCGTGGCCGAAACCACCCTGTTTCAGTCGTTCGCCAAGTTTCTGTGCCATCGCCGCCACCTGGCGGGTCGAACGGCCCGACGCGATCACCATGTATTCGGCGATGCTCGATTTGCCTTCGAGGTCGATGGTGACAATGTCCTGCGCCTGATCGTCGTCGAGGCTTTGCAGGACGAGGGCCAATTGCGGGTCGTCGGACTCGACCATGGCCGGGGGTGTGGCGCCGGTTTGATCCGGCTGTATCTGTGCCTGTGGCATCTAGAGGGTTACTGCTCCTTTCTCACGATCGCGTCAGGCCGGGTGTGGAACACCCTGCCAGTTGCAATCTCACTTTTTGATATGCGGACGTGCGAGAGAAAGGCGATTGCCCGCTCACGCTGCATGTCCGGGGATGCGGTGGTACGTGACACCATCTCGAATGGAGTCTGCACGCGAAAGTCGATCCATCGACTTCCGGGCCCACTCCGGATCGGCCTGGCGGATCGCCGTGGCCGACCGCGCATCGGGGTCGAATCGCAATGTCACCAGCGCAGGTGCGCTCCACCTTTCCGGACTGCGAAGACTGGACTGGGACCTCCGGAATCTCCCCAGCCAGGCCATCGCGGGGCTCGCGAAGGCGGCGCCATCATACCCCGGACGGGCAATTACCGCAATCGGCATGAGTCGCGCGATGTCGCGCCAGTCCTTCCACCGGTGGAATTGGGCCAGATTATCGGCCCCCATCAGCCATACGAAGCGTCTTTTCGGATAGCGCCGCAGCAGCGCGCGCAGCGTCTCCACGGTGTAGCGCGTGCCCAGCTCACGCTCGATCGCGGTCACCCGGATTCGCGCCCGCCGGGCCTGTCGCTTCGCCGATTCCACCCGCGCGGCCAGTGGCGCCATGCCCGCTCTTGGCTTGAGCGGGTTGCCGGGGGACACCAGCCACCACACCTCGTCCAGCGCCAGTGCATCGGCCGCGAACAGGGTGATGCGCCGATGGCCGCCATGGGCCGGATTGAAGCTGCCGCCCAGCAGCCCGGTGACCGGCCCGGTACGTCCGCTGGCGCATCGCATCGACAGGTTCGTCAGGGATGATCTGGTCAGGGGCGAGCTTGTCAGGGGCGGGCCTGCCCGGTTCCGCGCACCAGCCACTTGTACGTGGTCAGCCCCTCCAGCGCGACCGGGCCGCGCGCGTGCAGGCGCCCGGTGGCGATGCCGATCTCCGCGCCCAGCCCGAATTCGCCGCCATCGGCAAACTGGCTGGAGGCATTGACCATGACGATGGCGCTGTCGACTTCGCTCAGGAACCGTTCGACCGCCACCGCGTCCTCGCTGACGATCACGTCGGTATGGTGCGAGGAATGCGCCGCAATATGATCGAGCGCGGCATCGAGCCCGTCGACCACTGCCACCGACAGCACCGCGTCGAGATATTCGGTATCCCAATCCTCTGCGGTGGCGGGCAGGATGCGCGGATCGAGCGCCTGGGCGCGGGCATCGCCACGTACCTCGCACCCGGCATCGAGCAACGCGCTCACCACGGCTTCCGACGCCGGAAACTGCGTATCGAGCAGCAATGTCTCCATCGAACCGCAGATCCCCGTGCGGCGCATCTTGGCATTGAGGGCAAGGCGCACCGCCATGTCCGGATCCGCCTGGGCGTGGACATAGGTGTGGCAGATGCCATCAAGGTGCGCGAGCACCGGCACCCGGGCATCGGCCTGAACCCGGGCGACAAGGCTCTTGCCGCCGCGCGGCACGATCATGTCGATCAGGCCCGCCGCCGTCAGCATGGCGCCCACCGCCGCGCGGTCCTGCGTCGGCATCAGTTGTATCGCCGCTGCGGGCACGCCCGCCCGGGTCAGACCCGCGACCATCGCCGCCATGATCGCACGGTTGGAATGCAGTGCCTCGCTGCCGCCGCGCAGCAGTGCGGCATTGCCCGAACGCAGGCAAAGCGCGGCCGCGTCGGCCGTCACATTGGGGCGGCTTTCGTAAATGATGCCGATCAGACCGATCGGAATGCGCACGCGCGAAAGCTGCAGGCCATTGGGCCGTTCGCTGGTGGAAATGACCTCTCCGACCGGATCGGCCAGACCCGCCACCTGCTCCACCGCATCGGCGATCCCGGCCAGCCGCGCGGAATCGAGCCGCAGGCGATCGAGCATCGCGCCGCTCAGCCCCTTGGCCTCGCCGGCGGCGATGTCCTTTGCATTGGCCGCCAGAATTTCCGGCTCCGCCTTGCGCAGTTCGGCAGCAGCGGCGCGCAGGGCCTCGGCCTTCTGCGCATCGCTCATCTTCGCGAGTGTGCGCTGCGCGGCACGGCCCGCCTGCGCAAGGCGCGCCACCAACGCCTCGAGTGTCTCGACAGCCGCCTCGGGGGCAAGAATAGTCTGCTCGGTCATAGGCGCCGCCTAGCATTGTTGCGCGATGCTGTCACCGATGCGGCGAAACGATCCCGAAGCCGGTGTTCGATGCAAGCAATGCAACTGCTGCGCAAGCCTGGGGAATGACGTTAAGCCCGGATTCAGCCAGACTTTCACAATGATTCAAGGCCTTGCGGCGGCGAATCGAGTCGATTTCGAGGAAACGGTTCACCGCAAATACGAAACCGTTCCCTCGGTTCATCGCAACCGAGGTCCGACTCATCCCGTTTTTGCAACCATCCGGGCCGAGTCGATTCGCCTTTGCCCCCCTCCCCTGCTACCCGGCCGCCGGGGTTAGGACATAAGATTTCCAAGCGGGGTCGTTTTGAAGTTCATATCTGCCGGGACGCTTAAATCGCGTCTCCAGGCGGCCTTTCCTGAACGCGAGTTCATCATGCGCTCGCAGGGGCAAGTCCGCTTCATCCGCATTTCGTCGCGAATGCAGAAAGTGGCTGCCGGCACTTGCGCCGCGCTGCTGGGTGCATGGTGCGTATCGATGGGCGCTGTTGCCGTGTCGCAATTCAGCGCGACCAGCGAACACGTCCTGCTGCGCCTGCGCGAAGCCAAGGTAGCCACGGCCGAAAGCCGCGTGCAGCAATATCGCAACAATCTGAACGGCACCGTCGACGATCTGGCACGCCGCCAGAAGTTCATCGAAACGATGGTCGAAGCGCACATCGGCGAACTGCCCGAGGACAAGCAGGCCGGCGAGACGGTGAGCGACAGCTCCACCGAATCCGCAGAGACGGTGAAGAAGGTCAGCCTGGCCGTCCCCGAAGCCGGCAAGCTGGCCGGCGTCGAGGCCGAGCAGCTGGCCTTCGTCGAACGCCTGACCCGCTACGCCGATCGCCGCGCGGCCGCCACCGCCGACACCATTCGCAAGCTGGGCCTCAACCCCAACGCCATGGCCAACGGTCGCGGTGCCGAGGGTGGTCCGCTCGAAAAGCTTTCCACCGCTGCCGACGGTTCGATCGATCCGCGCTTTCAGCGCCTGGGCCAGAGCCTGGCCCGCATGGACGCACTGGAAAACGGGCTTGCCTCGATCCCGCAGGTCAAGCCCGCGCACGTCGCCTACGTCTCGTCCAGCTTCGGTTATCGCGCCGACCCCTTCACCGGTGGCGCCGCGTTCCATGCCGGGCTCGACTTCCCCGGCCCGATGGGCTCGCCGATCTATGCCGCCGCCAAGGGCCGCGTCACGTTCGTCGGCCAGCGCCAGGGTTACGGCAACTGCGTGGAGATCAGCCACGGCAATGGTTTGATGACCCGTTACGGCCATCTTTCCGGCTTCAACGTCCGCCCCGGCCAACTCGTCGACGGCGGAACCCGTATCGCCGCAATGGGCTCGACCGGCCGGTCGACTGGCCCGCATCTCCATTTCGAGGTGCGCATCAACAACCGGCCCATGAACCCGCGCACATTCCTCGAGGCCGCCCATAATGTTCAGCAAGAAGCCCGATAACGCCATGGCCAAGACCTTTTCGACCTCCACCGCCCGTACCGGCGCCAGCAGCTTTTCGGTGCTGGGTGCAGACACTGCCGTTACCGGCAACATCGAAGCCTCCGTCGACCTTCACGTCGAGGGCCGCGTAACCGGGGACATCGCCTGCAAGTCGCTGATCCAGGGTGACGCCAGCGAGATCGCCGGCGGCATCAGTGCCGAATCCGTGCGTATCGCCGGCACCGTGCGCGGCACGATCTCCGCCCGCGAGGTGGTGATCCTGCGCACCGCGCGGATCGAGGGCGACGTATCCTACGACGCACTCACCATCGAACAGGGTGCCCGCCTTGAAGGCCGCCTGAATCCGAACGGTGGCCACACCCCGCCGGCGATCGCCCAGCTCACCGATGAAAGCACGCTGGAACCGGCCGAGTAATTTTCAGCGTTTGATGATGAATCGAGCAGGGGGCCGCGTGCCCCCTGCTCTTTTTTATGGCCCGATCGCACATTGGCGATGGTCGAGGGCCTTTCCGACATCGGGAGCGGTGACAACGCGCGTGGGGCTGACCTGTGGGCAGGTCCTCGTTTGCACCACTGCGTGAGCAACAAAAAAGACGCGGGGTCTCCGCCTTCGCGGGGACGACGGACTTGATTTGCTGCAATGAACTGCAGGTCTTGATGCCGCTCCGCCGCTCATGCGCAACCGTGCTCGGCACACAAACAAAAAGCCCCGCGACGAACCAATCGTCGCGGGGCTTTGCAATCCCTGAGCCGGGAAGGTTGGGCGATTACTCGCCCTGCTCTTCCGCGGCTTCGGCAGCGCGCTTGGCCTGGAGCCAGGCGGCGACTTCGGCTTCCTGCGCGGCTTCCGAAGCGGCACGCGAAGCGGCCTCACGCTCGGCACGCAGTTCCTCGATCAGCGCTTCGCGATCGTCGACCAGACGCTCGTCGTTCTGACCGTCGTCCTCGATACCGGCCTTCTTGGCGGCCTTGAAGACGATGAAGTCCAGCTCACGCTGCGAGCAGAGACCCAGGGTAACCGGATCCTTCGGCGTGATGTTGGCGATGTTCCAGTGCGAACGGTCGCGGATCGCCGCGATGGTGTTGCGCGTGGTGCCGATCAGCTTGCCGATCTGCGCGTCCGAAACCTCGGGGTGGTTGCGCAGGATCCAGGCGATGCCGTCCGGCTTGTCCTGACGCTTCGACACCGGCGTGTAGCGCGGGCCCTTGGTGCGGCTGGAGGTGATCGGGATCTTGTGCATGCGGAGCTTGTACTCCGGGTTTGCCTGACCCTTCTCGATCTCTTCCATGGTCAGTTCGCCCGAACGCACGGGATCGCGTCCGGTATACTTGCTGGATGCCAGATCGTCGGCCATCGCCTGCACTTCGAGCATGTGCAGACCGCAGAACTCTGCGATCTGCTCGAACGTCAGCGCGGTAGTGTCGACCAGCCACGAGGCGGTCGCGTGCGGCATCAGCGGAGTGGGCTGGCTCATGTCTCTATCTCCGGCGGAAACAATAATGGCCGCCCCTTTGCGGAGCGGCCGTTCTGACCCGATTTAGGGAAACTTTGCGGATTCGGCAAGCACAAGCCTCGATTTTCGCAATTCGATCGCGCGCGAATCTGAAACGACTTGGCAAAACCATCCGAAGGGACGACTCGGGATTTACACGATCCGCCGACGAAAATGCGCCGCCACGCATTTTCGCACCTCTATTCGGTCACCGAAATCCCGCTTCAGATCTCCAGCACGATCTTGCCGACATGGTCGCCCGCTTCCATCCGCGCATGGGCTGCGGAGGCTTCGGCAAGGGGGAACCGGGCATCCATGACCGGCCGCAGTTCGCCATCCTCGACCAAGGGCCAGGCATTGGCGAGGATCTCCTGCGCCAGCAGCCCCTTGAACGCGTCCGAACGCGGCCGCAGCGTCGATCCGGTGAGCGTGTAGCGCCGGCTCATGACCACCGCCATGTTGACCTCCGCCTTGGCGCCGCCCTGCACGGCGATGGTCACGTGGCGGCCATCGGGCGCCATGCACTTGAGGTTGCGCGCCACGTAATCGCCGCCCACCATGTCGAGCACGATGTCGACACCCTTGCCATCGGTGATCCGGGCGACTTCCTCCACGAAATCGCTGGCCTTGTAGTCGATCGCGTAGGCCGCCCCGATCTCCAGCGCCCGGGCGCATTTTTCGGGGGAGCCGCAAGTGACGATCACGGTCAATCCGAAATGCCGGCCCAGCATGGCCGCCATCGTGCCGATGCCGCTGGTGCCGCCATGGACCAGTATCGTCTCGCCATCGCGCGCGTAGCCACGCTCGAACACGTTGTGCCAGACGGTGAACAGCGTTTCGGGCAGTGCCGCCGCCTCGTCCAAGCCCAACCCTTCGGGCACCGGCAAGCAGTGCGCGGCCTTGGCCAGACAGTATTCGGCATAGCCGCCGCCGCTGACCAGCGCGCAGATCGCCTGCCCGGGAAGGAATTCGGTCACCCCCTGCCCCAGCGCCGCGACCTTGCCGGAAATTTCCAGCCCGGGAATCGGCGATGCGCCCGGCGGCGGCGGGTACTTGCCCTGCCGCTGCACCACATCGGGACGGTTAACCCCGGCGAAAGCGACTTTCACCAGAACTTCACCCGGGCCCGGCTCCGGAATCGGCAGCGTGACGGGCTTGAGCACATCGGGACCGCCCGGCGCTTCAAAGCCGATCGCGGTCATCCGCTTAACTGAGTTAACTAACATACGTATCCTGTTGCCACAGACCCACCATGGATGGGAACATAATTTCAGGCCATTGACAGCACGCATCTACCGTCCGATGCTGCAATGCAATGGACGATGATGATCGACCGCGGCGGCGGTCGCCCGAGGTGGAACTCGGAGCCGCCAGCCTTCTCGCCAGCGAAAGCCTGGAGCGCTATTCGCTGGACGAACTCGACGCACGCGTCGCGCTTCTGGAAACCGAAATCGAACGCATCCGCGCGCATCGCCGCGCTTCGCAGGCCCACATGCTGGCCGCAGATGCCCTGTTCAAGCCCCGAAACCCGGGGCCCACGTCATGACCGGCGCGAGGTTGCACCCGATCTTGCGGCACGCACCTCGCAACCGTCCTGAACGTGCCTATATGAATCCCGAAACCCGTTTTCCTCCAAAGCTCCCCCTCAAGGAGAGTCCCACTCCCACATGAAAGTTTCCTAGATGCCCAGCTTCGCGCAAAGCCTAGAAAAGACCTTACATGCCGCGCTCTCGCACGCTTCGGAGCGCAGCCACGAGTACGCCACGCTAGAGCACCTGCTGCTCGCCCTGATCGACGATCCGGACGCGGCACAGGTGATGCAGGCATGTGGCGTGGATCTTGGCGACCTCGGTGACGTGGTGCGCCAGTATCTCGATCAGGAATACCAGTCGCTGAAGACCGAGGAAAAGGGCGATCCCGCCCCCACCGCCGGCTTCCAGCGCGTCATCCAGCGCGCGATCCTGCACGTCCAGTCCTCGGGCAAGGACACCGTGACCGGCGCCAACGTGCTGGTCGCCCTGTTTTCCGAACGCGATTCCTACGCCGTCTACTTCCTGCAGCAGCAGGACATGAGCCGCCTGGACGCCGTCAGCTTCATCAGCCACGGCATCGGCAAGGGCGGCAAACGCGTGGACGAACGCAGCCCCAAGGGCAGCGAGGAACAGGCCCCCGCCCCCGAGGAGAAGGCCGAGACCAAGAACGCCAACAAGAAGGATTCGGCGCTCGACCAGTTCACCGTCAATCTCAACGAGAAGGCGCTGCTGGGCAAAGTTGACCCGCTGATCGGCCGTGGCCCCGAAGTGGACCGCACGATCCAGATCCTCTGCCGCCGTTCGAAGAACAACCCGCTCTACGTGGGCGATCCCGGCGTGGGCAAGACCGCCATTGCCGAGGGCCTGGCCCGCAAGATCGTCGAAGGCGAAGTGCCTGAGGTGCTGGCCGAAGCGGTGATCTATTCGCTCGACATGGGCAGCCTGCTGGCCGGCACCCGCTATCGCGGCGATTTCGAGGAACGCCTGAAGCAGGTCGTCTCCGAACTGGAGAAGATGCCGCACGCGATCCTGTTCATCGACGAGATCCACACGGTGATCGGCGCCGGTGCCACCAGCGGCGGCGCGATGGATGCATCGAACCTGCTGAAGCCCGCACTGTCGGGCGGCACGATCCGCTGCATCGGTTCGACCACCTACAAGGAGTTCCGCAACCACTTCGAGAAGGACCGCGCCCTGCTGCGCCGGTTCCAGAAGATCGACGTGAACGAACCCACGGTGGAAGACACGATCAAGATCCTGCGTGGCCTGCGCACCGCGTTCGAGGAACACCACAAGGTCAAGTACACGCCGGACGCGATCAAGACCGCGGTCGAGCTTTCGGCACGCTACATCAATGACCGCAAGCTGCCCGACAAGGCGATCGACGTGATCGACGAAGTGGGCGCGATGCAGATGCTGGTGCCCCCCAGCCGCCGCAAGAAGACGATCACTGCGCGCGAGATCGAGCAGGTGATCGCGACGATGGCGCGCATCCCGCCCAAGTCGGTCAGTTCGGACGACAAGAAGGCGCTGGAGAATCTCGAACGCGATCTGAAGCGCGTGGTCTTCGGCCAAGACAAGGCGATCGAGGTGCTCTCGACCGCGATGAAGCTCAGCCGCGCGGGCCTGCGCGATCCGGACAAGCCGATCGGCTCGTTCCTGTTCTCCGGCCCCACCGGCGTCGGCAAGACCGAAGTCGCCAAGCAGCTGGCCCAGATCATGGGCATCCCGATCCAACGCTTCGACATGTCCGAATATATGGAGCGTCACTCGGTCAGCCGTCTGATCGGCGCCCCTCCGGGCTATGTCGGCTTCGACCAGGGCGGCTTGCTCACCGACGCGGTGGACCAGCAGCCGCACTGCGTGCTCCTTCTCGACGAAATCGAAAAGGCGCACCCCGATCTGTTCAACATCCTTCTGCAGGTGATGGACAACGGCAAGCTGACCGATCACCACGGCAAGACCGTGGACTTCCGCAACGTGGTCCTGATCATGACCACCAACGCGGGTGCGTCGGACATGGCCAAGCAGGGCATCGGTTTCGGTGACACGTCCAAGGCGGATGCCGGCGACGAAGCGGTGAAGCAGATGTTCAGCCCCGAATTCCGCAACCGTCTCGATGCCATCGTGCCCTTCGCCTATCTGGCCAAGGAAACGATCAGCCGGGTGGTGGACAAGTTCATCCTGCAGCTGGAACTCCAGCTGGCGGACCAGAACGTCCACATCCAGTTCGACTCCGACGCGCGCGAGTGGCTGGGCCATCGCGGTTACGACAAGCTTTACGGTGCGCGGCCGATGGCCCGCGTCATCCAGGAGAAGGTCAAGCAGCCGCTGGCGGAAGAACTGCTGTTCGGCAAACTGGCGCACGGCGGCGAGGTCCACGTTTCGGTCAAGGAGGACGCGCTCAGCTTCGAACTGACGCCCGCCGCGCCGAAGGTGGTGAAGGCCAAGAAGAAAGTGCCTGCGAAGAAGTCGGCCAAGAAGCCCGGCACGCAGCCGGAAACCAATGCCGACGACTGAGCCGTTCTGAACCGACTCAAGAAGAAATGGGGTGGGAACCGCGCGGTTTCCGCCCCATTTTCTTTTCATGGCCCGCGATTTCGCCTGGATCAGACCCGAACCGCATGGGATCCACGTCGTCCCCGCCGACTGCTGGATCGATCCTTCGCGCCCTGTTCCCCGCGCATTGGTGACTCACGGCCATTCCGACCATGCCCGCGGCGGCCATGGCGAGACGATCGCCACGCCCGAGACGCTGGCGATCATGGAGCTGCGCTACGCCACCAGCGACGGCGCGGTGCCGGTTGCCTATGGCGAGACTGTGCAGCTGCCCGGCAGCGTCTCCGCCACTTTCATCCCCGCCGGGCACGTGCTGGGATCGGCGCAGATCGTTCTCGAACATGCGGGCGAACGCGTGGTGGTGACGGGCGATTTCAAGCGTCGGCCGGATCCCACCTGCCCGCCCTTCAAGGTCGTGCCCTGCGACGTGCTCGTCACCGAGGCGACCTTCGCCTTGCCGGTGTTCCGCCATCCGCCCGTGGAGCACGAAATCGCCAAGCTGCTCTCCGCCCTGTCCGCCAATCCCGAACGCTGCGTGCTGGTCGGCGCCTATGCGCTTGGCAAGGCGCAGCGCGTGATCGCCGAACTGCGCCGCGCGGGGCATGTGGAGCCGATCTACCTCCACGGCGCGATGGAGGCGATGTGCCGGCTTTATGAACGCTTTGGCGTGGATCTGGGTGACTTGCGACTGGTGAGTGACGTCAAGACGCCAGAGCTTGCCGGCCGGATCGTGGTGGCTCCGCCCTCCGCGCTGAACGACCGCTGGAGCCGCCGCTTGCCCGATCCGATCACCGCCATGGCCTCCGGCTGGATGCGCGTGCGCCAGCGGGCGCGGCAGCGGATGGTGGAACTGCCGCTGATCATCTCCGACCACGCCGACTGGGATGAGCTGACCCAGACCATCACCGACGTGAATCCCGGCGAGACCTGGATCACCCATGGCCGCGAGGATGCGATGCTGCGCTGGTGCGAGTTGAACCAGCGCAAAGCCCGCGCGCTGGCCCTGGTTGGCTACGAGGACGAGGATGATTGAGATGGCGGCTGTCCGTTCCTTACCCAGCCCACGCCTCATAAATCCCGTCGCCCCCGCGAAGGCGGGGGCCCCGCTTCCTTCTGCCTCCCCCAGAAAAAGAAAAGCGGGATCCCCGCCTTCGCGGGGACGACGGGGTTTTGTTGGGAAACCTCGCTCAGCAAGCCACTCATGAGACGCTTCGCCGCCCTCCTCGACGCGCTGGTCTATACCCGCAGCCGCAATGCGAAGCTGAAGCTGCTGGCAGACTACTTGCGCGAGACGCCCGATCCCGATCGCGGCTGGGCACTCTCCGCGCTGACCGACGGACTCGACTTCCCGGCAGTCAAAAGCTCCACGATCCGCAACCTGATGACCGAGCGGGTCGATCCGGTGCTCTGGTCCCTTAGCCGCGACTATGTGGGCGATACGGCAGAAACCGCCAGCCTGCTCTGGCCCGGCCCGGACATCGCCGAGAATCCGCCCAGCGTGGCCGAAGCCGTCGACGCGCTGGCCCGCATGACTCGCGCCAATGTCATGGTGGAACTGCCGCGCCTGCTAGACCTGCTCGATGCCGAGGAACGCTATGCCCTGCTCAAGCTGGCGACCGGTGCCATGCGTATCGGCATTTCCGCGCGCCTCGCCAAGACCGCCTTCGGGCAGGCTTTCGACGTGGCCGTCGAGGATGTGGAGGAGCATTGGCACGGCCAGTCCCCGCCCTATCTCGCGCTGTTCGACTGGGCCGCGCACGGGGCGGAGGCCCCCACTTCCGAGCACTTGCCGCTGTTCCGCCCGTTCATGCTCGCCCATCCGCTGGAAGCGGTCGAACTCGATCTCAGCGAGTTCGCGGCCGAGTGGAAGTGGGACGGGATTCGCGTGCAAGTGGTACGCGTGCAGGGCGAAACGCGCGTCTATTCCCGATCCGGCGACGACATCTCGGGCAGCTTTCCCGAAATTGCGGAGGCGCTTCACGTCGATGCCGTGCTGGATGGCGAACTGCTGGTGCGCGGCGCCCATCAGGGGCGTGAGGAAGGCGGCGCGGCCAGCTTCAATGCGCTGCAACAGCGGCTGGGCCGCAAGACCGTCTCGAAGAAGATGCTGGCCGACTATCCGGCGTTCGTGCGGCTCTACGACGTGCTGATCCTGGAAGGCGCGGACTTGCGCCTGCTACCCTGGAGCGAACGCCGCGCCCGGCTGGAAGCCTTGATCGGGCGGCTCGATCCAGGCCACTTCGACCTCAGCGCCGTGATTCCCGCCGCCGATTTCGCCGAACTGACCGCGATCCGCGAAAGGGCGCGCGAGGATGCGATCGAAGGCGTGATGCTCAAACGGCGCGACAGTCCCTATGTCGCCGGGCGCAAGACCGGGCTGTGGTACAAGTGGAAGCGTGATCCGCTGCTGATCGATTGCGTGCTGATGTATGCCCAGCGTGGCAGCGGCAAGCGATCCTCGTTCTATTCGGACTTCACGTTCGGCTGCTGGGACGGTGATCCCGATGCGGGCGCCGAACTGCTGCCCGTGGGCAAGGCCTACTTCGGATTCACTGACGAAGAGCTGAAGTGGCTGGATCGCCATGTCCGCAACCACACGGTGAATCGCTTCGGCCCGGTGCGCGAGACCGACAGGTCGCTGGTGTTGGAAGTGGCCTTCGATTCGGTTCATTTGAGCAAGCGGCACAAGTCCGGGCTGGCCATGCGATTCCCGCGCATCCACCGAATCCGCGCCGACAAGCCCGCGCACGAAGCCGATCGCATCGAAACCTTGCGCGCGATGGTCCGCGATTGATACGCATCAAGTTCCACGTGGAACCGATGGGCTATCGCCTCAGCATGACCCCTTGCGCGCCGGAGAGATTCGCCCCGTGACGACCGAAACCGCCCAGACTCCGCACGACCTGATCGGCGGCGCCCCCGTGTTCGAGGCGATCGCCAACCGCTTCTACGATCTGATGGAGCAGGACGCGGCCTATGCCGAGCTGCGCGCCATGCATGCCGAAGACCTTGGACCGATGCGTAAGAGCCTGCCCCGCTTCCTCGCCGGCTGGGCCGGCGGCCCGCGCGACTGGTTCGAGGCGAATCCGGGAAAGTGCATGATGAGTCTGCACAAGGACTTTGCCATCGACCGCCAGACCGCCGCGCAATGGGCCGATGCGATGACTCGCGCGATTGCCGATGTCGCGCCGGAACCGGCCCATATCGCGCAGGCCATGACTGAGGTGCTGTCCCGCATGGCACGGGGAATGACGCGTCCCTGAGGGGGAGGGGTATCTGCCGCTGATGGGGGCGGTCCCTCCGCGCACCGGGGAGGACTTACTTATCGACTTGAAACTGCTTCTCGCGCGAAGTTGCGCCGCGCAACAATGTCACTCGCGATGGTGCCAGTTCCAGCGCTGCGGCCAAGAGCGTCCGCACCGCCTCGTTCGCCTTGCCATCTTCAGGCTTGGCGCGAACTTTCACCAGAATCCGGCCTTCAACGATCTCCATCGCCTCCACTTTCGCACCGGGAGTGACGCGCACGGAGAGGCGCTGTTCGGCATCGATCAAGGCCCGCAATTCATCTGCGGATGGCAGCGCGGCTTTCGGCTTGGCCATCAGCCCGTCAAGCCCAGCGCCTCGGCATGTTCGCGGCCACGCTCGACATAGGCCTGCACGCCCGCTTGGTTACCGGCCATCGTCGCCTCGTCCAGATCGCGCAAATACTTCGCGGGACGTCCCATCCAGAGCTGGCACGCGCCGATGCGCTTGCCGGTCAGTTGCGCGCCGGCCGCCAGCATGCCGTCCGATTCGATATAGCTGCCATCCATGACGATCGCGCCAAGGCCGACGAAGGCGCGATCCTCCAGCGTGCAGCCGTGCACCATCGCCATATGCCCGATCAGCACATCCTCTCCGATCAGCGTCGGATAGCCTTCGGGGCGCGAGGGCTTGGGGCTGTCGCAGTGAATCACCGTGCCGTCCTGCACATTGGTCCGCGCGCCGATCACCACCCGATTTACATCGGCGCGGATCACGCAGTTGTACCAGATGCTGACGTCCGGCCCGATCTCCACATCGCCGATGATCCGGCAGCCCGGCGCGATGAAGGCGCTGGAGTGAATCCGTGGCGCCTTGCCCTTGAAGGCGGCCACGGTGATGTCGGTGCGATTCATATCCCTCTCCCTGCCGGCGCCCTCAGCGCGGCTGCGCGGCCCATTCGTCGCGGGTGATCGAATAGGCGATCGTGTGCCGCAACGGTGGTTCGAAGCGCGGATCGTCGTAATCCAGATCCTCTCGCCGCCGCATGTCCAGCCGGCGCATCAGGCCCCAGCTCGGCTCGTTCTCGATGACGGTGATCGCGAAAATCTCCTCCGCGCCGAACCGATCGAACCCGGCATCGAGCGAGGCGATCGCCGCTTCCTTGGCATAGCCCTTGCCATGGGCATCGGTGCGCATACGCCAGCCGATCTCGAACTCGCCTGGGAACGAGGCCCCCGGCGCGTCGATCTTCTTGAGCCCACAGAAGCCGAGCATCTCGCCCGAGAGATGGCCGCCATCAGCCTTGCGCTCAACGATCCAGAAAGTGTGGCCGTAGCTTTCGTGAAAGCCGATCATGCGCGCTTCGGACTGGGCCAGCCGCTCCGCGTCCATCACCCCGCCCAGCCAGCGCATGACGTCCGGATTGTTGGTCACCGCCGCGAAGCGCGCGATATCGCCCGGCTGCCAGTTGCGCAGTACCAGCCGATCGGTTTCCAGCCTGAAATCCGTCATGACGTCACTTCTGCAGCAGGCGTGCGGCATGCACGGCGTGATAGGTCAGCACGCCCGAACAACCCGCGCGCTTGAAGGCCAGAAGCGTTTCCAGCACCATCGCATCGCGATCCGCCGCGCCGGCCGCCACCGCCGCCTCGATCATCGCGTATTCGCCGGAGACCTGATAGGCGAAGACGGGAACCTCGAAAGTTTCCTTGACCCGGCGCGCAATATCCAGATAGGGCAGGCCCGGCTTCACCATTACGCTGTCCGCACCCTCCGCCAGATCCATCTCCACCTCGCGCAGCGCTTCCTCGGCATTGGCCGGGTCCATCTGGTAGGTCTTCTTGTCGCCCTTCAGCAGGCCGCGCGTGTTCACCGCATCGCGGAACGGGCCATAGAAGGCCAACGCGTACTTGGCGGCGTAGCTCATGATCTGGACGTTGACGAAGCCCTCATCCTCCAGCGCATCGCGGATCGCGCCGATGCGGCCGTCCATCATGTCCGACGGGGCGATGATGTCCGCCCCGGCCCGCGCCTGATTCAGCGCCTGGCCGACCAGCACTTCCACCGTCTCGTCATTCAGCACATAGCCGTTTTCATCGACCAGCCCGTCCTGGCCATGGCTGGTATAGGGATCGAGCGCCACGTCGGTCAGCAGGCCGATACGGTCACCCAGTTCGGCGCGGATGGCACGCAAGGCGCGGCACATCAGGTTGTCGGGATTGAGCGCTTCGGCGCCATTGTCGCTGCGGCGTTCGGGCTGGGTATCGGGGAACAGCGCCAGGCACGGGATGCCAAGGTCCGCCGCTTCACGCGCGCGTTCGACCAGCAGGTCCACCGACCAGCGCGACACGCCGGGCAGCGAGGATATCGGCTGCTCCACGCCCTCTCCCTCGGTCACGAAGACCGGCCAGATCAGGTCGGCGGGGGTGAGCACCGTTTCGCGGTGCATGGCGCGGCTCCAGGCCGTGGCGCGCGCGCGGCGCAGGCGGGTGTGGGGATATGCTCCGGTCATGGCTGGTGTGATTGCCGGAAAAGCGCAGGGCATTCAATGTGACGGACTGTCCAAGGCAGCAAGACCGCTTGCGCGGTGCGCCCACCGGCGAAGCGTCGCCGGGATTCAGAGCGTCTTCGGCTCCAGTCGGTCGATCTCGCGCTCCGCGCCCATCGGCGTGGCGGTGACCGGCGCGACCGAGCCCAGCGCCTCTCCCGGTTGCACGGTCAGTAGCGCCTTCAGCCGTGCATCGAAGGCGTTCTTTTCCTTGCCGTCGATCCGCGGCGCCGAAACAAAGCGCAGGCCCGCCGGGTTGATCGTCTGCCCGCCGCGATAGGCCTCGAAATGGAGATGCGGCCCGGTCGACAGGCCGGAGGAGCCGACGTAGCCGATCACCTGCCCGGCGCGGACACGGGTGCCGGCCGAAACGGCAATGCGACTCATGTGGCCATAGCCGGTGCCCAGCCCGCCGCCATGCTCGATCCGGACATAGTTACCATGGCCGCCATGCCGGCCGGAAAAGCTGACCACGCCATCGGCCACCGCATAGATCGGCGAGCCATAGGCCGCGCCGAAATCGATGCCGGCGTGCATGCGCACATATCCCAGGATCGGATGGCGGCGCATTCCGTAGGGCGAAGTCATGTGCCCCGCCACCGGCATCCCGGCGGCCGTGCTGGTCGATTCGGCAAGGCTACCGGCGGCGACCATGTCCCCGTCCTGACCCCAGCGCAGCAGTTGAAGGCGCGGTTTGCCCTCATGCTCAAGGCCGGCATAGAGCAGGTTGCCCACCTGCCGCTCGCCCTTGGCGGATCGCTTGTAGGCAACCACGATATCGAACGCGTCATTGGCGCGAATATCGCTTTCCAGACTCACGTACTTGTCGATGGCCTGGAGATAGGCCTGAATCGCCGCGATCGGCGCGCCGGCGTTGCGAGCCGATCGATAGAGGCTGGAGCCGACCGTGCCACGAATGCGCAGCGGCGTTTCGTCGACGTGAATCGGGTGGCGCACCAGCGAGAGTCCGGCGCCGCCACGCTGGATCGACAGGTCCATGTCGAAACGCGCACGGAAGTTCATGGCGGTAAGCGCGCGCGGCGCCCCCGGCACCGGGCGGCCGCCTAGCGTCACGTCGAACTGGGTTCCCGGTTCGATCTGGTCAAGCGGAACCGCCTGACCGACCAGCGCGCCGATGCGCGTGGCATCGTCATCCCCGACGCCGACGCGTTCCAGCATTCGGGCAAAGCTGTCGCCCTGCCCCAGCGTCGCCACCAGTTCCACGCTCGGCCGTTCGGGCACGCTGCCCAGCGGCCGAACCAGCGGGCTGGCACCCATGTGGCGGCCGGCATCGGCCCCCAGCCCCAGTGGAGCAATCGTCTGGCTGCGGAATTCGTCGCGCTCACGGGTGACCAGCGGCGTCGTGGCCGCCTCCACCATCGCGAAATCGGGCCAGAACGCGCAGGCCGCCACGGAAAGCCCCAGCAGAGTCGCCATGCCGCGCAGCCAACGGCGGCTGCCGATATCGCAGGCAAGGTCCGGCGCGATCTCCACGCGATCGCACCAATGCTCGACATCGCGCTTCCAGCCCGCGATCCGATCCTGCAGGCGCGGCTTTTGCGGAACGACCGATTCCGGCGCTGCCGGCTCGGGAACGACTTGCGCGTGCGAAAGCGCGGCGGCGTGTCCGCCCCCCTCGCCCGCCGCGATCTCCCCGCCGTGTTCAAGTGCCTTGAACAGATGCCCGTCCCTTTTACGCGGCCGCAGCCATGCGCCTTGCCCTACGCCACCAACGACCGGAACGGTTCCGATCGCGGCAGAATCAAGGGCATTCCAGCGGCCCACACACGGGCCCTCGGGCACATGTCCTGCCCGCTTAAGGTTAATTGCTGCCTAACGCTGTGGATTTCTGACCCGTTTTTCGGCGAGCCGAGTCTTGCGGGCGTCCGGGTGGGATGCCAAATCTAGGGCGTAATGTTTCACAAGCCGCATGCCTCGTCGCGAAACGACGCTCCCAGTGGGGTAAAGGCGGTGCTCGGCCCGACGAACACCGGCAAGACCCACCTCGCCATAGAGCGGCTCTGCGCCCATTCCAGCGGCGCCATCGGCTTTCCGCTCCGCCTGCTGGCGCGCGAGGTCTATGACCGCGTCTGCAAGATCAAGGGCGAAGCCAGCGTCGCGCTGATCACGGGTGAGGAACGGATCGAGCCGAAGAACGCCCGCTACCTGCTCTGCACGGCGGAGGCGATGCCGGTTACCGACCGCAGCCTGGCCTTCGTCGCCATCGACGAGGCGCAACTGGCCGCCGATCGCGAACGCGGCCATGTCTTCACCGACCGCCTGCTCCACGCGCGCGGCCGGGAAGAGACGATGATCCTCGGCTCCTCCACCATCGAACCGCTGGTGAAAGCGCTGGTGCCCGGGGTCGAAGTGATCTCGCGCCCGCGCTTTTCCACGCTCTCCCACGTTGGTGCCAAGAAGCTGAGCCGGATTCCGCCGCGCAGTGCGATCGTCGCCTTCTCTACCGAGCAGGTCTACGCGATCGCCGAAATGCTGCGCCGTTTCCGTGGCGGTGCCGCCGTGGTCATGGGCGCGCTCAGCCCGCAGACGCGCAATGCCCAGGTGGAACTCTACCAGTCGGGAGAGGTCGACTATCTCGTCGCCACCGACGCCATCGGCATGGGCCTCAATCTCGACGTCCAGCATGTCGCCTTCGCCGGGCTCTCGAAATACGACGGTCGCCGCCATCGCCGCCTGACCACGGCGGAAATGGCACAGATCGCCGGACGCGCCGGCCGCCACCAGACCGACGGCACATTCGGCACCCTCACCGGGTCGGGTGGGCACGATTCCGAATTCGAACCGGAAGAAGTCTACGCGATCGAGGAACATCGTTTCCCGCCGCTGACCAAGCTGTTCTGGCGCGAGCCCGAACCGCGCTTCGACGATCTGGCCACGCTGATCGCCGATCTGGAAGCCCCGCCCGAACGGCCCGAACTGGCCCCCGCCCCCGAAGCCATCGATCTGGCCGTGCTGAAGCGCCTGGCCGACGATCCCGACGTGGGCGGCACCGTGCGCGGCCTTGCCCAGGTCGCCCGGTTCTGGGACGTCTGCCGCCTCCCCGATTTCCGCCAGCAGGGTTCGGAAACACACGCCCGCTTCGTCGCGCGGCTGTGGCAGGACTTGCGCAATGGCGAACTCGGTGCCGATTACATGGCACAGCAGATCGCCCAGCTGGACCGCACCGGCGGCGATATCGACACGCTGCAAGGGCGGATTGCCGCAATCCGTTCATGGGCCTATATCGCCCAGCGCCCCGACTGGGTGCTCGCCCGCGACGAAATGGCGGCGCGTGCCCGGGCGGTAGAGGCGCGGCTTTCCGATGCGCTTCATGGCAAGCTTACCGAACGTTTCATCAACCGCAGGACTGCCGTGCTCATGAAGAAACTCGGCCCCGACGCCGGACTGCTCTCGGTCCGTCTCGAAGACGAGGAAGTGCTGGTGGAGGGCGAGCACATCGGCTCGCTGCGCGGCTTCGGCTTTCAGGTCGATCCCGGCGCCCGCCTGACCGATCGCAAGCTGCTGCTGGCCGCCGCCGAACGCCACCTGCCCGCGCTGCTGCAAAAGCGCGCCGATGCGCTGGCGGCCGCGATTCACGAAGGCACCGCCGCCATCACGCTGGAAGCCGGCGACCTGAAATGGGAGGGCGAGAAGATCGCCACGCTCTCCGCCGGTCGCTCGCTGCTTTCGCCGGTGCTGGTGCCCGATCGCGTGCTCGATGCCATTCCCGCCCCGTCGCGCAAGGCGCTGGTCGCCGCGCTGGAGGCCTGGCTGATCGCCGCGCTGGAACCGCTGGCGCCGTTGGGCAAGCTGGACGAGGCCAGCCGCTCCGAGGATGCCGGGCCGGACTTGCGCGCCCTGCTGATCACGCTGGTCGATCGCGGCGGCATGTCCGCGCGCGAAGACACCGCCGTGGACCGGCTGGACAAGAATCGCCGCACCATGCTCGCCCGCCTCGGCGTGCGCGTGGGCGCGCTCGATCTCTTCGTGCCGGGAATGCTGCGCCCCGGCCCGATCGCGCTATGGCGCCAGCTGGCGAAGATCGCCGGCAGGCAGGCGCAGGGCGGTGAGCCCGATCCGGCGATGCCGCCGGCGATGGACGCCGGCAAGCGCCACCGCGCGCCCGGCTATCGCAATCTGGGCAAGCAACTGATCCGGCTGGACATGGCCGAAAAACTGCTGCGCGAGGCGCACGAGGCGCGCGGCACCGGCCCCGCCTCACGCGATTTCGCGCTCGATCCCGCCCGCGCCGTGTCGATGGGGCTGACCACCTCCAGCTACGCCCGGCTGCTGCGCCTTGCCGGCTTCCAGCCGGTGATGCCACGCCCGCTTGCCGAAGAAGCGCATGGCCCGCCCGCCCCGGTACGCTGGCGCTGGCGCCCGCCCCGCCGCCAGGTGGAAGAGGCGCGTCCGCAGCCGGTTCGTACGGACGGCGCCTTCGCCGCACTGGGCGAGCTGATCGGCGCCGACAGGGGACGCTGATGGCGATGGGGGGATGCAGGGAATGAGAGTGGACAAGCTGCTCTGGTTTCTGCGCCTCTCCAAGACGCGCCCGGTCGCCCAATCGGTGGCTGAATCCGGGCATATGCGCCTCAACGGCCGGCGTGTGGAGCGCGCGCACCAGAAAGTATCGCCAGGGGACATCCTGACTCTGCCCACAGCGGAGGGTGCAAGGGTGATAGAAATCCTTTCCCTTCCAACCCGCAGGGGACCGGCCCCGGAGGCGCAGGCATGCTATAGAGTGCTTGACGCCGCCCCCGCTGATCCCATAGCAGCGGCCAACCGCAATGACGCCGTCTAAGAGGAATACGCAGCCATGACCTATGTCGTCACCGACAATTGCATCCGGTGCAAGTACATGGATTGCGTCGAAGTCTGTCCGGTGGACTGCTTCTACGAAGGCGAGAACATGCTGGTGATCAATCCCAGCGAGTGCATCGACTGCGGCGTCTGCGAGCCCGAGTGCCCGGCGGAAGCGATTCTGCCCGACACCGAAAGCGGTCTTGAGCAGTGGCTGGAACTCAACGCCAAGTACTCCGCCGAATGGCCGAACCTCACCACCAAGAAGGACGCGCCTGCCGACGCCGACGAGATGCGCGGCGAAGAAGGCAAGTTCGAAAAATATTTCTCGCCCGAGCCCGGCGAAGGCGACTGAGCCTTTTTTGAAGGCGCCGAAGGGGGAAGCGGTTTCCCCCTAGGCTGAGGGACTTGGAGTGCAAACGGGCGCCGCGCCGCGATCGTCGCGCGTGGTACCCGTTAATTATACGCACGCCTCTGGTAATTTTATCACATCGGTGCTATATAATCCCGCGACTGCCCGGGCTCCCCGCCCGTTTTGGCAGGCATTTTCATTGCGAGGCAGGGTTCGAAAGCAGACGGTTGGGAGAGTTATCTGACCGGGCGGCGGAGGCGTTTGTCTCCATTGTCGCACCTCCCGGGTTTCTCCCATGCCGTAGGTAAGGCAACGAACCTGCAGGTGAAAGGACGATAAATGGCAACCAAGGCCGATGCCTTCGATGTTGGAGATTACGTCGTTTATCCCAAGCACGGCGTGGGCCGTGTAATCGAGCTCCAGAAGCAGGAAATTGCCGGGATGCAGCTCGAACTCTACGTGCTCCGTTTTGAGAAGGAACGCATGACTTTGCGCGTTCCGATGAACAAAGTGGAAGCCATCGGGATGCGCAAACTGTCTTCGGACAAGACTCTGCGCGAAGCACTCGACACGCTCAAGGGTAAGCCCAAGGTCAAGCGCACCATGTGGTCGCGCCGTGCCCAGGAATACGAAGCGAAGATCAATTCGGGCGACCTCGTGTCGATCGCCGAAGTGACGCGCGATCTATTCCGGGCCGATGACCAGCCCGAACAGAGCTATTCCGAACGCCAGATCTTCGAGGCCGCTTCGTCGCGCCTCGCCCGCGAGCTGGCGGCGATGGAAAAGACCGACGAACAAGGCGCCCTCAAGAAGATCCTCGCGATCCTCAACGAATATGCGCCGAAGTACTACGAAAGCGCCGAAGCCGTCTGATCGGCCACGCTTTCGCGAAAGGCAAAGGGCCGCTCCCGCAAGGGTGCGGCCCTTTCCTTTTGCCTATCCCCAGCCCGTTGATCTCCATTCATTGTTTCGACAGATGCGGCGTGACAGTTTCGGCATCGCCATGATCCGCCCCGCCCTTCGCTCCGCCCTTCACATTGCCCTGCCGCTTGGCTTTCTTGCACTGGGCGGCTGCATCAGCACCGTTGGCAAGGTGGTGACCGCACCCGTGCGCGTTGCCAGCTCGGCAGTGGACATGGCCACCACCAGCCAGTCCGAAGCCGACGAGAAGCGCGGCCGGAAGATGCGCGAACACGATGAGAAGCTGGGCAAGTTGCAGCGCCAGTATCAGCGCCACCTCAAGGAATGCGATCGCGGCGATCGCGATGCCTGCACCAAGGCGCGGGACGATTACGCCGATATCCAGAATCTGGGCCCGGCGTAACTTTTCCGATCCCTACGCTGCAGCACGCCGCAGGCGATCGTTGATCGCCGCGCCAATGCCTTCATCCGGAACCGGCGCCACCGCAACACGGGGGAATTGCGCCGCCGCACTCTCATGAAGCAAGGCGTAGAGTCGCGAGGCGGCCTCCGCCAAGTCTCCGGACGACGACAGCGATGCATGGCCTGCAACCGTGCCGAAACCGATGTGGAACTCGTCCGCCTCCGCCTCTGCCGCATTCAGACGCACCGGCTTTCCGGGCGCATAGTGGCTGGCCAACTGGCCTGGCGCCTCGATCGCTTGCGACGTCACAGCATCGGCATCCGTGCCAAGGACGGCGCGAATCGCCGCCTCGGGAATCGGGCCGGGTCGCAGCACCTGCCAGCGGCCGTCCTGTCGCAGCGCCACGATCGTCGATTCCAGACCGGCTTCGCAGGCACCGCCATCGACCACGGCGTCGATCCCATCGCCCAGCGAAGCCACGACATGCTCCGCCGTGGTCGGGCTGACGCCGCCGCTGCGATTCGCGGAAGGCGCGGCCAGCGGCAAGCCTGCACGCGCGATCACCTCGCGCATCACCGGATGCGCCGGGCAGCGTAACGCCACCGTCGGCAGCCCGGCGGTGACGGCCGGCGCGATATCGGCCCCGTCGGCCAAGGGAAGCACCATCGTCAGCGCGCCCGGCCAGAATGCCTCGGCCAGCGCCAGCGCGCGATCGTCAAAGTGGGCAATGCGGCGGCCCGATTCCAGATCGGCAACGTGCACGATCAGCGGATTGAAGCTGGGCCGTCCTTTGGCGCGGTAGATCGCGGCGACGGATTCGTCCCGGTCCGCCCTTGCCGAAAGACCATAGACCGTCTCGGTCGGAATCGCGACGAGGCCGTTTTCGCGCAGCAGCTCAGCAGCGCGGGCAAGGCCGGCGGAATCGGCAGCAAGGCGTTCGGGTCGACTGGTGCGCTCCATGCCCTGCCGCTATAGCGCACCGCGAGGAAAGCCAAGGAAAACCGCGAAAATGACTTTCAATCCCCCCAGCATCGACCAGGTCCTGGCCCTGCGCGTGAACGCCGGGCTGGACGCGCTTGCGCAGACTGAGCGCTTCGCTGCAGCCAGCCCCGATGTGGTGGAAGCTGTGGTCGAGGGCGCCGGGCAGTTCGCCGCCGGCGAATGGGCGCCGCTCAACCGAAAGGGGGATAGCGAAGGCGCGCGCCTGATCGACGGCAAGGTCGTGCTGCCCGATGGTTTTGCGCAGGCCTATGCCGATTTCGTCGAGGCCGGGTGGAATTCGATTTCCGCGCCGGAGGCGTTTGGCGGACAGGGCCTGCCGCAATCGCTGGCAGTTGCCGTGCTGGAATGCATGGGCACCGCCAACATGGCCTTCTCCCTGCTGCCGATGCTGACGGTGGGCGCGATCGAGGCGCTGATTTATCATGGCAGCGCGGCGCAGCAGGCAATGTACCTCGCCAAGATCGTCAGCGGCGAATGGTCAGGCACGATGAACCTGACCGAGCCGCAGGCCGGATCCGATGTCGGCGCGCTGCGCAGCACCGCGACGCCGATCGCCGAGGGCCCGCACGCCGGCAAGTACCGCGTCGCCGGGCAGAAGATCTTCATCACCTGGGGTGAGCACGATCTGGCGGAGAACATCGTCCACCTCGTCCTCGCCCGCACGCCGGGGGCACCGGCCGGATCGCGCGGGATCTCGCTGTTCCTCGTCCCGAAGTTCCACGTGGAACCAGATGGCTCGCTCGGCGCGCACAACGATCTGAAGGTCGTCAGCCTCGAACACAAGCTGGGCATCCACGCTTCGCCCACTTGCGTGATGAGCTATGGCGACAATGGCGAATGTATCGGCGAACTCGTCGGCGCGGAGAATGAAGGCCTGCGCTGCATGTTCACGATGATGAACAATGCCCGCATCAATGTCGGCGCGCAGGGCGTCCAGATCGCCGAGCGGGCGATGCAGCAGGCCATGGCCTACGCCAACGACCGTGTGCAGTCCGCCCGCGCGGGATCGCCCGACAAGAGCCCCGTCGCCATCGTTGAGCATCCCGACGTGCGCCGCACCCTGCTGCGCATGCGTGCGCTGACCGAGGGCGGCCGCGCCCTGCTCTACTACGCCACCGGCCAGCTCGACCGTGGCCACATCGGCAATGCCGAAGCGCAGCAGCGCGCCGAACTGCTGGTGCCGCTGGTGAAGGCCTGGTGCACCGACAGCGGCGTGGAAGTGGCCAGCCTGGGCATTCAGGTCCACGGCGGCATGGGCTTCATCGAGGAGACCGGCGCCGCGCAGCATTATCGCGACGCGCGCATCGCCCCGATCTACGAAGGCACCAACGGCATTCAGGCCGCCGACCTCGTGACTCGCAAGCTGGGTCTGGAACAGGGCGGCGTGCTCTTCGCGCTGATGGACGAGATCGCCGGGGCCGGCTCCCCGGCGCTGCGCGACCTCGCGCTGGGCTGCAAGGCCATGGGAGAACGCTTCCTGGCCGGATCGCTCGATGACCGACTGGCCGCCAGCGTGCCTTTCCTCGATGCCTGCGCCGTCGCGGTCGCCGGATGGCAGCTTGAGCGGCAAGTCTCTGCCCTGCCCTCTCTCGACGTCCCTCAGGCCTTTGCCAAGCGCAAGGCGGTGGTGGCGCGCTATTTTGCCGACCACATCGTGCCCGAAGCCATGGGCGCCCTCACGCAGGCCGGCAAAGGCGCCGCCCTGCTCTACGACCTCACCAGCGAGGAACTGACCGCGTGACCGAAAAGATCGAAGTCCTTACCCGTATCGCTTCCGCCCTCGAACGACTGGCCCCTCCCCCCGCCGCGCAAGTCGATTGGCTGGCGCACCCGGCCTATGTCTGGACCGGGACGGAAGCGCGCGCGGTAGCCACGCTGGAGGCGCCCAAGCTCGACATGCTGCGCGGCATCGACACGCAGAAGGAACGCGTGGTCACCAATGTCGAGCGCCTGGCCGCCGGCCATGCGGCGCATGACATGCTGCTGTGGGGATCGCGCGGCATGGGCAAGTCCGCCGTGATCCGTGCCTCGATCCGCGCTGCGCAGGACCTGCATCCGGGTCGCATCGCGCTGGTTCAGGTGGCGCAGGAGGCACTCCACGGCGTCACTGCGCTGTTCACGCTGCTGGGCAAGGTAGATCGCCAGTTCCTGGTCTACATCGACGATCTGGGCTTCGAGGAAGGCGATGGCACTGGCCCCCGCCTGCTGCGATCCTGGCTGGAAGGCGGCGTGGAGGCGCGCCCTGCCAATGTGCGTCTGGCGGTGACGTCCAACCGCCGCGCCATCGTCGGCCGCACCATGAGCGAGCAGGACGATCCCATCAACCCGCGCGACGTGATCGACGATCGTCTGGCCCTGGCCGACCGCTTCGGCCTCTCGATCGGCTATCACAACTGCGACCAGCCTTCGTATCTGACGATCATCCACGGCTATGCCGAGCAGTACGGGCTGGAGTTCGAGGAAAGCGACGCGCTGGAATGGTCGCGCCGCCGTGGCGCCCGCTCGGGCCGGGTGGCCTGGCAATATGTCACCGAACTGGCGGGACGCGCCGGCAAAGTGCTCTGAAAGTGAAACGGGGGGCTTTCGCCCCCCGTTTTCGTTCTGCGTGATGCCGCCGTCAGGGCAGCAGTGTGTCCGGACCCTTCTTGAAGCCCGCAACGGTATCTGCGGTAGGGGCCGTGGGATCCTTCAGCTCCGTCAGCGGCTTCATGTGCTCTGCCACCACCGGCTTGATCTCCGCCGCCGGCTTCGCGCCCGGCGCGTTGACGCGCCAGATCATCCCGCTCGTATCGTCGCTGACCAGCAGGCTGCCGGTCTTGTCGAACGCCAGCCAGGTCGGACGGCCACGGGTGTGCGAGGCATCCTTGAGGAAGCCCGAGAGCACCGGCACCGGCTTCACATTCTTCGGATTGCCATGCTCGTCGAAGGGCACGAATACGACGTCGTAGCCCACCGCCGGGCGGCGGTTCCACGAGCCGTGACGCGCGACGAAGGCACCATTGGCGAACTTGTCACCCATGACGATTCCACCATGCGCGAACACCATGCCCAGCACCGAGGCATGGGCACCCATCGCGTATTCGGGCTTGCGGGTATATTCCAGCATGTACGTTTCCATGGGCCACTGGACGCGATCGTCGAAGGTCGTCTTCCAGTAGATCCACGGCCAGCCATACTGGGCGCCTACGGGCACGTTGGTCAGGTAGTCCGGCACCAGGTCCGGGCCCAGCATGTCACGCTCCTGCACGGTCGCCCAAAGTTCGCCGGTGGAGGGATTCCAGCCCATGCCATTCGGGTTGCGCATGCCCGCCGCGAACTGGCGGTGGCGCGCGGTGGCAACGTCGATTTCCCAGATCGCCGCGCGGCCGGCTTCGGCCTCCATGCCGTTGTCGGCGATATTCGACGAGGAACCGACCGCAACATAGAGGTGCTGGCCGTCGTCGCTCATCAGCAGGTTGCGCATCCAGTGATTCCCGCCCGCGGGCAGGTCCATCATCTTGCGCAGCGGCTTGCCCTGCAGCTTGGTCTCACCGGGCTGGAACGCGAATTCCAGCACCGCGTCATGATTGGCGATGTAGAGCTTGCCGTCACGATAGGCCATGCCCGAAGGCGAATGCATGTCTTCGCTACGGAAGTCCGAGCGAACTTCGGCCTTGCCGTCACCGTCGGCATCGCGCAGCAGCACGATCTTGTTCGGCGAAGGCACATCGGCGCCGACGCGGCTGAACATCCAGCCCATCACCATGCCGGTGACGCCGCTGGGCTTGTTGCCGGCCGGGGCATTGGTTTCCGCCACCAGCACGTCGCCATTGGGCAGCGTCAGCATCGTGCGCGGGTGATCCAGCCTTTCGGCGAAGCGATTGACGGCAAAGCCCTGCGCCGCCGTGGGCGCCTCGCCCGGGGCCCAGCCCACCGTCTTCACCAGCTTCACGCTGGGAATGGTCTGCGGATCGGCTTCGACCAGCTTGGGGTCCTTGCCCGTCGTCGCATCGAGCGGCAGGTCGGACGTGTTGGAATACTGCGCCCAGGCAATCACCCCGACAATGGCCAGGATGATCAGCAGCAGGACGACGGCGACTTTGATGAGTATCGAGCGCATGGCGCAATGGATAAGCCCGAGGCGGCTAGGCGGCAACAGCGACTTGGAGTAACGGCTTTGGCATGTACGACTTCGCACCCAAGGGCGATACGCCCAAGCCCGAACTCTATGGTGAGCTTGTCGAGGCGGCGCAGGCACTGATCGCCGGCGAGCCCGATCCGGTCGCCAACATGTCCAACCTGGCGGCGCTGCTGTGGCAGTATCTGCCCGAGCTCAACTGGTCCGGCTTCTATCGCACCATCGAAGGCGAACTGGTGCTTGGCCCCTTCATCGGCAAGCCGGCCTGCATCCGCATCCCCTTCGGCCAGGGCGTCTGCGGCACGGCCGCGCAAAGCGGCGAGACTCAGGTCGTGCCCGACGTCCACGCCTTCCCCGGTCACATCGCGTGCGACGCGGCGAGCCGTTCGGAACTGGTGGTGCCGGTGCTGCGCGATGGTAAGGTGATCGCGGTGATCGACCTCGACAGCCCCCTGCCCGGCCGTTTCGACGATGAGGACGCCGCGGGAATCGAGCGCTTCGCCACCGCCGTCGCCAGATCGATCTGACGCCCGTCCATCGGGATTGAAATGCCATGCGGGGAGGCAGGCATCCCCGCAATTAAGCCCGTCGCGAACGCGGGGGCCCCGCTTCCTTCTTTCAAGCCCTCGTCCGGCCTACAAGGAAGCGGGATCCCCGCATGCGCGGGGATGACGAAGAGTTGATGAAACCGAACCCCGTCGCGGTGACGGCAGAATCCGTTAAATCGCGCCGCCGGTAAGCCGCTGGCAGACCAGATCGAGCTGATCCAGCGTGGCGTAGCGGATCGTCACCGTGCCCGACTTCGGATCGGCATCGGCGCTGATCTTCACCGGCATCCCCAGAAACTCTTCAAGGTGATTCTGCACCGCCGCGATATCGGCATCGTCCGACGTGCTGCGCGCGGCACGGGCGCGGCGTGGAACGACATCGCCGCGCAGCTTCTTGCGCACCAGCTTCTCGACATCGCGAACCGACATCTGCTTGCCGATGGCGGCTTCTGCGATTTCCTCGGCGTCGTCGCAACCGATCAGCGCACGGGCGTGGCCCATCGACAGGCTGCCGTTCTCCACCTTCGCGATCACGCCATCGGGCAGCGCCAGCAGGCGCTGGAAGTTGGCGATATGGCTGCGGCTCTTGTCGACCATGCGGGCGATCTCGGCCTGGGTCATGCCCTCGAACTCGGCGAGACGATTGTAGGCGCGGGCCTCTTCGATCGGGTTGAGATCTTCGCGCTGGAGGTTCTCGATCAACGCCAGCGCCATGACCTCACGCTCGGTAAGGTCGCGCACCAGCGCCGGAATTTCATGCAGCTGCGCCTTCTGCGCCGCACGCCAGCGGCGTTCGCCAGCCACCAGCTGATAGCCGCCACTGCTCATCGGGCGAACGATGATGGGCTGGATCACCCCACGATGCGCGATCGAGGCAGCCAGTTCCTCCAGCGCTTCCTCATCGAAGATGCGGCGCGGCTGATCCGGGTGCGGCGTGATGTCGGAGATGGCCAGCACGGCCAAGCCGCCACCGCCACGCAGCGGGGTGACATTGCCCTCGCCACCGGCCGGCAGCGGTTCCTCGCGGCGGGTCTCACCCAGCAATGCGCCCAATCCACGGCCGAGGCCCTTGGGCTTCTGCTTGGCGGCAGCGGGCTTCTCAGGCTGGGGTACGCTGATGCGGACAATCGAATCGTCGTTCATGCCGCTTTCCTCTTCTCGGGCAGTCGGGTGATAAGTTCGCGCGCCAATGCCATGTAGGCACGGCTACCGGCACAGGCGTGATCGTAGATCAGCGCCGGCACGCCATGGCTGGGCGCTTCGGAAAGGCGCACGTTGCGCGGAATGGTGGTTTCGAAGACCAGCTGGCCCAGGCACGATCGAACGTCTTCGGAAACCTGATCGGTCAGGCGGTTGCGGCGATCGAACATGGTCAGTGCGATGCCGATGATGCCCAGATCCGGGTTGAAGCGCTGCTGCACCCGCTCCACCGTCTGAAGCAGCTGGCTCAACCCTTCCAGCGCGAAGAATTCGCACTGCAACGGCACCAGCAGGGTGTCGGCAGCGGTCAACGCGTTCAGCGTCAGCAGGCCCAGCGAAGGCGGGCAATCGATCAGGCAGACATCATAACCGAAATCGCCCCGCAACGCGCTGCGCAGACGATGAGCGCGATCGTCGACGCTGACCAGCTCGACTTCGGCACCGGACAGGTCGACAGTGGCCGGCAGCAGATCGAGGCCGGGAATCCGCGTTGGCATCACGCAATCGACCACCGGTACGCGATCGACCAGCACGTCGTAGGACGAACTGTCGCGCTCGGTGGCGGCCACACCGATCCCGGTCGATGCATTGCCCTGCGGGTCCAGGTCGATCAGCAGCGTTTTCCAGCCGGTGGCGGCAAGCGCGGTCGCGATATTGATCGCGGTCGTGGTCTTTCCGACACCGCCCTTCTGGTTGGCAATCGCGATACGGATCACTTGGTCTTACCCTTCCCGCCGGCCAGCGTGCCGACAATGATGCCCGCTTGCGGATCCGTTAGGGACTGTTCCACGTGGAACACATGCCGCCACTTGCGAAGGTCATCCAATTCTTGCTGTGCAGACCGCCCTTTGGGCAACAGCCAGACCGTGTCGCTTGTGGAAAAACGCGAGGATAAGGTGAGGAGTTTTTCCAGCGGCGCAAAAGCGCGTGCGGAAATCACCCGCGCCTCACGTGTTTCTACCAGCTCCAGACGCTGCCCAAGCACCCGCGCCTGGTCCAGCCCCATCGCCATGCGCGCGCGGTCAAGCCATTCGATTCGGCGCGCGCGCGATTCGACCATCAACACTTCGCACTCGGGTCGAAGCGCCGCGATCACCAGACCGGGGAAGCCCGCGCCGGTGCCAAGGTCGATCCATGGTGAGGATGTTCCACGTGGAACATGGGGCAGCAATTGGGCGCTATCGACGATGTGGCGCAACCAGACCTGGTCCAGGCTGGCCGCCGAAACCAGATTCTGCCGGGTGTTCTCCTCCGCCAACATGCGGACCAGAATCTCCAGCCGCTCCTCGGCAGCCTGGTCGCACTCGGGCAGAGCGCGCAGCCAGTCGCGCGCTTCGTCTTCAGTGGAAATCACGCTGCTTCCTTGCGGGCATGGACAAGCAGCGCCGCCAGCGCCGCAGGGGTGATGCCGGGAATGCGACCCGCCGCCGCCAGAGTCTCTGGCCGGGCCTTGGTCAGTCGCTCGACCATCTCACGCGAGAGGCCGGGCGTTTCGGCATAAGGGAAATCTTCGGGCAAAGGCAGCGCCTCGCTGGCGCGCAGCTCGCGCAGCTCCCGCTCCTGCCGATCAAGATAGGGCGCGTAGGCGGCATCCTCGGCCAGTTCCTCGGCCAGATCGGCATCGGCCAGATGCGCGCTGGCGATCCAGGGCGAGAGGCCGGCAAGGTCCACACCCCCGAAACGCAACCATTCGCGGATCGGCAGGCGACCGGCATCGGCGCGAACCGGCAATCCGGCTTGTGCCATTTCGACCGAAGCCACCGGCACATCGAACGCGGCCTCAAGCTCGGCACGTGCTTCCAGACGCCGCGCGAACCATTCGCGCCGCGCCGCACCCACCGCACCCACTTCCAGCGCGAGCGGCGTGAGTCGGGTGGAGGCATTGTTGGCCCTCAGGCGCAGACGGTATTCGGCACGCGCGGTCAGCATGCGATAGGGCTCGCTCACGCCGTGCAGCGTAAGGTCGTCAATCATCACCGCCATGTAGCTGTTGGCCCGGTCGAGTGCCGCAGGCTCCCGACCCAGCACGGCCGCCGCCGCATGCATACCCGCGACCAGCCCCTGCGCCGCGGCTTCTTCGTAACCGGTGGTGCCGTTGATCTGCCCGGCACAATAGAGGCCCGCGATATCCCGCAGTTCCAGACTCGTCCGCAAGGCACGCGGATCGATGTGGTCGTATTCGACGGCATAGCCCGGCACGGCCATCTCTACCCGCTCCAGACCTTCCATCGTCCGTAGCATCGCCAGCTGAACGTCAGCCGGCAGCGAGGTGCTCACCCCGTTGGGATAGACCAGGGGATTGTTGAGTCCTTCCGGCTCAAGGAAGATCTGGTGCCCATCGCGATCGGCGAAGCGGTGAATCTTGTCCTCGATCGACGGGCAATAGCGCGGCCCTTGCGCACCGATGGCGCCGGTAAACAGCGGCGAGCGGTGGAGGTTCTCGCGAATCACATCGTGCGTGCGCGGGTTGGTGCGCGTGATCGCGCAGAACACTTGCGGCACCTGACGACGCTGGCCCATCGCCGATATCGTCCAGGGTTCGTTGTCGGTCGGCTGCTCGCGCAGGCGCGCCCAGTCGATGGTGCGACCATCCAGACGCGGCGGCGTGCCGGTCTTGAGGCGTGCCATCGGCAGATTGGCCTCACGCAATTGCGCGGCGAGCTTCTGGGCAGAGCTTTCGCCGATACGGCCGCCGACCATGCGCTCTTCGCCACGGAACAGCGTACCGCCAAGGAATGTTCCGGTGCAGAGCACGACGGCTTGCCCATCGAGACGGGTGCCATCGGCCAGATCCAGGCCGACCACCCTGCCCTGATCGATGACCAGTGCCGAGGCTTCACCCGCCACCAGAGTCAGGTCGCCCTGCTCTTTCAGCAGCCGGTGAATCGCCGCCTTGAACAGCTTGCGGTCCGCCTGGACGCGCGGGCCCTGTACGGCGCTGCCCTTCGATCGGTTGAGCATGCGATAGTGAATCGCCGCAGCATCGGCCGCACGGGCAATGAGGCCGTCAAAGGCATCCACCTCTCGCACGAGGTGCCCCTTGCCCAATCCGCCGATGGCGGGATTGCAGCTCATGGCGCCCACGGCATCAAGGTCGAAGCTGACAAGCGCGACCCGCGCGCCCATGCGGGCGGCAACGGAAGCCGCCTCGCAGCCGGCATGGCCGCCGCCGATCACGATCACGTCGAAGGAATGCATTCGCCGCGCTTACTCGAAACTGTGAATCGCGTCAAAGGTGTGTTCCACGTGGAACACCCTTTCCCGCACAAGTCACTTGCCGATACAGAACCGCCCGAACAGCGCGTCGAGCATGTCCTCGGTCGTGGCCCTTCCTATCAGCGCGTCGAAGGCCACCCGTGCCAGTCGCAAGGCCTCGGCAACGAGCAAGGGATCTCGCTCTCGACCGGCGGCGGCGATGGCCCGTTCGGCCTCCGCAACGAGCGCATGTTGACGCGCATTGAGAGCCGCCTCGCCCGGGCGCGGCATGGTATCGCGCGCGGTCTCCACAAGATCGCGGCGGAGCGCGTCCACCCCCTCGCCCGTCACTGCCGACACCCGATGGCGAGGGTCATCCTTCTGTTCCACGTGGAACACATCGGCTTGGGGTGCGATCTCCCAGGCCCCATCCGGCCCCTCTCCTTCCGGCCCCAGCCAGAGTACAAGGTCCGCCCGATCGAGCGCGTCGCGGGCACGGGCGATGCCGATCGCCTCGATCACGTCGCCAGTCTCATCGCGCAGCCCGGCAGTGTCACCGAACAGGAACGGCACCCCGCCAATGGCGACCGCGCGCGTCAACACATCGCGGGTTGTCCCGGCGAGCGGCGACGTGATCGCCGCCTCATCCTCGACCAGTGCATTGAACAGCGTGCTTTTCCCGGCGTTGGGCGGACCGGCCAAGACCACGCGATAGCCTTCGCGCAGCGCTTCGGCGCGAGGCCGCGAAAGCCATTCACCAAGCCCCTCGCGCAACTCGGACAGGCGCAGATGAAAGTCGGTCGGAAGGTCCGCCACGTCATCTTCATCACCGAAGTCCAGGACCGCCTCAACCGAGGCCGAGGCCGCCAGCACCCGATCGCGCCACTGCTCCACCTGACGCGAAAAGGCCCCGCCCGCCATGGCCAGGGCAGAACGACGCTGCAATTCAGTCTCGGCCGAAAGCAGGTCCGCCAGCCCCTCGGCCTCGGCCAGATCGATCTGGCCATTGGCGAAGGCGCGGCGGGTGAATTCGCCCGGAGTTGCGCGGCGCAACTTTGGCAGTCGGGCCAATTCGGTCTCGACCGCAGCCACCACCGCACGTCCGCCATGGAGATGGAACTCAGCCAGATCCTCTCCCGTCGCCGTCGCCGGTCCCGGGAACCACAGGACCAGCGCCTGATCGAGCACTGCACCGGCGCCATCGCGCAGAACCCGATAGCGGGCGTGACGCGGCGCGGGCAGCGAGCCGGTCAGCGCGACGAGCGCATCGCGCGCCTGCGGTCCACTCACGCGAACGATGGCGATGGCTGCCGGGGGCGCCCCGCTGGACAGGGCGAAGATCGTATCGGAAGATATCGGGCCAGAAGAGATCGGATCAGACATGGCCCCTCGCCTAGCCTGACCGGATCAGCGCGTGAAGGCTCAGTTGTCCTTCTTGGGCTTGCCGCCCTGCGGATTGAGCACGCCGCTCAGCGCCATGGCCGCACCGCTTTCCATCAGCTGCTGGAACAGCTTCAGCCCGAATTCGCCCATCGGCGCGACCTGCTTGGTCAGTTCCTGAAGCTGGTCCACGCTGCCCACGCCCTGCATCGCCTTGCTGAGCGCATCGACGTAGACTTCGTTGGCCTTGGTCACATCGGGCAGACCCAGGAAGCGTCGGGCCTCTTCGGGCGAGCATTCGACCTCGACATTGACCTTCATGACGGCCTCCCTCTTGGAATTTCTGCATCATAGCTGACACAGGGCGTTGGCAAAGTCCATCACCCGTGCCTAACTCGGCCAAACGGCCTGCAGGAGAGTCCCCCATGACGACGAACACCAACACCGAAATCCCCACGCTCGATCACGATGGCACGATTCCCGCTTATGTCGCCCGCCCGGAAGGCACCCCGCGCGGCGCGATCATCGTCCAGCAGGAAATCTTCGGCGTCGATGCCGGCATCCGCCAGAAGGCAGATAGCTGGGCGGCGCGCGGTTACCTTGCCGTCGCGCCCGACACCTTCTGGCGCCAGAAGCCGGGCATCGAACTGAGCCCCTATGTCGAGGCGGAATTCAAGGAAGCCGTCGGCCACATGATGGCGCACGACTTCGATCTGGGCATGCGCGATCTTGAGGCGGTGATTCACTGGATCCGCCGCGAGCAAGGCGTAGCCAAGGTTGGCCTCGTCGGATTCTGCATGGGCGGGCGCATTGCCTACATGGTGGCCGCGCGCACCGACATCGATGCTTCGGTCGGTTACTACGGCGTGATGATCGACCAGATGCTCAACGAGAAGCACGCGATCGCCCGTCCGCTAATGCTGCACATTCCCACCGCCGACCACTTCGTCGACGCTGCCGCGCAGAAGGCGATTCACGAAGGGCTGGACGATCACCCGCGCGTCACCCTCTGGGACTACGAGGGGCTGGACCACGGTTTCGCGGCAGAGATCGGCGAACGTCGCGACGAAGCCGGCGCCGAACTGGCCGATGGTCGAACCCAGGCGTTCTTCGCGGAGCACATCGGCTAAGTTCCGATGACCATAGCCCCGCGCTACGCCGTGCCGCTGGCAGTCGTCGCTCTGACGGCTGCCTGCTGGTTCACCCCCTCGTGGCGCTGGGCCTTGTGGCTCATGGTGCCGGTCCTGCTGCTGACCCTCTGGGACTTCGTGCAGGGCCGCCACGCGCTGAGACGCAACTACCCCCTCATCGCGCGCGTCCGCTGGTTGTTCGAAGACCTGCGCCCTTACCTGCGCGCCTATATCGTCGAGGGCGATCGCGAAGGTCGGCCCTTCACGGTGGAGGAGCGCAGCCTGGTCTATGCCCGCGCCAAGGGCGAGATCGATTCCCATCCGATGGGTACCGAACTGGACGTCTATTCGGACGAGTACGAATGGCTGGGCCACTCGATCGCCCCGAACGAGAAGGCGCCGAAAGACTGGCGCGTGAAGATCGGTGGCCGCGAATGCAGCAAGCCTTACGAAAGCGCCTTGCTCAATATCTCCGCCATGAGCTTCGGCTCGCTGTCCGCCAACGCGATCGAGGCGCTGAACAAGGGCGCGGCGATGGGCGGCTTCGCGCATGATACCGGCGAAGGATCGATCAGCCCCTACCACCGCACTTATGGCGGCGACCTGATCTGGGAACTGGGCAGCGGCTATTTCGGCTGCCGCCATCAGGACGGCACCTTCGACCCCGACCTCTTTGCCGAACAAGCGCAGAGCGATCAGGTCAAGATGGTGGAGATCAAGCTGAGCCAGGGCGCCAAGCCCGGCCACGGTGGCGTTCTGCCCGGCCCCAAGGTGACGAAGGAGATTGCCGAAACGCGCAAGGTGGAAGCGGGCAAGGACTGCCTCTCCCCCGCCGCGCATTCGGCCTTCTCCACGCCGATCGAACTGCTCGAATGGATCGTCCAACTGCGCGAACTGTCGGGCGGGAAGCCGGCCGGCATGAAGCTCTGCGTCGGCCAGCCGCATGAGGTCATGGCCATCGTGAAGGCCATGATCGAAACCGGAATCACCCCAGACTTCATCGTCGTCGATGGCGCCGAGGGTGGCACCGGCGCGGCGCCGCAGGAATTGACCGACAATGTCGGCATGCCGCTGCGCGAAGGGCTGATGCTGGTCCGCAATGCTCTGGTCGGCGCGAACCTGAAGGATCGGGTACGCATCGGCGCATCGGGCAAGGTTCATTCGGGTGCCGGCATGGCGCGCGCTTTCGCACTGGGGGCCGACTGGTGCAATGCCGCGCGCGCCTTCATGTTCTCGCTCGGTTGCGTGCAATCGATGAAGTGCCACACCGGCGAATGCCCGACCGGCGTGGCCACCCAGTCGTTCTGGCGCCAGCGCGGCCTGGTGGTGGAAGACAAGGCCGAACGCGTTGCCCGCTTCCAGAAGGAAACGCTGAAGGCCCTGCGCGAGATCGTCGTCTCCATGGGTTATGACAGTCCCTGGGATCTCAACCAGCACGACATGTACCAGCGGATAGACAGCGCCAAGGCCGGCCCGCTGGACGAAGTCTATCGTTTCCTGAAACCCGGCGAACTGCTCGCCGATCCCGACTCCACGCCCTATGTGCGCGCGTGGAAGGTTGCGCGGGCGGATACCTTCCGCCGCGTGTTCTGAAGGACCTGATGCCATGACCACCGGATATCGGATGATCGCCCGCCGCCACGGCGGCCCCGAAGTGATCGAGCGGGAAGACTTCACCGTCCCCGTCCCCGGTCCCGGCGAAATGGTGATCGAGACCGAGGCTGTCGGCCTCAACTTCATCGACACTTACTATCGCAAGGGCCTCTATCCCGATCCGCTGCCGATCAGCCTCGGCTCCGAAAGCGTCGGCCGGATCGTCGCGCTGGGCGATGGCGTATCCGATTTCGTGGTGGGAGAGCGCGTCGGCACCACCAGCGCCGGCGGGGCCTATGCCACGCATCGCTTGCTCAAGGCGGACAAGGCCATGCGCATCCCCGATGGCATCGCGCCCGAAATCGCCGCCGCCGTCATGCTGAAGGGCCTGACCGCTTGCTATCTGGCAGAGGACACCTTCCCGGCTACTGCCGGTCATGTCGCGCTGGTCCATTCGGCAGCCGGCGGAGTCGGCTCGCTGCTGGTGCCCTGGCTGCTCGACAAGGGGGTGACGGTGATCGCCCATTCCGGATCGGCCGAGAAGGCCGCGCGAGTTCCCGGCGAGCATTCGCTCTATTGCGATTTCAGTGACTTGCCGAAGAAGATTCGGGAAATCACCGGGGGCGCGATGTGCCATGTCGTCTACGACGGGGTCGGCGCCAATTCATGGTCCGCCTCGCTGGCCTCGCTGCGTCGGCGTGGGCTGATGGTGACCTATGGCAATGCCTCCGGCCCGGTGCCTGCGCTGCCCCCGCTCGATCTGATGCGGGCCGGCTCGCTCTATCTCACCCGTCCGACTCTGGCGGATTATGTCGCCACACCGGAAGAACTGGCGATCAGCGCGAAGAAGCTGTTCGACCGGATCGCCCATGGCGTGCTCAAACCCACGATCGGCCAGACATTCGCCCTTCAGGACGCCACTGAAGCGCATCGAGCGCTGGAATCGAGGGCGACCACCGGTTCCACGGTCCTGGTGCCGTAAGACCCGTTTACGGCCAGTTTTCCGTGCCCCATCACCTGCACTAACCCGTCATCCCCGCGAAGGCGGGGATCCCGCTTGTTCTTGCTATCGGGGCGCGAAGAAAGCCGGGGCCCCGCCTTCGCAG
Source organism: Novosphingobium mississippiense (assembly GCF_044029535.1). Lineage (NCBI taxonomy): Bacteria > Pseudomonadati > Pseudomonadota > Alphaproteobacteria > Sphingomonadales > Sphingomonadaceae > Novosphingobium > Novosphingobium mississippiense. The sequence continues at coordinate 3,351,317 of NZ_CP147001.1, read as the reverse complement.
GGGCGACGACGAATATAACAGCAAGCACAGTGTGCGAATCTAGTTCCTCACAACAGAAAAAGGGCCCGGAAGCCGAAGCCTCCGGGCCCTTTTTCTGTTTCACGCACCGCCCAATCACATCAGGGTGATGATACCCAGCTGCGGGTCGGTCCAGCCTTCGTAGATCATCTTTGCGGCCACATAGAGGATCACGGCAAGCCCGATCCAGGCGATCCAGCGATAGCGTTCGATGTAGCGGGCGATGAAGTTTGCCGCCACGCCCATCAGCGCCACCGCGAAGATCAGTCCGACGATCAGAATCCCCGGATGGTCGCGTGCCGCACCGGCGACGCCGAGGACATTGTCGATCGACATCGAGATGTCCGCCACCGCCACCGAGAGCGCCGCGCCGGCGAAGCTCTTGGCCGGACGGACGCCCGAATGGTCGTCCCCCTCGATCTCCGGGGAACCCAAGTGGTCACCGCCCCGAATCTCGCGGTACATCTTCCACGCCACCCACAGCAGCAGCAGGCCACCCGCGAAGATCAGGCCGACAAGGCCCAGCAGCCAGGTCACCACCAAGGCGAAGGCGATGCGCAGCACCAGCGCCGCGATCACACCGATGGCGATGACCTTCTTGCGCTGGTCCGCCGGCAGCCCCGCGGCCAGTGCACCGACGACGATGGCGTTGTCGCCCGCCAGCACCACGTCGATCATCAGGACCTGGAGGAACGCCGACATCGCTGCCGGCGTCCCCAGGTTCGAGAAATCGTTGACGATGTGCTGCCAGATTTCCGCCGGGCCACCCATGGAAGAGGTGGCAACAAGCGTATCGAGAATGCTCAAGCCCCCGAGCCCCTCTTACTGGTTCATCGTAGCGAAGAAGTCCTCGTTGGTCTTGGAGTCCTTCATCTTGTCGAGCAGGAATTCCATCGCGTCGACGGTGCCCATCTGCATGAGGATGCGGCGCAGCACCCACATCTTGGTGAGCTGGTCCTTCGGAACCAGCAGTTCTTCCTTGCGGGTGCCGGACTTGCCGACGTCCAGTGCCGGGAAGATGCGCTTGTCTGCCACCTTGCGATCCAGGACGATTTCCGAGTTACCGGTGCCCTTGAACTCTTCGAAGATGACTTCGTCCATGCGGCTGCCGGTGTCGATCAGGGCCGTGGCGATGATGGAGAGCGAACCGCCCTCCTCGATGTTACGCGCGGCGCCGAAGAAGCGCTTGGGGCGCTGCAGGGCGTTCGCGTCGACGCCGCCGGTCAACACCTTGCCCGAGCTGGGCACCACGGTGTTGTAGGCGCGGCCAAGGCGGGTGATCGAGTCCAGCAGGATGACCACGTCGCGCTTGTGCTCGACCAGGCGCTTCGCCTTCTCGATCACCATTTCCGCGACCTGAACGTGGCGCTGGGCGGGTTCGTCGAAGGTGGAGGAGATGACCTCGCCCTTCACCGAACGCTGCATGTCGGTGACTTCTTCCGGACGCTCGTCGACGAGCAGCACGAGAAGGAAGACTTCCGGATGGTTGTCGGTGATGGCCTTGGCCATGTTCTGCAGCAGCACGGTCTTACCTGTGCGCGGCGGCGCCACGATCAGGGCGCGCTGGCCCTTGCCCTGCGGCGAGATCAGGTCGATCACGCGGGCCGACTTGTCCTTGACCGTGGGGTCCAGGCTGTCGAGCTTCAGGCGCTGATCGGGATAGAGCGGCGTCAGGTTGTCGAAGTTGACGCGGTGGCGCACCACGTCCGGATCGTCGAAGTTGACGCTGATGAGCTTGGTGATGGCGAAGTAGCGCTCGCCGTCCTTGGGCGCGCGGATTTCGCCTTCCACGGTGTCACCCGTGCGCAGGCCCCATTTGCGGACCTGGTTGGGCGAAACGTAGATGTCGTCCGGACCGGCCAGGTAGTTCGCCTCGGGGCTGCGCAGGAAGCCGAAGCCGTCCGGCAGCACTTCGATCGTGCCCTGTCCGATGATTTCCTCACCGTCTTCGGCCACTTCCTTGAGAATGGCGAACATCAGGTCCTGTCGGCGGAGCGTCGATGCGCCTTCTACGCCGAGTTCCTCCGCCATTTCGACCAGATCGGCCGACGATTTCTTTTTAAGTTCCTTGAGATGCATCTTTTCTGGTTTCCGAATGGAAATTTCTTGGGAGTCGGCCGGCGGATCGGATGGGCTTGGGGAAAGCGGATCCGGGCAGGAGAAATGGGCTCGCCGCCCTGTGCCGGGACAAGGCTCAGATAGGGATTCCGCCGCGTTCGGTCAACGCGCGATCCACAAGCCGGACGCGGCCTGCGCCCAAACGATACTTTGTGACGGCTGAAGCCGACGACTCGCGATCAGAACGGCTTGACGACCACCAGCACGACGATGACCGCGGCGGCAAGCCCGGGAATCTCGTTCAGCAGGCGAAGCTGCTTGCCGGTCAGCGTGCGTTCGCCCTTGGCCAGCTTCTTCGCATAGCCCACCAGCCAGCCGTGGTATCCGGAAAGACCCAGCACGAACAACAGCTTGGCGTGCAGCCAGCCCTGGCTCCAGGCGTCGATCGAGAAGGCCGTGGCGATTCCGAAGATCCACACCATGATCAGCGAAGGCGTCAGGATGATCTTGCGCAGCTTCGCCTCGCGATCGATCCAGCGCGCCGCTTCCGCCGAGCCGGGTTCCGCTTCCTGATGATAGACGAAATAGCGCGGCAGCATGAACAGGCCGGCCATCCAGAAGATCACGAAAATGACATGTCCGGCCTTGAGCCAGAGATAGAGCATGGAAAGCGTTTCCTGCATCGGCGCACGGAGTCTCGGTGAAGCGGAGAGGCCCTCCTGCACGCTTGGTCCGCCCGGTTCAAGGTGATTCCAAGGGACATTTTGTCCTCCCCGGTACGAGGAGGTGGCAGACGCGAAGCGTCTGACGGAGGGGATTGGCGTCCTCATGCCGCCTTTGCGTAAACCGCGAGTCCCCTCCACCACCCTTCGGGCGGTCCCCCTCCCCGTATCGGGGAGGACGGGTTTACCGCGACCAGCCCTGGACGATGCGCAGCAGGGCCTCGACATGCTCGATCGGGGTGAACTGGCCGATTCCGTGGCCCAGGTTGAATACGTGCGGCCGATCGGCAAAGGCATCGAGCACGCGCCGCGCCCCCGATTCCAGCTCCGCACCGCCCGAAAGCAGTAGCAGCGGATCGAGATTCCCTTGCACCGGCAGGCCCTGCGGCAATTCGCGCGCGGCCCAGATGGGGTCTATCGTTTCATCGATTCCGACCGCGTCCACCCCGGTCTCGCGGGCATAAGCGGGCAATTTTTCGCCCGATCCCTTGGGGAAGCCGATGATCGGAGTCTCCGGATGGCGCGCCTTCACCGCGTCGACGATGGCGGCATTGGGCGCGATCACCCATTGCTCGAACTGGGCTGGCGAAAGCGATCCCGCCCATGAATCGAACAACTGCACGGCCTCAGCCCCGGCCTGAATCTGGCCACTGAGATATTCGACAGTCACCCCCACGATAGCCTGAATGATCTCCTGAAACGCCGCAGGGTCGCGATAGGCCATGGCGCGAGTCTCATGCTGGTCCCGGCTGCCCTCGCCCGCGCACATGTACGTGGCGACCGTCCAGGGGCTTCCTGCGAAGCCGAGCATGGTCTTGTCCGCATCAAGGGCAGCACGAACCTTGCGCACCGTCTCGTAGATCGGAGTCAGCCGTTCGGGCACGGCGGTGAGTCCGCTCAGCGCGCTGTCGACCAGGCGCGGAGTCAGTTTCGGGCCTTCCCCGGCCAGGAACTGCAAGTCCTGCCCCATCGCGTAAGGCACGATCAGGATATCGGAAAACAGGATTGCACCGTCGAATCCGAAACGACGGATCGGCTGAATCGTAATCTCGGCCGCGGCGTCGGTATCGTAGACCAACGCAAGGAATCCGCCCTTTTCGGCGCGCAAGGCGCGATATTCGGGAAGGTACCGTCCCGCCTGGCGCATGAGCCAGATCGGGCGCTTGCTCGGGTTCGTTTTGCGCAGGGTGTCGAAAAGAAGGCCAGGCATCGAGATTCAGGTCCAGTCCAAAAAAATAAGATTCTTAAAAGGATGATAGAGTCTGTTGGCCCTGTGGATATCGGGGACGATTGAACCCTGCCCGATTTATCCCGGGCTGAACAGGTTCAAGAGTCAGCTGCGACTCTCCGAAGAGTCTGAGTCAAAGACTCTTTATCCCGGTTACCCACAGGGTGTGGGCGGGATTTGAATCTTGTTTAAGACTCATCCGATTGAATCGGTTCAACGGGGAGGAAAACGGCCTGCCGAGTTGTCACCGTATCCATCCCGTGGTTTATGCCGGGACATATCCACAGCACCCCTGTGGAACCCCCTGAAAACCCCGGAAAAGGCCGATATGGCGCGATTTCACCTGCATCTTCTCTCCGATTCAACCGGCGAAACGCTGGAGATGATCGCCAAGGCTGCGCTGGCCCAGTTCGACGATTCCGACGTTCTGCGCCACTTCTGGCCAATGGTGCGTTCGCAACAGCATCTCGACCGGATCATGGGTGAGATCGCCGCCAATCCCGGCCTCGTGTTCTTCACTCTGGTGAACGAGGAAACGCGCGGGCGATTGGAAGAACGCTGCCAGCAGCTGGGCCTGCCGGCGATCGCGGTGCTGGATGGGGTGACCGACGCGCTGGAAGCACTGCTGGGGCAGGAAGCCAAGGGCCGTCCCGGCCGCCAGCATCGGCTGGACGATGCCTACTTCGCGCGCGTCGACGCGATTCAGTTCACCATCGCCCATGACGACGGCATCGCCTGGGAGGATTGGGAAGAGGCCGATATCGTGCTGGCGGGCGTGTCGCGCACCAGCAAGACACCGACTTCGATCTATCTCGCCAATCGCGGTTACAAGGTGGCGAATATCCCGATCGTCGTGGAAAGCCCGCCGCCCTTGATCCTGTTCGGGTTGAAGCGGCCGATGGTCGTGGGCCTGACCACCGCGCCGGACCGGCTGATCCAGATCCGCCGGAACCGCCTGCTGTCGCTCAGCCAGTCGCCCGATACCGACTATGTGAAGACCGAAAGGGTCGAAAACGAGCTGAAATATGCACGCCGCATGTTCGCGGACAATTCCTGGCCGGTGATCGACGTGACGCGCCGCTCGATCGAGGAAACCGCTGCCGCCATCATCAATCTCTACAACGAGCGCAAGGCCGCCGGTCCGCAGGACCCGGATATCGGCGGGCCCGTTTGAATCTCAGGAATTTCCGATGATCGTACTCGCATCCCAAAGCGCGTCGCGCCGCGCCATGCTCGAAGCCGCCGCGATTCCGTTCCGTGCCCAGCCCGCGCATGTCGACGAGCGTGCGATCGAGGCCGGGCTTGCCGGCGCCGCACCGGCCGCGATCGCGCTGGAACTGGCCAAGGCCAAGGCTCTAGCGGTTTCGGCCGAAACGCCCGGTGAACTGGTGTTGGGCAGTGACTCGCTGGTCGAATGCGGCGGCCGCCGGTTCGACAAGCCGGGAAGCCGGGAAGCCGCCGCCGAGCATCTGCGCTTCTTCTCGGGCAAAGTGATGAATCTTCACAGCGCCGCGGCGCTGGCGCGCGATGGCGAGATCGTCTGGGCCGAAGACGCCGTGGCGTCACTGCACGTGATCACCATGTCGGACGCCTTCATCGATCACTACCTCGATGCCGAATGGCCCGAAGTGGCCGGCTGCGTCGGCGTATTCCGGATCGAGGCGCGCGGCGTGCAGCTTTTCGACGTGATCGAAGGCGACTATTTCACCATCCTCGGCATGCCGCTGCTGAAAGTGCAGGCGGCGCTGCGCCGTCTGGGAGAGATCGAACAATGAGTCAGGCTTGCGCCTCGGTGCCTTACGCTGAAGTGATCGGCGACCCCATCGCCCAGTCCAAGTCGCCGGTGATTCACGGGTTCTGGCTGGAGAAGCTGGGGATCGAGGGCCGGTATGATCGCCATCAGGTCACCGTAGAAGGGCTGGCCGACTATCTCGCCATGCGGCGCGCCGATCCGGATTGGCGCGGTTGCAACGTGACGATGCCGCACAAGCTGGCGATCCTGCCACTGCTCGATCGGCTGGACCCGCTGGCGGAGAAGATCGGCGCGGTGAACACCGTTGTGCGCGAAGCGGATGGCACGCTGACCGGCTACAACACCGATGCACCGGGTTTCCTGGAACCGTTGGAATCGCGGCTGGCCGAGACTCACCTGTTCCGCATGGCGCGTGTGCTGGGCACCGGCGGTGCCGCGCGGGCGATCGTTGCGGCGCTGGCCGAACGGGGCTTCGTAATCGTGCTCGCAGGCCGCGATCCCGCCAAGGCCCAGGCGATGCTGGGCGAGCTGACCGCGCAGAACGATCACCATGCGATTCATCTCGGCCACTTCGAAGCGCCGACCGATTTCGCTTTCGACGATCGCGAGCAGTGCTTCGACGTGATCGTCAACGCCAGCCCGCTGGGCATGACCGGGCAGGACGCGCTGGCGTTCGATTTCAGCCACGCCCCGCCGAAGAGCGTGGTCTATGACATCGTCACCAGCCCGCGTGACACCGCATTCCTGCAAGCGGCCCGCGCCGCCGGGTTCGAGACGGTGGACGGGCTCGCAATGCTGATCGGCCAGGCCGACCATGCGTTCCGCCGCTTCTTCGATGCAGAGCCCCCGCGCGCCGCGGCGGACGACGCCGAACTGCGCGCGCGGCTGGAGGCATGAACGGCGCTGGCATCGGCCCGAAAATCCTGGGCCTTACCGGCTCGATCGGCATGGGCAAGTCCACCGTGGCAGCGATGCTGCGCGATCTGGGCGTGCCGGTGTTCGATGCCGATGCCGCCGTCCATGAACTGCAAGGTCCGGGCGGTGCGCTGCTGGGCGCGATCGAGGCGGCTTTCCCCGGCACCACCGGAGCGAACGGCGTCGACCGGGCGAAACTGGGCGCGGCGGTTTTCGGGAATCGCGAGGCGCTGGGCCGACTCGAATCGATCGTCCACCCGGCGGTCGGCGCCATGCGGCGCGCTTTTCTACGCGATAATGCCGATGCGCCGCTGGTCGTCTTCGATATTCCCCTGCTCTACGAAAAAGGGGGACACGAAGGTCTCTACGGAGTGGCCGTGGTCTCCGCCCCGGCGGAGGTGCAGCGCCAGCGGGTGCTGGCGAGACCCGGGATGACCACGGAAAAATTCGAACAGATTCTGGCGCTTCAGGTTCCGGACGCGGAAAAGCGGCGCCGGGCGGACTTCGTGATCGATACCGGAACGTCGCTCGCAGAGACCCGGGAAGAGGTGGAGCGCATCGTGGCTGCGTTGGGCCAGCAGGAATAATCCGCGCCGGGGCCTTGCGAACCCGCTTCGGCAGGCAGATATGAGTCTAGATGCGAGAGATCATATTCGATACCGAAACCACGGGATTCGACCCTAAGACCGGGGACCGACTGGTCGAAATCGGCTGCATCGAAATGGTCAACCGGGTGCTCACCGGCCGCAGCTATCACGCCTATTTCAACCCCGAACGCACGATGCCCGCAGAGGCGGAAGCCGTGCACGGCCTGTCCGACGCCTTCCTGGCCGACAAGCCGCTGTTCGCCGCCGGCGCGCAGGATTTCCTCGATTTCATCGAGGACAGCCCGATGGTCGCGCACAATGCCGGGTTCGACTTTAACTTCATCAATCACGAACTGGGCCTGCTGGGTCTGGCCGTGGTCGACAAGTCGCGCATGGTCGATACCGTGGCGCTGGCGAAAGTGCGCCATCCGGGCGCCAAGCTTTCGCTCGATGCGCTTTGCACGCGTTACGGAATTGATCGAAGTCATCGTACCAAGCACGGCGCGCTTCTAGACGCCGAATTGCTGGCGCAGGTCTACGTGGAACTGCGCGGCGGCCGCCAGATCGGTCTCGAACTGATGGCCGAAGCAACCGAGATCGTGGTGGAAACCAAAGTCCTTGCCCGCAAGGACCGACCGTTCCGCCAGCCGCGTCCCCACGCGGCTACCGAGGAGGAACTCGTCATTCATGCCGAGTTTCTGAAGTCGGTCGATACCCCGCTCTGGGGTGACTGATACAATAGCAGAGGAGTATTCGCTCATGGACATCCGCGTCTCCGGTCACCAGGTCGAAACCGGTGAGGCCCTGCAGGTTCACGCCAGCGAGCGACTGACGACGATCATAGACAAGTACTTCAACCGCGCGTTGTCGTCACATGTCACGTTCGGACGCGCGCCGGCTGGGGCTTTCCGCTGCGATATCATCATGCACGTGATGCAGAACCTCGTGCTCAAGGCCACCGGGATGGCGCAGGACGCGCATCTCGCGCTCGACCAGGCGTCGGAGAAGATCGACAAGCAGTTGCGGCGATACAAGCGACGGCTGAAGGATCGGCACGAACAGACCGCCCATGCCGCCGCTGTCGAGGAAGCCGCCTACATCATCTTCGAAGAGCCGCAGGCGGAGGCGGATGAGGAACTGGACGCCGATGCGCCCGTCGTCATTGCCGAGACCCGCGTGGACGTTCCCGAAGCCACAGTTTCGGACGCCGTGATGATGCTGGACTTGCGCAATACCGCTGCGCTTCTGTTCAAAAATGCTGGCACTGGCCGGCATAATATGGTTTACCGCCGCGGCGACGGTTCGATTGGCTGGGTCGAACCGCACTGACGCCGACAGCAGCGTCTTGCGGCGCCTGCACTTCTGATCGGAGGAGAGTAAGCAGCCCCCGGACCTACCGGGGGTTGCGAGCGTTTAGGCATTGGCAACCGATCTGAGACCAGAACCAGAAAACGAAATGAGCAGTCTTTTCAATCTTCTGCCGGATGCTGTCACGACAGCCAGCGCGGATACCAAGGCATCCATTCTGGAACGCCTGGCCGGTATATTCTCCGAAGTCTACGGGCTCGACCGGGACGTCGTGCTTGCGCGCGTGCTCGACCGGGAAGCGCTGGGCAGCACGGGATTCGGCCGACGCATCGCGATTCCCCATGCCCGCCTTTCCGGCCTTTCGAGGCCCGTCGCCGCCTTCATCCGGCTCGATTCGCCGGTCGAATTCGACGCTGCCGATGGCCAGCCGATCGATATCGTGTTCGGCCTGCTCTCGCCCGAAGGCGCCGGCGCCACCCATCTCCACGCCCTGGCGGCGATCTCGCGCATGATGCGCGAGGAACGCATGCATGAGGCCCTGATCGACGCTCCCGGCGTCGAGGCGCTCTACAGCCTGCTCAGCAACGTCATCGATCGCGATGCAGCCTGACGCACCCGGTGCCGGTGGCGCCGATACCAGCGGCGCCGCCCTGCACTGGCGCGCGCTCGAAAGTCTCTACGCTTCCGCACCGATCAACGGGCTGTTCGCCTCGCGCCTGGAAATCCCGGGCGAGGGGCTGGCGCGGATCACGTTCGACGTCGATCCCGCCTGCTTCCACGCCGCCGGCGCGGCGCATGGCACGATCTATTTCAAGATGCTGGACGACGCCGCCTTCTACGCGGCCAACACCCTCGTCACCGATCGCTTCCTGCTGACCACCTCGTTCAACCTGCTGCTCAGCAAGCCGATCAAGGGCGGGACCATCGTTGCCGAAGGCCGCTGGGTCAGCGGCCGTCGCCGCGTGCTGGTGGCGGAATCGCGGTTGGTGGACGAAGATGGCGATGAAGTGGGCCGCGGCACCGGCACCTTCATGCGATCGCGCATCGCCCTGTCCGGCCTGCCCGGCTACGCCGGAACCGCTTGAGATGGACGCGCGCCTGCCCGCGCATCTGGAGGTCAGCGCCCTGATCCGCGCCGCCGAAGCTGCGGGCGGGTTTGGGATGGTTATACAAAAAGGTGAACGCGACGCCGGCACGATCCTTGTCGTCCTGCTCGAAAACGGGCGCGATGGCCGGGCTTACGAACGTATGCCGCAGATGGACGGAACCCGCGCCTGGACTTGTTCCAAGCGCGAGGAAATGGCCGATTCGCGTGCCTTTTCCGAGTACGTGCAGAGACGCGCCGGGCAGGACCCGGATTTGTGGGTGATCGAACTGGACACCGCAAGACCCGAACGGCTCATCGGCATTGGGGCATAAACGCGGTTGACTTGCACGCCCTGCAAGTTAATGGCCCCTTCACACACGCGCAGGCGGTCGGGCAGCAATAAGGCATGTCCGGCTAGCACGCAGACGGGGGATCGTCGGCAGATCGTGTGAATGTAACGTCCTTCATGGGCGTACGTTCCCATCTGCGTCGGACCGGTTCACCGCCTTTGAACAAGAATAAATGCGAAGCAAAATGCAGTGGGCAAGCGTGGTCGCGCTTGCTGCAACGGTTATGACCGCCCTTTTCAGCGCGCAGGGTTCGGGCGCCGCCGCTAACCAGCCGGTTCTGGTTTCGGCAAACATGAACAACGCGACGGCATTCGTTTCCACGCCGGTCGTCCAGTCCCTCCCCACCGATGGGGACGATGCGACGGACAATCAGGCTGACGATGCCACGCAACGCGATCCGCAGGACGCCGATTCCCTTGCCGAGCTGGTTGCCATGCAGCCCAGCGGCGGCTCGGTTGACCGCGAGATGCGCTGCCTTGCCGGTGCGATCTATTTCGAAGCCCGCGGCGAAACGCAGGAAGGCCAGCTTGCCGTTGGCCGCGTGATCATCAATCGTTCCGAATCCGGCCGCTTCCCCGCCAGCTATTGCGGTGTGGTCTACCAGCCGGGCCAGTTCTCGTTCGTGCAGGGCAAGCACATGCCCAGTATCCGCGAAGCCTCGGCCGATTGGCATGAAGCGCTTGCCATCGCCCGTATCGCGGTGGAGGAAACCTGGAAGAGCGCGGCGCAGGATGCCCTCTACTTCCACGCCAAGCGCGTGTCGCCCAAGTGGCGCCTGACCAAGATCGCCCAGGTCGACGATCACATCTTCTATCGTTGAGGATGGGATCGGGCCGGCTGCCCGCGTCTGCTTCGACAAAAAAGAACGGGGTCCGGAGCGATAGGCTCCGGACCCCGTTCTTTTTGTGCCACCTTGATTCCGGCGGTCAGTCGCGCAGTTGCACCCAGACCGGGGTATGGTCGCTGGCCTTCTCGCGCCCGCGATAGGCCTTGTCGACGCCGCACGTCTCCAGCCGGTCTGCCAGTTCGGGTGAAAGCAGCGCATGGTCGATGCGGAAGCCATGATCGCGCTGCCAGGCGCCGGCCTGATAGTCCCAGAAGGTCCACACGCCGCCGCGCGGGTTGTGTGTGGCGATCGCGTCGGTCCAGCCATCGCCCAGCAGGCGGAAATAGGCATCGCGCGATTCCGGCTGCATCAGCGCATCGGCGGCCATTGCGGACGGTGACCAGACATCCTGGTCGGTGGGAATCACGTTGTAGTCGCCCGTGACGATCGCCGGCACTTCCTCGGCCCGGATCGCGGCCATGCGCTGGCGCAGACGGTTCATCCAGCGCAGCTTGTAATCGAACTTGGGGCCGGGCACCGGATTGCCGTTGGGCAGGTAGATGCAGACCACGCGCATTCCGAAGACATCGGCTTCGAGATAGCGCGAATGCTCGTCCTCCGGCTCACCCTCCAGCCCGCGCTGGATCTCCACCGGCTTCACGCCATCGGCCAGGATGGCCACGCCGTTGAAGCCCTTCTGGCCGTGCCAGATGCCCTGGTATCCGATCTTCTCGAATTCCTCGATCGGGAAGCCTTCATCTTGGCTCTTGATCTCCTGCAGGCAGGCGACCGCTGGGCGGGTTTCCTCCAGCCATTCGAGCAGGCGGGGCAGGCGTGCCTTGACCCCGTTGATGTTGAACGTGGCGATCTTTTTCATACGGAGAAGCTGGATCCGCACCCGCAGCCGGCAGCGGCATTGGGATTTTCGACCCGGAAGGCGGCGCCTCCCAGCGATTCGACGTAATCGACCACGCAGCCGCTGACGAGATCGAGGCTGACCGAATCGACCACCAGGCGAACGCCGTCGGTCTCGGCCACGGCATCGTCGGATTCAGGGGCGTCGGCCAGGCCGAACTTGTACTGAAAGCCCGAGCAGCCGCCGCCTTCCACCGATAGGCGAAGGATCGCGGGCTTGCCCTGCTTGTCGGCAATCGCGGCGACGCGCGCCGCGGCCGAGGGGCTGAGTGTAACGGTTTGGTCCATGGATGCGATGTAGGCTTCGCCGCCCCTTGCGGCAAGGTGGCGAGACTGCCGTCAGGCGTATCGGTGCGGCCGGATGTCACCCAGCCCACCGATCCGCCTATCGATCCGCCTATCGATTCCGGCCGCCGATCCCGCCCAGCGTCACGCCATCTGGATATAGTCGCGCATCGCGGCGGCTTCGGATTCCACCTTGTCGATGCGGTACTTCACCAGATCGCCGATCGACACGAAGCCGACCATCCGGCCTTGTTCCACCACCGGCAGATGGCGGATGCGGCGGCGGGTCATCAGCGCCAGCGCGCTGAGCACCGGGGTGGAAGGCTCCACCGTCACCGCGGGGGACGTCATCACATCGCCCACCGATTTTCGCAGCATCTCCGGCCCGTGCTCATGCAGGCGGTAGATCACATCGCGTTCGGAAAAGATGCCGACCAGTTCGTCGCCATCCATGATCGGCAGGGCACCGATCCGGCGCTCGGCCAGAATCCCGGCCGCGTCGCCCACGGCGGTATCGATCTGGCAGGTCTGAACGGGGCCACGGCCCTCGATAATGCGCGCAATCGTCATCGTCGCTCTCTCCCCTCTTCGGCCCCTCTGCCCGGCGTTTTCCCGTTTGGCTTGGAAGGAGAGAATACCATAGCGCGGCCGCCCTCGCCACTCGATCGCATCCGGATAGGCGGCTTTCGGGATTCGCTTGCGGGGCGGGCCGCAAAGGCCCAAATGGGGCGCATGTTCCCGCGTTCACCCCTCGAAGATCCGGAAAAGGCCGCCCATGCCTGGGCGCGCTATCGCCGGATCATGGCCTATATGATGACGGTGACGGTGGGCCTCGTGCTGGCCTCGATCATCCTGCTCTATCGGTCGAACGGGATGGTTTCGATCCATTTCTACATCGCCACCGCCCTGGGAGTCGGCTTCACGATGTTGCTGACTTCCGCCCTGATGGGGCTGGCCTTCCTGTCCAGCGGCACCGGGCACGACGAATCGATCGTCGATCCGTTCGAAGGCGATTGGCCTGCCGAGGATGAGCGAAAGCGAAAGTAGGGTTCAGTCCGCTTTCGGGCGGAGGCGGAACTCCTCCACCGGCTGGCCGCCGATCAGATGCTGCTGGATGATCTTTTCCAGCACGTCCTCGGTGCAGGAATGATACCAGACGCCGTCCGGCCAGACGACCGCCACCGGCCCGGCGAAGCAGATGCGCAGGCAATCGGCCTTGCTGCGGGCAACACCGCCGCCATTTTCGCGCTTGGGGCCATCCAGCCCCAACTGCTTCAGCCGCTTCTTCAGGTATTTCCATGCCGCCGCGCCCTTTTCGGGAGAGCAGCATTCGCCCTTCTGCGGTTCCGCGCAGATGAAGATGTGGCGCTGGATGGCATCGCCGCCCGCCTTGGCGAGCGCTTCGGCCGCTTGTTCGATCTCGCGGGCGGATGCGGTCATGCGCGCAGTGTCCATTGGGCAGCGCGGGCGCGATAGCTTTCCGGCAGTACCGCGGGGCCTTCTGGGCCGACCATGACGATCACCGTGCGCGCGAACACCACCGGCTGGCCGTTCTGCGTCACCACTTGCACCAGTTGCTGGCTGCTGCGGCCGAGATGCTCGACGGCGCCGTGTAGAGTCAGGGTATCGGGGTAGTGCGTCTCGCCCAGATATTCGATCGAGATGCTGGCCACCATCGTCGCCAGGCCGCGAAACTCGTCCGGCGCGCTGGCGGCGCGGTAGAAGCGCACGCGCGCATCTTCCAACATGCCGGCGATGGCGACGTTGTTGATGTGGTGGTTGAGATCGAGGTCGCTGAAACGCGGTTCGATGTCACAGGAAAATGGGTAACGCGCGGGATCGAGCAGCGCGGGATCGGGTCTTGGCATGGCCCAGAGTTAGGAAGCCGGGCGTCAGAGGTCCAGTAGGAACTCCGGCGCGAATTCCGGATTTGGCGGGCCGTTCAGATCTTCTTGCCGACGATGCGGGCAATCTCGGCCGCGACAAGGCGTTCCACCATCGGCGGCAGGTTCTTGTCCAGCCATTCGGCCAGTGCCGGGCGCAGCAGTTCGCGGGTCAGCCCTTCCAGCGAGGTTTCGCCCGAGCGGACGATCTGCGGCGGCACGCCCGGTTCGGACAGCATGGCAAGCGCGGCCAGCGATTCGCGCATCGAATCGCGGGCGCCATCATCCAGCAGGGCCGGCTCGTCCCCGATCAGGGCAATATCGTCGTCCAGTTCGGCGGCTTCGGGCAGTTCCAGCACGTCGTCCTCGAACACCGAGGTGCGCACCGGCTCATGCACGGGTTCTCCGGCGCGGCGCTGGCGTTCGGAGCGGGCAGCCGCGCGGTTGTCACGCGCGATAACCTGCTTGATCGACTGGAGGATCTCCTCGACCGAAGGTTCGCCGTTCTGCCGCATTGCAACTGCCCCATAATCCGTCCCCGAATCCTATAGAGGAATCCGGTAGTGACGCGCGCCCTCCATCTTTCTCCGAATCACGGTTAAGAGATGGTTACTCCCCGCGAATTTCGCCATCCTGCACCGGCGTGTCAACGGTGCGGGTCGATTTCGCCACAGGATCCGGATCGCTGTCCCAGTCGAAGATCTTGCCCTTCACGCGGTCGTAATTGACCTGCGGATCGTAGAGCACGCCGCCGTCCAGATTGAGGTCGCGCGCTTCGGCACGGCCCATCGCGGCCAGCAGGGTGAAGCCGGCGACATAGGCGTTGCGCTGCGCCGTCACCAGATCGACTTGCGCGTTCAGCAGTTCCTGCTCGGCGTTCAGGATATCCAGAATCGTGCGGTTGCCCACCGAGTTTTCCGCGCGCACGCCCTCAAGGCTGAGCGAGGCGGCATCGACCGCGGTCTTGGAAGACACGATCAGGTCGTTGGAGGCGACCCAGGCGGTATAGGCCGAACGCACTTGCGCGATCACGCTGCGTTCGGTGGCGATTTCCTGTTCCAGCGTGGCGGAGGCGGTTGCCTGCGCCTGCCGGCGCTGCGCGGCGGGCAGGCCGCCCTGGAACAGCGGGATCGAGATCGAGGCCCCTGCGGTCACCGTGTGGTTGTGTTCGTAGCCGGTGATCTGCCGATCTGCGGAGCCGAGGTAATCGGTATAACCGCCGTTCGAGAACAGGCTGACGCGCGGCAGGCGGCCGGCGCCGGCCACGTCGATGTCCTTTTCCGAGGCCTTGCTGCGCTGGCGCGCCGCCAGCACATCGGGATTGGCATCGAGCGCGACGGTGGTCGCCTCTTCCGGGTTGGCCGGAAGGTTCGGCAGCGGCGGCGGCGTTTCCAGGCTTTCGGGCGCCTTGCCGACGAAGCGGATATAGGTTTCGCGTGCGGCGGCAAGGTTCGCCTCCGCGCTGCGCAGATCGCCGGTAGCCACTGCCAGGCGCGACTGCGACTGGGCCACGTCGGTGCGGGTCAGTTCGCCGATCTGGAAACGGTCGCTGGTGGCCTGAAGGTTGACCTTCAGCACGTCCACGTTCTTGCGATTGAGCCCGACGATCGCCTCTGCCCGGATCACGTCCATGTAGGCGCCGACCACTTGCGAGAACAGCGAGCTTTCCGAACCGCGCAGCGAGGCTTGCCCCGCCTCGACGCGGATCTTGGCGGCGGCCACGCTGTTGCGCACCGCACCGCCCGAATAGATCGGCACGCCCAGATCGACACCGGCCGAGAGAATCTTGGTGGGCTGGACGTCCCGGTTGACGCCGGCGTCCACATACTTGGTAATGGAACTGCTGGCCGCCAGATTGGGCAGGCCGGAGGACCGGGCGATGGGAACGCCCTCGTCGGTGGCGCGCTGCTGGGCACGCGCCGCCTCAAGCGTGGGGTTGGTCTGATAAGCCAGGACAAGCGCGTCGCGGAGGGTGTCGGCCAGTGCCGGAGCGCTGGCCGTCGCAAAAATCAGACATCCCCCCGTGAGTAGCCCGGCACGCAGCGCGAACCGGGCCATGCTCAGAAGCTCCAGCGTTTGGGAGCAGCAAGCTCCGGCAGAACCGGAATCCCCATTTCGGCCAGCGGCAGCAGCGCCAGCGTGCCGGCGGTCTTGCGGCCGGTGGCCAGACGCGGAACGTTGCGCACGACAAGGCCGGTGACCACGCGGCCACCTTCGGCCAGCGTCGCGGTCAGCGCGGCGGGCAGTTCCTCGATCGCGCCGTCGATGACGAGCAGCGTGTGCCCACCGTTGGCAACGTCCTTGGCGGCAGCCGGATCGACCACGTCGAGCGAGCCGACCAGCGGCCGCAGCAGCGTGGCGAGATAGCCGTTGGCCTCACCCACCAGCAGGACCTTGTCGTCCCTGGTCGGGGCAGCTTCTGCCAGCAGGCGGCCGTAGAACAGCGGAGCGGCGAGCTGACGGCCGTTGTCCAGCGCGATCGCGCGGTCGATATAGGCGGCATCGCGCATACCGGCGGGCACGAAATCCTCACGCGCGACGCCGGCCATGGCTTCGAGCACCCACGGCTCGTTGACGCCGCTGGTGCGCAGCTGGCTGACGATCATGGCTTGGCGGGCAACCGCGGCAGCGGACCGATCCTCGGTCAAGGTCATTTGGGTCCCATTCCTCATGCTGTTGCGGGCATGAATGGGGCGACGCGCGCCTCCAGCCCCCGCAAAGACGGACTTGATGGCGGCCTTACTAGGCCAAGCCGCGAATGAGGCCAAGCCATTTGCAATACCTTGGTCGATCTATCGCGACGTTTGGACGATGGCACAGGCACTTGCAAAGAGCACTTGCGATTTTTGACGGCAATTGCGCCGAAAATGCGCTTTTGCGCAAAATCCAAACTCGGTCTAAGGGGCCTGCAAAAATCACGTGAACCGACAGGAAACCGGGAGCGCTCTTTCCATGGCCGAAATGGTGACGATCCGCGAAGACGACCTCATCGAGAGTGTTGCCGACGCCCTCCAGTACATCAGCTACTTCCACCCGATGGACTATATCCGCGCGCTGGGCGACGCCTATGAGGCGGAGCAAGGCCCCGCCGCCAAGGATGCCATCGCCCAGATTCTGACCAACAGCCGCATGTGCGCGGAAGGGCATCGCCCGATCTGCCAGGACACCGGCATCGTCAACGTCTTCATCGAATGGGGCCAGAACTGCCGCCTCGAATCCGAGAAGTCGCTGCAGGAAGTGGTCGATGAAGGCGTGCGCCGCGCCTACAACAATGCCGAGAACAAGCTGCGCGCTTCGGTTCTGGCCGATCCCGCCTTCACCCGTCGCAACACCAAGGACAACACGCCTTCGGTGCTTTCGGTCAGCATGGTTCCGGGCTCCAAGGTCTCGGTCGACGTTGCGGCCAAGGGCGGCGGCTCGGAAAACAAGTCGAAGTTCAAGATGATGAATCCCAGCGATTCCATCGTCGACTGGGTGATCGAGATGCTGCCCCAGATGGGCGCCGGCTGGTGCCCGCCGGGCATGTTGGGCATCGGCATCGGCGGCACGGCCGAGCACTGCGTCAAGCTTGCCAAGCAGAGCCTGATGGAGCCGATCGACATGGCCCAGCTGAAGCAGCGCGGCCCGCAGAACGATATCGAGGCGCTGCGCATCGAGATCTTCGACAAGGTGAACGCCCTCGGCATCGGCGCGCAGGGCCTTGGCGGCCTTGCCACCATCCTGGACGTGAAGATCATGGACTGGCCGTGCCACGCCGCCGGCAAGCCCGTCGCCATGATCCCCAACTGCGCCGCCACCCGCCACGCGCACTTCACGCTGGACGGTTCGGGCCCCAGCTTCCTGGAAACGCCGAATCTCGACGAATGGCCGAAGGTGGAATGGGCGCCCGATGCCGGCGCCATCCGCGTCGATCTCGACACCCTTACCCCCGAAATCGTGCAGAGCTGGAAGCAGGGCGATCGCCTGCTGCTGAACGGCAAGATGCTCACCGGCCGCGATGCCGCGCACAAGCGCATTGCCGACATGCTGGCCAAGGGTGAGGAACTGCCGGTCGATTTCAAGGGCCGCGTGATCTACTACGTCGGCCCGGTCGATCCGGTGCGCGAGGAAGTCGTTGGCCCGGCCGGCCCGACCACCGCGACCCGCATGGACAAGTTCTCCGACACCATGCTCGACCTTGGCCTGCTGGCCAGCATCGGCAAATCGGAACGCGGCCCCGCCGCCACCGAGTCCATCGCCAAGCACAAGTCGGCCTACCTGATGGCCGTCGGCGGCGCCGCTTACCTCGTCGCCCGCGCGATCAAGGAAGCCAAGGTCGTCGGCTTTGCGGATCTGGGCATGGAAGCGATCTACGAATTCACCGTCAAGGACATGCCGGTGACCGTGGCGGTCGATTCCGAGGGCAAGAACGTCCACCAGCTTGCCCCGCTGGTGTGGAAGGAAAAGATCGCCAAGGAGCATTTGCTGCCGGCGTGATCCTTTCGCGGGATTGGAAATGACGAAGGGGCCGATCCCAAGGCGGGATCGGCCCCTTTGTTTTGCCTAAGAGGGAAATTGTCCTCCCCGTACCGGGGAGGTGGCAGTCGCGAAGCGACTGACGGAGGGGATACGCGGCCTAACGCGAGGTTGCGTGGCGCTGAGACCCCCCTCCACCACCCTTCGGGCGGTCCCCCTCCCCGTTCCGGGGAGGACAGGGAACTTAAACCGTAAAGCTTTCGCCACAGCCGCACGAACCCTTGGCATTCGGGTTGGCGAACACGAATCCGGCGGTGAAATCGTCTTCCACCCAATCCATGGTGCTGCCGATCAGATAGAGCACAGAGGCGCCGTCGATGTAGAACAGACCGCCGGGAGTCTCGATCTTCTCGTCGAAAGCCTTTTCCTCGCTGACGTAGTCCACCGAATAGGCAAGGCCCGAGCAGCCCCGACGCGGGGTGGAGAGGCGCACGCCGATCGTGCCTTCGGGCGCTTCGCCCATCAGCTTGGCGATGCGCGCTTCGGCATTGGCGGTGAGGAGCACCGCGGCCGGACGCTGGCGTGCAGGCTTGGCTTCAGTGGTAGTGGTCATAGCTTCTTTTCCCAGAACAGCGCGGTGCCCGCCTGCGGGTCCAGCGCGTAATCGCCGTAGCCGAGCGCGGCGTAGAGGCCCTTGGCCGTCGCATTGCCGCTCAGCACTTCGAGCGTGATCTTGCAGGCGCCGCGCGTGCGGGCCTCCGCCTCTACCGCCAGCATCAGCGCCCGGCCCACGCCGCGCCCACGTGCCTCAGGCAGCACGGCCATGTCGTGGATGTTCACCAGCGGACGCGCCGCGAAAGTCGAGAATCCGGTGATGCAGTTTGCCAGGCCGAGGGCTTCGTCGCCATCAAAGGCCAGCAGCGAGAACGCGCCTTGATGCGCGGCAAGGCCGGGCACCAGGCGTTCGCGCACATCATCGGAAAGCGCCTTGCCCCCACCCATCGGATCGCGCGCATAGCTGTCGAGCAACGCGACCACGCGCGCGGCATCGGCCGCGTCGGCATAGTCGGCCAGGCGCACCGTAATGGTAGAGGCAAGCGTCGCCATCAGAGCATGCCCAGTTCGAGCTTCGCCTCGTCGGACATCTTGGCCATGTCCCATGGCGGATCCCAGACGAGGTTGACCTCGGCATCGCGCACGCCCGGCACGGCCGAGACGCGCATCTCCACTTCACCGGGCATCGATTCCGCCACCGGGCAATGCGGCGTGGTCAGCGTCATCGTTACCGCGACCGAAGCCTCGGGCGAGACTTCGACGCCGTAGATCAGGCCAAGGTCGTAGATGTTGACGGGAATCTCGGGGTCGAAGATTTCCTTCAATGCGTCGATCACGCCGTCGTAGATCGATCCGCCGGGCTGGCCGGGGTCGATACCTTGCGGCTTTTCGGCGAGGAATCCGTCAAGGTAGTCACGCTTGCGCTCAACCGGGGGAACGGGCACGTCCTCGACGCGCGCACGGGGCGCAGGCGTTACCGAATCGACTTCCTCGACAGTGAAACTGGGCTTCTGGTCACTCATCCAAAAATTCTCCGGGTGCGCTCGATACCCTTCATGAGCGCCTCGATATCGCTGTCATCGCTGTAGAGGCCGAAGCTGGCGCGGGCCGTGGCGGGAACGCCAAGGTGGTCCATCAGCGGCTGCGCACAGTGGTGGCCGGCACGGATCGCGACGCCCTCTTCATCCAATATGGTGCCGAGGTCGTGCGGATGCACCCCATCCATCGCGAAAGAAACGATTCCGACCGAATCTGCCGGGCCGAACAGGGTAATGTCGTTGCGCTTGCCCAGTTCGGCGCGCAGCCGGGCGGCCAGATCGCGTTCGTGGCGCTCTGCGCGGTCGAGACCCTGCGCAGTCAGCCAGTCGATCGCGGCGCCAAGGCCCAGGGCCTCGACGATCATCGGCGTGCCTGCCTCGAAACGCTGTGGCGCCGGGGCGTACGTGGTTTTCTCGAAGGTGACGCGGTCGATCATCGACCCGCCGCCCTGCCACGGGGGCATGGCATCGAGCAGTGCCTTCTTCGCCCAGAGCGCGCCGATCCCGGTGGGGCCGTAGAGCTTGTGTGCGGAGAAGACGTAAAAATCGCATTGCATCGCCGTCACATCGAGGGCGATGCGCGGCGCCGCCTGGCAACCGTCGATCAGCAGCTTCGCGCCCACCGCATGGGCCAGCTTCGCGGCATGTTCCACGTGGAGCACTGAGCCCAGCACGTTGGAAACATGCGCCAGCGCCACCAGCTTGTGCGCGGGGGTGAGGATGCGCTCGGCCGCTTCCAGATCGATTTGACCGTCCTCGGTCAGCGGGCAGACGTCGATTTCGACGCCGGTGCGGTCACGCAGCAACTGCCACGGCACGATGTTGGAGTGATGCTCCAGCGTCGAGAGCAGGATGCGGTCGCCCGCCTTGAGGTTCTGCACGCCCCAGGTCTGCGCGACGAGGTTGATCGCCTCGGTCGCGCCACGGGTGAAGACGATCTCATCCTCATGCCCGCCCAGGAACGCGGCGACCTTGCGGCGTGCCGCCTCGAACGCCAGCGTCATCTCGGCAGAGCGGGCATAGACGCCGCGATGCACGGTCGCATAGTCGCGGCCGAGTGCATTGACGGTGGCGTCGATCACTGCCTGCGGCTTCTGCGCGGTCGCGCCGGTGTCGAGGTAGTGCCAGTTCCCGGCCAGACCGGGGAACTGATCCTTGAGGACGAGTGTATCGGTACTCACAGGATCGCCTCCAGACGGGCAATCGCAGCCTCGTTCAGCGCGTCTTCGCCCGGTGCGCCGGTGAAGGCTTCGGCAACGAAGGCCTGCAGCATCAGACGCTTGGCTTCGGGCGGAGTGAGGCCGCGGCTCATCAGGTAGAACAGGCCGTGGGCGTCCAGTTCGCCCACCGCGCAGCCATGTGCCGCCTTGACGTCATCGGCGTAGATTTCCAGCTCCGGCCGGGCATTGGCGGTGGCCGTACGGTCCAGCAGCATGGCGCGGACCGACTGTTCGGCATCGGTACCGTCCGCCCCGCGCTCGACGCCGATGCAGCCGAGGTAGGAGCCGACCGAATGGCCGGCCAGCACCGTGCGCACGATCTGGCTGGAGGTGGCGTTCTTCTCGGCATGGACCACCTTGGTGACCACTTCCAGAGTCTCGCTGCCGGTGGCCAGCTGTGCCGCGCCCAGCGTGAAGTCGGCGCCCTCGCCCAGCCGCACATCCACCGCCACGCGGCCATAGACCGGGCCGGAAGACAGCACGCGCAAGTCGAACTTCGCGCGCGCGCCCAGCGTGATCACCAGATGGCGAGCGACTGCAGAGGCGCCATCCTCGACGATCTGCAGCGTTTCCTCGGCATCGGCGGCGACAACGATCTCTTCGCGGGCGACCGGCCAGAGGCCCGCCAGCGCGTCGAGATCGGAATAGCGGAAGTCCTCATCCTTGCGGGTGGGCAGGAGAAGAGTGTCAGTCATTGGCCGCTCTCCCCAGGAAGGCGCCGGGCACGCCGGCCAGCCAGCGCTCACCGTTCAGCGAATGGGCATCGACCGAGAATCCCTGCGGATGCTTGGCAGACCGGGCGATGGCCGAAGCGGCTTCCGCCTCGGATCCATAGACGCCGACCAGTTCGCCGTCCTTGGTCTCGGCATCGTCCTCGTGCCAGAGAAGGTAGACCATGGTCATGCGACGACGGCCTCGTAGCCCTCTTCCTCCAGCTGGAGCGCGAGTTCGGGGCCGCCCGACTTGACGATCCGGCCGGCGGCCAGAACGTGCACGAAGTCCGGCTTCACATAGTCCAGCAGGCGCTGGTAGTGGGTGATCAGCAGCACCGCCTTGTCCGGCGCGCGCATGATCGAATTGATCCCTTCGCCGCATATGCGCAGCGCATCGATGTCGAGGCCGGAGTCGGTCTCGTCCAGGATCGCCAGCTTGGGATCGAGGATGCCCATCTGCACCATCTCGGCGCGCTTCTTCTCACCGCCCGAAAAGCCGACGTTCACGGGGCGCTTCAGCATGTCCATGTCCATGCGCAGCAGGCCCGCCTTCTCGCGCGCCAGCTTCAGGAATTCGCCGCCCGACAGCGGTTCCTCGCCCCGGCCCTTGCGCTGGGCATTGGCCGCTTCGCGCAGGAACTGCACGAAGGAGACGCCGGGAATCTCGACCGGGTACTGGAAGCCCAGGAACAGGCCGGCGGCGGCGCGCTCGTGCGGTTCCAGTTCCAGCAGGTCCTGACCGTTGAAATCGACCGAGCCGCCGGTCACTTCATAACCGGGACGACCGCCGAGGGTGTAGCCCAGCGTCGACTTGCCGGCGCCGTTGGGACCCATGATCGCGTGAATCTCGCCCGGATTGATCGTCAGCGAGAGACCCTTGAGGATGGGCTTGTCGGCAACATTGGCCTGAAGGTTATCGATCTTGAGCATGGTCATCCTTCGGCGCCCTCATCGAAGCGAGGCGCGGCAGTGGCACCGGCCTTCCGGCGCGCGGAGCGCTTGTCGAAAGGCACGTTGAGTTCGGTGGTGATCTCGCGCACGACGCTGTCGATGCGATCGAGCACTTCGTCTTCGGAGAAGCGCAGCACGCGAATGCCCACTTCGATCAGCTTGCGGTCCTGCAGCTCGTTCACGTCCGGGTTGGAATCCTCGGGGCTGAGCTGCACGACGATCCAGCGCGAAGGGCAGGCGAAGTCCACGATGGTCGATCCGACCACCGACTGGCGGGTGAACTTCACGCCGCCCAGCTTCGAACCGGAGATTTCCGCCCAGAGCGCCTTCTGCGCATCGCTGGGATTGCGGCGCATTTCCTTGGCGCGCTCTTTCAGCGTTTCCAGGCGGGCGCCGGTGACGTTGAAGCTGGCCTTGGCGTCGGCCTTCGGCGCGGCGTCCTTGCTGATGCCGAGGGTCTTACGGGCGGCGGTCATGCGGGGATTCCTTTGAATGTCTTGCAAATGGGGAAGCGGGTCATCGTCAGCCCACACTTCCTTCAAGGCTGATGCCCAGCAGCTTCTGCGCCTCCACGGCGAACTCCATCGGCAGCTGCTGAAGCACTTCCTTGGCGAAACCGTTGACGATCAGCGCCACCGCCTGCTCGGTGTCGAGCCCGCGTTGCATGGCGTAGAACAGCTGGTCGTCGCTGATCTTGCTGGTGGTCGCCTCGTGCTCGATCTGGGCGCTGGGATTTCGCACCTCGATATAGGGCACGGTATGGGCGCCGCATTCCTTGCCCAGCAGCAGCGAATCGCACTGGGTGAAGTTGCGCACGCCTTCGGCATTGGCGGCCACGCGGACAAGGCCGCGATAGGTGTTGTTGCTCTTGCCGGCCGAGATGCCCTTGGAGATGATCGTCGAACGGCTGCCCTTGCCGTTGTGGATCATCTTGGTGCCGGTATCGGCCTGCTGGAAATTGTTGGTGACGGCCACCGAGTAGAACTCGCCCACCGAATCCTCGCCGTTGAGGACGCAGCTGGGGTACTTCCAGGTGATGGCGGAGCCGGTTTCCACCTGCGTCCACGAGATCTTGGAGCGGGCGCCCTGGCACAACCCGCGCTTGGTCACGAAGTTGTAGATGCCGCCCTTGCCGTTGGCGTCGCCGGGGTACCAGTTCTGCACGGTGGAGTACTTGATCTCGGCATCTTCCAGCGCGACGAGTTCGACCACGGCGGCGTGAAGCTGGTTTTCATCGCGCATCGGCGCGGTGCAGCCTTCCAGGTACGAGACGTAGCTGCCCTTTTCCGCGATGATCAGGGTGCGCTCGAACTGGCCGGTATTCTCCGCATTGATGCGGAAATAGGTGCTCAGCTCCATCGGGCAGCGCACGCCTTCGGGAATGTAGACGAAGGTGCCGTCGGAAAAGACCGCGCAGTTCAGCGCCGCGAAGTAGTTGTCCTGCACGGGCACGACCTTGCCCAGCCACTTCTTCACCAGTTCCGGATATTCGCGGATCGCTTCGGAGATCGAGCGGAAGATCACGCCCGCCTGCTCCAGCTCCTTGCGGAAGGTGGTGGCGACGGAAACCGAATCGAACACCGCGTCCACGGCCACCTTGCGCGCGCCTTCGACGCCGGCGAGCACTTTCTGCTCCTCCAGCGGAATGCCCAGCTTTTCGTAGACCTTCAGGATTTCGGGATCGACTTCGTCCAGGCTGGACAGCGAAGGCTTCTTCTTGGGCGCGGCCCAATAGTAGGCTTCCTGATAGTCGATCGGCGGCACGTTCAGCTTCGCCCAGTCCGGCATCGGCATGTCCAGCCAGCGGCGATAGGCCTTCAGGCGCCATTCCAGCATCCATTCCGGCTCGTCCTTCTTGGCCGAGATGAAGCGCACGGTGTCTTCGGACAGGCCCTTGGGCCCGTATTCCTGCTCGATATCGGCAACCCAGCCGTGCTCGTACTCCGCCACGCGGGCGGCGGCATCGCGCGCGGCCTGATCGCGCAGTTCGGGCGCATCGTCCTGGCCCAAGGCCGAGCTCAGTGCCGGAGCGGTTTCTTCAGTCATTCAAACTTCCTCGACGAGCTGGGTCAGGGCCACTTGCGCCAGAGCGCCACGCAGCGCCGCGTTCACCTGCGGCCAGTGCGGGCGCACCTGGCAGCCCCCCTCGATCTGGCATTCGGGTTTGTCCGGAGACTTGCCCTTTTCTAGGCAGGCGGTGAGCGCGATGGGCCCTTCGACTGCCTCGACGATATCCGCAACCGAAATCGTGTCCGGCGAACGGGCCAGCTTCAGCCCGCCGCCCACGCCGCGCGATGAACGCAGCAGGCCGGCGGCGGTCAGCTTGCTCACCAGCTTCTGCACGGTGGGCGCGGGAAGCCGGGTTTCCTCGGCCAGCTGCGCCGCCGAGACTCGCCCATGCTTCGAATCACCCGCGACGAGCGGGCATCCGCCGCAGTGCCGGGCGGCAGCAGACATGATGACGACGGCATAATCCGCCATGCTCGATAGACGCATCGGTAGAGGCTTTCGGGACCCGCAGCTAAAGTGGATCAATTTCTTCCGATTTGCCACCTAGTGCAGGAAGGCTGCGGTTTCAATGGAGTTTCAACAGGATTTGCGGCGTGCAACGGTTAACGCTGTTGCAACCCTCTCCACATCCGGGGAAAAATAACCCGAAATAAACCAAAAAAAGGCGGCCCCCAGCGAACTGGGAACCGCCCTTAAGGTAATAAAGAACTCGTGCGCATCCCGCTACGAGCCCTTCGGGTCGCAAATCCCGTGTAGGGAAGGGGCCGGGCGATTTATTGTATAATTGCGACACGGCGTGTCGCAGATCGCACGCGAGGCGGCGATTCCGTCGCTTCATGGCGATCCGGCCCGCCATTCCGGGCGGGCAAAGAAGCATTTGAGCGACGCGCCGTACCCGTTTATGCGCGCGGGTGTGATTTATTCGTTACTCCGCCCCGCCCTGTTCCGACTCGACGCCGAATCGGCGCACGGCCTTGCCCTCACTGGTCTCAAGCTGGCCGGTTCCACCCGCGCGCCGGTGTTTCCGGCCAGCCTTGCCACGCAAGTGGCGGGAATCGCCTTCCCCAATCCGGTGGGCATGGCCGCGGGCTTCGACAAGGATGGCGAAGTGCCCGATGCGCTGCTGGGGCTGGGCTTCGGCTTTGCGGAAGTGGGCTCGATCACCCCCCTGCCCCAGTCCGGCAATCCCAAGCCGCGCCTGTTCCGGCTGGTGGAGGATCGCGCGGTGATCAACCGCATGGGATTCAACAACAAGGGCGCGGAAGTCGCGTTTGCGTGCCTGTCGGCGCGGCGTGATCGCCCGGGCGTGCTGGGCATCAATATCGGTGCGAACAAGGATTCGACCGACCGCGTGGCCGATTATGCCACGATGGCGCGGATGATGGCGCCGCTGGCGACGTACCTGGCGGTCAATATCTCCAGCCCCAACACCCCCGGCCTGCGCGCCCTGCAGGACGAATCGGCGCTGACCGGCCTGCTGGACGCGGTGATCGCCGCGCGGGACGAGGCTTGCGGCGACGATGTTGGCGGCGGGGGGCGCCGTCCGCCGGTGTTCCTGAAGGTCGCGCCCGATCTGGAGCCGGCCGATATCGATGCCATCGCCCGCATCGCCATCGACCGGCGGCTGGGCGCGCTGATCGTTTCCAACACCACGATCTCCCGCCCGGCGCTTGCCTCGCGCCACGGTGGGGAGACCGGCGGGCTTTCGGGCGCGCCGCTGAAGGATCTGGCACTGCAGCGCCTGCGCGATTTCCGCAGTGCCACCGGCGGGGCGATTCCGCTCGTCGGCGTGGGGGGCATCGCCAAGGCGGAAGACGCCTGGGCGCGCATTCGCGCCGGGGCCAGCCTGGTGCAGGTCTACAGCGCGATGGTCTATGAAGGCCCGGGCATTGCCAAGGCTATCTGCAAGGGCCTTGAATCGCTGATGAAGCGCGATGGTTTTGCCACCATCGCCGATGCCGTGGGTACAGAATAAAGCCGCATTCGCGGTTTTTCCCTGCCCGATCTGGTCACTGGCCGCGCTTGTCGCAACCGCCGCGCGCGCCTAGACGTTGACCAAACGACAAATTCCGACATTTCATTGAGAGGACCCCGGTCAACATGGATCTTGTTGACTTCGACAACAGCACGAACTTCGTTTCGCTGTTCCTGAAGCGTGCCGATGCCCTCGGCGAAACCCCGATGCTCTGGGCCAAGCGCGATGGCGCCTGGCGGCCGATCACCTGGGCCGAAGTGGCGCGGCGGGTCTGCCTGATGGCCTCCGCCCTGCGTCGCATGGGCCTGCACGATGGCGACCGGGTGCTGATCGTCTCCGAAAACCGCCCCGAATGGTGCATCGCCGATCTGGCGATCATGGCCGCCGGCTGCGTGACGGTGCCCACCTACACCACCAACACCACGCGCGATCACATCCACATCCTGGAAAATTCGGGCGCGAATGCCGCCATCGTCTCCTCGGCCAAGCTGGGCAAGACGCTGCTGCCGGCGATCGTCCAGACCGACCTGTGCCGCCACGTGATCGGCATGGAGCGGATGCCGCCGCTGCAGGGCGGATCGTTCGAGCTGCACGACTGGGACGGCCTGTTCGAAGGCGATCCGGTCCTCGCGCGGGCAGAGGTGGAAGCCCGGCTCGTCAACTTCACCCGTGAAGACCTGGCCTGCATCATCTATACCAGCGGCACCGGCGGCGCCCCGCGCGGGGTGCGCCAGCACCACGGCATGTTGCTGACCAACGTGGCCGGCGCGGCGCAGATCGTGATGGACGATTTCGGCCTGGACCAGAGCGAGACGTTCCTCTCGTTCCTGCCGCTCAGCCACGCGTACGAGCATACCGGCGGCCAGTTCCTGCCGATCGGCGTGGGGGGGCAAATCTACTATTCCGAGGGCCTGGACAAGCTGGCCGCCAATATCGAGGAAGTGCGGCCGACCATCATGGTCGTGGTGCCGCGCCTGTTCGAAGTGCTGCGCACGCGCATCATGAAGCAGATCGAGAAGCAGGGCGCCGTCGCCTCGCGGCTGATGGACATGGCGACCGGCCTTGGCGAACGCCGCCAGCGCGGCCGCTGGCGGTTCGGCGACAAGGCGATGAATCTGCTGCTGGAACACACGCTGCGCCCCAAGGTGCGCGCGAAGTTCGGCGGCCGGATCAAGGCGCTGGTTTCCGGCGGTGCGCCGCTCAATCCCGAGATCGGGGTATTCTTCGATTCGATGGGGCTGACCCTGCTGCAGGGCTATGGCCAGACCGAGGCGGGGCCGATCATCAGCTGCAACCGCCCCGCTGCCGGCATCAACCACGCCACCGTTGGCCCGCCGCTGCGCGGAGTGGACCTGCGGATTGCCGACGATGGCGAGATTCTGGTGCGCGGCGAACTGGTCATGCAGGGCTATTGGCAGAACGATGCCGCCAGCCGTGCGGTGCTGGTCGATTCCGGATCGGGCCCCTGGCTGCATACCGGCGACATCGGCCATATCGATGCGCAGGGCCGCATCCAGATCACCGACCGCAAGAAGGACATGATCGTCAACGACAAGGGCGACAATGTCTCACCGCAGAAGGTGGAATCGATGCTGACGCTCCAGCCGGAGATCGCGCAGGCCATGGTCTATGGCGATCGCCGCCCCTACATCGTCGGCCTGATCGTGCCCGATGCCGACTGGGCGCTGGAATGGGCCAAGGCGAACGACGAGAAGTTCGATTTCAAGGCGCTGCAGCGCCTGCCCGTCTTCCGGGCGGAAATCCGCGGCGCGATCGATCGCGTCAACGCGGACCTCTCCGTGATCGAAAAGGTGCGCCAGTACGCCTTCGCCGACGAGCCGTTCTCGATCGAGAACGAGGAGATGACCCCCAGCCTGAAGATCCGTCGGCACAAGCTGAAGGAACGCTACGTCGATCGGCTGGACGCGCTGTACCGGAACTGAGTGTGGAGTCCTGTTGGACGAGCGCGACACAACATCCACGACACCAAACTTCGTCATCCCCGCGAAGGCGGGAATCCCGCTTCCTTTGGCGCATGACGCAAGGCCAGCGGGGCGCCTCCGCCTTCGCGGGGGCGACGAGGTGTTTTGGCGATAGGTTGGTCGCTTACCGGTTGAAGTGGCTGCTCTCCCTCACGGCACCAGCGTCGTGAACAGATAGGTCGCGAAGATCACCAGATGCACCATGCCCTGCACCAGCGTGGTGCGCCCGGTGCTCAATGTCATCGTCGCCACCAGCAGGGTCAGGCCCAGCAGCACGGTCGACTTGGCGGACAGGCCCAGTTCGAGGTCGAGCCCCATCGACATCGAGGCGATGGCCACCGCCGGAATCGTGAGCCCGATCGTGGCGAGCGCCGAGCCGATGGCAAGGTTGAGGCTCGTCTGCACCCGGTTGGCGCGCGCGGCGGAGAGCGCGGCAAGGCTCTCCGGCGCCAGCACCAGCGCGGCGATGATGATGCCTACCAGCGCGGGCGGCGCGCCCATTGCAGCCACGCCTGCTTCGATGGAGGGCGAAAGCGCCTTGGCCAGCAGCACCACTGCGATCAGCGTCAGCGGCAGCATCGCTCCTGCAGCCGCCGCCTTGGCATCGGGCACGCTATCGTGGGCGCCCTCGTTCTCTTCGGGATAGAGGAAGTGGTCGCGGTGCCAGATGGTCTGGGCGACAACGAAAACACCGTAGAGCATCAGTGCGTCGAAGGCGATGAAGATCAGCTGGTTGTCGTTGTAGAACGGACCGACGCTGCTGGTCGTGTAGTTGGGCATGACCAGCGTCAGCACCGAGAGGGTGGCGAGAATCGCCAGGCCGTGATTGACGCCGGACTGGGTATAGCCCTGCTCGTGATGCCGCCCGCCGCCGAGCAGCAGGCAGACGCCGACGATGCCGTTGATGGTGATCATCACCGCCGCGATCACGGTATCGCGCGCTAGCGACTGTGCACCGTGGCCCTCGCTCAACATGATCGAGACGATCAGCGAGGTTTCGATCACCGTCACCGCGAACGCCAGGATCAGCGTGCCGAACGGTTCCCCCACGCGGTGGGCGATCACTTCGGCGTGATAGACCGCGGCCATCACCGCCCCGCCCATCGCCACCGCCACCAGCACGGCGATCGCGATGCTGGAAGGCTTGCCCAGCGCCACCGCCGCCAGTGCGATCAGCGGCACCGCCAGCGACCATGGCGCCAGGCCAAAGGTGGGAAAACGGGCGGGGGCCCTGGCGGTGCGGGGGGCGGGTTCGCTCATGGTCCGGCAGTATAGGCGAAATTGCCTTCGCGGCCAGTTGGATGGCGTTTCCGGTTTGTGAAGCTGTAGGGGGCGTTTTGGAAATCGGCTGCAGACGGATTTCGCGGCACCGGCGCTCTTCCCCATCCGTGAAAACGAAACGCGCCGGATGTTTCCATCCGGCGCGCCCCCCAGCAAAGGAAACCAGGTATTCTTTTCTTGGTGACGTCTATTGCGACCCGGCGGGCTTCTGGGAGGAATTCGAAATCAAGCGGCTTCCTTCTCGATCCATTCGGGAAAGAAGCTGGGCTCGCGGTTGGACCAGCCGGGCGCGGTGGCGGCGGCTTCGCTGATCGAATGAAGCAGCAGCTTGCGGCGATCGGGGTGGATCTGCGGCAATGCCGATGCGCCGCAGAACGCGGCGGGCAGCCACGGACGCACCCAGCCGCCCAGCAGCCGCTCGTAGAGGAACCTGAACGCCGGGAAGGACGAGATGCGCTCCTGCGAAAGGTCGAAAGCGGCCATCCGCAACAGCTTGCCCATGAAGGCCGCCACATCATCGAAATCCGTTTCGTCGGGGCGTATCGCGCGCAGCGCCTTGATCTCGTCATAGGCGGCATATTGCTTGCGGATGGAGGCCAGCTCGGTGGCGTTGCGGCCCCACAGCTTGAAGGCATCCTGCCGGCCCAGCCCCACGTCCAGACTGCGCCGGATGTAGCGCTGTTCGCACCCGGTGAAGCTGGCGAATTCCCGCAGCTCGCTGATCGTGACTGTGGCGGCGCCGGTGTAGGTCATGCTCATGACTCCCGTGACGGGGAAGGTCATCCCCTTCCCACGAGAATCATTTTCACGCCTTTCAGCTTTCCATGCGCTTAACCGCGCAATCGTTTGCTTACGGCCGTTAGCGGAAGCATTTCGAAACGAATTCGTTAACCATCAGATCAGGCCGGCAAGCGGGCTTGAAGGGTCCGCATAGCGCCTTTGGCCCATGCGTCCGGCAAGATATGCGTCGCGTCCGGCCATCACCGCCAGCTTCATCGCGCGGGCCATGCGAATCGGATCTTTCGCCTCGGCGATGGCGGTATTCATCAGCACGCCGTCGCAGCCCAGCTCCATCGCCACCGCCGCTTCGGAGGCAGTGCCGACGCCGGCGTCGACCAGCACCGGCACCTTGGCGCCTTCGACGATCAGGCGCACGGTCACCTTGTTCTGGATGCCCAGCCCCGAACCGATCGGGGCGCCCAGCGGCATTACCGCCACGGCGCCGCATTCCTCAAGCTGCTTGGCGGCGATCGGATCGTCCACGCAGTAGACCATCGGCAGGAAGCCTTCCTTGGCCAGGATCTCGGTGGCCTTCAGCGTCTCGCGCATGTCGGGATAGAGCGTGCGCGCCTCGCCCAGCACTTCCAGCTTCACCAGATCCCAGCCGCCCGCCTCGCGCGCCAGGCGCAGCGTGCGGATCGCGTCGTCGGCGGTGAAGCAGCCGGCGGTGTTGGGCAGGTAGGTGATCTTCTTCGGATCGATGAAGTCCGTCAGCATCGGCGCCTTGGGGTCCGACACATTGACGCGGCGCACCGCCACGGTGACGATTTCCGCGCCCGAAGCCGCAACCGCCGCCGCGTTCTGTTCGAAATCCTTGTACTTGCCGGTGCCCACGATCAGGCGTGAGGTGAAAGTGCGGCCGGCGACAGTCCAGGTGTCGTTCGAAGCGGAAGCAGTATCGGTCAAGGTTCGCGTCCTTTCGGGCGAGCGGGAGTCAGGAGTTTCGGAAAGAGATGCCGGGTGTCAGCCGCCGCCGACGAAGTGGACGATCTCCAGCACGTCGCCGTCCGACAACAGGACATCGCCCAGCGTCGAACGCGGGGCGATCTCGCCATTGTGTTCGACCGCGACCTTCTTGGGGTCCAGCCCGATATCGGCGACAAGGTCGGCAATGCTGGAGCCGGACGCGATGCGGCGCGGCTCGCCGTTGACGGTGAGGGAGATGTCTGCAGCCATGCGCCGCAGATAGCGCCGGGAACGGATTTGGAAAGTGCCGATTGGCGACTCTCAATGCGTGTGGCGCATGTTCCGGATGTGGGCGAAGGCGACGAAGGAGACGCCGATGATGGTCAGCACCGACTCGGCCGTTCCATGGCCCACCAGAATGGCGGTAGCCATCAGCGCAAGGCCCAGGCCGCCGATGACCAGCGGCGCGACGCGGCCATGGCGGGCAACGCCGAAGCCCAGCGAGATCACCCCGACGATCACTGCCAGCATCAGGCCGACGCGGTGAATCTCGGGAGAGAGCAGCACCTTGCCACCCAGGAAGTCGCCGCCCAGGCCCAGGAAGCCGACCAGCACCACACCCAGGACGCAATGCACGGCGCACAGGCCGCTCAGGACGATGCCTGCCCGGTCCATCCGGTTTCGAATCGCTGTCAGGGTGCTCCGCATGGGGCATCATCTATGTGATGTTGTATCATCATGCAAGAGCCGGTCTTCACAATCTTTCGTCCAGACGACGTGCCTCTTGCGCAATTCGTCGCAAGATCGCAGGGACATGGGCCATGAGAAATGCTGACGGTCGCCCGCTGCTCGGAACTTCCGACGATATCGTTCCCATGGTGCGCTGGCTCTTCTTCGTGGCCGCGCTGGTGGTGATGATCGTGGCGGTGGGTGGAATCACCCGCCTGACCGAATCCGGCCTGTCGATCACCGAGTGGAAGCCGATCACCGGCGCCCTTCCCCCGCTGACGCAGGCGCAGTGGCAGGCGGAGTTCGACCATTACAAGCAGATCCCGCAATATATCGACGTGAACGGCCCGGCGGGCATGACGCTGGGGCAGTACAAGTTCATCTACTTCTGGGAATGGGTCCACCGCCTGCTCGCCCGCCTGATCGGGCTGGCCTTCGCGCTGCCGCTGGCGTGGTTCTGGTTCAAGCGCACGATCCCGCTGGGCTACAAGCCGCGCCTGCTGGCGCTGCTGGCGCTGGGCGGACTGCAGGGCGTGGTCGGCTGGTGGATGGTCTCCTCCGGCCTCACCGCCGAAGCGGCCGACCGGGTGAGCCACTTCCGCCTCGCCGCGCACCTGCTGGTGGCGCTGACGACTTTGGGCGGGCTGGTCTGGACTGCGCTCGATCTGCGCGAACTGGCGCGCGGGCAGGCGCGGGCGCGGCTGACGCGGTTCGGGGCGCTGGCGCTGGCGATGCTGTTCTTCCAGCTGTTCATGGGCGCGATGGTGGCGGGCCTGCGCGCGGGCTATGTCGCCGGTGCCGGCTGGTTCAGTCTGGACGCCTGGCCGCTGATGCAGGGCACGTTCTTCCCCGATGGCGTCGAGTGGGCCGGCGGCGCGCTCCATGCGCTGGTCAACGATCCCTACCTGACCCATTTCGTCCATCGCTGGTGGGCCTGGGCGGTCGTCGCAGTGCTGATCGTCATGGCGCGCCGGTTGAAGGCGATGCGTCTGCGCAAGATCTCCATCGCGATCCACTGCGCCTTCGGGATTCAGGTGATCCTCGGCATCTGCACCGTCTGGTCCGGCGTGGCGCTGTGGCTGGCGGTGGCCCACCAGCTTTGCGGTGCGCTGCTGGTGGCGGCGACCGCCTGGGGCGCTCACGGCCTCGGCCGCCGCGATCAGGTGGGGCTGGGAATGTGAGCGAAGCGGCCGCCTCCGTCGCCGCACTGATCTGGAGCCCGTTTCCCGATCAGGACAGCGCGCTGGCGGCAATCAACGCGCTGCTGGACGAGGGCTTGGCCGCCTGCGGTAACCTGATGCCGGGCATGACTTCCGTGTTCGTCTGGAACGGCCAGAAGGACAGTGCGCAGGAACTGGGCCTGCTGGTGAAGACCAACGCCGCCCTGCTCGATGCCGCGGTCGCCCGGCTGGCCGAACTGCATCCTTATGATGAGCCGGCCGTGCTGGGCTGGCGCTGCGATACCGGCGCGCCGGGCACGCTGGCATGGCTGGCCGGCATTGGGACGGGGACGGGCTCTATATAGGCAACACCATGCCATCCCTTCCCGTCATCCCCGCGAAGGCGGGGATCCCGCTTCCTTCTGCAACCTCGCGACGAAGAACAAGCGGGGCCCCCGCCTTCGCGGGGGCGACGAAGTGGAGAGGCGGATCCTCGTTTTGGTAGCCCCGCCATTGTACCCAAACTCACGACGGTATTATTTTACCTCTCTGGAATGCCGCGGTCTGCTTGACTTGCACGCCCTTTTCGACGATTTGGCCGCCTTCCCGCGTAGCCGGAGATTCGCCGAAAGCGATTCCCTGCCCTGCGCGACCTGAACATTAGGGATAGACCAGCCATGAAGGCGCTTACGAAGGTCACCCGGTCGATCAAGCCGGCCGAGGTGGAAAAGAAGTGGCATCTGATCGATGCCGAGGGTCTGGTGGTTGGCCGTCTCGCGGTCGTCATCGCAGACCTCCTGCGCGGCAAGCACAAGCCGAGCTTCACCCCGCACGTCGATTGCGGCGACCACGTCGTCGTGATCAACGCCGAGAAGGTGAAGTTCACCGGCAACAAGCTGAAGCAGCAGACCTACTACAAGCACACCGGCTATGCCGGCGGCATCAAGGAAGTGACCGCGGACAAGGTTCTCGCCGGTCGTTTCCCCGAGCGCGTGCTTGAAAAGGCTGTTGAGCGCATGATCCCCCGTGGCCCGCTCGGCCGCGACCAGATGCGTGCCCTGCACCTCTACGCCGGCACCGAGCACCCGCACGGTGGCACCCAGCCCGAAGCGCTCGACGTCGCTTCCATGAACCGCAAGAACAAGGTTGGCGCGTAATGTCTGATACCGATACCGTTCAGAGCCTGTCCGACCTGAAGGACCTCGGCGAAGTCGCCGTTGTCGATTCGGCTGAGACGATCGCTCCCGTCGTTTCCAACGCGCCGCTCCGCGCCCAGGAAATCGACGCCCAGGGCCGCGCCTATGCCACCGGCCGTCGTAAGGACGCCGTGGCCCGCGTGTGGGTCAAGCCCGGCACCGGCAAGGTGATCATCAACGGTCGCGACCAGGAAGTGTACTTCGCACGTCCGACCCTGCGCCTCGTCATCAACCAGACCTTCCAGGTTGCTGGTCGCGACGGCCAGTACGACGTGATCGCCACCGTCAAGGGCGGCGGTCTCTCGGGCCAGGCCGGTGCTGTGAAGCACGGCATCGCCCAGGCTCTGTCGAAGTACGAGCCCGCCCTGCGCGCTGCCGTCAAGGCTGCCGGCTTCCTTACCCGCGACCCGCGCGTCGTCGAGCGTAAGAAGTACGGCCGTGCCAAGGCACGTCGTAGCTTCCAGTTCTCGAAGCGTTAATCGCTACCGAGAGCTTGCCGCTTTACGAAAAGGGGTCGCGGGAAACCGCGGCCCTTTTTTGTTGCGTGGCGTTGGCGAAGTGCTGGGCCTCCCATCCTTCGACAAGCTCAGGATGAGCGGGCGTGGGGATTTGAGGTGGTCGATATCTGAGGTGGTGGGGATCTGAGATCGTTCCACCCATGGCATCCAGCACCGCCCTTCCCACCCGCTCAGCCTGAGCCTGTCGAAGGCCCCGCAGCCAAGAACCCGGTGGCATGAAAAAGGGCGCCGCCCTAAAGCGACGCCCCTTCCCATTTCCGAAGTCCGCTCAGCCTTGCGGCAGGGCATAGGCGACCAGATAGTCGCCCGTCTTGGTGCCCAGCCCGCCATGGCCGCCGGCGGCGATCAGCACGTATTGCCTGCCGTCCACCGCATAGCTCATCGGCGTGGCATTGCCGCCGGCCGGCAGGCCGACCTGCCACAGCGTCTTGCCCGTGCGCACATCCACCGCGCGGAACATCTGGTCCGCCGTGGCGCCGATGAAGTCGAGCCCGCCGGCCGTCATCATGTTGCCGCCGATGTTGAAGATGCCGGTCGGCAGCGGCAGGTTCGTATGGGTGCCGCCCAGCCCGGTGGCGCGGGTGTCGCCGATCGGGCGCTGCCAGACGATCTTGTGCGTCACCAGATCGATGGCGGTCAGCGTGCCCCATGGCGGCGGGTTGCACGGCACGCCCAGCGCGTTGAGCCACGGATGGACCATGCCGACATAGGGCGTGCCATATTGCGGCGCGAGTCCCGGGCCGATCTTCGGTTCGTTACCCGAACCGTTCCACGGCGGCACCGCGCCCGACTTCTCGTAGGGTCCACGCGGCTTCATGGTGATCATGAAGGGGATGTAGTTCGAATTGGCGATCAACAGCTTGCGCTGCGGGTCGATGGTGGCGCCGTGCCAGTCGATCACGCCGTCGAAAGCGGGATAGACGATCGTCGGCTTCAGCTGCGGCGGCGTGAACTGCCCTTCGTAATGCGCCTTGCGGAATTCGATGCGGCACATCATCTGGTCGATCGGGGTTGCGCCCCAGAGGTGGTTTTCCACCAGATCGGCCGGCGTCAGCGAGGGCATGCCCACCGGATAGGGCTGGGTCTTCGCCAGCGTTTCACCCGGAACCCCGTCCTGCGGCACTGCCTTCTCGATCGTCTTGACGATCGGCTGGCCGGTCCGCCGGTCCAGCACGAAGAACTCGCCGCGCTTGGTGGACTGGACGAGGGCGGGCACCAGCTTGCCGTTCACCGGCAGGTCCACCATCGATGGGCCAACGGGCAGGTCCATGTCCCACACGTCATGATGCACGGTCTGGAAGTGCCAGCGCGGCTGCCCGGTGGTGATGTCCAGCGCGACCACCGAGCTGGAATAGGCATCGTCGAACGGACGGCGCCCGCCACCGAAATAGTCCGGCGTGGCGTTGCCCAGCGGCAGGTAGACCATGTTGAGGTCCGGATCGGCGGTATAGACGCCCCACGCATTGGGGGTGCCGCGCGTCAGTTCGGTCTTGTCGTCGGGATGGACCACCTGATCTGGATGGCCGACGTCCCAGGCCCAGATGATCTGGCCGGTCACCGGATCGAAGGCGCGAACGGCGCCCGAAGGCTCGTTGCGGGCCTGATTGTCGTAGACCCAGCCGCCCAGGATCATGCGATCGTGAATCACCAGCGGGGGGGAAGTCACGAAGTGGAATCCGGCGGGCACATGGCCAAGATACTTGGCCAGGCTGATGAAGCCATGATCGCCGAAATCCTCGCAAGGCTTACCCGTCTCGGCATTGAGCGCCATGATCCGGGCGTCCAGTACGGGGGCAAGGATGCGGGTGGGGCAGACGCTGCTCTTGCCCTCGGGCGCCTTGTAATAGGCGACACCGCGACAGGCGAGGTAGACGTCGGCATCGGTGTTGGCCTTGGGATCGAACTTCCACTTCACCTTGCCGGTGCGCGCGTCCAGCGCCTCCACCCAGGAATGGCCGGTGCAGACGTAGAGCGTATCCCCCACCTTGATCGGGGTGACTTCGAAGTTGAATTCATGGCCGGCATCGGTGCCGCCCACATCCTCGCCCGGGCGCATGTGATCGCCGGTCTCGGCCGTCCACGCCACCTTCAGGTTCTGGACATTGCCGGTGTTGATCTGGGCGAGCGGGGAGAAGCGATCGCCCTTGGCGGTGCGGCCGTAATACCACCAGTCCTCGGCCGGGACCGAACCGTCCACCTGCCCGGCGAAGACGCGTTTGCCGGCATCGCCGGAAACGCCCACCGGACGGGCAAAGCCGATGACGAGGACCACGATCGAAAGCGCGCAGGCCAGCGCCGGGCCCAGCGCGGCGCGGCGCGCCAGCGGGCGGCGGTCTTCCTCCGGAACGATTCCGCGCCGCACCCAGGGCAGCAGCAGCCAGAGCCCCAGCACCGTGGGCGCCACCAGCCGGGGTTCCAGCCCCCAACCGGTGAATCCCACTTCGTAGATCGCCCAGATCACCGTGCCGG
This sequence comes from Novosphingobium mississippiense, assembly GCF_044029535.1. Lineage (NCBI taxonomy): Bacteria > Pseudomonadati > Pseudomonadota > Alphaproteobacteria > Sphingomonadales > Sphingomonadaceae > Novosphingobium > Novosphingobium mississippiense. The sequence continues at coordinate 3,313,445 of NZ_CP147001.1, read as the reverse complement.
TCAGCACCGCGGCATAGAGCCACAGCGCCTCCGGCCTTCGTCGCAAGGCCAGCACGCCGGTGGCGATCAGCGCCAGTCCGGCAACGAGGTAGTAGAGCGAGCCGGCGAGCAGCGCGAGCCTTGCGCCGCCCACCGCGAAGACCGCGCCGATCACCAGCAGGGCAATGCCGGTGAACCAGGGGCGGCGACGGCGGGCGCCGAAATGGGGGGGGGGAAAGTGTCAAAGTGTTTCTCCTTTGCCACCCACGACAATTCCCGGCCCGCCGCATGGTTTCCTCCAATCGGCGCAAATCGCGGGAACTGGCGGAATTTCTGCCAATTCGGCGGCATCGTTCGATGCCGGATACCTCGCCATAACAAGGTATCTTGCCATGGCATGTATTTTCTCATGCAAGGTATCTTGCGTCACACAGTAGCTGGTTATATACAGTTCTCATCCGCAGGAGGTGATTCGATGTCCGAAATCGAAATCCAATTGAAGAAAGGGGTGCTGGGGCTTTGCGTTCTGGCGCTGCTTTCGCGGGGTGACAGCTACGCTTACGAGATCGCCAGCCGCATGGCCGACGCGGTCGATATGGGCGAAGGCACGATCTACCCGCTGATGCGCCGGATGCAGAGCGATGGCCTGGTAGTCACCTACCTTGAGGAATCGCCCTCCGGTCCGCCGCGCAAGTATTACCGCATTACCGAAACCGGCCGCTCGCGGCTGGCCGAACAGGTCGCCGAATGGCGCGGCTTCACCGCTGCCGTCGATGGCCTGATCCAGGGCCACGTGGAGGCAGAGGTAGAGGCTGGCGCGCCCGCTGCGGCGCCGCAGGAAGAAGGGGAGCCGAGCCATGAAGCGTAACGAATTCATCCGGCGGCTGAAGGCAGGCCTTTCCGGCGTGCCGCAGGACGTGATCGCCGAAATCGTCGCCGACTACGAAGAGCACTTCGATGCCGGTGCCGCCGAAGGCCGCAGCGAGGAGGAAGTGGCCGCGGCCCTTGGAAACCCCGCAAGGCTGGCGCGCGAACTGCGCTTCGAAGCCGGCTTCAAGAACTGGGAGAGCGGCCGGTCGCCCTCTTCCGCATGGGGCGCGATCCTGGCCTTCATGGGTCTGGCCACCATCGACATCCTGATCCTGCTGCCGATCGTGCTGCCGGTTCTGGGCGTGATGTTCGGCCTGTTCGTCGCCACCATCGTGATGTTCTTCGTGGGCGGCTTCGTGATGATCGCCGGGCCGTTCAGCGGCTTCCCCGGCGGCTGGCTGGTTGCGATCCTGGGCGGGCTTGGACTGATGAGCGCCTCGGTCGCGATCGGTGCGCTGCTGACGTTGGTGAGCATCTGGATCATCAATGCCCTCATGTGGTTCGGTCGCCTGCACTATCGCGTGATCGAACCCGCCATCCACCCCGAAGACTGAAGCACGAAAGAAAGGAACCAAGTGATGTTCAGGAAACTGCTCATCGTATTCGCCAGCGGCGTGATCCTCTCGATCGTCGCTATCGGGGCCGCCTGGGTGATCGGCGGCGACCAATTCCGCAAGGACGTGGAAGCGCACGACGGCTGGAACTTCTCCTTCGACGATGACGATCAGGCGCAAGGTCCGGACAAGACCCGCAGCTTCGCCATCGAACCCGGCACCCGCCTGGCGATGGACATCCCGGTCCAGCTGGTCTTCACCAGGGGCGACAAGTCCGAGATGGTGGTCACCGGCCCGCAGCAGGTGATCGACCGGCTGACCTGGCAGAATGGCCGCCTCAGCGTCGACGGCGACCTCAAGATGCACAAGGGGCTGAAGGTGAACATCACCGCGCCGCAGATCGAAAGCTTCGACTTCGACGCGCCGGGCGACGTGACGCTGACCGGCCTCGACCAGGACAGCCTGTTGCTGAAGGCCGATGGCGCGATCAACCTCGACGCATCGGGCAAGGTCCGCAAGCTGGACGTGCACACCGAAGGCGCCAGCAACCTCAACCTCGGCAAGCTGGAAGCGCAGGATGCCAAGGTGAACGTCGAAGGCGTGGGCAGCGTGACGATCGGCGCCACCGGCGACGTCTCGGTCAGCATCGACGGCATCGGCTCGGTCAAGCTGGTCCGCAAGCCCGCCCACCTGACTCAGGAGATCAACGGGCTGGGCAAGATCGACCACGACTACCAGTAAGGGGCCGAGACGCCCGCAAGGTTCAGGGAAAGGCCGTCGCGAAAATCCCCCCGCCTGCGACGGTCGATACGAAAAGGGCCGCAGCATCTCCACCGGATGCTGCGGCCCTTTCATGTATGGTTAGGTGCCGTTCAGGTGCGCTTCCGCGCAGGTGTTCAATGCACCGGTGGATCGACCGGCGGTACCGCGCCGACCGGGGCCACGGGCTCTCCCGGTTCGCGCGGCGGCAGGGCGTTTTCGGGCACTTCGTCGATCTGCATCGCGGCGGTCGGCACATGTTCCAGATTGCGCGCGACCACGCGAATCTGATCGCCGGTGATGGTGATCTCGTTGAAGCTGGGCGGGGTGGATCGGATCCGCTTCGACAGCGTGCCGGCGCCGATCATCCGCAGTGGGCCGGCCGGAGTCTCGCTCGTCAGGTCGAAAGCATCGTGAATGTGGCCGGACAGTACGGCCATCACCTTGCGGCCGGCCAGAATCTCCATCGTCCGCGTGCCGTTGATGGTCAGCAGCTTGTTGTCGCGCGCGCGGCGCTCGATCAGCGGGTGGTGTGCGGCTATCAGTACGCGCGTCCCCTGCGGCAGGGCATCGATCGCGGCGAGAGTCTCGCGCAGCGCATGATCGGTCACCCAGCCGTTCGACCAGGGAAACCGCTGCCACTGCGCGCGGGTGGTGGTGCGCAGCGGCACGATGGCCAGACCCGGCAGATCCAGCTGCGCTTCCACCTGGCGTTCGATCGCCTTGAACCGGCGATAGGGATCGAAAAACCGCTGGTAGAGGTTGAAATAGGGAATGTCGTGGTTGCCCACCTCGACCGTGACGGGCACGTTCAACCCCTTGATCCACGCACAGGCGGCGTCGAATTCGGGATGGCGCGCGCGCATCGTCAGGTCGCCGGTGATGGCGACGGCATCGGGCTTTTCGCGGGCGATGCAGTCCTTGGCCCAGGCGATCGCCTTCGGGTCTTCCAGCCCGAAATGCACATCGCTCAGGTGGAACAGCCGCAGTGGGCGGGAATTGGCGGAAGCCTCAGGATTCATCAATCGTGGTCACCAGATCGACCTCCAGGGTCGCGGGATGGAAAAGTTCTTCGGTGCCCCCTTCGAAGGGCTCGCCATCGATCAGCAGGCCCATCGGCTCACCTTCCGGGCAGACCAGCCGCAAGCGGGCATGTTCGCCCAGCCGATCGTGCGGTCCATCGCGGAAATCGCGATTGAGCAGGGCAATGCCCTGTCCGGCGAAATCGCCCAGCGTTTCAGCATAATAGCCTCTCGCTTCAAGACCGGTTGCGTTCGGGGTCACGGTGATGGCGGCATAGCCGTCCTCGCGCCCGCAGTCGACCTCGGCACAGGTGACTTTCGGACCGTTCATGGACCAGGCGATGGCTTCCTTGGCGGATGTGACGAATTCCAGCACGTTGGCGGCGCGCATCGCCTCGCGCACTTCGTTCCAGATCGTGCCGGGGCCGGCCAGAATGCCGGTCAGCGCGATGCCGTGGCGCGTGGCGATCACTTCCGGCCGCGTGGTTCGCAGCCGATCGGGCGCAAGCCGGGCAATCACCTCAGGCGCGGGAATATCGCCGTGCATCCGCTTGGCCAGCATGTTCATGGTGCCGCCGGGCAGCACCAGCACCGGCCCGTCCCATCCGCTGACGTTTTCGATCACCGAATGAATCGTGCCGTCGCCGCCGAACACGACCAGCAGGCCGATGCCGGACACCGTCAGCGTTTCAGGATCGGGGGCAGGTTCATCGGGAAAGCGGATCGTCCGGTCGGGCTTGAAGCCGACCTCAGTCAGCGCGGAAAGCACTTCGGCGACGGCGGCATCGTCGTTGCTGCCGCTGGCCGCGTTGCAGACAAGCCAGCTGCGGCGGGAGGAGAGATTACCAGTCATGCCCCCAGAACTGGCGATCCGGGCGGCGGTTCCCTGCGCCGGCCGATCATGCCCGGCCCGAGAAGATCAGCCAGGCGGCCAGGGCGTTGAGCCCCGAATAACAGGCGTAGATCAAGGCCCAGCCGGTCGATCCCGCGGCTGCCATGATCATCGCGCCCACCAGCATGGCGAATTCCACGATCAGGCTGAGGCGACCACCCAGCGGCTGCACCAGCCAGGGCACGCTTCCAAGCATCGGGTGCCCGGATTCGAGCACTGCCTTGTGCGCTGCAAAGTTAAGGACGCCAAGGAAGAAGACGAAGACAAGTCCCATAGCCGGGATCGATTGTACATGGCCGGGCCGGTTCTTGCCAGTGCGTGCCGAATCAAAGTCTTGGGTGATTCGTCGGTGGTCGCAAACCAGCAAGTCATTCGTCGAACCGGAATGTCGTTCGTCCGTCCGCCTGCCCTTTCGTCGACATGGGGGGCGCTGCGGTCGAGGTCCGCGTGAATCGCTTCCGGGTGCAGTGCACAAGAAACTCACCGGGCCGATGCAGGACCCCCCGCCGCCGGCCCATCAAGGAGGAAGTACGATGATCAAGACCACTTCGATTGCAGCCGCTGCTGCCGCCCTCGTTTTCACCGGCCTGAGCTTCTCGGTAGCCGCGCCCGCCAATGCCAAGGACGTCACGGTCACTTACGCCGATCTCGACCTGACCAGCGCCGAAGGCCAGAAGAAGCTCGACCACCGGCTTGATGCCGCCGCCCGCGAAGTCTGCGGTTACAACGACGTCAATACCGGTTCGCGTCTGCGCAACTCCGACGCGGTCGCATGCTACGACAAGGCCCGGGCCCAGTTCAGCGCCCATGTCGCCGCCGCCGTCGACAGCGCCAATGCCCGCTCCCGCGTTGCCACCAACTGAGCGCCCCGTGCTCTCGGTAGCGCCCAAGAGGTCCCTAAAAAATAATCGGAAGAAAGACTGGCGGGTCCCCTAGCGGCCCGCCATTTTTTTGACCGACGGCAGATACGTCCGCCCGATCCGCAGTGCTTCGCCATCGGCGGTTTCCACCGACCAGACGCCCAGCCCTTCATGCCGCAGGCCCGCCACGTGATCGCGGCGCAGGATGCAACTGCGATGGATGCGGATGAAGTTCTCCGGATCCAGGCGCTGTTCCAGGCTGGTGATGGTCTGCAGCAACAGATAGCTGGCCCCGCGCACGTGCAGCCGGACATAGTCCCGCTCCGCATCGATCCGCTCCACATCGGCGGCCGGCACGCGCACCAGTTCGGAACGGTGCGGCACCCAGAATTCCTCCAGCCACTTGCCGGACGGCAGGGTGCGTTCGCCGCGCCGGGCGCCGACGCGCGAGATCGCCCGTTCCAGCCGTTCCGGTGCCACGGGCTTCAGAACATAGTCCACCGCGTCCAGGTCGAACGCCTCCACGGCGAATTCGTCGTGTGCGGTGACGAAGATCACCGCCGGCGCTTCGGGCAGGCCGCCCAGGCGGCGGGCGACGGTCAGGCCGTCGGTTTCGGGCATCGTCAGGTCCAGCAGCACGAGATCGGGCGTCAGTGCCTCGATCAGGCGCAGGGCCGCCTCACCGTCGCTGGCGGTGCCGATTACCGAGATCGATGCGATCCGGGCGCAGATCACCTGCATACGCTCCACCGCCAACGGTTCGTCGTCGACGATCAGTGCGCGCAAAGGCGCGGTTTCCAAAGTCTGCACGAGTTCAGGCACGAGAAAACTCCAGCGGCCCCGCGGCCGATGGCCCTTGGTGGGACCCAAAGTTCAGGGGAAGGCGCAGGACCGTGGCGAAACCGCCCTCCTCGCGCCGGCCGAAGGTGATTTCCGCCGCCGAGCCATAGCGGGCCCGCAGCCGGTCGCGCACATTGCCCAGGCCGATGCCGAAGCCCTGCACGCCCTTGACCTTGCCGCCGGGGCCGTCGTCGCTGACGGAAATTTCCAGCTTGTCGCCCACCGCGTGCGCGCGGATGGCGATCGTCACGGGCCGCTGGGTGGCGGCCACGGCGTACTTCACCGAATTCTCGACGAGGGGCTGCAGGATCATGCCGGGCACCATCGCATCGGAAACGGCATCGTCAATATCAATCGTCGTCATCAGGCGATTTGGGAAACGAACCGCCTCGATCTCGAAATAGAGTTTCTGAAGTTCGATCTCATCGACAAGCTTCAGGTCACTTGTGGGATCTCCGGAGAGTGTACGTCGATAGAAAGTCGACAGCGTTTGAATCATCGTTTCGGCATCGTCCTGCTTGCCCGTCATCACCAGCGCCGAAAGCGAGTTGAGCGTATTGAACAGGAAGTGCGGATTGACCTGATAGCGCAGCGAACGCAGTTCGGCGGCAGCCGCGGCACGGCGGTATTCGCCTTCGCGCCGTTCGGCCGCGCGCGCTTCCTCCGCCTTGGCCAGCGCGAAGTAGAGCGCCGCCCAGGCCAGCACCAGGAAGTAGCGGGTGAAGGCATAGTCCACCACCGAGGTCCAGCGCGCATATTGCTCGCCCAGCGCCTTGTTGGTGTGGATGGTGATCGAATGGGCGCTGTTGTCGCTGGTGACGGTGGGGGCGGGTGCCGACGGCGCCGAAGCATCGTCGGAAGGCGTTCCGGGTGGAGGCGGCGCGGGCGGCGGCGGTGGCTGGGTGACGGCGGTGGGCAGGTCCACCATGATGTTCCCCGCCTCGTCACGGGTGATCTTCACTTTGCCCGATTTGACCGCTTCCGCCTCGTCCTCGTTGCCGTAGGCCTGGGTCATCTCCATGTCGGAGAACACGGTCTCGTTGATCACGCTGAGCAGCAGGGCCAGCGGCAAGGCGCCGATCAACACGATCGTCAGCCGCACGCCGCCGGACTTGCGCTCCAGCATCTGCAGCAGCGGCCAGACGGCGGCCATCACCAGCATGGACAGGATACAGATCGTCAGCCGGCGCGAGAAGATCGGCCAGATGAAGTCATACCCCATCACCGCGCCGCGCAAGGTGGCAACCAGGAAATAGCAGGCCCACAGGGCGGCTAGCGAAAGCAGAACGACCCGCGCAGGCACGCGCGGCTGAGTGGCGACATCCGACATGGTCTGCCGGGATAGCGCGAAAATTGCCTTTTGCGCCAGTTCGCAAATCGGACCGGAATCGACCTTCGTCGAAAGTTGCGCGCCCGTGGGGAGGCGCGCTCGCTCAGGCTTCGATCAGGGCTTGCGCAATGCCGCGATGCAGGCGGCGCGGTCAACATCCTGTCCGTCCGAAGCGCGACGGGCATCGACGTAGGTCGCCACCGGCTCCTTCGATCCGGTGGTGGGGTAAAGATAGACGTCCAGGAGGCAGGCAGTGCCGGTGAACTGCAGCTTGCGCGCATCGCCTTCCCACACGTCCAGGCGCGGTTCGCCGAAGGCGCGCACCAGTTGCGTGCGGTCCGCGCCGATCACGCCGGCAACACCCGGGATCGCCTGAAGCGTGGGTGCGCGCGCGACGTGGCTGGGTTGGCGGACGTCGGAAAGCTTGCCCGGCCGGTGCGGCGCCCGGCTGGGCGTCGGCGTGCTGCTGACGGTGCCGCCGCCGCCACCGCACGCCGCCAGCAGCAGCGCCAGCGCCGAGGCCGCAAGCGGGCCTTTCAGGCGGCGGACGGAAACGAGACGAAGGGTGGTCGGGGTCGGACGCGTCTGGATCATGATTGCGCCGGGCATCGCCCGCACGGTTCGCCCTGTCAACCGCCGTGGCGCTTGCGAAGCGGCCGGCTGCACGCTAGGCGCGATATCAACTCCCATACATTTTCAGATCATCAAGGAACACGACCGCATGGCCCAGCCCACCGTGCCGCCTACTCTCGATGTGATTGCCATCGGCAATGCCATCATCGACGTTATTGCCAACTGCCAGGATGCGCTGATCGACGAGCTTGGCCTGTCGCGCGGCGGCATGATGCTGATCGACGCGGATCAGGCCACGAGCCTCTATGAAGCGATGGGCCCAGCGCGCGAAATCTCCGGCGGTTCAGCCGCTAACACGCTGGCCGGCCTGGCCGCGCTGGGCGCCAAGTGCGCGTTCATCGGCCAGGTGGCCGATGACCAGCTGGGCGAAGTCTTCACCCATGACATCCGCGCCGGCGGCATCGATTTCGACGTGCCTGCCCGCACCGGCGTGCCCACCGCGCGCTGCCTGATCTTCGTGACGCCGGACGGCCAGCGCACGATGAACACCTTCCTCGGCGCATCGCAGCACCTGCCGGCCGAAGCGCTGGACGAAAGCGCGATTGCCAGCGCCGCCGTGCTCTACCTCGAAGGCTACCTCTGGGATCCCGAGGAACCGCGCGCCGCGATGCGCAAGGCGATCGAGGCGGCCCGCGCCGCCGGCCGCAAGATCGCCTTCACCCCTTCGGAATGCTTCGTGATCGACCGCCATGGCGCGGACTTCCGCGACCTGATCGACAACGGCATGATCGACGTGCTGTTCTGCAACGAGCACGAGATGGCGGCCCTCGTCGGCCATGACGATTTCGAAAAGGGCGTTGCCGAACTCGCGCCGAAGATCCCGGTACTGGTCGTCACCCGCGGTTCCGCTGGCGCCGTTGCGCTGTCGGAAGGCCAGCGCGTGGAAATCGGTGCGGAGCCGATCGACCGCGTGGTGGACACCACCGGCGCGGGCGATCTGTTCGCCGCCGGCTTCCTGTTCGGCCACGTGCGCGGCAAGAGCCTGGAACAGTGCCTGAAGATGGGCGCAATCTGCGCCTGCGAAGTGATCTCGCACTACGGCGCTCGCCCCGAGGCGGACCTCAAGGCGCTGACCGCCGAAGTCGTCGGCTGACGTCACGACATCGCCCGCGTTCTTGACGCGGCGCATTCTCCGGGAGAGGCTGGGATTTCGTCCCCCCTCTCCCGCGAGGCCGCATGGCGCACACGATACCGGCTCTGATCGACTTCGAGGCAAGCTGCCTGCCTGAGCATGGCCAGTCCTATCCCATCGAAGTGGCCATCGCCCGCACCGACGGCGAAAGCCGGGCCTGGATGATCCGCCCGCTGGAGGCGTGGAAACACTGGGACTGGTCGGAAGAGGCCGAAGCGCTGCACGGCATCAGCCGCGCCATGCTGGAATGCGATGGCCTGCCTGCTGCACAAGTCCTTGCCGAAATGACCGAATTCGTTGGCGGTTGCGCGGTCTATTCCGATGCCGAGCTGGACGAATACTGGCTGGAAGTCCTCTGCCAGGGCCTGCACGCATCGCTGCCCTTCCCGATCCGCTATCTGGGCGAATGGATGATGTCGCGCGGCTACACACGCCCGCAAGTCGTCGCGGCGCTGGAACAGGCCAAGACCCTGCTGCCCAAGGAACACCTGGCGCGGGAGGATGCCAAGCGGCTGGCCATGGTGGTGCGCCTGCTGATGGAAACCGAAGCGGCATGAACACGCGCGATGCGACTCTGGTGCGGATTCACGTGCCGGTTGCGGCCGAGACTTTGGTGGCGATGCTGAATGGCATTGGCGCGGCGGCCGAGCGCGATCCAGTGCTGGCGCCAATTCTCGCCGTCATTCGCGAGGATAACCCGCTGGGGGATTTCGGGCTCTACAAAGGGGTTTTCGAATTGAGCCCCGGTTGGGAAGGTTTCCAGCCTGGCCCCGATGCGCAACCGACTCTGGGGGAAGCGGGATGCATGACGCTTTCGCCGACGGTGATCGTCTCGGTCCATGCCCCCTGCCCGCCGGAAGACCCGGCCTTCGCGGCCGCATTGGAGCGGATCATGGCAATCCATCCATGGGAAGTTCCGGTGATGGAGATTTCATCGGTAAGGCTAGCAGTGCGGTAGTCACCGCTAACGGCAGTTTCCCTCCAAACCTTTTCAAACCGCACTTCGTCGCCCCCGCGAAGGCGGGGGCCCCGCTTCCTTGCGGCATACTCAAAGATAAGCGGGATCCCCGCCTTCGCGGGGATGACGGGATCAGGTGTGGAGAGGTCGATACGTGCAATCAGGCTGATCGCACGCAGATACGCTCATCATTGATAGGTTGGCTGCGGTAGGGGAGCTGTCGGCTGCATCTGCTGCTGCTGAATCGGCTGCTGCGGCACCGACATCCCGCCCCCTTGTGCCGACTGCAAACGCGCAAGACACTCGTTCTTGCGCTGCTCACGCGCGTCCGAATAGCTCTGTGCGGTCTGCGCAGGCAGGGCGCAATCCCGCTCGGGCCGGATCGGGTGCTTGGCGCGGCAACCTTCCTCGGTGGCGAAGAGATCGTCGGCACAATCCTCGAACGCGGCGACGTCGGCATCGTGCTGTGCGTGGCAGCTCGCGGTCCAGCGCTCCTTGTAGGAGAGTTCGGCGAAATTCAGGCAGTCCTGATATTCCAGCTGGGCCGATTCCTGCCGCTTCTTCGCTTCGGCCTCAGCCCGCTCGGCCGCCTTCTGGCGCGACTGTTCGGCATCGCGTTCCACGGCTTGGCGGGCTTCTTCGCGCGCGGCCTGCCGGGGCAGGACCACGCCGTAGTACCAGCCAATGCCCGATCCCGCGATCAGCGCGGCGACGGCCAGCGAAAGCTTGAGAGCGGTATCGACCCGGCTGGCCATGCGCTTACTCGCCCGCAGCCTTCTCGCGCGCAACTTCGCGCCAGCCGATGTCGCGGCGGCAGAACCCGGTGGGGAAGTCGATGGCGTCAACAGCGGCATAAGTCTTCGCCTGCGCTTCCGTCACCGAAGCGCCGCGCGCGGTCACGTTGAGCACGCGGCCGCCGCTGGAAACGAGCGCGCCGTCCTTCAGCGTTGTGCCGGCGTGGAAGACCTTGGCGCCCAGCGCATCGGCCTTGTCGATCCCGGTGATCGCGCCGCCCTTGGCGGGCGTGCCTGGATAGCCGTCTGCTGCCATCACCACGGTCAGCGCGGTATCGTCGCTGAACTTCGGCGGCTGGATCGCGGCAAGGCGATTGTCGGCACAGGCATGGAGCAGTTCGACCAAGTCCGATTCAAGGCGCATCATCATCACTTGGCACTCCGGATCACCGAAGCGGCAGTTGTATTCGATCAGCTTCGGCCCCTGCGCGGTGAGCATCACGCCCAGGAACAGCACGCCCGAATAGGGAATGCCCTCGTTCTCCAGCGTGCGCACGGTGGGCGCGATGATCCGTTCGATCACTTCGGCCTCGAGGGCAGGCGTCAGCACCGGTGCGGGGCTGTAGGCGCCCATGCCGCCGGTGTTGGGGCCGGTGTCGCCGTCGCCCACGCGCTTGTGGTCCTGCGCGGTGGCGAAGGGGACGATGGTGGAACCGTCGGTCAGCGCGAAGAAGCTGGCTTCCTCACCCTCCATGAATTCCTCGATCACCGCTTCCGCGCCCGCTTCGCCGAAGCGGCCCGAGAAGATTTCACGCACGGCTTCCTCGGCCTCGTCCATGGTCATCGCCACGGTCACGCCCTTGCCGGCGGCAAGACCGTCCGCCTTGATGACCACCGGTGCGCCGAACCTGGCCAGCGCGGCCATGGCGGTCGCCTCGGTGGAGACGCGCTCGTAGCCGGCGGTGGGAATGCCCGCGCGCTCGCACAGGTCCTTGGTGAAGCCCTTGGAACCTTCCAGCTGGGCCGGCTTCTGGTTGGGCCCGAACACGGAAAAGCCCTCTGCGCGCAGCGAATCGCCCAGGCCGTCGACCAGCGGCGCCTCGGGCCCGATCACGATCAGGCCGATCACGTTCGCCTCGCAGAAGGCGATGACCGCCGCATGATCGGTGACATCCAGGTCGATGCAGCTTGCCACTTCGGCGATGCCGGGATTACCGGGGGCAGCCCAAAGGGTCTCGCAAAGCGGGGATTGCGCCAGCTTCCAGGCCAGCGCATGTTCGCGGCCGCCAGAGCCCAGAAGAAGGATATTCATTGCCCGTGCCTTTCGATGACGACGAATTCGATGATGGTCGTTCCGGTGGGCTGGTAGCGAAGCAAGCGCCCGGGGACAACGCCGCGCCGCTCTCGATCAGCGAGATTTCGAATCTGCTGAAGCGCACGGTGGAGGATCGCTTCGGCTTCGTGCGCCTGCGGGGTGAGCTTTCCGGCGTGAAGCGGGCGGCATCCGGCCACCTCTATTGCGCGCTGAAGGATGACAAGGCGGTGATCGACGGCGTGATGTGGCGCGGCGGCGCCCAGCGGCTGGCGTTCCGCCCGGAAGACGGCGTGGAAGTGATCGTCACCGGCAAGCTGACGACCTATCCCGGACGTTCCAAATACCAGATCGTCATCGAAACGATGGAGATCGCCGGCGAAGGCGCCCTGCTGGCGCTGCTGGAAAAGCTGCGCGCGCGTCTGGACGCAGAGGGCCTGTTCGCGGCGGAGCGCAAGCGAGCCCTGCCCTTCCTGCCGCAGGTGATCGGCGTCGTGACGTCACCCACCGGCGCGGTGATTCGCGACATTCTGCACCGGCTGGCGGACCGCTTTCCCAGCCGCGTGCTGGTCTGGCCGGTGCTGGTGCAGGGCGAAGGGGCTGCCCAGCAGGTCGCCAATGCCGTGCGCGGCTTTTCGGCCATCCAGCCCGGCGGCCCAGTGCCGCGGCCGGATCTGGTGATCGTGGCGCGTGGCGGTGGTTCGATCGAGGACTTGTGGTCGTTCAACGAGGAAATTGTCGTCCGCGCCGTGGCCGAATCGTCGATTCCGGTGATCTCTGCCGTGGGGCATGAGACCGACACCACGCTCTGCGACTATGCCGCCGACCGCCGCGCGCCGACGCCGACTGCTGCCGCCGAGATGGCCGTGCCGGTGCGTGCGGAACTGGCCGCGACGCTGGACGAACTCGCCTATCGCAAGCGCCGCTGCGCGCTGCGCCCGGTCACGCTGGGGCGTGAACGGCTGGAAGCGCGCGTGCAGCGCCTGCCCAAGCCGGAGGCGATTCTCGCCGCCAAGGCGCAGAAGCTGGACGAACTGTCCGAACGGCTGCGGCGCGGTTTGCGTGATGAAGCCGGGGCCAAGCGCGAGCAATTGAATCGCGTTGCCGGAAAGCTTTCGCTGCCGCTGCTGCGCCACCGCGTGCAGGTGTCCGGCGAACGGGTGGAGCGCGCCGGCCTGCATCCGCGCCTGCTCCAGCGCCGCTGGGCGATGGCGCGGGATGCTTTGGCGCCGACCGCGCGCGTGCTGCCGCAGCTGAATCCCGACAAGCCGCTGGAGCGCGGCTTTGCCCGCGTCACCGCGCTGGATGGGCGCACGCTGACCACGTGCGATACGGCGGCGCAGGAAGCGGCCCTGCTGCTGCGTTTCCGAGATGGCGCGCTGCAGGTGGCGACCGGTGCGGTCACCCCCGGTTCAGGCAGCGCGGGTTCTATTGATCCGACCCCGCCGGTTACGGCTTCGGCCCCGGTTGAGCTTGCGGCCCCCAAGCGCCCGGTGCGCCCCAAGGCCGAAGCAGCAAAGTCTGAAGAACCACGGCAGGGTGATTTGTTTTGACCAGCGCGACCTGCTAGGATTTGCCCATGCTGATGTCTTCCGCCGATCGTCCCGCCAAGCTTCAATATGGCCCGAATGGATTCCGCGTCCTTAGTGGCGGCCATTTCGTGCTCTGCGCCGTTTCGGGCGAGAAGATTCCGCTGGAGGAACTGCGGTACTGGAGCGTGGAGCTTCAGGAGCCCTACGCCTCCGCAGAGATCGCCACCCGGCGCCTGCTCGGGAAGGCATGACTCGCCTGAAAGTTTCGCTCATCGCCGGCGGCGCGCTTGCGGTTGCCGGCTTGGTTGTTCTGGTGGGCGCATCCCCCGCTGCAACGACGGTCACCGCCAGCCCTTCCGGCATTACCTATGCTGGCGAAGTGACGCAGGGCGGCTGGATTCGCGGCAAGGTCCCGCAAGGCACCCGCGCGCTGACCCTTGATGGAGAGCCGGTGAAGATCGCGGCGGACGGTGCCTGGTTCGCCGCCTTCGATCGCGATGCCAAGCCGGGCGAGACGCTGATCGCCACGCTGGCCGATGGCCGCAAGGTTTCCCAGACGGTCGCCATCGCACCGCGCGCGTGGCAGATCGAGAACATCAATATTCCGCGCAAGCCGGGTGGGCCGACGGCGGAATTCATGAAGATTCGCCAGCCGGAACTGGACCGGATCAATGCCGCCCGTAACCTCCAGACCGATGCACAGGGCTGGCGCCAGCACTTCGTGTGGCCGGCCAAGGGGCGCATCTCCGGCCGGTTCGGATCGCAGCGCGTCTATCAGGGCGAGCCGGCGGCCTATCATTCGGGTCTGGACATCGCTACCGGCACCAGCGGCACGCCGTTCGTGGCGCCGGCCGATGGGGTGGTGATTCTGGCAGCGGAAAAGCCCTTCTCGCTGGAAGGGAACCTGCTGATGATCGATCACGGCATGGGCCTGAACAGCGCGTTCCTGCACTGTTCGCAATTGCTGGTGAAGGAAGGCGATCACGTGAAGCAGGGCCAGGTGATCGGCCGCATCGGCATGACCGGGCGCGCGACCGGCCCGCACCTGCACTGGTCGATCAAGTGGAACGATGCCCGATTGGACCCGATCCTGTTCACCGGGCCGATGAACTGACCCCCAAGCGGACTCTTTCGGGATAAACCGCTTCAAGCGGCTTGCGGCGCGCGCAAGATGGCCTATCCCGCTGCTTGTGCGCCGCACCATCGCCCTCCTCGCCGTGCTGGCGCTGTTGCCGCTGACCTGGGCGCGCTCGACCCCGCCGCCCAAGCTGAAGCGGCTGGAACTCACGTTCGAAACGCTGCCCCTGCCCTCGGCCGACCGGCTGACGGCCCAACTGGGCGCTTTCCATCTTGAACAGGCCTGGCATCTGCGCAGCCGTACCCACCGCTTCGGCAGCTTCTCCGCGCTGCTGATGCGCCCGGGTGGCGAGATGCTGGCCCTCAGCGATTCGGGCAATTTCCTCCGCTTCCGGGCACCCGGCGAATCGCAGGCGCACAGCAAGCTTGGCAGGCTGCCGCTATCCGATGGTGATGCGAAGGAAGACCGAGACGTCGAATCGGCGACCGAAGACGGCAGCGGCACGATCTGGCTGGGGCTGGAGGGGAAGAACGCGATCTTCCGGCTGAACCCGGCGTTTCACGTGGAACGCCGCGTGCAGCCCGAATCGATGCGCGATTGGGGGGTGAACACCGGGCCCGAGGCGATGACGCGGCTGGCCGATGGTCGATTCGTGCTGTTGCGCGAAGGCTTCGCGGGCTGGAGCGATCATCTCCATCCGGCGGTTACCTTCGCCGGCGACCCTACCGAGAATCCCGATGGCCAGCGTTTCGTCTTCGATGGCCCTGCCGGGTTCAGCCCCACCGACATGGCGCAAATGCCCGACGGCCGGCTGCTGATTCTGATGCGCCGCCTGATCTGGCCGATGCCCCAGCGTTTCGCCGGACGCATCGCGATCGGCGACCCGGCGACGATTCGGCCCGGCCAGCCCTGGCGCGTTAGCGAAGTGGCGCGGCTGTCTTCCGACCTGCCGATCGACAACTTCGAAGGCCTGGCCATCGTCCCGCGCGAAGATGGGCGGCTGACGGTCTGGCTGATATCGGACGACAACTATTCCCCGCTCCAGCGCACGCTGCTGTGGAAGATGAGCGTCGATCCCCGCGAACTTCCCTGAGATTCGGGCCTGAGATTCGGGCCTGAATTTCAGGTCGCGGCTGGTCGGTTCCGGCCTTTGCCGTAACAATCTGCGGACCATAGACATGCGAAAAGGCGCGCAAGGCATATGCCCGCACGCCCTTGTCGCATGTCCTGAAAGATCACGCTTCCCGAAGGAAGCGTGCGAAAATCAGGCGGCCAGCTTCTTCTTCAGCTCGCGCTTCACCTTGAGCGCGCGCGTGGAGAGTGCCGTGTCCGAGGACTTCAGCAGCCAGTTGTCGAGGCCACCGTTGTGTTCAACCGAACGCAGACCGTGGGTCGAAACGCGGAACTTGAAGCTACGCTCCAGGCCGTCCGACAGAAGCGTAACGTTCTGCAGGTTGGGAAGGAAGACGCGCTTGGTCTTGTTGTTGGCGTGGCTGACGTTGCAGCCGACCTGGCGGCCCTTGCCGGTCAGTTCGCAGATGCGGGACATGTCTAACTCTCGCTCGAAAAAATCTGTTGCCGTTAATACGGGAAGGCGCGCCCTTAGCGATTCCCCCCGCGATGGTCAAGTTGCACACAGCTTTTTCAGCCGCTAGCGCTTGGGAATGACCCGATGGCCGCTCCCCCCATACATGCAACTCGCCCTCGCGCAAGCGCGGGAAGCCGCCGAGTCGGGCGAAGTGCCCATCGGCGCGGTGGTGGTGAAGGACGGTGCCGTCATCGCCACTGGCCGCAATGGCCCGCGAGAACGTCACGACCCCACCAGCCATGCCGAGATCGAAGCGATTCGCGCTGCGGCGCTGATTCTGGGCAACGAGCGACTCGAAGGCTGCGAGCTTTGGGTGACGCTGGAACCATGCGCGATGTGCGCGGGCGCCATCTCCCACGCCCGCATCGCGCGGCTCTATTACGGGGCGGGGGATCCCAAGGGCGGCGCGGTGGAGCACGGCGCCCGCGTGTTCGAGCACGACCAGTGCCTGCACCGTCCTGAGGTCTATTCGGGAATCGGGGAGAGCGAAGCGGCCGAGATGCTGCGCAGCTTCTTCCGGGAGCGACGGTAGGCGCGGCGACAGGGAAACCTCGCAGCCTGCACTCCGTCGCCCCCGTGAAGACGGGGGCCCCGCTTTCTGTTTCCAGGTCTCAAGAACAAGCGGGATCCCCGCCTTCGCGGGGATGACGGGGAACTGAGGTTGGGATTCGGAGGGGCAGGCGGGCGGCTAACCCGGGAACTGAATCCCGTTTCCCTGTCAAAGTGGCGTGAAATCCAGCCCGATATCCGCCGCCGGCGCGCTTTGGGTCAGGCGGCCGACCGAAACGTAGGTCACGCCCGAAGCCGCGATCGCGCCGATGGTGGAGAGGTTCACACCGCCCGAAGCCTCGGTCGGCACGCGCCCGGCGACGAGGGCCACGGCCTCGCGCAGCCTGTCCGGCCCCATGTTGTCGAGCAGCAGGTGATGCGCGCCCGCCGCGATGGCCGGTTCGATCTGGTCGAGGTGATCGACTTCGCAGATGATCTGGGCGACGCCTGCGGCCTTCGCACGGGCGACGGCCGGGCCGACACCGCCGGCGACGAGGACGTGGTTGTCCTTGATCATCGCTGCGTCCCACAGGCCCATGCGGTGGTTCTGCGCGCCGCCCATGCGGGTGGCGTACTTTTCCAGGTGACGCAGGCCGGGAATGGTCTTGCGCGTGTCCAGCAGGGTGGCGTGACCGTCCATGGCGTCGACGTAATCGCGCGTCATCGTCGCGATGCCGGACAAGTGCTGCACGGTGTTCAGCGCCGAACGCTCGCCCGTCAGCATGGCGCGAGCATTGCCGGTGAGGCGCATCAGCTTGGCGCCGGGGTCGACGCGGGCGCCCTCCTGCACCAGAATCTCTATTTCCATGGCAGGGTCGAGCGTGCGGAAGAAGGCGGCGGCGATCGGCAGGCCGGCGACGGTGATCGCGTCGCGGGAATCCATTACGCCGGAAAACCGCGCATCGGCGTCGATCACGCTTTCGGAGGTGACGTCACGCCCGCCCCCGGGAAGGCCCACGCCGAGGTCTTCGGCCAGGGTTGCATCGACAAAGGCGGAAAGGTCGAAACCGGGGATCGCGAATGTGCTCATGACCCGGGTCTTTCGCGCGTTCGAAGCGGATTGTCGAGGTTGCTCCGCCCGCTCAATCGCTGGCGGGATGCGCCGCGCGATAGAATTGCCATTCCTCGACCACGCGACCGTCGGGCAAGTGGCAGTAACCGGTCTCGCCCTGCGGTTCGCGGCGGATCTCGCTGCGGCCGCCCTGTTCGACGCAGTATTTCGAGGCCGGATTGGCCATCCCGACCGAGGGGGTCGCCGCCGGGGGCGGTGGCGTGGTGGAAGCGCAGGCTGCCAGCATGACCGGCATGCACAGGATCGCGATTCGCATGGTCGTGAACTCCTTTTCAGCACGAAAAAGGGGCCGGACGCACCGCCGGCCCCTTCCTGTTCGCATATCGGCGCGATCAGTGCGCGGCCTGAACCTGCTCGGTAGTGACCGGGGTGATCTTGATTTCCACGCGGCGGTTCTTGGCGCGGCCTTCTTCGGTCCCATTGTCGGCCACCGGGTAGTTCTTGCCCATGCCCTGCGTCTGGATGCGGGCCGAGGATACGCCCTGCATCATCAGGTAACGGGCCACCGAATCCGCGCGGCGCTTCGACAGGTCGAGGTTGAAGGCGTCGGAGCCGACCGAATCGGTGTGGCCGTACACATCGATCAGGCTGTTGGGATATTGCTTCATCGAATCGGCCACCTTGTTCAGCGACTGCTGGAACGAGGGGCTGATCTCGGTGGAATTGAAGGCGAAAGTCACATCCGGCAGGTTGACCAGGATGCCGTCGCCTTCCTGAGTGACGTCGATACCCGAACCGGCGGTGGTTTCCTTCAATTCGCGAATCTGCTTGTCCATCTGGCTGCCGACCACGGTGCCAGCCACGCCGCCGATCCCGGCACCGACGATACGCGCGGTGCTGCCGCCGATCACGCTGCCCAGCAGATAGCCAAGACCGGCGCCGCCGGCAGCACCGATGGCCGTGCGGGAAGCCTTCTTCTGGCCGGTGTTGGGATCGGTGACGCATCCCGAAACCGCGACCAGCGAAACGGCGGCGGCTACGGATACCAGCAGGCGTGATTTCATCATGAGTTTGCCCTTCCTCTGCGAATTACTACCGGCGACTGTGTGCAGTCGTGACCATGAATAGCATATGGACGCTGCGGGAGGAACGAACGCAAAGCTCAGGTGTTCCCCTCCATTCAGGGACTTGGAGTAACCCGGGCGGATAGGGCGCGCCAATGTTTCGCAAGTGTGATCGAATGCTGCATTCGCAACATCCGCTTCGCAGGCGCCGCTAATTCTGCTAGCGCGGGTTCATTGTGACGCCCTTTCCCTGGACCGACCTCCTCATCATCGCCGGCCTGATCCTGATCAATGGCCTGTTCTCCATGTCCGAGCTGGCCATCGTGTCAGCGCGTGCTGCACGGCTGAAGATCTCTGCCGACAAGGGCAGCAAGGCGGCGCAGACCGCGCTGGACCTGGCGGCAGACCCCGGCAAGTTCCTCTCCACCGTGCAGATCGGCATTACCCTGATCGGAATCATCGCGGGTGCCTATTCGGGCGCAAGCCTTGAACAGCCGGTTTCGGAACGACTGGAAGCCTGGGGCGTCTCGGCCCGCTTCTCGCATGAGAGCGCGTTCACGCTGGTGATCATCGTGACGACTTACGCCAGCCTGGTGGTGGGCGAACTGGTGCCCAAGCAACTGGCGCTGCGCGCTGCCGAATTGGTGGCGCTGGTCATGGCGCAGCCGATGGTCTGGCTGTCGAAGGCGATGGCGCCGATCGTCTGGGTGCTGGACCGGTCCTCGGGCCTGATCCTGCGCCTGATCGGCGTGCGCCGTGGCGGCGAGGAGCAGATCACCGCAGAGGAACTGCAGATGATCTTCGCCGAGGCCACGCGTTCGGGCGTGATCGAGGAGGAAGAGCGCGCGATCATGGCGGGCGTGATGCGCCTGGCGGATCGGCCGGTGCGGGAACTGATGACCCCGCGCAACCAGATCGACTGGATCGACATCGACGCCGATGTGGAAACGCTGCGGGCCAAGATCGAGGCTTCGCCCCACTCGCTGCTGCCGGTGGCACGCGAAAGCTCTCCCGATACCGTGCTGGGCATCCTGAAGCTGCGCGAAGTGCTGGCTGCATTCGTCGCCGGGCGTCCGGTGGAGATCGCCGCGCTGATGAAGAAGGCGGAGGTCATTCCCGACCAGCTTGATGCCATGGATGCGTTGCGCAAGCTGCAGCAGGCCGAAGTGCCGATGGCGGTGGTGCATGACGAATATGGCCACCTGGAAGGCATCGTCACCACGTCGGACATGCTGGCGGCGCTGGCGGGCAATTTCGTCAGCCATCAGGACGAAGGCGATGCGCCTTACGTGACCGAGCGCGAGGATGGCTCGTTGCTGGTTTCGGGTTCGATGCCGGCGGATGCGCTGGCGGACAAGCTGGGCCTGACGCTCAACGACGATCGCGAATTCGCCACCGTTGCCGGTTACGTGCTGGCGGTGCTGAAGAAGGTGCCGCGCGAAGGCGAATACTTTGCCGATCAGGGCTGGCGATTCGAAGTGGTCGACATGGATGGCCTGAAGATCGACAAGCTGCTCGTTTCGCGGATCGAGGACGATGCGAGCGACGATGGGGTTTCGGGCGAGGGTTGAGCGGCTCCCTGCTGCCTGAGATCACGGGAGCCTCCCCAACAATACAACACCTCGTCATCCCCGCGCAGGCGGGGATCCCGCTTCCTTCTTTGAGAGAGTGCGCCGGGCCGCAAAGAACAGCGGGGCCCCCGCCTTCGCGCGGGCGACGGAGTTTAACACGCCACGCTTGGGTGTCAGCCTCGCTCCAAACGAAAAGAGCCGGAAGCGGTCATCCCGCCCCGGCTCTTTTCGTATCTGGGTGTGAGAGGCTTCAGCCGCCGATGGCGGTCTGTGCGCTCTGGCCGTCGCCTTCGGGCGCGGCGAGGATAGCGCGGGTCACCTGACCCTTGGCGACCGTGTAGGTGCCGGGATCGCCGACCGTCGAGCGGATCGCCGGATCGGCGGGACCGGCCAGGTTCAGCGTCGACTTCTCGATGTCGCTGCGGGCCTGCGGGCCACCGAATAGCGCGTCCAGCGTCTGCTGCTGCACCGAATCGTCGCTGGGGCGCGGCTGGCCCTGCTTCGGCGGGGTGAGCGCGAAGTCGGGCGGCACCACCAGCGGCGTCTGGCGCTGGACGGCGAATTCGTCGGGACGGGCGTGATTGAACAGGCCAGTGCTTCCGCAGCCGGAGACGAGCGCCGCACCGGCGGCGACGAGGATCAGGGCTCCGGTCTTCTTCATGGGCATCAACTCAAATCTCCGGGGCGGCATCAGCCGTGTCGTGTCCGCCGTTCGTGTCGGGCTTGTCGCGCGAAAGCAGTGAACGGGCAAGGATAATCAGGACGCCGATGGTGATGGCGGCATCGGCGATGTTGAAAACGAGGAAGGGGCGGAATTCGCCGAAGTGCAGGTCGGCATAATCGATGACATAGCCGTTGCCCGCACGATCGCGGATATTGCCCAGCGCGCCGCCGAGAACCAGCGAAAGCGCGGCGATTTCCGGCAGCTTGCGTTCGCGCAGCAGCCAGACCAGCACGAAAATCGCGATGGCGCCGGTCATGGCGACCAGCGCCCAGCGACCTTCGGGCGAGCCCGCCGTGAACAGGCCCAGCGAAACGCCGTAGTTTTCCGTCCAGCGGAAATTGAAGATCGGCAGGATCTCGATCACCCGCTCCACGGTGGGCAGGGTCTTGAGATTGGCGACCATCCACAGCTTCACCGCCTGGTCCACCACGAAGACCGCAGCCGCGATCAGCAGGCCGATCAGGCGGTTGCGCCAGGGATTCACGGCGCCGTTCATGCCGGCTGCTCCAGTTCACCCACGACATCGTCGCAGCGGTCGCACAGCGCGCCGTCTTCCGAAACTTCCGGAAGGTGGCGCCAGCAACGGCCGCACTTGTGGTCGGTGGACGGGGTGACAGTCACGTCGTCTCCCTGCCCACGCGCGACTTTCGCGGTAATGAACAGTTCCGCCAGATCTGCTTCGGAGGCACTGGCAGGCGCGGAGGCGGGAACCGTGACTTCGGCGGCGAGGCTGGAGCCGACGATCTTTTCGCGGCGCAGCGGCTCGATCGCTTCGGTCACCTTCACACGCAGCGCGCGAAGCTCTGCCCAACGGGCGGCGTCAGCTTCCACGGTGGGGACTTCCGGCCATTCGAGCAGGTGCACGCTCTGGCTGCCGGGGAAGCGGCTCTGCCAGACTTCCTCGGCGGTGAAGACGGTGACCGGCGCGGCATAGCGCACCAGCGCGTGGAACAGCGTGTCCAGCACGGTGCGATAGGCGCGGCGCTTCGGATCGGCAGGGCTGTCGCAGTAGAGGCAGTCCTTGCGGATATCGAAGAAGAAGGCCGAGAGGTCTTCGTTGCAGAAATCCAGCAGGGTGCGGACGTAAGTGTTGAAGTCGAAGTCCGCGACCGCCTTGCGTAGCGTGGCGTCCACGCCGCCCAGCAGCGAGAGCACGTAGCGTTCCAGCTCGGGCATCTCGTCAACCGGCAGCTTCTCTTCGTCCGAGAACCCGTCCAGCGCGCCCAGCAGGTAGCGCAGGGTATTGCGCAGCTTGCGGTACTGGTCGGCCACGCCCTTCAGGATCTCGTCACCGATGCGGTGATCCTCGGTATAGTCGACCGAAAGCGCCCAGAGGCGGATGATGTCAGCGCCGTTGGTTTCCATCACCTTGATCGGGCTGATGGTGTTGCCCAGCGATTTGGACATCTTGAAGCCCTTGGCATCCATCGTGAAGCCGTGGGTCAGCACTGCCTTGTAGGGCGCATGGCCGCGCGTGGCGCAGCTCTCGAGCAGCGAGGACTGGAACCAGCCGCGATGCTGGTCGCTGCCTTCTAGGTAAAGGTCGGCGGTGGGGCCGGTGTGATCCTCTGCCGGCACCAGTTCGGGCCAGCGGCCGGATTCGAGCACGAAGGCGTGGGTGGAGCCGGAATCGAACCAGACATCGAGAATGTCGACGACGCGCTCGTAGTCATCGGCGCTGTACTTGGTGCCGAGGTATTCCTGCGCGCGGGCGTCCGACCAGGCATCGACGCCGATCTCGCGGATGGCGTGGATGATGCGGGCGTTCACTTCGGCATCGACGAGGTATTCGCCGCTTTTGCGATCGACGAACAGCGTGATCGGCACGCCCCAGGCGCGTTGGCGCGAAAGCACCCAGTCCGGGCGGCCTTCGACCATGGCGCCGATGCGGTTGCGGCCCTTTTCGGGGACGAAGCGCGTTTCGGCGATGGCGTCCAGCGCGGCTTCGCGCAGGGTGGGCGAGGCTTCGGCGGTCTCGTCCTGCGGATCGATGGCGCCGCCTTCGCCTTCCCAGCGGCGCTCGGCGCGGGTCTTGGAGGGCAGGTGGCCGAGAACCTTGTCCATCGGCACGAACCACTGCGGCGTGCAGCGGAAGATTACCTTGGCCTTGGAACGCCACGAATGTGGGTAGGAGTGCTTGTAGTCCGCCGAAGCCGCCAGCAGCGCGCCCGCTTCACGAAGGTCCGAGCAGATCGGGCCGTCCGGCGCGTTGAACTTCGGGTTGATGACCGAACCCTGACCACCGAGCCAGCCCCAGTCCTCACGATACTTGCCATCGGCTTCGACCACGAACTTGGGGCCGATGCCGTTGGCCTTGCAGAGCAGGAAGTCGTCCTCGCCATGGTCAGGCGCCATGTGGACGAGGCCGGTGCCGCTCTCGGTGGTGACGAAATCGCCCGCGAGCAGCGGACGCGGCTCGGCGAAGAAGCCGCCGAGCGCGTGCATCGGGTGGCGGGCGAGGGTGCCGGCGAGTTCGGAGCCCTTGCCGGACCACACAACTTCCACGCCGTCCGGGGCTCGTTCAACGAGTAAGCGTTGAAAAATTGCGTCCTCAAGTTCGAGGACATGCGCGACCAAGAGGGTTTTGCCCGACGTCTTGTCGCGGAATGCAAAATATTCGATCTCAGGCCCATAAGCGAGCGCCTGATTGGTCGGGATCGTCCAAGGCGTGGTCGTCCAGATCACCGCATAGGCGCCGACGAGTTCCGGGATCGCGGATTCGGTGATCTCGAAAGCCACGTCGATCTGGGTCGAGACGATGTCCTCGTACTCGACCTCGGCCTCGGCCAGCGCGGTCTTTTCGACCGGGCTCCACATCACCGGCTTGGCGCCGCGATAGAGCATGTCGTGTTCCGCGAACTTCAGCAGTTCGGTGACGATGGTGGCTTCCGCCTGGAAGTCCATCGTCAGGTAGGGCTTGTCCCAGTCGCCGTTGACGCCAAGGCGCTTCAACTGCTCGCGCTGCACGTTCACCCAGTTCTGGGCATAGGCGCGGCATTCGGCGCGGAATTCCTCGGCGGGAACCTCGTCCTTGTTCTTCTTCTTCTTGCGGTACTCTTCCTCGACCTTCCACTCGATGGGCAGGCCGTGGCAGTCCCAGCCGGGAACGTAAGGTGCGTTCTTGCCCAGCAGGGTCTGGGTGCGGACGACCATGTCCTTCAGGATGTGGTTCAGCGCGTGGCCGATGTGCATGTCGCCATTCGCGTAGGGCGGGCCGTCATGCAGCACGAACTTTTCGCGACCGGCGCGGGCTTCGCGCGTCTTGGCGTAAATGTCCTCATCCTGCCAGCGCGCAAGAATACCCGGCTCCTTCTGGGGGAGCCCGGCCTTCATGGGGAAATCGGTCTTCGGCAGGAAGACGGTCGCTCTATAATCGCGCTGTTCGGTCATATGCGCTGCGCACTAGAGCAAATGCGCGGCTGTTGGAAGTGTGCGCAGCGTTAACGCGGCCAAGGTTCCAGCTGGCAGCCACGGTCTGGCGAGAAGGTTGCGGTCTGGCTGGCGAGCAATGGCACGCTGGCATTCACGGTGCGGGTTTGCGCATCCTCCGAAAGCATGAGCAGGCCGGTGGTGCGGCCAAGGTCCGCCACCTTGAGGTCGGCCTTGCACGATCCCATGTCCCGGCCGGAGACGAACCGGCAGGTGCAGCCCGACTGCGCGGCATAGGAGGTGCCGATCAGCGCCTGCTGGCGCAAGCCCGGCCAGGCGAAAGCCAGCGCGATCGCCATGCCAAGGGCGGCCAGCAAGGCGATGTTTCGCACCCAGGGAGTCGGCTGCCGGTCTCTCGGCCTGCTGTCCCCCATCCTTTCGGTACCCGCTGTTGCCATCCGTTCGCGCCTCGCACATCACACCCGCGTCATGCCGGTGCGCCGCCCTCCCCATATCCTTGCCCTCCTTGCGGTGCCAGCCCTGGTGCTACCCTTGTGGGCCTGTGGAAAGTCCGCACCGGACGGTCCGCCGCCGCCCAGCGCGGAGGCGCAGGCGGCGATCAAGGACAATGGCGGCGCCGCGCACGATGCTTTCGGCCGGGCGATCGACGGGCTGTTCGAAGACGCCGAAGTGGGCCGTACCGAGGCATTGGTGGTCATGAAGCGCGGCTCGATCATTGCCGAGCGCTATGGAGAGGGCATCAAGCCCGAAACCCGCTTGCAGGGCTGGGGCATGGGTCAGTGCGTCACCGCATTGATGATCGGCCAGCTGGTCAGCGACGGACGGCTGCGGCTGGACGAATCGGCGCCGGTTCCCGAATGGCAGCGCCCGGGCGACCCGCGCGGCGAGATCACGCTGCGCCAGCTGCTCCAGATGCGATCGGGCCTGCGCCATTCCGAAGCCGGCGGCGTGCCGGCGGACGGGGTTTCGGGCCAGTCCGACCGGATGCGGATGCTGTTCCTGGATGGCCGCGACGACATGGCCGCCTATGCCGAAGCGCAGCCGCTGGAGGCCCCGGCCGGCGCGGTGTTCGAGAACAGCGCGGCGACGCCGGTGATTCTGGCCGACCTTGCCGCCCGCGTGCTTTCGCCCGACATGAGCCCGGATCGCCGCCGCATGGCGGTGGGCGAATACCTGAAGAACCGCGTGCTGCTGCCGCTGGGGATGACGTCCACGCTTGTCGGCTATGATGGCAAGGGGACGATGATCGGATCGGCCATGGTCCACGCTTCGGCGCGCGACTGGGCGCTGCTGGGCGAATTCCTGCGGCACACCGGCACGGTTGGCGGCGCGCAAGTGCTGCCGCGCCGCTGGGTGCAGTTCATGCTGGCCCCCTCCCCCCGCAATGCCGCCTATGGCGCCGGCGTCTGGCTCAACCGCGCGAAGGCGAGCGACCAGGCGATCCTGTTCCCCGGGCAGGCGCCGACCAATGCCTTCGCCTGCCTAGGCGAACAGGGGCAGTACGTGATCGGGTCGCCCGATCAGTTGCTGACCGTGGTGCGCCTGGGCGAAAGCAGCCACGCGCAGGAAGGCGCTTTGCACGACCGGATCGGCAAGCTGCTGGCGCTGTTCCCCGGCGGGGTCTGAATCAGTCCAGCGTGACGCGAATCGGCGGTAGGATATCCTTGCCGGCCGGGCCCACCTCGTCGACCAGCCCTTCCGGATCGGGATGGATCAGGATTTCCAGATCCGGGAACACGGCGTGAAGCCGATCCTCGATCGCATCCATCACCTTGTGCGCTTCGCGCACCGTCATCCTGGCATCGACCCAGACGTGGAACTGCACGAAATCCTTGTTGCCCGAGGTGCGCGTGCGCAGATCGTGGACACCGGTGATGTCCGGGTTCTGGGCCAGCACTTCCAGGAATCGCTGCTTCTTTTCGGCGGGCCATTCGTGGTCCATCAACTGGTCCAGCACGGCTTGCGAAGCACCCCAGGCGCCCCACGCCAACCAGCCCGCGATCAGCAAGCCGAACAGCGCATCCGCCCCCTTGAAGCCGGCATAGAGTTCCAGCGCCAGCGCAACGATCACCGCGACGTTCAGCAGCAGGTCCGACTGGTAGTGAACGCTGTCGGTGTGAATCGCCAGGCTGCCGGTGCGGCGGATCACGTGGCGCTGCCATCCGACCAGCGCGAGAGTGACCACGATGGCGATGGCCGAGACGACGATGCCGCCTTCTGCCCCCTGCACGCGGCTGGCAGTGAAGAACTGTTCGATCGCGCGGCTGGCGATGCCGATCGCGGAGATCGAGATCAGCACGATCTGGAACAGCGCGGCGATCGCCTCTGCCTTGCCGTGGCCGAACCGGTGCTTGTCGTCCGCCGGCTGCGCCGCGATCCACACGCCCAGCAGCGTGGCCAGGCTGGCCACAAGGTCCAGCGCGGTATCGGCCAGGCTGCCCAGCATGGCGGTGGAGCCGGTGGTCCAGGCCGCCCAGCCCTTCAGCACCAGCAGGAATACGGCAGTGCCGATGCTGGCCACGGCGGCGCTGCGGGTGAGGAAGGCGTGGTCGCTCATGCCGGAACCGTCACGGGTAAAGCAGCGAGCTGGTCCAACCGCCCGTCATGGTTTCGTCGCGCACGAAGCGGCGGCGTTCATGCAGGCGATAGGGCCGGTCCTGCCAGAATTCGATGGCGGACGGGACGACGCGATATCCGGTCCAGTGCTTCGGCCGTTCGACCTCTCCGCCCTCGAAACGGTCCTTCACCTCTTCGTAGCGCGCCAGGAAGGTCTCGCGGCTGTCGAGCGGGGCGGACTGGTCGGATGCGACCGCGCCCAACTGCGAATCGCGGGCGCGTGAATGGAAATAGGCGTCGGCCTCGGCATCGGTGACGGGCGAAAGCACGCCCTCGATGCGGATCTGGCGGCGCAGGCTCTTCCAGTGGAACAGCAGCGCGACATGGCGGTTTTCCGCGATCTCGCGCCCCTTGCGACTGTGGCCATTGGTGTAGAACACGAAGCCGTCCGGCCCATAGTCCTTCAGCAGCACCATGCGCACCGAAGGCACGCCGTCCGCCGTCGCCGTGGCCAGCGCCATGGCGTTCGAATCGTTGGGCTCGCTCTCACGCGCCTCGTCGTACCAGGTCTGGAACAGCGCGAAGGGATCGCCGTGGGGAATGACTTCGCGGGCCTGTTCAGCTTCCATGCTCATATCCTGAAAAATCGTGCCTTCGCCTGAGGGATCGGCGGCAGCACCGTTTACACGCTCCCGCCGCGAAAATCGCCCCGGCAGCCATGCTTCATGCCCCCTCGATACCGGCTTGCGGCGGGACATGCCTTGATATTCGGCAAATCCCCTTTGCGGGGAAGAGCATGGATGGCCCATACCCATGTCGGGGGAAGGTGGAAAGCACCGCTTGCCGAGCGGCGCGCACGATCCTAGCTAGGAGCACATGGCAGCAGACCCCTATTCCACCCTTGGCGTATCGCGCACGGCAAGCGAGAAGGATATCAAATCCGCCTATCGCAAGCTGGCGAAGGAACTTCACCCCGATACGAACAAGGACAATCCGAAGGCGGCGGACCGGTTTTCCGAAGTGACCGCCGCTTACGACCTGCTTTCCGACAAGGACAAGCGGGCCAAGTTCGACCGCGGTGAAATCGACGCCGAAGGCAACCCGATGGGTTTCGGCGGTTTCGGCCACGGCGGCGGCGGCGGCGGAGCGGGCGGTTTCGGCGGTGGCTTTGGCGGCGCCGGCCAGCGCGGCTTCTCTGGCGGTTTCGGCGGCAATGACGGAATCGACCTGGAAGATCTGTTCGGCGGCATCTTCGGCGGTGCCGGCCAGCGTACCGGCGGCTTCGGCGGGATGGGTGGCATGGGCGGAATGGGCGGCGGCGGCGGTCATTCGCGGGCAGCGGCGCGCGGCGCCAACGTTTCCTATCGGCTTTCGGTGCCGTTGCTGGATGCGGCGGAACTCAACCCGCAGCGTATCACCCTGTCGGACGGCAAGACGATCGACCTCAAGCTGCCCACCGGGCTGGAAGACGGCACCCAGATGCGCCTTTCCGGCAAGGGCGAACAGGGGCCGGGCGGTTCCGGCGATGCCATCATCACCATCCAGATCCAGCCCCATGCCTTCTTCCGTCGCGACGGGGACGATCTTCGCCTCGATCTGCCAGTGACGCTGGACGAGGCGCTGCACGGCACCAAGGTGAAAACGCCGACGCCCTCGGGCGCGGTGATGCTGTCGATTCCCGCCGGTGCCAGTTCGGGCAAGGTCATGCGGCTGAAGGGCCGTGGCATGACCCGCAAGGACGCCACGCGCGGCGATCTGCTGATCAGCCTGGAAATCACGCTTCCGGAAAACGACGCCGATCTGCTGAAGCGCCTGGAAGGCTGGAAAGACGGCCGCGACGTGCGGGGCAAGCTGGGCGTCTGAAGCCGGTCGGAGAGATCAACCCTCCTTCAACCTCTCTATTCACAAAATCCGTCATCCCCGCCTGCGCGGGATGACGGATTTTGATAGATCTACCTCGGCAGAACGCCTCTACGCGTCGCCCTCGATCGCCGGCGTAGTCCCGTCGATCCAGCCGCCACCGACCACGCGGTCGCCCGCGTAGATCACCGCCGCCTGACCCGGCGCGACGCCGTATTCGGGCTCGGCAAAGCGGATCGTGGTTGCGGCGCCTTCGCCGAACGGCCCGTCCAGCACGATCGGCACCGGCTTCGCCAGCGAGCGGACCTTGGCCGTCAGCGGACCGGCGGGCAGCGGGCCGATGCGGTTGGTCTCGATCACGCGCGCGGCGGAAACGCCCAGCAGGCGGCGCGGGCCGACCATGACGCGGCGGCCTTCCGCCTCGATCCGCGTGACATAGAGCGGTTCGGGCTGGCCGCCGATCTCGATCCCGCGGCGCTGGCCGACGGTGTAGTGGATGATGCCGCGATGGGTGCCCAGTTCCTCGCCCGTCAGCGCGTGGACGATCGGGCCCGGCGCATTGCCTTCGGGGCGAACCTTGGTGACGACCTTGGCATAGTCGCCATCGGGCACGAAGCAGATGTCCTGGCTATCCGGCTTGGCGGCATTGCGCAGGCCGGCGGCTTCGGCCAGGCGGCGCGTCTCGGTCTTGGGCAGGCCCCCCAGCGGGAAGCGCAGGAAATCGAGCTGGGCTTCGGTGGTCCCGTAAAGAAAATAGCTCTGGTCGCGCGCCGGATCGGTGGCGCGGTGCAGTTCCACGCCGGCCGGACCCATGACGCGGCGCACGTAGTGGCCGGTGGCCAGGCAGTCCGCGCCCAGATCACGGGCCATCGTCAGCAGGTCGGTGAACTTCGGCCCCATGTTGCAGCGGATGCATGGGATCGGCGTGCGCCCGGCCATGTAGTCGTCGGCAAAGCGGTCCACCACTTCCTCGCGGAACTGGCTCTCGTGATCGAAGACGTAATGGGCGATGCCCAGGCTGTCGGCCACGGCGCGCGCGTCGCGAATATCGTCGCCGGCGCAGCACGCGCCCTTGCGGCCGGTGGCGGCACCATAATCATAGAGCTGGAGCGTGACGCCGATGGTCTCGGCACCCGTCGCGGCGGCCAGCGCGGCGACGACGGAACTGTCGACGCCGCCGGACATGGCGACGACGATGCGCCGGGCATTAACGGGCGCGGGGAGCTGGAACAGGGCGGCGGGGTCGAGGCCGGCCACCAGTCCGGAAAGGTCGGAAAGGGCGGTCATGCGCGCGCCCATACAGGGAAAGGCGCAAAAATCCTAGCTTCCTCGTAGATCGGGTTCGCGGGCATTGGAATCCTTGGACTCCGTCTGAAAATTCGCTGACGGCGAATTTTGGCGGCACCGGCCCACTCTCCCGCGAGTGCATCCTGATGGGGGCGGATGGGGGAGTGGGCCGGTGCCGCATTCAAAATGCCCCCCGGTTTCTCCCATCGAGAATCCTCACGACGGTTAATCAAGGTGAAGGACAGGTAAACGCGGCCTTTACCGTCCTTTGACCAACCCTGTCGTAAAGACGGGGCATGAACATCGCTTTTGAACATGAAACCTGCAAAGCGGGGCATGCGTCAGGTCGCGACGGCGAGGAGTTCATCCCGGAGTTCGCACCGATCGACTGGTTTGCCTTGCGCTCGCGATTCTTTGCCGCGCATGACCTAGGTGTAACTCTTGCGGAGAATTCACCACCTGTGCGCCTGCATCGACGTGGCAGTTTCGCTGGCCCTGCGGCCGATGTGCTTCACGCGTATGACGGGGAGGCACGAAGTGTTAACCCAAACGATTTAATCATTCGCAAGTCTACGACAGTCAATTTCGCTTCCGTCGCCGGCGGACGCAACACCGGCGCACGAGGGTGATGATGATCGAAAACCAGAAGATTCGTCCCGCGCAGGTAATCGGGCCACTTGGCGAGCCCTTGACGCTGGACAGCCTGCCGCCACCGTCGACCACGCGTTGGGTGGTGCGCCGCAAGGCCGAAGTCGTGGCTGCCGTGAATGGTGGACTGCTGTCGATCGACGAAGTGTGCGAACGCTACAAGCTGACGCTTGAGGAATTCGCATCATGGCAGCGCGCCGTGGATCGTTCGGGTATGCAGGGCCTGCGGGTGACCCGCATCCAGCACTACCGCGATCTTTACGAGCGTCAGCAGAAGTACTGATCGGGAATTTAACCGGGCTTGCAAGAGCCCGTCAGACGGCGGCGACCCCCGGGTTCGCCGCCGTTTTGCGTTTTATTCCCGGGTTTCAATAAATTCATCTGTCCGGCGGCGCGGCAACACCGCGCTCGACGCTGGTCGATCAAAGATTGCTGCAGGCCGACAGTAGATTGCCACCGATCTACCGCAGGTATATGTCGATCCGCGTGTTTTTTACCGCCGTAGGGCGGCGTGTTGCTTTGTGCGCGCGCTGCAACTGGCGGCATGAACCGGTGCGGCCATGGGGGCTGGCAGGGTCATGACCAGGGGGCGATCGCAGGATTTGCGGTGAAGATGAATTACGACAGCAGAATTGACGCCAGGGAGAACGATCACGTGACCATGTCCGGCAGCCCGCTGGAGGGTGACGTCGATCAGGAACGCAAGTCGCTCAGGTGGCTATGGATGATTGCCGCTGCCGCCATCGTGGTGGTGGTTATCTGGTTCCTCGTTCATCGTGGCGGTGCGGACGACAAGGCCAAGGATGCCGATGTCCAGACCCCGGCGGTGACCGTGGTGGTGCCTGGCCGCACATCGGTGCAGGGTGAAATCTCCGCCACCGGTTCGCTGGCCGCGCGCCGCGACATGCCGGTGGGTTCGGTGGGTGAGGGCGGGCAGGTGCGCGCCGTCATGGTCGAACCGGGCGACTGGGTGTCGCAGGGCCAGGTCCTGGCTGTGGTCGATCGTTCGGTGCAGAACCAGCAGCAGGCCAGCCAGTCCGCGCAGATCTCCGTCGCGCAGGCGGATGCCCGGTTGGCGCAGGCCAATCTGGACCGCGCGCTCAAGCTGGTCGATCGCGGATTCATCTCCGCGGCGGATATCGATCGCCTGACCGCCACGCGCGATGCCGCCGTGGCGCAAGTCAAAGTGGCGCGCGCGCAGCTTGGCCAACTTCAGGCACAGGCCGCGCGGCTGAACATCCTTGCCCCGGCCTCTGGCCTGGTGCTCCAGCGCAATGTCGAGATGGGTCAGGTCGTC
The DNA here is from genome assembly GCF_044029535.1 of Novosphingobium mississippiense. NCBI lineage: Bacteria > Pseudomonadati > Pseudomonadota > Alphaproteobacteria > Sphingomonadales > Sphingomonadaceae > Novosphingobium > Novosphingobium mississippiense. The sequence goes on along the minus strand of NZ_CP147001.1, from coordinate 3,281,414 downwards.
GGCGGCGGCAGCTCCGTGCTGTTCCGCCTGGCCAAGGACGGCGAGATGGAACTGCTCGCCCAGTTGAGCGAGGACGATCTCGCCCGCGTCGGCGTCGGCGCGGAAGCCAAGGTGGTGCCGGTCGGTTCGAACCAGACCTTCATCGGCCACGTCTGGCAGGTTTCGCCGATGATCGATGCCACCAACCGCCAGGGCGTGGCGCGCATCCTGCTGGCCTACAACCCGGCATTGCGTCCGGGTGGCTTTGCCAGCACGACGATCGGCAGCGGCGTGGTCGATGCCCCGGTCCTGCCGGAATCGGCGATCCAGAACGATGACAAGGGCGCATTCGTCTATGTCGTCGACGGCAAGAACAAGGTCCATCGCCGCGCGGTGCAGACCGGCCTTGTCACCGCGCAGGGCATCGTCGTGAAGTCGGGCCTGCAGGGTAACGAGAAGATCGTGCTGCGCGCCGGCGGCTTCCTCAACGATGGTGACGCGGTCAAGCCCCGGCTTGTCAACGCCGCCAAGGCCGACTGACGGGACGCCCGATGAGCCTTCGCAACATCTCGGCCTGGTCGATCCGCAATCCGATCATTCCAATTGTCTTCTTCATCGGCGTGATGGTCGCCGGCGTGGTCTCGTTCATGCGCATGGACGTGAACAACATGCCGGATATCGAATTTCCGGGCGTCCATATCTCGGTCTCGCAGCCAGGTGCGGCGCCGACCGAGATCGAGACGCAGATTACCCAGAAGGTCGAGGCCGCCGCGCGTTCGGTGCCCGGTGTGGAGGAAATCCAGTCCACCGCATCCGAAGGCAATTCGTCGACCTTCGTGCTGTTCACCATCGGCACCAATCCGGACGTTGCGACCAACCAGGTGAAGAACGCGGTCGACCAGATCCGCAGCGATCTGCCCGACGGCATTCTGGAACCGCAGGTGATCAAGGTGGAGGCGGGCGGCGATTCGCTCGGCTACTTCGCGGTTAGCGCCGATGACATGACGATCGAACAGCTCAGCTGGTTCGTCGACGATACGATTTCCAAGCAGCTTCTGGCGATCGAGGGCATGGCCTCGGTCGAACGCAACGGCGGCGTCGATCGCGAAATCCGCGTGGTCGTCGATCCGGAACGCATGATCGCGCTGGGCGTCAGCGCCAGCGCCGTCAACAACGTGCTGCGCCAGGTCAATACCGATGCGGCGGGCGGCCAAGCGGAAATCGCAGGTTCGCGCCAGTCGGTCCGCGTGCTGGGCAATGCCGAGACCGCCTACGATCTTTCGCAGACGCGCATCAATCTGGGCGGCGGCCGGCAGGTCAAGCTGTCCGACATCGCGCATGTCTATGACGGCTTTTCCGAACGGACGCGCATCGCCAAGCTGCATGGCCGCGAAGTGGTGACCTTCGGTTTCCAGCGCGCGCTCGGCGCGTCGGACGTGGCCGTCTACGACGCGGCGATGAAGGCGCTGGACAAGATCCGCAAGGACAACCCGCATGTCCACATCACGCGCCTGTTCTCGGACGTGGACTACACCAAGGGCCAGTACACCAGCTCGATGGAGGCGCTGGTCGAAGGTGCGGTGCTGGCCATCGTCATCGTCTACCTGTTCCTGCGCGACTGGCGCGCGACGCTGATCTCCGCGATCGCGATCCCGCTTTCGGCGATCCCGACCTTCTGGTTCATGGACCTGCTGGGCTTCACGCTCAACTTCCTCTCGCTGCTGGCGCTCAGCCTTGTGGCGGGTGTGCTGGTCGATGACGCCATCGTCGAGATCGAGAATATCGTGCGCCACATGCGCATGGGCAAATCGGCCTATCAGGCGTCGATCGACGCTGCGGACGAGATCGGCCTGGCGGTCGTCGCCACCACGTTCTCGATCGTTGCGGTGTTCCTGCCGGTGGGCATGATGCCGGGCATTCCGGGGCAGTTCTTCAAGGCGTTCGGCCTTACCGTCGTGGCGGCAGTGCTGATGAGCCTTGCGGTTGCACGTCTCATCACGCCGATGGTCGCGGCCTATTTCCTCAAGGCCCACGGCCATGCGGAACACGGCGGCGGCAAGGCCATGGACCTCTACATGAAGGTCCTCGCCTGGACGCTCGACAGCACCGAGGCGCATCGCCGCAAGGCGGCGCTGGTCAAGGCGCGGGGACATTGGTGGTACTATCCGTTCGCTGCCATTGCTCTCGCGCTTCTGTTCGCTGCGGGAATCGGCTTGGCGATCGCGATCTTCATGGGTGCCAAGATGGGCTTCGAGAAGGTCGGGCTGGACAAGGCCGCGCTGGTGCTGGCCGCGGTCGTGGCTCCGCTTGGAGTTCCCGTTGCCGTGTTCCTGCTCGGCTGGCTCCTGCGCACCGTCGCCTATGCCGTTGGCAGCTTCGGCGTCTGGTATCGCTATTTCACCGACCGAATCATCGCGCGCATGCATGATCACCGCTTCTTCGCGTTCTGCGCGGGTATCTATGCGCTGGTCGTCACGTTCGCGCTGCTGGCAGGCCTGCCGGCGCAGTTCCAGCCCAACACCAATAACGACACCAGCCAGGTCAATATCGAAATGGTGCCGGGCACCACGATCGAGCAGACCGAGCAGGTGGCGGGCAAGGTGGCGAGGCTGATCGAAAGCCAGCCCGAAGTGGAACGCGTTCTCGTCGCCTCGCGAGAGGGCAAGGGTTCGCTCTACCTCGCGCTCAAGCCCGCGAAGGAGCGGACGACCACCAGTATCGAGTTCGAACGCCGGCTGGCCCCGCAGCTTCAGGATATTCCCGATGCGCGCGTGACTTTCGCCACCCAGTCGGGCGGCACCGGCAGCGGACGCGACATTTCGGTCATGCTCTCCGGCAGCGATTCCGAATTGCTGAAGAGGACCGCGCAGACGCTGGCGGACCAGATGCGCACGATTCCCGGCGTCGTCGCCCCGCGCATCGCGGCCGATCTCCAGCGGCCCGAACTGGTCATCGTTCCGCGCGTCGACCTGGCTGCCCAGCTTGGCGTCACCACGCAGGCGCTCAGCCAGACGATCCGCATCGCCACGCTGGGAGAGATCGACCAGAACGCGGCCAAGTTCTCGCTGTCGGACCGTCAGGTGCCGATCCGCGTGATCCTTGCCCGCACCTCGCGTCGCGATTTTTCCACGATCGAGAACCTGCCCGTCACCACCGCCAGCGGTGGTTCGGTGCCCCTGAAGCGCGTCGCCGAAATCCGTTTCGGCGCCGGCCCCACGCAGATCCAGCGCTACAACCAGTCGCGCCGCATCTTCGTAGGCGCCGACCTTGGCGCCAACCAGATCAAGGGCCCGATCATGGAGCAGATCCAGCAGCTGCCGATCATGAAGAACCTGCCCACCGGCGTCTCGAACGAGGCCGTGGGTGAGGACAAGTGGCAGGCGGAGATGGTGAGCAGCTTCATCGTCGCCGTTATCAGCGGCATCTTCCTGGTCTTCGCGGTGCTGGTGCTGCTCTATCGCCGCTTCGTCTCGCCGCTGGTCAACATGGCCTCGCTGCTGCTGGCGCCCTTGGGCGGCCTGCTGGCGCTGGTGGTCGTCGGCCAGCCGGTCTCGATGCCGGTCTATATCGGCATCCTGATGTTGCTGGGCATCGTCGCCAAGAACTCCATCCTGCTGATCGACTTCGCGATCGAGGAGATGGAGAAGGGCGTCGACAAGCTGACCGCGATCATGGACGCCGGGCACAAGCGCGCGCAGCCGATCGTCATGACCACGGTTGCGATGACCGCAGGCATGGTGCCGACGGCGCTGTCACTCTCGGGTGACGCCGCGTGGCGCGCGCCGATGGGCATCACCGTGATTGGTGGCCTGCTGCTGTCGACGATGCTGACGCTGGTGATCGTGCCGGCGGCCTTCAGCCTTGCCGATGGCTTCGAAAAGCGCCTTGGCCCCTGGCTGCGCCGCAAGCTGCTTACTTATGAGCCGCACCATGCCCATGACGCGGGACTTGTGCATGAGCACGGGCCGGAAGCGCTGCCGCAGCCGATCGCGGCGGAATAAGGTGCGTAAGGAACCTTGCCGCCACCCATGCGTAACATCCAGGTGGTAAGGCAAGGTGTGCTAAGGCCCGTTGGGCTCAAGGCGGACAAGGCGCGGCAGATGCGCCTGTTCGCGACGGGGCTGCTGCTGTTCATGGCGGCAGCCTTCGTCGTGCTGAAGCGTCTGCTGGTGCTTCATCCCGAATGGAGCCTGCCGCTGGGCTATGCCATTTCCTTTACCGAGGCGGCGATGGTCGGCGGACTGGCGGACTGGTTCGCGGTAACCGCGCTATTCCGCCACCCGCTGGGCCTGCCGATCCCGCACACTGCGATCATCCCGGAAAACAAGGATCGCATCGCCGATTCGATGGCGCTGTTCCTGAGGGACAATTTCCTGACGCCGCAAGTCGTCGCTCGGCGGCTCAACGGCTTCAACATCGCCGCCAGTCTTGGTGGGTTCCTTGCCGATCCCCGGCGCGAGGAACAATCGCGCATTCGCGCCGGCGCCGCGCAACTGGTGGGCGACATCCTTGAATCGCTCGATCCCGAAGAGATGGGCGGCATGGTCAAGGCCGGCCTGCGCCGCCAGATCGAGAAGATCGACGCTGCCCCGCTGCTGGGTCAGATGCTGGAAAACGCGATTGCCGAAGGGCGGCACCGGCCATTGCTGGAAAGCGTGCTGCGCAAGGTGGGAGAGGCGATCGAAGCGAACGAGCCGATGATCCGCGAGATGATCCACCAGCGGGCCAACACGATCATGCGCTGGACGGGGCTGGACGAGCGTCTGGCAAACGGCGTGCTCGATGGGGCCTATCGCCTGTTGGCCGAAGTGATCGTCCAGCCCGATCACCCTTTGCGCACCAAGGTGGACGAGGCGCTGGCCAAGCTGGCGCAGGATCTGCGGCACAGCCCTGAAACTCAGGCGCGGGTGGAGCGGATCAAGGCCGACCTCCTTGCCAATCCGGCCATGGGCGCCTGGATAGACGGCATGTGGGAACGCACCCGTGCCGGGCTGCTGAAGGCCGTGCGCAATCCCGACAAGGCGCTTTCCGGGGCCTTGGGGGAAAGCCTTTCCCAGCTGGGCCAGTCACTTGGCGAAGATCGCCGGTTGCAGTACATGGTCAATCGCTTCGCCCGCCGCACGCTTGTCGGCGTGGCATCGCGTTATGGGGGAGAGATCGTGCGGCTGGTGTCGGAAACCGTGAAACGCTGGGATGCCCGCACCGTGACCGATCGCATCGAAGGCGCGGTGGGGCGTGACCTGCAGTTCATCCGCATCAACGGCACCCTGGTCGGCGGGTTGTTCGGCCTTTGCATCCACGGCGTGGACCAGTTGCTGTGATCGAAGGCCCTTTCCTCAAGACCGAACGCTTCGAACTCTGGAAGCCCGCCGCGGACGATCTGGAAGGCCTGTGCCGCCTGATCGCGGACGAGGATACGCGCCGCTTCCTGGGCGCCGCCTCGGCAGACCCGATGGAACAGTTCAACCGGCTTGGGCGCAACGCCGGCAGCTGGTCGCTGTACGGTTACGGCACGCTCTACGTCCGCCGGCCGGGCGAAACCGATCTGCTGGCCAACTGCGGCGTGTTCCATAGCTGGCGCGGCTTCGGCAAGGGCATGGACGATACGCCCGAGGGCGGCTGGATCGTCCGCCAGGATTGCTGGGGGCAGGGGCTGGCGCAAGAGGTGATGCGCACCGTGCTCGCCTGGTTCGACGAGACCCACGGCCCGCGCCGCGTGGCCTGCATGATCGATGAAGGCAACGCGGCGTCGGAACGTGTGGCCAATGCATTGGGCTTCGTGCGCTATGGCCGCCATGAGCCAGAGGACGGCCGCGGCAGCGCGATCAACCTTTTCGAGCGGCTGCCCGCCAGCGGGCGCTGAATGCCCGTCTGATTGCACCCGAGGCAACAGCGCGCCGTGGCAGGCTGGGTCACCAACCCACGTGCATGTGGTGGGCAGGGGAGATGCCGCGCCAGCTAGAGCACCCAGTGAATTGTCGTGACGAAGTATGATGCCACTGGGCGACCCTGCGCATCCAGCGCGGGTGTGAAGGCGGCATGTTCGATGAAGACCTTGCAGGCGATCTGCTCGAACTTGGGGCTGCTGTAGGAGCGCTGGATGGCGCAGTCATTCGGCCGGCCTTCGGCATCCACCAGCACGCGCATATTGATCAGGCCCTGTTTGCCCATGAACGCCAGATCCTGCGGATATCGGTTCTGCAGATAGCTGACGGTCGCCGTCGACGGCTTGGCCTTGCGAGAAAGCGCGGCCTGCTCTGCCGGATCCAATCCCCACTTTTGCACCATATCATCGGTACACTTGCGCAGCGCGGCGAAGGGCTGGTCTAGAGGGCCGGTGTTCAGGGTAAGCTTGCGCACGCCCCAGAATACCGTGATCTTGCCGATCTTTCTCTCGGTTTCCGCAGTGACTTTCGGCGCCTCATCGCCTCCCGCCTCTCGACCGGCGAGGCTGGACGTGACGAACAGCGCGGGGATGCCTTTGCCATATTCGCCGTGTCGGGCGTAATCGTCGATCGATTCCGGTTGCCGGTCGCCATAGGCAAGCTCCAGGCCGGTACCGTGGACGCTGCCGCGCAGTTCCTTGCCGATCAGCACGAGCTGATAGGAATCGCCCGGTGCAAACTTCTCGAACCGCATGATGAAAGGCGATTCGCTGTTCCCGAAGCCGCGGGCCAGCGAACAGCTGTTGTCCGCCCAATCGACGGTCCACGGCGTGACCGGGCGCAGTTCCAGCTTGAGTTCGGCAGCTGTCGCTACCTGGGCGCCCAAGCATGACAATGTGATCGCAGTGAACGCGATATTCCTCACGAAGTTCCCCCTTTTGGCGCCCCAGGCGCACCCCCAGGCGTGCTACTCCACGCTCGACACAGATCATCGTCGAAGCGCCTGATGTCCGCGGATGGCCTATAACGCCGCCATGACAAACGAAAACCCCGGCCGTTTCCGACCGGGGTTCCCTTATTTCAACTGTTTAACGCCGTTCAGAGCTTGCCGGTGAGTTCCGGCACGGCGGTGAACAGGTCTGCCACCAGGCCGACGTCGGCGACCTGGAAGATCGGGGCGTCTTCGTCCTTGTTGATGGCGATGATGGTCTTGGAATCCTTCATGCCCGCAAGGTGCTGGATCGCGCCCGAGATGCCGACCGCGATGTAGACTTCGGGAGCCACGATCTTGCCGGTCTGGCCGACCTGGTAGTCGTTCGGCACATAGCCCGCATCGACCGCGGCGCGCGAGGCGCCGACGGCAGCGCCGAGCTTGTCGGCGAGCGGCATGATCACCTGTTCGAAGGTTTCCGAGTCCTTCAGCGCGCGACCGCCCGAGACGATCACCTTGGCGCTGGTCAGTTCCGGACGTTCCGACTTCGCGAGTTCGGCACCCACGAAGCTGGAGAGGCCCGCGTCACCGGCACCGGTAACGTCTTCGATGGCAGCCGAACCGCCCTCGGCAGCAGCCTTCTCGAAGGCGGTGCCGCGCACGGTGATCACCAGCTTGGCATCGCTCGATTCGACGGTGGCGATGGCGTTGCCGGCGTAGATCGGACGGGTGAAGGTCTTCTCGCCTTCGACCGAGAGGATGTCCGACAGCTGCATCACGTCGAGCAGCGCGGCGACGCGCGGGGCGACGTTCTTGCCCGTGGTGGTGGCGGGCGCCAGGAACGCGTCGTGGTGGCCCATGAGGTCCACGATCAGCGGCGCGACGTTTTCGGCCAGCGCATGTGCGTAGGCGGCGTTGTCGGCCACGTGGACCTTGGCGACGCCGGCGATCTTCGCGGCGGCTTCGGCAGCGGCGCGGCAACCCGATCCGGCGACCAGCAGGTGAACTTCACCCAGCTTGGCGGCGGCGGTGACGGTGTGGAGCGTTGCGTCCTTGACCGACGCGTTGTCGTGTTCGACCCAAACGAGCGTCTTCATCAGGCTACTCCCAGTTCCTTGAGCTTGGCGACAAGCGCATCGACGTCGGCAACCTTGACGCCTGCGACACGAACCGGCGGCTCCGAGACCTTCAGGGTCTTGAGACGCGGGGCGATGTCGACGCCGTAATCGGCGGCGGTCTTCACATCGAGCGGCTTCTTCTTCGCCTTCATGATGTTCGGCAGCGAAGCGTAGCGCGGCTCGTTGAGGCGCAGGTCGGTGGTGACGATTGCGGGCAGCGCCAGCTTCACGGTCTCCAGACCGCCATCGACTTCGCGGGTCACGGCAACGTGGTCACCGTCGATCTCGACCTTGCTGGCGAAGGTGCCCTGGGGGCGGCCGGTGAGGGCAGCGAGCATCTGGCCGGTCTGGTTCGAATCGTCGTCGATCGCCTGCTTGCCCAGGATCACGAGGCCCGGATTCTCTTCGGCGACGATCGCCTTGAGGATCTTGGCGACGGCCAGCGGCTCAACCTCGGCATCGGTTTCGATCAGGATCGCACGGTCGGCGCCCATCGCGAGTGCGGTGCGCAGCGTATCCTGCGCCTTGGCCGGGCCGACCGAGACGGCGACGATCTCTTCAGCCTTGCCCGCTTCCTTGATGCGGATGGCTTCTTCCACCGCGATCTCGTCGAACGGGTTCATGCTCATCTTGACGTTGGCCAGGTCAACACCCGTGCCATCCGCCTTCACGCGCGGCTTTACGTTATAGTCGATCACCCGCTTTACGGGCACGAGGATCTTCATCTGATCGGGTCCTCTCAGTTTCAGGCGCGGCGTGTTTAGCCGCTCGATTAAATCCACTCAAGGCCCGCCTAATAGGCAATTGACGTATACGTCAAGCCCCGCTGGCGGCGAGATGAGCCCGCGGTGGGATCACAGCGAGTGCCATATCCCAAATCCGCCGAAATGCGCATCGCCCCGGCAGAAACCGGCGGGCCAGAATTACTATGACGCCGGAAAGGCCGGCTTCATGCGAACTTGATACGCAAACGGCGGGAGCCCGAAAGCCCCCGCCGCTGCATTATCCGTTACGGGATCGTGTAGGATCCAAGAGACGGCCCCCTATCAGGCGGCGACGTTCTTGACCTCGGCCACGATCTTCTTGGCGGCATCGCCCAGGTCGTTGGCGGGGACGATCGGCAGGCCGGAGTTGGCCAGGATGTCCTTGCCCTGCTGGACGTTGGTGCCTTCGAGACGAACGACGAGGGGAACCGAGAGGTTCACTTCCTTCGCGGCGGCGACGATGCCGTCGGCGATGACGTCGCACTTCATGATGCCGCCGAAGATGTTGACCAGGATGCCCTTCACGTTCGGATCGCGCAGAATGATCTTGAACGCCGCGGTCACCTTTTCCTTGGTGGCGCCGCCGCCAACGTCAAGGAAGTTGGCCGGGAACGAACCGTTCAGCTTGATGATGTCCATCGTCGCCATGGCCAGGCCGGCGCCGTTGACCATGCAGCCGATGTCGCCATCGAGCTTGATGTAGGCCAGGTCGTACTTCGAGGCTTCGACTTCTGCCGGATCTTCTTCGGTCTCGTCGCGCAGGGCCTGCACGTCGGGGTGACGGTAGAGCGCGTTCGAATCGAAGCTCATCTTGGTGTCGAGGACGAGCAGGTTGCCGTCTTTGGTTTCGACGAGCGGGTTGATTTCGAGCATGTCGCAATCAAGCGCGACGAAGGCTTCGTACAGCTGCTTGGCGATCTTCTGCGCCTGCTTGTTGAGTTCGCCCGAGAGCTTCAGGGCGTAGGCAACGGCGCGGCCGTGGTGCGGCTGGAAGCCCGCGGCAGTGTCGATGGTGACGGTGGTGATCTTCTCGGGGGTGTTGTGGGCAACATCCTCGATGTCCATGCCGCCTTCGGTCGACACGATCATGGCGACGCGGCTGGTGGCGCGGTCGACGACCATCGACAGGTAGTATTCCTCGGCGATGTCGACGCCGTCGGTCACGTAGAGGCGGTTCACCTGCTTGCCGGCTTCACCGGTCTGCACGGTGACGAGGGTGTTGCCGAGCATTTCCTTGGCGAAAGCTTCGACTTCCTCAACCGACTTGGCAAGGCGCACGCCGCCCTTGGCGTCGGCCGGGAGTTCCTTGAACTTGCCCTTGCCACGGCCACCGGCGTGGATCTGGGCCTTCACGACGTAGAGCGGCCCGGGGAGCTGCTTCGCGGCGGCAACCGCTTCCTCGACGGTGAGGGCGGGAATGCCGGCGGGGATGCCGACGCCGAACTTCGCAAGCAGTTCCTTCGCCTGGTATTCGTGAATGTTCATCGCTGAAATCGCTTTCTGCTGGAGTGTCCGTGGAAAGGCTCGTCCAAAAGCACGGGGGGCCCCGAACTTGATCCGGGCCGCATAAGCACATCCCTGCGCGCTTGAAAAGTCCCGTTCCCTCGCGCAAGGACGCGCACGCGGCACGTGCATTCCCGCACGATGCCCCTACCAACCATCCGCATCGAAGCCCCGGGCTTGCTCATGATCGACCGCGACAGACTTGAAGCTATCGTCCGCGAGGCAGGACGTATCGCCCTGGCCGGGTGGCCGGGGGATGGCCATGTCCTTGATCATTGGGAAAAAGTGCCGGGCAGCCCGGTCTGCACGCTGGACCTGGCGGTGGACGAATTCCTGCGCCGCGAACTTTCCGCGCTGCTGCCTTCCGCCGGCTGGCTTTCCGAGGAAACCGCCGATTCGCACCATCGCACCGCGCATGAGCTGGTCTGGCTGGTCGATCCGATCGACGGGACGCGCGATTTCATCGCCGGACGGCCGGGCTGGGCGATCTCGGTCGCGCTGGTGAACACCCGGCGGCCGCTGTTGGGCTATCTCTATGCCCCGGCACGGGCGCGCGCGGCGGGCGGCGAGTTCTGGCATGCGGAGGCAGGCAAGGGCGCCTGGCGCAACGGCACGCCGCTCAACGCCAGCCACCGCGAGGCGCTGTCCGGTGCGCGCGTTCCGGCGAAAAAGCTGGCGGAGGAAGACGCGGATCTTGTTCTGGTCGACCAGCCCAATTCGATCGCGCTGCGCATGGCGATGGTCGGCGCCGATGAGGCGGACATCGTCGCCACCCTGCGCTGGGGTTACGAGTGGGACATTGCCGCTGCCGGCTTGATCGCGCGCGAGGCAGGGGCGGAAGTGACCGACGCCTTCGGCAAGCCGCTCAATTACAACAAGCACGATCCCCGTGCGTTCGGGGTGTTGTGCACATCGCGCGCGATTCACGGCGCGGCGGTGGAGCGGTTGGCGGACAGGGCCGCGCGGTTCTCGGTCGGTTCGAAGGATTGAGCGGCGCATCGCACGCCGATGGATATCCCGGGCCGCGCCTATTCTACTTCGTCATTCCCGCGTAGGCAGGGGATCCTGCTTTTCCTGGCCAAAGTCGTAGAAAGCAGCGAGGCCCCCGCCAGAGCGAGGGCCTCGAAGTCGTTTGTAAGAAATCGTGTCTGTGCGAAGCGTCAGTGCACGAAGCGCGCGATCACGTCGCGGTACGAACGGCTGACCTTCACTTGCGCGCCCGAATCGAGCACCAGGAAGCATTCGCCGTTGGTATGCGGCTTCACCTGGCGCACCTGGTTGAGGTTGACGATGGTGGAGCGGTGCACGCGCTGGAACACGCGCGGGTCAAGCCGGCGCTCCAGATCCTTCATCGTTTCGCGCAGGATCAGCGAATTGTCGGCGGTGCGGATGCACATGTAATCGCCGGCAGCCTCGATATGCTCGATCGAATCGACGTCGATCCGGAAGATCTGGCCGCGATCCTTGATGTTGATGAGCTTTTCGTAGCGGTCCGCGTTGGGATCGGTCTCTTCCGGCATCGCGTCCACCGCGTCGGGCGCGACTTCGGCCAGCACGGTCTTGAGCTTTTCCGCCTCGTCCGCAGAGCGCTTTTCGGCGATGCGCTGGCGCACGCGGGCCAGGGTATCGTCCAGCTTCGCCTCGTCCACCGGCTTCATCAGGTAGTTCACGGCATTGGCCTCGAACGCGCGCACGGCGTGTTCCTGATAGGCGGTGACGAAGACGAACAGCGGCGGTTCGATCTCCATCACGCCCTTCACCACCGAGAAGCCGTCGAACCCGGGCATCTGGATGTCGAGGAAGACGAGATCCGGCTTCTCGGTCTTGATCTTGCGGATCGCTTCGCGCCCGTTCGAGCAGGTGTCGATGATTTCGACGTCCGGGTACTTCTCCAGGCGAATCTGAAGGCCCTGGATCGCGAGTTTCTCGTCATCGACGAGGATGGTGCGAATGGTCATGTGTCAATTGTCTCCGGCCCCGCAAACGCGCGGGGGCCAAAATTGTTTCATCGCCCGGCAAGAACGGGCTGCCGCTGTAGTTCTTCCATGTCCTCGGGGGAGGGTTGGCGCTCCGCGGGAAGCTCGATCAGCACGGCAAAGCCGCCCTCGACAGGCTCCACCGTTTCGAAGCGGTGATGCTCGCCGTAGGCCTGGCTGAGGCGGTCGCGGATGTTCGAAAGGCCGACGCCGGTGGATACCGGCTCCCCTCCATCATAGGTCATGCCCGACAACCTGTTGTCGGTAGTCGGAGTTTGCAACCCCGGTCCGGTGTCCGAGACGGTGATGCGAAGCATCGGCCCGACGAGTTGCGTGGCAACGGTGATCTCGGCCCCCGTTTCTTGCGGGGTGACGGCGTATTTGATGGAGTTTTCGACCAGCGGCTGCAGCAGCAGCGAGGGCAGCAGGCAGGTTTCGGTGGCCGGATCGATGGCGAACGTGGTGCGCAGCCGTTCCTCGAATCGCATCAGTTCGATGTCGAGGTAGAGCTTCAGCGTATCCACCTCGGTCGCCACCGTCACGCGCGCGGAAGGCTTGTTGATCAAGGTGTAGCGCAGGAACGAGGACAGGCGGCTGAGCATCGCATTGGCCGGTTCGGTCTGCTTCAGCAGCACCAGCGTGGAGATCGAGTTCAGCGTGTTGAACAGGAAATGCGGGTTCAGCTGATAGCGCAGCATGGCCAGTTGCGCCTGCGTCGCCTGGTTCTCCAGCCGGATCATCTGGTCGTTCTGTTCTTCCACCTGCAGGTAGAAGTTGATCGCGTAATAGAGCGCCGACCATGCGCCCAGCAGCGTGGCGTCGTAATAGAACACGCCGATGAACAGCTGGGTAAAGCTGGTATCGCTGTCCGCGCGGTAAAGCGAGATCACCCAGGCATCGATGAAGGCATGCAGGGCCACTGCGATCGGCAGGATCAGCGCGGTCATGCCCCAGGTGACGATCGGGCGCTTGGTGATCAGCAGCCGGTAGACCACCGAAAGCACCAGCGAGATCGAGAAGCCGGTGATCGTGGCGATCAGCACCAGCACCAGGTTCGACAGCGGCTGGTCGTTGGCGAGGGCCGACATCGTGCGCAGCAGCATCGCACCGCCCCAGCCCGCGAACTGCAGGCGCCAGAAGGCCTTGTCCTTGTCGGCGAAGAAGGGGATCGGTTGGATCGGCAGAACGCGCATGGGGCTATCTAGACGAAAATCGCCGGAAGCGGCAAATCCGGGCCCCCGGTCGCCCGGCTTCGGCGCGGAAGCATCGGATTTTCCGATCGGCGGCAAGGTCTTGGATTGCGGCACCGGCGGTCCCGTATCCGATCAGCCGCCGCTGGCTTCGGAGACCGCCTGCGAAAGCTGGTCGAAGCCCACGGCGCCCGAAATCAGGCGATCGCCGGCGATCCAGCTGGGCGTTCCACTGAAGCCGAGCCTGCCCGCCACATCGAGATTGCGCGACAGTTCCTGCGCCACCACCTGGCTGGCGGCCACCTTGCGGGCGCGATCCATGTCCAGCCCGGCCTGCTTGCCGGCCGCCTCGATCGCTTCGGGATCGACCTGCCCGGCGGCGAACATGGCATCGTGGAACTGCGCGTACTTGCCCTGTTCGGCAGCGGCCAGCGCCATGCGCGCGGCGTCCGGGCTGTGCGGGCTGATGATCGGCAGTTCGCGCACGACGATGCGCAAGTTCGGGTTCTTGGCCAGCAGTTGCGCCACGTCGGGCAGGCTGCGGCGGCAGTAGCCGCAGGCATAGTCGGTGAATTCGACCAAGGTGACCGATCCGTTGGGATTGCCCAGCACGGCGCCGGGGAAGGGCGTTTCCACGCTCTGCTTCACGCCGGCCAGTTGCGCCTTGGACTGCTTGCGCTGCAGGGCGTCCATCGCCTCGGTCAGCACTTCGGGATTGGTGACGAGATAGTCGTGAATCACGCGGCCGGCGATCACTGGCCCACCGAACCAGGCGCCCGCCCCCACCAGTGCGATGCCTGCCACGGTTGCCGCGATCTTCGTTCCAATTCCCATCGTTGTCGTCATTCCCGTAAGTCTTGTCAGATGCCGGCTCTAGCGGCGCTTCTTGTTCCGTTCCAGTGTGGCGCGCGCTTCCATCTCGATGTCCTGCGCGCGCAGCCAGTCGGGCGTGCCCTGTTTCAACCCGGCCTCGGCCGCCTGCGCATTCATCAGCGCGGCGTCCATCTGGCCGGACAGCGACTGCTGCTCGGCACTGGCAAGCCGTGCGCGGGGCATGTCGCCGTTGGCGGCGTAGATCGTGCCCAACTGATACCAGGTGAACGGATTCTCCCGGTCGCGCGCGGCGGCGTTCTTCAGCACCGTCTCGGCTTCCTTGAAGTGCTGCGGGTCTTCGGTCGCGATCAGCGCGTGGCCGAACAGCGTGGCGATCAGCGGCTGGTATCCGGTAAGCTCGGTGGCCTTGCGCAAGGGGACGAGCGCTTCGTTGGGCTGGCCCGATTCGAGCAGGATCTGTCCCTTCAGTTCCAGGAAATAGGGATCGTCGGGATCGGTCATCAACAGCGCGTCGGCCTCTGCCGTGGCGCGGTCCATTTCCGACTGGCGATGCCAGGCATAGGCACGGGCATAGTGCGCGGGCACCGAATTGTCCGTCTGCGGATAGACGCGGAACACGTCGCGCGGCTCGGCCAGATAGCCGAACAGCTTGGCCTTCATCCGCACGTAGCGGGCCTGGATCTTGGGATCGTCGGGCTTCAGCCAGGCCGGATCCTTTTCATAGGTATCCTGCAAGGTCTGGATGCGATCGCCGGTCAGCGGGTGGGTGGAATAGAACTGGTCGCCGTCCTGCGGGCGATAGCCGTAGCGGAATTCCAGGTTCTGCAGCTTCTGGAAGAATTCCAGCGAACCGCGGCCGCTGATCCCGGCGGCCGACAGATACTGCGCGCCGGCAGCGTCGGCAGAGGCTTCCTGCGTGCGGGTATAGGCCAGGAACTTGCCCATGGCGGCCTGCTGGCCGGCCATGATCACGCCCATCGCCGCCTCGCCGCCGCCCGCTGCGGCGGCGGCCGCGCCAAGCAGCAGCGAAAGAATCGAAATGTTGGTGGCGCTCTGCGCGCCCTGGTTCAGCACGGCGTGGCCGCCGGTGACGTGGCCCAGTTCGTGCGCGATCACGCCCTGCACCTGCGCGGCGGTATCGGCTTCATTGATCAGGCCCGAATTGACGTAGACCGCCTGCCCACCGGCGACGAAGGCATTGACCGAAGAATCGTTCACCAGAACGATATCGACATGCGAAGGGTCGAGTCCGGCGGCGACGATCAGCGGGCGCGCCATGTCCTTCAGCAGGGCCTCGGTCTCCGCATCGCGCAGGATCGATTGGGCGGCAGCGGGGGTGGCAGACCAGCCGAAGAGGGCGAGGATGCTCAGGACCAGGGCGGCGAAACGCGCGAAGGACATGACGGCTGTTGGAACCTCTCGCGCTGAACCGGGCCTGAAGCGCGGATATTCAGGATCGTTTGCCCCAGCCTAGCGGCGCTTGCGGCACTGGCAAGCCGGGAAAAAGAATGGCGCTCAAGCCTTTCGCGCGGTTGCCAGCCAGGCGGTCGCCAGCCACACGCGAACGGCGCCGGCAAGTCCGGGCGGTACGTCCGCCTCCAGCCGTTCCGCATCGATTCGGGCGACCAGGGCGTTGACCGGCACGCCGGCTTCGCTGGCGGCGGCGCGCAGCATGTCCCAGAACACCGGCTCAAGGCTGATCGATGTCTTGTGGCCGGCGATTTCGACCGAGCGCTTGACCGGCGGATGATAGGGCGACGTCATGCCGCCAGCGTAGAGCGTTTTGCAATCAGGCGGAATCACCTGATGACCCGGAAAACGCGGCAAAGCAAAATGCTGGCCAAAATGCTGGCCAAAATCCCGGGCAGCGGGGCGAAGTGCGAAGCCGCGATCGGATGCGGTTGCTCCATACAAGAAAAGGCGGCCCTGAAGCCGCCTCTTCCCTCCTCTCCAAACCATCAAGGCCGGACCGTCTTTTCGCGGTTCCTGACCGGTTTGAAACTCTATCAGCCGCCGATGGCGTCCTTGTCGGCAGCAGCCATGCGATCGCCCTGCATGTAGGGGATCGGGTTCACGGCCTCGCCATCGACGCGGACTTCGTAGTGGAGGTGCGGGCCGGTCGAATTGCCGGTAGTGCCGACGTAACCGATCACGTCGCCCTTGTGGACCATCTGGCCCTCGGCAACGTTCAGGCGCGACATGTGGCCGTAACGGGTTTCGAGATCGCCGCCATGTTCGAGTTCGACGAACAGGCCGTAACCGCCAAACCACGAAGCCTTGCCGACGACGCCGTCAGCAGTGGCATAGATCGGGGTGCCGACGGGGGCGGCCAGGTCGATGCCCTTGTGGGCGCGGCGGCCGCCGAAGATCGGGTGTTCGCGCATACCGAAGCTGCTGGTCAGCTTCAGGCCTTCCAGCGGGGTGCGCGAAGGGATGTTGACGCCGGAAAGACGGGCGGTGCCGGGGATGGCGGGCTTCGCCTTGGCCGCGGCAAGGCCGGTTTCCTCGAAATTCTGCCAGGAGCTGAACAGGGTGCGGAACTGTTCGTCCTCGCCACCGCTGGCCGACTGGTTGGCGGCCTGGGCGCTGCGCAGCGGGGCCGAGATGTCGGCGGCGGCTGCGGCGCTGTTGGCCATGGCGGGGTGGGCTGCCAGCGAAAGACCCGCGACTGCGACCGTAGCCGACACCGTGCGGAACTTGGCAATGAGTTTCGTTACGACCACTCGCAATACCTTGTTATCCGCCGGAATCCCGAGAGATTCGACGCTTGTCATTAGCGACCGGCGCGCCAGGCGGCACACCGTTAACCCTAGTTATGTGAGATGGTCGGAACCCCCCGCCGTCTCGCGAGGTGGAGTTATGCCGATCAGTTCCTAACAGACAACCCCAAGGTAGAAATCCCGCGATAAACCGGCAGCGAGGCGCGCCGAGTCGTTGAACGGTGGCTTAACGGCCCCGCGAAAATGGCGGGAAACCAGGGTTTTCCAAAGCTCAGACGGTTCACCGTTCATCGCTTCGGCGCATGCGGCGAAATGCGTTGAGCCGAAACGGACGTGACGGATTTCATCGTCAAGGATTCGTTCGAGGATGCGCGCACCGGCCTCGTCACCCGTGCTTCGCACCCGCTCCAGCATCGCCGGCGTCACGTCCAGCCCGCGCGCTTCCAGCACCATCGGCACCACCGCAAGGCGCGCAGCCACATCGTGCCGGGTTTCATGCGCGGCATCCCACAAACCACTGTGGGCCGGAAGCGCGCCGTAATGGCAACCCAGCTTGCGCATATGCCGGTTGATCAGCGCGAAGTGCATCGCCTCATCCGCCGCGACCCACAGGAAATCGCTGACGAACTGCCGGTTCATCTCCGCCCCGAATCGCCCCGCCATGTCCAGCGCCAGGTCGATGGCCACGAATTCGATGTGGGCGATGGCATGCCACAGCGCCTGCCGCCCACGCTCGGACCCGCCCTTGCCGCGCTTGGGCATGCGGTTGGGCGGCAGCAGTTCGGGCGCGGCAGGGCGGCCCGGCTCGTCGGGCATTGCGACATCGAAGGCATAGGCAAGCCGGCCCAGCCGCCAGTCGCGCGCCACCTTGCGGGTGGCCATCGCCTTGGCGCGCGGATCGGATTCGAGCAGCACCTCGCGAATGGCGGCGGCAACACTGGGTATCGGGGCTTGCATGGTCAGAGTGCTTTTGCAGCCTCCAGCACCTGCGCGGCGTGATCCTTGACCTTCACCTTGTCCCACACGCGGGCAATCTTGCCGTCGGGGCCGATCAGGTAGGTGGTGCGGACCATGCCCATGTAAGTGCGGCCGTAGTTCTGCTTTTCGGTCCAGATGCCCAGCGCGTCCGAAAGGCCGTTCTCTTCCGCATCGCTGGCGAGCGGGGCCTTGAGGTCGTGCTTGGCGATGAAGTTCTGGTGCTTCTTCGCCGAATCCTTGCTGACGCCCAGCAGGGCGACGCCGGCCGCGTCGAATTCACTCTTCAGGCCCGAGAAGTCGATATTCTCGGTCGTGCAGCCGGGGGTGTTGTCCTTGGGATAGAAGAACACGACCAGCTTCCGGCCCGCAAAGTCCGAAGCCTTCACGCTGCCGCCCTCGGGCGTTTCCATCGCGATATCGGGGAACTGGTCGCCAGCGGCAGGGCGGGTGGTCATCGGTTCGTCTCCAGTGTTTCGCCGAAAGTCTCACTCCAGCTCGCGGCGACATGCGCGCGGGCCCGGGCGAGGGCGGATTCAAGGTCTTGCCACGCGCCATAGCCGCAGGCGCGTTCCAGCGCCATGCAGGAGGGTTTGCCGGGAACCTGTGTATCCGGCGCGAACAGACGGCCCGCCACCAGCAGGCGCGTCATGACGTCATGCGCCTCCACCAGCGTGGCCGGCAGCAGTCCGTCCGCCACCAGCAGTTGCAGCGCCGCACCCAGATCGGGATCGAGGCCGAGGCCGGAGCGCAGCTGGGTGAAGTGGACCAGGAATTCCAGGTCCACCAGCCCGCCGCGCATCAGCTTGACGTCCAGCGGGCCCTTGGCGGGTTTGTGCCCGGCCATCTTGGCACGCATTTCCAGCACGTCCGCGCGCAGCTTGTCGGTATCGCGCGGGGCGGCGAGCACGCTGCGGATCACTTCGCACAGTTCCTCGCGCGCCTTGGCCGATCCGTAGAGCGCGCGCGCGCGGCACAGCGCCATGTGCTCCCAGGTCCAGGCCTGCTCCTGCTGATAGCGCGCGAAACTGTCCAGGCTGGCGGCGGGTGGGCCCTGTTCGCCTGAGGGACGCAGGCGGGTATCGACTTCGTAGAGTGCGCCTTCGGCGGTCGGCACCGAGAGCGCGGCGGTCACCCGCTGCGAGACTCGGTTGTAATAGAGCGTCGCCCCCAGCGGCCGCCGCCCATCCGATTCGCCCGCGAAATCGCCGGTGAACAGGTGGATCAGGTCGAGGTCGGAGGCATGGGTGAGCACGCCGCCGCCCATCCGGCCAAGGCCGAGCACCACCAGTTCGCTGCCCGGCACCACGCCGTGAACCGCGCGGAATTCCTCCAGCGCGGCGTCGGTCAGCACCACCAGCGCAGCTTCGGCGATGCGGGCGAGGGCGTGGCCGATGTCGAGCGGATCGTTGGCGCCTTCGATCAGTTGCACGCCCAGCGCAAAGCGGCGATCGCCCACCTTGCGGCGGACGGTGCCCAGCTTCTGCTCGTAGTCGGCATCCGGTTCGAATTGGGTGAATTCGGCGACGAGTTCGTCCACCGATCCGGGCAGGTCGAAGGCGCTGGCATCGATCAGCGGATCCAGCAGATCGGCCCGCCGGGCCAAGGCATCGGCCAGAGTGGGCGCGAGGCTGAGGATGCGCGCCAGCCGTTCCAGCAGCGCGGGGCGCGCCTCCAACAGGCGGAACAGATTGATGGCGGAAGGCAGGTTGTTCAGCAGT
Organism: Novosphingobium mississippiense; assembly: GCF_044029535.1. Taxonomy (NCBI): domain Bacteria; kingdom Pseudomonadati; phylum Pseudomonadota; class Alphaproteobacteria; order Sphingomonadales; family Sphingomonadaceae; genus Novosphingobium; species Novosphingobium mississippiense. The sequence continues at coordinate 3,261,818 of NZ_CP147001.1, read as the reverse complement.
TTCTCGAAGCGGGCGAAGGCGCGTTCCGGTTCCGGGGCAGCGGCCAGCGCGGCGAACAGATCGGCGCGCACCCCGGCGAAAGCGGCGCGCGCCGCATCCGAACGCAGCGCCCGCATCCCGCCGGAAAGCCAGCCTTCGACGCGGTGCGCCATGGCTTCGGCCTCGGCAATGCCAAGGCCGGCCAGTTCGTCGCGCAAATCGTCCTGCGCGGGCATGGCGACCTGGGTGGTGGGGCCGAGCGGCGTGTTGGCCATCACCAGCGCGTCGTAGCGTTCGCCCACGGCATCGGTGATCGCGCGCAACTCTTCCAGCAGGGTTTCGCCATCGGGCAGCCCGTCCAGCTGAGCCACGGCTTCCAACGCTTCGGGGCGCATCGGCAGGGCATGGGTCTGCTGGTCCTGCATCATCTGCAGGCGGTGTTCGATCGTGCGCAGGCGATCGTAGCTTTCACCCAGCAGGCGTGCGTCCTCGGCCGGGACCAGCCCGGCATCGGCCAGGGCGTCCAGCGTGGCGCGGGTGCCGCGCAGGCGCAGCGCCGGGTTGCGGCCGCCGTGGATCAGCTGGTGGGTCTGGGCATAGAACTCCACCTCGCGAATGCCACCGCGCCCTTTCTTCAGGTCGAAACCGGGCCCGACGGTGGCGCTGCCGCGCGTATTGGCGCGGATCTGGGCGGTGAGGCGGCCGATCTCGGCAATGGCGCCGAAGTCCAGGCTCTTGCGCCAGACGAAGGAGCGGATCGCGGCCAGGAAGCTTTCGCCCGCCGCCACGTCGCCCGAACAGGCGCGGGCGCGGATGAAGGCGGCGCGTTCCCACGCCAGGGCGGACGATTCATAGTGAGTCAGCGCGCCGTTGATGGAGATCGCCAGCGGGCTGACTTCGGAAGCCGGGCGCAGGCGCAAGTCGATGCGGAAGACGTAGCCGTGGTCGGTAACCTTGCCCAGCGTTTCCACCACCGCGCGGGCCACGCGCTGCGCGGCCTCGCCGGGTTCGTCCCGCTCACGCCGGGGGAGCAGTTCGGGGTCGAACAGCAGGATCGGATCGATGTCCGAACTGTAGTTGAGTTCGCAGGCGCCATGCTTGCCGAGCGCGAGGGCCAGGAAGCCGGCCGGCTCGGCATCGGGCACGCGGCGGCGGATGCCCTCGGCGATGGCGGCGTCCAGCGCGCGGTCGGCCAGGGAGGACAGTTCGCCGGTGACGCGCAGCAGCGGGAAGGCGCCGGCCAGATCGCCGATGGCGAGCGCCAGTGCCATGGCCTGCTTCTCGCGCCGGAGGGCGATGCCGACATCCTCGATTCCTACGCCGGCATTGCGGGCGAACGTCAGCGCGTCCTCACCCCTGCCTTGGGCGAGCAGGTCGGCAAGGTCGGCATGCCGGTCCAGCAGCGAGGCGAGATGGGGAGCATGGGCGCGCGCGCGTTCGATCGCGCCGGTCCAGTCGGCTGGCTTTTGGGCATCCATGCGGGCGTTCCTGCCCAAGCGGGGGCGGGAGGGCAAGGGTGCGGCGGAATGATTGTTGCGGGTGGGGAGGCTTTATCAAAACATTCCGTCGTCCCTGAACAGGCGGGGGAGAAGGGCAGGCATGTGAACTTGTTCGTGGAGCTTCCGCTTCATCAAAACCCTTCGTCGCCCCCGCGCAGGCGGGGGCCCCGCTTCCTTGCGCCACGGCGTGGGCGTTGGAAGAAAAGCGGGATCCCCGCCTTCGCGGGGATGACGAGGTGGCCTTAGGGGAAGGGAGTGCTCACCCGCCCGCCCCGTTCGCACCGCGCCGCCTTGTGCGTTCCGGCCCGCTCTGGCACGAGGCGGGTCATCCGAAAGTACAACGGGCCCGCAGCAATCAGGGCCTGACAGCCAGGATCGCCCATAAGATGAAACGCATTGCTTCCCTGCTTGCCACCGCCGCGCCCGTGCTGGCCCTGTGCGTCGGCACCGCAACCATTGCCGCGCCCAAGCTGCCCAAGGGCACCGCGCTGCCGCCGCCGCCGATGACCGCGCAGCCGGCGCCGCAGCTTTCGATCGACAACATGAAGACGCTGGTGAAGACGCTGTCTTCCGACGATTTCGAAGGCCGCGCGCCCAGCACCAGTGCCGAGCCCAAGGTGCTCGACACCATCATCGCCGCGTTCAAGAAGGCCGGACTCCAGCCGGGCAACAAGGGCCAGTGGCTGCAGGACGTGCCGACGGTGGAGATCACCGGCAGCAATCATTCCGCGCTGACGGTGACGGGCAGCAAGACCCCGCTCTCGTTCAAGTTTGGGGACGACTATGTGGCCGCCAGCTACCGCGTCACGCCCAAGACTCAGGTGAAAGACAGCGAACTGGTCTTCGTCGGTTACGGCATCAACGCGCCGGAACTGGGCTGGAACGACTATGCCGGGATCGACATGCACGGGAAGACGGCGGTCATCCTGGTCAACGACGCCGATTATGACGCCGCCACCGAAGAAGGCCCATTCAAGGGCCGCCGCATGACCTATTACGGCCGTTGGACCTACAAGTTCGAGGAAGCCGCGCGCCAGGGCGCGACCGCCGCGCTGATCGTGCATGACACCTTCCCCGCCGCCTATGGCTGGAACGTCGTCAATTCCAGCTGGACGGGCGCGCAGTACCGCGTGGCGACGCCGAACGACGACATGGACCAGACCGCCGCCAACGGCTGGATCCAGAAGTCGGTCGCCGAAGCGATCCTGAAGGCTTCGGGCAAGGACCTTGCCGCGCTGTCCGCCGCGGCCAAGAACAAGGGTTTCAAGCCGGTGCCGCTGGGCCTGAAGGTCAACTTGGGCTTCGACAACGCGATCCGTCGCTCCACCTCGCACAATGTCGTCGGCGTGCTGCCGGGCAAGGTGCGCCCGGATGAATACGTGCTCTATTCGGCGCACTGGGATCACCTGGGCCACTGCACGCCGGATAAGACCGGCGACGGCATCTGCAATGGCGCGGTGGACAACGCCACCGGCGTCGCCGCGCTGGCCGCCATTGCCGAAGCCAACAGCAAGGCCGGCCCCGCCGCGCGCAGCCAGGTCTTCGTGGCGGTGACTCTGGAGGAATCGGGCCTGCTCGGCTCCGAATTCTACGCCGCTAACCCGATCTACCCGCTCGATCACACGGTCGGCGGCGTCAACATGGATGCGCTGCTGCCGGGCAGCCGCACCCGCTCCTACGCGATGACCGGCGGCGACAAGTCCGACCTCACCTCGATCTTCCGCGACGAGCTGGCGGACGAGGGGCTGACCGAAGTGCCGGAGGAGCATACCGAGCGCGGCTATTACTACCGTTCCGACCACTTCTCGATGGCCAAGCGCGGCGTGCCGATGTTCGATCTGGCCGCCAGCACCGACTGGGTAGAGGGCGGCAAAGCAGCGGGCGACGCGGCCAGCGAGGACTATAACTCCAACCGCTATCACGGCCCCAAGGACGAGTACTCGGAAAGCTGGAACTGGGACGGCATTGCCCAGACCGCGGGGCTCTACTATCGGCTCGGCCGCACGCTTGCCGATTCGGACTTCTGGCCGAACTGGCATGAAACCGACGAATTCCGCGCGATCCGCGACAAGGCTTGCGCGGCGGCGCAAGGAGGCTGCCACAAGTGACTTTCGCCCTTCCCCCCGAATGGCATCCGCAGGACTGGATCTGGATCGGCTTCCCGCATGACCCGGTGGAATGGCCGGGCTTTCTGGAGGCCGCGCAGGTGCAGATGGCCGAGTTCGCCTCGGCCGTGGCCGAATCGGGGCAGGAAGTGCGCCTGATCGTGCGGGACGAGGCCAACCGTGCGCGTGCGGCCTCGCTCGTCTCCTCCAAGGTAAAGCTGGAAGTGCGCCGCTATGGCGACGTCTGGCTGCGCGACACCGGGCCGCTGGTCTGCGCCGATGGCGGGTCTGGCGCGCTGAAGGCGATGCGCTTCGGCTTCAACGGCTGGGGCGGCAAGTACCTGATGGACGGTGATCAGGAGATCGGCGCGGAACTGGCGCGCGATGCCGGGCTGGATGTCGAGACTTCGGACTGGATTCTGGAAGGCGGCGCGCTGGATGGCGATGGCACCGGGCTGGTCGCCACCACCGAACAGTGCCTGCTCAATCCCAATCGCAACCCGCACCTGACGCGCGGCGATCTGGAAATGCGCCTGAAGCGCGATCTGGGTTACGACCGCGTGCTGTGGCTGGGCGATGGCCTGATCAACGACCACACCGATGGTCACGTGGACAACCTTGCCCGCTTCGTGGCGCCGAACGTGCTGGCCCTGCCGCGCGCGACCGGACCGAACGATCCCAATGCCGCGATCTACGCCGATGCCAAGGCCCGGGCCGAGGCGATGGGCGTGACCGTGCGCGAAGTGCCCTCGCCGGGGCGCGTGGAATCCGACGGCCGGATCGAGCCGGCCAGCTACATGAACTTCGCGATCACTTCGAAGCTGGTGGTGGTGCCGATCTACGGCACGCAGCACGACGCGGACGGCATTGCCGCCATCGCCGAACTGTTCCCCGATCGGGATACCGTCGGCGTCATGGCCGATGCCGTGCTGGCGGGTGGCGGTTCGTTCCACTGCTCCAGCCAGCAGATGCCCGCGCGTTGAGCATGTGATCCGAAACTGTGTTTCGGATCGTTCGGCATCGGCCCACTCGTCCACCCGACCTCCCGCGGAATCCTGTCGTAGGAGGTCGGGGCGGGTGGAGGAGTGGATCGGCCCCGAACCGCTTTAACCGATTGGCAACCGGGTGGGCGCATGATCGCCGTCATGGCCCGCATCATCGCACTCACGCCCGTTGCCCGCACCGCCGTTCAGGTAGAGATCCTGCGCGTCACCATCGTGTGCGGTTGCGCAGTGGCGCTGATCCTCGCCAAGGCTCCGCTGCCCTTCTGAGGGGACGGAAGTGTGCCGCAGGCACACAAGTCCATCGATTTTCCATTCCGTTTCAAAACGTTTTGGCGCACGCGTTTGCGTCTTATCGTTTCTGTTGCACTGCACATCGTGTCTGCTGCGATGCAGCAAAACTATGTCACGATGGATCGATGCAAACGAAATCATCGTCTCCCAGGTTAGGCGCTCATGCGATTTTGATCTGGAGATACGCCATGCAACCCATGAACGATGCCGAGCGGGCCCGTCTTCGCCAATCGCTCGTCGGGAATTTTCTGTTATTGCTGTTCGGCCTGGGCGTGCTGGGCTTCCTCGTTGCCGTCGACAGGGCCGAATGGTTCACCCTGCGGCCGGTTTCGGGAACCTCGGTCGCGCTGTCCAAAGCCGCCACCGTCCGGACCGATGGTAAGGCGGCCATCGTGGAGGAAACCGCCAAGCGATGATCGTTGCCCCTTCGCTGCATCCCGTCCAGATCCTGCGAGAGATCTGGAAGCCGATTACCGTGCTGTTCGTGTGGGACGTCATCGTCACGGTGACGTACTTCATGCTGCCGTTCCACGCGCCCAACCTGCCGGTGACGCTGTTCGGTTCGGCATTGGCGCTGTTCCTCGGCTTTCGCAGCAACTCTGCCTACCAGCGCTGGTGGGAAGGGCGCGGGCTGTGGGGGTTGATGATCAATGCCAGCCGCAACATCGCCCGTGCCGCGCGCAACTTCATGCCCGATCCGGAAGCGACCGAGCTGAAGCGCCGCGTGGTGCTGCGCCAGATCGCCTACGTCAACGCGCTGCGCTGCCAGCTGCGCCGCATCAAGCCCGACGCGGAAGTGCGCCGCATGCTTTCGCGCGGAGATGCGGATGAATCGCTGGAACGGGTGAACATCGCCAACGGCATCCTCGACGACACCGGCCGCCGCATCGACGAAGCGCGACGCAAGGGCTGGATCGACACCATCCAGCAGACGCAGATGGAAGCCGTGCTGGTGGACATCGCCAATGCGCAGGGCGGCATGGAGCGGCTGAAGAACACGCCGCTGCCCTATCAGTACCGCTTCTTCCCCACCGTGTTCACGCACATGTTCTGCATCCTGCTGCCGATCGGGCTGGTGGAGACGCTGGGCGTGGCCACGCCGCTGGGGTCGACGCTGGCGGGGATCATGTTCCTGGCGGTGCTGGCCATCGGCGACGATCTGGTCGATCCCTTCGCCAACACCGTCCACGACCTGCCGCTGAACGCCATGTGCCGCACCATCGAGATCGATCTGCTCCAGTCGATCGGTGAGGAAGCACCGCCGCCGATCGTGCCGGACAGCCACGGTATTCTGTGGTGATTCATTGACTGCCGGCCACGGCCGTTCCAGGAGCAGTCCATGGCCAAAATAGACCGTCTTGAGCGCATGGACACGCGCCGCACCGAACTCGAAAGCGAATACCGCGCCGCGTTGATCGAGGCGCTGCGGGTGACGGCGGCGGGGCAGTGGGGCCTGTTCGGCCACAACAAGGACAAGCAGGCCCGCGCCAAGGCCGCGCCCATGGTCGATGGCCTTACCGAACTCGCCGATGCGATCGACGACTTGCGCGATCAGCTCGATATGGAGCCGTTCGAACTCCACGCCGAATTCCTTGCCGCGCGCGGCCCGGTGCAGTCGCATGCGGTGGGCGAACCCAAGCAGGCGCAGGCGTGGCTGGATCGTCTGGCGCTGGATCGGCCGACACAGGAAGGCTAGGCCTCAGGGGCGGCATTAACGGTAAGGAGCCTCCCCCCATGAGTCTGTCCAAACGTCTTTCCAAGGATCGCCAGACGGCCCGCGCCAGTGTGCGGCTGGGCCAGTGGGTGGAACTGGATGCCCGCACCGATTTCAGCCCGGCGGGGCTGGTGGCCGTGGGCGTACTCGTCTCGGGCATTCTGCTGAGCACCAGCGTTCTGGTGGCCGCGGCCGGACGGGCCAAGGCACGGCGGATTGAGGCGCGCAGGGATCGCAGCCTGCCGCGCTGACGATGCGGACAGTTCATCCCGGATCGGCCTAGGCAAACACCTCCGTCATCCCCGCGAAGGCGGGGATCCCGCTTGTTCTTTAGGCGGTGCGCGAAGGAAGCGGGGCCCCCGCCTTCGCGGGGGCGACGAGCTTTTGGATGGCGGATGTTGTGCGCCGATGCCGGGCGCGGCGGGTCGACCGCGCTCCGGAAGCGGTACGGCCGTTCACTCCGGCGTGGCGAACCAGATCACGTGCTTGGGCCCCTTGCCATTGCTGCGGGAGGAGACCTTCACTTCGTCCACCTTGAATCCCGCGCGCTCCAGCCGGCGGGTGAAGGCGGGATCGGCACCGGCGGACCAGACCGCCAGCACGCCGTCCGGCGTCAGCGCATTGCGCGCCGCGCGCAGGCCGGTTTTCGAATAGATCTGGTTGTTATCCTCGCGCACCAGCCCATCCGGGCCGTTGTCGACGTCGAGCAGGATCGCGTCGTAGGCGGCGCGCGATCCGTCGATCACGTGCGCCACGTCGCCCATCACCAGATCGACGCGCGGATTGTCGAGGCAGCCCTGCGCCAGTTCGGCCATCGGCCCGCGCGCCCATTCGATGATCTCGGGCACCAGTTCGACGACCGTGATCTTCGAATCCTCGGGCAGCGTGCGCAGCGCGGCGCGCAGGGTGAAGCCCATGCCGTAGCCGCCGATCAGGAAGTGGGGGCGCTTGGTGATGCCCTTGATGCGCTCATAGGCCATGGTGGCGAGGGCTTCCTCGCTGCCCCACTTGCGCGTGGACATCAGCTCGTTGTGGCCCAGCACGATCATGTAATCCTGATCGTGCTTGTAAAGCTCAAGCTTCTCCCCGTCAGGGATCCACGCGGTGTCGATAAGCTCGCGCTTGATCATGCTGATGTCTTTCCGGGATGACGCAAGTGAATGATGGGATAGGCGCGGCCGTCGGCGTCGCGTTCGGACCGGCCGGTGCGCAGGAAACCACGCGCTTCGTAGAAGGGCAGGGCGTTGTCCGCCTGTTCGTTGGCATCGACGCGGGCCTGCGGCTCCAGCGCCAGCGCATGGGCGACCAGCGCGGAGCCGAAACCCCGCCCATGGACCGCTGGATCGACGAACAGGGCTTCGATGGATCCGTCGACGAAGACCATGAAGCCCTGCGCGATGCCGTCCGCATCCTCGGCGATCCACAGCGGGACGGCCGGAAGCATGGCTTCGACCTGATCCGCGATTTCGGCCTTGTGCTCCGCCGACAGGAAGCCGTGAGTGGCGTCCACCGCCGCGCGCCAGATGGCAAAGGCGCGCGGGGCGTCGTCGGCAGAACCAGGTCTGATCATCGCGGTCTGACCATCAGCGCAGATCCGGCGCGGTGGATTCGGCCTTGAGCATGGCGATCGCTTCGTCGAGCGTCATGACCTTCTGGTGCTCGGCACCCAGCGTGCGGATGGCAACGGTGCCTTCCTCGGCCTCACGCTTGCCGACCACCACCAGATGCGGAACCTTCTTCAGCGAGTGGTCGCGCACCTTGTAGTTGATCTTCTCGTTGCGCAGGTCGGTTTCGACGCGCACGCCGGCGGCCTTCAGCTTTTGCGACACTTCCTGCGCATAGCTGTCGGCGTCGGAGACGATCGTGGTGACCACGGCCTGGACCGGGGCGAGCCAGACCGGCAGCTTGCCGGCGAAGTGCTCGATCAGGATGCCGATGAAGCGCTCGTACGAACCGAAGATCGCGCGGTGCAGCATGACCGGGCGGTGCTTCTCGCCATCCTCGCCAATGTAATGGGCGTCGAGGCGTTCGGGCAGCATGCGGTCGGACTGGATCGTGCCCACCTGCCAGGTACGGCCGATCGCGTCGGTCAGGTGCCATTCCAGCTTGGGCGCATAGAACGCGCCTTCGCCCGGCAGTTCTTCCCAGCCGTATTCCTCGGTGGCAAGGCCGGCGCGCACGACGGCGTCGCGCAGTTCGGCCTCGGCCTTGTCCCACTGCTCTTCGGTGCCGATGCGGTTGTCCGGGCGCAGGGCCAGCTTGATCGAATAAGTGAAGCCGAAGTCCTTGTAGACGCGATCGGCCATCTCGCAGAACGCCTGCACTTCGCCGACGATCTGGTCTTCGCGGCAGAAGATGTGGCCATCGTCCTGCGTGAACTGGCGCACGCGCATCAGGCCGTGCAGCGCGCCGTGCGGCTCGTTGCGGTGGCAGCAGCCATTCTCGACGATGCGCAGTGGCAGATCGCGGTAGGACTTGATGCCCTGCTTGAAGATCAGCACGTGCGCCGGGCAGTTCATCGGCTTCAAGGCCATCCACTGGGCCTCGTCCGAGATGATCGGGCCGTCGTCCTCGGTGTTGGGCACCTCGTCGGGGATGACGAACATGTTCTCGCGGTACTTGCCCCAGTGGCCCGAGGCTTCCCACTGCCGCGCGTCCATGACCTGCGGCGTCTTCACTTCCTTGCAGTCCGCCTGGCTGATCGCGCGGCGCATGTAGTCTTCAAGGGCGCGATAGATCACGTAGCCCTTGGGGTGCCAGAACACCGAACCGTGCGCTTCGGCCTGGAGGTGGAACAGGTCCATCTCGTTGCCCAGCTTGCGGTGGTCGCGCTTGGCGGCCTCTTCAAGGCGCGTCAGGTGGGCGGCAAGCTGCTTCTTGTTCAGCCAGCCGGTGCCGTAGATGCGGGAAAGCATCGCGTTCTTCTGATCGCCGCGCCAATAGGCGCCCGAAACGCGCGTCAGCTTGAAGGCCGCAGGGTCCAGCTTGCCGGTGGAGGGCAGGTGAGGGCCGCGGCACATGTCCAGCCAGTCCTCGCCCGACCAGTAGACGGTCAGCGGCTCGTCGCCCGGAAGCTCGGCGGCCCATTCGGCCTTGAAGTTCTCACCCTGCTGCTTCCAGCGGCTGATCAGCTGTTCACGATCCCAGACCTCACGACGCAGCGGCTTGTCGGCGGCGATGATCTTGCGCATCTCCGCCTCGATCGCCGGCAGGTCTTCATCGGTGAACGGCCCACGCTCGGGATTGGGCGCGAAGTCGTAGTAGAAACCGTCGCCCGTGGATGGGCCGAAGGTGATCTGCGTGCCGGGGAACAGCGCCTGCACCGCTTCGGCCAGCACGTGCGCATAGTCGTGCCGGGCCAGGTCCAGCGCCTCTTCCTCGTCCCGGCTGGTGACGAGGGCAAGGTTGGCGTCGCCGGTGAAGGGGCGGCTGAGGTCCACCAGCTCGCCATCGATCTTCGCGGCGAGCGCGGCCTTGGCAAGGCCGGGGCCGATGGCGGCGGCGACGTCGGCGGGCGTGGAGCCTTCGGGCATTTCGCGGACCGAACCGTCGGGCAGGCTGATCTTGAACATCTCGGACATCGAACTTGTCTTTCCGGTTTCCAGCGTCGCGGGTTCTGGACCAGCGGGATTTCGGCCCCAATGGCACACCCACGCGCGCGGGTGAAGCTTTTGCGCCTTAGAAATTCGCTCGATTCGGAAGAGTGACGCCGCTCGCCCGAACCCCGGGCGACGGTGGCTGCCTGTTCAGGCCGCGACCAACCGCCCCCGGGAGCGCCGGGTGGTAGTAGTGGCGCCAGTGGCCAGGACGGTGCGCAGTTGCGTCATCGCCCGCCGATGTAGCGATCCCGGGGGCAAATGTCACCCCGCATCGGCGCCGCAAGTTTGGAAAGCGAGCGCGTCTTTTTGTAAAGTAAACTTGTCATCGTCACGCGAGGGAAGTAAAGCATGCTTGTCATCACGCGGATGGCGAGTCGAACGGAGTCGTTCCATGACAAGGCCTGCATCGAAGCATTCGGCCGGTTTCACGCCCGCCCAGCGCGTCCACAATCGCCGCTCGCTGATCGCGCTGGGCGTCTATGCGCTGGTGCTGCCGCCGATCGTCTGGCTGCACGCTCATGCGGACATCTATCCGCTGCAGCAGCCCTGGGTGGCGCTGCTTGCGCTGGTGCCGGCACTGCCGCTGATCGCGATCTTCGCCAATTTCGCGCGCTATCTGACCGAAGAGGGCGACGAATATGTGCGCATGATGGTGGTGCGGCAGATCCTGGTGGCAACCACGGTGGCGATGTGCTGCGCGGTGGTATGGGGCTTTCTCAGCGAACTGGGCGGTATGCAGCCGATCGCCAATTACTGGATCGCGGTGGTCTGGGTGGTGGCGCAAAGCACCTGCGGCACGATCCAGCGCCTGCGCAATCGGGGGGAATGACGATGAACGCATCCGGAAACCTCACGGGGCGCCGTGGCATCACCGCAAGCCCGGTTTTCTGGGGGCTGGCCTTCTTCGCGGTCATGGCGGTCATCGCCGGGCTGCAGATCGCCGGCGTGATCGGCGCTTCCGGCAGTCTGGCGCTGATGCTGGTGGCGGGGCCGGCGATGATTGTGCCAATGATGCGCTCCGCCAATCGCCTTGCTCGAGAGAGCGGCTGCGGCAGCCCGGCGGTGCGGCGCTTCAACACGCGCATGGGCGTCAGTTCCGCTGGCTATGTGGTGGCGCTGGGGCTGGGCATCTGGTGCTGGCAGCAGTTCCACCCTGGAACGGTGGTGACCGTGGCCCTCGCGCTGGCGGTGGTGGTGCCGATCTTCGGCATGATCTGGGCCACCGCGCGCTATCTTCACGAGGAGACCGACGAGTATCTGCGGCAGCGGGCGGCGATCGCCTCGCTCTACGGGCTTGGCGCGGTGCTGGCGCTGGGCTCGCTCTGGGGTTTTCTGGAGACGTTTCGGCTGGTACCGCACGTGCCCGGATGGGCGGTGGTGCCGGTCTGGGCCATCGGCATGGGGATCGGTCAGTTCCGGATGAGTGCGGGGAAGCGATGAAGAACCGCCTCAAGGTCCTGCGTGCCGAGCGCGGCTGGAGCCAGCAGGACCTCGCCGAACGGCTGGAGGTCAGCCGTCAGAGCGTCAATGCGATCGAAACGGGCCGCTACGATCCCTCCCTGCCGCTGGCCTTCCGCATTGCGGAGGTTTTCGGTCTGGCGATCGAGGGCATTTTCCAGAAGGATTGAGGGCGATGCGGGCGAAGGTGGGTTTGGCGGTTGCGGTGGTCCTGGCGATCGTGCTGGCGGCGCTGCATGCCAGCGGTGGCGGACGCCGTGGGGTTGCCGAGGGAGGACGCCCTGCCGGCACCATCCTCATCCGGGTGATCGCGCCGGCCCTGTTTTAGCTTCAGGGATCCAGATTTAGTGAATCGTCACGCGGCGTCGGCGCCATGCCAACCGTTCCAGCGCCGCCACCAGCACCCAGCCGGCGGCCATGCAGACGAACGGCATGACCGGATAGTGGAAGCGGGACTGGCCGGGGAACGCCAGACAGATGATCGTCGGATAGAGCGCCACGGCGTAAGGCAACAGCCACCAGCCTGCCCAACGAATCCGGTCATGCAGCCGCCGCGCGGTCATGACCGCGAAGGCCAGTGCAAAGCCCGCCATCAACAGCCCGTAGTAGACCTGATTCCCCCAGCGCACCGCGCGGTAGAGGCTTTCGAAGCGCGCATAGCCGGGCGCGCCCGCCCGATAGGCCTGCTCCGCCTCGCCATCGGATAGCCACAACGGCATGACCTTCGCGGGGGTGAGGGGGAGGGCCCTGTCCGGGGTGGCGGCAATCGGTGTCGTCACCACGGGAGCCTCGGGCGAATGGGCGTCGTTGGTGGAGACGGCGACCCAATGCCCCAGTTCCGCCCGGTTGCGCACCGCCCACGGCAACGCCACCAGCATGGCCACCGCCATGACCAGCAGCCCATCGACCAGCAGCTTCGGCAGGCGTTTGCCCATCGGCTTCATCCGCAGCCAGTCGATCGCGAACAGCAGCGGCAGCAGGGCCAGCGTCTGCGCCTTCACCAGCGTCGCGAAGCCGAAGATCAGCCCGGCGCCCACCAGCTGCCAGCGATTCTCGCGCGCCACCACTGCCCAGCAGCCGGCCATCAGCAGCAGGGTGTAGAACACTTCGGCCAATGCCAGCGGCACATAGCCGATGGCATTGGGATAGATCGCCAGCAGCAGCAGCCCCAGCCGCGCGGCGCCCTCGCTGCCGAACAGCCGGCGGCCCAGCACCAGCGTCAGCAGGCCGACCAGCAGCGCGGAGATCAGGTTGAAGATCCCCAGCGTGACGGGTGAGGTGCCGAACTGCGCGAAGGCGAAGCCCAGTGCGGCCGGCCAGCCCGGCGACCAGAATGCCGCACCTGCACCCGCATCCGCGCCGTCCAGATGGCCCTTGCCCGCGGCAAGGCTGGCTGCGCGCAAGTAGTGCCATTCGGCATCGGCGGTGGGCGCCACCTCGATCAACAGCACGGCCACGCGCAGCGCGAAATAGAGCGCCCAGATGGCCAGCAGCACCGACCGTTCGGTGGCGAACCATTCCAGCCGCAAGGCCAGCCGGCTGGGCCGGGTTGGAAAATCGAGAATCTGCGCGGACATAGTGCGACGGGATCCTGAGGCTGGCGGTTTAAGATTGCCTTACGCGGTTAATCGCATGAGGGGCAACCGTTGGTGGGGGCGACGAGGTGCTGTGGGGCCGATCCATGGCGAGAATGATGCCCGAAGCGCGTTCGGCAACGTGATCCGCGGACCCACATTCGCCCATCTTTCCACCCCCACCCCTTGCCGTGCCCGGGCGGCGCCCCCACAATCGCGGGCATGACCGAAATCCGTTTCCACGCAATGCCCGACGGGCGCCAGATCGCCCACCGCTTCACGCCCGGAATGGGGCCCACCATCGTCTTCCTGCCCGGCTACATGTCCGACATGGCGGGCAGCAAGGCCACCGCACTGTTCGACATGGCGGCGGCCAGCGGCCGGGCCTGCATGTTGCTGGACTATTCGGGCTGCGGCGAAAGCTCCGGCCAGTTCGCGGACGGCACGCTCAGCCGCTGGCGCGACGAAGTGGTGGCGCTGGTGGAAGCGGCGAACCTGCGCGACGTGGTGCTGGTCGGATCGTCGATGGGCGGCTGGCTGATGCTGCTGGTGGCGGACACGCTGGGAGATCGGGTGAAGGGCATGGTCGGCGTGGCCGCCGCGCCGGACTTCACCGAATGGGGCATCGCCCAGATGGACAAGAACGTCCTGGCCGATGGCGAAACGATCTGGGAAGACAATCCCTACGGCCCCGAGCCTACCCCCACGCACCCCGGTTTCTGGGCGGATGGGCAGGCCAACCTCATGCTGGAAAAGCAAATCGCGTTCGACGGCCCGGTGCGCCTGCTGCACGGCCAGCGTGACGATGATGTGCCCTGGGAAATCTCGGTGCGGCTGGCGGAAAAGCTGCGTTCATCCGAGGTGCAGGTGACTCTGATCAAGGACGGCGATCACCGCCTTTCGCGCGAGTCCGACGTCCACCAGCTGTTGCGCAGCGTGGCCGAACTGGTCCTCTCCCGCGCACCGGCGGCCTGACCCGGAGACCCTTCCCCGATGCCCGTCCTGCTTTCCCTGATGCTGATGCAAGCCAATGTCGATGCGGCCGGCATCGCCAGTCCCTATGCCTCTGCCCTGCCGCGCGAAATCGTCGAGAAGAAGGCGGACGAGGAGCGCAAGCGCCGGGCCGAGCAGGCGGCGGAAGCGGCCGGGCCGGCCATTCCGCAATCGAACACTGGGTGCATGCTGGCGGTCGAATCCGATCCCGAACACTCGGCCGACATCGCCCGCCAGGCGATGGTTGAGGCACAGGGCCGCACCCGCGTGCGCGCCGGGCTGTGCCTGGGCGTCGCGCTGTCGGAGCTTGACCGTTGGGACGAGGCGCGCACCGCCTTCCTGCAGGCGCGCGATGCCGCCGATGGTGAGGATCATCCCAGCCGTGCCCGTCTGGGCGCGATGGCCGGCAATGCCGCGCTGGCCGGCGGCAAGCCGGGCGAGGCGCTGTCGATCCTCGGCCCGGCCAGCGCCGATGCCAAGCAGGCGGAAGATACCGCGCTGCAGGCCTCGATCGCGCTGGACCGCGCGCGGGCGCTTGTGTCGCTGGGCCAGCCGGACGAGGCGGCCAACGCGCTGGCCGAGGCACGCAACGCCGATGCCACCAATCCGCAGGCTTGGCTGCTTTCGGCCACGCTCTCGCGCCGCCAGAACAAGTTGATCGAGGCGCAGGCACAGATCGAAAAGGCTGCCGAACTGGCGCCGCAGGATCCCGACGTCGGGCTGGAAGCGGGCGTGATCGCCGTGCTTTCGGGCCGTGACGAGGCGGCGCGGCGCAGCTGGAACTCGGTTCTGGCCACCAGTCCGGACACGCCGCAGGCCGCCACGGCCAAGGGCTACATCGCCCAGCTCGGCTCCGAATCCAAGGCTCCCCCCACAAAGGCCAAATGATGTTCCCACTCTCCGTTCTCGATCTCGTCCCCGTCCGTCAGGGCGGCACCGTTGCCGAAGCGCTGGCGATCACCGCCCGCACCGCGCAGGCCGCCGAAAAGGCCGGTTACAAGCGCTTCTGGGTGGCCGAACACCACGGCATGGACGGGATCGCGGGCGGGGCCACTTCGGTCGTGTTGGCCCACGTCGGCGCGGCGACGTCCACCATCCGCATCGGCGCGGGCGGCATCATGCTGCCCAACCACAACCCTTACGTGATCGCCGAGCAGTTCGGCACGCTGGCGGCGCTGTTCCCCGGCCGCGTCGATCTTGGCCTTGGCCGCGCGGCGGGCGCCGACGGGCGGCTGGCCAATGCCCTGCGCAAGGACATCGTCGGCGCGGCGGAGCATTTCCCGCAGGACGTGGTGGAACTGCAGGCGCGCTTTGCCGGGCACGCGGTGGGCGGGGTTTCCGCGCCGCAGGCGGAGGGCGCGGAAGTCGAGATGTGGGTGCTGGGTTCCAGCCTGTTCGGCGCGCACCTCGCCGCGACGCTGGGTATGCCCTATGCCTTCGCCTCACACTTCGCGCCGGCCATGCTGAATCAGGCGGCGCAGATCTATCGCGATCGGTTCCAGCCCGGCAAGTTCCTCGACAAGCCGTACTTCATGGCGGCGATCAACGTGGTGGCCGCCGATACCGACGAGGAAGCGCGCTATCTGGGCTCGTCGATCGATCAGAGCTTCGTTGCCCTGCGCACCGGCACGCCCGGCCGCCTGCCGCCGCCGATCCGCGACTATCGCGATTCGCTGCCGGGCGCGGCGCGGGCGATGCTGGAGGAAGTCCGCTCGGTCAGCGCCATCGGCACGCCGGCGCGGGTGCGGGACGAGATTCTGGCGTTCCAGCAACGCACGCAGGCGGACGAGCTGATCGTCTCAGGCGCGATTTTCGATCCTGATGCGCAAGTGCGTTCGCTGGAACTGGCGATGGCGGCACTGGAGGCGACGCCAGCCTGATTCATGGCGCCTGATTCATGGCGCCTGATTCATGGCGCCTGATCGATAGGGGGATGACGGCCGGCTTCCGGCGTCATCCCCGCTTTCGTCAGAACGGCTCGTTCAGGCGGGCCAGCGCGCCTTCCAGCAGCGCGGCATGTTCCTGCGGCGGGCGATGCTCCATTTGCAGGCGGCCGATGCCGATACTGCTTTCGATGACGTCGCGGCAGCGGTCGAAGCGGCGCTCCTCATAAGCGGCCAGACCTTCACTCACCGTATCGGCCCGGGCCAGTTCCTCCGCCAGCACGATCGCGCTTTCCACCGCCATCCCGGCACCGGAGGCAAGGTGCGGCGTCGTCGCATGAACCGCGTCGCCCAGCAGCACCACCCGCCCGTTCGACCACGGGCGCGGCTGCAGCGCGGCGGACAGCGGGCGGTAGTTGATCCAGTCCTCGCGCGTCATGGTGTCGCGGATCCAGCCGGCATTGCCGCCGAACGGGGCCAGCAATTCCTTCAGCGTGGTGAACAGCTCCTCCTCGTCCATGAAGCTCTCGCGCTCCACGTGCGGGGTCAGCATCCACATGTAGACGCTGTCCGGGCTGCACGCGGTGATGCCGCAAGGGTTGTCATGGCCCAGGAAGAATTCGCTTTCGGTAAGTCCCGGCGGCTTGCGGATGGAGATGCGCCAGCAGCCCTGCCCGGTCGGCTGGGTGGGGCCCATGTGCGCGAAGGCGATTTCGCGCACGCTGGAATTGACGCTGTCGGCGCCGATCACCAGATCGTAGCGGCCGGTCGAACCGTCGGAGAAGGTGACGTCCACGCCATCCTGATCGCCATCAAGCGCGGTAACCGTCAGGCCCAGGCGCACCGGAATATCCAGCGCCTTCACCCGCGTCTGCATGATCTTGTGCAGCACCGGGCGCATGATGCCGCCGGTGGCCGGCAGGCCTTCCTCGATCACCGGTTCGTCCAGCACATGCATCAGCGTGCCGTCATAGCGATAGAGGCGGGTCTTGTTGGTGATCGCGCCCGCCTGCTTGATTTCGTCCAATAGGCCGAGCCGCCGATAGGCGCGCAAGGTCGGCCCGGTGATGGTTATGCCGGCGCCGTAGACCCGCCATTCCGGATCGAGGTCGATCAGGTCCACCCTGACGCCGCGCTCCGCAAGGCTGATGGCCGTCGCCATGCCGCCAATCCCTCCGCCCACGACAAGTGCCGTGGCGATGCTGCTGATGCTCTCCCGTGTCATGTGATGAGGACTAGCGAGGCGGCGGCGGCAGACAAATCCGAACTGTGGATGCGTGCCTATCGATACAATCGGTGTGACGCAGGGCACCGGCTTGAGTAGCCCAAAGACAAGAACACAGCACATTTGGGAGGAACATCGTGCGCAACAGGCTTCTGGAATCCGTCTGCATTTCTGCCGTGGTACTGGCGGGGGCCAGTGCCGTACCGGCGTTCGCGCAAGACAATTCGCAGGCCCCGCAGGCCACCTCCACCAACGCCGCCGCCGACAACAACGGCATCGGCGACATTATCGTTACCGCCCAGCGCCGTTCGGAAACGCTGCAGAGCGCGGGCATCGCCATCGACGCGGTGGGTGGAGACAACCTGATCCAGCGCGGTGTCACCCAGGCCGATGCGCTGAACAAGCTGGTGCCGGCGCTGACCGTTACCAACGGCGGCGGTTCCAACACCTCCATCTTCCTGCGCGGTGTCGGCAACATCACCAACAACAGCTATAACGACCCCGCGGTCACGCCGAGCTACGACGGCGTCGTCCTGGGCCGCGCGGCCGGTGCCTTCGGCGCCGCGTTCTACGATCTGGCCCGCGTCGAAGTGCTGAAGGGGCCGCAGGGCATCCTCTATGGCCGCAACGCCACCGGCGGCGCGGTCAACATCATTCCCAACCGCCCCGAACTGGGCCGCAACAAGGGCGGCTTCACGCTTTCGGTCGGCAATTACGATGCCGTCAGCGTCGAAGGCTTCGCCAACCTGGCAATCGGTGAGAATGCCGCGCTGCGCGTGGCCGGTACGCACCAGTATCACGATGGCTACAACCGCGACGGCAGCGACGATCTCAACCGCAGCGGATTGCGCGCCCAATTGCTGTTCGAACCGACCGACAAGCTGAGCGTGCGCGTCGGCGGCGACTATACCCATGTCGGCGGCGTGGGCGCGGGCTCCAGCTACATCGGTGCCTTCACGCCGGGTCCGAACGGCTTCACTTTCGCGGCTTCGGGCCTCGATTCGTCGGAAGGCTTCAACACCGCCGCCGCCAACGCCTATCGCCAGACCCAGCTGGGCGCGCCGGGCTTCGGCTTCCTGACGGCGATGAACGAGCAGCAGATGATCGACGCCACCTATTGGGGCGTGAACGCCGAAGTCACGCTGGATACCGGCATCGGCACGCTGACCGTGCTGCCCGCCTATCGCAAATCCGACTTCACCACGTTCTTCTACGGCCCCGCCTTCAACACCGCCTACAATGACGAGCAGGACCGCCAGGCCAGCCTGGAAGCGCGCCTGGCGGGCAAGGTCAGCATGTTCGATTACGTGGTGGGCGGCTTCTACTTCAACGAGAAGATCCGGAACGTCGGCGAATACAACCAGGAATTCGTGCTGCCGATCCAGCGCTATAGCCACAAGACCGAATCCTACGCCGGCTTCGGCCAGCTCACCGCGCACATCACCGACGAATTCCGCCTGATCGGCGGCCTGCGCTACACGCACGACCACAAGTCGATCGACGGCATCATCAACAACTTCATCACGTACTGCGGCGGCCTGCCGCCGGTGACGCCGCCGGCCTCGTTCGCGCAGGGCTGCGCGACGCCGGGCAACCTGCCCAACTACCCCAACTTCACCACCACCGGCGACACGGTGAACTGGCTGATCGCCAACGGCTACATCGCGCCGGGCAGCACGGACGAGGCGAACCAGCAGTTCTATCCGCTGCTCAGCGGCGCGGGGATCATCCAGAAGACCTATTACCCGGTGGTCGCCTCGGGCAGTTACAGCCGCGTGACGTGGAAGGCGGGCGCCGAATACGACGTGGCGCCGGATTCGCTGCTCTATGCCTCGGTCGAAAGCGGCTACCGCGCCGGTGGCTTCCAGCTTTCGGAAGGCAATCCCAGCTACAAGCCGGAATTCATCACCGCCTACACCATCGGATCGAAGAACCGCTTCTGGAACAACAAGATCCAGCTCAACGTCGAGGCGTTCTACTGGAAGTACAAGGACCAGCAGATCAACTACTTCACCGTCTCTCCCGATTCGGTGCTGATCAACACGATCGACAATGCGGGCCGGGCCGACATCAAGGGCTTCGACGTCGATTTCATGGCCAAGCCGATGCACAACACCACGCTGTCGGCCAAAGTCCAGTACCTGGATACCGAGTACAAGGAACTGACACTCACCACCGCATCGCCGCGCAACAACATCAACTGCCCATCCAGCCCCACCGGCAGCTACCTGAGCGACGGCACCACGCCGATCCTGGCGTTCGACTGTTCGGGCCGGCCGCTGCTCTATTCGCCGAAGTGGACGGTGAACCTGGGCGTGGAGCAGATCGTCCCGCTCAGCGACAAGTACGAACTGGTGGGCGGCGTCAACACCTCGTGGCGGTCCTCGCAGTACGGCGCGTTCGAGTATCTCGATTTCGAGAAGATCCGTTCGTACTGGCTGACCGACGCCAATCTGGCGGTGCGCCTGTCCGACGGCGGCCTCTCGCTGGGCGCCTATATCCAGAACATCGAGAACAAGCGCCGCGTAGCGACGCCGCAATCGTCGCCGATCGGCTTCGCGGTGGCGCGTTATACCGCGCCGCGTACCTATGGCTTGCGTCTCTCGGCGGAATTCTGAAGACATGGGGGTGTCGACAGACCGTCGCAGAGTGCTGGGGTGGCTGGGCGCGACGACCGCACTCGTCGCGCTTTCGGGGCCGGGCAGGGCGCTTGCCCGCCCGGCTCCCCCTCCAGCCCGGCCAAACATCGTCTACATCATGGCCGACGATCTCGGCTATGCGGACCTTTCCGCCACCGGATCGCATGCGATCCGCACGCCCGCCATCGACAGTCTGGGCCGCGACGGCATCCGGCTGACGCAGGGCTATGCCAGCACGCCGATCTGTTCGCCCACGCGCACGGCGCTGCTGACCGGGTGCTATGCCCAGCGCTTCGCCATCGGGATCGAGGAACCGCTGGGCCCCGGCGCGCCGCCGCACATCGGCGTGCCGCTGAACCGGCCGACCATCGCCTCCGTCCTGCGCGATCAGGGCTATCACACCAAGCTGATCGGCAAGTGGCATCTGGGCGAGCCGCCCGAACACGGCCCGCTGCAGCACGGCTACGACGAGTTCCTCGGCGTGGTCGAAGGCGCGGCGGACTATTTCCGGCATCACATGGTGATGGGCGGCAAGGACGTTGGCATCGGCCTGGCCCAGAACAACGCGCCCGAACAACGCGAGGGCTATCTCACCGACCTGTTCGGGGACGAGGCGGTCAGGACCATCGAGAGTGCTGGCGACAAGCCCTTCTTCCTCTCGCTCCACTTCAACGCCCCGCACTGGCCCTGGGAAGGGCGTGAGGATGCGGCGGCAGCCAAGACTCTGCCCAACTCCTTCCACTACGAAGGCGGCAACCTCGCCAAGTACAAGGAAATGGTGGAGGCGATGGACCAGAACGTCGCCAAGGTCCTCGCCGCGCTGGAACGCACCGGCAAGGCGGACAATACCATCGTCGTCTTCACCAGCGACAACGGCGGCGAACGGTTTTCAGAGACATGGCCTTTCATCGGCCACAAAGGCGAAGTGCTGGAAGGCGGCATCCGCGTGCCGATCCTGATGCGCTGGCCGGGCCATATCGCGCCGGGCACGCTGTCCGATCAGGTCATGGCTTCGATGGATTTCCTGCCGACGTTCCTGACCATGGTGGGCGGCAACGTCGCCAAGGCGGGCAAGTTCGATGGCGCCGATCTCTCGGCCCAACTGACCGGCAAGGCTGCATCGGTGCCGCGCACGCTGTTCTGGCGTTTCAAGGCGAACGAGCAGGCCGCGGTCCGTCAGGGCGACTGGAAATACGTGAAGATCGGCGGGAAGGAGCATCTCTACAACCTGGCCGAGGATGAGCACGAACGGGCCGAACGCGCCGCCGCCGAACCCGCCAAGCTGGCCGAACTGAAAGGCCTGTGGGACGGCTGGAACGCCCAGATGCTGCCCTACCGCGTCGACGGATATTCCGAGGACGTGCGCAAGGCCTACGCAGACCGCTATTAAGGAGATCGATGTGAAAGTGCTCGTCACCGGCGCCGGCGGATTCGTCGGCCGGCAACTCGTCCGTGGCCTGCTGGAAGCCGGGCATGACGTGGTCGGGATCGACAGCCATGCCGGCGGCATTCCTGCCGGCGCGCGGGCGGTGGAAGGCGATCTGGGCGATGCTGCCGTCCGGGCGGAGGCGCTGGGGCAGGGTTGCGATGCGCTCGTCCACCTCGCCACGGTGCCCGGCGGTGCGGCGGAGGCCGATCCCGTCGCCTCGCGCCGGATCAACCTGGATGCGATGTACGATCTGCTGCTGGAAGCCAGCGCGCTCTCGCCCGGCCTGCGGGTGGCCTATGCCAGCTCGATCGCGGTCTACGGCGATCCGCTGCCCGCGCATGTCGACGATCAGACGCCGCTTTCGCCCAAGATGATCTACGGCGGGCACAAGGCGATGATGGAACATGCCGTGGCCATGTTTTCCAACCGCGGGCTGATCGACGGGGTGACGGTGCGGCTGCCCGGCATCCTTGCGCGGCCCAAGGGGCCTTCGGGCATGAAGTCCGCCTTCATGTCCAACCTGTTCCACGCGCTGAAGGCGGGGGAGGCGTTCACCTGCCCGGTCTCGGCCGAAGGTACGATCTGGGCGGAATCGCTGGAATGCGTGGCGCGGAACTTTATCCATGCCCTGTCGCTCGACACCGCGCTGCTGCCACCCACGCGGGCGGTGACCTTGCCGGCGCTGCGGGTGACGATGGGCGACCTTGCGGCGGAAATCGCGCGCCAGTGCGGCGTTTCCGCCGATCTGGTGACATACGAACCCGATGCCGCGCTGGAAGCGGCCTTTGCCGCCCAGCCGCCGCTTTCCACGCCCGCCGCCGGAAAGGCGGGTTTTGCGCACGACGGCGATCTTGCTATGCTTGTCGCAAGCGCCCTGCGAACCCTCTCGTAAGGAGCGCGCGGGAGATGGCAATGCGCTTCGGTCGGCTCGATCTCAACCTGCTGGTGGCGCTGGACGCGCTGCTGACGGAACGCAGCGTGTCGCTCGCCGCCGACAAGCTGTGCCTTTCGCAATCGGCCACTTCCAGCGCGCTGGGCCGCCTGCGCGAATACTTCGGCGATGAACTGCTGGTGGTGAAGGGGCGCAACATGATCCTCACCGCCCGGGCGGAGGAACTGATCGAGCCGGTGCGTGCGGTGCTGGAGCAGATCCGCGCGACCATCACCGTCGCCCCGCCGTTCGATCCCGCCACGGCGGAACGCCAGATCCGCATCATGGCCTCCGACTATTCGACGCAAGTGCTGCTGGCCGATGCGATTTCCGAGATCGCGCGCGAGGCGCCGGGCATCCGCTTCGAAATCCAGCCGATGCACGAAACCCCGGTCGAGGCGCTGGAGCGCGGCTACATCGATCTGCTGCTGACCATCGACTACGCCATCTCCACCGATCACCCCAGCCAGATCCTGTTCGAGGACGACTACGTGGTGCTCGGCTGGGAGGGTAATCCGGCGCTGGCCGGGCCGATGACGCGGGAGCTGTACTTCGAACTCGGCCACGTCACCGCGCGCTTCGGCAAGGCGCAGGTGCCCGCGTTCGACGACTGGTTCATGCGCCGGCAAAAGCAGCAGCGCCGGGTGGAAGTGGTGGCGCCCAGCTTCCTCTCGATCGTCGGGCTGGTGATGAACGGCAACCGCATCGCCACCGTCCACCGCCGCATGGCCGAAATCTTCGTGCGCGACCTGCCGCTGGTCATGCGCGAGATGCCCTTCAGCTTTCCGCCGATCCGCGAGGCGATCCAGTGGCACATCTCCAACACCAACGACGCCGGGCTGCGCTGGGTGGTGGAGAAGCTGGACGCCGTCGCCCGGCGCACGGGGACGGCGGGCAATGTCGTGCCGATCGGCGAAGGCCAGCGCGAGGATAACGAGCGCGAGCGGATCGAATACGCGTTCCGGATGAACAACAAGAATCTCTGAGGGGAGGGCGGACTCCTTCGGTCCTTCAACCCTCCACATCCGCACAACCCAATCCCGTCATCCCCGCGAAGGCGGGGATCCCGCTTTTCTTTGCGACGTCGCGTGAGGAAACAGGAAAGCGGGACCCCCGCCTTCGCGGGGGCGACGGAGTGATTGGTGTGACGGAGTTCGGTGTGGCCGCGAGTTCGGTGTGGCCGGGCGGCTCAATCCGCCCCATTCTCCCGATCATAGCGCTCCCGCGCCTCATGAATCGCGTCCGACCGCGCATTGATCCAGTCGATCATTCCGCGCGCCCGCGCGAACAGGTCCTCGCCCAGCGCCGACAGGCGATAGGCCACTTTCGGCGGCACATCCGCGCTGACGCTGCGCAGCACGAAGCCGTCGCGCTCCAGCGCCCGCAGCTTCAGGGTCAGCACCCGCTGCGAGATCGCCTGCTCGGACGATAGCTGGGCGATCACGCGCTTCAGGTCAGCGTGGCGCAATTCACCCTCACCCAGCACCAGCAGGATCAGCGTGGTCCAGCGGTCGCCCAGCATGCCCATCACGGCACGCGCCGGCGCCTCTCGCTCATGGCCGTAACGGGCCATTTCCGCGCCCAGCGCGCGCAGCCCGGGCAGTTCCAGCGGATCCACGATCTACCCCGCAATGGGCACAAAAAAGTGCCGTCTTCCATCCATCTGCGGCCACTTTATGCCGGGATCAAACAAGGTCAATTCCGGGAGAGAACAATGGTCGCACATGCGGCGAACGACGCGACGCGAATGGACGGCAAAGTCGTGGTCGTCACCGGCGGCGCCGGCGGAATCGGCGGGGCCACGGCCCGGCTGCTGGCGTCGCGCGGAGCCCGGATCGTGGTGGCGGACATCGCCCTTGCCCCGGCCGAGCAACTGGCGGCCACGCTGCCCGATGCGATCGCCCTGCACCTCGATCTGGAACAGGAAGCCTCGATCGAGGCGATGATCGCCCAGACCCTCGCCCACTTCGGCCGGCTGGACGTGCTGCACAACAATGCGGCGCTGCTCGGCCCCGATATCGCCCGGAACGACGGCGATGTGGAGCACATGGCCACCGCGCTGTGGGACCGGACTTACGCGGTCAACGTGCGCGGCACGATGATCGCCTGCCGCGCCGCCCTGCCGCGCTTGCGCGAGACGCGCGGAAACATCGTCAACACCGTCAGCAACCTGGCGCTGCAGGGCCACATGATTCAGGCGGCCTATTCCTCGTCCAAGGCGGCGGTGATCCAGATGACCCGGGCCATCGCCGCCAGCCACGGCCTGCACGGCGTGCGCTGCAACGCTGTCGCCCCCGGCATGACCATGACCCCGGCCTTGCGCGAAGCCTTCCCGCCGGTGCTGCGCCAGGCGGTGGAGGACGAAACCCTGCGCGACCGACTTGGCGCGCCGGAAGACATTGCCGAGGCGGTGGCCTTCCTCGCCTCCGACGCGGCGCGCAATATCACCGGCCAAGTGCTCGTCGCCGATGGCGGCTGCGCCAGCCACGTTCCCGGAATCGCGCAGTTCCGGGCTTTCTTTTCGGGAGAACATTGATGAGCCAGTACGACGTGGTCGTCATGGGCGGGGGGCACAACGGCCTCGTCGCCGCCGCCTACATGGCCAAGGCGGGCAAGAAGGTGATCGTGCTGGAACGCAAGCCTCACTACGGCGGCGGCGTTTCCACGCGCGAGCTGATCCAGCCCGGCTTCTGGCATGACGAGCATTCCAACGTGCACATCATGATCCAGGGCAATCCGATGCTGCGCGAGGATGAGCTGGGCCTGTTCGGAAAGTTCGGGCTGGAATACATCTATCCCGAACTGCCCCACGCCTCGATCTGGGAAGACGGGACGATGGTGCGATCCTGGCGCGATCTGGACCGCACCTGCGAGGAAATCGCCGCCTTCTCACCTCGCGATGCCGAGGCCTATCGCAAGTTCGCCAGCGCCTCGATGGCGGCGCTGCCGATGTTCATGTCCGGCCTCTATGCGCCGCCGTTCCCGATGGGCGCTTTCGTGGCGATGATGGATCAGTCGGACGAAGGGCGCTTCCTGCTGGACGTCATGCAGCGTTCCGCGCTGGACGTGGTGAACCAGTATTTCGAAAGCGACCTGCTGCGCCTCCACATCGTGCGCATGGTCACCGAGAACCTGCAGATGCCCGATGAACTGGGCACCGGCATGGGCGCCTTCCTGATGCCCGGGATCATCCACGCCTATGGGTGTTCGATGCCCAAGGGCGGCTCCGGCCAGCTTTCCCATTCTCTGGTCCGCGCGATCGAGCATTTCGGCGGCGAAGTGCGTTGCAATGCCGAAGTGCGGCGGGTGATCGTCTCGGGCGGAAAGGCCACCGGGTTGGAGCTGACGGACGGCGAGACCTTTATGGCGAAGGACGGCGTGATCGGTGCGATTCACCCGCATGTCCTACGCAAGTTCGTGGCCGAAACGCCCGAGCCGGTGCTGGAGCGGGCCGAGCGGGTCACCCAGTCCACCTTTTCGATCAACCTCACGCACCTGACGCTGAAGGACCGCCTGCGGCTCAAGGTCGGCAATGAAACCAATGCCATGATGACCGAGCTGATGGACTTCTACACCATGCGCGACATGCTGCTGGAGTACGACAAGCTGCGCCGCGGCGAAGTGTCCGAACGGCTGATCGCGGGCGGTGACAACACCATCTTCGATCCCAGCCGTGCCCCCGAAGGCGCGGGCGTGTTCTATGGCGTAAACTTCGCGCCCTACGACCTTTGGCCCGGCGGCCCGGCCTCGTGGGATGAGCGCAAGGAAGAGATCGCCGACAAGGCGCTGGCGCAGTACCGCAAGTTCTACGCGAACCTGGATGACGACAACATCACCGGCCGCCTGATCCGGTCCCCGCTCGATCATGAACGGGACAGTCCGGCCAGCTTCCTGAAGGGCGATATCCACGGCTGCGCGCCGTTCTTCTACCAGTCGGTGGGCCACCGGCCGACGCCGGACTTGGGCTCGTTCCGGGTGCCGCAGATCGACGGGCTCTACCTCGTCGGGCCGTTCATGCACCCGGGCGGCGGCGTGTTCGGCGCGGGCCGGGCGACGGCTATCCAGATGATGGACGACCTCGACATCGAATTCGACAAAGTCTGCGGGGAGCGTGTGTGATGGCCGATGCGAAGAAGAAAGCGCCCCAGAAAAAAGCAGGCGTGATGCGTATCCTCGACGCGCAGGACAAGGAACTGATGGCGGTGCGCCGGATCGAGCGTGACGGGGAGAATCTGGTCATTCGCGGCAAGATCTTCGGCGCCATGCCGATGGTCGCGAAAGTGACGCCGGAAGAAGCACGCGCGGCGCTGAAGCTGCTCGACGCGAAGACGATCCTGTTCATCGTCAGCCTGCTGTTCCGCAGGGCGAAGTAGGCGAAGTAGGCGGCGTGGGGGCGTGCTGACGCCCCCACGGCCTTCCGCAATCACTCCATGAACCAGCCGTGCGAGGCGACCAGCGACTGGCCGGTCAGCGCATTGGTCTGGAACCCGGCGAAGAACAGCGCCACTTCGGCAATGTCGTCCACGGTGGTGAATTCGCCATCGACGGTCTGGCCCAGCATGACCTTGCTGATCACTTCATCCTCGGAAATGCCCAGTTCCTTGGCCTGTTCGGGGATCTGCTTGTCCACCAGCGGGGTGCGGACGAAGCCGGGGCAGATCACGTTGGAACGCACGCCCTTCTTGCCGCCTTCCTTGGCGATCACGCGGGCAAGGCCGAGCAGGCCGTGCTTGGCGGTGACATAGGCGCTCTTCAGCGGGCTGGCTTCCTTCGAATGGACCGATCCCATGAAGATGATCGATCCCGAATTCTGCGCATACATGTGCGGCAGCACCGCCTTGGAGGTGAGGAAGGCGCCGTCGAGGTGGATCGCCAGCATCTTCTTCCAGTCGGAAAAGGCGAACTGCTCCACCGGGTTCACGATCTGGATGCCGGCGTTGGACACCAGCACGTCCACCGTGCCCCAGGCTTCTACCACTTTGGCGACGCCGGCGTTGACCTGATCCTCGCTCGTCACGTCCATGGCGACGGCGATCGCATCGGTGCCGTACTTGGCCTTGATATCGTCCGCCGCCTTCTGCGCGGCATCCAGATTGAGGTCGGCGATCGCCACCTTGCCGCCTTCGGAGGCATATTTGTGGGCGATGGCATTGCCGATGCCGCTGGCGGCGCCGGTGACGATGCAGGACTTGTCCTTCAGCTTCATTGACCTCTTCTCCTTGATCTTGTTCGCCGGGGCCGCACCCTCGGCATTGTGTTCAGTGTCCGTTGACGGGACGGTCGGCCGCAAGGTCGAACGTCATGATCTCGTCCGGCTTCAGATGACGGTCGCTCCAGTCCGGCTTTTCCAGCGACCAGTGTGCGTCGGCCCGGCCCGCCTCCCAGTGCTCGGTAACCGTCATCCGGGAAAATTCGTAGTCCTTGGACATCGTTTCATAGCCGCGCGGCCGGTTGATCAGGTGCATGATCGCCACCGCCCCCGCCGGCCGGCAGCCCAGCAGGTGGGCCAGATCGGGATCGTCGCGCAGGTCGTCCGGCAGCTTGCGGTAAAGACGCTGCGCGGCGGCGCGCATCTTCTGCAGCTGCTTGGACAAGTCCGTATTCAGGCGCGTGCGGCTGGAATAGCGGATGTCCTTCTCGCGCTGGGCGATGTCGGCCATCGTCTTGGGCATGACCCCGCGAGAGGGAAACAGGTCCACCTGGAATACGGTCATCTCGCAGGGGCTGCGATTGTCCAGCACGTATTGCAGCGGGGTGTTGGAAACCAGCCCGCCGTCCCAATACCACTCGCCGTCGATCTCCACCGGCGGGAAGCCGGGCGGCAGGGCGCCGCTGGCCATGACATGCTCGGGCCCGATCTTGCGCTCGCTCTGGTTATCGAAATAGGCGAAGTTGCCGGTCATCATGTTCACCGCGCCGACCGAGAAGCGGGTTTCGCCGCGATTGATCCGGTCGAAATCGACAAGATCCAGCAGCGTCTGGCGCAGCGGCGTGGTGTCATAGAAGCTCAGGCGGCTGAGATCGTTCGGCCATTCGGGCAGCGGCGTCGGCAGGC
The DNA here is from genome assembly GCF_044029535.1 of Novosphingobium mississippiense. Lineage (NCBI taxonomy): Bacteria > Pseudomonadati > Pseudomonadota > Alphaproteobacteria > Sphingomonadales > Sphingomonadaceae > Novosphingobium > Novosphingobium mississippiense. The sequence goes on along the minus strand of NZ_CP147001.1, from coordinate 3,233,440 downwards.
GCGGGGTGAAGAAACCGGGAATGCCGAAGGCGGCGGCCCATGCCGAAGACGTCTCGTTGAAGGCGCGGCGGGCGAAGCCGTTGCCGACGTCCAGCTTGTAGAGCAGTTCGTGGCTCACCCCTTCCCAGAAGGCGCGCAGATGCTTCACGCGTTCTCCCGGCGCATTGCCGGCGATGATCGCGGCGTTGATCGCGCCGATGGAGATGCCCGCCACCCAGTCCGGCGCGTGGCCGGCTTCGCTCAAGGCCTCGAAAACCCCGGCCTGATAGGCCCCCAGCGCCCCGCCTCCCTGCAATACGAGTACCGACTGATGGTCGCCCAGATCGTGGCCGGGATCAGCGGGGGAAGCGGTGGTCTTGCTGGCATTCATGGGCAGGGTCCTGCGCATGGGGATGTTGCGGTGCAACAAGTGGACCCGCGTGCGGTTCCTTTCAAGCGGGAAGAATCTGTTGTTTGGTAGAAAAGGCCCATCCGGGCATTTTGAGCGGCACCGGCCCACTCCCCCACCCGACCACCCATCAGGATACACTCGTGGGTAGTCGGCCCCCTCAGCGAAAAGGTCCCCCGGACCTTTTCGTGTTCTTCGGGACGGGAGTGGGCCGGTGCCGCAAAATCCGCCATCAGCGGATTTTCAAACTAAGCCGCGACTTCGGTCAGGCTTCCTTCGCTCGCGGCTTCCAGCAAACGCCGTTCCAGCGCCTTGATCCGCGTGGTGGAGGTCAGCTTCTCGCCCAGCAGGTCGGTTACATAGAACGTATCCGCAGCGCGCTCGCCGTACGTGTCGATATGCGCGGAATGGACCATCAGCTTGCTCTCGAACAGCGCATGGGCCAGCCGGTTGAGCAGCGCCGGGCGGTCGCGGGCGTTCACTTCCACCACGGTCAGGCGGTTCGATGCCTTGTTGTCCACCAGCACGCGCGGGCGCACGTCGAAGGCGTCGGCACGCGGCCGGGCGTCGGGCTTGGCGACCAGTTGCGGCAGGATCTTGATGCGATTGGCCAGCGCATTCTCGATCGAGGCGCTGAGGCGGGCCAACTGCGTATCCTCGCTGAACGGGCGGCCCAGCGGGTCCTGGATCAGGAAGTTGTCGACCGCGCGGCCGGTGCGGGTGGTGTGGATGCGCGCGTCGATGATGTTGCCGCCGGCCAGGTGGATGCCCCCGGCGATGCGGTAGAACAGGCCGGGATGGTCCGATGCGATCACCGTCACCAGCGTTGCCCCGCGTGCCGGGTAGTATTCGCTGAGGATCGACAGCGGCTCGTCACGCGATGCGCTGAACTGGGCGAGGTTGCGGGCGATCACGTCGTCCGGTTCGGCGATCCAGTAGGCATCGGCGAACTGGCCGCCCAGTTCCTCGATCAGCGCCTCGTTCGCGGGATCGAGCGCGATCACCGCCGCCTTCTTCGCCGCCACGCGCTTCTCGCGCCCGAATTCGACGTGGCCCAGGCGCAGGCGTTCCTCGGCCGCGCCGTAAAGGTCGCTGATCAGCTGGCGCTTCCACGAATTCCACGTGCCCGGCCCCACCGCCCGGATATCGACGATGGTCAGGATCGTCAGCTGGCGCAGGCGGTCCACCGACTGCACGACTGCCGCGAAATCGCTAATCGTCTTCGCGTCCGAAAGGTCGCGCTTGAAGGCGGTGGCGGAAAGCAGCAGGTGGCGCAGCACCAGCCACGAGACCAGCTCCGTCTCCTCCTCGTCCAGCCCGAAGCGCGGGCACAGTTTCAGCGCGATCTCCGCGCCGATCTCGGAGTGATCCCCGCCGCGGCCCTTGGCGATGTCATGCAGCAGCACTGAGGCATAGAGCGCCCGGCGCGAGCGGACCTTGTGGATGATCTCGTGGCTGAGCGGGTGGTCCTGCTTCAGCTCCCCCTTCTCGATGCGGGCGAGCAGGCCGATGGCGCGGATCGTATGTTCGTCCACCGTGTAGTGGTGGTACATGTCGAACTGCATCTGCGCGTTCACGCGGCCGAATTCGGTGACGAAGCGGCCGAACACGCCCGCCTCGTTGAACGAACGCAGCGCCACTTCGGGATTGTTGCGGCTGGTGAGCAGTTCCATGAACAGCTCGTTCGCGCGCGGATCGCGGCGCACTTCCTCCCGGATCAGTGCCGCATCGCGGGAGACCAGACGCATGGTTTCGGGGTGGATCTCCAGCCCTTCGCGGTCCGCCAGCACGAATATCTCGATCAGGCGTACCGGATCGGCTTCGAACCAGTTGTCCGACGGGGCCATGATCCGCCCGCCGAACACCTTGTAGCCTTTCAGCGCGCGCGGCCGGGCGCGAAAGCCTGCCAGCAACCCGCGCGGCTGCTTCTTGGCGAACTGGTCGTCCAGCTGGGCCAGGAACACGCCGGTCAGGGTGCCGACCATCTTCGCCTGCAGGAAGAACATCTGCATGAACCGTTCGACCGCGCTTTTCCCGGGGCGATCGGCATAGTTCATCCGCATCGCCACTTCGCGCTGCAGGTCGAAAGTCAGGCGATCCTCGGCCCGGCGGGTGATCGTGTGGAGGTGGCAGCGCACCGCCCAGAAGAAGTTCTCCGCCCGGCGGAACGCGCGGTATTCCTTGTGGGTCAGCAGGCCCACGTCCACCAGTTCGCTGGGATCGCGCACCTTGTGGATGTACTTGCCGATCCAGTAGAGCGTGTGCAGATCGCGCAGGCCGCCCTTGCCTTCCTTCACATTGGGTTCGACGACATAGCGGCTGTCGCCCATGCGCTTGTGGCGTTCCTCGCGCTCGGCCAGCTTTTCCACCACGAACTGGCGCTCGGTCCCGGCGACCACATCTTTCCAGAAGCGCGCACGCACTTCCTCGTAGAGATGCTGGTCGCCCCAGACGTAGCGGCCTTCCAGCATGGCGGTGCGGATCGTCAGGTCCGACCGGCTCATGCGCACCATGTCATCCACGGAGCGGCTGGAATGGCCGATCTTCAGGCCCAGATCCCACAGGAAATAGAGCATCGCCTCGATGATCTGCTCGCACCAGGCGGTCTGCTTGATCGGGGTGACGAAGGCGAGGTCGACGTCCGAATGCGGCGCCATCTCGCCGCGCCCATAGCCGCCCACCGCGATGATCGTCAGCCGTTCCCCGGTGGATCGGTTCATCGCCGGATAGACGTGGGTGGACACGTGATCGTGAATCACCCGCAGCAGCTGATCCACCAGATAGGCCTGCGCCTCGGCCACCTCGTGCCCGGCGGAGGGCTTGGCGACCAGACGGCGGGCGATCTCGGCCCGGCCATCCTCCAGCGCGCCGCGCAGAAGATCGACGATCTGCTTGCGGCCCTTGGCGGCGCCTTCGCCGGCGACGACGGCTTCGATGGCCTCGACCAGCGCGCGGCGGTCGATCACGGAACGGGGCGAAGGGATGCGGATCACGCTCATGTCAGGCGGTATCTAATCGTTCCAAGGGGACAGGAAAAGGCGCGCGCGATGCTCGCCGCATTGATTTTGCCGCCAAGTTCCTAAAACGAGCCTACCAACCGCCCCAAGGCTATGCCAGAAGGCGGGCCACGCATTCCTCTACGCATCCGTCGCGCCGGTTCGGTACGGCGGCCTGAAAAACTACGAGGTCGAACCACTTGTCCCTCACCGCACTTGCCGCAAGCGCCGTCGCACAGGCGCACGAGCCGATCTACTGGGCCAATCTGGGCCTGAAGAACTACCTGTTCCGGATCGGCAGCTTCGAACTGCGCTGGTATTCGCTGGCCTATCTGGCCGGCATCATGCTGGGCTACTGGCACCTGACGCGGATGATCCGGGCGCCCGGCGCCCCGCTGGCGCAACGCCATGCGGACGATCTGTTCTTCTACTGTACGCTGGGCATCATCCTGGGCGGTCGCCTGGGTTACGCCACGTTCTACACCGGCGGGGATACCGGCATTCCCAGCCTCTGGACCGATTGGCGGGCGCTGGTTTCGCTCTGGCACGGCGGCATGAGCTTCCACGGCGGGCTGATCGGCGTGCTGCTGGCGCTGGCCTGGGTATCGTGGCGCAACAAGCTCGATTTCCTGCGGGTGTCGGACTACATCGCGGTCTGCGTGCCGTTCGGCATGATGTTCGGCCGTCTGGCCAACTTCGTGAACGGCGAACTCTGGGGCCGCGTGGTCACCAACCCGAACCTGCCCTGGGCCATGGTCTTCCCCGATGCCGGCCCGCTGCCGCGCCACCCCAGCCAGCTTTACGAAGCCGGTCTGGAAGGTCTGGCGATGGCCGTGATCATGCTGACGCTGTTCTGGAAGACGCGTGCGCGCTTCCGCCCCGGCATGTTGGTCGGCGTGTTCACCACCGGCATCGCCGCCGCCCGCTTCACCGTGGAATTCTTCCGCGAGCCGGACGCCCAGCTGCTGGAATTCGCCCAGCGCACACACCTTTCGATGGGCCAGTGGCTGACGATCCCGCTGTTCGCGCTGGGTCTGGCGCTGATCGCGCGTTCGCTGATGCGCCCGGCGCTCGCCACCGGCCGTCCGGTTCCGGCGTGATGCACCGATGACCGAAGGCCGTTCCGAGCCGCTGGCCGAGATTTTCCGGCGGCTGATCCAAAGCTACGGCCCGATTTCGCTGCTGCACTACATGGGCGAATCCAACGCGCGCTATTACGCGGGCAAGGACCCGCTCGGCAGCGCGGGGGACTTCATCACCGCGCCCGAAATCAGCCAGATGTTCGGCGAACTGATCGGCCTGTGGCTGGCCGACGTGTGGAGCCGTGCGGGCAGCCCGAAGGTTCATTACGTCGAACTCGGCCCCGGTCGCGGCACGTTGGCGCGCGATGCGCTGCGCACGATGGCCCGCTTCGGCCTGGTGCCGGACGTGCACTTCGTCGAAGGCTCCACCGCGCTGCGCGCCTTGCAGCGCGAAGCGGTGCCGCAAGTGCAGTTCCACGACGATCTGGCGACGTTGCCGGACGATGCGCCGCTGCTGATCGTGGGCAACGAATTTCTCGACGCGCTGCCGGTGCGCCAACTGGTGAAGACCGCCGACGGCTGGCGCGAACGCATGGTCGATTGGGCGGAGGATCGCTTTCGCCCCGTCGCCGGTGACAAGCCGATGGACGCCGCCGTTCCCGAAGAATGGAAGGACGCGGCCGAAGGCACGATCCTGGAAACCTGCCCCGGCGCGGCGGCGGTCGTGCAGGAAATCGGCCATCGCCTTTCTGCGCAGGGCGGCGCGGCGCTGCTGATCGACTATGGTTTTGCCGAAAGGCAGGCCGGATCGACGCTGCAGGCGCTGCGGGAGCATACGAAGGTCGATCCTTTCGCCACGCCGGGCGAGGCGGACCTGACCTGCCTGGTCGATTTCGCCACTGCGGCCGATGTGGCGCGGGCAAGCGGCGCGGAATGGCTGGGCACCGTCACGCAAGGGGCCTTCCTGCGCGCGCTGGGCATCGAAATGCGCGCCGAGCGACTTGCCGCTTCCGCACCGCAGCAAGCCGATGCTATCAGGACGGCGCTGGACCGGCTGGTGTCCGACGAACAGATGGGCAGTCTGTTCAAGGTCATGGCCCTTGCCGGGCCGGATTGGCCGGAGGGCGCCGGGTTCCAGGGGCTTTGAAGGTGCAACAGGGGGCACGATGCACGACAAGGTTAAGGGTGTAACCGCGCAGGATCTGAAGGGGCCCGATCGCCTCGAACGCGCGCTGGGCGTGCTGGCGCTGGTGATGATGGCGGTGATTCTTGTCGCCATCGTGCGTGGCATGGCCGAATGGGCGCGGATCCCGGCGGTCGTGTGGTTCCATCTGGCGACCATGCTGGTGACGCTGGCGTTGACGCCGATGCTGCTGTGGCGGCGGCGCGGCGATTACCGCCATCGGGTGATGGGCTATGTCTGGGCCGGATCGATGATGGCCACCGCGATCGACAGCCTGTTCATCCGGGGCCACAACGGCCAGTTCAGCGTGATCCACCTGCTGTCGGCCTTCGTGATCGTGATGGTGCCGGTGCTGGTGTTGGCCGCGCGCAACCATAATGTCGCCCGCCACCGCCGCACCGCGCGCGGGCTGATCATCGGCGCGCTGCTGGTGGCCGGGTTCTTCACCTTCCCCTTCGGTCGCCTGCTGGGGCACTGGCTGTTCGGGGGTTGATAGAGCCTCAGGCCCCGCGCAACTGACCGATCGCCCACTCGGCAGCATCGGCCACGGCCGGGTCGGGATCGTTGCGCAAGGCTTCCACCGTATCGAGCAGCGCGGCGGAGCCGCTGTTGCCCGCCGCGTAGAGGCAGTTGCGCACGAAGCGGTTGCGGCCGATCCGCTTGATGGGGGAGCCGGAGAACAGCTTGCGAAAGCCCGCATCGTCCAGCGCCAACAGGTCGGCCAGTTCGGGCACGGTCAGCTCCGCGCGCGGCAGGAACGCCTTGATGGTGTGCGCCATGTCCGCGAACTTGTTCCACGGGCAGACGGCCAGACAATCGTCGCAGCCATAGATGCGGTTGCCCAGCGCCTCGCGGAATTCCTCGGGAATCGGGCCCTTGTGCTCGATCGTCAGGTAGCTGACGCAGCGCCGCGCATCCAACCGATACGGCGCGGGGAAGGCGGCGGTAGGGCAGGCGTCCTGGCAGGCACGGCACGATCCGCAGCGGTCGCGGCCCGGCGTGGAGAGCGGCAGGTCCAGCGTGGTGTAGATTTCGCCCAGGAACAGCCACGATCCATGCTCGCGGCTGACCACATTGGTGTGCTTGCCCTGCCACCCCAGCCCGGCGGCGGCGGCCAGCGGCTTTTCCATGACCGGCGCGGTATCGGTGAAGACCTTGACGCCGATGTCCCCCAAGCCGCGCTTGCGCGCTTCCTCCACCAGCCAGCGGGCCAGATGCTTCAGCGCCTTCTTCACCACGTCGTGATAGTCGGCGCCTTGCGAATAGACCGAGATGCGGCCCACTTCGGGCACATCGGCCAGCCGCAGCGGATCGGAGGCCGGGGCATAGCTCATGCCCAGCGCGATCACCCGCCGCGCCTCGGGCCAAAGCCCCTGGGGGGACCGGCGATGGTGCGCGCGATCGGCCATCCACTCCATCGAACCGTACATCCCCTCGGCCAGCCACGAATCGAGGCGGGCGGCGCGATCGGCATCCTCTTCGGCGGATGCGATTCCGAAGGCGCAGAAGCCCAATGCGCGGGCTTGCGCCTCAAGATTCTCGGTCAGGTCACTTAGAGGGTTGTTAACCAAGCTTGCGGATGCTCCGGTTCACGTCATGACGGTAGGTGGGCTCGATGAACATCGCACTAGGAGATTGGCCCGTGGCCAGCAATGAGGGAGCCGATTCGGCGCACGTCGATCCGCGTCCTCTTGCGATAGAGGCGCGCGGACTGGTCAAGCGCTTCGACGGGTTCACGGCGGTGGACGGTGTGGACCTTCAGGTACCGGTAGGTGCCGTCTATGGCATCCTAGGTCCCAATGGCGCGGGCAAGACCACGACGCTGCGGATGCTGCTGGGAATCATCGATCCCGACGCCGGAACCCGCCGGATTCTGGGCTCGGAGCGGCCGCACGACGTCGCCCACGCCATCGGCTACCTGCCCGAAGAGCGGGGCCTCTATCCCGCGATGAAGGCCACGGAAGCAATCGCTTTCCTGGGATCGCTGCGCGGATTACCGCTGAAGGAAGGGCGCAAGCGGGCGCACGAACTGCTCGAACGCCACGGCCTCGGCTACGCGGCGGACCGGCAGATTCGCCAGCTTTCCAAGGGCATGGCGCAGCAGGTGCAGATCCTGGGCACCTTGGTCCACCGCCCCCGACTGGTGATCTTCGATGAGCCGTTTTCCGGGCTGGACGCGCTGAATCAGGGCAAGCTGGAACGCATGATGCGCGGGCTGGCGGAGGAGGGGACGACGGTGATCTTCTCCACCCACGTCATCGCGCACGCTGAGCGCTTGTGCGACGATGTGGCGATCATCGCTGGCGGAAAAGTGCCGTTTGCGGGGCCTGTCGACGTCGCCCGCGATCGCATTCGCCCGCAAGTCCGGCTGGAAACCCGCGCCGCCGACGGCCCCTGGCGCGCCGCGCTGCCCGCCGATGTGCGCCGCGAAGGCGCGTTCTGGAACTTCTCGCTGCCGGAAACCGGCGTGGAACCGCTGCTGCGCGCGCTGATCGAGGGCGATGCCGGCATCCTCTCGCTCTCGATCGAGCGGGCCGGGCTGCACGATGCCTTCGTCGCCATCGCCGGCGAGGCGGCGGCCAAGGCGCTGGAAGAGAGCCCCGAACAGGAGCAGGGCCGATGAGCGAACATGTCCGAACCGGCCGTCTTTCGGTACTGGCCGCCGCCTGGGTGGTAGCCCGGCGCGATTTCACGGCGATTCTGTTCAGCCGCAGCTTCTTCTTCTTCCTGCTGGGGCCACTGTTTCCGGTGATCGTCGGCGCGCTGGCCGGCAGTGTAGGCGCGCGGGTTCAGGCGAGTGCGGAGCAGCCGGCGCTCGGCGTGGCGATGCGTGCCACCGATATCGATGCGCTGACGGCGGCGCGGGCGCGACTGGCCCCGGCCCTGGGGGACGCGGTGCCGAACCTGATCGTCCTGCAAAAGCTTGCCCCCGGCCAGACATTCGATGCCCATGCGGCCTTGGCGGCGAAGAAGGGCAATGTCGCCGCCGTGCTGACCGGCAGCGTGGCGGCGCCGGTCCTGACGGGCCCCGAAGGGCTGATTGCCAACTGGCGCGGCCCGGTTTCGCTGCTGGCGGTGCAGGCCCGCTCCAGCCATGTCATCGCCTATCCGGAGATTGCGCTGAAGCCGGTGGCCAGCAGTTCCGCGGGCGAACGCCGGGGCCGCCTGACCACCGCGCAGAGCGCGCAGATGCTGCTGTTCCTGCTGACGATGATGCTGGCCGGCATGGTCCTGTCCAATCTGGTCGAGGAAAAGGGCAACAAGATCATCGAGGTGCTGGCCGCCGCAATCCCGATGGATTCGGTGTTCCTGGGCAAGCTGTTCGCGATGCTGGGTGTTTCGCTGATGGGCATCGGCACCTGGGCGGCCGCGGCATCGCTGGTGATCCACTTCGGCGGATCGGCGCTGCCGCATCTGGCGGAGCCCGCCGTGGGCTGGCCGTTGCTGATCGCGCTGGGCGTCGTCTATTTCGCGATGGCCTATCTGCTGCTCGGCTCGGTGTTCCTGTCGATCGGATCGATGGCGACCACCGTGCGCGAGGTGCAGACGCTGTCGATGCCGGTGACGATGCTGCAACTGATGGTCTTCTTCTTCGCCAGCTTCGCAATGACGCAGCCCGGTAGCATGGTGGAGACGGCCGCCATGATCTTCCCGTTCAGTTCGCCCTTCGCGATGCTGGCGCGCGCGGCGCAGGATCCGGCGCTGACGCCGCACCTGATCGCGATCGGCTGGCAGGCGGCCTGGGTGCTGCTGCTGGTGCGCATCGGCGCGCGGCTGTTCCGTTCGCGGGTGATGAAGTCCGGCCCGGCCAGGGGACCGAAGCGGCGCTCTGCAAAGCGGGCATGGTCGCGGCGTGTAACCGGGGGCGAGGCGGCAGCGAATTGAACAGCACGAGAAGGAGAGAACCTTCGATGCCGTTTCTATCCACACGCCGTGAAATCCTGGGCTGGCTGGGCGTCGGCGCCGCCATGCCGGTGCTGGCCGCCTGCGACAGTAGCACCGCCCAGGCGAAGACCTATCCGGTCAGCCACACCCCGGCAGAGTGGCGCAAGCTGCTGACGCCGGCCCAGTTCCACATCCTGCGCGAGGCGGGCACCGAACGATCCTATTCCTCGCCGCTCAATGACGAGCATCGCAAGGGCACGTTCCTCTGCGCGGCGGACGGCAATCCGCTGTTTGCCTCCACCGCCAAGTTCGACAGCCACACCGGCTGGCCCAGCTTTACAAAGCCGCTGCCCGGCGCGGTGGAAACTTCCACCGACTATCTGATCGGGGTGTCGCGGACGGAAGTGCACTGCACGCGTTGCGGCGGTCACCTTGGCCACGTGTTCGACGATGGGCCGCCACCCACCGGCAAGCGCTATTGCATGAACGGCGCGGCAATGACCTTCAGGCCGGGCTGACCTTCAGGCTGGAGACCCATCAATCTTCGGACGGGGGCAGCGTGTCCGTCGCCACGTCCATCCGGGAGGTGCGCAGCGCCAGTTCCTCAAGGCTGAGCAATTGCGCGAAGACCAGGCCATAGCCGGGGTGCTGGCGCCAGCAGACGGTGGCGTCGAAGGCGGGCAACTGGCTGGCCGAAAGGCGCAGCTTCTGGCCGATCGCCAGCTTCTGCACGGTTTCGATGCCGGCGCCCTGGCGTGAGAGATCGCGGATGATGGCGGGGTGCTGCTCGCCGTTGACAAGGATCACTGCCGGGTGTTCCACCCGCAGGCGCACCGGACGCTTGGGGAATGGCCCGGCCTCCGCAATGAAGCGCTGAAGGTCGACCGAGGCGGCGAAGCGGAATCCGGCCTCGTTCTCCTGTTCCCAGATTCGCTCGACCGGGAAGCGTTCGCCGGTCGCGATTTCCAGCGCGAATCCGTCGCCGGGGGGAAGTTCGTGGAAGAGCTTCAGCTTCACGCCCGTTTCGGAAACGTCGCGCACGATGCACAGGTATTCGCGGCCCTTGCCGATCAGCTTGGCCTGGCGCAACAGCAGCGCGAAACGCGGCTGGACGCGCTGGTCGGCGACCCGCTCCGCCCGCACGCGGCCGAGCGCGTCGAGCAATTCGTCGGGCATCCGGGAGGACGTTTCGTGCGGCAGGCGATCGGGATTGGTCATGTCCTAGGTTGCACCCTGTCGGTCGCCGGGAATGGGGCCGGGCGATCCTGCTCGATTCGGTCCGCAAGGAGGCTCTGCCACGGGCAGGGTTCCTCAACCGGCACGGGGCCGGGCGGTGGGGAAATCTCAAACGCGCTAAACGGGTACGCGATCAGGATACCGATTCGCGGGTTACCGAAGGGTAAAGGGAATTCCCGAAGGAGAAGGCTGGTGCGGGCGGCGGGACTCGAACCCGCACGATCACAGATCAGGGGATTTTAAGTCCCCGGCGTCTACCATTCCGCCACGCCCGCACGACATGCTGGAAGCACGTCTCAAAAGCCGTGCGCGATCTGGCAGATCGCGGCGGGTCCGGCAACAGGGCGCCGGCACGCAATCGGTGATTACCGCCGGCGCGGATCGGGGAAAGCTGGGCCTTGAGCGTTCAATTCCAGCTCAATGCACGTTCAGGCGGACGCGCATTTCCTTGCCGGGCTTGAAATAGGGCACGCGCTTTTCGGGCACTTCCACGCTTTCGCCGGTGCGGGGGTTGCGCCCCTTGCGGCTGTCGCGATGGCGGGTGGAGAAGGCGCCGAAGCCACGCAGTTCGACTCGGCCGCCGTCAGCAAGGCGCTGGGCGATTTCGTCGAAGAAGGTGTCCACTGCGCGTTCCACGTCTTCGGTACGCAGTTCCGGATTTTCCTTCGAGAGGGCCTGCAACAGTTCGGATCTGATCATCTCGCACCTTTCCGTAGAGCCAACAAAGACACCATCGGGCGAAAACATCCTCAGGCGAAAAAATCCTCCAGTCGGGCGCGAATCACAATATTTCGCGTGACTTGGGGGCCTCTGACTCAGAAAATGCCATCGCGCGGGCTTTCGCGCAATGCTCCTACCGGATGATGGAAGTTTCCTGCGCGTGAGGGCCGCCAGCCGCACGAATGGGCGGTTCCTTGCGCCTCTCGCCCATTTACAGCGCGAATTTGCCCGTTAACGTCCCCGCATTTGGCGCCACGGGTCGGCGTGAACGAAGCACAAGAGGACGCATGAAAGATATCGGAACCTGGAACGAGGGGGACTGGGTCGGCGCGATCGGCGCGATCCTGCTGTTCGCCATATTGGCGATCGGCGGCGTCATCGCCTCGCGCAAGAGCCAGGAAGTGGTTGGCCACCCGCGCGGTCTTTTCGTGCTTTTCTACACGGAAATGTGGGAACGCTTCTCGTACTACGGGATGCGCGCCCTGCTCATCCTCTATCTCACCAAACATTGGCTGTTTGATGACGGCAAGGCGAACCTGATCTACGGCGCCTATACCAGCCTGGTCTACATCACCCCCGTGCTGGGCGGCTATCTGGCCGACCGCTACCTTGGCCAGCGCAAGGCCGTGCTGTTCGGCGGCGTACTGCTGGCCTTCGGCCACGTGTTGATGGCGTTCGAGGGCACCGGCGGGCAGAGCGATCCCACGATCAACGTGTTCTGGCTGGCCCTGGCCTTCATCATCGTCGGCTCCGGCTTCCTGAAGGCCAACATCTCGGTGATCGTCGGCCAGCTCTACAAGCTGACTGATGAGCGTCGCGATGGCGCCTATTCGCTGTTCTACATGGGCATCAACTCGGGCGCGGCGCTGGGCACGATCCTGGTCGGTTACCTGGGCGAGACGATCGGCTGGGGCTACGGCTTCGGCCTGGCCGGCATCGGCATGGTGCTGGGCCTGATCATCTTCATGGTCGGCAAGCCTGCGCTCAATGGCCGCGGCGAACCGCCGGCGCCGCTTGCGAAGAAGCGCGAATGGTCGCTTTACGCCATGGGCACGGCCTCGGTCGCGGTGCTCTGGGCGCTGATCCAGTTCCAGGCCGTGGTCGGCACGCTGCTGCTGATCTCTGCCGTGGCGCTGCTGGGCTACCTGCTGGTCGAAGCATTCCGCATGCCCAAGGAACCGCGTGAGCGCATCTTCGCGATCATCTTCCTGCTGGCCTTCCAGCCGATCTTCTGGGGCCTGTTCGAACAGGCCGGTGGCTCGCTCTCGCTGTTCACCGATCGCTTCGTGGAGCGTGGCGGCGTGCCCACCTCGCTGTTCCAGGCGGTCAACCCGATCTTCATCGTCACTTTCGCGCCGATCCTGGCATGGCTGTGGCGCTCGCTCGGCCGCAAGCAGGTGGAGCCTTCGGCACCGGCGAAGTTCGGTTTCGGCCTCGTGCTCGTGGGCCTCGGCTTCGTGTCGCTGGTCTGGGGTGACGCCGTTGCCGGGCAGGGCGCCAAGGTCGGCGTGTTCTTCATCTTCCTGATCTACTGGTTCCACACGCTGGGTGAGCTGTGCCTGTCGCCGGTGGGCCTCAGCGCGATGAACCGCCTTGCTCCCCGCCACCTTGCCAGCTTCATCATGGGCGCGTGGTTCTTCGCCACTGCCGGTGGCAACTTCGTGGCCGGCATGATCGGCCAGGCGACCGGCGGCGAACATGGCGCGATGACGCGTGAGGGCACCGTCGCGATCTACGGCACCATCGGCTGGTGGGTCGTGGGCATCGGCGTCGCCGTCATCCTGGTCGCGCGCCTTGTGAAGCGCTGGATGCACATGGACACGCTGAAGGACATCGAACTGGAGGGCGCCTCCGAGTTCGGGCTGGAGGCGCAGGAAGCGGGCATCCACCCAACGCTCAAGCCGAACTGAATTGAAAATCACCGGCCCGGAAACCAAGGTTTCCGGGCCGGTTTCACGAATACGCTTCAAGACAGGGGATTCCACATGACCAAAACGCCGGGATTGCGGCGCTGGACGTCGCTGCTCGTGCTGGGCACGGCGCTGGCGTTCAGCGCCAACAGCGCGGACGCCAAGAAGCAGGACAAGAAGCCGGCGCCCATCGTCGCCGATCCTTATCCTTCCACCTACAAGGCCTATCCCGGCACGCCGACCGCCCTCGTCGGCGCCACCGTCTATGACGGGCGCGGCGGCCGCATCGACAACGGCGTGGTGCTGTTCAAGGACGGCAAGCTGGTGGCGATCGGCGCTGCCGGCATGGCGATCCCGGACGGCTACACCCGGATCGACGGCACCGGAAAGTTCGTCACCCCCGGCGTGATCGACATCCACTCGCACCTTGGCGTCTATCCCTCGCCCTCGGTCGATGCGCTGTCGGACGGCAATGAGATGACCAGCCCGACCACGCCCGACGTCTGGGCCGAACACTCGGTCTGGCCGCAGGATCCCGGCTTCACCCGCGCGCTGGCCAATGGCGGCGTCACGACGCTGGAAATCCTGCCCGGCTCGGGCAACCTGATGGGCGGACGCACCGTCACGCTGAAGAACGTGCCCAGCATCACCGTGCAGGGCATGAAGTTTCCCGGTGCGCCCTATGCGCTGAAGATGGCCTGCGGCGAAAATCCCAAGCGCGTCTACGGCAGCAAGGGGCAGAAGCCCTCCACCCGCATGGGCAACTTCTCGGTCGACCGTCAGGCCTGGATCGACGCACGCCAGTACATGGATGGCGACCATTCGGAGCGGGATCTGGGCAAGGACACGCTGGAAGGTGTGCTGAAGGGCGAGATCCTGGTCCAGAACCACTGCTACCGCGCGGACGAGATGGCGCAGGTGATCGATATGGCCAAGGAAATGGGCTACAAGGTCGCCGCCTTCCACCACGCCGTCGAAGCCTACAAGATCGCCGACGTGCTGCGCGAAAACGACATCTGCGCTGCCGTCTGGGCAGACTGGTACGGCTTCAAGATGGAAGCCTACGACGCCATTCCCGAAAACGCCGCGCTGCTGGCCAATTCCGGCACCTGCGTGGTGATCCACTCGGACGACGAGAACGGCATCCAGCGTCTGAATCAGGAAGCCGCCAAGGCGCAGGCCGATGGCCGCCGCATCGGCATCGACATTCCCGATGCCAAGGTGGTGGGCTGGTTCACCTACAACGCCGCCAAGGCCATGGGCATCGGCGAGAAGACCGGCAGCCTGGAAACCGGCAAGATGGCTGATGTGGTGCTGTGGAACGGCAACCCGCTCTCGGTCTATTCGCGCCCGGAGAAGGTGTGGATCGACGGTGCCCTGATGTTCGACGCGCTGGACGCCAAGCGCCGCCCGGTGAGCGATTTCGAACTTGGGCAGGCCGGTGAAGGAGACGTGAAATGAGCCGCCGTGCCATCATCGCCGCGGCGCTCGCGGCTGTTGCCCTTCCCTCCGCTGCTTTCGCGCAGGACTTCGCGATCACCAACGCCACCGTCGCCACCGGTGACGGCAGCGCCCCGATCGAGCATGGCACCGTCGTCGTGCGCGCGGGCAAGGTGGTCGCGGCCGGGGCTGGCGTAGCCGTTCCCGCCGGCGTCCAGAGCATCGACGGCACCGGCAAGTGGGTGACCCCGGGCCTCTTCGCCGCCGTCACCGATCTTGGCCTGCTCGACGTCGAAGGCGTTGCCAACAGCAACGATACCGAAGCCGAGGATTCGCCGTTCAACGCCGCGCTGGACGTCAGCCCGGCGGTCAATCCGAACAGCGAGCATATCGCCATCAGCCGCGAAGGCGGCGTCACCCGCGCCAGCGTCTCGCCCTACAACGGCCATTCGATCTTCGCCGGGCAGGGCGCGGTGATCGACCTTGGCGCCGATCCCAATGCGGTGACCAAGGCGCGCGCTTTCCAGTTCGTCGAACTGGGGGAGGCGGGTGCGAAGCTGGCCGGCGGCAGCCGCGTGGCGGCCCATGTCGCGCTGCGCAACGCCTTGCGTGAGGCGCGCGAGGTGGCGGCTTCGCCCAACGCGGCGCGCAGCCCGGATGCACTGCTCACCCGCGTCGATGCGGTGGCGCTGGCACAAGTGATTGACGGTCGCCAGCCGCTCTACGTTGGTGTGGAGCGGGCATCCGACATTCGCAGCGTGCTGGCGCTCAAGACCGAGTTTCCCAAGCTCGATCTGGTGCTGGTCGGCGCGACCGAGGGCTGGCTGGTCGCCGCCGATATCGCCGCCGCCAAAGTGCCGGTGATCACGATGCCGCTGCGCGACCTGCCTTCCGCGTTCGAAGCGCTGGCCGCCACGCAGTCCAACGTCGGGCGCATGAAGAAGGCGGGCGTGAAGGTCGCCATCGGCATGTTCAACACCTCTAACCAGCCGCGCTATGCACCGCAGGAGGCCGGCAACCTCGTCGCCCTCGCCAAGCTGCCGGGAGCGGCGGGGCTGACCTGGGGAGAAGCCTTCGCGGCCATCACCTCGGTCCCGGCCGAGATCAGCGGCATGGGCGGAAAAGAGGGCGTGCTGGCCCCCGGCGCGGTGGGCGACGTGGTGATCTGGGACGGCGATCCGCTGGAACTGTCCTCGGCCCCGACCGAGGTGTTCATCGATGGCGTCAAGCAGCCGCTGGACAACCACCAGAGCCGTTTGAAGCAGCGCTACAAGAGCCTTGATCGGACCTATTTGCCCAAGGCCTACGACTGGTAAGCGATCCGGGTTGGGCGCGGGATGGAATTCATCCGGCACCTAACCCCACATCCAAATCTCCGTCATCCCCGCGAAGGCGGGGATCCCGCTTTTCTTGCGCGCTCGGAAAAAGGAAGCGGGGCCCCCGCCTTCGCGGGGGCGACGAAGTTTGATGTCTCGCTCGTCGCAGGCATCGCGCGAACCTGACACTCGTATCTTTTCTCCATTTCGCCTTCCCTCTCCCGCCTGCCCCGGCCATGAAGAGCGCCATGAACAAGTGGCAATTCTGGGTCGATCGTGGTGGCACCTTTACCGACGTGGTCGCACGCGCGCCCGATGGTCGGTTCGAGCGGCTGAAGCTGCTTTCCGAAGATCCCGGCCGCTATGACGATGCCGCCGTGGAGGCGATGCGGCGGCTGACCGGCACGGCGGAGGGTGAGCTACCGGAGGCCGAACTCCGCCTTGGCACCACCGTCGCCACCAATGCCCTGCTCGAAGGCAAGGGTGAGCCGGTGCTGTTGGCGATCACGCGCGGTTTCGGCGATGCGCTGAAGATCGGCACGCAGGAGCGGCCGGACATCTTCGCGCGCCATATCGTCCTGCCCGAACCGCTGAACGCCGCCGTGCTGGAAATCGACGAGCGTATCGGCGCGGACGGCACCGTGCACCGCGCGCTCGATGTCGATGCGGCGCGTGAGGGTCTGCAACACTACTTCGACGCGGGCCTGCGGGCCGTGGCGGTGGTGCTGATGCATGGCTATCGCCATCCCGCGCACGAGGCGGCACTGGCCCAGCTCGCGCGGGAGATCGGCTTCACCCAGGTCTCGGTCAGCCACGAAGTCGCGCCGCTGATCAAGTTGATCGCGCGCGGCGACACCACGGTGGTGGATGCCAACCTCTCGCCGGTGCTGGCGCGCTATGTCGCCGGGCTGGAATCTGGCCTTGGGCCGAAAGTTTCGGCGCTCTACATGCAATCCAGCGGCGGCCTGACCACGGGCGACGCCTTTGCCGGCAAGGACGCGATCCTGTCCGGCCCGGCCGGTGGCATCGTCGGCATGGCGGCCATCGCGAAGGAGGCCGGGTTCGATCACGTGCTTGGTTTCGACATGGGCGGCACTTCCACCGACGTATCGCACTATGCCGGCGCCTATGAGCGTGACAGTGAGACGCGCGTGGCCGGCGCTCGCGTGCGCGTGCCGATGATGCGGATCGAAACGGTGGCGGCGGGCGGCGGATCGATCTGCCGCTTCGATGGGGCCCGCTTCCTCGTCGGCCCGGAGAGTGCTGGCGCGGTGCCCGGACCGGCCTGCTACCGACGCGGCGGCCCGCTGGCGGTGACCGATTGCAACCTGCTGCTCGGCAAGCTGCGCCCCGAGCATTTCCCGCATGTCTTCGGGCCCGAGGGCGACGAACCGCTCGACCTGGCGGCGGCCGAAGCGCGGATGGACGAAGTGCTGGCCGAAGTCCGCGCCGCCACCGGCCGCGAACTGACGCGTGAGCAGGCGGCGGAAGGTTTCCTGGAAATCGCCGTCGCCAACATGGCCAATGCGATCAAGACCGTCTCGCTGCGGCGCGGCCATGACATGACCCGCGCGGCGCTGGTGACCTTCGGCGGCGCCGGCGGACAGCACGCCTGCAAGGTGGCGGATGCGTTGGGGGTGACGAGCGTGTTGTGCCACCCGCTCGCCTCGGTGCTGTCGGCCTATGGCATGGGCCTCGCGGACCGGCGGATGCTGCGGCAGCGCACCTTGGCGCTGCCACTGGACGGTGACGCCATGACGTCACTCGATGCCGCCGTTGCCGCATTGGGCGAAGAGGCGCGCAAGGCGCTTGCCGCGCAGGGCATCGCGCCGGAAGAGATCGTGATCGAGGCGGCGCTGGCCGTGCGGCCCAAGGGCAGCGACAACGCCATCGAAGTGTCGGTGCGTTCGTTGGACATGATGCGCGAAGCCTTCCGCGAGGGCTGGCACCAGCGCTTCGGCTTCGGTGCGGGCGAGCAGCTTATCGGCGAGACGCTGCGGGTGGAGGCCGTTTACGCGGGCCATTCTGGCGGCGGCGGCACGCTGGTGCTGCCTGCCGAGTCCGCGCCGGCGGCCGAACAGGTCGATCTCTGGACGCAAGGCACCCGTCATCGCGTGCCGCTCTATTTGCGCGAGGGGCTGGCTGAGGGATTCACGGCCGATGGCCCGCTGCTGGTGGTGGATGATGTCTCCACCACCGTCGTCGAACCCGGCTGGCGGGTGCGGGTGGATCATGTCGGCAACCTGATCCTCACGCGCGAGGCTGCACAGCAGGTCTCGGCCGCGCTCTCGACCGAATGCGATCCCGTGCGCCTCGAAATCATGGGCGCGCTGTTTATGGCGATCGCCGAGGAAATGGGCGCAGCGCTCCAGCACTCGGCCAGTTCGGTGAACATCCGCGAGCGGCTGGACTTCTCCTGCGCGTTGTTCGACCGCGCAGGCAATCTCGTCGCCAATGCTCCGCACATGCCGGTTCACCTGGGCTCGATGGGCGAGAGCGTGCGCACGATCCTCCAACGGCGCGGCGAGGCGAAGGACGGACGGGGTATCCTGCCCGGCGATGCCTACGTTTTGAACGCGCCCTACGATGGCGGCACCCACTTGCCCGATATTACTGTGGTGATGCCGGTATTTATCGAGGGCGAGGGGGTTCCGGCCTGGTTCGTCGCCGCGCGTGGGCACCATGCCGATATCGGTGGAATCAGCCCCGGATCGATGCCCCCGGGCTCGCGCTCGCTCGATGAGGAAGGCGTGTTGATCGACAATGTGCTGCTGGTCGATCGCGGCGATCTGCAGGAAGAACTGTTGCGTGACCTGCTTGCCTCCGGCCCGTATCCTTCGCGCGCGATCGAGCAGAACCTTGCCGACTTGCGCGCGCAGCTTGCGGCCTGCCAGCGTGGTGCTTCCGAGCTGCGCCGCGTGGCGCGCGAGCAGGGGCGCGAGGTGGTGGACGCCTACATGGCCCACGCGCAGGCCCATGCCGAACAGGCCGTCCGTGCGCTGATCGACCGGCTGCAGGACGGCAAGTTCCGCGTGCCGATGGACAACGGCGCCGAGATCGCGGTTTCCGTCGAGATCGACCGTGCGGCGCGTGGCGCGGCCATCGACTTCGCCGGCACCAGCGCCCAACTGCCCGACAACTTCAATGCCCCGCTGCCGGTGGTTCGCGCGGCCGTGCTCTATGTGGTGCGGACGCTGATCGACGATGCCGTGCCGATGAACGAGGGCTGCCTGCGGCCCATCACCTTGCGCGTGCCCGAAGGCTCGATGCTCTATCCCAAGGCGCCGGCAGCGGTGGTTGCAGGCAATGTCGAGACGAGTCAGGCGATCACCGATGCGCTGTTCGGCGCGCTGGGCGCCATGGCGGCCTCGCAGGGGACGATGAACAACTTCACTTTCGGCAATGCCCGCTACCAGTATTACGAGACGATCTCGGGCGGATCCGGCGCCGGTCCGGACTTCGACGGCACGCCGGTGGTGCAGACGCATATGACCAACAGCCGCCTCACCGATCCCGAGGTGCTGGAAACCAACTATCCGGTGTTGCTGGAGGAATTCTCGATCCGGCGCGGATCGGGCGGTGCAGGCGCGCACAAGGGCGGCGATGGCGCCACCCGGCGGGTGCGGTTCCTGGAACCGATGCAGGCGGGGATCCTCTCGCAGCGGCGCAAGACCTCGCCCTTCGGTCTGTCCGGCGGCGCGGAGGGCGAGCCGGGACGCAACCGGATCGAGCGGGCGGATGGCTCGATCGAGAAACTGGGCGCGACCGCTACGGCGCAGTTGGCGCCGGGTGATGTCTTCGTGATCGAGACGCCGGGTGGCGGTGGCTTCGGGAAGCCTCAGTAAAGCAGGGCCCCACGCATTGACCCCAACCTCGTCATCCCCGCGAAGGCGGGGATCCCGCTTCCTTCTTGTGGTGGCACCTAGGGAAAGCTGGGCCCCCGCCTTCGCGGGGGCGACGGAATTCTTGTGGAGGAGGTGGTGCGTCGGCTCAGCTCAGCTCACGCCTTCACATCCGCCCATTCCGGATGCCGCTGGAACGCGACGTCCACATAGCTGCACAGCGGGCCGATCTTGAAATGGTTCTCCCGCGCATCGGCCACCATCGCCTCGACCAGTCGCGCCGCCACGCCGCGCCCACCGATCACCGGCGGCACCAAGGTATGCTCGGCATAGCGAACCCCGTCGCGCTCGGTCCAGGTGAGGCGGCCAGTGGCGTCGCTGTCGGCGACATGGGCGATGTACTCGCCCGAATTTCCGTTTTCATGGGCAGTGATAGTCACGCCGAGCATATGTGGGCTCTCCTGAAAAGGTCTGCTTGACGGGGATGGCGTCCGCTTTAGGGCATATGGCCATGAAGTTCCTTTCCGACAACGCCGCACGGGTCCACCCGAGGGTCTGGGATGCCATGAAGGCCGCCGATGAGCCCGATTCGCCGTACGATGGCGATGGCCTTAGCAAAGCCTTGGATACACGGTTTTCCGCGCTGTTCGGGCGCGAATGCGCGGCGCTTTGGGTGGCGACGGGGACGGCGGCGAACTGCCTGGCGCTTTCGGCGATGGTCGAGCCGCATGGCGCGGTGATCTGCCACCGCGAGGCGCATATCGAGATGGATGAGGGCGGCGCGCCGGGGTTCTACCTCCACGGCGCCAAGCTGCTGCTGGCCGATGGCGAAAGCGCGAAGATCGCGCCTGAGGCGATTGCCCGCGTGATCGATCCGATCCGCGACGGCGTGCATCAGGTTCAGCCCCACGCCGTCTCGATCACGCAGGCCAGCGAATATGGCTGCGTCTATCGGCCCGATGAACTGGCGGCGCTCTCGGCCTTCGTGAAAAGCAAGGGTCTCGGCCTGCACATGGACGGCGCGCGGTTCGCCAATGCCGTGGCGTTTCTGGGCGGCAATGCGGCCGATGCGGCGCTGGGCGTCGATGCCCTGAGCTTCGGCATGGTGAAGAACGGCGCGATGAGCGCCGAGGCCATCGTGTTCTTCGATCCCGCCATGGCCGACAAGGTCCGCTTCCGCCGCAAGCGCGCGGGGCATCTGCAATCGAAGGGCCGTTATCTGGCCGCGCAGATTCTGGCGATGTTGGAGGGTGACCTCTGGCTCGACAACGCTCGTGCCGCGAACGCCGCCGCTGCCGAAATCGCAGCCTCTGCAGGCAGGCGCCTGCTGCACCCAGTCGAGGCGAACGAGATCTTCCTCACCTCCACCGCGGCCGAGCGTGCCGCGCTGCGGGCGCAGGGCTTCGAGTTCTACGACTGGGGCGACGATGCCGCCCGGCTGGTTACCGCATGGGATTCGCGCGGTGAGCATGTGACGGCACTCGCCCGCGCGATTGCCGCACTGTGAGCGCCGCAACCGACACGGCGCCGAGCTTCCTGAAGCCGGCGGTGGCGCTGCCGTTTCTGCTGGTGGCGCTCATCTGGGGATCGACCTGGTTCGTCATCACCGGCCAGATCGGTGCGGTCCCGGCTAGTTGGTCGGTGGCGTGGCGCTTTGCGCTGGCGACGCCGGCGATGTTCCTGGTGGCGATTGCCATGCGCAAGAGCCTGAGGCTGGGCAAGGCGGGGCAATTGCTCGCCTTCGCGGTGGGCCTCACCCAGTTCTGCGGCAATTACAACTTCGTCTATCGGGCCGAGATGCACCTGACTTCGGGCATCGTCGCGGTCATGATCGGGCTGCTGCTGGTGCCCAATGCGATTCTGGCGCGGGTGCTGCTGAAGCAGCCGATCACCTTGCGCTTCGCCATCGGCAGCCTGATTGCCATCGGCGGCCTTGCGCTGCTGCTGCTTCATGAGGCGCATGAGGCGCCGCTGGGCGGCAAGGTGGTGCTGGGCACGGTATTCGCACTGATCGCTATGCTCTGTGCTTCGGTCTCGAACGTGATTCAGGCCAACGATACGGGCAAGGCGCTGCCGATGGTCAGCCTGCTGTCGTGGGCGATGCTCTACGGCACGATCTGCGACGTGATTCTGGCGCTGATCTTTGCCGGCCCGCCGGTGATCCCGCACGAGGCGAGCTACTGGATGGGCACGGCCTATCTGGCGATCCTGGGTTCGGTGGTGACCTTCCCGCTCTATTACACGCTGATCCGCCAGTTGGGCGCGGGCAAGGCGGCCTATAACGGCGTGGCGGTGATCGTGATCGCCATGTTCATCTCGACGCTGTTCGAAGGCTACCGCTGGTCGCCGCTGGCGATCGCCGGCGCGGGGCTGGCGACCGTAGGCCTGGTGGTGGCGCTGATGTCGCGCAGCCCCTCGCGATAAGTCGCGAAGCGCGGTTTCCAGCCGAGCACCTGCCGCGCCTTGCCGTTGGCGACGCGGCGGTTCTCGGCATAGAACGCGCGGGCCATCGAGGAGAGTTGCGCTTCTTCCAGCGATTGCAGCGGCGGGAAGGGCAGGCCGGCCAGGCGGCAGGCTTCCTCCACCACCGCGTTCTGCGCGCAGGGCAGATCGTCGGATAGGTTGTAGGCGCCGTCCGGAGCCCTGAGGCCGGCGATCACGCCCGAGGCGATGTCCTCCACATGCACGCGGCTGAACACTTGCCCCGGCAGGTCGATGCGATGCGCACGGCCTTCGCGCACGCGGTCGAGCATCGAGCGGCCGGGGCCGTAGATGCCGGGCAGCCGGTAGACCCGTGCGCCCCGTGAGAGCCATTCCTGATCCGCCTCGGCCCGGGATGTGCGGCGGCCGGTGCCGATGGGGGCGCTTTCGTCGACCCACGCCCCGCCGGCATCGCCGTAGACGCCGGTGGAGGAGAGGTAGGACAGCGCCTTGCCTTTCAGTGCGTCGCCATAGCGGTCCAGCACCGGATCGAGCGGCTCCCCGCGCCCCTCGCTGCCGGGCGGGACGGAGGACAGCACATGATCGGCATCGGCCAGCGCCAGCCGCACGTTGCCCTCATCCTCGAAGGAAAGCGTGCCTTCGCGCCCGGTCGAGATCACCTCCCAGCCCATCCGCGTCAGCCGCGCGGCAATGGCCTTGGCGGTGTAGCCGAGGCCGAAGATGAATAGGCGGGGCGGCATGGCTTTCGCTTCCTCTCGAAAATCGCCGCGAATTCGTAGCGGGATGGCTGGCAATCGCAAGGCTGTGGCCCTAACTCCAAGGCTATGGACATTGCCAGCAACGCCGTCTCGCCCGAAGCCGCTCCTGCGCTTGCCACGCCTCCGGTGATCCACCGCGAGGATTACCAGCCGCCCGAATGGCTGGTGCCGGCGATCGCGCTCGATTTCCGGCTGGGCATCGATGCCACGCATGTAACGGCCAAGCTCTCCGTGGAGCGCAATCCTGCGGGCACGGGCGGCACGACGCTGCGCCTCAATGGCGACCAGATCGCCCCGCTGGCCGTGCGCGTCGATGGCGAAGCGGTGAACGATTGGCGCCTCGATGGCCCGGACTTGCTGGTGGAGCTTTCGGGCGACGCCCATCAGGTCGAGGTTGAAACCGCCGTCAATCCGGCGGGCAACAGCCAGCTCATGGGCCTCTATGCCTCGAACGGCATGCTCTGCACCCAGTGCGAGGCTGAGGGTTTCCGCCGCATCACCTTCTTCCCCGATCGCCCCGACGTGCTCTCCACGTATTCGGTGCACATGGCGGGCGACAAAGCGCAGTTCCCGATTCTGCTCTCCAACGGCAACTGCACGGCCACCGGCGAGAATGCGGACGGCAGCCACTGGGCCGAATGGCACGATCCCTGGCCCAAGCCGAGCTACCTGTTCGCACTGGTGGCGGGCGATCTGGTGGCCAACCACGCGCAGTTCACCACGCGATCGGGCCGCAAGGTCGATCTCAACATCTGGGTCCGCGCGGGGGACGAGCAGCGCACCCAGCACGCGATGGATTCGCTGGTCCACTCGATGAAGTGGGACGAAGACGCGTTCGGGCGCGAGTACGACCTTGACCTGTTCAACGTTGTCGCCGTGTCGGACTTCAACATGGGCGCGATGGAGAACAAGGGCCTCAACGTCTTCAACACCCGCTACGTCCTGGCCGAGCCGGAAACCGCCACCGATGCCGATTACGACGGCATCGAAAGTGTGATCGGCCACGAATATTTCCACAACTGGTCGGGCAACCGCGTGACCTGCCGCGACTGGTTCCAGCTTTCGCTGAAGGAGGGCTTCACCGTCCTGCGCGACCAGTTGTTCAGCGCCGACATGGGCAGCGAGCCGGTCAAGCGGATCGAGGATGTGCGCACCTTGCGCGGCGGCCAGTTCCCGGAGGATTCGGGCCCGCTCGCGCATCCGATCCGGCCAGATTCCTATCAGGAAATCAGCAACTTCTACACGGCCACCGTCTACAACAAGGGGGCCGAGGTGATTCGCATGATGCGCACCATGGCCGGCACCGAACGGTTCCGTAACGGCACCGACCTGTACTTTGACCGCCACGATGGCGAAGCGGCGACGTGCGAGGACTTCGTCAAGGCGATCGAGGATGGCGCCGGGCTGGATCTCACGCAGTTCCGCCTGTGGTATTCGCAGGCGGGCACCCCGCAAGTCTCGGTCTCGCTGACGCATGAAGGCGATGTCGCGACGCTGACCCTGGCGCAAACCGTGCCTGCCACGCCCGGCCAGCCCGACAAGCAGCCGATGCCGATCCCGCTGCGCATCGCGCTCTACGACCGGGATAGCGGCACCCATGCGGGCGAGCGGCTGATCGTGCTCGACAAGGCCGAGGACAGTTTCACCTTCCCCGGTTTCGCGCGGCCGCCGGTCCTGTCGATCAATCGCGGTTTCTCCGCCCCCGTCGCCATCGAGTTCGAGCGCGATCCCGAGGATCTGGTGTTCCTGGCCGCGCGCGACGACGACCCCTTCGCGCGTTACGAGGCGATGCAGAGCCTGGTCGTCCAGCACCTCGTCGCCGCCGTGGGCGGCGGCCTGTCCGATGCGGACCGCGCCGCCGGTCGTGCCGCCATCGGCAAGGCTTTCGCGGCGGTGATCGTGGACGCGGCGCTTGACGACCTGATGCGTGGCGAATTGATGATGCTGCCGACGGTGGCCTACCTTTCCGAACAGGTGCTGGTGGCCGACCCTTACGCCATTCATGAGGAGCGCGAGGCGCTGAAGCACTGGCTGGGCGGCGAACTGGCGAGCGAACTCAAGACCTTGCACGACCGTGCCGCCGCCGTGCCGTACGGCCGCGATGCCGCCGCCCGCGGCGCGCGCAAGGCCAAGGCGCAGGCGCTGGGCCTGATCGCCGCCGGCGATGTCGTCGAAGGCGCCGCCCGCGCCATCGCGCAGTATCGCGCGGCCGACAACATGACCGACCGCCAATCCGCGCTCACGGTGCTGTGCAATCTTGACGGTCCCGAACGGGCGGAGGCGCTGGCGGATTTCCACAAGCGCTATCAGGGCAACGCCCTGGTGATCGACAAGTGGTTCCAGCTTCAGGCCAGCAGCTTCCATCCGCAAGTGCTCGATCATGTTCGCGCGCTGGCGGAGCATCCCGACTTCACGCTGCACAACCCGAACCGCGTCCGCGCGCTGTTCATGTCGCTGGCGGTCAATGCCAAGGGCTTCCACGATGCCAGTGGCGAGGGCTATCGCCTGATCGGTGATCTGATCCGCCGGCTGGACCCGATCAACCCGCAGACCACCGCGCGTTTCGTGCCTCATCTCGGCCGCTGGCGCCGGATCGAGCCGGTACGCGCCGCCATGATGCGCGCCGAACTGGAACAGACCATGGCCCTGCCAGACCTCTCGCGCGATGTGCGCGAACAGGTGAGCAAAAGTCTTGGCTGAGGCGGTCGACATGCAGGCGGTGGAGGTCAACCGCGCCGGGGTACTGGACGACATTCCCCATGGCTTCCTCGGCCGCCGTGGCGGCGTGAGCACCGGAGCCGTTGCCGGCCTCAACGTCGGCCTCGGTTCGGGCGACGACCCGGTGGCGATTGCGGAGAACCGGCGCCGCGCCGTGGAGGCGGTGCTACCTGGTGGCCGGTTGGCCAGCGTCTATCAGGTCCATTCGGCCGATTGCGTGACGGTGGGCGACGCGGTGTGGGGTGACGACGTACGCCCCCATGCCGATGCGCTCGTCACCGATCGTCCCGGCGCGGTGCTGGGCGTGCTGACCGCCGATTGCGCGCCGGTCCTGCTGGCCGATCGCGAAGCCGGCGTGGTCGGCGCGGCGCACGCGGGCTGGAAGGGCGCGGTGGCCGGCGTGACCGATCGCACTATCGCCGCGATGATATCGCTCGGCGCCGCGCCGTCGCGGATCGTCGCCGCAGTCGGCCCCTGCATTGCGGCAACCTCCTACGAAGTGGACGAAGGCTTTCACCAGCGCTTCCTGGCGCAGTCGTCCGATAACGGCCGGTTCTTTGCGCCGGGGCGGCCGGAGCACTGGCAGTTCGATCTGGAGGCCTATGTCGCAGCCCGGCTCGAAGCGGCGGGGATTGCGGCGGTGGAGCGGCTCGGCCTCGATACTTACGTGCAGCCAGAGCGATTCTATTCGTTTCGCCGCGCCACGCATCTGGCAGAGGCGAATTACGGCCGGCAGTTCTCGCTGATTGCCAATCGTTGATTACCCATCGATAATCGGGCGTTTCCCTGAAATCCGCTGAAGGCGGATCTGGGCGGCATTGGCCGGGAAACGCCGGTCCTGGCATTTTCCAAGTGGATTCGGATCGCTGGGGGGATTGATTACCCCCGGCGGCGCGCCCGATGGATCGCCCCTGCGTTGCCCTGCGCCCGCTCTCTCCCCGGTTTGCGTGCCCGGGGCTTATCGCTTGAATTTGCGGGCATGGCCTGCGCCATCGTCCTGCCAAAAAGGCGGTTGGCAGGCCGGATTTTCGTGTATATCAGCCCGATAGGTCGGTATTCGGTCCGGGGCAGACACAGTGATGTGTTCGGATCGGGCGACCCTTAACGGGGTATACCAGGCTAAAATAAAAGTGGTCAGGATCTGGGCTCGCCTCCGGATTGCGCCGGGGCGGGTTGTCGATAAAAACAAGTCAATAACTGTAGGGCAAGGGCAAACATGGCTGAGGCAGACGGCGTGCGCCGGCGCGATTTCATCAA
This sequence comes from Novosphingobium mississippiense, assembly GCF_044029535.1. Classification (NCBI taxonomy): domain Bacteria; kingdom Pseudomonadati; phylum Pseudomonadota; class Alphaproteobacteria; order Sphingomonadales; family Sphingomonadaceae; genus Novosphingobium; species Novosphingobium mississippiense. The sequence goes on along the minus strand of NZ_CP147001.1, from coordinate 3,206,327 downwards.
TATCGCCGCAGTAAGCGCTGCGGGAGTTGCAGGCGTCGGGGTGGTCGTTCCGCTCGTCAGCCAGATGTCCGCTTCGGCAGACGTTCTCGCCGCTTCCTCGACGGAGGTCGACATCTCGTCGATCCAGCCGGGGCAGGCGATCAAGGCGATTTTCCGCAAGCAGCCGGTCTTCGTCCGCAACCTTACCCCGCATGAGATCGAGGAAGCCAACAAGGTCGACGTTTCCAGCCTGCGCGATCCGCAGACGCTTGAGGAACGGACCAAGGAAGGCAAGGAAAACTGGCTGATCACCATGGGCGTCTGCACCCACCTGGGCTGCGTTCCGCTCGGTGCCGGCGAGGGCGAGCCGCGCGGTGAGTTCGGCGGCTACTTCTGCCCCTGCCACGGCTCCACGTACGATACCGCCGCCCGTATCCGTAAGGGCCCCGCGCCCAAGAACCTTGAGGTTCCGGCTTACGAATTCTCCAGTGACACGGTCGTCAAGATCGGCTGAGGCGAAGCGAGAGGATAACGAAAATGAGCTTTCCCTGGGCCAAGGAATACAAGCCGAGCCACCCTTTCATGCAGTGGATGGATGAAAAACTCCCCATCCCGCGCCTCGTCTACAACGCCGTCGGCGGCGGTTACGAGGTGCCGCGCAACCTGAACTATTTCTGGAACTTCGGCTTCCTCGCGGGGCTTTGCCTCATCCTCCAGATCGTGACCGGCGTGGTCATGGCCATGCACTATGCGGCCAACACGCAAGTCGCCTTCGACACCATCGAACAGACCGTGCGCGACGTGAACTGGGGCTGGCTGATGCGCTATGCGCATGCCAATGGCGCCTCGGCCTTCTTCGTCGTCATCTACATCCACATCTTCCGCGGTTTCTTCTACGGTTCGTACAAGGCCCCGCGCGAAATGGTGTGGCTGCTGGGCGTCGTGATCTTCCTGCTGATGATGGCCACCGCCTTCATGGGCTACGTCCTGCCTTGGGGCCAGATGAGCTATTGGGGCGCCAAGGTCATCACCGGCTTGTTCAGCGCCATTCCCTTCGTGGGTGAGCCGTTGCAGCAGTGGCTGCTGGGCGGCTTCGCGCCGGACAATGCCGCGCTCAACCGCTTCTTCTCGCTGCACTTCCTGCTGCCCTTCGTGATCCTGGGCGTGGTGATTCTGCATATCTGGGCACTGCACATCCCCGGCTCGTCGAACCCGACCGGCGTGGAAGTGAAGAGCGAGAGCGACACAGTTCCGTTCTACCCCTACTACGTCGCCAAGGACGGCTGGGCGATCGGCGTATTCGCCATCCTGTTCTGCGCGATGGTGTTCTTCTTCCCGAACTACCTCGGCCACCCGGACAACTACATTCCGGCCAACCCGATGAGCACGCCCGCGCACATCGTGCCCGAATGGTACTTCTGGCCGTTCTACGCGATCCTGCGCGCCTTCACCCAGGACTTCCTGTTCATCCCCGCCAAGCTGATGGGCGTGATGGCGATGTTCGGCGCGATCCTGGTATGGTTCTTCCTGCCCTGGCTGGACAAGTCGCCGGTGCGTTCGGGCGCCTATCGCCCGCTCTACCGCAAGTTCTTCTTCTTCGGCCTGATCCCGGCCATGGCGGTGCTGTTCTACTGCGGCGGCGCCCCGGCCCAAGAACCCTACGTGATGCTCAGCCAGCTGGCGGGGCTCTACTACTTCGCGCACTTCCTGATCATCATTCCGATCGTCTCGGCCATCGAGAAGCCGGACCCGCTGCCCTTCTCCATCACCGAGGCTGTCCTCGGCGCGGATGAAGAAGCCAAACTCGCTCCCGCCGCCGCGGCGCTGGAAGCCTGATCAACAGCTGGAACGAAAGACGAAAGACATGGCACGCATTCTCTCGATCCTCGTCGGGCTGTTCTTCACGGTCGCCCTGGCGTGGTCCTTCGGCAAGGGCGCCTATACCGAACTTACCGAACCGCCCGCGGCCACGGCCGAACACGAATTCCACATCGGGCCGGAGGAATACCACTTCGCCAGCGATGGCCCGTTCGGCAAGTTCGACCGCCAGCAGCTGCAGCGCGGCTTCCAGGTCTACAAGGAAGTCTGCTCGGTCTGCCACGCGATCCGCCACGTCGCCTTCCGCGATCTCGCCGCGCTGGGCTACAGCCAGCCGGAAGTGAAGGCGATCGCCAAGGGCTTCCAGGTTCCGGTCTACAACCCGGCCACCGGAGAAGTGGCCACGCGCGAAGGCGTCGCGACCGACTACTTCCCGCCCGTGGTCTATGGTGGCCAGGGCAGCCCGCCGGACCTCTCGCTGATCACCAAGGCGCGTCATGAAGGTCCGCAGTACGTTCGCTCGCTGATCACCGGCTATCGCGACCAGCCCGCCGAACTGCTGCGCAAGTTCCCCGATGCCAAGGTGCCGGACGGCCTGCACTACAACCCGTACTTCGCGAACCTCAACATCGCGATGCCGCCGCCGCTGACCGCCGATGGCCAGGTCACCTATTCGGACGGCACCAAGGCGACCAAGGAACAGATGGCCACCGACGTTGCCGCCTTCCTGGTCTGGACCGCCGAACCGAAGCTGGAAAAGCGCAAGCAGACCGGCTGGGCCGTGCTGGGCTTCCTGCTCTTCGCCACGGTGCTGGGTTACATGTCCTACCGGAACATCTGGGCCGGCAAGAAACACTGAGGCCGGTTCATCCGGCGAATCGAAGGCCCCGCCATTCCTTGGGATGGCGGGGCCTTTCGTTTGTCACCCGCAGCGGCTAGGTCCATCGACCATGACACTCGATGAGATCAAGGCGATCGTCCGCACCGTGCCGGACTTTCCCAAGCCGGGCATCCTGTTCCGCGACGTCACCACGCTGATCGGCCACGGCCCCGGCTTCACCGCTGCCGTGGAACGGATGGCCGAGCGCGCCGCCGCGACCGGGGCGGAAGCGATCGCCGGCATCGAAGCGCGCGGCTTCATCTTCGGCGCCGCCATCGCCGCCCGGCTTGGCCTGGGCTTCGTGGCGGTGCGCAAACCCGGCAAGCTGCCCGTCCCGGTGATCGCCATCGACTATGCGCTGGAATACGGCACCGATACGCTGGAGGTCGACCCCGGCGCGGTTCACGATGGACAGCACGTGGTGCTGGTGGATGACCTGCTGGCAACCGGCGGCACGGCTCTGGCGGCGGTCGAACTGCTGCGCCGCGCCGGCGCCCGCGTGGACCACGCCCTCTTCGCGATCGACCTGTTCGAACTGGGCGGCGGCGAACGCCTCAGAACCGCAGGCGTGGCAGCCGATGGTCTGCTCTCGTTTGAGGGGCACTAAGGCTCTCCACACGAATTTTAACAAGAGAACCGTTGACGAGCCGCCGCTTCTCATGGCAAGCGCCTGCCTCTGGCGGCGCAAGCCCCATCGGCAGATGTCGAGCGGGCGGGTATAGCTTAGTGGTAAAGCTCCAGCCTTCCAAGCTGGCTATGCGGGTTCGATTCCCGCTACCCGCTCCAGCCGCCGAACTTTTCTGTAGATGTGCAGCTGTTCTCCGCCTCGGGGCAGGATCATGGCAGCGGCGTTGCCGTGATGATCATGCGGCCGAGATTAACGGGTTTGTCGTTGCCGATTATGATCGGCGCGCGCGTCGCGCCCAAAGCGCGCATCGGTTCATGCGCGGTCGAAACAAAGCCATAAGCGAGCGAGGATGAGGCCGCGATGGCGGCTGCGGCGGGTACAAGGCGGACCATGGAGCCCCTTTCCAAAAGGTGAGGCTGGGGTTTTGTTCTGCCGATGTCGCAGGTCTTTGCCGTGCTCGCATCAATTTGTCTGAAGGTGTCTTGCCGGCGCGGCCATGCCGAGATTGCTTCGCATTTCCGAAAGCGTCATCCGAAAACAGTTACGATGTTTCAGATGATGAATTGGGTTCATTGCTGTCGCTGCGACGAGATCGGGGCGGATTCGATGTCCCATGCTTTACGATACCGGATAATCATGTAAGCGTTCGCGCCGTTGTGCCTCAGGGCGCGGATGGAGGATTGAGTGGAAACGCTGGAAACCCTGCTGCAGCCGTTGCGCATCGGTGATCGGGTTCCGCGGTTTGTCGCGCGCAGCACGCAGGGGGCGTTTGATCTCGACGACTATCGCGGGCGCTGGCTGATCCTCTTTTCGCATCCTGCCGATTTCACGCCGGTCTGTACCAGTGAGGTTTTGGCCCTTGCCCGCGCGGTGCCGGAGTTTGCGGCGCTCGATTGTCGATTGGTGGGCCTGTCGGTGGACAGTCTCTATTCGCACCTCGCCTGGATCCGGCTGATCCGGGACACGACCGGTGTCGCCATCGAGTTTCCCATTATCGAGGATCCGACGATGGAAATTGCACGCGGCTTTGGCATGGTCGGTGCCGACGCGCGGGACAGTGCCACGGTGCGGATGACCTATTTCATCGATCCCGAAGGCGTGTTGCAGGCCCTGAACAGCTATCCGCTGACGGTGGGGCGCTCGATCCCGGAAATGTTGCGGCTGCTGGCGGCGCTTCAGGAGGTGAGGGACGGTGGCGGTCTGGCGCCGGCCGACTGGCAGCCGGGCGACGACTTGTTGCGTGCGCCGGAGGATACGGCGGCGGCGGCGTTGGCGACGTCCGATCCGGCCGCCTGGTTCTACGCGCCGTTGGGCAAAGGGGACTGAGGTGGGCGAGGACGATCTTGACGCCGTTGCGGAACTGCTGCGCGCGCTGGCGCATCCACTGCGGTTGCAAATTCTCCACGCCGTTCGTGCCGCGGAGCTTTCGGTGGGCGAGATCGAGGAGGTGACCGGCATTGGTCAACCGGGCCTCTCGCAGCAGCTTGCAGTGCTGCGCAAGGCCGAACTCGTGACGTCGCAGCGGACCGGCAAACAGGTGTTCTACCGCGTGGATGGCGATCGCGTGCGTGTCTTGAGCGGATTTCTCGACGGCATGGCGGGGTTGGCCGCCGGCACATCGCAACCGGCGGGCCATCAGGCGGAGCCGGCGCCCACGACCAAGGGCGGTGCCGCTGGTTTTGCGCGCGTTCTGCGCTGAGCATTTACGCCAGTGAGGCGATTTCCACGCGCGCGTTGCAGAGGCTCAGTGGCGCCTGGCGATGCGAGACCAGGATCAGCCCGCTGCCCGTGCGTGTCAGCCAGGCGTCGAGCCTGGCGACGAGTGCCGCCTCGGTCTTCGCGTCCAGCCCTTCGGTAGGCTCATCGAGCAGCAGCCAAGGTCGACCCGTCAATAGCGCGCGCGCGAGCGAGAGGCGCTTGCGTTCGCCGCCGGAAAACGTGCCGCCCGCTTCGCCAAGCGGTGTATCCACGCCCCATTCGCTGTTGGCGATGCGGTCGCGAAGCTGGGCAACCTCCAGCGCCTGCCACATCTCGGCCTCGGTGATTCCCTTGCGCGCGAGGCGGAGGTTGTCCGCCACGGTGCCGATCAGCATCGGCGCGTCCTGCGGGGAGAGGGCGAATTGCGCTTCGAGATGGCGGGCGGGGCATTGATCGACGCTGGTACCATCCAGGGTCAGCGGAACTGCGGGCTTCTGCCATCCCGCAAGTGACAGCAGCACGCGGGTCTTGCCCGATCCTGAAGGGCCGGTGAGCGCGACGCGGGCGCCCGGCGCGATGCGGTGGGCGCCGAGGCTCAGTTCCGCTGCGCCTTCCGCCGTTTCTGGTGGCGAGAGCGCCGGATCCAGCGCCTGGAGTGCGGCGATCCGGCGCAGGCCGGCGTCGAGCGAGGCGCGGCGGAGCAGGCTGCGTGCGAAGCCGCCCATGGCTTCCACCGCTGCGGCGGTTGCCAGCATGGCGAGCGCGACGATCGGGGCGCTCGCTTGCGCCAGCAGCAGCACGCCGGTCATGGCCACGGCGCCGTAGACCGTCAGCAATCCGCCTTGCAGTGCCTCGGCGCGGAACAGGCGGCAGCGGGCAGCGTCAAGGCGGTCGGCGATGGGTTCGAGTTCGGCCAGCGCTTGGTCAGCCAGCCCATAGGCGGCGATCTCGGCACGCGATGCGGCGAGTTCGATGTAGTGGCGGCGCAAGTCGCCCAGCGCTTCGGCGGCATCGTTCGCCGGCTTGCGGGTCAGCGCCCGGGATACCCGGCCGAACAGCGCGGGGAGGGCGGCCAGCATCGCCGCGAGGAAAAGCAGCGCCGGAATGCCCGCAAGCAGGGCCGCAAGCAGGCTCACCGCTGCCGAAACCACTGCTGCATGGCGGGCCGGTTCGCGGATCACCAGGTCTTCCAGCGCGGCGACATCGTCGATCAGGCGGTTGCTGGCCTCGCCCGGCGACGTGTCCAGCGCACGGCGGCTGTCCTGAGCGGCCAGCTTGTCGAACAGCGATCCGCGCAAGTCGGCCATGCTTTCCAGCGCGACTTTGTGCGAAAGCAGCCGCTCGCCATAGCGGGCGATGGTGCGGACGATGGCGAGCAGACGGATCAGCGCGCTGGGGATCAGGTAGTTGAAGGCGGCGACCGCCACGGTTCCCGAAGCTCCGGCGATCGCCGCCCCGGTCAGGAACCAGCCGGAGATGCCGAGCAGGCCGATGGCGGCCAAGGCCGCGAAACCGGCGCAGAGGCTGGCGAAAAGCAGGCGCCCACGGGCGAGGCCGGCGATGGCGAGCGGATTGTCGTTGGGCCGGCTCATAGCGCGATCTCCTGCCGCGCGGCGGCCGCAAGCGTGGAATCGTGCGTGGCGACGAGAATGCAGCGCGATTGCGAAAGGTTTTGCAGCAGCGCGATCATGGCGGCGGCGGAGGCGGCATCAAGGTCGGCCGTGGGTTCATCGCAAAGCATCAGCGGGCGACCCGAGAGAATGGCGCGAGCCAGTCCGATGCGGCGACGTTCGCCGCCGGAGAGGCCGGAGCCGGCGTGGTCGACGGCCATGTCGAGGCCGCCCCGCCGGCCAAGCAGCGGGCCGAGGCCGACCTGCTCGGCGACGGCGTGGATTTGCTTGTCGCTTGCGTTTGGAGCGGCCAGCGCAAGGTTGCGGGCGAGCGTGCCGGTGACCAGCAGCGGGCGCTGCGCGGCCCAGGCGATGGCTGTGCTTGGCAGGGGGCTGCCGTCCAACCCGACGACGCGGCCGGCGGCGGGCGCAAGTTGGCCGGCGATCGCGGCCAGCGTGCTGGTCTTGCCGCTGCCGGTGGGGCCGGTCAGCGCGACGAGGTCGTGCCGGGCCAGCGCGAAGCTCAGCGGCCCCACGGCGATGCCCGGAAAGGCAAGTGTCAGGCCGATTACCTCAATCCCGTGGAAGTCACTTCCGGCGGGCTCGGCGGCTTCGGTCGTTTGCTGCGTGTAGGGGGCGAGCGCGGCTTCGGCCGCTTCGCCAAGCTGCTTCTCATGATAGGCGGCGGCAAGGCGGCGCATCGGCAGGTAGAATTCCGGCGCCATGGCCAGCACGAAGAAGGCGGGAACCAGCGTCAGCGTTTCCGGCGCGCGGAACGGCAGCAGGCCGGGCAGCGAGAAGCCGCAGTAGACGGCGACCAGCGCGATCGACAGTGCGGCGAAGAATTCCAGCACCGCGTTCGACAGGAAGGCGGCGCGCAGCACCGCCACGGTACGTTGCGCCACTTGCCGGGTCGCCTCGCGCACTTGCTGCGAAATGCGCGCTTCGGCGCCGTAGTGGCGGATCAGCGGCAAGTGGGTCACGCGGTCGACGAACAGGCCGGACAGTGCGGACAGGGCGGCCAGCTGGCGTTCGGACGCGCGGCGCGCGGCGGTGCCGGCCAGGATCGAGCCGAGCACGAAGGGCAGCAGCGTCGCCAGCATGATCGCGGCGGCCACCCAACTGGCGGGGGCGACGATGCCGGCAACCACCAGCGGCCCGATCACGGCGTTCAGGCGGACAGGGGAATACCTGACATCGCGATTTGCGATTGCCGTGTTATGGTCGATGGCAAGTGTGGTGCTTTCCCCGGTGCTTAGCGGGCCCGGCAGCGGTCCTCCGAGGAGAGCGGGCCACAACCGGCGGCGGCGTTCCCGGCCTTTGGCCAGAGCGGTGCCGACGGCATTCCGGTCCACGGCGAAAGCCGCGCCGGCACGCAGGGTCGCCCCGCCGAGCATGAACGCGGCGGGCAGCAGCAGGGGGCCGGGTCCGGCAGCGGACGCGGCGAGCGGCCCAGTCACGTGTCCGGCGATCCGCCCAACACCGCTGGCCAATCCCCAGGAGAGGATCGCTGCGCCGGCGATGTCGGCCAGCCACGGCACGGTTGTTTTGACATAGATCAAATTACGGAAACCATGTAAGTATTGTTTGACAGCCCAAAGGGGCGAGCCTAACGCGACCCTACGAAACCAACCTGTTCGAGGCAACCCAATCTGTCTCGCCAGAGTGCTCAAAAGGCAGGATTCGACATGATCGATATGGCAGTGGTTGAACTCTCCCGGTTGCAGTTCGCCCTTACGGCGCTGTACCATTTTCTCTTCGTTCCCCTGACACTCGGCCTTTCCTTCATTCTCGTAATTATGGAAAGTGTCTATGTGATAACCGATCGTCCCATCTGGCGGGACGTGACGCGGTTCTGGGGCAAGCTTTTCGGCATCAACTTCGTCCTTGGCGTGGCCACCGGCCTCACCATGGAGTTCGAGTTCGGCATGAACTGGGCCTATTACTCGCACTACGTGGGCGACATTTTCGGCGCGCCGCTGGCGATCGAGGGCCTGATGGCCTTCTTCCTGGAGGCGACCTTCGTGGGCCTGATGTTCTTCGGCTGGGACCGGCTTTCCAAGCGCGGCCACTTGTTGACGACCATCATGGTGGCCATCGGCTCCAACCTTTCGGCGCTTTGGATTCTCGTCGCCAACGGCTGGATGCAGCATCCGACCGGGGCGGTGTTCAATCCCGAAACGATGCGCATGGAAGTATCGAACTTCAAGGACGTGATTTTCAATCCGGTCGCGCAGGCGAAGTTCGTGCACACCGTCAGCGCGGGGTACGTCTGCGCCAGCCTCTTCGTGCTGGGCGTCTCGTGCTTCTATCTGCTGCGCGGGCGTCATCTGGAACTGGCGAAGCGCAGCTTTACCGTGGCGGCAGCCTTCGGCCTTGCCTCCTCACTTTCGGTCGTCGTGCTGGGGGACGAGAGCGGTTACGCGATTTCGGACAACCAGAAGATGAAGATGGCCGCCATGGAGGCCATGTGGGAGACCGAGCAGGCGCCCGCCGGGCTCGACCTGTTCGGCCTGCCGTCCAACAGCGCGCATGAGACGACGCACGAGATCAAGATTCCCTATGTTCTGGGCCTGATCGCGACGCGCAGTCTTTCGGGCGAAGTCACCGGCATCATTCCGCTGGTGGAGCGCGCGGACCATCGCATCCGCAATGGCGTGCTGGCCTATGACGCGGTGGAGAAGCTGAAGGTCAATCCCACCGACCTTGCCGCGCGTGAGGCGTGGGAGCGGAACAAGGACGACCTTGGCTATGCCCTGCTGCTGAAGCGCTTCGTGGCCGATCCGCGCATGGCGGACGACGCCACGATCCTGAAGGCGGCATGGACCACGGTGCCCAATGTGCCGGCGCTGTTCTGGTTGTTCCGCGTGATGGCGGGGCTGGGCTTCTTCTTCATCGCCTTCTTCGCGACCGCCTTTGCTTTCTCCGTCCGTCGCCGGTTCGACCGCAAGTGGTTCCTGCGCACGGCGGTGCTGGTGATGCCGCTGCCGTGGATCGCGATCGAGATCGGCTGGCTGGTCGCCGAACTGGGCCGTCAGCCCTGGGCGGTGGACGGTGTGCTGCCCACGTTCCTGGGCGCATCCAGCCTGACGGTGACCCAGATCTGGTCCACCATCTTCGGCTTTACCGCGCTCTACGGGATCATGGCGGTGATCGAGGTCAAGCTGATGCTGGCGACGATCCGCAAGGGGCCCGAGGTCTACGAAGGCTATGATGGCGAGCCCGCGCCCGAGCGTGCGCCCGCCACCACCTTCACCGCGATCCCGGCCGAGTAAGAAGGAGGCAACGATGTCCATTCCCTTCGACTATGAAACGATGCGGGTGATCTGGTGGACGCTGATGGGCGTGCTGCTCATCGGCTTCGCCCTGACCGACGGTTTCGACCTCGGCTCGGCCGCGCTGCTGCCCTTCGTGGGGCGCACCGATGCGGAACGCCGCATGGTGATCAACGCCATCGGCCCCACCTGGGAAGGCAACCAGGTGTGGTTCATCCTGGGCGGCGGCGCGATCTTCGCCGCCTGGCCCTTCGTCTACGCGGTCAGCTTCTCCGGCTTCTACATCGCGATGTTCCTGGTGCTGTCCGCCTTCATCCTGCGCCCGGTCGGCTTCAAGTACCGTTCGAAGAGGCCCGATCCGGCCTGGCGTTCGCGCTGGGACTGGGCGCTGTTCGTCGGCGGCTTCGTGCCTTCGCTGGTGTTCGGCGTGGCGATCGGCAACGTGTTGCAGGGCGTGCCCTTCCGGTTGGATAGCGACTTGCGCAGCTTCTACGAAGGCACGCTGCTTGGCCTGTTCAGCCCCTTCGCGCTGCTCTGTGGGCTGGTGTCGGTGGCGATGCTGGTGCTGCACGGCGCCGGCTGGTTGACGCTGAAGCTGGAAGACGGACCGGCGCGCGACCGTGCGCAGCGCTATGGTCAGGTGGCGGCGCTGGTCGCCCTCGTGCTCTACGCCGTGGGCGGGCTGTGGCTGGCGAAGGGCGATATCGGCTATGCGCTGGTCGGCACCGTCGATCCGCAGGGGGCATCCAACCCCCGCCTTGCCGAAAGCGCGCATGTCGCCGGGGCGTGGCTGGCCAATTACGGCGCGCATCCGTGGATGATCCTGGCGCCGGTGCTGGGGCTGGCCGGGCCGCTGGTTGCACTGTTCGGCATTCGCGGGCGCAAGGATGTGCTGGTCTTCGCCGGATCGTCGATGGCGAACCTGGGCATCATCGCCTCGGTCGGCCTGTCGATGTTCCCCTTCATCCTGCCCAGCTCGATCGATGCCCGCTCCAGCCTGCTGGCGTGGAACGCATCGTCCAGCCACACGACGCTGTTCATCATGCTCTTGGTGACGGTGATCCTGCTGCCGATCGTGCTGCTCTACACGGCCTGGGCCTACAAGGTGATGTTCGGCCGGGTGACCCAGCACGAAGTGGGCATGAACCCAGACTTCTATTGAGGAGCCGACTATGTGGTATTTTTCCTGGATCCTCGGCGTTGGCCTGGCGGTCGGCTTCGGCATCATCAACGGCGTGTGGCATGAGTTCCACACCGATCCGTCCGAAGAGAAGACGGTCCTCGATTGACGTCATGATCGACGTCACGACAGCGGCGGCGCTCCCACCCGGAGCGCCGCCGTTTTCTTATGCCGTGCGCCAGCCCATCCACTGGCCGAGCCGGGGCACAAGGCGCTTGAGGCTCCATTCCGCCAGCACGACAAGGCCCAGCGAGAGACCGAACAACGGCATCAGCAGGGCCATCAGCAGCACGAGCAAGACCAGCGCCCAGCTGTGACGCAACGGCGCGAATGTCGCCGGGGCGCCTAGCATCGCCTCCGGCTTGCGCCGCCACCACAGCACCACGCTGGACAGGCAGAGCGTGACCAGCCCCAGCAGCACCGCCAGATTGACCAGCTGGTTCGCCAGCCCGCGCCATTCGCCTTCGTGGATGGCGACGCCGTAGCCCACCGCGCGGTCGATCCAGTGGCGTTGGGAATAGCGCTCGATCCCGATCAGCGTGCCGTCCTCGGCGACTTCGGCACTATCGCGCATCGGGCGGTTCTCCGCTTGGCTGCGCACCTGCCATGGGCCGTCCGGCGCGGTGGGCGGGCTGACTTCGACCGGATGCGCGAAACCGAGCCCTCCTGCCCGGCCCACCACGGCATCCAGCGCGGCGGGGTTGGCGGGCAAGTGGCGCATGGTCATGCCGTGATGTTCGGCATGTTCGGACATCATCGCGCGCATTCCCGCGTCCGCCGCCATACGCTGGTGCGCCTCGGCGGAGGAACCGGCGGACCAGTCCTGCTGCCCTGCCGCCGTGCCGGTCACCGTGCGCACCTGCCGGAAATAGTCGCCCCAGGCATTGGCCCAAGGCAGGCCGGTGGCGATCAGGAACAGTGCGCCCAGCGAAATCCACAGGCCGGTGACGGCATGGATGTCGCGCCAGAACAGCGTCTTCCCCCGGAGCAGGCGGGGGTAGAGCACGCCTGCCAGCCCGCTAGCGCCGCGCGGCCACCAGAGGAATAGGCCGGTCAGCAGCATCACCACGGTCCAGCATGCCGCCGTCTCGACCAGTGCGGAGCCATAGTTGCCCGAGAGCAGTTCGCCGTGCAGGCGGAACACCACGCGCATGAACCGGCTTTCCTCCGGCACCTTGTAGAGCACCGCGCCGGTCTGCGGGTGGACCCAGACGCGCATCTCGCCCGCGCCTTTGCCCACCAGCACTTCCACCGCGTCTGCGGGGGAACGCGGCAGGACGTACTTGTGCAGCATCGATCCCGGCACCGCCGCCACCGCCTGCGCGGCGATCCGGTCTGGCGAGAGGCGCGGGCCGGGCCCGCTCACGACATTGCGATAGGGGGCGTAGAGCGCCTGCTCGATCTGCGGCTTGAACAGGTAGAGCCCGCCGGTGACGGAGAGCCACAGCACGAACGGCACGCAGAACAGCCCGGCATAGAAGTGCCAGCGCCAGACCGCGCGATACCAGCGTTCCTTACGCATTTCGGCCGGGATTTCGGTTCCCATCACATCTTCCATCCCGCTTCGACAAGGAAGCTGCGCTGCGGGTAGGGGTGGTAGACCCAGGCCCGGTCGTTGGTCAGGTTGTCGACGCCGGCGCTGAGGCGCAGTTGCTCGGTCACGTCCCAGCTGACTTTGGCGTCGAGTGCGAACAGTTCGGAGGTATAGCCGTAGGTGTCACCGCGCTGCAGGCCGAACAGGTCGGTGTTCGGGCGGCTGGCATAGCGCACGCCGATCGAGAGCAGGACCGGCTCGATCACCCGGTAACGCAGGTTGCCGTTCAGCCGCCAGCGCGGAATGCGCGGGAACTGCACGCCCTCGGCCGCAGGCGCGGCATCGTTGCGCAGGGTGACCGAATCGATCCACGCGGCGTTGGCGTCCACGTCCAGGCCGGGCAGCACCTCTCTGGCCTCGGCGATCAGTTCGATCCCGTATTGGCGGGTCAGGTCGATGTTCTTGAAGCTGGAGGTGGTCACGCCGTTCTGGTTGAAGCCGGTAAAGCTGAAGATCGTGTTCTTCACCCGCTGCCAGAACACCGATCCGGTCAGCTTCACGTTGCCGAACTGGTGCGCCAGCAGCAGGTTGGCGTCGGTCGAGCGTTCGGGCTTCAGGGCGGGATCGAAACTGTCCGGATTGAAGCTGCCGTCGCCGTTCAGGCTGCCCTGGAACAGCTCGCCCACTGTCGGGAAGCGAGTGGCCTTGGCAAGGCTGAACTGAAGCCGGGTATCGGGATCGATCGCCCATTCGGCGGCGGCCTTGGGCTGGAAGCCGGTGGCGTGGCGGCTGGCGTAGCGGTTGAACACCGGCTGGCCATTGGTATCGAGCCGCCCCAGCCCGCCGTCGAAGGCGCGCCAATCCTCGAATCGCGAGCCCAATGTCAGCGTCACGGTCTGGATCGGCACGCGCAGTTCGGCCCAGGCGGCCAGGTTGCGGGTCTTGCCGAAAGTTTCGGTTGAGAACGCCTTGCCGGCAGCCTTGCGCCAGTTCGCCAGTGTGTAGTTGATCTGATCGGTCTTGTAGAGGTTGCCGCTGAGGCCGCCTGCCAATGTGGCCCCGCGCAGATCGGCGGTGAGCGCCAGATCGCCGGTGTACCAGTACGTCGGCCCCTGCCGCGCCAGCGTGCCCGCGCCATTGGATTCTCCTGCGGTGTAGCCTTTCGAGGTGAACCCGTCCGACCGCAGGATCTGGTAGGTCGAGAGATTGAGGTCCAGCGTCAGCACATCCGAAACCGGGGCCGAGACTTTGGCCCCCGCCAGCAGTTCGTCGCGGATGGTGCGGGACCAGTTGGCGCCGCTGGCGGCGTATTTCTGTCCGTCGATCGAGACGAGCCCCTCGCACACGATGTTGCCCGTGGCGTCGCGCAAGTAGCAGTCCGGCGCGGTCTGGCTGTCGAGGTTGTGCCAATAGGCCAGCAGCAGTTCGCCGGTGACACCGGAGGCGCCGTCATAGCCAAGGCGCAGCTTGGCCTGATCCTGCGTGATTTCGGCGGGGCTCTGCGCCGCGAAGATCGGGTTGGTGGCGGTTCCGGGCGCACCGGTCATGTGCTGTTTGGGATCGACCACGGCGCCCGTAACCGGCGTTGTCGCCGCCGTGCTGGCCGATGGCGTCAACCCATAGAACATCATCGGTTGGCCGGTGTTGCGCAGGTGGCGGCCGGACAGGCGCAGCGACCATGGGCCGTCCTTCTGCCGAAAGCCCATGCCCGCCTCGCCGGACCAACCCCAATAGGTGTCATGCGTGCCGTACTGGTCGTATGGCTGAACGAGGCCCTGCACGGTGGCGAACGCCTCGGTCCGTTCGGGGGAGCGGGTCACGATATTGACCACGCCGCCCATCGAATTGCCCGCATAGCGCGCCGAATAAGGGCCGTAGACGACGTCGAACTGTTCCACCTCGCCCGGGCCGACCACGCCCCACTTGGGCGCGTAGGCGAACGAGTTGCCCAGGAAGTTGGACACGGTGAACCCGTCCACCATCACCAGCGTACGCGCGCTCTGGGTCGAATGGGTGCCGCGAAAGCCGGGCACGCCGTTGGAATCGCCGGCGAAGCGTTTGCGCACGAAGAAATCGGGCGCGTACTTGATCAGATCCTCGACGTTCTGGGCATTCACGCCCTGGAACTGTTCGTCGCCCAGGCTGACGGAAAGCCCGCGCGCGTCGAGGCTGATCGGCGCATCTCGCTGGCCGACGACCAGAATGGAATCCGGTGAAGGGGCTTCTGCGGGATCATCGGCAAAAGCGGCTGGTGGAAACAGGGCAAGCGGAGCCGCGCCAAGCGCGAGCAGAATACGGATCATCGAACGTCACCTGATCGGCACGCGCGCCTTGGGCGTCCGCGTGCACTCAAGCCGGAAGGGCCGCACGCAGGCGCGCGGCGATGGCGGGGATCAGGCTTGGGCGGGTGGTCCGCGCAAGGGTGGGCGGATTTGCGCGCGGATTGCGCGCAGGGCCAATGGCTCGCGCAGGATTGCGGCCACGAAGACGAAGGCCAGCGCGATGGCCAGAAGGGCCGGCAGTACCGTGTCGATGGCTGCGGCCGCGTGCGACGAGAAGGCGCAGGGATGGTCCATCGTCTTGCTGGCGTTTTCGTTGGCATGGCCGTCGCGCGTCGGCAGGGCGATCGTCACTTTACCGCCGGGTGTAGAGCCGGAGCACAGCTCCACCGTCAGCGTGCTGCCTTGCGTGGTGGGCATGTATCCGGCGGGGACCACGGCCTTGAGGCACAGCGCCAGCGCCAGCAGCAGAGCCGCCAGTTCGGGACGGGCCCGAAAGAAGTGCCGAAGTGTGCCCACGCGAAGGGGCCTAGCCGGAAAATGCGGCGGCGTCATCGGCCAAGTTCAACCGTGCAGGCGATCCGTGGTGGCGCGCCGCCCGGCTTGCGGGGCGACCATGAAGCAGGCGCCGCGCGCGGAGGGCAGCAGGGCGATCTCAAGCTGGTGCCGCTCCGCGATCGCCCGGCACAAGGCCAGCCCCAGACCGGCGCCGTCCTGCGATCCGGGCTCGCTGCCCCGTGCGAACTTGTCGAATACCCGCTCCCGCTCGGCTTCCGGCACGCCGGGGCCGTCGTCGCAGACGGTAAGGCAGGGGCCGGGCTTCAGCCGCAGTTCCACGGTGCCGCCGGCCGGCACGAACTTGAACGCATTGTCCAGCAGGTTGGTGATCAGCCGGGTCAGCTGCATTTCCTCCCCCTCCACCACCACGCCGGGGGCGATGTCCAGCTTCAGGGTGTGGCCCGATTCCTCGGCACTGTCGGCATAGAGTTCGCCCAGCCGATCGGCGAGTGCGCTGAGGTCCACGGGGCAAAGGCCGTGGCGATCGCCGCGCCGCGCCTGGCTGGCGGCAATGTCGAGCAGCGATTCCAGCATCCGCACGATGCGGCGGATCTCCTGCCGCGCATCGGCGATGCGGGCGGCGGTCTCGGCATCGGGCGTTGCCGAAAGCGCTTTCACCAGCCGGTTGTCGAGATGCATCAGCGGCGTGCGCATCTCGTGCGCAAGCTGGTCGGTGGTTTCGCGCTGGGCCCCGGCCAGCCGGCGCAGGCGGGCCAGCGCATCGGCGGAATGGCGGGTCAGTTCGTCGATCTCGTCCCGATCGTGCGAGCCCTTTTCCAGGCGGGCCAGTGCCTGGTTGTCGGGATGGCGGAAGGCCGCATTGATCCGCTCGATCCGGGTGCCGAGCCGAAACACCGCCAGCCAGCCCGCCAGTGCCACTGCCATCACCGCCAGCAGCCCGCCGGCCCCGTAGACGAAGGCGACCTGACGGCGCAGCGGGCCGATGTCGCGATCCTCGTGCGCCACCACCAGCTTCAGGTCCGGGCTCAGCTGCATGGCGCGGCCATGGGCGCGGACCCCGTCGGGCGAGATGATGTCGGCACTTTCGGACGTGGCGGCATGAAGGCCGGGCCAGGTATCGAAATTGCCGGCAATGCGATGGTTCGCCTTGTCGGCCAGCATGTAGTGCGCGGTATGGCCGTCGCGCGGTTGCAGCGCCAGACGGTCCTGTATGCGGCGGGCCAGTTCGTCGCGCCCGCCGCTGGCGTAGATATCGACCATGCCGGCAAGATCGACCTCGACCGCGCGTTCCAGCGCGGTGCGGCTGGTACTGCGGATCGTCGTATCGGTCAGCAGCCAGAGGCAGCCGGTGATGATCGCGGCGATCGCGATCGCCCAGAGCACGATCTGCGCGAAGATCGATCGGCGAATGTCTACCAGCCGCGCCATCGCGGTCAGTGGGCGCCGTCGAGCAGGCGGTAGCCGGAACCCCAGATGGTCTCCAGCGCCGGGCTGTCGAACCCATCCTCCAGCTTACGGCGCAGGCGGCCGATATTGACGTCCACCACGTTGGTCTGGGGATCGAAATTCATCTTCCACACGTCGCGCAGCAGCATCTCGCGCGTCAGCACTTCGCCGGCGTTTTCCATGAAATAGCGGAAAAGCTCGAATTCCTTGGGGCTGAGCGCAAGGTGGCGGTTGTCGCGAAAGGCAGTGCGCGCCTTCACGTGGCATTCGAAGGCGCCGTAGAGGATCACCGCGCTGTGTTCCCGTCCGGAAGCGCGGCGGTGCAGCGCGCGCAGGCGGGCGAGCAGTTCCTCGGCCTCGAACGGCTTGGCCAGATAGTCGTCGGCGCCGCCGTCCAGCCCCTCGGCCCGGTCCGATGTGCGGCCCAGCGCGGACAGCATCAGCACGGGGGTGCCCACGCCGGATTCGCGCAGGCGTTCCAGGATGGTCAGCCCGTCAAGATCGGGCAGCATGCGATCAAGGATGATCACGTCGTAGCGTTCGACGCCGGCGCGCATCAGGCCGTCCTGCCCGTTCGCGGCCCAGGTGAGCGCGAGATCGGCGCCGTCGGCGAGTTCCGCCACTTGCGCGGCGGCGCGGGCGTCGTCCTCGATATAGAGAATGCGCAGCGCGTTCATGCCCGTCCGCGGCCCTCGCCGCCAGCGCTTCGTGTCGTTTCCGTCATGCAGGTGCCCCATTCTGGCGGGAGCCCGGTGAAAGGCCCCCGTCCAGACTAGGCATTGGCCGACAGGATATCCGCTGACAATGCCTGTTAGAGCATCGCCTGCGGCACCTGCCCGCCTTGTCAGTGCGAGCCCGAAGTCGCCATCGGCGCCGCTGCCGAGGGATCCTCGGGCAGGCCGCCCAGCTGGGAGACCAGCTTGGTATAGGCATCGAGGTAGGCGAGCACGATGATCTGACCGATCTGCGTGTTCTGGTAACCGCCGCCGCCGGCCCCGCCGAAGGTGCCGCCGAAGAAGCCGCTGCCCGAACCGCCGAAGCTGACGTCCGACTTGCGGGCATAGCCCTCGGTCAGCGCCTCTTCCACGGTGGTGCGCGAATTGACGACGGAGAGCGTGACGTTCGCCTCGCCCTTCTTGACGTTCAAGCCGCCGGCGATGCGGCCGATGCCGTTGCCGAACATGCCGCCCACGCCGCCCAGCACGGCACCCAGGCCGCCGCCGCCGGAGTTGTTGTTGGTGGAAACGATGTCCGGCTGCAGGAAGTAGTCCGCCGCCTTGATCTGGCCCTTGCCGATATTGGAGCCGCGCTGCAGTTCACCCTGTTCGGCCAGTGCGCGCTCCATGGCGCTGTTCTGCAGCGAGCGGCCCCGGTTGACGAGCGTGAAGCAGTGTGACTGCTGCACGAAGACGCGCAGGATCGCTTCCGGGCTGCCCAGGCTGAGTTCGCGCCACCACTGGTTGTCCGGCTCGATGATGGCCACGGTGCCCAGGTTCTTGCGGCAGACCGGAATCTGCTGCGTGCCCTTGTCCTGCAGCTTGCGGCCGGAGGACTTGTCTTCCGCGAACGCGGAAGGAGCGCCTGCCACAACGGCCAGCGCGGCGAGCGCGCATGCGAACGTCTTCATGATGCTGATCCCTCTGTTTCGCCGCGCGGCGACCCGGCGCGGCTTGCCCATTGCGCGGGGGACCTTAGGGTTGAATCGTTTGCAAACAAATGACTATTTCTGTCAGATTCAATCCTTATTGACAGTTTTGCGCGTAAGAAAATGCCTCAGCGCGGGACAACCGCCATGTTGTCGATCAGGCGGGCCTTGCCGATCCGCGCGGCCACCAGCAGGCGCATCGGCCGGTCCGAACGCGCGTCGAGCGGGACAAGGCTTTCGGCATCGCGCAGTTCGGCATAGTCGATCGACGCGAAGCCGCCGGCCAGCAGCGCCTTTTCCAGATCGCCCAAGGCCTCCGCAACCGGCGCACCGCCCTCGATCGCGGCGATCGCGGCCTTCATCGCGGTGGGCAGGGTAACTGCCGCCGCGCGCTGTTCCGCCGTCAGATAGGCATTGCGCGAGGATCGGGCGACGCCGTCCTCCTCTCGCACCGTGTCCACGCCGATGATCGCGTCGACATGGGGGCGGGTCAGGTCAAGGTCGCGCGCCATGCGGCGGATCACGGCCAATTGCTGCCAGTCCTTCTCCCCGAACAGCGCCACATCGGGCAGCACCTGGTGGAACAGCTTGCAGACGACGGTGGCAACGCCATCGAAATGGCCGGGGCGCGAGGCGCCGCACAGACCGTCCGACACGCCGGTGACCGCAATATTGGTGGCAAAGCCCTGCGGATACATCGCGTCCACCGTGGGGGCCCAGACCAGCGCCACGCCTTCGGGCTCCAGCAAGTTGCAATCGCGTTCAAGCTGGCGCGGATAGGCGTCCAGATCCTCGTTCACGCCGAATTGCAGGGGGTTCACGAAGATCGAGACGACCACGTGATCCGCCCGTTTCCGCGCTTCGCGCACCAGTGTCAGGTGACCTTCATGAAGTGCGCCCATGGTGGGGACAAGGGCGACAGTCCCGGTCTGCCGCAGGGTCTGGATGGCACTGCGCAGTGGATCAAGGCTGTGGACGGTTTGCATTGGGGGTGGCTGCTCCGTTAGAATGGACTTGACCGGTCCTCGCGCCAGCCCTTAGCGCCGGCGCGCCCCGGGCGGCAAGAAGCGGTTGAGAATTCGCCTGCCGGGCAGGGCCGGCGGTAACAGGGAAAGCTAGGGTCCGTGACAGCGCATCGCATCGTTTTCGCCAATGAAAAGGGCGGCACCGGCAAGTCCACCACAGCCGTCCACGTCGCCATCGCGCTGGCCTATCAGGGCGCCAAGGTGGCCGCGATCGACCTCGATCCGCGCCAGCGCACGCTGTACCGCTATCTGGAAAACCGCATGGAGACGGAGCGCCAGCGCGAGATCGCGCTGCCCGGCGCCCGCTTCGCGGTCTACGATGGCGACGATATCAACGAGCTGGACGAACTGGCCGAACAGATCGCCGAGGGTTACGACTTCCTGGTGTTCGACACCCCCGGCCGCGACGATCAGTTCGCCCGCCACGTGGCCGCCACCGCCGATACGCTGGTGACGCCGCTGAACGACAGCTTCGTCGACTTCGACCTGATCGGCCAGGTGGAGAATGAAACCTTCCGCGTGAAGAAGCTGTCTTTCTACGCCGAACTCATGTGGGAAACCCGCAAGAAACGCGGCCTCAAGACCATCAACGAAGGGCGCCGTGAACTCGACTGGGTGGTGGTGCGCAACCGCGTCCAGCACGTTGAGGCGAAAAACATGCGCCGCCTGGAAGGCGCGCTGAAGGAACTGTCGAAGCGCGTGGGCTTCCGCATTTCGCCCGGCCTGTCCGAACGCGTCATCTTCCGTGAACTGTTCCCTTCCGGCCTGACCTTGCTGGACAAGGGGCACCTGGGCGAGCTGGGCACCAGCCACCTTGTCGCGCGGCAGGAACTGCGCGGGCTGGTGGCGGGCCTGAACCTGCCGATGCCCGAACGGCGCGAACCGCAGTTCGAACTCTCGGACGAAGGTTGAAACCCCGGCGATGAAGCTGATCTGGTTGATTGCGCTGGGCTGCATCGCGTGGAAACTGGCTACCGGGCAATGGCCGTGGCGGAACTGGCGCCGCTATCTGGCCGGATCGCGTGAGCCCAAGGCATCCAGCTTCGCCCAGATCCACGCCCAGACCCAGGCCCGCGCCGTACTGGGTGTGCCAGAGGGGGCCAGCCGCGAGGCGATCATGGAGGCGCATCGGCGCCGGGTGATCCAGGTCCATCCCGATCGCGGTGGATCGAGCGAGAAGATCCACGAGGCCAATGCCGCACGCGATCTGCTGCTGGAAACGCTGGACGGCGGCACGCAGGGCTGATGCGGGCGCATCGGTTCGATCCCACGATCCTGCGCGAATACGACATTCGCGGCACTTTCGGCAAAAACCTGAACGCGGACGATGCCCATGCCATTGGCCGCGCGTTCGGCACGCTGCTGCGCCGCGACGGTGGGCGCAGGGTGGTGGTCGGCCGCGATGGCCGCGTCAGTTCCCCGGTGCTGGAGGCGGCGCTGGTGGATGGCCTCACGGCCAGCGGCGTCGACGTGGTGCGGATCGGCCTGTCCAGTAGCCCGATGCTCTATTTCGCGGAGATATCAGCCGAAGACGTGCAGGGCGGCATTCAGATAACTGGCAGCCACAATCCCGCCGATCAGAATGGCTTCAAGATGGTAATGGCGGGTCGGCCCTTTTACGGGGCGGCGATCCAGCGGATGGGCGAACTGGCGGCGGCGGGGGAATGGGATGACGATGCCCGTTCTGCCGGTGGCGTCGTCGAGGATCGCAGCGTCATCGCTGCCTATGTCGAGGGGCTGCTGCCGGCCCTCGACGGGCTGCCGGGCGAGGAGCTGGCCAACTTGCGGATCGGCTGGGATGCCGGCAACGGCGCTGCCGGTCCGGTTCTGGAGCTGCTGACTTCCCGGCTGCCTGGGGACCATCATCTTCTCTTTACTGAAGTGGATGGGGCTTTCCCGAACCACCATCCCGATCCGAGCGAGGATGCCAATCTTGCAGACCTTCGCGCGCTCGTCGCGGCGAAGAACCTCGATTTCGGTGTCGCTTTCGATGGGGATGCCGATCGGATCGGGGTGATCGACAGCCACGGCCGCGCATTGGCGGGGGACCAGTTGCTGCTGATCTATGCCGAGGATCTGCTGCGCCGGAATCCGGGGGCGCAAGTGATCGCTGATGTGAAGGCATCCCGCGCGCTGTTCGAAGGTGTCGCACGGATGGGCGGCGTGCCGGACATGTGGAAGACCGGGCACGCGCTGATCAAGTCCAGAATGAAGGAAACCGGCGCGCTGCTGGCGGGTGAAATGACCGGCCACATGTTCTTCGCCGACGATTATCACGGCTTTGACGATGCCTTCTACGCGGCCCTGCGCCTGATCGCCGCCAGCCTGCGGCTGGGCCGCAGCGTGGCTGAACTGCACGATGCCATGCCGCCGCTGATCTCCACACCCGAACTGCGTTTTGCGGTTGCCGAAGACCGCAAGTTTGCGGCGGTGGAGGAAGTGCGCATGCGCCTTGTCGGCGCCGGGGCCGACGTCGTGGCGGTCGACGGGGTGCGCGTCACCACGCCCGATGGCTGGTGGCTACTGCGCGTCTCGAACACGCAGGCGATGCTGACCGCCCGGGCGGAGAGCGAGACGGAGGAAGGGCTCCAGCGGTTGCTGGATGCGATCGACGCTCAACTCGCGGCATCGGGGCTGTCGCGCCGGGCCTAAGGCAGCGCCAGGATCGCCACACCCACGGCGGCCGCGCTGGCGACCAGCGGCAAGGCCGCGCTCTTGCCCTGCTGCCAGCCCGCAAGGCTGACCGTCACACCGGCCTTGAACAAGGTGTTGAGCGCAACCGGGATAGCCAACACCACCCCGGCGGTCCGCGCGTCGAGCGATTGCCCGGCCAGCCCGCCCATGGTGATGATCGCCGAATCGACGTCCACCGTGCCGGAAACTGCCAGCACCACCGCCAGCCCACGCTCGCCGAAATTGCGCAGTACCCATAGCGAGGCGACCGTCAGCACCATCACCAGCCCGGCCAGCATCAGCGCCGGTCCGATGTCGAACGGATTGCGCATCGCCAGTTCGTGGCCGGGATTGGGGACAGGCGCGGCGCGGCTGCGGCGCAAGTACCATGCGGCGGCGATGATCCCCACCACCAGTCCGGGGGCAATCAACCGCGCCAGCGTGGGCAGGGCGATCGGCGCCAGCAGCGCGACCAGCACGAAGACGCGCAGGAACATGATCACCGATGCGAAGGCGATCGCGGCGGGAAACACCGGGCGCGGTTCCTCGCCCAGCTTCATCCGGCTCGCCAGCGAAGCGGTGACGGCGGTGGAGGACACCAGCGACCCGGCGGCGGCGGTGGCGATGATCCCGCGCTTGGCCCCCAGCACGCGGGTGGCGAAATAGCCGGCGAAGGAAAAGCCCGATACCAGCACCACCACCAGCCACAGCTTGCGCGGGTTCCAGGCACCGTAGGGGCCGAATGCCTGGTCCGGCAGCAGCGGCAGGATCACCAGCGCAATCAGCGCATAGCGGGCGATCGACAGCACCTCGCGCTGGCTCAGCTTGTCGATCCAGCCGTGAAGCTGTTCGCGCAGCGCCAGCAGCAGCACCATGATCACGGCGATGGCGGTGCCGGTCACCCGTTCCCCCACGCCGACCAGGAATCCGCTGGCGATCGTCAGCAGTGCCACCAGCCCGCTGGTGCCGCTGGCCGTCTCGTTCAGGCGGCTGTCGCGCACATAGCCGATCAGCACCAGCAGGGCGATCACCGCCAGCAGCACGGTGGCCGGGCCGGGCGCGCCGCGAAACAGCATGCCGGAAATGCCGCCGCCCAGCCCGATCAGCGCGAACGTGCGGATGCCGGCGAACCGCGTGCCGGACGGGCGATCGCGCTGGGCCCACCCGCGCTGGATGCCCACCAGCAAACCCAGCGCAAGGCTGACGGCCAGTCTGGCAAGGTCGGACAGCTCGAGATCGATCGGCATAGGCCTCGCACCGGTGGCTGAGCCTGTCATGGTGACCGGCCGCGGGGTGAAGCGCAAGCCGGACGTTCTTGCAGCAGAAGGCTTTTCTCTCCACCTATCTGCCATGGCGGCGCGCAGACCCCGAAAGACGGACTCACAGGTTCCCGCGGAGATCGCCGGCTGGTTCGCCGGGCGGGGCTGGCGGGTCCGTCGCCATCAGGCAGAGATGCTGGCGGCGGCGGATCGCGGCAAGCACGCGCTGCTGGTGGCCGATACCGGCGCGGGCAAGACGCTGGCGGGCTTCCTGCCGACGCTCGCGGATTTCTGCCCCTCACGCCTGGCGGGCGACGATGTGCCGGAGGGGTTGCACACGCTCTACGTCTCGCCGCTGAAGGCGCTGGCGCACGACGTGCAGCGCAACCTGCTCACCCCGGTCGAGGAGATGGGGCTGCCGATTCGGATCGAGACGCGCAGCGGCGATACCCCGTCGGACCGCAAGGCGCGCCAGCGCGCCCGCCCGCCGCATGTCTTGCTGACGACACCCGAATCGCTCTCGCTCCTGCTGACCTACCCTGAGGCGCCCACGCTGTTCGCCGGCCTGAAGCGTGTGGTGATCGATGAAATCCACGCCTTCGCCACCGGCAAGCGCGGCGACCTGCTGGCACTCTCGCTGGCACGGCTGCAGGCACTCAGCCCCGAGTTGCAGCGCGCCGGGCTCTCGGCGACGCTGGCCGACCCCGATGCCTTTCGCGGCTGGCTGGCGCCGTGGGGTGAGATCGACGCGGTCGAACTGGTGGCAGGCGAACCGGGGGCGGAACCCGAAGTCTCCATCCTGCTGCCGCAGGAGGAGCGCATCCCCTGGAGCGGCCATGCGGCGACATGGGCGATCCCGCAACTGATCGGCCAGATCAAGGCGCATCGCACCACGCTGGTTTTCACCAACACCCGCTTCCTGGCTGAGTACATCTTTCAGGAACTCTGGGACGCGAACGAGGATAATCTGCCGATCGGCATCCACCACGGCTCACTCTCCAAGGAGGCGCGGCGCAAGGTGGAGGGGGCGATGGCGGAAGGGCGGCTTCGGGCCCTCGTATGTACCGCCAGCCTCGACTTAGGTGTCGACTGGGGCGACATCGATCTGGTGGTGCAGATGGGGGCGCCCAAGGGATCCTCGCGCCTGCTCCAGCGCATCGGGCGCGCCAATCACCGGCTGGACCAGCCGAGCAAGGCGATGCTGGTGCCCGGCAATCGCTTCGAATTTCTGGAAGCCTTCGCCGCGCAGGAAGCCGTGCGTGAAGGGCAGCGCGATGGTGAAGCGTTCCGGCCCGGCGGGCTGGACGTGCTGGCCCAGCACGTGATGGGCACCGCCTGCGCGGGCCCGTTCCGCGAGGATGCCGTGCTGGCCGAAGTGCGCTCCTCCGCCGCCTATGCCTGGGTGGACGAGGCGATCTTCGCCCGCGTGCTCGATTTCGTGGCGACCGGCGGCTACGCGCTGCGCTCCTACGACCGCTTCCGCCGCATCGTGCGGGAGAAGGATGGGGAAGGCGGCTGGCAGTGGCGGCTCACCCACCCCGAACACGCGGCGCGGCACCGGCTGAATGCGGGTATCATCGTCGATGCCGAAATGCTGGAGGTCCGCTTCCGCAATGGCCGGTCGCTGGGCAAAGTGGAGGAAGGTTTCGGCGCCAGCCTGAAGCCGGGAGACACCTTCCGCTTCGCCGGGATGGATCTGGAAGTGGAGGCGCTGCGCGAGCTGGAGCTGATCGTGCGCGCGGCGAAGCGATCGGCCACGATCCCCAGCTACATGGGCCAGCGCATGCCGATCTCCACGCATCTGGCCGAGCGGGTTCGGGGCATGCTGTGCGACCGGGCGGGCTGGGCGCGCTTTCCCGACGATGTGCGCGAATGGCTGGAAGTGCAGGACTGGCGCTCGCACCTGCCCGCGCCGGGGCGGTTGCTGGTGGAAAGCTTTCCGCATCACGGCGCGGCCTATACGACCTACTACACGTTCGAGGGCTGGCCCGCGAACCAGTCGCTGGGGATGCTGATCACCCGGCGCATGGAGGATCGCGGGCTGGGGCCGCTGGGCTTCGTCGCCACCGACTATGCACTGGTGGTCTGGGGCCTGAAGCCGGTGGAGGATCCGGCGGCGCTGCTTTCCCCGGATATCCTGACGCACGAATTCGTCGACTGGGTGCAGCAGTCCTATCTCCTGCGCCGGGCCTTTCGCGAGGTGGCGGTGATCTCCGGACTGGTGGAGCGCCAGCAGCCGGGAACGCGCAAGTCCGGCCGGCAGGTCACGTTCTCCACCGACCTGATCTATGATGTCCTGCGCAAGTACGAGCCCGATCACCTGCTGATCGAGGCCGCCTGGGCCGATGCGCGCGCGCGGATGACCGACGTGGCCCGCGTGGCGGACGTGCTGGATCGGGCGGCGCGGGAGGTGGACCATGTCCAGTTGGAGCGAATCAGCCCGCTGTCGGTGCCGGCCCTTTCGATGATCGGCCGCGAATCGCTGCCGTCGGGCTCGGCGGACGAGGATCTGCTGGTGGAGGCGGAAAGCCTTGCCTCGCTGGCGATGCGGGTGGATCCGCCCGGCGAGGACTGAGAGGGTTTCTGCGCATCGGCGTCCCACCCCGCCATCGGCCCATTGCATGGGGACGATGGGCTATCGGATGGCGGAGTGGAATAGCCGGGTTAGCGGTCGAACGTCCGGAAGCGTTCGTTGTCGACGAAGCCGAAGTTGGTCACGCCGGAGGCCTTGATCGTCTGCAGCACTTCGGCGGTGCGGGCATAGGCGGCGTCCGCATCGGGGCGGAAACGCAGTTCGGGTTCGGCCCGCAGGTGTGTGGTGCCGTAGAGCAGCTTGGCGAGTTCACCCTTGTCCACGGCATGGCCGTTCCAGCGGATCGTGCCGTCGACGCCCAGCGTGATCGTGTTTTGCAGCGGCTGCACGGTATGTTCGGTCATGCCGGCAGGCAGATCGACCTGGATCGATTGCGTGGCGACCGGGATGGTGATCACGAACATGATCAGCAGCACCAGCATGACGTCGATCAGGGGCGTGGTGTTGATCGCGCTGATCGGGGCTTCGCGGGAAACGGCCTCTCCAGTGGTCATGGGCAAGTCCTCTCTTCAGGGATCTTTTTCCGCACTGGCATGAAATGTAACCCGAATGCGCGAAGCCGCCAAGGCGGCACGGGCATCTGCGAAGGGCAAAGAAAAAGGGGCGGATCTCTCCGCCCCTTTCCTGATCCCGAAGGACCGATCCGTTGTCCGGCTTACTTGCCGAAGTCGCGGAACTGCTCGTTGCCGACGAAGCCGAACTTGGTCACGTTCGCAGCCTTGATGAGCTGCAGAACCTGAGCCGACAGCTCGTAGCTGGCCTGCGCCTCCGGCTGGTACTGCAGTTCGGGCTCGACCTTGTAGGTCAGCGACTGCGCCAGCAGGTTCTGCAGGGTGTTCTGGTCGACCTGATTGCCGTTCCAGAGGATCTTCGCATCCGTGGTGAGCACGATCTTGTTCTTGATCGGGTCCACCGGCGGCGGCGTGTTCGTCGGAGGGGTTGCAACCGGCAGATCGATGTCGATCGAGTTGGTCGCAACCGGGATGGTGATGATGAACATGATGAGGAGAACGAGCATGACGTCGATCAACGGCGTCGTGTTCATTTCCATCATCGGCGCGCCATCGTCCTTGCCGCCTGACATTGCCATGGAATGTTACTCCTTCTCGACCGTCAGCCGTTGGGGTCAACCGGGTTGGAAATGAATCCAACCGTCGGGTAGCCCGCAATCTGGACGTTGTAGATCGCGCCGGCCACGCAACGCCAAGGGGCGTTCACGTCACCGCGGATGTGAACCTGCGGAACCAGATCCGGATTGTCCCGAAGGGCTTCCGGACCGCCTGCACGCTTCACGATTGCATCAAGACGCTTGAAGGCCTGGTCGTACAGTTCCTTCGAGGTCACCGGCGTGATGTTGTTGAAGTAGACGCGGCATTCACCGTTGCGCGAAGCGCCCTGGTAGCCGGGTTCACCTGCGCTGCGACCCGAATCGTCGGTGGTCGTGACCGAGAGGAGGAGGTTTTCGACCTTGTCCTTCGATTCTTCCGACTTGATGACCGGGATCTTCAGCTTTTCGATCGT
Source organism: Novosphingobium mississippiense (assembly GCF_044029535.1). Classification (NCBI taxonomy): domain Bacteria; kingdom Pseudomonadati; phylum Pseudomonadota; class Alphaproteobacteria; order Sphingomonadales; family Sphingomonadaceae; genus Novosphingobium; species Novosphingobium mississippiense. Next base: position 3,178,765 of record NZ_CP147001.1, on the reverse strand, counting down.
CTGGATCGCGACCGGGACCGCGATCAGGAAGATGATCAGAAGCACCAACATGACGTCGACGAGCGGCGTCGTGTTGATGTCGGACATCGGTTTTTCGGCACCGCCTCCGCCCGTGGATATCGCCATAGTCTTATCCTAATCCTTGCGTTGCCCTGGGGAGGCGACGGAGCTGCATGTACGCTGCGCCGCCTTTGGTCCCCGGTGGAAAGCGTCGGCGCCCAGCGGCGACGCATTCCGTGCAGCTTACGGCTTGGCCGGAGCAGCAGCCGGCTTGGCCGGAGCAGCGGCGGGCTTCACCGGAGCAGCAGCAACGGCGGGCTTGACGGCGCCCTTCGAGTTGATGTTGGCCAGCAGGTCGCTCGAGAAGCCGGTCAGCAGTTCGGCGATGCGCTTGTTGCGGCTCTGGAGGTAGTTGTAGGCGAGAACGGCGGGAACGGCGACGATCAGGCCGAGCGCGGTCATGATCAGCGATTCACCGACGGGGCCGGCAACCTTGTCGATCGAGGCCGAACCGGCGATGCCGATGGCGATCAGGGCGCGGTAGATGCCGACGACGGTACCGAACAGACCGATGAACGGAGCGGTTGCACCGACGGTGGCGAGGAACGGCAGGCCCGAAGCCAGGCGCGAGTTGATCGAAGCTTCCGAACGCGCGAGCGAAGCGTGCATCCAGTCGTGGGCTTCAAGCGAGTCTGTCATCTTCGAGTGCTGGTCTTCGGCGGCGATGCCGTCGTCGACGAGCTGGCGCCATGCGCTGTTCTTTTCGAGCTTGGCAGCGCCTTCACGAAGGGTCGGAGCCTTCCAGAACTGGGTGCGGACGGCACCGAACTGGCGCATGATCTTGGCCTGTTCGAACCACTTGGTGAACAGGATGTAGAACGAGCCGAACGACATGATGCCCATGATGATCACGGTGGCGTACGAAATGAAACCACCGGCCTGAAGGGCTTCAACGAAACCGAACTTGTTCTGCGGCGCGGCTTCGCCAGCGGCGGCAAGGATGTCAACGATAAGCATGCGATTTACCTCTCAAGAAGAATGCAGGATGTGGCCAGATCCATCGATCGGGTTCCGGCCAGGCCGTCAAATTAACTGAGCTTGTAGACGATCGTCGTGGCGAACGAGCCGCTGGTCGGGTTGCCCGCATCATCGAGAGCGGGGTTGAAACGACCGAAACGGTTCATGCCTTCACAAGCTGCCGAGTCGAGATCCGGGCTGCCGCTGGAGCTGGTGACGGAGCAGCTGGCAACGCGACCATCGGGACCGACCGAAACCCGGACGCCCACGCGACCTTCACGCTCTTCGCGCAGGGCCTTGGAGGGATATTCCTGGTTGAAGCGGCTGGTCCAACCACCCTTGACCGAGGCGCCACGCGCCTTCGAGGGGGCCGGCGGGGCCGGAGGTGCCGGCGGAGCGGCGGCCGGAGCCGGAATCGGAACCGCGGGAATCGGAACCGGCGGCGGCGTGGTGACGGTCGTCACCGGCGGCGGAGCCGGTGCGATATTGATAGGCGGCGGCGGCGCCACGATCGGCGGCGGCGGCGTATCCTGCTTGGGAGGCGGCGGCGGGGGCTCTTCCTCCTTCGGTTTCTCTTCCTTGATGTCGACTGTGGTCACCTTGTTGATGACTTTTTTCGCGGCTTCATAGGCCAGACCCGTGACGAGTGCATAGCCTACAAAGACGTGAAGCAGCGCGACAATGACAAGCGCGGTAATCTTGTTACCGCTCATTTGCTGGTCAGCGTAAGCCATTCAAACGCATCACTCCATTACCAAGCCCTGGACCCAACCCGGGTGCGGACAAGCCCAAAGGCGCCCATGGCCCATTCCCCGGGGGAAAGGTCCATGACGAAACTTCTAAATTACCCACCCTGACGGCTGTTCAGTCTGCCTATCCGTAAACAATGAAACGGGTTGGCGAACCGTGGGGCATTTTCGTGTTTTTGCCCCGTTTTGCCGATTTCATTAGCGACACCGTTGCCCCTGTGCAACGCCTTATCGGCAATCGTACCGTTAACACTTGATTCAGGGGTGTTAAGTTCCAAGCGGGGAGGGGTTGTTTGTGCTGCCTGGCGCAAGGCGCTAAGGCGTGGCCCCGCGTTTCCCGGAGAGATTAGACAATGCCTGCGAATCTGCCCCGCCTCGTCCTGAATCTGGCTTGTGTCGCGTTGGCCGCGCAAGTTCTTCCGGCAGCGGCGCAGGCCCAGGCCAGTGCCCCGGCCCTTCGCGAGGCAACTTTTGCCGATCTTGCAATGCTTTCCGAATCGTCGGGAATCGTGGTCCGCGCGACCGTTCGCAAGATGGCGCGGGTGGAGGACGAGCGGGCACCGGGGCTGACGCCGGGCATGGGGCGTTTCTACGTCACTGCCGAAACGCGCGCACTGCTGACCGGCTCGGCACCGATCGGCGAATCCTTTGCCTATCTGGTGGACCTTCCGCTCGACGCGCGCGGCAAGCCGCCGGCACTGAAGAAGGTGGACGTGCTGCTGTTCGCCCGTCCCGTTGCGGGACGGCCCGGCGAACTGCAACTGGTGATGCCGACGGCGCAGCAGCTGTGGAGCGAGCCGGCCGAGGCGCGCCTGCGCGGCATCCTGAAGGCGCTGGTCTCGCCCGACGCGCCGGCGCGAATCACCGGCGTGCGCGAGATGCTGTTCGTGCCGGGCAACCTGGCCGGACAGGGCGAAACGCAGATCTTCCTCAACACGCACAACGGGTCCGCCGCATCGATCACCGTGGTTCACAACCCGGGCGCGGCGCCGGCCTGGGGCGTGTCGTTCTCCGAACTGGTGGCCAACATCGGCCACCCGCCGCAGCCCGAGACGCTGGAATGGTATCGCCTGGCCTGTTTCCTGCCGGCAAACCCGCCCGCCCGCGCCAATGTGTCCGAGGGAATGGACGCGATGCGCCAGGCGGCGGCGGACTATCGCATGGTGCTGAACCAGCTTGGGCCCTGCACCCGCAATCTGGGCGGGCGCTGAGCGAGGTGCTTTTCGCGCGGCCGTTGCCAGGATTACGCGCGAAGGTACTGGAATTTCCCCGTGGGCTCGCTTAGGGCGCGCTCGCGAAAGGGAACTCCATGGTTGAACCGCTGAATATTGCGCTAGCCGGTCTCGGCACGGTCGGGGCGGGCGTCGTCCGTCTTATCGAGACCAATGCCGAACTGATTGCCCGGCGCGCGCGCCGCCCCATCCGCATCGCCGCCGTCAGCGCGCGCGATCGTACCAAGGACCGCGGGGTCGACCTTTCCCGTTACGACTGGGTGGACGACACCGCGGCGCTGGCCGCGCGGCCCGATGTCGATGTGGTGGTGGAGATGGTCGGCGGATCCGATGGCCCGGCATTGGCATTGGCGCGGAACGCCATCGCCCAGGGCAAGGGACTGGTCACCGCCAACAAGGCGATGATCGCGCACCACGGCCTTGAGCTGGCCTCTGCCGCCGAGGCGGCCGGGGTGGCACTGAAGTTCGAAGCTGCCGTCGCCGGCGGCATCCCGGTGATCAAGGGGTTGAGCGAAGGCGCCGCCGCCAATGCCATAGAGCGCGTCTATGGCATCCTGAACGGCACCTGCAATTACATACTCTCCACCATGGAGGACACGGGCCGCGATTTCGGCGACGTCCTCGCCGAAGCGCAGCGCATGGGCTATGCCGAGGCCGATCCCACCTTCGATATCGAGGGGATCGACGCCGGGCACAAGCTTTCGATCCTGGCGGCCATCGCCTTCGGTTCGCGGCTGCGTTTCGATACGGTGGAGACCACCGGCATCTCGCGCGTGAAGGCCGCCGATATCGAGCAGGCCCGTTCGCTGGGTTATGTGATCCGTCTGATCGGCATGAGCGAGATCGACCGCGCCGACGGCACTGCCCGCCTGTTCCAGCGCGTGCATCCGCATCTGGTGCCGTTCGATCATCCGCTGGCCCATGTCGACGGTGCCACCAACGCGGTGGTGGCAGAGGGCAACTTCATGGGGCGCCTGCTGTTCCAGGGTGCCGGAGCCGGTGACGGCCCGACCGCGAGCGCGGTGGTGGCCGACATCATCGACATCGCGCGCGGCGAGAAGGGGGCTGCCTTCTCGATGCCGGCGGGCGAGCTGGAAGCGATGGAGCCCGCGGCAACCGGCCACCGCCGCAGCCGCAGCTATATCCGTTTCACCGTGCCGGACCGTCCGGGCGTGCTGGCCGATATCACGGCGGCCATGCGCGATGCCGGGGTCTCGATCGCCAGCATGATCCAGAAGGGCGATGCCGGGCAGGAGGGCGAGGTGATCCTGGCCATCGTCACCCACGAAGGGCCCGAATCGGCCGTGCGCGAAGCCGTGCGCGTGCTGGAGGGTTCCGACAGCCTGACCGCCGCGCCTTTGGTGATGCAGATCATCGAACGGTAAGGGTTTTGGTCCGGGCTCATGCCCGGATTCGGCACCGGCTCACTCCCCCTGCCCGACTTTCCGCATTCTAGCCGGTAGGGGAAGTCAGGTGGGGGAGAGGGCCGATGCCGCAATCAGTGCGCCCGCAACTCGCCCTTGGAGATCAGGTCGGCATCGGATCCGGCCGGCGCTTCGGGGATCTGCGACAGGTCGATGATCAGCGGCTGCGCGGGCGGGCAGGGCGGCACGAAGCAGCCGCGCGCCACGGTGACGCCGCCGATGTTCTTTTCGAAATTGGGGGGACGCAGCCGGCCGTCGTCGGTGCCGGCCTTGCCGGTGGGGTCGCTGTCGGCCGACGATTCGACGCGGAATTGATCCTCATCCGGGGCGCAGACCACGATCTCGCCCGGGCGGCCTTGGCGTACGCAGGCGCGGTGGGAGGTATCGGGCACGACCCGGCCGCCGCCGGACATCATCTTCTCGGCCACGGCGCGGTCCGCGTCGGACACCGAACTGCCGTCCTGCGTGGCCGCCGCAGTGCCCGAATTCACCTGAGCGATCGCGGGTACGGGAAGGAAGATCGCGATTGCAAATAGGGCACGCCATGTCCTCGACAATTGGTATTCCTCTGTCTAAGCCCCCTGCCCGAACCTTATTCCCTCCACGCCTTAATGCGGAGTGATCATGCCCGAAGCAAGTAAAGTCCTCGATCGCGTTCTGGTTCTCGAGATGGTCCGCGTAACCGAGGCGGCGGCCATCGCGGCATCCGAACTGGTGGGGCGCGGGGATGAGAAGGCGGCCGATCATGCCGCGGTAGAGGCGATGCGCAAGGCGTTCGACACGCTTTACATGGACGGCACCGTGGTGATCGGCGAGGGTGAGCGCGATGAGGCGCCGATGCTGTTCATCGGCGAGAAGGTGGGCGGCGCCCCCGGCCGCGGCCCCAAGATCGACATCGCGCTCGATCCGCTGGAAGGCACCACGATCACCGCCAAGGCCGGCCCCAACGCGCTGGCGGTGCTGGCGGCGGCGGAAGAGGGCGGCCTGTTGAACGCGCCCGACGTCTACATGGAAAAGCTGGCGGTCGGCCCGGGTTACCCCGAGGACGTGATCGACCTGACCAAGAGCCCGACCGAAAACGTCAAGGCAGTGGCGGCGGCCAAGGGCGTGAAGCCCGAAGAGATCATCGTCTGCGTGTTGGACCGTCCGCGCCATGCCGAACTGATCGCCGAACTGCGCGGCATCGGCTGCGGCGTCGTGCTGATCGGCGATGGCGACGTGGCCGGCGTGATCGCGGTGACCGACGAGAACACCACGATCGACATGTACATGGGTTCGGGCGGCGCGCCGGAAGGCGTGCTGGCGGCGGCGGCATTGCGCTGCGTCGGCGGCCAGATCCAGGGCCGCCTGCTGTTCCGCAACGACGACGAACGCGCCCGCGCCCGCAAGTGGGGCATTCAGGACCTCGACAAGGTCTACAAGCTGCGTGACCTGGCCAAGGGCGACTGCATCTTCGCCGCCACCGGCGTGACCGACGGTTCGCTGCTGTCGGGCGTGAAACGTCTGAAGGGCGGCAAGATGACGACCGAGAGCGTGGTGATGCGCGCCAGTTCCGGCACCGTCCGCTGGATCAAGGGCGAACATCGCGTTCGCGGCTGATTATCAGACGCTTACCTGCTACAAGGCCGGTCCGAAGGATGCTTCGGGCCGGCTTTTTGCTGTTATCGTGTCTGCCCCATTCTGGCCCATTGGGGGGTGAGTCACGGTGACGGGGCCACGCTTTCTGTTGCAATCCGATGACTCATGAGTAGAGGCGGGCGCGTTCCGCCACCCATCAACCACACAGCCGTCTCGGGGATTCGCCATGAAGATCATGTCCGGCAACAGCAACCTTCCGCTCGCGCGGGCCATCGCGGGCTATCTGGAGCTTCCGCTGACCGATGCGGCGGTGCGCCGTTTCGCCGACGAGGAAATCTTCGTCGAAATCCACGAGAACGTGCGCGGTGAGGACGTCTTCGTCGTCCAGCCGACCAGCTATCCGGTCAACGACAACCTGATGGAACTGCTGATCTGCATCGACGCGCTGCGTCGTGCTTCGGCCAAGCGCATCACTGCCGTGATCCCCTACTTCGGTTACGCCCGCCAGGACCGCAAGCCGGGCCCGCGCACGCCGATCTCGGCCAAGCTGGTCGCCAACCTGCTGACCGAAGCCGGCGCCGACCGCGTTCTCTCGGTCGATCTGCATGCCGGCCAGATCCAGGGCTTCTTCGACATCCCGACCGACAACCTGTTCGCGGCGCCGGTCATGGCCGCCGACATCCAGGCCCGTTACGGCGACCAGTCGCTGATGGTGGTTTCGCCCGACGTGGGTGGCGTGGTCCGCGCCCGCGCGCTGGCCAAGCGCCTGGACAACGCCCCGCTCGCCATCGTCGACAAGCGCCGCGACAAGCCCGGCCAGTCGGAAGTGATGAACATCATCGGTGACGTGAAGGGCCGCGCCTGCATCCTGATCGACGACATCATCGATTCGGGCGGCACGCTGTGCAACGCCGCGCAGGCGCTGATGGACGAGGGCGCCACCAGCGTCACCGCCTACATCACCCACGGCGTGCTTTCGGGCGCGGCGGTTTCGCGCGTCACCAATTCGGCGCTGAAGGAACTGGTGATTACCGATTCGATCCAGGCGACCGACGATGCCAAGGCTTCGGACAAGATCCGCATCCTGACCATTGCGCCGCTGATCGGCGAGGCGATCCGCCGCATCGCGGACGAAAGCTCGGTCTCCAGCCTGTTCGACTGAGCGGGCCGGGCCGGATCCAATCCGATCCTGCCCGATCCGATATCGAAAGGGCCGGTACCGCAAGGCGCCGGCCCTTTTCGTTTATTCCCAGGGCCTGATCTGGCCCGGCTGCAACCGATTTAGCGCTTCCAGCCGCCGGGCCTGCCGCGATTCCAGCGCCAACGTCAGGATCGGCTGCGGGCGTTTCACGAACTGGCTGGGCGACATGCCGAACAGTTCGGTGAATTCGTGGATCAGGTGGCTCTCGTCGTAATAGCGCAGGGCGATCTCGTCCGCCTCGTCGCTGTCGGCCACGCCGCGCAGATAGCTGGCCATGTCCAGCGCGCGGGCGCGGCGCAGCACCTGCTTGGGCGGCATGCCGAAATCGCGGTTCACCACACGCTCCAGCGTGCGCCGGTCCACGCCGCATTCGCGCGCGGCATCGCTCACCGTCGTCGACGGGTCACGATAGCTGATCGTCTCGAACCGCACGGTGACGGGATCGGGCGGCGGACAGCCCATCTGCTCTATCCGATGGCGGAATTGCTGCTCAAGCTGAAGCAGCCATTCCTCGCCCGGGGCGTCGGGATCCAGCATGGCCAGGAACCGTTCGGACGGCATTGCCACTGCGCTGGTGCTGATGAGCCGGTCGACGAAGTCGCCCACGCGCGGCCCCTGCATCGCGGTGCAGGCACCGGGGCGCAGGGCCAGGCCCACGCTGGTGAAGCTGCCCGTTACCGACACCGGCATCCGGCGCGACTGGGGGCCGAAGAACAGCGCGGCATGGCCCAGCCTGCGGGTGCCGTCGCCGGTATCCGCCGACCAGTCCCCTTCGGTCTGGATGCGCAGCATCGCCGTATCGTTGAACAGCCCGCACGACAGCGTGTAGTCCGCCGGTGCGGCCACCCGCGTCACGTAAAGCCGCGCGATCCACGGCGCGATGTCCGCAGCCGGCGCGCGATTGTAGGAAAGCGGCTGGCCGTCCCTTGTATATCCCTGCTCCGGCGCGATCGCCGGATCGATAGCCGGGAGTTTCCTTCGCAGCATACCCCTACTCTTTTGCAGAAGATGAGCCCCCTGCCACGGGGATAGGGTGGCGCGCAGTCTGCCGCAATGTGTGAAAAACACATAAGGGTTCTGCTCAGGGGCCATTTTCTACCAGCCCTCTGCGTGGCCGCGCGAATTTCAGGTGGGCGCTTGACCGGGCCGGGGCGGAGCAGGCAGGAGATCGCGCATGAAACTCGATCAGGATATCGCCCTTGCCCTGCGACTCGCCGATGCGGCGGGCGAAGCGATCAGGCCGCACTTCCGCTCCGGCCTGGTGGCCGAGCGCAAGTCCGACTCTTCTCCCGTCACCATCGCCGATCAGGCGGCGGAGGAGGCCATGCGGCGGATCCTCAAGGCCGAAGTCCCGCGCGATGGCATCATCGGTGAGGAGTTCGGGACGGACGAAGGATCCTCGGGCCGGACCTGGGTGCTCGATCCGATCGACGGCACCGTCTCCTTCATTGCCGGGCGCCCGATCTTCGGCACGCTGATCGCGCTGCTGGTCGATGGCTGGCCGGTGCTGGGCGTGATCGACCAGCCGATCCTGCGCGAACGCTGGGTGGGCGCCAGCGGCATGGGGACGACGTTCAACGGCAAGGAAGTGCGCACGCGCCCCTGCCGCGAACTGTCGGATGCGATGCTGGCCACCACCGGCCCGCAGTATTTCAACGACCACGAGGGCGAACACTTCATGGCGCTGGCGGCCAAGACCGACCACAAGCGCATGATGATGGGCGGCGATTGCTACAACTACGGCCTGCTCGCCTCCGGCCAGATCGACCTCGTGTGCGAGGCGGGGCTGAAGCTGCACGACTGGGCGGCGCTGGTGCCGATCGTCGAGGGCGCGGGCGGCACGATGTGCGACTGGAATGGAGAGCCGCTGCACCAGCAGTCCGAAGGCCATGTCCTCGCCATCGGCGATCCGGCGCGGCTGGAGGACGTGGTCGAGGCGATGGCCTGCGATCACTGACGGCGCGATCGGTGCGCCGGGTCAGCCTCTTCGTCTATGGCACCTTGCAGCCCCATGCGGGAACGCGGATGGGGCAGTGGATCGCGGCCCGGATGGAAAGTGCCGAACCCGCGCGCGTGCCGGGGCGTATCCGCGCCGTGAAGGGTGGCAACGGGTGGTTTCCGGCTCTCGTTTCCCCACGCTCCGGCGCGCGGGTTCAGGGCACGCTTTGCCGGCTGGCGCTGCGGCCGGGCGATCTTGCCAAGCTGGACCGCTACGAAGGGCGTGAATATCGCCGCGTCAGCCTGCCGGTGCGCACCGCCTCCGGCCGCAGCGCGCGGGCGCAGGTCTATTGCTGGCGCGTGGCGCTGCCCGATGCGGCGCCGGTGATCCGCGACGGCAACTATCTCGGCTGGCTGGAACGGACGGGGCGGCAGGCCTTTACCACTCTGCGCAACGGTGCGTGAGGAGGCGGCGATGACGAACAAGGTGGCAATCGTGACCGGCGGCGGCGCAGGTATCGGGCGCGGACTGGTCCTGCACTTCGCGGGGTTGGGCTGGCGCGTCGCCGCGCTCGATCTGGATGGAGAGGCGCTGGACGAACTGGCGGCCCTGCTGCCGGGGGATCGCTTTCTGCCGATCGCCTGCGATGTCGGCAGTGAAGCGGCCGTGCGCGCTGCCTTTGCCGAGATAACGGCGTGGACCGATGCGGTGCACCTGCTGGTCAACAATGCCGGGATCGCCAATCCGAACGCCGGCCCGCTGGAAGACCTGTCGCTGGAAAACTGGCAGCGCTGGATCGATTCGAGCCTTACCGCCGCGTTCCTTTGCACGCGTGAGGCGCTGGGCCTGCTGCGCGCCGCGGCGCCGGCCAGCGTGGTCCACATCGCCTCGACCCGCGCCTTGCAGTCCGAGCCGGACTCCTATGCCTATGCGGCGTCGAAGGGCGGGCTCTGCGCCCTGACCCACGCCATGGCGATCGGGCTGGGGCCGGAGGTCCGCGTCAATGCCGTGTTGCCCGGCTGGATCGAGACCGGGCCCTGGCAGAAGGCGGCGAAGCGGCGCGAACCGGACTATTCCGAAGCGGACAAGGCGCAGCACCCCGTCGGCCGGGTGGGCGTGGTGGAGGATATTGCCGAAGCCGTCGAATGGCTGGCAGGGGCAGGCTTTGTCACCGGGCAGCAGATCGTCGTCGATGGCGGCATGACCCGCAAGATGATCTATACCTGAGCTTGTCGGGTATGCTCGTCTCATCCGTGACGAGCTTGCGGCACCGGCCCAGTCCCTCACCTGACCTCCCACAACAGTGTACCCTTGATGGGATGTCGGGTGGGGGACTGGGCCGGTGCCGGCGAACAGGCGGATGCCTGTTTCGCGCGGGCGTGGGCTCGCACAAAGACTCTCCCTGCCCCTTGCGTTCGCGCCATTCCCCCACTAAAGGCGCGCCCTTCAATCGACACGGTTGAGTCTCCGTCGGGAGATTCGCGGGTCGGCCTGGCGAAAAGGGCTGCCATGGCTGACCGGACGTGTCCCTGTGAAAGGAAACGAAATGCCCAAGCTGAAGACCAAGAGCGGTGTGAAGAAGCGCTTCAAGCTCACCGCCACCGGCAAGGTGAAGCACGGCGTAGCCGGCAAGCGCCACCGCCTCATGAGCCACAACGGCAAGTACATCCGCCAGAATCGCGGCACCGAAGTCATTTCCGACGCCGATGCCAAGACGATCAAAAAGTGGGCGCCCTACGGGCTCAACTGAGGAGTACTGACCGATGAGCCGTATCAAGAGGGGTGTTACCACCCGCGCCAAGCATAAGCGTCTTCTGGAACAGGCCAAGGGTTACCGCGGCCGTCGCAAGAACACGATCCGCGTTGCCCGTCAGGCCGTCGAAAAGGCCGGCCAGTACGCGTACCGCGACCGCAAGATCAAGAAGCGGACCTTCCGCGCCCTGTGGATCCAGCGTATCAACGCTGCCGTTCGCGCCGAAGGCCTGACCTATTCGCAGTTCATGCACGGCATCAAGCTGGCCGGCATCGAACTCGATCGCAAGGCCATGGCCGATCTCGCCATGAACGAGGGTTCGGTGTTCACCGCCGTGATCGCTCAGGCGAAGGCCGCGCTGCCGGCGTAAGCCTGCAATCGCGATCTGCGAAACCAGTTACGGGGCGCGAGTGTTTAGGCACTCGCGCCCCTAATTGTTTGCGCACTATCGTTCGGGCGAATTGTTTTGCGCGCCCGTTCAAGTCCCGGTACGTTTCCTGCGAAGGGGGCGTGGCGGCGCCAAGAGAAAACAGGGAATGACAGCCAGGCGGGTAATCATTCAGTACTGCCCGGTCCCTCCGGGCCTGGAACGTTATGTCTCGACCCTGTTCTACTGCGATGTCGATATCGGTGTGGGTGAACGTCTGCACGATGTTCTCTGCCCCGACTGGGCGACCTTCCGCTTTCACTATGGCGCGCCGATCCAGGCTACCATGCGAACCGGCAGCCAGCTGGACGGTTGCGACTTCTCCGTGGGCGGTCCGCGATCGCAGGAAGTGCGCTTTTCCATGGGCCGCGCCCGGCAATGGGGCTTCCGGCTGAGCCCGCTGGGCTGGGCCGCGCTGACCGAGGTTCCGGCCGACCGCTATGCCGACCGGATGGTCGATGGCGGGCAGGACGATGCCTTCGCCCGTTTCCGGCCGCTGCACGATCTGCTGGCGGACGAGGCGTTTTCGCCCGGTGCCCAGTTCGATTGCCTCGTATCCTTCCTTTCGGCCATCCCGCCGCGCCCCGTCCCGCATGAGGGGTTGATCGGCGCGATCGGCTGTGCGCTGCTCGATCCCGAACTTCGCGCGGCCAGCGATCTTGCCGCCGCGGTCGACGCGCATCCGCGCATGGTGGAGCGGGTCTGCCGCGCGGCGTTCGGCTTCCCGCCCAAGCTGCTGTTGCGGCGCCAGCGCTTCCTGCGCAGCGTGGAGCAGTTCACCCTGTCGCCGACGATGAAATGGATCGGTGCGATGGATGATGCCTATCACGATCAGGCCCAGTTCGTGCGGGACTTCCGCGCCTTCATGGGCATGACGCCGCGCCAGTATGCCGCGTTGGAAAAGCCGCTGACCGAACCCCTGCTGCGCGAACGCGCGCGGCTTGCCCGCCAGGCCATGGCGCGGCACCAGGCGACGGGGTGATGAAAGGCCGGCCCGGCTGACCCTTCGTGCGTCGCGCGCCGTTGCGATTCTCGCCCGCTCCCCCTAAGGACCGCGCTTCCAGATATCAGCAACAGTCAGGCAAACCACCAGTGGACTACGCAGCAACCGGCCAGGAGGCGCTCTCGCGGATTGCGGAAGCATCCGATCTCGATACGCTGGAGGCGCTGCGTGTCGAGTTTCTGGGCAAGCAGGGTTCGATTTCCGGCCTGCTGAAGACGCTGGGCAAGCTCGATCCCGAAGAGCGCAAGGTCGAAGGGCCGAAGATCCACACCCTGCGCGAAAGCGTGAGCGACGCGCTCACCGCCCGCAAGGACGCGTTGGAGACGGCGGCGCTGAACGCCCGCCTCGCCGCCGAGACCATCGATCTCTCGCTGCCCGCACCCGAAGCGCCGCGCGGCACCGTCCACCCGATCTCGCAAGTGATGGACGAGATTGCCGAGATCTTCGCCGATCTGGGCTTTTCCGTCGCCACCGGGCCGGAGATCGAGGACGACTGGCACAACTTCACTGCGCTCAACATGCCGGAAAGCCACCCGGCGCGTGCGATGCACGATACGTTCTACTTCCCGGACCGGGATGCGCAGGAACGCGAGATGCTGCTGCGCACGCACACCTCGCCGGTGCAGATGCGCACCATGCTGAAGCAGGGCGCACCGCTGCGTATCATCGCGCCGGGCCGCGTCTATCGTTCGGACAGCGACGCCACCCACACGCCGATGTTCCACCAGGTCGAAGGTCTGGTGATCGACAAGGACGTGCACCTCGGCCACCTGAAGTGGACGCTGGAGACGTTCCTGAAGGCGTTCTTCGAGCGTGAGGACATCGTCCTGCGTCTGCGCCCCAGCTACTTCCCCTTCACCGAACCCTCGGTGGAAGCGGATATCGGCTTCACCCTGATCGACGGCAAGCGCGTGATCGGCGGCGACCCGTCGAAGGGCGAGGGCGGCTGGATGGAAGTGCTCGGCTCGGGCATGGTCAACCGCCGCGTCATCGAATTCGCCGGGCTCGATCCGAACGAATGGCAGGGTTTCGCTTTCGGCATCGGCATCGATCGCCTGGCCATGCTGAAGTACGGCATGGACGACCTGCGCGCCTTCTTCGACGGCGATGTACGCTGGCTCTCCCACTACGGTTTCTCCGCCCTCGACGTGCCGACCCTTTCGGGCGGCGTTGGCACTCCGGCCTGAGCGCGGGAAGGATCTAGAAAATGAAGTTCTCGCTTTCCTGGCTCAAGCAGTACCTTGAGACCGACGCCTCGCTTGAGGATATCGCGCTGAAGCTCAACGCCATCGGCCTTGAGGTCGAAGGCATCGAAGACCCCGCCGCCAAGCTGGCCGGCTTCCGCGTGGCCAAGGTTCTGACGGCGGACAAGCATCCGCAGGCGGACAAGCTGCAGGTCCTGACCGTCGACACCGGTGAGGGCGTGCTGCAGGTCGTCTGCGGCGCGCCGAATGCGCGTGCGGGCCTTGTCGGCGTGCTGGGCCTTCCCGGCGCCACGGTGCCCGCCAACGGCATGGTGCTGAAGGTTGCCGCCGTGCGCGGCGTCGAATCGAACGGCATGATGTGCTCCACGCGTGAGCTGGAACTGGGCGAAGACCACGACGGCATCATCGAACTGCCCGAAGACGCGCCGGTCGGCACGCCTTTCGCGGACTATCACGGCGCCGATCCGGTGATCGAGGTGGCGATCACCCCGAACCGTCCGGACTGCATGGGCGTCTACGGCATTGCGCGCGATCTGGCCGCTGCCGGCCTCGGCACGCTGAAGCCGATCGAGGTGCTGGACATTGCCGGCGGTTTCCCCTGCCCGGTGGACGTGCGCACCGACGATGCCGAGGGTTGCCCGGCGTTCTATGGCCGTGTGATCAAGGGCGTGAAGAATGGACCTTCGCCGCAGTGGCTGCAGGATCGCCTGAAGTCGGCAGGCCAGCGTCCGATCTCGGCGCTGGTCGACGCCACCAACTACCTGATGCTGGCCTATGGCCGCCCGGCGCACGCCTATGACCTGGCCAAGCTGAACGGTGCCGTCGTCGCGCGCCGTGCCAAGGATGGCGAAACGGTCGTCGCGCTGAACGAGAAGAGCTACACGCTCGACGCCGAGATGACCGTGATCGCCGACGATTCGGGCGTGCACGACATAGCCGGCATCATGGGCGGCGAGCATTCGGGTTGCGGGGACGAAACCACCGACGTCCTGCTCGAAATCGCCTACTTCGATCCGGAGCGCATCGCCAAGACCGGCCGCAAGCTCAACCTCACCTCGGACGCGCGCAGCCGTTTCGAGCGCGGGATCGATCCGAACTTCCTCGACACCGGCCTCGACCATCTGACCAAGCTGATCCAGACGCTGTGCGGCGGTGAAGCTTCGCAGGCGGTGCGCAGCGGGGCAGCCCCGGCGACGCCGAAGATCGTCCACTTCGATCCGGCGCTGACCGAGAAGCTGGGCGGCGTGACGATCGACCCGGGTGAGCAGCAGCGCATCCTGGAAAGCCTGGGCTTTTCGGTGATCGCGCAGGAAGCCGGTTTCGACAAGAGCTGGGCCGTCACGGTTCCCGGCTGGCGCCCTGACGTCGATGGCGCGCCCGACATCGTCGAGGAAGTCGTCCGCATCAACGGGCTCGACAAGGTGACCAGCGTCGCCCTGCCGCGTGCGGATGGCGTCGCCCGTCCGACTGCCACGCCGACGCAGGCGCTGGAGCGCCGCGTTCGCCGCGCCGCTGCCGCGCGCGGTCTGCACGAGGCGGTGACCTGGTCGTTCCTGCCTTCGGCCGAGGCCGATGCCTTTGCGGACGGCAATGCTCTCTGGTCGCTGGCCAATCCGATCAGCGAGGACATGAAGGTCATGCGGCCTTCGCTGCTGCCGGGCCTGCTGATGGCGGCCAAGCGCAACCTCGATCGCGGTGCTTCGTCGCTGCGCCTGTTCGAACTGGGCCGCCGTTATCTGCGCGGCGAGGGCGGTGCGAGCGACGAGCGTCTGGCGCTGGGCTTCGTGCTGGCGGGTGAGAAGGTCTCGCGCGGTTGGGCGACCGGCAAGGCGACCGCGTTCGACGCCTATGACGCCAAGGCTGAAGTCACCGCGCTGCTGGCCGAGGCCGGCGCTCCGGTAGAGAAGTTGCAGGTCATGGGTGAGGCAGGACCGCAGTTCCACCCGGGCCAGTCGGCCACGCTGCGCCTTGGCCCCAAGAACGTGCTGGCACGCTTCGGCATGCTGCACCCCACGGTCGCCAAGCAGTTCGACATCGAAGGCCCGGTGGCCGTGGCAGAGATCTATCTCGACGCGATCCCCGGCAAGAAGGGCGCCGCCACTTTCGCCCGCACCCGCTATGCACCCCCGGCGTTGCAGGCGGTGACGCGCGACTATGCATTCCTGGTCCCTGCCGAACTGCCGGCGGGCGATCTCGTCCGCATGGTGGCGGGCGCGGACAAGGCGAACATCGTCTCGGCCCGCCTGTTCGACGACTTCCGCGGCCAAGGCGTGCCCGAAGGTCAGAAGTCGCTCGCGCTGGAAGTCACCCTCCAGCCGCTTGAAAAGAGCTACAAGGAAGAAGACCTCAAGGCGATCAGCGACAAGGTGACCGCCGCCGCCGCCAAGCTGGGAGCCGTGCTGCGCGGCTGAAGGGGCGGCTGCAGAGGCTGCTCGGGAAAAAGGGAAGATCGCCGGTGACTGATAGGGAATTCGTGACCATCTCCGCCGGCGATCTTACCGCGCGCATTGCCACGCATGGGGCCGAACTCTGGTCGCTGACCGACCGGACCGGGCGCGAATACATGACCGACGCCGATCCGGCGTTCTGGACCGGCCACGCGCCGATCCTGTTCCCGATCGTGGGCGGGCTGAATGGCAATCGCTACCGGCTGGACGGGCAGGACTATGAACTGCCCCGCCACGGCTTCGCCCGCCACTCCGCCTTCGACGTGGTCGAGGCGGAGGCGGGCGCGGTCCGCCTGCGCCTGCGGGACAGTGCGGAGAGCCGCAAGGTCTACCCCTTCGCCTTCGTGCTGGACCTCGTTTTCCGGATCGAGGGCGCGACGCTGCATGTGGAGGCGGAAGTCTCCAACCCCGGCGATGCGCCGATGCCGTTCAGTCTGGGCTATCACCCCGCGTTTGCATGGCCGCTACCCGGCGGCGCGCCCAAGGCCGAGCACACCATCGCCTTCGAACAGGCCGAGCCGCAGCCGATCCGCCGGATCGACCCGGCCACCGGCCTCGTCCTGCCGGAACCGGTGCCAACGCTGGTGGAAGGCCACCTCTATCGCCCCGATGCCGCGCACTTCGTGGAAGACGCGGTAATCTGGGATCGCCTTGCCAGCCGCGCGCTGACGTTCGGCTCCCCCGGCGGCGGCCAACTCGCCGTGGCCTTCCCGGACATGCCGATGCTGGGCATCTGGCAGAAGCCCGGCGCCAACTACCTCTGCATCGAGCCGTGGCAGGGCCATGCCGATCCACTGGGCTATTCCGGCGACTTTCGCGCCAAACCGGGCATGCTCTCGCTCGCCCCCGGCGCCAACCGCCGTTTCCGCATGGACGTGACCGTCCTTACTGCCGACTGAAGGAGACCCCCATGAAGACTGCACTCGTAACCGGCGCCACATCCGGTATCGGCGAGGCTTGCGCCCGCGCATTCGTCGCGGCGGGCTGGCGCGTGATCGGCACCGGCCGCCGGGCCGAGCGTCTGGACGCGCTGAAGGCCGAACTGGGGGCTGACAAGTTCCACGCGGCCGTGTTCGACGTGCGCGATGAAGCCGCGCGTGATGCCGCCCTGGCCGCGCTTCCGGCCGAGTTCGCCGGGATCGATTGCCTCGTCAACAACGCCGGCCTCGCGCTCGGCACCGAGCCGGCGCAGAGCGCCTCGCTCGATGCGTGGAAGACGATGATCGACACCAACGTCACCGCGCTGGTCTCCCTCACCCACAAGTTGCTGCCCGCGCTGGTGGAGCGCAAGGCCGGGATCGTGAACCTGTCTTCGGTGGCGGCAACCTATCCCTACACCGGCGGCAACGTCTATGGCGGCACCAAGGCCTTCGTGCACCAGTTCTCGCTGGGTCTGCGGTCTGACCTTGCCGGCACCGGCGTGCGCGTCACCTCGATCGAGCCGGGCATGGTGGAGACCGAATTCACGCTGGTGCGCACCGGCGGCAACCAGCAGGCTTCGGACACGCTCTACGGCGGTGCGAACCCGATGACGGCCGAGGATATCGCCGGAACCGTGCTGTGGGTGGCGACGCTGCCGGCGCACCTCAACATCAACACGCTGGAACTGATGCCGGTCAGCCAGTCCTTCGCGGGCTTCCAGGTTTCGCGGAAGGGCTGACTTTAGCCTGCTCTCACTAATTCCCGTCATCCCCGCGAAGGCGGGGATCCCGCTTCCTTCCTGCGAGGTCGCAAAGAAAAGCGGGGCCCCCGCCTTCGCGGGGGCGACGGAGTGGATTGCGTGAAGTAGGCTCAAGGTTGGGCAGCCTATTGAAAGCCCAAACGAAAAACGGGGGCTTGCGGATGTCCGCAAGCCCCCGTTTTTATTCTACCAACCGATAAGAATCAGCCGGTGATGCCCGCCGCCGCCAGTACGGCCAAGGTCAGCACTTCCGGCGCGATGGCGGTCATCGGCACGATCTGCACCGGCTTTTCCGCGCCGATCAGCATCGGGCCGATCGAGGTCGTCCCGCCGATCTCCTTGAGCAGCTTGGCCGAGATATTGGCCGACTGCAGGCCCGGCATGATCAGCACGTTGGCAGGCGCCGAAAGGCGGCTGAACGGATAGAGCTTCATGATCTTCGGGTTCAGTGCGGCGTCGGGAGCCATTTCACCCTCGTACTCGAAGTCCGGCTGTTGCTCGTCCAGGATGCGGATCGCCTCGCGGGTTTCTTCCAGCCACTTGCCCGACGGATTGCCGAAGGTGGAGTAGCTGAGGAAGGCCACGCGCGGCTCATGGCCCAGGCGGCGGGCCACGGCGGCGGTTTCCTTGGCGATCACGGCCAACTGCTCGGCAGTCGGACGCTCGTTGATCGTGGTGTCGGCCATGAACACCGTGTGGTTCTTGCCGACCAGCATGTGGATGCCGAAGGCCAGCTTGCCCTCTGCCGGATCCAGCACGCGGCGCACTTCCTTGATGGTCTGCGCGAAGGGGCGGGTCATGCCGGTGATCATCGCATCGCCCACGCCCAGCTTCAGCAGACCGGAGGCGAAGATGTTGCGATCGGTGTTCACCATGCGCTGCACGTCGCGCTGCAGGAAGCCGCGGCGCTTCAGGCGTTCGTAGAGCATCTCGACCATCGGGCCGACATGGTCGGACACCATCGAGTTTTCGATGTGGTAGCTTTCCGGATCGGAAACGCCCAGTTCCGCCATCTTGTCGAAGATGACCTGGGTGCGGCCCACCAGGATCGGCTCGCCATAGCCGAAATCGCGATACTGGATCGCCGCGCGCAGCACGACTTCGTTGTCCGCCTCGGCGAAGATCATGCGCTTGGGGTTGGCGCGCACTTGCTCGTAGACGCGGGTGAGCACCGAGGTCGTCGGGTTCAGGCGCGCCTTCAGCTGATCGCGATAGGCTTCGAAGTCCTCGATCGGGCGGCCGGCAACGCCGGAATCCATCGCCGCCTTGGCGACCGCCATCGACACCACTTCCATCAGGCGCGGATCGAACGGGGCAGGGATGATGTAGTCGCGGCCGAACTGCTGCGCTTCGCCATAGGCGGCGGCAACGTCTTCATGCACCTGCTCGCGCGCCAGTTCGGCGATGGCCTTGGCGGCGGCGATCTTCATCTCTTCGTTGATCGCAGTGGCCGAAACGTCCAGCGCGCCGCGGAAGATGAAGGGGAAGCCCAGCACGTTGTTGACCTGGTTCGGATAGTCCGAACGGCCCGTGGCGACGATCGCGTCGGGGCGCACCGCCTTGGCTTCGGGCGGGGTGATTTCCGGGTCCGGGTTGGCCATCGCGAAGATGATCGGTTCCGGCGCCATGTCCTTCACCATGTCCGGCGTCAGCGCGCCCTTGGCCGAAAGGCCCAGGAACACGTCGGCGCCGACCAGCGCTTCGGTCAGCGTGCGCTTGTCGGTCTTCACCGCGTGGGCGGACTTGAACTGGTCCACGCGCTCGCGGCCCGGATAGATCACGCCCTTGGTATCGCAGACCAGCACGTTCTCATGCCGCACGCCCATCGATTTGATCAGCGCGGTGCATGCCAGTGCCGAGGCGCCAGCGCCGTTCACCACCACCTTGATCTCGTCCAGCTTGCGGCCGGTGATCAGGCAGGCGTTGATCAGGCCGGCGGCGGCGATGATCGCGGTGCCGTGCTGGTCGTCATGCATGACCGGGATGTTCATGCGTTCGCGCAGGGCCTGCTCGATGATGAAGCATTCGGGCGCCTTGATATCCTCAAGGTTGATGCCGCCGAAGCTGGGTTCCATCATGGCGATGGCTTCGATCAGCGCGTCGGTATCCTCGCTGGCGAGTTCGATGTCGATGGAATCGACGTCGGCGAAGCGCTTGAAGAGGACGGCCTTGCCCTCCATCACCGGCTTGGATGCAAGGGCGCCGAGGTTGCCCATGCCCAGGATCGCGGTGCCGTTGGAGATCACTGCGACCAGGTTGCCCTTGGCGGTGTAATCGTAGGCGGTGGCGGGATCGTCGGCGATCGCCTGGACCGGAATGGCGACGCCCGGGGAATAGGCGAGCGAGAGGTCGCGTTGCGTCGCCATCGGCTTTGACGCAATAATCTCGATCTTACCGGGGCGCATCGTGCTGTGATAGAACAGCGCCTCGCGCTCGGTGAACTGGACCTTGGGCTTCTCGGACAAGCGTTTTCTCCCGGATTTGGCAGGGGCCCTATCGAATGTTTGCGCGACGCGATAGGGGAAAGGCGCGTTCGCGCCGCTTCACAAGAACCAAGCCGGGGCGCTAACGCTCTCCCCCATGAGCAGCAATTCCGAAACCGCCGGCGTGACCCCGATGATGGCGCAGTACCTTGCCTTGCGCGAGGTGGCGGGGGACTGCCTGCTGTTCTATCGAATGGGCGATTTCTTCGAGCTTTTCTTCGATGATGCGAAAATCGCAAGCCAGGTTCTGGACATTGCACTCACCACGCGCGGCGAACACGGCGGCCAGCCGATCCCGATGTGCGGCGTGCCCGTCCACGCGGCCGAAGGCTATCTTGCCCGTCTGATCAAGGCAGGTTGCCGCGTGGCGATCGCCGAACAGACCGAAACCCCGGCGGAGGCCAAGAAGCGCGGCGGGTCCAAGGCGCTGGTGCGGCGCGATATCGTGCGCTTCGTCACCGCCGGCACGCTGACCGAGGAATCGCTGTTGGAACCGCGCCGCGCCAATGTGCTGGCGGGGGCCTGCGATCTGCGCGGCACGGTGGGGATCGCCGCCTGCGACATCTCCACCGGGCGCATGGAACTGGAAGAGTGTCCGCCCGACCGGCTGGGCGCGGCGCTGGCGCGGCTGGGTGCGCGCGAACTGGTGGTGCCGGACGGCTGGGAACTGGCGCCCGACGGGGCGATCGCGCGTTCGGGGCATGAGTTCTCGTCCGATGGCGGCGATGAGCGGCTGAAGCTGGTGCACGGCGTTGCCACGCTCGACGGGTTCGGCACCTTTACGCGGGCCATGCTGGCGGCGGCGGGAGGCCTGATCGCTTATCTCGACCATGTCGGCCGCGGCAAGCTGCCGCTGCTGCTGCCGCCCGAGGCGCGCAGTGGCGATGCGGCGCTGGCGATGGACGAGGCGACGCGCGCCAGTCTGGAAATCCTCGAATCCTCGCAAGGCGGCCGCAAGGGCAGTCTGGTGGAAGCGATCGATCGCTGCGTTACCGGCGCCGGTGCGCGCCAGTTGGCCGAAGACCTGTCCGCGCCGCTGACGGACCGCCACGCCATCGCCGAACGCCTGGAAATGGTGGAATGGCTGCACGAGGATCACCTGCTGCGTGAGGATATGCGCGCGGCGCTGCGGGCGCTGCCGGATGTCGGCCGTGCGCTGGGCCGGGTGGTGGCGGGGCGTGGCTCTCCGCGTGATCTTGGCCAGTTGCGCGATGGTCTTTCCGGTGCGCGCCGCATCGGCGAACGGCTGGCGCAGATGGACGACCTGCCGGTGCTGCTGGACCGGTTGATGCCCGAACTGGGCGGGAGCCAAGATCATTGGGCGGCACTGGTCGACCATTTCGCCCAGGCGCTGGTGGAAACCCCACCGACCGAGCGCGGGCAGGGTGGCTACATCGCCAGCGGCTACGACGCCGGGCTGGACGAGTTGCGCGTCACTTCGGGCAATGCCCGCCGCGCGATCGCCGCGCTGGAGGCAAAGTACCGCGAGGAAACCGGCGTTGCCGCGCTGAAGATCAAGCACAACAATGTGCTCGGCTACTTCATCGAAGTGCCGCAGCGTCATGCCGACAAGCTGCTGGAGCCCGACAGCGGCTTCTCGCACCGCCAGACGATGGCCGGCGCCATGCGCTTCAACGCGCTCGCCCTGCATGAAGAGGCCAGCCGCATCACCGAGGCCGGGGCCCACGCGCTCGCCGCCGAGGAAGCGCATTTCGAGGAACTGGTGGCCGAAGCCGTGGCGGCGCGCCACGCCATCGCCCGCACCGCCGCCGCGTTGGCCCGTTTCGACGTGGCCGCCGGGCAGGCCGAGCGCGCGGCGGAGGGCGGCTGGGCGCGACCCGAAGTGGTCGATGGCCTTTCGCTCGATATCGAGGGCGGCCGCCATCCGGTGGTGGAAGCGGCGCTGAAGGTTCAGGGCGAGCGCTTCGTTGCCAACGATTGCCGGCTGGCCAGCCATGACCGGCTCTGGCTGATCGGCGGCCCCAACATGGGCGGTAAGTCGACCTTCCTGCGCCAGAACGCGCTGATCGTGCTGCTGGCGCAGGCGGGTGGTTTCGTGCCCGCCAAGTCGGCGCGGATCGGCATGGTGGACCGCCTGTTCAGCCGCGTCGGCGCTTCGGACAATCTGGCGCGCGGGCGTTCGACCTTCATGGTCGAGATGGTGGAAACCGCCGCCATTCTGGCGCAGGCGACCGATCGCAGCTTCGTCATCCTCGACGAAGTGGGGCGCGGTACCTCGACGTATGACGGCCTGGCGCTGGCCTGGGCGGTCGCCGAAGCCGTCCACGAAACCAACCGCTGTCGCTGCCTGTTCGCCACGCACTATCACGAGATGGCGCGACTGGGGGAGACTTGCGAGGCGCTGTCGCTCCACCACGTTCGCGCGCGCGAGTGGAAGGGCGATCTGGTGCTGCTGCACGAACTGGCCGAAGGGCCGGCCGACCGCAGCTACGGCCTTGCCGTCGCGCGCCTTGCCGGGGTGCCGCCGAAAGTCATCAGCCGCGCCAAGTCGGTGCTGGAAAAGCTGGAGAAGGGCCGTGCCGAGACCGGCGGCCTTGCTGCAGGGCTGGGCGACCTGCCGCTGTTCGCGGCGGCGCATGAGGCGCACGAGGAACAGTGCGACGCCCTGCGCGACAAGCTGCGCGAGATGGACATCGATGCGCTGAGCCCGCGCGACGCGCTGGAGATCCTCTACGACCTGAAGCGAGAGGCAGGCACGGAGTCTTAACCCTTCCGCGCTAGCCTGCGCGCATGTTCGGGCCCAAGATCAGGAACGTCTTCAAGAGCCGCTGGCAGGCGCTGTTCTGGTCTGCCAGCGTGTTGCTGACCGCCTATTGCTCGGTGCCATCGTCCGATGGCGACGACGACAGTTCGGTCACGAAGTTCGCCGAAAATGTCGCGGCTCGCGTGGGCCAGCAGAAGACCGAGCACAAGAATCCCTGGGCGAAGGACCCGCAGTCGAATTAGGTTGGACGGGAAATGACTGCTATCGCGCGCAAATGTTGAGTGGCACGCCAAAACATCTCTTTGCTGCGAGATCCGCCGGAAGCCGCACGGTCTCTTTTGCGGTAGCCTTAATGATGTCGTCGCTGTGCTTAGCCAGCTCGGCCTGCCAGCACACCTTCTGCGATGACTTTCCGCGAACGATTTCTCAAGCCGATTTTACGATCAGCGATGTCCAGGATGCGACCATCCGGCCGGAGGAACTCGAAAAGTTGAAGTTGTCCGTCGATCGATGCGCGGTTGGTATCGATCCGAAATACACTCCCGAAAACCTGAGGTTCGGCACGGTTTTGTCGCACGATGGGAGAACATATCTTATGTTTGTTCCCCTTTACGTGACGGATATATACCTCCTGTTCGAGGTTGACGCCAAAGCTTCGAAAATCTCCAACGCCTACCAATTCGGTGTTTCCTTGCCGACTAAGTGAAGGCGCATGGGGCTGGAGAGCTGAACCTATCTCCTGTCACCTACAGCAATGTTGTCCGCTGTAATCTTTCAGCTGTCGTCGTCCTCGAAATCCTCGTCTGCCGCGTTCTGCGCTCCATAGCGGTTTTCAAGGTCGTCCATCGTCTCCTCGCCGCGATAGGCGGACATGTCGATGACGCCGCTGGAATCCATCTGGTTCATGTGGTCGACCAGGTCTTCGACGTCATCCTCGTCGTCGATGCCGCCTTTCACCTTTTCGCTGTCTTCGAGGCCGAACGGGTCGGTGGCGCGGTCCTGCGCCTCTTCGGCAACGGACTGGGCCTGCGCTTCCTCGTCATCCTGTTCGGGGTTGAAGGTTTCGGGCGCGGAATCGGAATCGTCTGGACGGTCGATCATGGCGAATCTCCTTTACCGGGTTAACGGCTAAGGGATCGTCCGGGTTCCGGTATTGGACGAACGCGACGGGAAGCGATCTTCCCGTCGCGCATCCCGCTCAGCGCGTCGGAACCGGCACTTCGCCCGAATAGTCGTAGAAGCCCCGGCCGGACTTGCGGCCGTACCAGCCGGCCTCGACATACTTCTGCAGGAGCGGGGCCGGGCGGTACTTCGGATCGCCGGTGGTCGCCTGGAACACCTTCATGATCTCGTACAGCGTATCGAGGCCCACGAAGTCGGCCAGCGTCAGCGGGCCCATCGGATGGTTCGCGCCCAGCCGCATGCCGGCGTCGATATCCTCGACCGAGGCCAGCCCTTCGCCCAGCACGAAGATCGCCTCGTTCAGCAGCGGGCAGAGGATGCGGTTGACCACGAAGCCCGGGGCGTCGCCGGCCAGCACCACGGTCTTGCCCAGCGCTTCGCCGAAGGCTTTCATCCGCGCGGTGGTCTCGGCCGAGGTTGCCAGGCCGGGGATCACTTCCACCAGGCCCATCACCGGCACCGGGTTGAAGAAGTGCAGCCCGCAGAACCGCGTCGCATCGGGCGAACTGGCGGCCATGCGGGTGATCGGGATCGAGCTGGTGTTGGAGGCCAGGATGGCATTCGCGCCCAGCACTTCGCCCACGGCGGTGAAGATCTTGAGCTTGATATCCTCCCGCTCGGTCGCGGCTTCGATGATCAGGTCGCAGTCGCCCATCGTTGCATAGTCGCCGGCGGTGGCGATGCGGGGCAGCAGCGCGTCGACATCGGCCTGCGCGATCTTTTCCTTGGCCACCAACCGCGCCAGGCCCTTGGCGATGCCAGCCTTGCCCTTCTCGGCGATGTCGACCGAGATGTCGGACAGGACGACGTCCATGCCCTTGCTGGCCACGGTCTGGGCGATGCCCGAACCCATGATGCCCGCGCCGATGATTCCGACTTTCCGCACTGCCAAACTCCTCTGCTGATCCCTTTGTGCCGGCACGATTATCACCGACGCTCGGCAAGGGAACCTAGCGATTCTGGCCGGGCACCCAAAGCACGTCGTCGGCCCCGTTGGCATTCACCGCCCGGGCGAGGACGAAGAGATAGTCGCTGAGCCGGTTGAGGTATGACAGCGCAGCCGGATTGGCAGGTACTTCGGCCGCCATGGCGACGGCGGAACGTTCCGCCTTGCGGGCGGAGGCACGGGCCACGTGGACGCGCGCCGCTGCCTCGCTGCCGCCGGGCAGGATGAAGCTTTTCAGCGGCTGGAGATGCGCGTTGATCGCGTCGATCTCGCCTTCCAGCCAGGTGACTTGCGGGAACACGATGCGCAGCGTCATTTCGCCCGGGGTGAAGTCATCGCCGGGAGTCGCCAGATCGGCGCCAAGATCGAACAGATCGTTCTGGATGCGCGTCAGCACGGCGGCGTGCGGTGTTTGCGTGAGCGCGCAGACGGCAAGGCCGATGGCGCAGTTGGTTTCGTCCACCGCGCCGATCGCTTCCATGCGCGCGGCGTACTTGGGCAGGCGCGAACCATCGACAAGGCCCGTGGTGCCGTCGTCACCCGTGCGGGTGTAGATCTTGTTGAGCCGGACCAATGTCTTAGCGTGCCATCGCCAGCAGGATTGCGCAGACCACCACGGCGGCGGCCTGATACTTGATGCGGTTGAACATCATCTTGTTCTGCAGCAGCTGGTTCGCGGTAGGCCCGGTCGCGTTCGGATCGCGGTTCAGGTCTTCCTTCGTGCTCTGCATGAAGGCGACGATGCCGCGCACGAGGCTGACGACGACCATGATCATCAGCAGGATGATGATGGGGATGAGAATGGTGCTCATGGGCTTTGGTGTAGGCTCTCGGAAAGCGAAATGCCAGCGGGGAAGCGGTGCTGCCGAAGCGCCTCGGCGATGGCCTTGCCGTCTTCTCCGGCGCGGCGCCGGTCGCCCAGCGAGGGCGATCCGCGTCGCTTGGCCAGCTTGCGCCCGTCGGGCTCCACCAGCAGCGGGTGATGGTGCCAGACGGGCACCGGCAGGCCGAGCAGGGCTTGCAGCAGGCGGTGGACGTGGCTGGCCGGAAACAGGTCCATCCCGCGCGTGACCAGGGTGATGCCATCCGCCGCATCGTCCAGCGTGGCGGCAAGGTGATAGCTGGCGGGCAGGTCCTTGCGCAGCAGCACCACGTCTCCGAAGATTTCCGGCGTGGCGTGCTGTGGGCCGGCCAGTTCATCGGTCCATTCGAGCGGGCCGGTCATCTTCACCGCGCGGGCGACGTCAAGCCGCCATGCCGCGCCTTCCGGATCGACGCTTTCGGAAGTGCCGGGCCGGTGGCGGCAGGTGCCGGGATAGACTGGCCCGTCCGGCCCCATCTGTGTGGCGGCGGCGGCAATCTCGGCGCGGGTACAGCGGCAGGGGTAGAGCAGGCCCATGGCCTTCAGGCGCTCGCCCGCATCGACATAGCTTGTGAGGTGTCGGGACTGGAATCCTGCCTCTCCGTCCCACGCCAGACCAAGCCATGCGAGGTCCAGAAAGAATTCCTCGACGAATTCGGCGCGGCTGCGTTCGCCGTCGATATCCTCGATCCGCAGCAGGAATTCGCCGCCGCGCGCCCGGGCCAGATCGTGCGCCACCACGGCGGCATAAGCGTGGCCGAGATGCAGCGGGCCGTTGGGGCTGGGTGCGAAGCGGGTGCGGATCATCACCCCTGCTCCTAGCCCCGCTGCCGGCTGTCGCAAGTCCCGGCGCGCTCTTCGTTCTTCAGCGCGAGGAAAGGCGGCAATTCGACGGCGCATGCCGTGTGGAACGGTTTGTGGATAAAGCCTGCATAACGTGTGCAGTGCCTGTTGGCTTCATGCGGACAGTTTGTGGAATCGTTGTGGCGAAGCTGTGGATTGTTGTATGGAGCCACCCCCGTCCCGGCTTGACGTCGACTCGTGTAGATGCTGCAAAGAAACCCATGCGTTGCCATGAAACCGCAATGACAGCCTGCGACAGGAGGCCATGCTCAGATCGGAGCTGATCGAGCGCGCGGCCCGGTTCCGCAGCGCGGAGGATGATCCCTCCAGAAGTCTTTCGGACTGCCCTGCGCTAGTGCTCAATGCGGATTACACGCCGCTTTCCTACTACCCCCTCAGCCTCTGGCCCTGGCAGACCGCGATCAAGGCGATCGTTCTGGAGAGGGTAGACATCATTTCCAGCTACGACCGGGTGGTCCATTCGCCCAGCTGGTCGATGCAGATCCCTTCGGTGATCGCGCTGCGGCAATATGTCCGGCCTTCCGAATTTCCCGCCTTCACCCGCTTCAACCTGTTCCTGCGCGATCGTTTCAGCTGCCAGTATTGCGGCTCCCCCCACCAACTGACGTTCGATCACGTCGTGCCGCGCCGGCTTGGCGGGCGGACGAGTTGGGAAAACATCCTCACCGCCTGCGCGCCCTGCAATCTCAAGAAAGGCGGGCGCACGCCCAAGCAGGCGAACATGCCGCCGCTGGTGGCGCCGATCCGGCCGACAAGCTGGCAATTGCAGGAACGCGGCCGCGCCTTCCCGCCGAACTACCTCCACGAAACCTGGCGCGATTGGCTCTATTGGGACATCGAGCTGGAGGCCTGAAGAAGGCCTCAATGAATGGTTTCGGTTTCGGACGAAACCGCGTCCACGCCTTCATCCACCGCAGTCGTCAAGGCGACGTCCATCGTCACGTTGCCCACCGTGCGCATCAGGTCAGGCAGCACTTCCACTGCCACCAGCACGCCCAGGGGCCAGAGCGGCACGCCCATGGCGGCCGCGATCGGGCCGATCGAGGAGACGAAGCTGATCGTGCCAGGCAGCGAAACGGCGCCGAAAGTCGTCGCGAAGGCGACCAGCGCGCCGGCCGCCAGGGCCCCGGTGGTGAGTTCCAGGCCCGCCAGCTTGGCGGCGTAGACGGCAACCGCCATGTTCATCGCCGGGCCGGTCGCGCGGAACAGGGTGACCGCCAGTGGCAGCACGAATTCCGACGTCGTCGCCGAAACGCCCAGCTTGCGGCTGGAAGCGAGCATGGCGGGGACCGTGGCGATCGAGGACTGGGTGGAAATGGCGACGATCTGCGCAGGCAGCATGGCGGCGGCAAAGGCCGGCAGCGATCGGCGGCCGGAGAACACGGCGATCACGTAGCCGGCGATCATCACCACGGTGCCTACCGCCGTCACCAGCACGATATAGTGCGCCAGCGCGCCCAGTGCGGCGCCGCCGCTGCGCACGCCAAGGCCGAAGCCCAGCGCGAAGACGCCGATGGGGGCCAGCATCAGCACCCAGCCGATCACCACCATCATTGCGCCCGCCAGCCCTTCGAACAGCACGGCCAGCAGGCGGCGCGGCTCGTCCGCAAGGCGGGTGGAGGCGATGGCGAACAGGGCGACGAAGACGATCACCGGCAACATCGCATCCGCGGCGGCAGCCGAAATCACGTTTTCCGGCATCAGCGAGGAGAGAAAGTCGGCAATGCCCGGCACTTTGCCCGGATCCTCTGGATGGGCGAACTGCACGCCGGCCGGGATCGGGAAGAATTTCAGCAGCACCGGCATGGCCACCGCGCCCAGCGTGGCGCTGAAGGCCAGGAAGCCGACGATGGTGCCCAAGGTGCGTCGCGCCATGGCGCCGGCCTGCGCGACGGCTATCGTCTCGACAATGCCCGAAAACAGCAGCCCGGCCACCAGCGGCAGGATCGTCATCTGCAGGCCCTGAAGCCACAGCGAGCCGATGGGGCCTGCGAATTCCAGCACCGGAACGGCGGCCGGCTTACCCGCGAGGACAAGCCCGAGGACCAGCCCGCCGACAAGGCCAATCAGTGTCAGTGTGCCGGGAACGCGAATCTCTGGAATGCGCGAGGCACTGCTTTCGGCGGCCGTGGGGCTTGGGGTATTCATCGGGCTCCTGGGGAATTGCGACCTTCGTCTTCGATCTTCCATAATGGTCTGCGTGGCGCATGGCAATTTGCCGAAGGCTTGGGTAAGAGCGCGCGTCATCCGCCATTCACGAAATGGTCTCCAAGGGGGCAGGTCATGAGCAGACAATTCTTCGGCACCGACGGCATTCGCGGCCGCACCAACCAGGGCGCCATGACCGCCGCCATCGCCATGAAGGTCGGCCAGGCGGCCGGCACCCGTTTCCTGCGCGGCAGCCACCGGCATCGTGTGGTGATTGGCAAGGACACGCGCCTTTCGGGCTACATGCTGGAAAACGCGATGGTCGCGGGCTTCACCAGCGTGGGCATGGACGTGGTGCTGCTGGGCCCGATGCCGACTCCGGCCGTGGCCCTGCTGACCCGCGAGTTGCGCGCCGATGTGGGCGTGATGATCTCCGCCAGCCACAATCCTTATGAGGACAACGGCATCAAGCTGTTCGGCCCCGACGGCTTCAAGCTTTCGGACGAGGATGAGCTGGCGATCGAGGCGATGCTCGCGCAGGACATCCCGCTCGCCGCGTCGGAGGAAATCGGCCGGGCCCGCCGCATCGACGACGCGCGTGGCCGCTATATCCACGCCGTGAAGCGCTCGCTGCCAGAGGCAGTGCGCCTCGACGGACTGAAGATCGCCGTCGATTGCGCCAATGGCGCCGCCTATCAGGTCGCGCCTTCCGCGTTCTGGGAACTGGGCGCCGAAGTCGTGTCGATCGGCGTGACGCCCAACGGCAAGAACATCAACGCCAAGTGCGGCTCCACCCATGTCGAGGCCTTGCAGGAAACCGTGGTTTCCTCCGGCGCGGACATCGGCATTGCGCTTGATGGCGACGCCGACCGCCTGATCGTGGTCGATGAGAAGGGCAAGACGGTCGACGGCGACCAGATCATGGCGCTGATCGGCACCCAGCTTGCCGCGCGCGGCACCTTGCGCGGCGGTGGTGTAGTGGCGACGGTGATGTCGAACCTGGGCCTGGAACGCTATCTGAACGCAGAGGGCCTGACCTTGGAGCGCACCAAGGTGGGCGACCGTCACGTGCTGGAGCGGATGCGCGCGGGCGGCTTCAATGTCGGCGGCGAACAGTCGGGCCACATGATCCTGCTGGACCACGCGACCACCGGCGACGGTACCGTAGCGGCGCTTCAGGTCTTGGCCGCGCTGGTCCAGTCCGGCAAGCCGGCGAGCGAGGTGCTGCACCTGTTCGATCCGGTCCCCCAGCTTCTGCGCAACGTGCGCTTCGCCGGTGGCAAGCCGCTGGAGGCAGACCGGGTGAAGGCGGTGATTGCCGAGGCCGAGGCCGCGCTGAACGGCAAGGGCCGTCTGGTGATCCGTGCCTCGGGCACCGAGCCGGTGATCCGCGTGATGGCCGAAGGCGACAATGCCGGCGATGTCGAGGCGGCCGTCGCCTCGATCTGCACCGCCGTGGAAGAGGCTGCTGCGTAATGGCTCTGGAAATGCGCCCCGATTGCGAACGCTGCGGCACCGATCTGCCTGCCGAGGCACCCGGCGCGTTCATCTGCAGCTTCGAATGCACCTACTGCGTCGAATGCGCCGAGGCGCTGGATGACCTTTGCCCCAATTGCGGTGGCGAGCTGGTCGACCGGCCGACGCGGGCGAAACGGCATTTCGATTCCGCCCCGCCTTCGAAAGAGCGGCGCTTCAAGGGGTAACGGGCCAAGGTAGCGCCTGACGCAATGCCCAAGGCAATACTTGTCGAAGGCGGCCGGTGCTGTCATCAGCCCCGCACATGACGATATCGGCCATGCCCGCCCCGCCCCGCATCCTGTCCATCGCCGGTTCCGATTCTTCGGGCGGCGCGGGGATTCAAGCCGATATCAAGACGATCACCGTGCTGGGCGGCTATGCGATGACGGCGATCACCGCGATCACCGCGCAGAACACTTGCGGCGTGACGGATGTGGTGGCGCTCTCGCCCGAGATGGTGGCGGCGCAGATCGACGCTTGCATCGGTGACGTGGGCGTCGATGCCGTGAAGATCGGCATGCTCGGCAGTCCGGAGATCGCCCATATCGTGGCTGGGCGGTTGGAAGCGCTGGATGTCCCTGTAGTGTTCGACCCGGTGATGATCGCCACCAGCGGCTCGATTCTGGCAGACAAGGCGACGATCGCCGCGTTTGAACGCCTGATGGCGCTGGCCACGCTGACAACGCCCAATGTGCCCGAACTGGTCGTGCTGGGCGGAGACGAGGGCATGGCCGCGCGCGCCGTGACCTACATCGCCAAGGGCGGTGACGCCGACGGGCCGATTGTCGAGGATCGTCTCGTCCGCCCCGGTCAGGCACCGCTTCTGTGGACCGCCCCACGCATCGAGACGCGCCACAGCCACGGCACCGGCTGCACCTTTTCCAGCGCCATCGCCACCTGCATGGGGCGGGGCGACGATCTGGTGTCGGCGGTGGAGCAGGCACGGGACTTTGTGCGCGACGCCCTGCAGGCCGCGCCGGGGTTCGGTGCCGGGCACGGTCCGCTGGGGCATCACGCGATTCGCCAGGTTATTGGCGCACGGCCAGCCTGAGGTAGACGCTGTCGCACCAGACATCGCCAACCTGCCATGTCCGCGCGGCGCGGCCGGTCTCGACGAAACCCAAGCGGGCGAGCAGCGCCAGCGAGCGCTGGTTGCGCGGGTCCACGTCAGCGGTGATGTGGGGCAAGCGATGCACCGTGAAAGCGCGCTCGATCACCGCTTCCAGCGCTTCTCGCGCGAAACCCTGGCCCCAGCAGGCGGGGTCGAGGATGAAGCCGATCTCGGGAAAGCGCCAGAGGCCCGCCTTGCCGATCACCCGGCCGTCCAGCGTGACGATGAAATCCTCGCCCTGATCCGGCGGGATGGCGATCATCCCGCTCAGCCAGTCGCGCGTTTCGGCGATGTCGGTGTGGCGTGGCCGCGACCAGTAGGCCATCGCCGCCGGCTGCACGAAGATCGCATGAAGCGCTTCGGCGTCGTCGGCAAGGGCAGGGCGCAGCAGCAGCCTTTCGGTGCGAAGCTGCGCCCCCATTTCCAACTTATCCGCAGTCGAGGTCGTAGAACTCGCGCACGACCTTCCAGCCTTCCTCGGCGGTTTCGCACCAGTGGAACAGGTTGAGGTCGCTCTTGTTGATCACGCCTTCTTCGGCCAGCGCCTCGAAATTGACCACGCGTTCCCAGAACTCGCGGCCATAGAGCAGGATCGGCATCGGCTTCATCTTGCCGGTCTGGATCAAGGTCAGCAGTTCGAAGAATTCATCGAACGTGCCGAAGCCGCCCGGGAACACCGCCACCGCGCGGGCGCGCAGCAGGAAGTGCATCTTGCGCAGCGCGAAGTAGTGGAACTGGAACGAGAGGCGCGGGGTGACGTAGGGGTTGGGCGCCTGCTCGTGCGGCAGCACGATGTTCAGGGCCAGGGTCTCGGCGCCCACTTCGCGCGCACCGCGGTTGGCCGCTTCCATGATCGACGGGCCACCGCCCGAGCAGACCACGAACTGGCGCATGCCCTTTTCCACCACCGCGCATTTGCTGGCGATCTGGGCAAGCTCACGCGCGACTTCGTAATACTTGGCCTTGGCGACCAGGCGCTGGGCCACCAGCTTTTCTTCGTCGGTGGTGGCGCGGGCCAGCACGGCATCGCTCTGTTCGGGTGAGGGAATGCGGGCAGAGCCGTACATCACCAGCGTGGAGCCGATGTTGGCCTCTTCCAGCAGCATTTCCGGTTTCAGCAGTTCAAGCTGGAAGCGGACCGGGCGCAGTTCGTCGCGCAGCAGGAATTCGGTGTCCTGGAAAGCCAGGCGGTAAGAGGGGTTCTGCGTCTGCAGCGTGCCTTCCTGCGCATCGGCAAAGGAGGCTTCCTGCTCGGCCTTGTAGAACCGGCGCTTGGTGACTTTGGTGTCTTCAGTATCGCTCATCGGGGTACCATGGCCGCAGGACGCGGCGTGAGAAAGCACAAATATCTAGGACGCTTGCGGTTGCATGCAAGAGATGCGCTCGCCTAGTTTCGTTTCCATGACGAATTCGATCCTGACGCGCCGTACGGCACTGGCCGGTCTTGGCATCGCGGCGGCTTCGGCGGCGCTGCCTGCGATGCCGGCGTTTTCCGCCCCGGCTGCGCCCCGGTTGGTGAAGCCGCCGCGCTTGCGCGAAGGCGATGTACTGGGGCTGGTCGCGCCGGCCGGATTCGTCGGCGACCGCTTCGGTCTGGAGGAGGTTTCGGCCACGGTGCGCGCGATGGGGCTGGTGCCCAGGCCGGCGCCGCACATGCTGGAGCGGGAGGGCTATCTGGCCGGATCCGATCGCACGCGGGCCGACGATCTGATGGCGATGTTCGCCGATCCCGAGGTGCGTGGTGTCATGTCGGTGCGCGGCGGCTGGGGCTGCGCGCGGATCCTGCCGCTGCTGGACTATGCCAAGATTGCGAAGACGCCCAAGTTGTTCGTCGGCTTCAGCGATAACACGGCGCTCCATCTGGCTTTCGCGGCGCGCACCGGCGTGGCCAGCATCCACGGCCCGAATGCCGGCGCGTCCTGGCCGCCCGCCGCATGGGCGAATTTCCACGCGCTGGCATTCGAGGGGGCGACGCCCACGTGGCAGGTGCCCGAAGGCGCGGGCGTCAATCTGGCCGGGCGGGGCAGGGACGTGCGCGTGTTTCACGGCGGCACGGCCCGCGGGCGGCTGCTGGGCGGCAATCTCTCGGTGCTGTCGGCGCTGGTCGGCACGCCCTACCTGCCCGACTTCACCGGCGCGGTACTGTTCCTGGAAGACACCAACGAATCCGAATACCGGATCGACCGGATGCTGACGCAACTGGCGCTGGCAGGGGTGTTCGACAAGGTGGCGGGCGTGGTCTTCGGCCAGTGCACCAATTGCACCAACCCCGACGGCGGCTATTCGAACTTCACCATCTACGAAGTGCTGGACCGCCAGTTCGGCACCTTGAAGGTTCCCGCCTTCCAGGGTTTGCAGATCGGCCATATCGCCGCGCAGGCCAGCGTGCCGGTGGGCCTGCCGGTGGAGATCGACGCGGATGCGGGAACGATGCGCCTGCTGGAAGCTGCCGTCAGTTAAGGGGCATCAGCCGATCGGGCGCAAGGTGATGGCCGGCGCACTCTGCCGCCCCAACCCGTGACGCTCGACCAGATCCTCATAGACGGCAAGGTCCAGCGGTTCGGCGAATTCCAGCCCGGTTCCATGCGCGCTGTTCCAGGCGACGAAAGCCATCGCCGGGCGGCAGCCGGGCAGGCCAAGGTTGACCGCCTCGTCGACTTCCAGCCCCTTGATCCCCTCGACCCGGGCGCCGAGCCGATTCAGGTCCTTCAGCACCACGGTCCAGGTCGCGAAGGCGCTGCGCAAGTTGGCGATGATCTCCACATCCTCGCGCGGTTCGCGGCGATCCTGGGCAACGATGACGGGCGACGCGATCTCGGCTGCGGGCTGAAAGGCGATCTCGGGTTCGTCCATGCGCATCCATCCCTCGGGCCATCCGAACAGGCTAGAGCGTTTTCCAATCACAATAGGATCAGAAGCTGCGCTAACCGTTTGTCTTCACCGAGAGGGTATCCAACCATTCCTTTCCCCGCCCTTCCGCGCGGCTAGGGATGGTTGCGGATATCGAGGCCGGAATGGCCCTATCTGGAGGCAGGGGGTTTAACCCCGGCGCCCCAGCCACTAGGTCAGGCGCAACGACAATACCTGAAAGCATGCCGATGACCTCCTCCCTGCTCGATCCCCTGTCGCTGCCCGACTATGCCGCGCTCACGCCGGAGGCGATCGGCAAGGCGTTGGACCAGTCGCTGGCGGACATGCAGGCGGCTGTGGCGCGGATCGTGGCGGAAAAGCCGCGCGATTTCGATGCCGCCTGGCTGCCGCTGGAACAGGCGGATACCGCCATGGATGCGCTGTGGTCGGCCGTGTCGCACCTGAAATCGGTGGCCAACACCCCCGAACTGCGTGAGGCGCATGCCGCCGGCGAACAGCGCATCGTCGAAGTCATGACGGCGGTGTTCCAGGACCACGAACTGTACGAAGTGATCGCCGCGCTGGAGACCAGCCCGGACTTCGCCCAGCGCTCCCCCGCCGATCGTGCTGCCGTCGAGCACATGCTGCGCAGTTTCCGCCTGTCCGGCGTGGCGCTGCCGCCGGAGCAGCGCGCGCGGTTCGCCGAAGTGTCGGTGGAACTGGCGGGCTTGGCCAATGCCTTTTCCGCCGCCGTTCTGGACGCGACCGATGCCTGGAGCGAGCACGTTACCGACGCAGCGCTGCTGGCCGGCATTCCGGATTCGGCGATGGGCATGTTCGCCGCCAATGCCGCCGCCAAGGGGCTGGAAGGCTGGGTGGTCACGCTGCAGTGGCCCAGCGTCAACGCGGTGCTGACCTTTGCCGAGGATCGCGGGCTGCGCCAGCGCGTCTACACCGCGTTCGGCACCCGCGCCTCCGATCAGGGCCCCAACGCGGGCGCGTTCGACAATACCCAGCGCATCGCCCGCATCCTGGAACTGCGCCGCGAATCCGCCGCGCTGCTGGGTTTTGCCGATCCGGTGGAGCTGTCGCTGGCCACCAAGATGGCGCCCAACGCCGGTGAAGTGCTGCACTTCCTGCGCGATCTGGCGGGTCGCGCCCGTCCGGGTGCCGAGCGTGACCTGGCCGACGCGCGCGCATTCGCCGCGCAGGAACTGGGCATTGCCGATCTTCAGCCGTGGGACCTGACCTATACCGCCAACCGCATGAAGCTGGCGCGCTTCGCCGTCGATGAGCAGGAAGTGCGTGCCTATTTCCCGGTGGAGCGGGTGCTGGCGGGCTGGCAGGTGCTGCTGGGCCGCCTGTTCGGTATCACTCTGGCAGAGCGGACCGATGTCGTGCTCTGGCATGAGGATGCGCGCTACTACGATGTGGCGGACGAGGATGGCGCGGTGATCGCCGGGCTCTATCTCGACCTCCACGCCCGACAGGGCAAGCAGGGCGGGGCCTGGATGGCGCAGGCGCGCCCGCGTCTGGCGGATGGTGGCAGTGCCCGCGTGCCGGTGGCCTACCTCACCTGCAATTTCGCGCCCAAGGGTGGCGATACGCCTTCGCTGCTCTCGCATACCGAAGTGGAAACGTTGCTGCACGAAACCGGGCACTGCCTCCACCACTTGTTCACCCGCGTGAACCGGCCGAGCGTGGCCGGCACCAGCGGCTTCGAGTGGGACGCGGTGGAACTGCCCAGCCAGTTGATGGAGGATTTCGCCTGGGATCGCGAAGTGCTGACCGGCATGTCCGGCCACCACCGCACGGGAGCGCCGCTGCCGGCGGAGCTGTTCGAGAAGATGCTGGCCGCACGCCGCTTCCAGTCCGGCCTGTTCGTGCTGCGCCAGATCGAGTTCGGCCTGTTCGACCTGTTGCTCCACCTTGGCACGATGGGCAGCGATCCGATGGAAGTGATCGGCGCCGTGCGTGAGGAAGTGGCGGTGGTGATCCCGCCCGAATGGCACCGTTTCCCGCACTCTTTCACCCACGTCTTCTCGGGCGGCTATGCCTCCGGCTATTACAGCTACCTCTGGGCCGAAGTGCTGGCGGCGGACGGCTTCCGCAAGTTCGTGGAGGCGGGCGTGGTGGATCGGGCGACCGGCGATGCCTTCCGTGACGAAGTGCTGGCGCGCGGTGCCACGCGCCCGGCGGCGGACAGCTTCCGCGCCTTCCGCGGGCGTGACGCCGACGTGACCGCCCTGCTCGAACGGCGCGGTCTGCTGGCGTGAGCGAAGGTAAAGCGGGGGAAGACCGGCGCACCTGGCTGCGCGAGGCGGTTCGGCGTATCGAGGCGGACTACAACCGGTCCGCCGACACGCATCTGATCCGCCTCGATCTGCCGCGCTATCCGGGCATCACGCTCTATCTGAAGGACGAAAGCTCGCACCCCACGGGCAGCCTGAAGCACCGGTTGGCGCGATCGCTGTTCCTCTATGCGCTGTGCAACGAGTGGATCGGCCCGGATACTTGCGTGATCGAAGCGAGTTCGGGCTCGACTGCGGTGAGCGAGGCCTATTTCGCGCGGATGCTGGGCCTGCGCTTCATCGCCGTGGTTCCGGCCACGACCGCGCAGCCTAAGCTGGACGAGATCCGCTTTCACGGCGGCGAGATTCACGCGGTGGACGATCCGCGCACGGTCTATCAGGTGGCGCACGATCTCGCCCGGCAGACCGGCGGGCACTATATCGACCAGTTCACTTATGCGGAGCGGGCGACCGACTGGCGCGGCAACAACAACATTGCCGAAAGCATCTTCCACCAGATGGCGGAGGAAGAGCATCCGGAACCGTCCTGGATCGTCTGCGGTGCGGGCACCGGCGGCACGTCCGCCACGATCGGCCGCTTCCTGCGCTATCGCCGCCTTTCCTCGCAGCTTTGCGTGGCCGATCCGGAGCATTCGATCTTCCACCGCCACTTTGCGGATCGCAGCCAGACCATGCTGCCCGAAGGCTGCGCGGCGATGATCGAAGGGATCGGCCGCCCGCGCGTGGAGCCCAGCTTCGTGCCCGGTGTGGTCGATCGCATGATCGCCGTGCCCGATGCGGACAGCATCGGCGCCATGCGCGCGCTTTCGGCGCGGCTGGGGCGGCGCGTGGGCGGATCGACCGGCACCAACCTCTGGGCCTGCGCCCGGATCGTCGAGGAAATGCATGCGGCGGGCCAGCAGGGCAGCATCGTCACGCTGCTCTGCGATGGCGGCGAACGCTATGGCTGCACGTATTACGACGAGGAATGGCTGGCCGGTCGCGGGCTGGACTGGCGCCCGGCAGAGGCGCGGATCGCCGGACTTCTGGGCCCGGCCTGAGCGGACTTTTCGGCCGAACCTACGCTGCCGATAGCAACCGTTCCGCATAATCGATTGGACGGGCCCTGCCGGCGCGGACACCATCTCTCCCAATATCCGCGCCCAAGCGACATGGGGTGGCGAAAGGGAGAGAATGGTTCGACATCACCAGGCCGGCTGGATGACCGGCGTATCGCTGCTATTGCCGATCACGCTGACGACGATGGCGATCGTGCTGTTGACGCCGATCCTGCCCAACCTGATGGCCGAGTTCTCCTCGGTGCCCAACCACGAATACTGGGTGCCGATGATCCTGACGCTGCCCTCGCTCTGCGTGGCGCTGCTTTGCCCGCTGGCCGGGATGCTGGGGGACTACTTCGGGCGGCGGCGCCTGCTGCTGTTCTCGTTCCTGCTCTATGCGGTGGTGGGCGTGCTGCCGATCTTCCTGCATGACCTGACGCACATCCTGATCTCCCGCGTGGGCGTGGGCATTGCGGAAGCGCTGATCTACGTGCTGTCGACCACGATGATCGGTGACTATTACAAGGGCGCGGCGCGCGATCGCTGGCTGGCGGCGCAGACCGCCTTCGCCTCCGTATCGGCGCTGCTGTTCATCGTGATGGGCGGGTTTCTGGGCAGCTTCGGCTGGCGCATTCCTTTCGCAGTCTACATTTCCGCGGTGCTGATGTTCGGTCTGGTGCTGAAGTTCACGTGGGAGCCGGCCAGCGCCGCGCGCCCGGATGACGAGGCCGACGCGGCACCGCGCAACCTGTCCTGGGCGGGCTTTCCCTGGCGGACGATGGCGATGATCGTGTTGATCACGATCTACGGGTCGGTGTTCTTCTATACCGTGCAGATTCAGGCTCCCAGCGGGCTTGCCGAACTGGGGATCGACAATCCCCTGCGTGGCATCCTGACGGCGGTGGCCAGTCTGGGCGTGCCGCTGGGGACGTTCTTCTATTCGCGGCTCAGCCGGAAGTGGCCGGTCAGCCGGTTGCTGCTGGTGGAATTCGCACTGCTCTCGCTCGGTTTCGCGCTGATGGGCAAGGCGGGGAACGTGCCGGGCTTCCTGATCGGCTGCTTCGTCAACCAGATCGGTGCGGGGCTGTTGTTGCCGACGCTGCTGGTCTGGTCGATGTCGATCCTGTCCTTCGAATTTCGCGGTCGTGGCACCGGGTTCTGGCAATCGGCCTTTGCGCTGGGGCAGTTCCTCTCGCCCGTCGTCGTGACTTTTTCCGCGCAGCATAACGGTGGCCTGCTGGGCGCGTTCATGGTGCTTTCCATCGCGGCGCTGGGTGGCGTTGCGATCGCCCTCGTCGCTTCGCGCCTGCGCGGGGCGGCCAAGATGGAGATGGCCCATGGCTGATCGTCTGAAGAACCGCATCGCCGTCGTCACCGGGGCCGCCAACGGCATCGGCCAGGGCGTGGCCCGCCTGTTCCGCGAGGAAGGCGCGACCGTGATCGGCGTCGACCGTTCCGACACCGACGAAGCCTGCGACCTTACCGACGAGGCGCAGACGCAGGCCCTGTTCGCGCGCATCGGCGCAGCGCATGGCCGGATCGACGTGCTGGTGAACGCTGCCGCCTTCGCCGTCTTCGCGTGGTTGGAGGATTTGTCCTACGCCGACTGGAAGACGACGCTGACCGGGGAACTGGACATCGTCTACCTTGCCACCCGCGCGGCGTGGCCGTGGCTGAAGCAGGGCGGCACTTCCAGCGTGATCAATTTCGCATCGGCCAATGCGCGCCATGCGCTGGAAGGCTCTCCGGCGCTGGCGCATTGCGCGGGGAAGGGCGGCGTGCTGGCGATGACGCGGCAATTGGCGATGGAGGGTGCGCCGCACGGCATTCGCGCCAACACCATCGCGCCCGGCTTCATCAAGACCGCCGCCACCGCGCGCCATCTGGCCGCAGATCCCGATTTCGAGCGGCAGGTGCTGGCCAAGAACATGCTGAAGCGCCTTGGCGAGCCGGAGGATATCGCCTGGGCCGCCTGCTGGCTGGCCAGCGAGGAAGCCCGCTACGTCACCGGCGCCGACATCGCCATCGACGCCGGCGCTACGGCCTGGTGAGGCGAAGTTACTTCGCCTGCTGCGTCCGGTCCTCCGCGGGGACCTGACGCACCTTCACGGCGGCAAGCCAGTCCTCGAACGCCTCGATATCGATCGGGCCGTTCACCCGGTCGGTGCCGTCCTTGAAGCCGGCGAAGCCGTCGCCGCCTTCGGCCAGGAAATTCACCACCGAGACGCGGTAGGTCTTCTTCGGATCGAGCGGCTTGCCATCCAGCGCAATCGCCGTCACGCGCGAACCCGAAGGCCGGCGCATGTCGAAGGCGATCTTCATACCCTGACTGGGCGAGAGGATCTGCTTGTCACCGGTATCGTCCAGCCCCTGTTCGATGGTGGCGCGGATCTGCGCACCGGTCAGCGTCATCGTCACCATCTGGTTGTTGAACGGGGTGACCGCGTAGATCTGGCCGAACGTCACGGTGCCGTCGGCGGCGGGGACCAGCGAGGTGCGGATGCCGAACGGATTCACGAAGGCCATCTGCGCGCCATAGCTGCGGGTGGCGGCCAGTTGCGAATCGGCGATCAGCGCGCCCAGCGAAGCGCCGTTGCCGACGCCGCCTTCGCCTTCCTTTTCCATCGGTCCGGACAGGTGACCCACCGGCCGCTCCACCAGTTGCAGCGATGCGTCCTTGTAGCGCTTCACATAGGCGGAAACGTCCGCGCGCGGCTGGAACTGCGGGAAAGCCGTGGTGGTCGGCACCGGGCCCTTGCCGGAGGTATAGGCTTCCGACTGCACGATCACGTTGTGCGCCTGCCTGTTCACCAGCTTGTGCGTGGCCGGATCGAAATCGAGCGTGATGTCGGTCACCAGCTTGCCGTAGACGCCCGCGCTGGTCAGCAGGATCGGGCCGGTGGCGGCATTGCCGGTGTAGTTGCAGATATAGGCCCAGTGCGTGTGGCCGGAAACGACCACGTCCACGCCGGGGTTCAGGTGATCGAGGATCGGCTGGATATCGCCGGCCGCCTCGTTGCAGCCGTTGGGATCGGCCACGCCCTTGGTGCGCAGGCCCTGATGGATCAGCACGACCACGGCATCGGCCCCGGCGGCCTTGAGCGCGGGGACGGCACGGTTGATGGTGTCTGCCTCGTCCTCGAACTTCAGGCCGGCTACGCGGTCCGGCGCGACGAGGGTGGGGATCGTCTTCAGCGACAGGCCGATGAAGCCGATGGTGATCTTGCGGTCACCGGTGCCGAAGGTCTTCAGGCCGGTGCCGGGGAACAGCGTGGAACCGTCCGGCATCACCGTGCTGGCGGCGAGGTACTTGTAGTGCGCGCCTTCGAACTGTTCGAGCTGGCACGGCTCAAAGCGGGTGTTCTTCGCGCAGCCGCCGTCCTGCAGGCGCTTCAGCTCCTGCCAGCCCCGGTCGAATTCGTGGTTGCCCACGGCGTTGAATTCCAGCCCGATGCGGTTCATCACGCCCACCGAAGGCTCGTCCAGATAGAGCGAGGAGGCCAATTGCGAGGCGCTGGTAAGGTCGCCGGCGGCCACCACCACATGCTCAGGATGTTCCGCCTTCAGCGCGTCCACGGCAGAGGCCAGCCAGGCCGCCCCGCCCGCCGGGACGGAGACTTCGTTGCCCTTGCCGTCGGGCGCGTCGACCGTCTGCTTGGGCGGTTCCAGCGCGCCGTGGAAATCGTTGATGGCGATCACGCCGATCTCGATCGGGCCCTTCGCATTGGCGGCGGGCGACTGATCGGAGGCCTGACGATGCGCCTGCGGCGTGGCGCAGGCGGAAACGAGAAGGGCGGCGACGAGCGGCGCGACGCGCACGATGCGGAAACTGATCATGGCCGCGCTCTATCGGATTGCAAGATGACGCGCCAAGGACGTTTTTTGCATGTGCGAGAAAGATTGGCGGAGCGCCTGTGCCGCCTTGCTTGGGGGCGACACAGGCGCGGTTGCCACCGCCGGGCTCGTGAGGGCAAGCGCCGTGGCGGCAAACAGATCAGTAGGGCCAGATCAGTACGGCTTGTCGCCCGCGACGGTGACGCGGAAGCCGGAGCGGACTTCGGGAAAGTAATCCCATACCGCGAAGTGCTGGGTGCAGCGGTTGTCCCAGAACGCCACCGAGTGCTTTTCCCAGCGGAAGCGGACGTGGAAGTTCGCATCCTTCACATGCTCGAACAGGAAATCGAGCACGGCCTTGCTCTCCGGCCCGGACAGCCCGTTGATCTTCGTCGTGTAGGATGAGTTCACGAACAGCAGTTTGCGCCCCGTCACCGGATGGGTGCGGACCACCGGGTGCGAATTGCAGGGATAGGTCTTGGTCGAATCCGGGAAGATCGCCTTGTAGACAGGATTGGCGTCATGAACGGCGGTCAGCGGATCGAGGAAGGCCTTCATCGCCGGCGATAGCGCGTCGTAAGCCGCGTACATGCTGGCGAACAGCGTATCGCCGCCGTCTTCGGGCAGCGTGTGAAGCGTCAGGATCGATCCCATCGGCGGTTCGGCATCGGCGGAAAGGTCCGAATGCCAGTTCTCGCCCGCGACGAACTTCGAATTCTCGTCGGCATGGATGGCGACGACCTCGGGATGATCGGGCAGCCCGGCAACGCCCGAGTGGATGGCGAGCCGGCCGAAGGCACGGCCCAGCGCCTTGTGCGCATCATGGTCCATGGGCTGGTCGCGGAAGAACACCACCTGATGCTGCATCAGTGCGTCGTGAATCTCGGCAAAGGCCTGATTGCCCAGTGGCTGGGTCAGGTCCACCCCGAAGATTTCCGCGCCGATGCGCTTGGTCATCGGGCGCACGTCGATCAGTTCATAGGCCATTTCTTGGCGGCTCCAGTGTAACGCATCACGGGCTTCGTGCCGGCCGGACCCGGCCGGCACGAACGCACTCTCAAGCTTCACTGTCTTTGATGATCGGGTCGGCCACGCTGCCCTTGTGCGGGAAGATGCGGCGTTCGATGCGGCAGTGGATGCCCTGCGTGCCGTCCACCACTTGCGTCACGCCGAAGTCCGCGGCGACGCTCATCAGCGAATAGCCGTCGTTGCGCGACAGGCCCTGATGCTCGGTCAGCAGGTGCAGCATGTCGGTGGAGGCGGACTTCATCGCCTTGTCCAGATTCTTGCCGAAGCCGTGGACGATCCAGCAATCGGGCGTTTCCAGCAGCGGAGAGGGGAACGAGAAGTCCTTGCGCAGCACGATCTGGAACAGCACGTCGAGCGAGGCTTCGATCGCGGTGCCGCTGATCTCGCCGTCGCCTTGCGAAACGTGCGGATCGCCGATCGAGAACAGGCCGCCCTTCACCTGCACCGGGTAATACATCGTCGCGCCGGCGCCGATGCGCCAGTTGTCGATATTGCCGCCGTGGAGGCCGGGGGGGATCGTGCTCACCGGATCGTTGACGGCGGGCGCTACGCCGGCGGTGCCGAGGTGCGGGCGCGCCGGGATGGTGATGCCGGGCAGCGCGGTCGATCGGTCGCATTCCGGGCAATGGGTGATGCGGCCGGGGACGACGTACTTTTCCTCCACGTCATAGGCGTAGAGCGCGGCGGCGGTGTTGGCGGTGGGGTCCAGCTTGTAGATCGTCACCCGCTCGGTCTGGCCGAATTCCTCGTAGAGATGGCCCCAGTTGGCCGCGAGGTTGGATCCGTAGTTGAAGCGCGGCTTCATCTGGAAGTAGCGCACTTCCAGCATGTCGCCCGGCTCGGCCCCTTCCACGTAGATCGGGCCGGTCATGATGTGGCAGCCCGGCGCGCGGGTGGCGGGATCGATCTCGGTAAAGATGCGGCGGATGTCCTCGTCGAACATCAGGTCCGGATCGTCGCCCGCATGGTGGGTGACCGCCTGCGCCA
The DNA here is from genome assembly GCF_044029535.1 of Novosphingobium mississippiense. Lineage (NCBI taxonomy): Bacteria > Pseudomonadati > Pseudomonadota > Alphaproteobacteria > Sphingomonadales > Sphingomonadaceae > Novosphingobium > Novosphingobium mississippiense. The sequence goes on along the minus strand of NZ_CP147001.1, from coordinate 3,135,218 downwards.
TGATCAGGTCGCCGCTCTTCACGGTGAGCGCGGGCTTGATCTCGGGCGAGAAGTAGCCCCAGTGCACCGTTTCGGGCGTGGCCCGTAAGTGGTGCAGCGCGCTAGGCTGGACAAGGTCCTTTTCAAGCGCGGGCTTAAGGCTGATCAGTGCCATCGAAACTCCTGTTACGCAGGGAAATCGGGGAAGGGCGCGGTCATTCCGCGCCGATGAGCACGCTCGTCATGCTGAGCGACTTGTGCTGGATGAAATGGGGCGCGAACTCGGCCGCTTCGCCTTCGTGGCGCGCGCCCAGCACGTAGAGCAGCGGCAGGAAATGGTCCTCGCTGGGCACCGAAAGCCGGGCTGCATCGCCCAGCGCCGCGTAGTCGATCACCACTTTGGGATCGTCCTCGGCAATGGCCTTGCACATGGTGGAATTGAACTGTTCGGCCCAGGGATAGGGTGTGGCGAGCGGGTTGGCCCAGTCCATCGCCGGCAGGTTGTGGACGATGTTGCCGGTGCCCATGATCAGCACGCCCTCATCGCGCAGCGGGCGCAACATGCGGCCGACCAGCCAGTGTTCGGCGGGGCTCTTGGCCAGGTCCATGCCAAGCTGGACCACCGGAACGTCCGCCTCGGGCCAGGCGTGGACCAGCACCGACCAGGTGCCGTGGTCCAGGCCCCAGTTGGCGTCCATCTTCACCGGCATCGGTTCCAGCAGTTCGCGCACGCGTTCGGCCAGTTCCGGATCGCCGGGGGCGGGGTATTGCACGTCGAACAGGGCCTGCGGGAAAGCGCCGAAGTCATGGATCGTGCGCGGCTGGGCCATCGCGGTGACGGCGGTGCCGCGCGTCTGCCAGTGGGCGGAGATGCACAGGATCGCACGCGGCTTGCCGATGCGGCCGGCGATCGCGTTCCAGCTTCTGGTCACGTCGCTCTTTTCCAGCGCCACCATCGGGCTGCCGTGACCGTAGAAGACGATCGGAAGACGGCTCATTCGCGTATTGCTCCGTTGCTCAGTGGTTCAAGGCTAGGGAGAGCGGGGGCGGATGGTCTTGCGGGCAAGCGCACAAGAACTTGTTGGGGAAGGGGGGCCGTGTTTGCATCAAAACACCTCGTCGCCCCCGCGCAGGCGGGGGCCCCGCTGCCTTTTGCCACGACGCCAAGAAAAGCGGGGTCCCCGCCTGCGCGGGGACGACGAGGTTTGGTGGTGATGGGTTGTGAGTTGCCGGGGTGGCCGTGTGCTCGGCAACTTCGGCAACTCGGTTATTCCTTAGTGTAATCCGCCGGAATTTCGGGATTTTCACCCGCCTTGCCCCAGAGGATGATCTCGTTGCCCCAGGGATCGGCGAAGGCGTGGTTGTAACCGTTGAACTCGGCCCAGTAGTGGTCGCGCCAGAGCACTTTGCCGCCCAGTTTCTCGGCAGTGGCAAGGATGCGCTCATGGCTGTCGTCGTCCGAAACGAGCACCCAGATGCGGGCCTTGCGGCCTTCGGTGGCCAGTGTGCGCGGCTCCACGCCTTCGGGGTTCGGGTGCGGCCGCGCGTTGTTCGCGTCGAACACGCCGAGGTGGAGGTTGCCGATCTGGCTGTCGGTGCCGTCCTTGTTCTGGAAGAAGCCGCCGGGAACCATGCGGTGGTAGATCCCGTGCGGGCGCGCATCGTTCTCCCAGCCGAAGACTTCGGCGTAGAATTCGCCGGCCCTGGCGGGATCGTCGGTCGCGAAATCGACGAAGATGAGCGTGTTGGTCATTGCGGAAGGCTCCCTTGGTTATCGTCCAAGGCCTAGCCGGAGGGAGTTTGCATGCGCGGCATGGGGCGCACGAATCCTTGATCTTGAGCGTCCGTCCACAAGTGAACCTAAACGCCCCCGAACGACACCTAACCGCACGCAGATAAAAAGGCGGCGCCCGACAGAAGTCGGACGCCGCAGCCGTCGGGAATGGGTGACGGTAAACTTGAATCAGGCGTGGAGGCGCGTGACCGGAGCGGATGGACCGCGACGGCGATCCCACTCGGCGCGGTAGCGTTCGACCAGCCAGACGTTGAGCAGCCGCTGCGCGCCCTCCTGCCAGGAATAGCGACCGCGCGGCGCGAACTTGGATCGCAGGCCCTGCTGCACCAGTTCGTCCACGTGGAAGTCCTGCCCCACGATCTCTTCGACCGCGGTGTCGTTCATCTTCATTTTCAGTTCGTAGAGCGGATCGTCCATCGCCTCCGGCACCATCAGCGTGCCGATGGTCAGCGCGTGGCTCTCCGGCCCGCGCGGGTCCATGATCAGGTAGAGCACGGTGTCGTTCAGCACCACCAGCGAGAGGCTGGGCGGCAGGTTCACGAACAGCAGGCGGTTCTGCTCTTCCTCGGTCAGCTTCGGGAACACCGGGAAGACCGCCTTCTGCGTGGCGTTGAAGGCGGCGTTCTTATGGAGCGTGCCGTTCAGCCGGTAATAGCCGGCGGAATCGGCGGGCACTTCGGGGAAGCTGGCAAGGCCGCTGGGGATGAAGTCATGCAGCGGTCCGGCGTGGAGGCGGCTGGCGTGATAGCCGTCGTTGTTGTTTTCCAGCATGACCTTCCAGTTCCACGGGAACACGCTGGGCTCCTCGGGCCGGGGGCCGCGCAGGTTGGCGAAGTCATAGTTGGCGACCACCTCCTCCAGCCCGGCCAGGCGCGGGGTGAGCGGGGCGGCGTCCGCATCGAAGTTCACGAAGATGAAGCCGTGCCAGATCTCGTGCCGGATCACCGGCAGGCTGGCGGCCTTCTTGTTGAAATTGCAGGTGCGGTTCATCGCCGGCGCGCCGACGAGGGTGCCGTCCAGGTCGTAAGTCCAGTGGTGATAGGGGCACACGAAGGCGCGGGCATTGCCGTGGCCTTCGGCGACCAGCATCGCGCGGTGCTGGCAGACCGAGGACAGCGCCTTGATCGATCCGTCGCGCGTCTTGCAGATCACCATCGGCTCGTCCGCGCGGGTGACGGTGAAGAAATCGCCCGGGTTCTCCAGCCATTCGGTCCGGCCGACGCAGAGCCATTCATGCTCGAACAGCGCGGCCTTTTCGAACCGGTAGAATTCCTCGTCGACATAGCATTCCGCCGGCAGCGTCTCGGCTTCCAGCGTGTCGAGCGTGGAGCTTTCCAGACTGTCGATGAACTTGTCGGTGAGAATGGTCATTGCTGGCTTCCCGTGTGACGCAAACTGCGGATCGCACTTCGGCAATCCCTTGCTACCGGATGACCCTAGCGGGCCTTGCCGGTCGTCTCTTGGCGCTGGGCGAAGGGACTTTTGGCAAGTTCCGCGCGGTTTTTTACTCGGCGGGGACCAGTTCGGCGGGTTCGAGCGCTTCCGGCGCTTCGGTGCGGACGGGCGGCGAACCCGGCGCGCGCAGGAACAGCATCGACATGCCGGTTGCCGCCGCCAGCATCAGCGCGAAGACCAGCAGGGCGGGCGCATAGCTGCCGGTCATGTCCGCGATGCGGCCGGCGCCGATCGGGCCGAACACGGCCAGCGTGGTGACGGTGGTGGCCATCGCCGTCATGTTCCCGGCGATGCCCGCACCGAAGTAGCGCAGTAGCAGGATGTGCGCGGAAAGCCAGGCCATGCCCCAGCCCATGCCGAACAGCGCGGCGGCGACCGTGGCCACCAGCACGTGGCTGGCGGACCACAGCAGCGCCATGGCCAGCGCCTGCACGGCCAGCCCGGCGATGAAGATGCGCCGCGGGTCCACGCGCTCGCACAAGCTGCCGGTCACGCCCTTGGCGCCGGTGCCGGCGAAAGCCAGCAGGCTCATCGCGATGGCGCCCGGCGCCGCGCCCTGGCCGAGGTTGGCGATATGCGCGACAAGGATCGAATGGGTGGTGGTGACCACGGTCTGCACCACGGTCATGGCCAGGGCCAGGATCACGAAGGTGGGCGTCATCAGCGCCTGCCTTACGGTCCACGCGCTGGTTGCGGGGCCGCCACCCTCATGCCCGGCGCCCTTCACCTGATCGACGCTTTCCACCTTCACCGCGTCGCGGATGCACAGCAGCGAGATCACGCCCAATGCCAGCGCGCTGGCGGCCATGACCATCCAGTGCAGCCGCCAGTTGCCGGTGAGGCCGACGATGGTGCCGACGATCAGCGGCCCGGCAATACCGCCCGCCGCGCCGGTCATGAAATAGAAGCCGATCATCCGTGCCGAGGTGCGCGGGAACCACGTCGCCAGCAGGTAGACCGCGGGCGAGGGCGCGACGAGCGAAAAGCCCACGCCCATCAGCGTGGTCGCCACGAAGAACAGTTCCAGATGATGGATCTGCGAGGCGATGAAGAAGCCGATCGCAAGGACCAGACAGCCCGCAAACACCGTCAACCGCGTGCCGATCGCCTTCATCAGCATTGGCGGCAACGGGCTGGCCAACCCGCAGGCCAGGCCGAGCAGAGAGAAGCTGAGCCCGGCGGCGGCTTTGGACCAGCCCAGTTCGGCAATCATCGTGTAGAGCACGTAGCCCAATGAGGTGAACGTCGTCGCGGTCACGAAGAAGAAGCCGAGCGATGCGGCGAACATGACCAGGGCGCTGCGGGGGACGCGGCGCGGAATGGACAATCCGGACGGCATGGCAACTCCTGCGGGCTTTTCGGTCCGCACGGAATCGCGGGACCATCATGCCTTGCAGGCTGACATGCTGCACCTGCACACTCTTGATGGTGCGCGACTCAATAGTTGATCGCGGGGCGGGAGCAAGGGGGAGAAGGTCTTGTCCTCCCCGGCAAGGGGAGGGGGACCGCCGAAGGCGGTGGAGGGGACTCGCGGTTTACACTGGCGTCTCGTGACGAGGCCAATCCCCTCCGTCATCGCTTCGCGATGCCACCTCCCCGGGTCGGGGAGGACAGGCGAGTCAGCTTGACGCTTCCCGGCAGTCAGCGCACCTTTCGCGGCATGACCAAGTACCTCATCTCGTTCCCCAGCGAAGCCATGGTGCTCAGCGAAGCAGAGTTCCAGAGCGCGGTCGTGGAATCGCACGCCGTGATCGAGGAAGCCAAGGCGGCGGGGGTCTACGTCTTCGGCGGCGGCATCGACGAGACGGTCGATCCCGTGCTGGTGTCCGTCGACGGCACGGTCTCGGCCGAAATCTATCCGGGCGGTCATCTCACCGGCGGGTTCACCGTGCTGGAACTGCCCACGCGAGAGGACGCCGTCGAATGGGCGCGCAAGATTGCGGCCAGTTGCCGCTGCGCGCAGGAACTTCGCGAATTCATGTACGATCCGGCGAGCTAGAGCTGCCGTTTGCGCCGGTAGAAGTTGCGGCGGGGAGAGAAGGAGCGCCGTTTACTCGCCCCACCCTCTTCGCATCTCCGTCATCCCCGCGAAGGCGAGGATCCCGCTTCTTTTGTGTGATTGTGAGAGGTTGAGAAGAAAAGCGGGGCCCCGCCTTCGCGGGGGCGACGGGGTTTTGGGACGGAAAGGACAGCTTCGACGCCTTCCTCGAATACGCAAGAACGCGCCGGCCTTGCGACCGGCGCGTTCCCGTAAAACCAACGGTGCGACCCGATCGGCTCCCTCTTAGAATTTGTACCCCACCGAGAGGATCACCTGACGCGGCGGGATATAGGTGTCCATCACTTGCGCCGAACCGTAAGGGTCCGAGAAGCGCGAGTTGATGCCGTTCTTGTCGAACAGGTTGATCACCCGCAGCGTGATGTCGGCGTTGGTGCCTTCCGGCTCGTACTTCAGCATCGTGTTGACCTGCGTGTACGAGGGGGTGAGGTCCACCGCGCCTTCGTTGAACAGGCGATACTGGTACTTGCCGCGATAGATCAGCTGGGCGCGGGCGGTCAGCTTGCCAGGGCCGACTTCGCCGTTCCAGGTGGCCGCGATATTGCCCTGCCAGCGCGGCAGCTTGGGAATGCGGTTGCCCTTGATATCCTGGCGCGCGGCATCGCGGGCGACCGAGGCGGAGTAGAAGTTGGTCCAGAACAGATAGTCCGGATAGCCGGCGGCGTTCTGGGCATTGGCAGCCGCATTCGGGTCCAGCGCGTAGTAGTGCGAGGTGAACTCACCCTCCAGCCAGGACATCGATGCGTCGAAGCGCAAGTGGTCGGTCGGCGCGTAGGTGCTTTCCAGTTCCAGGCCGTAGACCCGCGCCTTGGGTGCGTTGCTGATGCCTTCGCCGTAGAGCACCGGGTCTTCCTCAAGGAACTGCATGTTCTTGTAGTTGTACAGGAAGGCGGAGGCGTTGATCTGGAGCGTATCGTCTAGGAAGCGGTTCTTGCTGCCGATCTCGAAGGAATCGACGGTTTCCTTCTTGTAGCTGGGCTTGATCGAATCCTGCCATCCGAAGATGCAATAGGCGCCGCCGCATGCTGCCGATGCGCTGTTGATGCCGCCCGGCTTGAAGCCGCGCGTATAGCTGGCGTAGAGCATGTTGCTGGGGGTGAACTGGTAATCCAGTGCCACCTTGCCGGTCCACGCATGGTCGCTGCGCGATCCGGTGGAGGCGGGCTGGAGGTACGCGCCCGAGGTCTGGCCGGACACGCCGCCCGACATCGAATCGTACATGCCCGATGACTTGTCGTGGTTGTAGCGGGCGCCGGCGGTCAGCTTCAACCTGTCGGTCAGCGCATAAGTGCCCTGCGCGAAGACGGCGTAAAGCTCCCGCTTGATCGAGGAGAGTTCGGCATAAGTCAGGTTGCTGACCAGCGGATCGTTCCAGGCGGTGTCTTCCGGCAGCGCTTTCTGCAGGAAGTTGTCGTCGTCGCTGCGGTATTCGTTGACGTACTGGCTGTTCTCGGAGTGCAGGTAGACGCCGCCCAGCACCCACTGGAACGGACCGTTGCTGTTCGAGGTGAGGTTCAGTTCCTGGCTCCAGCTCTTGGTGTCCGACGCCCAGAGCGGCACGTGATCGTAGCTGACGCCGGTGTAGCTGACCGGGTTGTAGGTGTTCTGGTAGAACAGCGTGGTGTCCAGCCCGTCGGCATCCCAGGCCTGTTCCGAATGCAGCTTCTGGTAGCCGGTGATCGACTTGATCGTGGCGAAGGACGTGTCCCACTTGATCACGCCGGTATAGAGCTGGGTCTTCACCTTCGAGCGGCCCGGATAGTCCTGCGTCAGTTCGCGCGGATCGGGATTGGGGTCGAGGATGTTCTTCTGCGCCGGGCCGTTGGTGTTCGAATTGAACTGGATCGTGTTCAGCGTGATCGACAGGTTCGACAGTGGCTGCCACTTGGCACCCAGGCGCCAGCCGGTCTCGTCCTGATCGTCCAGATCGTACTTGTCGATGCCCGGCACTTCGGTGGCGTGGGCATAGCCGTCATGCTTGGTGAACTGGAAGGCGCCGCGGATCGCCAGCGTATCGGTAACCGGCACGTTCAGGGCGGCGGAACCTTCCATGTAGTTGTAATTGCCGATGCCGGCGCTGACGTTGCCCTTCAGCGCATCGGTGCTGGGCTCGATCGAGACGACGTTGATGGTGCCGCCGGTCGACCCCTGACCGAACAGCGTGCCTTGCGGGCCGCGCAGCACTTCCACTTGCGCCACGTCGATGAATGCGGCGCTCGCGGCGATTGAGTTGAAGATGTAGACGCCGTCGATGTGGTAGGAGACGCCGGGCTGGGTGTTGGTGTTCTCCGGCGTTTCCGAACCGATGCCGCGGATCGAGATGATCCGCTCGCCGCCGCCGCTCTTGGCGATGACCAGCCCGGGCACCGTGCCGTTGAGGCCGGTGATATCGGTGATGTTGCCCGCCTTCAGCGTATCGTTGGTGATCGCGCTGACCGAAAGCGGCGCCTGCTGAAGGCTGACGTCGCGGCGCTCTGCGGTCACGACGATGTCGGTCAGGGTGCCGGCGGCCGGATCCGGTGCCGGATCGGCGGCCGCAGCCGGGGCAGGCGCCGCATCGGCCGCGTTTCCGTTGGCGGAATAGGCGGCGGCATGGGCGGCGGCGGAAGTGAAGGCAAGCAGGGATATGCCCGTGGCCAGGGCATAGGCGAAAGTGGACTTGGTTCTCATGTCAGCTCCCCGAAGCAGGTCGTAAGATCGATTCCCGGGCTTGCGGCTCATGCTTGCTGCTGGGGTGGCCGCTTGAGGGAGAACTTGGCGGTTCGATGACAGTCCGGTCTTGTGCAGTTGCGAATAAGTAGTTGACCGCTGTAACCCGGCCTGAGGTTGGTGGGCCCTCAGGACTCGCGCAAATGCGACGGTTTTGCGGGTGTGCGGCGCTCGGGAACCGATTTCGCCATTTTGCGCTGCAGCGCAGGCCAGTGAGTGGGCGGGCACCGGGGCGCCTCGCGTCAAGCCATTGGCGCTTTCAGCGACAAGACCGCTTTCCACACCCCTGCCATGGGGGCAGGACAGGGGGCCGGATTTGATCGTGCCGGCCCCAGGGAGGAAGCCCGATGAACACCGCCGCTCTCGATACCCGGCCCCTGAACCGGCCCATGACCTGTCCATTGGGCACCACTGGCATGGAGATCAGCCGCGTCGGCTTCGGCGCCTGGGCGATCGGCGGGGCGGACTGGGCAGTGGGCTGGGGCGCGCAGGACGATGCCGATTCGGTCCGCGCGATCCGCCACGCGGTGGAGCGCGGGGTGAACTGGATTGACACCGCCGCGATCTACGGTCTCGGTCATTCGGAGGAAGTCGTCGCCAAGGCGCTGGCGGAAATGCCGGAGGCGGAGCGGCCCTATGTCTTCACCAAGTGCGGACAGGTGTGGGATCCGAACGACCGCCAGTCGAAGCGGCGCGTGGGGCGGCGGGAATCGATCGTGGCCGAGTGCGAGGCGTCGCTGCGCCGCCTGAAGGTGGAGCGGATCGATCTGCTGCAGATGCACTGGCCGGCCGAGGACGGCACCGCGCTCGACGAATATTGGGGCGCGCTGCTGGACCTGAAGGCGGCGGGGAAGGTGCGCGCGGTGGGCCTGTCCAACCACAATGCCGATCAACTGGCGGCGGCAGAGGCCATGGGCCATGTCGATACGCTGCAACCGCCGCTCTCGGCGCTGAAGCGCGATGCGATCGCGCGCGAACTGCCCTGGTGCCTGGCCCATGATACCGGCGTGATCGTCTATAGCCCGATGCAGTCCGGCCTGCTCTCCGGCGCCTTTTCGGCCGAGCGGGCGGCGGGGCTGGCCGATGACGACTGGCGTTCCCGCCATCCGGATTTCACCGGCGAGAACCTGACGCGCAACCTTGCGGTGGCGGCGGCGATGAAGCCGGTGGCGGAGCGGCACGGCGTTTCGCAAGCGGCGGTCGCGGTGGCGTGGGTGCTGGCGGTGCCGGGGGTGACCGGCGCTATCGTCGGCGCGCGCAGCCCGGCGCAAGTCGACGGCTGGGTGGCGGGTGCGAACCTTGCCCTTACCGAAGAGGACCGTGCCGGGATCGCCGCCGCCATTCGCGAAGTCGGCGCGGGTTCCGGCCCGATTCCGGACTGACTCAGACGCTCTTTCCCAGATCAGGACTGCCCATGCTCCGCCTTCTCGCCCGCCTGAACATCGACCCTTACCTGCTGCTGTTGATCTCGACCGTGGGTCTCGCCTCGATCCTGCCCGCGCGCGGCGTCTGTGCGGGGATCGCGGGCGGGGTGGCGGACGCGGGGATCGCGCTGTTGTTCTTCCTCCACGGCGCCAAACTCTCGCGTGAGGCGATCATCGATGGCGCGAAGGCGTGGAAGCTGCACCTGACGGTCGCCTGCCTGACCTTCGTGCTGTTTCCGATCTTGGGGCTTGGCGTCAGCGCGATTCCGGGGCTGGAGCCCTCGCTGGCGATGGGCGTGCTTTACCTGACCTTGTTGCCCTCTACCGTGCAGTCCTCCATCGCCTTCACCGCGATTGCCGGGGGAAATGTGGCGGCGGCGGTGTGCAGTGCCTCGTTCTCCAATCTGGCGGGCATCTTCATCACTCCGGTGCTGACCGCGCTGTTCATCACCGGCAAGACGCAGGGCTTCTCGACCGACCCGATCATCGCGATTGCCGTGCAACTGCTGCTGCCGTTCATCGCCGGGCATTTGCTGCGCCCGTGGATCGGCGGCTTCGTCAGCCGCCACAAGAAACTGCTGGGCTATACCGATCGGGGATCGATCTTGCTGGTGGTCTACACCGCCTTCGGCGCGGCCGTGCTCGATGGGCTGTGGCACAAGGTGACGCTTGCCGAACTGGGCCTGATCGCAGCGCTCTCGCTGGGTATCCTGGCGGTGATCATGGTCTTGGGTAATGTGCTGGGCCGGATGCTGGGCTTTTCGCACGAGGACCGCATTGTCATCCTGTTCTGCGGTTCCAAGAAGAGCTTGGCGACCGGCGTGCCGCTGGCGGGGGTGCTGTTTCCGCCGGCGCAAGTGGGGGCGATCATCCTGCCGCTGATGTTCTTTCACCAGATCCAGTTGATGGTCTGCGCCGTGCTGGCCCGCCGACTGGCGGCGCAGGAGAAGGTGGAAGCGCAGCCCGTGGCAGCCTGATTCGCTTCCCACCCAAACCCGTCATCCCCGCGAAGGCGGGGATCCCGCTTTTCTTGCGCCATACGAGAGAGTGCAGAAGAAAGCGGGGCCCCCGCCTTCGCGGGGGCGACGAGGGTTTTGATGATAGCGCTTGGGTGTGATGGTAGAGATGAGTGGCGTGAGGTTAGGCGCAATCTCGCCCGCCGCTCAAATCTCCAGCTGGCTGCCCAGTTCGATCACGCGGTTGGTGGGCAGCTTGAAGAATTCCATTGCGCTTTCGGCATTGCGCACCATCGCCGCGAACAGCTTCTCGCGCCACAGCGCCATGCCGGGGCGGCTGGAGGGGATCAGCGTCTGGCGCGAGAGGAAGTAGCTCGTCTCCATCGGCTTGAACGGGCCGCCGGCACGGTTTTCATCGCCCAGGGCGGCGGGAATGTCGATCTCGTCCATGAAGCCGTAGCGCAGCACCACGCGATAGAAGCCCTGGCCCAGGTCTTCCACTTCGGCGCGGTTTTCCGGGGCGACATGCGGCACGCCTTGCCCAGCGACGGTCAGGATCACCACCCTGTCATGCAGGATATGGTTGTGCTTCAGGTTGTGCAGCAGCCCGGGCGGCACGCCATCGGCATTGGAGGCGAGGAATACCGAAGTACCCGCCACGCGCCGCACGCGTTCGCCCACCGATCGGATGAAGGTGGCGAAGGGGATCGAGTCCTCCCGAAGCCGGTCGCGCATCAGTTGGCGGCCGGTGGCCCAGGTCGTCAGCAGGGTGAAGACCACGGCAGCCACCAGCAGCGGGAACCAGCCGCCGTCAGGGATCTTGGTGACGTTCGAGAAGAAATAGAGCGCGTCGATGAACAGGAAGCCTGCGGTGACGCTGCCTGCCAGCAGCGGATGCCATTTCCACACGGTGAAGGTCAGCACGCCCAGCAGGCAGGCGGTGATCAGCATCGTGCCCGTCACCGCGATGCCGTAGGCCGCCGCCAGGTTGCCCGAACTGCGGAAGCCGAACACCAGCAGCACCACCATGATCAGCAGGCCCCAGTTCACCAGCGGAACGTAGATCTGCCCCGCCGCCTTGGCGCTGGTGTGCAGGATCTTCAGGCGCGGCAGGAAGCCCAGCTGCACCGCCTGTTGCGAGACCGAGAACGCGCCGGAAATCACCGCCTGGCTGGCGATGATCGTCGCCATCGTTGCCAGCAGGACCAGCGGCAGGCGGGCCCAGTCCGGCGCCATGAAGAAGAACGGGTTCTGGATCGCATCGGGATTGCGCAGCACCAGCGACGCCTGCCCCAGATAGTTCAGCAGCAGGCACGGAAAAGCCACATAGAGCCACGAGATCGAGATCGCCTTGCGGCCGAAGTGCCCCATGTCGGCATAGAGCGCCTCCGCGCCGGTAACCGCCAGCACCACCGAGCCCAGCGCCAGGAAGGCCAGCTTCGGGTTGATCAGGAAGAATTGCAGCGCGTGGTGCGGGCTCAGCGCCCAGACCACTTCGGGCGCCTTGACGATCGAATGCAGGCCAAGGCCGGCCAGCACCAGGAAGTAGACGATCATCACCGGGCCGAACAGCTTGCCCATCGTCGCGGTGCCGTGCGACTGGATCGAGAACAGCCCGATCAGGATGACCACCGCGATCGGCAACACGAACTCTGCAAATTCCTCGTTCACCACGGTCAGCCCCTCCACGGCGGAGAGGACGGAGACGGCCGGGGTGATGATGGCATCGCCGTAGAACAGGGCGGTGGCGATCACGCCCAGCATGGCGATCAGCGGCGTCCAGCGGCTTTTGCCCAATGTCCGCCCGATCAGCGCCAGCAGCGCGAGGCTGCCGCCTTCGCCGTTGTTGTCCGCACGCAGGATGATGAAGACGTACTTGACGGTGACGATCAGCATCATCGTCCAGAACATCAGCGAAATCACGCCGAAGATGTGCATCCGGTCCACCACCAGCGGGTGGTGGCCGATGAAGCTTTCCTTCAGGGCATAGAGCGGCGAGGTGCCGATATCGCCGAAAACCACCCCGATCGCGCCGACGGCCAGCGCAGCGAGGCTTTCATTGGGGGCGTGGTGCCCTGAGGATTCGCTCATGGTTCGGGCGCCTAGTCTCGCGCGCGCGAAGGCGCCACCAACTTTATGCTTTCTTTATGCGGCCGGAGCAATTCCCCGTGGAACCTTAACGGCCTGAAGGACCATCTCGCACCCGTTATCCACTGACGGGAGTATGGTGCCATGCGCCGATATCTGTCCCCCCAAAGGCTGGCCGCGCTGCGTGTGGGAAAGCGCTGGTGGCCGGCCGAAGTCGCGATGCGCGTGGTGGGCCTGCTGTGCCTGCTGGCGGCATCGCGCGTCATTCTGGCCGAACACCGGATGGCGATCACGCCGGTGCTGCACGATCCCACGGTGGCCGACCTTGGGCTTTGCGCGGTGTTCATCGCGCTGCTCAGCCTTGGCCTGGCGCTGGCCCTGTGGGGGCCGCGCCTGTTCCTTGAGATCGACCTGCCCGGTCACTTTTGAGCCGCCGATGAATCGCGCCGCCGCCCCGCCCTTTCCGAAATCCCCAGGTTTTCCCGTTCCTTCCTGCCTGGTGACGCCTTCCGCCTCGGGGATTTGCCTCAGGGCGGATCTTTTCGTGTGCGACATGTCCGGCGTGAATCTGGCTCTCGACAGGCGGCCGGCCACCGGCGCACAAGCGCAGCCGTGAACGAACCGCGCCCCGATCCCGAAGCCCTGTTGCGCGCCGCCGCGCGTGAGCATCGCGGCCGCCTGAAGATTTTTCTCGGCGCTGCCCCGGGGGTGGGCAAGACTTACGAGATGCTGGGCGAAGGGCTTGCCCGCCGGGCCGCCGGGGTCGACGTGGTGGTGGGCGTGGTGGAGACGCATGGCCGCGCGGAGACGGCGGCGCGTTTGCACGGGCTGGAAGCGATCGCGCGAACCCACGTGCCCTATCAGGGCCATGTCCTGGACGAGATGGACATCGACGCGGTTCTCGCCCGCCGCCCCGCACTGGTGCTGGTGGACGAACTGGCGCACACCAATGCGCCGGGCAGCCGCCACGACAAGCGTTGGCAGGACGTGGAGGAACTGCTGGAAGCCGGGATCGACGTCTGGTCCACGCTGAACATCCAGCACATCGAAAGCCTGAACGACGTCGTCGCCTCCTTCACCAAGGTCCGCGTGCGCGAGACGCTGCCCGACAAGGTGCTGGGCGATGCCGAGATCGAGGTCGTCGACATTCCGCCGGACGAACTGATCGAGCGGCTGCGGCAGGGGAAGGTCTACGTACCGGACGAGGCGACCCGCGCGCTGGGGGCGTTCTTTTCCAAGTCGAACCTGTCCGCCTTGCGCGAGATGGCGCTGCGCTATGCGGCGCAGACGGTCGATGCGCAGATGCTGGAATATGTGCGCGCCCACGCGATCGAGGGGGTGTGGGCGGCCAGCGACCGTCTGATGGTGGCGGTGAGCGAGCAGCCCGGCGCGCTGGAACTGGTGCGCGCGGCCAAGCGGCTTGCCGATGCGCTGCGCGCGCCGTGGACGGCGGTGCATATCGAAACCCCGCGCGCCGCCGGGTTCACCGATGGCGAGAATGCCCAGCTTGCCGATGCGCTCCATCTGGCGACGCAGCTGGGCGGGCAAGTGGCGACGCTGCCGGCCGAAACGGTGTTCGACGGGCTGAAGAGCTTTGCCGCGCAGGCGCGGGCGACGCAGCTGATCGTCGGCAAGTCCGCCCGGTCGCGCTGGTTCGAACTGCGCCACGGGTCGATCGTCGACCGGCTGGTGCGCGAGATGCCAGGCTTGTCGATCCAGGTGGTGCCGACGACGGGCGGCGAGGGACGCGATCCCGGGCGGCGGCCGGGCGGGCAGTGGGGATCGCCGGCCGGCTATTTCGTCTCGCTGGGGCTGACGGCGGCGGTCACGCTGCTGGGCACGCTGATCCTGTCCAGCGGCAACATCACCGATCTGGGGCTGCTCTACCTGCTGCCCGTCATGGTTGCGGCAACCCGCTATGGCCTGCGCACCGGCGTGGCGGCGGGGCTGGCATCCTCGCTGGCCTACAACTTCTTCTTCCTGCCGCCCACGCACACGCTGACGATCGAGGATCCACGCAATTTCATCACCGTGCTGGTGCTGCTGGGCGTGGCCGTGGTCAGCAGCCAGCTGGCGGCCCGCGTGCGTGAACATGCCCTGCAGGCGCAGGCGAGCGCCACGCAGAACAGCGCGTTGGCGGGCTTTGCGCGTCAGTTGACCGGGATCAGCACGATCGACGAACTGGCCCATGTGCTCTGTGGAGAGATCGGCCGCCTGTTCGACGGCAATACCGTGCTGCTGATGCCGGGCGACGAGGGACTGTCCCGCCGCTGGAGCTGGCCGCGACCCGCGCGCCTTGAAACGCTGGACCTGGCCGCCGCCAACTGGGCGTTCGACAACAACACGCCCGCAGGGCAAGGCTCCGACACGCTGACCGCGTCCGAATGGCTGTTCCACCCCCTGTCCGCCCGCGGCGCGGTGATGGGGGTCTTCGGCCTGGCCCGCAGCGATGCACGCACCGCCGTGCGGCCGGACCAGTTGCCGCTGCTGCTCAGCCTGCTCGATCAGGCCGGCCTTGCGCTGGAACGCATGGCGCTGGAAGGGCAGATGGCCGAACTGTCGCAGGCGCGTGAGCGCGATCGGCTGCGCCATGCGCTGCTCTCCTCCGTCAGCCACGACCTGCGCACGCCGCTTACCACGATCATGGGCACGCTGGCCGCCATCGAGGCGAGCGCGCCGCAGCAGGCAGTGCCCATCGCCGCCGCGCGGGGCGAGGCGGAGCGGCTGCACCGTTTCGTCACCAACCTGCTGGACATGGCGCGGATCGAGGCAGGGGCGCTGCACGGCAAGATCGAACCGGTCGATCTGGACGAGGCGGTGGGAGAGGCCTTGCACCAGTTGCGCGGCCTGCTGATCGGCCACGCGGTGGAAACCAACATCCACGCCGATGTGCCGATGATCCTGGTGGATCCCAACTTGTTCCACCACTGCCTTACCAACCTGATCGAGAATGCCGCCAAGTATGGCGATCCTGCCGCGCCCATCGCGATCGCGGCGCAGCGGCAGGCCGATGGGCTGGTGCTGACGGTCAGCGATCGTGGGCCCGGCATTCCGGCGGGCGAGGAAGAGCGCATCTTCGAGACGTTCACGCGGATCGAGGGGTCCGACCGCAAGGGCGGCACCGGGCTGGGTCTGGCCATCGTCAAAGGCTTCGCGATGGCCATGGGCCTTGCCGTCACCGCCACCAATCGCGAGGACGGGCGGGGCGCGCGCTTCGCCATCCATTTCGACAAGGCGCATCTCAGGGAATGGCCCCAATCCGGGGAATAGGGACTATGACGCAGACCATCACCATCCTCGTCGTCGATGACGAGCCGGCCATCCGCCGCCTGTTCCACGCCGGGCTTGCCCGTGCCGGCTACGCCGTGGTGGAGGCCGGCACCGCGCGGGAGGCGCTGAATGCCATGGCCATCGACAAGCCCGAAGTCGTGCTGCTGGATCTGGGCCTGCCCGATCGCGACGGGCTGGAACTGATCCCGCTGATGCGCGGGCAGGCGGCGATCATCGTCGTTTCCGCGCGTGAGGCGACCGACCAGAAAGTCGCCGCGCTGGACCTGGGCGCCGACGATTACGTGGCCAAGCCGTTCGATAGCGAGGAAGTGCTGGCGCGCATCCGCACCGCGCTGCGCCACCGGATTCCCGCCGAAGCGGCTGAGCGCCCGGTGCGGCGCGGCGATGTGGAGATCGATCTGGTCGCCCGGCTGGTCCGCAAGGGCGGGGCGGAAGTGCATCTGACGCCCAAGGAATACGGCTTCCTGGCCGAACTGGCGCGCAATCCGGGGCGGGTCATCACCCATGCGCAATTGCTGCGTTCGGTCTGGGGGCCGGGGCATGAGAGCGACGTGGAATACTTGCGCGTGGCCGCGCGCGGCATCCGCCGCAAGCTGGAGGACGATCCGGCCAATCCCGCCCTGCTGCGCAACGAACCGGGGGTCGGCTACCGACTGGTGAGCCAGGACTGACGCGGCACGTACGGCCGGGCGATTTTTTCATCGCGATCGACTGAGGATCGCGCGCGCTTGCGGCGTCTACCCAGACCGCTGCCGCGCGAACTGTCTTGCGCGGCGCTTCTCCGGCAGGGTTTGCATGGGAGCGCGTCGACGTGCATGAAGTGGCAAGAATGCGTTCCGCCGGTAGGCCGCCGGCATCATGCCGGCCCATCGGCGAGTGCTGACCATGGTTCAGGCGGAGACAGAGATGGCCCGTTTACCGCAACCGCCGTCACGCGCTTCGGGTCAGATGCCGGCTTCCGGCCAGATGCCCACTTCCGGCTTGATAACCGTGCTGGAGGAAAATCGCGGCGCACTGCTGCAGTTTCTGGCGGCCCGGTGCGGTTCGCTGGATGACGCGCAGGATGTCCTGCAGGACTTGTGGATCAAGGTGGGGGGCGCGCAGGCCACCGGGCCAATCGCGGCACCACGCGCCTATCTGTTCCGGATGGCCAATAATCTGGTGCTCGATCGCGCGCGGGGGCGACAGCGGGCGATGCGGCGGGAACGGGCCTGGCTGGATGCCGATGGTGCGGACCCCGCCACGGCGTCGGAGGATCGCACCGACCCCGGCGAACCCGCCGATGAGGCGATCGCCCGGCGGCAGGAGGCGGAAATCCTGCGCGGCGCCATCGCCGCGCTGCCCGATGGCGCCGGGCGCGCACTTCGGCTCTATCGGTTCGAGGGGCTGGGGCAGAGCGAGATTGCCCGCGTGATGGGAATCAGCCGCAGCGGCGTGGAAAAACACCTGGCGTTGGCGATGAAGCGATTGCGACAGGCTCTGGCCGACTGTGGATGCTTCGGCACGGTGGCGTCTTCCCCGCAAGGACCGGAAGGTGGAGAACGACTGCAGGGCGGTCACGCGCAGAGGGAACAGGGACAATGAACCGCGACGATCATTTGCTCATTCCCGGAAGAGAGCTTCCCGACGACATTCTGGCTGAGGCGGCAGCCTGGCATCTGGCCAGCAATGACGATGCGATGGACTGGGATGCCTTCACGCGGTGGCTGGAACACGATCCGCGCCATCGGCAGGCTTTCGACGAGATCGCGCTGACCGACGCGGCGCTGCTGGATCATCATGCCGATCGGGCCGAACTCTGGCCGGAACCCGTGACGGAAGAGAGCGTCGAACGGCCCGCACTGGCAGAGGCCGGACGTGCCCCGCGCCGGGCCTGGCATCGGACTTGGCACCGGACCTGGCGCTGGGCCGGGGTGGCGGTGGCGGCATCGCTGGCGGCTGCGATCGCGGTGCCGCAATTCATGGACAGCGCTTCGCAGGAGTACGCGACGGGCGGCACGTCGCAACGCATTGCCCTGGCCGATGGATCGACCATCCTGCTGGCCCCGCGCAGCACGCTGAAGGTGGCGGGGCGTGATGAGGATCGCATTGCCCTGTCGGGTGGTGCGCTGTTCGATATCCGCCATGATCCGCATCGGCAGCTGAAGATCACGGCGGGTGCGCTGGCGATCAGCGATATCGGCACACGCTTCGACGTGCAGGCGCAGGACGATGCCGTGCGCGTCGCGGTGGTGGAAGGGCAGGTGCAGGTCAGCGCCCAGGCACTTGGCGCGCCCGTGCAACTGCCGGCGGGCAAGGGGCTGGCGTTCGATCCCCGTGCCGGCACGGCGACGGTCGCCGCCGTCAGTTCCGGCGATGTCGGCTCGTGGAAGGACGGCCGGCTCACCTACGACAACGCGACGTTGGCACTGGTCGCCGGCGATCTGCGCCGCTATGCCGGGGTGACGGTGGATGTGCCCCCTGCCTTGCGGGACCGGCGCTTTTCGGGGACCTTGATTGTAGACAATGGCGATACGGCGTTGCGCGATCTGGTCCAGCTCATGGGGCTGCGTCTCGGCGGCCACGCTGGCGCTTGGCGTCTGGAACAGCCCTGAGGCTTTCGCGCGGCAGGCCGCCGGTCAGGCCGGCACTTCTGCCCGAACCGCCGCCCCTGCGCAGATCGACATCGCCGCAACCCAGCTGCCCGACGCGATCGCCGAACTGGCGCGTGAGGCGCGCGTCTCGATCGGCACCGACGGGCCACTGCCCCCGCTGCATACGCGGCCGATCCACGGCAGGCTGAGCATCGGCGCGGCGCTGGCGCGGTTGCTGGCGGGCAGCGGCTATCGCGCGGTGCAGGTTGGCGGCACCGCCTGGCGGATCGAACGCGCGCCCGCCGCGCCGCCCGTTATCCCACGCCCGGTCGTTGCCGAAGCGCCGCCGGAAACGGTGGAGGGCAAGCCGATCATCGTCACCGCGACCAAGCAGCCGCTCGAACTCTCGACGGTGCCGGCGGCGGTATCGGTGGTTTCGGGGGATGCCATCGGGCATGACGATCCCCACCGGTCCAGCGGCACCGTGGCTGCGCAAGTGGACGGGCTGGCGTTGACCGCGCTGGGCCCGGGGCGCAACCGCATGTTCCTGCGCGGCGTGGCCGACAGCGCGTTCGGGGGCGAGAGCCAGTCGACCGTCGCCGTGGTGCTGGACGAGGCGCGCCTGACTTACGCCGCGCCCGATCCCGATATCCGGCTGGTGGACATGGATCGGGTGGAAGTGCTGAAGGGCCCGCAGGGATCGCTCTACGGCACCGGCGCGCTGGGCGGCATCTATCACATGGTTTCGCACCCCGCCGATCTGGACAGCATGAGCCTGTCGCTGACCGGGGGCGGCAGCATCGCCAACCATGGCGAGATGGGCTATTCGGGCTCTGCCGTGGCCAATCTGCCGGTGCTGCCGGGAACCGCGGCGCTGCGGTTCGTGGGTTATGTCGCGCAGGAGCCGGGCTGGGTCGATACCGGCACGCGCAAGGACGGCAACACCACGCATGTCAGCGGCGGCCGCGTGCTGCTGGGGGTGGAGCCGGTGGATGGCTGGCGGCTCGACGTGACCGGGCTGGGCCAATGGACCGAATCGAGCGACAGTCGCTATGTCTATGCGCCGCGCAGCTATTCCCGCGATGCCCAGCTGGCGGAACCGCACGACAATGACCTGACCCACCTTGCCGGGCGGCTGACGGGCAAGCTGTCCGGCATCGACGTGATGCTGGCCACGGCGATGACCTGGCACGATGTCGACGATACGCTGGACGCCACCGTGGGGGCCGATGACTTCGGCCTGGCCGATCCCCGTCTGTTGCTGGACACGCGCAGCTATCGCACGTGGGACAGCGAATTGCGGCTGCGCTGGCATCTGGCCGGGGCCGACTGGCTGACCGGGCTTTCGCATCTGGATGCGCGCCAGTCGCTGGACACCACCTTGCAGGGCGCGGCGGGCGAAAGCCTGCTGGTGGATCAGGATCACCGCGACAGCCACGATACCGCCGCCTATTTCAACGTGACGGTGCCGCTGGGCACGCGTTTCTCGCTGGACGGCGGGGCGCGTCTGTTCGCCTCGTCCATCCGCGAAAAGCGCCGGCTGGATTCCGGCATCGTCACCCAGCAGCAGGACAAGTCCGGCGTCACGCCCAGCCTTGCCCTGTCCTGGCGGCCGCGTACGGGGCGGCTGCTCTACGTGCGCTACGGCTCCGCCTTCCGGCAGGGCGGGACGATGATCGATTCGAACGGTGCGGTGGAAACGCTGAAGGGGGACGAACTGGCCTCGGTGGAAGCGGGCTGGCGCGAGGAACTGGCCGGTGGCGCGCGGATCGACCTGGGCGCCTGGTATTCGCGGTGGGACGATGTCCAGTCGGACGTGCTGGAGGACAACGGCCTGATCACCACGGCGACGGCGGGCGACGCGCGCATTCTGGGGGTGGAGGGCAGCGTGGCTGTGCCGGTCGCGCGCACCTGGCACGTCGAACTGGGCGGCAACCTGACCGATGCGCAGCTGACCCGCAATGCGCTGGGCTATCGGCTGGACGACCGGCGGCTGCCGGTGGTGCCCCGCTATACCGTGCGCGGCGATCTGCGGCATGACTTCACGCTGGGATCGCTGGCGGCATGGGCCAGGTTGGGGCTGCGCTATGTCGGCCCGGCGCGCATGAGCTTCGATCCCGATCTGGACCGTCCCATGGGGGACTATCTGGAAAGTACCGCGGAACTGCACGTGTCCCACGGGGCGTGGCAGGTGGCCCTGACGGCGCAGAACCTGCTGGGCGACAAGGGTAATGTCTTCGCCTTCGGCAATGCCCTGCGCTATCGCACGATGCCGCAATTTACGCCGCAAGGCCCGGCGACGGTGTTCCTTTCCGCCTCGCTGGCGATGTAGGGGACGGGGTGCTGCGCGCACTTGTGAACGCATGATGCGCGGGCCCGAAGCGGGTCCATAGAAGTTCGATCCGGATACGATGGAATTTGTGCGCCGCAATGCATGAAAACGTGCGTCACGCGGGGTAGGCGGATCAAAGCGGCGGACCAAGGAGGCGGCTCAAGGGACGGCTGCGGGCCGGCGCGGATTCCGGGCAAGCCGCGAAGTTCGGCCTGGGTTCGGTCCGATTTGGAGCGGATAGCGCTGTTCGTTGCCCCTCTGCGAATCTATCTCTTCGAATAATAAGCCTAATTGTCCGTAGGGGGGAGATAGGAACCCGCCGTTCGCACAATCGCCGTCCAGAGTGTCGGCAATGCAGCATGTCCATGTTCCCCCGATCGGCTGTTGCGGCGATTGCCGGCCTCCGGTGTTTTCAGGTTCGATATCCCTTTTCCATGAGCCGGCCGCACGTGATCGCGGGCCGGTGCCTGCCGGCGACGGCACTCAGTGGGAGACCATGCGATGGATACGCGCGTCGACGTCACCAACCGCACCACCAAGGCGGTAAGCACCACGGTCACCCACGGCGGCAAGAACGCGCTGCCGGTCCAGCCCGGATCCGCCGTCAAGGTCTATGCATCGCCGAAGGCGGTCACCGCGATGACGCGGGAGGGCGATGACCTGATCATCAGCTTCGACGATGGATCCTCCATCCGGCTGGACGGCTATTTCGCCTGTCCGCCGGAAGATATCGGGCAACTGACGTTCGCGGATCCCACCGGTGCGGGACAATGGCTGGCCCATCTGGGCGATGCGGCCTGCTTTACGCCCACCGATACCACCAGCGAGGCATTGAACTACAGCCTTTCGCCGCTGGATGCCTCCGTCGCTGCCGCCAGCACCACCGCAGCCGAAGCGGCAGGCGGCGGCATCAGCCCGGCCCTGATCGGGTTGGGCGTGGCCGGTCTGGCCGGCGGCGTTGCCCTGGCCGCCGGCGGCGGCGGAGGTGGCGGCAAAAACGGGGGCGGCAACAATGGGGGCGGCAGCAGCACGCCGCCCGATACCACGCCGCCGGCTGCGCCGGTGGTCGATCCCAGCAATGGCGGCACGCTGCACGGCACTGCCGAACCCGGCTCCACCGTGCGGATCGACGTCAATGGCGACGGCACGGTGGAAGCCACGGTCACTGCCGGTACGGACGGGCAATGGAGCTATACTCCGGGAACACCCCTGGCGGACGGCACCACCGTGCGGGTCACCGCCGTCGATGCGGCCGGGAACGTCAGCAATCCCACCTCGATCACTGTCGATCGCGCGCCTCCTTCCGTTCCCGCCGTCGGCCAGGTGACGGACGATGTGGGCGCGGTGCAGGGCACGGTCGCCAATGGCGGGGCGACGGACGATACCCGGCCCACCTTGAGCGGCACGACCGAGGCGGGGGCCACCGTCTCGATCTATGACGGCGGCGTGCTGGTCGGCACGGTCAAGGCGGGAAGCGACGGCAGCTGGAGCTTCACACCGGCCACGGCCCTGCCCGATGGCTCACACAGTTTCACGGTGACTGCCGCCGATGCCCTGGGCAATGTCAGCGCGGCGTCGGCGCCCTATGTGGTGGTCGTGGATACCGTTGCGCCTGCGGCACCGGTGCTGAACCCCACCGACGGCACGACCCTGAGCGGAACAGCGGAGCCCGGCGCCACCATCAAGGTCGATACCAACGGGGACGGCACGGCCGATGTTTCCACCGTTGCCGATGGGCAAGGCAACTGGAGCGTCACGCTGAATCCACCGCTGGCGGACGGCGCGCCCGTTCACGCCGTGGCGGTGGACGCCGCGGGCAATACATCGCCCGACGGCACGGTGACGGTGGATCATGGCGTCGATTCGACGCCTCCTTCAGTGCCCACGCCGGGCTCTGTCGATGACAATGTCGGCTCGATCCAGGGCGACATATCCAGCGGGGCGACGACCGACGACACTACGCCCACCATCGATGGCAGCGGCATGGAGCCGGGCGCCACCATCACCGTCTACGACAATGGGCAACCGATCGGGACCGCCACCGTCGGCGGCGACGGTCACTGGGTCTTCACGCCCACCACTCCGCTGGGAGAGGGCGAGCACGCGCTGACCTTCACCGCTACCGACGGTGCGGGCAATACCAGCGCCAGTTCGGCACCCTTCCTGATCACGGTGGACACCACGCCCCCCGCCGCGCCCGCCGTGGCGCCCACCAGCGGCGCCGGGTTGACCGGCATGGCCGAGCCCGGGGCGCTGATCAGCATCGATATCAATGGCGACGGCACGGTGGACGGCACCGCCCGCGCCGGTGAAAGCGGCAACTGGAGCTATGTGCCGTCCACGCTGATTCCGGACGGGACGCCGATCGTGGTGACTGCCACCGACGCCGCCGGCAATACCTCTGCGCCCACCACGGTGGTGGTCGACGGCGATCTGGTCGTGGCGCCGATCGTCACTGCGGTGATCGACGATCTTCCCGGCGTGACGGGCACGATCGCCAGCGGCGGCATCAGCAACGATCCCACGCCGGTGATCGCCGGCACCGCCGAAGCGGGCTCCACCGTGCGCATCTATGACAATGGCGCGCTGCTGGGCACGGTCATCGCCGATGGTTCGGGGGCCTGGCACTTCACTGCCCCGACGCTTGCCGAAGGGCAGCACAGCTTTTCGGTGACGTCCACGATGGAAGGCGGCGTGCCGCGCGGCCCTTCGTCCGGCTATGCGGTGGCGATCGACCTGACCGCCCCGGCCGCGCCCACGCTCAATGCGTCCGACGGCACCACCCTTTCCGGCACGGCGGAAGCAGGGGCGGCGATCTCCGTCGACATCAATGGCGATGACAGCCCGGACGCGACCACGGTTGCCAATGCCGAAGGGCGCTGGAGCGTCACGTTCGCGCCCGCACTGGCCGATGGCACGCACGTGAGTGTGACCGCCACCGATGCGGCGGGCAATACCTCCCCCGCCGCCAGCGAAACGGTGGACGGCACGATCGATTCCACACCGCCCCCGGTGCCCAGCATTCTCGCTGCCGAGGATGCGGTTGGCACCATCCAGGGTGCGCTCGCCAGCGGCGCCACCACCGACGATCCGGCCCCGGTATTGAGCGGAACGGCCGAAGCCGGCGTGACCGTATCGGTCTACGACGGCGGCGTTCTGCTGGGCAGCACCCAGGCGGACGGTTCCGGCCACTGGAGCATCCCTCTTTCCCTGAGCGAAGGCCCGCACAGCCTTTCCGCCACCACAACCGACACCGTGGGCAACGAAAGCCTGCCCTCTGCCGCCTTCGCGCTGACGGTGGACACGATTGCTCCGCCCGTGCCGACCCTGAACCCCACCAACGGCACCGTGCTGACCGGCACGGCCGAGGCGGGGGCGACCGTGATTCTGGACCTCAACGGCGACGGCACGCCCGATGCGCAAGTTCAGGCCGGTCCGACCGGTGTCTGGAGCTTCACCCCGGCAACGGCGCTGCCCGATGGCAGCGTGGTGATCGCCACCGCCGCCGACGCGGCCGGCAATACGTCCCTGCCCGCGTCGACCGTGGTTGACGGCGTGGCCCCGATCGTTCCCGTCATCGTCTATGCGCAGGACGATGTCGGTGCTTCGCAAGGCGTGATCACCAGCGGCACGATTACCGACGATGGCCAGCCCGCGCTGACCGGCGTTGCCGAGAACGGGGCCACTGTCCGGATCTATGACGGCGGCGTGCTGATCGGCACGACGGTGGCCGATGGCGGCGGGATCTGGCACTTCACGCCGGCAACGCCGCTGGGGACGGGAAGCCACGTGTTCACGGCCACCGCGGCCGATGCTGCGGGCAATGTCAGCCTGACTTCCACCGCCTTCACCCTGACGATCGATACCGTTGCGCCGGTCGCACCAAGGATCGTTTCGGTGACCGACGATGTCGGCACCGTTCAAGGCCCGGTGGTGGCCGGCGGGGTCACCGACGATACCCACCCCTTGCTGGCCGGAACCGCCGAGCCGAACACGCTGGTGACGATCTACGACAACGGCGCTTTGCTGGGAACGGCCCCGGTCGATGGCGCGGGCGCCTGGAACTTCACGCCGGCCTCGGCACTATCGCCGGGCAGCCATAACTTCGTGGTGACCGCCACCGATGCGGCCGGCAATGTCAGCGCCGATTCCACGGGTTGGACCGTCACGGTCGACACCAGCATTCCCGCCGCGCCCGCGATCGTCGGCGCGCTGGACGACGTGGGATCGATCCGCGGCCCGGTGGCCAATGGCGGCGTGACCGACGATACCCAGCCGACTTTGGCGGGAACGGCGCTCGCCAATGCGGACGTCTCGATCCTGCGCAATGGCGTCCCGGTCGATACGGTTCACGCCGATGCACTGGGCAACTGGGCCTACACGCCCGGCGTGGGGCTGGTGGACGGCACTTATGTATTCACGGCGCAGACGGTCAACGCCGCCGGAACGGGAAGCGCCGCTTCGGCGGGTTTCACGATCTCGGTGGATACCAGTGCCCCGGCCATCCCGTCGATCACCGGCGCGATGGACGATGCCGGGACGGTGATCGGCCCGCTGGCCAGCGGTGCGATCACCGACGACATCCTGCCCATGCTTTCGGGCACGGCGGTGGCGGGATCCACGGTGACCGTCCTGGACAACGGCAGCGAAATCGGCCGCGTGGTGGCGAGCGGTGGCGGTGGCTGGACCTTCACGCCGACAACGGCACTGGCTGCAGGGGCGCACAGCTTCACTGCCACCGCCACCGATGCCGCCGGCAATACCAGCGGGCCTTCGGTGGCCTTCACATTGGGCATCGATCTGACGCCGCCGCCGCCGCCCACGATCGATCCCAGCAACGGGGCGATCCTGACCGGCACGGCGGAAGCCAATGCCACGATCCTGATCGATTTCGACGACGACGGCATCATCAATGCCACGACCACGGCGGACGGAGCGGGGCAGTGGAGCTACACGCCCGGCACACCGCTGCCGAATGGCGACACGGTCACGGTCGCCGCGCGCGATCCGGTGGGCAACACTTCCGCCGCCACGCGCCTCACCATCGACCATACCCCGCCGGGTGCACCGACGATCTCCGGCGTGGCGGACGATGTGGGTCCGCAACAGGGGCTGGTCCTCAACGGCGGCAGCACTGACGATACCCTGCCGGTGATCACCGGATCGGCTGAGCCCGGCTCCACGATCACGGTCTATGACAATGGCAGCCTGATCGGGCAGGCCGTGGCGAACGGCAGTGGCGGCTGGATCCTTGCGGTTTCCCCCGCGTTGACGCCCGGCACGCATGTGCTGACCGCTACGGCGACCGATCCCAGCGGCAATCTGGGCCCGGCCTCGGCCGGCTACACCATCTCGGTGGACATCGGCACGCCGGCGGCGCCGGTCATTGCCTCCGTCACGGATGATACGGGCGACCGACAGGGCAATGTCGGCCAGGGCACGACCACGGACGATGCCCAGCCGGCGATTGGCGGCACAGCGCCGATCAATGCACATGTCTCGGTCTACGATAACGGCAGCCTGATCGGCACGACGACCGCAGACGGCAGTGGCAACTGGAGCCTGATTCCGTCTGCCCCGCTAACCGGCAGCGGCCATGTCTTCACGGCGATCGCCACGAACGCTGCAGGCAATTCGGGCCCCGTTTCGAACAGCTATGCCGTCACGCTGGATACCAGCGTGGTTGCAACGCCGCAGATCGGTTCGGTTACGGACAACGCGCCGTTGATCGTCGGCCCTGTGGCCAATGGCGGCCTGACCAACGACACCACGCCCACGCTGTCCGGCACGGCACAGCCCGGCGTGCAGATATCGATCTTCAACAATGGCGCGCTGATCGCCACGACTTCGGCCGACGGCAGCGGCGCGTGGAGCTATACCCCCACGCTAGGCGGCGGTGCGCAAAGCATCACGGTGAGCGCGACGAACGCGGCCGGCAACGTCAGCGCGCAATCGCCGGCCTTCACGTTCACCATCGATGCAACGCCGCCGGGCGCCCCGCTGATCAACCCGACCAACGGGGTGACGCTTTCGGGCACGGCGGAGGCCAATGCCACCATCGCCATCGACATCGGCAACAACGGTTCGATCGATGCGCAAGTGCAGGCCAATGCCTCGGGCATCTGGACTTACACTTTTGCGGGCAATCCGGGCGGCGGCACCGCCGTTTCCGCAACGGCGACCGATGCGGCCGGCAACACATCCATTTCCGCCAACGTCACCATCGACACCAGCGCGCCGAACGCGCCGACGCTGACGGGGATCACGGACCACCAGTCGCACGACATCATCGCGATCGGATTGACCAGCGATACGCTGCCGACTCTCACCGGCACGACGGAGGCCTTTGCGAACGTTGCCGTCTACGACAATGGCGTGCCGGTCGGCACTGCAACGGCGGATGCGGGCGGGGCATGGACTTTCACCCCCACCGGCCCGCTGGGATCGGGTGCGCACGCCATCACCCTGACCGCCACCGACCAGGCCGGCAATACCGGCACGGCAAGCGGGCCCGTTGGCTTCACCGTGGACTTTACCGCGCCACCCGCTCCGCTGATCACCGGCGTAGCGGACGACGTGTCGCCGCAGATGGGCAACGTCCCCACCGGCGGGGCGACCAATGACGTTCTGCCGACGATTTCCGGCACGGCGGAGAACGGCGCCACGGTCACGCTTTACATCAACGGTACGGCCTATCCGTCGACGACGGTCGCGGATGGCACCACCGGCCACTGGTCATTCACACCGACCCTGCCCGATGGCACCTACAACTTGCAGACCACCGCGACGGACGCCGCGGGTAACGTCAGCAGCCTTTCGCCGGTCTACACGATCACGGTCGACACGCTGCCTCCGCCGACGCCGACCGTATTGCCGACCGACGGCATCACGCTTTCCGGCACTGGCGAGATCGGCGCGACGATCCTGATCGACGTCAATAACGACGGCTCGGTGAACGCGACCGCGACGGTCGACAGCTTCAACCAGTGGAGCGTCACTTTCAGTCCGGCGTTGGCAGATACCACGGTGATCAGCGTGACGGCGGTGGACGCGGCCGGCAATCTCAGTGGATCGGTGGGCACGGTGGTGGATAGCCTGCTCCATACCACGCCCCCGGCCGTTCCTTCGATTCCGACGATTTTCGACGATGTCGGTACCGCCACGGGGGCGATCACCAGCGGCGGGACAACCGACGACG
Organism: Novosphingobium mississippiense; assembly: GCF_044029535.1. NCBI lineage: Bacteria > Pseudomonadati > Pseudomonadota > Alphaproteobacteria > Sphingomonadales > Sphingomonadaceae > Novosphingobium > Novosphingobium mississippiense. The sequence goes on along the minus strand of NZ_CP147001.1, from coordinate 3,107,359 downwards.
GGTTGCCGCAAGTTTCCGGCACGGCCGACGTCGGCGCCACCGTCAACATTTACGATAACGGCAACTTCGTCACCTCTACGTCCGTGGATGCACAGGGTCACTGGACCGTGCAGATTCCGCTGGGCGACGGCCCGCACAGCATCACCGCGACCGCCAGCAACAGCGGGCTGGAAAGCCTGAACAGCGCGCCGGTCGCCTTCACCGTCGATACCATTCCGCCCGGCATGCCGGTGGTCAACGCCACCAACGGATCGACCGTAACCGGCACGGCGGAGGCGGGTGCCCAGGTCCATCTCGATTTCAACAGCGGCGGCACTTCCCATGTCGATGTCGTTGCCGACGGATCGGGCCACTGGTCCTACACGCCCGCCACACCGCTTTCGGACGGCACCGTCATCCTGGCGACGGCGGAGGACGCGGCCGGCAACCTGTCTTCGGTGGGCACGGCGATCGTCGATCGGGCGGGGCCGTCAACCCCCTCGATCGCCAGCATCGCCGACGACGTCGGAACGATCCTGACGCCGGTTCCCAACGGTGGCGCGACCGACGATACCACCCCCACGCTTTCGGGAACGACCGAGGCGGGGGCCACCGTCACCGTCTATGACGGGGCCACGCTGCTGGGGGCGACCACGGCCGATGGCCTTGGCGCGTGGACATTCACGCCCTCGGTCGCGCTGGGTGAGGGCGGCCACAGCTTCACCATCACCGCGACCGATACGCTGGGCAATGTCAGCGCCCCTTCAGCGGCCTATGCCGTGACGATCGACATCACCGCACCGGCGGCCCCGGTGATTGTGAACGCTCTGGACAATGTCGGCGCGATCCAGGTGCCGGTCCTTGCCGGGGGGGTGACGGACGATACCACGCCCAAGCTGACCGGCACGGCAGTCGGCAGTGCCAGCGTCCGGATTTACGAAGGGGCCAACCTGTTGGGTACCGTCCCGGCAGATGGGGCCGGCGCGTGGAGCTTCACGCCTTCCGGCCCGCTGGGTGCGGGGCTGCACACGTTCACGGCGGTTGGCGTAGACGCTGTGGGCAATGCCAGCGGTGCGTCCGCAAGCTTTTCGCTGACGGTCGACATCACGCCGCCCGCCCTGCCGGTGCTGCTTTCGGTCACCGACGATGTCGGCACGATCCAGGGCCTGCTTTCCAGCGGCGCGGTGACCGACGATACGCGGCCGACGCTGGCCGGCACTGCCGATGCGGGATCGACCGTATCGGTCTATGACGGCGCGACGCTGCTGGGCAGCGTGACGGCCGATGGCCTCGGCGCGTGGAACTTCACGCCGCCCGGCGCGCTGGCAACGGGGCTGCATTCGCTCACCGTGGTCGCCAGCGATCCGGCCGGCAATCCCAGCACGGCCACGGCGGCCTTCCTGCTTACCGTGGATACCGGCGCGCCGGGGGCGGCGGTGATCGTTTCCGCCACCGACGATGTGGGGATCACGCAAGGCAGCGTGGCAACGGGGGGGCGCACCGACGATGCCACGCCGTTGCTGGCGGGCACGGCGGAGGCCAATTCCACCGTCTATGTCTATGACAATGGTGCCCTGCTGGGAACGGCCGCAGCCAATGGCCTTGGGGCGTGGAGCTTCACGCCGCCCACCCAGCTTACCGATGGATCGCACAGCCTGACGGCGATCGCGAGGGACGCGGCGGGCAATGTCGGCGCCACATCCGCACCCTATGTGGTGATCGTGGACACCACCGCCCCGGCAGCCCCCGCCATCGTTACGGTGACGGACGATGTCGGCATCCGGGTCGGTGCGCTGACCAACGGCGCCAGTACCGACGACACCCTGCCGACGCTTTCCGGCACGGCGGAAGCCAATGCCACGATCTCGATCTACGACAATGGCGCGTCGATCGGATCGACCACCGCCAATGCCCTTGGCGCCTGGACCTTCACGCCGACGATCGCCCTGACCACGGGCGATCACAGCCTGACCGTGCGGGCCACCGATACGGTGGGCAACCAGGGGCCGGCATCCTCTCCCTTCGTCGTTCGCGTCGATACCACCGCGCCAGGGGCGCCGTCGATCGTCAGCGTGACGGACGATGTCGGCACCGTGCAGGGGCCGGTGACCAACGGCGGGTTCACCAACGATACCTTACCGTTGGTGCAGGGCACGGCGGAAATCGGCGCCACGGTGACGATCTATGCCAACGGCGTCTCGATCGGCACAGCCCTGGCCGACCCGAGCGGCAACTGGAGCTTCACCCCGCCCGTCGCGCTGATCGAGGGGACCTACCTGCTGACGGCACGCGCCACCGACGCGGCCGGCAACCAGGGCGTCGCGTCCACCGGCTTTACCATCATCGTGGACACCACGCCGCCCACGGTTCCGGTGATCGTCAGCATCGCGGACGATGTGGCGCCGATCATCGGCACCGTGGCCAACGGCGGAATAAGCAACGATGCCTCTCCATCGCTGAGCGGGACCGCCACGGCCAATACGGCGATCATCGTCTACGATGGCGCCACGGTGCTGGGTACCACCACGTCCAATGCCCTGGGCGCCTGGACTTTCACGCCATCCACCCTGCTGACGGACGGCGTGCACAATTTCACGGCGGTCGCAGTGGACAGCGCCGGCAATGCCAGCGCGGCGTCCAATGCCTATGCGATGACGCTGGACCGCGTTCCCCCCACCGCGACCATCGCCGTCACCACTCTGTCGGTCGATACCGGCACGGTGGGGGACTGGAGCACGCAGGACAACAGCCCGACGATCAGTGGCACGCTCAGCGCCGGGCTGGGCGTGGGAGAGCAAGTGCAGGTCCAGATCGATGGTGGCGCATGGATCAATGCCACGGCGGCGGGCACCAGCTGGTTCTATGGCCCCGGCACGCTGGCGATCGGTTCGCACACCGTGGGCGCGCGCATCGTCGATGCCGCGGGCAACCTTGGCAACGGCACTTCGCAGACTTTCACGATCACGCCGGTAACCGCGCAGGCGCCGATAGTGCAGGCCAGCGGCACCGCGCTGCTGGGGCTGGTCGGCGTGGAGGCGCTGGGCCTGCTGGACCTCAGTTCGCAATCGCTGACGGCGATGGACGTCAACAACAACCTCAAGAGCGTGCAGGTCAGCTATGCGCCGCTGCTGTCGGTGAACCTGGGCGCGTTTACGCTGACCGCCTCGACGGCGCTGGCGGCGGAACTTGGGCTGCAGATATCGGTCAGCAATTCGTCGGGCGTGCTTGGCCTCCTCGCGCCCAGTTCCACGCTGACGATCACCGCCGTCGGCGGCGGTGCGATGGACAACCTTTCGGTGAACGAGCTGCTGGCCTCGGTCCATTTCCAGCAGGACGTCACGCTGCTGGGCCTCAACGTGCTGACGGCCATGTCGATCTCGGCCACGGACATGACCAACCTGTCCAGTTCCTCCGCCGTGGGTTCGCTGCTCGATCTCAGCCTGCTCAATTCGGGCGGTTCGGCAAACCTGTTCCAGGGCGATTCCGGCGCCAACGTGCTTACCGGCACGGCCGGGAACGACCGGCTCTACGGCTTTGCCGGCAATGACACGCTGAACGGCGGCGACGGCAACGACCTGCTGCGCGGCGGCGCTGGCGCCGATACGCTGAACGGCGGCAATGGCGACGATACGCTGATCTACGATCCGAACGATACCTCGATCGACGGCGGTGCCGGCACCGATACTTTGGTGATCACCAGCGGCACCGGGCCGGTGTTGAATCTCAACAACGTCACCAACATCCACAATATCGAGCGGATCGACCTCGGCACCGGCGATGCCGGCCGCCAGATCACCCTGACCGAAGCCGGCGTGCTGCGCGCGACCGACAGCAACCACACGCTGACGATCCTGGGCGACGGTAACGATTCGGTGACGATGACCGGCGCGACGCTGACCGGCCAGACGCTGATCAATGGAGAGGCCTACAACCACTTCCAGTTGGGTGCGACGGACATCTACGTCGAACACGCGGTGATGGTGGTCGTCTAGCGAGCGAAAGAGGTCGTTTTGTCGAAGATGAAGAGGACGCATGACGCTGACGTTCCGCACGATTGCCATGACGGGTGCCCTGATGGGATTGGTGATCGCGGCGGGACGGGCGGGGGGCGAAGCCCCGGGCGAGGACAAGGAACTGCCGCCCTTGTCAGCACGAAACGCGGATGAGGGTGCTTCTCCGGCATCCGATCCGGCAGATACCCCGGCAGATACCCCGGCGGATGACCTCGCCGCCGAGCAGGGGCCAGAGGCGATACCGGCCCAGCTCGACATGGCAACGGCGGTTGCGCTGACGCTGGCGCGTCATCCGGACGTCGCCCGGGCCAATGCCGCGCTGGCGCGCGGACGGGCCGATCTGGGCGCGGCGCGATCGGTCTGGACGCCGCAGGTTTCCTATCAGGCGAACCTGGGCCCGCACATGCTGGCGGGCACCAACAGTTCCGGCCTCAACGAGAACATGGCCGGCCCCAGCGTCTACCTTGAGCAGCAGGTTTGGGATTTCGGCCGTTCCAAGGGGCAGATCGGCGCCGCCCGCTCCACCACCGGCCAGCGCTGGTACGAGCGGGAGGCCACCGCCGATCAACTGGCCGAACAGAGCGCGCTGGCCTTTCTGGAAGTGCGCCGCTTCGAACTGCTGGCGCAGGCTGCGGAAACGCAACTGGGTGATCTGGCCCATCTTCGCGAACTGATCGGCATGCGGGTGAACGCCGGGATTTCGGACAAGTCGGACCTGATGCTGGCCGATGTGCGGGTGGAAAGCGCGCGGGGTGATTCCATTCAGGCGCAAACCTCGGCCGCGATGGCCCGCGCTGCACTGGCCAACCTGATCGGCGGAATGCCGCGGCGGTTGACCGATGCCTCGGCCCTGATTTCCCGCTTCGAACCGGCGGACCAGGAGCCGGATTATGACAAGTTGCCCGCCGTCGCCGCCGCGAAGCAGGCGTCCGATGCCGCCGCCGCCAAGATCGGCGAGGCGAAGGCCGAACGCTATCCCCGGCTTGGCCTGCAACTGGGCTATACCCGCAACAACTATACCTACAACTCGCGGGACAATGCGTTGAGCGCGGCGATGACGGTAACCGGCAATCTCTATCGCCGCAGCGACCACTACCAGATCGAGGCGGCCGAAGAAGACCGCCGCGCGGCGGAGGCCGCCCATGACAGCACGGTGATCGAGGCGCGCGGTCGCGCGCTTTCGGCCCAGCAGGAAATCCGCGCGGGCCATGCCCGGATCGCGGCCTATGCGCTGCAGGAAGAACAGGCGGTGACCGCCAGCCGGATTTTCCTGGAGGAATACAAGCTGGGCAAGCGCACGCTGACCGAACTGCTGAACACTCAGCTGGAAATCTACCGCGCGGCCAGTGCCCGCATCGTGGCGGAGCATGACATCATGGAAGCCCACGTCCGGTTCGAGAACCTCTGCGGCAGCCTGCGGCCGTCGCTCGGCCTGCCGGCCCACCTTAGCGAGGAAGACAACCCCGATGGCGGACAAGTTCAATGACTGACGCCCCCGCAATCGCGAACAAGGCCTGGATCGCCGCCATCGCGGCCCTCGGGCGGATGAAGGGCGTGCCGGTGGCCGAGCCGGAACTGGTCAGCCGCCTCTACTGGAGCGACGGGCAGGGCAGCGAGGCGACGCTGGCCCACGCCGCGCGGCTATCCGGCCTGCACTTCGAAATCCTGCGGACGGGCATCGACGACGTGCCACCGATGCTGCTGCCGGCGATCTTCGAGCTGAACGATAATGGCGCGGCCATCGTCCATGCCCGCCACGCCGGTCATGTCCAGGCCACGTTGCCCGGCATGGGCGGCAATACCCCGGTGGAACTGTCGCTGGAAACCCTGCGCGCGCAGGCAACCGGCCGGGTGGGCTTCGTGGAGCCGCTGTCCACCCGATCGCGCGATGCCCGGCTGGACGAATTCCTGCGCAAGCCCGCAAAGACGTGGCTGCGCGATATCGTGACCGGCGACCGGCGCGGTTATGGCGAAGTGGCGCTGGCCTCCTTCACCGGCAACCTGCTGACTTTCGCCACTTCGCTGTTCGCGATGCAGGTGTGGGATCGGGTGATCCCGGCGCAATCGATCCCCACGCTCTGGGTTCTGGCACTGGGCACGGCCATGGCGCTGGTGCTGGAACTGCTGCTGCGCAGCGCGCGCGTGCAACTGGTGGACCGTATCGGCCGACGGGCGGATCTAGCCATATCGTCCCGCGTCTTCGCCCGCGCGCTGGATTTGCGCGGCGATGCACGCCCGCGCTCCACCGGCGCGCTGATCGCGCAGCTTCGCGATATCGAACAGCTGCGCGAAATGCTCACCTCCACCACGATCTCGGCGCTGATCGACCTGCCGTTCATCGCAATGTTCCTGCTGCTGTTCTCGCTGCTCGCGGGCCAGCTGACTTTCGTGCTGGTGGGGGCGGCGCTGCTGATCGTGCTGCCCGGGCTGCTGCTGCAACGCCCGCTTTCGCGGCTGGCCACTGAGGGCATGCGAGAGGCCGCCCTGCGCAACGCCATCCTGGTCGAATCGATAGAGCGGATAGACGAGATCAAGGCCGCTCAGGCCGAGGCGCGCTTCCAGTCGCTGTGGGAACGGCTGACGTTGACCGGCACCCGCGTGGGCGCGGAACAACGCTTCCTCTCCGCGCTCTTCGTCAACTGGACGCAGACACTGCAGCAACTGGCCTACACGGTGGTAATCGTCGCCGGGTCGTTCCGGGTGATGGACGGCGAGATGACGATGGGCGCGCTGATCGCCTGCTCCATCCTCACCAGCCGCGCGCTGGTGCTGTTCGTGCCGTTCGGGCAGGTTTTCACCCGCTGGCAGAACGCCAGGATCGCGCTGGCCGGGCTGGAGGAACTGTTCACCAAGCCGGTCGATCACGATCCCGAACGCGGGTTGCTGCGTCGCCCCTCCCTGCGCGGGCACTACGAACTGAGCGACGTGACATATGCTTACGATCCGGAGGCGCCCGTCGCGCTGAAGATCGATCGACTGACCATCTCCGCGGGGGAGCGGGTGGCGCTGCTGGGCCGGATCGGCGCGGGCAAGTCCACGCTGTTGCGGCTGCTGTCGGGCCTTGCCCTGCCGACCAGTGGGGAGGCGCTGCTGGATGGCACTGCCATGGCGCAGATCAGCCCGGCCGACATCCGCCGCGATACCTCCTACCTTGGCCAGAGCGCCCAGCTTTTCCTGGGCACCATCCGCGAAAACCTTGCCGTCGGCGCGCCGGGTGTGAGTGACGAGGAAATCCTGCGCACGCTGGCGGTCACCGGCGGCATCGGTCTGGTCCAGAACCAGTCGCAGGGGCTGGACCTGCTGCTTCAGGAAGGCGGGGCGGGGCTATCGGGCGGCCAACGCCAGACCCTGCTGCTGACCCGGGCGCTGCTGCGCAAGAGCAATATCCTGCTGCTGGACGAACCCTCTGCCGCGCTGGATGAGATCAGCGAGCGCAACCTTGTCGCCAACCTCGGCCAATGGCTGCGCGGCCGCACGCTGATCGTCACCACCAACCGGCCCGGACTGCTCGATCTCGTCGATCGCGTGGTGCTGATGGACAATGGCCGGGTGACGCTGGATGGGCCGAAAAGCGCCGTGCTGCCCGTGCTGGCGGGGGGCGCGGCCGGACAGGAGAAGCGCGCATGACTGCGATTTCTGCCAGTGCATCCGCCAGTGCATTCGATGGCCTTGGCGGAGAGGGTGAGGCGCGCTGGCTTCACGCGCTGGAACGCCTGCGGATCATTCCCATCCTCTCGGCCGGCGTTCTGGCCTTCTTCGTCTGGGCCTATTTCGGCGTGCTGGACGAGGTGGCGACCGGCCCCGGCAAGGTGACGCCGCCATCGCGATCGCAAACGATCCAGAGCCTTGAGGGCGGCATCGTCGACGGCATCTACGTCCACGAAGGCGACATCGTGCGCCCCGGCGAAAAGCTGGCCCGGCTGGATCGTGCGCGCTTCAGCTCGATGCTGGGCGAGGCGGAGGCCAAGGCACGCTCGCTGGAAGCGGCCTCGGCCCGGCTGGAGGCGGAAATCAGCGGCGGCCAGCCGCAGTTCCCGCAGGACGTGAAGGAAGTGCCCGGTCTCGTCGGGCGTGAGATGGAACTGATGCGCTCCCGCCGGCGCAATCTGGAAGTGGCGACGGCCAGCCTCAGCCAGTCTCTGGCGCTCACCCGCCGCCAACTGGCGATGACCGAGCCGCTGGTCGACCTCGGCGCCGCCAACCAGGTGGAGATCATCCAGCTTCGCCGGCAGGAGAACGAAATCCAGGCCAAGCTCGATTCCTTGCGCAACCAGTTCGTGATCGATGCCAGCGCAGACTACGCCAAGACCCGCGCCGAACTGGATCAGGTAGTGCAGGTGATCGGCGGCCGCCGCGACCAGTTGGACCGCACGGTGCTCACCTCGCCTGTGCGCGGTATCGTCAAGAACCTGGAGATCACCACGATCGGCGGCGTCGTGCAGCCCGGCGGATCGCTGATGGAGATCGTGCCGCTGGAAAAGCAGCTACTGATCGAGGCGCGCATGTCCCCGCGCGACATTGCCTTCATCCGCCCGGGCCAGACCGCGACCGTGAAGATCACCGCCTACGATTCTTCGATCTATGGCACGCTGGAAGGCACCGTCGATCGCATCTCGCCCGACACTTTGCAGGATGAGGTGCACCGCGATCAGGTCTACTACCGCGTCTACGTGCGCACCGCGAAGTCCAGCCTGACCACGCGCGACGGCCGCAGCCATGCGATCATGCCGGGCATGGTCGCCACGGTGGAAGTCCGCACCGGCCGCAAGACCGTGCTGGAATACCTGATGAAGCCCATCAACAAGGCCCGAGAAGCCATGCGCGAACGCTAGGCGGCGGTTTCGGCGTCTGACTGTGTTGGAAAGTGGTGCGCTTACGTGACTCGAAATTCATGTCTAACCTGTTGTATAAAAATGATTTATATTTCAGGCTAGCCTAGTAAGCCCCCAGATGGGCCCCAAAAAAAATTTCTGTACAAATTGGCAGAAGTTCGAGTCCTGAAGCAGAATTTCATACCTTGTTTTTGCATGCTTCAGGGCATTCGAAGGACCGGCGTGGTGTTGACAACCGTTGCCCCTGGGCCGGGCGACGATGTCCATCGAGATGACGAGTTTTCCGAGACCCACGTCGGACATGCCGATCTTGGTGGCAAGGTCGCGCATGGGTTCGGACCAGGCAAACTTGATGAGGTCTTCGGGCAGAACCTGGATGCCGTTCCATGCAGGATAGTAGCGCGACATGGTCGTCCTTCGTGGGCAGGGGCCTGAACATCTATCCTCTCGATAATGCAGATTGAAGTCCGGCTGTCCCGCGCGCTGCGCGGCCGGGCTCTATCTCGCTGCGCTCAACCGAGCCGTCTCACGGCGTCTCGTCCCTTCGGGTGACGATCCCTGACAGGGGCGGCCCGGTGGGCCGGATGTTGTCGCCGTGCCTGCGGCCCGGCGGCGTATGCCTCGGCTCCAGGGTGACGGGGGGCGTCACGGACCGATAGCCCCGCCATGGCGCGGTGCAACCTGGGCGGGGCCCAGGTCCTCCTCTTCGTTCCGGCCCTTCGGGTGCACCCCGCCATTTTGGCGAGGCTCCTGGTCCGCTCCTGCCGCCCCCCGCCACCCCGGCGCCGGTCCATGGCGGTTGAGGAAAGGAGTAGGGTAATGAGCCAGATTCAGCGTCTTGGCCTGTATGAAGAGGTCACTTCCCGCATCATCGCCGAGCTTGAAGAGGGGCGGCTTCCCTGGGTGCGCCCGTGGGACAGCACGCGGTGTCCCTGCATGATGCCGCGCAATGCCGTGTCCGGGCGGGTCTATTCGGGGATCAATGTCCTGATCCTGTGGTGCGAGGCAGTCGAACGGGAGTTCGCTTCGCAGCGCTGGCTGACTTATCGGCAGGCACAGCAGGTTGGCGGGCATGTCCGGCGCGGTGAGAAGGGGACCGTCATCTGTTACGCCGACCGCTTCACGCCCAAGGATGAGGCCGAGAAGGCAGCGGGCGAGGATCGCGAGGCGCGCACGATTGCCTTTCTCAAGCGCTTTGTCGTCTTCAATCTGGATCAGATCGAGGGGCTGCCCGAGCGGTTTGAAGAGGTCGATACGGTTCCGGATCCAATCATGGCGATTGCCGAGGTCGACCGGCTGATTGCAGCTACAGGCGCGGACTTTCGGATCGGCGGGGACGAGGCCTATTACTCGCCCAAGCACGACTATGTGCAGGTTCCCCCGCAGGCTGCTTTCCATGAACCGGTGAACTGGTTCCGCACCGCACTGCATGAACTGGGGCATTGGAGCGGGCACACCAGCCGTTTGAACCGCGATCATACCGGGCGGTTTGGATCGGCCTCGTACGCCAAGGAAGAGCTGGTTGCGGAGATGACGGCGGCATTTACCTGCGCCTCGCTCGGTATCCATCCGACGGTGCGGCACAGCGACTATATCGGCTCCTGGCTCGAGGCTTTGCGTGCCGATGAGAAGGCCATCTTCCGGGCGGCGAGTGCAGCCAGCAAGGCGGCCGATTTCCTCCTCGCATTCGGGGAAGACGCGGCATGAAGGGCCTTCGCTTTTCGCTGCGGTGGCGCAGGAGCCAAGGCGCTCGTCGCACACCTCCTGCGCAGCCGATCTTGCCGCACACCATCGATCTGGAAGCGTTGGGGGAGCCGCCACCCGGACTGGTGGAGCGGCTGGAAGCGGCCATGGCGGCATTGTCTGCCGTGGATCGTGAAGTGTTCCTTGCCGTGCGTATCGACAACATGAGCTACATGGAAATCGCCCGGCGCACCGGCCGCTCGGTGAAGGATATCGAGAAGCGGATGAGCAGGGCTATCGGCACTATCACCCGAATGCTTGAGGAGAGCGGCGGGGTTTAGCCCCGCCGTCTTTTCCTTGCACCTGCCGCCCCTTATGCCCACAGTCGAGCCAAGCCCATGAAGACCGATCTCGACCATCTCCCCGACCGCAAGCGCCACGATCTCGAACGCGTGGTGCAGATCATCTTTTCGGAATTCGAGGATGCGCGCGCCCTTTCCACGCAGAAGTGGAAGCGGGAAGGGCGGATCGCTCAGGTCATTCTCTATGGCTCTTACGCCCGGGGAAACTGGATCGAGGATCACGAAGGCGGCTACTATTCCGATTACGATATCCTCGTGATCGTCAACGACGAGCGGCTTGCCGATCCAGAGTATTGGCACCGTGCGCAGGACCATCTGATGCGCGAATGGAGCATCGCCAAGCGCATCTCGGCGCCGGTGGGCATGGTGGTCCACAGCATGGCTGATGTGAACAGTCAGCTCTCGCGCAGCCGTCCCTTTTTCATGGATGTCGTGCGCGAAGGCGTGGTCCTCTACTCGCTCGAAGAACAGCACTTCGAGATGCCCAAGCCGCTGGATACGGCGGTGGCCTTCCTGGAGGCCGAGCAGAACTTCAAGCAGTGGTTTGAGAGCGCTAGCGGGTTTCTTCGCGCGGCACATCACATGGTTGCGGACGATCTGAAAAACCATGCTGCATTCATGCTCCATCAGGCCACCGAGCATGCCTATCATACGGTGTTGCTGACGCTGACGCTCTACAGCCCGAAATCGCACAACATCGAGTTTCTGCGGAACAAGAGCGAGGACATCGCCCGCGATCTGATCCCGGTATGGCCGCGAGACACGAAGTTCGCCCGGCGTTGCTTCGAACTGCTCCAGCAGGCTTACGTCAAGGCAAGATACTCGCCTTACTACACGATCCGGGATGTCGAACTTGAGTGGATCGTCCAACGCGTGGAAATGCTCCATGCGCTGACGAAAGAGGTCTGCGAGACCCATCTGAAGAAGAACGGCAGTCGCACCTAGGCGCGCTGGTTCCTTCAAATCGAGCGCCAATTTCAGGGCGCCGCCGTGATCGGTGGCGCCCTTTTCTGTCGAACTTTCGGGACGGAAAACTGGCGTGATCCGATCGGTTGACCACTGGAACGCGAGCGTATCGCCGAGCTTGTTGCGCAGGGTTTGAGGTTGGCGGCGGCACCCGTTGGCGAGACCAAATCGGGGCGCGCCACCACCCGTTCCACCCAGTCGGATCCACCTGCAACCGCCAGCGAACCCACTGCAGAGAAGCGTTGGGCAGGGCGGCGGAAATCATCCCTCGCATGCCGGGGGTAGGTCGGCCCGATGCTCGTCGGAAATAGGGGGGAGCTGCGGATCGGGAAGGGGGAGGGGCGTAGGCAAGTTAAAAGCCGTTGTCTCGCACGCGATCCAACTCATTGTCTGCACATCGTTTTTTGCGAGATTCCGGGTGTGGAGTAACTGAACCTTGCCTCCACCGATGGAGGTTTGGCCTCGGAAATGGCGGAATTCCAAGGGTTTGTGCTTGAACGGTGATGGAGGCCCTTGAAGCCACGCGCGCGCAATCCCTCATCGAGGTCTTTGCCGGTGAGGTACGCGCGATGGATGACGACTTCCAGGTTTGGCTCGGTCACGTCGGCAAGGAACGGCCCCTCCGTCATGACTTGCGGCGCGCAGTCAATCAGGCCGGAGGCGCGCGGCGACCTTCGGGTGGCGGGAAGCGGCGTTTCACCGGCAGTCGGACTGGCCGTGGCGGATCCACCGGAAAGATGCTGGGAAGCGGCGATCGTTTTGGCGGACCGCGCTCGCGCCGGGTCATCGTCAAGACCCGCTATGTGAAGCTGGCCGGAAAGGGTGCCAAGGCTGCCGCCGCGCACCTGCGTTATCTTCGGCGTGATGGCACCACCCGCGAGGGCGAGCGCGGCACGCTCTACGGTCCGGAAATCGATGCTGCGGATGGCAAGGCCTTTCTCGAGCGCGGTGCTGGCGATCGCCATCAGTTCCGCTTCATCGTCTCGCCCGAGGACGGCCAGCATTACGAGGACCTGAAACACCTTACGCGCCGGCTGATGCAGCGGGTCGAAAAAGATCTCGATACCCGCCTCGAATGGGTGGCAGTCGATCACTACAACACCGGCCATCCCCACACCCACATCGTCGTGCGCGGCGTCGACGAGCGCGGCAAGGACCTGGTCATCGCCCGCGACTATATCAGCAGCGGTATTGCCGCCCGTGCTTCGGAGATCGTCAGCCTTGATCTCGGCCCGCGCACCGAGCTCGAAATCCAGGAAGCGCGGCGCTCCGAGATTACCGCCGAACGCTTCACCCGCCTCGATCGAACTTTGCTCACCTCGCTCGATGAGCAAGGACTGGCACCCGCCTGGCATCGTGATCCTGTCGAGCAGGGCCTGCGCGCGGCGCGGCTGGGCACCCTCGCTCGCATGGGGCTCGCTATCGAAGAGGAGAAGGGGCGCTACCGCCTCGATCCCGATATCGAGAGTACCCTGCGGACGATGGGAAAGCGCGGAGACATCATTGCCACCATGCATGAACGCCTGAAAGCACGTCCGGAACTGGCGCCCCACGACTACGCCATCTTCGAGCCCGGCACGGACCGCGCCATCGTCGGGCGCATCGAGGCTCGTGGGCTCTCCGACGAGCATCGGGATCGCCATTACATGATCGTCGAGGCCACCGACGGCCGCACCCATTACGTCGACCTTGGACACGAACTGGCGGACGGCGCCATGCAGGGGCGGTTGGTCAGGATCGAGCAGACGCGCTTCGGCACTCGTATTGCAGATCGCAAAGTCGCCGAAATCGCCGCTGCCAATGGCGGGGCCTACAGCGTCGCGAAGCATCTTGCTCATGACCGTACGGCCACCCACGATTATGCCCAGGCCCATGTGCGGCGTCTTGAAGCCATTCGGCGAGCACAGGGCGGGGTGGAGCGCCATCTCGACGGCACCTGGACAATCCCGGCAGATCATCTCGAGCGGGTCGAGCAGTACGAACAGCGCTTGGCGCAAAACCGTCCGGTCACAGTGGAAGTTCTTGCCGAACGGCCTCTGGAGCAGTTGGTTCAGCATGATGGGCCGACTTGGCTCGACCGGCAATGCGTTGCGAAAGATCCCGAGCAGCTTCAAGGCCGAATGGGGGGCGAGGTGCGCGGTGCGCTCCAACAGCGCCGACAATGGCTGATCGAGCAGGATCTCGCCGAGCAGGACGGCAACACGGTTCGCTTCAAGGCGAATCTCCTTGCCAACCTTCAGCAACGTGAGCTTCGCCGCGTGGCTGGTCAGCTCTCGGAGGAACTGGGCATTCCCTTCGCGGAAAACCGGCATGCCCATATCGAAGGCACTTATCGCCGGGCCGTGGAGGTCGGCGGCGAGAAGTTTGCCCTGATCGAGAAGTCGCGGGAATTTACGCTGGTGCCTTGGCGCCGCGAGTTGGAGAGGCACCTGAACCAGCAGGTGTCGGGGATCATGAGGGAAGCGGGAATCAGCTGGCGGCGCGGGCTCGATCGCGGTGGGCCCGAAATCTCATGATGGTCACGAGATGCAGCGCAAAGGTGCTTCGGTGCATCTGCGAGTGTCTATCCCGAGAATTTGGCGGCTGGCATCGTGGCGGGCATGCAGACGCGCAAGTCCCGCCATCAGCTTTATCTGCCTGATCACCTCTCGGCGCGCCTCGATGCATTGGCGGCCGAGCCGAACAATTCCAAGACCGCGATCATGACTGATGCGCTCGGCGCTTGGTTCGAGCGCCGCGAAGATCTCGAGGCAGAGCAGCAGTTCGGGAAGAAGCTGGAGCGGCAGGCGAGGGCGGTTGAACGGATGGAGCGGAGGCTCGATTACCTCACCGAAGTGGTCGGGCTTTTCGTGCGTCATCAACTGACACTGACGGCGCATCATCCGGCCTTCGATGTGGCGACCCGCAAGCTTGGCCAGGCTCGCTATGACGCCTTCGTCCGGCTGGTCGCGGAGCAGGCCGCAAGAAGTGGCAGCGAAAAGGCAGGCGAACGTCGGATTCCAGGCAAAGGAGAGAAATGATGGACGAAGAGCGGGCGAGGGCAATGAGCAGCAAGTACGTGCAGCAGTCGCCGACCGAGCCTTTGGCCGTTCGAATTCCCGAAGCTTGCCGATTGACCGGGATCGGACGCTCTAAGCTCTATCAGATGATAGCCGACGGTTACATCGAGACCATCAAGGTCGGCGCGATCACCTTGGTGCCAATGCGAACACTCCGGCGGTTGATCGAGCGTCCTTGAGTGGGACATTGCGCTCGGTCCGCTTCGGAGCGGTCCCGATCGGATAGCGGACATACCTGATCCAGCGCATTGATGTCTGGAGCCGCCGACATAATGGCCGTGGCGAACTAACCCCCATCTCAGGCCGAACGCCATCCTAGAAAGAGTTGGCCGGTTCCATTCAAGACTGTAACGGGTGAACGATGTTCACGCTCACCTATCCGCTGTCACTTCCGGAAGGGCGTAGCTTCCACAGCGACGCGCGCGCAATAGTGCCACCCCTGATGGGGAACCTCCGCCTAACCCACCATCCCCATAATGCTGGTTATCCTGTCGTCCTCATAATCGAAGGGTTCGATGACCAGGAGGCCGCTGCCGCGTTTGCTGACGAGTTCGGGGCTTTTCTGCGCTGCGCGAGTTTGTCGCTCGAGCACGGCTTCAGGATTTCAGATCAACCGGCGATTCTCACGGATGTGGCTGCATATGATGGCAATAGTCCAACGATATTCCGAACAGACCTGAAAGCTCGGCCATATTGGGCGCGGGCTACAGCTACCCTCATCAATCATCTTGTAGTGCTCGCAAATGAAATAGTCGCCGAACAGAAGAATGGGTCGGCCAAGCGCCTGCGCGAATGGCCAGAATTGGCCACCGCAGTTCGATTGTATGCCGAATCCTCATTCGCAGGCGGCGAGACTGCGCGGTTTGTCGTCCTGCTTTCGGCGCTGGAGGTGCTGATACCGGTGGGTGGTGGCGCCAAGCGCAGCCAGGTCGTCAAGATGGTCGGCGACACATTGCGGAACGCGGGGCGGATCGATGAGAAGTCGGTCAGACGCGAGCTAGACCAGCTTTACGTAGCCCGAAACGCCTTGCTGCACGAGGCCATTCCCGTGAGCCAAAAGCAAATCGACGCGCTGTCGGCGATCGTTCGGGACACGCTACGTTGCCTCGTTAGCGCATGACGTCAGTGCGAGTCGCAGTCATTTGGGCGTCGAATGAACGCTCTAATGCGCGTGTGTTGATTGCCACTGAGATGTGACCCGGGGTTTCCATTAAGAATTGACCCGGGTGGGTGTGGGTTATGTGCTGCCGTTGAGGGGCAGGTTCAAGATGCTGGCTTCTCCTTTCTGGCTTTGGGGGCAGCGGTGCTGGCGCGGAAGCGGAAGCTGTCGTTCCCAGTTTCCAGGATGTGGCAGTGGTGGGTAAGCCGATCGAGCAGCGCGGTGGTCATCTTGGCATCGCCGAACACGCCAGCCCATTCGCTGAAGCTGAGGTTCGTGGTGATGATGACGCTGGTGCGCTCGTACAGCTTGCTGAGCAGGTGGAAGAGCATGGCTCCGCCCGATGGGCTGAAGGGCAGATAACCCAGCTCGTCGAGGATTAGCAGGTCGAGACGTAGCAGGCGTTCTGCCAGCTGGCCGGATCGGTTCATGGTCTTTTCCTGCTCAAGCGCATTGACCAGATCGACCGTGGAGAAGAAGCGGACCTTCTTGCGGTGATGCTCGACGGCCTGGACGCCCAGTGCAGTTGCGATATGGCTCTTGCCGGTTCCGGGCCCGCCAATCAGCACGACATTGTCGGCGTTTTCCATGAAGTCGCCTTGGTGAAGCTGGCGCACGAGGGCTTCGTTGATCTCGCTGGCGGCAAAGTCGAAGCCAGCCAGATCCTTGTAGGCCGGGAAGCGGGCCGCCTTGATCTGATAGGCGATGGACCTGACCTCGCGTTCGGCCATCTCTGCCTTCAGGAGTCCAGCGAGCATCGGCACGGCAGCATCGAAGGCAGGCGCGCCCTGCTCGATCAGTTCGTCGGCGGCCTGAGCCATGCCGAACATCTTGAGGCTGCGCAGCATGACGACGACCGCGGCACTGGCGGGGTCATGACGCATGGCGGATATCCCTCAGCCTGTCATAGCGAACGACATTGGCCTCGGGCTCCTGCGTTAGGCGCAGGGCCTGAGGCGCATCGATTGGCGACGCTGGAGGCGCCTTGCCGTCGATGAGACGATGCAACACGTTTAGAACGTGGGTCTTGGTGGCGACACCGGCCTCCAGAGCCAACTCGACCGCGCTCAACACAGCCTGTTCGTCGTGATGCAGAACGAGAGAAAGTATCTCGACCATCTCCCTGTCGCCACCAGAGCGCTTGAGCAGATGGCCTTGTAACTGCCGGAAGGCTTCGGGCATCTCGAGGAAGGGGGCGCCATTACGCAAGGCGCCGGGCTTGCGCTGGATCACCGCTAGATAATGCCGCCAGTCATAGATTGTGCGTCCCGGCTTGTGATGAGAGCGCTCGATGAGCCGGGCATGTTCGCACACGATCTGGCCTTCGGCCGCTATGACCAGACGATCTGGGTAGATCCGCAGGCTGACCGGGCGGTTCGCGAAGGAAGCGGGTACCGAATAGCGGTTGCGGTCAAAGGCGATGAGGCAGGTCGGCGACACGCGCTTGATCTGCTCGACAAAGCCATCGAAGGGCCGGCCCAGCGGCATCAGGCAGGAAACTTCCTCGGCATGCACATCGGCCACGGTGCCGGGCATGACACTATGCTGGATATCGCTCCATTGGGTGATGCATTGCTCTTCCAGCCAGGCGTTCAACTCAGCCAAGCCCGGAAAACTTGGCATCGGTTGCCACAACCGGCGCCGAGCGTCCTGGACGTTCTTCTCGACTTGCCCCTTCTCCCAGCCTGAAGCCGGATTGCAGAAATCCGTCTCGAACAGATAGTGGCTGGCCATGGCGGCAAATCTTGCGTTGATCTGCCGCGCCTTCCCGGTCCCGATCTTGTCGACAGCGGTCCTCATATTATCGAAGATCCCACGCTGGGGCACGCCGCCCAGCACTCGGAACGCCTGCGTCAGCGCGTCGAACAGCATCTCATGGGTCTGGAGCAGATAGGCGCGGACGATGAAGGCGCGGCTATGCGCCAGTTTGGTATGAGCGACCTGCAGCTTCGTGGGCTTGCCATCCAGCACGGCATAGTCCTCGCTCCAGTCGAACTGGAACGCCTCGCCAGGCTGGAAAACCAGGGGCACGAATGTTCCACGCCCGCTGGTCTGCTGCTCATATTGCAGCTCGGTCCGCCATCGTCGGGCAAAAGCGGCAACCCGGTTATAAGAGCCATCGTATCCCAGCTCGACCAGATCAGCATGCAACTGCTTGGCAGTCCGCCTTTGTTTACGGGACTTCTTGGATTCCACTCGCAACCAGGCCGTCAGCTTCTCGGCGTAAGGGTCGAGCTTGCTCGGCCGGATCGGAGCCTTGAAGCTCGGCTCAATCGCGTCAGAACGCAGATATTTGCGGATGGTATTGCGGGACAGGCCGGTCCGCCTCTTGATCTCCCGAATGGAGATCTTCTGCCGGAAATGCCACCGGCGGATCACACTGAGTAAGTCCATGTCGATCACTCCACGACCCTCCGACTGGCAGCCGGAGGCGAGGGAAACATGGGTCAATTCTCAATGGTAATTTATACGCCCACCGGGTCACATCTCAGTGGCAATCAACACGCCATACCCATCAATTGCGCGCAAGAGCTCGCCAAACTGAGCCGGCTCCAGAATCGCGGCGTGATGCTTTACCTTGGGGTTAATCAGAGCTCCGCGCAGGATGTCGGCGGGATTGTGCTGAGCTCGTAGGGTCGCGACTGCATATCGAAAAATGCGTCCGGCGAACGATCGGGCGCGGATAGCCGATTCATGATGCCCCTTTCGTTCGAGCTTCTTGAGAGCCTTGAGTAGCTCATGTGCAGTTATGTCGGCGATTGGGCGGTTGCCAATGGCCGGGCCCAGGACATCCACGAACCAGCGGGCCTTCTTGACCGTCGCAGCAGCCTTACCCTCCAACTCCATCTTTTCGATCAGTTCGTCGGCTACCAGACGGAATGTGGTGCGAGCGGCGATCTCCGCTTCCACCCTAGCCTGCGTCCGGGCCGCGACAGGGTCGACGCCACTTTCGAGTTGCTCGCGGGCTTCATCTCGCTTTTCCCGGGCCTCCTTGAGGCCGACATCCGGATAGCGTCCAAGCGCCATCTTCTTTTCGATCCCGTGGAACCGGAATTTGACCCGCCAGAGCAGCGATCCGTTGGGATTAACGAGGACGTAAAGCCCTTTGCTGTCCGCGACTTTGTAAGCTTTTTCGCGGGGTTTGAGGGCGTTGATCTGGGTTGTGGTCAGCATCTGGGGGCCCCGAATCGAGAGGATCGAAAAGGCCCCCGATTCGGGGCCCCCAATTCACCTGGATGGAGGTGGACAGAGGGGGACGCCACCGGAAAGCCGATGTCGTATTATACCTGATTTCCGGGGGTTTTCGGAGCGAAAAAACGCTTGACAAAGGGGAATTCTGGTGCCGCTTACGTGACTCGAACACGTGACCCCATCATTACGAATGATGTGCTCTACCAACTGAGCTAAAGCGGCATGCCTGATGAGAACCGGCAAGCCGGCCATGGGCAGGGGGCGCCTTTACCGAGCGGCGCAGGATCGCGCAAGGGGCTTTGCAACCACAGGCGATGAACTTTTTCGGATTTCTTGTCCGTCACAGACCGTACCGCAGTTTGATCGCGCGATATCGCTCCAGCAACATCGCCGCGCGGGCCTCTGGGGCAGCCTTCGCGGTGGATTTCGGCAGGTGGTCTTGCAGTTCCGCCGCCTTCACCAGGTGTGTGCGGAATGTCGCCGGTTGCTGGCTCATCAGGTTGCGGTAGGTGAGGTTTCCGTCCGAAAAGCCCTGTGTGTCCAGCCAGTTGTGAAGGGCCGGGTCTTGATGCGCAAGAATCAGGCGCACCACTCCGTCGTCGTCGATTTTGGTGCGCGCGGGGGTGTAGCTGACGGGGCGGTGGAGGGAGTCCATCGACCCCATCAGTGCGCCGCCCATGCCGAACAGCCAGAACCCTTCATGCCAGTCCATCTCGACGATCAGCGCCTCGTCGGGTTCGAGGTGCCAGACCATGTGGGCGGCCATGCGCCCGCGCTTGGCATCGCTGGCGTCGTTGGCGGCCTTGTCCGCCGGGAACATGTTGAGGCTGGCGGGATCGCAGACTCCGCGTGAGGTGAGCCAGGCGTGTTCCGGCCAATCGCGCATCAGGCCGGTGACGAAATGGCCGGCCCAGTCCATCGCCTCGGTCATCGTGGCGGGCGAGGGGAGGGGGCGCGGCGTGGTCATGCCGATCCGCTCTATGGAGAGGGTGGTCGGCGTCTCCCCCCAGGCATCGAAGGCTTCGCGGACGAACAGCTTGCGCGTGCCCGGCGTGGTGGGGAGCCAGTTCCTGTCCTGCGGCGGGCCGCCGATCGTCACTTCGAAGTATCCATCGGCATCGGCTTCGATCTGGTGGCCGAACAGGTTCGCTTCCGGGATATCGCCGAAGGGTTCGTGCAGGCTGGGCCAGTCGGTGCCGGGGATCGTCTCCGGGCGAGGGCCCTGCACCGTCACGTTGAGCCAGCGGGCAGTGCCACGTCTGCCGCTGAGGCGGTAGACGTGGTCGCCGGAAATCCATGCCTGCCGATAGGTGAAATCCGCCAGATCGCCGCCCAGCTTCATCGTCGGCGTAGTGAACCAGTGGATCTGTGGGAACGCCGGATCGCGCGTTTCCAATGCGAGGTCGAAAGCCTGACCGAGGTTCTGCGTGAGAAAGCGGAAGGCGTCGGCGCGTTGGAGCGGGGTGGCTGGGTTCGCGTCCTTGAAGGAGGACATGCCGGCGTGCTTCAATTGTTCGCAGAACGTATCCCACGCGGTCTTGAGCGCTGCGTCATCGGATCCGTCGCCATAGGCCATCGTGTCAGGCTCCCAATCGGGTGAGGAGGTCGGAAAGGGTGCGCGCGGCACGGGTGCAGGCTTGGGCGGCGCCTTCCGCCTCGATACGCTGGCCGACCAGTTCGAGATCGAACAGGCCAGTGTAGCCAAGGTCCAGCACGTCGCGCAGGATCGTTTCCAAGGGGACGGCGCCATCCCCCGGCACGGCGCGGCAGGGCGTGGTGCGATCGCCGGGCACGTGGTCGCTCACTTGCACGAGGCCGGTGAGCGACAAGGCCTCGGCCAGCTTTTCGCGAAGGCCCGCCTCGACCCAGCAGGCGTGGAGGTCCACGCAAAGGCCGATCTGCGCAAGCCGGGCAAGGCGCAGGGTATCGGGCAGGGTGTGGGCGATGTGGATGTCCACCGTCAGCGGCGAGGCGTTCTCGACCAGCAGCGCAATGCCTTGCCGCGCGGCGTGTTCGCGGCAGGGGGCGAGCAGTTCGGAGAAGCGTTCGGCTGCCTGCTCCCACGACAGCGCGCCGCGTCCGCCGGTGATGAGATAGATCGATGGCGCGCCGAGGTCTGCGGCGATGTCGATCACCTGCATCAGGTCGCGCGCGGCGGTGCCGCTATCGCGGGCGAGATCGGGATGGAGCGCGAAGGGATGGTTGATGCAGCCGATCGCCATGCGGCCGTGCTGCACCGCCTCGCGCGCAGCATGAAGCTCTCTGGTCTGGAGCAATCGCGGCGAAACGAGGGTGGCATGTTGCACGCCGATCTCGCCGCAAAAGTCCAGAAATGGACCGGTCTCGCGGTCCACCATCGCCACTTGGTGCAGGCTGACGCGGCGGTGCATCAGCGCTGCTCGATCTCGACGCCGAAGCGTTCGCGGAACGGGGCGAACTCCGCGTTCAGCGCGTCGATGTCGTAGCCGGCATCGACCAGGACTTGCGTCGAGTAGTGGAACTTGCCGTGGCGGTCGCCCTTGTTCGCGGCGAGGTAGTGCCGCATCGCGCTTTCCGCTTCGGGCGTGAACGGGCGACCGGCGAAGGCGTAGTAATCGTGGATCACGCCGATGGGATCGGCCACGAAATCGCGGTAGCGGACGTGATGGATGCGCGGATCGCTCGCCAGTGGATGGGCCATCGTATTGCCGATCGACCAGCGCACACGCTCCAGATGGGCGCGGGCTTCCTTCACCAGATCGATCCTGCCGACCACGCCGTCCATGATGTCTGCCATCATCATCGTCGAACTGGCGGCCACCATCACCGGATCGCGGTGCAGCCAGACGAGCGAGGCATCGGGATAGGCATCGAAGAAGGCGTCCAGCCGCGTGGTGTGGAAGCCCTTCAGCACCCAGTGACGCGTTGGTCGCTTGTATTGCAGCGCTTGCAGCATGGCCTTGTGGATGCGGTACTGCGTGGGCGGATCGGTGGGCAGGCCGAAGGAAAGGTTCTGCATCGGCACGCGCCACCATGCGGTGGGCGTCATCACGCGGAAATCGAAAGCCCACGTGCGCTCGTCCTCCGGCAGGCCGTCACCCAGCATGTCGTTGTAGGGGTGGCAGTGCAGCCAGCGCGGCATCTTGGCATTGATCTCGCGCCATTCGGCGTCAGCGCGCGAGATGCGGGGATCGGTGCCCGCGACCGTCCCCGGCGGTGGCGAGGGATGCATGACCTCCCAGAACCGCAGCGCGCGTGCGGCGGGATCGACTGCAAGCAGGGCATGCATCAGCGTCGTGCCGGAGCGGGGTTCGCCGCTGACGAACATGGGGCGATCGATCGCTTCCTCGGCCAGCGGAAAGCGCTTGCGATCCTCGAAGAAGCGCAGGCGGTCGGTCAGCAGCCAGAGCACGTTTTCCGCCGCCGCCGCACGGCCCGCCTCGTCCATGGCGATGCCGTTGATGTGGTCCACGGCGAGGGCGAAGCGTTCGGGGAAACCGTCATCGGCCCAGTCGGACAGGCCGGTGCGTGTCTTTGCCTCTTGCAGCAGTTGCTGCGCGTTCAGATCGGCCATGCTCAAGCCTCCACCAGACGCGCGATTTCGTCTTCGGTCTCGCGGACTTTGGCGGCGCTGGTGGCGGAGAACTTCATGCCGCCCATCGCGCCATATTCCATCAGCTTGTAGACGCGCATCCCGGCATCGGCGAAGCCCTTGATCTTCAGGGCGACTTCCTTCGGCGTGCCGGTGGGCAGCACGTCGCGGATCGCCTGCGGGTTCATCTCGTCGCAGAACTTCAGCATCTTCTCACGGCTCAGGCGCACCGGATCGAAATCCATGATGCCGCGCCAGTCCGGCCCCATCGGATGCTCGTAGCCGAACTGGGCAAGATCCTTGGCGGTCATCATCAGGATGATCGACTTCACCATCGGCGCGCGCAGCATTTCGTCGATCTCGTCGGGCTCGCCAATCAGGCACATCTGCGTGATGGCGGGGGTGAAGTGGCTCATGTCGCGCCCCGCCGCGTCGCCTGCGTCCAGGATGACCTTCAGTTTCGCGGCATAGTCCTCCGGCGTCCACGATCCCGCCGGCCACCAGCCATCCGCCTCTCGCCCGGTGATGGAGAGCATCCTCGGCCCCGCCGCGCCCAGCCAGATCGGCGGCGCCTTGCCCTCATGGAACTCGGTATCCATCCGCGCGTGGTGAAGGTGGAAGAACTGCCCCTCGAAATCGACCGGGCCATCCGCATGCCACAGCAGCTTGATGACCTTGATCGCCTCTTCCAGCCGCCCCACCGGCTTGTCGAAATCGAAGCCGTAGGGGACGGTGTTCTCCAACTCGCCCGAGCCGAGGCCAAGGATGAAGCGCCCCTTCGACAAGTGGCTGATCGTCAGCGCCGTTTGCGCCAGCAGCGAAGGGTGACGGCGCACGGTATCGACCACGGTGGTCGCCAGCGGGGTGTTTTTGGTCAGCACGGCGGTGGCGGCGGCGACGGCCAGCCCGTCGAGATGGCGGTGCGGGCTGGGCGAGGCTTTCGCAAGGTCGGTGAATTCCGGCGTCCAGATCGAATCGGGCCAGAAGCTGACCATGTGATCGGGCAGCCAGATCGAGTGATAGCGGCCCGAATCGTAGTCCTGCGCCATGTCGATGCCGAGTGGCAGGGTGGTTCGCAGGAAGGCTGCGGGCTGCACTTTCATTGGCTCATCCCTCTCAGGCAGCGTCCGCACCGCTGGGGTGATGGTTCGGCGCCGCTCGTTGTCTCCGGGGCCGGTTGTGGGTTAGCCCTCGGCCAAGGAAAATTCCCATTTGGGGATCGCGGAAATGCTGCAAGGAGAGGACGCGGCGCTACTGGTGCCGCTGATCGAGGGACTGGTGGAAGACCCGCCCTGGCGGCGCTTCCTCGATGCCCTGCGCGCGCGCGTTTCGGCGGATTATGCCAGCCTCGTGTTCCGCCCCCTGCCGCTCGGCACGCCGGAGGCGCGAGTGATCCACCTCTATTCCGGCCAGCCCTCGCCCCCGCCGGTTTCGCGGCTCTATCGTGAGAGCCTCTATTTGCGCGATCCCATGCCCTACCACGCGATGCAGGAGGGCCGCAGCCACGCGCTGCACGAATTGCTGCGCTTCGGTGATCCGCGGCACGACGCCTATCTCGACCAGCTTCTGGTGCCCTCCGGCATGAACCACATGCGCATGATCCGCTTCGCCGAGCCCGGCGGGGTGAACGGCTGGATCACGATTACTCGCCGGGATGGCGAGTTTGCGGCGGATGTCGACGGCCTGCTCGAAGACCTGGCCCCCCATCTGCGCGCGGCGCTCGGCAGCTTCGTGGCGCTGGAGCGTGAGCGGATGGGGGCGGAGATCGAGCGCGAGGCGGTGCGGCGGATGAACTTCGGCTGGGTGACGCTTGATGGTGAGGGTAGGGTGCTCGACGCCGATCCGCTGGGCACGCGGATGCTGGCAGGCTCGACCGGGCTCATGCAGACCCGCGATGGCCGGCTGAGCGCGCACGACACGAAGCTGCGGCGGCAGCTTGCGGAAGCCATCGGTGAACTCGCGCGCGATCCCGATGCCCGGCCGCGTGCGCTGGTGCTGTGCCGGGAGCCGTGGCTCGACTTGCTGCTGGTCCCCTCTGGCCGGCGCATGGGGACGACGCGGGCGGCGCCTGCGGTGCTGTGCTACCTCCACGCCGATCATTGGTCCTCCGCCGACCGTTGCGGGCAGCTTGCGCAACTGTTCGACCTCACCGCGAGCGAGGCGCGACTGGCACTGGCTTTGAGTCGGGGCTTGTCGATTGCCGAGGCGGGGCCGGAAGTGGGCCTGACGGTGGAATCGGCGCGGACCTATTCCAAGCGGATCTATGCCAAGACCGGAGCACGGGGGCAGGCGGATCTGGTGCGGTTCATCCACCGCAGTGTGCTGGCGATTGCTTGATCGGTTCACGCGGAGACGGAAAAAGTTGAATCGCGCGAAGGCGCAAAGAGATCGCTTGCCGCCCGGGGCATTCCTGTGATCGCCCCATATTGCGCCACCGATGACGTTTGAAGGCGGCTTCGGTGCTGCGCGCGGCTCCTGCCTTTTCTTCTCCGCGTCTCCGCGCCTCCGCGTGAAAATCCTTCCCGCACACCGTTGCCAGATCGCAGATGGATACATTCACTGCACCTCGCAGTAGCGATTTGAACAGTTGTTCAGCATTTTCCGTTGACTTCGCACCCGCCACCCTCCAGCCAATGGATACGAAAGCGGTCGCAAGGTGCCGCGTTGGGAGAGTGGAGAAGCCATGTCGGGCCAGCTTGCAGGAAAGGTCGCGCTCGTGACGGGCGCGTCGTCGGGGATCGGGGAGGCGGCGGCGCTCTGTCTGGCCGAGGCGGGGGCGACCGTGGTCGTCTGCGCGCGACGGGTGGAGCGGCTCTCGGGGCTGGTCGCCCAGATCGACGCGGCCGGCGGCACCGCGCTGGCGGTCCCCGGTGACATGACCGTGGAAGACGATGCGCGCGGTGCGGTGGAGAAGACCGTCGCTGCGTTCGGGCGGATCGACATCCTGATCAACTCGGCCGGGATCATGGAGGCCGGCGGGATCGAGAATTGCGACACCGCGATCTATCGCCGGGTGATCGACATCAACCTGATGGGCACCGTCTACACCAGCGCCGCCGCCGTGCCGCACATGCTGGAGCAGGGCGAGGGCGACATCATCACCATCTCCTCGCTCGCCGGGCGCAAGGGCGGGCCGATGACCAGCGCCTATTCGGCCAGCAAGCACGCGGTGAACATGATGACCGACGGCATGCGGCAGGAACTGGGCGGCCGCAACATCCGCGTCACCACGCTGATGCCGGGGGCGACCGAGACCGAAGTGGCGGATTCGATCTCCGACCCGCAGTGGCGCACCGCGATCAAGGCGCATGTCAGCAAGGAAGGCGCCGTGAAGCCGCGCGACATCGGCGAGGCTTTGGTCTTCATCCTCGCCATGCCGCGCCGGACGAACATCTCCGAAATCTCGATCCGTCCGACCATCGACACCAGCGCCTGATCCGGCACCTGAGAGGAGAATGAACATGGCAAGGCTTCAGGATAAAGTCTGCATCATCACCGGCGCCGGTTCGGGCATGGGCAAGGCGATGGCCGAACTGTTCCACGCGGAAGGCGCGAAGCTGGTGCTGGCGGACATTTCGGGCAAGCAGGACGAAGTGGCGGCATCGCTCGGCGGCCAGGCGGTGGGCGTGCAGTGCGACGTCTCTGACGAGGCGCAAGTGCAGGCGATGATCGCCACGGCGGAAGACCGTTTCGGTCGGCTGGACGTGCTCTGCAACAATGCCGGCTTCGGCGGGCCGATGGCGCCGCTGCACACGCAGTCGCTGGAGACCTGGGACCGCGTTCACGCGACCAACTTGCGCGGTGCGTTTCTGGGCATGAAGTATGGCATCACCTCGATGCTGAAGACCGGCGGCGGGGCGATCGTGAACACGACTTCGGCCTCGGGCGTGATCGGGTGGAAGCACCATTCGGTCTACGGCGCGGCCAAGGCGGGGGTGAACCAGCTGACCAAGGCGGCGGCGCTCGACTATTCGGATCAGGGCATCCGCGTGAACGCCATCGCGCCCGGCACGATGTGGACGGGGCTGGTCGAAGCCTCCCGCACCCATGCCGAGCCACCGGCCGAGTTTCCGGTGCTGGCCGGCATCCCGATGGGGCGCTGGGGGCTGGCGAAGGACATTGCGCAGGCCGCGCTCTATCTGGCCAGCGACGAGGCCGCCTATGTGACCGGCGTGGTGCTGCCGGTGGATGGCGGCTACTGCATCGGCTTTTCGGGCATGGGGGCGGAACGTCCCGGTATCGCCAGCGCCAATCCGGGCTGAGGGAGTGGGCCGGTGCCGCCATGAAAGTGCCCCGCGAGGGCATTTTCCGAACGCACTCTGAGCGGGTGTCCGGTTCGGCTGCCGCGTTTGGCTGTGCGCGGCACCGACCCGCTTCTCACCCTGCCTTCCGGCGAAATTCCCCCCGGTGAGAAGGCGCCCCAGGGGCGACGAATTCCCCCCGGATTCGTCGCTCAGCCACAGGGCGATGCGGGTCGATGCCGCGTTCCGGCAGTGCCGGATGGCCGGAAATCCAGCCGGAAGAAACCGATGCCGCGAAGGCCCCACTTCGCGCGCGCATCGCGTTCATCAAAACGTAAACGGCCATCCATGCGCGTTTCCACCGATCGCCACGTCGGACCGGCTCCAGCGCTATGGCAGCATCCGGAACAGGCGGTTCACGGTGCCCGTTCCGGATGACCATTCTTATGGCACTTCGCGGTTGCGGAAAGCGTGAGCAAGATCACGCCCGGATTAATCGGGACGAATCCGGCTGACGCTTCAGTCTCAGCGGCGCGTTTCCACGGTTACTCCGCCGGTCATGATATGCTCCGCAGGGCCGGTCAGCATGTCCATCGGGAAGACCTTCGGCACGGCGCTGGCCGTATCGAGCCGGGCGAGGTGTTCTTCCGAGAGCGTCACTTCCAGCGCGCCAAGATTGTCTTCCAGTTGCGCCGGCGTGCGCGCGCCCAGTACCGGGGAATCGACATCGGGATGGGCGAGCAGCCAGGCCAGCGCCACTTGCGCGGGGGTACAGCCGATATCCTTCGCGACATCGGCCGTGACTTGCGCGATGGCGAGGTTCTGCTCGCTCAGCCGCCCGGTCGCGACATTGATGGCCTTGCGCGATCCCATCATCTCGCCGGCGGGGGCGGAAATATCGGCGCTGCTGTACTTCCCGGTCAGCACGCCGCCGCCCAGTGGGGACCACGGGCAGACGCCCAGCCCCATTTCGCGCGCCATCGGGATCATCTCACGCTCCACCGTGCGTTCGATCAGGTTGTGCTGGATCTGCAGCGCGCAGAACTGCGTCCACCCGCGCACTTCGGCAATCGCCTGCATCCGGCTGGCCTGCCAGGCGGGGGTGTCGGACAGGCCGATGTAGAGCACCTTGCCGCTGCGGACGAGATCGTCGAACGCGCGCAGGATCTCGTCCACCGGCGTGCGGAAATCCCACATGTGCAGGTAGAGCAGATCGATCCAGTCGGTCTTCATCCGCTTGAGAGAGGCTTCGACCGAGCGAACCATGTTGCGCCGCGAATTGCCCGCCGCATTGGGGTCACCGGGGCTGGTGGTGATCGAATACTTGGTGGAGATCACCAGCTTCTCGCGTCGGTCGCCCACGATCTGGCCCAGCAGCCGTTCGGAACCGCCCATCTGGCCGTAGAAGTCCGCCGTATCGACGAAGTTGCCGCCGTGATCGGCGTAGATGTCCAGCATCCGTGCCGCTTCTTCGTCGGTGGAGCCCCACCCGCCGGGGCCGACACCGAACGTCATCGTGCCAAGGCAAAGCGGCGAGACGCGCAGGCCCGAGCGGCCCAGCAGACGGTAGTGATCGAGCTGAGTAGGCAAATGTACTCTCCTTCGGTGCGCAGTCTGCCGAGCGGTGCGGGCTTGGACCATATGACCGGGCCCATCCTGCCCGCTCGGGCAAGCGGGATTGCCTGAGCGGCCCAAGGCACCTAGCAAGCGGGGATGAACGCTCCTCGGAAGATTGCGCAGAAGATCGCTCAGGTCGATCCCTTTCACGCCATGGCGATCGGCCGCCTTGCCTATGAATTGCAGGCAGAGGGGCGCGATGTGATTCACATGGAATACGGGCAGCCCTCCACCGGCGCGCCGGCGGCGGCGATTGCCGCCGCGCACAAGGTGCTGGACAGCGATCCGGGCGGGTATTGGGAAAGCACCGAACTGCTGGACCGCATCGCCCGGCACTATGCGGAGGCTTACGGCGTATCGGTCGATCGTGAACAGGTGATCCTGACCTGCGGAGCGTCCCCCGCGTTCGTGCTGGCGCTGACCAGCCTGTTCGCGCCGGGCGCGCGAGTGGCATTGGCGCGGCCGGGCTATGTTGCTTATCGAAATACGCTGAAGACGCTCTATCTGGAGCCGGTGGAGATGCCCTGCGGCCCGGCCGAACGTTATCAGGTGACGGCGGCCGCACTCGATGCGCTCGATCCCGTGCCCGATGGCCTGATTCTGGCGAGCCCGGCGAATCCGACGGGGACGGTGATTGCGCCGGAAGAACTGGCCGCGATTGCCGAAGTCTGCCGCCGCAAGAACATCCGCGTGGTGTCCGACGAAATCTATCACGGCCTGACCTACGGCGATGCTGCGCAGTCCACCTTGCAGCATCTGCCGGAGGCGGTGATCGTCAACAGCTTCTCGAAATACTATTCGATGGCGGGCTGGCGCTTGGGTTGGCTGGTGGTTCCGCCCGAAGTCGTGGCCGCGGCGCGGGCGCGGATGAACAACCTGTTTCTGACGCCTTCCGTGCTGGCGCAGCACGCCGGCCTGATCGCCATGGATTCGACCGAGGAACTGGAAGGTCACCTGCATACATACGCGCGCAATCGCGAACTGCTGCTGGCGGCGCTGCCCCGCCTTGGCCTCAGCGAGATCGCGCCGCCGGATGGGGCCTTCTATATCTACGCGGATATCGGCCACCTGACCAATGACAGCCTGGCGTTCTGCCGCCAGCTTCTGCGCGACACGGGTGTTGCCACCGCGCCGGGGATCGATTTCGATCCCGTGGACGGCCACCGCTATTTCCGCATGAGCTTTGCGGTTTCCACACCGCTGATCGAGCAGGCCATCGAACGCATGGCCGAATGGTTTGCCGCGCGGTGATTGTTTGAAAGTCCGCCGCAGGCGGATTTTGCCGCGACAAAAATGCCCTTCGGGACATTTTTCAAGCAGGCGCTGTGCGAAGGGCGAAACGCAAAAGGAAGGCTTGTGCGCTTCGTTTCAGATCTGCGATTTCGTGAGAAGTCGAACTGGAGCGGGCGAAGGGATTCGAACCCTCGACCCCAACCTTGGCAAGGTTGTGCTCTACCCCTGAGCTACGCCCGCTCTGGCGTTCGAGACCTTCTGGAAGAGCCGGAGCTCCCGCCAGAAAACCCGATTATGAACTGGAGCGGGCGAAGGGATTCGAACCCTCGACCCCAACCTTGGCAAGGTTGTGCTCTACCCCTGAGCTACGCCCGCTCTGACGTTCGAGACCCGCTGGATTAACCGGCAGGTCCGGGGTGGAGGCGGCCCACTAGCAGTGCTTTTTGGGGTCGGCAAGAGCAAAATTGAAAGAATCGTACGAAGGCCTGCAACAAGCCCATAAACCCTTCACAAATCGGTCGCGAAGGCCGATCTAGTGCCCTCAAGCACATTCACGGGAGCAAGAATCTTGGCCAGCATGGGTCTCAACCTCGACGAACAGAAGGCGGTGGACCGCTTCCGTCAGTCCGTTGCCGAACCGTCGATGACGAAGCTGGTGATCCTGGATTTCTGGGCGGAATGGTGCGGGCCGTGCAAGGCGCTGACCCCGGTTCTGGAAAAGGTCGCGGCCGAATATGCCGACAAGGGCGTGATTCTGGCAAAGCTCAATGTCGATGAGGAACAGTTCATCGCCGGGCAGTTCCAGGTCCGCTCGATCCCGACGGTCTACGCGATCTTCCAGGGCCAGCCGGTGGCAGACCTGACCAATGCGCGCACCGAATCGCAACTGAAGCAGATGCTGGACCAGCTTCTGGCGCAGCTGCCGATCCAGGCTGGCGGCGAACCGCAGCAGGATATCGCGCCGCTGATCGCCATGGGCGAGGAAGCGCTGGCGGGCGGCGATGGCGAACGCGCCGCCTCCATCTTCATGCAGATCCTCGACATCGCGCCGGACAATGCCGAAGTGATCGCCGGCTTCGTGCGTGGCCTCGTCCTCGCCGGACGGATCGAGGAAGCCGAGCAGGTGCTTTCCAGCCTTGAGCCGGAGCTCACCGCCAATCCGCTGGTGGAGCGTGCCCGCTCGGCGCTGGCGCTGGCGAAGGACAAGCCGGAGGACAGCGAACTCGCCGCCCTGCGCGCCGCCGCTGCCGAGCGTCCCGCCGACATGGAGGCGCAGCTTGCCTTCGCCAACGCCGCATTCGCCGCCGGCGAGCGTGACGATGCCGCCGCCACTTTGCTGCGCATGGTCGCCGCCGATCGCGAGTGGAACGAAGGTGCCGCACGTGCGAAGCTGCTCCAGATCTTCGAGGCGGTCGGCCTGGAAGATCCCTGGGTGGCCGCCACGCGCCGCAAGCTTTCCACCGTGCTGTTCGGCTGATCGGAGCGGCGCCCGTGCGGATCACCATCTTTCCTCTGCCGGGCGCCGTCCTTTATCCGGGGCTGCAACTGCCGCTCCACATCTTCGAGCCGCGCTACCGCGCCATGATCAGCGATGCGCTGGCGCGGGATCGGCGGATTGGCATGATCCAGCCGCAGCGCCCGGTGGAAGGGGCACCGCTCTATGCGGTGGGCTGCCTTGGCCGCATCGGCGATGTCGAGGCGCTGGACGACGGGCGGTTCAATATCCTGCTGGAAGGCGAATCGCGCTTTCGCCTGCTGCGCGAACTCGATGTCTCCACCCCGTTCCGGCAGATCGAGGCCGAACTGCTGCCCGAAGATGGCGACGAAGTGCTGGCCGCCATCGAGCGCGCCAGTTTTGAGCGTGAAGCGCGGCGCTTCGCCGATGCGCAGGGCTATGCGGTGGACTGGGACCAGGTCGCCAGGCTGGACGACCAGTCGCTGATCAACGGCGTCTCGCAGATCGCACCGTTCGATGCTGCGGCCAAACAGGCGCTGCTGGAAGTGTCGAGCCTGCGCGAGCGGTGCGAACTGTTGGTACAACTGATGCAGTTCTTCGGCCGCCGCGCGGATGACGACGATGAGGACGGAGTGACGTTGCAGTAGTGCGTACGCTGTGCACACGCTCCGTTCAGTTGCTCACCCAAGCGCGGTAACACCCGAATCCCGCAATATCCAAACTCCGTCGCCCCCGCGAAGGCGCCCCCTTACCTTTCTCCCCGCTTCGTTGGCACCACGGCTCAAGAACAAGCGGGATCCCCGCCTTCGCGGGGATGACGGTGAGTTTTGGGACGGGCCAGCTATTGGCCGCTGAGGCTCAGCAGGCAACTACGTTGATCGCCAGCCCGCCCTGGCTGGTTTCCTTGTACTTGCTCGACATATCGAGCCCGGTCTGGCGCATCGTCTCGATCACCTGATCGAGCGACACGCGCGGTGTCTCTCCCGCATGCAGCGCCAGCTTGGCCGCGTTCACGGCCTTCACCGCCGCAATGGCGTTGCGTTCGATGCAGGGGATCTGCACCAGTCCGCCCACCGGATCGCAAGTGAGGCCAAGGTTGTGCTCCATGCCGATCTCCGCCGCCGCGCAGACCTGCACCGGGGTGCCGCCCCAGACCGCCGCAAGCCCGGCCGCTGCCATAGAGCAGGCCACACCCACTTCGCCCTGGCAGCCCATCTCCGCGCCGGAGATCGAGGCGCGCTGCTTGTAGAGCAGGCCGATCCCCGCGGCCGTGAGCAGGTAGCGGCGGGCCTTCACGGGGATCGCGGCATTCCCGTCGCTGCAATACTGGCGCAGCAGGGAGGGGATGATGCCGGCGGCGCCATTGGTTGGCGCGGTGACGACGCGGCCGCCGCTGGCGTTCTCCTCGTTCACCGCCATGGCATAGAGGTTCAGCCAGTCCATCAGCGTTTCCGCCTGATTGTCCTGCGGGCGGGCGATCAGCTTCTGGTGAATGGCGCGGGCGCGGCGACGGACCTTGAGCGGGCCCGGCAAGTGCCCCTCCTTGGTCAGCCCCTGATCGATGCAGCGGTTCATGGCATCGGCGATCATGTCCAGCCCGGCGAGCGTCTCTTGCTCAGGCCGGCGCGCGGCTTCGTTGGCGAGCATGACTTCGGCGATGTCCAGGCCGCTTGTCGCGCAGACTTCCAGCAGTTCCGCACCCGAACCGAAGGGGAAGCGGACCGGTGGGCCGTTGACCACCTGATCGTCCGGTGCGGGCTGTTCCAGTTGATGGCGGGTGGAATAGAAGCCGCCGCCGGTGGAGAAATATTCGCCGCGCGCCAGTTCCTCCCCCGCCGCGTCCAGCGCCGTCAGCACCATGCCGTTGGGGTGCAGGTCGGGGATGTGGTCGAAATCGAGGATCAGGTCGCGCGCGCAATCGAACGCGATTTCATGACGGCCGAGCAGCGCGATTCGCCCGCTCTCGCGCACGGCAGCCGCAGCGGCGTGGGCTTCGGCAGGTTCGGCGGTCTCGGGTTCGAAGCCGATCAGGCCCATCAGGCAGGCGTCGGGGGTGCCGTGGCCTTCGCCGGTCAGCGCCAGTGATCCTTGCAGGTCTACGCGCACGCGGGCGATCGCTTCAAGCTGTCCGGCGGCGTCCAGCCCCTGAAGGAAGCGCAGGGCAATGCGCATCGGGCCGACGGTGTGAGAACTGGAAGGGCCAAGGCCGATGCGAAACAGGTCGAGCGCGGAAATCACGACGGAAACTCACAATCAAAGGGGGAAGTCACGGGGGCACGCTCTCGCGATATTTTTTTGAAGCAGCGGGGATAAGCCAGATAGGCCGGGATGCAATGGGGATGCTGGGGGCCAGCCCACTAAATCCCGGCATACCACGCGTAGCGGCCGTTATCTTCCCAGTACCCGCCCTTGCCGCCGTAAATTCCGTCGAGCGCGGCAACCGCCTCGATGCGGGTGACGAACTTGGCGTGCTTGTACCCCAACTGGCGTTCCACCCGCAGGCGCAGCGGTGCGCCATGCTGTTCTTCCAGCGGGCGACCGTTCATCGCCCAGGCCAGGATCGTCTGTGGATGGAAGGCGTCCACAAGGTCGATCGATTCGTAATAGGGGCGCCCGCCGTAGAGATCGGCGCAATGGAACACGAGGTAGCGGGCCTCCGGCCGCAACCGCGCAAGGTCGAGCAGGGTGGCAAGGCGCGGGCCGGTCCACTTGCCGATCGCGCTCCACCCTTCCACGCAATCGTGCCGGGTGATCTGGGTGCGCTGGGGGAACTGCTTCAGCGCAGTAAGCGGCAGCGTGAGCGGTCGCTCCACCATCCCATCCAGCCGCAATGCCCATTGCGAGAAGCCTTGCGCGAAGTGGGCGCGATAGACCGGATCGGCCACGGCCATGCTGCCGTTGGCACGGAACGTGGGCGACATCTGCGATTCGGCGAACTCGCGCGCCAGCGCATCGCCGGCGAGGCCGCGCTGGGTCACGCGGTGCAGATCCTCGGCCTTCCCTAGGAAATCGAGCACTTTGGGGTCACGCGTCAGCCGGTCGCAGCCGGACAGCAGCAATCCGCCTGCGCCCACGACGCTCGCCTGAATCAGCCGCCGTCTGGAAAGGATCAGCTTGCTCATCGGTTTCGCTCTTTCGGCAGGCGATACCAGCCCGTCACCATCGAGCGCAGTTCGTTGAACGGTCCGGCCAGCACGACCATGGCGATATGGATGACGAAGAACGCCACAAGGGAGAAGGCGCAAAGGAAGTGGATCGACCGCGCCGTCTGCCTGCCGCCAAACACTTCCGTCACCAGCGGCAGCCAGGCATCGGTGCCGGGCGACAGTGCAAGCCCGGTCAGGATCATCAGCGGCAGCAGCCCGAACAGCACTCCGGCATAGGCGATCTTCTGAAGCGTGTTGTAACGCAGCGCCGCCGCGCCACTGGGCAGGCGCAGCCGGGCGTGATCCTTCACTTCCTGCCAGAGATGGCGCATCCGCCATTCACCGCGCCTGATGTGAATGTCGCGCTGGAGGTGGCGGTTGACCAGCGACCACACGAGATAGGCCGCCAGCCCCAATGACAGCACCCAGGCGAAGGCCAGATGCCACGTTCGCGCATCGGCCAGGCTGTAGTTGGAGGGGATCGTCGCCCAATAGGGGAACGCACGGCGATGCGGGGTGCCGTCCGGGTCGTTCCAGTAGCCGAGCAACCCGGTCGTCTCGATCCGGTGTCCCGCCACTTGCAAATAGCCATATTCGTAAGTGCCGATCCGGGCAGAACCGATCTTCAGCCATGGCGTATCGAAGTTCGCGCCGTATTCGCCCCAATAGAGCCGGGCGTGGGCGTTGAAGATCATCAGCCCGCTCATCAGCATGATCAGCAGCGTCACCGCGTTGGCCCAGTGCCAGATTCGCGTGGAAAGCCGGTGGCGCTTCACCAAATCGCCAGCCTGCGGCCCCGCTTCGACGGGTGGGGGCGATTCGGTGGATGGGGCGATCTCGCTCATGCTTCCAGTTCGTCCCGTGCCCTCAGCCGGTTACAGCGCGAGTCTACAGGCCGGAAAGATGCAGCGCCACCTGCCGTCGATGAGGCGCGCGGCGGTGCTCGGCCAGATAGATGCCCTGCCATGTTCCCAGCGCCATGCGTCCGCCGATCACCGGGATCGACAGGTTCACCCCGGTCAGCGTGGCTTTCAGATGTGCGGGCATGTCGTCCGGCCCTTCATCGTCATGCGCGTACCACGGACCTTCGGGCGCGATGCGGTCCAGCCAGGCGACCAGATCGCCGCGCACCTCGCGCGCCGCATTCTCCTGAATCAGCAGCGAGGCGGAAGTGTGGCGGCACAGCAGGGTCAGCAATCCCTCGCCGATGCCGCTGTCCTGCTGCCAACCGGCAATCGCCCGCGTGATATCGGTAAGCCCCCGGCCCAGGGTGTCGAACGTCAGGATTGTGGTCGCCTGTTTCATGCGGAAGCCATCCTGATCGCAGGACTTCTCTCGATCAACCGGAAGATTGGCGGCCAAATATGTCTCATTTGAGCAACAGCGAGGGCTCCCAAGGACGGATAATTTCTTCCTTGACGTATTGGGAAGGTGATGGGATGCAGCAAAGATTCAGGGCTTCCATGTAACTTTACAGGGGCGGCGTCAGGACCATGGAAATCCCGGATTCCTGCGCCGTTCGGCACTGTCCCACAGCGGGAACGTGGCCCTTGCATGGCACTTTTTGTCCATGCCTTCGCGTACAGGCGATTGATCAAGCCATATCTCCCGCGTATTGCCGCGCTCGGCGACGGGCCGGCAGACCGGCACGGTGTCTGTCGTCCGCAAGGATCGTTCGGTCGCAGGACATGGCGGAAATCGGCATGTTCATACGGCGTCCGGACGGCCGCGAGATGAGCCCGGACAATCACCGGGCCGCTCGGGTCTCACGCAAGGGTTGGTCATGAGTTGGCTTAGCAAAGTACGCAATTCCCTAGGGAACCTGAAGAAGCGGGATACGCCCGACAACCTGTGGACCAAGTGTCCCGGTTGCGGCGAGATGCTCTTCACCAAGGAGTTCGAGGACAACCTCTCGGTCTGTCCGCGCTGCCAGTATCACGGCCGCATCGGCGCGCAGCAGCGCTTCGACCAGCTTCTCGACGCCGGCTACGGCGTCCTCTCGGCACCGCGCGTGCCGGAAAATCCGCTCAATTTCCGCGATTCCAAGAAATATTCGGATCGCCTCAAGGCCGCTCGCGCCGCCAACCCGTTCCCCGATGCGCTGACCAATGCGCTCGGCACGATCGAGGGGCGCAAGGTCGTGCTCGGCGTGCAGGATTTCGCCTTCATGGGCGGATCGATGGGCATGGCCGTGGGTGAGGCTTTCGTCGAAGCCGCAGAGCGTGCGATTGCCGAGAACTGCGGCTACGTCATTTTCACCGCCGCGGGCGGCGCACGCATGCAGGAGGGTATCCTCTCGCTGATGCAGATGCCCAAGGCGACCGTCGCGATCCGCCGCCTTGCGCGGGCGGGTCTGCCCTACATCGTCGTCCTGACCGATCCCACCACCGGCGGCGTCACCGCCAGCTATGCGATGCTGGGCGATATCCACATCGCAGAGCCGGGCGCCCTTATCGGCTTCGCCGGCCAGCGCGTGATCCAGGACACGATCCGCGAGAAACTCCCCGACGGCTTCCAGCGCGCCGAGTACCTCCATGCCCACGGCATGGTGGACATGGTGGTCCACCGCAAGGACCTCAAAGGCACGCTGGCATCGCTGCTCGGTTATCTTGAACGAAAGGAAGTTGCGTGAACATCGACAGCGCGCTGGTACGCGAGCTCGCCGAGCTCCTGGCTGAAACCGGTCTGACCGAGATCGAGGTCGAGGACGGCGAACGCAAGATCAAGGTCACGCGCCAGGTTGCGCAGCAGCTTGTCGCTGCCGCCGCCCCGGCATTCCCTTACCCGGCGCCCGCCGCGGCCCCGGCTGCTGCCGCCGCTCCGGCTGCCGAAGCCACCGCCCCGGCCGCTCCGGTCGACGCCGTGAAGTCGCCGATGGTGGGCACCGCCTACCTCGCGCCCGAACCCACCGCGCCGAACTTCATCAGCGTCGGCCAGCAGGTGAAGGCTGGCGACGTGCTGCTGATCGTGGAAGCCATGAAGGTCATGAACCAGATCGTCGCGCCCAAGGGCGGCACGATCCAGGCGATCCTCATCGACAACCAGCAGCCGGTCGAATTCGACCAGCCGCTCGTCGTGATCGCCTGAGGACCGTAATCTGATGGCCATCAAGCGCCTCCTGATTGCCAACCGTGGCGAGATCGCGCTGCGCATCCACCGCGCCGCGCGCGAGATGGGCATCGAAACCGTCGCGGTGCACTCCACCGCCGATGCCGACGCCATGCACGTGCGCCTTGCCGACCACGCGGTCTGCATCGGCCCGCCGGCTGCGAAGGATTCGTATCTCAATGTCGCGGCGATCATCGCCGCGGCCGAGATCACCCATGCCGACGCGATTCACCCCGGCTACGGCTTCCTTTCGGAGAACGCCCAGTTCGCCGAGATCGTCGAGGCGCATGGCCTGATCTGGGTCGGCCCCAAGCCCGAGCATATCCGCACGATGGGCGACAAGGTGGAAGCCAAGCGCACCGCCGGCGCGCTGGGCCTGCCGTTGGTTCCGGGTTCGGACGGCGCGATCGAGGATTTCGCCGTTGCGCGCGATCTGGCCGAGACGATCGGCTATCCGGTCATCATCAAGGCTGCTTCGGGCGGCGGCGGTCGGGGCATGAAGGTCGTGAACTCGGCCGAGGAACTTGAAAGCCAGATGGGCCAGGCCCGTTCGGAGGCGAAGGCCGCCTTCGGCGATGCCACCGTCTACATGGAAAAGTACCTCGGCAATCCGCGCCACATCGAATTCCAGATCTTCGGTGACGGCAAGGGCGAAGCGGTCCACCTGGGCGAGCGTGACTGCTCGCTCCAGCGCCGCCACCAGAAGGTGCTGGAAGAAGCGCCTTCGCCGGTCATCACCCCGGAAGAACGCGACCGCATGGGCGGCATCGTCGCCAAGGCCATGGCCGACATGGCCTATCGCGGCGCCGGCACTATCGAGTTCCTCTGGGAAAACGGTGAGTTCTACTTCATCGAGATGAACACCCGCCTGCAGGTGGAGCATCCGGTGACCGAGGCCATCACCGGCGTCGACCTTGTCCGCGAACAGATCCGCGTGGCCGAAGGCAACCCGCTTTCGTTCCGCCAGGAAGAGATCGAGTTCAAGGGCCACGCCATCGAATGCCGCATCAACGCGGAAGACCCGTGGAACTTCACGCCTTCGCCGGGGCAGGTCACTGCCTACCACGCGGCGGGCGGCATGAACGTGCGCGTCGATTCGGGGCTCTATGCGGGTTACCGCATCCCGCCCTACTACGATTCGATGATCGGCAAGCTCATCGTCTCGGGCCGTACCCGCAAGGGCGCGATCATGCGCCTGAAGCGCGCGCTGGATGAAATGGTGATCGACGGGGTCAAGACCTCGATCCCGCTGCATCAGGCGCTGCTGGACGATCCCGAGTTCCAGAGCGGCGAATATACCATCAAGTGGCTGGAAGAGTGGCTGGCGAAGCGCGCCTCCTGAGGCGCGCGGCAACAGACCTGAACGGATAGAGCATGATCTCGTTTCTTGAATTCGAAAAGCCGATCGCGGAACTGGAAGCGCGCATTGCCGAACTGCGCGCCACCGCCAGCGGCAGCGATCTCGACATCGCGTCCGAGATCGGCCGTCTGGAAAAGAAGAGCGCGGCGCTGCTGAGCGGCACTTATGCCAAGCTCTCGCCCTGGCAGAAGACGCAAGTGGCGCGCCATCCGCAGCGCCCCCACTTCGTGGACTACCTCGCGCTCGGCTTCACCGAGTTCGTGCCGCTGGGCGGTGACCGCCTCTATGGCGAAGATCAGGCGATCATCGGCGGTCTGGCCAAGCTCAATGGCCGCAAGGTCATGCTGATCGGCCACGAGAAGGGTTCGGACACCACTTCGCGCATCCGCCACAACTTCGGCATGGCCAAGCCCGAAGGCTATCGCAAGGCGATCCGGCTGATGGAAATGGCCGGCAAGTTCGGCCTGCCGGTGGTCACCCTGGTCGATACCGCCGGTGCTTTCCCCGGCGTCGAGGCCGAGGAACGCGGCCAGGCGGAAGCGATCGCCCGTTCGATCGAGGCCTGCCTTGGCGTGCCGGTGCCGATGGTTTCGGCCATCGTCGGCGAGGGTGGCTCGGGCGGCGCGGTGGCGCTGGCTGCGGCCGACCGCGTGCTGATGCTCGAACACTCGATCTACTCGGTGATCTCGCCCGAGGGCGCTTCGTCGATCCTCTGGCGCACGCCGGACAAGGCCCCCGACGCGGCCGAGGCGATGAAGGTGACCGCGCAGGATCTGCTGGCACTGGGCGTGATCGAGCGTGTGGTGCCCGAACCGACCGGCGGCGCGCATCGCGATGCCGGCAGGACGGCGCAGGTGCTGCTCAGCGCCATCGAGCAGGAACTGGACACGCTGCGTGCCCTGCCTCCTCAGGAACTGCTGGCCCGGCGCGAGGAACGCTTCCTCAAGATCGGTCGCGCCTGAGTTCAGGCTTCGATCTGAGATTTCGCACGGCGCGGGAAGGGCAGGGCTCTTCCCGCGCCGTTTGCGTTTGGGGGCTTTGGGTTCCCGCCGTTTACGGCTTACACCCACCTATCCAACATACTCTTCGTCGTCCCCGCGGAGGCGGGGGCCCCGCTTTTCTTGAGCTCAGGCAGAGACGCAGAGACGCAGAGATGGTGGTGCAGTGGCAAAGCCCTCTGCGCCTCCGCGCGCCCAAAAGAAGAAGCGGGGTCCCCGCCTCCGCGGGGACGACGAAGTTTATTGGGCAGACGACGTTTATTCGGCAAAGGTGGTTATTCGGCAAAGTGGTCCGCTCAGTTCCGTCGGCGTGGCGATCCGAGTGTGCCAAGCGATCAGCCGAAACGTCCGGCAATCCGCAATCGAATATATAAAAACATTTGGCTTTTTGCGCAGGGACGTGTTTGGTGTCCGTGAAAGCCCGAAATCGGGCCGCGACACTGAAAGGGACGAGGATGAGCAACGGGGCGAAACTGCGCGCGCGCACGGCATGGATGAGCGCTTGCGCCATGGCGGTCATCGCGACAACGCAGGCCGCATCGGCGCAGGTAGCCGGGCCTTTCGACCTTGCCGTGATCCCCGCCAGCCCCGTGTGGTCGCGCGATGTCACCGTTCCGGCGGGCGACTGGACGCTGTCTTTCTGGGCCTCTCTCGACGGCGCTGAAGGGGGCACGCTGGCCGCGCTTGCCGGCAAGGACAGCGATGCCGCGCTCGTCTCGGTGGCAGTGACCGGTGGCAAGCCGGTGCTCGGCGCCAATGGCCAGACTGCCAGCGGCGCAGCGCTGCGCAGCGGCGGATGGCACCACTTCGCGCTGGTCAACACCGCGAAGGGCCTGTCTCTCGCCATCGATGGCAAGCCTGCCGTAACGCTTGGTCAGTCGCTTTCCGCGCAGCCAGCGCGTCTGCTGGTCGGTTCCGCTCCCGCACCCGCCGCGCATCTTGCCGGCCTGCGCCTCGACGCCGGGGTCATCAAGGCCACCGGTGCGCAGCCCAATCCCGCACTGATCCAGTTTGCCGAAACCAGCCCGCGCTGGCCGCTGCAGGTGCGCCAGATGCAGGGTCAGGTCACTCCGCAGCCCGCATCGACGCTGCCGCGCGGTGCCGCGCCGGACAAGCCGGTGGCCAAGCCGGTGCCGCAAGTCGCTCCCCTGGCCGAGGCAGGTGCTGGCAAGTGGACGCTGCAGAAATGGACGCTCGCCGCCGCGCCGGATGTGAATGGCGATGCCGCCAAGATCTCGCGCCCCGGCTTCGGCGTTGCCAAGTGGTATGCTGCCACCGTCCCCGGCACCGTGCTGACCACGCTGGTCGATCGCGGTGTCTATCCCGACCCGGCGCACGGCCTCAACAACCTGGTCATCCCCGAGAAGCTGGCGCATCAGGACTACTGGTATCGCACCGAGTTCGACCTGCCCGCCGGTGCCAGCGGCCGCCACCTCGAACTCCTGCTCAACGGCGTCAACTTCGCCTCGCAAGTCTGGGTGAACGGGACCGAGGTGGGCACGACCAAGGGTGCCTTCGTGCGCGGCAAGTTCGACGTTTCGCCGCTGCTCAAGCCCGGCCGCAACGCCATTGCCGTGCGCGTCTCGCCGCCGCCGCGCCCCGGCGTTGCCCATGAGGAATCGCTGACTGCCGGCGTGGGCGAGAACGGCGGCATGATGATGCTCGACGGCCCCACCTTCGGCGCATCGGAAGGCTGGGACTGGATCCCGACCATCCGCGATCGCCAGACCGGGCTCTGGCAGGATGTGCAACTGCTGGCCAGCGGCGATGCGAAGATCGGCGATCCACAGGTCGTCACCACGCTGCCCAAGGCGGACAACAGCGTGGCCGATATCGAGATCACCGTGCCGGTCGCCAACCTTTCGGACCGCGCCGTCACCGCCACCGTGCGTGCGGCGTTCGACGATGTGGTCGTGGAGCGCAGCGTTACCGTACCCGCCGGCCAGTCGGTGGACGTGCGCTTCTCGCCCGAGACGGATGCCGCGCTCGCGATCAACAATCCGAAGCTCTGGTGGCCGAACGGCTATGGCGCGCCGGCGCTGCACATGCTGCACCTGACCACCGCGATCGACGGGCAGGCGTCGGACAGCAAGGACGTGCGCTTCGGCATGCGTCAGGTCACCTACGAAATGTCGCTGGTGGATGGCGAGGGCAAGCTGGACCGCGTGGCCGTGGATCTGGAGAAGGCCCGCAAGCTGGGCCAGCATATCGTCGATGAGCGGCATGACGCGATCCGGCAGGTGCCGGGCGGCTGGGCCTATTCCTTCGTGCCGGGCGCGGAGAAGTCGCCCGCCGTCACCCCGATTGCCGGGGACGAGGGGCTTTCGCCCTTCCTCGTGATCCGCGTCAACGGCGTGCGCATCGCTGCGCGTGGTGGTTCGGTGGGCATGGACGACTTCATGAAGCGCGTGGATCGCGCGCATCTGGAGCCGTTCTTCAAGCTGCACCAGGACGCCCACGTCAACGTGATCCGCAACTGGGTGGGCCAGAACACGCAGGCCAGCTTCTTCGATCTGGCCGACGAATACGGCCTGATGGTCATGAGCGATTTCTGGGAATCGACGCAGGACTACAATATCGAGGCGCAGGACCCGACGCTGTTCATGGACAATGCGAAGGACGTGGTTGCGCGCTTCCGCAACCATCCGTCCATCGTCCTGTGGTTCGGTCGCAACGAAGGCGTGCCGCAGCCGATCCTGAACGAAGGACTGGACGATATGCTGCGCAAGGAAGACGGCACGCGGCTCTACATGGCCTCTTCCAACCGCATCAATCTGCACGATTCCGGGCCCTACAACTGGCGTGAGCCGGAGAAGTACTTCACCGAATATTCGAAGGGCTTCGCGGTCGAGGTGGGCACGCCGTCGTTCCCGACGCTGGAATCGTGGGAGCGCGCGATCCCGGCGAGCGAGCGCTGGCCGATCAGCGACACCTGGGCCTATCACGACTGGCACCAGACGGGGAACGGTGCGGTGAAGAGCTTCACCGATGCCATGGACCGCGAATTCGGCAAGGCCACCAGCCTCCCCGATTTCGAGCGCAAGGCGCAGATGCTGGAATACGAAAGCTACCGCGCGATCTTCGAAGGCATGAACGCCGGGCTGTGGACCACGAACTCCGGCCGCATGTTGTGGATGACGCAGCCGGCATGGCCCAGCTCGGCCTGGCAGGTGTTCTCGTCCGACTACGACACCCACGGCGCGTTCTACGGCATGAAAAAGGCGTCGGAGCCGGTGCACGTGCAGATGAACCTGCCCGATCACAAGGTGATCCTGGTCAACAACCGCATGGCCGCGCTGCCGGGCGTGACGGTGCGGGCGACGGTGCAGGCGCTGGACGGACGCACGCTTGCCACGCGCGATGCCAGGGTGGATGCGGTGGCCGGCAAGGTGGCCGATGCCTTCACGTTGGACCTTGCGCCGCTGATGGCTTCGGGGCCGGTGCTGGTGCGCCTGGAAGCGCTGGACAACGCCGGTGCGCGGCTTTCGGACAACTTCTACTGGCAGGCTGCCAGTGACGAGGCGCTTCAGGCGCTGAGTGCGATGGCGCAAGTGCCGCTGACGGGTGCCGCCAAGGTCAGCACCGAAGGCAGCGATACCAAGATCGAAGTCACCCTGACCAACCCCGGCAAGGTGGCCGCGATCCAGACCAAGCTGACGCTGTTCGATGCCAAGGGCAAGCAAGTGCTTCCTGCCTACTTCTCGGACAACTACGTATCGTTGTTGCCGGGCGAAACGCGCACGGTGACGGTCACCGCACCCAGCGTGCTTGCGGGCGGTTCACCCGCGGTCAAGCTGCGTGGCTGGAACGTCGCGGCCCAGACCATTGCCGTGGGGAATTGATCTTGAAGCGTAATCTTGCCTGCCTTGCCCTTTCCGCGTTCCTGCTGCCGGGGGCGGTCATGGCCCAGCCCGCACCCACGGCCCCGGCGGCACCGAACGCTGCCGCCAATGCCGGGATGCAGGCGGCGGAAGAGCGGCTCCATACCGACTGGGCGTGGGCCGCGCGCTATCGTGAGGCGAACGCGGTGGACGCCGCCAAGGCGCCGCGCCCGCGCATCGTGCTGATGGGCGATTCGATCACGCAGGGCTGGTACGATCTCGACCGCGCCTTCTTCACGCCGGGCCGGATCGGGCGCGGCATCGGCGGGCAGACCACCTCGCAGATGCTGCTGCGCTTCCGGCAGGACGTGATCGACCTGAAGCCCGATGTCGTGCAGATCATGGCCGGCACCAACGATATCGCCAGCAACACCGGCCCGATCAGCGATGAAGCGATCCAGGGCAATTATCGATCGATGGTGGAACTGGCGCAGGCGAACGGCATCCGCGTGATTCTGGCCTCGATCCCGCCGGCGGACCAGTTTCCGTGGCGTCCGGGGCTGGAGACGGGCATGCACATCGTCAAGCTCAACACCTGGCTGAAGAGCTATGCGGCCAAGACCGGCTCGGTCTACGCCGATTACTGGACGGCGATGAAGGGATCCGGCCTCGGCGCGCGGGATGGGCTGACGTCCGATCACGTACACCCCACCGTCGCCGGCTACGAAGTGATGAACAGGGTGGCCGAAGCGGCGTTCAAGGCGGCCATGGCCAAACCCGTACCGCGTCCCATCGCCGCAGCGAATATCCCATGAGCCTGGCGCTTGCCACCGTGGCGCTGGCGGCATCGACGCCGGCCGCCGCCGCACCCGCACCCGCACCCGCACCCCGGCCGGCATCCGTCGTCCAGATCGATGCCGGCGCGATCCGGGGCGAGACCGGCAAGG
Source organism: Novosphingobium mississippiense (assembly GCF_044029535.1). Taxonomy (NCBI): domain Bacteria; kingdom Pseudomonadati; phylum Pseudomonadota; class Alphaproteobacteria; order Sphingomonadales; family Sphingomonadaceae; genus Novosphingobium; species Novosphingobium mississippiense. The sequence continues at coordinate 3,062,616 of NZ_CP147001.1, read as the reverse complement.
ATGGCCGTGCGGTGTTCCGGGGCATCCCCTTTGCCGCACCGCCGGTGGGCGACTTGCGCTGGCGTGCGCCGCAGCCGGTGCGACATTGGCAGGGCACGCGCGACGCCACCCGGTCCGCGCCCGCCTGCATCCAGATCGACTACGGTTGGAATCACGACGCGGCGGCGAACCAGTCGGAAGATTGCCTCTACCTCGACGTCGCCACGCCTGCGCTGCGGCCGGCCAAGCCGTTGCCGGTGATGGTGTGGATCCATGGTGGCGGCAACCGCGCCGGTGGCGATGCCGGCGCGGCGGATTCGCCGATCGTCGCGCGCGGGGTGGTGCTGGTCAGCCTGCACTATCGCCTGTCCGCGCTTGGCTTCATGTCGCATCCGGCGCTGGGCGCGCATTCGGGCAACTATGGCTTGATGGACCAGCAGGCGGCGTTGCGCTGGGTGCAGGCCAATGTCGCGCGCTTCGGCGGCGATCCCGGCAATGTCACCATCTTCGGCGAATCCGCCGGCGCACAGGACGTGGGGCTGCAACTGCTCTCGCCCGGCGCCAAGGGGCTGTTCCACAAGGCGATCGAGGAAAGCGGTACCCCCGGTTTCGGCGTGCCGCCACGCTCACTGGCGGATAACGAGGCGGTGGGCGAGATCATCGCCAAGGGCGCCGGGGCACCCGCCCATGCCACCGCCGCGCAGCTTCGCGCGCTGCCCGCCAAGGCATTGATCGAGGCGAGCGAGCACGCCGATGTGCCGAACCTGGATGACGACAGCTTCATCTGGCTTCAGGCCGTGGTCGATGGTCAGGTGATCACCGAAACGCCCGCCGCCTCGCTCGCACGGGGCACCGGCAGCCAGGTGCCGCTAATCCTGGGCAACAACTTCTACGAACTGGGCCTCTACGGCACGCCGGAGCGTGCCATAGAGCAGGGCTTCGGCAGCAATGCGGGGGCGGCCAAGGCGGTCTACGGCCTGACGCCGGGCGGTACGCCGCCGGCCGACCTTGCCCTGCAACTGGCCAATGACATGACCTTCCGCTGCCCGGCGCTCCATGTCGCGGCCGAGCGCACGCGGGCTGGCGGGACCACCTGGCATTATCAGTTCGATGTCGATGGCCCCGGCGACAAGCGGGTAAGCCATGCCTCCGAAATCCGCTTCGTGTTGGGTGAGGAAGGCGCTGCATCGGACGCGGCAGCGCCGCTGGCGGCCTATTGGACGAACTTCGCGCGTACCGGCGATCCGAACGGTCCGGGGCTGCCCGAATGGCCGCGCTTTGGCACGCAAGGGGTGAGTCTTGAACTGGCGGTGGATGGCGCGCGGCAGGTCGAAGGGCTGTCCGCCAAGACCTGTGCCTTGCGCGCGGTCCCCTGAATTCAGGGTTTCGCGCGGAGGGGATAGCGGCGAAGCCGCGCCATCCTGCTCAACCTTGCCCGATGTGGTAGGGTGAGCAGGAAGGGGAAACCTGCGGCGCAAGTCACCCTTTCCCGTGCCTCCGCGTGAAAATCTCAGGAGGCTGCAGCCGCCTCCTCGACCGTCCACAGCAGCGCCGCGCCGCGCACGCCGGAACTGTCGCCCCAGCGGGCCTGCACCACGTCGCCCGTCCACGCGCCGGAGAAAGTGCGCGCGCGGATGGCTTCGGCCAGCCCGTCATAGATCGGCGCGACGTTGGACATGCCGCCGCCCAGCACAATGGCGTCCGGATCGATCAGGTTGGCGACGACGGCAAGGCCACGCGCCAGCCGGTCGCGGTAACGATCCAGTGCCACGATCGCTTCGGGATCGCCGTTCAGCGCTGCTTCGACAATGGCGGGGGCGCCAAGATCGCGCCCGGTCGCCGCGGCAAAGGCGCGGCGGAAGCCGGTGCCCGAAACCCACGATTCGAAGCAGCCGCGAAGGCCGCACCAGCAGGTGGGCGCGGGCAGTTCGTCGGGCTGGGGATCGGGCAGGGGCATATGGCCCAGTTCGCCGGTCAGTCCATGCGGCCCGCCGATCACCTTCTGGTCGATAACCAGTCCACCGCCGCAGCCGGTGCCGATGATCAGCCCGAACACCGAAACCTTGCCTGCCGCCGCGCCGTCCACGGCTTCGGACAGGGCGAAGCAGTTGGCATCGTTGGCCAGTCGCACTTCGCGGCCCAGCACCTGTTCCAGATCTCGCTGGAAGGGCTGGCCGTTGAGGTAGACGGAGTTTGCGTTGCGGATCAGCCCGGTGTCCCGCGCCGCCGATCCGGGGGTGCCGATGCCGACCAGCGCACGGCGGCCAAGGCGGCCTTCCACGGCGGCGACAAGATCGCGCAGCGTCGACAAGGCCACGTCGTAGCTGCCGGGCGTTTCCGTCCGCTGCCGATGAAGTACCAGGCCCTGCTCGTCGAGGGCGGCTGCCTCGATCTTGGTGCCGCCGAAATCGATACCGATGCGCAGCGTCACGGTGCTGCCCTGCGCATAATGCGCTTCATAGAAAGCCCTCTCCAGTCGCGTTCGCGCTTTCCCACTCTGGCGCGCGCCGCTTCATGCCATGGAGGCCCATCATGGCAGGTCGAGAAATTAAGACAATTTCTTTTTTTTAGATTCCGAGCGAGCGGCCCGCCTGCATCAAAATCGTGTCCGAAGGCAGCAGTTCGTCCAGGAACGGCAGGATCGCCGCGCCGATCGCGGGGGCATCGCTGGCCATCTGCGCGGGTTGCACCGGCACCCGGTTGGGCATCGGCACTTGACCCAGTGCGGCCTCGATCCGCGCCGAAAGCCGTTCGATCAAGGGCAGCGGCAGGCGCCCGCCGATCAGGATAGCGTCAGGGTCCAGCAGGCAGGAAACCGCCGTCAGCGGCGCGGTAAGCGCGCGGGTGGCATCGGCGATCCACTGATCCACGGTGGTGGCCATGACCGGATCGAGGGCCAGCAGATCGTCCAGCTGCGCAAGCTTGCGGCCCGCCAGTTCCAGCCGTTCCTCGATCGCGGAGAGCGAAACGGTATCCTGCACCACCGCACCCGGCGTGGCGCCGCCGGGATCGGGCAGCAGGCCGATTTCGCCGCTGCGCGATCGCGCGCCGCGATAGTAGGAACCGTCGATCACCGGGCCGCCGCCAAGGCCGGCGCTGATCAGCAGGTAGAAGAAACTTGGCCGTTCCTGCCCGCCCACGCCTTGCGCTTCGCCCAGCGCCGCCGCCGCCGCGTCGTTGTCGACATGGATCGGCCAAGGCAGGACATCCTTCAGCAACTGGGCGAAATCCACCGCGCTCCAGCTTTCATAGCCGGCCGGTTTGTGGGGTAGGGCGATGCCGCCCAGATCGTCTGGCCGCGCAATTCCGACGCCCAGCACGCATCCGCGGTCCACTTTGCCGGCAGTCAGCAAACCGTCGAGCTCTTCCGCGATGATCGCCACCACGTCCGCCGGCAGGGCGAACCGCACTTCGCGCGTCACCCGGCTGCGGACTTCGCCGGCAAGGTCCAGGGTGACCAAAGTGATGTGATCGCGGTCGACATTGAGGCCGATCGCGAAGGCGCCATCGGGGTCGATCGCCAGCCGCAGGGCAGGCTGCCCGCGCCCGCCGTGCTTGCGCCCGATCTGCGCGACAAGGCCCATATCCTCCAGCCGAGTGGTGATGTTGGCGATCGTCGGTGGGGTCAGGCCGGTCTGGTTGGCCAGCGCGATACGCGTGGTTTCGCTGGCCAGGCGGATCGCCTGCAGCACGATGCGCTGGTTGTAGTCGCTGGCCCGCGCCAGATTGGTGCCGGACAGCGAAACGGCCAGGCGGCGGCCCTGCGCGGGTGCCGCGTGCTGCCGCGCGCCGCTTCCGGCCGGATTTTCGGAAGCCGGGGCGGTCTGTTGTCCAGCCTGCTCCGCAGCCTTGCGGGTGCGATCCTCTCTTTTCATGGCCCCTGACTACATCCACTTGGTTACGCAAACTAACAAAAAAGAAAAAATTTAAGTTGACGACATTGGGGTTTGCGCGGATGTCTAAGGCAACACGAGTCACAAGAACCCTCGTGGCAGGAGAGGAACCCGCAAGCGGCCCCAAGGCCGACACCCTCTCCGCAAAAAGAACAGAACCACGCAAAGCGCGTGTGAGGAGAGGAGTTTTGGGGGAATGACCCGACATGGTTTCCTGAATCGTGGCGTGCTGCTGACGGCAACGTCGATCGTTGCGCTGGGCACGGCGCATGGCGCCTTCGCGCAGGAGGCGGCACCCGTCGTCACCGGTGCGGCAACGCGTCTGGCGATGGCCGACATTGGCGCTGCTGCTCCCGCAGGCGCACCGCAGGCGGCGACTGGCACCTCTGCCGATGCCCCTGCCGATGCCGGCGGCGAAATCGTCATCAGCGGTATCCGTGGTTCGCAGGAACGCGCCGTCGCCATCAAGCGCGACGCGACCTCGGTGGTCGATTCGATCTCCGCCGAAGACATCGGCAAGCTGCCCGACGTCACCATCTCGGACTCGCTTCAGCGCATCCCGGGCGTGCAGATCCTGCGCAGCGCCGGTGAAGGTTCCACCATCAACATCCGCGGTCTGCCGCAGGTGGTGACGCTGATGAACGGCGAAACCTATCTGGGCGCGCAGTCGATCACTTCGGTCCAGCCGAACTTCAACGACATCCCCTCCCAGCTGTTCTCCGGCGCGGACGTCATCAAGTCGACCACCGCGAACCTGCTGAATTCGGGCATCACCGGTACGGTCAACCTGCGCACGCGCCGTCCGTTCGATCTGAAGGAAGGGTTCACTTTCGCGGCTGCCGCCGAAGGTTCCTATGGCGACAAGACGAAGCACGAGTTCGATCCGAACTTCAATGGCCTGATCTCCTGGCACAACGACCGCTTCGGCTTCATGGTCTCTGCCGCCTATTCGAATGTGCGCCTGTCGAATTCGCATAACGGCATCCAGGAAGGCTACGGCGCCGCGCTGCATAACGAAGGCACCGCCGACGCCACGTCGACCAACGGCTTCTCGCCCGCCAACCGCGCACGCGGCACGGCCGTGGCCGGCGGTGTGGACGTGAACGGCGATGGCGATTCGAACGATGCGTTCATCGTCCCGCAGGGCTTCACCGGCTGGAACAAGATCAACCAGCGCGAACGCCTGGGCATCAACGGTTCGGCGCAGTGGGAAATCAACGATGCGCTGACGCTGACCGGCGACGCCTTCTTCACCAAGCAGGACGAGCACGACCGCACGGCCGGCTTCCAGATGCAGAACGTGAACTGGCAGGCGGCGGAATTCATGCCCGGCCAGTCCCGCGACACCGGCGCCACCGTGGTTGGCAACGATGGCCGCACCTACAATGTCAACACCACGCAAGTGTATGACTACGATCTGGGCAACTTCGATTCCTATGCCCAGACCGACCGCTATCGCTCGCAGTCGCAGAACTACAACCTTGAACTGAAGTTCGACAACGGCGGCCCGTTCAAGGCCAGCCTGCGCGGCGTCTATGGCAAGGCGCACCAGTACTACGACCAGAGCTACACCCAGTTCAGCATGACGAACGGCCAGCAGTGGCAGCCGGGTGGTATCGGCCACTATCCGGACGGCGACCGTGAGTTCAATCCGAACGGCTACACCGTCAACACCCTTGCCGGCCTGAATTCGTTGCCGGCTACGGTGGACTTCACCGGCAACAAGCCTGTCTTCACGCTGCCCTCGCAGCTGGTGAACGAGCTGGGCGACATGAGCAACTACGCGCTCAAGACGCTGTCGTCCGAAGGCAACTTCCGCAAGAACGGCGACATGAAGGTCGTGCGTGCGGATGGTTCCTACGAAGCCAACTCGAACGTCACCGTCAGCTTCGGCGCCCGTTATTCGGACCGCTCGGTCAGCGACTATGAATTCGATCGCGCCGCGCCGCTCTATGCCGGCCAGGCCAGCGATCCGAACGGCTGCCTTGTGAAGTGGAAGGCGTTCGACGTTCCGATGAACTCCGACTCGTGCAACGCGGGCGACGCTTCCGGCTTCTATACCGCCGGCCTGACCCGCCCGGCGACGGATCCGACGCTGTCCGGCATGGTCAAGCTGTTCAACCCCGGCGTTGCCGGCGTGCCGAACATGTACGTCCTCAACCCCAAGGCGATGGACAACGCGCAGGCCTATCAGGACAGCTTCTACCCCGGCAATGTCGAGGTGATGAACCCCGGCTCGTCCTACAAGGTGGGCGTCAAGCAGATCTCGGGCTATATCCAGACCGACTTCAAGGGCGATCTGTTCGGCCTGCCGTTCTCGGGTAACGCCGGCGTCAAGATCATCAACACCAAGCTGGACGTGACGCAGTACTCCACCGGCCTGCCGCAGCCTTACGGCCTTGCCAATACCCTGGCCGGTTCGGTGGAGACCAAGCGCAGCTTCACCGATGTGCTGCCGGCCTTCAACGTCGCCTTCGACTTCGCACAGAACCTGAAGTTCCGCGTCGCCTTCTCGAAGACGATGACGCTGCTCGATCTCAACCAGTGGGGCGGCGGTCTGACCCCGAACTACGCTATCGACGCCAGCATTCCCGGCACCCCGGTGTTCCGCGTGACCGGCGGCAGCCAGAACGGCAACCCGCTGCTCGATCCGTGGCGCGCGACCAATGTCGAAGCCTCGCTGGAATACTACATGGGCCGCGGCAGCTTGCTGAGCCTGGGTGCGTTCCACATCGCGGTGGACAGCTTCATCCAGAGCGGCAACGTCATCCGTACCGACCTGCCGGACAACGACGGCGTGGTGCGCGGCCGTACCGTGTCGATCAGCACGCCGGTGCAGGGCACGGGCGGCACGCTGCAGGGTATCGAGGCGGGCGCCAAGCTCTCGTTCCTCGACCTCAGCTTCATGCCGGACTTCCTGCGCAACTTCGGTATCGACACCAACTTCACCTTCTCGCCGTCCGATACGGGTGAGAAGGACCTGGCCGGCGGCAAAATTCCGTTCCAGGACAACTCGAAGATCCAGACCAACGCCGCGCTGTTCTATCAGGACTCGCACTTCCAGGCGCGTGTCGCATGGAACTTCCGTTCCAAGCGCGCCGTCCAGTCGGACTTCGGCGGCATCCAGGGCCTCGAACTCTACCAGGCGCCGACCAACTACGTCGACGCATCGGTCAGCTATGACGTCACGCCGAACGTGACCCTCTATGCGCAGGGTTCGAACCTGACGGGCGAGTACGAGAAGTACTACCTCACCTGGAAGGACGAGAAGGCCTACAACAACATCTTCGAGCGTCGTTACACCGCTGGCGTTCGCGTCAAGTTCTAACAGCTCCTCCCCCCCTTCCCCCCGCCCACTCCTCCTCCGGGCGGGGGGATCCCTTTTTCAGGCAGCATCGGTGAGGTTTACAGCCTAACAAGCTTGCCGGGAGAGTAAGCCATGGCAAACGAACCGATTCGTTCGATCCTGATCGTCGGCGGCGGCACCGCCGGCTGGATGGCGGCCAACCTGCTGGCAACGCGCCTGCGCCGCCTGCCCATCGAAATTACCCTGGTCGAAAGCCCCGACATCCGCACCGTCGGCGTGGGCGAGGCGACGGTTCCCGCGATCCGCGACTACTTCAAGGCCATCGGCGTGACCGAGGCCGAAGTGATGCAGGCGTCGCAGGGCACCGTGAAGCTGGGCATCGAATTCCGCGACTGGCTGCGCCCCGGAACCAGCTTCTTCCACCCCTTTGGCCGCTATGGCGTCGATGCCTTTTCGGTGCCGTTCCACCAGTACTGGCTGAAGCGTCACATGGCGGGCGACCAGACGCCGCTGTCCGAATATTGCCTGCCCACGCAGGCGGCGATGCGCAACCTGATGCTGCTGCCGCCCGAACAGCCCGCCAACGACCTGGGCGTGTTCGACTGGGCGATCCATTTCGATGCCGGCCTGTTCGCCCGCTTCCTGTCGCAGCGCGCGCGCGATCTGCTGGGCGTGCGCCATGTCGAAGGCACGATCTCCGGTGCCGATCGCAACGGTGAGAACGGCCGTATCGCCTCGGTCACGCTGAGCGACGGGCGCGTGCTGGAGGCCGACCTTTTCGTCGACTGCTCCGGTTTCCGCAGCCTGCTGCTGGGCCAGACGCTGGACGTTCCCTACGAAGACTGGACGCATCTCCTGCCGTGCGACCGTGCCGTGGCCATGCCCTGCACCCACGGGGATGCTTTCACGCCCTATACCCGCAGCACCGCCCGCTCCGCCGGCTGGCAATGGCGCATTCCGCTGCAGCATCGCGTCGGCAACGGCTACGTCTATTCCAGTCGCCACATTTCCGACGACGAAGCGACCGCCACGCTGATCGCCAGCCTTGAGGGCGAGGCGCTGGCAGAGCCCAACATGCTGCGCTTCCGCACCGGGCACCGCACCAAGGTGTGGGAGAAGAACTGCGTTGCGCTGGGGCTGGCGGCAGGCTTCCTGGAGCCGCTGGAATCGACCTCGATCGTCCTGATCCAGAGCGGGATCGAGCGTCTGCTCGCCCATTTCCCCGATCGCGATTTCGATCCCACGCTGGCGGACGAGTTCAACCGCATCACCGCGCTGGAATATGCGCGCATCCGCGACTTTCTTTTGCTGCACTACTGGGGCGGGCAGCGGGATGAGGCGATGTGGCAGGAATGCCGCGCGCTCGACCTGCCGGAAACGCTGGCGCAGCGCATCCGCACTTATCAGGGTTCGGGCAAGCTGCCGCGCTTCGAATGGGATTCGTTCCAGGCGCCCAGTTGGCTGTCGATGTTCGCCGGTTTCGATATTTTGCCGCGGCGGTACGACCCGCTGGCCGATCAGTTTTCCAACCAGGAACTGGCCGGATCCTTCGAGCAGATGCGCGCCGCTATCGCCCGTGCCGTGGGGCAGGCCGCCACGCATGAAGAGTTCATTGCAGGGACTTGCGCGGCGTCTGCTGCGCAATATGCTGCGCCCCAATCCGCGCTACACTCCGCCTAGGAAAACCGATGCGACTGACGCTTTCCCTTCTTGCCCTGTCCTGCGCCGCCGTTCCGTTCGCCGCGGCATCGGCTGACGCGCCGTTGCCTGCGGCCGCCACCGCGCATCCCGAACTCTGGCCCAAGGCCAAGAGCGTCGGCCTGGTCGATCCGGAGACCGAGGCGAAGATCACCAAGATGATGGCCGAGATGTCGGTGCGCGAGAAAGTCGGGCAGATGATCCAGCCCAGCATCGCCTCGATGAAGCCGGAAGAACTGCGCGAATATCCGGTCGGCTCGATCCTGGGCGGCGGCAACGATCCGCCGCTTTCGGGCAACGATCGTGGCCCCGCCAGCGACTGGATCGCCACCGCCGAAGCCTTCCGCCAGGTCTCGATCGAGAAACGCCCCGGCCACGTGCCGATCCCGGTGATCTTCGGCATGGATTCGGTCCACGGCAACTCCAACGTCTTCGGCGCCACGATTTTCCCGCACAACGTCGGCCTTGGCGCGATGCGCGATCCGGCACTGATGGAGAAGATCGGGCAGGTCACCGCTGCCGAAAGCGCCGCCTCCGGCTTCGACTGGGCCTTCGGTCCCACCGTCACCGTGCCGCAGGACGATCGCTGGGGCCGCGCCTACGAAGGCTATTCGGAACGGCCGGAGATCACCCGCGAATATTCCGCCGCGATGGTGCGCGGGCTTCAGGGTGTGCCGGGCAAGAGCCGCATCCAGAACGGCAATGTCGCCGCATCGATCAAGCACTTCCTCGCCGACGGCGGCACTCATGGCGGTATCGACCAAGGCGATGCGCAAGTCCCCGAGAAGGACCTGATCGAGCTGCACGTGCCCGGTTACGTCAGCGGCATCGATGCCGGGGCGATGACGGTGATGGCCAGCTTCTCCTCGTGGAACGGGGTCAAGAACCACGGCAACAAGACGCTGCTGACCGACGTGCTGAAGGGCCGTCTGGGCTTCGAAGGCTTCACCGTGGGCGACTGGAATGCGCATGGCCAGATCCCCGGCTGCACCAACGGCAATTGCCCGCAGACGTTCAACGCCGGTCTCGACATGGCGATGGTGCCGAACGACTGGAAGGACCTGTTCAACAACACGCTGAAGCAGGTTCAGGACGGCACGATCCCGATGGCGCGCGTGGACGATGCGGTGCGCCGCATCCTGCGCGTGAAGTTCAAGCTGGGCCTGTTCGATCCGGCCCGCCCCTATGAGCACCGCACCGAACTCGGCACGCCCGAACATCGCGCGGTGGCGCGTCAGGCGGCGGCGGAATCGCTGGTGCTGCTGAAGAACAACGGCGCCCTGCTGCCGATCAAGCCGGGCCAAAAGGTGCTCGTCACCGGCACCCATGCCGACGATATCGGCATGCAGACCGGCGGTTGGACGATGTCGTGGCAGGGCACCGGCAACACCAATGCCGACTTCCCCGGTGCCACCTCGATCTGGGGCGGCTTGAAGACCGCGATCGAGGCAGCGGGCGGCACCGCCACGCTGAGTGCGGACGGCAAGGTGACGGGGACGAAGCCCGATGTCGCCGTCGTCGTCTTCGGTGAGACGCCTTATGCCGAAATGGTCGGCGATATCTCCACGCTGGAATTCCAGCCGGGCGACAAGCAGGCGCTGGCGCAGCTGAAGGCGCTGAAGGCGGCCGGCATCCCGGTGGTCTCGGTGTTCATCTCCGGCCGCGCGCTCTGGGTGAATCCGGAAATCAACCAGTCCGACGCTTTCGTCGCCGCCTTCCTGCCCGGTTCGGAAGGTGAGGGGCTTGCCGATGTGCTGGTCGCCAGGAAGGACGGCACGCCGAACAAGGATTTCCGCGGCAAGCTCAGCTATTCCTGGCCGAAGAACGCCGGCCAGTTCGCCAACAATGTCGGCCAGCCGGGTTACGATCCGCAGTTCGCCTATGGCTATGGCCTGACCTACAAGGACAAGACCTCGGTCCCGCAGTTGAGCGAAGTGGCCGGGCTCGATGCCTCGCTGTCCAACGTCTCGGTCTACTACTTGCCGGGCAAGGTGCTGACGCCGTGGAAACTCGCCACGGGCGGTGCGGTCGCGGTGAAGAACGTCGACGGCGGCGGCACGCAGGAAGGTGCGCGCCAGTTCAGCTTCTCCGGCCCCGGCGAAGTGCGCATCGAAGGGCCGACGGTCGATCTCAATCGTCAGAGCAACGCCATGCTCAGCCTGCGCATCGACTACCGTGTCGACGCCCAAGGTTCGGGGGCGGGCGCCGCTGCGCCGAAGCTGGGCGTGGGTGAGACTTTCGTCGATGGCGGCAAGGTCTTCACCGCCGCGCCGGGTCAGTGGGCCAGCGTCAAGGTTTCGCTGTCCTGCTTCGCCAAGGCCGGTGCGGACATGACGAAGATTTCGCGTCCCTTCGTGCTGCAAGGCAATGCGGGCCAGACGATCTCCGTCTCCACCGTCAAGCTCGATGCCGATCCCACCGGCGCGATCTGCCCGAACTAAGCATTAAAGAGAGAATCCCCACCATGTCGCGTTTCGCGAAGATCGCCGCGCTCGTCCTGAGCCTTGCTCCTCTGGCGCTTACCAATCCGGCGTTGGCCGATGAGGTCGACCAGAACCGCCTGCCCCCCTCGCAGGACCCGACGCGCGTGGCCAACGGCCTGGCCCAGACCCCGCCGATGGGGTGGAACAGCTGGAACAAGTTCGCCTGTAACATCTCGGAAAAGACGATCCGCGAAACGGCGGATGCGATCGTCTCCACCGGCATGAAGGATGCGGGCTACAACTATCTTGTCGTCGATGATTGCTGGCATGGCGAGCGCGATGCCAAGGGCTTCATCACCGCCAATGCCAAGGCCTTCCCCTCGGGCATCAAGGCCACGGCCGACTACGTGCACTCCAAGGGGCTGAAGTTCGGCATCTATTCGGACGCCGGCACCAAGACCTGCGGCGGCCGCCCGGGCAGCCAGGGGCACGAGTATCAGGACGCGATCACCTATGCGTCGTGGGGCGTCGATTACCTGAAGTACGACTGGTGCAGCACCGGCAGCCGCAATGCGGAGGAAGCCTATGCGCTAATGTCCGACGCGCTGCGCTCCACCGGGCGTGAAGTGCTGCTCTCGCTGTGCGAATGGGGCACCAACAAGCCGTGGCTCTGGGCCTCGAAGATCGGCAACATCTGGCGCACCACGGGCGACATTACCGACAAGTGGTCGGGCAAGCACGGCTATGCGCTGGGTATGCTCGATATCGTCGACCTGAACGAGCCGCTGTGGCCCTATGCCGCGCCGGGCCACTGGAACGATCCGGACATGCTGGAAGTCGGCAACGGCGGCATGACCACCACCGAATACCGCAGCCATTTCTCGCTCTGGGCAATGATGGCCTCGCCGCTGATCGCCGGCAACGATGTCGCGAACATGAGTGCGGATACCAAGGCGATCCTTCTCAACAAGGACGTGATCGCGGTCGATCAGGACAAGCTGGGCCGCCAGGGTCGCCGTATTGCCAAGGACGGCAACGGCGAGGTCTGGGTCCGCACCCTGGCCGACGGCAAGCGCGCCGCACTGCTGTTCAACCGGGGCGAGACGCCGGTGAAGCTGACGGTGACCTGGGCGCAGCTGGACTATCCGGCAGGCCAGTCGCTCAAGCTGCGCGACCTTTGGGCGCACCGCGACCTTGGCGCGATGAAAGGCAGTTATTCGGCCGAAGTCGAACCCCACGGTGTGGTCATGGTGACCCTCACGCCCTGAGGGTCTGGCCTGAAGTTTCGAATGGATTCAAAGATCCACCCTTGCCCGGTTCGATGCGCTCGAACCGGGCTTTTTCATGCCCGCTGCCGGTAAATATCGGCGCCGCGCGTATTGACGGAATGCGCGTCGGCGTGGCAATGGCTCGCTTCTGGCCAAGCGCCGGCGCGGGTGTAGCTCAATGGTAGAGCAGCAGCTTCCCAAGCTGAATACGGGGGTTCGATTCCCCTCACCCGCTCCAACATCTTCTTGCGAAAATCGGGTTCACAGCGGCAGGCGGCTGGTCGTGCTCCAGAAGCTGACCACGTCGTGCAGGGCTTCGGCATATTTGCGGCCGTTGAAAGGCTTCACCACATAGCAGCTGGCGTGCCGCTCGTAGCATTCGCGGATGTCGTTCGGCGATTCCGACGAGGTGAACATCACCACCGGAATGTGCCGCAGCCGGGCGTCGGCCTTGACGGTGGCGAGCAGTTCCTTGCCGTCCATCCGCGGCATGTTGATGTCCAGCAGGATCAACTGGGGGATCGGCGGCAGGTCGCCGCCCGAACCGGCGGCGCCGTCCGCGCCGGGTTCGGGGCGCAGCATTTCCAGCGCCTGCACGCCATCATGGGCGATGGTCAGCGAACAGGGCTGTTCGGCGGATTTCAACGCGCGCTCCGTCATCTCCACGTCGCCTTCGTTGTCCTCCACGATCAGGATCTTAAATGGCTTCATGATGGCCGGCCTCCTTGTTTGGGAGCGTGAAATGGAAGGTGGTGCCCTGGCCGGGCGCCGAGGTGAAATCGATGTCCCCGCCGCAGAGCTGGATGAACTTGCGGCAGGTGGAGAGGCCGATGCCGGTGCCGGGATAGTCTTCCTTGCGGTGCAGGCGCTGGAAGATGGTGAAGATCCGCGCGCGGAAGCCTTCATCGATGCCGATGCCGTTGTCCTTCACCGAAAATCGCCAGAATGGCCCCTGTCTTGCGGCAGAGATGGTTATCTCAGGCGGCTGATTGCCGTTCTGGAACTTCAGGGCATTGCCGATCAGGTTCTGGAACAGCACGCGGATCAGCGTCGAACTGGTTTCGAGACGGGGCAGCGGGGCATAGGTGACCCGCGCGCCGCTGCTTTCGATCAGATCTTCGAATTCGATGAGGATTTCGGCGAGGATCGCCTCGCAATCGACCTCTTCCAGCGCGATCTCTTCCCGCCCCACGCGGGAGAACGTCAGGATGTCGCTGATCATCTTCTGCATGCGCCGGGCATTGTCGAGGATGAAGTTCAGGTATCGCTTGCCGCCTTCGCCCAGGCTTTCGTCCGAACTTTCGGCCAGCAGACCGGCGAAGGCGTTCATCATGCGCACGGGTTCCTGCATGTCGTGCGAACAGATGTACGCGAACCGCTCCAGTTCCTCGTTCGATTGCGACAGGATGGCGTTCAGGTGCAGGATCTGCTGCCGCTGCACATAGAGGTCCAGATAGACCTTCACCTTGCTCTTCAGGATGTCGGGATTGATCGGCTTGAAGATGTAGTCCACCGCACCGATCTCGGCCGCCTTGGAGGCATATTTGTCCTCCTTGGAAATGGCCGTCACGAAGATGATCGGCACGCCGGCCATGCTTTCGTGTTCCTGCATCAGCATGGCGGTTTCGAACCCGTCCATCTCCGGCATCTGCACGTCGAGCAGGACGATGGCGAAATCGTGCCGCAGCACCAGCGAAAGCGCCTCGTTGCCCGATGCCGCCTTGAAGATGTCCGCCTGCAGCGGCTTCAGCACTTTTTCGGTGGCCAGCAGGTTTTCCCAGCGATCGTCCACCAACAGGATCTTCGGGCGGAGTTCCGTCCGGGGCATGGGGCCGGCGGCTTGCAGGGTGCTGCCAAGGGTTGCGGTCGTCATGCCCGGTGTTCCTTTGAACTGGCTTTCGACTTGGCCTTGGGCCCGGCCTTGGACTCGGCCTTCGTGATCGCGGGGGGCGATGGGGTATCGCTGCCCAGCCGACCCAGCAGCGCGGCGATGTCGGACAAGGGCAGAACGTCGTCCACCGGCCCGGCATCCAGCGCGGCACGAGGCATGGAGGGGGATTCGGCGGTGGCCGGATCCTGGACGATGGTGCGCCCGCCGCGCGCGCGGATATATTGCAGGCCGCTTGCCCCATCGCGGTTGGCGCCCGTCAGCACCACGCCGATCAGTCCCGGGCCGAACGTATCCGCCGCGCTTTCGAACAGCGGGTCGATGGCAGGGCGACAGTAATTGACCTTCTCGTCGACCGAGAGGCTGAGGCTGCGGTCGGGCTCCACCAGCAGGTGATAGCCGGCGGGCGAGACATAGACGGTGCCGCCCAGAAAGTCCGACTTGTCCTCCGCCTCGGTGACGGCAAGCTTGCAGTCCTTCGCGAATATTTCGGCCAGATAGCCGGTGGAACTGGGGTCGATGTGCTGGACCACGGCCATGCGCAGGCCGAACCGTGCGGGCAGGGCGGACAGCAGCGATTTCAGCGCCTGGATTCCGCCGGCGGATGCCCCCAGCACCACGGCTTCGTAACGCGGTTCAACCATGGGCGACCAGTCCCCGCTTCTTGTAGATTCTCTGTCGGCCATCCAGCGCATCGTATTGGGGCCGCACGGCCGAGAAGTTCAGGCTCTCCTTGGCGCCCAGGCACAGATAGCCGCCGTGGCGCAGGGAATCGTTGAACAAGTGCAGCACCTGTTCCTGCAGGGTCTTGTCGAAATAGATCAGCACGTTGCGGCAGGTGATCAGGTTCATCTCGCCGAACACGCCGTCGCTCACCAGATTGTGGTAGGAGAAGGTGATCCGTTCGCGCAGGAATCCCTTGATCCGCGCATAGCCGTAGCTTGAACTGTAGTAGTCCGAGAATTCGCCGCGCCCGCCCGCCTGGCGGTAGTTCTCGGCATAGCTGGCCATCGCCCGCGCCGGGTAGATTCCCTTTTGCGCGATATCGAGCGAATCCTTGTTGAAATCGGTGGCGTAGAGGCGCGCGCGGTCCAGAAAGCCTTCCTCGTGCAGCAGGATTGCCAGCGAATAGACTTCCTCTCCGGTGGCGCAGCCCGCGCACCAGATCTTGATGAAGGGATAGGTCTTGAACACCGGGATCAGGCGTTCGCGGATCGCGCGGTAACAGGGTGGATCGCGGAACATCTCCGTCACGGTGACCGACATGTACCGCAGCAGCCTGTCGAAGAAGCCCTGATCGTGCATCACGCGCGGGAGGAGTTCGCTGAAGTGCTTCATGCCGGCCGCGCGCCGCGCCTGATCCAGCCGGCGGCGGATGGAGGCGTGCGAATAATGCGTGAAATCGTAGCTCCAGCGGCGGCGGATCGCTTCAAGTACAAGGGCGATCTCCATCGCTTCGACATCCTCGCGCGGGGGCTGCGTGCCTGCCGGAGCAAGGGTCTGGCCCTCGCTCCAAGGCTCCGGTCCGGCGTCCGGAACGTCCTCCGCCGGCTGCGGGCGGGCGCGGGCGATGGGGGTGAATTTCAGTTTCACGCCGCCTTCTCCTGGCGGAACAGCCAGACCCGCAGCAGCGTCAGCAGCCTGTCTATGTCGACCGGCTTCGTCATGTAGTCGTTGGCGCCGGCATTCATGCAGTGGTCGACTTCTTCCGGCATGGCGCGCGCCGTCAGCGCGATGATCGGCACGCCATCCCATTCGCGATTGCGGCGGATTTCGCGCATCGCCTGATAGCCGTCCATCACCGGCATCATGATGTCCATGATCACCAGTTCGATGCCCCTGTTTTCGCGCAGCTTTTCGAGCGCCATCTGGCCGTTGTCCGCGATCACCAGATTGAGGTTGTGCTTCTTCAGCACTTTCGAAAGCGCGAAGGTGTTGCGCATGTCGTCATCCACCAGCAGCACGGTGCGGTTCTTCAGCGTCAGGTCCGGGTCGTGGTGCATCCGGATCAGGGCCTGCTGGTCGTCGGACAGGCTGGATTCGACGCTGTGCAGGAACAGGGTGACTTCATCCAGCAGGCGCTCGGACGAAGAGGCGCCCTTGATCACGATGCTTTCGGTGTAGTGGGCGAGGTTGCGGTTCTCCTCCTCGGTCAGATCGCGCGCGGTGTGGACGATGATCGGCGGGCGTCCGTCCTCCCCGATCAGTCCTTCCGCCTTTTCCAGCCATTCGAAGCCGGTCATGTCCGGCAGGCTGAGGTCCAGGATCACGCAGTCGAAGGCCTGCTGCCTCATCCGGGTCAGCGCGCCGGCGCCGGTTTCGGCAACGCTGATCTCGATGTTCTTCTGCGTCAGCAGGGTGCGGATCGCGGTCTGGGTGGCGCGGTCGTCCTCGATCAGCAGAACCCGCTTGATCTCTGCATGAAGCAAGGTTTCTATCCGCGTGAAGGCGGTATCGATGTCCTCTTCGGCCACGGGCTTGGCAAGGAAGCCCATGGCCCCCTTGCGAAGGGGGGCCATGGGCTCGACATCCTCGACCCCGGAAATGATGTGCACGGGAATGTGCCGCGTGCGCAGCGCGTGTTTCAGCTGATCGAGCACGACCAGCCCGCCGATATCGGGCAGACGCAAGTCCAGCAGGATCGCGGTGACGGGATATTCGGCGGCCATGACCAGACCGCTCTTGCCGTCTCCGGCGGCCAGCACCTTGTAGCCGCGCTTGTGCGCCGTCTTCATCAGGATCCGCGCGAAGACGGGATCGTCCTCCACGATCAGCAGCACGCGGTCGCCGGGATGGATCGCCAGCCGATCGTCGTCGATGAAGCGCCGCACCGGCGTGCGTTCGGCGGAGGCGTCCGCTGGCGGCACGGTCAGCGCGGCGGCCGGCGATGGGGCGATCAGCGGGGCGGACAGCGGGGCGGACAGGCCGGTCCGGCCGATGGGAAGGAACAGCGTGAAGGTGGATCCCTGGCCCTTCACGCTCTGCACGTGGATTTCGCCGCCCAGCACTTGTGCGAACTTGCGGGCGATCGTCAGGCCCAGCCCGGTGCCGCCGTAATGGCGATCGATAGAGCCGTCTTCCTGTTGGAAAGCCTCGAATATGTCCTTGAGCTTGCTTTCCTCTATGCCGATGCCCGTGTCGGTCACCGCAAGCGCGATCGTGCCCGCGGGGTCGAGATCCGCGCGCTGCAGCGTCTCGCCCGCCAGAACCCGCCGCAGCGAGAGCGTGACCGCGCCCTGCTCCGTGAACTTGAAGGCGTTGGACAGCAGGTTCTTCATGATCTGCTCGACCCGTTGGGTGTCGGTGTCGATGCGCGCGGGCAGGGCGGGATCGCATTCGATGCGGAAGGCGACGCCCTTGTCCTGCGCCACGCGTTCGAACCCTTGCTGCAGGCGGCCGACGATCGCATCGACCGGGGTATCCTCGGCAACGATGGTGATCTTGCCGGCTTCCACTTTCGACAGGTCGAGGATGTCGTTGATCAGGTTCAGCAGTTCCAGCCCGCCGCTGTGGATGACGCGGGCTTCCTCGATCTGTTCGTCCGTCAGGTTGCCCGTCTCGTTGGCGGCAAGACTGCGCGAAAGGATCAGCAGCGAATTGAGCGGCGTGCGCAGTTCGTGGCTCATGTTGGCCAGGAATTCGGACTTGTACTTGGAGGATTGCTCCACCTCGCGCACTTTCTGTTCGATCAGGCGCTTGGCCTCTTCCAGATCGCGGGACTGGGCGCGGATACGCTCGTTCTGTTCCTCCAGCGCGCTGGTCTTTTCCTCCAGCTCCTCGTTCGAAACCTCGATTTCCTCGTTGGAGGCCTTGAGTTCCTCCTGCTGCATCTTCAGCTCTTCCTCGCGCTTCTCCAGTTCCTGCGTGTAGAGCAACTGCAGGGCCTGCGTGCGGGCGCGGTTGCGCTGATAGAGCCAGACGGCGATGATGATGCCGAAGTACGAGACCAGGGTAATGCTGCCCATCAGCCACTTGTTGTGATCGAGGTTGGCGGCATCCACTTCCTGCCGTTGCATCAGCAGGTGTTCTTCCTCCGCAGTCATGATCGAAAGCTGTTCGCGCACCCGCGCCATCAGCGCATTGCCGTGGGCCAGGTTGGCTTCCGCTGCCTCCGCCGTTTCCCCGGACTGGGCTTCGCGTGTCTTGATGGTGGTTGCCAGATGGTCCAGCAGCGCCCGGCTGCGGATGTCGAGTTCGTCGAGATTGGCCTGCTGCGATGGATTGTCGGCGGTCAGGGTGCGCAGCAGTGCCTGTTCCTGCCGGATGGACCGATGCATCGGCGTACGCGCATCGTTCGGCCGGGCGCTTCGCCCGTCGCGCAAGGCATCGCGATAGGTCTGGAGAAAGTCCGGATTTCCGGTGACGACATAGCCGGGCTGGGACGCTGTCGCGCTTTCGTAGAGATCGCGCAAAAGCGATATGTGCCGGCGGACCGTGTAAGTATGGTCGACCCAGCCACGAGCGCGGGTGAGCGCGGCGTCCTGCATCGCGAACATCAGCGCCGCCAGCAGGAAGGCGGCGGTCACTACACCGATGGCAATGCCCGTGGCATGGCGGGCGAAAAGGTTTTCCCTTGGCGGCGCGGGCGTCATGGGCATCTCTTTTGATGTTCGCTGGCTGCGGCGGCGCGGTCTCGCGTCCGACGCGCAGGGAATGGAAAAGCGCTTGCTGCCTGTGCGCGCGACTCGCCGTCCCTCGCTCCGTCTCCCGGAAAGTCCTTGCGCGTGCGGCGCCAGTCAGCCCGTAAGACGATGGCGGAAAACCGCTTTTTATTGTCTAATGGCCCCTTACGGCGAAATACGCACGGGGGCTTTTGCCGCGCCTACCAGCGCAAAACGCGCGGCCCCAGCAGCGCCCCCAGACCGGTGGCAAGGGCAATGCCCAGCGAATACCAGGTCAGCACGAAAAGCGCCGAGGTTTCCGCACAGTGCAGGCAATAGAGACATGCCGCCCATGCCCCGGCGGCAAAGCCGGCCATCGCCCCGGCCAGGCGCAGCCGGGTGGGGGCCAGCCGTCGCAAGGCCCAGAGCAGGCCGGCCAGCATCGGCAGCGCCAGCACGAAGACCATGGCGGCGCAGATCTTCCAGCTATGGCCCCGCCACAGCCCCAGCCATTGCGCAGGCGGCGTATGCGCCAATTCCAGCGCGGCCGCGCAGGCCAGCAAGCCCAGCGGCAGGACAAGCAGCCATAGCCGCCGCTGCGGCCCGCAGTCCGGGCGGGCAAGGTGCAGCGTCGCCACCAGACCCACCGCGCCCAGCGTGGCGACATAGACCGTCTTCATCCAGAACCCGCCGCCCTGCATGGCCTGCCCCAGATCCTGCCGGATGCCGAGGCCGAGCACGAGCATGATTCCCGTGACCACCGCGCCCAGCAGGAGGCCGGTCACGATCCGTCGCGCCGCCGCATGGCGGGGCACCGCGCACAAGTCCGCGCTGAGCGAGGCGACGAGATGGTCGCAAGTGGTCCGCTGTCGATCCATGTCCCGGGGCTTCATTTCAGTGCCTCCCGCACGCGCGCGGCCAGTGCCTTGAGGCCGCGGTGGGTGGAGACTTTCACATCCGATTCGCCCATCCCCTCTCGTGCTGCGGCCTCGGCGGTGGAAAGCCCGTCGATCCGCGTGGCGCGAATGGCGCGGGCCTGCTTGTCGGGGATCGTCGCCAGCAGGGCATCGGTGTCGAGGTTGGCGCCCACTTCATCCTCGAAACTGTCGATCGAGAAACTGTCTTCCAGCCCGTCGATCGGCACCGTGCGGCCTTGGCGCCGGAAGTGGTCGATCATCTTGTAGCGGGCGATCGCATAGAGCCAGCCGGTGAAACTGCGCGCCGGGTCGTAGGTCATGCGGCGGGAGTGCAAGGCGATCAGCGTTTCCTGCAGAAGATCCTCTATATCATCGTCCTGCCCGCGCATCCGGCGCCGGAAGAAGGCGCGCAGGCGCGGCACCAGCGCCTCCAGCAAGCGGGCATAGGCGCGGGCGTCGCCATCGAGGGCGCGGACCATCCAGTCCCTGAGTTCGGTTTCGCCGGTGCGCATCAGCATATCCTGACGGGTTCGTCCCATCGTGGGCGGAGGTTACACGCTGGCGGACGATGCGCGAGGATTTATGCCTGCGGGCGAGCGCATGGGCGCACTCGGCGGAACGAATCTATGGCGCGCGGCGGTAGAGCATCGATTGGCCGTGGTCGCCGGCGCGGGCGAAAGGAACCCAGCCCGGCACCGGCAAGGCGCGCGTATCCTGCCAGATGATCCAGAGAAAGGGGACCGTCCCCGGCACTTGTTCCACGCTTTGCAACAGCGGCACCGGCGCATTGGCCGGCGCCTTGCCGAACACCTGCACTAGGCCCGCACAGGGCTCGCCGATCTCGATCATCGTGGGATCGCGGTCGAACGGGGCGGCGGCGGGGTTGGTAATGCTCAGCAACTGGCCACCGGACATGGCGAACTGGTCGTTTGCAAAGGCATGGCGGCGCATCAGCGCATAGCTGGCGATATGCACGTTTCGCAGCCGGCCCTGCAGGAGATAGGGGCGGCACGGCATGGCATTGAAGGTAACCAGTTGCGATCCGCGCGGAAGCTGGTCCAGCACGGCGGTTTCCTGGCGGATCTGGCGATCCCACAGGGCCATGCTCATGGTGGTTCCGGCCAGCCGCGCGCCGAAGAAGGCAAGGCCCAGCACGACCAGCCAGCCCAGCGCGCGCGATCCGGCAACCGGACGCAGCGCGATCAGGGCCAGCGCGAAGATCGTCGGCACCATGCGCATGTCGGCATAGTAGGATCCGTAGACCCAGCCGGGCATGATCCAGAACACGCCCAGCAGCACCGCTGCGGCCAGCGTCAGCCCCTTGTGCACCGCGACGGCGGGCGATCGCCAGGCCAGCACCGTCAGGATCACCAGCATCAGCGCACTCAGCGAATCGAACTGGGCCCAGCGGTCGGCCAGGACATTGGCGATGAAGAACATCTTCTGGGGCAGCAGGAACCAGCCATGGGTCGGCAGGTGGTCCGGCGTGTGCGGCCACAGCAGGCTGAGCGCCTGGGGCACCAGCAGGCAACTGCTGGCGACGAAGCCGGTGACGGCCGCGCGCCAGAAGCGGTCGCCGTCTTCGATGCGGGCAACCAGTTCGCAGCAGCCCACCACGATGCACAGGACGGCCCATCCGGCGAGATGACTGATCCACACCACTCCGGCAATCGGGCAGAACAGCAGCCAGCGCAGGCGAGGGCGGGCCACCATCCACGGACTGATCCAGAGGGCCAGCGAAAGCGTTGCCAGCGCCGTTGCCAGCGTGAAGTTGATGAAGCCGTAATTGAAGGGATATCCATAGGCCAGCGGCAGCGCGAACAGCGCACTTGCGGCGATTCGTCCGTGCGCGGCACGCGACAGCAGCAGATAGCCCGCCGTCTGCAGGGCCACGATCAGGATGGCGATCGCCTTCATCGTCAGCGTCAGGCCAAGCAGCGGCTCCAGCACGAAGGCGAGGAGGTCTGTTCCCAGGTTGGGAATGAGGTTCCACCGGAAGTGGTACCAGCGTGCGATGTCGGCCGAACGCCCCGCGTCCTGCTGGATCATGAAGCGCGACATGTGCGCGGGCAGATCGGTCAGTGGCGGCACTTGCGGCACGATCAGGGGCACGCAGGCCAGCAGCACCAGGACAAGTGCCCAAGCACCCGGCACATATCCCTTGCGCCAGTCGGCCCCGCCGGTTGCCGCGCGTTCCCGCGCTGTCAGGTTCCTCATCGCGCGGTACCCGCCGGGGCGAACACGAAGCGACGCGAAAGCAGGAAGAACGTGATCGAATAGGCGATCATCGCGGCACCCTGGCCGATCAGGTTCTCCGTAAAGCCAAGGCTGCGCATCGTGGCCAGAACTGCAAGGTTGGTTCCGTAGGCCACTGCGAATACCGCCAGAAACAGGGCGATTTCCCGTGAGGCTACGGCCCCCCGGACGCCGAAGGTCCATCGCCGGTTCAGCGTGAACGAAACGCACAGGCCGATCGCATAGCTGGCCGCGTTGGCAATCCAGTCGCCAGCGCCCAGCCATAGCAGCGCGGCGATCACGGCGAGTCCGACAAGCGTGTTGACCACGCCCACCATGCCGAAACGGAAACCGGTGTGCAGCATCGCGGTCAATCGCGTCCCGCCGCGACCGTCCAGCCGGACGCCGGGACCAGCGCATCGTACGGATCGCGTGCGATGGGCTGGGCAGCCGGCGTGCGCTGCGATCGCATCTCGCGCACGATGAACAGCGGGCGACGCTTGTTTTCCAGATAGAGACGGCCGAGGTAATCGCCGAACACGCCCAGGATCAGCAGTTGCACGCTGCCCATGATCAGCACCACGGCGATCAGGCTGGTCCAGCCGATAATGGTGCCATCGGCCATCCAGCGCACCAGCGCCCAGCCCAGCATGAGGAAGCCGACAATGCCCATCATCACCCCCAGGTGCGATGCGATGCGCAGCGGCAGCGTGGAAAAGCTGGTGATCGCATCCAGGGCGAGGCGGATCATCTTGTGCAGCGGATAGTGGCTTTCCCCCGCCGCGCGCGGATCGCGATCGTATTCGACGGGGGCTTGCGCGAAGCCGATCCAGCTGACCATGCCGCGAATGAAGCGGAAGCGTTCGGGCATGGCGTTCAGCTGGTCCACCACGCGGCGGGTCATCAGCCGGAAGTCGCCGGTATCCAGCGGAATCTCGTGGTCGGCCATGCGGTTGAGCAACTTGTAGAACATCGCGGCGGTGGCACGCTTGAAGTGGCTTTCGCCCGCCCGCTCCCGCCGCTTGCCATAGACGACATCGTAGCCTTCATCGATCTTCGCCAGCATGTCGCCCAGCAGTTCGGGCGGATCCTGCAGGTCGGCATCGATGATCATCACCAGATCGCCGCGGCAGACCTGCAGACCGGCGGTGACCGCCAACTGGTGGCCGTGATTGCGCGACAGGTCGACGCCCAGAACATGGGGGGTGCGCGCGGAAATGGCGCAGATTTTCGCCCAGGTGGCATCTTTCGAACCGTCGTTGACCAGCACGATCTCGAAATCGTCGCCCATCTGCGCCACGCAGGCCGCGGTAAGGCGCTTTTCCAGCATGTCCAGCACGGCCTGCTCGTTATAGCAGGGCACCACGACGGAGAGCCGTGGCGGGGCGGTGGCCAGTTGCGCGGCGATCGGCTCCATCTTCATGGTCTTCGTGTTCCCCCGAAGCGCCCCTGGCGGCGTTCCTCCATACTATTGTCCGGGAATGGTTAACTCGGCGTAAAACGGTGCTTCCTGCGGGTTTTTGCGGAGGGGGCATCTCATCGATGGTGAACCCTGTCTGTTTAGCACGAGGCGCACGAACCGATGGCCGGGGAGGCGGGTGTGAGCGGACTGGAAGCATTGATGATCAAGGCCCGGGGCGCGGCGCGGCGCGGGGAGACCGATGCCGCGCGGGCGCTTTATCGAGAGGCGCTGGACCGCTTTCCCCGCAATTCGCGCGCCCGCGCTGCGCTCCACGCGTTGGAGGCGGCCAATGCCAATCCGCCGCCCGAGCAACTGGATGCGATGATTGCCGCCTATCACGCCGGCGCGATGGACGAGGCGGTGCGCCACGGCGCCCGGCTGACCGAGCAGTTCCCGCAAAGCTTCACCGTCCACAACCTGCAAGGCGCGGCCCTGTTGGCATTGGGCGTGCTGCCGGCGGCGGAAGCGGCGTTCCGCCGGGCCATTGCCGCCGATCCCGACGCCGCCGCCTGCTACAACAACCTTGCCATCACCTTGCGGCGACAGAACCGCACATTGGAAGCCGAATCGATCTACCGCACCGTGATCGACCGCCACCCGGACTATGCCGATGCCCATTACAACCTTGGCAACCTGCTGGACCTTGCCGGGCGCGCCAAGGAGGCGGAGGTGGCATTCGCCGCGACCGTGAAGATCGACCCCAGCTATGTCGAGGCGCACTACAACCTCGGCAACTTGCGGGCGAAGCGGGGTGCGCGCGGGGCGGCGGTCGATGCCTATCGCAAGGCCGTGACGCTGAAGCCCGATCACGCCAATGCCTACAACAACATGGGCGGCGAACTGCTGCTGCTGGATCGCATCGACGAGGCGCTGGATGCCTACGATCATGCGCTGGCGGCCGAGCCCGAGAATACCCAGGCCATCGCCAATCGGGGCAAGGTGCTGGTGCTGAAAGGCGCGCTGCCCGATGCCATCGCCGCCTTCCGGCACGCCTTCGCGATCGACCCGGACGATCGTTCGGCGCTGTTGCAGGCGCTGTTCGAGGAAGCGCATATCTGCGACTGGCGCCACCGCGACCAGTTCGCGCTGACCGATGGGCCGTCGGCCGCTGCCGTCCAGCCTTTCGCGACATTGCCGTTCCTGGACGATCCGGAACACCAGTACCGCCGCTCGCTGGCCTGCGCCGCCGTGAAGTTCGGCGCAGGGCCGGAAGGCCCGGCCCAAACCCTGCCCGATCCTGAGCCCGCCGCCGATGGCCGCACCCGCATCGGCTATTTCTCGGCCGACTTTCACGACCATGCCACGATGTACCTGATGAGCGGCCTGTTTCGTGAGCATGACCGGGCCCGCTTCGATATCCGCCTCTACAGCTACGGCCCGCCGCGCGAGGAGGATGCCTCCCGCGCCGAACTGCGGCGCCACGTCGATGCCTTCACCGAGATCGGCCACCTGACCGATGCGCAAGTGCGCGACCTTGCCCGCGACGATGGGCTGGACATTGCCGTGGATCTGAAAGGCTATACGCGCGGCACCCGCAGCACGATGTTCGGCCTGCGGCTGGCCCCCGTGCAGGTGAGCCACATGGGCTACCCCGGCACCATCGGCCACCCCTGCATCGACTACTTCGTGGCCGATGCAGTCGCGCTGCCGCCGGGCGGAGAGGCGTGGTTCAGCGAGAAGATCGTGCGCCTTGCCGGCTGCTATCAGGCCAACGACGACCGCCGCGTGATCGTGCCCGATCACCGATCCCGCGCAGACTGGGGCCTGCCGGAGCGTGACGGGGGGCGGGGCTTCGTGTTCTGCTGCTTCAACCACACCTACAAGATCGGCCCGGCGGAGTTCGCCATCTGGATGCGGCTGCTGGGCGAGGTGGAAGGCAGCGTGCTCTGGCTGCTGCGCTCCAACGAATGGGCCGAAGCGAACCTGCGGCGAGAGGCGGCGGCGCGCGGTATCGATCCGGCGCGGCTGGTCTTCACCAAGGGCATTCCCCATGGCGAGCACCTGGGCCGGCTGGCCCATGCCGACCTGTTCCTCGATACCTTCAACGTCAATGCGCACACCACCGCGTCCGATGCGCTGTGGGCGGGCTTGCCGGTGCTGACGCTGACCGGCCGCCAGTTCGCGGCGCGCGTGGCCACCAGCCTGGTCCATGCCGTGGGCCTGCCGGAAATGGCGGTGGCGGATGCGGCCACCTATGAGACGACCGCGCTGGCCTTGGCGGGCGATCCGCAGCGTCTGGCCTCCTTGCGCGGCAGACTGGCGGAAAACCGCGAAACCGCGCCGCTGTTCCGCACGCGGGATTACACGCGCCGGCTGGAGACGGCCTATGTGGAGATGCAGCGGCGCCGACTGGCAGGCCTGACGCCCGATCACTTCGCGGTGGACTAGGGCGGCCTGCCCCGATCTGCCGCCCGATCCGCTTCCACCCATCCGCTACGGCAGGGCGCCCCGGATATATTCCACGCCATACGGCGGGTTTCTCCCGATGGCGACGGCTGCCGCCCTGACCCACATTCGGCGGGATCAATGGGAGCCACAATCATGCCTGCGGAAAAGCCCAATATCCTTTTCATCATGGCCGACGACATCGGCTGGTTCAACGTCAGCGCCTACAACCTGGGCGTCATGGGCTATCGCACGCCCAATATCGACCGGATCGCCCGCGAAGGCGCGATGTTCACGGATTGCTACGGCCAGCAAAGCTGCACCGCCGGCCGCGCGGCTTTCATCACCGGCCAGTCGCCGATCCGCACCGGGCTTACCAAGGTGGGGATGCCGGGCGCCACGCTGGGGCTCAGTTTCGATGATCCTTCGGTGGCCGAGTTCCTGAAGCATTTCGGCTATGCCACCGGCCAGTTCGGCAAGAACCATCTGGGCGACCGCAACGAGCATCTGCCCACCGTCCACGGCTTCGACGAGTTCTTCGGCAACCTCTACCACCTGAACGCCGAGGAAGAGCCCTATTACGACAACTATCCGAAGGATCCGGCCTTCCGGAAGAAGTTCGGTCCGCGCGGTGTGCTGAAGTGCAAGGCGACCGATGTCGAGGATGCCACCGTCGATGAGCAGTTCGGCAAGGTGGGCAGGCAGACCATCGAGAATACCGGCCCGCTACCCAAGGAGCGGATGGAGACGGTGGACGAGGAATTCATCGGCGCCGCGCTGGATTTCATCGATCGCAAGACGAAGGAGGATGCGCCCTGGTTCTGCTATTTCAACCCCACGCGCATGCACGTCTTCACCCACCTGAAACCCGAATCGAAGGGCAAGACGGGTCTGGGCATCTATCCGGACGGCATGGTGGAACTGGACGGATATGTCGGCCAGCTGCTGCAAAAGCTGGATGAACTGGGCATCGCCGACAACACGATCGTGGTCTTCACCACCGACAACGGGGCAGAAGTGTGCACCTGGCCCGATGGCGGCGCCACGCCGTTCCGGGGCGAGAAGGACAGCAACTGGGAAGGTGGCTGGCGCATTCCCTGCGTGATGCGCTGGCCGGGCGTCATGGCGCCGGGGCAGGTCGTCAACGACATCGTGTCTTTGCAGGACTTCATTCCCACTTTCGCCGCCGCCAATGGCGAGCCGGACCTGGTGGCCAAGGTGAAGCAGGGCTACGAGATGGGCGGCAAGACCTACAAGGTCCATCTCGACGGTTTCAACCTGCTGCCGTTCCTGTCGGGCAAGGAAGAGAAGTCGCCGCGCGAGGGCTTCATCTACTGGAGCGATGACGGTGATTGCATGGCCGTGCGCATGGGCCGCTACAAGATCGTGTTCGCCGAACAGCGTGCGAAAGGGCTGGAATCCTGGCGCGAACCGCTGTCGGAAATGCGCGTTCCGAAGTTCTTCGACTTGCGCACCGACCCGTTCGAGCGGGGCGAGGAGAGCATCAAGTACAACGACTGGTTTCTGGAGCAGAACTACCTGCTCTATGCAGCCCCGCCGATGCTGGGGAAGTGGCTGCAGAGTTTCAAGGAATTCCCGCCGCGCGCCAAGTCGGCCAGTTTCTCCATCGATGCGGTGGTCGCCAGCATGATGCCCAAGAGTTAGGGGTTCGCCTGTCCCTGAAGCGGGTGATCCGATGCCATTGGATCACCCGCTTCAGGAAAACGCTTCAGGCTGCCTGCGCCAGCGCGGGTTTGCTCAGCAGCGCCAGCAGCGAGATGCGGTTGAAGAACCACATGCGCTGCAGTTCCAGGCTGCTGTATTTCCGCAGCGTGTTGGCGAACGTATAGGGCGTGTACCAGACGTTGTGGTCCGGATGGACGCCTTCAAGGAAAGTGCCGGTCTCCGCCCGATAGTCGAAATGGCGGGCGCGGCACTGGAAGGCGTCGGGCACGGAAATGAGGAACAGCCCGGCGTCCACCGCCTCGATCTGGGCCAGGAAGCCGGCGACATCGGGCACGTGCTCCATCACTTCGGGCACCAGCACCACGTCATAGCGGCCGGTGGCCTGCGACAGGTCGGTGAACAGTTCGCCCCGCACGTAAGGGCGCAGCTGTTCCAGCGCCTCTCCATGCGGGTCCACCCCGTCGAGGTGGGCGCAGTGTTCTTCCAGCCGCACGTGGAGCGAGGTGCGCGGATCGGTGATCGGCCAGTCCGCGCAGCCGACATGCAGCACCCGCTTTCCGGACAGCAAGCTGGCGAAGACATCCATGCGGCCAAGCGCGGACAGTTCGGAACTGACCGGCACGCGCTGCAGGAAATAGGGCGCGTGAATCGCCTCCAATGGCGAGGCGTCGCCGTTGGCCTGGCCCGGTTCGGGGCCGGATGGTTCGGTGCAGGATGGTTCGGGGCCGGATGGGGCGGCGGCGCGCGGTGCTGGCGGCGCCGCGACCGCGCCGACATCGGCCTTGTGGATCCGGTCGTAGCTCCGGCTGGTCGATCCCCATAGCTGGTGCGCGTAGACCGGGTCGCGGCCTTCGTAAGTCACGCCGGTGAAGTGGCGCGGGATGAAGTAGTGGCTGGGGTAGATGCGCAGCGGCGTATAGGCGAACTTGCGATAGCAATCGGTCAGCCGTTGCGGTCCCACCGTCTTCCACGCCATCTCGCCGATCACGGAGGGGCTGGCGGCGATGTCGTCGACGATCTGCTTCACGAAGGCATTGCCCGCCTCGCACCCGAAATAGCCGGCGGCGATCAGGCCGGGTCGCGCGATCTCGCTTTCCCAGCAGGCGAAAGCCTCGCAATCGAGCAGGTTCTCGTCCAGCGGGCGGGTGCAGATGCTGTCGGCATCGAACACGATGCCGCCGTGTTCGTGCAGGATTTCCCAGCGCATCAGGTCCGCCACGCCGTTCCATTCGCGCTGGCGCATCTCGGCCATGTGTCGGGCATTGATCCACTCGCGCCCGTCCAGCTCCGCATTGCCCCAAAGGCGGAAGGCCCACCCCGGATGCGCGGCGCGCCAGGTTTCGATGCAATTGTCGGGACGGCGGCTTTCATCGCCGACCCAGATGAAATGGAAGGTCTTCGGGATCATGCCGTTGCGCTCGCCCACAAGGATGCCGCCGGCAGGGCGGCGCCATCGCTGAGGCCTAGGGCAACAGGGTTGATCGAGGCCGAACGGGCGAACCGGGGGAAATGCTTAGTGCGGTGGAGCGGGTCGGTTTCAGGCCGGCCCCCCAAACGGCATCCCGCCCGCGCGGCGAGGGGTACGCCGTGCGGACGGGACCGTGGGCCGGGGACGGGGAAAGTACCCCGGCCCCCTCGACGTGCCGGAGCGGCACGGTGGTGCGGATGTGCGCCGCTCCGGGCGGTCTGACCCAAAGGGGGCTAGGGTCAGTCCCGCGGGATGATCCAGCGGATCGTCCCCATGTAACTGCCGGCGGCGGCTTCACCGTCGGCATTGGTGGCGGGCTCGAACCGCGCCCGCTTGCTGACGTACTTGCAGGTGGCCTCGTCCAGCCCGGAATAGCCGCTGGACGACAGGATCGTGCACTGGCCGGCCCGGCCGCGCGCATCCACGTCCACGCGGAAGCGCACCATGCCCTGATGTTCTGCCCGCAGCTCGCTGGTGGGATAGTCCTGCGTGGTGATCCACGACGACGGATCGTTCCGGGGCATCGCGCCGCGCGGCTGGAAGCGTGGGCTGGGCGTGGTCGACGGTTGCGGGAAGGGGGTGATCAGATCGCCGTCGAGCGTGCCGGTGGTCGTCGGCAGCGTGGTGGGAACGGTGGTGGGCTGTTCGCTGGTCGTCGGCTTGACGATATCGGAATGGGTGGTGGTGGCGATGGTTTCGATCAGCTTGGGCTGTTCCGGTTGCGTCATGGGCTGCGGAGGCGGGGGCGGCGGCGGATCGAGATGGACCATCACGCCCTCTGTGTGGTGCTTCGGACCCGACTGTAACATTGTGACCGCAAATCCATTGATCAGGGCCAGCGCCACGCCCCCCTGGATCAGTGCGACAATTCCTCCGGTGAGGAATTTCTGGTTGGGATTGGAATTCCGGTCGACGTAGGACATCGGCATTCTCTCCAATATGGTGCCTCTTATTCTTGCGATTTCGGTGTTCGAACCGTCGCAAGCCAGGTGCACTTCATGGATTGGAAGCTAACACGAATTCCATCATTTCAAATAAAATAATACTCAGCAATACAAGCATTTAACTGGCAATACTGACTATCACCCTGCTTAGTAGTTACCGCGCTGCAGCAATGGCCTTCTGGCGGCGGCGCTGAACCGAACTGCCAAGGCCGATCGCTTCGCGATACTTGGCCACGGTGCGGCGGGCCAGTTCGAAACCCTTCGCCTTCAACAGGTCCACCAGGGTATCGTCGGACAGGATCGCCTTGGGGTCTTCCGCATCGATCAGCTGGCGGATCGCCGCCTTCACCGCCTCTGCCGACGCGCCTTCGCCGCCCGCTGCTGCCACGCCGGAGGTGAAGAAGTACTTCAGCTCATACGTCCCGCGCGGGCAATTGAGATACTTGTTGGACGTGACGCGGCTGACGGTGGATTCGTGCATGCCGATCGCCTCCGCCACGGTGCGCAGCGTCAGCGGTTTCAGGTGCGAGACGCCGTGGCGGAAGAAACCGTCCTGCTGGCGCACCAGTTCGGAGGCGACTTTCAGGATGGTCTTCTGCCGCTGGTCCAGCGCCTTGATCAGCCAGTTGGCATCGGTCAGCTTTTCGGAAAGCCAGGTGCGCGATGCCTTGTCGGTGCACCCGCTGCGCAGTTCCAGGAAATAGCCGCGATTGACGATCAGGCGCGGCAGCGTCGCCTCGTTCAGCGCGATGTTCCAGCCGGGCAATCCGCCCTGCTTCGCCTCGGCCGGGGTGATCAGAATGTCCGGCACCACGGCCGCGCCGGGTTCGCCGCCGAAGCGCAGGCCCGGTTTCGGATCATAGCCGCGCAGTTCGGCCAGCATGTCGGCCATGTCCTCGTCATCCGCGCCGCAGATGCGCTTGAGCCGGGACAGGTCGCCACGCGCGACCAGGTCCAGATTGTCGATCAGCCGCGCCATGCAGGGATCGTGGCGGTCCGCCTCTTTGGCCTGCAGCGCGATGCATTCGGAGAGCGTGCGCGCGCCGACGCCGGTGGGATCCAGCGATTGCACCACGGCAAGCCCCGCTTCCGCTTCCGCGATCCCGACGCTGAGATCGATGGCGATTTCGTCCAGCGGCACCGGCAGGTATCCCGCCTCGTCCAACAGGCCGATCAGATAGCGCGCGATGCCGATCAGCAGATCGTCGTCGGTGGCAGTGCCAAGCTGGGCTTCGAGATGCTCTACCAGCGAAGCCTCGCCGCCGCCGTGCTGGTCGATGCCGGGGCCTTCCTCGCCGCCGCCAAGCCGCAGGTCGCCGCTCCAGTCGCCCGCGGCCGTCTCGCCCTCGCGGCGCTCGTTGCCGTCACCGGTGTCGCGCTCGCGTTCGCTGGCGGGTACTTCGTTGTCGAGCGGGCGATCCTCTCCCCCGCGACCTTCCCCGATCAGCCGGTCCACGGCGGAGGTTTCCGGCGAGGTCAGGCGCGGGGTTTCGGCCGGCCCTTCGCCCGCTACCGGGCCGACATCCGGACCAGAGGGGGCGCCGCCCACGTCCAGCAGGGGATTGGCCTCCAGCGCTTCGCCGATGAAGCTCTCGATCTCAAGATTGGAAAGCGCCAGCAGCTTGATCGCCTGCTGAAGCTGCGGCGTCATGACAAGCGACTGGCTTTGCCGCAGGTCCAGCCTGGGCCCCAGCGCCATGGCTCAGGTTCCCGAAGGGGGCTGCCTCGTTCCCGCC
This sequence comes from Novosphingobium mississippiense, assembly GCF_044029535.1. NCBI lineage: Bacteria > Pseudomonadati > Pseudomonadota > Alphaproteobacteria > Sphingomonadales > Sphingomonadaceae > Novosphingobium > Novosphingobium mississippiense. The sequence continues at coordinate 3,030,726 of NZ_CP147001.1, read as the reverse complement.
GCCCCGTTCGCGCCGTGGAGCCCCCTCACAGCGCATAACATTCCGACGGGGTGATGCCCCGTCACAGGGTGAAGCCTTCGCCCAGATAGAGGCGGCGGACGTTTTCGTCGGCCACCAGCGCTTCGGGGCTGCCCGCGAACAGCACCTGACCACCGTAGATGATGCAGGCGCGGTCGACGATATCCAGCGTTTCGCGCACGTTGTGGTCGGTGATCAGTACGCCGATGCCGCGCCCGCTCAGATCGCGCACCAGATCGCGAATGTCGGCGATGGACAGCGGGTCGATGCCGGCGAACGGTTCGTCCAGCAGCATGATCGAAGGCTTGGCCGCCAGCGCGCGGGCGATTTCGCAACGGCGGCGTTCACCGCCCGAAAGCGCCATTGCCGGGCTGGATCGCAGGCGGGTGAGGCCGAATTCGTCCAGCAGGCGCTCCAGTTCGGAAGCGCGCACGTCCTTCTCCGGCTCGTTGAGTTCCAGCACCGCGCCGATGTTCTGTTCGACGGTCATGCCCCGGAAGATCGAGGTTTCCTGCGGCAGATAGCCCAGCCCCAGCACCGCGCGGCGGTACATCGGCAGGCGCGTCACATCGACGCCGTCCATCAGGATGCGGCCCGAGTCGGGACGGACCAGACCCATGATCGAATAGAAGCAGGTGGTCTTGCCGGCGCCGTTGGGGCCCAGCAGACCCAGCACTTCGCCCTTGGCCACCGACAGCGAGATATCGGTCAGCACCGCGCGCTTGTCATAGCTCTTGGCGATCGAGATGACCTCAAGCCCGCCATTTTGCGCCACGCTTACCGCGGCGGCCGGGGTTTCCTGCATGCGTTCGCTCGTTTCGGTCATCTTCCCCGCCGTTTACGCAGCCCACCGGCCCACCGCAAGCCGCCATTTCCCCTAGCCGGCATTTCGCGGGCCTGAATATCGGCCGGAACCTCTGCGGCGATGCGATGGTTTCACCTTATGGTTCACGGGCGATAAGGTTCATACGCCGGGGATCGAAAATTGCGCCCTCAATGGCATGAACTTGCCAATCCATGCGCAGCGTGATCTAGTGATCGCGGGAGAGACAAAAAAGGTCGCACTCAGGACAGAAAGGTTGGGCTCGATGGCCAAGACCGGCAGACATGTGGGGGTTTCGGACGGTTTCGGCCGCGATGCCGAGGCGGGGCCCGCGGAAATTCGCTCCTCATCCACACCCCGGCCCGTTCACCGTGCCGTGCCCGAACCGGGCAAGGAACCGGTGAAGCCCTTGCCCGATTTTCGCCGCAAGATGAGCGACCACATCGCCTATGCCCTGCTGGTCTACACCGCGCTGCAGATTTTCGTGACCATCGGTGCGCTGAAGGCGGGCGGCGAATCGCTGCTGCCCTATCTGGCGCTGGTGATCCTGGTGATCGCGATCATCCCCGCCTGCCGCCGTTTCGAAGCCCGCTGGAACCGCCTGAGCGACGAACAGGCGCACGATCCCTCGCTTCAGCCGTTCTACCGCCGCGACCTGATGATGCTGTGGGGGCTGGCGATCGGCCTGCCGTTCGCGCTGACCGCGGTGTTCAAGGGGCTGGCGCTGGTGCTGGCGCGCTAGGGTCGATACCACCGTTCCGTTGGCGCTCTACCCACTCCGCTGCGACCCACCTCGCTACGACCCACCCCGCTACGACTAGCCAGCAAGCTGCCAAGTCTCGCTGCCCCTCCCGCAAGCGAGATGGGTCCGGGGTGGGCAGGCGCAACATCTCGCCGGAGCCGGGCCCTCAGCATCTCCCGCGATTTGCGCTCTGCCGCCGGTGCGCCTAGGTCAGCAGGGAATGCCGCGCGCTTGTTCTGCGCCCCGCCCATGGAGATCGAAAGAGGATGCTGACCCCCGACGAAGCGCTCGACCGCGCGCAGCAGCTGGTGGAGCGTGCGCGCCGGGCCGGTGCGGATGCCGCCGATGCGGTCTATGGCGCCAGTTCGTCGGAAGCGATCCAGGTGCGCCTTGGCAAGCTGGAAGATGTGGAGCGTTCGGAAAGCGAACATATCTCGCTGCGGCTGTTCGTCGGCAAGCGATCGGCCAGCATCGGTTCCAGCGACCTGTCGCCCCAGGCGCTGGACGAATTGGCCAGCCGGGCGCTGGCGATGGCGCGCAGCGCGCCCGAGGATGCCTATGCCGGGCTGGCGCCCGACGAAATGCTGTCGACCGGCCCGTGGCCCGACCTTGACCTGCTGGACAGCCGCGAGCCCGGCCCGCAGGACTTGCGCCGGATGGCGGAAGAGGCGGAGGATGCGGCCCGCGCGGTGGCCGGCGTCACCAATTCGGACGGCGCCTCGGCCAGTTCGGGCGGCGGCGTGGTCGCGCTGGCGACAAGCCATGGTTTCGGCGGGGCCTATGGTTCCACCAGCCGCTCGGTCAGCGCCTCGGTAGTCGCGGGCGAGGGCGCGGACAAGCAGCGCGATGGCGACTGGCGCGCCATGCACCACTGGTCAGACCTGCCGACGCCGGCCTCGATCGGCGCGCTGGCGGGCGAGCGGAGCGTGGCCAAGCTTTCGCCGGGGCGGCTGCGCAGCGGGCCGATGCCGGTGGTGTTCGACCCGCGCGTGGGCGGATCGCTGGTGGGCCACTTGCTGGGGGCGATGTCGGGCAGCGCGATCGCGCGGCGGTCCAGCTTCCTGCTCGACCGGCTGGATCAGGCGATCTTCGCCAGCGGCATCACCATCGTGGAAGATCCGCTGCGCCCGCGCGGGCTGCGTTCGCGCGCGTTCGACGGCGAAGGTCTGGCGACCCGCGCGCGCAATCTGGTGGAGGACGGGCGGCTGACCGGCTGGCTGATGGAAAGCGCCTCCGCCCGCCAACTGGGCCTTGCCCCCACCGGCCATGCCGCGCGCGGCGGCAACGGTGCGCCCGGGGTTTCGGTGGGCAATGTCGACCTGCTGCCGGGCACGCTCTCGCCCGCCGAGCTGATGGCGGACATCAAGGACGGCGTCTACATCACCGAGCTGATCGGGCAGGGGGTGAACGGCGTGACCGGCGATTACAGCCGGGGCGCGTCGGGCTTCCGCATCGTCGATGGCCAGATCGCCGGGCCGGTGGCGGAATTCACCGTGGCGGGCAATCTGCTGGCGATGTTCGCGGCGCTGGTTCCGGCCAACGATCTTGAGCGCGACCGGTCGCTGAACGTGCCGACCTTGCGCGTGGATGGCCTGACCGTCGCGGGAGACTGAACGGCAGACGCCTGCTTGAAAATCCGCCGAACGCGGATTTTGGCGGCACCGGCCCACGCCCCCTACCGGTTCTTGCGCGGGTCTTCCTCGTGGATGCGCACTTCCATTTGCGGGAAGGGCATCTCGATATTCTCGGCGGCGAAGCGGCGGGCGATCTCGAACCGCATGGTGGAAGCGGTGGCGCTGCCATCGGTCGCATCGCGCACGAAGACCAGCAGGCGCATCTGGATCGCGCTTTCGGCAAAGGCGTCCAAGGTCACGTTGGGTTCGGGCCAGCTCAGCACGCCATCCTGCGCCTTGGCGATCTCGATCAGCACGCTGCGCACCTTTTCGAGGTCCGATCCGTAGGCGACGCCGATCGGCACCACCACGCGGGCCAGATGCTCGCCCAGGCTCAGGTTCTTCACGCTGCCGGTGATCAGTTGCGAGTTCGGGATGATGATCTGGTGCCGGTCGAAGCTTTCCAGGTGGGTCGAGCGGACGGAGACCTTGCGCACGATGCCCGAATAGGTGCCCACCTCGATCCAGTCCCCCTCGCGGATCGGGCGTTCCACCAGCAGGATGATGCCGCTGGTGAAGTTCTCCACCGTCGATTGCAGGCCGAAGCCAAGGCCCACCGAAAGGGCGGTGGCGATGAAGGCCAGGCTGGTGAGGTCCAGCCCGGTGGTGGCGACGGCCACCGCTGCCGAAACGACGATACCGACATAGCCGATGATGGTGACGATGGAGGCCTGCGACCCCCGATCGATTTCGAACTGGGGCAGGATCGTCAGGTTGATGATCCGCTGCACCCAGCGCGTGGCGATATAGCCGGCCAGGAACACGAAGGCGAAAGTCAGGATGTCCCCGGCGGAGATGTTGACGTTGCCGAACGTGATCCCCGTGCGCAGGATGACGATGGCATCGCCGATCTCGCGGCTGTTGTAGCCCCAGGTGATCGCCAGCAGCGGCAGTGCGGCCAGCGTCAGCGTGATGCCGGCCAGCATCGGCACGAAGTGGATGCCCGTGCGGTATCGCTTCAACCCGCTTTCGGCGAGCATCCCGACGACCAGCGTCACCAGCCGGTGCAGGAAGATGGCGATGGCGATGATTGCCACCGAAACGACGAGGTCGGAGAAGATTTCGCGGGCAAGGACGATGTAGCCGACCACCGCCGCCACCACGCAGCCGGCCGCCAGCAGCATCAGGATCTTGGTCAGCGGCCCCGCGAAATCGAGCGGATTGCCATCCTTGCGCGCGCCGGCCCGAGCGCCGGCCTGATGCGGCTTGGGCGTCGGCTCTTCGCCCGCCGCTTCGCGGCCCTTGTCGATTATCAGGGCGAAGCGCCAGACCAGCGCACTGCCGCAGATCAGCAGTACGGCCGATGCCAGGTCGATGAAGGTGATGGCCAGAAAGCCCAGATCCTCTATCCCTTCCACCACCAGTTCCAGGCCCAGCACGATGCCCAGCAGCCGGATCGTGGAGACGGCCCGCACGCTGACGTCCGGGCGCAGCTGGACCAGCCGCAGTTCGGGAAACGGCGATCGCAGCGTGCTCTTGGCCAGCCATTGCGCGATGGCGACCACCAGCGCGGCGATCAGCAGCAGCAGACTGAGGCCGACAAGTGGCTGGGTCGCCAGAAACGGCTTCATCAGCACGGCGAAGGCGGCAACCGAACAGCCGATCGCCACGAACAGCAGGATCGCCCCGACCACATCCTCGACCACGACGATGATCAGGCGTTTGGCCACCTGCGGCATCGCTTCGCGCCGGATGGTGAAGCGCCGCCGGGCGATGCGCAGCAGGCGAATCGCCGCGAAAGGTCCGAGCAGGACCAGCACCGCCACGGCCAGCAGGCGCAGGCCGAAGCCGCTGGCGCCATCGGCGGCCACGCCCTTGGCGATTTGCGGCGCGGCAATGTCGAACCCGCGCCGAACGTCGCCGGCCACGGTGATCCACGCGTTCGGATCGAGGATGGAGGATGTGCGTTCGGATCGGCGATTGCGCTCCAGCGTCGCGATCCGCTCGTCCAGTTCGGTCACCAGCGTGGCGGCGCGTGCCTGCGCATCGCGGGCGTCCAGCACCGGGGCCAGCTTGACCGAGAGCTGGGCGTCCAGATCCTTGCGTCGCTGGGTGACCGCGCCGGCCTCGCCCTTGCCATCGGACGGCGCGGTGCCGAGTGCGGCGATCTGGGCCTGGATGATCCGCGCATCCAGATTGCTGCGATCGGCGATCTGGCGGGCAAGGTCACGGTCGGCGGCCAGCCGGTCGCGCAGCTTGTTGAGCCGGTGGATTTCCTCGTAATCGTATTTGCCCACCGGCTTGCGCAGCACCGCCTGTGCATCGGCGGCGTCGGCATTGAAGCGGGCGATCGTCTCGGCAGGGGCGAACGGCGTTGTCGGTTCCGTCCTGGCGGGGTGGGCCGGTGGGGAATCCGTCTGCACCTCGCTCGGCCCGTCCGTCGGCGCGTCCGTCGGCGCCGGCGATGCGGTGGCCTTGGTGCTGGGTACCAGCTTCGACAGGCCGGGAATCTGCGCAAACGCCGCCGGACTCCAGACCGCCAGGCAGGCGATCAGCAGCACCAGCAGGGCGCTTGTCGCGAAGCCGCGGCCGCGCGCATTCCCGTTTCGCAGACCCTGGCCAGGCATGGACATTGCGAAGCTCAATCAATCCCCCTCATGCGGCCCCGCCGGACAAAGTCACCTTAGGATCATTGCGGGGCGAATTCGAAAATGCCGCTATCCATTTTCAGCGCAAGGAAAAGATGCCCGTCGCGCAGGGTATAGCTGGCGACGTCCGACAGGCGCGCCGCCATCATCTGGCCGATGTCGGGCTGCGGGCAAAGCGCGCGGGTGGAGGCGACCGGCCCGATCTTCAGCGATCCGCCTTCACCGCCGGGTTCCGCGCTCCAGGTGCTACGGCCGCGATTGCAGTCCAATTGCATGGCCAGCGCGCCGTCCGCGCCGAATTCCAGCGTGTAGGTGCGCCCTTCGCCGGGCTTCGTGGTGCCTTGCGCATCGTCCATCGACTGGAAGCCGACGAGTTTCCAGGAGGTCGCGGCAAGGCCGGTCGTGGCAGGGGCGGGGGCAGGCGCTGTCGCCGGCGGCGTCGATGCGGAAGGGGCGGCGGTTTCCGCGCAGCCGCCAAGCGACATAAGGCCAAAGGCGGCAGGAACGAGGGATTTCCAGTTCATCGCATATCTCCGCAACTCGGGTGAAGAATCAGCATCCTTGCGCCAGCAGGACGTTCCAGTGGAGTCCCGGCTGGCCGATGAAACCGTGATCGGCGCGGGGCGGCACGGTGGAATCGTTACCGACATAGCCGCCTTCGGCATAGCGCGAATAGTCGCGGGCGGCGATGCCGTTCGGACGTTCGGCGTGGCCGCGAATGCGCGTTCCGGAAAGCTTTCGGACATGGCGTGACAAGTCGCGGGCGCGATGGCGGCCTAGAGAGGGGCATCATTCAATGCCGCGCAAAAGGACCTGAAAGCATGGCCAGTTCCGCCCCCACCTCTGCAGAGGTATTCCCGCCCGTCACCACCAGCGCCGCCTGGCGTGGGGATCGGCTCGCCGGGAGCGACGAGTGGATCTACATGCTGTCCGACGCGCAAGTGCACGAACTGGAAACGCTGGGCACCCGCTTCATGGCCGAGAACCCGGACCTGCGCACGGTCACGGCGGAGGAATATCCGCTGGTCGCCTGCGCCGATGCGGTGCAGGAATGGGGCGCGGACGTCGATTACGGGCGCGGCTTCGTGCTGGTGCGCGGCCTGCGCACGCAACTCTATTCGGACGCGCTGTCCAACGCGATCTACTACATCCTTGGCCTGCACATGGGCGACCCGATCCGCCAGAACGAGATGGGCGACCTGATCGACCACGTCTACGCCACCAGCGACAAGACCATGGACGATCCCACCGCACTCTCCTCCAAGGTGCGCGACAAGCTGGTCTACCACTCGGACAGTTCGGACATCGTCGCGCTGATGTGCCTGCGCCCGGCCAAGGAGGGCGGCCTTTCCTGCCTCGTCTCCGGTGCGGAGATCTACAACGAGATCCTGCGCCGCCGCCCGGATCTGGCACCGCTGCTGCTGGAACCTTTCCATTGGGACTGGCGCCGGCAGGACCACAATGCCCCGGCGGACACGTACACCTCACCGATCGTCAGCCTGGTGGACGGGGTATTCTCGATGTACGCGGGCTCGCTCTACATCCTCACCGCGCAGGAATACGAGGGCGTGCCCAAGCTGAGCCCCGAACAGATCGAGGTGCTCGAACTCTTCGACACGATCACGTACGAAGAGGGCATGGCGATCGAGATGGATTTCCGCCCCGGCGACATCCAGTGGTTGTCCAATTACGCCGCGTTGCACGCCCGCACCACGTTTTGGGACTGGCCGGAACCGCAGCGCAAGCGCCACCTCCTGCGCCTCTGGCTGAGCCGCGATGCCGGCCGCCCGGTGGTGGACGGCTTCGGCAAGAACGGCGTTGTGCAAGTGCGCCAGGCCCCGCGCGACGGGCAGGCCGAGCATCCGGACGCGCACTTCGATGTGTTCTCGGTCTCGGTGCCGCGTTTGATGAGTTGAAAATTCCTCCCCTGCAAGAGAAGGTGGTAGCGCGAAGCGCTGACGGAGGGGTGTAACGGTTCGGTTGTGTGTGGTGGAGAGGCTGACACCCCCTCCACCACCCTTCAGGCGGTGCTCCTCCCCTTGCAGGGGAGGGTCTGGTTCAGGTCACCACGCGGCCGCCGTTGACGCCGATGGTCTGGCCGGTGACGTACTGGCTGCGCTCGTCGCAGAGCCAGGCGCAGGCGTTGGCGATATCGTCGGGCTCGCCCATGCGGCGAACCGGGATGGTCTGCAGCAGCACTTCGGTCGGGATCTGGAAACGTTCGCGGTTGGCTTCGGACATGATCGTGCCCATCACCGAACCCGGCGGGATATTGTTCACGGTGATGCCGTAAGGCCCGAATTCCTGCGCCATCGAACGGGTCATGGTCACCACCGCGCCCTTCGAGGACGAATAGGGGATCATGTTCACCGCGCCGGTCTGCGCGCTGGAGGACGAGATGTTGACGATGCGGCCCCAGCCGGCGTTCTTCATGTCCGGCAGGCATTCCTGCGTCATGATGAACAGGCCGCGCACGTTGACGGCATAGATGAAGTCCCAGCGATCGTCGGTCAGTTCCTCGAACGGGGTGAAGTCGGTGACGCCGGCGTTGTTGACCAGGATCGAGACCGGGCCCAGTTCCTCACGGACCTGCTCCACGGCGGCCTTGACGGATGCGCGATTGGACACGTCGGCGCCCAGCGCGATGGCGGTGCCGCCGCCGTCGCGGATGGCCTTGACGGTATCGGCGCAGCGTTCGGCGTCGAGGTCGAGCACGCCCACGGCCACCCCTTCCTTCGCCAGCCGCTTCGCGCAAGCGGCGCCGATGCCGGCGGCAGCGCCGGTGACGATGGCAACCTTGTAGGACATCTCATTCTCCCATTCGGCGCGTGGCGCCTCGTTGGGGAATAGGGCTAAACGGAAATGGGGCTTGTCGGGAAGAGCAAGTTTGAACGGAAGTTCAAACTTCGCAGGGGCGTAGGAATTGGGTGGGGGTGCAGGTGTGCTGGTCTCCGTCACCCATGCTGCCAATAACACTCCGTCGCCCCCGCGAAGGCGGGGGCCCCGCTTTTCCTTGCGAGGTTGTGCGGAAGAAGAAGGCAGCGGGATCCCCGCCTTCGCGGGGATGACGGATTGTTTTTGGCGGGCGTTGTTCCAGTCGCCCAATGGCTGCTGGATCAACCCGCGCCCGCCGCGATCACGCCGCCGGCTTGATACCCATGCAGAGGTACTTCACCTCCATGTAGTCATCGAGGCCATAGTGCGAACCCTCACGGCCGAGGCCCGATTGCTTCACCCCGCCGAACGGCGCCACTTCGGTGGAGATCAGCCCGGTGTTGATGCCCACCATGCCCGCCTCCAGCGCCTCCGCAACGCGCCAGACGCGGCTGAGGTCGCGCGCGTAGAAATAGCTGGCAAGGCCGAACTCGGTATCGTTGGCCATGCGGATCGCGTCGGCCTCGTCGCTGAAGCGGATCACGCCGGCGAGCGGACCGAAGGTCTCTTCCTTCGCCAGTTTCATGTCCGGCTTCACGCCCGCAACCACGGTGGGGTTGAAGAACGAACCGCCGCGCTCGTTGCGCTGGCCGCCGGCCAGCACTCTGGCGCCGCCGGCAATGGCGTCCTCCAGATGTTCCTCCACCTTCTCGACCGCCTTCTCGTCGATCAGCGGGCCGACTTCGGTGCCCGCGTCCATGCCATAGCCGACCTTCATGGCGGAGACGCGCTTGGCTAGCTTCTCCACGAACTCGTCATAGACGCCGTCCTGCACGTAGAAGCGATTGGTGCACACGCAGGTCTGGCCGCCGTTGCGGAACTTGGAGATCATTGCGCCGTCGATCGCGGCATCGACATCGGCATCGTCGAACACCAGGAACGGTGCGTTGCCGCCCAGTTCCATCGAGGTTTTCTTGATCGTCTCCGCACATTCACGCAGCAGGTCGCGGCCGATCTCGGTCGATCCGGTGAAGGTCAGCTTGGCGACCTTGGGGCTGGCGGTCAGCGCCGAACCGATCTGCCCGGCGCTGCCGGTGACGACATTGACGACGCCTGCCGGAATGCCAGCCAGTTCGCACAGATGCGCGATGGCCAGCGCCGAATAGGGCGTGGCCGAAGCCGGCTTGATGACGATCGTGCAGCCGGCGGCCAGCGCCGGGCCCAGCTTGCGGGTGATCATCGCATTGGGGAAGTTCCAGGGCGTGATCGCGGCGACGACGCCGACGCCCTGCTTGATCACGACGATGCGGCGGTCGGCGGCATGGCCGGGAATGGTATCGCCATAGGCGCGCTTGGCCTCTTCGGCGAACCATTCGATGAAACTGGCGCCATAGGCGATCTCGCCGCGGCCTTCGGCCAGCGGCTTGCCCTGTTCGCGGGTGAGCAGTTCGCCCAGATCGTCCTGATGCGCGATCATCAGGTCGAACAGCTTGCGCATCAGCTTCGATCGTTCGCCGGCGGTCTTCGCGCGCCATGCGGGCAGCGCGCGTTCGGCCGCGTCGATCGCGCGGTTGGTTTCGGCCGCCCCCATCTTCGGCACGGTGCCCAGCACCGCGCCACTGCCGGGGTCCGTCACTTCGAACGTGGCCCCGGAATCGGCATCGCACCACTGGCCGTCGATGTAGCACTGCTGACGGAGGAAATCGGTGAAGGCCATGGTCTTGCGGGTCCTCGCTCGTTTTCGCGCGTGGTGGCGCGGGCTGCTGCGGAGATAGGCAGCACCGGATAGCGAGGCAACCGCCCGTCGGCAGTCAGGTTCCAGCCAGCGCCCTCGCGATTGACGTTCCGCATTTGCTCCGATAGTCTGTTTTGTGAAAAGAAATTCGCAAATACGAATTTATCTGGGAGAGAGCCGCTGGATCACGCAGGCTTCATCGATGGCGCGTTTGTTGCCGGGCAGGGCGCGGCGTTCGACGTGCAGGACCCTTCGGACGAGAGCCTGGTCGCGCGGGTTGCCGGGGTTTCGGCGGAGCAGGTGGAAGCGGCGATCTCCGCCGCCCGGCGCGCGTTCGATTCGGGTGAATGGCCCGGCCTTTCCATGAAGGAACGCGGTGCGGCGATGATCCGCTTCGCCGATGCCATGGCTGCCCGCGCGGGCCGGCTGAAGGATCTTGCAGTGCGTGAGGCGGGCTGCCCGATTTCCTCCACGGTCATGGGCGCACAAGTCGCCTCCCCCCTGCGCATGGCGCGCGAGATCGTCGAGATGTTCCTGCGCCTGCCGGAAATCGAGGACAACGCGCTGCCGCTGCACGAGCGGGTGAACGCCCATTTCGCGGTGCAGAGCGTCAAGCGCTGGTCGCCGATCGGGGTGGTGACGGCGATCTCGGCCTACAACGTGCCGTTCTACACCGCGCTCTGGAAAGTCGTGCCGGCGCTGATGGCGGGCAATACGGTGATCCTGCGGCCTAATCCTCTGACGCCGCTGTCTTCGCTGGTCTTCGCAGAAGCGGCCGAGGAAGCAGGGCTGCCCAAGGGCGTGTTCAATCTGGTGATCGAGGCGGGCGTGGAGGGCGCGCAGGCGCTGACCAGCGACCCGCGCGTGGACATGGTGAGCTTCACCGGATCCTCCACCGTGGGCGTGGAAGTCGCCAGGCAGGCGGCGGTCACGCTGAAACGGCTGGTGCTCGAACTCGGCGGCAAGTCGGCGCAGATCTACCTGCCGGACTCGGTGGAGCGGGCGGCCATGGCGGCGCTTTCGGTCTGCACCTCGCACGCGGGGCAGGGCTGCGTGCTCGGCACCCGCGTCTTCGTGCCGCAGGAGAGCAAGGCCGAGGTGCTGGAGGCGATGGCGAAGCTGCTGGCCGGCGTGAAGATCGGCCCCGCGCGTGATCCGGCGACGCAGCTAGGCCCCGTGGTCAGCGCCGCCCAGCGCGCCCGCTGCGAGCATTTCGTCGCCGCTGCCGTCGCCGGGGGAGGCCGCGTAATCTGCGGCGGCAAGCGGCCTGAGGGGCTGGAGAAGGGCTATTTCTTCGAACCCACCGTGCTCGACCTGCCCGACAACGCCAACCCCGCCGCGCAGGAGGAGATCTTCGGCCCGGTCGTCTCCGTGATCGGCTACCGCGACCTCGATCACGCGGTGGAAATGGCCAATGACAGCCGTTTCGGCCTCTCCGGCTGGGTTCACGGCAAGGACAAGGTCAAGGCGCTGGAAGTGGGCCTGAAGATTCGCAGCGGCGCGGTGAACGTCAACGGCGCCCTCGCCTCCAGCCATGCCAGCGGCGGCGGCATCAAGATGAGCGGCCTCGGCCGCGAGCGCGGCGTCGAGGGCCTGCGCGAATTCCAGATCATGACCACGCTCAACATCGGCGGGTAAGGGGAGGACCGGGATGCAAGGACTGCTCGAAGGCAAAGTCGCACTGATTACCGGGGCCGGATCGGGCGTCGGCCGCGCGGCCTGCCTGCTCTTTGCCGAACACGGCGCGAAAGTGATTGCGGCCGATGTGAACGCGGACGAGGCGGCGGCGACTGCCGCGATGGTGCGGGCCGAAGGTGGCAAGGCCATCGCCGTGGCCTGCGACGTTGCCGATCCCGATGCCGTCGATGCCGCCGTGGCGGCGGGCGTCGAGACCTACGGGCGGCTCGACTGCATCTACAACAATGCCGGCATCACCATCAGCCCGATTCCCGGAAAGGGCCTGCGCAGCCTGACCGAGTGCGAGGGCGAGGACATGCGCCGCGTGGCCGAAGTCAACGTGATGGGCGTGGTCCACGGCTGCCAGTCGGCGATCCGGCAGTTCGAGAGACAAGGAGAGGGCGGGGCCATCGTCTCCACCGCCTCGGTCGCCGGGCTGATCGGCTATGGCGGGGTGTTCTACGGTGCCACCAAGGGCGCGGTGGTCCAGCTTACCCGCGCACTCGCCATCGAAGTGGCGGACAGGGGCATCCGCGTGAACGCAGTCTGCCCGGCCGGCATGCTCACCCACTATGCCGGGATGGACCCCGACAGCGCGCACCGCGACCGCATCCTCGAAGGCATGGGCCGCGTGCACCCGCTCGGCCGCGCGATCGACCCGCGCGACACCGCTTCGGCGGCGCTGTTCCTCTGTTCCGATCTCGCAAGCAACGTGACCGGCGTGAACCTTCCCGTGGACGGGGGGCTCTCGGCCGGACGCAAGGTAGGAGGCTGACCATGGCGACCTGTCCCTATTCCGGAAGCGATTCCCGCTCGAACGCGCTGGCATCGCTGCTTTCGGATAATCCGCGCTATGCCGAGATGTTCGATGTCGACAAAGTGGACGCCAATTCCGGCGTCGACCCCAGCCGCGACTATACCGAGGACATGAACCGCCTGCGGGAGACGGGCGCGGTGCACAAGGGCACCTTGCGCGAACTGCTGGGCGTGCCGGAAATGGTCTCGATGCTGGGCGCGCCGCGAGAGAACATGACGTTCTTCTCCTATCGCGCCTGCGAGATCGGCTTTCGCGAAAACCAGCTCTATTCTTCGGAAGGGTATAACGAGAGCGCCGGCGTGCGGACGCTGGGCACCACGATCCTGTCGATGGTGGGCAAGCCGCACAAGCGCCTGCGCTCTGCCGCGCAGCCGCTGTTCAAGCGGCCCAAGGTGCTGGACTGGTGGAACAAGCGCTGGATCGAGGAGACGGTGGACGTCCTGCTCGACCAGTTGCTCGATCGCGAGACCTCCGATCTCAACGGCGACCTCTGCGCCCGCCTGCCGATGGCCACGGTAACCCGTGCCATCGGGCTGGAGGGCGAGGACGTGATCGAGTTCCGCTACCAGCTCAACCGCGCAACGTTCGGCGCGCGCTACCTCTCGCCCGAGGAAGCCGCCGAAGCCCGCGGCTGGGTCGATGGCACGCTGCGCCGCCTGATCGCGGAAAACCAGCGCGAGCCGGGCGACAACCTGATCGCCGGGCTGATCGGCTGCGAGATCACGCACGAGGACGGCACCAAGCGCCCGCTGACCGAGGACGAACTGTTCGGCTACTGCAAGCTGGCGATCTTCGCGGGGGGCGGCACCACCTGGCGGCAGCTGGGCATCACCATCGATGCGCTGATGAACCACCGCCACTTCTGGGAAGCCTGCCGCGACGACCGCAGCCTGATCGACCTCGCCGTGGAAGAGGGCCTGCGCTGGCGCGCGACGGATCCGGTGTTCATACGCCTCTGCATGGAGGATACCGAGATGGAAGGCGTGAAAGTCCCCGCCGGCACCCGCATCCACTTGTGCCTCGGTGCCGCCAACCACGATCCTGCCGTGTTCGACAAGCCGGAGGAATACGACATCTTCCGCCGCAAGGAGCATCACATGGGCTTCGGCTTCGGCCCGCACCGCTGCCTGGGCATGGATGTCGCCCGACAGGAGATGGTGGTGGCGATCAACGGCTTGCTCGATCGCTTCCCGAACATGACGCTCGACCCCGGCAAGCCCAAACCGGAATACCGGGGCCTCGATCATCGCGGCATGTCGGCGGTGACGGTCTCGCTGCGGTGAGCGACATGATGAAACAGGTCGTGCTGGCCTGCTACGCCAGCGGCAATCCGGAACCATCGGACTTCCGCGTGGAAGATGCACCGATCCCGCAGCCGGGCGAGGGCGAGGTGCTGCTGAAAACGCTCTGGCTCGGGCTCGACCCGCTGATCCGCTTCGCCATCGACGAAAAGCGGCTTTCCGGCGTCACCCAGGTCCATCCGGGCGAGGTGATGTACGGGCCGACCGTCAGTACGGTCGTCCAGTCCAACCACCCCGGTTACGCGGTGGGCGATGTGGTGGAGGACCGCACCGGCTGGCGCGAATATGCCGTGGTCGCGCCGGACAAGGCCGACTGGCGCGGTCCGCCGCGAAAGCTCGATCCCGCAAGGGCGCCAGTCTCCACCGCGCTCGGTGCGCTGGGAATGCCGGGGCAGACCGCCCACGCCTGCGTGATCGGCATCGGCCGCGTGGCGGCGGGCGAGACGGTGGTGATCTCTGCAGCGGCGGGCGCGGTGGGCAGCCTTGCCGGGCAGATCGCGAAGATTCGCGGCGCCCGGGTGGTGGGCATCGCCGGCGGGCCGGACAAGTGCCGGGGCTTGCGCGACCTCGGCTTCGATGCTGCCGCCGACTACAAGGCGCCGGACTTTGCCGAACAACTCGCCAAGGCCCTGCCCGAAGGCGCGGACGTGTTCATCGACAATGTCGGTGGCGACGTGATGCTGGCCGTCCTGCCCCACATGAAGCGCGGTGCGCGCATGCCGGTATGCGGGTTCATCGCCTATTACGGCATGGGCATGGAGGGGCCGGGGCCTGACAAGCTGCCCGGTTTCTTCCGCGCGATCATGTCCAAAGGATTGGAGATCAAGGGCTTCGGCGGTTTCCTCGTCGGTGGGCAGCAGGCGTTGGACGACATCGCCGGCTGGATTGCCGAGGGGCGCATCCGCTGCCCCGAATCGGTGGTCGAAGGGTTGGAATCCGCCCCCGAAGCCTTCGCCGGGGTGTTTTCTGGCAACAACCATCTAGGCAAGCTGCTGGTGAAGGTGTCAGGCTGACCGGCGAGAACAAAAATCGCAGGATGCCGCCATGACCACGCAGATTCCTTCCGCGTCCTACCCGCCGCCGCCCCGCCAGACGGCCAATCCCGCCCCGCCGCGCCCGGTGAATTCGCTGCGCCGCACGTCCAGCATCGATGTGGCCTGGCCCGATGGCCCCGAAGGCCAGCGCCTGTTCGTCGGCCGCGCGCGCGATTACCTGACCGGCGCGAACGGCCATGGACGTACTTTGGCCGAGGGTGAATTCCGCCTGCGGATGACCGAGGACAAGACGATCACCGAGATCGCCGCCGATCCGGCCCCGGCGACGATCGCAGAACTCGTCGGCGCGCGGGCGGGTGGCCATTTGCGGATGGCGCTGCGCGAGATCATGCCCGAACTGATCGCGCGCGCAGACCCGCTCTACCTCGTGCTCGACGACCTTTCCGGCACTGCGCTCGTCTCCGCCTTCGCCTGGGGACAGTGGTTCCCGGAGCGGATGGAACTGCTGCGCCAGCGGCTGGGGGCGGCGGATGGCGCCTCCGCGCTCGCCCAGCGCGCCAACGTCTGCTGGGGTTTGCAGGAGGGCAACAGCGGCGTTTCCGGCGATGCCCCGCTCGACAAAGTGGCCGATGCCGATGCGGGCGAGTTGCGCAACGCCGCCGATCCCGGGGGCTGGCACCAGTTCCTGGAACACGAAGGCCCCGGCTTTCGCCGCGCGCGCCGTATCGACGTGACTCGCGACGGCGGCCTGATCCGGATCGCTTCCGCCTTTCAGGACAGCGCCAAACTGCGCGAGGGCGGCAGGGTCGCGATCCACGAATACAATCTGGCTGCGACGGTCGATGCCGAGACGCTGGAAGTGCTGAGCCTCACTCCGGAGGCGCGCATCCTGCCGTTCCGCGAATGCCCCGGCGCGGTCCACAATGTTGCACGCCTTGTCGGCCGCAATCTTGGCCAGGTGCGTGAGGATGTGCTGGAAATGCTGCGCGGGCCGGAGGGCTGCACCCACCTCAACGATGCCCTGCGCGCACTGGCCGACGTGCCAAGGCTGGTCGAGGAATTGCGCCAGCCGGCCCGACCGAAAACCTGTCAGGCACCCCGTCATCCCCGCGAAGGCGGGGATTCCGCTTGTTCTTGAGTCGTGACGCAAAGGCAGCGGGGCCCCCGCCTCCGCGGGGGCGACGAAGTTCTGTCGTGTGAAGTTAGCCCTCGACGGAAGCAATTTCGCGGGGTGGCAGAGCCCGCTCCCAACCCCAACCGCACCCCCAATTGACCCCCACGGCGCACCCCGCGCTCCCCGCTTGCGCGCCCGCGCGCCATCTGAAAGGCCGCTGGAAGGACAGGAAAACCGGGGATCCGAGTGACCAAGACGGTCGTCACGCTGGAAGACAAGTACAGGCAAAGCGAAGGGCAGGTCATGCTCTCGGCATTGCAGGGCGTGGTGCGCCTGCTGCTCGACCAGTCGCGGCGGGATCGGGCGGCGGGGTTGAACACGGCGGGCTATGTCACCGGCTACCGCGGCTCCCCGATCACCACGCTCGATGCGCAACTGTGGGCGAGCGAAAAGCTGCTCACCGAACACCACGTGCGCTTCGAGCCCGGCCTCAACGAGGAACTGGCCGCCACTTCAGTGCGCGGCACCCAGCAGCTCGACTGGTACGGCAAGCCCAGTGTCGATGGCGTCTTCGCGCTCTGGTACGCCAAGGGCGTCGGCGTCGAGCGCGCGGGGGAGGCGATCAAGGCCGCCAACTTCGAAGGCACGCACCCGAAAGGCGGCGCGCTGCTGCTCTGTGGGGACGATCACGCGGCCAAGTCCTCGCTCACCGCGCACCAGTCCGAACACGTGCTGATGACTGCGATGGTGCCGGTGCTCTACCCGGCGACGACCGACGAAATCCTTGCGTTCGGCCAGTACGGCTGGGCACTGTCGCGCTGCAGCGGGCTCTACGTGGCGATGAAGGCGGTGACCGATACGCTGGACTTGACCACCACGGTTACGCTGCCGGGGCACGCCTTCCCGATTGCCATGCCGGAGATTCCGCAAGGCCCGTCACCCAACTTGCGCATCGCGATGTCGGCGCTGGAGCAGGAGCGGATGGTGATCGAGCGGCGCCTGCCGATCGTGTCGCTGTTCACCGGCCTCAACCGCATCGACCGGGTGAGCCATGATGCATTCACGCCCCGACTGACGGTGGTGAGCGCGGGCAAGGCCTGGCTCGATCTCTGCCAGGCGCTAGCCGACCTTGGGCTGGACGCAGCGCAATGCGCGGCGCTCGGGCTGAAGGTGGTGAAGCTGGGGCTTGTCTGGCCGCTCGATGCGGCGTTCGTGCGGCAGGCTTGCGGCGGCAGCGCCGAAGTTCTGGTGGTGGAGGAAAAGCGACGGGTCATGGAGGACCAGATCGCCCGCCTGTTCTACGGCCGCGCCGATGCCCCGGCGCTGTCCGGCAAGACCGCGCCGGATGGTGCGCCGCTGCTGTCGGAGGTCGGCGTGCTCGATGCGGCGGCGGTGCGCCGTGCGCTGATCGCGCGCATGGCCGCGTTAGGCATGTTGCGCGATGATCTTGCCGCGCGCGATGCCATGCTGCGCGCGCGGGAGGACTCCGCTGCCGCGCTGGAACGCACCGCGATCCGCCCGGCCTATTTCTGCTCGGGCTGCCCGCATAACACCTCCACCGTGGTGCCCGAAGGCTCGGCGGCGATGGGCGCGACCGGGTGCCACGGCCTTGCGCACTACATGCCGGAACGCAACACGATGCAGACGGTGTCGATGGGGCAGGAGGGCATGCCATGGATCGGCGCGCAGCACTTCGTCGATACGCCGCATATGTTCCAGAATCTGGGGGATGGCACCTACACCCACTCCGGCCTGCTGACGATCCGCGCGGCGGTGGCGGCGAAAAGCCGGGTGACGTTCAAGATTCTCTACAACGATGCCGTCGCCATGACCGGAGGGCAGCCGGCAGAGGGTGCGCTCAGCCCCGAACAGATCGTGTGCGAACTGGTGGTGGAAGGCGTGCATCCGGTGGTGCTGGTGAGCGAGGACCCGTCGCGTTTCTCGGCCTCGGACCTTCCCGCCGGAACCCGTGTGCTGCACCGGGACGAACTGGATGCAGTGCAGCGCGAATTGCGCGAACAGCCCGGCACTAGCGCGATCGTCTACGAACAGACTTGCGCCAACGAGAAGCGTCGCCGGCGCAAGAAAGGCGCTTATCCCGATCCCGACCGGCGGCTCTGGATCAACCCGGCGGTCTGCGAGGGCTGCGGCGATTGCTCGGTACAGTCGAACTGCCTGTCGGTGGTGCCGATCGAGACCGAATTCGGCCGCAAGCGCGCGATCGACCAGTCGAGCTGCAACAAGGATTTTTCCTGCATCAAGGGCTTCTGCCCCAGCTTTGTCGAAGTTTCCGGCGGCACGCTGCGGAAGCGCAGCATGGACGATGCGGCGCTTGCGCGGATGCTTGCGGCGCTGCCCGAACCGGCGGTGGCGGACTTGTCCGGCGGCGCTACGGCCATGCTGGTGGCGGGCATCGGCGGGACCGGCGTACTGACGGTCGGCGCGGTGCTGGCGATGGCGGCGCAGTTGGAAGGCAAGGCCGCCAAAGTGCTGGACCAGACCGGCATGGCGCAGAAGGGCGGCGCGGTGGCCAGCCATATCCGCATCGGCGCCGACGCCGCCGCGATCCCCTCCGCGCGGCTGGGTGCGGGCATGGCGGATCTGGTGATCGCCTGCGATCTGGTCGTGGCGTCCTCGCCCGAAGTCATGGCGCTGGCGCGGGCCGATACGCGTGTGCTGGCGAACGAGGACGTGGTGCCCACCGGCGAATTCCAGCGCAACCGCAACCTTGATCTTACTGCCAGTCGCTTCCTCAAGGCCATTGGCAAGCGCGTCGATCCGGCGATGATCGCGTCGCTGCGCGCGGGTTCGCTGGCGACGCGGCTGCTGGGGGATTCGATCTTCACCAACCTGATGATGCTGGGCTTTGCCGCGCAAAAGGGGCTGCTGCCGGTGCGGCTCGCTTCGGTGGAAGAGGCGGTGCGGCTGAACGGCGTGGCGGTGCGCGCGAACCTTGCGGCGCTGTCGCTGGGGCGGCTGGCGGCGGCGGGCGGCGAGGACCTGTTTGCGCTTGCCGATGCTGCACCCTCCGCGCCCGAAGCGCCGCGCGATCTGGCGGCGATCGTGGAGACTTGTGCGCGCCTGCTGACCGACTGGCAGAACGCGGCCTATGCCGCGGACTACCGCGCGTTTCTGGATGAGATTGCCGCCGTGCTGGCATCGCGCGGGGTGGGGGAGAGCGAGGCTTTGCTGCGCGAGATCGCGCGCCAGCTCGGCCGGCTCATGGCTTACAAGGACGAATACGAAGTCGCCCGGCTCTACAGCGCGCCGGCTTTTCGCGAAGGGCTGGCGGATACCTTCGACGGCAAGCCCCGCCTCAAGCTTCACCTCGCCCCGCCGCTGCTGGCCTTCCGCAAGGACCGCAAGACCGGCCGCCCGCGCAAGATCGCCTTTGGGGGCTGGATCCTTCCGGTGTTCGGTGTGCTGGCCAAGGCCAAGGGGCTGCGGGGGACATGGCTCGATCCGTTCGGCCACACCGCCGAACGGCGCATGGAACGCGCGCTGATCGGCGAGTATCGCGACCTTGTGCGAGAAGTGGCCGGGAAGGTAGGACCCGAAACGATGGAAACCGCCATCGAACTCGCCGCCACCCCTGCGTTGATCGCCGGCTACGGCCCGGTGAAGGAAGCCGGAGTCGCCGCCTACCGCGCCCGCGTTGCCGAACTCCTGCCGCATTTCGAACCGCGCGCGGTGGTGGTGGAACTGGTCCCGGCCTGACCGCCGGGGCGGTATCTCCCTCGCCAGATTTGCCGCAGGCCGGCGATTGCCGCACCACCGGCCCCTCAGCGCCGGAGGGGAGAGAGGCCATGAAGAACATCCGCATCAACGTCTCGTTCGACATGCGCTCGCCCGATTGGGCCGCGCCCACGCACGAACTCTACCGCGCAGCGATCGAGATGGCCGCCTTCGTCGACAAGATCGGCGCGGATCAGATCGGGCTGATGCAGCATCACGGCTCCGACGATGGTTACCTGCCGCAGCCCTTCACGCTGGCGGGCGGCATGGCGGCGGTGACCAGCCGCATCCGTTTCATGCTGGGCGCGGTGGTCTTGCCGCTGCACGATCCGGTCGAACTGGCCGAGCAGATCGCGGTGGTCGATCAGATGTCCAACGGGCGGCTCAATGTCATCTTCGGTGCCGGCTATGTACCGTTCGAGTTTGCCATGTTCCGCAAGTCCCTGAAGGACCGAGCGCGGCTGATGGACGAAGGGCTGGAGGTGATCCTGCGGGCGCTGCGGGGCGAGAAGTTCGAGTTCGACGGCCGCCCGATCTACGTCCGCCCGCTGCCGGTTCAGGCGCCGGAGGATATCGTCATGGTCGGTGGCGGCGTGCCCGCATCGGCCAAGCGCGCGGCGAAGTTCGGCGTGGGCTTCGGGCCGATGAAGCCGGAGCTTATCGATCTCTACCTTGCCGAATGCGAACGGTTGGGCCACGCGCCGCGCACCTATTTCCGCCCGACGCCGGGGATGCCGCTGGCGATCCATCTTTGCGAGAACCCGGATGCCGGTTGGGAGGCGATCGCGCCGCACGCGGTCCACGTCATCACCGAATATGCCAAGTGGGCCGAGCAGGAAGGCGACGGTACGAGTTCCCCGTTCAAGGGCCTTACCGATCCGGCGGTATTGCGCCAGGCAGGCATGTTCGTGGCGTGGACGCCCGATCAGCTCGTCGAGAAAGTGCGCAGCATGGGCGGCGTTGGCCACGTAGGCTTCCAGCCTTTGCTGGGCGGACTTTCACCGGAGGAGGGCTGGAAAAGCCTGAAGCTTCTGGAAGCGACGATGCCGCGTTTGAAGGCTGAAGGGTGAAGGCGGGAAAGTAGAAGTCCTGGGGGATGTGCGAGCCTTGCTGCGCAACTGTTAATTCTCCCGATACTGCCTTCGCAAGATATCCAGAAATGCGCTCGGCCGCAGGCCCCCTGCATGCAGCAATCCCACCTCGCGCGTCAGTTCGAAATCGCGCACCGGCACGAACCGGACGGAGCCGTCGGCAAACCCCTCCGGCATCATCCCGACTCCGGCACCGCTGCGAATCACTGACAGAACCCGCTCATCGCTGGTGGTCTTGAGCACGAAGCGCGGGCGCACGCCGCGCTGGGTGAAGAAGCGGTTGATTTCGGGCAGGGCCTCGCAATGCCGGCGCAGCGCCATGCGGTCCTGCGCAAGCTGTTCGGCGGGAATCTCGCGCTCGCCGGCCAGCGGATGGTCGGGCGGCAGCACCATCATGTAGCGCTCGCGGGCGAGCACTTCGGGCTGGTAACGGGCGTGGTGGGGGCGAACGACGGTAAGGGCCACGTCGATCCGCCCTCGTTCAAGGCGTTCGGCAAGGTCGCGCTCGCTTCCGTCCAGCAGTTCCAGCGCCTCGCCCAGCGCTTCGGTGCCATGCTGCGCCAGCGCGCGGCCGATCAGGTGGGTGGGGATCGTGTTCAACACGCCCACGCGCAGCAGGCTCGGTTCGGCAGGTTCGGCCAGTTCGACCAGCGCATGTTCGTACTCAGCGGCGATGCGGCGGGCGCGGACAAGGAAGCGGCTTCCGGCCGGGGTCAGGGCAACGCGCTGGCGATCCCTGTCGAACAGGCGTGCGCCCAGTTCGCGTTCCAGCTTGGCGATGCCGGCCGAAAGAGTGGGCTGGGTAACGCTGACTGCCCGCGCCGCCCGGCTGAAATTGCCGGTTTCGGCCACCGCGAGGAAATAGCGCAGCAGATATTGGTCGATCATAGACACGATCTATTACGAAGGGCGGCAACTTTCAATTTCCGCTGGCGTTTCGGCTTGGCTACATAGTCGGGACACATCACTCGAACGTGGGAAGAGCCCGTCGCGGCCCGATCCGGAGAAGGAAGCATGAGCGCACCGGTGCTCCAGACCAGCCTGAATCTCGACAGCCCCGAAGCGCAGGCGCGGGACCGGCACAACCGTGCGCTGGTGGCCGAGCTGCACGCGAAAGTCGCGAAGGCGGCGCTCGGCGGGAACGAGAAATCGCGCGAACGCCATGTCGCCCGTGGCAAGCTGCTGCCGCGCGAGCGTGTGGAGAGGCTGCTCGATCCCGGTTCGCCGCTGCTGGAACTGGGACAGCTTGCTGCCGAGGGTCTTTACGAGGACGATATTCCCGGCGCGGGGCTGATTACCGCCATCGGCACCGTTTCCGGCCGCCAGTGCATGATCGTCTGCAACGATGCCACCGTGAAAGGTGGCACCTATTACCCGATCACCGTGAAGAAGCACGTCCGCGCGCAGGAGATTGCCCAGGAAAACAACCTGCCGTGCATCTACCTGGTCGATAGCGGCGGCGCCAACCTGCCGCACCAGGCGGAAGTCTTCCCGGATCGCGACCACTTCGGTCGCATCTTCTTCAATCAGGCGCAGATGTCCGCGCGGGGCATCCCGCAGGTCGCCTGCGTCATGGGAAGCTGCACTGCCGGCGGTGCCTATGTGCCGGCGATGAGCGACGAATCGGTGATCGTGAAGGAGCAGGGCACGATCTTCCTCGCCGGGCCGCCGCTGGTGCAGGCGGCGACGGGCGAGGTGATTTCGGCCGAAGACCTTGGCGGTGGCGATCTCCATAGCCGCAAGTCCGGCGTGACCGATCATCTGGCCGACAACGACGAGCACGCGCTGACCATCGTGCGCGACATCGTCAGCCACCTTGGCCCGCTGCATCACCACGACCAACCGCTGCGCGCGCCGCGTCCGCCCAAGTACGATCCCGAGGAACTCTACGCGATCGTGCCCGAGGACGTGCGTGCGCCCTATGACGTGCATGAGGTGATCGCGCGGATCGTCGACGGCAGCGAATTCCACGAATTCAAGGCGCTTTACGGCAGCACGCTCGTCTGCGGCTTTGCCCATATCCATGGCCAGCCGGTGGCGATCCTGGCCAACAATGGCGTGCTGTTCTCGGAGAGTGCGCAGAAGGGCGCGCACTTCATCGAACTCGCTTGCCAGCGCCGCATTCCATTGCTGTTCCTCCAGAACATCTCCGGCTTCATGGTCGGCGGCAAGTACGAGGCGGAGGGCATCGCCAAGCATGGCGCCAAGCTCGTCACCGCCGTCGCCACTGCCACGGTGCCGAAGATCACCGTGCTGATCGGCGGCTCGTTCGGTGCGGGCAACTACGGCATGTGCGGCCGTGCTTACGATCCGCGCTTCCTGTTCACCTGGCCCAATGCGCGCATCTCGGTGATGGGCGGCGAGCAGGCGGCTTCGGTGCTGGCGACCGTCCACCGCGATGCCGCGAAGTGGTCGCCCGAGGAGGCGGAGGCGTTCAAGGCGCCGATCCGCCAGAAGTACGAGGATGAGGGCAATCCCTACTACGCCACGGCGCGCCTGTGGGACGATGGCGTGATCGACCCGGCGCAGACCCGCGACGTGCTGGGCCTTGCGCTGGCGGCGTGCCTTGAGGCACCGATCCCCGAAAGGCCGCAGTTCGGCGTGTTCAGGATGTGATGGCGATGGCCAAGGATACTCTTTTCGTACTCGATTTCGACTACGCAGACCCCGCGTTCGGCGGCGAGCGGCGCTTCTACTGCAAGGACTGCGTGACGGTGGAGGGCCTGCTGGCGCTGTTCCCGGAACGTGCCGGCAATATCGAGGTGGTGCGTGTCGGTTGGCCGCGTCCGCGCGCGGCGGTGGTTGCCGCCTTGGGTGAGGAAAACCAGAACCTTCCCGCACTGGCCTTTGCCGAAGGTGGTTTCGCCAACGATATCGAGGGCGTCCTTGCGGCGCTGCACACGCGCCACGGGTTTCCCGAACGCCATCCCTGAGCGGATGGCCTGCATAGGAGTGCCATGACATGAGCCTCGCGATGCTGCTGCCGATCATGATGGTCCCACCGCCCGTGGCGGGGGACGATCGCACGGCGATTCTGTTCGCCGCCAACGAGATGCTGGCGGCGATCGCCAGTGGCAAGCAGGCCGAAATGCAGCGCACGTTCGCGGCGGACGGCACCACGTATGTGCTCGATCTCAGGGGCACGGAGCCAAGCTGGCGGGTTCGCCCCAACGCCGATCTGGTGGGTGAGCCGGACGATACTTCGGGCCGGCGCTATGCCGAGAAGATCGGCGTGCCCACCGTGCTCCAGCGGGGCGATCTGGCCCAGGTCTGGGCGCCCTACGTCTTCTCGATCGACGGGAAGAACAGCCATTGCGGCATCGACAACTTCACCATCGTCAGGCGCGAGGGGAAGTGGATGGTCGCCAATCTCAGTTACACGGTCGAGCCGCTTTCGGCTTGTGCCGGGCTTCACGCACCGGAAAGCACCCAATGATTCAGTCGCTTCTGATCGCCAACCGTGGCGAGATCGCCTGTCGTGTCATCCGCACTGCGCGGGAACTCGGCATCCGTACCGTGGCCGTCTATTCCGACGCCGATGCCGACGCGCTGCATGTGCGCGAGGCGGACGAGGCGGTGCATATTGGCCCCTCCGCCGCGCGGGAGAGCTACCTCGTCGGCGAGAAGATCATTGCCGCTGCGAAGCAGACCGGGGCGGAGGCGATCCATCCTGGCTATGGCTTCCTTTCCGAGAACGCCGAGTTTGCGCAGGCGGTGAAGGATGCGGGGCTGGTCTGGGTCGGGCCCAACCCGTCCTCGATCACCGCGATGGGCCTCAAGGATGCGGCCAAGAAGCTGATGGCCGAGGCCGGCGTGCCGGTGACGCCCGGCTACATGGGCGAGAACCAGGAACCCGCCTTCCTGGCTGAAGAGGCCGCCAAGATCGGTTATCCGGTGCTTATCAAGGCCGTTGCCGGCGGCGGCGGCAAGGGCATGCGGCTGGTCGAGGCGCCTGAGGATTTCGTCGACGCGCTGGCATCGTGCAAGCGTGAGGCAGCGTCCTCGTTCGGCAACGACCATGTGCTGATCGAGAAGTACATTGCCAGCCCGCGCCACATCGAAGTGCAGGTCTTCGGTGACAGCCACGGCAACGTCGTCCACTTGTTCGAGCGCGACTGCTCGCTCCAGCGCCGCCACCAGAAGGTGATCGAGGAAGCCCCGGCACCCGGCATGGACGCAGCGACCCGCGCGGCGCTCTGCGCGGCGGCGGTGCGCGCCGCCCAGGCGGTCGACTATGTCGGCGCCGGTACCATCGAATTCATCGCCGATGGTTCGGGCAAGCTTTCCGCCGATCGCATCTGGTTCATGGAGATGAACACCCGCCTGCAGGTCGAGCATCCGGTGACCGAGGAGATCACCGGCGTCGATCTGGTCGAATGGCAGCTTCGCGTCGCCAGTGGTGAGCCGCTGCCGCTCAGCCAGGAGGACCTCACCATCGATGGCTGGGCGATGGAAGCCCGCCTCTATGCCGAGGATCCGGCCAAGGGCTTCCTGCCCAGCATCGGCAAGCTGGAACTGCTGGAGTTCGGCGAGGCCGAAGGCGGCCGCATCGATACCGGCGTCTATCAGGGCGCCGAAGTCTCCCCGTTCTACGACCCGATGATCGCCAAGGTCATCGCCTGGGGCGAGGACCGCGAAGAAGCGCGCGAGCGACTGGGCGAGATGCTGGAGGACAGCGCCGTCTGGCCGGTGCGCACCAATGCCTCGTTCCTCGTCAAAGCTCTGCAGCACCCCGATTTCGCGGCGGGCAAGGTCGATACCGGCCTGATCGGCCGCGATGGCGAGGCCATGGCCGAGGCGCCGGTGCCTTCGGACGAGGTGCTGGAGGCCGCTGCCGATTCGCTGGTGCCGGCGCGCGCGCTGCCCGGTTTCCGCCTCAATGCCGCGCCCGCGCGGTCGGCCTGGTTCTCGCTGGATGGCGAGAAGGTCGAGATCGCGCTGACCGGAGAGGGCAGCGACGAACCCGATGATGCCGTGCTCGTCACCGAGCAGGGGCAGGCCTGGCTGCTCACCCCCTGGCGGCGCGACGGGTCGCATGGCGGAGCCGATGCCTCGGGCGCGATTCTGGCGCCGATGCCGGGCAAGGTGATCGCCGTCGAAGTCTCCGCGGGGCAGACCGTCACCAAGGGGCAGAAGCTGCTCACCCTGGAAGCGATGAAGATGGAGCATACGCTCACCGCGCCGTTCGATGGCATCGTCGCCGAACTCAATGCCGCTGCCGGAGCGCAAGTGCAGGTCGAATCCCTGCTGGCCCGGATCGAGGAGACCGCCTGATGCCCGGCAAGTTTTTCGACGAATGGACCGTGGGCGAGCGGATCACTCACCAGCCCAGCCGCACCGTTACCGAAACCGACAATCTGATGTTCTCGGCCATGACGCACAACATGCAGCCGCTTCATCTGGATGCGGAATTCGCCAAGCGGAGCGAATTCGGCCAGATCCTGGTCAATTCCACTTTCACCTTCAGCCTTGCCGTCGGCCTGTCGATCGCGGACACCACCGTGGGCACGCTCGTCGCCAACCTGGGCTTCGACAAGGTGGTGACGCCCAAGCCCACCTTCATTGGCGACACGCTGACCTGCCATTCCGAAGTGATGGAAATGCGCGAGAGCAAGTCGCGCCCCACGCAGGGCATCGTCGTGTTCAAGCATGAACTGACCAACCAGCGCGGCGAGATTGCGCTGTCGACCTTGCGGACCGTCCTGCTGAAGAAGCGCGACGCCTAAATCCAACGCGGTTGACACGGGTGACACGGTCCAGAGGGAAAAACGCCCTCCGGGCCGTGAAAAGTGTCACCTTGCGGGGCAAACCGTCACCTTGCGCGTCGAAAGTGTCACCTTGCGCCGGTGCAAGGTGACACTCTCCGCCGGTGCGTGTCAGCTTGCGGCGCCTTTTCCGCTGCCGCGCCGCCATCGTTCCCACAATGTCAAAGATCGCTTCGCGCGCGATCATGGCAGCGTGGGATGAGGTAGGAAAACGCTTTGCATCGCGGACTTGCCTGCGCCGCCCTCAGATCGGATAGTGGGCGCGGCGCCGCGACCGTGGCGCCGCCAAAGAGGTGATTTCGATGCGCATCTTCGCTCGTCCCGTTCTGCTCGCCATGCTCACCGCCGCGCTGCTGCCCGCCACAGTGCAGGCGCAGCCGACCGGGCTGGAGGATATGGTCGGCGCACGGGCCGGGCCATCCGAAGCGGAGCTTCAGCGGCGCGGATACCGCAATGTCGGCAGCCAGAAGAGCGATGATCGCAGCTATAGCTATTGGTGGAGCGAGCAACGCCATCAGTGCGTTTCCATCGCCACTGAAAACGGCCGCTATGCCTCGGTCACGCCGACCACCGCGCCCGATTGCCGGCAGAATGCCCACAGTGGCGATCGTCGCTATTCCGACAACGATCGCTCTCACCACGGCTATGTCGCCCCGGATGAACTTTCGCGGATCTGCCGGAACGAGGCCGCGGCCCGGTTCGATCGGCGGCCGAGCGAAGTTACCGCAAATGCCCCGATCCAGCAGCGTAACGGCTACCTCGTGCAGGGCTGGTACGATCACCGCGATGGCAGCAAGGGCACGCAGTTCTTCAACTGCCGGTTCGATCTTGATGGTCGGTTTACCGGCGTGAACTGATTTCAGACCCGCGCCTGGCGAAGGGCATTTTCCGGATCGCCGGCCGGGTCATCCGGCCGGAGTTCCGCGATCGGGAGTGCGGCGTTTCCGGGGTACAAATTTTTGGGGGTGGCGGCGGGCATCTCCGCTACCCTAGGCCTCGGAAGGTATGAACATGCCGGTACGAGACGATGCCTGGGGCCTTACCGAGAAGGAGAAGCAGACGCTTCGCCTGATCGTGCGCGGGCACGATGCCAAGTCGATCGCCCGCAGCCTCGACCTTTCGGTGCATACGATCAACGAACGGCTGCGCGACGCACGGCGCAAGATGACGGTGTCCAGCAGTCGCGAGGCGGCCCGCCTGCTGCTGGAAGTGGAAGGTGATGGAGCAGTTGCGCCGATCCCCCAATCGCTGGGGGACGCAGGAATAGGGGAAGACGCCGCAAGGCGCCCGATGGATCAGGACGGCACGCCGATCGACGGCGCGGGGCGGGAAAGCCGCCCGTCCTGGATCATCATAGGAGCCCTGCTCATGACGCTTGCCCTTGGCCTGCTGGCCCTTGCCACCCTGTCCCAGGTCGATACGCCATCGCCGTCCACCGCCGCCGCCGAAGCCCCGCAATCCGAAGCAGCCCAGTCCGAAGCGACCAATGCTGCCCGGCAATGGCTGGCGCTGGTGGATCAGGGGCGGTGGGACGACAGCTATCGGGCGACCGGCAAGGCGTTCCAGAAACTGAACACGGCGCAAGTCTGGGCCGATACCTCGCGGCAGGTGCGCGTTCCGCTGGGCGCGGTGCTCTCCCGCACGTTCGTCAGCGAGGAAAACCTGCCCGCGCCGCCTTACGGCTATCAGGTGGTGAAGTTCCGCACCAGCTACGCGAACAAGCCGAATGCGCTGGAGACGGTCTCGCTCGACCGCGAGGATGGACAGTGGCGCGTGGTGGGCGTGACGATCGAGTGATCCTGATCGGCTGGTTTTCGGTTGGATTCCGGGCTGCTTGAATCACCGAAATCGGGGGCTAGCGGCCAAAGCACATCACAACCCCCTCGTCGCCCCCGCGAAGGCGGGGGCCCCGCTGTTCTTTGCGACGGGGCAGGAAGAAAGCGGGATCCCCGCCTTCGCGGGGATGACGGGTTTGTGAGGGGTTCTGCGCAACCGCATCCTTTCTTGCCGTTGGAAGGGCGGTATCTTTGGAGTGCGGCTGAGATTGTAGTTTGAGCGGACGGTGTATTGGCTCACCCCGCTGCGACTAACTCCGCTGCGCTGCGTAAGTCTCGCGACCCTCCCGCCTGCGGGAAGGCGGAACTGTGCTGTCGTTCCATCGGCGCGCTGATACTCCCCTCCCCCCGCAGGCGGGAGGGGTTGGGGGTGGGCTTTTAGCCGGACAGATGCTCGCTCAACGAACGCGCGGCGCTGACGAGAGCCTGCTTCACCCGGTCCATCTCCCCACGCAGCGTTGCGCCGATGCCGATGGCCACCAGCGCGTGCGTGGGGGCGCCGGCTTCGCGGCCGCCCTTCCATACCGGCGCGGCGATCACGGTAACGCCGGCGATGTAGTGCCCGTCATCCACCGCGATGCCGGTGCGTTTCGCTTCGGCCACTTGCGCGCACCATTCCGGCCATGACGGCGCCTCGTCCCAGCGCAGCGTTTCGAAGCGGGGGTGCAGGGTTTCAAGGTCCTCTACGCCGAAGGCGGCGATGCAGCGGCCGGTGGCGGAAACGAGCGCGGGGAAGCGGCTGCCCACTTGCGTCGATAGCTGGAACGCCTCGCCCGATTGCGCCATCGCCGTGACGATGATGTGGTCCAGCCCGAAGACCTGCACGCCCAGAGTGGTGAGCCCGAACTCACGCGAGATGCGATCGAGTTGCGGCTGGGCAAGGTCGTTGAACTGGTCTCGTTTCAGCCAGGCGCGGGCGAGCGTGAGCACCCCGGCGTCGAGTGCGTAGCGCTTCGTATCCGCATCGAAAGCCACCAGTTCCTCGGCCACCAGGGCCCGCAAAACGTAGAGACAGGTGCTGGGGACAAGGCCCAGTTCGCGGGCGATGGCCTGCACCCCCATCGGCGTTCCGCGCTTGCCCAGCAGGCGCAGCACTGCTGCCGCCCGAGCGATGGCGGGGGCCTTGCTGGCGCGCACGGCGTCTTCGAGGGGGTCTGATCGGCTCATCGTTCAATATATAGAATAACATTCAATATTTACAAAACAAGCCCGCTTCATCACATTTGTTGAACATAAGGACAAATGGCCGGCCGCTGAGTCGCGTCGGTGTGGAGTGGGATGAGCGATGGTTAGGCTGACCGAACTGACGAGCTATGCCGATGCGCAGGCGCATGCCTCGTCGGCCGCGCTGTGGGAGCTGTTCGATGGCGACCGCGACATGCTCAACATCGCGCATGAATGCATCACCCGCCATGCAGACGGTTCGGGCCGCCCGGCGGTCCGGATCGCCCATGCCGACGGCCGCGATGAAATCCTCAGCTTCGACCTGATTGCCGCCGGTGCCGCGCGGTTCGCGCACTGGCTGGATGCGGAGGGCGTGCAGCCGGGTGAGCGCATTGCGTTCATGCTGGAACCCTCGCTGCCGTTCTACGTCTGCCTGTTCGGCGCGATGCAGACCGGCGCGATCTCGGTGCCGCTGTTCACGCTGTTCGGGCCGGACGCGCTGAAGCTGCGCATCGACGACTGCAAGCCCGCGATCCTGATCACCAATGCCGAGAAGGCGGACCTCGCGCGTGGCGCCGTGACGGCCGAGAACGGGCTGCGCGTGATCGTTGCCGACGATGGCCTGCTGGACGAGATCGCGAAGTTCCCGGCGACCTACGAGCCGAAGACCAAGGCGGGCGACCTGGCCGTGTTCCAGTACACCAGCGGCACCACGCGCGAACTGCCCGAAGCGGTGAAGCACACGCACAAGGCATTGGTCACGCTGATGTTCGCGGCGCTCTACGGCACCGGGATTCGGCCCAAGACCGCAAACGGGGAGGGGGATGAGTTCTTCTGCCCGTCCTCGCCGGCCTGGGGCCACGGCCTGTGGCACGGTACGCTGGCGCCGCTGGGGCTTGGCGTCACCACCGGCACCTTTGCCGGGCGCTTCGACCCGGTGCGGCTGATGCAGGCGCTGGACGATTACGGCATCACCAACATGTCGGCGGCGGCAACGCACTATCGCATGATGAAGAACAGCGGCGCGGCGGAGCAATTCGCGTTCCACTTCCGCAAGCTGTCCTACACCGGCGAGCCGATCGACCCGGCGACGCTGGAGTTCATCGACGGGGCGTTCAAGGTTCCGGTCTGCTCGATGTACGGCACCACCGAGATCGGCGTGGTGCTGGTGAACTACCCTGGCGCGGAGGACTTCACGGTGAAGCCCGGCTCGCTGGGCAAGGCGGTTCCGGGCCAGAAGCTGGAAGTGCAGCGCCCCGACGGCACGCCCACCGCGCCCGGCGAGATCGGCGAGCTGATGCTCTGGCGGGGCGGCGCGTGGATGACCACCAAGGACCGCGCGAAGATCGACGAGGAAGGCTACTTCTACCACTGCGGCCGCGCCGATGACGTGATCATCTCGGCGGGGTGGACGATGTCCGCCGTGGAGATCGAGAACACCATGCTGCGGCATGAAAACGTCCTCGAATGCGGCGTGATCGGCGTGCCGGACGAGCAGCGCGGGCAAGTGGTGAAGGCCTTCGTCGTCGCCAACCGCGCTGGCGACGATGCCTTCGTGAAAGAGCTTCAGGATTTCACCCGCGAACGTCTGGCCCAGCACGAATTCCCGCGCATCGTGGAGTTCGTGGAAGAGCTTCCCAAGAACCCGGCCGGCAAGGTCCACCGCAAGATGCTGCGCGATCGCGAGGCGGCGAAAGCTGCCGAAGCCGTTGCAACCGTAAACTGACCTTTCCCGTCGTCCCCGCGAAGGCGGGGACCCCGCTTTTTGGGCGGGCACGGCGGGAAGGAAGCGGGACCCCCGCCTTCGCGGGGGCGACGAAGCAGAGTTTGAACATTCAGGAGAGTACCGAAATGGCAACCACAGCAGAGTCCAAGTTCCCCAAGATCACCGAGGCGGGCCTCGACGATCTGCGCGCCCGCATCGGCGTGAAGATCGAGAACACCGTCGAGCCGTGGAACTACGAAGCCACCCGCGACGCGATCCGTCACTATGCCCACGGCATCGGCGACGACAATCCGCTGTGGTGCGATCCGGAATATGCCGCGAACACCAAGTACGGCTCGATCGTCGCGCTGCCTTCGTTCCTGTTCACCACCAGCCGCATCGTCTCGGGCTACTGCGGCGGTCTTTCGGGCGTGCACGCCATGTGGGCGGGCGCGGACTGGACCTGGCATCAGCCGGTGCTGCGCAACGACACCATCACCACGGTCGCCTATCTGAAGGACCTGGTCGAGCACCAGACCAAGTTCGCCGGCCGCTCTTTCCAGCAGATCTACCACGTCGATTTCTACAACCAGCGCGGCGAGCAGGTTGCCGGTGCCGACAGCTGGGTGTTCCGCACCGACCGTGACGAGGCGCGCGAGCGTGGCACCAAGTACACCGAAGCGCGCGGCCGCGTGGAGCCGTTCACGCAGGAACAGCTGGACGAATTCTACGACATCTACGACCAGGAAGAGATCCGCGGCGCCACCCCGCGTTACTTCGAGGACGTGAACGTCGGCGACAAGCTGCCGCCGATGATGAAGGGCCCGATGACCGTCACCGGCTTCATCTGCTACGCGCAGGGCTGGGGCGGCCTCTACATCCGCGCCAACAAGCTGGCCTACAAGATGCAGAAGGCCCACCCGGGCCTGGGCATCCGCAACCGCTTCAACGTGCCGGACTGCCCCGAGCGCGTGCACTGGGACGAAGCCTTCGCCCTCGAAGTGGGCGCGCCGGGCGCTTACGATTACGGTCCGGAGCGCTGCTCGTGGCTGACGCACCACATGACCAACTGGATCGGCGACGACGGCTTCCTCACCAAGTCGAACTGCCAGATCCGCCGCCACAACCCGGATGGTGACGCGATCATCATCACCGGTGAAGTCGCGGGCAAGTACGAAGAGAACGGCAAGAAGTACGTGATCGTCGACCAGAAGGCGACCACCCATCGCGGCGAACTTTCGGCCTTCGGCACCGCCGTTGCGGAACTGCCCAGCAAGGGTTGATCCGGGGGCTGATCCGGGGCCTGATGCTAAAAGAGCCCGGGGGTCGCATACCGGCGCAGCGATTTCGGCCCGGACCTTTGCAGAAGGTTCGGGCCGTGTCGTATGGTCCGGCCGGATAAATGATAAGCGGAGTGGATATGGGACAGGATCAGGCGGTGCCGCAATTCGATGCCAATGGCGACGTGCGCGTGCCGGCCTTCGTCCTGCCCGTGTCCGGCTTGCTGAGCGCCGAGGCGGCGGCTTTCCAGCGTACTCGCGCGACGATGCCGATGTTCGACGGGGCGGGGACGCAGGAGCCCGACATCGCCGCCCGGCGTGAGCAGATCAATGCTTATGCCGCCACGGGCGTTGCCCGGCTGCGCGAGAACTTCGCGGTGGAGATCGTCCCGCAAACCATAGGCGGCGTGGAGGTGTTGGACGTCACGCCTGCAGACGCCAGCCACGATCCCGATCGCGTGCTGATCAACCTGCACGGCGGGGCTTTCACCGTGGGGTGGGACGGGATCGCCATGATGGAGGCGATCCCCATCGCCGCACTCGGCAAGTTTCGCGTCGTCAGCGTCAATTACCGCATGGCGCCCGAACACCGCCATCCGGCGGGTGTGGAGGACGTTGCCGCGGTCTACGCCGCGCTGCTGGAAGACTACGCGCCCGGCCGAATCGGCATCTATGGCGGATCGGCGGGCGGCGCGCTGACGGCGCAGGCGGCGGCCTGGCTCCCCGCGCACGGATTGCCGCAGGCCGGTGCGGTCGGCATCTTCGGGGCTGGAGGCGTGCCGTTCGATGCGGGTGAATCGGCCTATGTCGCGGGCTACATCGACGGTTCGTTCCCACCGCCGCCTGCCGACGGCAGCGCGGGCATTGACATCACGCGCGGCTATTTCGTCGACTGCGATCCGCGCGATCCCAGTGCCTGGCCGGGCTACCACCTTGACGTCATGGCGACATTCCCGCCCACGCTGATCATTACCGGCACCCGCGCCATGGACCTCAGCCCGGCGATCTTCACCAATTCGCAATTACTGAAGGCGGGCGTGCGCTCGACGCTGATCGTGGGCGAGGGGATGGGCCACTGCTACCACTACGGCCTGCACATGCCCGAAGGGCGCGACGCGGTGGCGGCAATCCTCTCCTTCTTTTGTGAGAATCTGAACTGATGCCGGCAAATGAACCTTGGGCTGGCCCGCTTGCAGGCGTGCGGGTGATCGATTTCACCCGCGTGCTGGCCGGCCCCGCCGCCAGCCTTGCGCTGGCCGACATGGGGGCGGAAGTGTTCAAGATCGAACCGCCCGGCACCGGGGACGAGACGCGTACTTTCCCGCCGGTGCGCGATGGCGAGAGCCACTATTACCTGGCGGTCAATCGCGGCAAGAAGTCCATCGTCGTCGACCTGAAGAGCGAGGAAGGGCTGGCGCTCGTCCGCGATCTGGCGGCGAAGTGCGACGTGCTGGTGGAGAACTACCGCCCCGGCGTGATGGACCGGCTGGGCCTTGGCTACGAAGCGATGAAGGCGATCAATCCGCGCCTGATCTACTGCTCGATCTCCGGCTACGGCCAGACCGGGCCGCTGAAGGATCGGCCCAGTTTCGACATCGTGCTCCAAGCCATGTCCGGCGCGCTGTCGATGAACGGGGAGCCGGATGGGCTGCCGACCAAGCTGGGCATTCCGCTGGGCGATCTGGTCGGCGGGATCAACGGGCCGATCGGCATTCTCTCGGCGCTTTACGAGCGCGAGCGGACGGGCCTTGGCAGGCACATCGACGTCAGCCTGATGGACGGGCTGATCGGGATGCTCGGCTACATCGCGCAGCTCGCCTTCTTCAACGGCACCGACCCGAGCCGGGTGGGATCGCAGCACCCCAACCTCGTGCCCTATGGCATTTTCCCGGCGCGCGAGGGCTCGATCGTCGTCGCCTGCCTGACGCCGGGGTTCTGGAGCCGCATCTGCCGCTCCATCGAGCGGCCCGAACTGATCGAGGATCCGCGCTACGATACGCTGGAAAAGCGCCGCGATGCGCGGGCCGAAGTGAACGCGGTGGTCAGCGCCTTTACCGAGCGGCACACGGTGGACGAACTGGTGGCGATCTTCACCGTGCACGAAGTGCCGCACGCACCGATCCTGGGCGTGTCCGAAGCGCTGGCGCAGCCCCAGGCGGTGGAGCGCGGGATGGTGGTGGAAACGCAGCACAAGACGCTTGGCGCGATTCCCATCGTCAACCGCCCGATCCGCTTCACCGATGCGCCGCAGCCGGTGCCGACCGCGCCGCCGGTGCTGGGCGAACACACCGATTTCATTCTCGAAGACGTGCTCGATCTTTCGCCGGAGCGAATTGCGCAGCTGCGGAGTGCCGGAGTGGTTGCCTGATCCGCCGCATCGGGCAAGGCTGGCGACAAGAACTTGAGAGGATTTCCAGATGGCCGACCTGCGCTTCGACAATAGAGTCGCCGTGATCACCGGCGGCGGGCGCGGGCTGGGCCGGGCGCATGCACTGTTGCTGGCGAGCCGGGGCTGCAAGATCGTGGTCAACGATCCGGGCGTCTCGATGGCGGGCGACGCCACCGATGAAGGCCCGGCCGAGGCGCTGGCCGCCGAAATCCGCGCCATGGGTGGAGAAGCCGTCGCCAACACCGACAGCGTCGCCACGCCGGAAGGCGGCAAGGCGATCGTCCAGTCCGCGCTCGATGCCTTCGGGCGGATCGACATCCTGATCCATTCGGCCGGCAATGTCCGGCGCGGCAAGCTGACCGATCTGGCCTATGAGGATTTCACCGCCGTCCTCGATGTCCACCTGAAGGGCGCCTACCACGTCGTGCGCGAGGCATTCCCGCACATGATGGCGCAGGGCTATGGCCGCATCGTGCTGACCAGTTCGATCAACGGGCTCTACGGCAAGTCGGACAATGTGACCTATTCGCTGTGCAAGGCGGGTTTCATGGGCCTGTCCAACACCGCCGCGATCGAGGGCCAGCACGCCAACGTGAAGTCCAACCTGATCGTGCCGGCCGCCGTCACCCGGATGTCCGAAGGGATCGACACCAGCCAGTTCCCGCCGATGGAGCCGGAACAGGTGGCGCCGATGGTGGGCTACCTCTGCCACGAAGATTGCGCGGCTTCGGGCGAGATGTTCGTTGCGATGGGCGGCCGTCTGGCCCGCGCGAAGATCGTCGAGAACGAGGGGGCATTCCGCAAGGACTGGACCTTGGAACAAGTGGCCGAGAGCATCGGGACCATCCGTGATGGCGGCGAGACGCTGGCCTTCCCGCCGGTGCCGGACGGCCAGCTGGAGCATCTGCTCTATGGCTTCGGCATGATCCGCAAGGAAACTGCCGCCTGATCGGTTACCGGCCTGGGCGCGGGCTCACACCAGGCCCGCGTCTTTCAGCAATTTGGCTTCGTCGCCGGTGATCCAGCCGAAGGCCTTCAGCGCACCGTCGCGCCGTTCGAGCAGGTAGCTGTTGGTGAAGGGGATATCGATCCGCTTCCCGTCCTTTTCGAACGTGCTGTTCCAGCCGACGCGGGCAAGGCAGTGGCTCTCGTCGATCGGGTGGATATCGACGCCGGTGACGGTCATCGCCGTGGTGCCGATCGCGCGATAGTGGTCGTAGGCCTTGGCCAGCCATTCGCCGAAGCCCGCGTCATTGTCGCCGGCCATGACGCCGTCCGGGCCGGCAGCGATGTACTGCGTGGAGTAGAGCGAGCGGACGTCCGCGATATCGGGGGCACCCTGCAAGCCGCGCAGGAAGGCGGCGGCATAGCGATCGAAGAATGCTTCCACTTCGGCTGCCGCGATGGCCATCCGGGGCTCCTTTATGTGTCGCCGCGCAAGTCCTGCAAGCTGCGCGTGAACCAGTCCGCCACTTGCTGGCGCTCGCTTTCGCCAAAGCCGGTCAACGGCAGATGGCGCAGGAAGAACACGAAGCCGATCGACAGGATCGAGATCTGCAACGCGCGGACGGGGCCGTTTTCTCCGCCCATCGCTTCTGCCAGCGGGGCGATGCAGCGCCGCGCGAAGACATGGGCGGCAATCTCCGCCGCGTCCGGCGCGCCCGATGCCATCGCGATCATCAGCATCGGCTGCACCGATTCCGCGCTTTCCAGCAGCTCGGCAGTGATGTGCCGGGCAAAATCTTCCGGCGCGACGGCCAGCAGCGGATCGACCGCCATCGCATGGTCCAGCGCCGCTTCGAACAGGCCGGCCTTCGATCCGTAATAGCGCAGCAGCAGGGGGGAACTGATCCCGGCGCGCGCGGCGATCTCACGGATGCCGGTGTGCGAATAGCCGCTGGTGGAGAACAGGTGCTTCGCCGCGTCTAGGATGCGCGCGCGGGTCGCTTCGGCGTTTCGCGTTCGGGGCAGGGTGCTTTCCATCGCCGGCAGGCTATCGTCGGGATTGACAGAAGGGCAAGTGCGAACGATGTTACCAGTCGATAACATAACTGCGGAGAGGGCTGATAATGGCGACTTTCGTTCTGGTGCACGGCGGCGGTCACGGTGGCTGGTGCTATAAGCCGGTGGCCCAGCGGCTGCGCGCCATGGGGCATGAGGTTCATGCCCCGTCGCTGAGCGGGCTGGGCGATCGCAAGCACCTGTTGAGCCCGGATATCGATCTGGACACGCATATCGACGATATCGCCCAATTGCTGGAGTATGAGGATCTGACCGACGCGATCCTGGTGGGGCACAGCTATGGCGGCATGGTCATCACCGGCGCGGCGGATCGTCAGCCGGGCCGCGTCGGCCACCGCGTCTATCTGGATGCCGCCTATCCGCGCGACGGGGAATCGCTGCACGAACACGCGTTCGAGATGATCGATCAGGCGCGCCAGACGATGCAGCAAGTGGACGGGGTGGATGTGGTGCTGGAACCCATGCCGGGTTTCGCCGGGTTCTTCGGCGTGACCGATCCCGAACTGGGCGCCTGGACCGACGCGCGGCTGACCCGGCAGCCGTGGAAATGCTTCGCGCAGAACATCGCTTTCACCAACGAATCGGCCATGCGGGCGATTCCCGAAAGCCATCTGATCTGCACTTCGACCATCCCCGGACGCGATATGGCGCTGTTGACCGAACGGTCACAAGGCCGCGTGTGGGATATCGACACCGGACACGATCTGATGCTGACCGAGCCGGAGTGGGTGACGGAACGGCTGGATGTCATCGCCCGAAGCTGAAATTCACTCGACTATGGAGTTACTTGCTGTCGAGAAATCGTTTTCGCCTTGGTCAACGCTTGCTTCATCAATGGTGAATAGGCTGTAGCAACCTGGCACGGGGTGAGAACCCACGTGATTTGTGCGGATTGACAGTTGGAGCCACTTGGGGACTTTGGCGCTATCCGCTCAAACGGGTTGCTAACGATGGCGAGTGTCTTGACCGATCATGTATCCGAAACCGAAGTATGGACCGCGCGCCTGCGGGATTTCCTGCACGACTGCGCCGGCAGCGCGGCGGTCGAGGAGCACGACCGCATCCGCGAAGCCGTGCTGCTGCTGCACGATCCCGCCGGGGATGCCGCCGCGACGTTCGAGCCGGCCACGATCGAGGCGATGCTGGCGTGTGGTGCCGCGGAAAGCGCGGTGCTGACGATCCTGGGGCCGGACGTGAACTGCATGGTCTCGCGCGGCAGCGCCGGGACCTGTCTGGCCACGCTGGTGCTTCCCGATGGATCGGAAGAAGTGATCTGCGAAGGCGCGACGCTGGCGCTGGCTTTGCTGGCGGCCTACGTATCGATGCTGCTGGCCGGGCTGGAGCGTGAGGATGCGATATCCTCTCCGCTGACGTTGCCCGCCGGGGCGCGGCTGCACTGATTGCCTCTGAAAATCCGCCGAGGGCGGGTTTTGGGCGGCACCAGTCTGTATTCGCCCCAAACGGGACGACGCATCCGAAGGGGTCGCACGAGGTTTCGGATGCGCCGTCAGTCTGTTCATCGGGGGAACCGCGACGGCTCCGGCCGGGAGGGTATCTGGCCGTGCCGTCTTTTCCGGCCGCTGTTGCGGCGGAATGCGGAACCGAATGCCGGCAGGATCAATCGTGTGGCGAGCCGGCACGGACGGGGTAGCAGCGCACCCGCTAAACCTTCGTGCCTGCCGCTCTAGGGGCTGATCCGGGCCCGTTCGAAAGGATTGCCTCGAACGTGCCCGGCCCCCGGGAGCGGCCTGCTCAACCAAGGCTCAATTGACCAGCGCTGCCTCGATCGCGATGCGGATCGCATCGGACGTGTGGTTGGCACCCAGCTTGTTGAGCATGTTGGCGCGGTGGATTTCCACCGTGCGCGGGCTGATCGACAGCCTTTCGCCGATCAGGCGGTTCGACAGGCCGCTGGCCACGCCGCCCAGCACTTCGCGTTCGCGACGGGTCAGCCGTTCCACGCGGGCCCGGGCCATGACTTCGCGCAGCTTGGCATTGCCCACGCTTTCCGCCCGGTCGATCGCGCGTGACAGTGTGTCGTTGAGTTCGGCGGCGGAGATCGGCCAGGCAATGTAGTCGATCGCGCCGTCCAGAATGGCCTCGACGATGCGGTTGGCCGATGGGGCTTCGCTGAAGGCGATGATCGGGAACCATTCGCCGTGGCGGGCCATGGATTCGATCAGATCGTCGATCGCGCCGGCTTCGTCATGGATCAGGATTACCCCCGATCTTGGCCAAGTACTGGATAGTTCGGATATGTTCTCGAACGGTTCGACATGGATATGGCCGCTGGACAAGGCGTGGCTGATGGCAGCTCGGCGACGCATGTCGTTATCGATGAGGATGAGGTTTGAAATCCGCTCCATGGTATCCTCCTTATTCGGCATCTGCCCTAAGGAAGTTATCTCAGTGCGGTAAAAAGCCGACGCGTGACCTGATCCAAAACCGACGCAGCACCGTCCATTTCGGTAAATACGCAGGAAATTCGGGCGAAAACGCAAACCGAATCGGACCTAGCTATGGCGGTAACCTGAAATTAGCTATCCTTTGAAAATGCATTGAAGGGACGTTTTCACGACATACCGCGAAATTTGAATTGAACGTATGCCCGATCGGACTTTCAGCTGCCTTGCAGGGCGCGGCCGATTTCTTCGAAATCCTTGCGCAGCGTTCCAATCCGGCGTGGATCGAAAGTAATCGCACAGTCCAGCAGCGTCCGCCGCGCCGCCGTGTAAAGCTGGTTGAGCGCGCCGGCCATGCTGTTTTCGCCCGAAACGCCCAGTTGCAGCGCGGTGATCGCGGTCAGCGCGCGGGTGAGCGAGCGGCTGCGCAGGCCGTTGTCGCCGATCTTGTCGGCATGGATCGCGGTGCCCAGCGCCGCCACCAGATGTTCGTAGCACAAGTGGACCAGATCGGCCGGCTTGGCGCCATTGACGCGGGCGTCGAAGTCGACGCGGCGATAGGCTTCGTTGGGGTTCTGTTGGCGTAGCATGTCAGCTGCTCGACTTGTTCCACTGGGCGATCTGGCTCTGCAACATGCTCAGTGTGGATTTGGAAATGCCGATCCGGGTTTCGGAAACGGAGAATTGCGTAGCCAGCCGGGCGCGCAGCTTTTCCTGCTGGTCGGCCAGGTCGCCCTGGTCGGTGGCCACTTTCGCCAGCTGCTTGGTGTAGCGGGCGATCGAACCGCCCAGCGATCCGGTGTCGGTGGCGGAACTGGCGGTGCGGTAGATCTTGTCGAGCGTGCCGAACACGCCGTTGATGCCGTTGGTGAACATCGCGGCAACCCCATCGGGATCGGCGGCGATGGTGGCGTTCAGCCGGTCGGTATCGAGCGAGAACGTGCCGTCGCGCAGGGTCTTGAGGCCCAGGTCGGCCAGGGTCTTCGCGGCCCCGGTGGCATTGGGCATGATCGTGGCGCTGCCCAGCCCGGACAGCGAGCGCTTGAGCGCGCGCGCACCGCTGTCGTTGGCAAGATCGCCGCCGACATCGGTGGCCGTGTTGAGCGCGCCCACCACTTCGTTCAGCGCATCGATCAGATCCTGCATGGACGATGCGATGGAAGTGGTGGGATCGGCAAAGGTGACCGTGGTGGCGGCACCGACATTGGTGCCGGTCAGCGTCAGTTTCACGCCGGGGATCACATCGGTCAGCGTGTTGGAGGAAGACGTCATCGACAGCCCGTCCACCTTGAAGGCGGCGTCGCCGGCGCTGGACAGCACCGTGCCCGTGGTGGAGGCCGGGTTCCAGGCGAGGTCGGAGAGGGCGGATGTGCCGGCGGCCGGGGTCGCGTTCAGGACGAAGGCATTGTTGGCGCCTTCCGCACCCTTCATCACCAGCTGCGCGCCGTTCACCGTCTGCGCGACATAGGCGGTGACGCCCGAATTGCTCGCGTTGATCTTGGTGGCGACGTCGGCCAGCGTATCGTCGTCGTCGATCGTGATGTTGACTGCCGCGTGGGTGGTGTCCGCCGTGAAGTTGCTGCCCGATAGGGTGCCGAAGTTCAGCGTCAGCGTGCCGGCGCCGACGAGGTCGGTCTTGGCGGCATAGGCCTTGCTGGCGATCTGCTGGCTTGAGGCAAGCTTGCTGACTTCCAGCGCATAGCTGCCGGTGGGGGTGGTCGATCCGGTCAGGGCGGCGGTCGCCACCGCGGGGTTGGCCACTTTCGGCGTGCGCGCCAGATCGCCGCTGCGCACCAGCGTGCCCAGCGACGTGTCGATCGCCAGCAGCATCGACTTGATGTTCGACGCGGTGGAGATCTGGGTGTTGAGCTGGTCCGCCTTTGCCGTCAGCCGGTCGTTCCGGCTGGCGAACTGGGCGATGGCCAGGTTGTTGGCCAGCGCAGCCATGTCCACGCCGCTGCCACCACCCAGCGCCGTTACCAGCGAGGTGGAGGTGAGCGAGGATGTCGCGCTCGTCGTCGAAGTGG
This sequence comes from Novosphingobium mississippiense, assembly GCF_044029535.1. Taxonomy (NCBI): domain Bacteria; kingdom Pseudomonadati; phylum Pseudomonadota; class Alphaproteobacteria; order Sphingomonadales; family Sphingomonadaceae; genus Novosphingobium; species Novosphingobium mississippiense. The sequence continues at coordinate 2,988,954 of NZ_CP147001.1, read as the reverse complement.
TGGAGGTAGTAGCCATGCAGCGCAGGACGGCGGGAGCGGCGAATATTTAAGGGTGCATCAGGATTGTCCGGCAGGGGCGCTTTGCGCCGGTCCTACGTCCCCGTCCCCTCCAGCCGTCTATCGGCATCGAAGCGCAGGGTGACCGGCACCGCCACTTCGGGCGGGGTGCGCTTCTCCCCGCGCTTCAGCGAGAGCACGAAGGCCAGGATCGCGGCGATGGCGACATAGTGTTCCTCGCGGATCATCTGCTTTTCGCGGGTGGTGTAGAAGACGGATCGCGCCAGCGTCGGATAGGCCAGCATCGGCACGGCATATTCGGCGGCCAGTTCGCGCATCGCCATCGCCTTTTCTCCGCGCCCCTTGGCCAGCACCACCGGGGCGGGGGCCTTGGCCGGATCGTAGGCCAGCGCCACCGAGAAATGCGTGGGGTTGGTGATGACGAACTGCGCCTCCTTCATCGCCGGGATCAGCGCGCCCATGGCGATCTGGCGCTGGCGTTGCTTGATCGCGGCCTTCTTTTCCGGCGCGCCTTCGGCGTCCTTGTTCTCGTCCCGCACTTCCTGAAGCGTCATCTTCAGGCGGGAGAGGCGGCGGATAATCTGCACCGGCAGGTCGAACATGGCGATCAGGAACAGCCCGCCCGAAAGCCAGAACAGCAGCGTGACGATACTGTGCCACGCGGCAGAGACCTGGCCCAGCAGGTCTCCGCTGCCAAGGTGCAGCAGCGTTTCGATCTGCCCCCGCGCCCAGTACCAGCCGATCGCCAGCAGCAGGGTGACCTTGGCGATCCCCTTGGCCATCTCGATCCAGCCCGATGGCCCGAACATCCGCTTCAGCCCGGAAAGCGGATTGATGCGCGATCCCTTGGGCAGCATGTTGCTGCCCAGCCAGCGCCCCTCGCCAAAGCCCAGTTGCGAGACCAGCGAGACCAGCAGCACGGCGATCCCCAGCACGAGGATAGGCGGCAGCAGCTCGACCAGGACTTGCAGCAGCCGCTGGCCGGGGGTGAAATCGTCGATATCGGCGCGGCGCCAGGTGAAACCGGTGGCCAGCGCGCGCAGCAGGCGGTCCGTCACCCAGGGCCCGGCCAAGGCCAGCCACGCCCCGCCCATCGCCACGCCCGCCGCCGTCGCCATCTCGCGCGAGCGGATGACGTCGCCCTTCTCGGCAGCGTCCTTCTTGCGCTTGGCGGTGGGGGCGAAGCTCTTTTCGCCTTCCTGCTCGGTCACGGTTTGAGAACTTCAGCCGCCTGCTCGATCGCATCGGCGGAGAGGCGGGTGACAAGGTCGGTCAGCACCGGGGCGCTGGCCAGCAGCGCCGCGATCCCGCCCAGCACCCCGGCCGGCAGGCCCAGCGCGAAAAGGTTGAGCGCGGGGGCGGAGCGGCTGAGCACCCCGGTCACCACTTGCACCACCAGCAGGACGAGGCAGGCGGGCAGGGCGATCGCCGCGCCGGTGGCAAAAGTGCGCGTGGCGAAGGCGGCGACCAACGCGAAACGCTGCGCGCCCAGCCAGGTCTGCCCCGGCGGGAACGTGCGGTAGCTTTCCACCAGCAGCGCGAACCATTGCAGGTGCGCGCCCAGGGCCAGGAACACCATGGTCAGCACCACGGTGAAATACTGGCCCAGCGCGGGCGATTGCGCGCCGGAATTAGGATCGACCGAGACGGCCATGTTCATGCCCATCGATCCGCCGACGACTTCGGCGGCCAGGATCGGCGCGGCAAAGGCCAGTTGCAGCGCGAAGCCCAGCGCCAGCCCGATGCAGACCTCTCCGGCGACGGAAAGCATGCCCATCAGCGAGAACAGTGCGGCGGGCGGCTGCACTTGCGTCCAGGCGCAGACCATGACCGCCACGGCCCCGGTCAGGATCACGCGGGCCTGCGGCGGCACCCCCGCGATCCCGAACATCGGCGCGGCCAGCAGCGCCGCGCCGATCCGCGTCATCACGAAAAGCAGCCGCCAGAACTCATGCTCTACCGGCCCGAACCCGAAGGAGAGGCCGTTCACGGCGCGACCTGCTCGGCCTGCCCGGTGCGGGCGATTTCCGCGAAGATCTCCTGCGTGAAGTCGCCGATCAGCGTCATCATCGAACTGCCCAGCACCACTAGCACCAGCGCCGTCACCGCCAGCTTCGGCACGAAAGTCAGCGTCTGTTCGTTCACCGAAGTTGCCGCCTGGATCACGCCGACGACAAGGCCGACCGCGAGCGAGGCGATCAGCACCGGCGCGGCGACCAGCGCGGTCACCCACAGCATCTTGTCCGCCAGATCGAGCAGGGCGCCGATGTCTTCCATGGCCCTACCCGAAGCTCGCCGCCAGCGATCCCATCAGCAGCGCCCAGCCGTCCACCATCACGAACAGCAGCAGCTTGAAGGGGAGCGAGACGACCATCGGGCTCATCATCATCATGCCCAGGCTCATCAGCACGGAGGAAACGACAAGATCGATCACCAGGAACGGCAGGAACAGCATGAAGCCGATCTGGAACGCCGTCTTCAACTCGCTGGTGACGAAGGCGGGCAGCAGGATCGAGAAGGGCACGTCCGCCGTGTTGGCGAAGCGCGGGGCTTTCGCCATGTCCGCGAACATCGTCAGGTCCCGCTCGCGCGTCTGGCGGATCATGAAGGCGTGGAACTCGCGCCCGCCCGCCTCGATCGCCTGCTGGGCATTGATCTTGTCCGCCGCGTAGGGGGCGATGGCATTGGCGTTCACCCGCTCCAGAGTGGGAGACATGACGAAGAGCGAGAGGAACAGCGCCAGCCCGATCAGCACCTGATTGGGCGGCGACTGCTGCAGGCCGATCGCCTGCCGCAGGATCGCCAGCACCACCAGAATGCGGGTGAAGCTGGTCATCATCAGCACCAGGCTGGGCAGGATCGTCAGCAGCCCCATGATTAGCAGGAGTTGGAGCGACAGGCTCATGCCCGGCCCGCCCGGTCCCGATCCGGTACCGCCGACGGAGCCCAGGGCCCGGTCCAGCGCGCCGGGGATCGCCGATTGCGCGCGGACGGCGAGGGGCAGCAGTGCCGCGCCCAGCGTCGCCGTCACGGAAAGGGCGCGCTTCATGGCGTTTCGTCCTCGATGGCAAGGTCCTGTTCGAAGCTTCTGGCGGGCGCCTCGGCCAAGCGCGTCAGGCCTTGGCGGGAGGCGGAGACGAGGATTTCCCGCCCGTGGAACTCGATCACGGCCAGCTTCATCGTGGGGGACAGCATCAGCGTTTCCACGATCCGCACCGAGCGCCCGGTGGCGGGGCCGCCCACACGCTCCTGCATCCGCCGCGCCAGCCACAGGCAGGCCCAGATCATCGCCGCGATCAGCGGCAGCAGCAGCACCAGCTTGAGCAGATACCAGCCCATCGCCGCCTTACTCCTGCGTTGCGGTTTCGGCGCCAGATGCAGGCCCAGAATCGGGCCCGGACTCAGGCAGGGCGGCAGGCTCCTTCGCGGCCTCGTCGCCGGTCATCTCGACGATGCGCAGCCCGAAGCGGCCGTTGTGCGCCACCACTTCGCCCCGCGCGATCGGCTTGCCGTTGACCAGCACGTCCAGAAGTTCGTCGGTCATGCGATCGAGCACCACCAGGCTTTCCGGGCCCAGCGAGAGCACGTCGCGCAGCTTCATCTGGGTGCGGCCGAGTTCGACCGACAGCCGCACATCGACGTCGCGCAGGAATTCGAGGCTGCGGGGATGGATGCTCATGGACGTTCTGTTCCTCGGAAAAAGCGCGGGTTAAAAAGCGTCGTCAAAAGGCGCGGTCAAAAAGCGTGGGCGATCTGGACCGCGACGCGGTCGTCAAGCTCGCCGACGGTGCCGGTGGCGATCGTCTGGCCGTCCACCTGCAACGGCACGCTGCGGGCGACGGCGACGGGCAGCACGTCGCCCGGTCGCAGCGCGGACAGGCGCGACATGGCGATGGGCATGTCCACCAGTACGGCAGTCACCTCGATCGGGATCGAGGCGAAAGGCTCGCCGGTGGGGCCGGGCCGCGGCTTGCGCGGGCGCGAGGGCACCGGGCGCGGCGCGGCGGTGACGGCGGCCAGCGTCGTTACCGGAAAGGCCAGTTGCAGCGACCAGGGCGCGAAGCCCGGATCCTCTATGTCGAGCGAAAGCGTCAGCAGTTCCGCGCTGGCCGGAAACGGGTCCAACTGGCGCAGGCTGGTGTCGCGCCGCTGCGGCCGCACTCTAAGGTCGTCATGCCCGCCGAACGCCAGCCCCAGCGCCGTGGCGAGCGCCGTCTCGATCCGTTCGAGCAGCAGCAGTGCCGAAAGCGGCAGCGTTTCCGGGATCGTTTCCGGCTTGTCGCCCCGCCCGCCGAAGGCGCGATCGACGATGCGCAGCACCGATCCCGCCTCGAACGTTGCCAGCAGGGGCAGCCCTGCGGGGCCAAGCACCAGCAGCGTATGCGCGGCGGGGCCGTCCAGTTCGGACTGGAGCGATCCCAGCGTGCCGTCCATCGGCATGCCCACGCGCACCAGCGGCGGCTCGCCCCCCGAAAGGTGTGCCAGCGCGGCGGAAAGCGTGCGGCTCAACCGCTCGCCGATCAGCGACAGCGCCGGCACCAGGTCCGTCAGCTGCGGCTCTTTGCCCAGCAGTTCGGCCGAATGCCTGGCTTTCGCGGACGGTGGGGAGGATGCCATCGCCGCGCTCACTGGATGATGAAGTTGCGGAAATAGACGTTGTCGACCCCGCCGAAGCCTTCTTTCTGGATCAGCACGCGGTTGATCGCGTCGGTCATCCGCTTCTGCAGGCGGGTCTTGCCGTCGATGGTGTAGACGTCGTTCTCCGGCGTATCGGCCAGGATCGCCAGCAGGGAGGAGCGGATCGCCAGTTCATGCTTCTTCAGCCATTGCAGCACCCGCCCGTCATACCGGGTGGAGCAGGCCAGGCTGAGCTGGATCATCGAATCCGAATCCTTCAGGTTCGACGTGAAATCGTCCGAAAAGGTGTAGTAGGCGGTGCGGTACTGATCGCCGCCGTCGCCTTCCACTTCGCCTGCGCTGGCGTCGGCTTCGCCGCCTTCCTGCTTCGGCGCGTAAGGATCGGTTTCCCCCTTGCGGATCAGCTGGGGGCGATTGTCTTCCTTCGATGCGTCGTGCTTGCCCAACACGCCGGTGGCGACCAGCGCGAAGGCTCCGCCGCCGCCGCCCAGCACGAGCATACCCACGCCCACCAGGATCAGGCCGAGCTTGCCCTTGGTCTTCTTCTCGCCACCGCCGTCACCGGCGCCGTCCTTGGCTCCCTTGTCGCTCACAATCGTGTTCCCCAATGCAGTGGTGGTGTGGGATCAGGCGTAGATGCCGCCGCGATCCGGGCGGGCGGAGCGGGCAGCCCCGTCGTCACCGGCTGCGGCGGATGTGCCGCCGCGCGCCGCCGGGGCGTGCCGCCGATCGCCGTCGTGCCCGCCTGCCAGCGTGCCGGACGGGTTGCCGGATTGGGCAGAAGCCTGCCGCTGGTCCTGCGAGAAACTGCCGCCGGTGTGCGCAGGGCTGCCGCTGCCGGGCTGTTGCCACGCCTGCCGTGCATCGCCGCGCGCGGCGTCACCCTGATCGCTGCTCATCTGGCCGGCGAGCGAGGCGGCGACTCCGGCGTGGACCGCCGTGCCGAACGCGGGATCGGCGCTGGCCATGGTGACGGAGAGGCCGCTGCTGTCCGGCCGGAATTGCAGCGAGACGGAGCCGAACTGCGTGTGGTTGATGGCGGTGCGGACCACTTGCGCGCCTGCCGCTTCCCGCGCTTCGGTGATCTTGCCGACAAGCGTGGCAAAGTCCTGCGGGCCCGGCACGGAATCCTGCGGAGCCGCGTTGCCCGGTGTCGCCACCGGGGTAGTCGTGGCGGCGAGGTGCGGAGCGGCGAACGGCTGAGCAAGCGGCGCAGCCTCGTTCGACGCCACGCGGACGAGGGTCGGGACTTCGGCCTGCCGGTCGGCAGGCGCGGAACCGCGTTCACCGGGCACCGCCGATTGCTCCGCCACGCTGGCCGCGACGCGGGTCTGCGGTGCCGCCGGGTCATTGACCGGCGGCGGAGGGGGCACGCCGGCTGCGGTGTTCGCTGCCGGCGGGGTCGGCATGGCCGTTGCGGTTTGCGCTTGGGGCGCGGCTTTCGGCTGGGCGTCGGGAAGGCTTTCACCTGTGGCCGTTGCGGACAGTGGCGTGGCGGCGGCGGGCACTTTTACCGTCTGGCTGGTCGGACTGTTTGCCGGTGCGACTTCTATCGGAGCGAGGCGGACCTGTTCCAGCGATGCCGGCACGCCGACTTTCATGGGGACGACGGAAGCGGGAGTGTTCGCGCCCGCGCCTGAATCTTGGCCTGCATCGGCCTTTGCCGGGAGGACGTCTGGCGGGGCGACGGACTGTTGGGTCACTACGGTCAGCGGGCTCTGAATGGCGGGGCCGCTTGCGGTGGCAGAGGACACCGCAATCGTGTTCACCGAGGCTCCCGTCGCCGGCGTCTTTGCAGGGTCCAACGTTACCGGGGGCAACACGGCGAGTACCGCCAGCAGCGTGTCGGCGGGATCGATCTCGGCGCCGTCCGGCGAGTCCGGCGGCGTGTCGGATTGCGCATCGGCATCCTCCGCTTCGCCCGAGGCGGTCTTGATGTCCTTGACGAGCGTGGCGGCGGCAACGCCCGGCAGGGCTTTGCCGGTTGCCTTGCCGGGATCGCCCGGGTCGCCAGACTCGGAGGCGACGACCGGCGCGGCCTTCGCGGCAGCGGTCGGCCCGGCGGGCGGCGTTTCCGTGGTGCCCGTTCCGGCCGCCGCGTCGGTAAGAATGGCCGCAAAGCCGCCGTTCGCCACGCCGTTGGAGGGGGCATTGGCGGCCGCCTTGCCGGTCGATGCCGGGCTGGACGAAGCGACGGATGGGGAGGAAGGGATCATCATGCCTGTCCCTATTCAAGACCCGTGCCAGAACCGGGATCGGCATCGGAACCGCTGCCGGATGACCGTCGCGCCGAAAGCGCGGGCGTTTCGCCGGCCTTGGCGATCATGCGTTCCTGCAGGGTGGCGCGTTCCTCGATCGCGGCGCGGCGGCGTTCGGCGGCGGCGAGTTGGAGCTGCTTGGCATCGGCGATGGACTGGGCGCGCTGGGCATCGCCTTCGGTGGTCTGGCTGATCGCCTGCAAGCCGCTGACGAACCGGCCCACCTGATAGAGTGCGGCGCCATCGGCCATCTCGCGGCGGCTGGCATAGTCTGCCGCCAGCGCGCGGGTGCGTTCGGACAGCGATTTCAGCTGAGACAGCGTGCTTTCCGCCTGGGCTGCCTCCAGCGCGGCGGTCTGCTTGGCGATGGCGCGGATCTTTTCCAGTCGCCGCAGCCGGATCAGGCGCTTGCGATCGGCGTTCATCGCTTCAGCCTGAAAGCAGTTGCGTCAGTCGTGCGGTGCTCTCGCCCAGGTCCACGACCTCGCCCGCGGGCTGGCTGAGGAAGGCGGAAAGCGCCTGGTGCATGGCGATCGCGCGGTCCAGTTGCGGGTCCGCCCCGGCGCGGTAGGCCCCCATCAGCACAAGGTCGCGGTTCGCCTCGTAACTGGCGGAAAGCGCGCGGAACTGGCGGGCCAATCGCTCATGCTCGGGCGGCACGATGTCGTTCATCACGCGGCTGAGCGAGGCGGCGATGTCCACCGCCGGATATTGCCCGCGCTGGGCCAGATCGCGGGAGAGGACGATGTGCCCGTCCAGGATCGATCGGGCGGTGTCCACCACCGGGTCGTCCTGATTGTCGCCATCGGCCAGCACGGTGTAGAGCCCGGTGATCGACCCGCCGGAGGCCGCCGAATTGCCCGCGCGCTCCACCAGCTTGGTGATCGTGGCCAGGGCGGAGGGTGGATAGCCACGCGCGGCGCCGGGTTCGCCCAGCAGCAGGCCGATCTCGCGCGCGGCGTGGGCCACGCGGGTCAGGCTGTCCATGATCAGCAGCACACGGCGGCCTTTCGCGCGGAAATGCTCGGCCATCGACGTGGCCAGCATCGCCCCGCGCAGGCGCAGGTTGGGCGCATGGTCGGCGGGGACCGCCACCACCACGGTCTTGTCCTTCTTGGCGCCGTGCATGTGCCGTTCGACGAAATCGGAGACTTCGCGCGCACGCTCCCCGATCAGGCCGACGACGATGACATCGGCGGAGGCCCCGCGCGCGATCATGTCGATCAGTACCGACTTGCCGACGCCCGATCCCGCCATCACGCCGATGCGCTGGCCGACGCCGAACGTGGTCAGCGCGTTCAGCGCCCGCACCCCGGTGTCGAAAGGCAGGCGCACCGGGCTGCGGTCCAGCGCGGAAGTGCGTACGCCGCCGGCCGGCCATTCCATGCGGCTGTGGATCGGAAAGCCACCGTCGATCGGCAGCCCCTCGCCATCGACGGCGCGGCCCAGGAACGGTTCGCCCACCGGCAGCAGCCCCGGTCGCCCCTCGGCCCAGACCCGCGCGCCGGGGCGCAGCAGAATCATGTCGCCCAGCAGCATCATCATCGTCCGGCCATTGCGGAAGCCGATCACTTCGGCGGCCAGCGCCTTCTGCGGGCCATGGGCAATGCGGCACATCGCGCCGACCGGCACCGACAGGCCGCTCACTTCCAGCAGCCCGCCGTCGCAGGCGGCGACAAGGCCGTAGCGGCGCGGTGCCAGGTCGAGCGGTCCGGCGGCCAGATCGTCGAGGATCGATCCGTAAAGCTTCATCACTGCTGCAGCGCTTCGGCAATGGCGCGGCGCCAGCTTGCCGGGCCATCCTCCACGCCGCCGTTGGCGGTCTCGATCCGCACCGATCCCCGTTCCAGCGTGCGGTCGGGCAGGATTTTCCATTCGCTGCGCAGGCGCGGCGAAATCAGGTCGAAATCGCGGGGGTTGAGCTGGATCACCCGATCGTCGTCGGCGCGGGCCAGCATGGAGACGGCGGTTTCGATCCGGCGCGTCAGTGCCACCGGATCGAGCGACAGCGGGGCGATCGCGGCCTCGCACAGCGCGGCCACCGTATCGCGCAGGCGCAGGCGCAGTTCCTCCTCCAGCCGCTCGTCGATCCGTGCGAAGGACAGTGCCAGCCGTTCACGCGCGGCGGCATCGGCGGCGGCGCGGTCGGCGGCAGCCTCCGCCGCCTGGCGATGCCCTTCGGCAAAGCCCTGGGCATAGGCTTCGGCAATCGGGTCCGGCGCTTCGGGTTCCGGCGGCGCCTCCACCATGGGTTCCTGCGGCGGCGGTTCGGCGACGGGCGTGGTCGCGGTGAAGCGCAAGTCCGGCTGGAACCGGGCGGGCCGGGCCAGCGTCTCGAACAGCGTGGACGCGGCGCGGCTGCGCTGGTCACGGTCGGCATCGTCTGGTTCCCACTGCTTCCGGCCCAAACGGCCGAGCGAGAAGCCCAGGTCAGACATATTCGTCATCGCCCGAACCGAAGATGATCGCGCCTTCCGCTGCCAGCCTGCGGGCGATGGTCACCACTTCCTTCTGCGCGGCCACCACGTCGGCCAGCTTGGTGCGGCCGCGTGCCTCGATCTCGTCCTTCACGCCTTCCGCCGCGCGGGAGGACATGGCGCTGAAGAACACCTCGCGCTCGTCCTCGCCGATGCCCTTCAACGCATCGATCAGGGCATCGCTGGGCACGTCGCGCAGCAGCGTTCCCATGGCCTTGGGATCGAGCACGAAGAGGTGTTCGAACTTGAACATCTCGTCCTCGATCTGCTTGGCCAGTGCCTTGTCGCGGCGGGTCAGGTCGCCCATCACCCGCTTTTCGACCACACGGTTCACGCCGTTGACGATGCCCGCCGCTTCCGGGATGCCGCCCACTTCGAACGGGCGCTGGCCGTGGAAATCGGAAATCCGCCGGGTCAGCAGTTCCTCCAGCATCTCGATCGCCTGCACCGTCACCGGGCCGAGTGTGGCGATGCGGTGGACGATCTCCGGCTGCACGCCGTCCGGCAGCGAATGGAGCACGGCGGCAGCCACTTGGGGATCGAGCTGCACCAGCAGCACGGCGATTGCCTGCGGATGTTCGTCCTTCACCAACGGCACCAGCGAATCCGCCGTCAGCCAGCGCGCCAGTTCGATGCTGGAATGGCGCGGCGCTTCGGGGTGGATGCGGCTCATCAGGTTTTCGGCCTTCACTTCGCCGATGGCCCGGGTGATCATCGTGCGGACCTGCCCGACGCGATCGTGGGCGACGATGCCCAGCGCCTCGGTCTTTTCGACGAAGCCGCTGATCGCCCCGGCAATCAGGTCCGGGCCGATCTCGCCCAGCGCGCACATCTTCTCGCCCAGGCGTTGCAGTTCGCCGGGCTCCAGCTCGGCCAGGATGCGCGAGGTCTGCTCCTCGTTCAGCAGCATCATCATCACTGCCGCGTTGTCCGCGGGGTGGAGGGGGGCGATCTCGCTCATCAGGCGGCTTTCGTTTGCTCTTCGGCAGGGTCATTGATCATCTGGCGCAGTGCCGCGACGGCGCTTTCGGGCTTTTCGGCAACCAGCCGCTGGGCAAGATCGACCTGCCGCGAGAGGATGTCCGACCGGGTCACGTCGATATCCATGTCGATCGTGCTCTCGCTGGCGGCGGAGCGGGAGGATGAGGACGACGAGTGAGAGCCGAGCATGCGGCCGACGAGGCCGGTGTGCACTTCTTCCTCCTCATCCTCGTCCGGGCCCATGATCTGGGCGACGGACTTGGCCTTGTCCTGTTTTTTGGAGCCGCGCCTGGCCGGCGGCGTGCGGTCGCCCCGGATCGCTTTCACCAGTGGGCGCACGCCGATCAGCAGCACCAGCAGCACGGCCAGCAGCGCCGCGCCGTTGCGCACCACCATGGCGAACCACGGCGCTTCGTAGAACGGCAGCTTGTCGGCGCCGGTCGGTTCGAAATTGCGGATGACGACCTTCACCTGATCGCCGCGCTGGGCATCGGCACCGACGGCGGCGCTGACCAGCGACTGGATATCCTGGATCTCCTGCGCCTTCGCACCTTTCAGGCCCGCATCGCTGACCGCCACGGCCACTGACAGGCGCTTGATCCCGCCCGGCCGCGAGTTGGAGACGGAGACCTGACGGCCCAGTTCGTAGTTCTTGCTGGACGAGGATTCGCCATTGGTCGGCGGAGTGCCGCTCGGGGCCGCCGTGGGCGTGCCTTGCGGTGCGCCGGGCCGGGCCTGCGTGGGCGGCGGCGGTGAGTTGGACAGTGCGCCGGGCACGCCCGCCGCCGGCCCCGCGCCGGTCGATTGCGACTGTTCCTGCGTCTCGCTACGGACGACGCCGTCCTTGTCGTAACTTTCGCGGGCCTGCGTCACATCGTCCATGTCGAGTTCGACCTGGGCCTGCGTGGTGAAATTGGTCTCCCCCAGCATCGGCGTCAGCAACTGGCTGACCTGTTCACGCAGCTTGGATTCCATGCGCGATTGCAGGTCCAGCCGATCGGTCTCCGGCCCGCCTTGCTGGGAGAGCAGACGGCCGTGCTGGTCCACCACGCGCACCGCGTCGGGCGAGAGGCCCGGAACCGATGCGGCGACGAGGTTGACGATCGCGGTGACCTGGCTGTCGGTAAGCTGGCGGCCGTTCTTCAACCGGACCATGACCGAGGCGGAGGGCGGCACATTGTCGCGCACGAAGACGGACTTCTCGCCCTCGGCAATGTGCACGCGCACGCCGTCCACCCCGTCGATCTCGGCGATCGAGAGCTGCAGGTCATGCTCGCGGGCGGAGCGCAGGCGTTCGCCTTCCAGCGTGCGGCTGGCGCCCATCGGCAGCTTGTCCAGCATCTGGTCGCCGCTTTCCGGCGTGGCCAGTGCGCCGTCGGACGCCACCAGCATGCGGGCGCGGTAATAGTCGCCCTCGCCCACGGTTAGCGCGCCGGAATCGGTGTCGATATGGTAGGAGATGCCCGCCTGCTCCAGCGCGGCGGCCACTCCGGCCCGGTCGGCATCGTCAAGCTGGGCATAGAGCACGCGCTGGGGGGACGGGGCCAGCGTGTCCCACGCCAGCAGCGCCCCGCCCACGGCGGCAAGACCGATGAACACGGGCAGGAATCGGCGCACGGCCGGCTGCGCGGTGAACGATCCGATGCGGGTCAGCACCGGGCCGCCCTGCGGGTCCGCGAAAGGCGCGAACAGCGATCGCGGGGCGGGCAGAGTGCCGGAGCCATCGGGCATCGGCGTGGAAGCGGTATCGGCCATGATCTATCAGAGCCCCATCCGCATGATGTCCTGATAGGCGGACAGCAGCTTGTTGCGGACTTGCAGCGTGGCTTCGAAGGCGACGCCCGCCTCCTGCCGCGCCAGCATGACTTTGGCGACGTCGGTCACTTCGCCCTTCTGGTAGGCGTCGGTCACGCTTTCGGCGTTGTTCTGCACCGAATTGACGCTGTCGAGCGCGGTCTTCAGCGTGTCGGCAAAGCCCTGCGCGGGCGGCTGGGCGCCGGTGGCGTCCGTCGTCGTCAGCGCCGTGGACTGCGTGGAGGCTTGCGTGGAATGGATCTGCTTCAGCAGATCGCTGCGATCGATGATCTGCTGGCGCATGGCCATGATCTGCTGGATGCCGCCACCCCCATTGGAGGCGCCGACGATGCCGGAAATGGCGCTCATCGGAAGGCTCCCACGGCATGGCGGCCGATCTCGATCCCGGCTTCACGCAGCGAGGCGAGGCGGTAGCGCAAGGTGCGTTCGGAAATGCCCAGTTCGCGCGCGGCGCGCACGCGGCTGCCGCCGCAGGCTTCCAGCGTTTCGACGATGGCGCGCGCTTCGGAGATCTGGACGATGCTGGACAGGCGACGCGGCCCTTCGTGATCGTCCGCATCGTGGGATCCATGCACGCCGCCCTGGATGGCACCATGGACCATCCCCGGAACGATCGGCGTGATCAGCCGCGCAGGGCTGTCGAACACGATGTGTTCGGGCGTGATCGTGGGCTTGCCGTGGGCCAGCAGCAGGGCGCGGCGCAGGACGTTTTCCAGTTCCCGCACGTTACCGGGCCAGGCATGGAGCTTGAGCATGGCGATCGCCGAGTCCGAAAGGCAGGGCACGCGCGCCGGATCCGGCGCGTGGCGCAGGGCCATGGCGAAAGCGAGTGGGGCAATATCGTCCGGCCGTTCGCGCAGCGAGTCCAGCGTCAGCGGAAAGACGTTGAGCCGGTAGTAAAGGTCGGCGCGGAACCGCCCTTCGGCCACTTCGGTCGGCAGGTCGCGGTTGGCGCAGGCGATCACGCGGATGTCCACCTTGATCGGCTTGGTCGATCCGATGGGGACGACCTCCTGCTCCTGCAGCGCGCGCAGCAGCTTGGCCTGCAGCGTCAGCGGCAGTTCGGCGATCTCGTCCAGCAGCAGGGTGCCGCCGTCGGCCGCGCGCATGAAGCCTTCGCTGGCCTGCGTCGCGCCGGTGAACGCACCCTTCTGGTGGCCGAACAGCAGCGCTTCCAGCATGGTTTCCGGCATCGCCGCGCAATTGACCGCGATGAACGGGCCATCGTGCCGGGCGGAGCGGGCGTGGATGAAGCGGCTGAGCACTTCCTTGCCGGTGCCGGTCGGGCCGTTGATCAGCACCGGAATGTCGCTCGTCGCCAGCCGATCGGCCAGCGCGAAGACGGAAAGGCTGGCCGGATCGGCCGCGATCGGCGAATCCGTGCCGGACAGCGCCGCCAGCACCATCGCCAGCGAGCCTTCGCTGACCGGATCGGCGTAGGTCACCGTCACCGATCCGTTGGCCGCACGCGAAAGCGCCGGCACGGCACCGCGCGCCAGGTGCACCACCCGCGCGGCTGTTTGTCCTTCCTTCCCCTGCGATTTGCTCTCGGGGCCGGGCGATTTGCTTTGGGCATCCCGCAGCACGACCGATCCCGGTTGGAGCAGGGACCCGGCGATGGCTGTCGCACGGTGCACCAGCGGGCCGTGGCGACGCTCAAATTCGGTGTCGAAAATTTCTTCGACCATGTCTCGATATACCCCGTGGAATTAATCTTCTTCCAAGGGGGCGTATGCCGTCCAAACGGCGAATCCTTCGAAAATTTAAGTCCCCGTAGCGACCCTTAGTTTGGCCGTTTCCGGCCGCCCGTTTCCACGCGTTCGAAAGGGCTTCCGGCAACATTCCGGCAAGGGGGCGGCTTAATTTTGCCGGGCTCTTGCCGGTCTAGCTGCCGACGGTTGGGCCGGATGCACCGGTTTCCGCCGTTCGGAACTCGGGTTACCCTACGGGAGCAATTACATGTCTGTGATCAATACCAATATCAGCGCAATTCGTGCCGCGAACGCTTCGACCTCGGCCAACAAGATGCTCGGCACCGCGATGGAGCGCCTTTCGACCGGCAAGCGAATCAATTCCGCGAAGGACGATGCCGCCGGCCTTGCCATCGCCACGTCCATGACCTCGCAAGTGCGCGGCATGAGCCAGGGCATCCGCAACGCCAACGACGGCATCTCGCTTGCCCAGACCGCTGAAGGCAGCCTGGACGAAGTGACCAACATGCTGCAGCGCGTTCGCGAACTGGCCGTGCAGTCGTCCTCGGGCACCTATCAGAACAGCGACCGCGATGCGATGCAGTCGGAAGTCACCGCGCTGACCAGCCAGATCAGCGACGTGCTGACGCAGACCAAGTTCAACGGCAACACGCTGTTCTCCACCACGTCGGGATCGGACGTCACTTTCGACATCCAGACCGGCTCGAACTCGGGCGAGAAGGTGACGCTGACCTCGAACGCGATCGACGGCACCAACCTGAATGCCACCGCGCTGGACGTTTCGACCTCCGCGAAGGCTTCGACCACGATCGACAACGTCGACCTGGCCCTGGCGGACGTGAATTCCACCCGCGCCTCGCTGGGTGCCGGCCAGAACCGCCTCGAATCGGCGATCAACAACCTGACCAACAACGTGACGAACCTGTCGGACGCGCGTTCGCGGATCGAGGATGCCGATTATTCGAGCGAAACAACGGCGATGGCCAAGGCCCAGATCCTGAGCCAGGCATCGACGGCGATGATCGCGCAGGCCAACCAGAGCCAGCAGGACGTTCTCTCGCTGCTGCGTTAACCTGACGCGCAAGCGTATCGATTGTTGGGGCCGGCCTTCGGGGCGGCCCTGCGGACCCGGCGGGCTTTCCCCAGTCGCCGGGTCCGTTTTTGCGTCTCCGGTCCCGGCTGCTCATGGTATTCTGCGCCGCAAGGGGCGGTCCATGACGATAGCGACTCGGTGAGAGGGGATCCGCGATGTCAGACCATATCGACGAAGCGAAGCTGCACGCCTTCATCGGCAAGATGCTGGGCGATCTGGGCGGCGCGATGAGCGTGCCGACGGTGCGGGTCGGGCTGCGGCTGGGCCTGTTCACGGCGCTGGCGCAAGGCCCGGCGACGGCGGAGGAACTGGCGCAGCGTGCCGGCAACCTTCATGCCCGGTACGTGCGCGAATGGGCGCTGGCACAGGCTGCCAACGGCTATGTGAACTACGATCCGGCGGGCGGCACGTTCAGCCTCTCTCCCGAGCAGGCGATGGTCTTCGTGGTGCCGGATAGCCCGGTCTATCTGGCTGGCGCCTACGAACTGGTCGCCGCGATGATCGAGGCCGAGGGCCGGGTGGAGCAATGCTTTCACGATGGCAGCGGCGTGCGCTGGGGCGATCATGCCGGGTGCCTGTTCTGCGCCACCGGGGCGTTCTTCCGCCCCGGCTACGTCAACAACATCGTCCAGAACTGGATCCCCGCGCTGGACGGCATGGAAGCCCGACTGCGCAAGGGCGCGAAAGTGGCCGATGTCGGCTGCGGTGTGGGTTTCTCGACGATGCTGATGGCGGAAGCCTATCCGGACAGTCTGTTCATCGGATACGATTTCCACGAACCCTCGATCGAGGAGGCCCGCCGCCATGCGCAGGCCCACGGGCTGGAGGACCGGGTCCGCTTCGACGTCTCCACCGCGAAGACCATCGGGGAAGGCGGGTTCGATCTGGTGACGATGTATGATTGCCTGCACGACATGGGCGACCCGCGCGGCTGCGCGGCGCATATCCGCCAGATGCTGGCGCCGCACGGGCGCTGGATGGTGGTGGAACCGATCGCCGGCGATGCGCCGGAGCAGAACTTCAACCCGGTCGGCCGGCTTTACTACAATGCCTCCACCATGATCTGCGTGCCGACCTCGCTCGATCAGGAAGTGGGCGAAGGGCTGGGGGCGCAGGCCGGGGAGGCCAGGCTGTCCGCGATCATGCGGGAGGCTGGGTTTACGTTCGTGCGCCGGGCCACGGAGGGGCCGTTCAACATGGTGCTGGAGGCGGCTTGATTGTCGCTGGGGTTGCGCCTGCCCACCCCGCTGCGACTAGGACTTGCTTTGCAAGCCCAAGTCTCGCTGCCCCTCCCGCTTGCGGGAGGGGATAACGGCACAACGGATCGAGCGAGGCACAATTAGGCCCTCCCGCAAGCGGGAGGGCCGCGAGGCTTGGTGAGCCGCAGGCGAGCCTAGCCGCAGCGGGGTGGGCCTGCGCACCCGCCCCTGAATGCGGCAAACCCGTCATCCCCGCGAAGGCGGGGATCCCGCTTGTCTTGTGCCAAAGTGAGAGGGTGCAAAGGAAGCGGGGCCCCCGCCTTCGCGGGGGTGACGAAGTTTAGGGACTGACGTTCAGGTCTTTACGTCGGTTGGCGTTTTCCGAAGTTCGTGCCGTATCGAGAAACGCCGGAACCTAACGGTTCGCGAGAACAAAGCTCGCCCCTAGTTCGCGATCGTGATCGAAATCCTGCGGTTACGCGGATCATGCGGGTCTTGCGGGATCAGCAGTTCCTTGTCAGCCACGCCCTCGATGCGCTTGAAGCGGTCGTCGGGAACGCCGTCCGCGATCAGTTGCTGGCGCGTCGCCTCGGCGCGGCCGGCGGAGAGCGACCAGTTGTTGCCGGGCACGCCGTCGCGATAGGGGATCGCATCGGTGTGGCCGCGCACGGTCAGCGGGCCGCCGTCTTTGCCGATCGCCTCCGCAATCGCCTTCAGCAGTTCCTGCGCCTGCGGCGTCAGGATCGTGGTGCCCAGCCGGAACATCGAGAAATCGGCATCGTCCACCATGTCGATCCGGATGCCCTCGGTGGTGTCCACCATCCGGATCTGCTTGGCCAGCTTGCGCAGCTCCGCCGTCGACTGCAGCTTGCGATTGAGCGCCTCGCGCGCCAGCGAGGTGCGCTTGATCGGGGTGCCGCCCTCCCGGTTACCGCCGGTGGCATCGCGCGGGATGGTGATGGTCTTGGTGCCGGTGCCGCCGGCGTGGGGCAGGTTGTCCTTTTCCGTCAGCGACGATCCGCCCAGCAGCCCGTTGGCCGATCCGGCGCTGCCCTGCCGCGTCTTGACCAGGGTGGGGGAGAAGTAGTCGGCAATGCCCTTGCGCTGCTTTTCGGTGGTGGCGCCGACGATCCACAGCAGCAGGAAGAAGGCCATCATGGCCGTCACGAAGTCCGCATAGGCCACTTTCCAGGCACCGCCGTGGTGCCCGGCTTCCACCACCGTCACTTTCTTGACGATGATCGGCCGCGGCGCCTCCTTCGGCTTTTTCGTGGCCACCTCAGCGGCCCCTCATCGCGTCGAGCAGTTCGGAAAGGCCGGGACGGAAGGCATGGCCAAGGCCGGAACGGGCCGATTCCACCACCAGCGGCTGCGGCCAGCCGTGCAAGGACGCGATGATCACCTGCTTCACGGCCTGGAAGATCTGTTCGTCCTGCTCGTTGATCTGCTTCATGCGGCCGGCCATCGGGCCGACGATGCCATAGGCGAGCAAGACGCCCATGAACGTGCCGACAAGGGCAGAGCCGATCATGCCGCCCAGGATCGAGGGCGGCTTGTCGATCGATCCCATCGTCTTCACCACGCCCAGCACGGCGGCGACGATGCCCAGCGCCGGCAGCGAATCCGCCAGGTTCTGGAAGGCGTGCTGTGGTTCGTGCAGTTCGTGGAAGTGGGTCTTCATCGAATTGTCCATCACGTCCTCCACCGCGTGGACTTCCAGCGTGCCGGACGAGACGACGATCAGGGTCAGCGTGTCGCAGATCAGGTGGACCAGCGCATCATTGGCCAGCAGGCGCGGGAATTCGGCGAAGAGCGCGGAATTCTGCGGCTCATTCACATGGCTTTCCAGCGCCACCGGGCCTTCGGATCGCAGCAGCTTCATCAGCCGCACCGTCAGGATGATCGCATCCACATGGTCCTGCTTGTTGTGGCGCGGGCCCTTGAACACTTTGCCCACGCCTTTGCCCAGGGCCTTGATCTCGTGCATCGAATTGCCGGTGACGATGGCACCCAGCGCGGCGCCGCCGATGATGAGCATTTCGTGCGGAATCGCCTCCATCACCGGGCCGAGCGCGCCGCCGGTGATCGCGAAGCCGCCGAACACCATCACCAGCAAGATGACGACGCCGATCACTGCAAACATGGTTAACGTTCCCCGTGGTGTTGAAGACCGGCCGCCGCGCCCTCAGGCTGGCTTGAGGGTTGGTACGGCCGGTTTTTGCGGATCAGCTGATCGCGTTGAACAGGCTGAGCGAGGCGAGCTTGCCGAAAGTCGACTGGGCCGCTTCCAGAACCGTCATGGTTTCCTGAAGATTGGCGATCGTGGTGGCGGGATCGGCGCCGCCGATGTCCGATTCCTCGGTGGAGCGCAGTTCGGACAAGTTGGTGCGCCGGTCGTCCACCACGTCGATCCACGCAAGGCGGGTGCCGATCACGGTCTGGCCGGTGGTCAGCGTGTCCAGCCCGGTCTTCAGGTCGGTCAGCGCGGAGGAAGCGGCCGCGGTCGGGTCGGCGGAGCCGCCCTTCAGTGCATCGGCAAGGCCCTTTACCACCGCCAGCAGATCGGTCTGGTTGCCGCTGGCATTGGTGAAGCTGAGGAACTGCGGCCCGGTCATCGAACGCGTCACGCTCTGCCCGTCGCCCAGCGGCAGGCTGTCCGAACTGGCGGTGCCGACGTAGACCGCGTTGCCAGAGGAATCGAGCGAGTAGGCATCGCCCGCACTCGCCCCGCCGAACAGCGCATGGCCGTTGGAATCGCGGGCGTTGGCCAGTGCCAGCAGGTTGCTGAAGATCTGGTCCAGCTGGGTGCCGATAGAGGCGCGCTGATCGTCGGTAAGGGTGGAACTGGCCGCCTGCGTCGCCAGTTCCTGCACCTGCATCAGCGTGTCCGACATGTCCGACATCGTCGAATCCGCCAGCGAAAGATCGGCATTGGCGCGTTGGGCATTGGTCTTGTCGATGCCCGAAAGCGCCTCCTGCCGCGACAGGCTGCGCAGGCGCGATGCCGCCACCGGATTGTCCGACGAACGATCGAACTTCAATCCGCTCGCCATCTGGGACTGATAGTTTTCCGCCTGCGTGCGCAAGGTCTTCATGTCGTTGCGCGACCTCTCGAAGAAGGCGCCGGTGCTGGTCGAAACGATAGTCATAGGGGTGGGCTCCGGTCGGATCAGCTGATCGAGAGGATGGAATCGAAGATGTCGGAGGCGACCTGCATGACCCGGCCATTGGCCTGGTAGGCCTGCTGGAACAGGGTGAGGTTCACCGCTTCCTGATCGAGATCGACGCCCGCCTGCGCTTCCAGCGCGACTTTGGCGTTGCTGGCGATCGATTCCAGCGAATCGCGCGTGACCGTGCGGCCGGCAACGGCGCTGGAAATGCCGAACAGCAGCGTGTCCATGTCCCCGGCCGGGTCTGCCGCGTCCAGCGCGCTGCGCATCGATTCCAGGTTGGAGGCATCGCGGCTGTTGGCCCCCGCGCCGGCCGGGGCCGTGGCGATCTGGCTGCCGCTGGTGAGGGAGAGCGACATGCTGGCGGCATCGGTGCCGGAGAACATCGGCTGCCCGGCATTGCCGTTCAGGTCCACCCCGGCGGTCTGTGCGCCGTTGATCGCGGTCATCACTTCGGAGGCGATGGAATCGAGCTGCGAATGGACATTGGCGAGTTCGGTGAGCGCCTGGTTCTTGCCGGCCACCGATCCGGAGGAGATCGTGGCGGCATTGCCGTCCAGCGTGAAGCTGAGGGTGCCGTCGCTCTCGGTGTTCGTGGCCAGCGTGGCGGCGGTGCCGCCGTTGACCAGATCGGGCCCGGTGGTGCCGCCCAGCCGCACTTCCACCGTGCCGTCGTCGGCAAAGCTGGTGGAAATGTCGACGTAGCCGCTGATCTTTTCCAGCAGCGAATCGCGCTGGTCCAGCAGGCTGGACTGGTCGCTGGAAGAATCGGAGGAGCGGGCAAGGCGCAAGTTCACGCGCGCCAGTTCGGCGGACAGCGTGTTGACCTGAGAGACGCCGTCCTGCGCCTCGAACCGCAGGCCCTGGCCGGCGGCGTCCAGGCTGGAGGCGGCGGTGTTCATCGTCTGCGCCAGCGTGCGGCCCTGTTCCAGCGCGGAGGCACGCAGCGACCCATCGGTGGGATCGGACAGCAATTGCTTCAGGGATGCTTCGAAACTGACGACGGAATCGTAGACGCCGGTCTGCTCCACCGCGCTTTCGACATTCTCCAGCCCCTGCACTTCGGCATCGGCGCGCGCTGCATCGGCCCCGGTGCGGCGCACTTCGGACTGGCGGAACATGTCCGCATTGCGCACGATGCCGGAGACGCGCACGCCTGCCAGATTGATCGCGTTGGGCGCGGAACTGACCGAGTTGACCGCCATTTCCGACAGCGAGACGCTGCGCCGCACATAGCCATCGGACGAGGCGTTGGAGATGTTCTGCGCAGTAACGTCGAGCGCGGCCTTGGCGGCGCGGGCGCCCGAGTTGGCGATCGAGATGAGGTTCGAGGCCATGGCTTAGGCTTTCCCCTGAGACGGTGTCGTGGGTGTCGAAGTCGCGGCGGTCTGGGCGGTCGCGGCTTCGTCGGCGGGCAGGAAACGCTGCATCTGCGCTTCCAGGATGGAGGCCAGGCCCAGCACGCCGCTTTGCGCGGTCACGTCGGCAAAGTGTTCGTCCTGCATCTGGTTGAAGGTATCCATCGCCTGGCTGCCGAACACGTCATCCCCGCCGAAGTCGGTCTTGCGCGCAGCGGCCAGCATCTGGCGCACCAGCATCGATTCGAACTGCTTGGCGGTGGCCTTCAGCTTTTCCCGGTCGGTGGCGCCGGGCTGGACGGTCATGCCGGGAAGGGTGGTGTCGATCGTGCTCATATCACCACCATCTCCGCCTTCAGCGCGCCGGCCTGCTTCAGCGCTTCGAGGATCGCCACGAGGTCGGACGGGGTGACGCCCAAGAGGTTCAGCGCATCGACCACGCGGGCCAGCGAGGCGCCGCCCTTGAACAGCATCACCGCGCGCTTCTCCTCCTCCACGGCCAGGGTGGAGTTCTGCTCCACGGTGGTACGGCCCTGGCTGAATGGTGCGGGCTGGACGACCGTTGGCCGCTCCTCCACGCGCACGGTCAGCTTGCCGTGGCTGATCGCGGCCGGGGCAAGGCGCACGGCGGAATTGATGACCACGGTGCCGGTGCGGCTGTTCACCACCACGCGCGCCGGGGTCTCGGCCGGGTCGACCTCGATCATCTCGATCGCGGCCATCACGCTGGCGCGGGTATCGGGCTCTGCCGGCAGGTGCAGCGCCAGCGTCACCCCGTCCTCGACCGAGGCGGTGCCCGGCAGGCGGTTGTTGATGGCATCGCGCACGCGTGCGGCGGTCAGGAAATCGGCGTCGAACAGGTTCCAGCGCAGCACGGCGTTGCTGTCGAACCCGGTGGCGACGGCGCGCTCCACGCTGGCGCCTTCGGCAATGCGGCCGACGGTGGGGATGTTGACGGTGACGTTGGAGCCGTCCTTGCCGGAAATGCCCAGCCCGCCGACCGCAAGGTTGCCCTGCGCCATCGCGTAGATCTGCCCGTCCGCACCGTAGAGCGGGGTCATGATCAGCGAACCGCCGCGCAGCGACTTGGCCTTGCCGATGGCGGAGACGGTCACGTCGATCCGCTGGCCGGGCTTGGCGAAGGCGGGCAGTTCGGCGGTGACCATCACCGCGGAGGCGTTCTTCAGCCCGGGCGAGACGCCGGGCGGCAGCGTCAGGCCCATGCGGCCGGAAACGCCCTTCATCGCCTGCGTCGTATATTCCAGATTGTCGTCCCCGGTGCCGGGCAGGCCGACGACGATGCCGTAGCCGGTCAGCTGGTTCTCGCGCACGCCCTGGAACTGGCCAAGGTCGCGCACGCGTTCCGCATGGGCCTGGACCGGGGCCAGGAACACGATCAGCGCAATCATGGCGATCAGCAGCATGCCCAGGATCGCGCCGGTGATGCGGTGGATCAGATGTTCACGTTCGCTGCGCATCAGAAGGGCGAGATCATGTTGAAGAACTGGCCCAGCCAGCCCTGGCGGCCCGAACGCATGATTGCGCCCTTGCCGGTATATTCGATCTGCGCGTCGGCAACGCGGGTCGAGGCGATCTGGTTGTCCTCGTCGATATCGGCGAGGCGGACGATGCCGGAAAACCGGATCCATTCGTCGCCCTGACTGACCAGCATTTTCTTTTCTCCTTTGACGAGCGCGGTGCCGTTGGGGCGGACTTCCGCGATGGTGACGGACAGGGTCGAGACCAGCGTACTGGTCTGCGCCGCATTGCCCTGACCATTGAACGTCGAGGAACTGCTGGCATTAAGCGCATCGGCCTTCAGGAACGACAGAGGGCCCTTGGTGGGCGGCACGATGGCGGCGCCGCCGCCCTTCTGGCTTTTGGAACTGACGGTCTTGGCCGCGGTGGTGCTTTCCACCAGCACGATCGTCACCGCATCGCCGACATGCGCGGCGCGCGTGCCGCCGTGAAGCGGGGCATAGCCGAGCGAGACGTTGAAGATGCCGCCGGTCGGCTGGGCCTCCGGCGCCGGTGCGGGCAGGGGCGCGGGTAGGGTCGGCTCGAACCCGGAGGGCTTGGGCGGCTTCTTCGCCAGCGCGGGAGAGGTGAGCGTCAGGCACAGCGCGGCGCCGGCGAGCAGGCTCAGTGGGGTGCGGGCATGCTTCGACAAGCTCAGCATGAGCGGGGAGAGTGCCATGGAGCGGATGGGCGGAAACACCCCCACTCCGCCCGTCCTGAGCTTGTCGAAGGACCCGCCATCACGCTGGCCCAAAGCTGAAATCATCGCGCACCCCATGGCGGTCACAACGTCTGGTTCGCGTTGCGCAGCATCTCGTCCACGGCGGAGATCATCTTGGAATTGATCTCGTAGGCGCGCTGCGTCTCGATCATGTCGACCAGTTCCTCGACCACGTTGACGTTCGAGGCTTCGAGCATCCCCTGCCGGATCTGCCCGCGCCCGTCCTGTCCGGCGATGCCCAATTGCACCGGGCCGCTGGCGGCGGTTTCCAGCAGGAAGTTGTCCGCACCGGCCTGCAAGGCGGCCGGGTTGGTGAAGCTGGCCACGGTGATCTGGCCCAGTTGCGACGGGTCCGACTGGCCGGCCAGTTGCGCCGAGACAGTGCCGTCCTGCGAGACGGTGACCGAGGTTGCCCCTTCGGGCACGGTGATCGGCGGCTGGACGATATAGCCCTGCGTCGTCACCAACTGGCCCTCGGACGAGCGGGTGAAATTGCCCGCGCGAGTATAGGCCAACTGGCCGCCGGGCAGGCTGATCTGGAAATAGCCGTCGCCGTCCAGCGCCAGGTCGAAGGTGTTGTTGGTGGTCTGCAGCGTCCCTTGCGTATCGATGCGCGAGGTGGACTGGATCGACACGCCGGTGCCGAGGTTCAGTCCGGTGGCGTAGACCGTCTCGTTGGAGGACTGCGCGCCGGCGACGCGCGCGTCCTGATAGGCCAGCGTGGCGAAATTGGCGCGATCGCGCTTGAACGATGTGGTCGATACGTTGGCCAGGTTGTTGGCGATGACGCGCATCCGCGTGTCCTGCGCCTCAAGACCGGTACGGGCGACCTGTAGTGCGGAACTGGGCATTTTCTATGTTTCCTCAGCTGTCTATGCGCATGAGCCGGACGCCGCCTTCGTCGACCTGACGCGCGGTCTCGACCAGTTTGGTGCGCATCTCGAAAAGGCGCTGGGCCGAGATCATGTCGGTCAGTACCTCCGATGCGTTGACGTTGGACTGTTCCAGGGCCCCGGGAATCACCTGTGCGTTCTCGTCCACCGGCAGGGCGCCGGGGGGCTGGCCATTCGCCGTGACGACGCGGAACGTGCCCGAAAGGTCCTTGGCGATCTGGCTGCCGGTGGCGCTGACCAGCCGCAACTTGTCCACCCGCTGTGGCGGTTCGTCCGGCGTGGTGGGATCGGCCACCAGGATGCCGCCATCGTCGGCAATGGTGACGGTGCCGCCCGGCGGCACCGTGATCGGGCCATTGTCGCCCAGCACGGGCAACCCGTCGCCGTTCTGGAGCACTCCCGTTGCGGTGACCGAAAGGTCGCCCCGGCGGGTGTAGACTTCCTGCCCGTCGCCGGCCTGCACCGCCAGCAGGGCCTGGCCCTGCAGCGCCACGTCGAGCGGATTGCCGGTGCGGGCAATCTCCCCCTGCTTCATCGAGGCGCCGATGACCCCGCTGCTGGAAAGTGCGCGCACTTCCAGCTGGGGGCCTTCCAGCGTCGTCGGCGCGGCCTGCAGCACTTCGGACTTGAAGCCGGTGGTGTGCGTGTTGGCCATGTTGCTGGCGATCACGCGTTCGCGGTTGAGCGAGGCATTGAGGCCGGAAACGGCGGTGTAGATCAGGCGATCCATGGGTCAGCTACCGCGTCAGGTCCGCAGGTTGATGATCGTCTGCGAAATCTGCGAGGCGGTATCGATCGCCTTCGCGTTCGCCTGGAAATCGCGCTGCGCGGTGATCAGCGAGACCAGTTCCTCCGCCAGATCGACGTTCGACCGTTCGAGCGAGCCCGACAGCAGCGAACCGTACTGTCCCGATCCCGGCTGGCCGTAAGTCGCCGCGCCGGAAACGCCGGTGGCCTTCCAGCTGGCATCGCCCATCTGCTTGAGGCCGGTGGGCGCCACGAACGAGGCCAGCGCCAGCACGCCGACAGTGGTATTGGTGCCGTCCGCATAAGTGGCGACCACTTCGCCGGTCGATCCGATGGTGACGCCGGCGAATTCCGAACCGGCGGCATTGGTGGTGGGGATCTGCGCGCTCTGCGGCGTGGTGGAGGTGATTGCGCCGCTGGCGTCGACCGGGAACACCTGCAGCCGCGCGTCCTGCGGGTTCTTGATGTAGCCGTCGCCATCCATCGTGAACGATCCGGCGCGGGTATATTCGGTGTCGCCCGAAGTGGGGGAGACGACCGTGAAGAAGCCGTCACCCTTGATCGCCACGTCCAGCGCCGATCCGGTCTGCTCGATCGCCCCCAGATCGAAATTCTGGCTGATCGAGGAGACGCGCGCGCCGATGCCCACGGTGGTCTTGGGATCGCTGAGCACGGAGGCGGAGACGATGTCGGCGAACGAGGCGGTGCTCTTCTTGAAGCCGTCCGTTTCCGAGTTGGCGATGTTGTTGGCGATGACGTTCAGGTCGGTCTGGGCGTTCTTCAGCCCGGTGATCGAAGTGTAGAAGGACATGGGAAAGCTCCTGGAAAAAAGGGGGTCAGCTGGCGGAAGTCTGGCTGCTGTCGGCGGTGCCGGCCGCGCCGGTGACCGCGCTGACCAGATCGGAAAGCGATTTCTGCGATGCGGTCTGGGCGGAGACGAGCGTGTCCAGCTTGGACGAGATCGTGCTGAGCGTGTCCGACATCGTGGATGTGGCCGCGAGCGAGGAAAACTGCGCCATCTGGGCCAGCATCTGCGTCTGGTCGACGGGGTTGAACGGGTCCTGCTGCTGCATCTGGGTGATCATCAGCTTCAGGAAATCGCCCTGATCCAGATCGGCGAGCGATGACTTCGTCGTCGTCTTGGTGGCGGCAGTGCTGGCGTTGTTGTTGACGTTGCTGACGGTCATTTCATCCTCACAGTGTCGAGCATGAGCTGCTTGGCGGTCGAAAGAGCCTCGACCAGGTTCTGGTAATGTCGGGAGGCTTCGAGCATCTCGACCATCTCGGCATTCTCATCGACGGGGGCGACCCAGACGTCGCCGTTGGCATCGGCCAGCGGGTGGCTGGGATCGTGCTGGCGCACGGCGGCGGCCTGTTCGCGCTGCACGCCTTCGACATCGACCGAGGCGAGGCCGCTTTCGCGGTCCAGATCGGTGGCGAAGACCGGGCGGATCGGCTTGTAGGTGCCGTCCTCGCTGCCCGCGACCGATCCGGCATTGGCCAGGTTCGATGCCGCCGCGTTCATCCGCACCAGCTGCGCCGACATGGCGCGCTGGGCCAGGCTGAACATCGTCATCGGCTGTTGGTTGCCCAAGGGAACTCTGGCCACGGTCATTCGCCCTTCAGCGCGCGGGTGACGGAATTGACCCGGGCGCTGATGAACTGGAGCGTGGCGGAATAGCCCACCGCATTCTCGGAGAACGCCACCTGCTCGTTCTGCATCTCCACCGTGTTGCCATCGAGAGAGGGCATGACGGGGATGCGGTACTGCGTGGCATCGTCGGCGGCGGCATCGATGTTGCCCCCACGCTCTGCGGATTTGAGCGCGGCGGTGAAATCGATGTCCTTCGCCTTGTATCCGGGCGTGGCGGCATTGGCGATGTTCGAGGCGATCAGGCCCATGCGGCGGGAGCGTAGCTCCAGCG
The DNA here is from genome assembly GCF_044029535.1 of Novosphingobium mississippiense. Classification (NCBI taxonomy): domain Bacteria; kingdom Pseudomonadati; phylum Pseudomonadota; class Alphaproteobacteria; order Sphingomonadales; family Sphingomonadaceae; genus Novosphingobium; species Novosphingobium mississippiense. Next base: position 2,962,431 of record NZ_CP147001.1, on the reverse strand, counting down.
CCTGGGCGTGAATCCCGAACAGATCTTGCGACATTGTTCTTGGCTCCGATTGAAGGGGCTCCAGTTGAAGGGGCCCCGGTTGAGCGGGCATTGTCGCATTCGGATAGCAAGGGGTGTGCCAATCGCCGTTCCGGCCGGGTCGTGCATCGGATCCGGGGCGTGGGCGGCAATCGCTTGCCGGAAAGCGGCAAATCGCGGCCTCCGCCTGAAAGCCTGCGCGATCCGCCGTTCTTGTCTGGAAAAAGGAGGACCGCGTGATCGATCCGCGTACCCTGTTCGACGGCACCAGCGCCGTCATCGTCGTGGGCGGCACCCTGCTGGGGACGGTGCTGCGCTGTGGGCTGGCCGATACCCGGCTGGTCGGCGCCGCGCTGCGCGAACTGGCGCGGCCCCGCTTTCGCGCGGCGCGCGCGAAGACCGCGCTGGCCGTGCATATCCAGGAAATGCAGCGCGACGGGGTGATCCGCGCACAGCCGTTCCGTTCGGGCGATCCCGAATTCGACGAGGCGACCAGCCTGTTCATCACCAGCCGATCGCTGGATGCGTTGAACATCGCCCATGCCGCGCACAAGCAGCGGCGTGGAGAGCTGACCGCGCGCGCGGTGCGCACGCTGCATCAGGCGGCGGATCTCTCGCCGGTGTTTGGCCTCGCCGGCACGCTGATCTCGCTGGCGCAGATGCCGGGGGGCGATGCGGCGATGGACGATTTCACCCGGGTGATCTCGCTGGCGGTGCTGACCACGCTTTACGGTCTGCTGCTGGGCAATCTGGTCTTCGCGCCGCTGGCCCGCGTGGTGGCGCGCCGCGCGGCGGACGAGGAGGGGGAGCGGGAGAAAGTGCTGGACTGGCTGAAGGGGCAGGTGGTGGATGCCCTGCCGTCCGACCTCAAGCCGCGCCGCATGGCGATCCCGCGTGAAGACGATCACGGGGTGCAGGAGCGTCCCGAATCCGCCCGAACCGATCCGGCCGACGCCGTTCTGGACGAAAGCGACGACTGGAGCCGGGGAGGAAGCTGGTGAGCGCGCGCACGGCGGTCAGCTGGCAGACCTCGCTTGCCGATCTGTCGTTGATCCTGTTCATGATCACGGCCGCTGCCGTGACGCATCGGCCGCCGGCCAGACACCGGCCCGACAGGCCGCCAGCCGCCGTCGCCCGCCCCCCTGCCGGACCATCGGACCGGGGCGAGGCGCTGGCGGTCTACATCGCCGGCCCCGGTGCGCCGCCGCTGGCGCGCTGGCTGAGCCAGCAGCCGCGCGATCCCCGCCAGCAACTGACGATCACCGTCGCCTATGCACCCGGCGCGGAAGCACGGGCACTGGAGACGGCAGCGGCCATGCTGCGGCAGGCGCAGGCCGGGGCATCCGATTTCGGCGGGGCACGGATCGTCGTCGAACCCGGCGCCGGGCCGCCGCAGGCGGCGCTGGCGTTCGATGCGCCCGCCATCCCCCCCTTGCCGCCGGCCCCGTCGCCTTCGGTGGAGGGCATGGCACGAAGCTTGCGTCCGTCCGGGCAAGCCTCAAGCCATGGACCCGTGCCGCAATGATCCCTGCCCTGCTTATCCTCAGCGCCTCCGCCTCCAGCCCGTTCGCCGATCTCGACGCGATCGACCGGCAGGTTGCCGCCTTCACCGGCGCGCCCGTGGGCGAGATCGGCGGTGCGCTCACCCCGGTGGACCGCCGGCTGCGGCTGGCGCCGTGCCGCAGCGGCGTGGCGCTTTCCTGGCGCGGGAACGGGCAGGACAGCGTAGTGGTTCAATGCGGCGATCCCGGCGGCTGGCGGCTGTTCGTGCCGGTACGCCGCCCGGCCACCGTGGCCCAGGCCCCGGCCGAGCAGGTGGTGAAGCGCGGCGACGCCGTGGCCATCTCGGTCGCGGGGGAGGGGTTCACGGTGACCCAGCCCGGAATGGCGCTGGAAGGCGGCGCGGAAGGCGACTGGATTCGCGTGCGCCCGGTGTCCGGTGCCGGCACGATGAACCGCACGCAGGAACTGCGCGCGCAGATCGTCAGCCCTGGCACCGTGGCGGTTCCGCTGCCTTAACCTTTCTGCGCCGCTGATTTTGTGGGTTTCCTCGGTCTATCCGGCAAATCTTGCGCAGAATCTCGCCGTGATCCTTAAAACTTCCCGGGCCGCACCGTCCTTCAAGGGCAAGACTTGAGCCCGATGGGCCAGATTTTAGGAAGGAGCGGCACCATGCCACCTATCGAAGTGGGAGCGACCAGCGCGGTCAGTGCACGGCTTGCCCGCACGGCAGGCGGTGAAACCTTGTCCGGCGCCAACGGCGTTACCGTCAGCGCGGAATCGAGCGAGGCGCGGTCTACCGCCGCCACCGCCAGCACCGCTGTGGAAGCCTCCGCAGCGCTCGATCCCGGTCAGATCCCGGTCGACAGCGACCGCGTGGCGCTGATCCGCAAGGCCGTGGAGAACGGCACCTATCCGGTGATCCCGACCCAGATCGCCGATGCCATCATTGCAGCGGGAATGCTGCTCAGGAGCCCCGAGTAATGACGCAGACGAATCCGGCAGGCGACGGTCGCGAATTGCACGAAACCCTGCGGCAAATGCTTGCCGTTCTGGAAAGCGAGCGGCAGGCGCTTGCCGGTCTGGACCTCGACGCGATCATCGGCGCCACCCAGGCCAAGGACTGGCTCTGCGGCGAACTGGAACATGCGACGATCGACGATCTCGACGATGAATGCCGCGGCATGGTGGAAACCGCCAAGCGGCTGAACGAGGTAAATCGCCAGGTTCGCAACATCATCGCCGCCAATGTCGCCAAGCGGCTGGATGTCCTGACCGGCAGTTCGCGGCTCTATCGGGCCGGGGCGAACTACGCCCTGGCGGCGGGCCGGCGCTAAGGCCCCTTTCCAACCCTCTTCCGGCCGGTTGCCAGCCCGGTTCTGGCACGGCTCTTGCTGAACATCTCCCGAAACGATCCGGATCGGGAGCGAAGAGTTGAGCGAAGGACAAGTTGCGGGCGCCAGCGGCGCGGGCGCGACGAACACGGCAACACGGGTGCAGGGTGCCATCGCCCGCGCCGCGCAGGCGACGGGGGTGGATTTCCGCTACCTGCTGGCGCAGGCCAAGCTTGAATCGAGCCTGGACCCCACCGCCCGCGCCTCCACCTCCAGCGCCACCGGGCTGTTCCAGTTTACCGATGGAACCTGGTTGCAGACCTTGGGGCGCCACGCGGCGGACCACGGCATGGCCTGGGTCCAGCAGGCGATCGCCGGCGGGCAGATGACCGATCCCGGGATGCGCGCGCAAGTCATGGGCCTGCGCTATGACGCCGATGCCTCGGCGATGATGGCCGCCGAACTCGCCAGCGACAACAAGGCCGGGCTGACTGCGCAATTGGGCCGGGAACCGGACGCGACCGAGCTTTATCTGGCACACTTTCTGGGCGTGGGCGGGGCCAACCAGTTCCTTTCCGCGCTCTCCGCCGACCCCTCGCAAAGCGCGGCATCGATCCTGCCGCGCGCGGCGGCGGCCAATCCCACGATCTTCTATTCGGGCGGCGGGGCACGCAGCCTGGGCGATGTGATGTCGCTGATGCGCGGCAAGGTCTCCACGGCGATGGGCGGCGCCGACGGGCTGCCTTCGATCGACATGCTGGCCAGTTCTGCCAGCCCGCGCATCGCCTACGAGTCGGTGTCGCAGCAGCCCGATATGCCGATGGGCCCGGTGGCGCGTGAATTTCACCGCCGCGCCGGGGACGCGCCGCAAGTCGCCCAATCGGGCGGCGGCGGCACCATGGCTGACGCACTGCAAAGCATGTTCAACGCCACCGGCACTGCCGCGCCCGCGAATGTGCGCGCGGCCTATGCCCGACTTGCGGGGCTTGGATTGTGAACCGGAACCTCCTCACCCGCTTCGGCAACCCGGCGGCAGCGGCGCTGCCCGCAGGCATCCTGACGCTTATCGTGCTGATGATCGTGCCGGTGCCGGCCTTCGTGCTCGACATCTCGTTCGTGCTGAACATCGCGCTGTCGCTGGCGGTGCTGATGGCGGCGATGAATGCGCAGCGGCCGCTGGACTTCTCCTCGTTCCCATCGGTCCTGCTGTTCGCCACGCTGCTGCGCCTGGCGCTCAACGTCGCGTCCACCCGCGTGGTGCTCGTCCACGGGCATGAGGGCGAGGCGGCGGCGGGCAAGGTGATCGAAAGCTTCGGGCGCTTCCTGATCGGCGGCAACTTCGCAGTCGGCATCTTCGTGTTCCTGATCCTGATCATCATCAACCTGGTGGTGGTGACCAAGGGTGCGGGGCGCGTTTCGGAAGTGTCCGCGCGCTTCACGCTGGATGCCTTGCCGGGCAAGCAGATGGCGATCGACGCCGACCTTGCCGCAGGGCTGATGACCGCCGATGAAGCCCGCGCCCGCCGCCGCGAAGTGGCGACCGAGGCCGATTTCTACGGATCGATGGACGGTTCTTCCAAGTTCGTGAAGGGCGATGCCATCGCCGCGCTGCTGATCCTGGGCGTCAACATCGTCGCCGGGTTCTGCCTGGGCATGATCAGCCACGGGCTTTCGGCCAGCGAGGCGGCGCAGACCTACATCACGCTGGCCATCGGCGACGCGCTGGTGGCGCAAGTTCCGGCGCTGCTGCTCTCGATCGCCGCTGCCGTGATCGTGACCCGCGTGTCCGACGACCGGCTGGGCGAGGGGCGCGACCTTGCCGCCCAGATCGGCGGCCAGTTCGCTTCCCCGGCCACATGGCTGCCGGTGGGCGTGGTGCTGGGTGCCATCGGCATGATCCCGGCCATGCCGCAGACGGTGTTCCTGCCGGCGGCGGCGCTGGCGCTGTGGATCTGGCACAAGATGCGCCAGCGGCAGGCGCTGGCGGCCGAGCCGGTGATGGAGGTGCCGCCCGCCGTCGATCCCTCACGCATCGATCTGGAGGATGTGTCCGACCACACGCTGGTCACCATCGAACTGGGTTATGGCCTTGTGCAACTGGTGGACGAGCGGCGCGGATCGCCGCTGGTCAGCCGCGTTACCGGCGTGCGCAAGCAGTTGAGCCAAGCTTTCGGCTTCATCATCCCGCAATTCCGCGTGCGTGACGCGCTGGACATGCCGCCGCACGAATACCGCGTCACCCTGGGCGGCGTGAACCTCGGCGGTGCCGTGATCCGCGCCGACCGCGTGCTGGCCATCGACGCCGGAGAGGCGCGGCCCGGCCACAGCTTGCGCGGAGAGGCGACGCACGATCCCAGCTTCGGCTGCCCGGCGCTGTGGATCGACCCTGCCTCGCGCGATCACGCCATCGCCGAAGGGTTCTTGACCGTGGACGCCGGCACGGTGATCGCCACGCACCTGAACCAGCTCTTGTCCGAACGCCCGCAGGACCTGCTGGGGCCGGACGAAGTGAAGGCGCTGGTCGATTCGCTGAAGACCCATTCGGCGGGTCTGGTGGAGACGGTGCATCCGCAGCCGCTCTCGCTCGCCGCGCTTACCCGCCTGCTGCGCGCGCTGTTGGAGGATGGCATTCCCATTGCCCACCCGCTGCCGATCTTCGCCAGCCTTGGCCGCGCGCTGCAGCAAACGGTGGAGCATGACCGGCTGGTCGATCTGGTGCGCGCCGATCTGGGGGCGCTGATCGTCGGCCGCGTCTGCCCGCCCAGCGAGCGGCTGCCGGTGCTGACGCTCGACGCCGGGCTCGAATCCGCGATCATCCAGGGCATGCAGGATCCGACCACCGGCCAGCCGGTGATCGAACCCGACCTTGCGCGCATGATCGGGGAGCGGATCGCCGCGCTGATCGCGGCGCGCGGTACCGGGGCAACGCCGCTGGCGCTGGTGGTCCAGCCGCGCGCGCGGCGGGCCTTGGCGGCACTGCTGCGGCTGCGCGCACCGGGTTGCCTGGTGCTTTCCATTGCCGAACTGCCGCCGACCCAGCCGATCGAGGTGATCGACGTTGTGGGCGCGCCGGTTCCCGAGCGGGGCATGGCGGGCCTGCCGCACCCCGATTTCGATAACGACCAAGCCGAAAGCATGGCTGCATGAAACAGGATCAGAGAGGCTTCACCGTTCTGGGAGCCTATGGCGCCCGCGTTGCCGGGGCCTATCAGGGCGACGTTGCCGACCGGGTGCGCCGCTTCCTACCCATGGTCCGGCGCCTGGCCTGGCACGTGCAGGGTTCCGGCCGGCCGGGGATCGAGGTGGAAGACCTGATGCAAGCGGGCCTCGTCGCGCTGACCGAATGCGCGCAGAAGCATCAGGGACCGGGCGAGGACGGCTTTGCCGCCTATGCCAAGATGCGCGTGCGCGGGGCGATGGTGGACCTGATCCGCCGCACCGTGCCGATGTCGCGCGGGGCCAACGAACGGCGGCGGCAACTGGCGGAGAAGGAGCGCGACTTGCGCGGCACCCTCGGCCGGGAGCCCCATGCCCACGAACTGGCCGAGGCGATGGGGATCGACGAGGCGGAACTGGCCGGCCTGCGCGATTCCAGCCAGCCGCTGCGCTTCGATTCGATCGACGAGACCTATTCGGACCAGAGCATGGCTTTCGCCGACGATCGGCCGGACAGTCTGGAACTGCTGGCGGACGAGGAACTGCGCGGGGCAGTGGTCAGCGCGATTGCCGAACTGCCGGAGCGGCTGATGCTGGTGGTGCAGCTTTACTTCGTGGAGGAGCTGAATCTGGCCGAGATCGCGCAAGTCCTGCAAGTCTCCATCCCGCGCGTGCACCAGTTGAAGGCGCAGGCCTTGGGCAAGCTGCGGGAAAGTCTGGAGGGTGTGGCGGATATTGTGTGAGGGGGTGTCTCGCGCCGCTGGATTGCTTCGTTACGCTCGCAATGGCGAAGGATGGGGGCGGGATGTGCACGCCCTACCCGCCAACTTCTCGTCGCCCCCGCGCAGGCGGGGGCCCCGCTTCCTTTTCGCCACGCCGCAAGAACAAGCGGGGTCCCCGCCTGCGCGGGGACGACGGAGTTTGTTGGGCTAGGTCCGTTTTTTAAAAGGCATGTTGGTTTAGGGCGGCAGAGCCCCAAACCTCAGCCCAGATAGACGCCCGCCGGATTGCCGGTCACACCCGATTCCACCTCGAACAGCGCGCCGTCGGATTCCGATTCCGGAAGGCCCTTCGAAGCCGAAGTCACGAACATGCGGTCCAGGTTCTCGCCGGCGAAGGCGATGTTGGTGATGCGCTTGGCGGGCAGTTCGATCGAGCGTTCCCGCGTGCCGTCGGGTGCGAAGCGGGTGATCTTGCCGCCATCCCAATGGGCGACCCAGAGGAAACCCTCGGCATCGGTGGTCATGCCGTCCGGATAGCCGTCCTCTTCGGAGAAGCGGATGAATTCCTCGCGATCATGTTCGCTGTGCGGGGCGCCGCGTTCGTCCAGCTTGAAGCGGTAGATCGTGCGCAGGGCCGAATCGGTATGGTAGAGCCACTGGCCGCAGGGCGAGAAGGCCGGGCCGTTGGGCACGGTGTAGCCGGAATCGATCACCTGCCAGTCGCCGCTGGGCGAGAGGCGGTAGAGTGTGCCGATGGCATTTTCTTCCGCCATTTCCAGTGTGCCGCACCAGATCGCGCCGTGGCGGTCGGCCTTGCCGTCGTTCATGCGGTTGCCGGGCAGGTGCGGTTCGGGATCGTTGCGATCGGAAATCGTCAGCGGATCGAGCGTGATATTGGCGACGCCGTCCTGGAAACCGCCGATCAACCCGCCTTCCGCACGCGGAGCGACCCAGCCGAGGCGGGCAGGCATGTCCCAGCGGGTAACGGTGTTGTCGGACAGGCTCAGGCGGTTGAGCGCGGGGGCCAGGATATCCACCCAGTAGAACGCATTGTCGCGCGCGGACCACAGTGCGCCTTCGCCCAGCGTGTCGCGGACGTCGCGATCGATCTTGCGCCAGAGTGTCATCCCAAGTCTCCCAAATCGTCGGTTTGCTGATGTGAAGTGTGGGGCAGATACGGTTCCGGCCCACTCTTCCACCAGCCCCCTGCCTTGTGCAGACTCGGTGGCAGGACCAGTGGGAGAGTGGGCCGGAGCCGACCCGGACCAAAGCGATGTGGCTTCGGTCCGGGCATTTGGTTGTGGCTTAGTGGTTGTCGCGCGGCAGACCCTTGGTCTGGGCGATACGCTGGTACTTCTCGGCGCCTTCGAGGATCGCGCCGGTGTCCATCTGGCCGACGACCGCGCGCTGGATTTCCTGCCACGGGGTCTGCGAGGCCGGGTAGGCATAGCCGCCCTTGGCTTCCAGAGCCGCACGACGCGTCGCCAGCACTTCGTCCGAAACGAGCACGTCGACGCGGCCCTTCTTCAGGTCCATGCGCACGCGGTCGCCGGTTTCCAGCAGGGCCAGACCGCCCATCGCCGCCGCTTCGGGGCTGGCGTTGAGGATCGAGGGGCTGCCCGAAGTGCCGGACTGGCGGCCATCACCGATGCACGGAAGCGCGGTGACGCCTTCGGTGATCAGATAGGCCGGCGGACGCATGTTCACGACTTCCGCCGCGCCCGGATAGCCGATCGGGCCGGCGCCGCGCATGAACAGCAGCGTGTCGGGCGTGATGCCGGTGGCCGGATCATCGATGCGGTGGTGATAGTCCTCGGGACCGTCGAACACCACGGCCGGGCCTTCGAAGGCGTCCGGATCTGCCGGGTTCGACAGATAGCGGTCGCGGAACTCCTTGGAGATCACGCTGGTCTTCATGATCGCGGCGTCGAACAGGTTGCCCGACAGCACCAGGAAGCCCGCTTCCTCGACCAGCGGCTGGTCGAAGGTCTTGATGACGCGTTCGTCCTCGATGGTGGCATCGCGGCAGTTGTCGCCCATGGTCTGGCCATTGACGGTCATCGCGCCCTCATGGATGAGGCCCTGCTTGATCAGCTGCGCGACCACGGCCGGCACGCCGCCGGCACGATAGTAGTCTTCGCCCAGGTATTCACCGGCAGGCTGCAGGTTCACCAGCAGCGGGATCTTGTGGCCGATGCGTTCCCAGTCCTTCAGCGGCAGATCGACGCCGATGTGGCGGGCGATGGCGGCCAGGTGGATCGGGGCGTTGGTCGAACCGCCGATGGCGGCGTTGACGGCGATGGCGTTGTGGAACGCTTCCAGCGTCAGGATGTCCGAGGGCTTCAGGTCCTCGTGCACCATGTCGACGATGCGCTTGCCGGTGCGCCATGCGCATTCCTGGCGGTCACGGTAGGGCGCGGGGATCGCGGCCGAACCCGGCAGCATCATGCCCAGCGCTTCGGCGAGCGAGTTCATCGTCGTCGCCGTGCCCATGGTGTTGCAGTAGCCGGTGGAGGGGGCCGACGACGCGACGAGCTTGATGAAGCCCTCATCGTCGATCTCGCCCGCCGCCAGCATCTGGCGGCCCTTCCACACGATCGTGCCCGAACCGGTACGCTCGCCCTTGTGCCAGCCGTTGAGCATCGGGCCGACCGAAAGCGCGATCGCCGGGATGTTCACGGTGGCCGCCGCCATCAGCAGCGCCGGGGTGGTCTTGTCGCAGCCGGTGGTCAGCACCACGCCGTCAAGCGGGTAGCCGTAGATCGCTTCGACCAGGCCAAGGTAGGCCAGGTTGCGGTCGAGGCCGGCGGTGGGGCGCTTGCCGGTTTCCTGGATCGGGTGGACCGGGAATTCGATGGCGATGCCGCCGGCTTCGCGGATGCCTTCGCGGATACGCTCGGCCAGCACCAGGTGGTGGCGGTTGCAGGGCGACAGGTCGCTGCCGGTCTGGGCGATACCGATGATCGGCTTGCCCGAGCGAAGCTCTTCCAGGCTGAGGCCGAAGTTCAGGTACCGCTCCAGATAGAGCGAGGTCATGTCGATGTTTTCGGGATTATCGAACCATGCGCGCGAGCGCAGCTTCGGTGCAGTCTTGTCGGTCATGGGGCGTTCGTTTCGTTCTGTCAGCGCGAAGAAGTGGTAACGCGATAGATCATGACATGCTTGTAGGGCTTGCCGGGATCGACGCGCGTGGACGGGAAATTCGCGTGGTTCGGCGAATCCGGGAACTTCTGCGGTTCCAGTGCAATGCCGTCGCCCATGCGATAGAGGTGGCCGTTCTTGCCGATGAAAGTGCCATCGAGGAAGTTGCCGGCATAGAACTGGACGCCCGGTTCGGTCGTCAGCAGTTCGAGTACGCGACCCGAAACGGGATCTTCAAGACGGGCGGCCAGTTCCGGCGTCTTGGTCACACCCTTGTCGAGCGCGAAGTTGTGGTCATAGCCGCGGCCCATGACGATCTGTTCGTCCTTGCCGTCGCGGATGCGTTCGCCGACGACGGTGGCCTTGCGGAAGTCGAACGCGGTGCCGGTCACGTCGCGCAGTTCGCCGGTCGGGATCAGCTTGTCGTTCACCGGGGTGTAGTGGCCCGCCGGGATCGTCAGCAGGTCCTGGATGGCGTCGCGCGGGCTGCCTTCACCGGCCATGTTGAAGATGGCGTGGTTGGTCATGTTGATGACCGTGGGCTTGTCCGTCGTCGCCTCGAACACGATCTGCAGGTTGCCCTTCTCGTCCAGCGAGTAGGTCACCTTGGTCTTCACCGTGCCGGGGTAGCCCGAATCGCCGTCAGGGCTGACAAGCGTGAAAACGGCGGTGGCGACGGGGCCGGACTTGATCGATTCGACCTTCCAGTTCTGCACGTCCCAGCCCTTGCCGCCGCCATGCAGCGACTGGCCGTGGTCGTTCTGGGGAAGCTGGTAGGTCTTGCCGTCCAGGCTGAACTGGCCGTTGGCGATGCGGTTGCCGTAGCGGCCGATGGTGGCGCCCCAGTAGTTCGGACGCTTTTCGTAGCTGGCGATGTCGTCATAGCCCAGCAGCACGTTGGCCACCTTGCCGTCGCGGTCGGGCGCGTTCAGCTTCCACAGCGTGGCGCCGAAGCTGAGAATCGTGGCGGAAACGCCGTTGCCGGCCTTCAGCGTCACAGCGGTGACGGCGCTGCCGTTGGAAAGCGTGCCGGCAGGGGCCTGCGATGCGTCGGCTGCGAATGCGGTGCCTGCAACTGTGCTCGCCATTACGCAGGCAAGAGAAAGCGCGGAAGAATTCACAAATGCCTTGCGCAGAATCCCCATTCCCTTAGCTCCCATTCTGATTTCTGTGTGCGTTCGAATCTCATGTGAACGGCGCTCGCCCAGCGCGAGAAGCCATTGACGGAGAGGTTCTGCGCATATAGTCCGACAAATAGAAAGAGCGCAAGCCGGTTTGCCCCAGATTGGACAATCACAGGCCGGCAGTTCTGTAACGAGAGGATAGTCATGCCCTCAGTGGTATCATCTGCCGATGCCCCGGTGGCGCACACGCCGCAGGCGGGTGTCCGCTACGGCCCCGCGCTGGCGCTGCTTGCCAGCCTTTTCTTCATGTGGGGCTTCATTACCGTCATCAACAACACGCTGCTGCCGCACCTGCGCGCCGTGTTCTCGCTGAGCTACACCCAGACGACGTTGATCGAATCGGTGTGGTTCATCGCCTATTTCTTCGCCTCGATCCCCTCGGCCAAGCTGATCGAGCGGATCGGCTACCAGAAGTCGCTGGTCACCGGCCTGCTGATCATGGCGGCGGGTGCACTGGGCATGATGCTGGCCGCCAGCATTCCGTCCTATGGCGTGACGCTGGTCATGCTGTTCGTGATCGCCAGCGGCATCACGCTGCTTCAGGTCGCCGCGAACCCCTACGTCGCCGTTGTCGGCAAGCCCGAGACCGCTTCTTCGCGCCTCAATCTGGTGCAGGCGCTCAACTCGATGGGCACCATGCTGGCCCCGATGTTCGGCGCCTACCTGATTCTCGGCCGTTCGAAGAGCGGTACGGCCACTGCCGGCACCGTGCTGACCGAGGCTGAGCGCATGGCCGACGCGCACTCGGTGATCCTGCCTTACGCGCTGGTCGCTGTGGTGCTGGTGATCCTGGCCGTCGTGATCGCCAAGTTCCCGCTGCCGGCGATGAAGTCGACCTCGCCCGCCGACAAGGCGAAGCGCAAGGGCCTGATCAATCCGGAACTGTTCAAGCACCGCAACCTGGTGTTCGGCGTGCCGGCGATCTTCATCTACCTGATCGCGGAAATCGGCGTTGCCAACCTCTTCGTGAACTTCGTCAGCCAGCCGGACATCGCCAACCTGACGCATGAGCAGGCCGGCAATTACCTCAGCTTCCTGTGGGGCGGCATGATGGTCGGCCGTTTCGTCGGTTCGCTGGTGATGCAGAAGATCGACGCCGGCAAGGTGCTCGCGTTCTTCTCGATCGGCGCCTTCGCGGTCATGATGATCACTGTCTTCGCGCACGGTCCCGTCGCGATGTGGTCGCTGATCCTCGTCGGCCTGTTCCACTCGATCATGTTCCCGACCATCTTCACGCTCGGCATCAAGGGCCTTGGTCCGCTGACCGAAGAAGCTTCGGGCCTGCTCGTGATGGCGATCGCCGGTGGCGCGCTGGTGGTGGTGCAGGGCTGGCTGGCCGACACTTACGGCCTGCAGACCTCGTTCCTGCTGACCGCGATCTGCGAACTCTACGTGCTGTTCTATGCTCTCTGGGGCAGCAAGACCACGCACGCGGAACCGGATCTGGTGCCGGCCGCGGCGGAATAACACCGCACGGAGCACTGGGCTTCGAGTGATAACGAAAAGGCCCCGGCGAGCGATCGCCGGGGCCTTTTTCTATGGGTTGGTGGAGTTGGGAGCGGATCTTGTCTCGCCCTACCTAGGCAAAAGCACCTCGTCGCCCCCGCGAAGGCGGGGGCCCCGCTTCCTTTTGCCTTGCTGCAAGAAGAACAAGCGGGATCCCCGCCTGCGCGGGGATGACGAGATGTGTTTGGCTATCTCGGTGTTGGAGCCTTGGGCCTTGGGTTGTGCGGCAGTGATGCCGCCGCGCCGACAGATCGGCCGAAGACTTACTCCCCCTCAGCCGGCTGCACCATGGCGCTGCGCGTATCCTCCAGCGCCAGATCGACCAGCACGTTCATCGCTTCCGCCGCGCCGGCCGCGTCGCCGGTCGCGATGGCGTCGTAGACGCGTACGTGGTCGGGGATCGGGTTGCGGGGCAGGGCGCGGGCGCGCTGCTTGAACTGGGTGGTCCAGTTCACCGCCGCTCCGATCGAGGCGCTGAGCACCAGCAGCGCATCGTTGCGCGTCGCCTGGAGAATCGCATTGTGGAAATCGCGGTCCGCGGCCCGACCCGCTTCGGTGGTGAGGGTGTGCCGGCGCATCGCCGCCAGCGCATCCTTCATCGCCTTCAGGTCGTTCTTGTCGCGGCGCTGTGCGGCAAGGCGCGCGGCGGCGGGCTCGACGATGGCGCGCAGTTCGAACAGGCTGCGCACGAATTCGATGTCCGGCTCCCCCGCGAAGGCCCAGCCGAGCACTTCGGGGTCCAGCAGGTTCCAGCGATCGCGCGGCAGAACGCGCGTTCCGGCCTTGGGGCGGCTTGCCACAAGACCCTTCGCGGTCAGCACCTGAATGGCTTCCCGATAGGCGCTGCGCGAGACCTGGAGTTCCTCGGCGAAGGCAACTTCACCAGAAAGAATGTCTCCAGGCGCATATTTGCCGGACAAGATGGCCGTTCCCAGTTTATGGGCGATTGCACCGTGCAGGCGGCGGCCCGGACCCCGGGCTTCGTCGGCCGGCCTTGCACTTTCTTCATCGTTCACGAAATTGGCTTCTGACACTGTTATTGGCACCTCCCGAAAGGAACCTAACAGCCCTTTCAGCGCGAAGGAACGACAAACATTGCGTTTCCTGTGCGCTCGGAATATGTCGGAGTAAATAGGGAGACCCCAAATGACCGAATTCCGTTCCATCGTGGCCGCAACCGGCGAGCCCCAGGGCGAACCGCTGGCCGTGAACGGCACGGCCGATGTGGCCGCAGCCTGCGCCGCAGCCGCCGCGGCCTTCGATACCTATCGCGCCACCGACCGTGAAACCCGCGCTGCGTTCCTGGAGCGAATCGCGGACGAGATCCTCGCCATCGGCGAGCCGCTGATCGAAGCCTACATGGCTGAGAGCGGCCTGCCGCGTGCACGTGGCGAGGGCGAGCGTGGCCGCACCATGGGCCAGCTGCGCATGTTTGCCGACGTCGTCCGCAAGGGCCAGTGGCAGCAGCTGCGCATCGATCCCGCCCTGCCGGATCGCGCCCCGCTGCCCCGTCCCGACCTTCGTCTGCGCATGATCCCGGTTGGTCCGGTTGCCGTGTTCGGCGCCTCCAACTTCCCGCTCGCCTTCTCGACCGCTGGTGGTGACACCGCTTCGGCGCTGGCCGCCGGTTGCCCGGTCGTGGTCAAGGGTCACCCGGCCCACCCGATCACCGGCAGCCTGATTGCCGCCGCGATCGCCAAAGCGGTCAAGGACGCCGGCCTTCCCGAAGGCGTGTTCCAGCACCTGGTCGGCCCGTCGAACGAACTCGGCGCCGCGCTCGTGCAGGATCCGCGCATCATGGCGGTTGGCTTCACCGGTTCGCGCGGTGGCGGTCTCGCCCTCGCCAAGCTGGCACAGGCCCGCGAAGTGCCGATCCCGGTCTATGCCGAAATGTCGAGCATCAACCCGGTCGTGCTGCTTCCCGAAGCGCTGAAGGCCCGTGGCGAAGCCCTCGGCACCGCGTTCGTCGGTTCGCTGACGATGGGCGCCGGCCAGTTCTGCACCAACCCCGGCCTGATCCTGGCCGTCGAGGGTGAAGGCCTGGACGCGTTCGTCGCTGCCGCCACCGGTGGCGTGTCGGAAGCCAAGCCGCAGACCATGCTGACCACCGGCATCGCCGCCGCTTATGCCAAGGGCGTGGAAGCGCTTGAAGGCAATGCCGGCGTCGAGACCATCGCCAAGGGCGAAGAGGGCAGCAAGACCACCGGCGGTGCGATCCTGTTCCAGACCTCGGCCGCGCAGTTCCTGGCGGACAAGGCGATCGGCCACGAAGTGTTCGGCGCTGCGTCGATCGTCGTGCGCTGCAAGGACGAAGCCGAACTCGCCAGCCTGCTGGAAGGCCTGGAAGGCCAGCTGACCGCCACCCTGCACATGGACGCCGCCGACGAAGCCGCCGCTTCGCGCCTGCTGCCGGTGCTGGAGCGCCGCGTCGGCCGCATCCTCGTCAACGGTTGGCCGACCGGCGTCGAAGTGTGCCACGCGATGGTGCACGGCGGCCCGTTCCCCTCGACCTCCGACCCGCGCACCACGTCGGTCGGCAGCATGGCGATCGACCGCTTCCTGCGTCCGGTCAGCTACCAGAACTTCGCTCAGGGTCTGCTCCCCGCAGAACTGCGCGACGCAGCTTTCGGTGACGGCGCCCCCCGCCTGATCGACGGCACGCTTACCCTCTAATCAGTCCAACCCAACTGCCGCGGCGCGCTCCCCCAAGAAGGCGCGCCGCGGATAGGGCTTAGAAGCCCCCCCGGGAGAGATCTCCATGACCTACCTTCGCCTGCTCCAGCATCGCGCGCCCGATGGCGTGCGTTCCGTCATCCTTGCCGAGGGCGATGCCGCCCACTTCCTTCAGGGCGTCACCACCACCCGCGAACTCGCGCTGCGCGCCATCGCCGCAGGCGTGACGCTGGCCGATGCCGCCAAGGCTGCCGGGCTTGGCGAAGCAGTCGACATCGCGGCCGAATTCGCAGCGGGCACGCTGCTCGCGCCGATCGACCATGACGATTCCGCCCACCTGCTGATGACCGGCACCGGCCTGACGCACCTGGGTTCGGCCGAAGGCCGCAACAAGATGCACGCCGCTGCCGCCTCGGGTGAGCACGTTACCGATTCCATGCGCATGTTCCTTGAGGGCCTTGAGGGCGGCAAGCCCGCCGCCGGCACCGAAGGCCAGCAGCCGGAATGGTTCTACAAGGGCGACGGCCAGCTGCTGGTCGGCCCCGGCGAAGCGCTGACCATGCCTGCTTTCGCCAAGGACGGCGGCGAAGAGCCCGAACTGGCCGGCATCTACCTCGTCGGTGAAGATGGCAACGTCTACCGTCTCGGCCTTGCGCTCGCCAACGAGTTCTCGGACCACGTGACCGAACGTCACAACTACCTCTGGCTCGCCCACTCGAAGCTGCGTCAGGCCGCCCTCGGCCCGGAACTGCTGCTCGGCACCCCGCCGGAGAAGATCGAAGGCACCAGCAAGATCGTGCGCAATGGCGAAACGATCTGGGAAAAGCCCTTCCTCTCGGGCGAGGCGAACATGTCGCACACGTTCGCGAACCTTGAGCACCACCACTTCAAGTACGACCTGTTCCGCCGCGCCGGCGACGTGCACGTCCACTTCTTCGGGACCGCCACGCTCTCGTTCAGCGACGGCGTGACCACGCAGGAAGGCGATGTGTTCGAGATCTCGGCCGCGCCGTTCACGCTGCCGGTGGCCAACCCGCTGGCCCGCGCTGCCGCCCCGGCCGCGGCGACGACGACCGTGAAGGCGCTCTGAGCGATGGATCCGATCCGTATTGCCATCGTTGGCGTGGGCAAGATCGCCCGCGACCAGCACATTCCCGCGATCGAAGGCAACCCGAACTTCAGCCTGGGTGCCACGGTCAGCCCGCACCATCGCGGCCCGGAAGGCATCCCGCACTTCAGCAACCTGGATGACCTGATCGAGAACGGTCCGGCGATCGACGCGGTGGCGCTCTGCACCCCGCCGCAGGTCCGTTACGATCTGGCCGCACAGGCGCTGGCGAAGGGCATGCACGTGTTCCTCGAAAAGCCGCCGGGCGCCACGCTGGCCGAAGTGGCCGCGCTGGAAAGCCGCGCCGAGAAGGTGGGGGCGACGCTGTTCGCCTCGTGGCACTCGCGCTACGCCGCAGGCGTAGCCCCGGCCCGCGCCTGGCTGGCCGAGCGTACCATCCACAGCGCCAAGATCGTCTGGCGCGAGGACGTGCGCGTCTGGCATCCGGGTCAGGACTGGATCTGGGAGCCGGGTGGCCTTGGCGTGTTCGATCCGGGCATCAACGCCCTTTCGATCGCCACCCACATCCTGCCGCGTCCGTTCTTCCTGAAGGAAGCGACGCTCAGCCTGCCGGCCAACCGCGCCGCGCCGATCGCCGCCGATATCGAATTCCGCGATACCGCCGGGGCCGAAATCCACATGGACCTCGACTGGCGCCAGACCGGCCCGCAGTCGTGGGACATCGTGGTGGAGACCGACGCCGGCACGCTGAAGCTGGCCAACGGCGGCGCCGTGCTCACCCTGCCGACCGGTACCGAGCATGCCGAGGACATGGAATATCCTGGCCTCTACGCGCGCTTTGCCAACCTGATCCGTGGCGGCCGCAGCGATGTGGACATCGCGCCGCTGCGCCTCGTTGCCGACGCATTCCTGCGCGGCAAGCGCGAGGCCGTCGAAGAATTCCACGACTGATATCTCCGGGAGAGGACAAGAAATGTTGAAGGCGATTCGCCGCACCACCGCCGCCGTCCTGCTGAGCGCCACTGCGCTCGCAGGCACGGTTTCGACGGTGGCCCACGCCGATACCAACGGCCAGCCGACCACCGCCACGATCGAGGCGGACAAGCCCGGCCCGGTCTACCACAAGGAAGTGTTCACCCAGTTCGCCGAACACCTCGGCACGGGGATCTACGGCGGCCTGTGGGTCGGCAAGAACAGCAAGATTCCGAACACCAACGGCTTCCGCAACGACGTGGTGACCGCGCTGCGCGAACTGCAGGTGCCGGTGATCCGCTGGCCCGGCGGCTGCTTCGCCGACGAATACCATTGGCGTGAAGGCATCGGCGCGCCGAACAAGCGCCCGGTCAAGGTCAACACCCACTGGGGCGGCGTGACCGAGCCCAACGCGGTGGGTACGCACGAATTCTTCGAACTGCTCCGCCAGGTCGGTGCGGAAGCGTACATCGCCGGCAACGTCGGCGACGGCACCCCGCGCGAAATGGCCGAATGGGTCGAATACATGACCGCGCCTGCCGGTTCGCTGGCCGATGAGCGCGCGCGCAACGGCCACAAGGAACCGTGGAAGGTCGCCTACTTCGGCGTCGGCAACGAGCTGTGGGGTTGCGGTGGCAACATGCGGCCCGAGTTCGCCGCCGACGAAACGCGCCGCTATGCGACGTTCGTGAAGGCCCCGGCCGGCACCAAGATCATCAAGGTCGCCTCCGGCGCGAACGTAGACGACTACAACTGGACCGAGACGATGATGCGCGTTGCCGGCGGCAACGTCGACGGCCTCTCGCTCCACTACTACGTCCACCCCGCCGGTGGCTGGCCGCCGCGTGCGCCCGCCGTCGATTTCGACGAGCATGGCTGGGCCGATGCGCTGAACGGCGCACGCCACATGGACGAGCTGATCACCAAGCACTCGGCGATCATGGACAAGTACGATCCCGAGAAGAAGGTCTTCCTCGCGGTCGACGAATGGGGTGCCTGGTACGCCCAGGATCCGGGCACGCACCCGGGCTTCCTGCGCCAGCAGAACACCCTGCGCGATGCGCTGATCGCCTCGGTCCACCTGGACATCTTCGCCAAGCATGCAGACCGCGTGCGCATGACCGCCATCGCCCAGATGGTGAACGTGCTGCAGGCGATGATCTTCACCGATGGCAACAAGATGGTGCTGACGCCGACCTACTGGGTCTTCGACATGTACAAGCCGTGGCAGGATGCCACGGTGCTGCCGATCCAGATCAAGTCGCCGTGGTATGCTAAGGACGAGTTCACGATGCCGGCCGTCAGCGGTTCGGCCGTGAAGGGCAAGGACGGCAAGATCCATGTCGGTCTGTCGAACCTCGATCCCAACCAGTCGAACACCGTCACGATCAAGCTGGACGGCGTGTCGGCAGGGGCGGTCTCGGGCAAGATCCTGACGGCGCCGGCGATCAACTCGCACAACACTTTCGACGCACCCAGCGTGGTGAAGCCCGAAGCGTTCTCGGGCGCCGTGGTGCAGGGCGGCAACCTTGTCGTCACCCTGCCGGCCAAGTCGGTCGTGGTGCTCGAACTGCAATGAGCGTGACGCACGTGCCCCGTTTTGTCTTGGGCGATTGGGGCACGACGCGCCTGCGGTTGTTCCGCATGGCCAATGGGCCTGATGGCGGTGATGTCGATGCCCGGCTCGATGGGCCGGGCGCGCTCGCCGGCAATGCCAGGGACGCGCTGGCCGAACGGCTGGACGTCTGGAAGGCGGAAGGCCCGCTGTCCGAAGTCGTGCTTTGCGGCATGGCCGGTGCGCCGGGCGCGCTCGTCGCGGCAGGCTATGCAGCCTGCCCGGCGGACGCTGCCCAGTGGTTGTCCTCGCGCACGCGGCTGGAAGTCGCCGGCACCCCGGTCTCGGTGCTGCCGGGGCTGAGCTGCAAGGATTCCGAAGGCGTGCCGGAAGTGATGCGGGGCGAGGAGGCGCAAGTCTTCGGCGCCCTCGCGCTCCATCCCGAACTGGCGGTGGGCGAGCATCTGATCGCGCTGCCCGGAACCCACTGCAAGTGGGTCTCGGTGGTGAACGGCACGATCGTCGGCTTCCGTACCCATCCGACCGGCGAACTGTTTGCACTGCTGGCGGGCCAGTCGACGCTGACTGGACCGGACACGCCGGGGCAGGGCAGCTTTGACGACGGTTTCGCGCGCGGCCTCGACCGGTGCGAGGAACCGCTGACCGGGGCGCTGTTCGAGGCGCGCGCCGCGCGCATGCTCGACGGACGCTCGAAAGACTGGTCGCGCGGGTATATCTCCGGCCTGCTGATCGGCGGCGAAGTCGCCGCCCAAGTGCCGGAAGGCATCTCGGTCGTGCTGATCGGCGATCCGGCGCTTTCCGCGCTTTATGATCGCGCGCTGGCGGCCCGTGGCTGCACCTCGCGCAAGATCGATGGCGATGCGGCGGTCCTCGCCGGGCTTGCCATCGCGAAAGGACAGAAGGCATGAAGATCGAAGAGGTTCTGGCCGCAGGCCATGCTCCCGTCGTGGCGATCCTGCGCGGCATCCAGACCCATGAGGCGGTCGCGATCGGCGAAGCGCTGGTCGAAGCCGGCGTGCGCATCATCGAAGTGCCGTTCAACTCGCCCGATCCGGCGGGCTCGATCGGCGCCATGGTTCAGGCGCTGGGCGACCGCGCGGCCATCGGCGGCGGCACCGTGATCGGCACCGATCTGGCCGAGACGCTGGCCGGCGTCGGCGGTACTTTCATGGTTTCGCCCAATGTCGATCCGACCGTCATCAAGCGCTCGATCGACCTCGGCATGGACGTGCTTCCCGGCTTCCTGACGCCGACCGAGGCTTTCGCGGCCGTGGCGGCCGGCGCCAGCGACCTGAAGCTGTTTCCCGGCTCGGTGCTGGGCAGCAGCTACATCAAGGCGATCCGCGAAGTTCTGCCCAAGCATAGCCGCGTCTGGGCCGTGGGCGGCGTGGGCGCCGCCAATGTCGCGGAATATCGCGCGGCCGGCGTCTATGGCATCGGCGTGGGCGGCAGCCTCTACAAACCCGGCTTCGATGCCGCGACGGTCGGCGCCAAGGCGGCCGAACTGATCGCCGCATGGAACGCGGCGGGAGGCTGATCATGATCCGCAAGTTTTCGCTTCTGCTCGGTCTCGCAGCATTGGGGTTGACCGGCAGCGTCGGCGCCCAGCAGACCGATGGCGGGCCGACGCTGAACTCGCAGATGACCGGCGACCTCGTGGTCCACGATCCGGTCATCACCCGCGAGGGCGACACCTACTACGTCTTCTCGACCGTGGGCCGCTATGTCGGCATCAAGACCTCGAAGGACCTGAAGCACTGGACTGACGCCGGTGCGGTCTTTGCCGAGATTCCGGCCTGGGCCAAGCAGGCCGTGCCGGGCACCGAGGGCATCTGGGCGCCGGACATTTCCTATGTGAACGGCGAATATCGGCTCTACTATTCGGTCTCCACGTTCGGCTCGAACCGTTCGGCGATCGGCCTGGCGACGAGCAAGACGCTCGATCCCAAGGCCAAGGGTTATGGCTGGAAGGATCAGGGCCTGGTCGTCATGTCCACGCATGACGATGACTTCAACGCCATCGATCCCAACTTCGTTCAGGACGATCAGGGCCGCCAGTGGCTCACGCTCGGCAGTTTCTGGAGCGGGATCAAGTTGTTCCCGCTCGATCCGAAGACCGGCAAGGTTGCCCCGGGCACCGAACCCTATTCGATCGCCCGCCGCCCGGCGCCCGCCGGCGGACCGGCCCCGATCGAGGCGCCGTTCATCATCCCGCATGGTGGCTGGTTCTACCTGATCGCGTCCTACGACTATTGCTGCAAGGGCGTGAACAGCACCTATTACACCGTCGTCTCGCGATCGAAGAAGATCACCGGGCCCTACAAGGGCAAGGACGGCAGCGACATGATGCAGGGCGGCGGCACGATCCTGCTGCGCGCCGATCTGGAGGAGAAGCAGCGCTTCCGCGGCCCCGGCCACGCGGGCGCCTTCACCGACAAGGACGGCACGACCTACCTGGCCTACCACGCCTACGACAAGACTGCCGAAGGCCGCCCGACGCTGCGCATCGCGCCGATCGTCTGGGGCGCCGATGGCTGGCCCGTGGCGCAATACTGAGACCCACCAGCTGACACCCCGGCTTTCGGGCCGGGGTGTCCTTTTCCCCGGCGCGATCCGGGAATGAGCCAATACCCCCAACGATAACTCTGGAGAGGACACCATGAACTTTTCCATGTCACGCCGCGCTTTCGCCGCTTCGGCCGCGCTGCTGCCGATCGCCTGCTCGAAGGCGGGCAAGGTCACTGGCGACGCCACCTCGGAAGCCGCCGATCAGGCTGCTGCGCCGACCCCGATCAATCCGCTGGTGAAGCAGCGCGCCGACCCTTACGTCCTGCGGGCGGACGACGGCTGGTACTACATGACCGGCTCGGTGCCGGAGTACGATCGCCTGGTCCTGCGCCGCTCGAAGACGGTCGCCGGTCTCGCCGATGCCGAGGAACGCGTGCTGTGGCGCCATGAGAAGACCGGCCCGATGTCCGGCTTCCTCTGGGCGCCCGAACTGCACTACGTCGATGGCCGCTGGATCGTCTACTTCGCGGCCGGTCCGAGCGGCGGCGGAGCCGATGTGTTCCGCATCCGCACGTATGCCGTGGTCTGCGATGGGCAGGATCCGATGGCCGGCAAGTGGACCGTGCTGGGCGAACTGAAGACGCCGTGGGACAGCTTTAACCTCGATTTCGACCTCGTTCCACCACAAGGGTGTGCGCTACATGGCCTGGGCCCAGCGCGAACCGGGGATCGAGACCAATTCGAACCTCTATCTCGCGCCGATGAAGGACGCGCTGACCCCGGCGGCCAAGGCGATCCGCCTGACGGTGCCGACGCTGGACTGGGAAATCCAGCAGTACAAGGTTGCCGAAGGCCCCTCGGTGATCGTCCGCAACGGAAAGGTGCTGATGACCTATTCGGCCAGCGGCACCGGCGCGGTCTATTGCATGGGCCTGCTCAGCGCCGATGCCGACGGGGACCTCATGGATCCGCACGCCTGGACCAAGTCGCAGAAGCCGGTCTTCACCACTAACGTCGCAACCTCGGTCTACGGCCCGGGCCACAACAGCTTCACGGTGGACGAGAAGGGGCGCGACCTGCTGGTCTACCACGGCCGCGACTACGAGAAGATCGAAGGCGACCCGCTGCTCAACCCGGACCGCCACGCCCGCGTGCAGCGCCTCTACTTCGACGAGAAGGGTGCGCCCGATTTCGGCGTGCCGGTGGGCAACGGCCCGCTGCCGGAACGTTTCATCTCGGTCGCCCGCCCGGGCACCTACATGGCGCACCAGGATGCTGCGACCACCGGCGCGAAGGTGCCGCTGGCGCAGACCCAGTTCCGCTCGCTGGATGCGGGCGACGGCACCGTGATGCTCTCGCCGATCCTGCTGCGCGACCAGTGCCTTGTCGCCAAGTCCGACGGTTCGGTCGCCATCGCCCCGATCAAGGCGACCGGCGCCCAGCCCGGCGCGGAGAAGTTCCGTCGCACCGATGCCGGTGGCGGCGCGGTGCGATTCGTCTCGGCAACGGATTCGGCAAAGGCGCTGACCAGCGTTCCCGAAGGCCTTCACCTTGCCCCCGGCAAGGATGCCGCCAGCGCCTGGAAGGCAGATTGATCAGATAAAAGTCGGACAATCCCCTGCACGCGGCAAGCGAATGTTGCCGCTGCAGGGGCCGCCTGCGGCCATTGTGCCACACTTGTTTCAGCTTTTTTACAGCATGACCGCTTTTCTGCTTGCGCCCGATTAGTCCGACTAATAATTAGTCTGAGTAATCGGAAGGGGCATGGTATGGGCCAGCCCCACATGGGAGGGTTGATCCATGGCGCTTAAGCCATTTGCTTTCTGCACGGCATCCGTTCTCGCGCTTGGCCTCGCCAGCGTCGCTCAGGCACAGGATGCTGCCCCGCAGGCCACCGCTGACGATGCTGCCGCGCCCAACGCTGAAGACATCATCGTCACCGGCGTCCGCGCCTCGATCGTCGGCGCCATCAACAGCCGCAAGAACAACATCCAGATCGTCGACTCCGTCGTCGCCGAAGACGTGGGCAAGCTGCCGGACAACAACGTTGTCGAAGCGCTCCAGCGCGTTACCGGCGTTCAGGTGACCGACCGCGCCGGCGGCGAAACCGCCACCATCACGATTCGCGGTCTGTCCGATCCTGTCACCACCTGGAACGGTCGCAACATCTTCACCGCAGCGGGTACCTCGTTCGCGCTGCAGGACGTTTCGGCGAACCTCGTGAAGAAGATCGACGTCTACAAGACGCGTTCCGCCGACCAGCTGGAATTCGGCCTTGCTGGCCAGATCGACGTCGCCACGCGTCGTCCGTTCGACTTCGACGGCTTCACCATTTCCGGCCTTGCCCGCGGCGTCTACAGCGAGCTGGCGGACAAGTTCAATCCGAACGTGGCACTGCTGGTCAGCGACCGCTGGGAAACCGGCATCGGCGAGATGGGCTTCCTGATCAACGGCAGCTACACGCGCGCCAAGTATCGCAACCAGAACGTGCAGGCCGGCGCGCTGGTGCCGTTCGCCACTGAAAATCCGCCTTCGGACACCTGGCTCACGCCGCTGCAGCGCATTTTCCCGAACACCGATCCGAACAACCCGTACTGGACGCCGGGCCTGAACGCAGGTCTGCCCACCACGCCGGGTTCGACGCTGAATATCGACGGCGTCGAAGTGCCCTATTACCTGTCGCGCGACGCGGTGATCAGCTCCGACCTGTACGGCAAGCGTGAACGCCCGTCGATCAACGCTGCCTTCCAGTGGGCGCCGAACGACCGTTCGACCTACACCGCCGAGTTCTACTACTCGGGCTTCCGTGGCAGCACCTTCAACTCGATGATGTTCAGCTACGTCGACTGGTGGGGCAACCTGGGCGCCAATCCGGGCTCGACCTTCGAACTCTACGACGGCACCAACATCGTCAAGTCGCGCCAGGTTGGCGCCGTGGCCGGCTTCAACAGCGCCGACTACGCGACCAACAAGACCGACAGCTACGTCTACGCCCTGAACGCGGACTGGGACGTGGGCGATCGCGGCAAGATCACCGCCGACCTGACCTACCAGGACAGCAAGAACCAGACCTCGTTCTTCGCGATGCGCACCAACCGCGGTCCGCTGGACGTCGACGTCGACTTCAACGCCGGCGGCGGTATCCCGTCCTACAACTTCAGCACGCCTGAAGTGCTGACCGATGCCAATGCCTGGACGATCGGCGATCTGTTCGACAACGGCAACAAGAGCACGGGCAGCGCCTGGACCTTCCAGCTCGACGGTCATTACGACTGGGACGAAGGCTTCCTGCGTCGCATCAAGGCGGGCTTCCGTTACGACAACCGCAGCGCCAGCACTTTCGTGCGTGAACAGAGCGCCGCGGGCCTCGGTACTTCGCTGGCTTCGCTGGGTGAGGGCTATACCTTCACCAACAGCGGCTTCTTCGATGGACAGGCGGACGTGCCGACCAGCTGGGTGCTGGCCAACGGTCCGACGCTGTACAAGAACGCCGACGCCATCCGCACGATGTACCAGGCGACCAACCCGAACCTGCTGCTGTCCGACCAGATGTCGTTCGGCCGCGTGTTCGATATCAACGAAGTCACTCTGGCTGCCTACCTGATGGCGGACGGTCAGATCGATATCTTCGGTCGCCCGCTGATGGTTGAGGGCGGTGTGCGTCTCGTCACCGTGGATACCGACTACGATTACTTCGATCGCTATAACGGTTATGCACGGACCGGCGTTTCGACCGGCCAGGTGAAGTTCCTGCCCAGCTTCACGGCGCGCTACGAAATCACGCCGAACCTGCGCCTGCGCTTCAACTACGGTGAAACCCTGCGCCGTCCGGCATTCGACGCCCTCAACCCCAACGTTTCGCTGACCGGCGACCTGTCGGGTCTGGGCTTCGGCACCGGTTCTGCCGGTAACGCGAACCTCAAGGCGACCACTTCGAAGAACTACGACCTTGCGCTGGAATGGTACTTCGAACGCAACAGCGCGATCTACGTCACGGGCTTCCGCCGGGAGATCAAGGGTCTGGTCGTTCCGCTCACCACGCTGGAATACATTCCGAACAACACGATCGTCGGCAGCACCGCGACCGACTACTTCCAGGTTACCCGCCCGACCAACGCTTCGGACGGCGTGCTGAAGGGCGTGGAAATCGGTCTGACCTACTTCCCGACCTATCTGCCCAGCATCCTCAACGGCCTGGGCTTCCAGGGCAGCGCGACGATCCTGGATTCGGAACAGACGATCCCCGAGACCGACAGCCTCGGCAACACGGTGCTGACCAAGTCGGCGTTCTTCGCGGTGTCGAAGTTCTCGTACAACGCCACGCTGGCTTACGAGCGCGGTCCGATCGGTGCACGTCTGTCGTACGTGTGGCGCAAGGGCTTCCTCAACAACAACGAGGCCCGCGCATTCGCCAACCCGATCGGCATGTGGCGCAAGCCTGAGAACAGCCTCGACATGCAGATCACCTGGAACATCACCAAGGATATCGGCCTGACCTTCGATGGCACGAACCTGACCAAGTCGAAGCAGCAGAACTACTACAAGTACGACACTGCCGGCGGTCCGGTGACCATGAACTCGAGCACGCTGCTGATCGATCGTACCTTCGCGGTCGGCGCACGCTTCAAGTTCTGATTTGATACCGGCAACCCGCGACGCATCGCCATTCCGCGTCGCGGGTTGCTTCGGGCGGCCGGTTCCCGGGGGATTCCTCTCCCAACATACCCCGGGGATCGGCCGCTCTTGCTTTTTCAGGAACATTGCTGCCTGACGCTCGCCAGACCAAAAGGGGTAACGATGCGCGGAAATCTACGGACTGTCCTTGCCACCGCGGCGCTTCTTGCCACGGCGGCCAGCCCGCCCGCCGCCGTTTCCACTCGGTCTGTTGCTGCCGCCGCACACACCGCGCCGCAGCTTGATATCGCCGCGATCGCCAAGGCCCGCTTCGGTAACGATGCCGCCTGGTATCAGCAGCGCATCCCCTTCTTCGAAAGCGCCGACCCCAAGATCGATGCGGTCTACTACTACCGCTGGGGCCTGTTCCGGGCACACCAGCGCGACCTTGGCGCGCAGGGCTATATCACCACCGAATTCGCGGACGATGTGGGCTGGCAGCGAGAGCCTTTCGCCAGCCTCAACGACGCCAGCGGCTTTCACATCGCCGAAGGGCGCTGGCTGAACGACCGCCGCTTCACCGACGATTACGTCAACTTCATGTACGAGGGCGGCAACGACCGCCACTTCACCGATTACATGGCGGACTCGGTCTGGGGCCGCTATCTCGTCGATGGTGACAGGCAGGCGCTGCTCGCGCACCTGAAGACGATGCGCCACGTCTACCGGCTGTGGGACGAGAAGTTCGACTTTTCCAAGGGGCTGTACTTCGTGGAGCCGCTGCTGGACGCGACCGAGTACACCGTCTCCTCGATCGACGCATCGGGTGGCAAGGACGGGTTCCGGGGTGGCGATTCCTTCCGCCCCTCGATCAACAGCTACATGTTCGCCAATGCCCGCGCTCTCTCGAAGATGGCGGAACTGGCCGGCGACACCGCGATGGCGCAGGAATATGCCGATCGGGCGGAGGCGCTGAAGGCGCATGTGCTGCAGGATCTGTGGAACCCCGCGCTGGGCCACTTCGCCGATCGCTATCAGGTGAACAACGAGTTCGTGAAGTACTGGGATCCGATCCGCAGTCGCGAACTGGTCGGCTACCTGCCGTGGATGTTCGACCTGGTGCCGAATGATGGCCAGTACGCCTCGGCGTGGTCGCACCTGCTCGATACCAATGCGCTGGCTGGCAAGGCCGGTATGCGCACGGTCGAGAAGGGGTACGAGTACTACATGCGTCAGTACCGCTATCTGGGCGACGCGCGTGAGTGCCAGTGGAACGGGCCGATCTGGCCCTACCAGACGACGCAAGTTCTGGCGGCGATGGGCAACCTGCTCGATCACTATGACGATCACGGTCCGGTCACCCGCAGCGATTACATGCGGATGCTGCGCCAGTACACGCAATTGCACTACCAGGGCACGCGACTGGATCTGGAGGAGGACTACGATCCGGAGACCGGCAAGCCGATCGTCGGGCTGGACCGCAGCCACCACTATTTCCATTCGGGCTACATCGATCTGATCATGACCGGCCTCGTTGGCATCCGCCCGCGCGCGGACGACGTGCTGGAAGTGAACCCGCTGCTGCCGGCCACGAACGATGCGCAGGCGCTGGGCTGGTTCCATGTCGAGCGCGTGCCCTATCACGGACACGAAGTTTCGGTGACTTGGGACGCGGACGGCAAGCGTTATGGTCGCAAGGGGCTGACGGTCTCCGTGGACGGCGCGGAAGTGGCGCATCGCGACGATCTTGGCCGTGTGGAAGTGCCGCTGGCGCGCAAGGCCAATGCACCGATCGCGCGCGAGACCAATCTGGCCGTGCAACTGGTGCGCGGCAATTTCCCCAAGGCATCGGCCTCTTCGGGCGGCGAGGCGGAGAACTTGCACGACGCCATCGACGGCCGCGCTTGGTTCTATCCCGAGCTTCCCAATGGCTGGGATTCGGCCGCCGGCAAGACGGACCAGTGGTATGCGGTGGACTTCGGCAAGGCGGTGACGCTGGGCAGCATCGAACTGGCCTTCTTCGCCGATGGCACGAAGTTCGCGGCACCGCGCAAGGTCGTGGTCGAGGCGTGGGTGGATGGCCATTGGCAGCAGGTGGCGGCACCCACCGCCGCGCCGCTGGCCAATGGCGTGACGCGGCTCTCGTGGTCGCCGGTGACGGCGGAGCGCCTGCGCGTGACGATGACGCCGACGAGCGGCAAGGCCATCCGCCTTGCCGAGATCAAGGCCTTCGCGGGTGGAAAAATTTAACCTTACCTACGTGTAAACCCGAGGCCTCAAACCGGAATTAACCGCGTTTGAGGCCTTTGGTGTCCATGTCGCACGGATATCCATTCGCTTCGCTGGTCGCCGCAGTCTCTTGTTATGTCGACCTTTCGGCGGTGCTGCCCGGTTGGCTGGCCGGGGTGGTGACGGTTCATGTCGTCTGCGCTGTGCTGTTTGCCGGGCTGCTCCGGCATGAGATCCGGTAAGACGCGGTCAGAGCACCAGGGCAGCAAGACCCGCCCAGCACAACGCCGAAACGCCCGTAGCCAGCGCAAGGCCCAGCAGCGGATAGCGCCTGCCGAGGTCGATGCCGTCATCCGGGCGGATGGCGTGATGCTCCGCCCACGCCGTGGATGGCGGGCGGGAAAGGTGGGCGCGGCAAGTCTGTGCGCTTCGATCCGGGGGGAAAGCGATAGCGGCATGATACATGGGCGGAATTCCTCGATCGGTTTTCACAGGTCGACTTGGAATACGTCCCTGAATGACGGCATATTATCTCAACTTAATTGGTAGACAATACGGTGAGGGCCCTAGCTGCGCGCGATTGCGCCGCATCGGGCGCTCGGTTCACTGGCTGGCGGTGCTCACCAGCAGGCTAGGCGTCAGCACTTGCGGCAGCTGCGTGGACTTGCCGTTGCGCCCGTACCAGACATAGAGCGGGACCCCGGCCGCGCCCTGCGCGGTGAGGTAACGGGTGATATCCGTATCGCGGCGCGTCCAGTCGCCGCGCAGGACCACGACGCCGGCCTTGTCGAACGCGGCCTTGGTCTCGGCGCGTTCGATGGCGACTTCCTCGTTCACCTTGCAGGACAGGCACCAGTCCGCGGTCATCCAGACGAAGACCGGCTTTCCGGCGGCCAGCGCATCGGCCAGCGCCTTCTCGCTGAAGGGTTTGGCGCCAAGGAGGGAATCGGCGGCCGCGACGGGCGCGACCGGCTGCGGCAGCACGACCAGTGCGAAGACCGCAATGGCAAGGGCGATGGCTGCCGCCGGGCGCGCCGATCCACCCTTGCGCTGGGTGCGGCCCATCACGAACAGGGCGGCAAGCACGAGGGCCAGGCCGAGAATGGCGCTACCGGCGAACCACGGCCCGCCCACCTTCCAGGTCAGCCATGCCAGCGCCAGCGCGGTCAGGCCCATCGGCACGGCCAGCCAGCGGCGGAACGTGACCATCCATGCACCGGGGCGCGGCATGCGTCGGCGCAGCGGCGGGATGAAGGCGATCGCCAGGAACGGCAGTGCAATGCCGATGCCCAAGGTTGCGAACAGCGCCATTGCCGGCAGCACCGGCAGCAGCAGCGCCGCGCCCATCGCACTCGCCATGAAAGGCCCGGTGCAGGGCGTCGCCACGAAGGCGGCCAGCAGGCCGGTGATGAAGGCGCCGCGCGTGAAGCTGGAGGGTGATCCGCCGGAGACGAAGCCCGGAACCGTCAGTTCGAACAGGCCCAGCAGGTTGGCAGTGATCGCGGCGGCCAGCAGCAGCAGCGCGACGACGACCAGCGGCTCCTGCAACTGGAAGGCCCAGCCCACTTCCTCTCCGCCCGCGCGCAACGCCAGCAGCGCGCCGCCCAGGCCAAGGCAGGCGACGACGACGCCGGCGGTATAGGCCAGCCCCTCGATCCGGGCATGGGCCTCGCTCTCGCCCGCGCGGGCAAGGCTCAGCGCCTTGAGGCTAAGGATCGGGAAGACGCAGGGCATGACGTTCAGCAACAACCCGCCTGCGAGTGCCGCCAACAGCAGCAGAGGCAGCGATGCCAGGGCAGATGTGGGGGCGACATCGGTGGCCAGCGGCGTGACGCCGGCCGGCACCGTGCCGGGCTTGGCCGAGAAGGCGATGCCGTTGCCCTCGTTATCGAGCCGCAGCACACCGGTCAGCGTGCTCGCGTCCCGCGCGTCCAGCTTGGCGCGGGGGATGGTGACGATCAGCTTGTCGCCGTTCCAGGCGAAGGATTGGTTGGCGGCATAGTCCACCAGCTTGTCCTCGCCGATGAAGAGATGCGGAGATGCCAATGGGGTGGTTGCGGGCAGCGGAATGGCAAGACGCAGCGCCTTGGCATCGAGCGAGAACGTGCCGCTGGCGTCCAGCGGGGCGGGCAGGCGGCGCGTCCATTCGGCAAAGCGCGCGTCCGGCGCGGCGGCTTTGGCGACGACCGGGATTTCGACCGCCAGATCGGCCTGTTCGGGCACGCAGATCTGCTCCGTACAGGCCAGCCATTGCGCGGCGACGCGGATCGGCAGGCGGCTGCCCGGTTTCGCGTCGGCGGGCAGGGCGATTGGCACCAGCACGGCATAGTCGTGTTCGAACACATGGTTCATCAGGCCAGACACCACCAGCGTCTGCGGCACGGGATACTTCGGCGTACCCGCCTTCGCGCCGGTGGGCAGCGTCCAGTCCAGCTGCATGCCCAGCCCGGCATCGCCAGGGTTCGACCAGTAGCCGTGCCAGCCCTTCTCGGGCGTCATGTGGATTGCCACCGTAGCCTCGCCGCCCGGCGTGGCGGGGGCGGCGACCAGTTCGGCGGCGATGTGCGGCGTCGCCCCGGATTGCGCATGGGCGACGAGGG
Organism: Novosphingobium mississippiense; assembly: GCF_044029535.1. Classification (NCBI taxonomy): domain Bacteria; kingdom Pseudomonadati; phylum Pseudomonadota; class Alphaproteobacteria; order Sphingomonadales; family Sphingomonadaceae; genus Novosphingobium; species Novosphingobium mississippiense. Next base: position 2,931,629 of record NZ_CP147001.1, on the reverse strand, counting down.
GCAGCAGAAGCAACGCCAACATTTGCCACAGGACTGTCACAGAGAGGCGATAGCGGCGCGTTTTCATGAAACTCCCGAGCGTTGATCGTGGGTTGCGTCGCTCTCGCGATCCGATCAAGCCAAGCATCTGCGCTCAACCCGTCCAGATTTCAAGGAAGACCCCCCGATGCGCTTTCTGACCTGTTCGCTCGCTTCGATGGCCATGGCTCTGGCTGCGCCCGCCATGGCGAAGGAGGCGCCCGCTGCTGCGCCTGCGATGCCGGCGGTGACCGAGCAGGTGCCGGCCGACGCACCCAAGCTGATCGTCGCGATTGCGGTGGACCAGTTCTCCGCCGACCTCTTCGCGCAATACCGCGAGCACTATGCCAAGGGCTTCACCCGATTGCTGCAGGGCGCGGTTTTCGCGCAGGGCTTCCAGTCGCACGCCGCGACAGAGACGTGCCCCGGCCACTCCACGCTGCTGACGGGTGTGCATCCGGCGCGCACGGGGATCACCGCGAACTCGTGGTTCCTGCCCGGGATCGCTCGCGCCGAAAAGGAAGTCTACTGCGTCGAGGATGAGACCGATCCGAAGTCCACGCCCGACAAGCCGGTGGTGACGACCCGCCACCTGATGGCACCGACCCTGGGCGATCTGATGAAGAAGGCCAATCCCAAGACGATCAACGCTGCCGTTTCCGCCAAGGACCGCGCGGCGGTGATGATGAGCGGCCACGATACCGATGCCGTCTACTGGATCGGCGACAACGGCTTCACCACCTTCGCCAACCGCCGCATCTCCAAGGCGACGGTGGCGGAGAACGCCGAACTCACCCGCCGCATCGCCGCCGGTGACGGGCCGCTGGCAGTGCCCGGCTGGTGCGGCAATGTCGACCGCGCGACGCCGATCGGCGATTTCACCATCGGCACCTGGCGCTTTCCGGTCGCGGCCGGCGACTACAAGACGTTCGTGAACGGCCCGCGCGTCGATACCGCCACGGCCGAGATGGCCGTGCGCATGGTGGACGAATTGGGCATGGGCAAGGACGCGGTGCCGGACGTGCTTTCGGTCAGTTTCTCGGCCACCGACAAGGTCGGCCATGCCTATGGCACCGAGGGTGTCGAGATGTGCGTGCAGATGAACGTGCTGGATCAGGCGCTGGGCTACCTGTTCGACCAGTTGGACGCGCGCGGGATTGACTATGAGGTAGTGCTCAGCGCCGACCATGGCGGCTTCGACGCGCCGGAGCGTCAGCAGTTGCGCGGCAATCCCGATGCCCGTCGCATCGACACCGCGCTGACCGCCAAGGCGCTGGCAGCCGCCGTCTCGCAGGATACCGGGGTGACCGTGAAGAACGGCCCGCTGTTCTACGGCGCGGGCGAATCGGGCAGCGTCTGGCTCTCCGCCGAACTGACCGATGCGGACAAGGCCAAGGTGATCCCGGCGCTGGTCGCCCGGCTGAAGGCCAATCCGCAGATCGCGGCGGTCTATACGCAGGACCAGATCATGCAGTGGCCCGAACCCAAGGGCAATCCGCAGGACTGGACGATGGAGCAGAAGGTGCGCGCCTCGTTCGTGCCCGGCCGATCGGGCGAAGTGCAGATGCTGACCAAGCGCGGCGTCGTTCCCGGCAAGGCATCGCCCGGCAAGGTCGCCACCCATGGCAGCCCGTGGGATTACGATCGCCGCGTGCCGATGCTGTTCTGGCGCAAGGGGATGGCCGGCTTCGAACAGCCCACTCCGGTGGAGACGGTGGACATCGCCCCCACCCTTGCCGCGACGGTGGGTTTGTCCGCGCCTGCGGGTACTTGGGACGGAAGGTGTCTCGACATCGACGCATCGGAGGCCGATAGCTGCCGTCGATGAACGACTCGGCAGCAAGGCTCGATACAGCGGCGGATCGCCGCGACCTGATCATCCTCGGCGGCGGTCTCGTCGGCATGACGCTGGCGCTGGCGGCCGCGAGGGCGGGGATCACCAGCCACGTGATCGACCGTGCCGATCCGGCGGACCTGACGGCAGAGGGCGCGGACGGCCGCGCCTCTGCCATCTCCACCGCTAGCTGGAACCTGTTCAGCAATATCGGCCTTGCCCCGGCGCTGAAGAATCTGGGCTGCCCGATCGATTCGATCGCGGTTACCGACGGGATGAAGCCCGGCCGTATCGACTTCACGCCCAAGCCGGATGAAGGCACCTTGGGCCGCATGTTCGCCAACCGCGACTTGCGGATTGCCCTGTTCGATGCGGCGAAGGGCGAGCCGAATATCGCCTGGCACGTGAAGACGGAGGCAGTGAGGCGCGACCGTGGCCCGCACGGCGTCGAGGTGGAACTGAGCGATGGGCGCGTGCTCAAGGCCAGCCTGCTGGTCGCGGCGGAGGGTCGCCAGTCACCCACCCGCGACGAGGCCGGATTTGCGCTCGCCAAGTGGGACTACAAGCACCGCGCGATGGTGACCGGGCTGTTCCACGAAAAGCCGCATGACAACACGGCTTGGGAAATCTTCTATCCCGCTGGTCCTTTCGCGCTGCTGCCGCTGCTGGACGATGCCGCAGGCCGCCACCGCAGCGCGCTGGTCTGGACCGTTTCGGAAAAGGACGCCGCCGGCGTGATCGCCATGAGCGATGCGATGTTCGTGAACGAGGTGGAGAGCCGCATGCAGGGCGTGCTGGGCAAGATCTCGCTCTCCGCCCCGCGCATGAGCTATCCGCTGCGTTTCCACCATGCCGGGCATGTGATCGACGAACGCCTGGCGGTGATCGGCGATGCCGCGCACGGTATGCATCCGATTGCCGGGCAGGGCCTCAACCTTGGCCTGCGCGACGTGGGTGCGCTGGTCGAGGTGCTGACCGAGGGTATGCGCCTCGGGCTGGAGCCGGGCGATATGCAATTGCTGAAGCGCTACGAGAAGTGGCGAAGCCTCGATGCCTTCATGGTCATGTCGGTGACCGACGGGTTGACCCGTCTGTTCGGCATTCCCGGTCGCCTGCCGAGTGCGGTGCGTCGCCTGGGCATGGGCGCGGTGCAGCGCCTGCCGACGCTGAAGCGCTTCTTCATGGACGAGGCGCGGGGCATGTCGGGCAAGCTGCCGGAACTGCTTCAGGGCTGAAGCGGGCGCGGGCTGCGCGGGTAGGATTGGACGCCGCAGTTTAGCGGCGAACATCCAAAGCCCGCTATGCGACCGAAGCTAGCTTGGACACCCAGCTAACTTAGGCACCCAGCCTTCAACAGGACACATCGTCGCCCCCGCGAAGGCGGGGGCCCCGGTTCCTTTTGCCACGCGCGCGAAGAATTAAGCGGGATCCCCGCCTGCGCGGGGATGACGGGTTTTTATTTTGCGGGTGTAGGTGGTGGTAGCCGGCATCGGCAATCGGGAGCGTTGGGGGCCCCGTAAACCGTCGCCCAACCGTTCAATCAATCATGAGGTGCAAAGCGCCGCTCTCACTCCTCGCCGGTCGGCTCCGGGGTCGGCGTGGGTTCGGAGCCCGGCGTGGCCAGCGGGCTCTGCTGGTTGACCGCGGTGCCGGTGGAATCCTGCAGGCGGCTTGGCTCCAGCATCGCCGTGGTTTCCAGCAGATCCAGCGCTTTCTGCGCATCCTGATAGCGGCGCGCGTCGGCGATCCAGGTGTCCGCCGCCTGGGCGTTGGGCAGGCGTTCCACTTCGCTGATGGCGTTGGAAATGCGCCGCGCGGTCACCATCAGGCGGGCGCGGTCGATCCGGGCGGTGGGCGAAAGCAGTGTTGAGGAATCGCGATGCACCGTGAAGAAGCTGGCGAATTCGGCGCGCGCCTTCTGCCACAGACTCTCGTCGCTCTGCTTCTCGCTCAGTTCGGGTGAAAGCGCTTCCAGACGGGCGGAAAGCTCGTCCAGCGTCACCGGGTTCTTGGCGAATTCGATCACCGTCTCCACCGCCTGCGGCTGGGCATTGGTGAAGCGCAGGCGCAACTGGTCGGCCACGTAGGCAAGCGGCTCGCCCCGGTCGATCATGCGGCGTGCGGCGAAGGCGATCAGCAGGCCTTCTGCCCGGGCGGCGTTGCCGGAGGCGGTGTTCGTCTGGAAATCGACGCGCGAGAGGCGATCCTCCAACAGCGCGACGCGACCCTCCACCGAACTGAGCGCGGCCAGATCCTCAGCAGAAGGCTTGCCCGTCATGACGGGGGTGGGCGTGGGCGCCAGGGCGACAGGGGTGGCCGGCGGGTTCGCCTCGTGGCCAGGCAGCAGGCGATCGAAATAGCCCTCCTGCGCGCCCCACAGCGCCAGCGCGCCGCCCAGCAGGAAGGCGAGCAGCGCAACGAAGACCGCCCCGGCGCGGGAGCGCGGGCGGTGCGGCATCAAGGAAGGCTGCGAGGTCAGGTCCTGCATCACGCTCGTTTCTGTAAGATCACGATCCCGGCGTAAAGCCTTGGCACAAGTCGCGGGCCAAGGCCAGCAATGCGGCATCGTTGGGTTCGGTGGCAATGGCGATGGCGGCCCATCCGAAGCCTGCGGCTTCGGCAATGCGCGGGCCAAGGGCGGCAAGGCGAATGGCCGCGCGGTTGATTCCGGCTTCGGCGCAGGCCCCGGCGAAATGGGCCGCCGCCTCGCCCGAATGGAGGAGGACGATGGCGGGCTTCGCCAGCAATGCTTTCAACCTGTCCGACAGGGGCAGCGCTTCGCTGGCATAGACTTCGCGCGTGGTGATCGAGAGGCTAGGCGGCAGGTCCAGAACGATCCGCTCCCGCCCGGCCAGGCGCAGCAGGCGGCGGTGTGCGGGATCGATGCGGCCCAGCACGCCCTGCAATCCGCCGCTTCCGGTGAGGATGACGTCCAGCCCCGCTTCACGCGCGGCTTCGGCGGTGCGTTCGCCTACGGCATAAGCGGGCAGGCCGCGATAGCGTTCCAGCGCCGCGCCGCCGTGGCGCAGGGCGTTGGCGCTGCCCAGCAGCAGGGCGTCGATCGTTTCGCGCGCCACCGGCTGCCAATCGAGCGGGCGTACCGCGAAGAGCGGGAAGGCGCGGGCGTCGAGGCTCATGTCGCGCGCTGCCGCGCATGTCGCCTGCGCGCCGGGCTCTGGCCGGATGACAATGAGGGGAAGGGCGGTCAGCTTTCCGCTCCGGCCCCGGCAAAGTGAACGGCAATCGCCGGAACCGCGCGTGCCAGCAAATCGGCGGCGAGCGCAGCGGGGCCTTGCTGGTCACCGGCGGCGAAGCGGGCCTCGCTCTCCACCTTCTCGGCACCGTCCGGGCTATAGAGCGCGGCGCGCATCAGCAGGTCGTTGCCCTCGTGATGGGTCAGCACCGCGATCGGGCTGTGGCAATTGCCGCCCAGCCCGGCCAGCAGCGCGCGCTCGGCCTCGACGGCGGCGCGGCTTGGCATATGATCGACGGCGGCAAGGAATGCCTTGGTGCGGGCATCATCGGCGCGGCATTCGATCATGATCGCCGCCTGCGCGGGGGCGGGCAGCCATTCGTTCGCGTCCAGCGGATGACCGGTGCCGGTCTCGCCCAGGCGCTTGAGGCCGGCGGCGGCAAGGAACGTCGCGTCCGCTTCCCCGGCGGCCAGTTTGGCAAGGCGCGTCGCCACGTTGCCGCGGAACGTCACCACCTTGCAGTCCGGCCGGGCGTGGAGAAGCTGCGCGGCGCGACGCGGCGCGCTGGTGCCCACAACGGCGCCTTGCGGCAGGGCGCGGATCGATTCGGCACCCACCAGCACGTCGCGCACGTCCTCACGTGGCAGAATCGCGCCGATCGTGAACATTTCGGGCCGGATCGTTTCGACATCCTTGGCCGAATGGACCGCGAAATCGATCTCTCCATTGGCCAGCCAGGCGTCCAGTTCCTTGGTCCAGAGCGCCTTTCCACCGATTTCGGCCAGTGCACGGTCCTGGATGCGATCGCCGCTGGCGGTCACCGCCACGATCTCTATATGCGCTGGATCGATTCCATGCGCGGCGGCAAGCCGGTCGCGCGCTTCCTCGGCCTGCGCCATCGCCAGCGGCGAACGGCGGGTGCCGAGGCGGAAATGGGTTTCATGCGTTTTGGTTGGCGTCGTCATCGGCGGGTTGTGCTACCCGCCAATGTCGTTCAGTGGAAGGCCGTTCAGGGTATTAAAAAGATGAGCACGATACTGGGCATCGAAAGCTCGTGCGACGAGACTGCGGCAGCGCTGGTAACCAGCGACCGCACGATTCTGGCACAGCGCATCGCCTCGCAGGACGAGGCGCACCGGCCCTATGGCGGTGTCGTGCCCGAAATCGCCGCGCGCGCCCATGCCGAACGCCTCGCCCCGCTGATCGAAGCCACGCTGGCCGATGCCGGCATGACGCTGGACGATGTGGACGCGATCGCTGCGACGGCAGGCCCCGGCCTGATCGGCGGGGTGATGGTTGGCCTGGTCACCGCCAAGGCGCTGGCCATGGCGACCGGCAAGCCGCTGATCGCGGTCAACCATCTGGAAGGCCACGCCTTGTCGCCGCGCCTTGCCGATAGCGATCTGCAATATCCCTATATGCTGCTGCTCGTTTCGGGCGGCCACTGCCAGATCCTGCTGGTGGAAGGCGTGGGCCAGTTCCGCCGTCTGGCCACCACCATCGACGATGCGCTGGGTGAGGCTTTCGACAAGTCCGCCAAGCTGCTGGGCCTTGGTTATCCCGGTGGCCCGGCGATGGAGCGGCTGGCGCTGGAGGGCGATGCCAGGAAAGTGCCGCTGCCGCGCCCGCTGAAGGGCTCGGACGAGCCGCACTTCTCTTTCGCCGGCCTCAAGAGTGCGGTGATGCGCGCCAAGCAGTCCGGCCAGTACAGCGATGCCGATATCGCGGCCTCATTCCAGCAAGCGGCGATCGATTGCCTGATCGACCGCGCCAAGCGGGCGCTGGCTTCGGTGGGCAAGGTGAACGCATTGGTCGTCGCTGGCGGCGTTGCGGCCAACAAGGCGATCCGCGGTGCGCTGGAAGCGTTGGCGGCCGAGCACGACCTCGATTTCGTGGCGCCGCCGCTGGCGCTCTGCACCGATAACGCGGCGATGATTGCCTGGGCCGGGGTGGAACGTTTCGCGCTGGGCCAATCCGACCCGCTGGACGTTGCGGCCCGGCCGCGCTGGCCGCTCGATCCCGAAGCCGGGGCCGTGCGCGGCGCGGGGGTGAAGGCATGAGTGCGCCTCTTGGAGTGATCGGGGCGGGCGCCTGGGGAACCGCATTGGCGCAAGCTGCGGCTGGCGACGGCAGCGAAGTGCTGCTTTGGGCGCGCGAGCCGGAGCTGGCCGCACGCATCAACGCCATGCGCCGAAACGACGTCTATCTACCGGCCGCCACTTTGGCACCCAGCGTCCGCGCGACTTCGGACCTTGCCGAACTGGCCGCGCTGCCGGCGCTGCTGGCGGTCGTGCCCGCGCAGTTCCTGGGCGGGGTGCTGGCGCAGCTTCCCGCGCTTGGTTTCGCAGGCGGCGCGCGCGATATCGTGCTGTGCGCCAAGGGGATCGAGGCCGGCACCGGCCGGCTGATGGCGCAAGTCGCCGCCGAGGCCGTTCCCGATGCGCAGATTGCCGTGCTTTCCGGCCCGACATTCGCGCACGAAGTGGCTGCCGGTCTGCCCACCGCCGTCACCCTCGCCTGTTCGGGCGGTCGCGCGCAGTGGGACCGCCTTTCGCCGCTGATCGCACGGCCGGCACTGAGGCCCTATTATTCCGACGACGTCATAGGCGCGGAAGTCGGCGGGGCGATCAAGAACGTGCTGGCGATTGCCTGCGGCGTGGTGGAAGGGCTCAAGCTCGGCCAGAACGCGCGCGCCGCGCTGATCGCGCGCGGTTATGCGGAAATGTTGCGGTTCGGCCTGGCGCGCGGTGCGCGGGCGGAAACGCTGTCGGGCCTTTGCGGCCTTGGAGATCTTGTGCTGACCTGTTCGTCCACTTCCAGCCGCAACTTCTCGCTCGGCCTTGCGCTGGGCGAGGGGCAGACCGCCGCGCAGGCGCTGTCCGGCAAGGCTACCGTGGCCGAAGGCGCCGCCACCGCACCCGTGCTGGTCGATCTGGCCCGGCGTGACGGTATCGAGATGCCGATCGCGGACGCGGTCTGCCGCCTGCTGGAAGGCAAGGCGCCAGCCCGCGACGTGGTGAGCGACATCCTTGCCCGCCCCCTGCGCGCCGAGCAGGAGCCGATTCTTTGACCGACGGCATCGCCGCCCACGACGACATCGTGCGGCAGGAAAAGGAACGTGACGATATCGCCGCGCTTGCCAAGGGCGGGCGGACGAACCTGTTCGGATTTTTCCTGCGGCTTGCCGCGCGCATCCCGTTCCTGTTCATCGCCGGCCGTGCCTCGGTCTATGGCCCTGCCGCGCTGGGCCGTTTCGCTTCGGCGCTGGTGGTGATCGAGCTGACCTCGATGATCTGCACGATGGGCGAAAAGCGCGGACTGGCGCTGCGTCTTTCGAATATCGAAGGGCAGACCCATCCGGCCAACGTGATTGCCGACGGCACGATTCTGGCGGTGATCGCCAGCTGCGCGGCCGCGCTGTTCTTCTATCTGGTGCCCGCCCCGATGTTCCCGGGCGGGCATTATACCGAGATGGACCGGCTGATGGTGATTGCCATTCCGCCGCTGACCATGACCGAGATCTGGCTGGCCGCGCTGGCCTATCGCCTGCGGGTGACGCCCACGGTGTGGTCGCGCGCGATCGTGGAGCCGTGGACGATCTCCATCCTGGCCGGGGCAATGATCTGGATCGCGCCGCACAGCGGCTTGTCGATCGCCTATATCGGCTCGATCTTCGCCGCTGCGCTGACCGCCTTCATCCCCTTCGTACGCGAATACGGCATGCCTCGGGGCTGGCGGCCGAAGCCGCGCGAGATGCGCAAGCTGGCATTACGTTCGGCGCCGATCGCGCTGGCCGATACCATCGAATGGGGCACCCGCCGCGTCGACCTGTTCCTGCTGGGCTTCCTGGCGCCGGCCTCTGCGGTCGGCGTCTATTACGCCGCGCAGCAGGTGGCCAGTTTGCCACAGAAGCTGAAGACCAGCTTCGAGCCGGTGCTGGGCCCGGTGATCACGCGCAACCTGAAGGAAAAGGACTATGCCGCGATCGCCCGGCAGGTCTGCCAGGTGGGCTTCTGGATCACCGCCGCGCAGGCGGGGATCGCACTGGCACTGGGGCTTCCGGGCGAGGGTGTGATGGGCCTTGTCGGCCGCGAATTCGTGGGCGGCACCGGCGCGCTGGCGTTCCTGCTGGCCGCCGAAGTGGTGGCGGCCACCGCCGTCGTCAGCGAGGCGGCGCTGATCTACGTCGCCAAGATGCGCAACCTCGTCGTCTCCATCGTCACCATCGGCGTGCAGGCGGTGCTGACGTTCGGCGGCATCCTGCTGATGCAGCACTGGGGGTACAATTCGCTCTATCAGGCGGCAACGGCGGCGGCGGCGCTGATGGTCTCGCTGGGCTTCGCCTCGCTGGTGAAGTCGCACATGCTGGCCAAGTTCCTGGGGGAATCGATCAACAACTGGCGCTGGGCGCTGGTCTGGGCGGCGGTGCCGGCGGTGATCATCGGTTACCTTGCCACCGAATTCCTGCCGGAATGGGCCGAACTGGCCTTCGGTATTCCGGCAATCCTGGGCTCCTACTTCCTGGTGATCTGGAAGAAGGCGTTCGGCCCCGAGGACCGCAAGCTGTTCCAGAAGGCCAAGACGGCCTGAGCCGGCTTTCCAGTCCGCCAAAAGTTCGTCTAGGCTAGCCAAATGAATCCTCGTCGCGCTTCCATCGTCGCCGTGGGCGCCGCAGTCAGCCTTGCCCTGTCCTTCATCGCCACGCGTATCGAAGGGCCGGATTTCGTGGGCGGGCTGGAGCGTGATGCCATTGCCGTGCGCGATGCCGCAGGCGGGCGCGGCGTCGTGCTGACGTTCCGCGACCGCTATGGCTGGATCACCCGGCACCCGATCCTTTCCGGCGGGCTGGCGCTGGATGACGCCACCCGTACCCGCGTGGCCGCTGCCGTGGCCGAAGTGCCCGGGATCGGCGGGATCACTTGGGCCGGGCAGGACACGGCATCCCCCAGGCTGCGCTGCCAGGACGATGTAGAGGCGATCCTGGCCAGCCGATCGATCCGCTTTACCGAGGCAAGCGCGCAGATCGATCCGGCCAGCGTGCGCCTGCTCGACGAAGTGGCGCAGGCGCTTCGACCTTGCGTGGGAAGCATCATCGCAGTGACCGGCCATACCGATTCGGGCGGCATTCCCGAAGCCAACGTGGCGCTTTCGCGTGCACGGGCGGAGGCGGTGCGCTGGGCGCTGATCGGGCGCGGCATCCCGGCCGATGGCCTGCGCGCCACCGGTGTTGGCTCCAAGCGGCCGATCGAGGGGCTGGACCCGCACGATCCGGCCAATCGCCGCATCGAATTCTCCGTGATCGCATCGGCCCCCGTGAAGCCGACGCCGATCGATACGCCCGGCCCCAGTTGATGCCCCAGTTGATGCCCCAGTTGATGCTTCCGGGCTGCGGAAAGACTATGAAAGGAGCTGCCCATGCCGCTATGGCTTGAAATGGCCGTTTCGGTGCTGCTGACCTACTTTGCGGGGTTCGGCATCGGCTGGCTTCTGTGGAACCGGAAGGGATAGTTTCGTGCTGCAAATGATCCAGGCCAACTGGCTGGTCTTCATCGCCGCCCTGTTGATCGGCATCGTCGTCGCCTACTGGCTGTTCGCCCGGGCTTCGAAACCGGCACCGCGCGATCGCCGTCCGGACGTGCTGGACGAAGGCGCCGCGCCCGCGCAGCGCAACCAGGCCCTGATAGACGACGCGCCGCCCGCCGCGCAGTTCACTGCGCCCGTTCACATCGATCCGCCGGCGATGGCGGGCCTGATGGCCGGGATCGGTGAAGTGATCGCGGTGGCCGCGCAGGAGGAAGTGGACAATGCGGTGCCGCCGCAGACCATCGCCGCCGAGCCTGAAACGCCTGCTCCCGCACCGGCTTCAACACCGGCTGCGGTGCCCGTTGCCGCGCCGGTAACCCCTGCCGCTGCCCCCGCCGGTGGGGCCGATGACTTGCGCAAGATCAAGGGGCTTGGCCCCAAGATGCAGACGCTGCTCACATCGCTGGGGATCACCCGCTTCGCCCAGATCGCCGCGTGGACCGATGCCGATCTGGACGATCTGGACGGCAAACTGGGCGCCTTCGCCGGCCGCCCGCGCCGCGATAGCTGGGTGGAGCAGGCCAAGCTGCTCGCCAGCGGCGATACCGGCGATTACGAGGCGAAGTTCGGCAAGCTCTGATCCCATCAGACGCCAAACAGAAAAGGGGCCGTGCCTTCGCTGGCACGGCCCCTTTTTCGTGGCTGGAAGGGGCGGCGCGAAGGCCGCCCCCGAAACCGTTACGCGAAACCGTCAGGCCCCGGTGCGGTAGCTCTCCATGATGTCGTGGCGCAGCGCCGCGCCGCTGTCGGTGCGCGAATAGAACATGTGCCCGCCGGGGTACATGTGCAGGCGCACGCGGTCCGCCCGGCCGAATTCGGGCATCTGGCCGACGATCAGGCGCGAACCGAAGTAGGGGCACGAAAGGTCGTCCCAGCCGTGCACGATGTCCACGGTCATCTTCGGATCGATGGAGATCGCCTGGCGCAGGTCCTTCACCGGATTGTCGCTGTTGTCGCGGTCCCACGCCTCGTTCACTTCGAACGACAGCGCGTTGTAACGCGCGTCGACCTTCCAGCCGACCTGACGCGTCACGAAATCGACCATGGCCGACGTGGTGGGCGCGATCAGCGTGGTCAGCAGCGGGTCGCCATATTGCGCACGCGCGCTGGCCGGGAACGGGTCGAACGCGGTGAAGTTCGAATCGTAGACCGAACCGACCAGCCCCTGATCGCGGCGGATTTCGCGCAGATAGGTGCCGATGTCGACGCGGCCATCCATGCGACGGACCAGCGCGGGATCGAGCCCGGTGATCTCGGCAACCTTGGCCGAAAGCCGGTCGGTGGCGGCCTTGTCCTTCGGGCCGGCCAGGAAATCGGCCACGAATTCGGTCTTCAGGTACTGCTCGATCGGGGCCATGGTTTCGGCGCTCAGCTTGCCTTCGCGCTCCAGGTGGCCGGCGGCCATCGCAGGCAGGTTGATCATCCATGGCAGCGGCGACAGCGCGTCGTCCTGGCCGATCGCCGGCGGGTCGAGGTAGGGCGAAACCATGGTCATGCCATTGATGCCCACGCCCATCTGCGTCTGCAGGTAATAGGCCAGGCGCGGCACGCGGTAACCGCCGTAGCTTTCGCCGGCCAGGTACTTGCGGCTGGTGAGGCGGCCGTTCGCATTCAGCCAGTCATAGACGATGCGGCTGAGGTACTTGATGTCGTTCTCGGAGGTGTAGAACGCCTTCTTGGTCGCCTCCGCATCGACGCGGCTGCGCGAGAAGCCGGTGCCGATCGGGTCGATGAAGACCAGGTCGGTGAAGTCCAGCCACGAATTCGGATTGTCGCGCAGCACTGCCGGGTCCGACGGGGCGTCACCCTGCGCGCCGAACTGCACGCGCTTGGGGCCGATGGCGCCCAGGTTCAGGTAGACCGAGGCCGCGCCGGGGCCGCCGTTGAACGCGAAAGTGACCGGGCGGTTGGTGGGGGCGCCGGGCACCGTATAGGCGGTGTAGACCACCTCGCCGATGGTCTTGCCCTTTTCGTCCTTCACCGGAAGCGAGCCGACGGTGGCGACGTAGTTCACGGTCTTGCCACCGATCACTGCCGACTGCTTGATCGACTTCGCCTCGGGGAAGGGGGCGAGCTGGCTGTCGTCCTTCTTCTCTTCCTTGGCGTCGGGGGCAGGTTTGTCAGCGGCATAAGTGGCGGCCGGGCCTGCGGCGAGGGCGAGCGAAAGCGCCACGCAGGCGAGGGAAACGGTACGCATCGGGAAGTACGACCCCTTGTTGTTCGCGCCCACGACCGGGGCGCCGATGGGGCCGATGCTTAGAACGGGTAAATAGTATACGGCAAGAGTGTGACTACCTAAAATGCGCGTAGTCACATCCCTGGGAGGCTGGCGGCTTAGCCGTCTTCCGCTCCGTTCCCACTGCCCCGCTCATCCTGAGCTTGTCGAAGGATGGCAGCATGGCGCCACGCCCCAAGGGGCTTCGACAGGCTCAGCCTGAGCGGGGCGGTGGGATGAAGGCCTTCAATCCATCACATCATCATCGTGCCCGTCTCGATGAAGCGCTGGTGCCACGACAGTGCCTCGCCCGGCAGCGAGGGCGATTGCAGGCCGTAGGAATCCTTCAGCGCGCGGGCGTAGTAGTCTTCCAGCAGCGGGCGATAGTCCGGATGCGCACAGTTGGCGATGATTACCGTGGCGCGCTCCTTGGGGCTGAGGCCGCGCAAGTCGGCAAGGCCCTGTTCGGTGACGATCACCTGCACGTCCTGGTTGATGTGATCGACATGGCTGGCCTGCGGCACGATCGCCGAAATCTTGCCGCCCTTCGCCGTCGAGGGCGTCATGAAGATCGAGATATAGGCGTTGCGCGCGAAGTCGCCCGAACCGCCGATGCCGTTCTGGATGCGTGATCCCATGACGTGGGTGGAGTTCACCGCGCCGTAGATGTCCGCCTCGATCAACCCGTTCATGGCGATGCAGCCCAGGCGGCGGATCAATTCGGGATGGTTGGAGATTTCCTGCGGGCGCAGGATCATCTTGTCGCGATAGCGGGCCATGTCCGCATTGACGCGCGCGGCGGCCTCCGGGCTGAGCGAGAAGGCGGTGGCAGAAGCCATGCGCAGCTTGCCCGAGTCGAGCAGGTCCAGCATGCCGTCCTGGATCACTTCGGTATAGGAGGTCAGGCTGTCGAACGGCGCATCGACCAGGCCGGTCAGCACGGCATTGGCGATATTGCCCACGCCCGACTGGATCGGCAGCAGTGCCGAAGGCAGGCGGCCCAGCTTCACTTCGTGGCTGAGGAATTCGAGGATGTGGCCGGCGATCGCCCTGGCCTTCTCGTCCGGCGGGCTGAACGGCGCGTTGCGATCCGGCCGGTCGGTCTCGACCACGGCGACCACCTTGGCGGGATCGACCTTCAGGTAGGGCGAACCGATGCGGTCATCGGGCTTCACCAGCGGGATCGGCACGCGGCTGGGGGGCAGGGCGGTGCCGTAATAGATGTCGTGCATGCCCTCCAGCGCCTCGTTCTGCCACGAATTGACTTCGAGGATCACCTTGGAGGCGCGGTCCAGCCAGGTCTTGTTGTTGCCGACGGAGGAGGAGGGGATCAGGCTGCCATCGGCGCGGATGCCGGCCACTTCGATCACCGCCGTGTCCAGCGGGCCCAGGAAGCCCTGCCAGGCCATCGGCGCCACCTGCGACAGGTGCATGTCGAAGTAGTTCATTTCGCCCTTGTTGATGCGTTCGCGGGCGATCGGATCGGAATTGTAAGGCAGGCGGAATTCGATGCCGTCCGCCTTGGCCAGCGCGCCGTCAAGCTCCGGCCCGGTCGAGGCGCCGGTCCACATGCGCACGCGGAACTGGCGTCCGGCGGCGTGTTCGGCCTCGATCTCGGCGGCAAGGGCAAGGGGAACGGCCTTGGGGTAACCGGAACCGGTGAACCCGCTCATGCCCACGGTGGAACCGCTGGTGATGAGGCGGGCGGCCTCTTCGGCGGGCATGATCTTGGAACGCATTTCCGGGCATTCGATCCGCATGGCAACCTCTTCGATTGTGACTTTCCGAGCGAGCCAGTCGCGCCGACCGGCGCCCGCGTACAGTGCAAAGTGTACCGAAGCGATTGCGGCCAGCGCATGACAAGTAACACGGAAGGCGCAACCCGTTCTAGCGCGGTCCCATTTCCATTACGGCGCGCGCAAGTGCCACGAGTTCGGCTTCACGATTGACGCCGCACTTCTGGAAGATCGTGCGCAACTGGCTGATGACTGTCTGCACGCTGACGCCGCGCAGAGTCGCAACTTGCTGGCGCGAATGGCCGTGGGCCAGCAGGGCCACCACTTCACCTTCGGCCAGCGTCAGTCCCAATGCCGATCCGATCGTGCGCGCCTGTGCCTGCGCGGGGCCCAGCGGCGCGCGTAAGGTGACGATGACGCGGGGGGCGAAGCCGAAGCTCCATTCCTGCCGGGGCAGCGTGCGCACGTCGACCAGCAGCAGGCCGGTCTCCGATCGCAGCCAGAGGTCGGCCGCTCCTTCCCCCTGGCCGGCCAGAGCCGCGACAATGCGGCCTTGCAGCAGCCGATCGAGATCGGGGCGCGGCGCGCGCAACACGCCCTCGCGGATTTGCAGCGTGCCGGGGCCCAGCAGATTGCGGGCCGATTCGGTAGCATCGCAGACCTTGCCCAGTGCATCGAGCAGGATCGCCGGGCTGTGGAAGGCTTCCAGCGATCCGCGCAGCAGGGCTATCCCCTGATGCTCGATCGCATCCTGCATCCGGATCGCCGCCAGCACTTCCGGCGCCACCGTTTCCAGAATGGCGCGCTGCGTTTCGGTGGTACGGCCTTCCGCAGGGCCGTGCAGCACGGCAAGGCCGAAGAACATCCCGGGCCGCTGGCTGAGCACGATCTGGGCGCCGAACTCCGCATCGTACTTGCGTACATGGTCGAGATAGGCCTCATCCGTCCCATTTTGACGCACCTGATCATAATGCGCCTCCCAGGTCAGCTCCATCGGGGCGCGAGTGGCGCCCACGCGGTAGTTAACGTCGGCACGCAATCCGCCCGCTGCAATGAACTCCGCCTCGTATTCGGGGGGGGTGTCGGTCGCCCAGTTGAAGGCCTGGAAGCGGCTGCCCAACGCCAGCAACTGGGCCCGCGAAGACCCCGTTACGTCGCGCAAAGCCTGGAGCGCAGTGTTCCACCCCTCTTTTTCGAAGGGTGCACGCGCGAAGAGGCTGCCCACCACTTCCGCGTCGCTGCGGAATTCCCTGTTTCCCGGCACACCACCTTCATGCCGTCTGCAAAACTACTTAACAAGTACTGTTACCGCACACTCGTGCTCAGAGAGGCTACCACGAACATGGTATGCTGACCTGCCGCATTCCGTCCAAAACGGATTTGCGACCCGAGGGATCGGCGAAATGCGATCCTGAGACTGGCCCGGGGCCTGCCACGGCAGGCCCCGGGCGTCTTGTTTCGGGGAACGGCGTTGGTAACGAACGGCCCGGCAATCGGACCTGTGATCGGCGCCGGCGATCAGCGCCCGGTCACTTCCCCCACTTCTTCTGCATCTTGCCATAGCGCGTCTTGCGCGTGCCGGGCTTGCCCTCGTTGCTGCGGCCGACGATGGGCGCTTTCTTGTGTTCGTCCGGCAGGCCCAGTTCGCTGGCTTCCAACCGGCGAATCTCGTCGCGCAGGCGGCCGGCTTCCTCGAATTCCAAGTCTGCGGCGGCGTTGCGCATCTTCTTTTCAAGGTCTTCGATATAGGCGCGCAAGTTGTGGCCGACGAGGTTGTTTTCCCCTTCCGCGTCGATGTCTACCAGCACGCCGTCGCGGCTGGCGGTATCCGCCACGATATCGGCGATACGGCGCTTGATCGTCTGCGGGGTGATCCCGTGCGCCTCGTTGTATTCCTGCTGCCGGGTGCGGCGCCGGTCGGTCTCCGCAATGGCGCGTTCCATGCTGCCGGTCATGCGATCGGCATAGAGAATCACGCGGCCATCCACGTTGCGGGCGGCGCGGCCGATGGTCTGGATCAGCGAGGTTTCGCTACGCAGGAAGCCTTCCTTGTCGGCATCGAGGATGCAGACAAGCCCGCACTCGGGGATATCCAGCCCTTCGCGCAGCAGGTTGATGCCCACCAGAACGTCGTAGACGCCCATGCGAAGGTCGCGGATCAGTTCGATGCGCTCCAGCGTCTCCACGTCGCTGTGCATGTAGCGCACGCGCACGCCGGCCTCGTGCATGAACTCGGTCAGGTCTTCCGCCATGCGCTTGGTGAGGGTGGTGACGAGGGTGCGATAGCCCTTCTCGGCCGTCGCCTTGCACTCGACGATGCAGTCCTGCACCTGGTCCTCGACCGGGCGGATTTCCACCGGCGGATCGATCAGGCCAGTGGGACGGATCACCTGTTCGGCGAAGACGCCGCCGGTCTGGTCCATCTCCCAGTGGCCGGGCGTGGCCGAGACCGCGAAAGTCTGCGGGCGCATTGCGTCCCACTCGTTGAAGCGGAGCGGGCGGTTGTCGATGCAGCTGGGCAGGCGGAAGCCATATTCGGCCAGGGTGATCTTGCGCCGGTGGTCGCCCCGCGCCATCGCGCCGATCTGCGGTACCGTCTGGTGGCTTTCGTCGATGAACAGCAGGGCATTGTCCGGCAGGTATTCGAACAGGGTCGGCGGCGGCTCGCCCGGCATGCGGCCGGTGAGGAAGCGCGAATAGTTCTCGATCCCCGCGCAGCTGCCGGTGGCGGCGATCATCTCAAGGTCGAAATTGGTGCGCTGCTCCAACCGCTGGGCTTCCAGCAGGCGGCCTTCGCCTTCCAGTTCCTTCAGCCGTTCGGTCAGTTCGAAGCGGATCGCCTCGCTCGCCTGCTTCATCGTCGGCCCCGGCGTCACATAGTGCGAGTTCGCATAGACCCGCACCTTTTCGAGGACGGAGCCCTTCTTGCCAGTGAGCGGATCGAACTCGGCGATCTCCTCGATCTCGTCCCCGAAGAACGAGATGCGCCAGGCGGTGTCCTCAAGGTGCGAAGGGAACAGTTCCAGATTGTCGCCGCGCACGCGGAAGGTGCCGCGCGTGAAGGCGGCGTCATTGCGCTTGTATTGGAGGGCGACCAGCTTGCGGATGATCTCGCGCTGGTCCTGCGTGTCCCCGGTCTTCAGGTCGAAGATCATCGCCGAATACGTCTCGACCGAGCCGATGCCGTAGAGGCAGGAAACCGAGGCGACGATGATCACGTCGTCTCGTTCCAGCAGCGCGCGGGTGGCCGAATGGCGCATGCGGTCGATCGCCTCGTTCACCGAGCTTTCCTTCTCGATGTAGGTGTCCGACCGGGGCACGTAGGCTTCGGGCTGGTAGTAATCGTAGTAGGAGACGAAGTATTCGACCGCGTTCTCCGGGAAGAAGTCCTTCATTTCGGCATAGAGCTGCGCGGCCAGGATCTTGTTCGGCGCCAGGATCAGGGCGGGGCGCTGCAGGTGTTCGATCACCTTGGCCATCGTGAAGGTCTTGCCCGATCCGGTGACGCCCAGCAGCACCTGCGTCTTTTCCCCCTCCTCGGCGGTGGAGACGAGATCGGCGATGGCGGTGGGCTGGTCGCCGTTGGGTTCGTAGTCCGAAACGACCGTGAACGGCCGGCCCGGCATCGACTTGTCCGGCCGCGCCGGCTTGTGGGGGACGAACGTGCCCGAAGTGTCCGGTTCCTCAAGGCCCCGGCGAATGATCAGCTCTGCCATGGGAGAACATATGGGGTATGTCGGCAGCCGTCGCAATGAGAGACTGGCAGCGTGCCGGCCCGGATGATACTTCCCCTCCCTTTGGGAACGGTGCGAAAGGTCTCGATTCTATGCAGCGGATGGCGACGGTTTCGATGGTATGCTTGGCGCTTGTCTTGGCGGCTTGCGGTTCGAAGGACCAGAACAAGGCCGGCGAATCCCCTTCCGGTGCCGCCAAGTCGATGGATGAGGTGAAGCAGGAAGCCGCGCAACTGCAGCGTCCGAAGCCGGGCCAGTACACCCAGAAGGTCGAGATCACGAAAATGGACGTGCCCGGCATGCCCAGCGAGGCGGCCGAGCAGATGAAGACGATGATGGCGAAGGGGCAGGTGAATCAGTTCTGCCTGACCCAGGCCGAAGCCGACAAGGGCTACCGCGACATGTTCGACAATATCGGCAAGGGTCGCGAATGCTCTTATTCGCGGTTTGATGTTGATGGCGGACGGCTGGATGCCCAAATGGACTGCAAGTCCAACGATCAGGGGCGGGCGGTCATTCAACTGGCCGGCACCGTTACTGCGGAAGGTTCGGACGTGACCGTCCAGATGGACATGTCCGGCGGTCCGGCGCCCACGGGTGAGATGAAGATGGCGATGCACATGACCACGCAGCGCGTGGGTGACTGCAAGTAGTTGCGACAGATAAAGGATTGAAGTGAACGGATCGGCCCCACGGCAACTGGACATGATGCGCAGCGCCATCGCGCGCCGCGCAGCGCTGGCGCGTGAGCCGCATCCCGAAGGCGTCAGCAAGCCGTCTTTGCGCCTGTTCCTGGCCGAACTCGCCTCGTTGCGGCGGGGTGGGAAGAAGCCGATTGTGGTCGGCAAGGCGGCGCATCCCCAGCCGGTGATGCTGTTGCCGGGCTTCGGCGCGCATCCCAACCGGATGCGCCCGATGGCAGAGGCGCTGGCGGAAGCCGGGCATGAAGTGCACGAATGGGGCCTTGGCCTCAATCTCGGCCCCAACCCGCAAAACTTCACCTTCCTGATGCGCCGGGTGGGCGCGCTGGCACGCCAGCACAAGCGCCCGATCGCGCTGGTGGGCTGGAGCCTCGGCGGCCTGTTCGCGCGTGAGATCGCGCGGCGCGAACCCGATTGCGTGTCCAAGGTGATCACCATGGGCACGCCGTTCTCCGGCGATCCGCGCGCCAACAATGCGTGGCGGGCCTATCAGGTGGTGACCGGCCATTCGGTCCATTCGCCGCCGATCGATTGCGACTTCACCGCAAAGCCGCCGGTGCCGACGATCGCGCTGTGGAGCCCGCGCGACGGCGTGATCCATCCGCGATCGGCATGCGGCTGGCCGGGCGAGCGCGACCGGGCGGTGGCCGTCCGCTGTTCGCACCTGGGCTTTGCCAGCGATCCGCGAGTGGTGGCGGAAGTGCTGCGTCAGCTGGATGTCGAGGAAACAGCCCCCTAAGCCATCACGTCGTCGCTGGGGCGTGAGACCGGCGGCCGCGACGCCAGCGAACAACCGGCGCTGGCGGAGATCAGCATGGCGACGGCCAGCCATTGCAGCCCGCTCAACCGTTCATCCAGCACCAGATAGCCGACGATGGCGCCCAGCGCCGGGGCCATGCTGCTGAGCAGGCCGACGATGCGGCTGGAAAGCTGACGCATCGCCCGCATCTCCAGCACATAGGGCAGCGCGCTCGACAGCACGGCCACCACCGCGCCCAGCGCCAGTGCATGCAGCGGCAGACTGGCGGGCGCGGAGGCAAGGCCGAACGGTACGGTGACGCAGCAGGCCACCACCATGCCCATCGACACCGCGACCGAACCGCCCACTTCCGATGCGCGCCGCCCGCAGAGGATATAGAGCGCCCAGCACGTTGCCGCCGCCAGCGCGAAAACGATGCCCAGCGGATCGAGTGCATGGGTATTGGCCTGCCACGGGATCAGCAGCGCCATGCCGCCCAGCGCCAGTGCCAGCCACAGGAAATCCTTCACCGAGCGGGAGCTTGCCAGGACCAGGCTCAGCGGTCCGCAGATCTCGATGGCGACGGCGATGCCGATCGGGATGCGCCGGATCGCCCAGTAGATCATCAGGTTCATGCAGCCGAGCACGAGGCCGTAGAGCAGCAGCCACTTCAACTGCCGCCCGGTGAACTTCATGCGCCACGGGCGGGCAATGGCCAGCAGGATCAGCGCCGAAATCGTCGTGCGCAGCGCGGCGACGCCCTCCGGCCCAACCAGCGGAAACAGGCTCTTGGCAAATGCGGCGCCAAGATTGATCGAGCTTTGCGCAACGATGATGGATAGGCCGGCAACAAGGGCAGTGCGGTCGGTCTGCGAGGTCATGTTCGGCGCGATGCCCTTGGCGGCGGCGTGGGGCAAGTGGATAGTGGCAGGACCGATCCTCTGGTCGCGCCTTCGCTACGGCTTCTTCGTCGGCGAGAATGGTGCCGAGCCGCTGATTGGACCCAGCCAGAAGAAGCCGTCGTAAAGAGGCGCCGAGTCCGCTTTGGCTCCCGGAAAGGCACCGAGTTGGATGAAGGGCGCGCGTTGCAGATCGACGCTGCTCTGGACGGAATGATTGCCGCAATCGAGGGCATCGTCGGGCAGAGGATGGCCGGGCACCAATTTCATTCCCGGTTTGACGAGGCAATTCCATGCCGTGCCGGTTGCGTATCGCATGTTGAGGCTGACCACGGAGCCGAACGACGCAAGGCGTACAGCCATTGGATCGAAGCTTTCCGCGCCGTCGCCGTGGCGGACTTTTCCTGCGTGGAAATTGCCGACCAGCACCAGGACGTTGTCGTACGTGCCGCGGCTTGCCGCCTCCCGAATGTTTTCTGCCTGCGCCGCTTCATGCGGGCCCTGTGCCGCAAGTTCGGGGAAGCGCCTTGCCTGGTCCGCGGTGCCGTTGAACGCCACCACGTCGATAGGCAGGCCGGCTTCTTTCAATCCGTGCAGGCGAACGAGCATGGCGAACATGGCCTGGCTGGCCACGCCATCCTCGCGATGGGCGAAGCCCGCCGCAGATGCTGCCTGCACGAAGCGGTCATCGGGCAGTTTCCAGGCTTGTTGCAAGGCATCGTCGGCAGCCGATTGCAGTTCGATCGCGACGAGAATGCGTTCGCCGCGCGATGCCAGGCCGCAGGCGAGATTACCAAGGAACGCCGGGCTTTCCTGCGTCCCGTGCAGTTCTCCGAAAACGACATAGCGCGGGTGACGAGTTGCGATTTCGGACCATCCCTGGGGCACAGTGCAGGCCTTGGCGGCAACGGCTTCACTGGGAATCGCGCCTCCGCTCGTGGCCAGAGCAGATGTGGCAAGCAGAATCGACGGGATCAGGAGCATGAACGTCTCATCCATCTGTATTGCGGGCGTAGAAACAACGGATCGGATCAAGCCGCCATGATTTCAGCTGCTTGACCAGCAGAAATTCCATGCGCGGCCTGTCCTGATCATCCTCGTGGTGGCTGGCGCCGATAGCTCAGCGCTTCTGCCACATGCACCCGCCCCACTTCGGCTGTTCCCGCAAGGTCGGCAATCGTGCGGGCCACGCGCAGGATGCGCGTGTAGCCGCGTGCCGAAAGGTGCATGGCCTCGGCCGCCTGCATCAGCAGCTTGCGGCCGGGTTCGTCGGGCGTGGCGTGGGCGTCGAGCAGGTCGCCGTCGAGTTCGGCGTTCGTGCGCTTGCCGGTACCGTGGAGGCGGGCGGTCTGCACCTGGCGGGCGCGGGCGACGCGCACCGCGACTTCGGCGCTGCCTTCCTTGGGTGGCGGCAGGGCAAGGTCCACCGCGCGGACGGGGTCGACCTCCACATGCAGGTCGATCCGGTCGAGCAGGGGGCCGGAGACCTTGCTCTGGTAGTCGGCGGCGCACTTGGGCACGCGCGAGCAGGCGAGCGTCGGGTCGGAGAGATAGCCGCAGCGGCAGGGGTTCATCGCCGCTACCAGCTGGACGCGCGCCGGATAGGTGACGTGGGCATTGGCGCGCGCGACGGAAATCTCGCCGCTTTCGAGCGGCTGGCGCAGCGAATCGAGCACCGCGCGTTGGAATTCGGGCAGTTCGTCCAGGAACAGCACGCCCAGATGCGCCATCGAGACTTCACCCGGCCGCACCCGCAGCCCACCGCCGGTCAGCGCCGCCATCGATGCCGAGTGATGGGGCGAGCGGAACGGGCGGGCGCGGCTGATGCGGCCTTCTTCCAGCGTGCCGGCGACCGAGGAAATCATCGAGACTTCCAGTGCCTCTGCCGGCGTCAGTTCGGGCAGGATGCCCGGCAGGCAGGAGGCAAGCAGCGACTTGCCTGCGCCCGGCGGGCCGCTCATCAGCAGGTTGTGCGATCCGGCGGCGGCAATTTCCAGCGCGCGGCGGGCGACTTCCTGCCCCTTCACCTGTTTGAGGTCCGGCCCGCGTTCGGGCGGATCGGCACGGCCGAGGGTGGGCGGCGGCAGGACTTGCGTGCCTTTGAGGTGGTTGAGCAGGCTGATCAGATTGGGCGTCGCCACCACCGGCACGCCTTCGGCCCAGCGGGCCTCGGTCCCCTGCGCGGCGGGACAGATCAGTCCCTTGTCCAGCGAACGGGCATGAATCGCGGCCAGCAGCACCCCGGGCGAGGGGATTACCCGGCCATCCAGGGCCAGTTCGCCGACCGCCACGAAATCCACCAGCTGTTCGGCATCGACCACGCCCATCGCCGCCAGCAGCGCAAGCGCGATCGGCAGGTCGTAATGCGATCCCTCCTTGGGCAGATCGGCGGGGGAGAGGTTGATGGTGATGCGTTTGGGCGGCAGGGCCAGCCCCATTGCCGTCAGCGCCGCGCTGACGCGTTGGCGGCTTTCGCCCACCGCCTTGTCGGGCAGGCCGACCAGCGTGAACCCGGGCATTCCCGGCGCCACCTGGCATTGGACTTCGACCGGACGCGCCTCCAGCCCCAGGTAGGCGACAGTCGAAACGAGTGCGACCACGAAGGACCCTTGGCTCTCAGGAAAAACGAGGGATGAACTAGGTACATCCACCGAATGACACTGCGCCCCGGGGCTGTCGATATTCAAAGCGCTACCCAAGCCAATCGTTACATCGTTTTAACCGCAAGTCTCACGGCTTGAGTAAGGACTTGCGGCGCAGTCTTGCCGCATGCGCTCTACCGTCGCTGCCTTGTCTGCATCGCTCATGGCCCTGCTGGTGCTGGGTCCGACGCCGTCCTGCGCGCAGGACGCGGCCACCCCTGCGATCGCCTACGAAATGGTCCTCTTCGAGGAGCCGGGCTACGTGCAGCAGCCCGTCGGCATGATCGCCGACGAGGCGGTGGCCGTGGCGGGTGGCGAACGACTGGTCGATACCGGCTGGCAGAAGGCGCCGCCCGCGCCGATTCCGGCCGGGGTGGCGCGCTATGGCCCGTTCCGCGTGGTGGATGCCCGCCATGTCGCGCTGGTCGACGTCACCGATTCGCGCAGCCCCGCCCAGTTCGCGGCGCTGCTGCATGATTGGCCCGCCATTGCCGAGATCGAGATGATCGAATGCCCGGGGACGGAGGACGATCTGGCCAACTTGCGGCTGGGGCGGATGATCCGTGCACGCGGCATCGCCACCCATGTGCCCGATGGCGGATCGGTGCGGTCCGGCGCGGTGGAACTGTTCCTGGCGGGCGCCCGCCGCTATGCCGATGCCGGCGCGGAGTTCGCGGTCCATTCGTGGATCGACGATTCGGGGCACGAGGCGGATGACTATTCGGCCGATTCGCCGGAGAATCGGCGCTACCTCGATTACTATCGCCAGATGGGCATGGATGCGCAGGAAGCGCGGGCCTTTTACGACATGACCAATTCGGTGCCGTTCGAATCGGCGCTGTGGTTCGGGACCGCGGAAATGGCGCGCTGGGTGCGGCTGGACCGATCCTAACCGAAGAACCGCCCGAATCGCCCCGGGGGGCGTGGCGGCGGCGAATTTCCGCTGATCTCGAACAAGTGGCTGGCCAGCAGGGCGGCCTGGTTGCGCGTCATGAAGATTCGCGTGGTTTCGGGATTTTCGCCTGAATTCCAGGTCGATCTTTCGTAACTCTGCAGATCGACGATCAGATTCGGGCCGAAGGTCTGTGAAGACCATCCCACCAGCACGCCCACCCGATCGTTCTCTTCCATCGCACCATCCGCAAGCTGCCGTTTGGCCGCAGCCTATCATGCCGGCCGGGCGCAAGGCTTGCGAACCCTTGGCTATCCGCCGCTGCCCTTCCGGGGTAGAGGCGATGTTCGGCAGGGCCGATTCGAAAGAAAACGCGGCATCCGGCGGCTTTTGCGTCGTGTCGACGGCGCCTTTGCCTTGACTCTGTTTCGGCGCTCCAGTATCGGCGCGCTCTGTTTTGCGGTCGTCCGGGTTCGGGCGGCCTCTTTTATTCGGTTTTTTCGAGGAACGTCATGAAGCGTACTTTCCAGCCCAGCCGCCTTGTCCGCGCCCGCCGTCACGGCTTCCGCGCCCGCACGGCGACCGTCGGTGGCCGCAAGGTGCTTCGTGCGCGCCGCGCTCGCGGCCGCAAGAAGCTCTCGGCCTAAGCACTCCTCCGGCCTCACGGCTGGATGCGGCACCGGCCCGTGCCGCCATCCGATCCCTCGCGAGTCGGGAGATCGGGTGGCGGCACGGGCCGAGCCCGTTTGTGCCTGAGAGGTTGGCGCGTGCGCCTTCGCTCCCTATCTGCCGGCTGACATGACCGCCGCCTATTCCACGATGACCCGCCGGGCCGACTTCGTTGCGGCCAACGGTGGCCTTCGCGTGGCGCGGCCGGGATTCGTGCTGCTGGCCAGGGCCAACGACGGGCAGGGGCAGCGCGCGGGCATCACCGTCACCAAGAAGATCGGCAATGCGGTGGTGCGCAACCGCATGAAGCGGCGCTTTCGCGCGCTGCTGCGCGAACTGCTGCCCGAACACGGCCTGGCCGATACCGATCACGTGCTGATCGGGCGCGAGGGCGGGGTGGAGCGCGATTTCGCGCTGCTGCGCGACGAACTGGTGGTGGCGCTGGGCCGGGCCCAGGCTGGCAAGGGCGATCCGCCGCGCAACCATCGCGGCCGCAAGGGCAAGCCGCGAAAGTGAAGCGCCTGTTCGCCTTGCTTGCGCGCCTTCCGGGCCTGCTGCTGATCGGCATCGCCCGGGCGTGGCAGCTGGGCCCTTCGCAAGTGCTGCCGCCGTCCTGCCGCTATTCGCCGTCGTGTTCGCAGTATGCGATCATTGCGGTGCGCAAGCACGGTGCGATTAAGGGTGGCTGGCTGGCGTTCAAGCGTCTATTGCGCTGCCAGCCTTGGGGTGGGCACGGCTACGACCCGGTGCCGGACTGACATGAATTGGGGCATTGGCCGCGCCGTCGCGCGGTCCATCGCCTTCGACGGGATTACGACAGGAAAGCCTTCGTGAATAACCAGCGCAACATCATTCTGGCGGTCGTGCTGACCGCGCTCCTGCTATTCGGTTGGCAAGCCGGCGTCAGCCACTTCTATCCGGAGGCCAACAAGCCCGCGCCGGTGGCGCAGACCACCGCGCCTGCCGCTTCGGCTGCCAAGCCCACCCGTGAAGGCGGCCTGCTGAACGCGGCTGACGTCGCGCTGGAACAGCAGGACCTGAAGACCGCGCTGACCAAGGGTGGCCGCGTGCCGATCCAGGCACCGGGCGTCTCGGGCTCGATCAACCTCAACGGTGCGCTGCTCGACGATCTGGTGCTCAACCGCCATCGCGAGACGGTGGAGAAGAACTCCGGCCCGGTCCGCATGTTCTCGCCCTCCGGCACGCCGGCGCAGCAGTTCGCGCAGTTCGGCTGGGTTGGCCAGGGCAATGCCGCACCCAACGTGAATACCGTATGGACCGCGCCTGCGGGCGCCAAGCTGACGCCGGCCACGCCCGTCACGCTCACCTGGGACAACGGCCAGGGCCAGACCTATGCGCTGACCTTCAAGGTCGATGAAAATTACATGATCACCGCCAATCAGCAGGTGATCAACAAGGGCACGGCGCCGGTCACGGTGCAGCCCTTCGCTTTCGTGAACCGCACCAACCGCACTGCCGCCGCCTATGCCTGGACGCTGCGCACCGGCGGCATCGGCGCGTTCGACAACTCGGTGGTGTTCGGCCCCAAGTACGACGATCTGGTCACCGCGGGCACGCAGGACCAGGCCGGCAAGGTCGACTGGATCGGCTTCACCGACGTTTACTGGATGTCGGCGGTGATCCCGGTGAACACGGCCGCCAACGGCAAGGCCACCGGATCGTTCCGCTCGCTGGGCAACCAGCTGTTCCGCGCCGACGCCGTCTATGAGCAGAGCGTGGTCCAGCCGGGCCAGACACTCAGCCGCCAGACCATGCTGTTCGCCGGCGCCAAGGAGCACGCGGTGCTCGACGCCTATGAGAAGGCGGGCGTCGCCAACTTCGGCCTCGCCATCGATTGGGGCTGGTTCCGCTGGTTCGAAAAGCCGATCTTCTGGCTGCTGGTGAAGCTGTTCGCCATCACCGGCAACTTCGGCGTCGCCATCATCCTGCTGACCGCGATCGTGCGCGGCATCATGTTCCCGGTTGCCCAGCGCGGCTTCGCCTCGATGGCCGCGATGCGCGCCATCCAGCCGAAGATGAAGGCGATCCAGGAACGCTACAAGGACGACAAGGAGAAGCAGCAGCTTGAAATCATGAAGCTGTACAAGGAGGAGAAGGTGAACCCGCTTGCCGGCTGCCTCCCCATGTTCCTCCAGATCCCGGTGTTCTTCGCGCTGTACAAGGTGCTGAACCTGGCGATCGAAATGCGCCACCAGCCGTTCGTGCTGTGGATCAAGGATCTTTCGGCGCCCGATCCGGCGCACATCCTGAACCTGTTCGGCACGCTGCCGTTCACGCCCCCGGCCTTCCTTGGCATCGGCGTGCTGGCGCTGCTGCTGGGCATCACGATGTACCTGCAGTTCAAGCTGAACCCGCAGCAGATGGATCCGGCGCAACAGCAGGTCTTCGCCCTGATGCCCTGGTTCATGATGTTCATCATGGCACCGTTCGCATCCGGCCTGCTGGTCTACTGGATCACCTCCAACCTGCTCGCGATCGGTCAGCAGAAGCTGCTCTACGTGATGCACCCCCAGTTGAAGGCGCAGGCGGACAAGGAAGCGCAAGACAAGGCGCGTGCCCGCGAGCGCGAGAAGAAGGCTTGAATCGATGAACCCGGAACTTGAGGACGATATCGTCGAGCAGGCGCGGAAACTCTTTTCGGGACCGGTGACGTTCCTGAAGAGCGCGCCTGCGCTCCAGTTCCTGCCCGATTCCAATGTGCCTGAGATCGCTTTCTGCGGACGTTCGAACGTCGGCAAGTCCTCGCTGCTGAATGCGCTGACCGGCCGCAAGGCGATCGCGCGCACTTCGGTCACGCCGGGGCGCACGCAGGAACTGAACTTCTTCGACGTGGGTGAGCCGCTGCAGTTCCGCCTGGTCGACATGCCGGGCTATGGCTTCGCCAAGGCCCCCCCGGCGGTGGTGGAGAAGTGGCGCCGGCTGGTGCGCGACTATCTGCGTGGCCGCGTGCAACTGAAGCGCACGCTGCTGCTGGTCGATTCGCGCCACGGCGTGAAGGCCGTCGACGCCGACATGATGAAGATGCTGGACGAGGCCGCCGTCGGCTATCGCATCGTCCTGACCAAGGCCGACAAGATCAAGGCGACCGAACTGGAAAAGGTTCACGCCGAAACGATCGCCGAAGCGCGCAAGCATCCGGCCGCCTATCCCGAGGTGCACGTCACCTCGTCGGAAAAGGGCCTTGGCATTGCCGAACTGCGCGCGGCGGTTCTGGCCGATTCGCTGATCTGAGTTCGATCGGGTCGGGCGGGCAAATCCCGGCCGACCCGGTTCGATGCTCCAACCCTAACCCCTCGTGTCCCATATCCGTCGTCCCCGCGTAGGCGGGGATGCCGCTTTTCTAAGCGCGGAGAGGCGGACGCTCATTCAAGCCCGGCCCAGTGACGGGCGCCAAACTGTGGCTTCGCCGTTCGCGCGACTTCTGATGGCTTCCGCTTGAACCCAAAAGAAGCGGGGCCCCCGCCTTCGCGGGGGCGACGAGGTGGAGAGCGGGGCAGTGTAGGTTGTCGAGGTCGTAAGTGCCCTGGCACTTTCCGTTCTGGTGCAATCGCTTACGATGTCATCGCATCGTGCCTCGTCACGACAGCGTCGCATTCGTCTGGCGTAATGGCGCCTCACGAATCCGATCCTTGCCGGAACACAT
Organism: Novosphingobium mississippiense; assembly: GCF_044029535.1. Lineage (NCBI taxonomy): Bacteria > Pseudomonadati > Pseudomonadota > Alphaproteobacteria > Sphingomonadales > Sphingomonadaceae > Novosphingobium > Novosphingobium mississippiense. The sequence continues at coordinate 2,903,109 of NZ_CP147001.1, read as the reverse complement.
CGGAAAACCTCGTATGTGACGATTGCGTGACCGGCTCGCTTCGCCTAGGGGCACGCGGTCGCGCGTCAGAGAAGAAAGGAGACTCGCCATGCGCCAGATCGCCGTTCTTCCCTATCGCACCATCGGCCCCGCCGTCGATGCACCGATCCAGATCCTGCTGATCACCTCCCGCAGCACCCGCCGCTGGGTCATCCCCAAGGGTGGCCTGATGAAGGGCCTGCTGCCCCACGCCGCCGCGGCGGCGGAGGCGGAGGAGGAAGCAGGCGTGCTGGGCGCGGCTTGCCCGATCCCGCTGGGTTCGTACCGCTATCGCAAGCAGCGTGCTTCCGGCGCATCGGTCTGGGCGGATGTGGATGTATTTCCCTTCGCCGTCACCGAAGAACTTGACTCATGGGACGAACAGCATCAGCGCGAACGCCGCTGGTTCTCTCTCGCCGACGCCGCTAAGGCGGTCGACGAAGAGGATCTTCGCGCGCTGATCCGGTCTTTCGGTGCGCGCGAGTTCCGCGCTGCGGCCAGCCCCGCGCGCCTGATCGGCGCGATGGCTGACCGCATGGCCGACAAGACAGGGATCAATACAATGTTTGCCTGGTTCCAGAAGCTGCTTCCGCAGCAGGGCAATTTCTTCGATCTGTTCGAGCAGCAGGCCGCGACGCTCGTCGCCGGTGCCGACGCCTTGGCGCGTCTGGCGCAGGGCGGTTCGGGCCGCGCGCAGCACATCCGCGAGATCGAGGAGCGTGAGCACGACGCGGACAACATCACCCGCGAAGTGCTGCAGACCGTGCGCCGCACCTTCCTGACGCCGTTCGATCGTTCGTCGATCACCAGCCTGATCACGACGATGGACGATGCCATCGACGAGATGCAGCAGGTGGCCGGCGCGGTGAACCTTTACGAGGTTGCCGAGTTCGAGCCCGAGATGATCGACATGGCGGCGATCATCGTCGACGCCGCGCGTCTTACCGCCGAAATCATGCCGCTGCTGCGCAAGATCGCCGACAACGGCCACCGCCTGCATGAACTGACCGAGCGCCTGGTGCGCATGGAAGGCCATGCGGACGAGATCCACGCGCGTGGTTTGAAGCGCGTGTTCAAGCAGGACACCGGGAAGGACGCGCTGCACTTCATCGTCCGCCAGGAGATGTTCAAGCGCCTTGAACGCGTGGTCGACCGTTTCGAGGACGTCGCCAACGAGATCGACGGTCTCGTCATCGATCACGCCTGACGGTCGCACTTTCCCATGGATCACACGCTTGCCCTGCCGCTGCTGATCGGCCTCGTCGCGCTCGCGCTCGCGTTCGACTTCCTGAACGGTTTGCACGATGCGGCCAACGCCATTGCCACGGTCGTCGCCACGCGCCTGCTGTCGCCGGTGGTCGCAGTGCTGTTCGCCGCTTTCGGCAACTTCGCCGCCTACTGGATCATGGGCCTCCACGTCGCCGAGACGGTGGGCAAGGGCATCATCAACAAGGATGCCGTGACGCCCGCCGTGGTGTTCGGCGCGCTTGTGGGTGCGATGTTCTGGAATGTGCTGACCTGGATCAAGGGCATTCCGTCCTCGTCCAGCCACGCGCTGATCGGCGGCCTGTTGGGCGCGGGCATTGCCGCGGCCGGGCCGGGCGTCGTCGAATCGGACGGCACGGTGAAGACGGTGATCGCCATCGTCGCCTCGCCGGTGCTGGGCTTCCTGATCGCGATGCTGATGATGCTGGTCACCTCCTGGCTGTTTCGGGGCACCACCCCGCGCCAGTCCAACAGTGTGTTCAAGACGCTGCACTTGTTCTCGTCCGCCGCTTATTCGATCAGCCACGGCGGTAACGACGCGCAGAAGACGATGGGCGTGATCGCGGTGCTGCTCTATTCCACCGGCCACATGCAGGGCGCCTTCCACGTGCCCGAATGGGTGGTGATTTCGTGCTATCTGGCGATTTCCATCGGCACGCTGTCCGGCGGGTGGAAGATCATCAAGACGATGGGTTCGAAGCTGACCAAGCTGAACCATCATTCCGGCTTCTGCGCTTCCACCGCAGGCGCGATCGTGGTGTTCGGGGCGAGTGCGATGGGCATTCCGGTTTCGACCACCCATGCGATCACCGGCTCCGTCGTCGGCACCGGCGCCGCTCGCCGCGCCAGCGCGGTGCGCTGGTCGGTGGCCAGCCGGGTGATCGTGGCCTGGTTCGTGACGATCCCGGCCAGCGCGATTGTCGGCGCACTGTTCTACGAGATCACGCGACTCTTTTGACGGGTACGCCATTCGCATCCGCGAATGGTTTGCGGCAGAGTCCTTCGTCCGGCCTCACGGTCGGGCAAAACGGGCATCCGCCCGTTTTGAGCGGCACCGGCCCACGCCCCGTCCCGAAGAACACGAAAAGGTCCGGGGGACCTTTTCGCTGAGGGGGCGACCTCCCAAACAGCGTATCCTGGATGGGAAGTCAGGTGGGGGCGTGGGCCGGTGCCGTTTTCGGCCGTCAGGCCGAACGAAAGACTCGCTGTTCATTCTCGACTTGTCGGGGCTGAACCGATAGGCCCCGGGTTTAGACCTGGGACTTGGACCTATGGGGAATCCGCGTAAGTGAAGCTGATCATCGGCAACAAGAACTACTCCAGCTGGTCGCTTCGCGGCTGGCTGGCGTGCAAGCAGTCCGGCCTCCATTTCGAGGAGATCACCGTCCCGCTCTATGGCGACGAATGGGACGTGCAGCGCACGTCGGACGATCTCGCCCCCAGTCAGGGCAAAGTGCCGATCCTGTGGGATGGCGACGCGGTCGTGTGGGACAGCATGGCCATCGTCGAATACCTGGCCGACAAGGTGGGGCGCGATCGGTTCTGGCCCAAGGCGGACGACGCCCGCGCCATGGCGCGGTCGATGGTTGCCGAAATGCATTCCAGCTACTTCGCGCTGCGCCGCGCCTGCCCGATGAACATCCGCATGCGCGTCGAAGGCGCGACGCTGGGCGATGACGTGCGCGCCGATATCGTGCGCATCCTCACCCTCTGGGCCGAAGCGCGCGCGCGGTTCGGGCGCGGGGGGCCATTCCTGTTCGGCACCTTCAGCGCGGCGGACGTGTTCTACGCCCCGGTAGTCAGCCGTTTCCTGACGTACGGCATCGGCGTTCCCGGCTTTGCACAGGCCTATATGGAGGCGGTGTGGGAGCATGAGTGGATGCAGCAATGGATAAACGCCGCCCAGACCGAGCAATGGGTCATCGAACAGTACGAAACACCGATTAAGTGACCTCCCCCATGAAGAAGATCGTAATGACGCTGGCCGCGATGGCCGGCCTTGCCGTTTCGCTTGCCGCATCCCCCGCGTTCGCCTGGGGCGCGCTGGGCCACCGCACCGTCGCCGCCATCGCGCTGGAGAACGTGAAGCCCGCCACCCGCGCGCAGATCGCCGCGCTGCTGCGCCATCAGGGCGAACTCGATACGCCCGAATGCAGCGCCAAGACGTTCGAGGATGCAGCCGTCTGGCCGGACTGCATCAAGAACAAGGATGAGCGCTGGCGCTTCGCCTTCATGTCGTCGTGGCACTATCACGACCAGCCGGTCTGCGGCACGTTCGACCTCAAGAACGACTGCCGCGATGGCAACTGCGTCACCGCACAGATCGACCGCAACGCCCGTCTGCTGGCGGACCGCAAGCTGGCCCCGGCGATGCGGCTTGAGGCGCTGATCCTGGTCACGCACTTCGTGGGCGACGTGCACCAGCCGCTCCATGTGGGTGAGAATGCCGACCAGGGCGGCAACAAGGTGGACAGCGGCTACGGCGACGTTCCCGGTTTCAATCTCCATTCGGTGTGGGACGGTCTGCTGGCCGAACGCGCGGTCAGTTCGGCCAATCCGCCGCTGGTGCGCCGCTATTCGGCCGAGGAGAAGGCCCGCCTCGCCACCGGCAAGACCGAGGATTGGGCCCGCGAATCGTGGGAGATCAGCCGCGACGTGATCTATCCGGCGGCTTACGGCGGCAAGCTGCCCTGCGATGTGAAGGACGCCAAGGCGACCTGGAACGAAGCCGCGATCGAAGCGGCGATCCCGATCGTCGACCAGCGCATCGAGCAGGCCGGTCTGCGTCTGGCCAAGATGCTGGATGAGGCGCTGGGCTGAGATCGCGCTCAACTCCGGCTTTAATAGTACTCGTCGCCCCCGCGAAGGCGGGGGCCCCGCTTTCTGGAGCCGTAGCGCTGAGCAAGGAAGAACAAGCGGGATCCCCGCCTGCGCGGGGATGACGGGATGATGTGTTGCTGGCTTTGGCGCTGGGAAACGCCCTACCGCAGCCTGCCCGTGGGATAGGGCGTACCGTCCTTGTGAAAATAGCCGGGGCCATCGAACTTCATGTCGATGTCCGAATAGGCGCCCGATCCGTCCTGATTGCCCGCGCCGATGGCGACGAACACGCAGTCGGCGTCGCTCTCGTTGATCAGGTGATGGCCATTCGCCACGCCCTTGGGCCAGGCGCAGATGTCTCCGGCACGGAGCACGGTGCGGCCCTCATCCTCCACCAGCACAGCCTCTCCCGAGAGCATCACCAGCATCTCGTCCTCATCGTCGTGCCAGTGGCGCTGGCTGGACCAGGCGCCGGGCTTCAGCGTGACATGGCTGGCCCCGATCTCGGTCAAGCCGCTCGCAGGCGCCAGCCGGCGATACCAGCGGCCGGCCACCGGCTGGTCGAACGGGGCCGGGTAGCCCGTGCGGTTGGACGGGGTGATGGCGTCAATATCGATCTTGGGCATAGGTGCTCCCGCGCTGGCCGATGCCGAGGCTATGGTCTTGCGTGCCGACCTGTGCAATGGCCCGCAGCATGACCGAAGCCGCCCAGACCACCGCGAATGTCGTCACGCTCGCCGAAGCCCTGATCGCCTGCCCCAGCGTCACGCCTGCCACCGGCATGGTGTTCGATTGCCTGGAGGCGCAGCTGGCGCCGCTGGGCTTCGATGTGCACCGCGCGATTTCGGGCGAAGCGCCGGACGGCCCGGTCGAGAACCTGTTCGCGATCCGCAAGGGGCCGGAAGGATCGCGCCACTTCGCCTTCGCCGGCCACCTGGACGTGGTGCCGCCGGGTGAGGGGTGGTCGAGCGGGGCCTTCGCGCCCGAGATTCGCAAGGCTCCGGGGGGCGATCTGCTCTATGGGCGCGGCGCGGTGGACATGAAGGGTTCGATCGCGGCGATGGTCGCCGCCGTCGCGCAAATCCCGGCCGAGGCGGGCTCGATCAGCTTCGTCATCACCGGGGACGAGGAAGGCCCGGCCCGTTACGGCACCCTCGCGCTGATCGATCACATGCGCACCGTGGGCGCGATCCCGGACCTCTGCCTGGTGGGTGAGCCTACCTCGGTCAGCCGACTGGGGGACATGATGAAGATCGGCCGGCGCGGATCGGTGAACATCTGGCTGGAGGTCGAGGGCGTGCAGGGCCACGTCGCCTATCCGCATCTGGCCGACAACCCGATCACCAAGCTGGTCGCCATGCTGGCCGAACTGGACGCCATCGTGCTGGACGAGGGGACGGACTGGTTCCAGGCCAGCAATCTGGAAGTGACCGACCTGACCGTCGGCAATCCTGCCACCAATGTGATCCCCGCCAAGGCATCGGCGCGCATCTCGATCCGCTTCAACGACCTGCACACGGGCGAGAGCCTGTCGCAGCGCGTCAGCGCGATTGCCGCGCGCCACGGCGGCACCGCCCGCCCGGTCGTTTCCGGGGAGGCGTTCCTGACCGAGCCCGGCAATTTCTCCACCCTGCTGGCCGACGCCATCCGCGCCGAAACCGGGGTGGAACCGGAGCTTTCGACCAGCGGCGGCACCTCCGATGCGCGCTTCCTGAAGGACCTGTCGCCGGTGATCGAGTTTGGCCTGTGCAACGCAACGATGCACAAGCGGGACGAGGCGGTGGCAGTGGACGATCTGGAAGCGCTGGTGCGCATCTATCGCCGGGTGACGGAAGCGGCGCTGGCGGTTTGACGCGGAAGAGGGCCGGTGCCGCCAGAATCCGTCTGTGGCGGCCTTGTCATCGGCCCTGATTCGCCTGATTTTCGCGGACAACGTCAAGAATAAGGGCGTGCCCGGCGTTGACCGGGCGGGTCACGCTGTTAGTCTCGCCAGCAATTTTATTGCGAGGTGGGAATGGGCCGGCGGCTGACGCTTTATATCATTATCGGCATGATGCTGGGCATCGCCATGGGCTGGCTGCTGCATGCGACCATCCCGGCGGACGATCCGCGCCTTGCGCAGTGGGCCGATTACTTCAAGCTGCTGCCTGACGTTTTCCTGAAGCTGATCAAGATGATCATCGCGCCGCTGGTCTTCGCGACGATCGTCACCGGCATCTCGGGCATGGGGGACAGTGCGGCGCTGGGCCGCATCGGTGGCAAGGCGCTGGGCTGGTTCATCTCGGCCAGCCTGATCTCGCTGGGCCTTGGCCTGGTGCTGGTCAACCTGTTCAAGCCGGGCGTCGGCGCGGGCCTCACCACCGGATCGGACCTCGGCAAGCTGGAAATGGGTGAACTGACGTTGCGTCACTTCATTCTGGAAATCTTCCCGAGCAGCGCCGTCGATGCGATGGCGCAAAACAACATCCTGCAGATCCTCGTCTTCTCGGTCTTCGTCGGCGTCGGCCTGACCGCCATCGGCGAGAAGGGCGCGATCATCGTCAAGGTGAGCGAGGCCCTGTCCGAACTGATGCTGCAGGTCACCGATTACGTGATGCGCTTCGCGCCGTTCGCGGTGTTCGGCGCGCTGGCGAGCGTGATCGCCAAGCAGGGCCTTGGCATCATCGTCACCTACGGCGTGCTTGTCAGCGAGTTCTACTTCGCGATGCTGCTGTTGTGGTTGCTGCTGTTCCTGATCGGCGGCGTGTTCCTGCGCGGGCGGATCGTCACCCTGTTCCGCTATATCCGCGAGCCGCTGCTGCTCTCGTTCTCGACCGCATCGTCGGAAGCGAGCCTGCCCAAGCTGTTCGAACAGCTGGACCGCTTCGGCGTGCCGCGCCGCATCTCGGGCTTCATCCTGCCGCTGGGCTACAGCTTCAACCTCGACGGCTCGATGATCTACATGAGCTTTGCGTCGATCTTCATCGCGCAGGCCTATGGCATCCACGTGCCGATCGGCACGCAGATCTTGATGCTGCTGACCTTGATGGTCAGTTCGAAGGGTATCGCCGGCGTGCCGCGCGCCAGCCTCGTGGTGATCGCGGCGACTCTCTCGCAGTTCGGTCTGCCGGTCGAAGGCATCGCGCTGCTGCTGGGTGTCGATACCTTCCTCGACATGGGCCGCTCCGCCACCAACGTGGTCGGCAACGCGGTGGCGACGGCGGTGATCACCCGCAGCGAGGGCATGCTGCAGCCACTGGTCGATCCGGACGAGCAGATGCCCAAGGCGCCCGCGCATTCGTCGTCGGAAGGCCGCCGCGGGCTCAACATCGATCCCGAGCAGTACGAAAGCTGAGGTTGGAAACTCCTCCCCTGCAAGGGGAGGGGGACCGCCCGCAGGGTGGTGGAGGGGAGTCTCGTTACGGCGCCAGCTTGCGTCAGGCCGCGAATCCCCTCCGTCAGCGCTTCGCGCCGCCACCTCCCCGAACCGGGGAGGACGTGCCTACTGCGCCAGCTTCACCGGCACGAACGGCGCCAGTCCGCAGCCGCCGCCACGCTGGAAGCCACTGCCCACGCGCATCAGCGGATAGATGATATCCTGCCGGCACAGCTGCGAGAGCGATGTGCCGTACGTGAAGCTGTCCGCCGACCGCAGGCCGGAACAGCGATTGGGCAGCGTCACGCGCCAGACGCGATTGCCGGTGCCGCTCATGAAATCGATGGTCCAGTCGTCGCGAATGCGTGTGTTGGAGAACTGGGAAAGCGGCAGGCAGTCTTGCGCGGGGCCGATCGCTTCGGCGGCGGGGCTGACCGGCGGCGGCGGCTTGGCCTCCTGATCGCTACAGGCGGTGAGGGCGAGCGGTGCGATAGCGAGTGCGATGTGACGACGGAGCATTGGACATCCTCCTGATCAGGCAGCCTTGCGCGCGGCTCCCTTCTGCAGAACCTTGTCCTTGTAGTCGCACAAGTCAACGACCGGGCAGCGCCAGCACTCCGGCGTGCGCGCCTTGCAGATGTAGCGGCCGTGCAGGATCATCCAGTGGTGCGATCCCACCCGGAACGGCTGCGGCACCCGCTTTTCCAGCTGCTTCTCCACCGCCAGCGGGGTCTTGCCCTTGGCGATGCCGGTGCGGTTGCCGACGCGGAAGATATGCGTGTCCACCGCGAAGGTCTCCGCCCCGAAGGCGCAGTTCATCACGACGTTCGCGGTCTTGCGGCCGACGCCGGGAAGTTCGACCAGCGCGTCGCGGTCTTCCGGCACTTCCCCGTCGTAACGTTCGACCAGGATTTCGGAGAGGGCGATGACGTTCTTGGCCTTGGAATTGAACAGGCCGATCGTCTTGATGTGTTCCTTCAGCCCCTCTTCGCCCAGCGCGACCATCTGCGCAGGCGTCTTCACCTCACGAAACAGTGCCCGCGTGGCCTTGTTGACGCCGACGTCGGTCGACTGTGCGGACAGCACCACCGCGACTAGGAGCTGATAGTTGTTGCCGAATTCCAGCTCCGTCTCGGGCGAGGGATTAAGCTCTGCCAGGCGGCGGAAGAATTCGAAGATTTCGGCCTTGTTCAAAGGTCCAGCACCTGCGGCATGGTGTAGCGGCCGGCGTGCTTGTCCTTCAGCCACTGCGCCGCCTTGACCGCCCCCTTGGCGAAGATCGTGCGGTTTTCGGCAAGGTGGGAGAACGAAAGGCGCTCGTTGTCGCCCAGGAAATGCACGGTGTGGTCGCCCGCCACGGTGCCGCCGCGCAGCGCTGCGAAGCCGATGGTGCCGGCTTCGCGCTTGCCGGTGATGCCGTCACGCGCGCGGACGGCGGCGTTCGACAGGCTGATCTCGCGGCCCTTGGCGGCGGCTTCGCCCAGCAGCAGCGCGGTGCCGGAGGGCGCATCCACCTTCATGCGGTGGTGCGTCTCGACGATCTCGATATCCCAGTCCTCGCCCAGCTTGGCGGCGGCTTCGCGCACGAGGTGGGCCAGCAGGGTGACGCCCAGCGAGGTGTTGCCGGTCTGCAGCACGGGAATGTGCTGCGCGGCCGCGTCGATCAGCCAGTGGTGGCGTTCCTCAAGCCCGGTGGTGCCGACCACGATGGGAATGCCCGCATCCACCGCCGCATCGAGGTTGGCCTCCAGCGCCGTGGGGCTGGAGAAATCGATCAGCACATCGGAATGCGCGGCCAGCCCGCCGATGTCGCCATCGCGGTCCACGCCGCCGGCAAGTTCCTCGCCCGCAGCCGCAATGGCCTGTGCGATCGCGTGACCCATGCGTCCTTCGCTGCCGATAATTCCGATTCGTGCCACTTGCCGTCTCCGTTGAAGGCTGGTCTCATGGCCGGGATGAAGGACATCCGCAACATCGTCATCCTCACCGGCGCGGGCGTAAGCGCCGAAAGCGGCATCGATACCTTTCGTGATGGAGGCGGCCTGTGGGAGCAGCACCGGGTGGAGGACGTGGCGACGCCGGAGGCATTCGCCCGCGATCCCGATCTGGTGCTGCGCTTCTACGACATGCGACGGGAAGCGATCCAGACCAAGGAGCCCAACGCCGCCCACCGCGCGCTGGCCAGGCTGGACCGCGAGTGGGAAGGCGATCTGCTGATCGTCACCCAGAACGTCGATGACCTGCACGAGCGGGCCGGGGCCAAACGCGTGCTTCATATGCATGGCGAACATCTCAACGCCTGGTGCACCGCCTGCGACGCGCGCGTGCCGTGGACCGGGCCGCTGCTGGACCGCCCGGCCTGCCCCGAATGCGGAGAGGCGGCGCTGCGGCCGGACATCGTCTGGTTCGGGGAGATGCCCTACCGCATGGACGCAATTTTCGAGGCGCTGGAACAGGCCGACCTGTTCGTCTCCATCGGCACCTCGGGCGCGGTCTATCCGGCTGCCGGTTTCGTGCGGAACGCGCGCGAGTTCGGGGCGGAAACGCTGGAACTGAACCTGGAGCCCTCGCAAGGGACATCGTGGTTCGACGAAGCGCGCCATGGCCCGGCCACCGAACTGGTCACGGCATGGGTGGAAGAGGTGCTGGGCGCATGACGGTGCATCGGGGAAGCTGCCACTGCGGCGCGGTCACGCTGGAACTGGCAGACGAGCCGCACGAGGTCTGCGATTGCAACTGCTCGGTCTGTCATCGGCTGGGGACGCTGTGGTCCTATCACAGCCCGTCGAAACTGCGGATCGCAGGCGAACTCGTCGGCTACCAGACCGGCGACCGGGTGCTGACCTTCTGGCACTGCCCGCACTGCGGGTGCACCACGCACTGGAGCCCGGTGGATCCGGCGAGCGACCGGATGGGCGTGAACATGCGCCTGTTCGCGCCCGACCTGCTGGCAGGCCTGCGCGTCTATCACTACGATGGCAGATCGGCCTGAGCCGTAACTTCTACGCCGCAGGCGCGACAGCCGGGGTCCTTGGCGATCCTGAGCGGTCGCATCGAAGGGGCCATACCGTCGATCAGGTGGATCGTGCCATATTGCGGCACGCCCAGCGCCGCCTTGCCGTCTAGCAGCACGCGCATCGCATGCATGGCGGCAAAGGTGCCGACCATGCCGACCATCGCGCCCAGCACACCATCGGCAGCGCAAGTATCGCAGTCCTGCGCATCGAAGGCATCGCCCACGAAACAGCGGTAGCAGGCATGGCCTGGCAGGTGCCCGGCGAAGTTGCCGACTTGCCCCTGGAAGCGGCCAACTGCCGCACTCGTCAGAGGAATGCCGAGTTCTACACAGCAATCTGACACCAGCAGCCGAGTCGCGAAGTTGTCACACCCGTCCAGTACCACGCTCGCGCCGGAGAGAATCTCTGCCACGTTGTCACCCCCGAGACGCGTAACGTGCGGCAGGATCTCAAGGCCAAAATCAAAGCGCCGCACCCATTCGGCTGCCGCTTCCGCTTTAGGCTTGCCGATATCCGATGGCGTATAAATCGTTTGGCGTTGCAGATTGCTGACGTCCACCGTGTCGTCATCGATCAGCGTCAGGCGTCCTATCCCGGCTGCGGCGAGATACTGGAGCGCAGGGCTGCCGATTCCGCCGCAGCCGACCAGCACCACATGGGCATCGGCCAGCGCGACCTGACCGGCCCCACCCACTTCCGGAAGCACGATATGCCGCGCGAATCGCGCCAGGCGATCGGGATTCAGCATCATTCGCGGCCCGCTTCGCCGGTGCCGGAGGGCAGGCGTTCCTTCACGAAGCCGTGCATGCCGAACCACCACTGGGTGGCGATCACGCCGCCCTTGGCGGGCTGCAGCATGCCCAGCATCATCACGAGTGCCAGCGGCACCACGATCAGGAACATGCCCAGCGGCCCCATCCCGAAATCCTTGGACAGCATGATGATGACCGGCGCCATCAGGTGCCCGGTGACCAGCATGGCGATATAGGCGGGAAAGTCGTCCGCGCGTTGCGGCGTCAGGTCCAGCATGCAGGCGGTGCAGCGTTCCAGCGGCTTCAGCCACTTGCGGAACAGCCGGCCCTCGCCGCAGCGCGGGCAATGGCAGCGAATGCCGCGCAGCGCGGCCTGCCCGTAAGTGGCGGGAAGCGTCATGCCTCCGCGCCTACAGCATCGGGTGGTATCGGGCAAAGTGCAAAACGAAGATGCGGGGACGTCCAGTCGGGGGGGGGGTATGGATGGACGTCCCCGCATCAGGAGGGAGGGGCAGATCAGCCGTTGCCGGCAATCCGCACCCGATTGCGACCGCCATTCTTGGCGGCATTCAAGGCGGCGTGGGCCCGATGCGTGGCCTCACCCAGTTGCGAGAAGGCGCGCACCGGCGCCAGCCCGCAGGAAAACGTCACCGGCCAGGCATTGCCGGTGCTCTCGGGCCCCAGCATCGGATCGAGCGCGATGCTGGCGCGCAGGCGTTCCAGCACCAGCCGGGCCTCGTCCAACTGGGTGTCGGGCAGCAGCACCACGAAGGCTTCCCCGCTCCAGCGGGCGGCCAGATCGCTGCGGCGGATACCGCGTTCCAGCCTGTGGCCCACCGCGCGCAGCAGGGCATCGCCGGCGGCACGGCCGAACCGGTCGTTGATCGATTGGAAGTGGTCGATATCGATCAGGGCGATCACCGAATTGCTCTCGCCCGAGAGGACCTTTTCCGAAGTGTCGAGGAAGGCGTGGCGGCTGTGCAGCCCGGTCAGCGCATCGCGGTCGGCGGCAACGGCGGTCTGCCCGTTGCGCAGGGCGCTCTCGCTGGCGGCGAGGGCAATGCCGCGCAGCAGTTGCCCGACCAGATCGTCACCGCCGCGGGGCAGCGGCATGACGTTCTCGCCGCGCTGCACGGCGCCAAGCGCGGCGGTCGCCCGAACCAGGGGCGCCAGCAGCGCCCGTATCGCGAGAATGCCCAGCAGGGCCGCCATCAGCGATGCCGCCAGCAGGCCCAGCAGCAGGTTCGGCTGCCAATTGCCGCTCATCGCCTGAACGCCGACGAGTGCCAGCAAGGGCAGGAAAACGGCGGCCGTACACGCCAGCAGGATGCGCCATTCGTAGCGGCGCGGAAACAGGAAGGACGTGGCCCGGTAGAAGCGCATGGGGGGATGCTCCTCTCGTGCGATCGGGAAATTCCCGGTCGTGAGACAGGCTAGGGGTAGACCCTTATCCAATGGTTAAGATTTTACCATTCGTCGCGGAATCGGCACTCATGGTCGGCGGGGGGTAAGCGCAAGTCATCAGTATTGGCTGATGATTACAAGTACTTTTTCGTAAAGAACCGAGTGGTTACTTTGGGTATACGGAAAAATAGACGGATATATCGGCGTTTTAGGGACGTGCAATTGCCGCCCCATTCAAAGCCGAAGGGCGCCGTTGGCGCGATCGGCTTCGGCGCGATTTCCGCCGGAAAAACAAGGATTACGGCCGGAAACCCCTCGCTCGATCCACTTGCCGGCGACCATGCGGGGCGCAAAGCGGGAAGGGCGCGACAAGCCCAAACGATGTCGCGCGCGAGAACCGAAGTTCTCGCGCGCGATCAGGTGCGACCCTGAGGGCAAAACGTATGGAATGCGCGATCGGTTCCCGGGGCAGCCCCCCGGGAGACGTCACGAATCGGGCCGGCTCAGGATTCGAGCTGGCGCAGCAGCGAGCGCACGTCGCCGTCCATATCGGCATCGCGGGTGCGCAGTTCCTCGATCAGGCGAACCGCGTGGATTACGGTCGAGTGATCGCGGCCGCCGAACTTGCGACCGATCTCCGGGTAGGAGCGCGGCGTCAGCACCTTGGCAAGGTACATGGCCACCTGGCGCGGACGCACGACGGCGCGGGCGCGGCGCTTGGAGCTCATCTCGGTCCGGTCGATCCGGTAGAACTGGCAGACCGTGCGCTGGATCTCGTCGATCGTGATGCGGCGGCGGTTGGCCGACAGGATGTCGGTCAGCTGCTCTTCGGCCAGTTGCAGCGAAACGGCCTGGCCGGTCAGCTGGGCATAGGCGATCAGCTTGTTCAGGCCGCCAACCAGTTCACGCACGTTGCGGTTGATGGTGCGGGCCAGGAACTCGATCACGTCCGAAGGCACGTCCACCGAGGCGAAGCGGCCAAGGCGGTTTTCCAGGATCGAGCGGCGCAGTTCGATGTCCGCCGGCAGGATGTCCGCGACCAGGCCCATCGACAGGCGCGAGAGCAGGCGCGGCTCGACCCCGTCGAGCGCCTGCGGCGCACGGTCGGCGGCGAAGACCAGGCGCTTGCCTTCCTGCAGCAGCGCATCGATCGTGTAGAGCAGTTCTTCCTGCGCCGATGCCTTGCCGATGATGAACTGGATATCGTCCACCAGCAGCAGGTCGAACCCGCGCAGGCGCGACTTGAACTCGATCATCTGGTTCTGGCGCAGCGCCTGGACGAATTCGACCATGAAGCGCTCTGCCGAGCAGTAGAAGATCCGCGCATGCGGGTGGTGTTGCAGATAGGCGTGGCCGATCGCGTGCAGCAGGTGCGTCTTGCCCTGGCCGGTGGCGGCCTTGAGGTAGAGCGGCGAGAACTGCGGCGTTTCGGTGGCCGACATGCGCTGCGCGGCATTGCAGGCCAGCACGTTCGACTGGCCGGTCACGAAGCTGGCGAACGTCTGCGACGCGTCGATGCCGGCAGGGCCCTGGCCCAGCGCGGCGAACGAATCGCCCGACAGCGCGGCAGAGATCGGATCGGGCGTGCCCTGCGCCGAATCGTTGGCCGGTGCGCTGGACGGACGGCCGCCGCCGCCCAGACGCAGTTCGGGAAGCTGGCGGCGGCCCGGATGCACGAGGATGCGCACATGGCGCACGTCGGGCCGGGCGATCTTCCACGCCAGCGAGAGACGGTCCGCGAAACGATCCGCCACCCAGTTCGCCGAGAACTCGGTGGGCAGATAGAGATCAAGCGTACCGGTTTCCTTGCAGTAGTTGCCGGGCTGAATCGGCTTGATCCATTGGCTGTGCGCCTGTTGACCGAGGTCTTTGCGCAAGCCCTGGCTGATGTCCGCCCAGTCGGCCGCCAGATTCACGGCTTCCTGATCCTCTTCCATCACCAATTTTACCGCCTTCGATTTCTTGCTCACGCCGTTAGCGCCCTGACCTGCAGAAGTACCTGACATTAGACCAACCCCCCTTGTTGGCTGCCGCCCCGAACGGGCTGTCGCGCAACCGGATAGGCACCGTCGCCACACGTAAAAAATCCCCACGCCGCAAACGCATGTTTGCAGCAGGTTCTTCGTTGCTGTCGATGTTCCCCGGCCGGTTCCGCAACGGCCGAGGACCCTTTTAGAAACGGGTTTGGTCGCGGTGCAATACGCTCCTCCCCAAATAAAAAAAATTATGCCTGTTGACTCAGCCTTGAGTGCCCAATTTCCGTCATGAATTGAATTTCATGAATTAAATCAGCAACTTGATCGATGGCCGCAAAAGCGGCTCATGCGAATCGCAAGGTTTCCGTCGATTCATCGCACGGCTTTGCCTGCGCGCAGCTGAACGGGCCCGAAAGCCAAACGCGCGAGCGTCGGCTTCGTTCCTGTTCCGTACTTGGCAGCGTTGTCGGCCGGGAGGGCATGGCGCCCCGAATCGGAAATTCGACTCAGTCGGCGCCTCTCCAAATGGCCGTGGCGATGCGAATCGGGGCGAATCGGGATGACCTTTGCGTCGCTCGCCGGCTCCTATGCGCCTGTCCCCATTTGCGACACCCGTCGAGGGACGAGGGCCGCCGTAAGGCGGGCGTAAGGATGGCCAGGAGGGCGCCTGAGAGCGGCTGGGGGCAAGCTCTGCCCACACGCCCCCGGCGCCGGGGGATTGCGTCTGGATCGAAGCGATCCGTCCGGCATCCCGGCGACGTCAGGCCCTGAAACGCCATCGGCCCAAGCATCCCGTCCGATTCTTCCGCGCTATCGCGGATGGTCGGACGGCAGCTTGGGCCGAAGCAGCAGTCCGGCGTCAGGCCGGACTGTCAGGCGCGTCTCAGAGAGCCGATACGGCCTTGGTCAGGCGCGAGAACTTGCGCGCAGCCGTGTTCTTGTGAAGCACGCCGCGGGCAACGCCACGGGCCAGCTCGGGCTGGGCTTCCTTGAGAGCGGCCGCAGCGGCGCTCTTGTCACCACCGGCGATCGCGGCTTCCACCTTCTTCACGAAGGTACGGATGCGGCTGACGCGGTTGGTATTGATCTCCGCACGGCGATCGTTGCGACGGATGCGCTTGCGGGCTTGCGGCGTATTGGCCATCGAATTTCCTCTGTCTGGCCCCCCACACAGCGGTGATGGCGGCCCAATGCCTAACGAATCTGCTTGGCGAGCGGACTCGCCGGAAAGCGCGCCCCTTAGCGGTGTGACGCTATTCCGTCAACCCGCGAGGCGCCTCCGAAACCGCCTATTTCTGGCATTTTCGGATGGAAAGGCTTCGCTCAGGCGCCGCGCGGGCTAAGGCTACCTTTGGCAGCGCGGGCACCAGAACGTGCTACGTCCTCCTTGGACGAAGCGCCGAACCGCCCCGCCACATAGGCAAGGCTGCCCCTCACGTCCATAGACCTGCCACGAAGTCGCGAAATAGCCCAGTTCTCCGTTGGGTTGGGCATAGTCGCGGATCGTCGAACCGCCGGCGGCGATCGATTCGGCCAGCACTTCGCGAATCGCCGGCACCAGTTTCCTGAGCGCGGGCAGACTGACCTGGCCCGCTTCCTTGTCCGGCCGGATCCCGGCGCGGAACAGTGCCTCGCACACGTAGATATTGCCCAGCCCGGCGACGACCTGCTGATCGAGCAGCATCTGCTTGATCGGGGCGATTCGTCCGGAGAGTTCGGCTTTCAGATGGGCGGGGGTCAACCCTTCGCCCAATGGCTCCGGCCCGAGCGCCGCGAAGGCGCCCCACGAATCGAGTGTCTCGGTCGGCACCAGATCGACCGAACCGAATCGCCGCGCGTCGTTGAGCGCCAGCACGTGGCCCGATCCCGTCTCGATCACCAGGTGGTCGTGCTTCTCCGGCTTTTCCGGCTCGATTCGCCAGCGGCCCGACATGCCCAGGTGGAACACCATGGTCTGGTCGCGGTCGGTATGGATCAGGCCATACTTGGCGCGGCGGCCCATCGTGGTGACGCGCGCGCCGGTCAGCACCTGCACCAGATCGGGCGGGAAGGGGCGGCGCAAGTCGGCACGGTTGAGCGTGACGCGGGCGATCCGCTCGCCCTCGAGATAGCGGGCAAGCCCGCGCACGGTGGTTTCGACTTCGGGAAGTTCTGGCATCGTGCGGAGGAGATAGGGCTTCAGGCGCGCCAAGAAAAGCGAGCGAGGCAAGTAAGGTCTGATGCTTCCCATTGATGGAGGGCACGTGCATTCCTCGTCGCCCCCGCGAAGGCGGGGGTCCCGCTTTCTTGGGTCATGCGGATTCCACGGCGCCAAGCACCCCTGCGTGGCGAATACGAAGAAGCGGGTCCCCGCCTTCGCGGGGACGACGGGTTTTTGTATATCGAAGTGGTCGCCATCATGCGGAAAATGCGGTTTTGCGCATTCCCGAAACCAACTCTAAGTGCCTCGCATGGAAGAAAACCGCTCCCAATATCGCGCCTTTGCCATGCTCGGCCTCGTCATGCTGTTCTGGGCGGGCAACTCGATCACCGGGCGGGCGGTGCGCGACGACATTCCGCCTTTCACGCTGGCCTTCGGGCGCTGGCTGATCGCGGTGATCATGCTGCTGCCCTTTGCGCTGGGGCCCTTGCGACGCGAATGGCGCGCGGTCGTGGCGGGTTGGCGCTGGATCCTGGTGCTGGGCGTGTTGGGCGTCGCCTGCTTCAACGGCTTTCTCTACAAGGGGCTGCATTATACGACCGCTGCGAACGCCCTGCTGTTGCAGGCCTCCATCCCGGCGGCGGTGACCGTGCTGGACCGGATGCTGTTCGGCGGGCTGCCCGGAAAGCTGCACGGTGTGGGCGTTGCGGTCTCGACCCTGGGCGTCGTTGCCATCGTCTTCAAGGGCGATCCGGCGGCGCTGATGCAATTGCGCTTCGGCCTGGGGGACGGGCTGGTGTTCTGCGCGGTGGCGGCCTGGTCGTTCTACACGGTGCTGCTGCGCAAGCGGCCGCCGATCCCGCCGGCGGTGTTCCTGTTCCTGACGTTCGTGCTGGGCGCGCTGGCGATGGGCCCGCTGGCCGCGTGGGAGGCCGCGCAGGGTGAGGTGGTGAAGTGGAGCCCGCATGTGCTGGCCGCCTTCGCCTATGTCGGCATTTTCCCCTCGGCCCTGGCCTACTTCATCTACAACCGCGCGACGGCCGACCTCGGCGCCGCGCGCGCGGGGCAGGCGATCACGCTGATGCCGCTGTTCGGTGCGTTGCTCTCGGCCCTGCTGTTGGGGGAGCGGCTGATGCCCTACCACCTCGTCGGCATGGCGCTGATTCTTGCCGGGATCGTGCTGTCCGCGCTGGCCATGCGGCGCCGGACGGCGGCCGCCTGAAGCGGCGCAACCGTCCGGACTTGTCCGTCGGCCGTAAGCGTCAGCCGTACTTGTAGTGGAAGGCGTCCTCGCTCGAACAGGCGTAGATGATCGCTTCGATGAACGCGATGCAGCCGGGGATCAGCGTCCAGCAGAACACCAGATAGAGGATGCCCCAGCCCGTCCTGTCCAGATAGAACTTGTGCGCGCCGATCCCGCCGAGGAACAGCGCGAGCAGGATCGCGGTGACCTTGCTCTTCACCGGCCGGCTGTAGCCGCCGGTCGAGACGGCGGCATTCATATAGACATTGCCCTGCCGTTCGCTGGCGCGCAGGGCTTCCTCGGCCCGGCGCAGCGCGATGTCCAGCGTTTCGCCGCAATGGCGGCACTTCTTGGCCGTGGCCTTCACGTCTTCGGCGCAGAACGGGCACTCTACAGTGGCCGTTTCGCCCTGCACGGCGCCCATAGAGAGCGTGTCTTCGCGGGTTGCGATTTCCATTGTTCCTGTCCCCCTTTGTATCGCCATGTCGTCGATCGTGGACCGGTTCGACCGGCCCTCCACGGCGAAAATCATAGGGGTGTTTGCCCTTCAGGCCCTTAATGTGCCGGTGAAAATGTTGAAATAGCGCGGTATTTTCCCTTTCCAAGGGGATGGGCACGGCAAAGCCCCGCCTTGCATTGACTGCTTCTATCCGCCGGCCAGCATCACCCTTTGCGCAAACGGCTTTTGCGCCTAAAGCGGCGCCATGAGCGAAACGGTTTCCTTCGGCTACGAGGATGTGGCCACCGAGGAGAAGGAGGCGCGCGTCGGCGCGGTCTTCTCCAGCGTTGCACGCAAGTACGACGTGATGAACGATGCCATGTCGGCCGGCATGCACCGGCTCTGGAAGGACAAGTTCGTGCGCCGCGTGAAGCCGCATCGCGACGAGCAGATTCTCGACATGGCTGGCGGCACGGGCGACATCGCCTTCCGCATGGCCGCGCATGGCGCATCGGTTACCGTTTCGGACATCAATCAGGACATGCTGGACGTCGGCGTGGAACGCGCGATGGAACGCGGCATCGACGGCCTGGTCTGGTCGCGCCAGAATGCCGAGGAACTTTCGTTCCCCGCGCGCCACTTCGATGCCTACACGATCGCTTTCGGCATCCGCAACGTCACCCATATCGACAAGGCGCTGGCCGAAGCGCACCGCGTGCTGAAGTTCGGCGGGCGGTTCTTCTGCCTGGAATTCTCGACCACCGAATGGCCGGGCTTCAAGGAAGTCTATGACGTCTATTCGCACCATCTGGTGCCGAAGATCGGACAGGCCATCGCCGGTGACGCGGAATCCTACCGCTACCTGATCGAATCGATCCGCCGCTTCCCGCCGATGCCGGAATTCGAAAAGATGATCCGCACCGCCGGCTTCAAGCATACCAAGGTGGAGCCGATCATGGGCGGCCTGGTCGCGATCCATTCGGGCTGGAAGGTCTGAGACTCACACCGTGACTGGATCGACCACGCATATCCTGCGGCTCCTCAAATGGGGCCGCGTCCTCGCGCGCCATGGGGCGCTGCGCGGGATCGAGAATGACCGCAATGCCCCGGCGCAAGTGAAGCGCCTGTGCCGGATCGCCCGCTTCGGCGCGCGCCAGCCGGCCGAGCCGGACTATGCCGGCGCCTTCCAGGAAATCGGCCCGGCCGCGATCAAGCTGGGGCAGGCGCTGGCCACCCGGCCCGATCTTGTGGGCGAAGGCCCGGCGCACAACCTGCTGACCTTGCAGGACAGTCTGCCGCCGGTGGCCTTCTCCGAAATCCGGCATGGGATCGAAAGCAGCTTCGGCCGCCCGTTGGAACAGATCTTCGCCTCGATCGACGAGAACCCGGTGGGCGCCGCCTCGATCGCGCAAGTCCATCGCGCGGTCACGCCCGATGGCCGCGATGTCGCCGTGAAAGTGCTGCGCCCCGGCATTCGCGAGCAGTTCGCCCGCGATGTCGAGACCTATGAATGGGCCGCCGCGCATCTGGAGGCGCTGGGCGGAGAGGCCGCACGCCTGCGCCCGCGCGCGGTGGTCGCCAATCTCAAGCGTTGGACCTTGCGTGAGCTGGACTTGCGCCGGGAGGCCGCCTCGGCATCGGAACTCACCGATGCGATGAAGGGCACGCATGGCTACCGCGTGCCGGATATCGACTGGGACCGTACCAACGGCCAGGTGCTGACGATCGAGTGGATCGGCGCCACCAAGATGAGCAATATCGAGGGGCTGCGCGCCGCCGGGCACGACCTGCCCAAGCTGGCGCACAAGCTGGTGCTCACCTTCCTGACGCAGGCGATCTCCTGCGGGTTCTTCCATGCCGACATGCACCAGGGCAACCTGTTCGTGGAGCAGGACGGCACCATCGTCGCCATCGATTTCGGCATCATGGGCCGCATCAACCGGCAGGCGCGACTGTGGCTGGCGGAAATCCTCTATGGCCTGACCACCGGCAATTACCGCCGTGTGGCGGAGATCCACTTCGAGGCGCAATACGTGCCCAGCTACCACACGGTGGAAGAGTTCGCGACCGCGCTGCGCGCCGTGGGCGAGCCGATGCGGGGCAAGCCGGTGTCCGAACTCTCGGTCGGCCAGATGCTCGACGGGCTGTTCGCAATCACCCGCGATTTCGACATGCAGGTCCAGCCGCACCTGCTGCTGCTGCAGAAGACCATGGTGATGGTCGAAGGGCTGGCCACCGCGCTCGATCCCGGCATCAACATGTGGGACGTGTCCGCCCCCTTCGTGAAGAGCTGGATTCGCGACGAACTGGGGCCGGAGGCGATCATTGCCGATCGTCTGCGCGAAGACCTGGGCACGCTGTTCCGCCTGCCCGCGCTGGTGCGACGGATCGAGGAGAAGTTCCCGCCCAAGGGGGGCGCGCCCGAACAGGCGCCGCTGCCGGACGTCGACCTTATTCTTGGCCTCGGGGAATCTCGTAAACCCGAAAGTAACCACTGGGTAGGCTATGGTCTGGCGGCAATCCTTGGGGGTGTTGCTGCATGGGCGCTGACGTACTGGACACTGCTGGGGCATTGAGCCTTTCCGAAGGGGCGGGGCTCGTACCCGCGCCTGTGCCCGCTTCCGCCACGCGCTTCGCGGTTTGGCCAGTGTGGCTGGCGCGTCTGGCGCTGGCCTTGCTGGCGGCCTTGCTGGTGGCTTCGGCAGTGGTGCCGGTGGCCAAGTCCGGCAATCGCTCCCCCTGGGAAGGCCCCGTGGAAGGGCCGGTCTCGACGGCAGGCAAGGCCGAGGTCGCGGGGAAACCCGTTGCGGCCAAGCCCTATGACGAGGACATCGCCCTTTACGAAGTGGCGATCGCTCGCGTGGCCAAGGGTGAGAATTACTACAGCTTCATCGTCCCCGAACAGCGCGCGCGCGATTATCCGGTGAACCCGGCCATCGCCGTGCGGCTGCCGACGCTGGCCTATCTCGACGCCTTGCTGGGCAGCGCGGGACAGATCGCGGCCGCCGTCGCGCTGATGGTGGCCATCATCGTCGTGTGGTGGCGCAAGCTGGGGGAGGCGGGCGTGTCGCCGCGCCTCAAGCGCATGGCAACGGCATTGGCTTTCGTGGGCGCATCGCTGGGGCTGAACCGGCATTACTTCCCGCTGCATGAGCTGTGGGCGGGCGGGTTGATCGCGCTGTCGCTGGGCCTGCATCGGATCGGCGTGAGGGGGCGGGGCGGCCGTTGGCATGCCGCTTTCGCCGCCGCCGTGCTGGCATTGGCGATCCGCGAGCATTCGCTGCCCTTCGTCGCGCTGATGGCCGCTACCGCATTGTGGCAGCGCAACTGGCGCGAGGCGGCGGCGTGGAGCGCGCTGATCGCGGTATTCTTCGCGGGGCTCGCCTGGCATCTTTCGGTCATTTCGCAGCAGGTGTTGCCCGGCGATCCGCACTCCGCGCCATGGCTGGTGCTGCGTGGGCTGCCCGGCTGGCTGTCCAATGTCGTCCAGTCGAGCAACTTGCGCTGGCTGCCGCATTGGCTTGCGGGCCCGGCGGTGGTGCTGATGACGTTCGGCTGGCTGGGCTGGAACCGGGCGGAAGGCATGTTCGCCTTCCTGCTGGCGGCGGGCTATGGCGTGCTGTTCATGGCGGCGGGTCGGTGGGACAATTTCTATTGGGGGGCTATGATCGCGCCGGCCATGTTTGCCGGCATCGCCTTCGCGCCGCGTGCACTCTCGGGGCTTGTGGTTGCCGCAAAGCTCGCCAAATCTCCGGTAAACACCCTAAACTGATTGCGCACCCATGAACGCTGTTGCACAAGCCCGGACCATGAGTGGTCCCCGTATTCTTCTGGTCATCGGCGGCGGCATCGCGGCCTACAAGGCCTGCGAACTCGTGCGCCATATCCGCAAGGAAGGCGGCGAGGTGACTTGCGTGCTGACCGAGGGCGGATCGCATTTCGTCACCCCGATGGCGCTGGCGGCGCTGTCCGAACGGCCGGTCTATACCTCGCTGTTCGACCTCAAGAACGAGGTGGAGATGGGCCATATCCAGCTGAGCCGAGAGGCCGATCTGGTGGTGGTCTGCCCGGCGACGGCGGACCTGATGGCCAAGATGGCCTCCGGCATTGCGGATGATCTGGCCACCACGATGATGCTGGCGACCGACAAGCCTGTCATGGCCGTGCCGGCGATGAACGTGCGCATGTGGCAGCATGCCGCCACCGTGCGCAACGTGCAGACGCTGCGCGATGCCGGCGTGGACGTGATGGAGCCGGACGAAGGCACGATGGCCTGCGGCGAGTTCGGCCCCGGCCGCTTGCCCGATCCCATCGCGATCTGGCAGCGCATTGCTTGGGCACTGGGCCTTGGCCCGGTGGAAGTGGCCCCTCTTCCTGGCTCTCTGCCGGGTTCGATCCCGTCGCTCCCGCAGCCTGAAGTGGGCCTCGATCTGGCCAATCCTTTCCCGTGGCAGCCGCAGTTCGCCGCGCCGGAACTGGAGCCGACTGCCGAGGAAACGGCGCCGGAGGACAGCTACGGCCTTGGCGGCCTGACCGGATCGATGATCAGCCGGGGCCTCCAGAAGGCCAAGCGTGCGATCAGCTTCGGCGCGCCGGACAATGACGGCGCGACGTTCGACCCGCTTGCGGATGGCGGCGCCATTGCCGATCCGGCGGCCGGGCTGCTGGTCGTCAAGAAGGGCGGCGCACGCTCCGCCCCGCCGACCGATCCCGACGCGATCAACCACACGGTTTCACAAGCCTCTGCCCCGCAGCCGTTCGGCGCGGCACCGGAAACACCGTTCGAAAAGCCTGCCGACGGCCCGCTTTCGGGTCGCCATGTGCTGGTGACGGCCGGCCCGACGTGGGAACCGATCGATCCGGTGCGCTACATCGCCAACCGATCCTCGGGCAAGCAGGGCTTCGCGATTGCCGCTGCCGCCGCCAAGGCCGGCGCGCGCGTCACGCTGGTGGCTGGCCCCGTGCACTTGCCGACCCCGCCGGGCGTGGACCGGGTGGACGTGGAAAGCGCGCAGCAGATGGCCGATGCGGTGAAGCAGGCGCTGCCGGCGGACATCGCGGTGATGGTTGCCGCCGTGGCGGACTGGCGCACGATCAGCGTCGCCAAGGACAAGCTGAAGAAGCGCGGATCGGCCCCGCCGGCGCTGCTCCTGACCGAAAACCCAGACATTCTCGCCAGCGTTGCCGCGCGGCCAGACCGGCCGCCGCTGCTGATCGGCTTCGCCGCCGAGACCGAGGACGTGATCCGCTACGCCAAGGAAAAGCGCAAGCGCAAGGGCGCGGACTGGATCATTGCCAACGACGTTTCCGGCGATGTGATGGGCGGCGATGCCAATGCCGTCCACATCGTGCGCGGCGACGACGTGATTTCCCTTCCCGAAATGCCCAAGGAGGAGGTTGCGCGCCTCCTCGTCGAAAGGTTCGCAGATGCACTCCCCCGATAATGACGTTCCGGTTGCCGTAAAGGTTCTCCCCCACGGTGAGGGCCTGCCGCTGCCGGTCTATGCCACCGATGGCGCGGCGGGCATGGACGTCGTTTCGGCCGAGGATGTGACGCTGGCCCCCGGCGGGCGTCATGCCGTCGCCACCGGCCTTGCCATGGCGATCCCGGCCGGTTTCGAGATTCAGGTGCGTCCGCGTTCGGGGCTTGCCCTCAAGCACGGCATTTCGGTGCCCAATTCGCCCGGCACGATCGATTCGGACTATCGTGGCGAGCTGAAGGTGATCCTGATCAACCACGGCGCCGATGCGTTCGACATCCGCCGCGGCGACCGCGTGGCGCAGCTCGTGCTGGCGCCCGTCACCCGCGCATCGTGGCTGCAGGTCGAGGAACTCGACGAGACGCTGCGCGGCGAGGGCGGCTTCGGGTCGACCGGCGGCGTGGTGGCTCTGGGGAACTGATCCTTCGGCGTCTATGAAAAGGCGCCGAAGACCCACAAGAGCAGCATGACGAGCGCCACGAGGCCAGACGTTACGGTGAGGCATCCAATCAGGCCCCATCGGCGATGAACCTCGTCGGTCGCCGTCTCCATCGCCGCTTCGGCGACACCGCCGGCAATTTCTCCAAGAATGTCGTCAATCATCGGCGGCTTGTTCTGTCGGATGGTATGCTTTGGCAAATGAAAGCGTCGTAACTGTTTGCGCGCCTTGGCGGAGTTCAGGCGTGCGAAAAGGCGCCGAGTAGCCAAAGAGCCAGCAACGCGACCACAGCCAACGTGAGAAGGGCCATCAGACAGCCTTTGCAGCCCCATCGGCGGTGAACGGTGTCGGCTGTGTCTACAGCATCGATGACGTCTGTAACGGTGTCGAC
The DNA here is from genome assembly GCF_044029535.1 of Novosphingobium mississippiense. Classification (NCBI taxonomy): domain Bacteria; kingdom Pseudomonadati; phylum Pseudomonadota; class Alphaproteobacteria; order Sphingomonadales; family Sphingomonadaceae; genus Novosphingobium; species Novosphingobium mississippiense. The sequence goes on along the minus strand of NZ_CP147001.1, from coordinate 2,878,369 downwards.
TGCATCAAGGATCTGGTCGAGAGGCATCGTCGCTCCCTCTCGCCGCCAAACCGTTCAGGCAAGTGAACGGTATGAAATTCCCATAAGGTTGCGCCTCCCTCAACCAACACCGTCATCCTCGCGCAGGCGGGGATCCCGCTTTTGATGCGGCGCTTGTGTGGTGGAGCGTGTGGTGGAGCAGCGGGTGTGACGAAGATGGATTTGGCCGCAAGTTGGCTGGAAGAGCCGGGCACCAAGCCGGCTACTCCACCCCGAATTCAATCCTTGCGGTCGATTCGCGCGCGCCGCTCGCGGTGGCGCTTCACGCCGTACCAGCCCACGCCGCCGATCCCCGCAATGGCCGCCAAGCCTTTGGCAAGGGCTGAGAAGGCCGATGTCAGCGCTCCTACGGTCACCCCCCAGAAGAGCTGCGACATGATGGCCATGAAGGTATTCATTCGTGTGGGGCTATATCCGGCACGGCCAGGGGGAGATAGCCCATAAAGCAGAAACGGGCCCACCGGTTGCCCGGCGAGCCCGTTTCTGCCCCGTCTTTGGGCGCCGCCCGCCACCAGGGGCGGGGGCTGCCCTATCGGATCACTTCTTTTCCGGCGCGATCGAGATGCGCACGGTCTCGCCCGAATTGCCCGGGAAGTTCGTGAACATCGCCTGGATCAGGTTCGGAACAAGGTACTGCAGGCGGTTCGAGGTCGAAACCGCCTCGGCCTTGCCTTCGAACAGGCGCTGGTTGTCCACCGCGCGGTCGATCTTCAGCGAGATGCCGCTGGTGAAGACGGTGTAGCTGTCGATGCCGCTGTCGAAGAACGGATCATACCAGCCCATCGCCCAGGGGCCACCGCCCCAGCCGCCCCAACGCGGACCGTAGAAGCCACGGCCGTAGAAGCCGGGGCCGTACCACGGGCTCCAGAAGCCGCCCATGCCGGGGGTGGAACGCACGCGTTCACGTCCGGTATCGACGCCATAATCGAAGCGCACGATCAGCGTTGCCTTGGCGGGATCGTCGACCGGGGTGTAGCCCTGCTTGGCCACCTGATCGCGCACCAGCGCGGCGTAGGTGGCGAATTCCAGTCCACCGGCCAGCTTGGGATCATCGGCGACGACGACGAAAGTCTGCCCTTCCGGCGCCGGAAGCTGCGTCCGGAAGCGCGAGACGTTGGCATTGAAGGGGGTGGCGCATGCGGCCAGCGCCATGAGAAGCACGGCGACGGCTGCGACCCTTAGCCTGCCGAGGTGCGTTCCGGGATGTTCTGTCATTGGTCTTACTCCATGAACCCTTAGGCCCGAAACGCCCTTCCCAAGCGCGGCCCGCGATTCCTTGCGACTCTGCCTTATTATCAATGCCCTGAATAGCGGTTGAATGGTGGCACAACTGTGATGGACCGTTGTTGCGTTCATCCGCCGGTCAGGGCACCGGTCCTGGCTTGAGTTAACTACCGCAATGTAGGACTCATTGGGCATGACCACCAGTGCCACATCCTTAATTTCCGTGCCGATTCGTTCGATTCAGTGCGGGGCGGTCGCACCCTTCCGCGGTGCGGACGAGCCCAGCGCCATCGGCAAGCATCCGGTGACGGGGCCGGTGCGCGTCCGTCGGCTGGGTCTGGAAGGTGACGCGCAGGCCGATCTGGCCGTCCATGGCGGGCCGGACAAGGCGATCCACCACTATCCGCACGATCATTACGCCTTCTGGCGCGCGCGGTTGGGCGATCATCCGTTGCTGGAAGACTATGGCGCCTTTGGGGAAAACATCGCCACCGATGGCCTGACCGAAGACGCGATCTGCATCGGCGACCGCTGGCGACTGGGTAGCGCGCTGGTCGAAGTGAGCCAGGGGCGCCAGCCGTGCTGGAAGCTGGACCATCGCTTCGACGGGGCGGCGGTCAATGCCGGCGTGGTGAAATCGCGTCGGGCGGGCTGGTACTACCGCGTGATCGAGGAGGGCGAGGTTGCCGCGGGCGACATGATGGAACTGGTCGCGCGGCCCAATCCCGATTGGAGCGTGCGGCGCGTGTTCGGCCTGTTGATCGCCGGCGATCACAAGAAGGATCCTGCCGGGCTGGAAGCACTGGGCGAGGTTTCGGCGCTGGCCGCGCCCTGGGTGCGGCGGCGCGCGAAGTTGCTGGGGCTGGAAGGCTAGGCGGCAGGAACCCGTTCTCGCAAATATTCCCGTCGCCCCCGCGAAGGCGAGGGCCCCGCTTCCTTGCGGCATGAACCAAGGCAAGCGGGATTTCCGCCTTCGCGGGAATGACGAGGTATTTTCGTGAGGTGCCGGTTTGGAAGCCGGCGAATTCAGGCGCGTGGGAAAGTCCAGCTCCCCCACGCGCCTGTAATGGTCACCCGCGAACGAGGCCCAGCGCCTCGTACGTCTTCTCCAGCGTCGGGATTGCGAGCGCGCGGGCCTTTTCGGCGCCCTTGCGCAAGATCGCGTCAAGCGCGGCGCGGTCCTGCCGCAGTTCGACGAAGCGCGCGTTGATCGGCGAGAGCTTTTCCACCAGCAGCTCGCCCAGCGCCGGCTTGAACGCGCCGAAGCCCTGGCCGCCGAACTGCGCCAGCACTGCGTCCACCGTGGTGCCGGCCATGACGGCGTAGATCGAGACGAGGTTGTTCGCCTCCGCACGGCCTTCCAGCCCGGCCTTTTCCGAAGGCAGCGGCTCCGGATCGGTCTTGGCCTTCTTCACCTTCTGCATGATGGTATCGGCATCGTCGGTCATGTTGATGCGGCTCATGTCCGAAGGGTCGGACTTGCTCATCTTCGAGGTGCCGTCGCGCAGGCTCATGATGCGGGCGGCTTCGGGCGGGATGAACGGCGCGGGCAGCGTGAACAGCGGCGCGTCTTCCGCACAGAAGTCGTTGTTGAACTTCTGCGCGATGTCGCGCGCCAGTTCCAGGTGCTGCTTCTGGTCCTCGCCCACCGGAACGTGGGTCGCCTGATAGATCAGCACGTCGGCGGCCTGCAGCACCGGATAAGTGAACAGCGCGACCGACTGGCCTTCGCGGTTCTTGCCGGCCTTGTCCTTCCACTGCGTCATGCGGTTCAGCCAGCCCATGCGCGCGGTGCCGTTCAGCAGCCACTGCATTTCCGCGTGCTGGGGCACTTGCGCCTGATTGAACAGGATCGAGCGATCGGGATCGATCCCGCAGGCGACGAGGGCGGCCACCATCTCGCGCGTGTTGGCGGAGAGGTCGGCCGGGGTGTGCGGCATCGAGATCGCGTGGAGATCGGCCAGGAAGTAGAGGCACTCACCCCCGCTGGCGGTGGCGTCGTCCTGCATCGAGACCCAGTTGCGGATGGCGCCCAGGTAGTTGCCGAGGTGCAGGTTGCCGGTGGGCTGAATGCCGGAGACGATACGCATGGACGCGTCCTTCGCGAGTTATGGGTTGTCGGATGTGTGGTTTGGGTGCGCCGGTTCGGGCGCGCATGCAGGCAGGGTCAGCGCGAAACGCGCGCGACACTCCGCCATCGCCACGAGAGGCGACGCGTTTCGGCAGACTTCGAGAGCGAAAGGTCCTGCATGGGCAGGGCTCATAGCATACTTGAGCGTCGTGGGAAGAGCGTCCGTCCCGTTGCCAATACCTACCCCGTCATCCCCGTGAAGGCGGGGATCCCGCTTGTTCTTGCGGCTGGGCCAAAAGGAAGCGGGGCCCCCGCCTTCGCGGGTGCGACGGAGTTTTAGGTCATGGCTGCCGAAGGAGCCCATTCTGTGCGCTTTACGCCGCCTTGCGACGGCGCAGCAGGGCCAGATCGTCGCGGGTGAAGGCACCCGTCACCAGCGTCGCCAGTGCGTAGACCACGCCGCCGGCCGAAACGAGCGTGGCCAACGCCAGCCCGCGTACCAGCCATGAGCCGTGGAGGTAGGGCGTCAGCAGATCTTCGCCGAACCACAGCACCACGCCCATGGCAATGGCGGCCAGCGCCAGGCGCGGCGCGCGGCGCTTCAGACGGGCGTCGACCTGGAAATGGCCGCGCTTCACCAAGGTCCAGTAAAGCATGCCGACATTGATGGTGGAGGCGATGGCGGTCGCCAGCGGCGGGCCCATGTGCTGCAGCGGCGCGATCAGCGCGAGGTTCAGCAGGAGGTTCGCCGCCATGGAGATCATTGCGTAGCGCACCGGCGTCTTGGTGTCCTGACGGGCGTAGAAGCCCGGCGTCAGCACCTTGACGAGGATGTAGCTGGGCAGGCCGATCGAGAAGGCGGCCAGCGCTTCCGCCGTGCGGGCAACGTCGCCAGCGTCGAACTTGCCGTAGCCGAACAGCGCCGCCGCGATCGGCTGGCCGCAGACGATCAGCGCCACCGATGCCGGCAGGGTGAGCAGCAGGGCCAGTTCCATGCCGCGGTTCTGGGTGTCCATCGCCGCCGCATCCTCACCGGCACCCAGTTGGCGCGAGATCGTGGGAAGGAGAACGGTGCCAAGGCCGATGCCGATCAGGCCGAGCGGAAGCTGGTTCAGCCGGTCTGCCATGTAGATGTAGGTGACCGAGCCGTGCGCCAGGAATGTGGCCGCCAGGAACGTCGACACCACGAGGTTGATCTGCACCGCGCCCGCACCGGCGGCGGCGGGCCAGATCAGCGCCATCAGCTTCTTCACGTCCGCATTCCAGACGGGTGCGCGCAGGCGCATCGATACGCCGTTGGCGCGGCAGGCGAAGTAGAGCCAGAGAAGCTGCAACGCGCCCGATACCGAGACGGCGATGGCCTGGTTGCGTGCCGTCACCAGCGGATCGGCGGAGTGGAAGCCCAGAATGGCCACGATCTGCGTCACGTTCAGCAGGATCGGCGCGGCGGCGTTGACCCAGAACTTGTTCATCGAATTCAGGATGCCGCCCAGCAGCGAGACGATGCTGATCAGCGCCAGGTAGGGGATGGTGAACCGGCTGAGCATGACGGCGAAGGCGAACTGCTCGTGCGAGACGCCGTTGAACCCGCCGGAGAGCATCAACGTCACCGGCCAGGCGAAGGCTTCCAGCAGTATCGTCATCGCCACCAGAATCGGCAGCAGCATCGAAAGTGCCTGCTCGGCAAAGGTGATGCCGGCGGCCAGGCCGGGGCCATCCTTGTCGGTCACCTTCTGGTTGAACATCGGGATGAAGGCCGATGCGAACGCCCCTTCGGCGAACAGCGCGCGGAACATGTTCGGCAGGCGGAAGGCGATCAGGAACGCGTCGGATGCGAAGCCGGCGCCCACGAAGCGCGCAAACAGGCTGTCGCGCACGAGGCCGAGTATGCGGCTGGCGAGCGTTAGGCCGCCGACACTGGCAAGCGCCTTGGTAAGGTTCATCCCCGAACGGGTCCTTCGAAGTCTATGGTTTGCCTGGATCGGGTTGAGGCGTTCACCCACTTCCGTCGCCCCCGCGAAGGCGGGGGTCCCGCTTTCTTGCACGCAACGATGGAAAGAAAAAGCGGGGTCCCCGCCTTCGCGGGGACGACGAGTTTCCTGGTCTCAGCCGAACAAGTCATAAAAAGCAAAAAGGCCCGCCCGCGCCCGTCGCCGTTGCTGGCAGGGTGCGGACGGGCCTGAATGTCATTGGCTTTGGCGCGGGGCTCAGGCGTGGCCGGCCGGTTCGCCCATGCCTTCGGCTTCGGCCTGCTGGCGGGCGGCAAGCTGCTGGAAATAGAGGCCGTTGAAGTCGATCGGCTCCAGCATCAGCGGCGGATAGCCGGCATCGCGCACGGCATCGGCCACCACGCGGCGGGCGAAGGGGAACAGGATGCGCGGCGCTTCGGCATAGAGGAAGGCGTGCATGCTGGGCTCATCCAGGTTGCGCATGCCGACCAGGCCGCAATAGCTGAGGTCCACGACATAGGCGGTGCCTTCGTCGGCCTTGGCAGCGACGGTGATCTTCAGTTCGACTTCGTGCACTTCGCCGTCGATCGGACGGGCACCGATGTTGAACTGGATGTCGACTTGCGGCTGGTTCTGCCACGAGAAGCTCTGCGGTGCGTTCGGGTTCTCTACCGAGAGGTCCTTCACGTACTGCGAGATGATGCCGGCGGCCGGCGCATTGTCGTCGCCATTGCCCAGGTTGATATCGGAGATGACGTTGCCTTCGTCGGCCATTTCGATTCTGTCCCGTCTATAAGAATACGGATGAAAGTCTGGGGGCGCGCGTAGCGCGTTTTGGCGGACGGTGGAAGGTACGGGGCGGATTTTGTTGCGGGGGCTTTTTTGGCCCGAAAGGGGCAACCCGCTGCAGGCCCATGCGTTGGATAGCAAAGGAACGCCGGAATGTCGGTCGGATTGACGAAAAAATCCCCGATTCCGCCGCTCACACGTTGTTCATTTGTAAACTGTACCTATCTGAGGTTATGATGACGCTCCCCGGGCGCGTGCCCGGCCTCCATGCGGACTTGGGCGATTCGCCCCCTTTCCGCACTTTGCCGAGGCTCGCACCACCCGATCAAGAAGCGTCCAAGCAAAGGATGGACAAAGGAACGTGACACCGGAAATCGTGATCCTGGCCATGATCGCAGCCTTCCTTGGCCTGCGGCTCTATTCGGTACTCGGCCGCCGTGCCGAGCATGAGGAAGAGCCGATCCAGGGACGCTTCGAAGGCCGCCAGGGCCAGCCCGGTGCGCCGCGCGTGCAGCCCAAGGCCGAGGTGAAGCCCGATGCCAAGCAGGCCGAACGGCAGCCCTTCGCGCCGCGCCAGCGGGAAATGCCCCTTGCACCGCCTTCGGTAGAGCGCGGTCTTGCCGAAATCGCCAACGCGGACCGTCGATTCGACGCGTTCGCCTTCGTGGAGGGCGCACGCAGCGCCTATCGCCTGATTCTGGAATCGTTCTGGAAGGGCGACAAGGCAGAGCTTCGCGCGCTGTGCGACGGCGACGTCTACGACAGCTTCAGCAGCGCCATCGATGCGCGCATGGCGGCCGGTGAAACGCTGGACAACCGCCTGATCCGTATCGAGGAAGCCGCAGTCGTCTCCGCCGGTGTCGACAATGGCCTGGCCCGCATCACCATCCGCTTCCGTTCGGACATCGCGGCGGTGACGCGCGATGCCGAAGGTCATGTGATCGCCGGTTCGCTGGACGATGCGATCGAGGCGGTGGACATCTGGACTTTCAGCCGCCGCGTCGATGCCGTCGGTCCCGACTGGCTGCTCGACGAAACGGACGCCGGATAAGCTCGAAGTACCGCTTAGTCGGTTGATTTCAGGAATTTGATCCCACAAGGATCGAGAGGCCGGGCCGCAAGGTCCGGCCTCTTGTTGTGTGGTGCGGAGGATCGTCTTGCAGGCAGCTTTGGTGAAGCGGGGAACGGGGTTTCCGATCCGCATGTTCCCCGTGCGCGGGCGGAGCGTGCCTATGGGGAGCGTGCTTCTGGCGATGGCGCTTCTGGCGGGTTGCGCGCGGGTGATCCCTGGCGGCACCGGGCCCGGCGTGGCCCCGCCGCCCGGTTTGCCGCCGACCACGCCCACCGTGCCCACGCCGCCGCCGCCCGCCAATGCGCTGGCGCTGGGCGTGCGCGCTGGGCCGCCGATCGCCAGCCTGAAGGTGGGCGCGGCCGATGGGGCGGCGGCACTGGCTTCGTTCCGCGAAAGCTGCCCCAGCGTCTCCAAACGGACCGACAGCAGCGGCCTGACCCGGCCCGCCGACTGGCAGCCGGCCTGCGCCGCGGCGAAGACATGGCCGAACGCCACCGCCACGCAGTTCTTCCAGACTTATTTCGAGACGGTGAAAGTCGGCGACGGTCGCGGCTTCGCCACCGGGTATTACGAGCCGGAGATCGCCGGCGCGCGCCAGCACTTGCCGGGTTACGACGTGCCGATCTACGGCATGCCCGCCGATCTCGTCCGCGCGCAGCCGGGTGATGCGGTGGCGAATGCCAAGGGGCAGATGCCCTTGGGCCGTTATGACCAGACCGGCATTTTCGTCCCCTATTACGATCGCGGCGCGATCGAAGACGGCGCGCTGGCCAACCGGGGGCTGGAAATCGCCTGGGCGCGCGACGCGGTGGAGGTGTTCTTCCTGCAAGTGCAGGGCTCCGGCCGGTTGCGCGCGCCCGATGGCACGGTGATGCGCATCGGTTATGCCGGGCAGAACGGGTGGCCCTACACCGGCATCGGCGCGGTCATGCGCGATCAGGGGCTGGTCGGCACCGGGCCGGGGCAATATCCCGGCTCGATGCAGGGCATCATGCAGTATATTCATGACCATCCGGTCGAGGGTGATGTGCTGATGCGCCAGAACCAGTCCTGGGTGTTCTTCCGTGAACTGACCGGCGACGGTCCGCTGGGCGCGCTGGGCGTGCCGGTGCGCGCGCATGCCTCGGTCGCTGCCGATCCGAAGTTCGTGCCGCTGGGCGCGCCGGTCTGGCTGGCGCTGGATCGCAGCGAAGCCTCCGGCGTGTGGATCGCGCAGGACACCGGCGGCGCGATCAAGGGCGCCAACCGTTTCGATACGTTCTGGGGCGCGGGCGATCAGGCCCGCCTGACCGCCGGTGGCATGAGCGGGCGCGGCGATGCGCTGGTGCTCGTCCCCAAGGGCACGCTCTCGCGTCTGCAGCCATGAGGAGACCGGGACGGCGATTGACGGCGGAAGAGGCACAAGTCTGGGCGCAAGTCGCCCGGACGGTGACGCCGCTGGAAAAGCGCCGGCCCAAGGCGGCGGCACCCGAGCCGGTGCCGGCCCAGATCGTCGTATCTCCCCCGCCCCCTCCGGCCAAAAAGGTGAAGGGCCGCGTGCCGGCGCCGCTGCCGCCCAAGCCGGTCGCCGCCAAGCCGCAGGCGGAATCGCAGCTTCAACTGGACGGTTCGTGGGAGAAGCGCATTTCCAAGGGCACGCTGATGCCCGATTTCAGCCTGGACCTGCATGGATCGAGCCTGGATCAGGCCTATGTCCGGCTGATGCACGGGCTGACTCAGGCCAAGTCCATGGGCGCGCGCGTGGTGCTGGTGGTGACGGGCAAGTCCCGCCCGGTCGATGCGATGGATCGCGGCACCGCGCGCGGCGCCATTCGCGCCAAGATCACCGACTGGCTGGCCGCGAGCGAGCATTCGCACGACATCGTCGCCATTCGCGGCGCGCACCGCCGCCATGGCGGGCAGGGCGCGCTCTACGTGGTGCTGAAGAAGCGGCGATAGTGGCCTGAAAATCTGCTTTTGGCGGATTCTCCGACAGGATCCGCCCTGTAGCCCGACGCGGGAGAGACGCCCGCGCCGGGCCTGTAAGCGCCGTGCCCTTACATCTTCACCGATACGCGCAGGTAGCCGAACTGGCCGGGTACGTCGTAAGTGGTCGGGTCATAGTTGGGGCCGGTGCAGGTGTTGCACGGCGGCGGATCGGTGTTGAACACGTTGATCACGCCCAGCGTGAAGGTCAGGGCGCTGTCCATGAAGCTGGGCGTGTAGCTCAGCTGGACGTCGCCGTAGAACCGGCTGTTCATCTTGTGGCCGTCGCTTTCGGTCACGCTGTCGATATAGCGGCCAGTGAACGAGGCATCGACGCCCGAATAGGACCACGAGAGGATGCCGGTGCTCTTGAACTTCGGATAGGACTGATCCGGGAACCCGCGCGTGGTGCCCTTGTAGCTGATCGTGGCCGTGCCGTCCGCCGTGGGGAACGTTTCGGTATACTTGAGCAGCCGGTTGGCATTGAACGACAGGCCGAACGTGCCCACGCCGGTTTCAGGAGACATGTAGTTCAGGCTGACGTCGATGCCCTGCGTGCGGATGCCGCCGATGTTCTGCAGCAGGCCCACCACGCGTGAGATGATGCCGCTGGGCGTGCGGATCACGTTGGCGCAAGCCGTGGGATCGCCCAGTTCGGCGCAGCGCGACAGGGTGACCTGCGGGTTGATGGCGGCGATCGCGTTGCTCACCTTGATGTCGTAGTAATTGACCTCAAGGCTGAGGTTGCGGGCAAAACCGCCGCGCGCCCAGGACGGGCTGTAGACGCCGCCGAACAGCCAGGTCTTGCTGGTTTCGGGTTTCAGCGTGTCGTTGCCGCCGGTCAGCGTGCCGATCTGGCCGCCCTGCGGTTCCTGATAGCTGCCGCTGGCGGGCACGCCGTTGGCGATGCAGTTCGTGCGCACCGTGGCGGAGGTCTGCCACAGCGATCCGGCGACGTTGGTGCAGGGATCGTCGATCGGTGCGTCCGCGCGGGACTGGGCGCCGAACAGTTCGCCGATCGCCGGGGCGCGGAACCCTTCGGCATAATTGGCGCGCAGCAGCAGATCGGACACCGGCTTCCACAGGCCGGTGGCGGTGAAGGTGGTGCTGGATCCGCTGGTAGAATAGTTCGCGTGGCGCACCGCGCCGTCGGCCTCCAGCATCTGGAAGAACGGCGTGTCCTTCAGGATCGGCACGCGCAATTCGCCGTAGAACTCGTCCGAATTGTAGCCGCCTGCGGCCGCCTGTGCCGGAATGTCCGCACCCAGACCCGCCTGGATGATCGGATCGGGCGTGAACGATCCGTGCTGGAAGCGGTGCTCATAGCCCACCGCCATGCTGACCGGGCCGGCCGGCAGGTCGAACAGGTCACCCGTGACGTTGGCGGTATAGTCCTGCATCCGCTGGCTGGACCGGTCATGCTCGGTGAAAGTGATGAAGTTCAGCATCTCCGGCGTGATCGACCCTTCGCCGCCGAAGATGTTCAGCGGCACGCAGGCGCCGGTGCAATCCGCCAGCGGGCCCAGCGCCTGGGCCACCTTGGCGGCGTTGACGTTGCCGGTGAAGGTCTGCTTGGCATCGTTCCAGCCGAAGGCGGCGTTCACGTCCCAGTAGAACTTGCGCGTGCCGATCTGGAAGCTGCCATCCAGCGATGCATTGGCCGTCATCGTGTCGACATGCTGGGTATAGGTGCGCTGCCCCGCCTCGACCAGACGGCGGGCGATGAAGCTGTAAGTGGCCGGTTGCCCGTTCGTGCCCGAATTCAGCGTGATGCCGAAGGGGTTGTAGGGGTTGGTGGCATCGATCGAAACGGTATCGAGCAAGTTGCCGTTGCCCGCGTCCGGCCCGACGAACAGCGGCAGGAAGGCGGCCTGGTTCTGCGAATTGCGGTGGTTGTAGACCATCTTCGCGCGGAACGTGATGTTGGAGGTCAGTTCCTGCTTGGCGCTGACCCACATGCCATAGCGTTCCTGCGGCGTCAGGAAGTAGTTGTAGGGGGCGAAGTTGAAGCGGTCTTCGGTGGTGAAGGCGCGGAAGTCGCCGCCCGCCAGCGTGGGGTCATAGACGCCGCGCGTGGTCAGCGGGGGATTTCGGGGGGTGATGCTGCCGCCTGCCGGAAGCGAGGGATTGCCCTCGTTGAAGACGATGCGCCCGTCCACCGCTGCCGACGAACAGCCGCCGCGCGGGTCCGAGCAACTGGTCTGGCCGGGGTTGGGGAATTGGGAGATCGAACGGTCCGCGGTGCTGACCTTGTCCTGCTTCACATAGCTGGCGCCGAATACCACCGACGTGGTCGGCCCTTTCACGCCATAGCTGACGTTGTAGTCCTGCGTATGCCCGTCGCCCTGGCGGAACGTGCCGAACTGGGCCGAGGCACGAAGCCCGTCCTGCTCCGACTTGGTGATGATGTTGACGACGCCGGCGATCGCGTCCGAGCCATAGAGGGGCGACTGGCCCGATTGCAGCACCTCGATCCGCTCGATCTGGCTGGCGGGAATGGTATTGAGGTCGACCGTCGAAGGGATGCCGCTGGCCGCCGTGGCGTTGACGTAGCGCATGCCGTCCACCAGCACGAGCGTGCGCTTGGCCAGCAGGTAGCGCAAGTCGATCTCGCTGGTGCCGGCGCCGACGCCGCCGCCGTCCTGCGGGTTGCCGATATTGCCCGAGTTGTTGACCTTGGTGTTCAACCCGCCCGCCGCGCTGGGCAGCCGCTGCAGCACGTCCGCCACGGAGGAGAGACCGGTCTTGGCAATATCCTCGTTGTTGAGGGTTACGACAGGGCTGGGATTGTCGAGCGGGTTCTGGCGGATGCGCGATCCGGTGACGACGATGGCCTGCGCCGCACTATCGAGACCGTTGTCCGCCGTGGTGTCCTGTGCCTGCGCCATGGCGGGCATGGACAGTGCCCCGAAAGCCAGTGCGGCAATGCTGCACTGCAAATGGAAGTTACGTAGATTCATGTAACGACCCCCTATGAAATCACCCTGAAACGGGTGCTTGCGAAGGTCACTTGCGCCCTATTGCGGCGCAACATGATTTTGAAACATTGTATAAAATGTGTAATAAAGATGCAAAAATGATGTAAAAATACAACGATTAGATCGCGCACTGCGCTCCTTTTTCGAACGGTGCGAACGGGAAAATCGAATGCAGGTGTTTTGCGGATGACCGTGGTTGCGTGATGGCTGCTGCGCTGCGATAGGCGCCGCCCAACCCCAGCCCGTACCTTCGCCCGAGCAATGGAGTATTGAGATGCCGACCCCTACGGCCACCGCCGGTTCGATCGGCATCGACTTCGGCACCACCAATTCGGTAATCGCGCTGGCCGGCGCGGCGGGCGAGGCCGATCTGGTCGACTTCGCGGCACCCGGCGGCAGCGGATCAGTGTTCCGCTCCGCGCTGTGCTTCTGGCAGGACGAGGGCGTGCGCGGCGGCCTTGCGCACGAGGCCGGGCCCTGGGCGATCTCCGAATTCCTGGAGTTTCCGCAAGGTTCGCGGTTCCTGCAATCGTTCAAGTCGGTTGCGGCCAATCCGGCCTTCGAACATGCCACGCTGTTCGAAAAGCGCATGCGGTTCGAGGAATTGGGCCAGGTCTTCCTCACCCACCTGCTGGACCATGCGGGCACCGCGCTGAGCGATTTGCCGGAGCGGATCGTGATCGGGCGGCCCGTCCGCTATGTCGGCGCGCGCCCGGACGAGGCGCTGGCGCGCAAGCGGTATGACGCGATGTTCGCGCTGCTGAAGCGGCCGGTGCACTATGTCTACGAGCCGGTGGGCGCGGCGTTCAGCTTCGCCTCGCGCCTGTCCGATCCGGCGACGCTGCTGGTGGCGGACTTCGGCGGCGGCACCAGCGACTTTTCGATCGTGCGGGTGGAGGCTCCCGGTGCGGAGCGGCGCTGCGTGCCGCTGGGATCGGCAGGTATCGGCATCGCCGGCGACCGTTTCGACTATCGCATCATGGACCATCTGGTGCTGCCGCTGCTGGGCAAGGGCGGCACCTATCGCTCGTTCGACAAAGTGCTGGAGATCCCGCCGGGCCACTTCAAGGACTTCGGCGACTGGTCGCGGCTGGCGATGATGCGCAACCGCCGCACGCTGGAACAATTGGCCAAGCTGCGCCATTCGGCCACCGATCAGGCCGCGATCGACCGCATGATCGCGGTGGTGGAGCACGAACTGGGCTTCGGCCTCTACGAAGCGGTGGGCCAGCTGAAGCGCACGCTTTCTTCAAGCGACCACGGTGCGCTGCGCTTCGAGAGCGAGGAATTGCAGATCGAGGCCGAAGTCAGCCGCGCCGAATTCGAACGCTGGATCGCGCCCGACCTGCACCGCATCGGCGAGACGGTGGACGGCGCGCTGGCCAAGGCCGGGCTGCGGCCGGACCAGATCGACCACGTGTTCCTGACCGGCGGTTCGTCGCTGATCCCCGCCGTGCGCGCGCTGTTCGAGGAACGCTTCGGCGAAGGCCACATCGCCAGCGGCAACGAATTGACCTCGATCGCGCACGGGCTTGCGCTGATCGGCCAGTCTTCGGATCTGGACGAGTGGGTCGCCACCGATCTTGCGGACGCGGTCTGATACGCAAACGGGCCCGATATGAAAACGGACGGGGCCTTTCGGCACCCGCCCGCTTCACTCGGGGAAGTGTTTTGAAAATCCGCTGAGGGCGGATTTCGGCGGCGCCGGGCCTGAGAATGCCCTTCCCAGGGCATTCTCAAACGCAAGCTCACGCCGGTTCGAGAACCGCGGCCGGCGCCTCGTTGCGGATCAGGTAGTCGAACGCGGAGAGCGCCGCCTTCGATCCTTCGCCCATGGCGATGATGATCTGCTTGTACGGCACCGTGGTTACGTCGCCCGCCGCGAAAATGCCCGGCAGGTTGGTGGCCGCCTTGTCGTCGATCACGATCTCGCCGCGGTTCGACAGTTCGACGCCGCTGTCCTTCAGCCACTCGGTATTGGGCACCAGGCCGATCTGGACGAACACGCCTTCCAGCTCCACCTTGTGTTCCGCGCCGCTGGTCCGGTCCTTGTAGAGCAGGCCGTTCACCTTCTCCCCGTCGCCGGTGACTTCGGTGGTCTGCGCGCTGGTGAAGATGTCCACGTTCTTCATCGAACGCAGCTTGTCCACCAGCACCTGGTCGGCGCGCAGCTTGTCGTCGAACTCGATCAGGGTGACGTGGCCGACGATCCCCGCAAGGTCGATCGCCGCTTCCACGCCGGAGTTGCCGCCGCCGATCACTGCCACGCGCTTGCCCTTGAACAGCGGGCCGTCGCAGTGCGGGCAGTAGGCCACGCCCTTGTTCTTGTACTCCGCCTCACCGGGCACGCCCAGGTTGCGCCAGCGGGCACCGGTGGTCAGCACCAGCGACCGCGCCTTCAGCGAAGCGCCGTTGGCGAAGACCACTTCGTGATAGCCGCCCAGTTCCTTCGCCGGGATCAGCTTTTCGGCGCGCTGCAGGTTCATCACGTCGATGTCGTATTCACCCACGTGCGTTTCCAGCGCCGCCGCCAGCTTCGGGCCTTCGGTGTAGGGGACCGAGATGAAGTTCTCGATGCCCATGGTGTCCTGCACCTGGCCGCCGAAGCGTTCCGCGGCGATGCCGGTGCTGAAACCCTTGCGCGCAGTGTAGATCGCGGCAGAGGCACCGGCGGGGCCACCGCCGACCACCAGCACTTCGAAAGGCTTCTTCTCGGCCAGCTTCGCAGCCGCCTTGGCATCGGCGCCGGTGTCGAGCTTGGCGAGGATTTCCTCCACGCCCATCTTGCCCGAACCCCACATCTCGCCATTCAGGAACACGGCAGGCACGGCCATGACGCCGCGGCCTTCCACTTCGTCCTTGAACGCGCCGCCTTCGATCAGGGTGGCGTTCACATGCGGGTTGTTGAGCGCGATCAAGGTCAGTGCCTGCACCACATCCGGGCAGTTGTGGCAGGAGAGCGAGAAGTACATCTCGAACTCATGGCTGCCTTCCAGCGCGCGGATCTGCTCCAGCGTCTCGTCAGAGACCTTGGGCGGATGGCCGCCGGTCCACAGCAGGGCGAGGACGAGCGAGGTGAATTCGTGGCCCAGCGGCAGGCCGGCGAAGCGCACCCAGGCGCTGGCGTCCGACGCGCGGCGCACGATGAAGCTGGGGCGGCGCGCATCGTCGCCGTCGAAAGTGGCGGTGACCTTGTCCGAAAGCGAGGCGATGGTGGTCAGCAGCTCGCGCGTTTCGGCCGACTTTGCGTCATCGCCCAGCGAGGCGACAAGCTCGATCGGCTCGCGCAGCATGGCGAGATATTGCGAGAGCTGTTGCTTCAGAGTGGCGTCGAGCATGAGTCACAGGTCCTTTGAAATGCGTGGGGAGAGAAAGGGGCGGCCCGGGGGTCCGTCGGCCGCGAAGCGCACGGGGGTGCGGCTCCGGGGGAGGGATGCCCCGGGCCGCACACCTTCAGCACGCGACCCGGATGGCCTTATGGCCTGGTCGCGGTAGTTTTAGAGCTTGCCGACGAGGTCAAGCGAGGGAGCGAGGGTTTCCGAACCTTCTTCCCACTTGGCCGGGCAGACCTGGCCGGGGTTGGCGCGGACGTACTGGGCAGCCTTGATCTTGCGGACCAGTTCCGAAGCGTTGCGGCCAACGCCTTCGCAGGTGATTTCCATGATCTGGATGACGCCTTCGGGATCGACCACGAAGGTGGCGCGATCGGCCAGGCCCGAATCTTCGCGCAGAACGCCGAAGGCTTCGGTCAGGGCGTGGTTCTGGTCGCCCAGGAACGCGTACTTGATCTTGCCGATCTTGTCCGAGGTGTCGTGCCAGGCCTTGTGGCTGAAGTGCGTGTCGGTCGAAACGCCGAACACTTCCACGCCCATGCCCTGCAGTGCGGCATACTGTTCACCCAGGTCTTCCAGCTCGGTCGGGCAGACGAAGGTGAAGTCGGCGGGGTAGAAGAAGAACACGGCCCACTTGCCGGCGATGTCGGCGTCGGTGACGTCGAAGAAGTCCTTGCCGGCCTGGAAAGCGGTGTTCTTGAACGGCTTGATGGTGCTGCCGATGATACCCATGGTGTATTCTCCCTCGATGGGTGTTGAAACTGACGAAGCCGAGATAGGCCGCCCGTGTGACGATGTGTAGGGGCTTGATCCGATTGGGTTGATCGGATTGCCCGATAAGTCATGGCGGACTGAACGATTCTGTCGATAAAATGCTCGCGCGTGCGAAAATCCGTGCGGCGCTGCGGCAAGTGGGGCAGAGGGTAGCGATGAAAACGATCCGACTTGGCCGACTTGCGCTGCTGGCAGCCGCCTGCGCATCGCTGGCCGCCTGCAACGGCTGGCCCACTTCGCTGGACAACCGGGCGGCGGGCGACATGAAGTTCCGCTATCACCACCGCCTCTACGACCAGTGGTCGTTCTGGGCGCCGGTAAGGCAGGGCCACGCGGTGATGTTCGCGCACGAACACCGCATTCGCGACATTTCCGGCTTCGAGATCACCGAGGGGCAGCTGACCTACCGCTACGGCGCCCGCGCCTTGGCCCCGGTGCAGCACTTCTGCGCGGGCAGCGCCAGCTGCGTGCTGGTCTATCGCGGCGGCGGCAGGCTGGAAGCGCGGACGGCACCGCTGGCGGATGCGAAGCTGGATTGACGGGTTCAACCGTAAAGATATTTAGGAAGCGGTCCGGTCCGTGTGCCGTAATGCTTGTCTTATAATGTATTGCGCATGTTTTAGTCGTTGAGCGTCGAGGTGATCAAATGATGGGTGTCATCTCAAAACGGAATGTCATCATCAAGGTCAGCACCGAACGTTGAGGTAGTAGTCCATCTAGCAGTGCCGCCCGGCGGTGGTAACGCTTTGACGCTTGGTGGCGGTGGCAACGCAGCTTGTTCTTGTTCTGAAAGCGATTCTTTACCGACAAGATTGGAAATGGCTTCAACAGTCTTTGGCATATCGATTATCACCTTCTGGAAGTTGTTCACCCCGGAAAGTGTTTGATTGATGCCTGCAGCCACGACCGCCACGGCGGCGAGGATGACCGTGATGTTGCTTTTTTCGCCGTCGAGTTCTTTGCTGAAGGCATTGAGTTTGCCTTCTAGAATTTTCTTACGCTTGTCCCCAAGGTCCGATGTGGCGACCGCCTTTCGAAGCTCTTCAAGGTGCTTTTTCAAGCGCTCCTTGGTGCCACTTGGCAAGACGACGATTGACCCTTTTTGCTTTTGTCTCTTTTCAATGTTGAGGCGTGTCGCTGCCGCAACGGCTTTCCGATAAAGAATTTTGAAGTCGGTTGGATTGAAGTCAGTGTAATAAGAGTCAGCGAGTTCGACTATGCCGTATGCAGCCGCGGCAGCTCCGATCCGCGTCATATATTCTATTCGAATCTCGTCCGCGTCGGTATTGTCGTTAATCCCGATGTTCGAAATGTAAGCGTTCATTCTGCGGCGGCAGATGCCTTCAAAAATGACAAATGCCTCTTGAGGGTCGTCTGGAAGTTCGTCCATTTCCTCCACAGTGATCAGCTCGAAATCGTCCATTTTCGCCCACGCATCTGTCTTTCAAAGACTTATGTAACATTCCATGCACGGCTTCGCGAGGCGGGTTGTATCGGTTTACCCAGACTTCTTCTCCGCCGCGAAGCCCTTCGACGAGGTATGCCTGGCGCGAGATTTCCTCGCGTCGTGGGATTGAGGGATGTGACGTGGGCTTAGTTAATTTTCGTTACAAGGAAGATTATCAGGACGCTCCCCGTTTTCCTACCTGACCGTACGCGCGTACCTTCCTCCGCGTGTCCCCCAGCTTCAGCTCCCTGCAAAAACGCCCAACCTGTCACCTTATGGCGGCACAAGGTGACACATCGCCGCGCAAGGTGACGGTTTTCACTCTGGACCGTGTCAACCGTGTCAAGCTGTCAGCTTGCGGCGAAGCTCTGGTGATAGGCGGCGACGCCAAACGGAGCGGCCCCGGCGAGGACGAGGCGCTGGAAGTATTCGGCCGGCACGCCGGGATAGGTGAGAGCGGGATCGCTCACGAAGCCGAAGCGGGCGTAGTAGGCGGGATCGCCCAGCACCACGCAGCCTTGCGCCCCGGCGTCTCGCAGCTGCGCCAGTCCCGCCTCGATCAGCCGGGCGCCGATGCCTTGGCATTGGTGGGCGGGATGGACGGCAACGGGGCCGAGGCCGAACCAGCCGATGTCCTTCCCATCGATCGTCACCGGCGAGAAGGCGATATGGCCGACGATGGCGGCACCCGCCTCGGCCACCAGCGAGACGGTGAGGCTGCCCGAGGCGCGCAGGGCGTCGACGATCGCGCCTTCGGTGCCGCTCGAATGCTCGGCGCCGAGGAAGGCGGCAGTGACGACTGCGTGAATGGCCTGGGCGTCGCCGTCCCGCTCGGGGCGGAGGGCGACGTCAGCCACGCGGTGTCAGCCGCATTGGCCGCGGTGCAGCAGCTTGTGATCGGCCAGCACCAGCGCCATCATCGCTTCCACCACTGGAACGCCGCGAATGCCGACGCAGGGGTCGTGGCGACCCTTGGTGAACAGTTCGGTCGCCTCGCCGTCGCGCGTGATGGTGGGCTGCGGGGTGAGGATGGAGCTGGTGGGCTTGAACGCCACGCGCACGACTACCGGCTGGCCGGTGGAGATGCCCCCGGCAATGCCGCCTGCGTGGTTGGCGCTGAACTCTGGCCCTGCAGCGCCCGGGTGCATCGGGTCGGCGTTCTGTTCGCCGGTCAGGCGCGCGGCGGCGAAACCGTCACCGATCTCCACACCCTTCACCGCGTTGATGCCCATCATCGCAGCAGCCAGATCGGCGTCGAGCTTGCCGTAGAGCGGCGCGCCCCAGCCTGCCGGAACGCCGGCCGCCACGCATTCGACCACCGCGCCGACCGAGGAACCGGACAGGCGCGCATCGTCGACGATCTTTTCCCAGCGCTTCGCCGCTTCCGCGTCGGGGCAGAAGAACGGGTTGTTGCCGATCTCCGCCGCGTCGAAGTTGGTCCTATCGATGGCGTCGCCGCCGATCTCGGAGACATAGGCCAGAATGGTCACTTCCGGGATCACCAGCCGCGCCACGCCGCCCGCCGCCACGCGGCTGGCGGTTTCGCGCGCGGAACTGCGGCCGCCGCCGCGATAGTCGCGGAAGCCGTACTTGGCGTCATAGGCATAGTCGGCATGGCCGGGGCGATAGGCCTTGGCGACTTCCGAATAGTCCTTCGAACGCTGGTCTACGTTCTCGATCATCAGGCTGATCGGGGTGCCGGTGGTGCGTTGTACGCCATCCGGGCCTTCGAACACGCCCGAGAGGATGCGGACCTGATCCGGTTCCTGCCGCTGCGTGGTGAACTTCGACTGGCCGGGGCGGCGCGCGTCGAGGAAGGGCTGGATCACGCCCTCATCGATGGCAAGGCCCGGCGGGCACCCGTCGACGACGGCGCCGATGGCCGGTCCGTGGCTCTCGCCCCAGGTGGTGAATCGCAGAAGGCGGCCGAAAGTGTTCACGCTCATGCCTCGCGCCTTGGCGCGCAATCTTCGGATTGTCCAGCATTGGCGGCGCGCCACATGCTTGCGGAATGCTGCGTGAAGGCCCATGAGCGCGCCTATGTTCCTGGTCGTTTTCCGCAATCGCAAGCGCGCCGATATCGACGCCGCCGCCTATTCCGCCGATGCCGAGGCGATGGAAACGCTCGCCCGCGCGCAGCCCGGTTTCCTCTCCTTCAAGAGCTACACCAGCGAGGATGGCGAAGTGATCGCGCTGTCCGAATGGGAGGACGAAGCCGCCGCATTGGCATGGCGCCGCGTCGCCGCCCACGCCGAAGTGCAGGCCAAGGGGCGCGAGCACTACTATCAGAGCTACACTGCCTTCGCCTGCAACGAGCCGCGGGTGCGCCATTTCGAAAGGGAAACCGAATCGTGAGCCTGGAATTCTACGGCATCCCCAACTGCGACACCGTGAAGAAGGCGCGCAAGTGGCTGGAGGCGCGGGGCAGCGACTACACCTTCCACGACTACAAGAAGGAAGGCGCCGATGCGGCGCGTCTTGAAAAGTGGATTGCGCAGGCCGGCTGGGAAAAGCTGCTGAACCGGGCGGGTACCACTTTCAAGAAGCTGCCCGATGAAGACAAGCAGGACCTCGATGCTGCCAAGGCCGTGGCGATCATGGTCGCGCAGCCCAGCACCATCAAGCGTCCGGTGGTGGAGTATCCGGGCGGGTTGCTGGTGGGCTTCAAGGAGCCTGAGTGGGAAGCCGCTCTCGGCTGAAAACCCGTTTGAAAATTCGCCTGCAGCGAATTTTGCGGCCGGTGCCGTCCCAAAAATGCGTCTACGGGCATTTTTCAAGCAGACTCTAATTCAGGGAAATAAACAGGGGCGACAATGGATCCGGTAGAATGGATCGCGGCGGCACTGGGGCTCGCTAATATCGCGCTGCTGGTGCGGCGCAGCGTGTGGAACTACCCGTTCGGCATGGCGATGGTGGCGCTGTACTTCGTGGTGTTCTGGCAGGCCAAGCTCTATGGCGAGGCGGGCTTGCAAATCTTCTTCTTCGCGGCGCAGGCCTGGGGCTGGGTGCTTTGGGTGCGCGCCGGTGGCGGTGACAGCCGGGTGCCGGTGCGCCGGCTGGGCGGGTTCAGCCGCGCGCTCTGGCTGGTGGCGACGGCGGCGCTGACGCTGAATCTGGGCTGGGTGATGCACAAGTTCACCGATGCCTCGCTGCCCTATGCCGATGCCGCCATCGCCGGTGCCTCGATCGCCGCGCAGATCCTGCTGGCGTTCCGCCGGATCGAGAACTGGGTGCTGTGGATCGCCATCGATGTCGCCTCGATCGGGGTCTACGCCTACAAGGACCTGTGGCCGACCGCGGCGCTCTACGTGGTGTTCCTGGTGATGTCGGTACTGGGCCTGATCGAGTGGGCCGCGGCGGAGCGGGCGCAGAAGCGGCCGCTCAAGCCGGCATGATCACGGTTTGCCTCCACGGTGCGGAAAGCACGGGCAAGTCGGTGCTGGCCGCGCGGCTGGGGTTGCCGTGGGTGCCGGAATATGGCCGCACCTATTGTGAGGAGCGGGGCACCGACCTGACCATGGCGGACCTGCTGGCGATTGCCGAGGGGCAGGCGGACGAGAACCGCAAGGCCATGGCGGCGGCTCCTCCGGTGCTGCTGTTCGATACCGACCAGTTGATGACGGCGGCCTGGGCGGCAATGCTGTTCTGTGAGGTGCCCGATGTGCTGATGGGCTATCCCAAGGCCGACCACTATCTGCTGTTCTCGCCCGATGTGCCGTGGCGTGATGACGGCACGCGGTTCTTCGGGACCGATGAGGCGCGGGCGCGCTTTGCCGCGTTGGCGGAGGAGATGCTGGTCCGGGCGGGCGTGCGGTTCACGCGGATCGGCGGGACGTGGGAGGAGCGTGAGGCGCAGGTGCGGGCGGCGATTGCCGGGCTTATCGGGGGCGGGTCGGTTTAGCGACCGAAGACGAGACCTGAGAAGTCAACGAGGCCAGTGAGTTCAACGAGACCACAGAGACCAAAACACTTCGTCGCCCCCGCGAAGGCGGGGGCCCCGCTTCGTTCTCGCCACATCGCCAAGAACAAGCGGGATCCCCGCCTTCGCGGGGATGACGGGGTTTTGAGGGGATAGGTTCGGCTGGGCGCTTAGCGCTTGGTGGCCGTGACGATGAAGTTCAGCGAAAGATCGTCCGACAGGTGCAGGCCGCTTGTGGGCGACCACGCAATGCCCTTCGGCTGGCCCAGCGTCAGGCCCGCGCCTTCGGCCAAGTCGCGCAGTTCCTCGGGGGTCGCGAACTGGTGCCAGTCATGCGTACCGCGCGGCACTTTGCCCAGCCGTTCGGCCGCTTCCACCAGTAGGAGGCGCGAGGCGGGGGTGCGGTTGGGGCAGGAGAGGATCATCAGCCCGTCGTCCGCCAGCGCATCGGCAAGCTGGCCGATGAACAGCGCCTTGTCGGTCACGTGCTCGATCACTTCCAGCGAGCAGACGAGGTCGTAGCCCGAGAGCCCGAGCGCACCCAGTTCGCCGTGTTTGTAGTCGATGGGCAGGCCCATCGCTTCGGCATGGGCTCGGGCCGCGGAAACGTTCTCCGCCGCCGCGTCCACGCCCGTCACTGCCGCGCCAAGGCGGGCGAGGGGTTCGCATAGCAGCCCGGCGCCGCAGCCGGCGTCCAGCGCACGCTTGCCGGCCAGCGGCTTCAAGGTACGGGAATCGCTGGCGAAATGCCGATCGATCTCGGCGCGGATGAAGCCCAGGCGCACGGGGTTGAGCTGGTGGAGCATCGCCGAAGAGCCCTTCGGATCCCACCACTCGGCCGCCAGCGCGCCGAAGTGGGCGGCTTCCTTCGGATCGATTGTTGCGCGGGAAGGCGTGTTCGAAGCGGTTGCATTATCCATGACTCCCCCCTAACAGCCCGCCGAACTCTTATCCACACGCGCTTCGTTCATGCGCACAATCTCACGGGGAGCAACGGCACCTTGGCACGTATCGTGATGAAATTCGGCGGCACTTCCATGGCCGGGACCGAGCGAATCCGGCGCGTGGCGGGTATCGTCAAACGTCAGCAGGAAGCCGGCCACGAAGTCGCGGTCGTCGTTTCGGCGATGGCGGGCGAGACCGACCGTCTCGTCAACTTCTGCCGTGAGGCCAATGCCCTTTACGATCCCGCCGAATACGACGTCGTCGTCGCTTCGGGCGAGCAGGTCACGTCGGGCCTGCTGGCGTTGACGCTGCAGGCGATGGGCTGCAAGGCACGTTCGTGGCTGGGTTGGCAGTTGCCGATCAAGACCGACGACGCCCACGCCAAGGCCCGTATCGAGGATTTCGATTCGGAAGCGCTGCTGGCCTCGATGGCGGCGGGCGAGATCGCGGTGATCCCCGGTTTCCAGGGCGTTTCGCCGGACAATCGCATCACCACGCTGGGCCGTGGCGGTTCGGACACGTCGGCCGTGGCCGTGGCGGCGGCGGTCAAGGCCGACCGCTGCGACATCTATACCGATGTCGACGGCGTCTACACCACCGACCCGCGCATCGTCGCCAAGGCGCGCAAGCTGCCGCTGGTGACTTATGAAGAAATGCTCGAACTGGCCTCGGTCGGCTCGAAGGTGCTGCAGACCCGCTCGGTTTCCCTCGCCATGAAGGAGAACGTGCGCGTGCAGGTGCTGTCCTCGTTCATCGACGAGAATGCCCCTGCGGCAGACACCCTCCCCGGAACGATGATCGTCAGCGACGAAGAACTTGAAGGAAGCGATATGGAACGCCAGCTGATCACCGGCATCGCCGCTGACAAGAACGAAGCCAAGGTTACCCTTACCCGCGTGCCGGACCGTCCGGGCGCGGTGGCCGCGATCTTCGCGCCGCTGGCCGAACAGAACATCAACGTCGACATGATCATCCAGAACGTTGCCAAGGACAAGGGCGAGACCGACGTCACCTTCACGGTGCCGCAGGCCGACCTCGTCCGCGCGCAGGCGCTGCTGGAAGAGCGCAAGGACACCATCGGCTACTACCGCATGATCGCCGACAGCAACGTGGCGAAGGTCAGCGTCGTCGGCGTCGGCATGCGCAGCCACGCCGGTGTCGCCTCCACCATGTTCAAGACGCTGGCCGATCGCGGTATCAACATCATCGCCATCTCCACCAGCGAGATCAAGGTTTCGGTCCTGATCGACACCGACGAGACCGAACTGGCCGTGCGCGTGCTGCACACCGCTTACGGCCTCGACGCTGCGGCTTGAGCCAGCGCGATAGCGTGAATTAGGGAAAGGCGGCGCGGCGAGCGCCGCCTTTTTCGTTTCGGCCTCAGTCTTCTGGTGAAGGCTGGGCCAGTTCGAGGACATGATCGCGCCAGTCGGCAGGGCATGCGGCGATGGCGGCGGCGAATTCCACCGGCTTGTCCGCGAATAGCAGGCGGCTGGCTTCCTCGAACCCCGGCAGGTCACCGCCCAGCGCGGACAGGACGCGGTAGGCGCGTTCGTGCGCCATTCGGCGGGCGGTTCGGCCGCCATCGGCCTTGCGGGCTTCGTCGACGAGGCGGCGCAGCGCCTGCGAAGCCCCGCCGGGTTGTTGTGCCAGCCAGTCCCACTGGCGGGGCAGCAGCGTTACTTCGCGGGCGGTGACGCCCAGTTTTGGGCGGCCGCGACGGCGCGGTGCTTCGCTTTCTTCCGCCATTTTCGTGACGCCGCGCCAGTCGAGATCGACGGGGCGTCCGGTCGCGTCGTCGAATACCAGCACGCCCTGCTCCTTGCCGCGCAGGGCAGCGATCAGTTCGGCAGGCGTGCCGCGAGCGAGGCGGGTGGTGCCGAGAAAGGCAGTGCAGGTCTGGGGCATGGCATGTCCTGAAGATATTTTTATCCGGGTAAATTGAATTTGCGGGCGAGTCAATTTATCCGGGTAAAAATACGAAAGGAATCGAACCATGGAACGCAGCGACCGCAAGGCGGCCATCGCCGAATACCGCGAGCGCAAGCCCGAGCCGGGCATCTACGCGATCCGCTGCCAACCGAGCGGGGAGGCATGGGTCGGCCGCGCGCCGAACCTGCCGGCGATTCGCAACCGGCTGTTCTTCACGTTGAAGCTGGGCACGACGCCGCAACGTTCGTTGCAGGACGCGTGGAATGCGCATGGGGAAGAAGCGTTCGCGTTCGAGGTGCTGGAAGTGCTGGATATCGAGAAGGTCGGGCTGGGTTGGGAGCGGGAACTCAAGAAGCGCCATGCGGACTGGGCGGAGCGCTTGGGGGCGACGGCGATCTGATCGCATTGCCCCCATTTCCTGCGCTGCCTGCCCTAAACTTCCCGTCACAACTCTGCCGTCATCCCCGCGAAGGCGGGGATCCCGCTTGTCTTCAGGTCTGGCACGAAGACAAGCGGGGCCCCCGCCTTCGCGGGGGCGACGGAGTGTTGTGGGAGAGGTTCGTCTTGGCCCGGCAGCGAGAGCTAAAGCCCCTTCGCCAGTTCATCGCGGAACCTGGGATCGGCCAGTCCGATCAGCAGTTCGGCCCGCTCGCGCAGGGTCTTGCCGCGCAAGTTGGCGGCGCCATGCTCGGTGACGATCCAGTGGACATCGTTGCGCGGCGTCGTCACCGGGCCGTCCAGCTTCGGCACGATGCGGCTGACCGTGCCGCCTTTCGCCGTCGAGCGGCAGGCGATCACCGATAGGCCGCCTTTCGATGCATAGGCGCCGCGCACGAAATCGACCTGGCCACCGGCCGCCGAATGCTGGTGCCCGCCCATGAATTCCGAATTGCACGCGCCCTGAAGGTCCACCTGGATCGTCGCGTTGACCGAGACGACCTTGTCGTTCCGCGCGATCACCGCCGGGTCGTTCACCACGTCCACCGGCAGCGAATAGACATGCGGATTGCCGTCCATCCAGCGGTAGAACGGATCGTCCCCCATCGCGAAGGAATAGACGCTGAGGCCGGTCTCGGTGGCCTTCAGCCGGTTGGTCACCGCGCCCTGCTGGGCCAGGCGGGCCAGCGGCGGCGTCAGCAGTTCGGTGTGGATGCCCATGTCCTGCCGATTGGCGATGCGGCGGCAGACGGCGCCGGGCAGGTTGCCGATGCCCATTTGCAGGCAGGCGCCATCGTCGATCATTTCCGCGATCAGCGCGGCGATGGCCTCATCCTCCGGCGCGGCGTCGGCTTCCCCGAAGCAGAGCAGCGGCGCGGCATTTTCGACGATGGCGGAGACTTGGGAGACGTGCAGCGGTGCCGGGCAGGCCACGCGCGGCATCGCCGGGTTCACCTCAACGATCACCGTTCGGGCACTATGCGCGACGATCGAGGTGTAGTCGTTGGCGACGCCGAAGCTGAAATAGCCATCGGTGTCCATCGGTGAGACGGTCAGTACGCAGGCATCCATCCCCACTTCGTCGCGCATCACGCGGGGCGATCCGGAAAAGGCGCAAGGCACGAAGTCGATCAGCGCTTCGGCCGTGGGATCGGCCTTGATCAGCGCGCGTTCCACGCCGCTCATGAACAGGCATTGCGGGCGGATCGGGCCGAGCAGTTCGCGTCGGAAAATCGTCGATCCGGCATGGACTTGCGAAAGCAGGTACCAGACGCGCAGATCCGTCAGCGTCCCCGCCTCCGCCCGCCGCGCGATGGCGGCCAGCAGGGCCGGCGGTTCCGCCACCGCCATGCCCATGGCAAGATCGCTGTTGCTGTCGATCGCCTGCACCGCCTTGTCGGCCGTGGTCAGCTTGGCTTCGTAGAGTGATCTGGCATCCATCGCCCCCCATGGCTCTCATTCCCGGCGGCGCAGATCAAGCGCCTCCAGCGGCGGAGGGGGGCGACCTGTCTCGATTTCGCTGCGGATCGCGGTGCAAAGCCGCCGCTTGTGCCGCGCCTTCGGGCATCCTATGGCGCAGGCTGATTTATGACTGCGGGCTACGGGAGCATCAATGGCCGCCACCACTAAGACCTCCGCGCTGATGGCGCGGGGCTGCGAATTTCTCGGCAGCGAATATGCGATCCTGTGCGGCGCCATGTCCTGGGTGTCCGAGCGTAATCTGGTTTCCGCGATCAGCAATGCCGGCGGCTTCGGCGTGATCGCCTGCGGGGCGATGACCCCCGCGCTGCTGGACAGCGAAATCGCCGCGACCAAGGCACTGACGGCCAAGCCTTTCGGCGTGAACCTGATCACCATGCACCCGCAACTGTTCGACCTGATCGAAGTCTGCGCGAAGCACAATGTCAGCCACGTGGTGCTCGCCGGCGGCATTCCGCCCAAGGGCAGCGTGGAAGCGATCAAGGAATCGGGCGCCAAGGTGATCTGCTTCGCGCCGACGCTGGCGCTGGGCAAGAAGCTGCTGCGTTCGGGTGCGGACGCGCTGGTGATCGAGGGCATGGAAGCCGGTGGCCACATCGGCCCGGTCTCCACTTCGGTGCTGGCGCAGGAAATCCTGCCCGCGCTTGCGGCCGACAATCTGGTCTTCGTTGCTGGCGGCATCGGCCGCGGCGAGGCGATGGCCGGTTACCTGGAAATGGGTGCGGCCGGCGTGCAGCTGGGCACCCGCTTTGCTTGCGCGAGCGAATCGATCGCCCATCCGGACTTCAAGAAGGCCTTCTTCCGCGCCAATGCCCGCGACGCCGTGGCATCGGTGCAGGTCGATCCGCGCCTGCCGGTGATCCCGGTGCGCGCGCTGAAGAACAAGGGCACCGAGGAATTCACCGCCAAGCAGATCGAAGTGGCGCGCCTGCTGGACGCCGGTGAGGTCGACATGGGTGAGGCGCAGCTGAAGATCGAGCACTTCTGGGCCGGCGCCCTGCGCCGCGCGGTGATCGAGGGCGACGTGGAGAACGGCTCGATCATGGCGGGCCAGTCGGTCGGCATGGTCAGCAAGGAAGAGCCGGTGACGGAGATCATCGCCGCGCTGATGGCCGAATCCGAAGCCGCGCTGTCCAACCGCCCCAATGCCTTCGGCGCTGCCTGAGGACGAAACGGATGGCTGAATCGCTGATCCTCGCGCTGTCCTGCGCCGATCGCCCGGGCATCGTCGCCCGGGTGACCGGCTACCTTGCGCAAGCCGGGGGCAACATCATCGAGGCGCAGCAGTTCAACGATCTGGATGAAGACAAGTTCTTCATGCGCGTCGCCTTCGATCCGGGTAGCGCAGATCGCGAGGAAATTCGCGAGGGCTTTGGCCCGATCGCGCACGAATACGGCATGGCCTGGTCGATGACCCGTCGCGACCGGCCGCGCCGCGTGCTGCTGCTGGTCAGCAAGTTCGACCACTGCCTGGCCGATCTGCTCTATCGCCAGCGCATCGGCGAGATGCCGATGGAGGTGGTCGGCATCGTTTCCAACCACCCGCGTGAGGCGATCGATTCGGCGATGATCGGCGATCTGCCGTTCCATCACCTGCCGGTGACCAGGGACACCAAGGCCGCACAGGAAGCGCAGATCCGCGCGCTGGTGGATGAGACGCGCGCCGAACTGGTGGTGTTGGCCCGCTACATGCAGATCCTGTCGGACGAGATGGCGGCGTTCCTTTCGGGCCGTTGCATCAACATCCACCACTCGTTCCTGCCCGGTTTCAAGGGTGCCAAGCCCTATCACCAGGCGCACGCGCGCGGGGTGAAGATGATCGGCGCCACGGCGCATTATGTAACGGCGGACCTCGACGAAGGGCCGATCATCCATCAGGATGTGGAAGCGGTGACTCACGCCGACACGCCCGAGGATATGGTGCGCAAGGGCCGCGATATCGAACGGCGTGTGCTGGCCGAGGCGGTGCGGCTGCATCTGGAGGACCGCGTGCTGCTGAACGGCGCGCGCACGGTGGTGTTCAGGGGCTAGAGCCCGGGAATAAGAGAGAGGGTGTCATGAAGGTCAGCGGTATCGATCACGTCAATGTCCTGACCGACGATCTGGAGGCCACGGCGCAATTCTACGAGAATGTGCTGGGCCTCACCCGCAGCGCCAATTCCACCGTCGCCTCGCACATCGCCGGCTACTGGATGCGCGATGGGCAGGGCAATGCCATCGTCCATCTGGTGGACCGCACGACCGCGCAGGGCCGCTATGACGCCTATCACCCGGGGCAGCCGACCAATGCGCTGCACCATTTCGCGCTGCGCTGTTCCGGCTATGCGGAAACCCGCGCGCGGATCGAGGAACTGGGCCTGCCGCACCGCGCGATGGAACATCCGCAGCTTGGCCTTGCGCAGATTTTCCTGGTCGATCCCAACGCCGTGAACCTCGAACTGAACTTCAACGGCGAGGTTTGATCCTGCCGGCCCGATCTACCGGGCGATGAAGCGCGCCCAGGCCGGGGCGTCCTTGTTATCGCTGGTTTCCGGTTCCCACTGTTGGCGCATCAGTGCGCGGGCATCGGCTTCCGCCATGCCGCGCGCGCGGTTCCAGCGATAGACGAACGCCGACACGCGCCAGTTCAGGATGCAGTGGACATGGACGGGCGTATCGCCCGCACCGTCCATGGCGGCCTGGAAGGCGGCGAAGTGGCTGTCATCCGGGGCATCGAACGGCACCGGGATATGCACATAGTCGATGCCCAGGCCCGCCAACTGGCCGGCTTCGTCGGGCAGGGCCTCGGGATGGCTGGCCAGCGCAAGGTTGATCACCCGGCGCACGCCCAGCATGGCAAGCCGCTGTGGATCGCCATCCACCAGCTTGCCGGAGGTGGTGAGCCCTGCGTCGATGCGCTGCCAGCAGGCGATCTGTTCGGGGTCGGGCATGCGATCGTTTCCTTTGCCGTCCTGCGGGAAGGGGACTGGCCATAAGCCGGCCTCCCCGCTAGCCTCAATTTCGCCTCCAGAACAACAGCGGGCGGGCAACAATGGAGCATCCGTTCGATGTGTGACGATTTCACGGCTCTGACCGAAGACGCCAATCTTGCCCGTCGCGGGCTGGACCGTCGCGCATTTGCCGCGCTGGGCGCCAGCATGGCGCTGGCGGGTTGCGCGGGCAGCTTCGCGCCCAAGAGCGGGGGCAGCGACGTGAAGGAGAAGATGGTCTCCATCACCACGGCGGACGGCGTGGCCGATGCCTTCTTCGTCCATCCTGCCAAGGGTGCGCACCCCGGCATTATCATGTGGCCCGATATCGCCGGCTTGCGAGAAGCGATGAAGATCATGGCCCGCTCGCTCGCCGCCGAAGGCTATGCGGTGCTATGCGTGAACCCCTATTACCGCGGCGGCCCGGCACCGACGTTCGAGAGCTTCTCGGACTATCGCACGCCGGAGGGGCAGGCCAAGGTGGGCCCGCTGCGTGCCGCGTTGACGCCCGATGCGATCACCCGCGACGCCCGCGCCTTTGTCTCGTTCCTGCGCGGCGATCCGGCTGCGGACGGCAAGCGCGGCATCGGCAGCCACGGCTATTGCATGGGCGGCCCGTTCACCGTGCGCGCGGCAGCGGCGGAGCCGGGCCATGTGCGTGCGGCGGCGGCGTTGCATGGCGCGGGCCTTGTCACCGACGATCCAGACAGCCCGCATCGCCTGATCGCCAGGACCCAGGCCTCGTTCCTTTTCGCCATCGCCCGCAACGACGATGCCAAGCAGCCCGAACAGAAGACGGAGCTGAAAAAGGCGGCCGAAGCCGCGGCCCGCCCGGCCGAAGTGGAAGTCTATCCCGCCGATCACGGCTGGTGCGTGCCCGATTCGCCGTCCTGGGATCCGGATTCGGCGGACAAGGCCTGGCAGCGGATGCTGGTGCTTTACGCGACGCTTTAGTTTTGAAACCATGCCTTAACATCGTCATCCCCGCGGAGGCGGGGATCCCGCTTCTTTCAGCGTTGCGAAGAAGAACAGCGGGCCCCCCGCCTTCGCGGGGGCGACGGACAGTGATAGGTGGCCGGTAGCATGTCTCTTATCTGAAGAACCCGCGCCCGCGCAGGAACACGAACGTCGCCAGCGCACACCCTGCCGCGATCGCGGTGGCGACGATCGTGCCGCCGTGGCCGGTCAACGGCAGATCGCCGGTGTTCATGCCGAAAATGCCGGTTATCAGCGTGGTCGGCAGCATCAGCGCGGTCATGACCGAAAGCAGGTAGAGGTTCTGGTTGATCCGCTGGTTCGACTGGTCGTTGATCTCGTCGCGCACCGATCGCAACTGGTTGAGCACGCTGACGATATCGCCATCGACGCCCTGCACCCGCTGCGAGAGTTTCTCGATCGTGGGCAGCAGTTCCGCCGGCAGGTCGCTGTCCAGTTCCAGGCGGCGGAACACGCTCTTCATCCCGTCCAGCATCCGGTGCAGTTGGGCCAGACGACGGCGGACGTCCATCAGTCGGTGGCTGTTGGGGGCCTGCCGGTCCTCCACCAGCGCGTCCTCGGCACCCTGCACCTCGCTGGACAGGCGGGCGATCACCCGGCCGAAGTTTTCCAGCAGGGCACTGGCCATCAGGTCCACCGCGCGCGGCGGGGTGATGACCATCCCGCCCGCACTCAGCCGCCGGTAGACGATATCGGCCGAACCGATCGGGTGATGGCGGGCCGAAACGATCAGGTTGGGCGTCAGCGCCATGTGCAGCGCGCCGATGCGGCCGGTGTCGTCACTGTCGAAGTCCCGCTCCAGATCGTGCAGCACCCAGGCGACGGTGGTGGGATCGACCAGCGCACGCTGGTGCCGGTCTTGCGAGAGCAGCACCTCGCGCGCGGCGGCAGGCAGTTCGGGGGTGGCTTCCACCCATTTGCGGGTGCCGTGATCGGCCAGGTTGAGATGCAGCCAGCGCAGCCGTTCCGCCTGCGGGCTGTCGCAGTCCTCCACCGGCCGGCTTCCCTCGGCAGTGAATTCGAAGCCCCAGATCAGCCCCGGACCCAGGGCGGGCGTTTGTTCATGCGCTTGCCGCATCGGCCATTCCCCGAATGTTTTCACACGCCTTTTAGAGCGTTTTCTCATCAGGTGGGATCACCTGATGACTCGGAAAACGCGGCAAACCTAAATCTTAGCAGTCGATCCGATGCCATCGGACCACTGCTCTAACATGGGCAGACTGCATCTGTATGGCGGCGCCGGGAAGGGGGCGGGTCGCTCCGCAGCGGGAGATGTTCGGGCCGCCAACAAAAAAGGGACCGGAAGCCCGGTCCCTTTCTCGCATCGATCACCCTCAGGTGCCCGGCGTTCGCACCGGGGTGGGCGTCTTCGCCGCATTGGGGCGAGACGGGGCGCTGTTGCCCGCCCCCTGTGCGCCGCGCTGGCCCTCTTCGTTGGAAGAACGGCCGGTGGCGCGGTTGAGGAAGTCGTCGCTCGCGGCGGGCGGGGCGCCGTTGGCGGGTGCGCGCGGGGCCGGGGCAGGTCCGGATGCAGGGCCGGAGCCGGGGCCATAGTCCGGCATCTGCGGTGCGCCGGGGCCCGGGCCGGGGCCGACGCTGCCATCGTCGTAGCGCGGCTGGCCGTCGCCCTGATCGGCCGCGCCGGGGTGCACCACATTGCCGTTCTCGTCGACGTAGTAGTAGTCGTCCGGGCTGCCCTGCATCGCCTCATCGTCCGGTTCCAGCTGCCATTCGGGCAGCTTCACTTCCGTCTGGAACTGTTCGACCGGGCGGGTGGAAACGGCGACCTTCATGTAATCGGCAAAGGCACGCGCCGGAGCATGGCCGCCGGAGAGGCCGGGCACAGGCTTGGCATCGTCGCGGCCCATCCACACGCCGGTGGTGATGCCGCTGGAGAAGCCCAGGAACCAGCCATCCTTGTTGGAGCTGGTGGTACCCGTCTTGCCCGCGACCGGACGGCCGATCTGCGCGGCGCGGCCGGTGCCGGTGGCAACGGTGGTCTGCAGCAGGTCGGTGATCCCGGCCGCGACGTTCGGCGGAACCAGGACCTGGCCGCGCGCCGACTTGTGCTCATAGAGCGTTTGGCCCGAAGAGGTGGTGACCTTGACGATGCCATAGGGCTCGACCGAGGTGCCGCCGGCCGAGATCGCCGCGAAGGCGCGCGTCATGTCGATCACGCGCACTTCGGACGTGCCCAGCACCATCGCCGGCTTGGTGTTGATCGGGGTGGTGATGCCAAAGCGCCGCGCCATCGAGGCGACCGTGCCAAAGCCCACTTCGTTGCCGAGTTGCGCAGCCACGGTGTTCTTCGAATAGGCAAAGGCAGTACGCACGTCGATCTGGCCGGCGAAGTTGCGGCCATCGTTCTGCGGGCTCCACCCGTCGATGGTGACGGGTTCGTCCATCACGCGGTCGTCGGGCGTGTAGCCGGCTTCCAGCGCGGAGAGATAGACGAACAGCTTCCACGCCGAACCGGGCTGGCGCACGGCGTTGGTGGCGCGGTTATAGTTCGAATTCACGTAGTCCGTGCCGCCGACCATGGCCAATACGGCGCCGTCGCGGTCCAGGCTGACCAGCGCGCCCTGCGCGCCCTTGGGGGCGTTGGCGGCGATCGAGCTGGTTGCGGCCTGCTGCATCTTCGGGTCGAGCGTGGTCCAGACCTCGATCGGCTCGTTGGTGTCGGGCAGCAGCATGTCGAGCTGGGGCAGCGCCCAGTCGGTGAAGTAGCGGACCGAGTTCTGGCCCTTCTCATGCGTCACGGCGACATCGGCAATGTCGGCCCGGTCGGCCTCTTCCTGCGTGATCGCGCCGTTCTTGACCATCAGGCCCAGCACCACTTCGCCGCGACCCTTGGCCGCATCGAGGTCCGCCGTGGGCGAATAGTTCGAAGGGGCCTTCACCAGGCCGGCGATGATCGCGGCCTCGGCCGTCGAAAGCTGGGTGGCCGGGTGGCCGAAGAACTTGCGGCTGGCCGCGTCGATGCCATAGGCGCCGCCGCCGAAATAGACCTTGTTCAGGTAGAGTTCGAGGATCTGGTCCTTGGTGAACTTGCGCTCCAGCGCCAGCGCCAGCACGGCTTCGCGCGCCTTGCGGCCCATCGAGCGGCTGTTGTTCAGGAACACGTTGCGGGCCAGCTGCTGGGTGATCGTGGACGTCGCCTTGGCGCGGCCGCCGGTGGTCAGCGAGACGTAGACGGCGCGGAACAGGCCCAGCGCATCGACGCCGATGTGATCGTAGAATCGGCGATCCTCAACCGACACCATGGCGCCGCGCATGACAGGCGGAATCTCGTTGTAGGACAGCCACTTGCCGTAGCTGGGCCCAAGCGAGACCAATTCGCTGCCGTCACGTGCGCGCACGACGATCATCTGGCCGTTCTGGCTGCTCTTGAGCGCGTCGTAGGCGGGCAGTTCATTCATGGTCACGGCGACGGCGGTGCCGAGGCCGATGGCGGCCAGCAGCGTCAGCGCCCCACCCCAGATGAGCACGCGCCGCGCGAGGCGACCCAGGAACGACGATTCTTTCGGATTCGAGGAGGAAGGCCCGCCGGACGAGCGGCTCCGGCCGGTATTCTTGGCCATTTTCTAGGTGCAGATCCCTTATGCGGACCGGACGGTCCGAGCGCTCTCTACCCCATGGACGCGGGTTTTGTAACCCGCGCTTAACGGGCCCTGTCAGGATTTCCTGGGGACGCGGTGGAACGCGGGAATTCCGCCGTACTGGAAACACGCCCCGGCCGATGGCACAAGGCGCGCATGGCTCATTATCTGCTCACCTATCACGTCGCCGCCGACTATCTGCAACGGCGCCCCGAATTTCGCACCGAACATCTGGCATTGGCGTGGACGGCCGCCGATCGTGGCGATCTGGTGCTGGCGGGTGCGCTGGAAGATCCGGTGGACACCGCCTGCCTGCTGTTCGCCGGCGAAGGGCCCGAAGCGGCGGAAGCGTTCGCCAAGGCGGACCCCTATGTGCGGGAGGGGCTGGTGGAACGCTGGACGGTGCGGCGCTGGAACACCGTCGTCGGCGAACTGGCAGCCCATCCGGTGCATTCGTGAACGTGTCCGTGAACGCTGGCGTGAACGCCGCCGCAGAACTGGCGATCCGCGCCCGCCGCGCCGAATTCAACCGCGCGATTGCCGAGGGTGACGCGGCCAGGATCGGCCCGATCCTGGCCCGCGACTGCGTGATGGTGACCGGCACCGACAGCGCGGTGATCGCCGGTCGCATGGCGCAAGTGAAAGTGTGGAAGCGCGAATTTGCTGCCGCCGGGCGCATGGTCTACCTGCGCGCGGCGGAGCGGGTCGAGGCTTCCGCGGTGGAGCCGATCGCGATGGAATATGGTGCGTGGCAGGGGCTGGGCGCCGATGGCAATGCACTGGCATCCGGCAGCTACGTTGCCAAGTGGCGCGATCTCGGCGGTGCCTGGGTGATCGAGGCGGAAGTCTTCCTGACCCTGCGATAACCGCCCGCAGACACCCCCTATATGGTGCCGTGCTCCGCAGCCGTGACATCGGCCGCGGCTGCGCGCGCACG
This sequence comes from Novosphingobium mississippiense, assembly GCF_044029535.1. Taxonomy (NCBI): domain Bacteria; kingdom Pseudomonadati; phylum Pseudomonadota; class Alphaproteobacteria; order Sphingomonadales; family Sphingomonadaceae; genus Novosphingobium; species Novosphingobium mississippiense. The sequence goes on along the minus strand of NZ_CP147001.1, from coordinate 2,843,515 downwards.
TTCGGCTGCGGCGGCGGCGGCATCCTGCTGCGGCGCTGCAGGTGAGGCGGCACGCGGCGGGGCGGATGGCGCATATTGCGGGCCGGGCACATAGACCCGCGCGCGCGGTGCGGCCTCGGCATAATCGCCATCGTCCGCATCGCTGCGCCCCTCGTCATAGCCCCAACCCGGCGTGCGCAGGATCACCACCTGACCCGGCGGGGCCTGACGGAACGCCGGTTCCGGGGCGTAGGCGAAATCGCCATCGTTCCCCTCCAACGGGTAGCCTTCCTCGTCATTGTATTCGTGGCGGCGCATCTGTCCGCGCATCTGCGAATCGTCACCGTTGGAGGCGCCGTTGAATGCCACAAGGCCATGATCGGCGACATCGTCGCGATGGCCGAAGCGTTCGGTCCACTGGCGCATTCCGCCGTTCGCCAGATTGGCCGCGCCAACCCCGATTCCCACGCCCGCCACCAGCATGAGGACCATCCATTTACCCGCACTCATCGTCACACGTCCCGAATCGAATCCGCCGCTTCCCGCGCGCCGCGTAGCCATCCGGCCCTGTCCGCGTGGTGAACGAAGGCCACTGACCTAAGCAATTCCACGGATGGGGCCGGCAACCTATCGGCAATCAGGATTGTGAGACGGTTAAGCCTGATCCATGAGGCTATTTTAGCAGATGTACACGCGCCGCGATTCCTTTGCGATGACGCCCTGCTGGTATCGGGGCGACCATCAGCCGGTCGGACGGCGTCGGAGAGAGGAGGATGGATCGATCCTCTGCACTTGTCGGCACTGCCGGAAGGAAATCCGATCCCGCGAAGGCAAGACCTGGCGACTGGCGGAGGGGCTGGACCTCGACGCGCTGGCGGCGTCCTGCATGTCCAGCCATTTCAGCGTGATCGATGCGATCGGCGGCATGGTGATCGCGCGCTATCCGCTGCCCGAAGGGGCGGATGAGGATGACATCGCCGCGTTCCGCGATCGCATCATCGAAAAGCACGGCATCGCGCCGGGCGACGATCTGGAAGTGCGGCTGATCAGCCACGAGGCGATGCAGGGCAAGCGCCACTGAAGGGACACGGAAAAGGGCGCCGTCCCCTTGGGATGGCGCCCTTTTCGCGTGATGGGCCGGGCGGAAACCCGGCCGCATCGACCGTGTGGCTTACTGCGCCTGCGCGGTGGCCAGCGCGTTCTGCGCATCGGCCAGACGGAAGTCGACGTTGCGCGAGTTGTAGGTGCCGGTCACGCGGTTGCCGCTGACGTAGAGACGGAACGGAACCTGGCCCGAAGCGGTGCCCTGGATCACGGTAACCTTGCCCTTCTGGGCGGTGGTGTAGTTGTAGTGCACACCGTCGTGCGAGAAGCTGCGGGCATCCTCGGCCTGGGCGGAGGTGGCGAAAACAGCGGCAAGAGCGGCGGCACCGGCAAAGACAGTCTTGAACATGGCAATATCCTTTTTCAAGAAGCAGGAGATTGCCTCGGGGCATCTCTTATCTTGTTGCATTGCAACATGGTGGGATGGCCCTGTGTTCGCAATGGCAATAGATGCCACTGGTGTTGCGCAAAGTGCAACCAATGGCGAAAAGCTCAGCAAGGTAAGTAGTTAGCGCTAAAGTTGCGCAATTCTCCCTATTTCGGATAAATTTGCCCCTTGCAAATGCGCCCGATGACCACCCGAACGAGGTGCAGGGGCCGCAATTCAGCCATCTTGCGGGGTGTCTTGACCCCGGTTACCTTGCCAAGATGCCAATGCATTCCGTGACTTGCACGCCCCGCCGCCTTCGGATGCGATCTGCCGCGATCGCCTTGCCGATTCTCGCACTTGCAGCATGTCATGGCCGGAACGATGCCGGCAATGCCGTGCCCGGCGATCGCGACGATCACCAGCCCTGGGGCGAGATCGCCGTTGCCGAGCGGATTCGCGTAACGGGAACCGAACCGTACTGGAATGCCGAAGTGCGCGACGGCCTGATCACCTATCGCACGCCGGAACGGCCGGCCGGCGATCAGGCCACGGTGACGCGCTTTGCCGGGCGTGGCGGGGTTTCGTTCAGCGGCACGCTGGGCGGGCACGAATTCACGCTGGCGATCGGCCCCGGTCCATGCAGCGATGGCATGTCGGACCGCCATTATCCCTACAATGCGTTGCTGAAGATCGGTGGGGAGGTCCGCAAGGGTTGCGGCTGGAGTGACCGCCGCCCGGCCAAGGAGGTCATGGGCAACGGTGCCACCCGATCGGCAACCCAGTCGGCTGCCGAATCGGGAATCGTCGAAACTTACGGAGCCATGGGCACGGGCGAGCCGGATCCCGCATCGCCGACGCCCTGATTGGGGCCTTCGCCGATTGGCGGCGTCCAATCGCGCGCAGGCACGGTGCGCGTGCCGGCCCTTGCAACGGCCTGCGTCGCGATTGGCTGATCGCCTCCGGCGCCCGCTGGCAGACATGCACCTGCCAATATGCCGATGGCGATCGCCCCGGTCACGGCCCCGATCACGTTGAATGATATCGGCTTATGTCTTGGCAAAGCGTCCTCCGCTTGCCCCTCCTCATCGATTCAACGCGTCGGGACCGGGGCTGTTCCCTCAGCTTTCCAGCGACTTGTCCAACGTGATCTCGCAATTCAGCAGCTTGGAGATCGGGCAGTTCTTCTCGGCATCCTCGGCGATGCTGGCAAAGTCTTCGGCGGAGATGCCGGGAATTGCGCCCTTCAGCACGAGGGCCGACTTGCTGACCTTGAAGCCGCCGTCCGCCTGGTCCAGCGTGATGGTGCACTGGGTATCCAGCGTGCCGTCCGCATAGCCCGCGCGGGCCAGGCCGAAGCTGGTGGCCATGGTGAAGCAGGCGGCATGGGCGGCGGCGATCAGTTCTTCCGGATTGGTGCCCGGCTGGCCTTCGAACCGGGTTCCGAAGCCGTAAGGCTGCCCGGAAAGCACGCCCGAACGCGTGGTGATCGAACCCTTGCCTTCCTTGCCGAAGCCTTCGTAGCGGGCGGAAGCGGAATTGGTGGTCATCGGGATGGTCCTTTCGGTGCTGCCTTCGCGCGGGCGGGTCATTGGACAGTCTGCGCCGCTGCCCGATGCGCGGGTTCCGGAAACGCGCCGGGCGTGGCGCGCCGGCAATTCCTTGCACGAAAACCGGACCGAGTCATGACAGGACGTTCCCTCCCCTCCGCCCCCCTGCGCAAACGGCGGCGGCAAAGGCCTGCCGTTTGATCGTTACGCCGGATACAGTGCGGCCAGCGGCCCACTCGGCCGGGTGTCGGCGGCGTCCAGTCGCTTCCACGCGCGTTCGTGAAACCAGAATGCCACCGCGTTGATGCAAGGTTCCACCAGCGCGATGCCGCCGGCCAGCGCGAGGGAGCCGGTCATCACATAGGCCACCGTGAATCCCACCGTCAGGTGCAGGCACAAGTAGGTGAGTGTTTTGATAATATCGCGTTGCATTAGCAATACCTTCAGGAAGTCGACCGGACCAGCCAGTGCCTGCCGAAGATCGCCGGAACGCTGCGGAAATTCCAACGATCGCTTCCGATTTCCCTGATCGCCTGTTATGGTTTCCCAACAACTAAGGTGGGTCGCGTAGACGGCACTGCCCTTGGAAGAGGCCATCGAAAGGCGTGGTGTCATGAAGCGATTCCTGACAGCATCTCAGGCGTGTCTCGCGGTCATGTTTGCCTGTTCTGGCATGTTGGCCGGCCCCGTTGGTGCATCCGCGCAAGTTGCGGAACTGGCATCGGGTGACTTGCCCGGATCGACGGACAGTGTCGGCACGCCGGATGCGGCGGCTTTACCTGCGGATGCGGCGGCCATGACGGGGGCCTACTTCATGCGGGACAGTCTGGTCCCCCGGGCGGACGATGTGGCGCTGATCCAGCGCAAGCCGGCGCTCTATTTGTCCAGTTTCAACGATGGGATGGCGACGGTGGCCTATTCTCTGGAGGGACGGCGGATCGTCTACCGGGTCGTATCGGGCACCGTGAATGCCGCCGCGCGGGACGCGATCGACCGCGCGCTGGCGAAGCTTCAGCGCAAGGTCGCCTGACGACGGGGGGCCCCGCTGCTCGGTTGCGCTGCACAGACACGCTACCCCGAATGAAGCGGGGAGCGGGCCGAGGGAAGGGAGATGAACAAGGCGCGGCGGTCCAACCGTCGCGCCTTGTTGTTCGAATGGCCGCTTGCCATCATTATCAGCCCCTTGCGGATAGTGGGGTATTGCAGGCGGGATTACACAGGCCTGAGGCGAGACGGTCTGGACCGTCATGCTGCCTTGCAGCATAACCGGCGCCATGATCTTCGTTCACTACTACGAGCATGCGATCGACTGGATCGTTTCCCTGTGCCCCCAGCCGGACAAGTTCGCGCATACTTATGCCGGCCTGACGATCTGGCTGATTTCCGCGATCCTGCTGAAGCGGAAGCTCAGCTCGCGCTGGCCGGTGATGGTGGTGCTACTGTGCGAAGTGGCCAACGAATGCGTCGACCGGCTGGCGCATGGTTCGTGGAACTGGCCGGACACGATCCGCGATTTCATCGCCACGCTGTTCTGGCCGGTGGTGATCATGCTGGCGATGCGCTGGAAGCCCGCGATCCGGGGGTGATTTCCCGATCGGCGCTTGCGGCTGGAGAGCGGCGCGGGCGCGTGGGCATAGTCCGCGGGTTGGGGCGTGCTCCGGACGGGAGCCGACACGGGGGTGGCGACGTTCACCGGAAAGGCACATGCCTTCCCGGAGAGGAGACGATGCGATGCATGATCCCCGATTGCGCGATTCCCGATTTCACAGGTTCGGTTTCGACAGGCGCTGCTGGGCGACGATGACCGTGCTGCTGCTGGCGGCGGGCTGCGGAAGCAAGCAGCCGGCAGTCGTGGAAACCACCGCCGTCGCTACCGAGACGGTCGCCCCGGTCGTGGTGACGACCAGCATCGCATCGTCGGACAACGCCACCGGCACCCCCGCATCGGCGCCGGATCTGTCGGTCTATGTCGGCAAGTATCCGCTGGACAAGGTGGGGGCGCATTCCTTCTTCGACGATCCGGTGGTCGTCTCCGGCGTGGCCGCTGCCGTCACCGATCCCAAGGCCGCCGCCGCCATCGCGGCGATGAAAGGCCCGGTGGGCCCGGTGAAAAAGGTGAACGGCGACATCGCCGCATCCCGCTGCGAACTGCACAACTGCGGCGCGCACAATTATGCGGTGCATGTCGACGCGGCGACCAATCGCGTCTCGTCGGTCTGCTATTACGATGAGAAGGCCGGTCCGATCGCGACCTGGTACAAGCCCGATGGCACCAAGACCAGCGAAGGCGACGGCTGCTCGATAGGCTGATCAGGCGCCGGAAGGCGCGGCATTCCCGGGCGACCAGTCTGGCGCGGCCAGTTCGAAGCCGCCGAAATGGAAGCCCGGGGACACCACGCAGCTTACCAGTGCCCAGCCGCCCAGCGGTTCGGCCGCCTGCCAGTGGCCGATGGGGACCAGAACCTGCGCCGCCTCTCCCTCCAGCACCCGCCCGCCCAGCACGGTGCGGGTCACCGGGCCGGCATCCTGCGGCGCGATGGACAGCGCGATGGGGGCGCCGGCGTGCCAGAACCACAGTTCCGCCGCGTCCACCCGGTGCCAGTGCGATCGCTGGTGTGCTTCGAGCAGGAAGTGGATCGCGGTGGCTGTCGGCCGCTGACCATTTGCCGCAGCCGCCCGCCAGGTTTCACGATACCAGCCACCCTCGGGATGCGGGGCAAGTTGCAGGCGGGAAATGATCGCGGCGGGATCGGTCATGCGGTCGTTTCAACTCCGGCGCGGCTTTCGCGCGTGCATTGGGAATGTGGGCGCGATATTGGAGGCATTTGCAGCCTGGCTTCAAGTTCGCAAATTCCAAGCCTTCAGAAACGAGAGGATCCCATCATGCCCCATCCGCTCGGTATCGAATCGCGCACGCTTGCGGGAATGGGGCCGGTCCAGCACATCCGGCTGGCGGCCGAACTGGGCTGCACCCGCGTTTCGTTGGGGCTGGAGCAGCAGCGGGACAGCCAGGCCGGCTATCCCGCATGGTCGCTGCGCGAGGACGCGGCGCTGCGGCGCGAGGTCAAGGCCGCGCTGGCCGATACCGGCATCTGCATCAAGCTGGGTGAGGGGCTGGCCGCATCGGACATGATCACCCCGGCTGACCGTGCGGCGGATTTCGACCTTTTTGCCGAGCTGGGCGCGAAGCGACTGGGCGCCCATGACAACGGGCTGGAGCGTGACCGCGCGCGCGACCAACTGGCCGAACTGGCGACGATGGCGCAGGCGCGCGGCATGGACCTGTCGATCATCTTCGCGCCGGTGCTGACCACCCGCAGCCTGGGTGAGGCGTTGGACCTGGTGCGCGAGATCGGCGAGGACAAGGCCAGCCTGACGATCGATTCGCTCTATTTCTTCCGCACCGGTGGTTCCGTGCGGCAGATCGCGGAGCTGGATTCGGCGCTGATCGGGCATGTGCGCATCTGCGACGGCGCGCTGGGTGACGGCGAGAGCGATACCCGCAGCCCGCGCCTGATCCCGGGCGAAGGCGAACTGCCCTTGCGCGAATTCGTCGATGCCCTGCCGCGCGGCAAGACGCTGGGGATCGACGTTACCCTGCCGCAAGCCGCGATCGGCGTTGACGCGGCGCGGGATTATGTGGGCGAGATCGTCGCGCGGACCCGGGCCCTGCTGGCTTAGGCGGGGCCGGAGCCGTTTCCGATCCGATGCATCGGATCCACTGCTCCAGGCGTTTGGTTTGCCGCGTTTTCCGGGTCATCAGGTGATTCCACCGGATCGGAGAACGCTCTAACCCACCGCGTCGGCCAGCAGCATCTCCGCCCCTTTTTCCGCGATCATCATCGTCGGCGCATTGGTGTTGCCGGAGGTGATCGTGGGCATCACCGAGGCATCGATCACACGCAAGCCGTCCAGCCCGGCCACGCGCAGGCGCGCATCGACCACGCGGCCCATCGCCGCCGTGCCCACCGGGTGGAAGATGGTGGTGCCGATCTCCCCCGCCGCGCGGCGCAAGTCCGCCTCGCTCTCGAACGCCGGGCCGGGGCGCAGTTCCTGCGGGGCATAGCGGGCAAGGGCTGGCTGGGCGGCGATCGCGCGGGTCAGCCGGATCGCCTGCGCGGCAACGCGCAAGTCCTCCTCCGTGGAGAGATAGTTGGGCCGGATCGCCGGTGCCGCCGCCGGGTCCACCGCGGCGATGCGCGTGGTGCCCCGGCTTTCGGGCCGAAGGTTGCAGACGCTGGCGGTGAAGGCGGGGAAGGGGTCCAGCGCCCCGCCGAACGCTTCCAGGCTTAGCGGCTGGACATGGTATTCCAGGTTCGGCGTCGCATAGTGCGGATCGCTGCGGGTGAAGACGCCCAACTGGCTGGGTGCCATCGCCATCGGCCCGCTGCGGCGAAGCGCATATTCCATGCCGATCAGCGCCTTGCCGAACAGTGTCGCGGCCCGCTGGTTCAGCGTGGAGACGCCGGTGACGCGCCAGGCGCAGCGCAATTGCAGGTGGTCCTGCAGATTGGCGCCCACTTCGGGCCGGTCCAGCCGCGCGGTAATGCCCAGCGCGGACAAGTGCGCCGCATCGCCCACGCCGCTGCGTTCCAGGATCGCGGGGGAGCCGATCGCACCTGCCGCCAGCACCACTTCGCCGCGCGCGCGGGCTTCGTGCGGTTCGTTGCCCACCGAATAGGCCACGCCCACCGCGCGCGTCCCCTCGAACACCACGCGGTCCACCAGCGCGCCGGTTTCCACCTTGAGATTGGCGCGCGTGCGCACCGGTTTCAGAAAGGCGTCGGACGCGCTCCAGCGCCAGCCGCGCCGCTGGGTCACCTGGAAGAAACCGGCGCCGTCATTGTCTCCGGTGTTGAAGTCGTGGCTATACGGGATGCCCTGTTCGCCGCAGGCGTCGCGGAACGCTTCGAGGATGTCCCAGCGCAGCCGCTGGCGCTCCACCCGGATCTCTCCCCCGGTGCCGTGGAAGCTGCTGGCGCCGTCGTAATGGTCTTCGGCCCGGGTGAAGTAGGGCAGCACGTCGTCCCAGCCCCAGCCGGGATTGCCCGCCTGGCGCCACTGGTCGTAATCGGCCGCCTGCCCGCGCATGTAGATCATGCCGTTGATCGAGGAGCAGCCGCCCAGCACCCGGCCGCGCGGATACTTCAAGGTTCGCCCGCCCAGGCCCTGTTCGGCCTGCGTGGCATAGCACCAGTCGGTGCGCGGATTGCCGATGCAATAGAGATAGCCCACCGGCACGCGGATCCAGACGTAATCGTCCTTTCCGCCCGCTTCCAGCAGCAGCACGCGGTTGCGCGGATCGGCACTGAGCCGATTGGCCAGCACGCAACCGGCGCTGCCGCCGCCCACCACGATGTAGTCGAACTCTCCCATGGCATTCTCCCGTCACGAGGGGCTAGGCCGCATGGAAAGGGCGATCAAGCTGGTGCAGGGGAGAGGGGGGAGGCAAACCCCCCGGGCGATGCCCAAGTGTCGGGAATGCAATGGAGGAACGGGCCTCCAAACGGAAAACCCGGGATAAAGTTCCGGATTAACGGAATTTAACATCCCTAACATCTTGCGATATACGCAAGCTCATTTAACGGTTGCGCAAGTGAATGAACCTATGCGTCAAGTCATAGGGGGATGGCGATGCGTCGCCATTTTTACGGGAGCCGTCGGTGCTTGGCTGGATTGGACGTCGGGGGGCGATCCATTTCCGGCAAGGTAGAACGGACACGAGCATGAGGTCGCCTCACGTGCCCCGCCTTCGCCGGCGGCTCTTTTTTCTTCCAGAAACTTTTTGATCCGGCACCGAACACGCATTTCGCCAGCGTTGCGCCATCCTGGCCTTCCACGCGGGTTGCCGATGCCGTTCCGAAGGCGCGGCGACGGGATGCAAGCCAGCGCCGGTACGCCGGGTCAGTTGCCCAGCGCGTGTTCCTCCGCAGTTACCGGATCGCCCTGTCGCGGCTGGTCGTGGATGGCGCGGGTGATCCAGATCGCCGACATGGCCAGCACCGCGAGGAGCAGGCCGAACACCAGCATCCATCGCACCACATGGGGGGTGCTGCCCGAACGGGCTTCATCATCGTCAAGGTGAACTTCGTCGCCAACACGTTGCATCAGGGCTCTCCCGCAGGCCGGCGGCATTGATGGCCGCGTTCGCGTGGAGAAGGGGGCGCAATGCCCACAGTACACCACGGGCCAGTTGCATAACGCGCGATCCGGCGCCGGGTTCCCGGTGCGGCGGCGGGGTCAGGCGGGGCCGGTGATCAGGTCCAGCGTGCGCGCGTCCCGTTCTGCATCGTAGAAGGCATCCAACGCGCGGGAGAATCGCGGACCGCCGCCTGCCGCCTCGAACAGCGTCATCGAACTGCGGAACTTCAGCGCATCCACCCCGCCCAGGATGGCGACGGCACTGCGCTCGCCCGCCCAGCCCAGCATCGTGTCGGTGCATTCATCCAGCCGCGCGCCCAGCACGGCATGGGCAAGATAGGCGCGCGCTTCCACAAGCCCGGCGATGGCGTAGAGCTGCGCGGTAGGACTGAGGCCCAGCCCGGCCACTTGCGGGAACACGAACCACATCCAGTGGCTGCTTTTGGCCCCGTTCTCCAGCTCGGCCACCACTTGCGGATAGATCGCCGCCTGGGCATCGATGAAGCGCTGGAGCGGGTCCATGGCCGTCAGCCAGCCGCGGATCGGGCGCGGAGCGGTATGGCCGCCGGTGCGGCCGGTTCGCGTTCGGTTTCCGCCGGGTGCCGGGTGGGCCCGTCGCGGTCCATCATGGCGCCGTCCAGCATGTGAACGATACCCAGCAGGCCCAGCACGGCGACCGATGCGGCCACGCTGATCAGCAGCACATTGCGCACGACGCGGGGCATGGCCTCCTGCGGCCCGGCGCGGCGGTGCGGACCGGCCGGTCTGCCATACCTGCGCATACCCCGGTCACGCGTATCGTTTGGCCCGTCTTCAGGGCGAGCGTCCTCACCGGCTGATATCATGGTTGGCGACTCCCGAGTTGCGGCAGCCCCTCGAAAGTGGAGGCCTTGCCGGGCGGATAACGCATCGGTGGCTGCCATGTTCCGGCAGGGCGGGCGATCCCTTCGTCGATCGCCGGTTTGCGTGACGGGATCATGAAAAAGGGGGCCGGATGCATCCGCACCCGGCCCCCCTTGGCAACTTGGCGATGCGAGCGATCAGTCGCGCAGCAGCTCGTTGATGCCGGTCTTCGAGCGGGTCTGCGCGTCCACGGTCTTGACGATCACCGCGCAGTAGAGCGACGGGCCGGGGGTGCCGTCGGGCAGCGGCTTGCCGGGCAGCGATCCGGGGACGACCACCGAGTAGGGCGGAACCTTGCCGATGTGGACTTCGCCGGTCGCACGGTCGACGATCTTGGTCGATGCGCCCAGGAACACGCCCATGGAAATCACGGCGCCTTCGCCGACGACGACGCCTTCGGCCACTTCCGAACGGGCGCCGATGAAGCAGTTGTCCTCGATGATGACCGGGCCGGCCTGCAGCGGCTCAAGCACGCCGCCGATGCCGACGCCGCCTGAGATGTGCACGTTCTTGCCGATCTGCGCGCAGGAGCCGACGGTGGCCCAGGTGTCGACCATGGTACCTTCGCCCACATAGGCGCCGATGTTCACGAAGCTGGGCATCAGCACCACGCCCTTCGAGATGAAGGTGCCGCGGCGGGCGACGGCGCCCGGAACCACGCGGAAGCCGGCCTTGCGGAAGTCTTCGTCGGCCCAGCCTTCGAACTTCACCGGCACCTTGTCGAACGCGGGCGCGCCGCCGGCGCCGTGGGCGACGGGGGCGTTGTCGTTCAGCCGGAACGAGAGCAGCACGGCCTTCTTCAGCCACTGGTTGACCTTCCAGCCACCCTGACCGTCCGGCTCGGCAACGCGGGCGGCGCCCGATTCGATCAGGCCCAGCGCTTCGTCGACCAGCTTGCGCACGCCGGCGCTGGCGGGGGTGACGGTGTCGCGCGCATCCCAGGCGGCTTCGATCGCGGTTTCGAGTTCGGACATGTTCGCGTCTCCAGAAAGTCTGCCAGCCAGAAGGCTGTCGAAAGTATCTTCGCCCGCGCGCCTAGAGCGTGCGGGCGGGCAGGACAAGCAGGAAGGGCGCAGGAGCTATAAGCGAAGCGTCCGGAAACGATCAGGGGGCCGGGGCTAGCTTGGCCGAATCGATATGCCAGCGCAGTTGCGCGGCCGACGCGCCATCCACGTCGTTCACCCGCCGCACCACGTAGGTGCCGCGAAAACGCTGGTGCGTGCCGTTGTCCAGGGTGGCGTCCACGGTTACCGGCACCGGCTGGTAGATCGATCCCGCCCCGGCATCGCCCGGCTGCAGGGTGCCGATGACGACATGCGTGGCGCGGGTATGCGCGAAGCCGGCGCGGAATTTCTCCGGCGTCTGGTTCGGCGGACCATTCTCGCCCCATTGCTGCCAGGCCGTGTCGAAATCACGGGCGTTGAGCGCGGAATAATAGCGCTGCACCACGGCGGCGGCCGCTTCCTTGCTGCGCGGGTCGGGCTTGCAGCCGGCCATCGGCTTTTCATCGGGGCCGGCCATCGCGCAACTGCGCGCGATCTCGTCCTCGATCATCGCGCAACTGTTGGCGACGTTGCAGGGCGGGTGCGTGGCGGGCGAGACGTTGCGGCACAAGTCCGCCCGCTTCTGCGCGGCGGTTGCGCCGATCTCGTCCGCGCAGGAGAGCGGACTGGTTGCGGCTGCCAATGAGGGCGTGGTGGCAGGGGCATCCGGCATTTCGCTGGCGACCTGCTGCGTTACAGCCTCGGTGGTGGCGGAATTGTCCGGCTTGTCTGTCGCGGCTTGCCGATCGTGCGAAGGGCCGCAGGCCGCGATGGCCAGCAGGCCGAAGGCGGACAGTGCGCAAGCGAAAGGTCTGATTGTCGCGGTCATCGGTCTCTCCCCGTCCCGAATAGGGTCGGGGGCGACTGGCTGGGGTCGCCCCCTTGCCGGACTCTACGCGCGAAACCCGCAGCGGTGCCCGGAAAGGGGCGAAAAAAACCGAAAATCAGGGCGTCATCAACTCACGGACGAAGCCGATCAGGCCGGTCTGGCGGGCGCGGCGCATCCGTTCGGCGGCCAGGATCTTCTTCACCTTTTCGAAGCAGGCCTGGATATCGTCGTTGACCACTACGTAGTCGTACCCGTCCCAGTGGCTGATTTCGGAGCGGGCGCGTTCCATCCGGGCGGCGATCACGTCCACGCTGTCCGTCCCGCGCCCGGTCAGGCGGCGGCGCAACTCGTCGATGCTGGGCGGCAGCAGGAACACGCGCACGACGTCGCGCTCCAGCTTCTGGTAGAGCTGCTGGGTGCCCTGCCAGTCGATGTCGAACAGATAGTCCTCACCGTCCTTCAGGCCCGCTTTCACGTGCGCCTTGGGGGTGCCGTAGGAATTGCCGAACACGGTTGCCCATTCCAGGAACTCGCCCTCTTCCGCCATGCGGTCGAACTGCGCCTGGCTGACGAAGAAGTAGTCCTTGCCGTCCACTTCTCCGGGCCGGGGCGGGCGCGTGGTGCAGGAAACCGAGTTGCGGATATGCGGATCGTGTTCCAGCAACATGCGCGAGATCGTCGTCTTGCCCGCACCCGACGGCGAGGACATGATCAGCATCAGGCCGCGCCGGGCCAGCGCATCTGCGGGATTTTCGGGAGAGTTGACCATGTGCCCCGATGCCGATGCGCGCCGCGCAAATCAAGAGGGCAGGTGCACATCACGGGAAACTGCGTAGATTGCCCGCGGTTCGGGCGTCAGCCTTCGGCGCCGTCCTTGGCCATATCGTTCAGCTGCTTCTGGCCGTTGGCCTTCGCCTTGCGGGCGCGCGACCGGTCATAGAGCGTCTTTGCCGCCAACCCGCCGACCACCATGATGGCGCCGGGCACCGAAGTCAGCGCCACGCGGGCCAGCACGCCATGGGCCAGCGATTCGCCCAGCGAACGGCCCTTGAGGATCGCGGTGGCCTTGCGCGGGGCATAAGACTTGCCCAGCAGGGCGTGCTCCACCGCGCGCCGCGCGATGGCGGCGCCGCCGCGCAGGGCAATGTCGGCAATGACCAGATTGGTGGCGGAATTGGGGCTGGGGCCGTGCAGATCGGCGGCCTTTCCCTTGATCCGGGCCTTCACCTTGGCGGCGCGGCCCTTGGGCTTCGCCGCTTCAGGTTGCGCGGGATCGGGAAGCGCAGGAACGGCGGCTTCGGCCATGGCCGCCAGCCGTCCCTGTTTATCCTGGCGCCCCTGCTTATCCTGGCGTCCCTGTTCGTCCTGGATCGCCCGCTGAAACTTGCCCAGGGCCATAGCCGTTACGCTTTCCCGGGCAGCTGGGCCCGCCTACTTCTTCTTGCCGAAGTCGACCGAAACGACGTTCGAGCCGTCTTCGCTGGGAGTAATGCGCGAGGCCACATCGCGTTCCGCGTCGTTGCCGGGCTCGGCGGCCAGTTCCTCTTCCAGTTCGTCGTCCGAAATGGCCTGGAACTGCAAACCGAAGTCCACCGCCGGATCGACGAAGGCGGTGATCGCGGAGAACGGGATCACCAGGTTCGACGGGCGCTGGTTGAAGCTGAGGCTGACGGAAAAGCCCTCCTCACCCACCGCAAGGTCCCAGAACTTGTTCTGGAGCACGATCGTCATCTCGTCCGGAAAGCGGGTGCGCAATTCGACGGGAATCGAAACCCCCGGCGCTCCGGTCTTGAAGGTGATGTAGAAGTGGTGGCCGCCCGGCAGGTTGCCGCCGGAAGCTTCCACCTGGCCCAGTACGCGGCCGACGACGGCGCGCAGGGCCTCCTGGACGATCTCGTCGTAGGGGATCAGGCTGTCTTGAGGCGTATCGTTCATCGCGCCCTAGGTGCTTGCGCAAGACCTGCCGGTCAAGCGGGTTCGGCGATAAAATAGCATGACCGGGCGTGTTTTCCCTAGGTCGTTTTGAAGTGCGGCCGGTTCGAAATCGCGATTTTCGTCTGATTTCCGGCTTGGACCGCGACTCTTGCGTGCTTGTCTTAGGTGTAAATCCCGATGCCGCGTGTCCATGGGCGCGCAGGGCTTGGAACGAGGGGCATCAGCCGCCGGGCGCGAACGAAGATTGCTCGCCCGCCATGCAACGCGCACAATTGATTCCGCGCGATAGAGGTCTATAGGCCCTTGCCATGCGCACCGCCTCGATCAATCGCAAGACCCACGAGACCCAGATTGCGGTCTCGGTGAACCTCGACGGCACCGGGAGCTATGACGTCTCCACCGGTATCGGCTTTCTCGATCACATGATCGAGCAGTTCTCGCGCCATTCGCTGATCGACATCACCTGCCATATCCAGGGCGACCTGCATGTGGACCAGCACCATACGACCGAGGACAGTGCGATCGCCATCGGCCAGGCGATCAGCCAGGCGCTGGGCGACAAGGCGGGCATCGGCCGCTACGGCGACGTGCATTCGCCGATGGACGAGGCACTGAGCCGCGTTTCGCTGGACATTTCGGGCCGCCCCTATTTCGTGTGGAAGGCCGGTTTCACGCAGGACAAGCTGGGCGAATTCGATACCGAACTGGTCGAACACTGGTTCCATTCGATTTCGCAGGCCGTGGGCATCACCCTGCACATGGAACTGCTCTACGGCACCAACAACCACCACATCTGCGAAGGGCTGTTCAAGGGCTTTGCCCGCGCCATGCGCACGGCGGTGGAGCTTGACCCGCGCAAGGGCGGGGCGATCCCTTCCACCAAGGGCATCCTCGGCGGAGATACTCTCTGATGGCACTCTTCATCTTCTCGCTTCGCTATATCGCCCCGGTCGAACAGGTCGACGCGCTGCTGGACGACCATGTCGCATGGCTGCGCACCCACCATGCCGCGGGCCGCTTCGTCGGCTGGGGCCGCAAGGTGCCGCGCGATGGCGGGATCATCCTGGCCAAGGGCGATAGCCGAGAGGCGATGGTGGCGCTGGCCGCCAGCGATCCCTTCGTGGCCGGCGTCGTGGCCGAGGTGGACGTGATCGAATGGGCGCCGGGCTTCCTGGACGACAGCGTGGCCGGTCTCGCCGGATGACATTGGCGCTGATCGACTACGGCGCGGGCAATCTGCATTCGGTGGCGAACGCACTGCGCGCCGCCGGGGCCGGAGACGTGGCGATCACCGCGAATCCCGATGTGGTGCGCGCGGCGGACCGCATCGTGCTGCCGGGCGTCGGCTCGTTCCGCGCCTGCGCCGAAGGGCTCTGGGGCATTCCCGGCATGGTGGAGGCGATGAACGAACGCGTCCATGTGGGCGGCGCGCCGTTCCTGGGCATCTGCGTGGGCATGCAGCTTCTGGCCACGCGCGGGCTGGAACACGGCGTGACCAAGGGGCTGGACTGGATCGGCGGGCAAGTCCAGCTGATCGAGCGCACCGACCCCGCGATCAAGATTCCGCACATGGGCTGGAACGACGTCTCGCTGGGCCGCAAGAATCCGGCGCAGGGCCTGATCGACGCGGGCGAGGCCTATTTCCTGCACTCCTTCCACTTCCAGCCGGACGATGGCGCGCATGTCGCGGCGATGACCGATCACGGCGGCGGCCTTGTCGCCGCGGTGGCCAGGGACAATGTCGTGGGCGTGCAGTTCCACCCCGAAAAGAGCCAGGCCTACGGCCTTGCGCTGCTGTCGCGGTTCCTGGAATGGAAGCCGTGAGCGCGGCGCGCCGCTCCCCGTCCCAATTCACGTCATCCCCGCGCATGCGGGGATCCCGCTTCCTTCTGCTCTCGTCGTGCTCCGCCGCCAGCGGGGCCCCCGCCTTCGCGGGGGCGACGAAATAGTCTACGTCAGGATCGCCAGATGATCGTATTTCCCGCCATCGACCTCAAGCAGGGGCAGGTCGTCCGCCTTGCCGAAGGCGACATGGGCCGCGCCACCGTCTATGGCGACAACCCCGCCGCGCAGGCCATGCTGTTCGCCGAGGCGGGATCGCAATATCTCCACGTCGTCGATCTCGACGGCTCCTTCGCGGGCCGGGCCGAAAATCGCGAGGCGGTGGAGGCGATCCTCGAAGTGTTCCCCGGCCACGTGCAGCTGGGCGGCGGCATCCGCACCCCTGAAGCGGTGGCCGGCTGGTTCGCACTGGGCGTCAGCCGCGTGGTCATGGGTACCGCGGCGCTGAAGGATCCGCAGTTCGTCAAGGACATGGCCAGGGAATACCCCGGCGGCATCGTCGTCGCCGTGGACGCGCGCGACGGCATGGTCGCGACCGAGGGCTGGGCGGAAGTGTCCGACGTTTCGATCGTCGACATGGCCCGCCGGTTCGAGGATGCCGGCGTTGCCTCGCTGCTGTTCACCGACATCGGCCGCGATGGCCTGCTGAAGGGCGTGAACATCGACGCCACCGTCGACCTCGCCCGCCGCACCGACCTGCCGGTGATCGCATCGGGCGGCGTGAAGGGGCTGGACGATATCCGCCTGCTGGCACTGCATGCGAATGACGGGATCGAAGGCGTGATCACCGGCCGCGCGCTCTATGACGGCCGCCTGGATCTCGCCACCGCGATCCAGATGGCCGAACGCGCGTGAACGAAAACCGCCTCGTCGCGGTTCTGGCGATGGTGGTGCTGGTGCCCAGCGCGCTCTGGGCGCTGCGCGACTTTCGCGAGGGCAAGGCACGGCTGCTGCTGTTCAGCCGCGCGCGGTCGAAAGTGGAAACCTCGCTGGCCGACAATCCGCGCAAGTTCTGGGGCTATTCGGCGTTCAACCTTGCCGTGTGCCTGACGCTGGGCGCATTGTGCGTGATGCTGTTCTTCAAGCCGGTAGAGTGAAGCCATGACCGTAAGAATCCGCGTCATTCCCTGCCTCGACGTCCGCGACGGGCGCGTGGTGAAGGGCGTCAACTTCGTGGACCTGATCGATGCCGGCGATCCGGTCGAACAGGCGCGCGCCTATGACAAGGCCGGCGCGGACGAGTTGTGCTTCCTGGACATTTCGGCCAGCCACGAAGGGCGCGGCACCTTGCTCGACGTGGTGCAGCGCACGGCGGAAGTCTGCTTCATGCCGCTCACCGTGGGCGGCGGCGTGCGCACGGCGGAAGACGCCCGCGCGCTGCTGCTGGCGGGTGCCGACAAGGTGGCGGTGAACTCCGCCGCCGTCTCGCGCCCCGAAGTGGTGGCGGACATTGCCGAGAAGTTCGGTTCGCAGTGCATCGTCGCCTCGGTGGATGCGCGGCGGGTGGCGCCGGGCAAGTGGGAGATCTTCACCCACGGCGGCCGCAAGGCAACCGGGATCGACGCACTGGAACATGCGGTGAAGCTGGCAGACTATGGCGCGGGCGAACTGCTCGTCACCTCGATGGACGGGGACGGCACGCAGAACGGATACGATCTGGCGTTGACCCGCGCGATCGCGGAATCGGTGTCGATCCCGGTGGTCGCCAGCGGCGGGGTCGGCAATCTCGATCACCTCGTGGCCGGGGTGACCGAGGGCAAGGCGAGCGCGGTGCTGGCGGCATCGATCTTC
Organism: Novosphingobium mississippiense; assembly: GCF_044029535.1. Lineage (NCBI taxonomy): Bacteria > Pseudomonadati > Pseudomonadota > Alphaproteobacteria > Sphingomonadales > Sphingomonadaceae > Novosphingobium > Novosphingobium mississippiense. Next base: position 2,826,031 of record NZ_CP147001.1, on the reverse strand, counting down.
CACTTCGGCAAGCACTCGATCGCCGAAGCGCACGCGGCGCTGCGCGCGGCGGGCCTGCCGGCGCGGGGGTAGCATCCTTCAGTCGTAACCTTCGTTAAAAACCTGCCCCGTAACGGGACGCGCCCAGTTGCCGGCTTGCCGGTGGGGGTGGCCTGCCCGCAAAGGGAAAACACCAGTCGGAACTGCCGGAGTCGCCCCCTTGCTCCTCCCACTACCTTCTTCGTCGCCATCGCTGCGGATGCCCTGGATCACGGGCCTGCTCGTCGCTGCGCTGGCGCCGGTCCCCGCGCTTGCGGCCGACGCCACGGTGCTGCCGGAGCCGAGCGGCGCGGTGCTGCTGGGCATCGGCGTGGCGGGCGTGTGGATCGGACGCCGTTTCTCGCGCGGGAAGCGCGAGGACTGACCGGCTCCCGCTTGACCCGGCGGCTGCGCTTGCGCATGGCTGCGGGCGATGAGCACTTCCGAAACCCCACCATCGTCGGACACCCTGGCCCGCCTTGAAGCGACCATCGCTGCGCGCCGCGATGCCGATCCGGCCAGCAGCTACGTCGCGAAGCTCCATGCCAAGGGTCTGGGCAAGATCGCACAGAAACTGGGCGAGGAAGCGACCGAGACGATCATCGCTGCGCTGTCGGAAGACGGGAAGGCGCTGACCGGTGAGGCTGCGGACCTGATCTTCCACCTGATGGTGCTGCTGGGTGCCCGCAATGTGCCGTTCAGTGCCGTTCTGGACGAACTGGACCGGCGTGAGGGCGTATCGGGCATTGCCGAGAAGGCAGCCCGTCCCCAAGACTAAGAAAAACGCGGAGATTTTGATGCCGATCGATCCCAGAGAGCCTTACGACGACAACAACATCTTCGCGAAGATCCTGCGTGGCGAACTGCCCTGCGGCAAAGTCTACGAAGACGAATTCGCGCTCGCTTTCAATGACATACGGCCGCAGGCTCCGGTCCACGTGCTGGTGATCCCCAAGGGCCGCTATGTGTCGTGGGACGATTTCACCACCACCGCCGACGATGCAGAAATCGCCGGCTTCATGCGCGCGGTGGGCAATGTCACCCGCCAGCTGGAACTGGACGGGCCGGGCTATCGCTTGCTCGTCAACATGGGCACCAACGGCCATCAGGAAGTGCCGCATCTGCATGTCCACATCTTCGGCGGGCGCCAGTTCTTCCAGATGATCGCGGACTGAGGTCTTCCCGCCGCGCAGTCCGGCCGGGCCGGATTTGCCGGCGATCCGCCCAGTTTTTGGGGGATAACCGCGGGATTTGCCCCGATCCCGCGCCGTCATGTCGGCAATTCTCCCCGTCAGGACCCGACGAGGGTTTGCACGTCCGGTCGCTGCCGTTACACAACCCGCGCAATGAGCGACGACCTACCCTCCACGGATCCCCGGCCCCAGAGCGGCAGCTTCGACGGCCCGGTCCACCGCTATGCGCTGCGCGTGTTCTACGAGGATACCGACGCGGGCGGGGTGGTCTATCACGCGAATTACATCCGCTGGTTCGAACGCGCGCGATCGGACCTGCTCGACCTGCTGGACATCGACCAGCGTGCCGCGCTGGAATCGGGTGCGGGGCTCTACACCGTGGCGGAAGTCAATATCCGCTACCTTTCGCCCGCCCGCCTGGGCGACGGCGTGGTGATCGATACCGAAGCGGTGCAGGTCGGACGGGTCAGCTGCACCCTGCGCCAGACCGCGCGACGCGGAAAAATCCGCCTTGCCGAAGCCATGGTAAAGGTCGGGTTCATCAGTCCTGATGGACGACCGCGCAGACAACCCGAGGCCTGGCAGCAGGCCTTCAAGACCATCCTCCAAAGCTCCTCGCAGGACCTCCAGCCCGGCCCGGAAGGACAAGAATGACTTTCGAAATGCTCGCCTCCGCCATCTCCATCGGCAGCGATTCCAATCACCTGAACCCGATCGAACTGTTCCTTCACGCCGATATCGTCGTGCAGGCAATCATGGGCGGACTGCTGCTGGCCAGCCTGTGGGTCTGGACGATCATCATCGGTTTCACCCTGCGCATGGGTTCCGTCTCGCGCACGTCCGAGGATTACGAGGAGGGCTTCTGGGAGGCCCAGAATTTCGAATCCTATCAGAAGGATCGTCGCCGTGGCGACGTTCCGCTGGGCAAGGTGGCCGGTGCGGGTCTGGCCGAATGGCGCCGCAATGCGGCGATGAAGCAGATCGACCCGGAAGGCGCGCGTGAACGCATTGCCATGGCCATGAACTCGTCCGTGGGCGAAGAGGCGGACAGCCTGTCCAACCGCCTGAACTTCCTGGCGACGGTCGGTTCGGTTGCCCCGTTCGTGGGCCTGTTCGGCACCGTCTGGGGCATCATGAACAGCTTCTTCCAGATCGGCCAGCAGCAGAATTCCTCGCTCGCGGTCGTCGCGCCGGGCATTTCGGAGGCGTTGTTCGCCACCGCCATCGGCCTGTTCGCGGCGATCCCGGCGGTCATCGCCTACAACCGCTTCTCGCACCGCGTGAACCTGTTCGAATCGCGCATGCAGCGCTTCGCCGACAAGCTGCACTCCGCGCTCACGCGTGAGCTGGAGCAGCGCTGATGGCGATGGGAATGTCCGGCGGAGGAGGCAGGCGCGGCGGCCGACGCGGTCGTGCCGGCAGCCGCACGCCGATGGCCGAAATCAACGTGACCCCGCTGGTCAACGTCATGCTGGTGCTGCTAATCATCTTCATGGTCACTGCGCCGCTGATGAAGGCGGCGGTGCCCGTGGACCTGCCGGATAGCCGCGCGCAGGCCATGAACGACGAGAGCGACCAGCTGACGATCTCCATCAAGCGCGACGGCACGGTCTTTTACGAGACCGAGGCGCTGGCGCCGGGCGAACTGTCCGAACGTCTCGCAGGGGTTCCCAATGCTGCCGATGGCCACAAACCGCAGGTTACCCTGCGCGCGGACAAGTCGCTCGATTACGGCCGCGTGATCGAAGTCATGGGCGAACTCAATCATGCCGGTTTCACGTCGATCTCGCTGGTGACGGGTGTCAGCGGCGGTTCAGGCGGCTGAGCTAGGCTGATCGCGATGGCAACTCAGCGACTACGCAAGGAAGAGGGGCTTGGCCTCGCGGTGGCGCTTGCGCTGCATGCGGGGCTTCTGGTCCTGCTGCGCATGCACACGGGTGAGCCGCCTGTCATTACGCCGCCGCAGCGGATCGAAGTGACGTTGAGCGACGATGTCGGCCTGACGTCCACCTCGCCCAATCCCAACGAACAGGCCGCGCCCGATATCGCGCCGGAACTGGGCGAGGCAGTGCCGGCTCCGGCGCCCGAACCCGCGCCGGCTCCGGAACCGATCCCCGCGCCGGCACCCAAGCCGGTCCCGCAGCCCAAGCCGGTGCCCCCGGCGCCGGCCCCCAAGCCCGCGCCGGTCCCCCGGCCGGTGCCGAAGCCGGTTCAACAGCCCGCACCCAAGCCCGCACCGGCACCGCCGGCCAAGCCCGCTCCGAAGCCGGCGCCCAAGCCTGTTGCCAAGCCGGCTGCCCAGACGCCGCCGCGCAAGAGCCCGATCGACACCCTTCTGGCGGGTACCGAGCGTTCGGCGAATACCGCCACGACGCCGTCCGCCCAGCCGAAGAAGGCCGGCGGATCGAAAGTGGGCGCGGACTTCCTCGCCGGCGTTTCAGGGGCAACCAGCAACCAGGGCAAGGGCGCGCCCGCCGCCGCCGTCGGGCCGCAGGTCCGTTCCGCGCTGTCGGGTGCGATTACCCGCCAGCTCAAGCCGCATTGGAATCCGCCAGACGGTGCCGATGCGGATCAGCTGGTAACGATTCTGTCGTTCAACCTGAATCCGGACGGCAGCCTTGCCGGCAAGCCCACCGTTGTGCGTCAGATGGGCATCACCGATGCCAACCGTGCGCAGGCGCAGCGCCATGCCGAACAGGCGATCCGGGCCGTGCAACTCGCTTCGCCTTTCAATCTCCCCTCGGAATACTACGATTCGTGGAAACGCGTCTCGTCCTTCCGCTTCGACTTGAGGCTTTCGCAATGACTTCTCGTCCCCTTAGGTTCGTCCTGTCGTTCGCCCTGGCTTCGGCCGCGCCCGTCTACGGCGTCTATGCGCAATCGCAGCCGGCGCCGGCGCAGCCCGTGCCTACCCAGCCTGCTCCCGCTCAGGGGGATCAGGGCCTCGATGTGGATGATGGTGGCCTGACGGGCTCGGTCTCGGCCGATGGCGCCTGGCAGGATCTTGGCATCGCGATCACCAATTTCGCGACCGACAACGACGTGCCGACCAGCACCAATGCAGGGTCGACTGCCGCGCTGGGCCGTGCGCTTTCGCAAGTGGTCGCATCGGACCTGCGCAACAACGGCCTGTTCAAGCCGTCGGGCCCCGATGGTCTGCCGCAGCCGGCCTATCCGCAGGTGCAGGCGCCGGACTATCCCACCTGGACTGCGCGTGCCGCCAACATGCTGGTGCAGGGCTACGTCCGCGCGGGCGCCGATGGCAACCTGACGATCGGCTGCTACCTCTACGACGTCCAGCTGAAGCAGCAGCTGGTCAAGGGCGGCTGGCAGGTGGGCCCGGCGGACTGGCGCCGTGCCGCGCACAAGTGCGCGGACATGGTCTATTCGCGCCTTTCCGGCGAAAGCCCGTTCTTCGATTCGAAGATCGCCTACATCGCCGAGACGGGTCCGAAGGACCACCGCATGAAGCGGCTGGCGATCATGGATTCGGACGGCGCCAACCACCGCTACCTGACCAGCGGACAGGCGACGGCGCTGACGCCGCGCTATTCGCCGGACTATTCGAAGATCCTCTACCTGTCCTACCTCAACGGACAGCCGAGCATCTACGTCTATGACCTGGCCAGTGATTCGCAGAAGCTGATCGCCCGCACCGGCGCGCCGACGATGGCGCCGCGCTGGTCGCCCGACGGCAAGTGGATCCTCTATTCGATGTCCACCGGCGGCAATACCGACATTTATCGCATCTCGTCCAACGGCGGCACGCCCGCGCGCCTGACCAACACGCCGGGCATCTCGATCGGCGGCTCCTATTCGCCGGACGGCAACCAGATCGTGTTCGAGAGCGACCGTTCCGGTTCGCAGCAGGTCTACGTGATGAATGCGGACGGTTCGAACCAGCGCCGCATCAGCTTCTTCGGCGGCCGTTCGGCCACGCCGGAATGGAGCCCGCGCGGCGACCAGATCGCCTTCACCCACATTGCCGGCAACTTGCGAATCGCGGTGATGAGCCCCAGCGGCGGCGGCATGCGCTACCTGACCAATTCGTGGCAGGATGAGGCGCCGACGTGGTCGCCGAACGGACGCATCGTCCAGTTCTTCCGCACCGAGAAGACTTCCGGCAAGTCGTCGATCTGGCAGGTGGACCTTACCGGCAAGAACGAACGCAAGTTGCCGACCCCCGTCGGCGCTTCGGATCCGGCCTGGGGCCCCGTTCGCCCCTGAGCCATTCTTTCGCTGTAACCTGAACGCTGCCGGCCCCCGGTCGGCAACCGTTCAGGTTGACAGTGTTTACAATTACACGGAACCTCAACAGACGCAGGCCATTTAATGGCTGCGCACCACAGGAGATTGCCTCAATGCCTGCCCTCATGTCCCCCCTCCCGCGCAAAGCCGGATACGTGAAGACCGGAACGACAATGCTCCTCGTCGCCGGCGCGCTGGCCGTGTCGGCATGCGGCACCAAGGCGCCCAAGCAGCTTCCGCCCGAGCCGGGCCCGGCCACGACCACCCAGGGCCCCGAGCAGCCGACCGGCCCCGTTGCCGGCAGCCAGGCCGACTTCGTGGCCAAGATGATGGGTTCGGACACCATCCACTTCGCGCTCGATCGCTATGACATCGACGCCGAAGACCAGGCCGCGCTGTCGAAGCAGGCGCAGTGGCTGATGCAGTACCCGAACAAGCGCGCCACGATCGAAGGCCATGCCGACGAACGCGGCACGCGCGAATACAACCTTGCGCTGGGTGAGCGCCGCGCCAATGCGGCCAAGAACTACCTCGTCAGCCTGGGTGTCGACGCCGCGCGCCTCAACACCGTCAGCTACGGCAAGGAACGCCCGATCGCGCTCGGCTCGGACGAGGCGGCATGGGCGCAGAACCGCCGCGCGGTGACCGTCACGATCGACTGATCGCCATCGGTTCGATGAATTTCGAAAAGGCCCGGTTCGCAGCTGCGAGCCGGGCCTTTTCATTTTTGACGCTTTTGCGGTGCGCCCAGTTGGGGCTTGCAATGGTTTCGAGTCGGCAGGTATCGGCGGTCGAATGAGTCGCGCTGGTCGTTCCATGGACTGGGGGTTTCCGCGCTGGCGCAGCTATGGCAGCTCGCGCGAGGCGGCAGAGGTGCGCCTGTGCGATCGGCACGGCTGCAACGAACCGGGCGATTGCCCCGCTCCCAAGAGCCCGAACAGCCCCGATCGCTGGTATTTCTGCCAGAAGCACGCCGCTGAATATAACGCCGGGTGGGACTACTTTGCCGGCCTCGATGCCGAGGAAGCGGCCCGGCGTGAGGCGGAAGAACGGTCCGAGGCGGAAGGCTACAAGGAATCGGCGCATTATGGCTGGGGCGGTTCGGGGGACGGCACCCGCAGCCGGGACGAGTTGCGCGCGCTGGAAGCGCTGGGCCTCGATCCCGATGCGGATTTCGACGCCGTCCGCAAAGCCTGGCGCATGAAGGCCAAGGAAGTCCACCCCGATGTGAAGCCCGGCGATGCCGAAGCGGCGAAGGCTTTCCAGACCTATCAGTTGGCCTACGAAGTCCTGCGCGCGGCAGAGGAACGCCGCGAGTGGAAGGGGCGCTGAAGACCCGCTGATGGTCTGTAGGCACGGGGTGTAGCGCAGGGCACCGGGAGGCAGGGCACTGGGACGCGCGGCACTGGGACGTTGCCCGCGGGGGTAACGCCGTCTAGGCATCCGATCCCGCCCGTCAGGAGCCCGATCATGCAAATCCGCGTCGCCGTCAAAACCGATCTGCCAGCCCTCCATCCCGTTATCGAACGCGCTTACCGGGGCGACAGCGCGCGGGCGGGCTGGACTTTCGAATCCGACTTGCTGGATGGCGAGCGGACCGACCTGGCTGAACTTGCGGCGATCCTGGAAAGCCCGGCAGACCGGCTGTTGGTGGCGCTGTCCGATGAAGGCGCGCCGATCGGGTGCGTGCAGGTGACGGACCGGGGCGATGGGCTTTGCTACCTCGGCCTGCTCTGCATCGATCCGCTGCTGCAGGCCGGCGGTCTGGGTCGGGCGATGATTGCCGCAGCGGAAAGCCTGGCGCGCGATGTCTTCGGCGGGCGTGCCATGGAAATGACGGTGATCGACCGGCGACTGGAACTGATCGCCTATTACCAGCGGCGCGGCTACGCGCTGACGGGCGAGAAGCGGCCTTTCCCGATCGTGCTGGATCCGCCGTTGGCAATGGTGGTGCTGGAAAAGCCGCTGCTGCCGGAAAATCTTCCCGGCTGAGTGCCGATACGACAAAGGGCGCGCCATGCGGCGCGCCCTTCGTATGTGGCCATGCGATGTGCCGCTGCGCTTACTTGGGCGACAGCACCATCAGCATCTGGCGGCCTTCCATGCGCGGATAGGCTTCGACCTTGGCGATCTCCGCCACGTCTTCCTGCACGCGGCGCAGCAGGTTCATGCCCAGCTGCTGGTGCGAAAGCTCACGACCGCGGAAGCGCAGGGTCACCTTCACCTTGTCACCATCCTCGATGAAGCGGCGGACGTTGCGCATCTTCGTATCGTAGTCGTGGTCATCGATGTTCGGACGCATCTTGATCTCCTTGATCTCCTGCGTCTTCTGGGTCTTGCGCGCGGCATTGGCCTTTTTCTGGGCCTCATACCGGTACTTGCCGACATCGAGGAACTTGCAGACCGGCGGATCGGCGTTGGGCGAGACCTCAACCAGGTCAAGGCCGACTTCGGCCGCCTGCTCGATTGCCTGGCGCGTGTACATCACGCCGATGTTCTCGCCGTTTTCATCGATCACGCGGACCTTGTCCGACTGGATCATGTTATTGAAGCGCGGTCCACTCTTGACCGGGGGCGTCATCATACGCCGGGGTGGGGGTGCTATATGCGTTCTCCTGAATCGCTTCTGTAAATCGGGTGCAATTGCGGGCGTCATTAATGCGAATCGCGTCGACACGCAAAGGCCGATTTCACTGAAATCTACAGGACGCCACTACCGTATGAAACGGTCCATGCGGATATAGGAAGTCAGGGGCCGTTTGAAAATGCCCCGGAAGCGCATTTCCGGTATCGCGAAATTCGCGTTCAGCGAAATTCCAAGGGGGCTCAGGCGGCCGATCGCCAGAGGGGGTAGCGTACAAGCCGGTCCTTCGCGGCGACCAGCGCGTCGATCTCATTGGCGGGTTGCAGGGCTTTCAGGATGGCGGGATCGGCGGCGTCCATGCCGCCCGTCAGCGCGCCAAATGCCGGTAGAATCAGCCGGTTTCCGCCATGCACCACGCAAGGCCGGGCAATGCGGCGGCCGCGCGCGTGGACGATCAGGCGGGGGTGGTAATGACCGGACAGTTCGGGCTCGGCCGTGCCCGGCTTCGCTTCATGACGCAGCATGATCCCCGCAACCGCGATTTCCTCCACTCGCGTGCCGCCCGCCTCGCTGCCCATATGCGGATCGTGATTTCCGGTGATCCATACCCAGTCGAGCGCATGGGTGAGGGCGGAGAGCATACCCGCGGTATGCGGATCGAGTCGGCCCGTTCCCGCGCTGTCGTGGAAATTGTCCCCCAGGGCATAGACGCGCCGGGCACCCGTCTGCCGCACGGCCAGGGCAAGCCGTTCCAGCGTTTCGCGGCTGTCGTAGGGTGGCAGCATCTGGCCGGTCTTCGCGAAGAAGCTGGCCTTTTCCAGGTGCAGGTCCGCCACCAGCAGTGCCTGTTCGCGCGGCCAGTAGAGCGCCGCCCCGCGCCCGGCCGGGGCGGGCACCATGCGCATCTCCTGCGCGCAGAACGAAAAGGGAACCATGGCTTTCCCTTGCCGCAGCCCGTCCGTTTTGGCAAGCGCCCCGCTGAAGGGGAGATTGCATGACCGACTGGACCGCCCAAACCGAACGCGCCCGCGACTGGTTCGAAACCCTGCGTGACCGGATCTGCGCCGAGTTCGAGGCGATCGAGCGCGAGGCAGGCTCGGCCGCGACGTTCGGCTACACGCCGTGGCAGCGCGCGGCCGTCGAAGGCGGTGAAGAGGGCGAGACGGGAGGCGGCACCCGCGGCCTGATGAAGGGCAAGGTGTTCGAGAAGGTGGGCGTCAACGTCTCCACCGTGGTCGGATCGCTGGCGAAGGATTTCGCCGGCACGATCAACGGCGCCTCGGCCGAGCAGAACGCCTTTTCGGCGACCGGCATCAGCCTTGTCGCCCACATGGCCAATCCGCACGTGCCGGCGGTGCACATGAACACCCGCTTCCTGACGACGACCAAGGCCTGGTTCGGCGGCGGGGCGGACCTGAACCCGCCGATCCCCTATGACGAGGACACGGCCGAGTTCCACGCCGAACTCAAGGCCGCCTGCGATGCCCATGGCGACAATTACTACGAGCGCTACAAGGCCTGGGCGGACGATTATTTCTACATCCCGCATCGCAAGATGCATCGCGGCGTCGGCGGCATCTTCTATGATCACCTGGAGTGCATGGACGAGGCGGCGTGGGAAGCGAACTTTGCCTTCACCCGTGCGGTGGGCGAGGCGTTCCTGGCGGTTTTCCCGCGCCTGGTGCGCCGCCGCATGGGCATGGAATTCTCGACCGAGGACAAGGCGCGCCAGCTTGAATGGCGGGGCCGCTATGCCGAATTCAACCTGGTCTACGACCGGGGCACGCTGTTCGGCCTGAAGACCGGCGGCAATATCGACGCCATCCTGATGAGCCTGCCGCCAGAGGCGACCTGGAGCTGAGAGACGCCCGGCCGTTCAGGACGAACGGCCGGGCGCTCGGATTACTTGCGCGCCGCTGCGGCGACGCCCATGATCGAGACGGCCTCGGCACCGCCTGCTGCGGGCGTGTTGACGTGGAACGGCGCGACGATCTCCTGCCCATCCGGACCATAGAAGGTCGCAGCGATGCCGCCGTAGGATCCGTCCGCGCGGCCGACGTTGCCGGCCATCGCCCAGTTCCACGATGTGATCGTGCCGTTGACGTCGAAGGTGCCAAAATCCCTGGCCGAGCCGGTCGTCTGTTCTTTGCCGTTCAGTGCCAGCGCGCCGGTAAATGCCATGGCATCGAAGTCCACGGTGAACTGCGAGGTTCCCTTCACGTCGTAGCGGGTGCCGACGTTGATGTTGCTGCCGGTGCCATAGGCGATTCCTTCGTAGCTGGCCTTTCCGGTCTTGGCGTCAAGCAGGCCGGCCGGCGTTGCGAAGCCATAGCCGAAGTAATCGTCGACGGCCGATCGGCTGACGCCGACGGGTATCGTCGTGGACCAGTGGCCGAAGCTGGCATAGGTCAGCGCCAGTTCGGTGTTCGACGATCCCGGCTTGTAGAGTTCCAGCGTCATGTCCTGGCTGTCGTAGCTGCTGGAGAACGTCTTGCGGTAGGCTGTGAAGTTGGGATCAGTGCTCGCCACCTTGTCGGCGATGGTCAACTGGCCGCCGTAAAGTGCGGATGTCGAAGATCCGATATTGAACGTCTCGGAATTCTGCCAGGTCAGATGGCCGACGCCGAATTCGTATTGCGTGTAGAAATACTGCTCTTTGTGCATGTTCGTGAGCGACAGGTTCTCGCTCGCGGCGTTGCCCGTGACCGCGCCGATGAACGCGCCGCTGGCGGAGAGGCCGTCGGCGTTTTCAGCCTGGAACGATCCGCCCAGCTCTTGCCCGTTGGGGCCGTAGAAGCGGCCGTCAACCGTTCCGCTGGAACGCCCGTAGGAACTGCCCAGAATGGCATTGCCCGAAAACGTGCCATCGCCTGAACCCATCTTGCCTGCGGATGTCAGTTCGATCCCGCCGCCCGAAACGCCGGCATCGCTGACAAGGCTGTATTCGCTGAGCCATGCATGGCTGGAAAAAACGCCCTCGCCGAAATCGACGTTGAAGGTGCCGCTGCCCTGGGTGCTCATGGGCTCCTCGCCGGGTTTGGTGACGAGGCCGAACACGTCCATGGAATATTCGGCGGTGCCGGTGCGCGGCACGGCGGCGCCGGCCGTGGCAAGGCCGTACGTGAACACGGTGAAGTCCATGTCCTGGTTGTTGCCGGTCGTCAGGTTGTGCTGCCAATAACCGAGGCCGACGTAGCTGTGCGGGGTGGTGTTCGTATAGCCGGTGCGGGTCAGCGTAAGGCGGTCGTTCCCGTCAGTGGCGCTTTTCGAATAGTTGGTGTCGTAGGCATCCTGGCTGGAGACGTCCGCCGGCAGGAACGTCTGCGAACGGCCGTTGGCGCTGACGGTGTAGCCGTTAGTCTTCGCGTCGTACGCGATCGACACGGCGGCCTTGTCGGCGGAGCCGCTGATCCCGGTCCTGGTGACGAGATCGAACGTCGCCTTCACGGCTGCCGCGTCGTTGGCGAAGCTCTGGCTGGCCTTGAGATCGGCAAGGGTGGTGTTTGTCGGCGCCGGAGTGGGCGTTGGCGTGGGTGTCGGGGTGGGCGTCGGCGTGCTGGCGACCGAGCCTCCACCGCCGCCACAGGCAGACAGCATCGCCGCCAGCACGGCGCTGGTCAGCAACATCCGGTATTTCATGTAAAATTGCCCCCGATTCAACGTAGTCGACCTGCGGCTATTGGGAGTGCCGGGCACGGGGTCAAGGTGCGGGCTGCGACTTTCGGACGCTGGCCGATTAAAAGTCTGAAGCAATCGTTTTCGGCGGGATGCGCTCAGGTTCTCCGGTCAGGTCATGGCCGACGACGTAAACCGGACTGGAGGTGTTCGCCCGCCAGCAGGGGCTGGCCGTCTAGGGATTTTCCCCCGAGGCGTTCCGGGCTGCCCCCAATGGGCCCGCACCCGATTCGCTTCCACCATCGTTACTACAATGACCCCGCGCTGGGCGGGCAGGAGGCAGTGATGCGCGATCCGTCCTGGAAGGTATTCGCAGGTGCCAATGCTTTGGTGTTGGGCATGGCCGTGGTGTCCAAGGCCTGGAGCCAGGATCCCGCGCCGCCACCGCCCGCGCCGCCCGCAGCGGCCATGGCACCGGACGCGGATGCGCGCGATCAGGTCGTCCAGGTCTGCATGGCCGAAGCCAAGACGCGCGGCGCGAAGCTGGGTGCGGTGGATGTCAGCATGCGCAAGGTGGAGGATACCGACAAGAAAAGTGACGGGCGGGCATCCCTGCGCGCGCAAGTCGATGTCGCGCTGCGCCAGAAGGACGGGACGATCAAGACCAAGAAGCGGACCATCAAGTGCGACACGCGCCACGGCGTCGTGACCGCATTCACCTACAGCAACTGACGCGGGCCGTGGCCCTTCAGCAAGGGCGCATCGGTGCACGCATCGGCCGGGATTGGACCGGCGCCCCGGCGACATGGATGAAGCGCGTGCTGTCGCGTGGCGTCGTCACCACCAAGGCATCGACGTCTAGCTTTTCGAACAGCTGAACGCCGCAGGCCCGCCCGTCGCTCCAGCGCACTTGCGCACGATATTCCTGAAGGGAAGGCAGGCGCACGATCACGATGTCCCCCGCGCGGGGCGCGGTTCCGCGCAGGACCAGGCACATGCCGCGCTCCGATACGTTGCGGACCAAGGTGGTTTCTTCGGGCGGTGGTGATGCGGCGGCATCCCGCGCGGCGTTCGGTCGTGCTCGGTCGGCAGAAACCACGGTGGCGCGGATCAGCGTGCGCATCCGCGGTGCGCGCGGATGCGCATGCCCGTTGGGGTGATCGGCATCCGGAAGGAACGACGCGGTGATGAGTTCATCGTCGCTCATCCCAAGGATCGCCGCATAGACCGCCATGTCCAGGTCCTTCCCCATTACACCCTCCTCGCAAGACGAGTGTCGGAGCGGCTGGCCCTTCGCACCCTCTTGGCAATGGTCGTTGGCGGCAATGATCGCCGGTGCCGATTGAGGCGGATTTAAGCAGCCCCTCGTGGTCTTCCTCATGCAAACGATTGCTGGTGGATTTTGCGCAGTATTCGGGTTTAGAGTTCCCCCGTCGGGACGCGGCCATTGGGATGCAATATGCCGGCGCATGGGTGCGCCGTGTTGCACTTTCGCCGCAGGGCTGGCGTGCAAATGTTGCATGTGCAGCATCTGCCCCTTGCCGCGCCGCAAAAAATCCTGACATGCTCTGGTGGAAATGCTGCGCCAATACGAACTCGTCGAACGCGTCAAGGAATACGCGCCCCAGGCTGATGAAGCCTTGCTCAACCGTGCCTACGTCTACACCGTACAGAAGCACGGAACCCAGAAGCGTGCCTCGGGCGATCCGTACTTCAGCCACCCGGTGGAAGTCGCCGGCCTGATGACCGAGTTGAAGCTGGACCAGCAGACGATCATCACTGCGCTGCTGCACGATACCGTGGAAGATACGCTGGCTACGATCGACGAGATCGAGAAGCTGTTCGGCCCCGATGTCGCGCGGCTGGTCGACGGCGTCACCAAGCTTTCCAAGATCGAGGTGATGACCGAGAACGAGCGTGCGGCCGAAAACCTGCGCAAGTTCCTGCTGGCGATGAGCGAGGACTTGCGCGTCCTGCTGGTGAAGCTGGCGGACCGTCTGCACAACATGCGCACCCTCCATTACATCAAGAAGGAGGAGAAGCGCCGCCGCATCGCCCGCGAGACCATGGATATCTACGCCCCGCTGGCCGAGCGCGTGGGCATGTACGAATACATGCGCGAGATGCAGATGCTGGCGTTCGAGCAGTTGGAGCCCGAAGGCTATGCCACGATCACCGGCCGCCTTGCGCAGATCCGCAGCCAGGAAGGAAGCCAGGTCGATGCGATCGCGCTTTCCATCAAGCAGGCGCTGACCGAGGCGGGGCTGAACGTCGAAGTCTCCGGCCGCGAAAAGCATCCCTATTCGATCTGGCGCAAGATGGCCGAGCGCCATGTCACGTTCGAACAGATCACCGACATCATGGCCTTCCGCGTCCTGACCGACGATGTGGAGGAATGCTACAAGGCGCTGGGCGTGCTACACACCACCTGGCAGTCGATCCCCGGGCGCTTCAAGGACTATATCTCCACGCCCAAGTCGAACGGCTATCAGTCGCTGCACACCTCGCTGATCTACGAGAATTCGATGCGGGTGGAGGTGCAGATCCGTACCAAGGACATGCACCGCCTGAACGAGTTCGGCCTCGCCGCGCACTGGGCCTACAAGCAGGGCGGCGGCTCGCGGCCCGATGGGCAGGTGGGCTGGCTGCGCGACCTGATCGAGATCGTCGACGCTAGCCACGATGCCGAGGAACTGCTCGAACATACGAAGATGGCGATCTATCAGGATCGCATCTTCGCCTTCACCCCCAAGGGCGCGCTGTTCCAGTTGCCGAAGGGCTCCACGGCGGTCGACTTCGCCTATGCCGTGCACACCAACCTGGGCAACGCCGCGGTGGGCGTGAAGATCAACGGGCGCCACATGCCGCTGCGCACGCGGCTGGCCAATGGCGACGTGGTGGAGATCATCAAGAGCCCCGGTTCGGAGCCGCAGCTTTCGTGGCTGGGCTTCGTGGTCACCGGCAAGGCGCGCGCCTCGATCCGCCGCGCGGTGCGCGCGAAGGAGCGTGCCGAAGTGGCCGAGATCGGCGCCAAGCTGCTGGATGAAATTGCCGGCCGCCTGCCCGCCCGTATCGGCAAAAAGGCGATCGACGCCGCGATCCAGCGGCTGGACATGCGGGACGAGGAAGACCTGATGTTCGCGATCGGCTCCGCGCGCCTGACCGATCGGCAGGTGATGGAAGCGCTGATGCCCGGCAGCACCGCCGAACTGCCCGACGAGCCCGAATGGACGCGGGCGGAGCGGGCGATCTCGATCCGGGGCCTGACGCCGGGTATGGGGTTCGAACTGGCCACTTGCTGCCACCCGGTTCCCGGCGACCGCATCGTCGGCCTGCGCCGCCCCGACCACAAGGTGGAAGTCCATACGATCGACTGCCTGACGCTGGCCAACGGCGTCGATGCCGACTGGCTCGACCTGTCCTGGGGCGAAACCACCACCGGCGCGGTGGGCCACTTGCGCCTGGTGCTCTACAACCGCCCCGGCACGCTGGCCGAAGTGACGCAGATCCTCGCGTCCAACCGCGCCAACGTCACCAATCTGCAGATGGTCCAGCGCGACGAGCCTTTCGGCACCTACGATGTCGATATCGAGGTGAGCGATCTTGCCCACCTGACGCGCATCGTCGGCGCCTTGCGCGCCAGTGAGGCCGTGGCGGACGCCCAGCGCATCTAGGCTGGGCCTCGCGCCTCATCCCTGAATCTGACCCTTACTAGGCGTCATCCCCGCGAAAGCGGAGATCCCGCTTCCTTTCCGGCGCAAGGTCAGAACTCCAGCGAGACCGCGACCTCGTCGCCCTCGGCCAGTCCTTCGGCGCGGCGAACGCTGGCTTTCACCGGCAGCAGCCAGCCCCCGTCTGCCTTGCTGGGGAACACCGAAGTGGCGAACGCGGTATCGCCGATTCGCGCCTTGACCTTCAGCGACCCGAACCCGCGCGAGACGCCTTCCAGCTTGCGCATCAGCGCGGTGCCCGAAAGCACTTCCCCGGCCGCGCCGTCGATGGTCAGGAAGTGCCA
The DNA here is from genome assembly GCF_044029535.1 of Novosphingobium mississippiense. Classification (NCBI taxonomy): domain Bacteria; kingdom Pseudomonadati; phylum Pseudomonadota; class Alphaproteobacteria; order Sphingomonadales; family Sphingomonadaceae; genus Novosphingobium; species Novosphingobium mississippiense. The sequence continues at coordinate 2,810,358 of NZ_CP147001.1, read as the reverse complement.
GGTGCCGTTGTTGGCGCCGCCCGTCCAGCGCCAGAGGCGGCCGATGTAGGCGACATGTTCGCCGTTCACTTCGCGATCCGGATCGGCACCGGCACGTTGCACACGTCCGCCCCGCCGGCGGGCTGGGTGTAGAAGTCATCCTTTCGGTTGGCGCGCTTCGCCGCATAAGCCGCGAAGCTGTCGCTTTCCGTCGACAGATACTGATAGCCGGGCAGATCCGCTACTGCGGTGCCCATCCGGACTTTGGCAATCCTCACGCGTTCGCTGGGCGATGCATAAAAGCCCATTTCGTCAGTGCCGCGGGGTAGTGAGGAAAGATACTCGATCCCTTCGATCACCCGGCCGACTACGGCCACGTTGCGATCAAGTTGGCGCGGCGCGTGGCCGATCACCGCGTAGAGTTCGGCCCCCGTTCCGGCATCGGGCGACATGTTTCGCCCGACCCCGATATAACCGTAGCAGTGCACCGGCCATGCCAGTCCCGCGTCAAGATCGACGCCGATTGGAAAGCCGTTCTTGAACGTGGTCCGCTGCGCGTAGATATCGTTGCGGGCCACGTAAGGCCGCCAATCGAGATTGCCAGGCAAGGCTGGCTGATCCGGGCACTGGCCACCCGTGCAAACCTGGATCGGCGGCGGCAGCGTCCGCGAATTGGCAGGCAGGCTTGAAATGGCGACAGAATAGTTTCGCTGGCTGGTCGGTGCCAGCCCGGCAGGCAGCGGCTTGGCCTTCTTTGCGTCTTCCCCATCGGGATCGCCCCACTGGACGACGTAGTTGTCCTGAACCCGCACCACGGCGATCCCGTCATACCAGTGCGCCGCCGCGAGCTTGCGGATATTCTCCACCCAGTCTTGCGAGAACGGCGCGCCGATCAACTGGATCACCACGCGGCGCGGCTTACCCGCGGCATCGGGCGCGAGATCCATGACGAGAAGATTCTCCGGCGCAATCCGCACCCATTCCGAAGCGGGCGCCGCGGCGACGATACCGCTCGGCGTGGCCGGTGCGGCGGCTTCCGCAGCAAGCAAAGGCGTGGAAAAACTGGCGGAAAGCACGGAGGCCAAAAGGAATTTGCGCATTCTTGTGTGATGGCACGCCGGGAACGCTTGCGAAAGCCTTTCGCGCACGCTAGGGCGCGCGTCTCCAGTGCATGCGGAGCGGTGGCCGAGTGGTCGAAGGCGCTCGCCTGGAAAGTGAGTATACGTCAAAAGCGTATCGAGGGTTCGAATCCCTCCCGCTCCGCCACATTTCCTCAGATATTGTCCTGTGTATTCCCCTTTCGGGGTAAAATGTCGCGCGCCGGCAAAGCAAAAGCGCGCGATGCGGGGGCATCGCGCGCTCTGGTTGCGGGCATCTCGGGTGAGATGGCCCGCAGTTTCCCGATGGATCAGGCGTCGGGGCAGGGGCGGGTGGCCTTGCAGGTTTCCACCCACTTGATCACGTCATCGCGGCGCTTGCCGGAAAGCGGCAGGCGCGGCATGCGGACGCGTTCGGTGCCGCGGCCCATGATCGTTTCGGCCAGCTTGATCGACTGCACCAGATCGTGCTCGGCATCGAGGTGGAGCAGCGGCATGAACCAGCGGTAGATCGCACGGGCTTCCTCGATATTGCCTTCGTTGAAGGCCGCGATCAGGCGTACCGATTCGCGCGGGAAGGCGCTGGTGAGGCCGGAAACCCAGCCACTGGCGCCCAGCATCATGCCTTCCAGCGCTACGTCGTCGAGGCCGGCCATGACCGAGTAGCGATCACCGAAGCGGTTGATCAGGTCGGTGAAGCGGCGGGTATCGGGCGCGCTTTCCTTGACGGCGACGATGTTCGGCACGTCGGCCAGCGCTTCCAGCGCTTCGGCGCTGACGTTCACGCGATAGGCCGGCGGGTTGTTGTAGAGCATGATCGGCAGCGAGGTCGCCTCGGCCACGGTGCGGAAGTGGGCGACCAGTTCCTCGGTGGTGGGCACGTAGACCATCGCCGGCAGCAGCATCAGCGCGTCCACGCCGATCTTCTCGGCATCCTTGGCATAGGCAACGGCGCGTTCGGTGGTGAATTCGGAAACGCCTGCCACCAGCGGCACGCGCGCGCCGACGGCTTCGACCGCGCCGGCCAGAATCTTGCGCTTTTCATCGCCTTCCAGCGAGTTGTTCTCACCGCAGGTGCCCAGCAGGATCAGGCCATCGACGCCATCGTCGACCAGCGCGGTCTGCACGGCCTGCGTGGCATCGGAATCGACCGAGTAGTCCGGGGCAAACTGCGTCGTTGCTGCGGGGTAGACCCCGGTCCAGAGCGTCTTGGTCGAAGGCATCGTACGGTGTTCCTGAAAATTGACGAGATCATTCGTATACGATATAAGATTCCGATCGACAATGGCTTTCTGGGCGCGTGCGGAAGTGCTAGCGCCGGGGCTCAATCAAGACAGGAGTATACCGTGGTTAAGGGCATCGGCGGGTCGAATGCGGCCGAACAGCTGGCGGAAATCCGCCCTTGGGCCGACCCCGCGCCGGCGATCACGCTGGATGAGCGCATGGCGCGGATCGAGAAGGCGCGCCGCCTGACGCGCGACATCGGCGCCGAGGCGCTGCTGGTCACTGCCGGGGCCAGCCTCAACTATTTCGCCGGCCTTGCCTGGAGCGAATCCGAACGTCTGGTGGCGATGCTGCTGCCGGTGGACGGTGCGCCGATCCTGATCGCGCCGCGCTTCGAACTGGGCACTCTGGAGGCCGGGCTGCTGATCGAGGCGGATTTCCGTCTGTGGGAAGAGGATGAAAGTCCGACCGCCCTGCTTGCCGCAGCTCTTCGCGAAAAGGGCGTGTCGCGCCTCGCGATCGATCCGGCGATGAGCTACCTCTTCGTCGATCGCATCGCCAAGGATGCGCCTTCGGCCACGCTGGTTTCGGGCGCGCCGGTGATCGATGGTTGCCGCATGTTCAAGTCGGCGGCCGAATTGGCGCTGATGCAGCAGGCCAAGTCGATGACCTTGGAAGTGCATCGCCGCGCGGCCAGCATCCTGCGGCCCGGCATTCGTGCCAGCGAAGTTGCCCGCTTCATCGACGAGGCGCACCGGGCGATCGGTGCGCCGGGCGGGAATGCTTTCGTGATCGTCCAGTTCGGGCTTGCCAGTGCCTATCCGCACGGGTTGCCGGGCGACCGCGAACTGCACGAAGGCGAGATAGTGCTGATCGATACCGGCTGCCGCGTCGCCGGATATCACTCGGACATCACGCGTACCTATGTCTTCGGTCAGGCGAATGATGAGCAGCGTGCGATCTGGGAACTGGAACGCACCGCGCAGCAGGCCGCCTTCGATGCGGTCGAGCCCGGCAAGGCCTGCGAACTGGTCGATTACGCCGCGCGCGCGGTGTTGGAAAAGGCCGGCTTGGGGCCGGATTACAAGCTGCCTGGCCTGCCGCACCGTACCGGCCACGGCATCGGCCTTTCGATCCACGAGCCGGCCTATCTGGTGCGTGGCGACAAGACTCCGCTGGCGCCGGGCATGTGCTTCTCCAATGAGCCGATGATCGTCATTCCCGATCGCTTCGGCGTGCGTCTTGAGGATCACTTCTACGTGACCGAGAATGGCGCCAAGTGGTTCACCGAGCCGCAGCCGTCGGTCGATCAGCCGTTCGGTTGAGACGGACCTAAATCAGCCTCACCAACACATTCTCGTCGCCCCCGCGCAGGCGGGGATCCCGCTTTTCTTTCAACGCTTGTGCTATGGCGCAAGGAAGCGGGACCCCCGCCTTCGCGGGGGCGACGGAGTATGATTGGGTTAAGTAGCGTGCCACGAGAACGGCGGCGAATTGGCAATTCCGTGCCTGCCGTAATCCCTGCGAGATTCGAAAAATAATCGGAGGGGGCGGTCGTTGCCGCCCCCTCCTTGCGACCCGTGGGCTCGTCAGATCCGGCGGGCGATCTATGCCGCCCGTCTCGTGATCGTCAGGACTCCTCGTCGGGATAGGGACCCTTGCCGCCTTCGGCGATGAACTGGTCGATCCGGGCGGACAGGATCGGCAGCGGCACCGATCCCAAGGCCAGCACGGTATCGTGGAAGGCGCGGATATTGAACTTGGGGCCAAGCGCGGCCTCGGCCTTGCGGCGGCCCTGCATGATCGTCATTTCGCCCAGGTAATAGGCCAGCGCCTGTCCCGGCCATGCGATGTAGCGGTCCACCTCGGTCTCGATCTCGTGGTTCGAGAGGGCGGTGTTGTCGTGCAGGTACTGCTGCGCCTGTTCGCGCGTCCAGCCATAGTGGTGAACGCCGGTATCGACGACGAGGCGCGCCGCGCGCCAGGCCTGATAGCTGAGCATGCCGAACTTTTCGTAAGGCGTCTGATAGATGCCCATGTCGGTGCCCAGGCGTTCGGTATAGAGCGCCCAGCCTTCGCCGAAGGCCGAGATATAGGTTTCGCGGCGGAAGTCCGGCTGGTCCTTGTTCTCGGCCGCGATCGGCATTTGAAAGGCGTGGCCCGGGGCAGATTCGTGCAGCGTCAACGCCGGCAGTGAATAGAGCGGACGGCTGGGCAGGTCGTAGGTGTTGACGAGGTAGACGCCGGGCCCACCGCGACCGGCGGTGTAGAACGGGGCGATGTCGTCAGGCACCGGGATGATGCCGAACCGCTGGCGCGGCAGGTGGCCGATGAAACGGCCGATCTTGCGGTCTACTTCCTTGGCGGTCCAGGCGGCGCGGTCCAGCAGTTCCTGCGGCGTCTTCACGTAGAACTGCGGGTCGGTGCGCAGGAACTGGAGGAAGGCGGGCAGGTCGCCATCGAACTTCGCCTCCTTCATCGTCTCCTGCATTTCCGCGCGGATCTTGGCGATTTCCGACAGGCCGATCTCGTGGATCTGCTCCGGCGTCATGTCGGTCGTCGCATATTCCTTGATGACCGATCGGTAGTAGGCCTTGCCATCGGGCAGGCCTTCTGCGGCAAGCTGCTTGCGCGCGCCGGGAATGTAAGTGCCGCGAACGAAGGCCAGCAGATCCTTGTGTGCCGGGATCACCGCCTCGTTGATCGCCTTCAGGCCGGCGGCGCGCAGTTCGGCCTGCGTGGCGGCGGGGATCGTGGCGGGCATAGCCTTGAACGGCTCGAAGTAGACGGTGTCTTCCGCCGCCTTGTTGGCGACCGAGGCGATGGATTCGTCACGGCCCTTCAGCGTAACCTGCGGTGCGGTGAACCCGCGCGCCAGCCCGGCCTGCATATTGGCGGTCTGGTCACGGAAATAGCGCGGGAATTCGTTCATTACGGCGATGTAGCGGCGGTATTCCTCCTCGGTGGAGAAAGTACGACGGCCCATGCCGGCCAGGTTGCTCCAGAAGCTGGTGTCCGAATTGACCGGCTTTTCCCACTCGTGGAACTTCTGCTGCGCGATCAGCACGTCGATCTGGTTGAGATATACTTGCTGGTCCACGCGGACGGCGGGCGAAAGCTGGTCGGCGGGAATCGCCGCAACCTGCTTGCGGACATCCTGCCAAGTGGCGAGGCGCATGGCCTGCGCCTTGGGTGTCACGTCGGGCAGATGCGCGCGCATTTTGCCCGGGCCATCGTCCTCATCGTCGCCCTGCTGTTCCTTGCGCCAGGCCCATTCCTTGTCGGTGATCGCCTTGAACTGCGTATCAGCAGCGGTCGGACCCGCCGTCGGCGCGGCACTTGCCGAGGCTTCGGTCGCATGGGCGTGAACAGGGAACGTCGCGCCTGCCAGCAATGCGGCAGCCGCGACCGACGACGCGGACTTGAACAACTCGACCCTCCGGGGCTTTGTTTATCTTATGCAAGTATACGGTATTTTCTTGCGGCGGCCCTGTAGCAGAGACGGAACCGAGGGGGGAGCAAAAAAGTGTAATAGCGCCCGCACGGCGCGACCTTATTCGGGCGGCAGCCGCAGAGTGTTGCCGTAGATGAAGGTTAATGTTCGATAAAATTCAGGCCGGAAATCACCCTGATCTCCGGCCTGTCATTTGTGCTAGTCGGATACGCCGCCGATCCAGCTTCGACGGACAGACAGGTCTGCATCCAGCAAGACCAGGTCGGCGCGCAGGCCCGGGGCAATCGCGCCCGTCTCTCCCTGCAGGCCCAGGAAGCGGGCAGGGGTGGCCGATGCCATGGCAATCGCATCGCCAAGTGGAATGCCGGTCTGCGCCAGAATCTGCCGTACGGCGGCATCCATCGTCAGCGTGGAGCCGGCGATCACGCCGTCCTCGCCCAGCAATTTGTCGCCCACCCGGCGGATGCGGCGGCCCTGCAGGGTGAATTCGGGGTCTTCGGTGCCGACGCTGGGCATGGCATCGGTGACGAGCATCAGCCGCTGCGGCCCCTTGGCGCGCACGGCGATGCGCACGGTGGCGGGGTGCAGGTGATGGCCATCGACGATCAGTCCCGCATAAGTCGCATCGTCTTCCAGTGCTGCGCCGACCATGCCGGGGGCGCGGTTCACCAGTTGCGACATCGCATTGAACAAGTGCGTGAAGCCGGTGATGCCGGCTTCGATCATCGTGCGCACCGTATCATAAGGCGCGTCCGAATGGCCGGCGGCGACAATCACGCCCTGCCGGGTCAGCCATGCGATCTGGTCGGGCGTGGCGCTTTCGGGAGAGAGGGTGACGAGTGTGCGGCCATGCTTCGCCGAGGCGAGCAGCGCGAGGAACGAGTCTTCCAGCCGGCGCAGCTTGGCGCCGTCATGGATGCCGCGCCGCGCGGGATCGAGAAACGGGCCTTCGATATGGAGGCCCAGCACGCCGGGAACGCCAGCCTCGATCGCCTCGTCCGTGGCGCGGATCGCGGCTTCCACCACGCTCAGGTCGTCGCTGATGATCGTGGGCAGTAGGCCGGTGGTGCCGAAGCGGCGATGCGTTTCCGCAATCACGCGGATCGTTTCCACCGAGGGATCGTCATTGAACAGCCGGCCACCGCCGCCGTTGACCTGGGTGTCGATGAAGCCGGGCACCAGCGTGCCGCCGGCAAGGTCGACGATCTCGGCATTGGCCGGGATGCCGGAGCTTACGCCGGCGATGCGCCCATCCTCGATGAGGACGCACAGGCCGTCGCGCAGCCCCACGGGAAGGGCGATGCGGGCGTTGACGAGCGCCTGACGGGTCATACGGTGCGGGTCACTTTCGCAAGGTGCGGCGGGCTGTCGGGATCGCGACCGCGCGCGACCGAAAGGGCGTTGGCTAGGCGGTAGAAGCTCTGTACCGCCAGCACCGGCTGGAGCATGGGGTGCGCGGACAGCGTGGGCAGGGTGATTCCCGGCACTTCGCCGATCCCTGCGCCGATCACGGTAGCGCCACGCTCGGCGAACATCGGGGCGAGGGCGGCGACGCTGTCGTTCGATTCGTCGTCCTGGCCCAGCAGGATCACCGGGAAGCCGTTCTCGACGATGGCCATCGGGCCGTGGCGCACTTCGGCGGCGCTGAAAGCTTCGGCGTGGAAGCCGCAGGTTTCCTTGATCTTGAGCGCCATCTCCTGCGCGACGCCAAAGGCTGGGCCACGCGCGACGACGAACAGGCTGCGAGCCTCGCGCAGCGGTTCGAGCGCGGCGCCCCAGTCGAGCGACCATGCCTGCGCCAGCAGCGCGGGCAGGCCGTCCAGCGCGGCGGCGAGTTCGGCATCATCGCTCCACGCGGCAATCAGGTCCAGAATACCGGCGACGCTGGTGATGTAGGACTTGGTGGCCGCCACCGAACGTTCCGGCCCGGCGCAGAGCGGCAGCAGGACTTCGGCATCGGTGGCGAGTGGCGAGGCTTCGTCGTTGACCAGCGAGACAAGCCGGGCACCGCCTGCGCGGGCATGTTCGGCAGCGGCAATCAGGTCGGGACTGCGGCCGGACTGCGAGATCGCGATCATCAGCGTTTCGGCATAATCGGGCGGCGAATCGTAGACTGAACTGACCGATGGCGCGACCGAGGTAGTCAGCAGCCGCAACTGCGTTTCCACCAGATAGCGGGCCAGCGTGGCGGCATTGTCCGAACTGCCGCGCGCCAGCGTCGCCACCGCGCGGGGCGGGGCGGCGCGCAGGCTTTCGGCCAGCACGGCAAGGGCGGGGGCATTGCGCGCGCGTTGGCGGGCAACGGCCTCGGCAGCCTCTGCCGCTTCGGCGAACATCAAAGTGGTTTCAGGATTTCGAATCATGGTCCTGCAATCAGGCGGGAGGTACGTTGAGTTCGGCGACGAAGTCGTAAGCGTCACCGCGATACCAGGACTTGGTGAATTCCACCGTGCGGCCATCGGCATTGTAGCCGCGGCGTTCGATGGCAAGCCCGGGTGAGTTCTTCGGAATTTTCAGCAGCGCTGCCTGCTCGTCGGTGAACAGCACCGCGCGGAACCGCTGCAGCACGCGTACCGGCCGATCCTCACCCAGGGCATCGTAAAGCGAATCCTCGACCGTTTCGGGCGAAGGCAGCGAGGAGGCCGGTACGGTCGCCGATTCCAGTGCCATCGAAATGCCGTCCGCATAACGGATGCGGGTGAACCGGTAGACAGAGCTGCCCGGGCTCAACCCCAGTGCCATCGCCTCCTCGGGCGAAACCACGGATTCCGCACGCGACAGCCATTCGCTGTGCGGGGCGCGGCCGCGCGAAATCATGTCTTCGGTGAAGGAGGAGATCGCCGCGAAATTCTTTTCCACGCGGGCGGCCACGAACGTGCCGGCGCCCTGGCGGCGGGTCAACATGCGCGCTTCCACCAGCCCGTCCAGTGCCTTGCGCACGGTGACGCGCGACAGGTTGTAGGCGGAAGCCAGGTCGCGCTCAGGCGGCAGGGCCTCATCGGGCGCGAGAACCTGGCGCTCGATCGCGTCGCGCAGAAGGCGCTGGAATTGCCGGTACAGCGGGGCAGTATCCCCTTCTGGAAGCTGGCCGACGCGATCAACGAACATGGGTGTGGTCTCCATCCAATGCCCTATCTCCTAGGGCAATGATCAATGCCATTTCAATACCAAAAATCATGAAATTTATGCAAAGGCAAATTTTGGTATTGCAATTGTGCTACCAATGCGCGTTAAATCCATGACAGAAATGTTTCGAAGGGCGCTCGAACGCCCTCGGGGTACAGGAGGACGTGCATTGGTTTCCATTTGGTATGGTCCAATGCGGTCAACATGAAGGGGTAGCAAGATGACCAAGGGTTCAATCTTCGGGGGTACCGTCAGCCTTCTCGCGCTGGCCATTGCAACGCCAGTCTTCGCACAGGACAGCTCTACCGCGGCAGACGATGCCAAGAAGGGCGACGAAATCGTCATTACCGGCATCCGCGCCTCGCTCGAAGCGTCGCTCGATGCCAAGCGTTCCAGCGACATCGTTTCGGAAGTGATCACCGCGCAGGACATCGGCAAGTTTCCGGACAAGAACGTCGCCGACTCGCTGGGCCGACTGACCGGCGTGAACGTCGTCACCGGCTCGGCCGCTGCCGGCGGCTTCGGTGAAAACCAGTCCGTCTCGATCCGCGGTACCGACCCCACGCTCAACCTCACCCTGCTCGACGGTCACTCGGTCGCCACCGGCGACTGGTTCGTGCTGGACCAGACCTCTGGCGGCCGCAGCTTCGACTTCAGTCTGCTGCCTTCGGAAATCGTCGGCCAGCTGGAAGTGTACAAGTCGTCCGAAGCGGACATTGTCGAAGGCGGCATCGGCGGCACCATCAATCTGAAGAGCCGCCGCCCGTTCGACCTGAAGGCCAACAGCTTCAGCCTGACCGCGCAGATGAACTACAACGACCTGGCCGGCAAGTGGAAGCCGCAGGTTTCCGGGCTTTACAGCTGGAAGAACGATGACGAGACCTTCGGCGTGCTCGTTTCCGGCTTCTATCAGGAACGCAACTTCCGCCGCGATGGCGAGGAGTTCCTGGGCTACGGCAACTATACCGATTTCAACGGCACGGGTGAAACCGTGGCCGCGCCGACGCTGATCGGCCAGTCCTACTTCCGCCAGAAGCGCGTGCGCAAGGGCGGCACGATCGCCGTTCAGTTCAAGCCGACCGACACGCTGGAGATCAACGCGAACGCCATCTACACCCGGATGGACGCGGACAACATCAACGTGAACTCGATGGCCTGGGTCAGCCGCCTGCTGACCAACAACTCGACGCCCGGCACCCCCGGTTACGCACTGGCCAGCGCCACGGTGAAGGACGGTTACCTGACGCAGGCCGCGTGGAACGCCACCACGGCCGACGGTTCGGCCGTGCAGGGCCGCGTGCAGGACGACATCTTCCGCAAGTCCTACTCGTCGACCTGGGTGGCCAACCTTGAAGCCAAGTGGCAGCCGACCGATCGCCTGAACGTGACCGGCCAGGTGGGCTACACCGAAGGCAAGGGCGTTACCAAGGACAGCTTCGCCTGGGAAACCTACTGGGATACCGGGATGGGCTACAACTTCGCCGGCAAGGGCGCGGTGCTCAGCTATCCGGGCCTGCCCACCGACCCGACTTCGGATGCCTATCTCAACAACTATTACAGCTGGTCGTGGGGCGCCAAGATCAATTCGCCGGACAAGGAATTCTACGGCAATATCGATGCCGAGTACGACATCGACAGCAGCTTCATCAAGTCGATCAAGGTCGGCGCGCGCCTCACCAACCACAAGCGCGCAGTCAACGACTATGCCTATTCCTGGGCCGGCAACGGTGTCTATTCGGGCACCAAGCTGGTGGGCCTGGGCACCGTCTATGCCGGTGGTTCGACGCCGAGCGACTATCTTGACGGGCTGATCGACCTGCCCGGCTACACCCTGGCCGATCAGGGGCTGGTGCTCGACCAGTTGGACGGTACCAACGGTGGCCGCGTGTTCGACTTCTATCCGCAGGCCAGCTTCTCGGTGAAGGAGAAGACCCAGGGCTTCTACGCCATGGCCAAGCTGGGTGACGACAGCAACTGGCGCGGCAACATCGGCCTGCGCGCGGTTCGCACCGACCTGACCACCACGCAGTATTCGCCGAATGCGCCGGTGGCGGACACCATCACCGCCTTCTGCGCCACTTGCGGCAAGGTGCAGGTCGATCGCAGCTACTGGGACTTCCTGCCCAGCGCCAACCTGACCTACAACCTGCGTGACGACCTGCTGCTGCGCGCCGGCGCGGCCAAGACGATGACCCGTCCGGGCTATGCCCAGCTGGCCGGTGCCTTCACCGTCAGCGACCTTGCGCTTACCGGCACGGCGGGCGGCAACCCCTACCTGAAGCCGACCCGCGCCTGGAACTTCAACCTTGCGGCCGAATGGTACTATGCCCCGCAGGCGCTGCTGTCGGTCACGCTGTTCTATCTGGACATCGACTCCTACGTCACCAGCGAGACTTCGACCGTTCACCTGGTCACCCAGCAGCATCCGAACGGTGCGGACTTCCTGATCGCCCAGCCGATCAATGGCCAGGGCGGCAAGAACAAGGGCTTCGAATTCAACTGGCAGCAGCCGATCTGGGGCGGCTTCGGCGTCCAGGCCAACTACACTTACGCCAATGCCAAGAGCGACGATGGCGAAGTGATCGACGGCAACTCGAAGCACACCTACAACCTGACCGGGTATTTCGAGAACAAGCTGGTTTCGGCACGCCTTGCTTATACCTTCCGTTCGAAGTTCCGTTCGGGCATCGATCGCGCCACGCCGATGTGGCAGGACAATTTCGGCTCGCTCGACGGTTCGGTGACCGTCAACGTGACGGATTATGCCGCGATCACCGTGGACGCGCAGAACATGCTCAACCACAAGCTCTACTACTTCGTCGGCGATCCCTCGACCCCGCGCGCCTACTATAACAACGGCCGCACGTTCTGGATCGGTGGCAAGATCCACTTCTGATCCAGTCGCTTACGGGTCGTGAATGGTCTGACCTGAAATTCGCGAAAGAGCGAATTCCAGGTTCGGCACCGGCCCTCTCCCCCACCCGACCTTCCAACAGGGTACACTTCGTAGGAGGTCGGGTGGGGGAGAGGACCGGTGCCGAGCGATCCGAAACGAAAGTTTCGGATCAGCTACTTAGAGGATAGACTGAAATAATGCGTTCAATCCTCCTTACCGCCGCTGTCATTTCCGGTCTCTTTTCCGGAGCGGCCGCGGCGGCCTCTCCGCCCTTGCTCCCGCTTCCGGCGAAGATTTCGCCGCAGCAGGGGCGGTTCGATTTCCGGCATGCTCGCGTCGCCGCGACAGACGGTGGCGAACGGGCGGCGGCGAACCGTCTGGCCCTTCTCCTCCGCCAGACCGGTTCGCCGCAGCTCCTTTCCTCACCCGAGGGCGATATCCGCTTTCGCCGCAATGGCGCGATCGCGGGTGAGGAAGCCTATCGGCTGACGGTGACGCCCAAGGGGGTCGCCGTCGAAGCCGCTACCGATGCCGGGTTGTTCTATGGGGCGGAGACGCTCTGGCAGCTGATCGCCGCATCGAAGAACGGCACGATCGCGGCGACGGTGATCGACGATGCGCCCGCCTTTGCCTGGCGCGGCCTCCTGCTCGATTCCGCGCGCCACTTTCAGCCGCCCGAATACGTGAAGGCAGTGATCGACCGCATGGCGGCCGAAAAGCTGAACGTGCTGCATTGGCACCTGGTCGACGATCAGGGCTGGCGCATCCCCATCGACAAGTACCCGCGCCTGATCGAGATCGGCGCATGGCGCCGGCCGGCCGGTGCCGCGGGTACCGATGCGCAGGGCAATCCCGTGCGCTATGGCGGGTTCTACACCAAGGACCAGATCCGCGAGATCGTGGCCTATGCCGCCGCGCGCCACATCACCATCGTGCCCGAGATCGAGATGCCGGGCCACGCCACCGCTGCCATCGCCGCCTATCCGGCACTCGCCGCCGCTGCCGATCCGGTAAAGGCGCCGGGCGCGGACTGGGGCGTTTACGAGAACCTGTTCAACACCGACGATTCCACCTTCACCTTCCTGCAGAACGTGCTGGACGAAGTGATCGAGCTGTTCCCCTCCACCTATATCCACGTCGGCGGGGACGAGGCGGTGAAAGTCCAATGGATCGCCGATCCGCGCGCACAGGCTCGCATCAAGGCGCTGGGCCTGAAGAACGAGGCCGAACTGCAAGGCTGGTTCATCGCGCGCATCGGCGATTATCTTGCCACCAAGGGGCGCAAGATCGTCGGCTGGGACGAGATTCTGGAAGGCCACGTGCCGCCGTCCGCCACGGTGATGTCCTGGCACGGCATCGACGGCGGGATCGTCGCGGCGAAGGCCGGGCATGACGCCGTGCTTTCGCCATCGCCCGAATTCTACATCGATCACATGCAGTCGATGTCCGCCGACGAGCCTTCGAGCCGGGGCGAGGTGATCGACTGGAAGAAGTTCTACGAAACCCCGGTCGTGCCCCATGGGCTGACCGATGCGGAGCGTGCGCATATCCTGGGCGTTCAGGCGAACCTCTGGACCGAGCACATGCGCACCACCGCAATCATGGATCGGCAGATGTGGCCGCGCGCCGCGATGCTGGCGGAGATCGCCTGGACTCCGGGCGAGAAGCGCCAGTGGGACGAATTCGCCACGCGCCTGCCGGCCGAACTGGCCCGCGAAAAGGCGTTGGGCATCGGCTACGATCGCACGCCGTTGCAGGCGCTGGGCACGTTCAACGGCGCGGGTGACAAGGTTGCGGTTGCGCTGGAATCGCCGGTGAAGGCCGGCACGCTGCACTACACCACCGACGGCAGTGCGCCGCTGGCCACTTCGCCTGCTTATGGCGCGCCGTTGACGCTGGCGACAGGCACCACGCTGCGCACTCGGGCTTTCCTGGGGGCGGAACCTTTCGGAGAGGAAAAGGGCTGGACGCTCTCCACCGCCATGACGCGCACGCGCAGTGCTTCCGAACTGGAACTCTGTTCGCGCGCCGTGCCCCTGCGGCCGGAGGATGACGCGGAGACGGATGGCAAGCGCCACGTGTTCTGGGGCGACATCTTCCATCCCTGCTGGATCTGGCGCGCCGCGCCGCTCGCCGGGATCAAGAGTGTGACCGCGCGCGTCGGGCAAGTGCCGTTCAACTACCAGATCGGGCCGGACCTCGCGAAAGTGGTGTTCGACAAGCCGGAGACCAAGGCTGGCGAGCTGCTGGTCCGGGCCGATGCCGCCAATGGCCCGATCGTCGCACGCGTGCCGTTGGGCAAGGCGGCGGACAATCCCGGCGTCAGCACGCTCACCTTCACTCTGCCTGCCACACTGTCAGCCACGCCGGCCGGGCAGGCTGGCCCGCATGACCTCTACTTCAGCTTTGCGCAGCCCGGTCCCGATCCGCTCTGGATGCTTGACCGCCTGACGCTGGACCCCGTGCAATGACGCTTACCATCGCCAGCCCGCTGACGGGTTGGGCCACGCCGCTATCCGAAGTGCCCGATCCCGTCTTCGCGGAAGGCATGATGGGGCAGGGCATCGCGGTCGATCCCGTGGAGGGGCGCCTTGTCGCGCCGGGCGCGGGGCGGGTGGTTTCGGTCCATCCGGCGGGCCATGCGGTGACGCTGGAACTCGACGCCGGGCCGGTGCTGTTGATGCATATCGGCCTCGATACCGTCGGCCTTGGCGGTGCCGGTTTCACGCCGAATGTCGCGGATGGCGAGCGGGTTGCGGCAGGCGATTTGCTGGTAGAATTCGATCTCGACCGGCTTGCCCGCGCCGCGCGCAGTCTGGTGACGCCAGTGATCGTCACCAACGGCGATGCCTTTACGCTTACGGAGGGCAAGGCGGACCGCGAGATCCAGGCCGGCGAAGCGCTGCTGACGATCGAACCCTGCGGGGTGGCTTCGGCACCGCGCGCGGTTGACGCGGCACCGCTTGCCAGCCGTTCGCTCCTGCTGCCGCTGGCCTATGGCCTCCACGCAAGGCCGGCCGCGCGGCTCGCCAAGCTGGCGGGGCAGTTCGCGTGCACGCTTGAAATGGTCGCAGCCGATGGCCGCGTGGCTTCTGCGCGCAGCGCGGTTGCCATGCTGGCGCTTGGTTTGAGCCACGGCGAGACATTGACCCTGCGCGGAAGTGACACGGCCGCCATCGATGCCCTTGCGGACCTGATCGAAAGCGGCATGGGCGAACATCGCCCGGTCGCGGCCCGCGAGCCTGATGTGGAAACCGAGGAGCCCACGCTGCCGGCGCTGGCCGAGGGCGACGCTTTGGCGGCGGTCACCGCCGTTGCCGGTGCCGCTATCGGATCGGCGGTCTGGCTGGCCGACCCGCTTTCGGCGCTTCCCGAAACGGCTGGCCCGGCCGAGGCTGAAAGCGCCGCGCTCGATCGCGCGATTATCCAGGTCCGCACCAGTCTGGAAACCGCCGCCGACGGTGAAGGGCAGGCGGCGCAGATCGCTGCTGCGCATCTGGTCCTGCTCGACGATCCCGAATTGCGCGATGCGGCGCGCGCGCGCATGTCCGGCGGACTTCCGGCGGGCAAGGCGTGGATCGCCGCGGTCGAGGGCTATATCGCACAACTTCGCCTGTCACCCGATCCGCGCCTGCGTGAACGGGTGGATGATCTGGCCGACCTCGCGCGCCGCGTTGCGCTGGCGAGCGCGGGGATCGACGAAACGCCCCCGCTGCCGCCGCCGGGCGCGATCCTGTTGGCGGACGACCTCTATCCCTCGCAACTGATGGCTCTGACGAATGCCGGGCTGGGCGGCGTCATCACCGTTCACGGTGGCGCGACCTCGCACGTGGCGATCATTGCGGCCGGCATGGGCGTGCCGATGCTGGTGGCAGCGGGCGAGCGGCTGAAGACGATTCCGCAAGGCGCTGTGCTGCTGCTCGAAAAGGGCACACTCACCCACGCGCCGGAGGAGGGTGTCCTCGCGGCGGCGCAAGCCCGGATCGAAAGTGCGCGCGGCCGCCGTGCCGCTGCCGTGGCGCATGCGCATGAGCCCGCGATCACCCGCGACGGCGCCCGGATCGAGGTTTTCGCCAACCTCGCTTCCGCTGCCGATGCCCGCACGGCCGTTGCTGCCGGGGCCGAAGGCTGCGGGCTGCTGCGAACCGAATTCCTGTTCCTGGACCGCGCCGAAGCCCCTTCGTTGGCCGAACAGCGCCAGACCTATTCGGAAATCTCGGCCGCGCTCGCCGGCCGCCCGCTGGTCGTCCGCACACTCGATATCGGTGCCGACAAGCCCGCGCCGTACCTGCCGATAACCGGCGAGGAAAACCCGGCGCTGGGCCTGCGCGGCATTCGCCTGCAACTGGCGACGCCCGGCTTGCTCGATGCGCAGTTGCGCGCGCTGGTCACCATGGATGCGAAGGGCCCGGTGCAGATCATGCTGCCGATGGTTAGCGAGATCGCCGAACTGCGCGCCACGCGGGCGGTGCTGCAGCGGATCGCGGCGGAAGAGGGGCGTCCGTGCCCCGAACTCGGCATCATGATCGAAACGCCGGCTGCCGCGCTGCACGCCGGGGCGCTGGCTGCGGAGGCTGACTTCTTCTCGATCGGCAGCAACGATCTTGCCCAGTACACGCTGGCGCGCGACCGGACCAACCCGCATGTCGCCGCGGGGCTGGATGCACTGCACCCGGCGATCCTGCACCTGATCGAAGCCACCGTGACCGGCGCCGCGCGCCATGGCCGCTGGACCGGCCTGTGTGGCGGCCTTGGCGCCGATCCCGATGCCGTGCCGTTGCTGGTGGGGCTTGGCGTCAGCGAGCTTTCGGTTTCCGCCACCGCGATTGCGGAAACCAAGGCGCTGGTGCGGACGCTCGATCTCGCCCGTTGCCGCGCGCTGGCCGAACGGGCGCTGGAATTGCCCGACGCGGCCGCCGTGCGCGCCATGGTCCGTGAACTTGTGGAGGAAGTGGCATGAAGCTCTCGCTGCAATCGCTCCAGCCGCTGGGCCGTGCGCTGATGCTGCCGATCGCGGTGCTGCCGATCGCTGGCCTGCTGCTGCGCCTTGGGCAGCCGGACCTGCTGGCGCTGCCGTTCGTGGCAGCAGCGGGCGCGGCGATCTTCGACAATCTGGGCCTGCTGTTCGCGCTGGGCATTGCCGTCGGCATCGCGCGCGATTCCAACGGTGCGGCGGGGCTGGCTGGCCTTGTCTGCTTCCTGGTCGCCAGCAAGGGCGCGCAGACGCTGCTGGTGGTGCCGCCCGAGACGACGGCTGGCATAGTAGACAGCGTGGCTGCATTGGCGGCGGATGCGTGGCGGGCCAAGGCCATCGCCAAGCTCTCGGTACCGATCGGCATTCTCTCCGGCCTGATCGCGGGCGCGTTCTACAATCGCTACGCCACGATCCGCCTGCCTGAATATCTCGCCTTCTTCGGTGGGCGCCGTTTCGTGCCGATCCTCTCCGGCCTTGCCGGGCTGCTGCTGGCGGCGCTGGTGGGATATGGTTTCGCACCGATCACCGGGGGCATGGATCTGGTCAGCAACGGCGTGGTTCACGCCGGCGTGCTGGGCCTGTTCGCCTATGGCGTGCTCAATCGCCTGCTGATCGTCACCGGCCTGCACCACGTGATCAACAACGTGGCCTGGTTCATCATCGGCGATTTCCACGGCACCACCGGCGATCTCAACCGCTTCTTCGCGGGCGATCCCACTGCCGGCAGCTTCATGTCGGGCTTCTTCCCGGTGATGATGTTCGGCCTGCCCGCGGCCTGCCTTGCCATGTACCACGCCGCCAAGCCTGAACGGCGCAAGGCCGTGGGCGGCATGTTCCTGTCGATGGCGTTGACCGCGTTCCTGACGGGCGTGACCGAGCCTATCGAGTTCACCTTCATGTTCCTGGCGCCGCTGCTCTACGCGATGCACACGGTGATGACCGGCGTGGCCATGGCGCTGATGGACCTGCTGCACGTCAAGCTGGGCTTCGGCTTCTCGGCAGGTCTGCTGGACTATGTGCTGAACTTCTCCAAGGCCACCAATCCGCTGCTGCTGCTGCCGATCGGCGCGGGCTATTCGCTGCTCTATTACGCGTCGTTCCGCTGGGCGATCGCCCGTTTCGACATCAAGACGCCGGGCCGAGAGGATGAGCCGGTGGGCGAGGAACTGGGTTCCTTCGCCCCTGCCGAAGGCGGCCGGGGTGCGGCCTTCGTGGCCGCACTGGGCGGCGCGGGCAACCTGGCCGAGATCGGCGCCTGCACCACCCGCCTGCGCCTGCGCCTCCACGATTCCGAAGCGGTGGACGAGCCGCGCCTCAAGGCCCTTGGCGCGCGTGGCCTGATCCGCCCGGCGCCGGGCGCGCTGCAAGTCGTCGTCGGCCCGATCGCGGACGATGTGGCGAGCGAGATGCGTGAGGCGGCCGGGCCGCTGCGCGCCGCCGCAGCAACGGCGGCAAAGGCCGAAGCGGCCCCTGCCGTGGATGCGGCGCCGTGGCTGACCGCGCTGGGCGGCAAGGGCAATGTCACATCCGCAGGTTCGGCCTCAAGCCGTGTCTGGATCGATCTGGCCGATCCCGCCGTGATCGACGAGGCTGCGCTCAAGCGCCTTGGCGCGCGCATGGTGGTGCGTGGGCCGGGCGGCGTTCAGTTGATCGTCGGGTCGTTGGCGCCTTCGCTGGCCTCGGGACTGTCCGAGGCGGCGTAGCCGCCGCGCTCCACCGCTTCGGACAGCACCGGAAGCACCGGTGCCAGTTCGCGGGCATAGCCTTTCCAGCGGCCGATCGAGCGGCGGTTGAGCGGCTCCTGCACTTGTGCGTAGCTGGGCGTCGGTGCGTGGCGACCCAGTGTGTGGAAGCTCAGTTGCGCCGCCTCCGCATCAAGGCCCAGCCAGGCCATCAGGTCGGTGGTTTCCTGCTCCTGATCGGCCACGAAATGCTCGTAGCCCAGCTCGTGCGCGGGAACCGGCAGCGTCTCGATCCAGTGGCCGGTCAGCTTCTCCATGCGCGCATAGTGCAGGGCCAGATCCTCGATCCGGTAGCCGCAGGCGAAGCCGTGCGTGAAATCGTGGCTCATGGCGGAAATCATCACGTCGCGCGGATCGCGGGATACCACCACCACCGGCGATTGCGGGAAGGCCAGTTGCAGCAGCGGCAGGTAAAGCTCGTTCAGCGGCATCTTGTCGGTGAAGAACATCGCCCCTTCGCGCAGCAGGCCATAGCGTTCGGCGCGGGCGAGGTAGTGATCGCGCAGCTGCGTTCCCAGCGTCTCGCGCTGCTCCTCGGTCACCGCATCGGGATGGCGGGGGAAGGCGCCTGCGGTCAACCCGGCGGCCTTTTCCGCCAGTTCGCGGCCGAACGGGAGTTCGCCGCCCGCGCGCACCAGCGAATGGCTGGCCAGCACCTGCTCGGTTAGCGTGGTGCCCGAACGCGGGAAGCCCAGCACGAAGACCGGCTGCGGCACGCCTTTGCGGCGCGGCGCCGGGGTGAATTCGGCGAAGCGGTCGCCGGTGAAGAAATCCTGCCACTGCTGGATCAGTTCGCCCACGGCGCGGGCGGGATAAGTGCGGCTGGCGGCGGCGGCGAGCGCGGCCTTGCCGGCGACGAAATCGTCCCACGCTTCGGCCTTGCGGCCCGCCCGGTCGCGCAGGCGGCCGCGCAGCAGCCGCGCCGCGCCCGAAGGTTCGGCTTCGGCCTCCAGCATGGAGAGGCCCTTTTCCCAGCCATCGGTGCGCGAAAGCAAGGTTACGCGCTGGAGCGTGACGTCGGTGCCCTGCCGCAGCGCCAGCACCTCGGCCCGGTCGAGCAGGGCGGAAGCGCGATCGAACCGCCCGGCCTGTTCCTCCAGTTCGGCCAGCCAAGCCAGCGGCGGCAGAGCCTCCGGCATCGCCCGCGCGGCATCGGCCAGCAGCGGTGCCGCCTCGTCCAGTCGGCCCTGACGTTGCAGATTGCGGCCCAGGTTGGTCAGCAGCTGCGGATGCCGCCCGGCCACGCGGATCGCGGCTTCCAAGTGCTCGGCCCCTTCGACCAGCTCCTCACGCTCGCTCAGCAGATTGCCCAGCCGCATGTGGGCGCTGGCATTGTTTGGCTGGGCGATCAGCGTTTCGCGCAGCACGGCCTCGGCCTCGTGCAGCCGGCCGGTATCGTGCAGCCATTCGGCCAGATCGTCGCGCGGCCAGGGCCGATCGGGCGCCAGGGCGATGGCTTCGCGCAGCAGCGCTTCGAAACGATCGCCGGTTCCGCGGGCCTTGGCGGAAAGCGCCAGAACCTCCACCGCGTCCAGTGCGAGCGCGGGCACCGTGCGCGCCGATTGGGCAAGCGTTTCGGCCCGGTCGAGATCGCCCGAGGACAAGGCCTGACGGGCGGCGGCAATGGTCTGCGGATCGGCGGACATGCGCCAGCTTAGTGCCTTTGCACGCGGCGGAGTCAACCGGACTTTACGGGTGCTTCCAGTGCAGTAGCGCCGAATAGCGCCGCGACGAGCCGGGGCGCGGACGCGAAGTAGAGGTGCATGTAGCTGGCCGTCAGGGCGCCGTGGCGGAACACCCGCTCTCCGGGGCGGCCATCGGGCGTGCTGGCGCGGGCGATCGGCTCCAGCGCGGTATCGAGCGTGGAGTAGTGGAAGGTGTGCCCCCGCACCCGCTGTCCGTCGATCTCCGCCTGCTGCATTCCCAGCGCGGCAAGGCGGGGCTGCATCGTCGCCCGGGCGGGCAGCAGGCCCAGCAATGGCGCACGGCCTTGGCCATCCTTGCCGTCGTCCAGCGTCTCGCAGGCGTAGAGCATTCCCCCGCACTCCGCCAGCATCGGCCGGCCGGCGGCATGGTGCGCGCGGATCGCGGCCAGCATCGATGCGTTCGCGGCCAGGCGATGCCTATGCAGTTCCGGATAGCCACCGGGCAGCCAGAGCGCGTCGCATTCCGGCAGTTCGGAATCGTCCAGCGGAGAGAAGAATGCGATCCGCGCGCCGGCGCTTGCCAGAACGGCCAGATTGGCGGGGTAGATGAAGGAGAAGGCCGCATCGCGGGCGACGGCGATGGTACGGCCCGCCAGCGCGGCTGAGGGGGTTTCGACGGCGCAAGGCGGGAAATCCACGGCAGCCGGCAGCCATAGCGCGCTTTCGGGCAGGAGGTCGGCGGCCCGATCGAGACGCTGGGCAAGGTCGCCCACTTCGCCGGCCTGCACGAGCCCCAGATGCCGCTCCGGCAGTGTAATCCCGCCATCCCGCGCCATTGCGCCCAGCCAGCGTATGCCGGGCGGTACGCTGCCTTCCAGCAGTTCGGCATGGCGGGCGCTGCCCACGCGGTTGGCCAGCACGGCCGCCAGCGTCACATCGGGACGATAGCTGGCCAGTCCGTGGACCAGCGCACCGAAAGTCTGCGCCATCGAGGATCCGTCGACCACCGCCAGCACCGGCAGGCCGAACCGGCGGGCAAGGTCCGCTGCGGAAGGATCGCCGTCGAACAGGCCCATCACCCCTTCGATCAGGATCAGGTCGGCCTCTTGCGCCGCCTCGTGCAGCAGGGCGCGGCATTGCGCTTCGCCCACCATGAAGAGGTCCAACTGATGCACCGGGGCGCCGCTGGCGGCTTCCAGCACCATGGGGTCCAGAAAGTCCGGCCCGCACTTGAACAGGCGCACGCGCCGCCCTTCGCGGGCATGGCGCCGGGCGAGGGCGGCGGTGACCAGCGTCTTGCCCTGGCCCGACGCGGGCGCGGCGATCAACAGCGCGGGACAGGCAGTCATCGATGGGGCCGAATGCGCAGGTGGGGACGCGCGGTTACCACGAGTGCCCAGAGTGCCGCGGCAACGCCGGACCACAGCAGCGTGGCCAGCAGGACGCCGGGGAAATAGCGGGCGATGCGTGGCAGGAAGCCGGCCAGCGTCGGATCGGGATAGCGGCCGCCGAGCAAATAGAATCCCCCGCTCGTCAGCAGATTCGCTGCGAAACTTGCCGCTATCAGCAGCGCGACGATCGCGGGGAGGGCGGAGAGGCGATCGCCCCAGCGGGCGGCGGCGAAACGGCCGGCCAGCCAGAGCAAACCGTGTGCGGGCAGCAGCATCCAGTAGGCCGGCGTGAAGCAGAAGCCCGAACCGCCCAGCACCTGGATCACCACCACGTCAATCGCGAAACCGAGCATGAACAGCGCGGCGAAGGCGACCATGCGGCGCACGAAGAAGCCCAGCACGAAGAAGCTGGCAAGGTCGGTATCGGGCAAGTGGACCAGGTGGCTGAGCGAATGGCTGCGCGTTGCCAGCATCAGCACGGCCAGCGCGGCGAATATGCAAAGGGGCAGCCGGTTGGAGGCGGGGCTATCTGAAGCGGGGCGGGCGAAAGCAGGTTTGGCGGCAGTGTTCATGACGGTTGTCTCCCGGCGAGCTGGAAGGGAAGGCGCGTGCGCGACAGGTGTCGGGGGCGATATCGCCCCGGCGAGGATCAGCGGATCGGTGTCATTGCGTACGGGCTCCCTTCGAAACGACATGCGGCTTGTCGTCTCGCCAAGGCGGATCCCGCGATGGAACCCCGCCTCGTCCGCCCGGTGCATCCCGCCCGCGCGAAGGATCGACGGCGAAGGGCCGGTTTCCTGACTTGCCGGATCGTCGCGCCTGTCCGCCGCCTTCTCGAAAGCCTGGAAGCATGAACGCTCGCGGCCCCAATGGCATCTGGCGGGGCGCATCCCCGGCTACAGTTGCGGGAGCAGTGCCGGCCTGCCGCGAGGGTTTCCCGCGGGCCCGGGCTTCCCGATTAAGCCCTTTCGGGCACCCCTTGCGCCGTCCCGCCTATGGCACTTTGCGCAGGGGCGCAAGCTTCGCACACTTGCCAGCCGGCTTGCCGCACGATAGTTGCCGCGCCGCGACAGGTTCCCCGCAAGGGGATCAAAAGGGAACACGGGTGCAAGACCCGGGCTGCCCCTGCAACTGTAAGCGGCGAGCCGTTCGGCCATTTCGCCATTGGGAGCCAGGCCAGTGAAAACGGCGCAATTCCCGAGAAGGCGGCTGAACCGGCACCGACCCGCAAGCCAGGAGACCTGCCCGTCGCGGTCGTTCTTCGTCCGGACAGGGTGTGCCGGGTGAACGGGGGTGTTTCCTCGCGCGACGACAGCCACCGCTCCGCCGGCCACCGGCCTGGGTGGAGGACGCCGCCCGTCGTCCGGCCCCTTTGCCGGAGCGCTTTGCGCCTGTCCTTCGTCCAGATGCCGAACCGCCGGGGCTTCGACGACTGTTTCGAAGGAAATACGATGAAGTACCGCATTCTCGCCGCCGCCAGCCCGCTTGCACTGGCGCTTGTCCCCGCCACCGGCCATGCTGCGGAAGCTGCCGATGCCGCTGCCGAGGGCACCGCCGACGGTATCGTCGTTACCGCGCTGCGCACGCCCGTGGATGCCGATCGCGTGGCGGAAACGATCACGGTTCTGGACGATCAGCAGATCGTGGCCGCGCAGCCGATCGCGGTGACCGATGTGCTGCTGCGCACCCCCGGCATCAGCCTTTCGCGCAACGGTGGTTACGGCACCACCACGTCGCTGCGCATTCGCGGCGCCGATGCGGGGCAGTCGGTCATGGTGATCGACGGCATGCGCCTGGCTGACGCATCCTCGACCGCGGGCGGCTACGGCTATTCCACCCTGTTCACCGACGATATCGACCGGATCGAGATCCTGCGCGGCCCGCAGTCGATCCTGTGGGGCAGCGATGCCATCGGCGGCGTCGTCAACGTCACCACCCGCAAGCCGACCGAGCCGCTGGAAGGCAGCTTCGCGGTGGAGGCCGGCACGCATGACACCGTGTCTGCCCGCGCCGGGCTTGGCGGCACATCGGACATGATCGACTGGCGCGTTTCCGCCTCCCGCTTCACCACTGACGGGATTTCCGCGTGGGATCAGGGTACCGAGGCGGACGGCTTCACGCGGTCTTCCGCCAGCGGCACGGCGACCGTTCGCCTGGCGCCCGGCGTCTCGCTGGACCTCAGGGGCTATTGGTCGAATTCGCGCAACGATTTCGACGGATACAACGCGGATTCGCTGGAATTCGGCCGCACCAAGGAATGGTCGGGCTATGCCGGCCTGAACTTCGCGCTGCTGGACGGCAAGCTGGTCAACCGCGTGGCGGTGACGCAGACCGAGACCGACCGCGCCAATTACGACCCGACGCGCGACGTTCGCCAGATCACGTTCGACGCGCACGGCCGCGTACGCCGTTTCGAGTATCAGGGCACCTATAGCTTCTCCGAGGCGGTGCAGGCCGTGTTCGGGGCCGAGCGGGAGGAGCAGCGCATGACCACGGTCTCGCCCGATGACAGCACCGCGCTCTACACCGCCACGCCCAACAAGGTGAGCACCAACAGCGTCTATGGCGAACTGCGCGTCAGCCCGGTGACCGGCCTGACCGTCAATGGCGGCGCGCGGTACGATCACCAGTCGCGCTTCGGCGGCAACACGGTGTTCAGCGCCGGTGCGGCCTACACCCCGAACGAGGGCAAGACCGTGCTGCGCGCCAGCTATGACGAAGGGTACAAGGCGCCTTCGCTCTATCAACTGTTCAGCGATTACGGGGTGTCCGATCTCAAGCCGGAAAAGGCCAAGGGCTGGGAAGTGGGCGCCGAACAGAGCCTGGGCGAACTGCTTCACGTTTCCGCCACTTGGTTCCAGCGCGATACCCGCAACCTGATCGACTTTTCCTACTGCCCGTTCACCGGCGCGCTGCCCGACATCTGCTATATCCCCGGCACCGATACCACGCGCTTCGGCTACTACGCCAATGTCCGCAAGGCCCATGCGCAGGGCCTGGAACTGGCAGCATCGGCCAAGTGGAACGTGCTGTTCCTGGACGGCAACTACAGCCTGATCGAAGCGGAAGACCGCACGCCGGACAGCAGCACCTATGGTCGTCAGCTGCAGCGCGTGCCGCGTCACCTCGCCAATATCGAGGGCGGCGTGGAACTGCCGCAGGGCATCCGCGCCAGCCTGGCCGCACGCTATTCGGGTGAGAGCTACAACGCTGCCACCGGCACCGCGAAGCTGGACGATTACTGGTTGCTGGATTTGCGCGCGCAGTGGCAGGTCACGCCCGGGCTGATGCTGCAGGGCCGGATCGAGAACCTGACCGACAAGGACTATGAAACCGTCGCCGGCTATGGCCAGCTTGGCCGCACCGTCTACTTCGGCATCCGGAGCCAGTTCTGATGCTGCGCGCCGTCGCGCCGGGGCCGTCGGTGGTCGTCTGCAATACCTGCCGGCTCTCGGCAGAAGCGCGTGAGGATGACGGCGGCCGGCGCGGCGGCGCGTTGCTGGCGGAGGCGATGCGCGCGGTGCAGGCTGCCGATCCAAGCCTGCAGGGCGTGGCCGTTCAGGAAACGGCCTGCCTGTTCGCCTGCCAGCGCCATTGCACCGTGCACATCCGCGCGCCGGGCAAAGTGGGCTATGTGCTGGGTGACTTCACGCCCGGCGAGGAGGCAGCGCGCGCCGTTCTGGAATATGCGTCGCGCCATGCGGAAAGCGAGGAAGGGCAGGTGCCCTATCGCCAGTGGCCCGATGGCGTGAAGGGGCATTTCATCACGCGCACGCCGCCTGAAGGATTCATCTGCACATGACGATGTTCGCCGATCGCGCCGCCTTTGCCGCCGCGCTTGCCCAGCTCCGCGCGCCCGATGGCGCCGCATTGAAGGCGGCCGCGCAACGGCAGGCGGAACTGACCAAGCCTGCCGGTTCGCTAGGCCGGCTGGAAGAGATCGCGGTGTTCATGGCCGGCTGGCAGGGGCAGGAAAAGCCGCGCGCCGAACGCATCGGCGCGGTGGTCTTCGCCGGCAACCACGGCGTTGCCGCGCGCGGCGTCAGTGCCTTTCCGCCCGAAGTGACGCACCAGATGGTCGCCAACTTTCGTGCTGGCGGAGCGGCCATCAATGCCCTGACGCAGGCCTGCGGGGCCGAGCTGTCCGTCGTTCCCATCGATCTTGACCGGCCGACCGGCGACATCACCGGCGAACCGGCGATGAGCGAGGCCGAATGCCTGGATGCGCTGAACATCGGCGCGGCATCGGTGAAGCCCGATCTGGACCTGCTGTTCGTGGGCGAGATGGGCATCGGCAACACCACGCCTGCCGCCGCGCTTTGCGCGCAGGTCTTCGGCGGGGCCGCCCGCGATTGGACCGGGCGCGGCACCGGGCTCGACGACGAAGGCGTCGCCCGCAAGGCCGATGCCGTGGCGGCGGCGCTGGCGCTGCATGGGGTGGCCTGCACCGATGCCTTCGAAACCTTGCGCCGGCTTGGCGGGCGCGAGATCGCGGCGATGGCCGGTGCCGTACTGGCAGCGCGGCATCACGGCATTCCCGTGCTGCTCGACGGGTTCATCTGTTGCGCCGCGCTTGCACCGTTGTTCGCGGACAATGCCGCGCTGCTGGACCATTGCATCGCGGCACATTGCTCGACGGAGGCGGGGCATGTGCGTCTGCTGGAAAAGTTCGGCCTAGATCCGCTTCTCCACCTCGACATGCGCCTGGGTGAAGGATCGGGCGCGGCAGTGGCGGCACAGATCGTGCGCTCCGCGCTGGCGGCCCATGCCGGCATGGCGACTTTCGCGGAGGCCGCGGTCGCCGGGAAAGACGCCGCGTGAACGGCATCCTCCTGCACCTGATGCGGCACGGTGCGCCTACCGAGCCGGGCCTGCTGCTGGGCCATCGCGACGATGCACCGCTGCCCGCCGGCACGGCCCGCTGCGTGGCGCGCGCGGAAAAGCTGGAATTCGCGCAAGTCTTCAGTTCCGACTTGTCCCGTGCACGCATTCCCGCGCGCCAGATCGCGGCCCTGCGCAAGCAGACGCATCGGGCCGATCGGCGGTGGCGCGAACTGGATTTCGGCGCGTGGGACGGGCTTGCCCCCGATGCGCTCGATCCCGAAGTGCAGGCGCGGTTCTGGAACGATCCCGATGCCTGCGCCCCGCCGGGGGGTGAGCGATGGTCGCAACTGCGCGCCCGCGTATCGGATGCGCTGCTGGGAATTCAGCGATCGAGCTTGGTCATCACCCACGGCGGCACGATGCGGGCGGCGCTTTCGGTGCTGTTCGGCTTCGACCACCGGCAGGTATGGGCGTTCGAACTGGGCTACGGCGCGCTGCTGAGCCTCCGCCTCTGGCCGGAGACGGGCGGGCGGCTGCCATCCGCGCAGATCGTGGCGCTGGATAAGGATCACGGATGAAGCGGGATCACGGATGAAGCAGGATTACGGATGATCAGGCAAATCGCCCTTGCCCTTCAGTTCATGACGCGTCTGCCACTGCCGGCGGTACGCGCGGATGAGGACGATTTTGCCAAATCGATCCGCTGGTTTCCGCTGACCGGGCTGGTGGTGGGCGCGGCGGTGGCCGGGCCATGGTGGCTGGGGGCAAGGGCCGGTGCCGACTGGCCCGCTGCCAACTGGCCGGCTGCACTCGTGGGCGTGCTGGGTTGGGTGGGCATGACCGGCGCGCTCCATCTCGATGGACTGGGCGACATCGCCGACGCATCAGGGGCCGCGCACAAGGATCGCGCCCGGCTTTCCGCCGTATTGGCCGATCCGCATATCGGCAGCTTCGGCGTTGTCGCCATCGTGCTTCAGATTCTGTCGAAGCTGGTGCTGCTGCATGCGCTGGCGCCGGCGCAAGTCTGGGCATTGCTGCTGGTGCCGGTGCTGGCGCGGATCGGGCCGTTGGCCTGGACGCTGGCGCTGCCGCCGCTGCACGAAGGGCTGGGCAGCCGCTTTCGCCGCGCGGTCACCTGGCCGCAGGTCGCGGGCTGGAGCGTGCTGGCCGCTGCCGCCGGGTTGCTGGTGGCCCCGCCGCTGCTGGTGTTGTTCCTGGCCGTGCCGATCTGGGCCGGTTGGCTGGGCAGCCGGATCGGCGGCATTTCCGGCGACGGACACGGTGCGGGGATCGAACTGGTCGAAACTGCGCTGCTGGCTGCGCTGGTGGCGCTGTCGTGATCGCGCGGTTCCTCCACCATGGCGGCCGGGTGGATGAGGCGGCCCGGCTTTTCGGTGGAGCGCCTGCGGAATGGCTGGACCTGTCGACCGGGCTGAACCCGCGCCCATGGCCGATCCCGCAAGGCCTGACGCCGGACTGGCATGCTTTGCCCGATCCGGAGGCGCTTGTCCGGCTGGAGGCGGCGGCAGCGCGGCATTTCGGCGTCGACCCGGCACTGTGCTGCGCGGTTCCTGGCAGCGAGACGGCACTGCGCCTGCTGGCGCGGACCCTGAACCTGCCCGGCCGCGCGCTGGTGCCCTGTTATCGCAGCCATGTGGAGGCCTTCGCGTATTCCCGGCCGGTCGAATTCGACGGGGCGCCGGGGGCGGGCGAAGTTGTCGTAATGGCCAACCCTAACAACCCCGATGGAATCCTGCGCGCGCCCGTCCGCGTGCTGGACTGGGCCAACCGGATCGCGGGGCAGGACGGTTGGCTGATCGTGGACGAGGCTTTCGCCGATTGCCATGACGGCGCCAGCGTGGCCCCCGCCGTCCATGCGGAGGGGCGCCTGATCGTGCTGCGTTCGTTCGGCAAGTTCTTCGGGCTTGCCGGGCTGCGGCTGGGCTTCGTGCTGGCGCCGCCGCAGATCCTGGCCCCGCTGCGCAACGCCATGGGAAGCTGGCCGATCCATGCGGCCGGACTCGCGATCGGCGCGGCGGCCTATGCCGATATCGGCTGGATCGCTTCGACACGCAGCGATTTGCCGGTCCGCGCGGCGGCCTTGGATGCGGTGCTGCGCCGGCATGGCCTGGAACCGCAAGGGGCGTGCCCGCTGTTCCGCCTTGTTACCGACTGCGCGGCGGAGGACGTCTTCGAACGCCTTGCCCGGCGCTCCATCCTGGTGCGGCCTTTCGCATCGTTTCCCGGCTGGCTGCGTTTCGGCGTTCCCGCCGACGAGCGGGCGCTGGCGCGGCTGGACGCTGCGCTGGGCGATGGCTGAGCCGATCGCCTTCGCGGCGCTGGCGCTGGACGCGGCGTTCGGCTGGCCATCGCCGCTCTATGCGCGGATCGGGCATCCGGTCGGCCTGTTTGCCCGGATCATCACCGCCAGCGAGCGCGCGCTGAACCGGCCACAATGGCCGTCTGCGTTGCGGCGCGGTGCGGGGCTTGCCGCCATGCTGCTGCTGATCGCGGGCGTCGTGGGGGCGGGCCTGTCGATCGCCATGGTGGTTCGTGCCTGGGCAGGGGCTTTGGCGTGGATCGTGCTGGCGGTCATGGCCTGGCCTGCGCTGGCCGCGCGCAGTCTGGACGATCACGTCCGCCCGGTGCTGGCGGCGCTTGAGGCCGGGGATCTTGCTGGCGGACGCCGCGCGGTGGGCATGATCGTCGGGCGCGAGACGGCCGACCTTGATGAAGGCGGCGTCGCGCGCGCCGCCATCGAAAGCCTTGCCGAAAGCTTCTGCGACGGCGTTGCCGCGCCGCTGTTCTGGCTGCTGGTCGGCGGATTGCCGGGCACCTGGGCCTACAAGGCGATCAACACTGCCGACAGCCTGATCGGCCACCCCGAAGAACCGCTGCGCGCCTATGGCTGGGCGGCGGCGCGGATCGACGATCTGGCGAACCTGATCCCGGCGCGCCTTTCGGGCGTGGTGCTGTGCCTGGCCGCTGGGCGCGGCTGGCGGGTGATGGCGCGCGATCACGGCCGTCACGCCTCGCCCAATGCCGGCTGGCCCGAAGCGGCCATGGCAGGCGGGCTGGGCGTGCGACTGGCGGGTCCGGTGGTCTACGACGGCGAACTTGCGGACAAGCCGTGGATCGGGGAGGAGGGCCGCCAGGCCGGCGCGGCGGACCTACGGCGGGCTTTGACGATCTATCGGCGCGCCTGGGCCTTGCTGGGCCTTTTTGCGGCCGGAATGGCATTGTTGGGAGTATCATGGCTGGCTTGATGTTGCAGGGAACCGGCTCGGACGTGGGCAAGTCCGTGGTGGTGGCGGGGCTGTGCCGGGCGCTGGCCAACCGGGGGCTGCGGGTGCTGCCGTTCAAGCCGCAGAACATGTCCAACAACGCGGCGGTGACGCCGGAAGGCGGCGAGATCGGCCGCGCGCAGGCGCTTCAGGCGTTGGCGGCGCGTGCTGCCCTGCATGTCGACATGAACCCGGTGCTGCTGAAGCCGCAGGCCGATCGCACCTCGCAACTCGTGGTCCACGGGCAGGTGCGCGGCACTTTGGGAAGCGCCAATTTCCGCGAGGCGCGCCGCACTCTGTTGTCCGAAGTCATGGCCAGCTATCGCCGGCTGGAGGCGCGCTGCGACCTTGTGGTGGTGGAAGGCGCGGGCTCCCCGGCGGAGATCAACTTGCGCGCCGGCGACATCGCCAACATGGGCTTCGCGCGCACGGCGGACGTGCCCGTGGTGCTGATCGGCGATATCGACCGGGGCGGGGTGATCGCCTCGCTCGTCGGCACCCGCGCGGTGATCGATGCGGAGGATGCCGCGCAGATCCGGGGGTTCCTGATCAACAAGTTTCGCGGCGATCCGGCGCTGTTCGCCGATGGCTATGCCGCGATCGAACAGCGTTCGGGCTGGCGCGGTTATGGCGTGCTGCCGTGGCAAAGCGCGGTCGGCCGCCTGCCCAGTGAGGACGCGGTCGTGCTGGAACGCGGGCTGGGCGGCACGTCGGGCAAGCTGCTGATCGCCTGCCCGATCCTGCCGCGCATCGCCAATTTCGACGATCTCGACCCGCTGCGGCGGGAGTCCGGCGTGGAGGTGGCGATGATCCCGCCGGGCACGCCGATCCCGGCAGAAGCCGCGCTGATCGTGCTGCCCGGTTCCAAGGCAACCATGGCCGATCTGGCTTTCATGCGGGCCGAGGGGTGGGACATCGACGTGCAGGCGCATCACCGGCGCGGCGGCATGATCCTGGGGATCTGCGGGGGCTATCAGATGCTGGGCAAGTCGATCGCCGACCCCCTGGGGATCGAAGGCGCGCCGGGCGAAATGGCGGGGCTGGGCCTGCTGGACGTGACGACCGTGCTGGGCCCCACCAAGGCACTGCGTGAGGTTTCGGGCACGGCTTTCGGCGTGAACCTGACGGGTTACGAGATGCACCTAGGCGTCACTGAACGGGACACGAGCGTCCCATTCGCCATGTTGGGGGGCGATCGGCCGGACGGCGCGATCGATCCGACCGGACGCGTGATCGGAACCTATTGCCACGGCCTGCTCGCCTCCACCGATCTGCGTGCCGAACTGCTCGCCCGCCTTGGCGTCGCCAGCGATCGGCGCGACCATCATGCCGAAGTCGATGCCGCGCTGGATGAACTTGCCGCCGCGATGGAGGAGCATCTTGACATCGACGGCCTCATTGCCCTGACGGAGTATCGCCGATGAGCAGCACTTTCATTCTGGGCGGTGCCCGTTCGGGCAAGAGCCGCCATGGGCAAGCCTTGATCGAGGCGCAGCCGGGCCGTCTGGCCTATATCGCCACCGGCGAGGCGCTGGATGACGAGATGGAGGCGCGGATCGCCCGCCATCGGGAGGAGCGCGGCCCGCGCTGGTCCACCATCGAGGCGCCGTACGATCTGGTCGGCGCCATTGCCCGCGCGGCGGCGGAGGCCGATGCCGTGCTGGTCGATTGCCTGACGCTCTGGCTGTCCAACCTGATGCTGGCCGATGTGCCGCTGCCTCCGCAGTTCGAGGCACTGTGTCATGCGATTGCCGATTGTCCGGTGCCGCTGGCGCTGGTGGCCAACGAAGTGGGCCTGGGGCTCGTTCCCGAAACCCGGCTGGGCCGCGCCTTTCGCGATGAGGCGGGGCGGCTGAACCAGCAGGTTGCGGCGGTGGCGGAAAGCGTGGTCTTCGTGGCCGCCGGGCTGCCGCTGCGCCTGAAGTAGCGCAAAAAAAAGGGGCCGCCTGCGGATAGGCGACCCCTTCAGGTCCGAACCCGGCCCGGCCCCGCTTGCGCGAGGGCGAATCGGGTTCCGGGTTAGTTCGTCAGAAATCCATCCAGTCGTCGTCCTGGCCGGTTGCCAGCGCGATGGTGCGCGCCGGTGCCGGCTTGGGCGCAAGCTGACTGGTGGTGATCGCGGCGGGCACCGTGCGCGGCGCCGGTGCGGGTGCCGGAGAGGGCGCCGGACGTGCCGAGTAGGAACGCACTTCGTTGCCCACGCGGAACATCGCGGCGCGGTCCGACAGGGCGGTCACTTCGCTGTTGAGATTGCGCGCGGCGGCGGAGGTTTCCTCCACCATCGCCGCGTTCTGCTGCGTCGCCTGATCCATCGTGCCGATCGCCGCGCTGATCTGCGTGATCGTGGAGGACTGCGCCTGGTTGTCGGTGGCGATGTCGCTCAGCAGCGTGTGCACTTCGGTCACGTCGCCCGAGATGTTCTGCAGGGCGCCGTCGACGCGCTGCACGGCCTGCACGGCAGTGCCGATATCGGCCTGCGTTGCGGTCAGCTGTTCGCGGGCACGCTTGGCTTCCTCTTCCGAGCGCATGGCCAGCGCCGAGACGAGATCGGCCACGACCGCGAAGCCGCGACCGGCATCGCCGGCGCGACCGGCTTCGACGGCGGCGTTCATGGCCAGAACGCGGGTCTGGAAGGCGATCTTGTCGAGCCCTTCGATCACCGAGTCGATGCCCTTGGCGCTTTCGCTGACGCGGCCCATCGCCTGGACGGCCTCGTCGGCGATCGAGCGGCCGGATTCCACCACGCCCATCGCGCCGTCCGCGCGCTGCACGGTGCGGCCGGCGGCAGTGGCGGTAACGCGCAGGCGTTCGTCCATCTGGGTGATCGCGGCGGAGGTTTCCTCAAGGCTGGCCGCATTGCTTTCGGTGCGGCGGGCAAGGTCTTCCGAAGCCTGGGCGATTTCGCTCGAACCCGTGCGGATGGCATGGGCGCTTTCGGTGACCGCGCCGATCAGATCGCGCAGCGCGCCGACGGCCAGGTTGAAGTTGTTCTTCAGCTCGGCATAGGCGGGCGGGAACTCGGTGGTGATCGACTGGGTCAGATCGCCTTCGCTGATCGCCTGCAGGCTGGAGCGCAGCGTGGTGGTGACCACTTCCTGCTCCTTGGCGTGCTGGGCGTCGATCTGGGCGCGGGCTTCGGCAGCGACGCGGAACTGTTCGACGGCTTCGGCGATCTCGCCGATTTCATCGCCGCGTTCGCGATAGGGCACTTCGGCCCTGCCGCCTTCGGCCAGAACGGTGGTCACTTCGGCGATGCGGCCCATCGGCACCGCGACCGAGCGGTTGATCGCCAGCCACACCAGCACGATGGTGATGATGCCCAGGCTGGCAAGGCCGACGGCCAGCGTGATCGCGGTATCGGCGGTGGCTTCGCCTTCGGCGGCCTTCTGCGCGGTGCGCTGGCGCATCAGGTCGATCAGCTTCTGGGCCTGCGCGATCGTGTCGTGCGAGGCGGCCTTGCCCTCCTTCTTGATCGCGGCCATCGCTCCGGGGAAATCGCCCTTGGTGCGCAAGTCGAAGACGTGATCGTTGACGCGGGCCAGGTCCTGCGCCTGCCGGCGCATCTCGGAAATTTCCGGATTCAGCGAATCGTCGGCCACCGCGTCGAAATCGTCGATCGACTTGAGCAGCGTCTCGTTCCCGGCCTTCAGGCGGTCGCGCAGCTTGCCCGCATCTTCGGCATCGGCAGCGTTGTAGTAGCTGTAGACGATGATGCGCAGTTCCTTGACGTTGCTGATCACGTCGGCCAGCGCCGACATGCCGGCGACGCCGCGCTGAACGTGGGTCTGCGCGATCGCGTTCAGTTCGCGGGTCGAAAGAAATCCATTGAGCCCGACAGCGCCCAGCATGATGCCGAGCAGGGCAAAGGCGGCCAGCAGCTTTTTAGGCAACTGCCAATTATTGAGTGAATCAAGCATCTTAGGTCCAATTCCGGCTTGAAAGGGGGCGGTCTGCCATCGGCGCGCCACAATTATTATAGGATGGCCGTACTCACGGCCGCCGTTAGTGCGCATTTGTGTGCGTGTTCGGCGCTGGCGAGCGCCACGGGCGCCGCCCCTTTGGATTCCGTTCGGAAATGCCTTCGCGGCCCTTTCATGCGCCGCCTGGGCCAAACGGGATCTCCCAAACGAAAAAGAGGCCAGGGTGGTGAACCACCCTGGCCTCCATGACGTTTCGGCCTTCTGCTTGGGGGCTGGAAGGCCGCCAGTCTCTCTTAACGGAAGAGCGACAGGATCGTCTGCGGTGCCTGGTTGGCGATCGACAGAGCCTGAACGCCCAGCTGCTGCTGGACCTGCAGGGCCTGAAGCTTCGCCGATTCCTTGGCGAGGTCGGCGTCGACAAGGTTGCCGATGCCGGTTTCGATCACGTCGCTGAGGTTGCTGGTGAACGAAAGCTGGCCGTCGATCTGACGCGAAGCGGCACCCAGGGTGCTGAGCTTGTCGTTCAGAGAGTCCGACAGTGCGTCGAGGTTGTCGACGGTCTTCGCAGCCGACGTGGCCGACGCAAGGTCGGTGCTGCCGGAGAGGTCACCGAGTTCAACCGTGGACGAGCCCTTCACCGAGGCCAGGTTCACAGTGCCGACGCTCAGCAGGTTGCTGGTGTCGAGCGTCTGCAGCGAGCTGACCGAACCGCCGCTGCTGTCGAGCAGGTTGACGCCGTTGAAGTCCGACGACGAGATGATCGAGTCGATCTGAGCCTTGAGGCCGTCGTAGTCCTTCTGGAGCGCGCTGAGCGTGCCCGAGTCCGTGGCCGAAGCAGCTTCGTAGGCCTTGGACTTCATGTCGTTGATGAGGTCCGAGATCTGCTCAGTGCCCGAAACCGCGACGTCAACAACCGACTTGGCGTTGTTGAGCGACGAGGTAACTGCGGTGAGACCACCCTGGTCGCCACGCAGGGTCTGCGCGACGGTGTACTTGGCCGAGTCATCCTTGGTCGAAGCAACGTTCAGACCGGTGTTGATGCGGCTCTGGGTGGTTTCCATGGACTTGTTGGTGGCATTCAGCGACTGCAGAGCAGCCATTGCACCGGCATTGGTGTTGACGGAAAACGCCATTGTTTCATTCCTTCTAGAATATTCAGGCCGGTTCTGCGGCCTGGACCGGGGTACGCCGATCCGCGTGCGGTCCTGTTTCTTCAGGCCTGCACGAGTCTTCTAGGAAGGCCCGTGGCGCGAACGTTGCAATCCGCGCTAATTATTTGTGCGGTAGGAAAAATTTGCCGGGTTGATGCCGCCAGAGTCCTGCAATGGTGGCCTGAAACGGAGAAAGGGCGCCGCCTTCCGGCGACGCCCTTTCGGGTACGAGAGGGACTGCTCTCGGAAGTTTTGTGCCGGGTTTGACCGGTATCCGATCGGCTTAACTCTTCGTCGCCCGCGCCTTTGCGGGGATGACGGTGTGGTTCTTATGCGCTCGCTATAGCGGAGGTACGATCCATCAGAACGGGAACAGTGCGTCGTAGATCTGCTGGCCCCAGCGCGCCTGCTGCGCGTCGGTCAGCTGGCCGCGCCCGCCGTAGCTGATGCGGGCGTCGGCGATCTGCGAATGCTTGATCGAATTGTCGCGCGCGATGTCTTCGGGGCGGATCACGCCGGTGACGACCAGTTCGCGCAACTCGTAGTTCACGCGCACTTCCTGGCGGCCGCGGATCTGCAGGTTGCCGTTGGGCAGCACGCCTACCACCGATGCGGCGATCGTCATGTTGATCTGCTCGCTGCGCTGGGTCTTGCCCACGCCCACCGCGCTGGACGACGAATTGGCGTCGGTCAGGGCGGAGGGGTCGGAGCCGGTGGCCTTCTGGATATGGCTCTGCAAGCCCAGCAGCGCGGCCACGCCGGCGGTTTCCTTGCCGTCGCGCGTGCGGGTGGTGCTGTTGTCGACTTGCGCATTGTCCGCGATGTTGATGCGGATCGTCACGATGTCGCCCACGCGCGAGGCGCGCTGATCGTGGAAGAAGGCGCCTGCCCCGGTGCGGAACAGCGACGCGCCGCGCGCGCCCTCAGCCAGCGCGGGATCGTCCACGGCGCCGCGCTCGGCCACGCCCTGATTGCCGATCGACGGTTCGACGCGCGGTGCGACCGGCGCTTCGGACTCGCTCATCTTCGGCGCCTTGCCCACGTTCTTGAGGCGGCCGACGGCGCCGCAGCCCGACAGCAGCGTGGCCGCCATCAGCAGCGGGACCAGACCGGCACGGATCGTCTTCATGATCGGAAAATCCTTATTGAACCTGTGGGCTTAGCGCGCGGGAATGCTGACTTGCCCGGGGGCATCGGCCACGCCGTCCAGCGTGCGGCCGGTGGCGGTGTTGAACACGCGAACCGGCTCACCACGGGCGGCATCGCTCATCGCGCGGCCGGCAGAGG
Source organism: Novosphingobium mississippiense (assembly GCF_044029535.1). NCBI lineage: Bacteria > Pseudomonadati > Pseudomonadota > Alphaproteobacteria > Sphingomonadales > Sphingomonadaceae > Novosphingobium > Novosphingobium mississippiense. Next base: position 2,774,362 of record NZ_CP147001.1, on the reverse strand, counting down.
TGATCGTCAGCGCGCCGGTGATGAAAGAGATCGTCACCGCCTCGCCCCGCCGCACCACGCGCGGCTGGGCCACGTCCGCAGCGCGGACCGGCGCGCCGGCCATGATGCGGTGCGTCGCTTCCTGCCCGGCCGCCTCGGCCGGGGCCAGCATGCCGCGCGCGGCGCTGGGGGAGATGGGGCCGCGGGTGAAGTCCCCGGCGGCCAGCTTCTCGCCCCGCTCGACCGTGCGCGCCAGAACGGGCGCCTGGATCGAGGCAGGGGCGGCGGGGGCCACAGCGGCGGCCGGAGCCGCCGCCGCGAGCATGAGCAGGATCGCGGCGGCCATGGCGCTCAACCCGTCTGCGTGGAGGTCTGGAGCATTTCGTCGGCGGTCTTCAGCACGCGGCTGTTCATCTCGTAGGCGCGCTGCGCGGTGATCAGCGAGGTGATTTCGGAGACCGGGTTGACGTTCGATGCTTCCACGAAGCCCTGGCTCAGCGAACCGAAGCCCGGCTCACCGGGATTGGCGACGGTCGGCTGACCCGAAGCGCCGGTTTCGAGGTACATGTTCGAGCCGATGGCTTCGAGGCCGGCTTCGTTCACGAACGTGGCCAGTTCCAGCTGGCCGACGGTCTGCATCTGGGTCTGGCCGTCCAGCTTCACCTGCACTTCGCCGGTCTTCGAAACCGAAACGCTGGTGGCGCCCTGCGGGATCGTGATGTCGGGCTGCACGCGATAGCCATCGGTGGTGACGAGTTCGCCCTGATCCGAAAGCTGGAACGAACCGGCGCGGGTATAAGCCAGATCGCCCGAGGGCAGCATGATCTGGAAGTAACCCTGACCGTCGACGGCCATGTCATAAGTGTTGCCGGTGTTGGTCAGCGCACCCTGTTCGGTGATGCGGTAGATGCCGCCGGTCTTCACACCCGCGCCCAGCTGGATGCCGGTGGGAACCTGCGTGCCGTCCGAGCTGGTGGTGGCGCCGGGACGCGAGACCTGCTGGTAGAGCAGGTCCTGGAATTCCGCGCGCTGGCGCTTGAACGCGGTGGTGTTCATGTTGGCGATGTTGTTCGAGATGACATCGACGTTGGTCTGCTGGGCAAGCATGCCGGTAGAGGCGATGGAGAGCGAACGCATGATGGCTCCTTGATGAAATGGGCCGGGGAATGGAGTCTTCGTTTTGTGATCCGAAACTGACGTTTCGGATCGTTCGGCACCGGCCCACTCCCCCACCCGACCTCCCAGATTCTACCCCGTAGGGGAGGTCGGGTGGGGGAGTGGGCCGGTGCCGAACCGGAATTCTAATCAACCCACCTTGCTGAGGCGGTCGATCGCCTTCTTGCGCATGTCGGCAAGGTCGGCGGAGAGGCGCTGGCTGGTCTGGTACGAGCGCAGGATCTCCACCATGTGCGTGGTCTCGGTGATCGGCTCGACGTTCGAACCTTCGACACCGCCGCTTTTCAGCTTGGTCTGCGCCTGTGTCAGCATCGTGCCGCCGGTGCCGGTCAGCAGGCCGTCGCCGCGCGGGTCGACCGTGCTCTCGTTGCCGAAAGTGGTCACGGCCAGGCGGCCGAGCGGGCCGTTGGCGCCCATCACGGTGCCGTCCTCGGCGATCGAAAGGCGGCTCTGTTCGTCGGTGGGCACGTTGATCGGGCGCCCGTTCTCATCCAGCAGGCGCTGCCCGCCCGAGGTGGCAAGGTCGCCGTTCTGCAGAACCTTGATGAATCCCGCGCGCGTATAGACCACGCCGCCGTCCGGGCTTTCGACGTTCAGGTAACCGGCGCCGTCGATCATCACGTCCAGCGGGTTGCCGGTGGCCTGGAACGCGCCCTGTTGGGTGTCGTGCACGGTGCCGAAGTCCAGCACGAACGAAGTCTTGCGCGCATCGTCCACCGGCGCCTGCTGCGCGGTTTCGACATATTCGTGAAACAGCGCCTGTTCGCGCTTGTAACCCACCGTGCTGGTGTTCGCCATGTTGTTGGCGACGATGTCGAGCTGGCGTCGCAAGGCCTGCTCGTGGCTCAGCAGAACGAAGGAGGAAACGTCCATTTCCGGCATCCCGAGAAAAAGTTAGCGGTTTTCGGCACCAGGCAGAATTTGCCGCTTGGTCCTCCTATAATAGAGGCGAAAACGCGAATGCGGTCGGTAGCGAGGATTTCGATCTCCGCACCGTTTCGCGAGGAGCCAAGGGGGTTCGAAAGTGTCGGACGAAGAGATCATCGACGTTGCGCCTGTCGATGCGGCAGAAAGCGATCTGTCGAGCAAGCCGCCGCGCAAGCGGATGATCCTGATCGGTGCGGCGGTGGCCGTGCTGCTGGTCGGCGGCGGGGCGGGCTATTACGGCTATACCAAGTTCGCCGGCGGCGGGCATGAAAGCGCATCGTCGGAAGGCGGTTCGGGCGAGGGTGGATCGGGCGAGGGCGGTTCCGCCAGCGCCAAGGCCGGCAAGTCCTCCTATGTCGAAGTGCCGTCGATGGTGGTGAACCTGCGCGGCAGCGACGCATCGGCGCGCTTTCTGAAGCTGCGCGTGATCATCGTCGCGGCGGACGAGAGCAAGGCCGACACCGTCAAGGAAAAGCTTCCGGTGGTGCTGGACTCGCTTCAGCCCTTCCTGCGCGAACTGCGGCCGGAGGATCTGGACGGTTCGGCGGCGGTGTTCCGCATCAAGGAAGAGATGCTGCGCCGCGCCAATCAGGCGCTTGGCCCCGGCATGGTCACCGATGTGCTCATTCAGGATCTGATCCAGCAATGAACGACGACGATTTCGACGACTTCCTGCTGCCTGATCCGCCCAAGATGGAGGACATGGTCGGCGATACTTTCGACCAGGCGGGGATCGACGCGCTGTTCGGCTTCGACGGCGATGCGCCCGCGCAGACCAAGAGCGGCCTGAAGGCGGTCATCGAATCCAACGTCATCAGCCACGAACGGCTGCCGATGCTGGAAGTGGTGTGCGAACGCATGGTGCGCACTTTCGCCACCAGCATGCGCAACCTGACGTCCGACGCGATCGACGTCAGCCTGGAGGAGATCACCTCCACCCGCTTCGGCGAGTTCATGAACCGTGTGGCGCTGCCGGCGATGTTCGGCGTGTTCCAGGTGACCGAGTGGGAAAACTACGGCGTCGTCACCGTGGAATCGAGCCTGATCTACGCCGTGGTCGATGCCCTGCTGGGCGGGCGCAAGGGCAGCAAGCCGATGCGCGTGGAAGGCCGCGCCTTCACCACGATCGAGACCATGCTGGTTTCGCGCATGGTGCAGCTGGCGCTGGATGACCTGTCGCAGGCGTTCGAGGCGATCGAGCCGGTGACGATGCAGGTGGAGCGGATGGAGGCCAGCCCGCGCTTCGCCGCCATTGCCGGCCCCAGCAACATCGCCGCCGTGGCGACCTTCCGCGTCGACATGGAAGGGCGCGGCGGCAAGTTCAGCGTGCTGCTGCCCTATGCCACCATCGAACCGGTGCGCAACAAGCTGCTGCAGCGCTTCATGGGCGAAAAGCTGGGGCGTGACCGCATGTGGGCCGCGCACATGGCCAGCGAACTTTCCCAGACCGAAGTGACGGTCGACGTGGTTCTGGGCGAAAAGCAGATGTCGCTGCGCGACGTCATGAACCTCAAGGTCGGCCAGACCATAGCTTTCAGTCAAAGCCCGAACGATGCGCTTCAGGTCCAGTGCGGCGGTGTCCCGCTGGGCATCGCGCATATCGGGCAGCGTTCCAGAAACATTGCCGTCCGCATGGCGAACGACATCTCAAGGGGGTATCCGAAGTGAACACTGCCACCATGATCAACTTCACGCTGATCCCGCTCTGCTCCGCCGTGATGGTGCAGGGCTGGCGGATCGACCGCCGCATGCGCGCATTCCGCAATGCGCCGCTGACCGAGGGCGTGGCCAGCCTTGAACGCGCGACCGCGCAGGCGCGCGCCGTGCTGGGCGAACTGAAGCGCGTGCTGGCAACCGACGGCATGGCCCAGGCCCGCACGATCGCCGATGCCGAAGCCATGCGCGATGAACTGGCCGACATGGTCGGGATCGGCAATGCCGTGGCCGATCGCATCGTTGCGGCCACTGAAATGTCGGCGCCGAAGAAGACCACGCGCAAGCCTGCTGCCAAGACCGATGTGGTCGCCGGTGAAGCGGGCGAGGAAAAGGTCGCGGCGAAGCGCACCGCCAGCGGCGGTGTTCGCAAGACGCGCACGCGCACGGCAAAGCCGAAGGTCGTGAAGCCGAAGGTCGCCGCGCCGAAGATCGCTGCCGTTGCCGCGGCCGATGACGGCGTGGAAGCCGCCATCGCTGCCGCCGTGGCAGAGGCCAAGGAAATCTCGGCCGAGATCGTGATGCACCCGTCGGCCCGCCGTAAGCGCGCCGCCGCATGACAACCGCTTCGGCCAATTTGCCTGTCCGCGTCACCGGCAAGGTCAGGGCGGTCAACGCGCTGCGAAGCCTGGCCCAGCCCTCCCGGCTGATGCTGGGCGTCGCCGGGGTGGCGGCGGTGGCCAATGCCATGGCGCTGGCGGCTCCCAATCCGGGCGCCGGCAATGCATCGTCGGGCCGGCTCGGCGCGTCGCTGCAGGACGCGCTGGGCAAGCGCGATCGCGATGCCGCTGCCGAACGGCGCAAGCTGGAAATGCGCGAGCAGGCCGTGCGCGCCGGGGAAACCCGGCTGGCCGGCCAGCTTCAGGGCCAGCAGGGGCAGCAGGGCCAGGCCGATCCGGCCGCACAGGCCCGTCCCGGCCAGCCCGGTGCGGACCAGCCGGACGTGCCCTATGACACCCTGGCGCAGATCTACCAGCGCATGAAGCCGCAGCGTGCCGCGCCGATCTTCGAAAAGCTGGACCTGGAAGTGCAGGCGCAAGTCGCGCGGCGGATGCGCGATTCCGTCACCGCGCAGATCATGTCCTACATGACGCCCAGCGCGGCGGTGGAACTTTCAATGTCGCTGGCCGGCCGCAAGGTCGTGCGCGGGCGTCCGCCTGCACCGGCCCCGGGCCCGGCAGCGCTGGCGCGCGGCGGCAAGGCATCCGGCCAGACGGCACCCGCCGCCAAGTGATCTGTCCTGAATGAAGCAATGGATCCGGAGCCACCGTGCTTCGGATCCATTTGCATGTCAGGCCATCGCAACTTCCGTCCGAAACATCGGCGTGTGCGATTCCTGTTGTTATATCAGTTGTTTGTGCCCCATGGCGGGACATGGCCGCGTTTTCCGTTGCGCGGCTGCGCGTCGCGGCTAAAGCGCCGCCCCGATCGGGGCGGTCTGCCGGTCAGCTGCGAAAGGCGGTGGCTTGCACGATGAGCACACGCGAAATGCCGGGATCGACGCGTTGGAGCGCGGGCGTGAGCGATTGCGACAGCTTGGACACGTCCAGCGCCGTGAACGGCGAGGCGCGCAGCCGGGCGAATTCGATCGAGGCCGCCAGCGAAGCGGCGCGCAGTTCGGGCATCCGCTTGGACAGGTCGTTGGCCGTGGCGGCGGAATTGGTTTCCACCACCAGTTGCACGTGCATCACCCCGTCGATTCGGCCGGCATCGACGATCGGCGTGTCAATCTGGTCCAGCTTGACCAGATTCGCCGGGCTGAACGGCACCGCCTGCGTCGCCTCGGGCGCCATTCCGGCGGTGGCGAGGGCCATGATGGCAAAGAGGGCGCTACGCGGCATTCGGTACTCCGGCATCTGTACTGTTCCGCGGGCAAAAGCGGCGGATATGGGAATTTCAGCGCGGCCCGGGATGCGAGCTGCTCCTCTATAATAGGAGTAATTCGTTACTTTTTGGCTTACGCCGCAGGGGACAAGCAGCATGAGTGGCAATACGGGCCCGGCAAAAGTCCGGGTTCTGTCGTCCGGTGATCGACCGCACGGCGTACCCGCGCGTCGGCGCGGAGATATCGGCCGCCAGAGCGAGGAGGAGGCGGCGCCGCAGCTGGCCGTCGTTGCAGAGCCGGCCAAGGCGCAGGGCGCCGATGCCAGCCGGAGCCTGCTGTGGATCGCGGGCGCCGTGGTACTGTTCGTGCTGGGCTGCGCCGCCGGCGGCGTGCTGGTGACGCTTTCGCTGCTCTATCCGGGGCTGATCTGATGCGGGCGATCATGCCGGCACGGAAGGCCGCCAAGGGGCTGCTGCTGGCCGCCAGCGCCACCGCGCTGCTGGGCGCGACGCCGGTCTCGACGCCTTCCGGCGCACCGACCGCCGCCCCATCACCGGCAACGTCGCCCGCTACGCGGCCCGCACCGTCTTTGGCGCAGGTGCTGCCCCAGCCGCCACGGCTGCCGGGCTTCGCCGCGGTGCTGGCCCAGCAATCCGCGATCGCCGGTCCCGGTGCCTGGGGCGCCATGTCGCAGGCCTCCGCGTGGGAGCGGATCGCCCGCGTGCCGCAGCCGGAACTTCAGCAGGCCCGCTGGGACTACGCCCGCAGCCTGGTCGGTGCCGAGCGCGGGGGTGAGGCGTTCGGCGTGCTGGAAGTCATGGTGCAGGACGACCCGGATCTGGCGATGGTCGACAGCTACCGTCTGGCGCGCGGTGCCGCGCTGACGCTGCTGGGCCGCTATCCGGAAGCGGTTTCGGCGCTGTCTTCGCCCACCCTTGCCATCAATCCCGAGGCTTGCGCCTGGCGCCTGCGCGCGCTGGCGAGCAGTCATCTGGCCGAACAGGCGCTGGAACAGATCGCTTGCGCCCGCCCGGCGCTGCGGGCCGCGCGGCCGAAGCCTTTCGTGCTTTCGGCGGCGCAGGCCGCCGTCGATGCCGGCCAGCCGGACAAGGCGATCGAATGGCTGCAACCGATGCCGGACCGCGATCCCGCCGCCAACCTGCTGCGCGGCCGCGCCGAACTGCTGCAGGGCCATGGCGACCAGGCGCGCCTGCGCTTCGCCCGGGTGGAGCAATCAGGCACGATGGAGCAGCGCACCGATGCGCGGCTCAGCGAGATCGAGGCGCGCGTGGCCGCGCACACGATCGGCATGAACGCGGCGCTGCGCCAGTTGGACGCGCTGCGTTATGGCTGGCGCGGCGACGTGATCGAACAGCGCGCGCTGCGCCTGACCTATCGCCTGCAGGACGCCAGCGGCGATCTTCCCGGCGCGCTGCGCAGCGGTGCGACGCTGCTGCGCAACTTCGGGCTGGAGGGTGCCGATGCCCCGATGCTGCCGGCGCTGCGCGCCAAGCTGGTCACCGCGCTCGATCCGGCACGCAACCTGCCGCTGGATCAGGCGGCGGGGCTCTACTGGGACTATCGCGATCTTGCGCCGGGCGGTGCGGAGGGCGATCTGATGTCCAGCCAGCTGGCCGGGCGCCTGCAGGCGGCCGGGCTCTATGAGCGTGCGGCCGACCTGCTGGGCTATCAGCTGTTCGTGCGTGCAGGCGATCTGGCGCGCGGCCCGCTCTCGGCACGGGTGGCCAGCCTCTACATCCTCTCGGGCCGGCCGGACCGCGCGCTGGACGTGCTGCGCAAGTCGGAAGACCCCAGCTTCCCCAACGAGATGATCGCCGCGCGCGATCGGGTGGAGGCCGTTGCGCTCAGCCAGATCGGCCGCGTGGATGAGGCGCTGGCGGTGCTGGAAACCATTCCCGGCAGCGCGCCGCTGCAGGCCGAGATCCTGTGGAAGCACCGCGACTGGCAGCGCTATGCCGTCGCTTCCGCAGCCAGCCTGCCGAGCGCGCGAGCGCTCGATCAGGTCGGGCAGGCGGTGGTGCTGCGCCATGCGATCTCGCTGGCCATGCTGGGGCACGAGGATGCGCTGGCATCGCTCCACGCGCGGTATGAAGGCGCCTTCGCCGGCCTGCCGACCGCCGCCGCGTTCGAGATGCTGACCGCCACGCCGATGACCGCCGACGCCGGTGCATTGGGCCGTGCCATGGCGGCATTGCCCTCGGCCAGTCCGGCGGGCGACATGGCCGACCTGATCGACCGCGCGCCCGATGTGGCGCCGGTGCCGACCAAGGCTGCCAAGAAGGGCTGAGGGCGTAAGAAACGGTTTGGAAATTCGCTGAAGGGCATTTTCCAAACCGTCTCCGAACTAGGCAAAGAAAAAGGGGCAGGAGGTCGAACCTCCTGCCCCTTTTTTCCGTCTTTGGAAGAGGCCCGAGAGCCTCTCCCAAATCACATCAGGCCCAAATCACTTCAGGTAATTCGCCAGCGACATGCTCGAAAGCTGGGCGAAGACCGAATAGCTGGCTTCCAGGACGGACTGGCGCTGGGTGATGTCGATGGCGACCTGGCCCAGATCGGCATCTTCCACCCCGCCGATCACTTCGGTCAGCAGGTCCGACCGTTCCGATGCGCGCGTGGTCAGCGTGTCCACCTGGTTCTGGCGGCGGCCGTTGGCGGCATTGACGTTGCGCACGTCGGTCAGCCCGGTGTCGAGCTGGTCGAGCGCGGTCTTGATCGCGGCCTTCTGGTCGTCGGTCAGCGTCTCGCCGAAGGGGCCGGCCTCGGCCAGCGTGCGGAACGCCGGGATCAGGTTGGTGCCCACGTCGCTGGCGGTGATGCCGTATTCCACGTCCACGCCGTCACCCATGCGGGCCGACTGGCGCACATTGTCGTTGGCGAAGGCATCGGCGGAATTGAGGCCGACGGTGTCCTGCAGCGTCTGCGGAAGGAACGGCGTGTCGGACGTCTGCGAACCGGCGAACAGCGGCACGCCGCCCTCGGTGGCGTTGAGCGAGTTGCGCACGTCGGTGAAGGCGCTTTCGACCGTGCCCTGAAGGCCGGGCGAATCGCCGGTGCCCAGCGCCGACATCAGCTGCGTGCGCAAGTCGGACAGGGTGTCGTCGATCTGGTTGAGGTTGGCGTCGTAGAGCGACAGCGTGGTCGACACCCGGCCGGAGACCGACTGGTACGCGTCCTGCTGGGCCAGCATCGAACGGGCCGACAGCGTGCGCACGGCGTCGAGGCCGAGGCCGGCATAGTCGTTGACCTTCTTGCCGGTGGAAAGCTGGAGCTGGCTGGTGTTGAGCGCCTGCTGCGAACGCTGGATCGCGTTCGCGAGCGTGGTCTGCATGGGAATGGTGGCTACGCGGGTCATCTGCTGGGTTCCTTATCCGAGCATGCCGATCAGGGTGTCGTACATTTCCGAGGCGGTGGTCATCACGCGGGCGGCGGCGCTGTAGCTGTTCTGCAGCACCACCATCTGCGCCAGTTCTTCGTCGATATTGACGCCGGCATAGCTGTCACGGCGATCCACCGCGTCGGACATGCGGGCGGAGGCATCGTCATAGGAGCTGGACGCCAGCGACGCGGCGGAAGCAATGCCGCCGAGCAGGGCGTTGGCGAAGTTGCCGACGGTCTTGTTGCCGTCCTTGCCGAAGTCCGTGGTGGAGGCGAGGGCATCGATGAAGGCGGTGGAATTGCGCATGTCGCCCGCGCCCACGGCCTTTTCGCCGATCGCGGCGTCCAGCTGGAGCTGGGCGAGCGGCACCTTGGAGGTATCCGCCAGCATCCCGGCATCGACTTCCGCATTGGCCAGGCCGCTGGCGGTGCCGGTAAGCCCCGACAGCGCGGAGAACGACAGGCCGGTGCCCGAACGGTTGGTCGAATCCGAAGGAATCTGGATCGTCGAGCCGGCGCTGGCGGCATTGGCATTGAACGCCACGCGGCCGCTGTCGTCCAGCGCGAAGCTGCCATAGGCGGACAGCGGGCTGGCGTTCAGGGTATTGACCAGATCGCCCCAGCTTTCGCTGCCGGTGCTGGTGTAGGTGTACTGAGTCAGCACTTTGCCGCTGGCGTCGCGCAGCACGACCTGTGCGGTCTCACCCGCGCCGAAGCCGGCCGGATCGGTGCTGGTGAAGCCCGAGGGCGCCAGCGCGCTGCTGTCCGAGCGGATGATGTTGTTCAGCCCGAAGAACTGCGAGAAGCCCACGCCGGCGCGGTCGCTGGGGGTGTCCGGATCCTGCGCGATGGCGATGCCGTTCGTGCTGTTGGCGGCGCTGATCGAGAGCACGCCCTTGGCATCGATGCTGGCGGTCGCATCGGGCGACAGGCCGGCGTTGATTGCGGCCACCGCGTCGTCGACGGTGGCACCGGCGCCCAGCGCGTCGAAGTCGATCGTCACCTTGTTGACCAGGGTGCCGTCCTTGCCCAGCACGGCGAAAGTCGCCTTGCCGGTGAAGCCCAGGCGGTCGCTGCCGGTCAGGCCATTGGCCTCACCCGCCAGCGTGTTCGGCGGGGGCAGGGTGGTGCCTTCGTTGGAAACCTTGTTCAGCGTCTGGGCAAGGCCGGTGAACAGCTGGCCCAGTTGCTCGTTGAACTGCGGCAGCACGCGGTCGCGCATGTCCAGCAGTCCGCCCAGCTTGCCGCCGACCGAGGTGGAATTGATCTTCTCGCCGGTGGAGGCACCCATCGTGCCGTCGTCCGAGGCGAACTTGATGTCGATCGCGGGGTAGGTCGCCTGCGAGGCGCCGGCACCCGAATTGTACGAAAGCTGGCGCAGGCGTTTGTCGAGCAGGGTCTGGCCCGATGCGGTGTCGATGAACACGCGGCCGTCGCTCTGTTCGCGGACGGTCACGTTCATCAGGCCGCTCAGTTCCTGCAGGGCGGACATGCGCTGGTCGGCCGGGCCGGACGTGCTCTGGCCAAGGCCCTGGAGGCGGGCGACCTCGTCATTGAGGTCGTTGATCTTCTGCAGCAGCACATTGGTGCGGCTGACGGTGTCGCTGACTTCGCTTTCGACGTCGGCCTGGAGGCTGGAAACGTCCTTGGTCAGGCCGTTCAGCGTATCCAGCGTGTCGCCGATGCTGCCGGTGAAGTTGGCGATCGACTGCGCGGAACCGTTAAGCCCGCTGATCTGCGCAACCGAGGTGGAGATGGAGGTCAGGCGCGAGGTCAGGCTGGAAGTCGATGTGGTGGATCCCAGCAGCGACTGCAGTCGATCGAGATAAGTGTTCACCGCGTCGGCGCGGCCCGAAGTGCCGGCGCGCTGGTAGACCGCGTTCTCCAGGAACTTGTCGGCCACGCGCGATGGTTCGCCGACGACGACGCCGGTTACCTGCCCCCCTGAAACCGAGGTCGCCAGCGACACCTTCTGGCGGGCGTAGCCGGCGGTGTTGACGTTGGCGACGTTGTTGGAGACCGTTTGCATCCCCGCCTGCGACGCCGAAAGGCCCGAAATGGCGGAACTGAGGATCTGGTTGAGGGACACTTTGCGGTTTCCTGCGATTCTCGTGGAAGGGAAGGGAGGAGTTGGGGGCGATTTTGCGGCATCGGCCCTCTTTCCCACCCGGCCCGCATGTCAGGGTACGCTGACGGACGGTCGAGTGGGAAAGAGGGCGGGTGCTCCAGGCGGATACCCTGCGGGAATGCCCCGAGGGGCATTCCCGCAAGCCATCACCGCTTCAGGTTGCTGACTTCCTGAAGCATGTCGTCGACGGTCGTGATGATCTTCGACGAGGCGCTGTAGGCGCGCTGGTAGATGATCATGTTCGAGAATTCCGACGCGAGGTCGACGTTCGAGGCTTCCAGCGTGCCGGCCGAAAGCGAGCCGCCGCCCAGCGAGCCCGGCTCGTTGATCGAGGGGCCGCCCGAATCCTGCGACGCGACATAGGCGTTGCCGCTGATGCGCGTGAGGCCGTCCGGGTTGGCGAAGGTCGCCAGCGGAAGCTGGTAGATCGCGCGCGAGGTGCCATCGTCGAACACCGCGCTGACCACGCCGTCCTTCGAAATCTCGACCGAGGAGACCGTGCCCAGCATGCCGCCGTTGGCGCTGGACGAAAGCAGCGCGGAATCGCTGCCGAACTGGGTCAGGCCGTCAAGCCCGTCGTCGCTGCCCAGGGCCAGGCTGATCGGCGTCGAACCGGCGCCGTTGGACCAGCCGATGTCGAGGTTGGAGAACAGCGAGGACGACGAACCGGCCAGGTCCAGGCTGCCGTCGGCGTTGAAGCTGACGTTGCCGCTGGCCAGCAGGCCGGTGGTGTTCGCCACGCCGCCCACGGTGGAGACGTCGGCCGGGTCGGCGGTGATTTCCGCGGCCCAGGAGTTGGTGCCGGTCTTGATGAAGTTGAAGGTCACATCGTGCGACGTGCCCTGCGCGTCATAGACCGTGACCGAGCGCGAGAACTGCGGCGTGGTCGTGCCCGAAGCCATGTCGCCGGCGGTGTAGCCGGTCACCGCGGTGGCGGTGGAATCGAGGTTGGCGCGCATCGAGATCTTGGTGGTCGGCGTGGCCGCACCGGTCAGCGCATTCGGCTTGATCGCCTCAAGCGAATTGAGGTTGCCGTTGTTGACGTAGTTGCCATCGGCATCCAGCGGCCAGCCGGTCAGGTAGTAGCCGGCGGTGTTGACGAGGTAACCCTCGGGGTCGGTGGTGAACGAACCGGCGCGCGTATAGGCGATGGAGCCGCTGGTGTCCGAGCTGGAACGGACCACGAAGAAGCCCGCGCCGTCGATGCCGATATCGGTCAGGCTGCTGGAAGCCTGAAGCAGGCCCTGCTTGGAAATCAGCGCCTTGGGTGCGGCAGTGACGCCGCCGGCCGAGTAGCTGCTCTTGACCTTGCCGTCGGTGACCAGGGTCTGGAACTGCGCTGAGACGCCCTTGTAGCCGACGGTGTTGACGTTGGTGATGTTGTCCGCGACGGTCGCCATCGCGCTCGCCTGAGCGCCGAGGCCGGACACGCCCGCGTATAGAGCTGAATAGAGGCTCATGTCATTCTCCTGTGCGTCCGGGCCGGAAAATGGCGGTTCCGGCATGTGGACACGCCATTGTAGGATGAAATCCGTCCTCAACCGTTCGGATGGCCACGAAAAAACCCGCAAGACCGTCACCGGGATGCCACCGTTCATCCTATAATTTCGGAAAGTGTCTCGGGGGCTGCACACATGACTCTTCGCATTTCGCTCAAGAAGGGCGAGCCGGTGATCGTCAACGGCGCGGTTTTGCGCGCGCAGTCGCGCACCGACCTGGTGGTGGAGAACACCGCCACGATCCTGCGCGGGCGCGAAGTGATGAAGCCGGAAGAGGCTGTGACCCCGGCGCGTGCGCTCTATTTCGCCTGCATGATGGCCTATATCGACGAGGCCGAGATCGACCGCCACAAGCAGGCCGTTCTGGAACGGCTGGAAACGTTGATGGTGGCGCTGGAATCGCACGAGGCCAAGGCCGTGTGCATCCGCTTCGCGCAGAAGATCGCGGTGGGCCAGTTCTATGCCGCGCTGGTCGATTGCCGCTGGCTAATCGCTTATGAAAGCGATGCGCTGGCCCGGTTTGCGCCCGCCGATCAGGCGCAGGACGCAAGCGCGATCGAAACCGTTTCCGCCACCTGAGCCGCTGCGATGGCCAGTCTTGCCGCCGCCGCCGCAGGCTTGCGCCTGCTCACCCCCGATCAGCGGCATGGCCGCGTGGTCGCGGTGCGCGGTGCGTTGATCGAAGTGGAAGGGCTGGCGGGCGCCGCCCAGATCGGATCGCGCGTCAGCCTTCAGGCGCAAGGTGCAGGGATGGCTGCGGAAACCGTGGAGGCCGAAGTGACCGGCCTCGATCGCGGGATTGCCCATTGCCTGCCGTTCAGTGACCCGCAGGGCATCGCCACCGGATCGCGCGCGTATCTTTCCGCCAGCCAGTTTGGCCTCCGCCCCTCCGAGGGATGGCTGGGCCGCATGGTCGATGGCCTCGGCCGGCCGGTCGACGGCAAGGGGCCGCTGCCGCAAGGCGCGATCCTGCGCAAGATCAAGGCCTCTCCCCCTTCGGCATCGGCGCGGGCGCGCGTGGGCACGTGCGTTTCCACCGGGGTGCGCGCGCTCGATATCTTTGCGCCGCTCTGCAAGGGGCAGCGTCTGGGCCTGTTCGCCGGATCGGGCGTCGGCAAATCGGTGTTGCTGTCGATGCTGGCGCGCTGGACCGAGTGCGACGTCGCGGTGATCGGCCTGATCGGCGAGCGCGGGCGCGAAGTGCAGGAATTCGTGCAGGACGATCTGGGCGTGGAGGGCCTTGCCCGCAGCGTCGTGGTCGTCGCCACGTCGGACGAGCCGGCGCTGATGCGGCGCCAGGCCGCCTGGACCACGCTGAGCGTGGCCGAGCATTTCCGCGACCAGGGCCTGAACGTGTTGTGTCTGATGGACTCGGTCACCCGTTTCGCCATGGCGCAGCGCGAGATCGGCCTTGCCAGCGGCGAGCCGCCGGCCACCAAGGGCTATACCCCCACCGTTTTCGCCGAACTGCCGCGCCTGCTGGAGCGGGCGGGGCCGGGGTTGCCGGGGCAGGGGACGATCACCGGTCTGTTCACCGTGCTGGTCGATGGCGACGATCACAACGAGCCGGTGGCCGACGCGGTGCGCGGCATTCTGGACGGCCACGTGGTGATCACCCGCAAGATTGCCGAGCGCGGCCGCTATCCGGCGATCGACGTGCTCAAGTCGGTGTCGCGCACGCTGCCCCATGCGCTGGGCGAGGACGAGAACCGCCTGCGCCTTGCCGCGCGGCGAGAGCTTTCGACGTTCGGCGACATGGAAGAAATGGTCCGCCTGGGCGCCTATCGCGCCGGATCGAGCGAGCAGGTCGACCGCGCGGTCGCGCTGGCGCCGCGGATCGAGGACCTGCTGAAGCAGGGCAAGAACGAGCGCGGGCATGCGGACGAAAGCTTCGCGGCGCTTGCGGATATCATGGGCGAACCGGCGCCGACCGGGCCGGTTCAGGCAGATCCAGAAATGGAGGCTTCCAGTGCAGACACCGTATGACGCCGCGCTGCGCGTGCAGCAGCGCGAGATTGATGAGATGAGCGTCGCCATCAATCGCGAGGCGGGCGTGCTTGCCGCCGTGGAGCAGGCGCAGGCCGATGCCGGCGCGGCCCTGCGGCGCGAGGCGGATCTGGCAGGGGCCGATCTGGGCTATTCCGCCCACGGCTATTTCGCGCGGTTGCGCGCGGAACGGCGCCAGCTAACCGGCTTGCAGGCCGAATTGAGCGCGCGGCTGGAAACGCTGCGTGCTGAGGCGGTGGAAGCCTTCGGGACCTTTCGCACCATCGAAAGCGCCGCCGATGCCTTCCGGCAGGAGGCCGAACGCGCGCAGGCCAATGCCGAGCAGGCGGGGATCGACGATCTGGCCGCACTGGCCTTCATCAAGGCCCAGCGCGCCAAGCGTACGAACGCGGGCGAGGAGCGGGCATGAGCGATCCTGTCGCGCATACCTCTTCGCAGGCCACGCAGATGCGCGGCCTGGACGCGGCGCAGAAGGCGCGCGTGATCTATACGCAGGCGCGCAGCGAGATGTCCGACCGGCTGTGGCGGGCGGCGCTGGGCGACGGCAGTTCCGATGCGGACCCCGAAACAGGCAATGCGCGCGGCACTGACCGGCATGGGCTTCCCTTCAGCCTTGAAGCGCTGATCGGCATGCTGGAAGGCGACAAGAGTGCGGCCTCTCCGCTCGCCGGCATGGCGCACCCGCATGGGCAGGGCGACATGACCAGCGATGGCGGTGACGGCAAGCGGCGTGACGGTTCGGGATGGGGCTCAGGGTCGGGCGACGACGGGGCTGCGGAAAGCACCGGCACTCTCTCGCTCGGCAATGGGCCCAATGCCCGCTATGCGCCGATGCTGGGCGCCGCCGCATCGCGCACGGGGCTTCCCGCGCCGGTCCTGGCAACGATCGTCCATGCCGAAGCGGCCAAGGATGGCGAGGGGCGCTGGATGCCTTATTCGCGCAACCCGCGTTCCAGCGCGGCCGGCCTGGGGCAGTTCCTGTCCGGCACCTGGGAGGGTGAGGCCGAGCGCGAGGGCACCTGGCTGAACGCCACGGCGCGCGCGAACGGCTGGCTGGACGATCGCGGCCATGTGCGTGGTGACGCCCGTGCAGAACTGCTGTCGCTGCGCTACGACCCGCAGGCGGCGATCGAGACGACGGCGGACTATGCCCGCGCCAATCTGGACGGCCTGCGCCGCGCCGGCGTGCGCATCGGCGAGGGTGTCGAGGATCTGGCGAAGACCGCCTACATCGGCCACCACCTTGGCCGCGGCGATGCGGTGAAGTTCCTGACCGGCAGTCTGGACCCGGCGCGCGCGCGCCGCCTGCTGGATGCGCAGATCGGTTCGGCGCAGGCGAATCGTCGCATCGAAGCGGCCGGAAGTGCCGTGGCCGCGCATCGTTCCTGGCTGATGGACTATGTCGGCCGGACGATAAAACCCGCAGTTTTCGCGGCCTAGCGGGCTCTACGCGCGACTGGCCGAGGCTTTCCGGACTGTCGCCGAACTTTCAAAAAATATAGGATAAAAGATTTCTTGTTATAGGATTGATGACGCGTTAAGAATGCCGAGCACAGATTGGACTGGTTGAAGGACGGTGGCTGCAGGGGTGCGGTCCGTCCCGTGCTTGGGGGCTCAACATGTCGAAGATCACTATTGCTCTGGAATCCGCCGTGGCCGGCGTAAAGGCCAATACGCCTATCGAAGGGCAGTCCGCCACGGCACGGCAGCGTGCCGAGGTGGATCGTGCTTTCGCCCATATCCTGCGCCTGATCGCGCCGCGCATCCGGCACTTCATCCGCCAGTACGGCCTTGCCGCCCACTGGGATGATGCCGAACAGGCCTGCGCCATCGCGGTTCATCGCGCCATCCAGGCTTACGATCCGGAAAAGGCGCAGTTCACCACGTTCGTGAACTGGCAGATCCGCGGCGAACTGCAGAGCCTGCGCTTTCGCCTGATGACCGATCAGCGCCCTTCGGCCAAGAAGGTGGAGGCGGTGACCGTCTCGCTCGACGCGGTCGGCACCGGCGACGATGGCGAGGAGATTTCCATCGTCGCCTCGATCGAGGATGAGGAAGCGTTGCACCGCACCGAATCCGCCGCGTCGGACTATCTGGCGCGCGAAGCCATGCTCTCGCTGACCGACACCTATATCGAGCATCTGCGCAAGATCGGGATGGACCGGCTGCGCCGTCAGGCCCGCCCGAAGAAGGGCCGCAAAGCCGTGGTCGAAGGCGGGGACGTTGCCGAGGTGACGCAGCCGGGTGACCGCCAGACCCGCCGCCTGTGGCGCGCGGAAAGCGCACCGATCGATCCGGCCGATCTTGCCGAACTGGAAGAACGCCTGCGCCACAACCGCCAGGTGGTTGAAAACCGCCTGTTCGACCTGGTGCCGGGTGACCTGTTCGACGATGAAACCGGCCTGCTGCGCGAACGCGCGCGCCAGATTGCCAAGCGTGCGGCGCGCACGATGTGCGAACTGGCCGGGCTGGATCCGCGCTTCGCGATGATGGCGGAATACGGGCAGCTGCTTTCCGCGCACTGACGCCGCACTGAAACTCGCCTGCCCCGCCGGCCGCCGCGCTGCGCCGGGGCATCGGGTCGCACTCTCGGCATGTCAGGCATTAAGTCACTGGCATTGCACGAGAACAACGGGAGGGAGCGCTGACGCGCTTCCTCCCGCATTGCATTCGGCGCCTTCCGCTTGTCCGATATTTCGCGGAGCACCGTCCAAAGCGACCCAATCGATGCTAGATTGCCGATACGCCGGACGAAACGATCGAACAGCATAGGCCGGCGCACGTGAGGGAGTTTTTCAAGGACATGATCCGTCAATCGGGCCATCCGGCCATCGCCTACGGGACAACCCCGGCGATCGTTCCGACTGCGAGCCGGCTTCTACGCCGCGCTGCGGGCGGAGCGGGCGCCCTGATCGGCGCTGCCGCGCTGCTGGCGGGAACCGCCGGCACGGCCCATGCGGCGGATGCGGACGAAGGCCTGCTGAAGCAGGCGATCGGCGGACCCGACGGCCTGACCATCACCGGCGGCGTGCGCGCCCGTGTCGAGGGGATCGACGGCCAGTTCCGCCCCAAGACGGCGGAGGACGATGTGATGTTCTCGCTGAAGACCACGCTGGCGGTCGATTACGATGGCGGCCCCTTCCGCATCGGCGGCGAGTTGTGGGATGCGCGCGCCTATGGCGAGCATGACAATTCCTCGGCCGGGACCACCGAAGTCAACGCGATGGAGTTGGTGCAGGCTTACGTCGGGCTGGATTTCAAGACCGGCGCCAAGGGCGAGGCCAGGCTGACCGCGGGCCGCTTCACGATGAACATCGGTTCGCGCCGCCTGATCGCGCGCCAGCAGTTCCGCAACTCCACCAATGCCTACACCGGCGTGAACTTCGTGTGGAAGGGCGGCAATGGCGATCAGCTGATCGCGCTCTGGTCGATGCCGCAGCAGCGCCTGCCGGACGATCCGGACGGCATCCACGACAACAAGGTGGTGTGGGACCGCGAAAACACCGATCTCCAGCTCTGGGGCGCACACTTCACCAAGGCCGGCGTCATGGGCGGCGTGATGGAATTCTACGGCTTCGGACTGGATGAGCGGGACAGCGCCGAAGTGCTGACCAAGAACCGCCACCTGTTTACCCCGGGCATGCGGTTCTATCGCAAGCCCAAGGCGGGGAAGCTCGATTACGATGTGGAGGGCGCCTACCAGTTCGGTTCGACCCGCCTGACCACGGCGGCCACCGACCTGAAGGACGTGCAGGTTTCCGCCTATCTGATCCATGCGGAAGCCGGCACGACCTTCACCGGGGGCTGGCAGCCGCGTCTGGCGCTGGAGTTCGATCTGGCCAGCGGCGACAAGGCCGGATCGAAGACCTACAACCGCTTCGACACGCTCTATGGTGCGCGTCGCTTCGAATATGGCCCGACCGGGCTCTACGGTCCGGTGGGGCGTTCGAACCTGCTTTCGGGCGGCGCGCGGATCGAGGCCAAGCCCGACAAGAAGTCGGACGTGATGTTCATGTACCGCGCGCTCTGGCTCGCCTCGCGCACGGACAGCTTTTCGTCGACCAGCGTGAAGGATGCCAGCGGGCAGAGCGGCAACTTTGCCGGCAACCAGTTCGAGGCGCGCTATCGCCGCACGCTGGTGCCCAACGTGCTGCACTTCGACACCGGCGTGGCCTATCTGGCCAAGGGACATTTCCTGAAGGACGCGCCCAACGCGCCGCAGACCGGCGACACGAAGTACGGCTACTTCGACATGTACTTCGATTTTTGAGGAACAATGACGGGATCCGGCGCCGTTCAACGGCGCCGGTTCTCGCCGTCAGTCCACCGGTACCAGGCCGGCGGCAAAGGCGATGCGCAGCGCTTCGGACAGGCTGCGCACGCCCAGCTTTTCCATCAGCTTGGCGCGATAGATTTCCACCGTGCGCGGGCTGATATCCAGATCGTGCGCGATCACCTTGTTCGACTGACCTTCGATCAGCCCCATCAGCACGTCCCGTTCACGCGGGGACAGCTGTTCCAGCATGGTGATCGCCTGTTCCTTGCGCTGCGCCGCCGCGCGCGAGGCGGCCTGGTGCGAGAAGGCGGCTTCCAGCGCGGCAATCAGCTTCAGGTGATCGCACGGCTTTTCGATGAAGTCCGCCGCGCCCAGCTTCATCGCCTGCACTGCCACCGAGACGTCGCCCTCGCCGGTCAGCACGATCGGCACGAAGCGGGAAGGCGCATCGCCGATCGTCGCCAGCACCTGCAGGCCGGGGGTGCCGGGCATGTGCAGGTCCAGCAGCAGGCAGCCGGGATCGAGGGAAGGCGCGGCTTCCAGAAAGGCGTCGCCGGATTCAAAGCAGGTGATGCGGCTGTCGACGATCAGCGACAGCAGGTACTCCAGCGAAGTGCGCACTGCGTAATCGTCATCGACGATATAGATCCGCCGCGTGGTCATCCCGCCTTCAGCTCCTGCTCGCAATAGGTCGGCAAGGTGAACTCGATCGCCGCGCCGCCGCCTTCGATGTTGCGCAGCGACAGGGTGCCGCCGTGCGTTTCCACGATACGACGGCAGATCGACAGGCCCAAGCCCATCCCGTTGGCTTTAGTCGAACTGAATGCCTCGAACGGACGATTGATGACCTGATCGGGGAAACCCGGCCCGTTGTCGACGACGCGGATGGTGATCAGCCCTTCGCCCGTCTGCGCGCCCGTCTGCCCGCCGGACTGATGGGTGGTGATGGTCACCGCCGGGGTGGGCACTTCGTGCGCTTCCAGCGCGTCGAACGCATTGTTGATCAGGTTGACCAGCACCTGCTGGATATGGATGCGGTCCGCCAGCACCAGCGGCGAGACGCCGCAGGGGCGGTAGTCCAGCCTGATCCCCGGCGCGCGGCTGCGTGCGCGGGTGAGTTGCAGCGTATCGGCGACCAGGTCGTCCAGCGGCTCGGCGCGAATGTCCATCTCGCCCTTGGAGACGAAGGCGCGCATGCGGCGGATGATGTCGCCCGCGCGCAGTACTTCCTGGCTGGCCAGGCGCAGCAGCCGGCGCAGCTGGTCCTGCCGCCATTCCCGCTGCAATTGCAGTTCGATGGCGCCAAGGAAATTGGACGTCGCGGTCAGCGGCTGGTTCAATTCGTGCGCAAGACCGGCGCTCATTTCGCCCATGGCGCTGACGCGCGAGGCATGGAGGAACTGTTCGCGCAGTTCATGGATGCGCGCCTCGGTATCCAGCTGTTCGCGCAAGTTGCGCACGAAGGCGATCGAGATCTGCTCGTTGCCGATGTTGGCGGCCCCCACCGCCAGTTCGACCGGCACCTGGTTGCCCGCGCGATCGATCCCGGCGGTGATGCGGGTGCGCGTGGGGCTGTTCTGCCAGCGTTCGGCCTTGTTGGGCTCCGCATCCGGATCGGGCTCCGCCGCCTGATGGAAATACTGCGGCAGCACCAGCCGCACATCCTCGCCCAGCACTTCATGCGCGGTATAGCCGAACAGCGCTTCCGCCGTGGCGGAAAAGCTGCGGACGTGGCCGTGCTCGTCGATGGTGATCATCGCTTCGGGCACGGTTTCCAGGATCGAACGCAGTTCGGATTCGCGCGATTCCAGCATTTCGGCGCGCTGCTCGCGCTCGGTGGCATCCATGACGATGCCGATCATGCCCAGCCCGCCGGTCAGCGGATCGCTGTGGATCAGCACCGTGCCCTCGACGATGTGGGGCTGGTCGACACGGCGCGATTGCAGGCGGAAGGCATAGCGCCCCGGCATCCATTCGGAGATCGGGCCGACCCTGCGATCGAAGGCGTCTTCAAGATGCCGCCGCCAGTCCTCCACGCCGCCATGGAAGCTGCCGGATGCAAGCCCGAACAGCATTTCCGCCTGGCCATGGAAGCAGAAGCGATCGGTTTCGCTGGACCATTCGAAGATGCCCAGGCCGTGCAGGTCCACCGCCAGCGCCAGTCGGGCCTCGCTGGCCAGCATCGCCTGCTCGGCCCGCTGGCGCGCGGTGACGTCGGTCATCGACAGCACGACCATCGGCGGCAGATCGCTGCGCGGCTGCACCACCTGTCGCGTCTCGAACACGCGCAGCCGGGTGCCGTCGCTGCGCATCTCGTCCAGTTCGGTCTCTTGCGGTGCCAGCGGGTGCGTCCGCTCGTACGCGCGCCCAGTCACTTTGGTGGCGCCGGTCAGGGCGTGCTTGTCCAGCCCCATCGCCTGCTCGGCCGTCCAGCCATAGAGCCGGGCGGCACCGTCCGACCAGCGCAGGATCCGCCCGTCGAGATCGGTGATGGCGATCGGCGCGGAATCGAGTGCGACGTTGATCGCCCAGCGCGCGCTGCTTTCGCGGCCGATGCGCAGCCACGCCCAGGCGATCAGTGCACAGGATGCCGTCACCTGCAGCGCGGCCAGGAAGATCACCACCGTCTCGGGCGCCAATCCGGTGTGCTGGCGCGCCCAGAACTGGATGATCGCCGAAGACACCGGCAGCGCGACCGAAAGCCCCAGCGTCCATTGCAGGGTAGAGGCGCCGAAACCGCAAAGCGGCTTCAGCGGCCAGGCATATTCGCGGCGCAGCAGGATGATCGCCAGTGCCAGCACGCCGACCGACAGCATCGTCGGCACCGACATCAGCGCGTGGCGCGTTTCCATGTCGGGATGGCTGACACCGGCGGGCAGCAGGGTGCCCGCGATCGCCGCCACGGCAATGGCGACGCAGGCGAAAGTCACGGTGACGCGGCGCACGGCGCGATAGGGCGATGCCACCGCGTAAGTGCCCATGCAGAGCAGCAGGGTCGCCAGTGCCGGCAGCACGCCGGGCCGGCCGGGCGCGTGGCGCATCTGTGGGCTGACCGCCTGGGGAAACAGCAGCAGGTCCAGGCCCAGGTTGCGGCCGCAGATTTCCTCTGTCAGCGCGACCAGTCCTATAAGTGCCGGAATCGTCAGAATGGCGCGGGCAGCCGAACGGTGGCCGCGCGCGGTTGCCCACACGGCCACGCCGATCGCCATGCAGGAAACCGCCGTCAGCGGCTGCATGAGATAGCCGGTGGCGGGTTGTCCGGTCAGGCCCAGGTTCCCCGAGAACCAGCCCAAAAGGACAATCGCGCCGATGACTTGCGCCACCGCGGCAAGGGCTGGAATGGTCGATGCCATGCTGGCTGGAGGCGACCCGCCCGGGTGCGGTGGCGGTGGATTCAATTCCTGCATCCGGGTCCGCTGTCTGTGCCTAGAAACTCAGGCTCGAAGGCGAGGGTCGCATTATCGCTTCGCGCGTGATTGTAAATAGACAGGGTGTGCGGGAGGTATGCCATCCCTCCCGCATTGCGGATAACCGGTTGAAAATCGGTTTCTAAAAAAACCGCTGCGATCAGCCTTGAATTTTCGGGCGCGGCCTTGCCGGCCCCCATTCCTCAGGCGGGATCGTGAATCCGTATTTCAGCGTAGGACGGCGGCCTGGCCGACCCGGCCGTTCTCGTTGGACAGGCCGTCGAGAATGGCGCGGTTCACCTCGATCAGATCGTCGATGGCGGACCGCCCGCTCATCACGCCCGAAGTATGCTTGCCGACCCACATGCCGATCGAGATGATCGTCGCGCGCAGTTCGTCGGGAAGGCGATTTCCCGGTATTGCACAAAGGTTTGCGAAAGTGCTCCAGACCACGCGGTTGCGGTGCAGGGCGGGCATCAGCTGCGAGCCTTTCAGCCCGGCATCGCGCGCCGCGATCATCTCCGCGGTGACCTGGGTCATCAACCGGTACTCGGTGCTCCGCGGCGAGGCGGCGACCTCCTGCACACGGCGATAGGCATTGATCGACATGGTGGCTCCAACGAAATCGTCCGCGCCGATGGGCGCCCCTCAAATATAGGACGGAATTGCCGTGCGCGGTCGCACCCTGCCGTCCTCATGCCGTTCCGATGTCATTCCGGGCCATGCGGAGGTCGTGAGGACACACCTCGGGGAGGCATCTCCTGCAAAAAGCCGCGCGCCGCATCCGGGGGGTGCGATCTTCTTCCTATAATCACCGCATACGGCCTTATGCCATTCACCATTCGCGGATCCATTCATGCTCAACGCCATCGGCCTTGTCGTCATCCTGCTGTGCGTCTTCGGCAGCTTCCTGATGTCGGGCGGCAACATCATGGTCATCTTCCATGCGCTGCCGCATGAAATGATGGCGATCGCCGGCGCCGCCATCGGCGCCTTCATCCTCGGCAACTCGGTAGAGACGTGCAAGAAGGCCTGGAAGGGCGTGATCCGCGTGTTCAAGGGATCGCACTGGAAGGAAACCGACTTCCGCGACCTGCTGGCGCTGCTGTTCACCCTGCTGGCGACCTTCCGCAAGAGCGGCGCCAACGCCATCGAGCCGCACCTGGACCAGCCGGAAGAGAGCGAGCTGTTCAAGCGCTATCCGAACCTGCTGGCGGACAAGGGGCTGGTCGAATTCATCTGCGACTACTTGCGCATGATGACCGTGAACTTCGAGGATCCGCATCAGCTGGCCGAAGCCATGGAAGGCGATATCGAACGCCACCATGCCGAGGAGCTGGCCCCGCAGACCGCGCTGCAGATGATGGCCGACGGCCTGCCCGCGCTGGGCATCGTCGCCGCCGTTCTGGGCGTGATCAAGACCATGAGCTCGATCGACCAGCCCACGGAAATTCTGGGCGCGATGATCGGCGGCGCGCTGGTCGGCACGTTCCTGGGCGTTCTGCTGGCCTACTGTCTGGTCGGCCCGATCGCGCAGAAGCTGCACCAGGTGATCGATGAGGACTTCAAGCCCTACCTGATCGTGAAGACCGCGATCATCGGCCACGCCCAGGGCCAGCCCACCGAAGTGGCGATCGAACTGGCCCGCCGCATGACGCCGTCTCCCTATGCACCCACGTTTACCCAGCTCGAGACCGCACTCGACGAAGTGAAGGATCAGCTTAATGCCAAGCCAGCCTGAAGCCGCGTTGGCGCTGCCCACGCACGCTTCCACCGTCACTGCCGAGGATCTGCGCGACCGTCTGGTCGCCGCCGTCGGCGCCATCGAGATCGATGCCGGGCAAGTGGAATCGGTGGGGCAGGCCGTGCTCCAGCTGCTTCTCGCCGCCCGGAACGAAGCGGAGGCCAGCGGCCATCCGTTCGCCATCGTCAATCCCAGCCAGCCCTTCGTCGATCGCGTCCGCGCCTGCGGACTGGCGGCACCGCTGGGGCTTGTTGAAGAGGAATTTCCCGCGTGAGCAAACTCATCCTGACTGTCGACGATTCCGCCACGATCCGCATGCTGCTGAAGGCATCGCTGAGCGCGCAGGGCTTCCGCATCGAAAGCGCCAATGACGGTGAGCACGGGCTGGAGCGCATGCACGAGGTGAAGCCCGACCTGCTGATCACCGACATCAACATGCCCAAGATGGACGGCTTCGAACTGATCGAGGCGGTGCGCAAGACCAGCGAGTTCAAGGGCACGCCGATCCTGGTGCTCTCCACCGAATTCTCGGACGAGAAGAAGACCCGTGCCCGTGAAGCCGGTGCCACCGGCTGGATCACCAAGCCCTTCGACGCCGACCGTCTGGGGGCGGCAATCCGCCGCGTCTGCCCGTGAGCGACGAACTCGACGAAATCCAGGCGATCTTCTTCGAGGAGTGCGCCGAAGGTCTGGCGATGGCCGAGGAAGGCCTGTCCGCCATGGCCGCGGGCGATACTTCCGCGGGGGTGATCGCTGGCGTGTTCCGCGCCGTCCACTCGATCAAGGGTGGCTCGGGTGCGTTCGGCCACACCGCGTTGCTAGGCTTCTCGCACCGGTTCGAGAACGTGCTGGACGAAGTGCGCGCCGGTCGCATCGCGCCAACGCCCGAAGTCACCCAGTGCCTGCTGGGCGCGTTCGATATCCTGTCCGACCACGTTTCCGCCGCGCAGACCGGCGGCGATACGCCGGCCGACGGGCATATGCTGGAACAGCTGGACGCGATTCTGGCCAATGGCGGCGCGGGTGCCGCTCCGGCTGCGGCGCCTGCCGCGCCTGAGCCCGAACCCGTGGCCGCAGCGGACGACGATTTCGGCTTCGTGCCGGTGGCCGCGCCGATCATCGATCTGGATGCCGATTTCGATCCCTTCGGCTTCGAGCCGGTCGCGGTTGCGCTGGACGATTTCGATGCGCCCGCTCAGGCCGCCGAGCCGGCAGGCTGGACGGTGCGCTTCGGCCCCTCGCGTGCGGCCATGGCCAATGGCGGCGAACCGCTGCTGGTGATCCGCGAACTGGAATCGATGGGCGGCGAAGTCGTCGGCATCGATGCCGAGGCATTGCCGCCGCTGGCCGAACTCGATCCCGAGGAAAGCTACTTCGTCTGGACCCTGTCGGTTCCCGCCAGCGTGGACGAGCGCGACATCCGCGACTGCTTCGATTTCGTGGCGCCGGATTCGCTGATCGAGGTCACGCAGGCCGAAGCGCCCGCGCCCGCGCCGGTGGCGATTGAAATTCCTGTCGAGGCCGATCCCTTCGGCTTCGAACCCGTTGCGGTCGTGCTGGACGATATGGCGGCGGAGTTGCTGGTTGAGCCGGCGCTCGTCGAGATGGCGCCTGTCGAAGCAGCGCCGGCAACGGCTCCCGTAGCCGTCGTGGCGCCGGTCGAAACGCCGAAGAAGGCGGCGGTTCCCAAGCCTGAAGTTCCCAAGCCCGAAACCAAGCAGGCGGTCGAAGTCGCGCAGACGATCCGCGTCGATCTGGGCAAGCTGGACCAGTTGCTCAACCTTGTCGGCGAACTGGTGATCCGGGGGTCGATCCTGTCGGACCGCCTCTCGCCCGCCGATCAGGAACGTGTCGAACTGCCCGAGCTCTCGCGCCTGACGCGCCAGATCCAGGACAACGTGATGTCGCTGCGCGCGCAGCCGATCAAGCAGGCGTTCTCGCGCGTGCCCCGGATGTTGCGCGATCTGGCCGCCGAAACCGGCAAGAAGGTCGTGCTGGAGACGATCGGCGAGATGACCGAAGTCGACAAGGGCGTGATCGAGAAGATCGGCGATCCGTTGACGCACATGATCCGCAACGCGGTGGATCACGGCATCGAAAAGCCGGAAGAGCGCCTTGCCGCCGGCAAGTCCGCCGAAGGCACGATCCACCTCTCTGCCGAGCAGAAGGGCGGTCGCATCCTGGTGAAGGTGCGTGACGACGGGCGCGGCATCAACCGCGAGCGCGTGCGCTCCATCGCCGTGCAGCGCGGTATCATCGCCGCCGATGCGCAGCTTTCGGACGAAGAGATCGACAGCCTGATCTGCGCGCCGGGCTTCTCCACGGCGGAAACCATTTCGAACATCTCCGGCCGCGGCGTCGGTATGGACGTGGTGCGTTCCAATGTCGAAGCGCTGGGCGGCCGACTGGAAATCACCTCGGTGCCGGGCGAGGGGACGACCTTCTCGATGGCATTGCCGCTGACCTTGGCCATTCTGGACGGCATGATCGTGCGACTGGGCGACCAGCGCTTCGTGCTGCCGCTGGCCAACGTGATCGAGACCGTTCAGCCCGAGCCGGGCCAGGTCCAGGCCACGTCGCCGACTTCCGAAGTGATCGAACTGCGCGGCCAGTACCTGCCGGTGCGCCGCGTGGGCGAGATGTTCGGCGCCCGGTCCGAGCGCCCGGCCGAGGAATCGCTGGTCATCATCGTCGAGAGCGAGACCGCCGGCCATGTCGGCCTGATGGTCGACACCATCGATAACCGCCGTGAGGTGGTGATCAAGAGCCTGGAGGACAACCTCCACCCGATCCGGGGCCTGGGCGGCGCGACCATTCTGGGCGACGGCGCCATCGCGCTGATCCTCGACATCGACGCGCTGGTCGCGACCGGCGGCGCTTCCAAATTTGCACTGAAAGGACTGGCGGCATGAGCACCGACGCGATTGCTAACGACGAACGCAAGATCGTGACCTTCACGCTGGGCAACCAGCTTTTCGGCATCGAGATGGCCTCGCTGATCGAAATCCGCGAGTGGGAAGCGCCCACGCCGCTGCCCAGCGTGCCGTCCTATGTGCTGGGCGTTGCCAACTTGCGCGGTTCGGTGATCCCGATCGTCGGCCTGTCCGAACGTCTGGGCTGGGAGCCGAGCGTGCTCCATGCCCGTTCCTGCGTCCTTGTCGTCACCATCGGCGGCCGCAATGCCGGCTTCCTGGTCGATGAAGTGCAGGACATCGTTTCGATCAAGGGCAGCGAGATCCAGCCCGCGCCGGATACCGAAGTCAACGACCAGAGCGCGATCGCCGGCCTTGTGAAGATCGAGCGTCGCACCTCCGACGCGACCAATCCGGAAGCGATGTGCCTGCTGCTCGACCTCGAAGCGCTGAGCCTGACGCGCCACATCCCGGAACTGGCTGCGTGAGCACCGAAACCGCCTCTGCCGGCACGCTCGCCGCGAACGCGGAGCTGCGCCCGGCGCAGTTCCGCGAGATCGCCGCGATCATGCAGCGAGAGGCGCGCATTCACCTTGTGGAAGCGAAGACGACGCTGGTGCATTCGCGCCTCAGCCGCCGTCTGCGCGAACACGGGCTGAGCAGCTTTGCCGACTATGTCTCGCTGGTGCAGCGCGACGCGCAGGAACGCCATGCGATGGTGGTGGCGCTGACCACCAACCACACGCATTTCTTCCGCGAGGCGCATCACTTCGACCATCTGCGCACTGCCGTCCTGCCGCAATTGCAGGAACGCGCGCGCCGGGGCGAAAAGGTACGCATCTGGTCCGCCGGCTGCTCCAGCGGCGAGGAAGTCTACACCATCGCCATGTGCCTTGCCGGCGAAAGCCAGGCCAGCGCGGCGTGGCTGGAGCAGGGCGATGTGCGTCTGCTGGCGACCGACATCTCCCCCCCGGTGGTGGAAGCGGTCTCGCTGGCGACCTATCCGGACAGCACGGTGGAGCCGATCCCGGCCGCCTATCGCCAGCGTTGGCTGAAGCCTGCGGGCACCGGTTACCACGTGGTGGCCGAACCGCTGCGCAAGCTGGTGGCTGCGCGCGTGCTCAATCTCTTCGACAAATGGCCGATGCGCCAGAAGTACGATGTGATTTTCTGCCGTAACGTGATGATCTATTTCGACGATACCGCCAAGGCCGAGCTGGAGGCGCGTCTTGTCGACATGCTCCACCCCGGCGGCACGCTCTACATCGGCCATTCCGAACGCCTGATCGGCCCGGCCGCCGAGCGCATGAAGCCGGTCGCCCAGACCGCCTATGCGCGCATCGACGGGGCAGGTGCGGCATGACGGACGCTGCGAACGAGAAAGTCCGCGTCGTCGTCGTCGACGACAGCGCGGCGATGCGCGCGCTGCTGACCAAGCTGCTGAACCACGATCCGATGATCGAGGTCGTCGGCCAGGCCCCCGAACCGCACGCCGCGCGGGAAATGATCAAGGCGCTCAACCCCGATGTCGTCACGCTGGACGTGGAGATGCCGGGGATGGACGGCTTGTCGTTCCTGGAACGCATCATGCGCCTGCGGCCGATGCCGGTGGTCATGTGCTCCACGCTGACCGCGCGGGGCACCGAGGCGACGATCGAGGCGCTGCGCCTGGGCGCGGTGGACTGCATCGCCAAGCCCTCCGGCAATCCGCTGGAAATCGCGCAGGACGGTGCGCTGCTGCGCAAGATGGTCCGCACGGCGGCACGCTCCTCGGTGCGTGCGGCGGTGGCCCGACCGGCAGTACCGCGTCCCGGACAGGCGGCCCCTGCGGCCGCTCCGTCGGCAGGGCCGATGCGCGATGTCGTCATCGCCATCGGTGCATCGACCGGCGGCGTGGAAGCGCTGTTCTCGATAATCGGCGCACTGCCGGCGGATTGCCCGCCGGTGCTGGTGGTCCAGCACATGCCGGCGATCTTCACTGGCGGTTTCGCCGCGCGGCTCGACCGTGAGGCGCGCGTCACCGTGGTGGAGGCCAAGGACGGCATGCCGCTGAAGCGGGGCACGGTCTACATCGCGCCCGGCGGCAGCCACCACATGGAACTGGTGGGCGGTACCAGCGGCCACGTGCGGCTGATCGATGGCGATCCCGTGGGTGGTCATCGACCCTCGGTGGACGTGTTGTTCCGCTCCGTCGCCCGCATGGGCACCCGCGCGGTGGGGGTCATCCTTACCGGCATGGGTTCGGACGGTGCGGCGGGTCTGGCGGAGATGCGCACCGCCGGTGCGCGAACGCTGGGCCAGAGCCGCGAGACCTGCGTGGTCTACGGAATGCCGCGCGCCGCTTTCGAAGCGGGCGCGGTCGAGAAGGAAGTGAATTTGTCTGCACTCCCCGAGGCGATCCTCGGGGCCTGCAGACGGTAAATTGGAGCGGGTCAAATGCCGGCAGCGGCTGCAATCAAGGTAATGGTGGTCGACGACCAGACGAGCATGCGCGCGATGATCCGTCGCGCCCTGCAGGATCTGGGTTTCAAGGACATTCGCGACAAGGGCTCGGCAACCGAAGCCCTGGCCGCGGTCAAGGCGGATCGGGTGCACCTGATCATCTCGGACTACAACATGCCCGAGATGGACGGTCTCGAATTCCTCGAGGCGGTGCGCAAGGACGATGTGATCGGCAAGACCGTGTTCATCATGCTCACGGGATCGGCCGACAAGGAAGTGGTCCAGAAGGCGGCCGCGCTGGGCGTCAACAACTACGTGGTCAAGCCCTTCGCGCCGGCCGCGCTGAAGGAGAAGATCGAGCGTGTCTTCGGCGAGCTCGTCTGATCTCGATGCGCCGGGTCGCCATCGTTCAGGGCGAATATCATGTCGCCAACCAGCAGGGCGTGGTCATCTCCACGCTGCTGGGATCGTGCGTCGCCGCCTGCCTGCAGGATCCGGTGGCGCGCGTGGGCGGCATGAACCATTTCCTGCTGGGGGAGCCGGGCGCGGATAGCCCGGTCTCGCCCACGGAAATGCAGCGCTACGGCATCCACGCGATGGAGCTTTTGATCAATGCGCTGATGCAGCGCGGGGCCCAGCGCTCGCGGCTGCGCTGCCACCTTTACGGCGGTGCGAACATCGTCGCCGGGCTGGGCGGCATCGGCACCAAGAACGGCGAATTCGCGCGTAATTTCCTGCGGACCGAGAGCATCCCTCTCGATCACTGCGATCTTGGCGGCACGCAGGCGCGCAAGGTGGAATTCATGCCGTTCGAAGGGCGCGTGCGGGCAACCATGGTCAAGGACCAGCCGCTGCCCGTGGTCGTTAGGCCGGTGCCCGTCGCGGCACCGCAGCGCACCGGCGAACTCGAACTGTTCTGACCATGTCGGGGCAAGAAACGCATACAGGGGAAGCGACCAAGTGACGATGATGTTGGAAGGCCACGGCGCCTCGCTGTGCCAGGCGATCGCGCAGGAGATGCGCGTGGCGCGCGAACTGCTGGAGGAGCTGGCCGGTGTGCTGGTGTCCGACGAGCGGTTCATCACCGACTATCTCGACCAGCTTCAGGCCTTCGATCTTATCGTCCAGCACGTCGACGAGAGCGCGGCGCTGCTCGACCGGATGGCGGGCGGCTCGGCACTGAACGAGGCGCTGGGACAAGTGCGGCTCAACGTGATGCAAGAGCGGCTTCGCGCCGCTTTCGACTGAGGAGCGGCCGGTGGCGCAGGGGCACGGCGATGCGACGATCGTCATCCGCAAGGTCAAGAAACATGCGAAGCACGCGCACCACGGTGGCGCGTGGAAGGTCGCCTATGCCGACTTCGTGACCGCGATGATGGCCTTCTTCATGCTGCTCTGGCTGCTGGCCAATCCGGACAAGCAGCAGCTGAAGGGGCTGGCCGAATACTTCTCGCCCGCCGCTGACCGCGATGCCGTGCCTTCGGCGCTGACGCAGAATCCCGGCCCGCAGCCCGGCCTCGGCGGCCATAGCCGCAGGGCCCAGGCGGAAGACCAGAAAGCGGTTGGCGAACCCTCTGCCGAATCCGGCGTGAAGGGGGCGGCGCGCGGCGGCACGGCAGAGGTGCCCGAGGCGGCGCTGCGGGTGATGGCGCAGGAAATGCAGCTTTCGCTCGAACAGCCGGTCGATCCCACGCAGGGCAAGCGCAACGTCGATGTCGAACCCTCGCGCGACGGCATGCGGATTCACCTGGTCGACACTGCCGATCGTTCGATGTTCAAGGGCGCCACGGCCCAGCTCAACGCCTATGCGCGCGACATGCTGGTGCGGATCGCCGGCAAGCTGGCCGGCACCGGCGCGCAAGTCGCGATCGAAGGGCATACCGATTCCACCGGCGGACAGAGCGAGGCCAACTGGTCGCTTTCCGCCCAGCGCGCGCTGGCTGCGCGCGCGGCGATGGTCAGCGCGGGACTGCCGGCCGACCGCTTCGCCGAAGTGGTGGCCAAGGCGGGGACCGAGCCGGTCTACCCGGACCATCCGGAGCGACCCGAGAACCGGCGCATCACCATCGTCGTCATGGCGGAGCCTTCGGCGCTGCCCCACGACGCAAGCTTCCGGTTCTGACGATGGGCCGGACCAGACATATGCAGATTTGGAGCATCAGGTGATCAGGAAGATCATGATCGCGGTCGCGGCGCTGGTTGGCGGAACCGCCATCGGCGGCGGCGCGGCCTTTGCCGTCGTGCATTTCGCACCGCACATGCTGCCCGGCATTCCCAAGCAGCGCGAGGCCAGCGAGTTCGTGGCAACCGGAACCATTCTGGCGCCAGTTACGTTCGCGGACGGCCGCCTTTCGGGCTATGTTTCGTTCGAATGCCAGTTGGAAGTGCCGCAGGGCAAGGGCGCGGAAGTGACGCAGCAGCTGCCCGTGCTGCTGAACGCGGTCAACATGCGCAGCTATCGCCAGCCTTTGGCCAGCGGGCCGGATGGGATGATTCCCAATCTGGAACTGTTCCGCCGGTTGATGATGGACGCCGCACGCGAAGTCTACGGACCCGACATCGTGCGCCGCGCCGTGATCACCCAGGCCGCGCCGATCTGACCTGCAAGCACCAAGGAAACGAGCCCCCATGTCGTTGCCGCCTTCCTACCGCCTTGGTGCCGCCGACGAATTGTCCGGCGCTTTCGAGGCATCGTCCGACGCATCTTCGCCGTACGATCGTGTCCGTTCCGACCATTCCCCCCGTGAACTGGTCGCCCGCGCCGCGCGCGTCACCACCATCCTGCTGATCGGCAAACTGGCCGCCGGCAGCCGCGAAACGCTGTGCCGCGTGCGCAATATCTCCGAAACCGGCATGATGGCCGAAGTCCACGGCAGCTTCATCGTCGATGAGCCGGTGGAAGTGACGCTGAAGGCGGGCGATACGCTGACCGGCACCGTGCGCTGGAACCGCGCCGGACGGATCGGCGTGGCGTTCGACGGCCGTGTCGACGTGCCCGAACTGCTGGCCCACGCAGCGATGCGCACCGGTATCGAAGGCATCGCGCGCGGCCCGCGCTTTACCGCCGATTGCCCGGTGGCGCTGCTGGTGGTCGGCTATCGTCACCCGGCCCGCCTGGTCGACATTTCGCAGGGCGGCGCCCGCGTCACCGTTGCCAGCGCCATGCCGCGCGACCAGTTGCTGGGCGTCTCCATCCCCGGCCTGGGCGAGCGTGAGGCGGCCGTGCGCTGGGTTGGCGCGGAAGCCTGCGGGCTGGTGTTCCTGGAACCGCTTTCCTTCGCCGACCTTGGGCCGTGGCTGCTGGACCTGCGTGCGCGGTTCGGAAAGCAGGAAACGGCGTAAGGGAATGGGGCCGGGGTTTCAGCCCGGCCCACCGAAGCTTTTGACGAGGGAACCCGCCACCAGTGCCCAGCCATCCACCAGCACGAAGAAGATGATCTTCATCGGCAGGGATATGGTCGCAGGCGGCAACATCATCATGCCCATGGCCATGAGGACCGCCGCCACGGCAAGGTCGATCACCAGGAACGGCAGCAGCAGCAGGAAGCCGATCTCGAACGCGCGACGCAGTTCGGAGATCATGAACGCCGGCATCAGCGTCGACATCGGCAGCGCCTCACGAGAGGTGGGGACTTTGCCGGAGAGCGAGACGAACAGCTTCACATCCTCGTCCCGCACCTGCTTCAGCATGAAGGTGTGGAACGGCTTGGAGCCTGCCTCCAGCGCCTGCGTCTCGTTGATGCGGCCCTGGTTGTACGGGACCATAGCATCCTTCCAGGCGGCGTCGAAGGTCGGCGCCATGACGAAGAAGCTGAGGAACAACGCTAGGCTGATGATCACCGGGTTCGGCGGCACGCCCTGCGCGCCAAGGCCCGAACGCAGCAGCGAAAGCGCAACGACGATGCGGGTGAACGAGGTGATCGTCATCAGGATGCCGGGCGCAAGGCTTAGCACCGTCATCAGCAGGACCAGCTGGATCACGCGGCCCGACACGGCGCCGCCACCGGCCCCGCCAAGGCCGCCCAGTGCATCGGACGCGCCAGCGGCGGCGGCCTTGGCCATCGCCAGTTCGGGCACCATGGCAACGATCGCGGCGCAGCCCAGCGCCGCGGCAAGAGCGAAACGCCGGTTCATTCGGCCGTATCCTTCATTCGCGTGGCACCGCTGCACGGCGCCGAATCCAGCATGATCACGCCTTCGGGCGCGATCAGCAGGCTGATTTCCTTGTAGTCGCGGCGGATCATCACGATCTGGCGGCGCGGATCGAGCGAGAGGCGCTCCACCAGTTCCAGCCGGCGCGGGGTGTCCTTGTCGCCCAGATTGGCCAGCCACTTCTGCGGCAGGCGCAGATCATAGCGGCGCACCACCCAGAGCGCGCCGACCAGGATGCCCAGCACAACGCCCAGCGCACCCAGCGTGCGCAGCACGGCAAGTATCTCCACCGCTCAGCGCTCGCGCTGGACGACCTTGGTGATTTCGAGCGACATGTGCTCTCCATTCACCAGGATCTTGCCTTCGGCCACCAGTTCGTCGTTCACGTAGACGCGGGTGGGATCGCTGTGCCCGCAGTCCAGCGGGATCATCGCGCCACGGCTCATTTTCAGCACCTGGCGGATGGGAATGCTGGTTGAACCCAGCACGATCTGCAGGTCGATGGGAATTCCTTCGAGGACGGACATCGCAGTGCGTCTCCTTTCGCCCTCGTTATAGGAAAGAAAAATATAGGAGTGATCCGAACTAGGCAAAAAATGCCTATAAGGAAGCTGTCTGCACCGCAGGTCGACCTGCGGACAGGGGAGCTAACACGATGGAATTGCAAGACTCGATCGACGTTTCGGCCTCTGGGTTGCGCGCCCAGTCGCTGCGTATGCGCGTGATCGCGGAAAACCTCGCCAACTCGGACTCGGTGGCAACCACGCCGGGCGGCGATCCCTATCGCCGCCGCGTCGCCACTTTCGCTGCCGAAGTCGATCGCGCCAGCGGCGCCACCAAGGTGGGCGTCAAGTCGATCGAGGGCGATCAGAGCCAGTTCACCCGCGTCTACCAGCCGAACAGCCCGGCGGCCGATGCGGCCGGCTATGTCGAACAGCCCAACGTCAATCCGCTGATCGAGGCGGCCGACATGAAGGCGGCGCAGCGGTCCTACGAAGCCAACCTCAACGCCATCGAATCCGCGCGCGGCATGACCATGCGCACGATCGACCTGCTCAAGTAAGGAAAAGTTCCCATGGCAATCGGAGCCCTCGACGCCGCGGCCGCCTATGGCCGCGCGATCAAGACCACTGCGCCCTCATCGGGCGCTTCGGACGATTCCTTCACGTCGATCACCGGCGCTGCCGGCGGCGGCAGCAGCTTCGGTTCGATGGTGGAATCGATGGTCGGCAACGCCGCCGGTGCGCTGCGCACGGCGGAGAGCGAAAGCGCCAAGCAAGTGGCCGGCAAGGGTGACCTGATCGACGTCGTCACCGCCATCGGCGCGGCCGAGACGGCGCTGGATACCGTGGTTTCGGTGCGTGACAAGGTGGTCAACGCCTATTCCGAAATCATGCGGATGCAGATCTAGTCCGGAAAGGGGAGGGGGCGTCATGGATGCGGCTTCCGCCATCGAGCTGACCCGCGCCGCGATGGTGCTGGTGCTGACCATCGCCGGGCCCATGCTGATCGCCGGGCTGATCGTGGGCGTCACGGTCGGCCTGCTTCAGGCCCTGACGCAAGTGCAGGAAATGACGCTGACTTTCGTGCCCAAGCTGCTGGTGCTGGGCACGGTCCTGCTGCTGTCGTTGCCGATGATCGGCCATGCGCTCGGCGCGTTCATGGAGCGCATCGCCGACATCATCGTGACCGGATAACCGACGATGGACGCCGCCGTTCTTGCCGCATTGCCGATCGATGTGGCGACCTTCCTGATCGTGTTCACGCGCGTGGGGGCGGTAATCATGCTGCTGCCGGCCTTTTCGGAGGATTCGGTGCCGATGCAGATCCGCCTGGTCATGGCGCTGGGCATGACGCTGGGCCTTTACGGTCTGCTGGCGCCGCATGTGGCGCCGGCAGTGAAGGGCGGCGCGGACCTGCCGATCCTGGTCATTTCCGAAATGCTGGTGGGGCTGGCCTTCGGCACCATCATCAAGATCATGTTCAGCGCCGCCGCCATCGCCGGTTCGATGGTGACGCAGCAGGTGGGCCTGTCATCGGCACTGGTGAACGATCCGTCCTTGGGCGGACAGTCGCCGTTGCTGGCGCGTCTGTTCGGGCTGGCGGCGCTGATCGTGTGCATGTCGCTGGGCGTCCACCACTTGTGGATCGGCGGCATGGTGCAGTCCTACACCACCTTTCCGGTCGGCGGGTTGCCGCCGGCGGCGGACTTCGCGCAACTGGCGGTTCATGTGACGGGCCAGGCCATGGCGCTGGGCATCAGCCTGGCCGCACCGCTGATCCTCTATGGCGCGCTGTTCAATCTGGCGCTGGGCCTTTCGGCGCGCGTGGCACCGCAGATCCAGGTTTTCTTCATCACCCAGCCCCTGAACCTGATGCTGGGCATCTCGGTCTTCAGCGTGGTGCTGGGCAGCATGCTCACCGCATTCGCCACTGCCATGACCTCGTTCATGCAGGACGGTTGGAAGTTCTGACGCCATGGCCGATACCGACAAGGACCAGCGCACACACGAGGCTACGCCCAAGCGGCTTGGCGATGCGCGCAAGCGCGGCGAAGTGCCTACCTCACCCGAAATGCGCCACGCGGCGATGCTGCTGGGCGGGCTGATCGTCACCGGCGGGCTGGGCGCCAGCGCCTTCGCGGCGCTGAGCACGATGCTGGTGCGTCTTTGGGGCAATGCCGACGATTTCCGCATGGACCCCGACGGCGCGCAGAACCTGATGACCGGGCTGGCGCTGCATTTCTTCTGGTCGCTGCTGCCGGTGCTGGCCGTGCTGGTGGCCTGCGCGCTGGGTATCGGTTTCCTGCAGGGGCCCTTCACGATCAGCTGGCATCGCCTGGCGCCCAAGTGGTCCAAGTTCAATCCGATGACCGGCCTGGGCCGCATCTTCGGAAAGCGATCGCTGGTGGAATTCAGCAAGACGCTGGCGAAGTTCGCCGGCATCGCCTTCGTGGTGATGACGGTGCTGCGCCCGCGCATGGTCGGGCTGGACCAGCTGGTCGGCTATACCCCCGGCGCGTTGGCCCATGCCGCCGGCACCCTGGTGTTCGAGGCGGTGCGCGCCGCCGCTCTTTCCGTGGCGGTGCTGGCCATGGCCGACTTCTTCTACCAGCGCCGCTCCTTCTTCCAGCGGATGCGCATGACGCTTCAGGAAGTGAAGGATGAGCACAAGCAGAACGACGGCGATCCCAAGATCAAGGCGAAGATCCGCCAGATCCAGATGCAGCGTTCGCGCCAGCGCATGATGGCGGCGGTGCCCACGGCCAGCGTGATCGTCACCAACCCCACGCACTATGCCGTGGCGCTGAAGTACGATCACGGGCAGATGGCCGCGCCGCTGGTCGTCGCCAAGGGCGTGGACGCCATCGCCCTGAAGATCCGCGAGATCGCGAAGGAGGCGAACGTGCCCATCGTCGAAAGCCCGCCGCTGGCCCGCGCGCTCTTCGCCTCGGTCGATATCGATCGGCCGATCCCGATCGAACACTACGCCGCCGTGGCCGAGATCATCGGTTACGTCATGCGCCTGGCGCGAAAGGGCGCACGATGACGGCAAAAAGGCCGATGGCCCGCCCCGAGGCCCTGTTCCATTTTCCTATAAGGACAGTGATGAAGATGCCCCCGAAATCGAGGAAGCGCGCGCCGCTGGTCGCCCTGGCGGCGATGCTGGCGCTGGCCGTGCCCGGCACCGCCTTCGCGGACGCGCAGCCGCGTATCAAGGACATCGTCGATGTCGAGAACGTGCGCCCCAACCAGCTGGTCGGCTATGGCCTCGTCGTCGGCCTTCAGGGCACGGGCGACCGCATCCGCAACGTGCCTTTCACCGAGGAAACGCTGCAGGCGATGCTGGAACGCATGGGCGTCAACATTCGTGGCGACCAGATGCTGACCCAGAACGTGGCGGCGGTGACGGTGACGGCGACGATGCCGCCCTTCGCGCGTTCGGGCTCCACCATCGACGTGCAGGTTTCGGCGCTGGGCGATGCCACCAGCCTGCAGGGCGGCATTCTGCTGGTCTCCTCGCTCCGCGCGCTGGATGGAGAGATCTATGCGGTGGCGCAGGGCCCGGTCGCGGTATCGGGCTTCAAGGCGCAGGGCGCGGCGGCCAAGCTGAGCCGCGGCGTGATGACCACTGCCCGGATCGCCGGCGGCGGCATCGTCGAGCGGGAGGTGCCTTATGACCTGCGCACCGCCCAGAACCTGAAGCTGGCACTGAAGAATCCCGATTTCACCACCGCGCAGCGGATCGCCGCGCGCATCAACGGCGAAGGTTCGGGCTCCGCCGAAGTGCTGGACCCGGCGACCGTGCAGATCACCCCGCGCGGCGGCAACGTGATCGAGATGGTCACGCGGATCGAGAATCTGACGGTGCCGGTGGACCAGCCGGCGCGGATCGTCATCAACGAGGCGGCGGGCACCGTGGTCATGGGCGCGGACGTGCGCGTCAGCCCGGTGGCCATCGCCCAGGGCGGGTTGACCATCAGCGTCACCGAAAGCCCGATCGTCTCGCAGCCGGCGCCGTTCTCCAACGGCCAGACCACCACGGTGCCGCGCACCCGGGTGGAAGCGAACGACGGCAACGGCGCCTCTTTGGCGATGCTGACCGAGGGCACGTCGCTGCGCACGCTGGTTTCGGGCCTCAACTCGCTGGGCGTCAGCCCGCGTGACCTGATCACCATTCTCCAGGCCTTGCAGAGCGCCGGCGCGCTCCAGGCCGAGATCACCGTTCAGTAAGGGGGCGTGGCGATGAGCGATACCACTGTCACCTCCAGCATCACCTCGCAGCCCGCGCGGCAGACGGTGACGGCGCAGGACAAGTCGCCCGCCGGCATCGCGCGCCAGTTCGAGGGCGTGTTCGCCGGGCAGATCGCCAAGATCATGCTGGAAACGGTCGACGTGGATGAGAATTTCGGCGGCGGCCATGGCGAGGAGATGTTCCGCGGCATGATGGCCGAGCAGATCGGCAACCAGATCGCCAAGGGCAAGGGCCTGGGCATCGCCTCTGCCGTGGAGGCGCAGATCATCCGGATGCAGGGGGGCAACCCCCAGACGGCGAGCGCGCCGGTGGCCAATGCTCCAGTGGCCAATGCCCAGATAGCCGGCGCCCAGGCCTATGCGGCCCGCAGCGGGGCGCAGGCCGGCAACGTTCAAAGTGGTGCGACACAGACAGCAGCCAGGCAGGCGGCGGCGGAAGCGATCGCCGCGCAGGCCGGTTACGACCAAGGGGATAGCGGCGATGCCGAATGAAATGATCGAGATCATGACCTCGCTCTCGCTGGTCATGCGGGAAGAGACCGAGCGGCTGCAGCGGCGCGAACGCGTGCTGGACCTTGCCGCGCTGGCCGCCGCCAAGGCGCGGCTGGTTGCCCAGCTTGAGGAAGTGCTGGCCCGCCGCAATCGTCGCGAGCCCGAATGGCAGGCGGCGATGAACGACGAGACGCGCGAGCGGCTGACCGAATGTCTTGCCGAACTGCGCGCCGCCTCGATCGCGAATGCTGCGTTGCTGGAACGCCAGATCGAACTTTCGATGGAAATGATGACCGCCATCGCCGACGAGGCCAAGCGCCTCAGTGGCAATCGGTCCTATACTTACGTCGCCACCGGCGATCTCGCGCGCGTGGACGCGGCGACGCCGATCTCGTTCAACGGCGAATACTGAGCGGATCGAGAACGAAGAACAGGGCCGGTGCCATGCCGGAAATGCCTTTACGGCGTTTCCGGCATGGCACCGGCCCTGTTGCGTTTGGGGGCGGGTTCTGAGGGCAGATTCCGCGAACTCGCCCTCAGCGAATTTCAAACGGTTTCCTGGACAAGCTCAAACATGTTGGTCGAAGCGTCATACCGAACCGGCGTTGCGACCAGATCCTCGTCGATGGCCATCAGCGTACCATTGTGAATCTGCGCCCGGCCCGATGCGATATTGCTTCCGATGGTGTCGATGCACGAGGCGATGTCGGTGAAATCGGCACCGTTCACGGCGCTCAACCCGTACTTCCACCATTGCAGGGCCAGCAAATCGCCGACGATGGCGGGATCGAACCGATAGCGAATGATTTTGGCGGGCGCTCCACCAACGATGGCGTAAGGCGGGACATCTCGGGTCACTACGGATCGAGCCGCCACCACGGCGCCATCCCCGATCGTGACTCCTCGGCGGATAAACACGCCTTCGCCGATCCAGACATCGTTTCCGATCATGATCTTGGATACGCGCCCGGCCATCGAGGCTTCCAGCGTTCGTGCCGATTTCTCCAGCATGGGCCGGTTCGCGTCCCCGAATTCGTATCGCGCCCCGGGCGTTGCCGCAGGCAGGGAGGATCCGGTAAACATTGGAGCCGCCGAGATAAAATCGGTCGAATGTTCAATTTCGCCCGCGACGATATTACTGGCGATGGAGCAGAACCGGCCAATTGATGCAATGTGCCGCATGAACGTGTCCCGTCCGCCCAGGAACGTGTAGGCGCCGATGAAATCGATGTCGTAGACACCTTTTCGAAGTTCCACATTGTGCTCGATCAGCATCGACCTTTTGGGGCCGAAGCCAATCTGCGTCAGTGGGTCGATCGCGACGTTATGATGTCGGCATTTGGCAATTTCATCATCGGATAGATGATTTCCCACAAGGCTCTCCAGCAATTCGTTCGTGTTGTCGGTATTATAGACCGGCGATCCCCAGGGGCGGCGCGCGGCCGATCGCGGCAGCCGGGACCGGCGCCTCCGCATCGCATTTGGTGAATTCGGGGTGGACCCTCAGGTGGTGCCGTCGGTGCGGCCGGCGGCGTCGCGCCTGACAAGCTCGGTCGCCACGGAGGATGGGGCCGGGCGGCCGAACAGGAAGCCCTGGCCGAACGCGCAGCCGCGTTCGATCAGGAAGCGGGCCTGCTCCTCGGTCTCGATGCCCTCCGCCGTCACCGGCATGGCCAGGCTGCGGCCAAGGTCCAGCACGGTGTTCACCAGCTTGCGCCCGGCATCCCGATCCAGCGCCTGGATCAGCGTGCGGTCGATCTTGATGACGTCCATGGGCAAGTGGCAGAGGCGGGCCAGGCTGGCGTAGCCGGTGCCGAAATCGTCCAGCGCGATCCGCGCGCCAGCGCGGCGCAGCGCATCGATGGTCGCGCGCGCGTCGGCCAGGTCGTTGACCATCGCGTTCTCGGTGATTTCCACCGTCAGCCGTTCGGGCGGCAGTCCGCAGGCGAACACGATCTGCAGCAATCTTCCGGCTAGACCCGGATCGCAGACCTGCCGGGGCGAGATGTTGACGGCCAGGCCCACGTCGTACGGCCAGTCGCGCGCGGCGCGGCAGGCCTGGCGCAGCAGCGTGAACAGCATCTCGTCGATCAGGCGCAAGTCTTCGCTCAGCTGCAGGAACAGATCGGGGCCCAGCAGGCCGCGATGGGGATGTTCCCACCGTGCCAGCACTTCGAACCGCGCGATCCGGCGTGAGGGCAGCGCGACGATGGGCTGGTAATAGGGCACAAGCTCACCGCGCAGCAGGCCGGAGCGCAGCGCCTCTTCCAGGGCTGCGCGGTCGGTCAGGCTCTCCAGCATCTCGGACGTGAAGCGGCGCACGGCCGCCCCGCCGGAGGCCTTGGCGCGCGACATCGCGATCGAGGCGGCGCGCAGCAGCCGTTCGGATGTTTCGGTGCCCGACGGGTCGCTGGCGATGCCGATCGAGGCGGTGAGGTGGATCATGTGCCGGCCCAGCACGATGGGGGAGGCCAGCACGTCGAGCAGGTTGGAGGCCACGCCGTCCGATACGTCGGCCGCATCCACGAATGGCAGTACGCAGGCGAACTCGTCGCCGCCGACATGGACCACGCGGCCCGAAAAGCGTTCGGCGATGCGCGAACAGCGTCGTGCGGCAATGGCGATCACTTCGTCGCCGGCGGCATGGCCGCACAAGTCATTGATCAGCTTGAAACGATCGAGATCGAGGATCAGCAGGGAAAGTGGCTGGGCGACGGCATCGCTTTCTCTCAGCGATGCTATGGCGCGTTCCACCCCGCGCAGAGGCGGCTCATGCCCTTCGAAGAACGGATCGCCGGATTCGTCGCCGCTCGCCGGTCGCAATGCTTGCCCTGCAATCGAATGTGGCTGGCCAGCGTTGCGCATCTTCCGTCCGCTCTTCTCCTATACCCAATTATATCGGATCGGAGCGGGGAGCGGACGGAAAGTCCCGCAAATCGTTGATTATTCGAAGACGGCCGACAGCACCGTGGCAATACGTGCGGGGTCGATCGTGTCGATCGCCACTTCGAAATCGGGATTGAGGCTGAAGCCCAGCGTATGGCCCTGCCGGTCGAAGGTGATGGCGATCACGCGCAGCCCTTCGTCCAGTTCCACCACGGCAAGGCCGCCGGCGGAGGGGTAGCGATCGGGATCGACCACCAGCACCGCCCGGCCGGGCAGCCCCGCGCCCAGCGTGGAGCGGCCGATCCGCAGGCCATA
The DNA here is from genome assembly GCF_044029535.1 of Novosphingobium mississippiense. NCBI lineage: Bacteria > Pseudomonadati > Pseudomonadota > Alphaproteobacteria > Sphingomonadales > Sphingomonadaceae > Novosphingobium > Novosphingobium mississippiense. Next base: position 2,732,332 of record NZ_CP147001.1, on the reverse strand, counting down.
GGCGCGCGGGCCGGCGTTGCGCGGCGCTTCGACATGGGTATCGGTTGGCGTGCGCGCCAGCAGCCCGCCAGGCAGCGGCGATCCGTAGACCGGCACGAGCCGCACGGTGGCCGTGGCGCAGGCATCTGCGGCGATTTCCTCGGCCGCGAATTTGCGCGGGGTGGGGGCGTCCAGCACGGGCACCGGGCGTTCGAGCACAGATGTCTCCAGCGAAGGGCGCGCGGCCTTTTCGCGCACTGTACGGGCATTTGCCGGAGCCGATGCGGCAGGCCGGGCCTCCCCGCTCAGTTCGGCGCGCAAGGCGGCGGTGCGTGCACGCGTCTTGGCGATGCGCAGCTGCGGGTTGGCGATCATCGGCAGGAACGCATCCAGTTCCCCGCGTGCGCAGGCATCGTCGGCCAGCGCCGCCAGCGCGGGATCGTCGGCCGCGCCGAACAGACGGCGCAGCGATGCGCGCACTTCTTCGTTCCAGCGGTCGTAAGGCTTGTGGGCGTTTTCGATGCGCGAAAGGATGACCGGGGCGATGGCGTATTCATCCTCCAGCACGGCGATCGTCAGCGTATCGTCGGCGGCGCGGCGTGCGCGCACGGCAGCCGCGATCACAACGGCCAGACGATCCGCCTCGGGATCGGTGCGGTCGGTGCCCAGGATCGGGTCTGCCCAAGCCTCTATATCGAAAGCGGGATCATCGATGTCGACCAGCAGGTCCAGCGGATCGACGTGGAGCGCGGCGGCGATCGCGCGCATCTCTGCGGCGCGAGCGAATACCTCACCCCGTTCGATCTTGGAAAGACGAATATAGGTGATGTCGGGGACCTGTTCGGCCAGTTCGAGAAGTGAACCTATATTTCGTTGCTTGCGAAACTTCCTTATCCCGTTTGGAAATACCAGGCTGCGGCAGGCGTCGATCTCAAGGGCTGCAGAGCCGGAGGCAGTCGCCTTCCTTGCCCGCCTGCCGGATCGAACTGGTTTTTCTGTCATCGAAGCTCGAATTTCATTGCAATGCCCAAGATGTTTCATGAAGCACCAAGGTGGTCAATATCGCACTTGGGATGATGGTCCAAAACGGGTCAGAACTGGATGGCTATCCGGGAACCCGGGTGTTCTTTCTATTATGACCACTTAAACATGAATGATCATTGTATCTCGTCGATTGCAGGTTTTTAACCGTTACGCGGACCATGTAACGTCGTGGCGCTGCGGTTTTCCGGAAATCGCGACGATTTTGTAAAATTTTGAAATTAATCATAAAATTTCAGGATAATCGCATATTGGATAATGCCGGGTGGCGTTGCCGCGATCCGGGGCAACAGGCCAAATCGATGAGGCAGCGACGCCGAAAGTGGACGCGATTTCTGGAAATCGCGGTATATTTCCGGATAAACGCCTGAATAGGCGCATAGTTCCTGTATTGCGACGAGAAGGCGATAAAAGTCCGGCGATTCGGCAAAAGGCGGGCGCGCGCCCGAAGGCGCACGCCCAGTCTATTCCCGTCCGATTCTATCTGGGGATGCTTGGACAGGGGTATTCGGTGGCGGAAGCCGTCGTTTCCGCGCACATGACACGCTCAGTTGCGTCCGAGCGCCAGCTTGAGCAGGCCGATCTGCTTCTTGTAGATATTGGTCATCGCCGTGTAGTCGGCCTGGACTTGCCCCAGCGACATCAGTTGGTCTTCCAGCGTGACGTTGTTGCCGTCGGGCTTGGTCTCGCTGGTGTCGCTGTCCAGCACGATTCGGCCACCCGCCTGGGGCGGCCGTGCGCCCAGCGCGGTCATGGAGGCGGACAGTTCCACTTGCGGGCGGGAAACATGCGGCGCGCCGGTCGCCTCTCCATATTGGGACACCAGCGACGAGAAGTCGGGCGCGGAGACGGTGCGGGCCTTGTATCCGGGCGTCTCGCTGTTGGCGATGTTCTCGGAAATGATGCGCTGGTGTTCGGCCATCGCCTTCATAGAGGCGGTCATGCCATCCAGCAGCGGAGGAAGCGAAGACATCGAAAGTTCCTTTCGCGAAGGGCCGAAGGATCAGGAAGAACCGGTCAGGCGCGACAGGGCGGCCTGATAGTTGGCAAGCTGGGCCTTCTGGTAGGCCGATCCGCCGTTGGTGGACGTGACGCCATCCACCAGCGCGGTCTTCGTCGAATCCCAGTAGAGCGAGCGATAGGCCGTCTGGATCATCGACACTGCCGATTTGACCTTCGTCAGCGCTTCCGTGGCCGCCGCCTTGCTGCCCAGGCTCAACGCATCGCTCAGCGAAAGGCTGTAGGATCCGCCGGGGGTGACCTTGGGGTCGTTCTTGCCCTTCACCTTGGGCGTGCTCAGCTTCACCGGGGTAAGCCCCAGCTTGGCCAGCGCATCCTTGCCGTCTCCGCCCGCGGCCAGCACCAGCGTGTGCCCGGCAGCGACGGTGATCTTCAGCGTGGTCTGCCCGTCCACCAGCGATGTGGTGACGGTGGCGTCGGTGCCGGTGATCTTCTTGATCTTGGCCGCCAGCGTGGTCATCGTCTCGTTCTTGTCGATCGTGATCTTGCGCGCATCCTCGCCATCGACCGAGATCGAGAACTCGTCACCTGTGCGCAGGCTGGTCTGCGAAACCAGCGTCGCCGATGTCGTCGGGTTCAGCAGGCCGCTGTGCAGGCCCAGCGCGTCCAGCGCGTTGTCGCCGCCGGCCAGCGTGGTGATGCGTACCGGCTCTACCGTGGTGGCGACCAGACCCCATTGCGAGACCGTCTGCACTTCGCCGGTATCGCCATCAAGGCGGGCGATGAAGCCGTCCACGGTGCCCGCCTTGGTGCCTTCCAGCGTGCCGGCGGTGCGGCCGCCGACGTAGAGCGTGTTGCCCAGCCAGGTGACGCTGTCGCCCTGATCGTCGTCGGAGGTGCCGATGTAGGTGGTGCTGGCGGAGGTCAGGCCGGCGTCGATCCGGGTGACGAAGGCGTCGCGCGCGCCGGTGATGGAATTGACCTGATCGCCGTTCACCGCGCTGCTGGCGGCGCCGACCACGGCGATCTCGCCCGAGCCTGAAACCGCGATGGCGCGCGCCTCGACATTGGTGCCGAGGGTGATCGAGCCAAGGTCGTTGGACAGCGAATTGGCGTCGATCTGGCGCAGCTTGGCGACGCCGCCCTCGTTGGTCAGCGCCAGCAGGTTGCCCGATCCGTCGATGGCGAGCGAGGTGACCAGATCGTTGCTGCCGCTGTCGATCGTGCGGCGTTCGACGAACTTGCCGGTGGAATCGAGCTTGACGATCACCGCGTCGCCGCCGCCGGTAGAGGCGCGGCCGGCGACATAGATGCTGCCGTCGTTGCCCACGGTCACCGCATTGGCGGTTTCGTTGCCCACCTGGCGGATCGCGGTGGTCGAAAGTTCTTCGCCCGACGTGCTGAAGCGAGCCACCAGCAGGTCGGTCTGACTTGCGTCGCTGTTGTTGAATTCGCCGCTGACGGAGCCGGCAACGACGATGTCGCCATTGGGCGCAAGGCTGATCGCCGAACCCGATGCCGATCCGGCCGCGCCCAGATTGCGCTGCCAGACGATGTTGCCTTCGGAATCGACCTTGGTGAGGAAGAGGTCGTTCGCTCCGTCCGAAACCTGGCTGCCCAGATCGCCAGCGGTGGTGCCGACGACGTAGCTGAACCCGTCGGCATCGGTCACCATCGCGCGGGCGCTGGTGCTGGCGTCGACGGTGTAGTCGGTATCCTCGTCGTCATCCGGGCTGGCGGCGGCTTGGGCCTGCGCGGTGGCGGTGGCGTCCACCGCGTTGATCGAATTCAGGCGTTCCCACGTCAGCGATCCGGCGATGTCGCCGAACTTGTAGATTTCCGCATCGGTGGTGGAATCCTTGCGAGTCTCGCCGCTGGCGACCATGATGGCATCGCCGGCGTCGACCTGCTCCAGCGAGACCTTCTCGATGCCCGAAGGCTTGAACACCAGGCCCCACTTCTCGGCATCGCTGTCGTAGGCGACCGTGAACTTGGACTTCCACTGGCTGACCGGATTGCCATCGGCATCCAGTACCGGGTCGCCGTTCGCATCGAGCTGCGGCTGCGCGGCGATCGCGGCATTCAGCGCGGCGGCGACGGAATCGAGCGTGGGTGGCTGGGTCGATTGCGACAGGTCGACGTTGACCGTCTGCGACGTCGTGCCCTTGGCCAGCGTGATCTGGAAGACTTCGTTCCCGGTCAGGCCGGCAATCGCATCGCCTTCCTTGGTGGAGACGGTTTCGCCGGTGACGGCGCCGGTAACGTCCGGCTTGTTGACCGCGACCGTCTGCACCTTGCTGGCGGATTTGCCGAAGTTCAGCGTCAGCAGATCGGTGTCGGCCGTGCTGATGTAGGACTGGATATCGGACAGCCCCTTGGCAAAGGCCTTTTCCAGCGCCGCGCGTTCGGTGGCAGAGGTGCCGGACTTCGCCGCGCTTTCGGCCAGGGTCTGCAGCCGGGTCAGCGCCTTGTAGATCGTGAAGGTGGCCTTCACGTCGGGCAGGTCGTCCAGCGAACTGTCGCGATTGTAGGAATTGTCGATGACCGACAGCATCTTCTTGATGGCCGTCACCTGCGAACTGGTCGACGAGGTGTCGGTATCCGCCAGCTTCCACGGCGGCGTGGTGGCCGGCATCTTGAACGCCTTCTTCGCCGCGGTGACCGCAGCGCTGTCGGTGGACGTGCTGGTCGCCAGGGCCGACGAGTAAGCGCTGCTTCCACCAAGAATTGACAGGCCGATGAGCCCGCTGCTGTAGTTTATCGTCAAATCTACCTCCCGGACTTCGCACCTGCCCGCTATCATCCTATAAGATAGACGGTCGCAGGCGCCGACAGGTCGGCATCGCGGACTTTTTTGGGGATGAAAGACGTGACGATGATGGCCGCGGTGGGCGAACCCCCCGAGCTCAAGAAATTTTCGGGAATGCAACGCGCTGCCGCGTTGATGCTCTCGCTCGGCCACGAGCAGGGCGGCCCGATCTGGGATCAGCTCACGACCGAGGAAATAAAGGAACTGTCCTCCACGATCGCCCAGCTCGGCCGGGTGCCGTCGGTGGTGGTGGAGTACCTGCTGGTGCAGTTCTCGGGCGAAGTCTCCAGCATGGCGACGCTCCACGGCTCCTACGAGACGACCGAGCGACTGCTGGAAGGCATCATGCCGTCCGACAAGGTCAAGGAAATCATGGAGGACATCCGCGGTCCTTCCGGCCGCACGATGTGGGACAAGCTGTCCAACGTCAGCGAGGCGGTGCTCGCGGGGTACCTCAAGAACGAATATCCGCAGACGGTGGCGGTGATCCTGCACAAGCTGCGCCCGGATCATGCCGCGCGCGTGCTGTCCGAACTGCCGCGCGATTTCGCGACCGACGTCGTGATGCGCATGCTGCGGATGGATACCGTGCAGAAGGACGTGCTGGTCCAGGTGGAACAGACGCTGAAGAGCGAGTTCATGACCAATCTCTCGCGCGCGCAGCGTCGCGATCCCCACGAGACGATGGCAGAGCTGTTCAACGCGCTGGACCGCTCGACCGAGGAAGCGATGCTGGACGCGCTGGACGACAAGGCGCCGGAATCGGCAGAGCGTATCCGCGCGCTGATGTTCACGTTCGAGGATCTGGCCAACCTGCTGCCGGGCGCGATCCAGACGATCGTGCGCAATTGCAACAAGCGCGAACTGGCGCTGGCGCTGAAGGGCGCCCCGGACGAGATGAAGAAGGTGTTCTTCAACGCCATGACCGAACGCGCCGCCAAGCTGATGCGCGACGACATGTCCGCGATGGGCCCGGTCCGCGCGCGCGAGTGCGAGGAAGCGCAGACCGCGCTGGTGCGCCTGGCCAAGTCGCTGGGCGATCGGGGCGAGATCATGCTGGTCGATCCCAAGAGCGACGATGCGATGATTTACTGAGACTTGGACATTTAACGGCGATAGATGAACCCAGGGTGCGCGCGAATGGAGACAACCATGGCCATTGAGCCTTTCGGTTTCGATCGGGTCTTCCGCTTTGCCTCGGCAGAGGCGGAGGAGAAGGCCGGCGGTGACGCCGTGCATGAACAGCTTGCCGCACTGGAGGCGCGCATCGAGCGCCTGCGCGAGGAACACGCCGCCGAACTGGTCCGCGTGCGCTCGGATGGTTTCGAGGCCGGCCTGGAACAGGCGCGGCATGAACGGGACGCCGCGCTGCTGGCGGCGACCGACGCACTGCACGCGGGGCTGGACGATATTGGTCGTCGTTTCGACGACATGGCCGACCAGGTGGCCTGCGAAGCCGGATCGGTAGCGCTGCTGGCGGCGGAAATGCTGGCCGGCCATGCGGTCGCGCTGGAGCCGGCACGCGCCATCGAGGAAGCGCTGTCACGCGCGCTCGATCAGGTTGCCCGCGGCACCCGCATTACCGTGCGTGTCCATCCGACCATGCGCGAAGGGCTGGAAGGTGTCGTCGCCGCGCGTCAGGCCAGTGAGCGCCGGTCGCTGTCGATCGTCGTGATGGAAGATCAGAACGTGCCCGCGAACGACGCCCGCATCGGTTGGGCCGAGGGCGGTCTGGGCGTGAGTGCCGAAGCGCGCCGCGCGGCGGTTCTGGCCGAACTGGCGGGCCTTCTGGGCGGCCCGCGCGAAGCTGAAGCGGCGGTGACTACTCCTGTATTGGAAGCTGTCGATGCCGCCCGCGAAATGCCTTCCAGCACACCGGAAGACGTTGCCGAGGGTGCTGAAATGCGGCCGGAAACCGGGCTCAACGCCGCCGCGTAAACTTTTCCGGCGACCGGCAAGAGTTGCCTAGTCTCTTATCCTATAATGGACCTGAACGAGGCCAGGGGGGTCTCGTCGGGAATAAGAGGCGATATTGAACGCGTTGCGCAACTTTATCGAGCAGATCGGTGCACGCCGCGCGCTGCTGATGGGGGGCGTGGCCCTCGCCATGCTCGGGGCCCTCGCCTGGGTGGCGTTCCGCACGCCCACCAGCGAGATGGGCTACCTCTACACCGATCTCGACCCTGCCGGCGCGCAGTCGATCACCGAGAAGCTGAAGGCGCAGAACGTGCCGTTCCAACTCTCGGCAGACGGCACCGCAGTGATGGCCCCGGTCGACAAGCTGGCCGAACTGCGCATGACGCTGGCCGGCGAACAGCTTGGCGGCAAGATCGGCTACGAAGTGCTGGATGCGGAGGAGCCGTTCGGCGTCTCCTCTTCCCGCGCCAAGCTGAACGAGACCCGCGCGATCGAGGGCGAACTGGCCCGTTCGATCGAGACGCTGGAAAAGGTCAGCAAGGCCCGCGTCCACATCGTCATGCCCGAACGCGCGATGTTCGAAACCGAACCGCGCAAGGCCAGCGCCGCCGTCACCGTGAAGACCGCCGGCCGCCTGCCGAACGAAACGGTGCAGGCGATCCGCTATCTTGTCTCCTCCTCGGTGCCCGATCTGGCGCCGGAAGCGGTCTCGATCGTCGACCAGACCGGCGCGCTGCTGGCGCGTGCGGGTGACGGCGGGGCAGGCGGTTCCGGCGATATCGAGGAACGCCAGTCGGCCATGGAAGGCCGCCTGCGCGACGAGATCGAGGCGATGATCGAGCCGATCGTCGGCCAGGGCAAGGTGCGCGCCGAAGTGGCCGCCGTGCTGGAACGCGATCAGGTGCGCGAGGAATCGGAAGTCTACGATCCCAATACCCAGGTCGTCGCCCATCAGGTGACGGTGGAATCGAACGACCAGAACGACGAAAACGCCGCCGGTGCGCGCGGCGCCTCGGTCGCCACGCAGCTTCCCGACAATCAGGGCAACGTGAATGGCACCGGTGGTGACAGCCGCCGCTCCGCCCGCAACGAAACCTCCGAAGACACCACCTACCAGAACAGCCGCACCAACAAGGTGGCCGTCCGCACGCCGGGCCAGGTCAAGCGCCTGACCGTGGCCGTGATGGTCGACGGCGGCCCGCAGGGCCTGCCCGCGCCGCAAGTCCAGCGCCTGCAGCGCCTGGTCGAGAATGCCGTCGGCTTCGATGCCGCGCGCGGCGACAGCGTGGTGGTGGAGAACATGTCGTTCAACACCCCCGCCGATATCGATGGCGCCTCTGCCGGTCTGCCCTTCGGCCTGACGTGGGACCGCCTGTTCGATGTGCTGAAGATCCTGCTGGTGGGCGGCATCGCCCTGATCGGCCTGCGTATGCTGAAGCCCAAGCTGGCACTGCCGGCCCCGGCGCCCCAGTTGCTCGAAGGCGTGGTGGAGAAGTCCGCCATCGACAGCGAGATGCTGGCGCTGGGCGAGCGCGCCGCCGACGGCGACGAGGAGGCCATGCGCCGCCTGGAGCAATTGCGCGGCGAGAACGGCGAGCCGCTGCTCGATCAGGAAATCGCGCTGGCCCAGGTCGACGGCCGCATCAAGCTCTCCGCCCTGCGGCGCATCGGTGATGCCATCTCCGCAAGTCCTGCCGAGTCCGCCTCGGTGATCCGTCAATGGATGAACAGTTGAAAGGCCCCCTCATGAGCGACGAACTCGAGCCCCGCCAGCTTGCCCCGGCGTTCCTGAACGACGACGAGCCGATGGACGATACCGAGGCGCGGCCCTGGTCGCCCCGTCCCACCACGCCGCCCACGCCTGACGATCTTCAGGCCGTGTTCGACGTGCCGGTGAAAGTGCAGGCCGTGCTGGGCCGATCCCGCATGGACATCGGCGACCTGCTGCGCCTGAAGCCGGGCATGGTGGTCGAACTGGACCGCCGCGTGGGTGAGCCGGTGGACATCTTCGTCAACAACCGCCTGATCGCGCGCGGCGAGGTCGTCCTGATCGACAGCACGCTGGGCGTGACCCTGACCGAAATTGTGAGGCAGGACGGATGATCCCCGTCGAAAAATCAGGAATTGGGCCCGATGCCGGACCTGAGCCCGGACGCGATCCCGAGGTAGAGGCCGCTGCGGCCGAACTGGTGCAGCCCGATGCCACGCGGCTGATGCTGGTGGGCGAACTGGGTCCGGCGATGGGGCTGGCCGTGGAGATGGTGCGCGGATCCGCCGCCAGCATCGCGGTCGGCACTGCCGGCGGCGCCATCCGCGAGACCTGGCGCTGCGGCGGCGAAGTTGCGGTGGTGGAGATCGCGGTGGACATGCCCGATGTGATCGCGCGCCTGCGCGGGGAGCGGAGCGGCAAGCTTACCTTCCGCCGCGCGGTCAGCGGTCTGGTCGGCCACAGTCTGGACCACGTGGAGCGCGAACTGATCCTGCAGACGCTCGAACGCTGTTCGGGCAATCGCACCAGTGCGGCATCGATGCTGGGGATTTCGGTCCGCACCATGCGCAACAAGCTGCGCACGTTCCTGTCCGACGGGCAAGTGCTGCCGCCGGGCCTGCTGCGCCACTAACGCTGCCGGGCCTTCGGCGCGAAACGCCGAAGACGCCTTCGAACGCCGTTACAGATTTCGGATGAAGCGATGAATGCTCCAACCCTTGCCGGGGCCGTTCCCAGGCTCAACCAGTTCCTGACCCGGCTTGGGCCCAGCCGCGACCTTGCGCTGGCGCTGGGTGTCACCGCGATCATCGCGATGCTCATCCTGCCGATGCCCGCCTGGATGCTGGACATGGGCCTGGCGCTCTCGATCACGGCTTCGGTCCTGATCCTGATGACGGCGCTGTTCATCGAAAAGCCGCTGCAACTGTCGAGCTTCCCGACGATCCTGCTGATCGTCACGATGCTGCGTCTGGGCCTGAACCTGGCCTCCACCCGCCTGATCCTCGGCCACGGGCATGAGGGGCATCACGCGGCGGGCGGCGTGATCGCGGCCTTTGGCGAGTTCCTGATGGGCGGTGAGACCGTCATCGGCCTCACCATCTTCGCGATCCTGATCGTCATCAACTTCGTGGTCATCACCAAGGGCGCGGGGCGCATCGCCGAAGTGGCGGCGCGCTTCAGCCTGGATGCCATGCCCGGTAAGCAGATGGCGATCGACGCCGATCTCAACGCCGGCACCATCACCGAAACGGAGGCGCGCGAACGCCGTGCCGAGATCGAGGCCGAAAGCGGCTTCTACGGCGCGATGGACGGTGCATCGAAGTTCGTGAAGGGCGATGCCGTCGCCGGCCTGCTGATCACCGGGATCAACGTGGTGGTCGGCCTGATCATCGGCGTCGCCATCCACGGCGTGCCGTTCGCCGAAGCGTTCAAGACCTACACGATCCTGACCGTCGGTGACGGCCTGGTCAGCCAGATCCCCGCACTGATCGTTTCGACCGCAGCGGGCCTGCTGGTCTCCAAGGGCGGCATTTCCGGCAAGACCGGCGCGGCGCTGGGCGAACAGCTGGGTCGCTACCCGAAGGCGTTCGGCATCGTTGCGGTGCTGATGGGCCTGCTCTCGCTGGTGCCCGGCCTGCCGTTCATTCCCTTTGCCTCGCTGGGCGGCCTGTGCGGCTGGGCGGCGTGGACGATGACCAAGAAGGCCGAGGCGGAAGTCATCCGCGAACGCACCGAGGCCGCGCAGGCCAAGCAGCGCGAGGCAGCGACGGCGGAAGAGCCGATCGCCCGCACCCTGGCGATCGACGCGCTGCGCATCGAACTGGGCTATGGCCTGCTGCCGCTGATCAACGATGCCACCGCCGAGCCGCGTCTGGACGATCAGGTGAAGGCGCTGCGCCGCCAGATGGCGATCGACTTCGGCTTCGTGCTGCCGGCGGTCCGCATCCTCGACAACATGGCGCTGCAGCCCAACGAATATATCGTCTTCGTCAAGGAGACGGAGATCGCGCGCGGGGAACTGCGCATCGGCAAGCTGCTGCTGATCAATGCCGCCGGGGGCGAGACCGGGTTGCGGGGTGAGCCCACCAAGGAGCCGGTGTTCCAGCTGCCGGCCCTCTGGATCGACCGTGAAATGCGCGAGGAGGCGGGCTTCCGGGGATTGACCGTGGTGGACTGCGGCACCGTCGTCACCACCCACCTGACCGAGATCGTCAAGGACAACATCGCCGACCTGCTCTCCTACACCGAGACGCAGAAGCTGCTGAGCGAAGTCCACAAGGACACCGAAAAGCTGATTGGCGACCTGATCCCGGCGAAGATTTCCATCTCCGGCGTGCAGCGCATCCTGCAGAACCTGTTGTCCGAAGGTGTCTCGATCCGCGACGTGCCAACGATCCTCGAAGGCATCGCCGAAGCCACCGCGATGACCAATAACCTGACGCTGGTGACCGAACACGTGCGCGCCCGTCTGGCCCGCCAGATTTCCGCCCAGCAGACGTTCGACGGCACGATCCCGATCGTCACCCTTAGCGGCGACTGGGACGAGGCCTTTGCCGAGGCGATCGTGGGGCAGGGGGACGAGCGGCATCTGGCCATGGCGCCGTCCAACCTGCAGTCGTTCATCGCTTCGGTCCGCGAGACGTATGACCGGTTTGCCGTGCAGGGAGAGATTCCGTGCCTGCTGACCAGCCCGCCGCTGCGACCTTTCGTACGCTCGATCATCGAGCGCGTGCGCCCGGCGACGGTGGTGCTTTCGCAGAACGAGATTCATCCCCGCGCGCGCCTGCGCAGCCTTGGCACGATTGGATGAGCGGGCCGGCCTGGGGGGGGCTGAGGATGGCTTGAGGCGGGGCGGGACCGCGAAGGCGCAAATCGCTCTATGATAGGATGTGGCCGGGTCGAAACCCGGAGAGGGTTAGCGATACATGACAGTTTCCATCAATGCCGTGCTTCCGATGACCGCACCCGCCGCCAGCTCTCCGGCGGCGAGCGCGCTGGGCAGCGGTGACGGCAAGGCCTCGTCCTTCGGATCGATGGTCGACGATGCCGCCAGCACGGGCGCGGACCGGCCCCAGAGCCAGTCCGCCAAAAGCACGTTGGACAGGGCCAGCGGAAGCAAGGCCGACAGAAGCAAAGCCGACAAGGCTCAATCCGGTAAAGCCGATAGGGCCGACAAGGCAGATAAGGCACCGACTGACAAGCGACAGGCCGATGAGGCCGGCGCTGCCGACACGCCGGCTGCCGATGCCGCCAGCGGTGGGGGCGATGCTGCCGAAGTGGCGGTCGATGCCCAGGCGACGGCCGAGACTGCCGCCGACACACTGGCCGAGGCGCTTCCTGCCGACGCGCTTCCGACTATCGCGACCGCCACGCCGGTGGTGACGGCTTCGACGGCTGAAGCGCAGCCGGCGCCGGGGCCGACCAAGCCGATGAACGTCGCATCGCACCTCGCCGCCAAGGTCGACGGCAAGACGGATGGCGCGGGCAAGGCCGGCCTGCCGGTCGCGGCGACCAACCCTGCGAATGCCGCACCGGGCGATGCGACCGCGACGACCGCTGCCGACTCCGCCGCAACGGGTGAGCCCGCAAAGGCGAACGACCATGCGCGCACTGCCGATGCGGACGATCAGGCCGTGCCGTTGCCGGTCCAGCAAGCCGTCACGACCGTTACGCCGACGGCCACGCCCGCAGCCACGGCGCAAGTCGCCCTGGCCGGCGCGCAAGTCGTGGCCGAGAATGCCACCGGTGAAAATGCCAAGGCGGATGCAGCGCCTGGTATCGACAGCAAGGGGCAGGCGGCAGGCACTGGCACCGCAACCTTCGCTGCAGCCCCCTCGCACGGAGCGACCGGCAAGCACGTCGCGTTCGCGCCAAGCGCCGAGAGCGCGGCGTCGAGCGGCGGCACGGGCCACACCGCAGCCGCTGGCACCGGTACCGGCACGCGCGAGGCGGCCTTGGCCACATCCGACACGGCATCGTCAGGCGCGGACGGCTCCACCCTGTCCAGCCCGGTGCTGACGCAGACGTTCGCCACCACGGCCATGCGCCCGGCGGCGCTGCCTTACGCCACTGCCGCCTCCACCACGCAGACCGCGATGGTTTCGGTGCAGGAAGGGCAGTTCGGCAACGATATCGGCGTCCAGATCGCGCGCGCGCTCGACAAGGGCGGCAACGATCTGCTGATCAAGCTCGATCCCCAACACATGGGCCGCATCGATGTGCGCCTGTCGTTCGATCACGACGGCGTCCTGCGCGCGGTGATGTCGGCGGACAGTTCCACCGCGACCGACCTGCTGCGCCGCGAAAGCACCGATCTCAACCGCGCGCTGGCCGATGCCGGCATCCGCGCGGACAGCCAGTCGCTGCGCTTCGACACCCGCGCCGGCGGGCACGGCGGTGGTCATGGCGGGCAGGGCCATAACGGCCAGGGCAACCAGCGCTGGCAGGGCCAACAGGCCGGCATGGACGATTTCAGCGGGGGCGACGACCCGATCTACCGGTCGCTTGGAAGCAGCGGCCACGTCGATCTCATGGCATAGGACTCGAGCAGCACATGACTACAGTTTCCGGTACTTCGTCCTCGTCGTCCTCGTCGAGCGACGGCACTTCGGCGGCCACCACCAGCCTGCTGTCGGACTACAACCTGTTCCTCAAGCTGCTGACCACGCAGATGACGAACCAGGATCCGCTCAACCCCACCGATACCTCGGAATACACCCAGCAGCTGGTGCAGTATTCGCAGGTGGAACAGCAGATCAAGCAGAACGGCACGCTCAGCGACATCCTGTCGCAGCTCACCTCCTCGCAGATGTCGCAGTATTCCAGCTTCATCGGCAAGGAAGCGCGCTTCGATTCCCCGGTGGCCGGCCTCGGCAGCGATCCGGCGCACTGGACCTACTATGTGGACGGTACGCCCGCCGCTGTCACCGCGACGATCTCGGACGCCAATGGCAAGGTCGTGCAGACGGTGGAGCTCGATCCCACCTCGCAGGGCGAATACAAGTGGGATGGCACCAAGGCAGACGGCACCACGGCCGCCAGCGGCGCCTATACCATGGCGATCACCGCGACCGACGCGGCCGGCAACACGCTGGACACCACGATCAATTCGGTGGCGAAGGTTTCGGACGTCGTCACCGACGGTTCGACGATCATGCTGGGCGTCAATGGCATCCGCATGTCGGTCGACGGGCTGGTGGCGCTGGCTGCGACCGACAGCGAAATCTGAACGCACTTCCCGTGAGAGCGGCGGCGGCGGTGGGGTTGGCGGGCCCCGCCGCCGCTTTTCGTTTGGGGGCAGCCCGGCGGTAGCTGCCTTGTCGGAACAGGCATGGAGGAGGCTGCGACAGGCCGTCGCCAGGTCCATTGCCGGCGTGCCGAAGCTGTGCAGGCGGCATTTCGGACCGTGGGAAGTGGAGTCCGGCGCACGGCGGCGCCGGAGGCTTCAATTGCGGCTGGTGCTATGGCACCCGGCCAGCATCACCGCGGCAAGGTCCGCCGGATAGTCCGGCCCATGGTTTCCCAGCGACACATCCAGCCGGGTGCAACCGGGCATGTGATCGGGCAGGGCCAGCACCATCAGGCAATCGACGATCGAAGGATCGTCGAACGGGCCGATCATCTCGGCCACGTCGTCCTCACAGATCCCCGGCTGGGCCATGCAGCGGATGGCTGCGGCCTGCCAGAGCTTGCCGGGTGAATCCACCCTTAGCTTGAGAGAGAAGCTGTATTCGGTTTGCGACATTGGATGTCTGTCAATCGTTTCCGCGCGACCCAAAGGTAAATTTTTCGTCATTGAACTCTCAAGAATACTGCCCGCATTGCTTGATGTGTCCGCGACCGTCGGACGCTGAGAGTGCTCACCTGAAGACCAATGGCTTTCGTATACTAAGCAACCAACTAAGGGATTTCCCGTATGGGTTTTTCGCGGGAATGGGTGTTGGAAAAAAATACCTGATTTCAGCCAATTACCGGGGCCATATGGGGGTTTTTCCTAGTCCCGAATCGGGACCTGGAAACCGGTTTCTGCAATGGGTGCGCCGATGTCGCCGCCAGTGGGGTGGGGGTGGGGCGGGGCAGGACCGCGGCATGGCAGTGAAACAGATGTATGCACGTAAAAGACGTGCCACATTGAAACGCTAGGGCACGCGATCAAGTTGGCTGCGCAGCGTCGCCATCAAGCATGGCAATCATCGACGGTAGTGTCGGAATAACACGCAAGGCGACATCTTGCCGGTTGCTGGCGTGTTGCTCAGCGCCCGGCTGACACGCGTTCTTGGCTGGGCCTTCGCCGAGGCTCCGCAGCGCGTTGAAACAGGGGAGGCGGCAGTCGAGAAGGCGGAAGGGCGCGCCCACGGCACGCGCCCTTCGCCGAAAGGTTCACTCCGCGCGTGGCGGCGGGATCAGGCGGCCTTGCGGTTCGCCTCTGCCGCGCCCTGTTGGCGGGACACGATGGGACGCAGCACGACGCTGAGCAGCATCTGCTCCTCGGCCGGAACCGCGGGCACGACCATGAAACCCTGCGGCCCGTCGATCCGATAGAGGCCCGGCGCCACTTCCTCCATGCCGTCGGTCACCACTTGCGCGGGCGTCGTGTCCTCGCCCGTCACGGAGGTGAGGGGTTGCACGCTGATTTCCTCAACCTGCACGTATTCGAACAGCCGGCCAAGGAACAGGCCGATCGAGAACTGGCCCGTGCCGATCGGCACGATCGCCCGGTAATAGCCGTCCGCAGTGCGATGCGCGCCCACCGTTCGGGCGGTGGATTGGCCACCGCCATAGACCTGGATCGGCAGTTGCAGCGTCTCGATATCGACGTCGCCCTTCGCGAAATCCAGATTGAAGCGGCGCATGCTGAAGATCGACAGGTTCAGCGGCAGGCCGAACTGCTGAAGCTCGCCAGGCAGGTACATGCGTTCCGCATTGCGGACGTAGAAGAAGCCGCGGCGCTTGATGCTGTGCTGGGCGGATTCCAGGTCGGACATCTGGATCATGTCGGCCACGCCGAAGTTCGCATCGTGGTTGAAGTGCTGCAGCATCTGCACTTCCTGGTCGATCGGCATCATCAGCAGGCGGGCAAGCACGCCCATGGCCGAACGGCGGCGGGTTTCGCTATCGTCCGAACGCGGCGCGCGAACGAAGGCAGTGCCGACGCCGCTCAGGAATGCGACGCAGGCGGACTGCGCCACTTCGCGAACCTCGCTCTGGGCGTTTTCGACGCCGGCTGCCTCGCGGATCGGCGTGCCATCCTCGGCAATGTCGACGGCGGAGCCGATCGCCATGGTGCAGAACTGCTCCACCACGGCGATGGAGCTGAAAATGGCCGACAGCACGTTGTAGTCATAATTGCGCGTGTCGAAATAGCCGCGCTTGTCGAGGCCGGAGGGCAGAACTTCGCGCAGCAGCAGGTAACGTCCGGCCACGTCCAGGTCCATGCCGGTGCGCAGGCGTGCCTCCACTGCATTCTGCACCGATCCGTTGTAGCCAAGGTCCACCAGCATGACCGCGTCGCCCTGCTCGACGCCCAGATTGCGCAGATGGCTGAACAGGCGCTCGCCCATCTTCGCCGAACGCCGCAGGATCTTCTCGATGTTGGCAGGCTTCATCACTCGCGCGCCGAAGCCTTCCAGTTCGCCGCCTTCCAGCAGCTTTTCGGTCTCGCGCTCGTCGAACAGCAACTGGCGTGCGCAGATGCGCGCCTTGGTCAGGGTCTTTTCGATGTTGGGCGAGAGCCACGGCGCCATGTGCTTGCGGATGGCATCCTTGTCCACAAAGCTGGCAGCCACCGCGATCACGCGGCTGATCGCCGGTTCGGCGACGCGATCCGCCCATTTGGGATAGAGCGTGGTGAAGGCGCGGGCGGGCAGGTGTCCGTCGCGCTGCAGGAACAGCAGCTTCGCGCGGCGGCCGGTGGCCTGTTCAAGCGCTTCCGCCTCTTCGCGGATCCACGAGGCGAAGCCGTGCATCAACGGGCCAAGGACGTCGTGCCCGAAGGCGAAAGTCGGATCGTCAATGGTGCGCAGCGAAACCTGCGCGCGGTGCGGCTGGTAGACCGGCACGGAAATGCGCGTGGCGGGATCGATCATGCTGACGGCGGCCGCCTCCATGCGCAGGCGCTGCGTGGCAGACGTGTCGAACTGCGTGATGTGCATGCTGGGAATGCCCAGCGTGCGCGGCGCCTGCATGTCGGCGACAAGGTTGTCGCCCAGGTGCACCATCTGCTGCGGCTTGATGCCCAGTTCCTTCAGCACCAGCTTGAACAGGCCGCCGGCCTTGCCGATGCCGTATTCGCACGAGCAGAAGATGCGGTCGATCATGCCGGCCAGCTCTTCGCCAGCCACTTCGGCGATCAGATTGCGCAGGCGCGGTTCGGACAGATAGGTGTCCGAAACGATCACGACCTTCAGGCCGCGCCGCTTGGCATCCACGATCAGGTCGCGCGTGGGCGCGAAGGCGAAGCAGTGGCGCGCTTCGGCATCCAGCTCGGCCTGGACCATGGCGGCGCGTTCCGCCTCGCCCTGGTGGGGCAGCAGTTCGGCATGGATTTCGTCCAGCGTCACTTCGAACCGGCGCTGGCGGTGCGGGGCGTTGAGGCGCGCGTTGCTTTCGGCGTGACGGCGCGGGAACAGGGCGCCGCCGGCTACCGGAAGGTCGGCGAACAGATCGTAAGGGGCGTGCGTGTTGCGCCAGATCAGCGTGTCGAAACAGTCCAGCGAGAGATAGTCGATCTTCAGCTCCGCAGGCAGCGCGCCCAGGAAATCGGGAAGGGCTGCGGTACGGATGGAGGTCTTGGACATGGCATCCCTCGGAAAATTGGCGAAAGGCACGTTTTCGGGCGGCCGGGCTACGGCCATGTGCCCAATATAGAGGGAAGCGAAGGCATTCGGCGGCGGGGCGCGCCCCCGGCAAAATTTTCCCGGTCGGGGCCCGGTTGAGGGGCTTTTATCCTATAATTATCCGGCACGGCGACAGCCGCGGACACCAATTCGAAGCGGGAAACGGCCTTTCATGAGCATTCACGACGCTGCCGCCATCGTCAGGCGCCTTGGCCCCTGCCGGATCGCGCTGGACCTCGTCGCCCATGCCCGGCTGGCGCAGGAACTGGCGCTGCTGGGCTGCCAGCCGCAAGGCCATACGGCGGGAGCCATCAACCCCGGCAATGGGGCGGCCTACGTCCAGTGGCCCCGCGCCGGTGCGGGTGCCGCCGAAACGCTGGCGGAAGCGATCCGGCCTTACGCCGGGGCCAGTGTGCTGGCGCTGCAATCCGTAGGCAGAAGCCGCGATGCGATCGAGCCCGACCTGTTTGCGCAAGGCTGGATTCGTCATCCCGGCGGCATGACGCACTACGACTATCCGCAATGGAGCGGCCGTGCGATGCCGTCGCTCACGTTCTATTGCCGCGCCGAAGCGGGATCGCCCGAAGGCTTGCTGGCCAGCGGCGGTGCCGATGCGGATGCCGCGATTGCCCGCTATGCACTGGCGGCCAGCCACGTTCGCCCAGGTGACGCGGTGCTGGTCGATGGCGCCTATGCCGCCGATGGGGCGCGCATCGTCGGAACGCTGTCGCAGGCTGGGTCTGTCCGTGCCGGGCTGCCGCTGGACGCGATTGCGGCGCGTTCGCTCGATAGCGTCGTGGCGTTTCAGCCCGCGACGCCGGGCGGCTGGCAGGCGCGGCTGGACGATTACCTGCGCGTGCTGAAGTGCGATGGCCGCCTGATCCTGGCCATTCGCCGTGCCGATGCGGATGATGCTTCCTTGCCAGGCAGCTGGGCGGTGCTGAACGAGGCGCTTTCCAGCCGCTTTCTGGTGGAATGCCGGTACGAACAACTGCCCCTCACGCGCGATCCGATGGGCGCGCGCCACATCATTCCCGCCCCGCTCGACGGGGAAGCGGACGGGCCGTGGCTGCTGGCGGTGGTTTCCGCCAACCCGCTGGCCGGGGCTTCGGACACCGCGGCCTATGTCCATCCCGCCTTCGCGGGCGGAGCGGCAAGCCTTCCCGCGCTGGCCGATTTCGGGGCCTACGACAATCCCTGGCTCTATCGCACGATGGTCCAGATGGGGGAGCGGCTGGGTAACGAGGATACGCTGTGCCGCCTTGCCGAATATGTGATCGGCAACGCGCGATTGGGATCGGCCGATCAGGGCGCGGCGCTTACCGTCTATGGCTATCGCGCGCTGGAGGCGCGGGAGCGTGGCGCGGTGCCGGGTCTGCTGGAGGCGATCCAGGGCTATGCCATCGCGGCGGGCGAAAATCCGCCCGCGCATGTCGCCCGTTGGAAGATATCGCTTTCGTTTCTGGCCGGCCGGCTATGCGAAATGGCCGGAGACCATGCGGGCGCGCTGCGCTGGTATGACGCCACGGCAGCAGCGGACTGGCAGGCTTTTGCGCCGATCCTGGCCACCAAGTCGGTTGCCGCCGCATTCTACGCGGCGCGGCTTCACATCGCCGGCGGCGATCACGGGGCCGCACGGCGCGCATTCCAGCAGGGCATGGACATCGCCCTGCGCGCGGCGGGCAGCGCCCATGGTGACCACATGGGCGATCCGGACCGGCCCATTCCCTTCTACCTCACCGAACTGGCCGAAGTGATCGACATGGGATCGCAGTGCGCCAGTGCGCTGGCCAGGTTCCATCTGCTCGAACGCGATCCGGGGCTGTTCTGGCAGCAGGTGGACGTGCGCCGCTTCGGCCTGGCGGCGTGGAACATCGATCTGGAGCGGGAAAACCGCCAGCTGCGCGCGGCGCAGGGCTGAAATCCCGCATGACCGGAATAGGCGGAGTCATCGAATGCTGAACTACAAGGTCGCGCGGATCCAGGAGCGGGGCGAGCGGGAAATCCGCTGGTTTCGCGATGTCCTGGCGGCGGAGCGGGACGCGCTGGACGGGTTCCTGCAGGCCGATCACGGCGCAATTCCCGCTGCCGTATCGCTGATCGCCGCGCAGGAGCGGCCGATCGTGTGCTTGGGCATCGGCAAGTCCGGGCTGGTCGCAGCGAAAGTGGCGGCGACCTTCTCCAGCCTGGGCACCTCCGCCTTCTTTCTCAACGCGGCGGAGGCCGCGCATGGCGATCTGGGCGCGGTGCAGACCGAGAATGTGGTGCTGCTGTTCTCCAACAGCGGATCGACCGAGGAGATCATGCGCATCCTGCCGATCCTGAAGGCGCGCAAGTGTCGCCTGATCGGCGTGATCGGCCGCGCGGAATCGCCGCTGGCGCATGTGGTCGAACATTGCATCCTGATGGATATCGCGGGGGAGGCCGATCACATCGGCATGGCGCCCACGTCCAGCACCACGCTGCAGATGGCGATCGGCGATGCCCTTGCCGTTGCCGTCAGCCGCGCGCGGGGCTTCACGCGTGAGGATTTCCTGCGCCACCATCCGGCGGGCCTGCTGGGCCGGCACATGATCCCGATCCGCCATCTGATGCACAAGGGGGCGGACCTGCCCACGGTGGGTGCCGATGCCAGCGTGGCAGAGATGATTGCGGTGATTTCGGCCGGCCGCATGGGCGCGGCCTGCGTGATCGACAGCGCCGGGCGCCTGCTGGGCCTGGTGGTGGACGGTGACGTGCGCCGGTTGATCGAATCCCGGCACGATATCTACGCGATCCGCACGGGGGACGTGATGAAAACCGGGCCGATCGTCGCGCCGGACAGCGCCGTAGTCGCCGATGTGCTGTTGCTGCTGCAGGACGCCGGGCGCCCGCTTTCGGTCGTGCCGGTGGTGGACCGCGAGGGCCGGCTTGTCGGGATGATCCAGAGCTACGGCCTGCTGCGGCCCTGAAACGGGCAATCGCCCCGCTGCCACGCCGGCCCGCCCGGCCATTCTATAATGCTATCACCGCCGAGCGTGCCGACGCTCTGCCACATTCGCCTCGCCCGCGCGTCGGTTCCGGTCCGGCGGCGGCCTCTTCGATGGATCGCCTGCGATGAATCTCCAGACCGCCGTACCGCGCGCCGCCAGCGCCGCCGACCTTGCCGTGAAGAGCTTCATTGGCCGTGATCTCGACAGGGGCACGGAGCCGTACGACACCGCCGAAGTCCTTGCGGCCGGGGCGCATCCGTTCCGCGTGGTGTCGTTCTTCACTGCCGACAACGAATATGCCGAATATGCCGCCCGCCTGCGCGCGACGCTGGATGGGTTCGGGGTCGATCATGTCCTGCAGCCGATCGGCAGCATCGGCGGCTGGGAAATGAACTGTGCCTACAAGGCGCAGTTCATCTACGAACAATGGCTGATGTCCGATCGCCCGATCGTCTGGCTCGATGCCGATGCCACGGTGGAAGCGATGCCGGACCTGTTCTCGGCACTGGACGCGGATGTCGCCCTGCACAAGTGGACCTGGAACCATGCCGAGCAGGATCGCGGCTGGGAGTTCTGTTCGGGCACGCTCTATTTCGGCAAGACCGAACTGGCCGGCGAACTGCTGCGGCAATGGGTGCTGCGTTGCCAGGCGGATCCGCTGACCTGGGATCAGGTCCATCTTTCATCGGCATGGTGCGATATCGCCAGCATCCGGCCGCTGAAGACCACGTGGCTGCCCCGCGCCTATCTGCATATCGACGGTGCCCCCGGCGCGGAAACCGCAGTGATCCGCCACTGGCAGGCATCGCGCCAGGCCAAGGCGGATGGGCGCAAGGCCGATGCGGAACCCCGGCAAGTGACCGCGGAGGGCGCGCGCGACCGGGCGGAAAACCGGCTTTGGAGAACGCCTGAAGAGGCGTTCTGGATCAAGGAAGGCGTCGACCACATCATCCCCAGCAACGGTTATCAGTTCCCCGAAGGCTTCGACGTCGGCGCCGCACTCGGCAAGGTGCTGGGCACGCGCTTTCCGGTTCTGGAGATCGGTTGCGGCGTCGGTCGCATCGCCTCGCTGTTCACGCCGGAGGGCTATATCGGCGTCGATGTGAACCCGAACTCGCTGCGGCAGGCCCGCGCGGCGCTGCCCGGCCACAATTTCCGCATCCACGATCACGGTTACGCCTACCCGGCCGCGCCGACGGTGCTGATCTACACCGTGCTGCTGCACGTTGCCGACAATGCGCTGGTACCGATGATGGTGGAGGCGACCAAGGGCCGCGAACGGGTGGTCATCGCTGAACTCATGGACCAGCGGTGGCGCCGCGAAGGCAATCCGCCGGTCTTCAACCGCGACCCGGAAATCTACATCCACCTGATGCAGCAACTGGGCTTCAACCTCGTCGACTATGCCAGGCACGAGTACGAGCATTATAATTGCGCCCCCTGGAATACGGGGCGCGACAGCCGCATCACCTTCCTTGCATTCGAGAAGCGGGCATGAGGCGCAGCGGCGCCATGTGAATTCGCTTGGAAGCCACCGTCATCGGTGGCTTCCTCGAAGCGGCTGGAAACCGGTTCGAGATCGGCTGTCCGAGTGCGATCCTGCGCCATTGTCGCTTCAAGGCGGGCGCAGCGTCGTCCTGCCATCACCCTGCACGCAGGCGTGGCGGGCGCCAATCTGCCGCCCGGAAAGGCGATTGCAGTGCTTGACAATGTAGGGAAGGTGGAGGCCCGAGCCGGAATCGAACCGGCGTAAACGGATTTGCAGTCCGGTGCGTAACCACTCCGCCATCGGGCCATCCGGTGTGGTGGAGTGGGCCACTATCAACGGATTCGCTCGGGCGCAACCGGGATTCACGTTTCGGGTGAATTTCATCGACAGCTTCGCACATGGCGGAACCGCGTTTGGCATGATCCGTTGGTATCCGGGCGTTGTATCCGCGCCGGGTTGCGCTAGGATTCCCGGCAAATCCCACTCCCCTGCGATGGAGCCTGACCATGATTCTCGGAGCGGTTCTTGCAGGCGGGCGGTCTACCCGGTTCGGCAGCGACAAGGCACTGGCGGAAATTGGCGGGCATACCCTGCTGTCGCTTGCGGTGGATGCGCTATCCGGCTGGTGCGAACAGGTCGTGGTCACCGGGCGGGAAACCGCCCCGGCTTCGACGCTGCCGGATTGGCCGCATGCCGATATGGGCCCGCTGGGCGGGCTGGCCGCCGCGATGCGGCTGGCGCAGGATGAGGGCTATACCCAGGTACTGTCCTGCGGTGTCGATGGCGGGCTCTTGCCCGATGATCTGCTGGAGCGGCTTGGCGAGGCGCCGGCATGCGTGGCGTCACAGCCGATCATCGGCATCTGGCCGGTAACCGCGACGGCAACGCTGGAAACCCTGCTCCACAGCGAAGAGAGTCATTCGATGCGGCGCTTTGCCGAACTGGTCGGTGCGCGGGGGATCGAACTGCCGGCCCCGATCGCCAACATCAACACGCCAGCGGACCTCGCCGCCCTGGTGGGGAGGCGAGGTCTGGCGGGTTAGGGCGTTTTCCAATCAGGTGAAATCACCTGACGCCTCGGAAACTGCCCTGGTGTCATGCGTTCAATGCGACAGGGTTTCGACGCTGGCGCGAAGCGCGCGTTCCACCGGTGCGACCTCTGCGGGCAGGACCAGGCGATAGCCGCCATTGGATGACGTTTCGATCACGCCGGCCAGTCCCACGAAGGCCAGCTTGCGGCGCAGGCGCGACATATGGACGGCGACGCTGTTGGTTTCGGGGACGAATCCCATCCTCCAGACGTCATAGATCAGCGTTTCCTTGCTCACGGTGCTGTTGACCGAATCCGCAAGCCGCCAGATCAGCGCGAATTCGCGCGGATTGAGGTTGAGCGGTTCGCCGTCGCCGAAAGCTTCCCGTGCGAGCAGGTCCAGCGTCAACCGACCAAGGCGGCGGCGGCGCGGCAGGCATTGGGCCAATTGAGACAGGCGGCTGGCACGTGCGTCCAGCTCTTCCAGTTCGATCGTGTCGGTAACGACGTCGCCAAAGCCGACATGCAGCAGCGAGGCGCGCTCACAGGCCGTGCCCACGCCGGTGACCAGCACCGTGCGCCGCTGCTCCTGCGGAAGCGCTTCGAGCATCGAAAGCCATTGCCCGGCATCGAGGCCCAGCGCGTCGATCATCCCCACGCAGTCGGTCGAGCCGTCTTCGTTGGGTTCCAATATCCATCCGCAGCGGCGCAAATCGAGCCGCGTCGGTATCGTGTGTTGCGTTAACCAGCGAAATCGCGGTGCGTGACATTCGCTCTTGCCTAGATAGGTCATTCCCCCCCCCTATTTTGCAAGGCCAAACGGTGGTCCGGTAACCGGTATCCTTGAGTGGATGTTGGCATCGGGACAATACCTATATTTTTACAGTACGATATAATTCCAGGGTAAAATTGCCCAGTTTTCCGTGCTCTGACTACTATAGAGGGCGATTTTCGATTGGTATCAGACCCTTGGAAAAATCCCTATGGGGTTTTCCCCCAGGTGCCTGGTTCCCGTGTTTGGCGCCCCGGCGCCTCGCCCCAGCGATTGGTCATTCCAGACCCGGCCCTATCCAGGCCGTTCGGGCTATCCTGCGTTCTCTTCGCGAGGTCCGTGCCGCGAATCCGGCCGAAGCCGGATTCGCGTGCGGAGGCTCAGGCCGCCGGCGTGTTGACGCCCTTCGACGCCAGGAAGCGCTTGATGTTGCGCGCGGCCTGGCGAAGGCGCTGTTCGTTCTCCACCATGGCGATGCGGACGAAACCTTCGCCGTCCTCGCCATAGCCGACGCCCGGCGCCACGGCGACTTCGGCGTGGGTGAGCAACTGCTTGGAGAATTCCAGGCTGCCCATTTCCTTCAGTGCGGGGGGCAGGGGGGCCCAGGCGAACATCGATGCCTTGGGGCTGGGAATATCCCAACCGGCGCGGCCGAAGGCTTCCACCATCACGTCGCGGCGCTTCTGGTAGAGGTTGCGGTTCTTCTCGACGATGTCCTGCGGGCCGTTCAGCGCGGCGCAGGCGGCCGCCTGGATCGGCGTGAAGGCGCCGTAGTCGAGGTAGGACTTCACGCGCTTCAGCGCCGCGATCAGCTTGGGGTTGCCTACCGCGAAGCCGACGCGCCAGCCCGCCATCGAGAACGTCTTCGACATCGAGGTGAATTCCACCGCCACATCCTTGGCGCCCGGCACTTCGAGGATCGAGCGCGTGGGATTGCCGTCGAAATAGAGTTCCGAATAGGCCAGGTCGGACAGGATCCAGACCTTGTTCTCCTTCGCCCAGGCGACCAGGCGTTCATAGAAGGCCAGGTCCACCGTCTCTGCCGTGGGGTTCGACGGGTAGTTGACGATCAGGATCGACGGGCGCGGCACCGTGAAGGCCATCGCGCGGTTCAGCGATTCCCAATAGCGCTCGTCCGGCGTGGTCGGCACCGATCGGATCGTCGCGCCGGCGATGATGAAGCCGAACGTGTGGATCGGGTAGCTGGGGTTGGGCGCCAGCACCACGTCGCCCGGCGCGGTGATCGCGGTGGCGAGGCTGGCAAGGCCTTCCTTCGAACCCATCGTCATCACCACTTCGGTCTCGGGATCGAGATCGACGTTGAAGCGGCGGCCGTAGTAGTTGGCCTGGGCCTTGCGGATGCCGGGGATGCCCGAGGACGCCGAATAGCCGTGGGCGTCTTCCTTGCGGGCCACTTCGCACAGCTTGTCGATCACGTGGGCGGGCGGCGGCAGGTCCGGGTTGCCCATGCCGAGGTCGATGATGTCCTTGCCCGCCTGGCGTGCCGCATGACGCATCGCGTTGACTTCGGCGATAACGTAGGGCGGCAGTCGCTTGATGCGGTAGAACTCGTCTTCCATGACCTCTGTGAATCCATAAAACACGCGGCGAAAAGTGCCGCGCCGGTCCCTGTAGGGGAATAAAGCCCCAGCGCAAATGGCCGATGCGCAATCGTGTGATGGGAAAGCGGGGGACATGCGCAAGTTTTGTCCATCCGGCCGGTCGCTCTCACCGGCCACCTTTGCCAGTGGCTTTGCCGGTTGGCGGCCGGCGGGGCAGTCGATAGGAATGTGATCGAGGGGATTCGCAACGGATCCGTCCGCGCATTCGGAGTTCGACCGCACATGGCGACCGACGCCACCGACCTGATGGCCAAGCTTTTCCAGGATCACGCCAGCCAGGTGACCGGCCTGTTCGGCGGCCTAGTCCCCAAGGAAGGCACGCCCGAAGCCGAGGGCGCCGTGCACTGGGCGGAAATCGCCAGCCGCATGCATTCGATCTGGACCGACTTTCAGGTCGAGCAGATCGGCAAGGCGAAGGACGGGCAGGGACATTGGTCGGACCCGCTCAAGTGGATCGCCACTGCCGAATCCGTGGCGCGCCAGCTTCCACTGTCCGACCCCGAAGTGCAGCAGCGGCTGTGGAACGACGCGGCCGGGCTGATCAATGGCGTGCTGGCGCAGTATGGCCTTGGCCCCGATGCGCGTGAGGAAGGCGTGGCAGAGGCCGATCCGGCGTTGCCGCGTTCGGACGGGCGCTTTGCCGATGCCGAATGGCGCCGCCAGCCGTTCTTCGCGGTGCTCCACCAACTCTACCTGATGCTGGCCGAGCAGGTTGTCGGCATGGCGGAACAGGTGGAAGGGCTGGAGCCTGCACGCAAGGCGCAGCTGGTGTTCGCCACCCGCGCCATCGTCGACGGGCTGAGCCCCGCCAATTTCCCGATGACCAACCCGGTCGCGCTGGAGGCGGCGCGCCGGTCGCAGGGTGAAACCCTGATCCGCGGGTTCGAGAACCTGCTGGACGACATGCGCAAGGGCCAGCTCACCCATGTGCGCCCCGGCGCCTTCGTGCTGGGCGAGAACATCGCGGTGACGCCGGGCAAGGTGGTGTTCGAAACGCCGCTCTACCAGCTGATCCAGTACACCCCGACCACCGACAAGGTGCTGAAGACGCCGCTGCTGGTGTTCCCGCCGTGGATCAACCGTTTCTACATCCTCGACCTCAACGCCAAGAAGAGCTTCGTGCGCTGGGCGGCGGAGCAGGGCGTCAGCGTGTTCATGGTCTCGTGGAAGTCGGCCGATGCCTCGATGGCCGAGATGACCTGGGACGATTATATCGCCGCGCAGGTAGAGGCGGTGGACGTGGTGCGTGGCCGGCTGGGCGTGCCCTCGGTCCATACCATCGGTTATTGCGTGGCGGGCACCACCTTGGCGGCGACGCTGGCGGTGCTGGCGCGCAAGGGAGAGGGCGACAAGGTTGCCAGCGCCACCTTCTTCACCGCGCAAGTCGATTTCGAGGATGCGGGCGACCTCAAGACGTTCGTTGACGACCAGCAGATCGAGACGATCGGCAAGCTTTCGCCCGAAGGCTATCTCGATGGGCGCTATTTGGCTGCGACGTTCAATATCCTGCGCGGGAACGATCTGATCTGGAGCACGGTCGAGAAGAACTATCTGATGGGCGAGCAATATCCCGCCTTCGACCTGCTGCACTGGAACGGGGACGTTACCAACCTGCCGGCCAAGTGGCACCGCAGCTATCTGCGCGATCTCTATCGTGACAATCGGCTGGTGGTGGCGGATTCGCTGCAGGCCTGCGGCGTGCCGATCGACCTGCACCGGATCGCCACGCCCGCCTATATCCAGGCCGGGCGGGAGGATCATATCGCCCCGGCAGAGAGCGTGTGGAAACTGACGCATTATCTGGCAGGGCCGTGGACGTTCGTGCTGGCCGGCTCCGGCCATATCGCCGGCGTCGTCAATCCGCCCTCGGCAAACAAGTATCAGTACTGGACCAACCCGGCGTCGGCCGACACGCTGGAAGACTTCGTGGATGGGGCCGAAGTGCATCAGGGGAGCTGGTGGCCGCACTGGATCGGCTGGCTGCGTGGCCTGGACGGCACCGAAGTGCCTGCGCGCGGCAAGCGGCGCCCGGGTGGGCGGGGCGACAAGGTGATCGAGGACGCGCCGGGCCGCTACGTCATGACGCGATGACGGGGCAGAGCTGACGGCGGGCATCCAGCCAACGCTTCGCCCTGCGTCATTACCGGTACACCGAACTTGCCCAAAGTTTCCGGCGCAATCTCTTTCGAGATCTGGCGGTTGAAGCGCAAGTGACTGCGGTGCGAGAGCCGTCCGGCGGCGGTTGGCGGCCCGGTTCGGGTGCCGTTCGGGAGCCTTTGCCATGTTGATCCGTTTTGGGTGCAGTCCCGGTATGCACCGGACTTTCAGCACCTTACGGCTGCATGGGCGAGGTAGCTTGCCTTCCATGAAGCGATGACCGGCGATCCCGCCGACGCTACCCATGCCCGCCTATGTTGCAGTGCAACATTTTCGTGGCGCAATGCAGCAAAGCCAGATTGACTTCCATGGCGCGAACCCATATTGTGCAACGCAGCAAAAGATTTTAACGAATCGCAGGAATTTCCAGAGTTGCAGTTACGGAGAGCCTGAAGGGTCGGCGGATCGCCATTGCGATCCCGCGGCGCGAATGGCTCGAACATCGTCTATCGCTACGATTTCTCGCCAGGAACGCAGGAACAGCTCAGATGGCCGGCAACGAAGACAAGGACGACGCGCTCGCCGAAAAGGCTTATGCGGCGGCAGCGGAAAACACACCCGTGGTAAGCAAGACGGAATCAAACAAAGTTGCGCCTGCGAAGGGCGCGGCGGCGAAAGCCGGGAACGGTAAGGTCGCTCCAGCCACCACGATCGCGGCACCGTCTGCCGCGGACGCGAAGACGGCGCCCGAGCCGGTCAAGGCTGAGCCGGTGAAAGAGCCGGTCGCCAAAGCCGAGGCTGAGGTAAAGCCCCAGCCGGTGGCGGCAGCTCCGGTTTCGCCGGCCCCGACGGTGGTTCCGGCCAAGCCGGCAGCGGCGAAGGTGGAACCACCGAAAGTGGCAACTCCGACGGTGACTGCCAAGCCGGCGCCTAAACTTCCCGTGAAGCCGAAGCCCAAGGTGGCCGCGAAAGCCAAGGCGCCTGCCAAGGCCGCGGTCGCAAAGGGACCGGCGAAGATTGCCAAGCCGGTCGCGCCGAAAGCGACGGCGAAGGTCAAGACCATTACCAAGCCGGCCATAACCAAACCGGCCGTAACCAAACCGGCAATTTCCCAACCGGCAGTCGCTGCGCGCGCGCCTGCCGCCACCAAGCCGGCCCCCGTGGCCGGAACCCCGGGCTCGGCGAAAGCCGCTCCCGCCAGCGCTGCAAAGTCAGGCCCCGCATCGAAGACGGGTGCCGCAAATACAAGTTTCGCAGGACTGATATCCAACTTCATGCTCGAGGATACGACGATGGACATGAGCGCTAATTTTTCTGCTTTCCAGGATGCCGTGACCGATGCCCAGGCCAAGGCCAAGGCCGCTTTCGAAAAGAGCTCGGGCCTGTTCGGCGAACTGGGTGATTTCACCAAGGGCAACGTTGAAGCCGTGGTGGAATCGGGCAAGATTCTGGCCGAAGGCCTTCAGGGCATCGGTTCGGAACTGGTTGCCGAAGGTCGCACCTCGTTCGCGACGATGACCGGCGACATCAAGGAACTGGCCGCCGTCAAGTCGCCGACCGATTTCTTCAAGCTGCAGGGCGATATCCTGCGCAAGAACTTCGACACCGCCGTCGCTTACGGTTCGAAGAACAGCGAAACCATGCTGAAGCTGTTCAGCGATGTGGCCGCCCCGATCTCGGGCCGCGTCAGCATCGCGATGGAAAAGGCGCGCCACGCGGCCGTCTGATCCATCGCCCTCAGGTCTTTCCGGTGCCTGGAGACGGGCACCGGCAGGCTCCCCGGGCGGTCCTTGTCGACGTCGATCCATCGGCCGGATGGCACCTCCATCCGGCCGAAGCGCGGCCCTCAGCAGGCGCCGACGCGACAATGTTCGACGCAGACCTTGTTTCCCGGGGGGGCGATACGATATTCTCCCCCCATGAACTCCCCCGATTTCGATTCCTTTCAGAGCCTTTCCGCGTCCCTGCGCGCCGTGTCGGACTGCGCGGACGCTGTCAGCCGCCCGAAAGCCGGCCTGACCGTCGGCGGCCCTGATTCCGACGGGCAGGATACCGACGGCGGCGAGCAGGTCGGCATTGCCACCAAGACCCGCGCCAAGCCGAAGAAGCCCAGCCAGTTCAAGGTGCTGATGCTCAACGATGACTACACCCCGATGGAATTCGTGGTGATGGTCCTCAAGCGCTTCTTCCATATGGACCTGGAACAGGCGACGCGCGTGATGCTCCACGTCCACCAGAAGGGCGTCGGCGTCTGCGGCATCTTCCCTTACGAGATCGCCGAAACGAAGGTGAACCAGGTGATGGACTTCGCCCGGCAGAACCAGCACCCGCTGCAGTGCACGCTGGAAAAGGCCTGATTCGGGCTTCTTCCAGGCTTAGCGAGCGTTTGGTTTCGAATTTTCCGGCAATAGATCAGGCATCTGCTTCGGGCGCCGGTTCGTGCTGAAGGTTGTCCTCGCCGGCCGGATCATTGGCGAAATGCCGCGAAAGCGCGCGGAACAGCGCCGCCACGAATGCCGCACAGCGCGAATGCGCGACGGCTTCCGAATCGATCGCGATATCGTCCATCACGATGCGGACGCTTTCCGCCGTCGGCGACAGCGTGTCCACGATCGCCATCGCGCCGTGCGGGACCAGCAGCCGCGCCGCGCGCTCATCCTCTCCCTTGCGCACGCATGCGGCGATTTCGGCGGACAGCAGGTTCCAGCCTGCCGTGTCGATGCGCCGTCCGGCTTCACCGAAGACCACCAGCGCTTCCAGCGCCAGAATGCCGGCTTGCGCCTTTTCGGCGGCTTCCGCGCGCTGGGCGAACCGCTCAAGATCGTGGGTGAAGCCGGATCCGGGTACTCCCAGGACTTCGGGGGCGGCCATGAAGAAGGCACGGGTGTCGAATTGCGCAAGCTGCATGGCGGGGGATCCATGTTCGGGAGAGGGGAGGGGGCACGGTTCGCCATTCGCGAAACCGGCCGATCAGCCCGCTGCTCTTCGAAACTTGGCCTGTCCGCGCAATCGTGAAACGGCGCCGTTTAACAGTGAAATCACGCGATCATGGGAACTTGCCGGGTCGGAAAAGCGGCCGCCGTGGGCCATTTTCGGCCGCCGCAGGCCGGCGTCTTCCACCGCGCGGAGGCCTCACGCCGGCGCGTTCTTCACAGCATCGTGGACA
This sequence comes from Novosphingobium mississippiense, assembly GCF_044029535.1. Classification (NCBI taxonomy): domain Bacteria; kingdom Pseudomonadati; phylum Pseudomonadota; class Alphaproteobacteria; order Sphingomonadales; family Sphingomonadaceae; genus Novosphingobium; species Novosphingobium mississippiense. The sequence goes on along the minus strand of NZ_CP147001.1, from coordinate 2,701,654 downwards.
ATTCGCTTTGCCCACCTGCGGCAAGCGTTTAAGGGCCACAGATGCACGGTTTTGTGACGACATTCCGGTGAACCCTTCAGCGTGAAATTCCTCAGCGCCATCGATCGATACATCCTCCGCCTGGTGGTGATGCCCATGCTTGGCATCTTCCTGCTGGCGGCCTCTCTGCTCGTGCTCGACAAGATGCTACGGCTGTTCGACTTCGTCGCGACCGAAGGCGGCCCGATCGGCGTCGTCTTCAAGATGCTGGCGAACCTGCTGCCCGAATATGCCAGCCTTGCCATTCCGCTGGGGCTGATGCTGGGCATCCTGCTGGCTTTCCGCAAACTGGCGACATCCAGCGAACTGGACGTGATGCGCGCCGTGGGGCTCAGCTATACGCGCCTGCTGCGGGTGCCGTATATTCTGGCACTGCTGCTGGCGGGGGTGAACTTCGCCATCGTCGGCTACCTCCAGCCGCTGGCGCGCTATTATTACGAGGAACTCAACTACGAACTGAAGTCGGGTGCGCTGGGCGCCTCGATCAAGGTGGGAGAGTTCACCGCGCTGAAGGACCGCATCGCCCTGCGTATCGATGAAAGCCGCGACGATGGTCGCCGCCTGATCGGCATCTTCGCGCGCGTGGCCAACGACAAGGGGCAGGTCCTTTCGATCTCCGCGCGCGAGGGGCAGTTCCTGGCGCTGAAGGGATCGCCGGACACGATCATCCTGCGGCTGGATAACGGCCAGATCATTCAGGACATGCCGGGCAAGGACCCGCGCGTGCTGACCTTCACGCGGCACGATCTGCCGATCGAGCTTCCGCAGGTGGAAAAGTTCCGCCAGCGTGGCGGGCAGGACCGTGAATACCTGCTGCCCGAACTGATGAATCTGGGCTGGAACAAGAGCCTTCCCAAGGAAGAGCGCGTTTCCAGCCAGGCCAACTTCAACTACCGCATGGTCGAGGTCATCATGATGCTGCTGCTGCCGCTTCTGGCGGTGGCGCTGGCGATCCCGCCCAAGCGTTCGACATCGGCGCTGGGTCTGTTCGTCTCCATCGTGATGGTGGTGGCCTATCACAAGGTCAATCAATACGCCGCCGATGTCGCGTCGCTGGGCAAGATGAACCCGATCATCGGCCTCTGGGGCCCGTTCGCGCTGTTCGCCGCACTGATCGTGTGGATGTACTGGCGCGTGGCCTATGTGCCGGGCGGACAACCGCTGGGCTGGCTCGAAAAGGGGTCGGACATCGTCGTCAAGCGGCTCAAGTCGCTGCTCAAGCGCCATCGGCAGGGCCCGATCCTGCCCGAACCCGCCTCGGAAAGCGGGGCCTGACCTGGGATGCAGATGGAATTCTTCCCTTCGCGCACACTGACCTGGTACCTCGCGCGCCTGTTCGTCACCCGCATCTTCGCGGTGTTGCTGATGCTGGTGCTGGTGCTGCAGGTGCTGGACTTGCTGGGTGAGAGCGGGGACATCCTTGCCTATCCCGGCAATGGCCAGGCGCAGTTGTTCTATTACGTCACCTTGCGCATTCCGCAGCTGATCGCTCGCTTTCTGCCCTATTCGGTGCTGCTGGCGACGATCATCACGCTGGCCACGCTGAACCAGAACAGCGAAGTCATCTCGATGAAGGCGGCAGGGCTTTCCGCGCATCAGGTGCTGGCGCCGCTGATCCTGGCCGCGCTGGTGATCTCCGTGGGAAGCTTCGCGTTCAACGAACGCGTGGTGACGCGTGCCTCTGCAATGCTCGATGCCTGGCAGGGGGTTAAGTACGGCCCGATTCCAAAGGATTCGGCGGCAAGGGCCAACCTCTACCTGGCCGACGGGCGCGATCTGATGATGGCGGGCAGCCTGGACGGCAGCGGCAACGAAATCGTGCTGCACAATGTCACGTTCTATCGGCGCGACGACAACGGCATCATCACCGAAATGCTCCGGGCGGAGAATGCGCCTTTCGCCAACCCCGGCTGGCGCTTCGAAAATCCGGTGCTGTTCGACGTGGCGAAGACGACGACGAGCCGCCTTGCCTCTGTCGTGGTGGCGCCGGGAATCACGCCGGCGAAGATCACGATCTCCAAGGTCGATGCCGATTCGCAGAACATCTTCGAACTCAGCCGCTCGATCGAGGCGATGAAAGTGGCCGGCCGCCGCACCAGCGAGCTTGAGGCGGCGTGGTGGCACAAGATTTCCGGGCCTTTCGCCTCGGTGCTGATGCCGCTGCTGGGGGCGGTGACCGCATTCGGCCTTGCCCGTTCGGGCCAGTTGCTGATCCGCGCGGTGATCGGCATGGCGCTGGGCTTCGCCTATTTCGTGCTGGACAACGCCGCGCTGGCCATGGGCAACTTCGGCGGATACCCGCCGCTGATCGCGGCCTGGGCGCCCTTCATGCTGTTCGCGCTGATCGGCGAGACGGTGCTGATCCGAACCGAGGAATAGCGGGCGCCATTCTAGCGCTGCGCTACGAAAAAGGGCCCCGCGTTTGCGACGCGGGGCCCTTTTTGTTTGCCTGTGATGGCCGTCCTCAATGGGCCTGCATCGTGCTCTTGGCGAGACGTTCCAGCAGCGGCATCAGGCCGGGATAGTTGGCCTTCGAATAGGTCGATCCCGAACCGAACTGCTTGGCCAGACGGCGATGCGCTTCCGCCAGCGAGTGGTAGGGCATTGAGGGCAGCAGATGGTGCAGCGCGTGGTAGCGCAGGCCCACCGGCGCCCAGAGTTCGGAGAACTTCGCCGGCGGCGGCACGTTCACCGAATCGAGGTACTGCGCGGTGACGGTCATCGGATCGCCGTCGTTCTCCCACAGGTGCGCCACCAGCGTGCGGACCTGGTTGAGGAACGCGGTGAGCGACATCACGCAGAGCGCGATGATCAGCGGGCGCCAGCCATAGGCATAGCTGGCCGCCAGCACGGCGATCGCCCAGACCGAGCAGCCCAGTTCCTGCCAGAACACCATGCGCGCGAACGCGCCTTCGGGCGGGCGGCGGCCGAACTGCGGATTGATGGCGAGGGCCGAGGCGCGTGCCCACACCAGCTTGCGGACCGGCGGGATCACCACGCCCAGCGGCACCAGCACGGCGGAGCGAATCAGCAGCGCCACCGGCAGCAGGATCGCGGTCAGCGCGAAGACCGGCAGGCTCCACGGCTTCATCAGCGCCAGCGGCAGGTATTCCGGATCTTCCACGGTGCCATAACGGGTGCGGGTGTGGTGGATCGTGTGCACGCCCTCATACATCAGCGAGGGGATCAGCATCGGGATGCCGACGATCAGGTTCCACGCGAAGCGGAAGCCGGGCAGCGCATCGCGGTGGATGTGCGTCAATTCGTGAATGAACAGCAGCGCGCGGTAGAGCGCGAGGGCCGAAAGCAGGCCGCAAGCCACTGCAATCCAGGGATTGCTTGCCAGAATGGCACCGGCCAACGCGGCATAGCCGACGACGGTGGAGGCCAGCATGTCGGGCCAGTAGATCTCAGGGCGCGCGGTGGAAATGTCGCGCGTCAGCTCAACGGCGGCGCGCAGCATCTCCTTGTCGTCGGGGATTTCCGACGAGCGCACGTGTCCGGCCACTTCACGTGGTGCAGCGGGGGACAAGGTGGTGGCATCCTGGGCAATCATACGTCTGGTTCCATAGTCTCCGGGCATAAATCCGGCCGGGTACGGGTTTTGCGAGTGCCTGCGCTTGCATCCGCTTGACAAGGTGGCGGGTGCGGCCGCAGGTCGCGATCCTGATTTTCCCCATAATGCGGAACAAAGGCAGGATCGTGGCCAAAGCCGAACTAGTCATCACACCCGTTTCCAGCAAGGCCGACCGCGCTGCCTTTGTCGATTACGCTTATCGGCACTATGCGTCAGATCAAAACTGGGTCGCGAACCTCCGCTCGGAGGAAGTCTCCAAGTTCACCCCCGGCAAGAACCCGTTCTGGGATCACGCGCGCGGCCAGCTTTTCCTGGCAAAGCGCGGGGGTGAGGTTGTCGGCCGCATATCCGCGCACATCGATGAACTGGCGCTGAAACAGCCGCTGGAGCAGGGCATGGGCCCGGGCACCGGCAACTGGGGCGCGATCGAGGCGGAGGATGAGGACGTCGCCAAGGCGCTGATCGCCACGGCTGAAGACTGGCTGCGCGGGCAGGGCATGACCCGCGTTCTGGCGCCGATGAACCTGTCCGTCTGGGAAGAGCCGGGCCTGCAGGTGCGCGGTTTCGACCATGCGCCGATGGTGATGATGGCCCACCACGATGCGGCCTACCAGCCGTGGATCGAAGGCGCCGGGTATGATCGCGTGAAGACGCTCTACACCTACGATCTGGACGTTACGAAGCAGTTCCCGCCGCTGGTCCAGCGCATCGTTTCCTCGGGCGAGAAGAATGCCAAGATCCGCATCCGCGAAGTCGATCCCAAGCGGTTCGATGAGGAAGCGGCGCTGATCTGCGACATCCTGAACGATGCCTGGTCGGACAACTGGGGCTTCGTGCCCTTCACCGAAAAGGAAATCGAATATACCGGCAAGGCGCTGAAGCCGTTGGTGCACCCCAGCCTGATCCGCATCGCCGAGTACGAGGGCGAGCCGGTGGCCTTCATGATGACCTGGCCCGATCTCAACCAGGCGCAGAAGCGGTTCAACGGGCCCAAGGGCAAGCCGGGTATCTTCGGCCTGATCAAGCTGCTGCTGTGGCTGCGCAAGCCGAATCCGGCGGACATGCGCGTGCCGCTGATGGGCGTGCGCAAGAAGCTGCAATCCTCGCGCCTGGCAAGCCAGCTGGCCTTCATGATGATCGAGTATATCCGCCGGTCCGCCACCGCCAAGTTCGGTGCCAAGCGCGCGGAGATCGGCTGGATCCTGGACGACAACCAGGGAATGGTCGCCATCGCCGACGCCATCGACAGCAAGGTCAACCGCGAATACGCGATCTACGAAAAGGCGCTTTGAGCGGGGGAGGGGCGTTGGCCCCGCCTCACCCCGCCCCGCCTCACTCCGCTTCGCCTCACTTGTGCTTCTGCGCGCCACCGATCGCTAAACACTCGTCGCCCCCGCGTAGGCGGGGGCCCCGCTTACTTGCGCCACAGCGCGGCCGTTGTGCGAAGGAAGCGGGATCCCCGCCTACGCGGGGATGACGAGATAAGTGTCGCGGCTGCCAGTATTTAAGCCGCCGCAGGTCCGCACGCAGACTCCATTTCTTAATCGCTCGCCCTCTAGGCTTCGCGCCGATGAAGGAATGGGGGCGTGCGATGAAGTATCGATCCTGGCTGATCGTACCGGGTAACAACGAAAAACGGCTCGGTATGACGCAAGGCGTCGGTGCCGACGTGGTGGTGGTGGACCTGTCGGACACCATCCCGCGGGAGGGGCGGGAGATTGGATGCCGGTTGGCCGCGCAATGGCTGGCTGCCAGCCGCTCTGCCACCAATTCGCACGCGCGGCCGATGGCGCGCTGGGTGCGGATCAACAGTTTCGAATCGGGCCTCTGGCGCGAGGATCTGGCCGCCGTCATGCCCTCCGCGCCGGAAGGGGTGATCCTGCCGAAAGCGACCGGGCCGGACGCGGTGCGCGAACTCGCCAGTGAAATCTACGGGTACGAGGAACGCAACGGCATCGTCGCCGGCGCAACCCGGATCATGCCGGTGGCGGGAGAGACTGCCGCCGCTGCCCTGCAGATTCCCCGCTATCTCGAATCGGCGCACCAGCGGCTGGACGGACTGGCCTGGAGCGCGGGTGGACTGGGCGCGGCACTGGGCGTGCGGCTCCGCCGGGACGGGCAGGGCGCCTGGGGCGACGCCTGCAGCTTCGTGCGTGCGCAAGTCCTGCTGACCGCCCACGCCGGCGGGATTCGCGTGGTGGAGGCGCCGTTCGATCATTTCGAGGATGAGGCCGGGCTGGAGCGCGCCGCGCTACGGGCGCGGGGCGAAGGCTTCACCGGCATGTTCGCCGTCCACCCGGCGCAAGTCGCCGTGATCAACCGGGCTTTCGCTTTGGGAGCCGGCGACATGGACGAAGCGCGCGAGGTGGTTGCCGCCTTTGCCGCCAGCCCGCATCTCGGTTCGCTGGCGGTTGCCGGCCGGATGGTGGATCGCGCCGATCTGGCCTTGGCGCAGAACACCTTGGCGCGGCACGCTTTAGCCCAGAACGCAGGGCCCCAGACTTCGGCGCTTCAGAGTCACGTGCCTGTCGAACGAATCGCCGGCAGCGGCATCAATTCGGGCCCGCTGGGCGAGGATACGCGGCGGAGCGTTATTCTCCGGCCGGCTTGACCGCGCTGGTTCTCACGGCGTCCTCGACATCGGCGGCGGCGGCCGCAGCAGCGTCCGCATCGGCATCGACTGCGGCCTGGCTGGCGGCACCGCGCGCGCTGTCACGCCGCGAAGGCAGGTCGGCCTCCGGCGCGGCGTGGTCGTTCTGGGAACGCACGGTATCGTAAGGCGGCATGTCGTCGCTCACCGAACGCGGCAGCAGCGCGGCGCCCGCGGCGGCCTTGTTGTTCGTCGGCTCCTGCTTGTTGCAGCCCGCAAGGGCCAGCATTGCCAGAGCAGGCAGCAGCGCGGCGGCGGCACGGAACGGCAGGCTCATGCAGAAGTCTCCGGGGGCGTAACGGGCGGGCAGGGACGGTCCAGTGCGGACAGGAAGGCGTCGGCATGGGCCAGCATCGCCGCGTCCCAGCGGGCATAGTCGGTATCGTGGCCCAGCCGCTTCAGGCTGGTGACGCCGAATTCGTCGATCCCGCAGGGCACGATGCCGGTGAAGTGGCCAAGATCGGGATGAATGTTCACCGAAAAGCCGTGCATCGTCACCCACTTGCGGATGCGCACGCCGATCGCGCCGATCTTCGCCTCGCGCCCATCCACGTCCTTGGTCCAGATGCCGATGCGGCCTTCGCTGCGGAAGCTGTCGACGCCGAAGTCCTTCAGCGTATCCATCACCCAGCCTTCCAGCCCGTGCACGAAGCCGCGCGCGTCGCGGGCGCGCTTGCGCAAGTCCAGCAGGACGTAGCCGATGCGCTGGCCGGGGCCGTGATAGGTATAGCGGCCGCCGCGCCCCGCCTCGACCACTTCGAAGCGCGGATCGAGCAGTTCGGTCAGATCGGCGCTGGTGCCGGCGGTGTAGACGGGGGGATGTTCCAGCAGCCAGATCAGCTCGCGCGCCTCGCCCGCGGCGATGGCGGCGTTGCGGGCGGTCATTTCCTCAAGGGCGGCGCGGTAGGGAACCGGTTCGGTGCTGATGCGCAGCTCGATATCACCGGCCAAAGTCGTAGGGAAAGTCATGTTGCGTTGCGTGGCGTCATTCCCTGCGGTTATCAAGCCACTTTGAGATGACCGCCCCATCGCGGCGGTGCCAGGAGCAGCAATGACGTTCGACAGCAACCGGGCCTGGAACGAGGCAAGCCGCGCGGTTTCCGCCAACAAGGAAGTGGTTCTCGCCATCGCGGGGGTCTTTTTCCTGTTGCCGCAGTTGATCTTCACGTTCTTCTTCCCGGCGCCGGAAATGGCCGCGGGCGTTACGGAGAAGCAGGTGATGGAGGCGGTGAGCGCCTATTACGCCTCGATTCTGCCGGTGATGATTCCCGTGGCGCTGTGCCAGGCGCTGGGCACGCTGTCGCTGCTGAGCGTGCTGGATACCGACCGCCGCCCCACCGTGGGAGAGGCGATCGGCAACGGCCTGAAAGGTCTGCTGGCCTACCTTCTGGCGCAAATCCTGATGGGCTTCGGCCTGATGACCATCGGCCTTGCGGTGGCGACCCTGTTCATGGCCGCCGGCGGCGCGGTGGGGGCAGTGATCGGCGTTGCCATCGGCCTGTTCCTGGTGATCCCCGTCGGGGTGCGGCTCTCGCTGGTGGGGCCGGTGATCGCGGTGGACAAGTGGCGCAATCCGATCGGCGCGCTGGTCCGTTCCTGGCGTTTGACGCAGGGCAATACGGCGCGGATCTTCGGCTTCTATGCGCTGCTGTTCCTGGCGATGATGGTGCTGATGATCCTGGCCAATGTGGTGACGCTGCCGATCAGCCTGCTGGCGCCCAAGCATATCGCGGTGCTGGCCGGCGCGGTGATCGAATCGGTACTGGCCTCGATTATGGCGCTCTACTTCGTGGCGGTGATCGGGCAGGTGCACCGCCAGCTTTCCGGCGCTTCGGCGGAAACGCTGACCAGCCCGTTCGAGTGACGGGCTTTCTTTAGCCTACAAACAAAAAGGCCGGCGTTCGCAACGCCGGCCTTTTTGTTTTGTCGAAGGCGGGACGTATCAGTCTTCGTCCTTCCAGCCCCACCACATGAAGCAGGGGGGGACATTGATCGGTTCGATCGCGTCGTCGATCCGCTTGAAGTGGCGGGCCATGAAGCTCTTGGCCTTGGGCGTGAACTGGTAGACCAGGAACGCGCCGCCTTTGCGGATCACGCGGTAAGTGGCGGCGGCGATGGCCGGACCCACGCCGTCGGGCAGGGTGGAGAACGGCAGGCCCGAAAGAACGTAGTCCGCCTTTTCATGGCCGTGCGCGCGCACGATCTCTTCCACGTCCGCCGCCGAGCCGAGCACCGGGATGAAGCGGCTGTCGGTGATGGTGCGGCGCAGATAGTCGATGAACAGCGGGTTCGTGTCGATCACGATCAGCTGCGCGTCACGGCTCAGGCGATCCAGCACCGGGCGGCAGAACGTGCCGACGCCGGGGCCGTATTCGACGAACAGCTTGGTGTTCGCCCAGTCGACGGGCGCAAGCATGCGATTGATCGTGAAGCGCGAGGACGGGACGATCGAACCGACCATCACCGGGTTGCGCAAGAACCCCTCGATGAACACGCCCCACGGTCCGAGGCTGTGCTTGATCTTTCGCTTGATTCGCTGGGGGAGCGCCTCTCGGGCAAGCTCGGTACTGGTCATGCTGGCGAAGACTCTCGCGTTGTTGTCGTCCTGCGAAGGGCGAAGGCGTGGCAGATCAGGGTGCACATTGCAAGCAAGCCGCTGGGCAATGTTGCAGAGCGATTACAAAATCTCGTGGACCTTTTCCATCGGGCGGCACAGGCGGACGCCCTTGTCCGTCTCTACCAGAGGGCGTTCGATCAGGATCGGATCGGCCGCCATCGCCGCCAGAACCGTGGCATCGTCCGCATCGGGCAGGCCGCGTTCCACGGCATCGGTGCCGCGGATGCGCAGGCCCTGCTGCGGGGTGAGGCCGGCGTCCTTGTAAAGCTGGGCCAGCTTTTCCGCACTGGGCGGGGTCTTGAGGTATTCGATCACGGTAACCTCCACGCCGGGGGCTTCTTCCAGCGCGGCAAGCGTGTTGCGCGAAGTGCCGCACTTGGGATTGTGCCAGATGGTCGCCTTCATGGCTCTTGTCCTCTTATTCGGGTGAAGCGGTGAGACCGGCCGTGGGTTCCCGCCCTATGGAATTCGGGCCTACGGAATTCGGGCCTATGGAATTAGGGCCTGTTGGATTCGGGTTCAGCGCCGGAACCGCGCGGGCCGCGTCCTGCGGGGCAATGCCGGGAGCGGGCGCGGCGCTGATGGTTTCTTTACGCCGCATCACCCGTCCGGCGCGCTGAACGGCGGCCAGCAGGCGCGGCTGCACGCCGCAGCGGCAGAGGTTGGGAATGGCGGCGCCGATCTCGGCCTCGCTGGGGTTGGCGTTGCGCGCCAGCAGCGCGGCGGCGGAAATGACGATGCCGGGGGTGCAGAAGCCGCATTGGATCGCCTGTTCGGCCACCATCGCCTGTTGCACCGGTTGCGAGCGGTCTTGCGACAGCCCCTCGATCGTGGTGACGAAGCGCCCCTCGCACTCACCCAGGGTGACAAGGCAGGAACGCAGCGCGGCACCGTCCACGATCACCGTGCAGGCGCCGCAATCGCCGGTGCCGCAGCCGTACTTGGTGCCGGTGAGGTTGGCGCCTTCGCGCAGGGCCCAGAGCAGCGGAGTCTGCGAATCCATGCGGATTTCGACCGGATGGTCGTTGAGGGTCAGGCGCGCCATCGGCTTTCCTTAATCATGGCGCGGGCGGGATTCCAGCCTTGGCACATCGCTCTGTCCACGATCACGCGAAGGCGGTGGCTCATGCGATGCCGTTGGTTAGCGCGCGGGCCCAATCCTCACGCCCGGCGGCGGAGGCATCGGCGGCGGCGGCCTGCCAATCGTAGGGGACGGCGATCCGTTCGGCGCTCCAGCCTTCCGCGCCGCGCGCGATCACGGCGTAGCGCGCGTGGGGCGTGCGGGTTTCCATCACGTGGGGATAGGGATGGTCGTCGGCATAGGCGGGCAGGCCGACCGAGCCGGGATTGACCACCTGCCGCCCGTCTTGCAGCCGCAAGTGGCGCGGCAGATGGGTATGGCCGCAGAGGATCATCGGCGCGTCGATGCCGGAGAGGCGCGTGACGACTTCCTCTTCATGCGCCATCCGGCACCCCTCGGGCTCGACCGTCTCCAGCAGGTATTCAAGGTCCGACGCCGGTGAGCCGTGGCAGGCGTAGAGGTCGTGTTCCAGCCATAGCGTTTCGGGCAGGGCTGCCAGCCATTCCAGGTGCCGCGGCTCAAGCCGACCGATCGCCGCGGCATCGGAAATCCCCATCCGCTCGGGCGGCAGGTCCAGCAATTGCCGTTCGTGATTGCCGCGAATGGTTTCGAGGCCCAGCGCCATCAGCCGGTCCGCCGTGCCTGCCGGGTCGAGCGGACCGCTGAGAATATCGCCCAGATTGACGATCCGCCCGATCCCGCGCCGCTCCGCATCCGCCAGCACCGCGTCCAGTGCGCGCAAGTTGCCGTGAATGTCGGAAAGGACGGCGATCTGCATCAGAGCATGACCTTCACGCCCGCCCAGACGGTGCGCGGCACCCCAAGGTCCATCGATCCGGCCTGATTGCGCGTCACGATGGTCGCGTCGGTCAGGTTCTCGCCGCGCAGCACCAGCGAGACGGGGCCGGCGACGGGCACCTGCACATAGGCGTCCAGCGTCGTGGCGGCGGGCAGCACGTATTGCTCCAGATCGTCCTCATACTGCGCACCGGTGTGGCTGACCGTAGCGGCAAAGCGCCAGCCCTCGCGCGGCAGCCAGGCCACGGTGCCGCTGGCGACCAGCTTGGGCACTTGCGCGGGGCGCATCCCGTCCAGCGTCTTGCCCTTGGCTTCCACCTTGGAATCGGTCCACGCCAGCGATCCGTCCAGCCGCACGGTGCCCAGATTCAGCGCGGCGCTGGCCTCGATGCCCTTGGCGCGGATGGCATCCACGTTCTGGCGCTGCTGCACGTTGGTGGCGACGGTGACGTTGGCGATGGCGTCCTTCAGCCGGTTGTCGAAAGCGGTGAGCGACAGCGTCAGCGGCACAATCGGTGTCACGTCGATCCCGGCCTCATAGCCGCGCAGACGTTCGGGCTTGAGGTCCGGGTTGGCGTTGGTGGTCACCGGGAACACCACATAGGGCCGGTACAACTCGTTCAGCGTGGGCAGCCGCATCCCGGTATAGGCGGCGGCGCGCAGGCTGATCGCCTGCGTGGCCTTCCACACGATGCCGCCGCGTGCATTGCCTTCCCAGCCGGAGCGGTTCGCATAGGCATCGTCCTGCGTCGTCACGCCGGCGGCCGAGACGGAAGTGTAGAAGCCGTTGCGGATCGTCCAGCGGTCTGCCCGGCCGCCCGCCGTCAGCACCACGTTGCCCAGCGTCCAGTCGTCCTGGAGATAGAAGCCAAGGTCGGACTGGTCGCCGCCCGCGCGCCGCGTGGCGGTGGCCAGGCCGGTGACGGTGGAATAGGGCATTTCCAGCAAGTGGCCGGAAGACAGCTTCACGTCGGTGCCGATCCGCAGCACATGGTCGCTGCCCACCGGCGGGCGCAGTTCGGCCTTGCCGCCGATGGCCGTGGTGGGCGTGCGGTGCTGGTCCAGCGTCTTCTTGTAGTTCGTGGAGCTGACGACGATGTTCGAGAAGTCCTGCGCCTGCACATAACCCAGCACGTCGAACTGCCACGCGCCGTGCCCGACGAAACGCAGCGAGGCCTGCTGCCCTTCGGATGTCGAATCGGCGCCCTTGAAGCGCAAGGTGCGCGAATCGTCGTAAGCCAGTACGGCGGCCTGCACCTCGACATCGCCCGAGATCGGCGCGACGGCGCGCAAAGATCCCGACAGCGTCTCGAACGCGGCGCGGGCGGAGGCGGCGACGCGCTGATCCTTCGGCGTGGTCCAGAAACCGTCGCCCCGATCCCACTGCAGGCTGGCAACCAGGAAGCCGCTGCCCAGCTTCGGCGCGGCGGTGAGCGAGGCCTGCGTCTCACCCCGATCATCGACCAGCGCGGTGCCTTGCAGCATGCCGATCTGGTCCGGCCCGGCGCTCACCATCTCGATGGTGCCGGCCACCGCGCCCGATCCGAACGCCCCCGAACCGCCGCCGCGCGTCACGCGCACCGATCCGATCCGCTCCGGCGCGATGGCACTGTAAGGGATGTAGCCGAAGAACGGGTTTGCCACCGGCACGCCGTCCAGCAGCACCAAAGTACGGCTGGCGGCATTGCCACCCAGTGCGCGCAAGTTTGCCCCCTGCGCCGAAGGGTTGGCCGATCGGCTGTCCGACCGGCGGAATTGCGAGAAGCCGGCGACGGAGGACAGCACATCCTCGATCCGTCCCGATGCGCTGGCGATTACCGCATCGCGGTCGATGATCTGCACGTCATAGGCGGGCGTGGCCGGGCCGTCGTCCAGCCCGTGGCCGGTGACGATGATGGGATTTGCGGGTTCGTCGGCCAGCGCGGGCGTGGCGCAGGCGGCGGTGGCGAGCAGGGCGAAGCGAAGCGGACGGTGCATCCGTTCAGGCCGCCGCGATGGTCAGGACAAGCGGTTCCAGCCCCTCCACGCGGCCTTCCAGCCGATCGCCCGGCGCGATCGGGCCGACGCCGGCGGGCGTGCCGGTGTAGATCAGGTCGCCCGGCGCCAGATGGTACATGCGCGAAAGGTCGGCGATCAGTTCGGGGATCGACCAGATCATCTCGTCCAGCGGGGCGTCCTGCTTCACGGTGCCGTTTTGCGAGAGCGCGATGCGCTGCGCGGCCGGAACGCCGAAGTCGCCGGCGCGGGTGATCGGGGCGATGATCGCGCCGTTCTCGAAATCCTTGCCGGTGTCCCACGGATAGCCCTTGGCCTTGGATGCGTTCTGCAGGTCGCGCCGGGTCAGGTCGATGCCGCAGGCATAGCCGTAGACAAGGCCCATCGCCGCATCGGTGGAGATTTCGAAGCCTTCGCCGCCAAGGGCCACGACGAGTTCCATCTCGTAATGGCAATCCTTCGTACCCGGCGGATAGGGGATCGTCGCCGGCGCTTCCGCGCTGGTGTTGCAGAGCGCGGCAGGGGCCTTGTTGAACCAGATCGGTGCTTCGCGATCGACCGCATTGCCCAGTTCGCGGGCATGGGCGGCGTAGTTGCGGCCCACGCAGAAGATGCGCCGCACCGGATAGCGCGCCGCTTCACCGACCACGGGGACGGATGGCGTTGCGGGCAGTTCGAAAAGCAGGCTCACGACCGGATGTCTCCTTTGGTTTCGCCACCGCATAGAGCGCTCGGACCGGCGCGAAAAGGCGCAAGCGTATTGCCGTTACCGGCCAAGCGCCTACAATCGCGGGGTGACCGAGAGACAATACCTTGCGGGACGACTGCTGCTGGCGATGCCCGGCATGTTCGACCCCCGCTTCGAACGTAGCGTAAGCGTGATGTGCGTGCATGATGAGAATGGCGCGCTGGGCATCGGCATCGGCCGGCTGCGCGAAGGCGTTCGCTTCCACGATATTCTCGAAGAACTCGATATCGATCCCGGCAAGGCCCCGAATTGCGAGATTCACGAAGGCGGCCCGGTGGAGCCGGGGCGCGGCTTCATCCTCCATTCCACCGATTGGGGCGGCACCGATACCTTGCAGGTCCACCCGCTTTGCGCGCTGTCCGCCTCCATGGATGTGCTGCGCGCGATTGCCGAAGGGCGCGGGCCGAAGCGCTGGCTGATGGCGCTGGGCTATGCCGGCTGGGGCGCGGGCCAGTTGGAAGGCGAAATGCGCCACCACGGTTGGTACGCCGCCGATCCGCATCCGGAAATCCTGTTCGACACCCCCGTCGATGCCCGCTGGAGCGCAACCTGGCGGGCCGAGGGGATCGATCCTTCTCTGCTGGCGAGCGAGACGGGGCGGGCTTAGGGCCCGGCCTCTTATCGGCCTCCACACCTTGGCCCATCACCTCAATCCACTACCTCAGCCAACCCAACCCCCCCGTCATCCCCGCGAAGGCGGGGATCCCGCTTGTTCTTCGATACACAGCGCCACCCCTCAAGAAAGCGGGATCCCCGCCTTCGCGGGGATGACGGGGATGCGGGGATCGCGAGGCGTGCCGGCCTGACGGATTAGGAAGTGCCGTCCTGAATCGCGCGCAAGTCCTCCGGCCGATCCACGTCCAGCAGGATCGCCGGATCATCCACCTCGACGAACGCCACATCGCTGCGAGAGCGCAGCAGCCGCCCGGCGCCTTCGTCCCCGGTCAAAGTGGCGATCTCGGGAAAGAGCCGGGCCGAGAGTAGCGCCGGGTGCCCCGGCCGTCCGTGATGACGAGGCAGCGCGGCAACCGAGTCCCCGATCCGCCCGGCCAGAGCCGCCGCCACACCATGCGGCACGCGCGGCATGTCGCCGAGGAAAACGAACGCGCCATCGGCACCGGCTGCCGCCGCGATCCCGGCCTTCAGCGATTGCGACAGCGCATCGCTCTCGATCCGCAGCACTTCGACGGGCGGGCCGTCCGGCCATTGGCCAAGATCGAGCCCCGGCCGCGCGACCACGATCAGGCGGGAGACCGGCGCAGCGCGGGCAGCGCGGATGGCGTGGAACAGCAGCGGATCGCCATCGAGCAGGGCGGAAAGCTTGTCGCTGCCGAACCGGCTGGCGCGTCCGGCCGCCAGCACCAGCGAGACGTAGCTCACGCCCGCTCCGCCGCCGGGTTCATGGCCTGCATGATCTGCGCAATAATGCCGGTCGCCACTTCGAATGGCGATTTGCCAAGGCCGATCACGCCGGGCGACAGGTGGAGGCGTGCCAGTTCGTCCTCGCGCGCGCCCAGGGATCGCAATGCGGCCATCCGACCTTCGGTCCGCGATTTCGCGCCGATCATGCCCACCCATGCCGCGCCGCCGCGCAGGGCGGCCAGACAGCCGCCAAGGTCATGGTGATCCTCATGCGTGGCGCCGAGGTAGGCGGTCCAGCGGTCTATGCCCAGTTCGGCCACGGCCTCCGCCGGTCGCGCCCGGATATAGCGGGCGACCGGGAAGGGCGGGGGAGTGGCAGGCCCGTCCGGCCGCACCAGCACCGTCTCGAACCGCGCCAGTGTGCCGAGTTGCGCGGCAGCCAGCGCGCCGGGGTCACCGCCGGAAACGATCAGCCGGCGCGGCGGATCGAAGCGGCGGGTGAGGGAAAAGGGTTCGGCGGTGGTGTCCAGCAGCGGTCCCTCGTCCACCGTCACGCGGCGAGTGATGCCGTCGCTGTGCCAGCGGCAGGGGCGGCGTTCGGCGCTGAAGCGGAGGAGGTTGGCCACGGCCGGGCAATCGGCGGGCACGCGTTCCACCATCACGTAGAGCGCGCCGCCGCAGCGCAGGCGGATATCGATCCACGGACTGCCCTGGCCGTAATGGAGCTGGCACGGGCGACCGTCTGCAAGCACTTGCGCGGCGTGGTGGGCCACGTCCCCCTCGATGCAGTCGCCCGAGAAATAGCCGCTTGCCTCGATCGTCCCGTCAGCCAGCACCGTGAACAGCATCTGCGCGCCGGGCCCGCGCGGGGCGCTGCCTTCGACGCGGTGGAGCGTGGCGAGGGCGCCGGGCAGGCCGGCGGCGCGGGCGGCGGCCAGGGGAGCGCGGATATCGTCGATCCAGCCGAACAGCGGCCAATCCGCATTCGCGATTTCGCCCAGGATATCCGCCGCCATCATTTTAGCAGGTGGCCATGTCAGCCCGCCGTGACGCGGGCCTCGGTCAGGTGAACGCCCCGGTCCCCCAATACCGGCGCGATCACCAGCCGGTGCAGGATTGGCGCGATCTCTTCCGGCGGCATGTCCGGCCCGTGGCCCAGCCACCAGGCCAGGATATCGAACGTGGCGCCAGTGCCGTGCACTACGCCCAGGTCCGCCGGCAGCCATTGCACCGGCTCATCGACCTGCTCGACAAGGCCGCGGGCCTGGCGAATGAACTCGTCCCGCACGATCGCGGCGGCGCCGCCGGCCAGCAGGGCGGACCACAGGCCCCGGTGCCCATCGACATAGCGGCACAGGGCCAGCGTGGATTCGAAGCTGTTGGTATCGTGCAGCACCGGCAGGGTCATCGCCAGCAGTTCGGCGATTTCCTCCGAAGCGACGTCGCCCAGCAACGCTTCCTTGGTGGGGTAGTGGCGGAAGAACGTGGCGTAGCCGATCCCGGCATGGGCGGCGATTTCGCGGATGGTGATCTGGTCGAACGGGCGTTCTTCCAGCAGCGCAAGCATGGTTGCGTTCAGCGCCTTGCGCGAACGCACTTGCCGCGCATCGGTGGGCGCGTCCTTCCTGAACCCCGCGAGATGACCATCCATGACAGACCCGTAACACCCCAGTGCGGCGGTGTCTAATTATCGCCCGCGCTGGGCGGGCCACCCCATCAACCTTCGCCGATGCGATCGGAAAACAGCAGGCGGCCGCCGGAAAGGTGGATCAGCGCCTCGTTGAAATCCTCAGGCGCCATCGCGAAGCAGCCTTCGCTGCGGCCGATCTTGCCCCATTTGGAAATCATCGCGGCATCGACGTACCACGCCGGGTGCATGACGATGGCGCGTTCCAGCGCGGCGGAATTGTCCGCGTCCATGCCCTTCAGCCGGATCGAGACGCCGTACTTGCCCTGATACCACTCGCACGTCAGGAACGCCCCGCGTGAGGTGGCTTCGGATCCGGGCAGGTTGGAAAAGCTTTGCAGCCAGCCGCTGTGCATCGGGTCGGACCCGCGTCCGTGGGCGAGCAGGAACGAGCGGACCGTGCCGTTTTCCAGATTGGCGAAATGCAGGCGCGGCTTCCACGAAGGCTGCGCGAAATCGGCGATGCCGACCAGATCGGTGCGCCAGAGCGAGGACCGCACGCGCTCCACCTGCCGCGCGGCGACATCCAGAATTCGGCGTTCATAGGGCGTGCGCACGAAAGGCGTCACGCCGTATCCGGCCGTTGCGTTAACTGAAGTGTTCCCTGCTGCCAGCACGCGGGCCGGAAGCGCGAGAGTTGCTCCCGCCGCCAGTCCGCCCATGAGGACAGCACGCCGACCCAACGTGTGTTCCATGCCCGCAGATTAACCGATTTCGGTTAACGGCGCCATATGCAGCACTTCGTCGGTTTACGGAGGAAAGTCAGGTTATCGCACGTGATGAACGTTTTGTCGTGCTGGCGTGAGTCGGTGAGGTTAACAGACTGAAAAATCAGCCAGAACGTCGGTGGAAAACTCATCGGCTGAGAGCACGTGGCTAACGCGGAACGGGGTTCACGCGGAGGCGCGGAGAAGAACAGGGAAATGGGGCGTGTAAAGGCGCAAGGCCTTGGCGCCGTTGCGTCTTTGCGCGATTCCCCTGGTTCTTCCTCGCCTCTCCGTGCGAATTGGCAGTGGCCTTCGGCGGCGGCATTTCGCCGCCGAAGCTGCAATCAGGCCACCACCTTCAGCGGCTTGTGCTGGTGCTGGCGAATCCAGTCCTCTACCACCGGCGCGATGCGCTTGCGCCACTTGCTGCCATTGAAGATGCCGTAGTGGCCGACACCTTCGGCCAGCAGGTAGCGCTTGCGGTCTTCCTGCAGGTTGGTGGCCAGGTCCAGCGCCGCCTTGGTCTGGCCGATGCCCGAGATATCGTCACGCTCGCCCTCTACAGACAGCAGCGCGGTGTCGCGGATCGCGCCAAGGTCGATACGCTCGCCGCGATGGACGAACTCGTTCCGGGGCAGCGAATGCTTCTGGAACACGTGCTCCACGGTCTGGAGGTAGTATTCGGCGGTCATGTCGCAGACCGCGCGATACTCGTCATAGAACGCCTTGGTGGCCGCCGCGCTCTCGTCGTCGCCTTCGACCAGATGCTTGAACATGCCGTAGTGGCTCATCACGTGGTTGCCGAGGTTCATCGCCATGAAGCCGGCAAGCTGCAGGAAACCGGGATAGACCTTGCGGCCGCCGCCGGGATAGGTGAGCGGCACGGTGGCGATCACATTGTGTTCGAACCACGAAAGCGGCTGGTTCATCGCCACGTCGTTGACGCTGGTGGGCGCTTCGCGCGTGTCGATCGGGCCGCCCATCATGGTCAGCGTGGCGGGGCGGCAGGGGTTGCCCTGCTTGCCCATGATCGCCGCCGCGGCGAAAGCCGGGACAGAGGGCTGGCATACCGCCAGCATGTGCGTGCCGGGGCCGATGTGTTCCAGGAACGCGATCAGGTAGTCGATATAGTCGTCAAGGTCGAAACGACCCGCGCTCTGCGGCACCAGCTTCGCGTCGGCCCAGTCGGTGATGTAGACCTCGCAGCTTTCCACCATGCGCGCCACGGTGCCGCGCAGCAGCGTGGCGAAGTGCCCGCTCATCGGCGCCACGATCAGCAGCTTGGGCGCATTCTTGGGCAGGCCCGGATGGTCGAAGCGCAGCAGGTTGCCATAGGGTCGATGCATGACGATCGCTTCGGTGACGGGGTGGGTCTTGCCGCCCACGGTCACTTCCTCGATATCGAATTCCGGCTTGCCGCGCGCCATCGTCGCATGGGCGAAAACGTCCAGCGCAGAGGCCATGACCGGGCCGAATCCGAAATAGCCGAAGGGCATGGCCGGATTCGTCAGCATCTCCGCGCCGACCGATGCCCAGGCGGCGGCGCCGCTCAGCATGGTGCGCTGCAGTTCATAAGCGTTGTAAAGCAAGCGGATTCTCCTGCGCGACGTACCCGACGGCCTCTTTTCGGGCCGTTCTTCGTGGGTTTACGGATCCCATTTGGGCCTCAATACCTACTTGTGCAATGCGGCATTCGTGGGTCGTCCCGTTTTGCGCCGCGTAATTTGCCTAAATCGGGAATGCCCGTCCGGGCATTCTCGTGCGGTGTCGCAAAATCCGCCTCAATGGATTTTTACACGAACTCTATCCGGAACATCCATCGGCAGGCCGACGCAGCGGGACTTTTCGTGGAGCCTGCAACGCGATAATGCGCAACGCCATGCAAGCCGATGTGGAACAGAACGAGGCGCAGGAAATCGGCGCCGCGATACCCGAAAACCGAACCGCCCGGCGCAAGAGCCTGAGCGCGCTCGGCATGGTCTGGCGTGAACTGTTCCACTATCCCGGGCGCATGGCGATTGCCGGCGCGGCGCTGGTGACCACGGCCACCTCCACCCTGGCGATTCCCTATGGTTTCCGCCAGATCGTCGACCAGGGCTTTGCGCAAGGGGCCGATCCCTCGGCGATCCGCTGGTGGTTCGCGATGCTGATGGGCGTCGTCACCGTGCTTTCCATCGCCACGGCGATCCGGTTCTACTCGGTGTCGTGGCTGGGTGAGCGTGTCGTCGCCGATATCCGCCTGCGCGTGCAGCGCCACCTCGTCACCCTGTCGCCCAGCTTCTTCGAGGAAAACAGCCCGAAGGAGATCGCCTCGCGCATGACGGCGGATACCGCCATCATCGAGACGGTGGTGGGCACCACCGTCTCGGTCGCGCTGCGCAATGCGATCATGGCGGTGGGCGGGGTGATCTACCTGTTCATGTTGGCCCCGCACCTGACGCTGGGCCTTGTCATCGCGATTCCCGTGGTGATCCTGCCGATCGCTGCCTTCGGCCGCCGCCTCCGCGCGGTTGCCCGGTCCAGCCAGGACCGCGTGGCGGATATCGGCGCGATGACCAGCGAGGTGTTCGGCGCGCTGCGCGTGGTGCAGGCGTTCAACCAGGAAACGCACGAAATGAACCGCTTCGCCGCCACGGTGGAGCGGACGTTCGAAACCGGCAAGCACCGCATCATCCTGCGCGCCGCAATGACGGCGGTGATCATGTTCCTGGTGTTCGGGGCGATCACCGTGATCCTTTGGCGCGGTGCCATCGCCGTGGCCGAAGGGACGATCAGCGGCGGCACCATCGCCGCTTTCGTGGTCACCGCAGGCATCGTTGCCGGCGCGTTCGGCTCGTTGACCGAGGTCTATGGCGATCTGGTGCGCGGGGCAGGGGCAGCCAGCCGTCTGGCCGAATTGTTGGGCGAACGTCCCGCGATCTCGCCCCCGGCACGCCCGCAAGTGCTGCCGCAGCCGGCGCGCGGCAAGATCGCCTTCGAACGCGTGACCTTCCGCTATCCCGCCCGGCCGGACACGGCGGCGCTCCACGATTTCAGCCTGACGGTGGAGCCGGGCGAGACCGTCGCCATCGTCGGCCCTTCCGGCGCGGGCAAGTCCACCCTGTTCCAACTGGCCGAGCGTTTCTACGATCCGCAGAGCGGCGTGGTGAAGATCGACGGGGTGCAGCTGACTTCCGCCGATCCCTCGGAAATCCGCCGCCGCATCGCGCTGGTGCCGCAGGAAGGCGTGCTGTTCGCCGCCTCTGCGCGCGACAACCTCCGCTATGGCAATCCGAACGCCGACGACGCGGCGATCTGGGAGGCAACCCGTGCGGCCAATGCCGAGGGTTTCCTGCGCGCCTTGCCACAGGGGCTCGACACGTTTCTGGGCGAGGACGGCGCGCGGCTTTCGGGCGGCCAGCGTCAGCGCCTGGCGATCGCCCGCGCGTTGCTGCGCGATGCGCCGATCCTGCTGCTGGACGAGGCGACCAGCGCGCTCGACGCCGAGAGCGAGCGGCTGGTGCAGGACGCGCTCGAACAAGCTGATGGCCAGCCGCACCACGCTGGTGATCGCCCACCGCCTCGCCACCGTGCGGCAGGCCGATCGCATCATCGTGATGGACGGCGGCCGCATCGTCGAGGAAGGCAATCACGAAAGCCTGACGCGTGCCGGTGGCCTCTACGCCAGGCTTGCCGCCTTGCAGTTCGACATGGTGAGCAGCCTCGGCGTCTGATTCGAACGCTAAACGTTCCGTCGCAATCGACGAACGGCTGACAGCTGCCGACGAACTGCAACGAGGGGCTGGCGTTGCCCGCGTTGGCAATTATGTTGCGCCACATGCGGGTCGTCCTGGCCCGTTCCGTATTCCATGCGTGTTACAAAATTCGGAAAGGCTCGCTCATGCCTCGCACCCTTTTGAGGGCGCTCGCCACCACGGCGCTCGTCTCTGCAACCGTTCTCTCGGCCCCGGCTTTCGCACAGCAGGCGGCGCCCGCCGCCGCGACGTCGAATCCGATGGAAGTCGATCCCGCCAAGGTTTCGTGGGGCGGCGCAGGCATCCAGACGCAGTGGGAAGACAAGAGCGTGAAGCCGGGTGACGACTTCGACCGCTATGTCAGCGGCAAGTGGTCCGACTCCGTCGTGCTGCCCAGCGATCGCACCAACTGGGGCTCCTTCACCGCGCTGCGCGATCTTTCCGAACAGCGCCTGCACGGCATCATGACCGATCTGCTGGCCTCGAACCCGGCGCCGGGCACCGATGCCGCGCGCGTGGCCGATGCCTATCGCGCCTTCATGGACGTGGATGCGATCAACAAGGCCGGCCTTGCCCCCGCGCAGCCCTATCTTCAGCGCATCTACGCGGCGCAGACGCCGACGGACCTGATGAAGCTGTTCGCCTCGCCGGGCTATTCCTCGCCGCTGGGCGCCTATATCGCGCCCGACGCGAAGGCCAGTGACGTCAACGCCTTCCAGGTCGGCATGGGCGGACTGGGCCTGCCGGACCGCGACTATTACCTGAAGAGCGATGCACGCTCGCAGGAAATCCGCGGCAAGTATCTGGATTACCTGACCTTCCTGCTGGGCAAGGCGGGTTACACCGATCCGGCCGCCTCGGCCAAGGCCGTGCTGTCGCTGGAAACCCGTCTGGCGCAGGCCGACTGGGACCGCGCCGCCAGCCGCAACCCCGACTTGACCTATAACAAGCTCTCGCTTGCCGAGTTCGAAGGGCTGGCCTCGCCCGGCTTGATGAAGACCTTCGTCGACACCATGGGCGCCGGCAAGGCCGGCTATGTGCTGGTCGACCAGATGCCGCCGACGGCCGAAGAGCTGAAGGACGCCCGCATCGATGCGGCGCAGGCCGCAGCCTGGTTCGGCGGCGGCGTGCCGGAAGCGGCGAAGCTGATCGAAAGCGTGCCGGTCGCCACCTGGCAGGCCTGGCTGGCGGCGCAGTTCCTGCGCACCCACGCCTCCGTCCTGCCCAGCGACATCGACGATGCCAACTTCGCCTTCTACGGCAAGGTGATGAGCGGCCAGCCTGAACAGCGCGCCCGCTGGAAGCGCGGCATCGCGGCGGTGGAAAGCATGTCGGGCGAATTGGTCGGTAAGATCTACGCCGAAAAGTACTATCCGCCCGAAGCCAAGGCGGCGATGGAAGCGCTGGTCGGCAACTTGCGCAAGGCGATGGCGGCCAATCTTGAAGACCTCTCGTGGATGAGCGCCGACACCCGCAAGGCCGCCGTGGCCAAGCTGGACGCCTTCACGCCGAAGATCGGCATGCCTGCCAAGTTCAAGGAATACGAAGGGCTGACGTTCTCGGCCACCGATCCGCTGGGCAACATGATGGGCGCGGAAGTGTGGGAAAACGGGGACCAGGTGCGCCGCATCGGCCAGCCGGTCGATCGTGCCGAATGGTTCATGCTGCCCGAGACGATCAACGCCTACTACAACCCCTCGTTCAACGAGATCGTCTTCCCGGCCGCGATCCTGCAGCCGCCGTTCTTCAACGTCTCGGCCGATCCGGCGGTCAACTACGGCGGTATCGGCGCGGTGATCGGCCACGAAATGGGCCACGGCTTCGACGATCAGGGCGCCAAGTTCGACGGCCAGGGCAACCTGCGCGACTGGTGGACCGCGGCCGACAAGGCCAACTTCCAGAAGCTGCAGGACCGTCTGGAGGCCCAGTACGACAGCTTCTGCCCGTTCGACGACGGCAAGACCTGCGTGAACGGCAAGCTGACCATGGGTGAGAATATCGGCGACCTTGGCGGCCTCAGCCTCGCCTACCGCGCCTACAAGCTCTCGCTGAATGGCAAGGAAGCCCCGGTGATCGACGGCCTGACCGGCGACCAGCGCTTCTTCATGGCCTGGGCACAGGTGTGGCGCAGCAAGTACCGCGAGGAAGCGGTGCGCCAGCAGCTGAAGACCGACCCGCACTCGCCCGCGCACTACCGCATCAACGGCCTCGTCCGTAACTTCGACGAATGGTACAAGGCCTTCGACGTGAAGCCGGGCGACAAGCTCTACCAGGCCCCCGCCGACCGCGTGCGCATCTGGTAAGCCGAACTGGCCTGAACGACAGGGCGCGGCCCGATCCGGAACCATCCGGATCGGGCCGCGCTCGTTTGGGCTGCATGATTTCGTCGTTAAGATGGATTTAGCTGGATCGGGCCCAGTACGGGTTCATGGAATCACGGCGACTCACGGTGTTGGACGGCTTACGCGGCGTCGCGGCGTTGCTGGTCGTCATCCAGCATGCGCTTGAAAAGGCTTGGCCCGGCGCTTGGCTATTGCATTCCTGCAATCTTGGGCGAGTGGGCGTTTTGCTGTTCTTCCTGATCAGCGGCTATGTGTTGCCCTATTCGTTGCGCGGCGAACGTCCTCTCAAGCGCTTTGGCATCAGTCGCGTGTTCCGTCTGCTGCCCGCACTCTGGTTGGCGATTGCGTTGGAACTCCTGTTGAAGGGCTGGCAAAACCCGGCAACGGTGCTTGCCAACATGCTGATGATCGCCGGCCCATTAGGGCTTCAAGCACTATCGGGCGTGTACTGGACGCTGACGATAGAATTGCTGCTCTACCTCTATTGCGCAGCGCTGACTTTTGCCGGGCTGCTGCATCGGCCACATGTCAGTGCAATCTTCGGTCTGTCGCTGGGGTTATGCGCGCTCGTGACGGGAACCGAATTGCTCAGCTTTCCGGCCTATCTGTTGCTAGGCTTGCTTGTGCGACGCGCGCATGACGGGGACGCACGTGCTTTGTGGTGGGCGGGCATCCTGCTCGCCGTATTGGTCGCAGCGGGGTTGCGCATAGCGATTGGGCTGAACTGGGATCCCGATTTCCCGCCGATGGCCCGGGCCACAGGAACGTTGTTTCCGCTGATCGCATTCCTGACCTGCATCCGAACCTCGCGGACAACTCCCCGCTGGCTCATTCACATGGGTGCAATCAGCTATTCCATGTATCTTTTCCAGGACGTGGGGCTGATCGGTCTTGCATCTCTGCTGCCGGTATTACCAGCCGCCTACTTCGTTGGCGTTCTCGTCATTACAATCGCGATCGCCGCAGTGGTCCATCGCCTTGTCGAAGTGCCGTTCATTGCTCTGGGGCGGCGCCTTGCTGCTCGTCCGGCGCATGGCAACGCGCCGCAATCATTGGTGGCCACCCCCACAAGCCTAAGCTGAATTCGGGAACGACCGTGCGCGTCGGGCTTTGACCTTCGGACTCGTTTTCGGGGAGCAGCGGCATGGCCGATTTCGATCTCTACTACTGGCCCGTGCCCTTTCGCGGGCAGTTCATCCGCGGCATCCTGGCCTTCGCCGGCAAGAGCTGGGCCGAGCATGACGAGGATGAGATCGGCGCGCTGATGGCCAAGGCGCCGGCCGGGCAGCCGGTGCCGTTCATGGCGCCGCCGGTGCTGATCGACAGGGGCAGCGGCTTTGCGGTGGCGGAAATGCCGGCGATCGCGCTCTACCTGGGGGAGCGGCTGGATCTGTTGCCCCGATCGCCGGAAGGGCGCGCCCTCTCGATCAAGGTGGTCAACGACGCGAACGACGTGATCGACGAGATCACCCTCGACGGCGGGCGTGAGATGTGGACGGCGCAGACATGGCGTGAATTCGTGCCGCGCCTGCGCCGCTGGATGGAGATCTGGGAGGCGACCGGCAGCGCGCATGGCCTGACGGGGGAGGGTGGCACCCTATTGGGCACCGATGCGCCAGGCCTGGCCGATATCGTCACGGCCGTTCTCTGGTCGACGATGGCCGACCGCTTCGCCCCCATCGCAACGCTGCTGGAAGATTCAGCGCCGCATGTTGCCGCGCTGGTGGGCCGGATGCAGGACATGCCGCCGCTGGCCACGCTTGCCCGCAATTCCCGGCGGGATTATGGCGACGCCTATTGCGGCGGGCAGATCGAGAAATCGCTGCGCAAGGTCCTCTCATAAGGGAATTTGCGCCCAGCCGCATTTTTCCAGCGATTATAGATGCTCCCACCCGGCGCGCCGGGTTGACTTGGCTCGCGCGTGCGGCATGACCTTGCGCCGATGGACCTGACCCTTACCGCAATCCTCCTCGGCATCGTCGAGGGCCTCACCGAGTTTCTTCCGGTCTCCTCGACCGGGCATCTCATCCTTGCCACCGAGCTGTTCGGATACGACGCGGCGCAATGGGCGACGTTCAACATCGTCATCCAGCTGGGCGCGATCCTGGCGGTGATCGTGCAGTTCTGGCGCACCTTCTGGGCGGTGGGCGCCGGCCTGCTGCGGCTGGATCCGGTGTCGATCCGGTTCGTGCGCAATGTCCTGCTGGCGTTCCTGCCCTCCGCCGTGCTCGGCCTGCTGCTGAAGCACTATATCGAGGGATTGCTGGGCCAACCCACGGTCGTCGCCTGGGCGTTGATCATCGGCGGCATCGCGATCCTGGGCATCGAGAAAGTGGCCAGGCCCGGCGCGCCCAGCGGTGTGGCGCAGCTTCCGGTCCTGACCTGCCTTGGCGTCGGCTTGGCGCAGTGTCTGGCGATGGTGCCCGGCGTCAGCCGTTCGGGCGCGACGATCATGGGCGCGCTGGCGATGCGCGTGGAGCGCCGCACCGCCGCCGAATTCAGCTTCTTCCTGGCGGTGCCGACGATGATCGGCGCCACCACGCTGGAACTGCTGGGCGCGCGGCATGAACTGATGGCGGGCACCGGCCCGGTCGGCTGGGGGCAGATCGGCATCGGCTTCGTCGTCGCCTTCGTGGTGGCGCTGGTCGTCATCAAGGCCTTCATGGCTTACGTAAGCCGTTCGGGCTTTGCGCCTTTCGCGTGGTATCGTATCGTGGCCGGCGCGCTGGCGCTGTTCCTGCTTTCGCGGGTCTGAGAAAGGCTGAACGACCATGGCCGAGAACAAGCACAAGAAACTCGGCCGCAAGCACTACGAAAACCTGCTGGAGCCGATGCTGGAGGAGCTGGTGGGCATGGCCCGCTGGGCCGCGACCACCGGCGCGCGGATCGTCGTGCTGTTCGAAGGGCGCGACACTGCGGGCAAGGGCGGGGCGATCAAGGCCGTTTCCGGCCAGCTGAACCCCCGCCAGTGCCGCACCGTCGCCTTGGGCGCCCCCAGCGAGCGGGAGCGTGGGCAGTGGTACTTCCAGCGCTATATCGAACATCTGCCCAGCCGGGGTGAGATCGTCCTGTTCGATCGCAGCTGGTACAACCGCGCCGGTGTGGAGAAAGTCATGGGCTTCGCCACCGCCGGCGAGGTGAAGCGTTTCCTCCAGCAGGTGCCGGTGTTCGAGCGCCTGCTGATCGACGACGGCATCCTGCTGTTCAAGTATTGGCTCTCCTGCGACCAGGACAAGCAGGAGGAGCGGCTGAACGAGCGGCTGATCGATCCGCTGAAGCGCTGGAAGCTCTCCCCCATCGATGTTGCCGCACGCGAGAAGTACGAGGATTACACCAAGGCGCGCGAGGACATGCTGAAGGCCACGCACAAGAAGCATGCGCCGTGGACCGTGGTGGATTTCAACGATCAGCGCCTGGGCCGGCTGACCCTGGTGCGCGATCTGCTGGATCGACTGCCCGATACCAAGGTGGACCCGCCGACGATTCGCATGGAGCGGCTGGAGCACGCGCCGTACAACGAGAAGTACAGCGTTCTGAAGCC
Organism: Novosphingobium mississippiense; assembly: GCF_044029535.1. Classification (NCBI taxonomy): domain Bacteria; kingdom Pseudomonadati; phylum Pseudomonadota; class Alphaproteobacteria; order Sphingomonadales; family Sphingomonadaceae; genus Novosphingobium; species Novosphingobium mississippiense. The sequence continues at coordinate 2,674,776 of NZ_CP147001.1, read as the reverse complement.
GATCAAGGATTTTGACTTGGGGTGAGGCAAGCTGTTTGAAGCATTTGCCGGGCCGGCAGGCGCACCCGGCAAATGACTTCGCGGATGACGATAGGGGGCCGCGTTTACTCCCCTCGAATCACTCGCCGCCCTTGACTCTGGCCGACATCTAAAGCATGGGGCCCAGCCTTGAGGGGCGGTCTCGTACCGCCTCTATGCTTTTTCAACGATGCCGGCCTGCCAGGGCGGCTGAAACGAGAGAATTAGGAAACCGCCATGGCGAAGCCCGCAACCGTCAAGATCCGTCTTGTCTCGACCGCCGACACCGGCTTCTTCTACGTCACCAAGAAGAACCCGCGCAACACGACCGAGAAGATGACCTTCCGCAAGTACGATCCCGTCGTGCGCAAGCACGTCGAGTTCAAGGAAGCCAAGATCAAGTAATTCGCTGGTTCCGATGCGAATCGGAACCAAGCGCTTCAGGTGCGGTTCAAGGCTGTGAACCCAATGGGAGGCTTATGACCCGCACCTTCAAGATCTTTCGCTCTTGCGTAGGCGCGGCCGGCCCGATTTTACTCGGGACTGCCGCGCTTTCCGTTCCTGCCCTCCTTCCGGCGTCTCCTGCGCTTGCGGCATCGCCCGCAGAGCAGCAGCAGCTGGACCAGGCCGTGGCCGCGCTGCGCGCGATCACCACGCTGAAGGCCGATTTCGTGCAGACCGACCGCAACGGCCAGTCTGTCTCCGGCCAGCTGACGCTCGCCCGTCCGGGGCGGATCCGCTTCCAGTACGAGAAAAGCGCGCGGATGCTGATCGTTGGCGACGGCAAGGCGCTGACGATGATCGACTATGCCGTGAACCAGGTGCAGCGCTGGCCGATCGGCAACAGCCCGCTGGGCGCGCTGCTCGATCCCAAGCGCGACGTGGCGCAGTACGGCACCGTTCGCCCCAGCGGCAATCCCAACGTGATTTCGGTGGAAGTGCGCGTCCGTTCGCACCCCGAATACGGCATCATCACCCTGATCTTCACGCGCAAGGCCTCTGCCCCCGGCGGGCTGGAACTGTCGTACTGGGTGGCGCTCGATTCGCAGAATCAGCGCACCACCATCGCGCTGTCGAACCACCGCTACGGCGTTCCGGTGACGGACAACGATTTCCGCTTCAACGACCCGCGCCCGCGCAATCGGCGCTGAGTAATTCGTCGATACGGGAAAACGCTTGGCCGTGATTTGACCGAGGCTAGCGACAAACTGTGACAGTTTCTTTCAGCCCGTTCACTTGGCAGAAAGCCAAGAGCACCTAGATAGGAATGGTCAGAACGGTTCGAGGCGGGTTTCCCCCCTGTTGCCCACGCCTCCTGAGTGAACCGCTCTGATACTAGCGTGACGAACGCTTACAGGAACCCTCGGTCCTCTGCCCCCGGACCGAGGGTTTTTGTTTGTGCGGCTGTGGTTCGGCCCATGCCGGGCTGCGAACGGCACCGTTCTGCGCTTCCGGTGCTCACGGCCAGAAAGGCCGCTCCGCTCCGGTTCTCGAACGGCACCATTCTCGCTCCGGCCTGAACCGAACCACAGCCACACAAGCGTGGCGCTGTTCCGCCGTTTGCCAAATCACCATTGGTCAAAAACCACCGTCGCCCCCGCGTAGGCGGGGGCCCCGCTTTCTTTTTCTTTTCCGAACAGCCCGCGCATCATGCGCACCTCTGGCAATTCGCGGGTGGCATCCCTAAAGCCTTGGCCATGAAGATTGCCACCTGGAACATCAATTCGGTCCGCCTGCGCCTCGATCAGGTAGAGCGTTTCCTTACCGAGCAGACCCCCGACGTGCTCTGCCTTCAGGAGATCAAGGTCGCCGAGCATCTCTTCCCGCATGAGATGTTCGAACGCCTCGGCTACACCCACCGCGCGATCCACGGGCAGAAGGGCTATCACGGTGTCGCCACCGTCTCGAAAGTGCCCTTCACCGAATTCAGCCGCCATGACTGGCAGGACAATGGCGAGGCCCGCCATGTCGGCGTGGAGCTTCAGGGGGCAGGGCAGGGCCTGATCCTCGAAAACGTCTACATCCCCGCTGGCGGCGACGTCGCCGATCGCACGGTCAATCCCAAGTTCGGCCAGAAGCTGGACTTCCTGGAGCGCATGACGCGCTGGGCGGACAAGGTGGACCGGCCCACGCTGATCGTCGGCGACTTCAACATCGCCCCGCTCGAATCGGACGTCTACGACCACAAGGCGCTGCTGAAGGTCGTCAGCCACACGCCGATCGAGGTGGAGACGCTGGGCCGCTTCCGCGACGCGCACGGCTGGGTCGACCTTGGGCGCCAGTTCATCCCCGCGCCGGAGCGCAATTACTCCTGGTGGTCCTACCGCAGTTATTGGCGGCAGAAGGATCAGGGCCGCCGTCTGGACCACATGTGGGCTTCTCCCGACCTTGCCAGGCAGGCGCGCGCGCACAGCTTCGTGGAAGAGACGCGCCGCTGGGAACAGCCCAGCGACCACGTGCCGCTGATCACCGAGTTCGAACTCTGAGCGAGCAGGGCTCCTCCCGCCGCGTGGCGCTGGCGCTGGATGCGCTGCGCCACGGCTGGCCGATCCGCATCGGCGATCGTGCTGCGTTGCTGCCCGCCGAGACCGGCTTCGCACCCGGCGTAACCGCGCCGCGCATGCTGATCTCGGCCGCGCGCGCCGTGACGCTGAAGCTGGCCAACCAGCGTGAGGCCGCCGTGCCGGAGGCACCGGTGCTGATCCGCGCGGCGGAGCCCTTCGATCTGGCCGCCGCGCGCGCCATTGCCGATCCCGCGCTCGATCTGGTCCATCCGATGAAGGGCCCGTTCGCGGCCGAACATATCGACGATGGCGAGGCGGCGCGCACGGCGATGGAACTGGCGCGCCTTGCCGGTATCCTGCCTGCCTTCCTCGTCGCTCCGGAGCCGATGGGCGAGGTGCAGCAGGTCACCCCCGCCGATCTCGCCGCGTGGAAGGAAGTGGGCAACCTCGTCATCGCCTCCCGCGCCCGGCTGCCGGTGGCGGCGGCCGAGGATGCAGAGATCGTTGCCTTCCGCGCGCTGGATGACTTGCGCGAACATGTCGCGCTGGTGATCGGCACGCAGGATGGTGACCGCGCCCCTCTGGTGCGGCTCCATTCCGAATGCCTGACCGGGGACATCCTCGGCAGCCTGAAGTGCGATTGCGGCCCGCAACTCGATGCGGCGCTGCGGGCGATGGCGGAAGAGGCGGCGAACGGCGGCTGGGGCGTGCTGCTCTACCTGCGCCAGGAAGGGCGCGGCATCGGCCTCGTCAACAAGCTGCGCGCCTATCAGTTGCAGGATCAGGGCTTCGATACCGTCGATGCCAACAACCGGCTGGGCCTGCCGACCGAGGCGCGGGATTTCCCGGTGGCGGCACGGATGCTGCAACTGCTGGGCGTGCACGCGATCCGGCTGATGACCAACAATCCGGCCAAGGTCGCCGCGCTGGAAGGCGTGGGTGTTGCCGTGGCGGAGCGCGTGCCGCACAAGCTGCCGCCCAACCCGCACAACGCGCGGTATCTCGACACCAAGCGCGATCGCACGGGGCATATTCTCTAGCCTTGGAAGGTCGTTCGACCGAGTGTTCGCTCAAGGCCGCGGTGCCGTCGTGCTCTCTTTGGAAGGCAGCGGGGGAGGCTGCGTCGCTTGCCATTCGTCCGTCGAGTATTCGACGCAGATTCGGCCCTTGCCGCATTTCATGCTCGCGGTAATGGTCCGCCGAAACTCATCGACCTGATCGCATGGTACGGATGGGCCAACGACGAGAACCATGCCGCCAAAGGGATTGTGTGCGGCCTCGGCAAGCAGGTGCTTCAATTGCCCATTGGTAACCGGGTTTCCGTTCCACTCCAGTTGGCCCGGTTCTATGTTGATGGCATTCGACCACATCAGCTCGCCTGACTGACTGCCCTTTGGCATCCAGTTAGCCTGCCCAGGCGAGCACTTGCCCTTGCTATATGTTGCAACCGGTGAATTTTGCGCCGTGGGATTGCATCCGGCTATCAGCACAAGCGCTGCCATGGCGAACAGCGCTGATTTCTTCACACGCCCCTTCATGGTCGGTGCGCTGTCAAAACCAGCCTCAGGCCAGCCCCGTGAGCACCGCGAGGCCAAGGAACGAGAAGAAGCCCATCGTATCGGTCGCCGTCGTCACGAACACGGCCGAGGAGACGGCCGGGTCGATGCGGAAGCGATCGAGCGCGACGGGGACCAGGATGCCGGCAAGCCCGGCAGTCAGGTTGTTCACCACCATGGCCGTCGCGATCACCGCGCCCAGCAGCGGGTTGTGGAACAGCAGCCATGTGCCGGTGCCGATCAGCGCGCCCAGGGCAAAGCCGTTGGTCAGCGCGATCCGCAATTCGCGGAAGATCATGCGCACGGTGTTCGAATCGGTCAGCTGGTTGGTGGCGATGGCGCGCACCACCACGGCCAGCGTCTGGGTACCGGCATTGCCGCCCATGCCCGATACGATCGGCATCAGCACCGCCAGGATCGCGAACTTGGCGATCGCCCCCTGGAACAGCCCCACCACGGAGGAAGCGATCATCGCCGTGCCCAGATTGACCACCAGCCAAGCCAGACGCGTGCGCACGGTGACCAGGATCGGTTCGTTGATGTCTCCATCGCCGGCACCGGACAGGCGCAGGATATCCTCGCTCGCCTCTTCCTGAATGATGTGGACGATATCGTCGACGGTGATCTGGCCGATCAGCCGCCCGGCCTCGTCCACCACGGCGGCGGAGATCAGCGCGTATTTCTGGAAGCGCAGCGCGACTTCTTCCTGATCCATGTCCACCGGGATCAGCGTCTGGTCGCGCGACATCACGTCGTAGAGCGGGATGTTGCGCGGCGTGCGCAGAATCCACGAAAGCGCGCAAGTGCCGATCGGGCGGTGCATCGGATCGACGATGAACACTTCCCAGAACTCGGTGGGCAGTTCGCGATGTTCGCGCAGGAAATCGATGAGGTCGCCCACCGTCATGGATTCGGGCACCGCGACGAAATCGCGGCTCATCAGGCGGCCGGCGGATTCCTCGGGGTAGGACAGCGCCGATTCGATGGCGGCGCGGTCTTCCGGCTCCATCTCGGCCAGGACGGCCTGCTGGTCCTCCTTGTCGAGGTCTTCCAGCATGGCGACGGCGTCGTCGGTATCCAGCTGTTCGGCAATCTCGGCGACGACTTCGGCGGGCAGCGCCTCCATCAGCGCTTCGCGCACCCAGTCGTTGAGTTCCGCGATCACCTCGACGCTCATCAGGTCGCGGATGGCGCGGGCCAGGTCCAGACGTTCGCGTTCGTCGAACAGCTCGAAAAGGTCGGCGATGTCGGCCGGGTGGAGCGGCTCTACCAGGTCGTAGACCCGCTCGAAATCCTCGTCGTGCAGCGCGTCCTTCACGCTGCGCACGAATTCGGATTTCAGGTGGTTGTCCTCGTCCAGGCTTTCGGATTCCTTGCCGGAATCCTTGCCTGAGTCCTTATGGCTTTCGGGCTCGGAATCGGAAGCGCCGTCCTGCGCGTCGAACGCGCGATCCTTCAGCTCTTCGTCGATATCCGGTTCCGTCATGATGGTGGGTCTACGCGCCAATTTCGCAATTGCAACAGGGGCAGGCCACCGCGGTAAAGGTCGGTGCGAAAAATGATGTTCACAGCCTGGTGCCACGCCCGGCGCGTGACTTTGTCATGATCTGCCTTATATCGGGGGCCAAGCCAGTTCCGCCGGATGCAACCAGTGGTGGCGGACAACAGGAGATTATCGATGGCCGACGAATATCTGACCCTCACTCTGGACACCGGCAACGGCGAAGCCAGCGACGTCAAGATCAAGCTGCGCCCCGACCTGGCCCCCGGCCACGTTGAGCGCATCAAGGAACTGGTGGGCGAGGGCTTCTACGACGGCATCAAGTTCCACCGCGTGATCCCGGGCTTCATGGCGCAGGGCGGCTGCCCCAACGGCACCGGCATGGGCGGTTCGGACAAGCCCGACCTGCAGGCCGAATTCAACGCCGAACCGCACGTGCGCGGCGTCTGCTCGATGGCGCGGACCAGCTATCCGCACTCGGCCAACAGCCAGTTCTTCATCTGCTTCGACGATGCACGCTTCCTGGACAAGCAGTACACCGTGTGGGGCCAGGTGGTCGAAGGCATGGAGAATGTCGACGCGCTTCCCAAGGGCGAGCCGCCGCGTGAGCCGGGCAAGATCGTGAAGGCGACCATTTCGGAAGGCTGATCCTTTCCGAAAGGCCTGAAATACGAAGGGGCGGCTCCGCAAGGGGCCGCCTTTTTCATTTGTCCGGTGCCGCGACGGGATTGGCCACATGGCCGGGAAGGGGGGTGAGGAACCTGAAACCCTCACTGCAGACGGTTCGGTTGTGTCGGCAATCCAATAGGGTGTCGATCTTGTCCCGAACCGCTTCAAGCCGTGCGCAGGGTAGCCCCATCTCCGTTTCCAGCACCAATTGCGGCTTAGGATTGTAGCTGCGCGCGGTCTTGAGCATCCGGTTCAGAACGGCGTCGGATACAGGCACGCCGTTCCAGTAAGCCTTGCCGTGCCGGTCAAGGGTCAATTGATTGTAGATTGCTTCGGGGCCCGTCGCGTCGGGCATAGACCAATAGCTGCGGGGCGCGGTGCACGCGATTGGCTGTTTCCGGGAACAGCCGGGCAGGGCGGCCAGCAGCAGGATCGCGACGAGAAACGGATGCCTCATCGGTTTCAAACTATCACGCCCAAGTCTTTGTTCAAGGCTCTGGCGGAAAAGGCAATTCCGGCAATATTGCACGCGGGCCCGGGCAGGGGCTGCTTGCGGTCATGACAGTCACCCGGCCGAACCGGGGATAGTCTGTATATCCACCGAGGCCGGGACCGCGCATTGATCGGGCATGAGCGCGGGGACTTCTCCAGACGACAGCGGACCGCGCGGGAAGTGGCGGCGGCTGGGCCGTGAACCGATCGCGGGGCTGATCGCGGCGGTGGTGGCGATCCCCGATGGCCTTGCGGCGGCGGCGATGGTCGGGGTCAATCCCGTGCTGGGGCTCTATACCGGAGCGATCGCGCCCGCCGTGGGCGGTGTGCTGGTCAGCACCCAGCGCCTGCTGATCAGTGCCACCAGCGCATCGGCCATCGCGGCGGCAGAGGCGCTGTCCGCCTATCCCGCCGCCTTGCGGGCGCAGGCATTGACGGCACTGGTGCTGCTGATCGGCGGGTTCCTGGTCTTGCTGGGGCTGCTGCGGGCGGGGCGGTTGGTGCGCTTCGTCTCGCACGCGGTGATGACCGGCTTTCTCCTGGGCGTGGCGGCGGCGCTGGTGCTTGACCAGTTGCCGCAACTGCTGGGCTATCACCCGCCGCCGGGCAATCTGGTGATCCAGACGGTGGGGCTGTTCGCGCATCTCGATGCGGTCGTGCCGAAGGCGGCGGCCATCGGTGGGCTGGCGCTGGCGGTCCTGTTGGTGCTGCGCCCCACGCGGCTGGGCAACTGGGCGCCGCTGATCGCGCTGCTGCTGCCCACGGTACTGATGGCGTGGCTGGGATGGACCGACGTGGCGACGGTGGGGCGACAGGGGGAGAGCGGGCTGCCGCTGCCGCAAATTCCCCTCCTGGCCATCGTGACCCCGCAGCTGGCCGGCACGGCGCTGGCGATCGCGCTGGTGATCGCGGTGCAGGCGGCGGGGGTCAGCCAGGGGGCGTTCAATCTGGACGGATCGAAAGTGAACGTCTCGCGGGACATGATCGCGCAGGGTGCGGCCAATCTGGCCGGCAGCCTGTTCGGCACGATCCCGGCAGGCGGCTCGGTGGGGCAGACCGCGCTCAACATCAGCCTTGGCGCGCGGACCCGATGGGCGGCGATATTCTCGGGCCTCTGGATGCTGGTCTTCGTGGTGCTGATTCCGCATCTGGTGGCGAAAGTGCCGATGCCGGTGCTGGCCGCGATGATGGTGGTGGCGGGGATCGGCGCGCTGAACTGGCGCGAGGCGTTGAGCGTCTGGCGCGTTGGCGGTGGCGCGCGCTGGGCGATCGTGGTGACCTTCGCCGCCACGCTGCTGACATCGATCCCCAACGCCGTGGCGGTTGGCGTGATCGTGACGGTGGTGACCTTCCTGCTGTCTTCCGCGGCCGACATCAGGGTCTTCGCGCTGATCCGCCAGAGCGGCGGCGGCATTCGCGAGGATGCGCCACCGGCGCGGCTGCCTTCGCACGCTGTCACCATTCTGGAAGTGCGGGGAAGCCTGTTCTTCGCCGGCGCCCGCACGCTGGGCGAAAAACTGCCCGATCCCTCGCAATCGGTCGCGCCCGTCGCGATTCTGCGGCTGCGCGGCTACAGCCCGGCGGGGGCGACCTTCATCGAAGTGCTGGATCGCTATGCGGACGAGATCGCGCAGGTCGGCGGGGCGCTCTATCTGAGCGGCGTGGGCCCGGCGCTGGCGGACCAGTTGAACCGAGCCGGCAAGCTTGACCTGGGCGGCTCGGTTCACATTATCGGGGAAACGCCCTTATTGGGGGCATCGACCCGGGGCGCCGCTGCCGAAGCGCTGGAGTGGCTGGCGGCGCATCCGGAAGATTAAAGCCCGGCCTGCAATAGCCACTCGTGGAAGATGCGCACCGGGCGGTTTTCCAGCGCCTTGGGCTTGCACACGAACCAGTAGCGATAGGGGCTTTCGACATCGACGTCGAACAGCCGGGCCAGACGGTTGTCATGGCTGCGGCGGAAGTGATCGTCGTGCATGATGGCGATGCCCAGGCCCTGCGCCGCCGCTTCCAGCACCAGCTGGCCGGAATCGAAACGGTCTACCGAGGCGGGCTCCAGCTTGTTCATGCCCATCGCCTGCTTCCAGGCGTCCAGGCTTTCGGGCAGGTCCTGATGGATCAGGAAGGTCTGCTTGGACAGGATCGCCTCATCCGGGACATTGCCGATCTCTGCCGCCATCTCCTTGGAAGTGATGGCGTAGACCTTGTTGTGGTCCAGCTGGATGCGGTAATAGGCCGGGTCCGGCTCCTTCGCCAGGATGATCGCCGCGTCCAGCGTGTCGCCCACACGGTCTTCCAGATGGGTGCCGGTGTCGATGTCGATATGCAGGCGCGGGTGCAGCTTGCGCAGTTCCGGCAGGCGCGGGAACAGGCGCTGGCCGCCGAACAGCGACGGCACGCCCAGGTGAAGACGCAGGACCTGGCCACGGTCGATCTGCGATTCCACCGCTTCCGCCAGTTCTTCCAGCTTCGGGCCGACCACGTTGTAGAAGGCCATGCCTTCGTCGGTCAGCTTCATCGACTGGTGCTGGCGCGTGAACAGGCGCTTGCCGGTGAAGTCCTCCAGCGCGGCGACGCGGCGCGAGAGGGCGGAGGGGGAAAGCGCCAGTTCGTTGGCCGCCGCCTTGGCAGAACCAAGGCGGACGACGCGGACGAAGGCTTCAAGTGCGCGCAGCGGGGGGAGACGGCGTACTGGCAATGTCCAAGTCTTTTCTTTTTTTGAGTACGACGTGGCCGGAATGGCGGCGCCGGAAGCTACTCGGGTTGGTCTTCCGCCTGTTCGGATGGCGGGTGGAGCCGAAGCCGCGTCACGCGCCGTTCGTCGCCGTCGGTGACCTCGATCCGCCAGCCGCTGTCATGCTCAAGGATGGTGCCAACTTCGGGAACGCCGCCGGCCAGCACGAAGGCAAGCCCACCCAGCGTATCCACCGCTTCCTCGACTTCGGCGAGGCGCGGGTCGATCCGTTCCGCCACATCCTCAAGCTCGACACGGGCGTCGGCGTCCCAGATACCGCCCTCTTGCGAAATTAGCAACTCTTCGGGGGCATCGTCGTGCTCATCCTCGATGTTGCCCACGATTTCCTCGACCAGGTCCTCGATCGTGATGATTCCGTCGGTGCCGGAATATTCGTCGATCACCACGGCCAGGTGCGTGCGCTGCGCCCGCATGTCCACCAGCACGTCCAGCGCGCCGCGCGCTTGCGGCACGTAGAGCGGCTGGCGCAGCAGGGTGGTCCAATCCTCCGGCGGCTGTTCGCCGCGCGCCAGGATCGGGAACACGTCCTTGATGTGGATCATGCCCTTGATGGCGTCCAGCGAGTCTCCATAGACTGGCATCCGGCTATGGCCATGCTCGGCAAAGGCCTCGATCACGTCGGCCCATTTGGCCGATGCGGGGATCGCCACGATCTCGCTGCGCGGCACGGCCACGTCATCGGCGTCGTGCTCGCTGAAATGCAGCAGATTGCGCAGCATCTGCCGTTCCAGCGGCGAAAGATCGCCGTTGGCGGCGCTGGATTGCTCCGCATCGCCTTCGTGTTCGTTGATGACGCCTTCGATCTGCGCGCGCAGCGACTGATCGACGTCGTTCTGGAAAAGTCGCCGGATGACACGCCAGAGCGTGCCGGTACTGTCCCCATCTCCCGAGCCGGACTCGGTGTGGCGGCCATTGTCGGCCATCGTGCTTGTTTACCCCTGAGGTTTAAGTGCGGTCCCCATATGGGTCGGGAATGCCGATCAGGGCAAGAGCCTTTGTTTCCAGCGCTTCCATCGCCTCTGCATCGGCGTCGGAAATCTCGTGGTCCAGCCCGGCCAGATGGAGCAGGCCGTGGACGATCAGGTGGGTGGCGTGGTTCTCCACCGAGATACCCTTGTCGGCCGCCTCGCGCGTGCAGGTTTCCGCCGCCAGCGCCAGATCGCCCAGCATTTCCGGCGGTCCGTCCGCGGCCAGATCGAGCAGGTCGGCGCGCTCCATCATCGGGAAGGACAGCACGTTGGTGGGCTTGTCCTTGGCCCGCCATTCGCGGTTGAGCGCGTGGACTTCCTCGTCGGACGTGAACAGCACGCTGGTGATCAGCCGCTGGTTGTCCAGTTCCGGCGCCACCTGGACCAGCGCTTCCAGCGCGCGTTCGGCAAGGTCGGCCCAGTCGGTCTCGGTGGGCCAGGGTGCTTCGATGTCGATTTCTAGGTCCATGGGGGGCGTTTACTGCCTGCCGCACTGCAGGTCGAGCGGTGAACGCCTCGTTCGCGCGATCGACGGTGCAAGCTATTGCCGAAGCTGGAATTGCGCATCAGAACGGGGCGGTCAAACGGAGAAGTGAGCGGGGATATTGGCAGTGGCGTTACTATTGGCTCTTGCGGCAGCAGCTAGCGCCGATGTCAGTGATGAAAATCTGGCGCGGATGGCATCGTTGTATGACGAAGTCTGTCTGCGCGCATTTCCGGATGACGATGCGGTCGTTTCGCTCCTGAAAGCGCGGGGCGCACGCGAGATGTCGGCGGAAGACGTCAAGGTGACGATGAATGACGATCCCGCACGCGGCTGGACGCTGCCGGGCGAATTCACCACAGTGTGGCTGGAATTTCCGCCCTACCACGCCTGTTCGGTGCGCTGGAACTCGTCGCAGATGCCGAACACTCAGGCTTACGTGGCGCTTCGCGATGCATTCGCCAAAGGCCATGCACGCAGTGGATCGATCACCGAACAGACCTTCGAAAAGGACCTGCAGCAGCTTCACATCAAGGCTTCGGTCACGGCTTTCCAGCCCAAGTCGGATGAAGGTGGCGACGGCGCACAGGCAGAGAGCCTGTTGCTGATCACACAAAGCATCAACAATCCGGGGCGCCGGGCAATCGGAGAGACGGGGTACGTCGTGCGCATGGTTCACCAGCGCTATTCGCCGGCGGCGACCACGGGCGACTGATACGCCATGGTCGCCGCATCGGCTCCTTACTCGTACTGCGACAAAGGCCCTTCGTAAGCCTCGACGATCCGCCCGACGATCGGGTGGCGCACCACGTCCGCCACGGTGAAGCGGGTGACGTCGATGCCCTCCACGCCTTCCAGCCGGCCGACCGCGTCGGCCAACCCGCTCATGCGCTCGCCGCCCGGAATGTCGATCTGCCGGGGGTCACCGCAGACGACCATGCGGCTGTTCTGGCCGAAGCGGGTGAGGAACATCTTCATCTGTTCGCGCGTGGTGTTCTGCGCTTCGTCGAGGATGACGAAGGCATCCGCCAGCGTGCGGCCGCGCATGAAGGCGATCGGCGCGATCTCGATCTCACCCGCGGCAAGGCGGCGTTCCACCTGCTCCGGCGGCATGCAGTCGTAAAGCGCGTCGTAGAGCGGACGCAGATAGGGATCGACCTTGTCCTTCATGTCGCCGGGCAGGAAGCCCAGCTTCTCACCCGCTTCCACGGCAGGGCGCGAGAGGATCAGGCGCTGGACCGATCCGGTCATCAGCTGCGAAACCGCCTGCGCCACCGCAAGATAGGTCTTGCCGGTGCCGGCCGGGCCCAGTGCGAAGATCACGTCCGACCGGGCCAGCGCGCGCATATATTCGATCTGCGTGGCGGAACGCGGCACGATCGTCTTGCGGCGCGTGCGGATCATGATCGGCGGGGCACCGGCGTCGCCGCTGATGATGCCTTCCAGCGTCGGCTCGGAAGACATCGCGATCAGCGATTCGATCGCGCCGGAATCGAGATCCTGGCCCATCTCAAGCCGGTGATACATGCCTTTCAGCGTATCCCGCGCGCGGGCCACGGCGTCTTCCGGGCCTTCGATCTGGATGCGGTTACCGCGTGCCGAGATATAGACGCCGAGCCGGTTTTCGACCTGTACGAGGTTTGAATCGAACTGGCCGAACACGGCTCCCAGCAGCGTCTGTTCGTCGAACTCGACTTCGGTGCGCGCCCTGCGATGGGTTTCAGGGCGTAACTGCGCCGGATCTCCGGCACGGGCTGCTTTGCGGGCCATGCGCTCCTTTCAGGTGAGGATGCTTTTTCGTCCTGCCCTGAAGATGGCTCCGCATGCCGCACTGCGCAAGGCGGGGCTATACGAAAGTTGCCCGGTTCCTGGTGGATAATCCCCAATTTCGGCGCGGTTTGAACGGTTTGTCGCAAGTCGGCGACACTTCTGACCGATTCCTGCACGGCTTGTTGCAACCGCGTTCAGGCACGGAGGTTAAAAGCTGAACTCACCCCAAGGACACCTAGGGTCGCCCGAAAGAAGGTGAGCCGAATCAAGGAGAAATATAATGCGCAAGATCATCATGGCTGCACTGGCTGCCAGCATTGCGGTTCCCAGCATGGCCATTCCCACCCTGGCGTCCGCCCAGTCGATGCGCGAAGTTCGGCATGACCAGCGCGAAGTGAATCGCGACGTGCGCCGCGGCGACTACCGCGAAGCGCGCGAGGATCGCCGCGAACTGCACGAGGATTGGCGCGACTATCGCCGCAGCCACCGCAACGACTATCGCCGTCCGGCCTATCAGGGCCCGCGCGGCTACGCCTATCGCCCGGTCGCCGTCGGCTATCGCTTCCAGCCGGCCTATTACAACAACCGCTACTGGGTGAACGACTATGCCCGCTATCGCCTGCCCGCACCGCAGGCCGGCCATCGCTGGGTCCGTTATGGCAACGACGTGGTCATGGTGAACATGCGGAGCGGCCGCGTCGCCACCGTCTTCAACGGCTTCTTCTGGTAAGGCGCCACGCCGTACAGGAGATAGCCCCCGCCGCCCGGCGGGTCGCGGGAGGGGTTCCGGAGCGTGAGGCGCCGGAACCCCTCTTTTATGCGTGCTCCACTTTCCGTTCGTCCATTCGGATCACTCGGGCGCATGATGGGTACAGGCACCTATGCGACAGGCCGATCTTGCGGTCATGGCGGCAGTGCGGTTAGCCTATCCCTATGACAAGGCCCAATTCCACCAGCATCATGCGCGCCGCTCCGGCCGCGCTTGCCGTCGCCGCCCTCGCGCTTTCGCTGGCCGCCTGCAAGAAGGAGGAAGCGCCGCCCGAAGTGGTCGCCACCGCCAGCGAGACGTCGGAAGCCACCGAAGTCGCCGAGATGAGCGTGGAGGACTGGATCCGCGCGAACTACAAGGATGCGGTCTCCAGCGATCTGGGCACGCTGCAATATGCCACCGCCGAAGTCGATCTGGACGGGGACGGCACGCCCGAAGTTCTGGCCTATCTCGGCGGGCCGATGATGTGCGGCACCGGGGGCTGCAACCTGCTGGTGCTGAAGCGCGATAACGGCAGCTTCAAGAAGGTTGGCGAAGTCAGCGTGGTGCAGCTGCCGGTCGGCGTGCTGGACAGCAAGAGCCACGGCTGGCGCGATCTGGCGGTTACCGTATCGGGTGGCGGGATGCCCGAAGGCATGAAGCGGCTGCCGTTCGATGGCAAGGGCTACCCCGAGAATGCCACCGTGCAGCCGGCCAGCGATTCGGACACGATCGGCAAGACGCTGATCTCCGCCGACGACCTCAAGCCGTTCGAATGACCGTTACCGTGTAAGCCAGCGCCGGAAGGCGGCGTTGACCGCCTCCGGCTGCTCCATCGGCGCCATGTGCCCGGCATCGGCGATGACCTCGTAAACGGTTTCCGCCAGAGGTTGGGTCAGCGCTTGCACCATTTCCTCGGCAAGGCGGGGCGGGGTGAGGGCGTCCATGTCGCCCACCATGACCATCGTCGGAACCGTCACCGTGCTCAGTGTCTCCAGCGAATCCTCGCGGTCGATGATCGCGGCCTGCTGGTCCATGTACGTGCCGAAACCGACGCGCAGGGCCATCTGCACCACGTCCTCGAACAGCGGTTCCGGGCAGTCGGGCGCGACCAGCTGGCGCAGCGATCCGCGCAGCACATGTTCGAACCCGCGCGACCGGGCCGTGGCGATGGCGGCGCGGCGCAGCGCAGCCTGCTCCTCGGTATCGGCGCGGGCATTGGTGTCGACGAGGGCGAGGCGGATGACGCGTTCCGGCGCGCGGCGCCAGATTTCCATCGCCACATAGCCACCCATCGAGAAGCCGGCGATCGCGAACCGCTCCGGCGCGGCGTCCAGCACGCGGCTGGCCATCAGCGCGATCGAATCGCCCTTCAGCGTATCGCCGATGGAAATCTCCGCGATGTCCGCCAGCCCGGCGACCTGCGCCTGCCAGACATGGCGGTCGCAGGACAGGCCGGGGACGAGGACCAGCGCTTCCCGGTCGCTCACGCGGTGACCGGGCTCAGCAACCGTGCGGAGATCGAATTCGCGATGGCCTCGCTCAGTTCGACGGTGACGATATCGCCGATCGCCACGTCGCCGGTGAAGTGTACCGATTGCAGCCAGGGCGACTTGCCCACCCATTGCCCCGGATGCTTGCCCTTGCGTTCCACCAGCACGTCGCAGGTCTTGCCCACCGAAGCCGTGTTGAAGGCAAACTGATCGCGCAGCAGCGCGGCCTGAAGGCGCTGGAGGCGCTCGTCCATCACCGCGAGGGGGATCTGGTCTTCCATCGTCGCGGCGGGCGTGCCGGCGCGCGGCGAATACTTGAAGCTGAAGCACTGCGCGTAGCGAACCGTATCGACCAGCGCGAGCGTATCCTCGAACTCGGCATCGGTCTCACCGGGGAAGCCGACGATGAAGTCGCCCGAAAGCGCGATATCGGGGCGCACTGCGCGCACGCGGTCCAGAATCTTCAGATAGCTTTCCGCCGTGTGGCTGCGGTTCATCGCCTTCAGCACGCGGTCGTTGCCCGCCTGTACCGGCAGGTGGAGGAACGGCATCAGCTTCGCCACTTCGCCATGTGCGGTGATCAGCCCCTCGGTCATGTCGTTGGGGTGGCTGGTGGTGTAGCGGATGCGGGCGAGATCGGGGATTTCCGCCAGTTCGCGGATCAGCCCGTCCAGGCCGACCTTCCGGCCCTTCGCATCCTCGCCATACCAGGCGTTGACGTTCTGGCCCAGCAGCGTGATCTCGCGCGCGCCGGCATCGACCAGCCGCTTCGCCTCGTCGATCAGGTCGGCGTGGGGGCGCGAAACCTCGGCACCGCGCGTATAGGGCACCACGCAATAAGTGCAGAACTTGTCGCACCCTTCCTGCACGGTGAGGAAGGCCGCCGGGCCGGAGCGCCTGCGACGCGGCAGCGCGTCGAACTTGGTTTCCGCCGGCATGTCCGTATCGGTGACGCGCTTGCCTTCCGTGGCCTCGCGGATCATCTCGGGCAGGCGGTGGTAGGCCTGCGGGCCGACCACCATCTTCACTGCCGGCGCACGCGCCATGATCTCGTCCCCTTCCGCCTGCGCGACGCAACCGGCGACGGCGATCAGCGGCGAGGAGCCATCGTCGCGCCGCAGGCGGCCGATGTCGGAATAGACCTTTTCCGCCGCCTTTTCGCGGATGTGGCAGGTGTTGAGCACGACCAGGTCGGCCTCTTCGCCTTCCGGCGCGGCGGTGATGCCCTGTTCGGCCAGCAATTCGGCCATGCGCTCGCCATCATAGACGTTCATCTGGCAGCCGAAGCTCTTGACCCGATAGGTCTTGGGAATCTGGGTGGGACGCATGACCGGCCCGATACACGCGTTTCAGGCGGTTTTGAAGGGGGAGGGCGCAGGCCTTGCGCCGGGCGGAGCATTGCGCTCCATTGCGGCCGGTCGCGGTGCGGCGACGGACGAGGGTGTGCATGAAAAGACTGGCAATGGTAGCGGTGTGTCTGGCCGCGATGGGTTTGGGCAAACCGGCTTTCGCAGACGATTTCGCCATCGTCGGCGCGCGGGTCTACGCCGATCCGCAGGCGAAGGCGCTGGACGACGGCGTCGTGATCGTTCGCGATGGCCGCATCGCTGCCGTCGGGCCGCGCACGAAAGTCGTGGTGCCGCAGGGGATGCGGCAGGTTTCAGGCACCGGGCGCACGCTGGTGGCCGGATTCTGGAACAGCCATGTCCATCTGCTGACGCATGATCTGCTCCATCCGGAGGCGGCCGATCCGGCCAAGCTGGAAGGGCAGCTCCGCGACATGTTCACGCGCTGGGGTTTCACCACCGTGTTCGATCTCGCCTCCAGCACCGCCAGCGCCACCACGCTGCGGCGGATGATCGGGGCGGGCAAGATCGCCGGGCCGCAGATCCTGACGGTGGGCGATCCGTTCTTCCCGAAGGACGGCACCCCGGTCTACGCGCGGCCGCTCTACGAGGCGGAGCATATCGCCATCCCCGAAATCCGCTCCACCCCCGAAGCCGTGGCGCGGCTGGACCGGCAGGCAGCGGCGGGTGTGGACGGGGTGAAGCTGTTCACCGGCGCGATCCTGGGCGCGGAGGAGGTCATGGTGATGCCCGCCGACCAGATCCGCGCGCTGACGGCGGAGGCACATCGCCACCACCTGCCGGTCTTCGCCCACCCGACCAATCGGGAAGGCATGGCGGCGGCGGTGGACAACGGCGTCGACGTGCTCGCCCACAGCGCGCCGATCGCCGGGCCCTGGGATGCGGCGCAAGTCCGCAAGCTGGTGGCCAGACATGTCGCGCTGGTGCCGACGATGATGCTGTTCGAGGTCTATCCGGCGGACGCCACCCCGGTCTCCACCGTGGTCCAGCAGGTCCGTGCGCTGAGCGAGGGCGGCGGCGAGGTGCTGTTCGGCACCGATGCCGGGTTCATGGACGTGTTCGATCCCAGCGCCGAATATCGCCTGATGGCGCAGGCGATGGACTGGCGGCACGTGCTGGCCGCGCTCACCACCACCCCGGCGCGCCGCTTCGGCCAGTCGGCCCAGCGCGGCCGGATCGCGCGTGGGCTCGCGGCCGACATGGTGCTGCTGGACGGCGATCCGGCAGCGGACGCCACGGCCTTCGCGAAAGTGGCCATAACGATCCGCGCTGGAGACGTGCTTTCCGGCGCGAAGTGAGAAGGCTCAGTTCGCGCCAGCCGCGCTTGCGGCCACCCCTGCCGCTCCATCGCCCTTCCAGTTCGGATCGGTGTCTATCCGTGTGACAAGGGCGCGGGCGGCCCTGGCGTTCTCGCTTTCATGCGGAGAATTCGCCACGGGGAGAAGAACGATCTTGGCGTCCTTCAGCTGACCGCGAGCCAGGAACGCCTGCCCCAGCATGATGCGCAGATCATTGTCGAACGGCGCCACTTCCATCGCCCGGATCAGGCCGGAAAGTGCCAGATCGGTAGGCCTCTTTCCCTGTTCGGCAAAGCTGCGGAAGAAATAGATCAGCGGGATCGGGTTGTCGTTCTCGACACGGTTGAGCTTCAGGAACGGCGCCACCGCCTGGGTATAGGCCTCCTGCGGATTGTTCGCGTCCTTGGCCAACCGGAACAGCGCATAGCCCTTCTGCACATAGGCGTTCACCCGGGCCGGATCGATGGCCAGCGCGGCATCGGCGGCGGCGATGGCTTCCTTGTCGTGCCCGGCGTCGTATTCGGCCTCCGCCAGTTCCGAAAGAACGGCAGCGTCGTGCGGATATTGCGCCGCGACCGGGCGGGCCAGTGCAAGCACAGCCTCCGCATTTTCGGACGAGCCGACCCCGCGCTTGGACCGGATCAGTGCCGGCATGATCGCGCTTTCCCCGTCCGCTAGCGGCCGCACCTTCACCGTGCCGACCTGCAGCAGGGAAGCCGGGATTGTCAGGCTCTCCATCGTTCGCTTCAGCATATAGCGGTCAAGGTTGTATTCCAGCGTGTCCAGGCTGCCGAAGGCCCGCTCTGCCGCCTGGCGCTGGTCCGTGCCGGCATCCAGCAGCGTCAGATAGGTATCCAGCTGGCCTTTGCGGGTCGGTTCGAAAGTCAGGTAATGGTAGAGGAGCCAGCTTTTGCCGTAGAAGGCATCGTATCCGTAGGTCTTGCGCTTTTCGTATTCCATCGGGTCCAGCACTTCGACCGCGGTCATGTGCTTTTCCGCGAACAGTTCGTTGAAGCGCATCCACGCCGGCTGGCCCAGCCGTACGCTGCCATCCTGATCGAATTTGCTGGCGGCGAAGAATTCGGCGATGCCTTCGTTGAACCAGCGCGGGCGCGACGGCGAATTCGAAATGGCCATGAAGTGGTGCGCATATTCGTGCAGCAGCGCGGCCATCGAACGGTCGGGATCGCCGCCGCTGGTCTGAAGATCGGACACGAATGCCACCGATCCGCCTGCGCTCGCGGCATAGAAGCCACCGATATAGTTGCTGGTCTTCAGGTCTCGGTCGCCGCGATACAATGCGCGCAACGTATTCTCGTCACGCAGGACGAATATCGTTACGCGATTGGACGAGCTGGGCACCGGCGCGGTCGCGTGCAGGGCCAGCGCCATGGCCGCCTGATAGCGTTCCAGCTGTGCGGCAAAGCGCGTGATGTCGCTTTCGCTTTCCTGCGCGTATATCACGAAGTGGTCGCTCGACGCCTCCATCCACGGGGCGGCATCGGCGCTGCCCGCGCCAAGCAGCCCGGCCGAAGACAGCGCCATGATCGACGCAAGCCGCTTCCACAGTTTCCGATGCATGTAAGTGCCCCATTCCCCCATTCGCTGCCCGATTATGGCAACTGGGCGGGATTGACCAAGGAATTGTGATGACCGGCTGCGGGGGATTGCGGAGCCGGTCCTGGGCGGGCTTTCGCAGCGGCCGCAATGGCGCCGATCCCGATGAATCGCGGCGGGATTAAAACTCTGAAAGCGGGGTTCGGGGGCAGCGGACGTTGCCCCGCTGCGACTGACTTCGCTGCGCTCCGTAAGTCTCGCGGCCCTCCCGCAAGCGGCAGGGAGGCGGGGGTGGGCATTCACAACCGCCGCAATAGCAGCGCGGCCGGAAGGTCCACTTCCGCTGCCGGCCAGTTTTCCTACACCTGCCCGGTCGCGATACGCTGTGCGGCATGACCAAGACCCGCACCCGCCGCCCGCATTCCGAATACCGCTGGACCAAGGCCAAGGCGCTCGCCTTCCTGCGCGCGCTTGGCCTTGGCCGTTCGGTCGCGGCGGCGGCGCGGGAGGTGGGGATGAGCCGGCAATCGGCCTATCGCCTGCGCGCACGGCTGGGGGAGGGATTTGCCGCAGCCTGGGATGAAATGCAGCGCAGGGGTGCGATCTGCAAGGTGACACTGGAAGGTCTATAAGGTGACAGTTTCATCGCAAGGTGACGGTTTTTCCCCTGGACCGTGTCAACCGTGTCAACCACTCTGTCACCTTGCAGCCTGTTCCCCTTTCGCTGCACTTGCGCTATCCGCGCGCGGATGAGTGAGAACCAGACCCTTTACGCCGCCTTCGCAGGCCACCTCAACGCCGCGCTCGATGCGCTTGAAGCAGCGGGCACGCTGCCCGGCGGGTTGAAGCGAAGCGCGATCACGGTCGAACCGCCGCGCGATGCCTCGCACGGCGACCTGTCGACCAATGCGGCGATGGTCCTCTCCAAGCCCGCCGGCCTGAAGCCGCGCGATCTGGCCGAAGCGCTGGTGGCGGAACTGTCGAAGCTCGATTCGGTGACTTCGGCGGAGATCGCCGGGCCCGGTTTCATCAACTTGCGCCTCTCGGCCGCCGCATGGCTGGCCGAACTGCGCGCCATCGCCGTGCTGGGCGCGGACTATGGCCGCTCGACGGTGGGTGGCGGCACCACCGTGAACATCGAATACGTCTCGGCCAACCCGACCGGTCCCATGCACATGGGCCACTGCCGGGGCGCTGTAGTCGGTGACGCGCTGGCGACGCTGCTGGAGTACGCGGGCCACAAGGTCATCAAGGAATACTACGTCAACGACGCCGGCGCGCAGGTGCAGGTGCTGGCCCGTTCGGCCCACGTGCGCTACCGTGAAGCGCTGGGCGAAGACGTGGGCGCGATCCCCGAGGGGCTCTATCCGGGCGACTATCTGGTGCCGGTGGGCCAGCAGCTCGCCGCCGAATTCGGCGACACGTACGCCAGGGCGCCCGAATCGGAATGGCTGACGCTGTTCCGCGAGAAGGCCGTTGCCGCGATGCTGGTGATGATCAAGCAGGACTTGGCGCTGCTGGGCATCCACCACGACCTGTTCTCTTCGGAGGCCGAGCTTCAGGCCTCCGGCAAGCCGGACGAGGCCGAAGCGTGGCTGCGTTCGAAGGGCCTGGTCTATGACGGCGTGCTGGAAGCACCCAAGGGCAAGACGCCCGAGGATTGGGAGCCGGTGGAACTGCCGCTGTTCAAGTCCACCCAGTTCGGCGACGATCAGGACCGCCCGATCAAGAAGTCGGACGGCACCTGGACCTACTTCGGCGCTGACCTCGCCTACCACTTCCAGAAGGCGCAGACCGCAGACGCGCTCGTCGACATCTGGGGCGCGGACCACGCCGGCACCGTCAAGCGCATCAAGGCCGCCGTCGCCGCCATGACCGGCGCCGATGGAGCGCCGACGCCGTTCGAGATCAAGCTGGTGCAGATGGTCCAGCTGCTGCGTGATGGTGAGCCGGTGAAGATGTCCAAGCGTTCGGGCAACTTCGTCACCTTGGCCGAAGTCGTCACCGAAGTGGGCAAGAACGTGGTGCGCTTCACCATGCTCACCCGCAAGCCGGAAGCGCAGATGGACTTCGACTTCGCCAAGGTGGTGGAAGCGTCGAAGGACAACCCGGTATTCTACGTGCAGTACGCCAATGCCCGCGTCCACTCGACGCTGCGCAAGGGCGCCGGCGAAGGTTTCGCACCCGGTTCGGACCATCTGGAAACGCTGGGCGAGGAAGAGCTGGAGCTGGTCAAGCTGGCTGCGCAGTTCCCGCGCATCGTCGAAGCTGCCGCCGCCGCGCGCGAACCGCACCGCATCGCCTTCTTCCTGGGCGACATGGCGGCTGCGTTCCATGGTTACTGGAACCTGGGCAATGACCGCGTGGAAAAGCGCTTTATTAACGCCGAAGATGGTAACCTGACCTCCGCGCGGCTTTTCCTGGCCGCGCAGATCGGGCAAATTGTGCGCAACGGTCTGGCGCTGCTCGGCGTCGAGGCCGTGGAGGAAATGTAATCGATGATGAGCTGGGGTGACGATCGGGACGAGCCGCGCGCGGGCGCCTTCGGAGAAGGTGACCGTGATGCGGGGCGCGATGCGGGCCGCGCCGCCTTCGAGCGGCCGCAACAGCTCGACCTGGGCGACGAGGACGTGCGCCTGCCCTGGCTGGAAGGCGAGGATGAGGAGTTCGAACCGCAGCGTGCCGGTGGCGGCAGCCAGACGGCGCTGCTGGTGGTGCTGGCGCTGGTCGCCATCGGCGCCATCGTCGGCGGGATCTTCTGGGCCACGCGCCACAAGAACGACCAGCCGCTGGTCGCCAGCGGCGGCGTGATCGAGGCACCCAAGGAGCCGTACAAGGTCCGTCCCGAGAATCCGGGCGGCGATGTCGTCGCCGGCACCGGAGACACCAGCTTTGCCGTTGCAGAGGGGCAGAGCCGCGCGCCGCAGATCGGGCAGGGCCAAGGTGGTCAGGATAGGTCCGATGCGCCGGCGCCGGGCTTCGATTCGAATACGAAGGCACCGGCTGCGGCAGACAAGCCTGCCGCCCCGACGACTGCCAAGCCCACCGCCACTCCGGCCGCCAAGCCCGAGCCCGTGGTTTCCGGCGTCGGCGTGCAGGTTGGCGCTTATGCCAACAAGGCCGCTGCCGAAGCGGGCTGGGCGACGCTGAAGGTGCAGTATCCGGCGCTTTCCGGCGTCAATCACCGCGTGGTCGAAGGGCAGGCCGATATCGGCAAGGTCTTCCGCCTGCAGGCGGTGCCGGGCGATCTCGCCGCGGCGCGAGCCTTGTGCTCCGGCATGAAATCGGCCGGGCTGGGGTGCCAGGTGAAGCAGTGACAATACCGGAAAGGGCGGCTCAAGAGGCCGCCCTTTCCACATTTCCGAGCAGCCTTTCCTTGCGAACGGGCGCGAACTTTGCGAGCAAACCGGCATGACACCCGCGATCTTCGGCCTTTCCGGGCTGACCCTCAGCGACGACGAGCGCGCCTTCTTCAAGGAGGCCGATCCCGCCGGCTACATTCTGTTCGGCCGCAATGTCGAAAGCCGCGATCAGATTCGCGCGCTGACCGACGATCTGCGCGCGATCCACGGTCGCGACCGACTGCTGATCAGCATCGATCAGGAAGGCGGCCGCGTCGCCCGGATGAAGCCACCCGTCTGGCAGGCCTATCCGCCGGGGCAGGCGTTCGACCGGCTTTATGACCTTGCCCCCGCCAGCGCGATCGAGGCTGCGCGCGATAATGCCGAGGCACTGGGGCAGGACCTGGCCGAAGTGGGCATCTCGGTCGATTGCCACCCCACGCTCGACGTGCGGCAGAAGGGCGCGCACGACGTGATCGGCGATCGCGCCTTCGGGTTCGAGCCGATGCGCGTCGCCGCGTTGGGCCGCGCCACCTTGCAGGGGCTTGCCCGCGCCGGCGTGGTCGGCTGCATCAAGCACATCCCCGGCCACGGCCGCGCGATGGCGGACAGTCACAAGGAACTGCCCACCGTCACCGCCAGCGAGGAGGAGCTGGAACTCGATATCGAGCCGTTCCGCACGCTGAACGACACGCCGATCGGCATGACGGCGCACGTGCGCTACACCGCGTGGGATGCCGAGAACCCGGGCACGCTCTCCCCCTTCGTGATCGGCGAAGTGATCCGCAAGCGCATCGGCTTCACCGGCCTGCTGCTCAGCGACGATCTGGATATGCAGGCGCTGTCCGGCTCTGTGCCGGACCTTGCGGCGCGCGCCATTGCGGCGGGCTGCGACATTGCGCTGAATTGCTGGGCGAAGATGGACGACATGGTGGGCATTGCGAATGTCCTGCCCGCACTGGACGGCGAGGCGGCGGCGCGGCTGGAACGGGCCCTGGCGTCCATCGATGGCATCACCGGCACCGGCACCCACGGCGAACTCGTCTCCCGGCGCGACGCGCTGCTGGCGCTGGCGGCCTGAGCCGATGGACCTGCCTGCCGATCATCCGGCAGCGGACACCGGCGATAGTGACGCCGCGTGGGATGGCGAGGAACGGGCCGAGGCTCGCAAGGAAACGCTGCATCTGGAGATCGATGGCTGGGAAGGCCCGCTCGACCTGCTGCTGGACCTTGCGCGCCGCCAGAAGATCGACTTGCGCCGCATTTCCATCCTCGAACTGGTCGACGCCTACCTGACTTATGTGGAGGAGGCGGAGGCGCTGCGGCTGGAACTGGCGGCCGACTATCTGGTGATGGCGGCCTGGCTGGCCTACCTGAAGTCCGCGCTGCTGCTGCCGAAGGAAGAGCAGCCCGATCCCAGTCCCGAGGAGCTGGCGTTGCGCCTGCAACTGCGCCTGCAGCGGCTGGGCGCGATGCGGGAGGCGGCGGCGCGGCTGATGGGGCGCGATCGCCTCGGCCGCGACGTGTTCCTGCGCGGCGCTCCGGAAGGGCTGCGGGTGGAGCGCAAGGCGCTCTGGCAATGTTCGTGGTACGATCTGGTGCGCGCTTATGGCGACGTGAAAGTGCGCAGCCAGCCGGTGGTGCATATGGTGCGCGAACGCATGGTGATGACGCTGGACAGCGCGATCGCCCGCGTCGCCTCGATGTTGGGCGTCTCGCTGGACTGGATGGAACTGCGCGATTTCCTGCCGCCCGCGCATGAGGCCTGGGCCAATCCGCAACTGCGCCGCTCGGCACTGGCATCCAGCTTCGTCGCCGCGCTGGAACTGGCGCGCACCGGCAAGGCGGAGATCGCACAGGAAGAGACCTTCGGCCCGCTGCGCCTGAAGGCCCTGCGCGCGTGACGGTTCCCGACGACCTTGTCCGCGCCGTGGAGGCGACGCTGTTCGCGGCGGAGGAACCGCTGACCGTCGACCAGATTTCGAACCATCTCGGCAAGGCGGAAGTGCGGTCGGCGCTGGCCGAGCTGAAAGCGCATTACGACGGGCGCGGCATCCGCCTGGTCGAACGGGGCAAGCGCTGGCATTTCGAAACCGCGCCCGATCTGGCGCACCTGTTGCGCCGCGAGAAGGAGGAGGCACGCCGGCTTACCCGCGCGGCCACCGAAGTTCTGGCGATCATCGCCTATCACGAGCCGGTCAGCCGTAACGAGATCGAGGCGATCCGCGGCGTGCAGACCGCCAAGGGCACGCTGGACGTGTTGATGGAGGCGGGCTGGGTGCGCGCGGTCGGACGGCGAGAGGTGCCGGGGCGCCCGGTGATCTACGCCACCACGCCCGAATTCCTCGCGCACTTCGGGTTGGGCTCCTTGAAGGAGCTGCCGGGGATAGACGAATTGCGGGCCGCAGGCCTGCTCGATCCCGTCGATGACGAGATGATCGAAACCGCGCTGCGCCCCCAGCCGGTGGATACTTCGGACGAACCGCCGGAGCCGGAGTGCGACGAATAGACGACTGGTGCGGGTCAGGACGATGACAGGCTGGCAACTTGGGATGAAAGTCCCTAGATGGGTTCGGTAGGGGCTGAATCGCTAAGCATGCCGGTCGGGCAGAAGGTTCAGTCCAGGGTTTTTGGAGTTGAGGTTATGGGTAGCTTCTCGATCTGGCACTGGATGATCGTGCTGGTCATCGTGCTCGTGCTGTTCGGTCGCGGCCGCGTGTCCGAAATCATGGGTGACTTCGGCAAGGGCATCAAGAGCTTCAAGGAAGGCATGAACGAGGACGAGGCCAAGAAGGCATCGACCCCGGCGCCGGCTCCCGCCCCGCAGATCACCGCTTCGCAGGACGCCCCGGTCACCCCGGCGGCTACTGAAAACAAGTCCGAACAGGTTTGAGCGCAAGGTAGGGCGCCGCCATGTTCGACGTCGGTGCATCCGAACTTTTGCTGATCGTCATCGTGGCGGTCGTGGTCATCGGCCCCAAGGACATGCCCTTGGCGATGCGCACGGCCGGCCGGTGGATCGGCAAGATGCGCAAGATCTCCGGGCACTTCCGCGCCGGCATCGACGCCATGGTGCGCGAGGCCGAGCTGGAGGAAATGGAGCGCAAGTGGCGTGAGCAGAACGAGGCCATCATGAAGGCCAATCCCGTTCTGCCCACGGCAGAGGAAATGCTGCCCCCGCCCGCACGCGTAACCCCGGCCGATATCCTCTCCGAGGAGAAGCAGGCCGTGGATGCGTCGGGACATGCGGGTGAGGCTGGCGCCGAAAAGCCGGCGGCAGCGGCCAAGGCGGAGCAGGCGGAATTCCACCTGCCGCCGCCGCCGCCCTGATTTCCGGCGCCATGATTTCCGCCGCTCTCATCCCCGGCACTCTGTTGTAAAGCCGCCTGCATGCAGCCTTTTCGCATCTCCGATATCGACGACACCCAGGCGCCGCTGCTCGATCACCTGATCGAACTGCGCGCCCGCCTGCTGCGGGCCTTCCTGGCCTTCGCGGTGGCGTTCGGTGTGTGCTTCTATTTCTCGGGCGACATCTTCGCCTTCCTGGTGCGGCCGCTGACCGAAGCGTTCCCGCCGGGGCAGGGCAAGCTGATCTACACCAAGCTCTACGAAGCGTTCTTCGTGGAAGTGAAGATCGCGCTGTTCGCGGCGTTCTTCGTCTCGTTCCCGGTGATCGCCAACCAGATCTGGGCCTTCGTGGCGCCGGGCCTCTACGCCAAGGAAAAGAAGGCGTTCCTGCCGTTCCTGGTCGCAACGCCGATCCTGTTCACGATGGGCGCGGCGCTGGCCTATTTCGTGGTGATGCCCACCGCGTTCCACTTCTTCCTCCAGTTCGAGGGCGAAAAGGGCGGCCTGAAGCTGGAAGCGCTGCCGGGCACGGGCGACTATCTGGCGCTGGTGATGCAGTTCATCCTGGCCTTCGGCATCAGCTTCCTGCTGCCGGTGCTGCTGATGCTGCTCAACCGCGCGGGGATCATCACCCGCAAGCAGTGCGTTGGCGCGCGCCGCTATGCCATTGTCGGCATCTTCATCATCGCTGCCGTGGCAACCCCGCCGGACGTGGTTTCGCAGCTGCTGCTCGCGGTGCCGTTGCTGGCGCTCTACGAGGGTACGCTGGTGGTGATGTGGTTCACCGAACGCTCCGCCGCGCGCGAGAAAAGCAAGGCCGAGGTGGACGTGCCGGCCGTGGTCGAGGGCGGTTCCGCCGCCGAGTAAGGGGGCAAAATTCCGTCAGCGGCGATTTCTGGCCGCTGTGGGGATATAAAGCCGGCTTCCGGCAACCCATCCCCGTCATCCCCGCGAAGGCGGGGATCCCGCTTTTCCTCTCCGGCATGAAGAACGGAAGCGGAGCCCCCGCCTTCGCGGGGGCGACGAAGTGATGTTGACGACGTCCTGGGATTGCTGACCGCAGTTGCTCAGCGGCCGGCTTCGCTCTCGACCTTCTTCTCCGGAATGATCCGATCCTTCGCGGCCGACCATGCCATCTGCCCGCCGATCCAGGTTTCCATCACCTTGGCTCCGCGCAACTGCGTCGGCGTTGCCAGCATGGGGTCAACGTCCACGAACAGGAAGTCCGCGCGGTAGCCCTTGGCGATGCGGCCCAGGCGGTCCTCAGCGAACATCGCGTAGGCGGCGCCGGTGGTGTAGGCGTTGAGCGCCGCTTCGCGCGAGAGGATTTCCTGCGGCTGCCAGCCATTGAAAGGCTGGCCGTCCGCCCCTTGGCGGGAGATGGCGACCGCCATGCCCACGAAGGGCTCCGAAGGCTCCACCGGGGTATCCGACCCGAAGGCCAGCTTGGCGCCGGTCGCCGCGATGGACTTCCAGGCATAGGCCCCGGCAAGCCGCTGCGGGCCAAGCCGCGCCTCGGTCATCGTGCGATCGGATGCTTCGTGCTGCGGCTGCATCGAGGCGATCGTGCCGAACTGCCCGAAGCGGGGGATGTCGGCCGGATCGACGATCTGCGCATGCTCGATGCGCCAGCGCCGGTCGCCCTTGTAGGTGGCGGAAAGCTCTGCAATCGAATGAAGCACCGTGGCGTTCGCCTCGTCGCCGATGGCGTGGACGGCGATCTGGAAGTTGTCGATCGCGGCGCGGCTCATCAGGTTGCCCAGCTGCGTCTGGTCCATGCGCGGCAGGCCCTTGGTGCCGGGCGCATCGGCATAGGGCGCCTTCAGCCAGGCTCCGCGCGATCCCAGCGCGCCGTCGAGGTAGAGCTTCACGCCGTTCATCTTCAGCCGATCGGCATAGAGCCAAGGCGTTGGATGCGGGCCGCCGATCAGCACCATGTTGTCGATGCCATCGGCATAGGACACCACGCGGATGCGCAAGTTGCCAAGGTCGGCGGCGCGGCGGAAGGCCTGCCAGTCCTCGATTGAGGTACCCATGTCGGCAATCGCGGTGACGCCCTGCGCCAACAGCGCCAGCTGCGCTTCGCCAAAGGCGGTGTCGCGATCCTCGGGGCGAGGCTTGGGCACGCGCGCTTCGATCAGCGCCATCGCGCGATCCACGAAGACGCCCGCTGGAGCCTTGGAGCCCGCAGCGCGCACGATCTCTCCGCCCCTGGGGTCGGCGGTGGCGGCCGTCACCCCGGCGGCGGCGATGGCGGCGGAATTGGCCCAACCGGCATGGCCGTCCACGCGGCTGAGCCATGCAGGCTTGCCGCCGGTCGCCCGATCCAGTTCGGCGGCGGTGGGCATGCGGTCCAGCCCCCACTGCATCTGGTTCCAACCCGAACCGAGAATCCACGGCAGGTCCGGATGCGCGGCGGACCACGCGGTCACGCGCGAAAGCGCCTCGTCCAGCGTCTTCGCCATCGACAGGTCCAGCGTCATCTTCGCAAAGCCCGTCGCCATGACGTGGCCGTGCGCATCGATCATGCCCGGCACCACGTTGCGGCCCTTGCCATCCACCTGATAGGCGACCTTCTTCGGTCGCTTCTCGCCATGGTGGAATACTTGCGCGACGCGGCCCTGATCGTCGATCAGGAAGCCTTCGAAGTGCTCCACGCCGCCCTTGCCATCGCCGGTGACGCCATTGACGTTGTCGACCAGAACGTCGGCCAGCGCCGGTTGGGCGATGACGGTCGAGGCGAGCAGCAGGGCGATGCCTGCGCCTTTCCTGAAGTTCACGGATTACCCTTTTTCGGCAGGCGCTTGATGATCGCACTCGTATCGAGGCGGCCGCCGCCCTGAGCCTGGATGTCGGCAAAGAACTGGTCGATCAGGGCGGCCACCGGCAGCGACACGCCAAGGCCGCGCCCTTCGTCCAGGCTGAGGCCAAGGTCCTTGCGCATCCAGTCGATCGCGAAACCGAAATCGAAATCGTCCGCGTTCATCGAGTGCCAGCGGTTGTCCATCTGCCAAGACTGCGCGGCACCGCCGGAAATCGCCTCGTAAACTTTGTCCATGTCCAGATGCGATGCCTGTGCGAAGCGCACCGCTTCCGCCAGCGCGGCGACATTGCCGGCGATGCAGATCTGGTTGGCCATCTTGGCGATCTGGCCGGAGCCTGCCTTGCCGACGTGGACGATGCGGGCGGAGTATGCCTCCATCACCGGCCGCGCGGCCTCGATCGCTTCGTCACGCCCGCCGCACATCAGCGTGAGCGTGCCCTGTTCGGCACCGATCTGCGATCCGGTCATCGGTGCGTCCACGCAGTGGATGCGCAAGTCCCGCGCCTCTACCGAGATCTGCCGGGCGATGCGGGCGGAGACGGTGGTGTGATCGATGAAGGTGGCGCCCTTCTTCAGCATGCGGAACACGCCGTTGGGGCCCAGCACGACTTCGGACAGGTCATCATCGTTGCCGACGCAAGTGATCACCACTTCGGCATCCTGTGCCGCATGCGCCGGATTGGCGGCGATGCGGTGGGCCAGGCCCGGATTGTCATCCGCCCATTTCCGCGCCCGTTCCGGCGAACGGTTGTAGATGGTGAGTTCGTGGCCCGCCAACGCGATGTGCCGCGCGATTGCGCCGCCCATTACGCCGAGGCCGATGAAGGTAACCTTGCGTCGCTCGCTCATGCCGTTCTTTCTAGCGCTTTTTGTACGAAAGCAAACCACACAGGCGCGCTTATCCCGCGCATTGCACCGCGCCGCCATGTCGCCGGGTGCGGCACGGCGTGCACCGCCTGCAACTGCTTTCCTGCAATAAAATTGCCATGACACGGCTTGTTGCGCTTTTTCATGACACGAGCCTTCCCAATTGCGCCGCATTCCGTTAGGCGCGGCCCTCTATGGAACAGCCAATGCTCAATATCGCCGAGGAGCTCGTTCAGGCACTCCTCACCGCCGAAGACGTTCGTGCGGCGGCTGGGCGAATTATGGGCAAGGTCGTCCGCACTCCCACTCTCTATTCGACCACCCTGAGTGCGATCACCGGGGCCGACGTCTGGCTCAAGTTCGAAAACCTTCAATTCACCGCCGCCTACAAGGAACGCGGCGCGCTCAATGCCCTTCTGCTGCTGGATGAAGAACGCAAGTCGCGCGGCGTGATCGCCGCTTCGGCCGGCAACCATGCCCAGGGCCTGTCCTACCACGGCACCCGTCTTGGCGTGCCCGTGACCATCGTGATGCCGCGCACCACGCCCACCGTGAAGGTGATGCAGACGGAAAGCGTGGGCGGCAAGGTCGTGCTGGAAGGCGAAAGCTTCGACGAAGCCTATGCCCACGCACGCAAGCTGGAAGGCGAACTGGGGCTGACCTTCATCCACCCGTTCGACGATCCGCATGTCGCCGCCGGGCAGGGCACGGTCGCGCTGGAAATGCTGGAGGACGTGCCGGACCTCGATACGCTGGTGCTGCCGATCGGTGGCGGCGGGCTTGCCACCGGCATGGGCACGGTGGCGCGCGCCATCAATCCGGATATCCGTCTGGTCGGCGTGGAGGCGCAGCTCTACCCATCGATGTATAACCTGCTGAAGGGCACCAGCCTGCCGATCGGCGGGGACACGCTGGCCGAAGGCATCGCCGTCTTCGCGCCGGGGCAGATGACCTCCACCGTGCTGCGCGGCCTGCTGGACGAGTTCCTGCTGGTCAGCGAATCGGGCATCGAAAGCGCGCTGGCGCTGCTTCTCCAGATCGAGAAGACGCTGGTGGAAGGTGCCGGGGCCACCGGGCTGGCCGCCGTCATGGCCAATCGCGAGCTGTTTACGGGCCGCAAGATCGGCATCGTGCTGTCGGGCGGCAATATCGATACGCGCCTGCTGGCCAACGTGCTGCTGCGCGATCTGGCCCGTTCGGGCCGCCTCGCGCGCCTGAAGATCGGCCTGCAGGACCGCGCCGGCGCGCTGTTCAAGGTGGCCAAGGTGTTCCAGGAGCACAATGTGAACATCATCGAGGTGTTCCATCAGCGCATCTTCACGCACCTGCCAGCCAAGGGCCTCGTCACCGAAATCGAGTGCGAGGCGCGCGACAAGGAGCAGTTGGACGCGTTGGTCTCTGCGCTGCGCCGCGAAGGCTACGAAGTGCGTCAGGTCGAAACCGACTGAGGGAATCACGCCGGCCGGAGGGAACTTCGGCCGGCACCCGCTTTAAAACGCCTGACCTTTCAAAAAAATCATCGGCGGCGGACCCGGCCCGTTCCGGGACAATAAACGGTTAACCGGGCGTTCTTTGTCCGATTCCGTTGCCGACAGGTCCAGATTTGTGGTTAAAACACTTTCAACGTGGCCAAGCCGTATGCATATTCAGGGCAGACACGGATAGTCGGCTTAATAAAGGGCCGTCTTCCGCCAGCCAGAGGATAGATTGCGCCCGTGACGGCACCCGTTCGCTTTCCCCGGTTTTTC
The DNA here is from genome assembly GCF_044029535.1 of Novosphingobium mississippiense. NCBI lineage: Bacteria > Pseudomonadati > Pseudomonadota > Alphaproteobacteria > Sphingomonadales > Sphingomonadaceae > Novosphingobium > Novosphingobium mississippiense. The sequence goes on along the minus strand of NZ_CP147001.1, from coordinate 2,643,468 downwards.
GTGACGAGCCCGGCGCCGTGCCCCTATCTGCCGGGCCGCAGCGAACGGAAGGTCTTCACCGAACTGAAGGGCCCGCACGCCGATTCGCTGAACGACGCGCTGGGCCGCATCGGCTTTCGCCGCAGCCAGACCGTGGCCTATCGTCCCTCCTGCCTTGACTGCAGCGCCTGCATCTCCGTGCGCGTGGTGGCCGATGAGTTCGTCCCCTCGGGCACGCAGAAGCGCCTGATCAAGCGCAACAGCGACCTTGTCGCCACCGTCTGCCGGCCGTGGTCGACCAGCGAGCAGTTCGAACTGCTGCAGCGCTATCTGGCGGTGCGCCATCCCGAAGGCGGCATGACCTCGATGGACGAGGTGGATTTCGCCGACATGGTCGAACACACGCCGGTCACCAGCTACGTGGTCGAATACCGCGAGCCTTCGGAAGACGGTGTTACCCCCGGCCGTCTCGTCGGCGCCTGCCTGACGGACCGCCAGTGCGACGGCCTGTCGATGATCTACAGCTTCTATGACCCGCATCATGAGCGGCAGGGGCTGGGCACTTACATCATCCTCGACCACATCAGCCGCGCGCGTGAGATGGACCTGTCCTACGTCTACCTCGGCTATTGGGTCGAAGGCTCGCCCCGCATGCAGTACAAGGTGCGCTTCCGCCCGATGGAAAAGCTGGGCCGTACCGGGTGGGAACGCTTCAGCACCGAAGAGCAGGAGCGCCTGATCGCCTCGGCCGTGGCCAGTCCGCGGGCTGCCGGCGATCTTGGTGGCACGGGCGGCAAGGACGGCGTCCCCTCGATTACGGGGTAATCCGACGGCGGGTTATCACGGGTACCGGGTAATCACAGGCAGCGGGTAATCACAGGCAGCGCGGGAGAGCGTGATGGCGGCAGTCGGGATCGGTGGCGTGTTCTTCCGGGCCCGGGAGCCGCAAGCCCTGCTTGACTGGTATCGCACCCACCTAGGCATCGCGGCGGACAATCCCTACCAGTGGGCGCAGCAGGCCGGGCCGACCGTGTTCATGCCCTTTGCGCGCGATACCGACTACTTTCCCGCAGACCGGCAATGGATGATCAATTTTCGCGTGACCGGGCTGGACACATTGCTCGGCAGATTGCGGGAGGCCGGGATCGAGGTGATCACCAATCCGGAATGGGACACGCCGGAAACCGGCAGGTTCGCCCGCATCCACGATCCCGAAGGCAACCCGGTGGAACTGTGGGAGCCGCCGGCGGAGTAGGTGGGCAGCGGTTAACGCCACCACCGCCTTGTCCCGAAAAATGCTCCATCGCCCCCGCGAAGGCGTGGCCCCGCTTTCGCGGCGTCATGCGCCAGGCAGTAAGCAGCGGGATCACCGCCGCCGTAGGGATAACATTGTACTATAGATCGGCAGCGGCAGTGCGCCTCAGTGCGCTGCGCCTTCGCCAAGCGGAGCCAGGTCCTCCGCCGGCTTGCGATGGGCGGCCAGGCAGGTCAGCACCGCCGCCACCAGCAGCCCGAAGGCGGCCACCTCGAACACGGTGGGCAGGCGGTGTTCCCAGATCAGCGCATAGACCAGCGCGAACAGCGTTTCGAACAGGATCATCTGGCCCACCAGCGTCAGCGGCAGCAGGCGGCTGGCCCGGTTCCACAGGGCATTGCCGGCGATGGAGGCGAGGAGGGCTATACCGACCGAGACGGTCAGGAAGCCGGTCCATTGGCTGGTCGTGCGCACGGCATCGGCCTGCCAGATCGCCAACGGGATCAGCGCCGCGCCCTGCAGTCCGGTCACGACGCCCAGCAGCAGGTTCCAGTCGTGGGCCGAAACCGCATCGAGCCGGGCCAGCCAGCGGCTGTTACCCACGGCGAAGGCGCTCCAGGAGGCGAGCGCACCCACCGCACAGGCCAGGCCGATCAGGCGGGACGTCATCGGCGCGGTGCCGGGTGCGGCGATCGCCTGCCAGCCGATGCACAGCACGCCCGCCGCGCAGAGCAGCAGCGACGGTGCCAGTTTGGCCAGCGGCACGGCGCCGTGATCGCGGCTGCCGACCAGCGTGACGGTCACCGGCAGGAAGCCGACGATGATCGAGGTCATGGCGATCCCGCCGATGTGCACGGCGTTCACCAGCAGCACGAAGTAGAGCGTGTTGCCCGTCAGCGCGAGCCAGCAGAGCGCGATCCATGCGTCTCGCGACAGATGGGCGGTGATGGATTTCCAGCGCGGTGCCAGCAGCAGCGCGGAAATGAGGCCATAGCTGACATAGCGTCCGATGGTCATTTCCAGTGGGCCGAAGGCGCGCACCAGTTCCGGCGCCAGGAAGACGAGGCCCCAGAGCGCACCCGCGCCAGCGCCGCAAAGCACGCCCAGCAGCGTCGAGCGCGTTGCCGCGTTGCTTGCCGTCATGCTTCCCGCCAATTCCATCTTCGCGCTCCATCGTGCCAGTCAGGCGGGACATATCATCATGTGAATGAGGCATGCGCTCTTGATTTGCCTTCCGAACGCAACAAAAGCTCGCACGGTGACCCGATCCAGCAGCAAATCTTCGCCCCGCTCCTCTCCCCGACTCGATTCGTTCGATCGCGCGATCCTGCGCATCGTCCAGCAGGATGCCCGCACGCCGCAGCGCCGGATTGCCGAGGCGGTGAACCTTTCGGCGGCGGCGGTGCAGCGGCGCATCGCGGCGATGGAGGCGGCGGGGGTGATCACCCGCAGCGTGGCGCTGGTCGATCCTGCGGCCCTGGGGCAGGACATTACCTCGATCGTGCAGGTGAATCTGCGTGACGAGCGCGCGACCACGGTCGATGCCGCGAAAGCGCTGTTCCGTGCGCGGCCGGAAGTGCAACAGTGCTACTATGTGACCGGCGGCGTCAGTTTCGTGCTGGTCATCGTCGCCAGCGACATGCGCGCCTACGAAGCGCTGACCCGTGAACTGTTTGCAGAGAACGACTGCATTGCCAGCTATGGCTCGCTGATTGCGCTGGACCGGGTGAAGGTGGACACCGGCGTCGTCATTCCGCCACCCGGTTGAGGCCATTCAGGTCGGGCCGTTCAGGTCGGGCGGCCTCACGGCGTCGCGTAAAGCTTCGCTTCCTCCGCGCGGCGTTTCTTCAGGCCTTCCAGCACCTTGCCGTCGTTGCGGATCCATTTGCCGAATTCCTGCTGCGCTTCGACGAAGCGACCCTGCAGGTGCAGTTTGCCCAGCGTGGAACTGGCGATGGCCCCGGTGTTGTAGTGGAACGAGACCAGCGCATCGAACTGGTTGGGCGTGGTCGCGGCCGAACCCAGGAATTGCGCGACGGCGTCGACATAACGCTGCACGTCGCGATCGAAGCGGGTATCACATTCCGACTGGGTCCAGACCGTGCCGGGCCCGATGTCCGCGCCGGTCGATCCCCAACCGATGGTCCAGGGATGGCCGTTGCGGCTGCCGGGATCGGGATAGGCATCGAAGCGGCCATCGGGGCGCCGCTTTGCGCAACCTTCCCAGGTCTTGATCAGCGTCTTGCCGCCATTGCCCAGCGTGTGCGCGACAATAGGCGCGATGCCGAGCGCGAGGTCTATCGCGCTGTCCAGCCGGGTAACGTCCTGCGGAGTGAAACTGCGCCCGATCAGGTGGCGGACTTCATCGAAAATCGGCTTGCAATCCAGCATGGGGCCTCTCCGTAATGGCGGGAAGGCCGATCAAGTAAGCCGGATGCGGGGCGGTAGGAAAACGGTTTATGCGAAGCTGCTGCCGGACGGCAAACCTCAAAGCTTGCGGAGTACGCCGCTGACCGGGATGGCGATGCTGGCGCCGCCGGCCACGGGATTGTCCTCCACCGTCGCCTGCGAGCCATCGTCGGCAGTCACCGTGATCGCATCGCCCGCCTTGGTGAACGTCACCGATCCGCCGCCCAGCGTGGGCATCGCCACCTTGCCGGTCTTGCTGGCGGCGATGGCCGAGGCGATGTCGTCGGGCGTCATATAGCCGGTCAGCATGTGGTTGCGCACCAGCGCGGCCAGTGCGGCGTGATCGTTCGCGGTGATGAGCGCCTTGGCCTTGTCGCCCAGCGCGTCGAAGGCATCGTCTTCGGGGGCCAGCAGGGTGTAGCTGCCCCGGTCGTTGAAGGCGCCCTCTATCCCGGTGGTCTTCAGCGCTTCGGCCATCGTCTGCATCCCGTCCGCATCGTCCAGCATTTCGGGCAGCGTCTCGCTGGCGGGCGTGACGGCGGCGATTTCGCTGGAGGCATCCGCCGAGGGGGACTTGCCCGAGCAGCCAGCAAGGATCAGCGCGGTGGCAAGCAGCGGTGCGGCTAGGATGGCTTTGCGCATGGTGGCGGTTTTCCGTGGGCTGAGTAAGGGGCTGGCGGCGGGGCGGATCAGGCAAGCAATTCGATGGCCGCCTGCACCAGGCGCGTGGCGGGATCGATCTGGTAGATCGTGCCGTCTGAATAGCGGTATAACGCCTTGGGCCCATCGAAATATTGGTCCCGATAGCGGTAGGGCACGTTGTAGACGTCATAGCCGGAAGGCATCGGTTGGCCGACCTCGATCGCGTTGCCGGTCAGTAGCGCGGCCACTGCAGTGATCGCGGCATCATCGGGATCGACGCGGTAGATCACATCGTCGTAATAGCGATAGCCGCTGGCCGGGCCGAGGTCGTAATAGCGCGAATAGTAGTCGGGCAGGGGGGCGGCGCCATATGTCGCCGACCATGGCTGCCCGACCGCCAGTGCACCGCCGAGCAGGGGAATGTAGCTGCTGACGGCGCTGTCCGCGCCAAGGCGCAACAGGTAGCCGTCGGTATAACGATATCCGGCATCGCGGGTGAAATCACCGTACCAGCCCGGCAGTTTCCAGCGATTGGGCGCGGCCTCGCTGATCGCGGGTGGGGCGCAGTTGGCATAGCGCTTGGCGATGCCGGGAGGGCAGCCGTTGAAGCTGTGGCGCGGGGCCTGCGCCGCCCAGTCGAACCGGCCGGGATCGGTGACCACGTTGACCCGGTCGTTGGTGGGCACATCGAAGGATCGGCCATGCGGATCGCGGTGGGTGATTTCGCGCACATCCTCTCGGATCGGCCGCTGCTGCTGGCCGCGTTGCTGCTGCCAGTGCTGTTCCTGTTCGCGGCGCCGCTCCGCCTCCTGCTGGCGTGGCTGATCGGGGGGTGTATCAGGCCGTGACTCCTTCGGCACGGGGTGATCGCCATCCGGGCGGGGATCGCGACCAGAATCGTGTGGGCCAGAAACGCGTGGACCGGAATCACGTGGACCGGAATCACGGGCTCCCGGATTGCGATCGCCCTGTTCGTGCGGTCCTTGATCGCGGGGGGCATCGGCGCGCTGGGTATCGCGCTGCGGCGCACTGCGGCGCGGTTGCGATGCTTCGGGATGGACTTGTGGACGGTCGCCGGACGGGTTCGGCCGGCCGCTGTCGCGCGGGGGCATGTCATTGGGACGACCGGATTGCGCAGGGTGGTCCCCGCCCTGCGGCGGCGGCTGATCGTGGCCGGGTTGCTGGGCGCTGACCGACGCCGACAGTGCCAGCAAGGCAAGAGCGGCGGTTGTCATCGTCAATGTGCTGCGCGTGCGGGCCATGCAGGGTCTCCTTCGGGGGAAAGGCAACGGTTGCATACCGGCCGCTGTTCCCGCCGTCACGTCGCCAATGGTCGCAGCAGCGGCCGGGTTGGTCAGGCCGGGGGGAGAGCGGCCAAGGTGTGAAGGTAAAGGAAAAGGGCGCCCGGACAAAGTCCGGACGCCCCGCTCGGTGAACCGATTTCCCCGTCCTGCCGCTGGAAGGCGGCGGGACGCAGCGCGATCAGGCGCTGTAGTACATGTCGAACTCGACGGCCGACGGCGTGGTTTCCCAGCGCAGCACTTCCGGCCACTTGAGTTCGAGGTAGGCTTCGATCTGGTCCTTGGTGAACACGCCACCTTCGAGAAGGAAGTCGTGGTCGGCGGCCAGCGAGTCGAGCGCTTCACGGAGCGAACCGCAAACGGTCGGCACTTCGGCGAGTTCGGCCGGCGGCAGATCGTAGAGGTTCTTGTCCATGGCGTCGCCAGGGTGGATCTTGTTCTTGATGCCGTCCAGGCCAGCCATCAGCAGCGAGGCATAGCACAGGTACGGGTTGGCCATCGCGTCGGGGAAGCGGAATTCCACGCGCTTTGCCTTGTCGCCCGCACCGTAGGGGATGCGGCACGAAGCCGAACGGTTGCGCGCCGAGTAGGCGAGCAGCACGGGGGCTTCGTAGCCCGGCACCAGGCGCTTGTAGCTGTTGGTGGTCGGGTTGGTGAAGGCGTTCAGGGCCTTGGCGTGCTTGATGACGCCGCCGATGAAGTACAGGCACATGTCGGACAGGCCGGCATAGCCGTTACCGGCGAACAGCGGGTTGCCCTTGTCCCAGATCGAGATGTGGGTGTGCATGCCCGAGCCGTTGTCCTTCATGATCGGCTTCGGCATGAACGTGGCGGTCTTGCCGTAGGCCTGCGCGACCATGTGCACGACGTACTTGTAGATCTGCATGCGGTCCGCGGTCTGGACCAGCGTGCCGAAGGTCAGGCCGAGTTCGTGCTGGGCAGCGGCCACTTCGTGGTGGTGCTTGTCGCAGGGCAGGCCCATTTCGAGCATGGTGGTGACCATCTCGGCGCGGATGTCGACGGCCGAGTCGACCGGAGCGACCGGGAAGTAGCCGCCCTTGGCGCGCGGACGGTGACCCAGGTTGCCCTGATCGTACGACTTGTCCGAGTTGCCGGGCAGTTCGATGTCGTCGATCTTGAAGCCGTTGCCTTCGTAACCGTCATAGAACTTCACGTCGTCGAACATGAAGAATTCGGCTTCGGGGCCGACGTAGACGGTATCGCCGAAGCCGGCCGAACGGACGAACGATTCCGCGCGCTTCGCGGTCGAGCGCGGGTCGCGGGCATAGAGTTCGCCGGTCGAGGGTTCCACGATGTCGCAGAACAGGATCAGCATCGGGGTGGCCGAGAACGGATCGGTGTAGACGGCATCGAGGTCGGGCTTGAGGATCATGTCCGACTCGTTGATGGCCTTCCAGCCTTCGATCGACGAACCGTCGAACATCAGGCCGTCTTCCAGCTCGTCCTCACCGAGGATCGTCGAGACCATGGTGAGGTGCTGCCACTTGCCCTTCGGGTCGGTGAAACGCAGATCAACCCACTCGATCTCTTCGTCCTTGATCTTCTTGAGGACGTCCTTTGCACTAGCCATTATCTTGGTTCTCCAGTGATGCTCTTCCGATCCCGAAAGAGACTTTGAGTTTGGGCATTTCGTGTCTTTCGGGAATGGCCGGCCCCCCGACCGTCCATTCCCGATCCGGACCAGTCTCCGCGAGGAGACGGGGCCGGAAAATCTCTGTGCGGGAAGGCGTGCCCGTCAGGCGACGGACGGCCCCTCCCATGAAAATCGCGTGGCGCTTACAGCGCGTCGTCGTCGCGTTCGCCGGTGCGGATGCGGACGGCGGTTTCGATCGGAACGACGAAAATCTTGCCGTCGCCGATGCGGCCGGTCTGCGCGGCGTCGGCAATCGCTTCGACGACGCGTTCGGCCAGGGCATCGGGAACGACCACCTCAAGCTTCACCTTGGGCAGGAAGTCGACCACGTATTCGGCGCCGCGATAGAGTTCGGTGTGGCCCTTCTGTCGGCCGAAACCCTTCGCCTCGGTAACGGTGATGCCCGAGACGCCCACTTCGTGCAGCGCTTCCTTCACTTCGTCGAGTTTGAACGGCTTGATGATGGCTTCGATTTTCTTCACGCCTGTCTAGACCCCTGCGCTTGTTCCCGGCTTCTTTCCGATGAGGTGTCCGGTCCCGGGAACCAGCTTCCTCGCGCGCGACTCCCATCAAGAATCGTGCCAATGCGGATGGGGAAGTCCTAGGCGAAGTGTGCAGGCGCGAAAAGCCCGGATTTTCACCTTTTGCGGGCCTGTTTAGCAGCCTTATGCGGGTAAACCCATGGATGGGCACAACATCTGTTCAAGAAATGGGCAGGGTGTGCCTGAAAATTGTGCAAGCGCTGCCTAAGCACGAGGCGCTTGGGCACAGCCGCCCGCAGCGTGGTTAACGCCGTCATCCCGCTCATGCGAAAAGCGCCGCAGGTCCGGTTTGGGACCCACGGCGCTCATGGTGATTCAGGAAGCGGCTTTTGTCTAGAGCCTGAGCCCCGCCGTTTCGGGAAGGCCGGCCATCAGATTGAGGTTCTGCACCGCCGCGCCGCTGGCACCCTTGCCCAGATTGTCCAGCATGGCGACCATTCGGGCCTGCGTGCCGTCCTTGGCGCCCAGCACCCGCAACGTCAGCGTATCGACCGGCTCCATCGAGGCGCGCAGCAGAAGTTCGGCGGGCTGGTCGTCGACCACGGTGACGATTTCGCTGCCGGCATAGAACTCGGCCAGTGCGGCGCGCAGATCGGCAGCCGTGCCTGCCTTGGGCATCATCGAAAGATGCAGCGGCACTTCGACCAGCATCCCGCGATGCGCCGGCACCACGGCGGGCGCGAAGATCGGCGCGTGGGTCAGGCCGACATGCGCGGTCATTTCCGGCACGTGCTTGTGGCCCAGCGCCAGACCATAGGCGCGGAAGGCGATGTCGCGGTCTTCCTCGAAGTGCGCGATCAATGCCTTGCCGCCGCCCGAGTAACCGGAAACGGCGTGGCACACGTAAGGCCAGTCGGCCGGCAGCAGTCCGGCGCGCACCAGCGGCGCGACCAGCGCGATGAAGCCGGTGGGATAGCAGCCGGGATTGCTGACGAAGCGCGCGGCGGCCACGGTGTCGTGGCCGATCACTTCGGGGAAGCCGTAAGTCCAGCCTGGTGCGACGCGGTGTGCCGACGAAGCGTCGATCACGCGGGTCGTGTCGTTGCGGATCATGCCGACGGCGGCCTTGGCGGCATCGTCCGGAAGGCAGAGGATCACGAAGTCTGCGGCATTGAGCGCTTCGGCGCGGGCGGTATCGTCCTTGCGACGGGCTTCGTCGAGAACGATCAGTTCGAATTCGTCACGACCGGCAAGCCGCTCCGCGATTTCGAGCCCGGTGGTGCCGGCGGCACCGTCGATGAAGACGCTCTTCGCCATCAGTTCGCCGCCTTGATATGCGCGAGGGCAACATAGCCGACCTGGCCGTCTTCGCCCAGCTGGCCCCAGGCCCACTGGCCGGCGATGTCCAGCACGTTGAAGGTCTCGCCCACGGGCAGGTCGCGAATCGCCTCGGCCTCGGCACGCCCGAAGGTGCGGAGCACGGCGCCGTCCAGAACCGTGTGCGGCATCGGCACCGCATAGTGCGGCACGAAGTAGCGACCGGCGAGCTTGATGTGCGCAAGATCGCCGCGAACGGGCAGGCAGCCGGGATCCGCGGTCACGCTCGGCCCCGTCATGGCAAGCTGCTTCCAGGCAAGCGTGCCGTCATTCGGGGAGCGGGTATAGGAATCCTCAGTGGCCAACGCGGGGAAATCTCCAAAAGCAAAGATGCGCGCGCTTAGCGGTGCTTCGCCCATTTCGCAACATCAGCCGCCTTTCGGGGTGTAGCGCTGCTGCAACACGTGCCACGCGGCACGCAGCCCCAGCGCGTCGCCACCCTTGGGACGACCCGGCTTGGTGGCGGGGCGCCATGCGAAAGTGTCGAAGTGAATCCAGTCGGTTCCGGCGGGCACGAAACGGTCCAGGAACAGCGCCGCGGTGCTGGATCCGGCAAAGCCGCTGGACCCGGCGTTGTTGATGTCGGCAATGTCGGACTTCAGATATTCGCGGTAGCCGTCGTAGAGCGGCAGGCGCCAGCAGGGATCGTCCACCGCCAGCCCGGCGTCGAGAATTTCCTGCGCGGTGCCGTCCTCGCGCGTGAACAGGGCGGGAAGGTCGGGGCCCACGGCCACGCGCGCGGCGCCGGTCAGCGTGGCGAAGTCGATCACCAGTTCCGGTTCCTTCTCGCCCGCGCGGGCAAGGGCATCGCCCAGCACCAGACGGCCTTCGGCGTCGGTATTGCCGATTTCCACCGAGATTCCGGCGCGGCTTTTCAACACGTCGCCGGGGCGGAAGGAATTGCCGGCAATGGCATTCTCCACCGCCGGGATCAGCAGGTGCAGGCGCACCGGCAGCTTGGCGCCCATGATCAGGCGGGCGAGGGCAAGGGCATGGGCCGCGCCGCCCATGTCCTTCTTCATCAGCAGCATTCCGGCGCCGGGCTTGATGTCCAGTCCGCCCGAATCGAAGCAGACGCCCTTGCCGACCACGGCGATCCGGGGGTGCTTGGGATCGCCCCATTCCAGTTCGATCAGGCGCGGCGCATGGGCGCGGCCCGCCGCGCGGCCGACGGCGTGGACCATCGGATATTCGCGTTCCAGCAGTTCGCTGCGCGTCACATGGATTTCCGCGCGAAACGCCTTGGCCAGCCCTTCGGCCTCCGCCTCAAGCTGGCCGGGGCCCATGTCTTCGGCTGGGGTATTGACCAGATCGCGGACCAGTTCGGTCGCCTCGGCCGCGGCGATCACGGCGTCGATCGCCTTGACCTCGCCGGTCAGCAGCACGCGCGAGCCCTCGTCGGCGGGGTCGGAGCGATAGCGGTCGAACCGGTATTGGCCGGTCACCCAGCCCAGCATGGCCTTCCCCGGCTCTCCGCCCGAGCAGCGATAGGTGCCGGCGGGCAGCACGTCCGCCAGCTTGCCGAGGCACCAGCTGGTCAGCGCGGCGGGATCGGCGACGCCGGCAACGACCGCCCAGCCATCGCCATCGGTGAAAATCGCATGGCTGCCCGCGTCGCCTGCGAATTTCTGGGCATCCAGCGCGGCGCGCTGCGGAACCGACAGGCCCTTGAGGAATTGGTCCAGTCCATCCTTGTTCACAAGGTGGATGGTCACGGCCTTCTGGCCACGGTCGGGCTGAATCACTGCGTTCTTGTCGCTCATGGAAGGATTCTCTAGCCTCCCCGCGAGCGGTAGCCGAGAGGAAAATGATGCGAAATCGTGGTTGGTTGATGGCGTCGGTTGCAACGGCAATGCTTCTGGTGGCGGGATGCAAGGGCGAACCCGCGCCTTCGCCCAGTGCCAGCGCGTCCGAAGCGCCGGCCGCTCAGGCTGTCGCCACGGAAGATGCCGGCACGCCGACCGACGACGCCAGCGCCGTGCCCGTGGGGGGCGCCCGCAAGGAAAAGGTGGCGAACGATCTCTATGAGTTCGACTATTCCTATCCCGACGCGGCGGGCGCGATCCCGGGCCTGAAGGCCGAACTGGACAAGCAGCTGGACCAGCAGCGCGCGGAACTGATCGGCTCTGCCAAGGACGACCGCGCCGAAGCGAAGAAGAACGATTTCCCCTATCACGCGCACAGCTATCAGGAGGACTGGAAGGTCGTGGCCAGCCTGCCGGGCTGGCTGTCGATCTCGTCCCAGTTCTACACCTATTCCGGCGGCGCGCACGGCATGAGCGGGGCCGATACCTTGCTGTGGGACCGCCATGCGGAGGCGGTGCGCAAGCCCGTGGACCTGTTCGTCAGCAAGGCCGCGTTGTCTAAGGCGCTGCGCACGCCATTCTGCGCGGCGCTGGACAAGGAGCGGGTCAAGCGCCGGGGCGGCCCGATCGACAAGAGCGACGAGATGTTCTCCGAATGCATCGACCCGCTCGATCAGGTGGTGATCCTGGGCTCCACCAACGGGCAGACGTTCGACCGCGTCGGCGTGCTGGTGCCGCCCTACAATGCCGGGCCTTATGCGGAGGGCAGCTACGAGATCACCTTGCCGGTGACCGGTGCGGTGATGGCGGCGCTGAAGCCGCAATATCGGGGCAGTTTCTCGCTCGGGAAATGAAGCATCGACGAAACGCAACCACAACTGCGCAGTCCTGATTCGCATTTTCAATCCATGCTCGCTATCTTGGCGCCATGACCGAATACCAGACCGTCGAACCCGGAAGTGAAACCGTCCTGCGCGACGGCACCATCAAGCTGCACGGCCCCGAGGGCTTCGAGGGCATGCGCAAGGCCGGCCGCCTTGCCGCCTCGATTCTCGATGAGATCGCGCCGATGGTGCAGCCGGGCGTGTCCACGGCCGAGATCGACGACAAGGTGCGCGAACTGACGCTGGACGGCGGTGCCGTGCCCGCGACTCTGGGCTATCGCGGCTATGCGCATTCGTGCTGCATCTCGATCAACCACGTCGTCTGCCACGGCATTCCGTCCGAAAAGACCATCAAGGACGGCGATATCGTCAATATCGACGTGACCCCGCTGCTCGATGGTTGGCACGGCGATACCAGTCGCATGTATCTGGCCGGTGACGTCGCGCTGAAAGCGCGCCGCCTGGTCGACGTGACGTACGAGTGCCTGATGATCGGCATCGAGCAGGCCAAGCCCGGCAACCGCGTGGGTGACATCGGCGCGGCCATCCAGGCCTATGCCGAATTGTTCCGCTACGGTGTCGTGCGCGAGTTCTGCGGCCACGGCCTTGGCCGCCTGTTCCACGATGCGCCGGAAGTGGTGCATGCCGGTCGCCCCGGCACCGGTCCGCTGCTGAAGCCCGGCATGTTCATGACCATCGAACCGATGATCAATCTGGGCAAGCCGCCGGTGAAGCTGCTTTCGGACGGCTGGACGGCAGTGACGCGCGACAAGTCGCTCTCGGCCCAGTTCGAACATTCGATCGGCATCACCGAGACGGGTTGCGAGATCTTCACGACCAGCCCCAAAGGCCTCCACAAGCCGCCTTACGCCTGATTTCTGCTGATAGAGGCAGATAGGATATCGCCCCGGCGCATGAGCCGGGGCGTGACCTGACGCGCGCGCCATGACAGCCTCCCGCCCGACAATATGGAAGGGGAGAGCTATGGCGACCGCAGCGATGGACCTGACCGGCGGCGTTCCCGAGGATCGCGAATTCGTCGTGGCCGAAAAGCCCGATGACGGCCTGCGCGATGCCGTGAATGTCTGGATCGAGGAGGAAAACGGCCTCTTCGCCATGCGCATCGGCGTGGAGGCGGTGGGTTCTCACTGGGATCGGCACGAATTCTGGCTGGACGTTGCCTTCGCCGATGGCCGCCTGCTCTCCAAGCGCGGCGATGGCGACACGCATTCGCCTTACGATGGCGAAGGTCGCCCCACCGTGCGCGGCACCGGCCCGGTCCGCTTCGAATGCATTGAGCCGTTCCGCCGCTGGACGGTGGCTTACAAGGGGCAGGTGGCCGAGACCACGGCGCAGGAAATCATCGACAATCCGGGCTTCGAGGAAACCGCCTGGGCCGATCTCGAAATCGCCGTCGACATGGAAATGGCCGCACCGCCGTGGGTGCCGGGATCGCTGCTGCCCGAAGCGGCCGAGGCGCTGGGCGGGGAGCAGGGCAATTTCATGAGCCCGCGCTACGAACAGTTGTTCCGCTGCACCGGCACGCTGATGGTGAATGGAGAGAGCCGCCCGTTCAAGGCCAATGGCCTGCGCATCCGTCGCACCGGTTTCCGCGCATTCGCCGGGTTCTGGGGCCATTGCTGGCAATCCGCGGTGTTCCCCAGCGGCCGGGCATTCGGGTTCAACATCTATCCCCCGCGTGAGGACGGCGGCCTCAACTATGCCGAGGGCTGGATCATCGACGCTGACGGCACTCGCACCCCGGCGCGCCCGGTGCAAGTGCCGTGGCTGCGCCGCTTCGTCACCGGTGGGGAGGATGTATCTTTCGTGCTGGAAACCATCGACGGTCGGCGGGTCAAGATCGCGGGCAAGACCTTTACCAACACCCGCTCACGCGGTGGCCATGTCCTGCCGCCCGACTGGCCGAAGGACTTCCCGCTCGTCCAGCAAAGCCACGCTTTCTATGAATGGGACGGCGAACGGACGACTGGCATGATCGAACGTTCGAGCAAGCCCAGCGTGATGGAGCTTTAGGGCGGTCGGCTTCCGCAGCACGCCTCGCTCTCCTTTCCCGTCATCCCCGCGAAGGCGGGGATCCCGCTTGTTCTTCGTGGGCGGGGCAAAAGAAAGCGGGGCCCCCGCCTTTGCGGGGGCGACGGAGTGTTGATCGGGGAGGGCTGGCGGGCAGTCGTCAGTCACCCTCAACCGGCTCCAGAAACACCAACCGGAAATCTTCCCGCTCCACATCGGCCAGCGTGTGCTGCGTGAAATGCAGCAGCCCTTGCTCCGGATGGAGGAAGGCCCGCGCGCCGCCTTCGCGCGCGAGCACCGACTGACTCTCCCACACCGCGCGGAACTCCGGGCTTTCTGCCTGCAACCATTCCACCACGGCCGCCACGCGCGGGTCGGTCATCACGCGGCCATAGTCGCGGCGGAATTCGGCGAGCAGGCGCATGGCGCGGGTGTGCCAGTCGGGCAGCAGCGTGCGCGCGGCGGGGTGGGTGAAGACGTAGCGCAGCAGATTGGGCGCGGCTTCCGTGTCGAACAGCCCGGCGAACAGGCGCCGCGCCCCGGCATTGGCTGCGCAGACCGACCACGCGGGATCGAGCGCATAGGCCGGGCAGGGCAGGGCGGCGATGGCGGCGGTGATCGCGGGCGGTGCGGCTTCGCGCGCGGTGGCGAAGGGATCGCTGGGATCGCGCCGCTCGGCGAGCGAGAACAGGTAGTCGCGCTCGGCCGGTGACAGGCTGAGGGCACCGGCCAGCCGGCCGAGCGTTTCGGCAGAAGCGCGCACATCGCGGCCCTGCTCGATCCAGGCGACCCAGGTGGTGCCGATAGCGGCACGCGCGGCCAGTTCCTCCCGCCGCAGGCCGGGCGTGCGGCGGCGGCGAGAATGGCCCTCTGGTGCAAGCCCTTCGCGGCGGGCGCGGACGAAGGCACCCAGCAGGCGGCGTTGATCTTCGGTGGACATGGGTGTGTTTATAACAGGATAATTATCTACATTGTAACAGGCTAAATTGACGGCATTGAGAGCGCCGAAAGGAGATCGACCATGACCGATCAGACTCAAGAAGCCCCCTCCCAGCATGCCCCCTCCCAACATAGCTTGGCGCAAAGCCAGTTCGGCGAAATGTCGGCCGCCTACGTGACCAGCGCCGTCCATTCCTCCGGCGCGGACCTCGAAACCATCGCCGCCCGCGCGCTCGTTGCCGCGCCGCGCCATGCCCTCGATCTGGGAACGGGGGGCGGCCATGTCGCCTATGCGATGGCGCCCCATGCCGCGAAGGTGACGGCCAGCGACTTGTCGCCGGAAATGCTGGAGCAGGTCGCTGCCGAGGCCGCGCGGCGCGGGCTGGCGAACGTCGCCGTGGAACCCGCGCCGGCCGAGGCTCTGCCCTTTGCTGACGACGCGTTCGATTTCCTTGCCTGCCGTTTTTCCACGCACCACTGGCGCGATGCGGAGGCGGGCCTGCGCGAAGCGCGGCGGGTGTTGCAGCCCGGATCGCCGGCGATTTTCGTGGATGTGGTCGCGCCGGGCGATGCCTCTGCGGACACGCACTTGCAGGCCGTGGAACTGCTGCGCGATGTCAGCCATGTGCGCGACTACACGGTGGCGCAGTGGATCGCGATGCTCGATCGCGCCGGGTTCGCCGTGCGAGAGGTGCGCACCGCGCGGCTCCGCATGGACTTTGCCACCTGGACCGCCCGGATGCGCACCCCGCCCGAACGTGTCGCGGCGATTCGTACGCTTCAGGCGGTTGCGCCGGCCGAAGTGGCGGCGTGGTTCGGGATCGAGGCGGATGGCTCGTTCACCATCGATACGGTCACGATCGAGGCGGTTTGAGTCTTGCTTGTCCTCCCCTGTACGGGGAGGTGGCGGCGCGTAGCGCTGACGGAGGGGATTGGCGTCCTAGCGCGAAGTTCGCGTAAATCGCCAATCCCCTCCACCACCCTTCGGGTGGTCCCCCTCCCCGTGGCGGGGAGGACTGTTACTCCGGTTGCGCTACCAATCGCAGGTAGGGCTTCAACGTCTCCCAACCGTTCGGATAGATATTCGCCGCTTCCTCGTCCGATACGGCGGGGACGATGATCACCTTCTCGCCATCCTGCCAGTTCACCGGCGTTGCCACGCGGTGGCGGGCGGTGAGTTGCATCGAATCGAGCACGCGCAGGATCTCGTCGAAATTGCGGCCGGTAGTCATCGGATAGCTGATCATCAGCTTGATGCGCTTGTCCGGCCCGATCACGAAGACGGTACGCACGGTGGCGTTATCGGCTGCGGTGCGGCCGTCGGCGCCGCCCTCGATCGCTTCGGGCAGCATGTTGTAGAGCTTGGCGACGGTCAGTTCGGTATCGCCGATCATCGGGAAGTTCGGCTTGGTGCCCTGCGTTTCGGCGATGTCTTCGGCCCAGCGCGCATGATTGCCGACCGGATCGACGCTGAGGCCGATGATCTTGGTATTGCGCTTGTCGAATTCGGGCTTGAGGCTGGCCATGTAGCCCAGCTCAGTGGTGCAGACCGGGGTGAAGTCCTTGGGGTGGGAAAACAGAATCGCCCAGCTATCGCCGATCCATTCGTGGAAATTGATCGGGCCTTCGGTGGTCTCTGCCCTGAAGTTGGGAGCTTCGGAATTGATGCGGAGCGTCATCGCGGTCTTTCCCCTCGGTTTTGGGAAGACCTTGATGCTTCCCGAACAATGAAACGTCGAATTCGAGAAGCGGAAATTCGCGCGAGTGATTATCCGATTCGCCCACAGCTGGACAGAAGCTTTTGTGCACGGGTGAACAGTTCTTCACCGCGTCCGCCATAATCCACGGCGAGGCGGGCCTAGAAAGAGATCACAGCCTCACCGATGGCATCCCACACGCGGGCCAGTTCATCGTCGGCGATGCAATAAGGCGGCATGACGTAGACGGTGTTGCCCAGCGGGCGCAGCAGCACGTCGCGCTCTCGGAAGAAGGCCATCAGGCGCGGGGCAAGGTCGCTCATGTAGCCGGTCTCGCCGCTGGTCTTCAGGTCCAGCGCGGCAATGGTGCCGAGGGTGCGCGGATTGTTGAAATGGCAGAACCGGTCGAGCTTCTCGATCCATGCGACCTGCCTTTCGGCCAGCGCCGCCACGCGTTCCAGCACCGGCTCCTCGCGCCAGATCGCCAGGTTGGCGGCCGCCGCCGCGCAGGCGATCGGGTTGGCGGTGTAGCTGGATGAGTGGAAGAACATCCGCGCCCGGTCGGTGGAGTGGTGCGCCTCGAAGATCGGCTCGCTGGCCATGGTGACCGCCAGCGGCACCGAGCCGCCGGTCAGGCCCTTCGACAGGCAGAGGATATCGGGCACCACGCCCGCCTGTTCGCAGGCGGTGAGCGTGCCGGTGCGGCCCCATCCGGTCATCACTTCGTCGGCAATGAACAGCACGCCGTGCTTCGCGCAGATCTCGCGCATCGCCTTCAGCGTTTCGGGCCCGTAGATCAGCATCCCGCCGGAGCCGAGCACCAGCGGCTCGACGATCAGCGCCGCCGTATCCGGTTGGCGGCAAAGCGCTTCCAGCGCGTCGAGCGTTGCCTGTTCCGCACCGGCGGCAGGGAAGGGGATGCGGCCCACATCGAACAGCAATGGGTCGTAAGGCCGGTTGAACACGCCGCGCGCGCCCACCGACATCGCGCCGATGGTGTCGCCGTGGTAGGAATGGTCCATCACCACGATGCGGTGGCGGTTTTCACCGCGCCAGTGCCAGAAGCCGAGCGCCATCTTTAGCGCCACTTCGACGCTGGTGGAGCCGGAATCGGAGAAGAACACCCGCGTCAGGCTTTCGGGCATGATCGCGCGCAGCCCGGCGGCGACTTCCTCGGCCGGTTCATGCGTCCAGCCGGCGAAGATCAACTGGTCCAGCTTCTGCGTCTGTTCGGCAATCGCGGCCATGATGCGCGGGTGGCAGTGGCCATGCGTGGTTACCCACCACGATGAGATTGCGTCGATCACCGCGCGCCCGTCTGCTGTGTGCAGCAGCGCGCCCTTGGCATGGGTGACCAGCGGCACCGGCTCGTTCAGGCCGTGCTGGGTGAAGGGATGCCAGATCGAAGAACTCATGCCGCCCCCGTTTCCACGACGAAATCCTTGAGATCGAAATTCGCGGCGAAGGCCTCGCGCAGCGTCTCCGGTGTCAGCGGCGAGACATGCGGCAGGCGGCCCAGGCGACGGACTTTGCCCATCGCGCAGATCGTTGCCTCGCTGTCTTCCTGCGCCTCACCCACGAAGGCGACGCCCAACACTTCCACGCCGCGCGCGCGCAGCGCCTCGATGGTGAGCAGTGAATGGTTGATCGTGCCCAGCACTGTGCGGGCCACCACGATCACCGGCGCCTGCCAGCGCGCGAACTGGTCGGCATACGTCATGCTGCGTGACAGCGGCACCAGCGCGCCGCCCGCGCCTTCGACGACCAGCGGGCCATCGACTTGCGGCAGGGCGAGGCGCGCGGGATCGATCTCCACCCCGTCGATCTCCGCCGCGCGGTGGGGAGAGCAGGGGGTGGTAAGGCGATAGGCTTCGGCCAGCACTTTCGCGCGCGGCAGGCCGGACAGGCGCGCGACGCGGTCGGCATCGCCGCCGTCCTCTTCCAGCCCGGCCTGAACCGGCTTCCAGTAATGCGCGCCAAGGGCGCCCGCGAGCGCGGCGGCGAAGACGGTCTTGCCGATCTCGGTATCGGTGCCGGTTACGATGATGGTGCTCATAAGCCGCTCAACTAGCGCGGCATACGTGACAGGTCACGACCTCGTAAGTCACTTCGCATCCGCTTTGGGCAAATCGACCCAGCGTGCGGCGCAATTGCCCCGGTGTCAGCGGGCGGTGGTCGGCTTCGGCGGATTGTGCGCCGATGGCCTTGAGGCCGCGGAGGAAGGCCATCGGGTCTTCGTGGCGCTCCACATGGTTTTCGATCGTGACGGTGCATTCGCGGAAGGTGGAAACGGGCGCGAAAGCGGGCGTTCCGGCGCTCAGGCCCTCGGCTGCGTGGGCGGCGCGCCATTCGGTGAAGCTACCGGGGCCAAGCGTGGTGACCATCAGGTGGCCGCCGGGCGCCAGCCACCCAGCCATGCGGGAAAGCGCGGCGGGGGCATCGTCGAACCACTGCACGGCAAGACTGGAGCAGATCAGGTCGAAAGGCGCCCGTTCGGGCGTGCCATATTCGCCGTCCAGCACGGCGAAACGGCGATGCGCGCTTTCGCCCAACCGTGCGCGGCAACGTTCGACCATTTCGGGGGCAAGGTCGGTAATCAGCCAGTCGCCGCCGATCCCGACATGGCCGAGCGCTTCGGTGAGAAAGCCGGTGCCGCAGCCGATTTCCAGCACGCGCGGACTTGGCGGCAGGTCGAGCATGGCGATCCGCGCGGCGAGCGCCTCAGCCACGTCGCGCTGCACGCGGGCGTGCCCGTCATAGTCGGGTGCGGTGGCGAAGGAGCGGCGGACTTTCTCGCGCGGGACGTTCATGCCAGCCCCGTCGGTGTTAACATCGCCGCCAGTCCGCGCACCGCTTCGGCGCAGAGTTCGGGATCTTCGACGGGCAGCAGGTGCCCGCCCGCCTCGCTCTCGATCCGGCGCACTGGCGCACCGTCGAACGTGGTGGCGCGCATCGGGCCGGGCAGCAGCGGATCCTGCCCGCCTTGCAGCGATATCACCGGCACTTTCGGCAGCGGCGCACGCGCATCGCGCAGGCGCAGCAGATCGCGGCGCAGCAGTTCGGTGTCGATCTTGCCCTCCGGAACGGTTCCGCCGATCTGCTGGTGGAAACTGGCGAGCACCCCCGCCGGCATCTGTCCGAAACGGCGGATCATGTGCTCCACCACGCGTACCGGCACGCCCGGCTGGCCCAGCGGGGCCGTGAAGCGGGCAAAGCCGTTGATGGCGACCACGCCGACCAGCCCCGGCGGCGGATCGGCCAGTACGCGGATCGTGCCGAAGCTGTGCGTCACCGCGATGCATGGCCCATCCACTTCGGGTGCGAAGGGTGCGCCGAAGTAGCCGCGATCGTCGATCACCCCGTCGAAATCGGCCAGCAGCGCGGCCAGCGGTTGCCAGAAGTTCCGGTCGAAACCCCAACCATGGACATAGAGCAGTTTCACCGCTGCGCCTCGATGGCGGCGAGCAGCGCGTCGATATCTGCGTGCGAATGGGTCGCGCGCAGGGCGATGCGCAAGCGGCTGGTGCCGGGCGGTACCGTTGGCGGACGGATCGCGGAGGCAAGGAAGCCTGCCTCTTCCAGCTTGCGGGACAGTGCCATGGCATCGGCCTCCGCGCCGATCACGGCGGGCACGATCTGGGTGGAGGATTCGCCATGGTCCAGCCCCAGCCGCGCAAGGCCCGCGCGCAGGTGGTCCCCCAGCGCGGCAAGGTGCGTACGCTCCGCCTCCATCGTCGGGACAAGGTCCAGCGCGGCGTCGACCGCGCCCAGCACGGCGGGCGGCGGCGCGGTGGTGAAGATCATGCCGCTGGCTGCGTTGATCAGATAGTCGATGAGCACCTGAGAGCCGGCGATATAGGCGCCGAACCCGCCCAGCGCCTTGCTGAATGTGCCCATGATGACATCGACGCGTCCCGGCGCGAGCGCTGAGAGGCCTGCGCCGTGTGGGCCGAGCGCGCCGGTCGCGTGGGCTTCGTCGATGTAGAGAATGGCGTCGTACTTCTCGGCAATCTCGGCCAGCCGCAGCACGTCGGCACGGTCGCCGTCCATCGAGAACACGCTCTCGGTCAGGATCAGCCGCGCGGGTGCTTCCGCGCCCTTGGTGGCGAGAAGCTGTTCGAGATGGTCTAGGTCGTTGTGACGAAAGCGGTGCTGCCGCGCGCCGGACATCGCCATGCCGGCATGCATGCTGGCGTGGATCAGCCGGTCCGCGAACACCGCCACGCCGGGCATCGCGGCGATCAGCGCGGGAATGGTCGCCGCATTGGCCTGCCAGCCGCTGGCGAAGACCAGCGCCGCCTCGGCATGTTTGAATTTCGCGATCCGCGCTTCGAGGGCGAGATGCGCCGGGCTGGTGCCCGTCACCAGCCGCGATGCGCCCGATCCGGTGCCATGCGCGCGCGTCCATTCGGCGGCGCGCTCCGCCAGCAGCGGATGGGTGGCGAGGCCGAGATAGTCGTTGCTGGAAAAATCGACCAGTTTGCGCCCATCACGCCGGATGCGCCCGCCGGCGGCCAGCGCGGCAGGGCGCAGCACGCGCCGCTGCCCAGCACCATCGATCCGCGCCAGAGACGCTGCGAGGAAGGAATCGAGCCTCTTCATCGCGCTCGCCGGTATGGCAAGCGGCGGGCCGAGACAATGGCGGATCGCATCGCGGACGGTGTCGCGCGCCGTGCGGGGAAGGCAGCCCGCCGTACTTGGACAGTGCGCGGCCATGCTTGATCGGGGCTTGATCGGGGCCTGATCATGCGCCGATCATGTAATGTCTCGGTGTTTTTCCCGATCGATTGGATGGTCGACGGGGCGTTGAAATGCAGGTAAATTCCCGGAACGGAACAGGGGAATGCGATGGCGGCAGAGGGATTCCGTCACGGTGATATCGTCCTTCGCACGGTGCGGTCTGAAACCGCCGCCGCGCTGTCGCCTGTGGCGGCATCGTGGTGCCGTTCGGCACTGCATCATGGGCTGGATCCCGATGACTTGCGCAAGACGGAGCCGCTGGGCGCCGCGTCCATCGCGATGATCCGCGAGGCCAGCGGAGAACTTCCGCTGATCGCCCAACCCGTGATCGATGCGTTGTTCGGCAGCGTGGGGCGCAGCGGCGCATGTCTGTTGCTGGCCAATGGCGACGGCGTGGTGCTGGACATGCGGGCGAGCGACGCCGAACACGAAGTCTTCGTGGCCCACGGGCTGGCCTTGGGCGCAGGGTGGAGCGAGGCGCGGCAGGGTACCAACGGCATCGGCACGTGCCTGGTGGAACAGCGCGCGGTCACGATCCGGCGGGACGAGCACTTCGCCAGCCGCAATACCGGGGTTTCGTGCATGGCGGCGCCGGTCTTCGATCCGGACGGACACGTCATGGCGGCGCTGAACGTTTCCAGCGCGCGGCGCGATCTGGATGAGCCGATGGCCCTGCTGGTGGCGGCGTTGGTGCAGGATGCCGCCCGGTCGATCGAGCGGGACGTGTTCTGCCATCGCTTTGCCAGTGCGCGGATCGTGCTTGCCCCCGGAGAGCGGGCGGGCAGCGGGCCCGCGCTGTTGGCCGTGGATCGCGACGATCTGGTGATCGGGGCGACCCGCGCGGCGCGGCGGCGGTTGGGGCTTGAGATCGGGGGCGCGCTGGATCCACGCCCGCTGGGCGATATCCTGGGACAGCCGGCGGCTGGCGGATTCGACGATGGCGACCGCACCGTGCTGCGTCAGGCGCTGGCGCGGGCGGGGGGCAATGTCTCGGCGGCGGCGCGATTGCTGGGAATCGGGCGCGCGACGTTCTATCGCCGGATGGACCGCGTGGGGCTTACCGCCTGAATAGCTCCGAAATCGACCGGACCTGTCCCGCTGGCGAGACAGGTCCGCAGTTCGGCCGCGATGCTCCCCTTGCCCGTCTGCCGGCGGAATCATAGGTTGGATTCGCAGCTTCCCCGGGGACTCCTCCCTCCGCCGTCTCGGTGAAGCTCAGGCGCTGGCGAGGCCTGTACCTCTCTCCCATCCCCCCGCAGCGGGCCTCGCCGGCGCTTTCCCATCCGAAAAGGTTTCATGGCCCGGAAACGGGGGCCGTAAGGCGCGTTTTGCAGCCGGAAGGCAGTTCGGGCGTTGACCCTTCATCCGAACCAGCAAAACCACGGTGTCGCTTGAAGCCTTTCCTTCCCGTTTCGCTCACCATCTTGACGCTACTGGCCGCCTGCGGGCAACAACAGCGCGAGCCTGATGCCAAGCCGTCTCCCACGCCCGACACGTCGCTGGCCTTCGCCGATGCGCCGAATGGTCAGGGCGCGCCGGACAATCCGGTGCTGCACGCGCAAGTCGCGCTGGACCGGCGCGGTTTCTCGCCGGGCGTGATCGACGGCAAGCAGAGCGCGGCCTATGCGCTAGCGCTGCGCGGTTTCCAGCTGGCACGCGGACTGCCCGAAAGCGGCAAGCTGGATGCGGCGACGCAGCAGGCGCTGTTCGCGGGGCAGGGTGGCGCCGGCACGCGGATGGTGGTGATCCCCGCCGCCTTCGCGCGCGGGCCGTTCTATTCCGACCTGCCCAAGGACATGGCCGGGCAGGCCAGGTTCGACCATCTCGGCTACCGCAGCATGAGCGAGGCCCTGGCCGAACGATTTCACACCACCCCTGAAACGCTGCTGGCGCTCAATGGCCCCGGCACGGTGCTGGGGGCAGGGCGCGCGATCCGCGTGCCGGACATTGCCAATGCCGCGCCGGCATCGATCCCGGAGGACAAGACCGGCTGGTCCGACACGCTCGTCCGCCTGGGCATCGCCGCCGACCAGCCGCGCGCCGATCACGTGGTGGTCGACAAGTCCGACGGCGCACTGCGTGCCTACGATGCGCAGAACCGCCTGATCGCGCAGTTCCCCGTCACCACCGGCAGCGGTCACGATCCGTTGCCCCTCGGCACCTGGAAGATCGTGGGAGAGGCGCGCAACCCCGACTATCACTTCAATCCGGACCTGTTCTGGGATGCGAAGAAGAACGCCAAGGACAAGCTGCTGCCGCCCGGCCCGAACGGCCCGGTCGGCGTCGTCTGGCTGGACTTGTCCAAGGAACACTATGGCATCCACGGCACGCCGGAGCCGCAGAACATCGGCAAGACCGAAAGCCACGGCTGCGTGCGCCTGACCAATTGGGACGCGGCAAGGCTTGCGCAGATGGTTTCGGCGGGGACGAAGGTGGTGTTTCAGGCTTGAGGGAAGGCCGGTTTTGATAGCGGCTTAGAGAGCCAAAATTGCAGCGAGGCGGACGCCGCCTCACCCGCCCCGCTCATCCTGAGCGAGTTGGGAGGTCATCTTGGGTAGGAAGTTGCCAGTCCAACGTCTCTCCCATGTCTCGTCGCCCCCGCGAAGGCGGGGGCCCCGCTACCTGGTGCCACGACTTCACGCCTGAAGGAAAAAGCGGGGTCCCCGCCTGCGCGGGGACGACGACTTTGGGTGGATAGCGGTCGTTGACGGTTGGTCTCAGAGGGCTAACGAATGAAGCATGTCGAAGGCCATTCATCTCGTTTGTGTTTTAACAATGACCGTCACGGGCGCTCTTGCGGGCTGCGCCCAATTTGACGAGCCTGATGCTCAAGATCCCTTGCCAATACTCGGCTGTTATGAAGCCTCCGGTGCCCCTTCGCTTTCCGTTGGTCCCAAGGGAGTGCAAATTGAGGGAAGTTCAGTCAAAATCCCCTTCCGATACGAATTTCGGAGCAGCAGCGCGGTTTTGAACGCCCAGATCGAGGCAACGCAGTTGAATGGCCATTTCCATCTGTCGCCAGCACGCAACCGATATTTTTACCCGATCTCGCACACTGAGGAGGGGCCGGTGATTACAATAGCATTTGCCCCCGACAACACCGTTCTCAATTATTACCGTAGGTCTGTCTCAGAGTGTGAATTTTAGGGTCAGCTTTGGGGCGTGACCGGAACGGCAGCTTAGATGCGTTCCCGAAAGCCAGCATTTCAGTCGCCGCCAACCTGACCCTCGATTACATACCCCGCCTCGCGCCACGCCTGCATCCCGCCGTCCAGCGCACTGGCGCGCGGGAAGCCGAGGTCGCGTAGGGTTGCCGCCGCCAGGGTCGAGATTTTGCCGAACTCGCAGCAGGTCACGATCTTTACCGTGGGGTCGCAGAGCATCGCATTGACGCGCAGTTCCAGTTGTCCGCGCGGCAGGTGGATCGCGCCGGGGACATGGCCCGCCTCGAACGCGTCCTTCTCGCGCACGTCCAGCACCACGAAGGCACTGTCGTTGCCGCCGATCCGCGCGGCCAGTTCCTCCAGCGCGAGGAAGGGAACCCTGGCGGCGGCTTCGGACAGCAGCTGCGCCACCGTCTTGCCGCCGTTCATGTTGGTGCGCAGCGCTTCGGTCAGATGGGTCGGCGCGGCGAGGTCCAACTGCTGCATCATCGCCACGAACTCGCCCCGGTCGGTCTTCTGCAGGCGCGGATTTCCGGCGATCTCCGCGCCGATGGTCGAATGGGTGCGGCCCTTGTAGTCGTGCGCGGGGTAGACCCGCGTGTCTGCCGGCAGCGTCAGCAGCCTGCCGAACAGACTGTCGAACAGCGCCTGCGGATCGCCGCTGGGCAGATCGGTGCGGCCAGTGCCGCCGATCAGCAGCGTGTCGCCGGTGAACACCCGGTCCTGCGCGACGATGCACATGGAATCGCGCGTATGGCCGGGCGTGTGCAGTGCCCGCAGGCGCAAGTTGCCGACGATCAGCATGTCGCCGTCATCCAGCCGCATGTCCGCATAGGGGGCGGGGCTCAGTCGGTTCATCACCACCGGGGCATGGAGCAGGTGGGCCAGTTCGCGGCTGGCGGAGAAGTGATCGGCATGGGTATGCGTGTCCAGCACATAGCGGACATGGACGCCCATCTGCCCGGCCAGCCCCATGTACCGATCGACCTGCGACTGTTCGGGATCGATCAGCACTGCCGCGCGCGTATCGGGGCAGGCAAGGAGATAGGACTGGCAGCCCCCGGTCGCGATCTGCTCGAAAAGCATAGGCCCTTCTCCCGGCAATGGAGGCTCTTTCTGCCCGTCTCCATCGGGCCCAACAAGGCTGCGTCTCCGTTTCGGGCGCATATCTTTCGGATGGGTCGAGCCTTGGCCGGGCTGGACCGAATCCGCGCGTCTTGCCTTCGCAGGGGCGGGAATCCTAACCCTCGGCGTCCGGGTCACTTATTCCAGATCAAGGACATGTCATGAAAATCGCATTCGCCGCGCTCGCGGCTGTCACCGGGTCCGTCGCGGTCCTCGCTTCCTCTCCCGCCATGGCCAGCGTCGTCACTGCAGAGGCCAATGTCGCCCGTTCCGAGGGCGATTGGGGCGGCGAACTGGCGGTGGGCGTGCCGGTGATCCAGGACGGCGGCTTCGCGATCACGCCGGGCGTCGGCCTGTTCTTCCACGATCGCGATCACCCGAACTACTACCACGACAATGGCGATTGCTTCAGCAAGCAGAGCGGCAATCAGGTTTCCGGCGGCAAGTGCGACGATTCCGGCACCAAGGTCTTCGCCAAGGTGGAGGCGACCTATCGGTTGCCGATGGCGCTGGCGGTAGGCGTGGGCGCGCGGCTGACGGGCGACAACCTGCGGCCCTACGGCACGGTGTCGATGCCGGTGTTCCCGCATATCGATGTGAAGGGGAATGTGGGCGACCACTACCTCGCGGCGGGGCTGCAGGCGCGGTTTTGAGGTGATGCAAGTCCTCCCCCGTGGGGGAGGTGGCAGCGCAAGGCGCTGACGGAGGGGAGGCGCGTCCTCACGGGACTGTTCGAGAGTCCCCTCCACCACCCTTCGGGTGGTCCCCCTCCCCGTACCGGGGAGGACAGGGCTCTCAGCCTTCCAACAAATCCAGATAGGCGATCACATCGTTATCGGTGGCGATGAACAGGCCGTCCTGCACGTCCTCGGTCTGCTGCGCGGCCACTTCCATCGCTTCCCACAGCGATCCGTAGAACAGCGTGGTCACCCCGCCGCCTTCCGGGCCGCCGTCAAGGTGATAGAGCCGCACCGAAGCTTCGCCGGAGGTAGTGCGCATCAGGCCTTGTCCTCCGGTCGTTCGCGCTTCGCGCCATCGACCACGCGGTCGATCCGGGCGATTTCGGCCTCGGTAGCCTTGCGCTCGTTCTTGCTGCGGCCGTGCTGCGCGCGGTTGGCGTCCGCTTGCGCCTTGCTTTCGTTGCGAGCCTTGGCCTTGCGGGCCATGCGCAGGTTGATGATTTCGGCCATAAGGCCCTTCTACGCCTCGACAGGCGCGGTGGTAACCCCCAGATCGGGCAGCCCGACCGAGCGCTTGCCCGAAAAGTCGGTACGCACCACGATCAACCCGTCCTTTTCCAGGAAATCGAGCAGGCGCTGCACGCGGCGCGGGCTGCTGGTGCCGTAGGTTCTGGCCAGCACCATGTCATCCGGGCAGGGCTGATCGTTCATCGCGGCCAGCGCGATCAGGTAGAACGGCGCCAGCGCATCGTCGGGCACGTGCTTGGCCAGATTGAACAGGTCGAACCACTTTTCGTCGTCCGGATCCTCGATCCCGGCCAGCGCGGCGGCGAAGCCGCGGCGGAAGGTCGTGGCATCCAGCCCGCGCACGGAAATGCCCTTCATGCGGCAGCGGATCGTGAAGTCCTGGAACAGCGTGGTGGCCGGCTGGAACGAGCAATCGTCGTCCTTCGCCATCAGGTTCAGGATCTCCACCATCGCCGCGCGGTTTTCCTCGGGCTCCGGCTCCGGACGTTCGGGGCGCGGGGCCGGCGCGGCGGCAAGGGTGGGCGATTGTTCGATGGAGGCCGACAGGTCGTCGACATCGATCACCGGGCGCGGTGGCGGACGGTGGAATTCCTGCCGTTCGGGCTCCACGTGCAGATTGTCGTGCAGCAGTTCGCGCAGCTCGTCGGTGGAGGCGGTGGGCAGCGGCATCAGGCCGGGGGTGATCGACTTGGCACCGGTGCGAACGGCACCGATGTTGACCGCCACCGGACGGCGGCTGATCGCCGGGCCCAGGCCCAGGAACTGGCCGCGGGCAAGGTCGCGGATCGATTCCGCCTGCCGCCGCTCCATGCCCAGCAGGTCCGCCGCGCGGATCATGTCGATGTCCAGGAAGGTGCGGCCCATCAGGAAGTTGCTGGCTTCCGCCGCCACGTTCTTGGCCAGCTTGGCCAGGCGCTGGGTGGCGATCACGCCGGCAAGGCCGCGCTTGCGGCCACGGCACATCAGGTTGGTCATCGCCGCCAGGCTGACGCGGCGCGCTTCTTCGGACACTTCGCCGGCGGCGGCGGGGGCGAACATCTGCGCCTCGTCCACCACCACCAGCGCGGGATACCACTGCTCACGCGGGGCATCGAACATGGCGTTCAGGAACTGCGCGGCGCACTTCATCTGCTGGTCGATTTCCAGCTCGTCCAGCGCAAGGACGACCGAGGCGCGATGCTGGCGGATGCGGGCGCCCAGTCGGACGATCTCCGCCTCGGCATAGGCCGCGCCGTCGATCACCACATGGCCGAATTCTTCGGCCAGGCTGACGAAGTCGCCTTCCGGATCGATCACCACCTGCTGTACGATCGGCGCGCTCTCTTCCAGCAGGCGGCGCAGCAGGTGCGACTTGCCGGACCCGGAATTGCCCTGCACCAGCAGGCGGGTCGCGAGAAGTTCCTTGATGTCGATATCGATCGGTTCGCCCTGCGGCGTCTGCCCGATCACGATGTTGGCGCTCACGGGTGCCTATTGGCAAAACCGGGCGGGCGGGCGCAAGGGGGCGCGCGGCCTTTATCCATAGATAGCGGGCTGACCGGCGCGTGCGGCGGGGTGCTGCGTCTGAACGTATTGGCCGGTCGATTGTCCGGGAATTGCAGTCAGTTGCAGGAGGTGACCCGCCGGATTCGGCCGATGCGATGGATCGACGCTGGTCGTGCCGGTCGGCGCCGGTCGGTGCGTTTCAGGCCGCCGATCAGCCCGGAACCGCCCCACCGATTCGCGATCGAACGGCCGGGCCGATGGTTTCAATCCTCCAGCGCCTGCCTGATGCGGGCACGCAGATCGGGCAGCACTTCCGCCTCGAACCATGGGTGCTTCGCCATCCACAGGCGGCTGCGCCATGCGGGATGGGGCAGCGGCATCAGCCCCGCCGGGGCATCGCGCCAAAGGCGGACGGTTTCGGTCAGGTTGGGGGCGAAGCCGCGCGGCAAGTAGCGTTTCTGCGCATATTGGCCGACCAGCAGCGTCAGGCGCACTTCGGGCAGTGCAGCGCGCAGGCGGGAGTGCCATAGGGGCGCGCATTCCGGTCGCGGAGGCAGATCGCCGCCATTGCCCTTGCCTGGATAGCAGAATCCGCTGGGCATATGGGCGACGCGGTGCGGATCGTAGAAGGTTTCCGGCGAAAGGCCGGTCCAGTCGCGCAGGCGGTCTCCGCTGTCGTCGTCCCAGGCGATGCCACTGGCGTGGACCTTGCTGCCCGGCGCCTGACCGATCACCAGTATGCGCGCGCCGATGCCGGCCTGCACCACCGGGTGCGGACCGTGCGGCAGGGCATCGGCGCAGACCCGGCAGGCGCGGATCGCGGGGAGCAGGGCGTCCAGATCGTCGGTCACGTGGCCATCCAGATGGCGTTGCGGTGGCCCGGCCGCAAGCTTTGCGCGATTGACGGGTACTTTGGCGACCGACATAATTTCCGCCACTTGGCTCCCGCACGGAGGTTTCGCGTGAACGATCTTGTGCTGATGCCGGACTGGTCCGGGCTGTTCCTTGGCCTCTTCGCGCTCTTTGCCGGCATCGGCGAATTGCGAAAGCCCGGCCATTGGCAGCGCATGATGGACGAGATCACCCGCTCCCCGGCGCTGCAGGTGATCACGGCGCTGATCGAGCTGTTCGTCGGCGCGATCGTCTATATCGTCAACCCCTGGTCCTCGCCCGGCTGGCTGGCCCATGTGATGAGCGTGCTGGGCGCGCTGATGTGTATCGAGGCGCTGCTGATCCTGGCCTTTTCGGACCGCTACCTGCCGATCCTGGCCCGGCGGCTGGGGGTGATGGCGCGGGTGTGGGCGATTGTCTCGGTGGCCTTCGGGCTGATCCTGATCGTGCTGGCGCTGCCTGGGTTCATGAACGCCTGACGTCCTGCCCGGTGACCCGCAGCGAGGTGAGCGAGGAGGAATAGGGGGCGATCAGTGCCGCCGCCGCCTTCCAGTCCCCCTTCAGCCAAAGGTCGTGCGCGGCCGGGTCGGCAGGCAGGATCACCGGCATCGTATCGCGCCCTTCGGCCCGCAGCGCGGCATTGGCGGGGGTGGTGAGCAGGGCGAAGCTGGGCACCTCGCTGTCCTTCCACACGCCGGCCATGGCGAAGATCGGCTGATCGGTCGCGCCGAACCAGCACTGGCGGCGTTTGCCGTCGCGCGGGTCCACCTTGCCCCATTCCATGAAGGCGCTGGCGGGGACCAGGCAGCGGAATTCGCTGTTGCGCAAGTTGCCGATCCAGAACGGGCTTTCGAGATTGCGCACGGTCAGGATGCCATGGCGCCGCTCGTCCCACCCCTGCGGCGGTGGGGGAACGCCCCAAAGGCGCGGGATCATCCGGCGCGGCAGCCGCTTTTCCGGGCGCGGACCCGCCACGAACTCGCGCCCCATGGTGATCACGGGGGCGAAACCGCCCGCCGAAACCGAGCCGCCGGGCCAGGGATCGTCGCCCGCATTGGCGCCGAACGTGCGGGCGACTTCGCGGGCAGGGGCGTCGAGGCGATAGATGATCGGCATGTCTCTTGCGGGCCCTAGACGGCTGGAAAAGCCGCGTCTATCGTCCCGCCCATCCCCGGGGAGCTTGTGCCCAAGGCTTTCGAATCAGGAAAGCCGGACGGAAACAAATGGCTGAGAGGGGCAGGTCACGCTGCCCGACCCGTTGAACCTGAACCCGTTAACACGGGCGGAGGGAAGGGCGGGCCACAGGACTATTCTGTCGCGACCTTTCTTTCGTCCATAAGTCGAAGGAAAATCGCTTATGGCCGACATCAATTCCACACTGGAGATCGGCGTTACCACCGGGCCCATTCGCGGGTCGAAGAAGATTCACGTCGGGCCGCTTGGCGTTGCCATGCGGGAAATTCACCTTGATCCGGGATCGGGGGAGGCGCCGGTGCGCGTCTACGACACCTCCGGCCCCTACACCGACTCTAACGTCAACATCGACATCGCGACCGGGCTTGCCGCCAAGCGCCGCGAATGGATCCTCGCCCGCGGCGATGTGGAGGACTACGCCGCCCGCGCGGTGAAGCCGGAGGACAACGGCCAGCTTGGTCCGGACCGTTCGGGCGGCGTCCCGGCGTTCCCCAACGTGGTCAAACGCCCGCTGCGCGCGAAGGCGGGCATGAACGTCAGCCAGATGCACTATGCCCGTCGCGGGATCATCACGCCGGAGATGGAATACGTTGCCGAGCGCGAGAACCTCGGCCGCGCGATGCTGAAGGAATATGCGCGCGATGGTCAGAACTGGGGTGCGGCGATCCCCGATTACGTCACGCCCGAATTCGTGCGCGAGGAAGTGGCGCGCGGCCGGGCGATCATCCCCTCCAACATCAACCACCCGGAAAGCGAGCCGATGGCGATCGGCCGCAATTTCCTGGTCAAGATCAACGCCAATATCGGCAACTCCGCCGTCGCCTCCGACGTGGCGAGCGAGGTGGACAAGATGGTCTGGTCGATCCGCTGGGGCGCGGACACGGTGATGGACCTCTCCACCGGCCGCAACATCCACGACACCCGCGAATGGATCATCCGCAACAGCCCCGTGCCGATCGGCACCGTGCCGATCTATCAGGCGCTGGAAAAGGTCGGCGGCATTGCCGAGGATCTGACCTGGGACGTGTTCCGCGACACCCTGATCGAACAGGCCGAGCAGGGCGTGGACTACTTCACGATCCACGCGGGCGTGCGCCTGCCTTTCGTGCCGCTCGCCGCCAAGCGCGTGACCGGCATCGTCAGCCGGGGCGGTTCGATCATGGCCAAGTGGTGCCTGGCCCATCACAAGGAATCGTTCCTCTACGAACGCTTCGACGAGATTACCGAGATCATGAAGGCCTACGACGTCGCCTACTCGCTGGGCGACGGCTTGCGCCCCGGCTCGATCGCCGACGCCAATGACGAGGCGCAGTTTGCCGAACTCTACACCCTGGGCGAACTGACCAAGCGCGCCTGGGCGCAGGACGTGCAGGTGATGATCGAGGGGCCGGGCCATGTGCCGATGCACAAGGTGAAGGAGAACATGGACAAGCAGCTTGAGGCTTGCGGCGAAGCGCCGTTCTACACCCTCGGGCCGCTCGTCACCGACATCGCGCCGGGCTACGACCACATCACCAGCGGTATCGGCGCCGCCATGATCGGCTGGTACGGTACGGCGATGCTCTGCTACGTCACGCCCAAGGAGCACCTTGGCCTGCCCGATCGCGACGACGTGAAAGTGGGCGTCGTCACCTACAAGCTGGCCGCCCACGCCGCCGATCTGGCCAAAGGGCACCCCGCTGCCAAAGTCCGCGACGATGCGCTCAGCCGCGCCCGGTTCGAGTTCCGCTGGCGCGACCAGTTCAACCTCAGCCTCGATCCGGATACGGCCGAACAGTACCACGACCAGACGCTGCCAGCAGAGGGCGCGAAGTCCGCGCATTTCTGTTCGATGTGCGGGCCGAAGTTCTGTTCGATGAAGATCAGCCAGGAAGTGCGCGATTTTGCAGCGCGGCAAAACCAGCCCAGCACCGGCTTCCTCGCCGCGGGGGAAGGCGGCAAGCTCGCCATCTCCGAAGCCGAGGCGGGCATGGCGGAGATGAGCAAGGTGTTCAAGGACACCGGCAGCGAACTCTACATGGGCGCTGGCGGTCGCGAACACGATTGAGCCATGGGGCCGGTCCCTATCAGCCGGTCCCATCCCTTCCGCCTCACCGCAAGAACAGCGGGGCCCCCGCCTTTGCGGGGGCGACGGATCGGTGGTGCAGTACGGGGCAGGTGCCAATGCAGGATGGCTGCAATCCCGCCCGGCGCGTGGCCTGACAAGCCAAGCAACCGCCTCCGTCGTCCCCGCGCAGGCGGGGACCCCGCTTTCTTCCTCACCTTCTCGATCCTCGCCAAAAGAACAGCGAGTCCCTGCCTTCGCAGGTGCAGCAAGGAGTGCTAGGGTCTCATCTTCCAAGGAGGCCCGATTCCATGCGCAACCCCACCGCCGACTGGATGAAGCTGGCGACCGACAGCTATTTGCTCTGGGCCGATTCCATGATGGTGATCGGGATGCGCGCGTCGGACATGATGACCGGGCGCGGCAGCAGCCACGAGAACGTGCGCATGGTCACCGAAAAGGTGCAGGCGAACGCGGAACTGGCGGCCAAGCTGTTCTGGGGCGGACCAACCACCCCGGAACGCGCCGCCCGCAAGGCGGTGCGCCACTACAGCAAGCGCGTAAGGGCCAATCGCAGGCGGCTTTCGAAGGGGTAGCGCCCCATTCCCCCCAAGTAGGGGGGAAGTGAAGCACGTCACCGCTTGCGCACGAATTCCGCACGTAGCACCAGCCCCTTGATGCCGGGGTACTTGCAATCGATCTCCTGCGCGTCGCCGGTCAGGCGGATGGAGGGGATCAGCGTGCCGCGCTTCAGCGTCTGGCCTGCGCCCTTCACGTCCAGGTCCTTGATCAGCGTCACCCCATCGCCGTCCGCCAGCAGGTTGCCCACGGCATCGCGCACCTCGACGGTGTCCGCCGCCGCGCGCTTGGCGGCCAGTTCGGATGCGGGCAGCCACTCGCCGCTGTCTTCGTCGTAGATATAGTCTTCGTCGTCGCCCGGCATGTCGAATTCTCCTGTTCGTCGCGCCCATGACAGGGCAGGCTCGGTTTGGCGAGCACCAAGGAGAAGTCCGGCATGAACAAACACATCGGCAAGGTCCATGTCGGCATCGGCGGCTGGAGCTACGATCCTTGGCGGGAGACGTTCTATCCCAAGACCGTCCCCAAGGCGCGCGAGCTGGAATATGTCGGCCAGCACCTGACCGGAACCGAGATCAACGCCACGTTCTACGGCCGCCAGAAGCCAGCCAGCTACATCAAGTGGCGCGATACGGTGCCGGACGGCTTTCGCTTCGCCCTGAAAGGCTCGCGCTACTGCACCAATCGCAAGAACCTGGCCGAAGCGGGCGAGAGCGTCACCAACTTCGTCGAACAGGGCATCGTCGAACTGGGCGACAAGCTGGGCCCGATCAACTGGCAACTGGCCGCCACCAAGAAGTTCGACGCGGACGAGATCGCGGCCTTCTTCGCCTTGCTGCCGAAGAAGCACGAAGGGCTGCATCTGCGCCACGCCATCGAGGCCCGGCACGAAAGCTTCGACGATCCCGCCTTCTTCGATCTGGCCCGCAAGGCCGGCGTCGCGGTGATCCTGGCCGACAGCGCCAAGTATCCGGCCTTCGACAAGGCGGCGGACGCCGCGCCCTTCGTCTACGCCCGCCTCCAGAACGCCCGCGCGGAGATCGAGCAGGGCTATCCTGACGCCGAACTCGACGCATGGACGAAGAAGATCGGTGCGTGGTCGAAGGACGGCAAGGAAGTCTTCGTCTTCTTCATCAATGGCGCGAAGGAGCGCGCCCCGGCAGCGGCTATGGCCTTGATCGCGCGCCTGAACGGCGGTTGAGGCCATGTCGGAGGAACAGTTGCCGCTCCCTTACGTTGTAGCCGCCATGAAAAACCTTCTCACCGTGTCCGCGCTGGCCGTTGCACTGGCGGCCTGTTCGTCCGAGCCTGCCCCGGCGCCCGGACAAGCCTCGGAACAGGCCACCGAGATGGCGACCGCCAGCGCCGTGCCGGACGCGGCCGTGACCGAAGCGCCGACGAGCGCACCAACCGCCACCCCCGGCGCCGATGCCAATATACTGGCGCTGGAAGGTCTGGCCGATCTGCGCATCGGTGAGCCGGTGCCTGCGGGATCGTCCTGGGCGGAGCGCGGGGCGCAGGCCTCCGATGCCTGCCGCACGGTCACGTCGCCGGACTATCCGGGTGTCTATGCCATTGTCGAACAGGGCAAGGTGCGGCGGATCACCGTGGGTCAGCGGTCTGAGGTCAAGCTGGTCGAAGGCATTGGCGTCGGGGCGAGCGAGGCCGACGTGAAGAAGTGGTTCGCCGGCTTCCGCGCGGAACCGCACAAGTACGAGGCAGCGCCTGCCAAGTACCTTACCGCGCCCAATGCGAAGAGCGGCGATCCCGCCCTGCGGTTCGAGATCGGGCATGACGGCAAGGTCAGCGCAATCCATGTCGGCACGATGCCGGCGCTTGCCTATGTCGAAGGCTGCGCCTGAGGTCAGGTCGGACCGGCCTTAGGGCTGGCGCTTCTTTCGCACATGCGGCATGGGCGAGTCATGCGTTCCCCTGATGCCCCCGGCGCCTCCGATGCAAGGTCCGACCGCTTCCCGATGGGGGAAGTCGAGTTCGTAATCCTGATGGCCTCGCTCCAGGCGCTGATGGCGCTTTCGATCGACGTCATGCTGCCGGCGCTGGGCGCGATCTCGCGCGATCTGCATCTGGCCGATCCCAATCAGCGCCAGCTGATCGTCGGCGTCTTCCTGATCTGCTCCGGCCTGGGATCGCTGTTTCCCGGCGCACTGGCGGACCGGTTCGGGCGGCGGCCGGTGGTGCTGACCGCGATCGGCGCTTACGTGATCACCGCCTTCCTTTGCGCGATTTCGGGCAGCTTCACGCTGCTGCTGATCGCGCGCGGGTTCATGGGGGCGTTCTGTTCGGCGATGATGGTCATGCCGATGACCATCCTGCGCGACCGTTTCGATGGCGATCGCATGGCGCGCACGCAGTCGCTGGTGGCGATGACCTTCATGATC
Source organism: Novosphingobium mississippiense (assembly GCF_044029535.1). NCBI lineage: Bacteria > Pseudomonadati > Pseudomonadota > Alphaproteobacteria > Sphingomonadales > Sphingomonadaceae > Novosphingobium > Novosphingobium mississippiense. The sequence continues at coordinate 2,608,184 of NZ_CP147001.1, read as the reverse complement.
GTGCCGATGGTGGCGCCGATGATCGGCCAGACGGTGCTGCTGTTCGCCGGCTGGCGCTGGATCTTCGGGATCATGTGCACGATGGGCGTGCTGGTGTTCGGCTGGAGCTGGATGCGGCTGCCGGAAACGCTGCACCCCGAATTCCGCCAGCCGATCCAGCCGCGCGTGATCGCCGGCAACATGGTGCTGGCGATGAAGGAGCGGGCCTCGCTCGGCTATTTCCTGGGCGCGGCCTTCGTGCAGGGGGCGCTGTTCGGCTACATCAATTCGGCCCAGCAGCTGGTGGGGGAGCATTTCGGCGCGGGCACGCTGTTCCCGGTGGTGTTCGGTTGCATGGCGCTGGTGATGGCCTGCAGCAACTTCGCCAATTCGCGCATTGTCGAGCGGTTCGGCGCCCGCCGTGTCTCGCACGCGGCGCTGTGCTGCTACATCCTGTTCGCCGCGATCCATCTGGTGCTGGCGATGCGGGGGGAGAGCCTGTGGACCTTCATCCCGCTGATGACGCTGACGATGTGCATGATGAGCTTCATCGGCGCGAACTTCCAGGCGATCTCGCTCCAGCCCTTCGCGCGGATCGCGGGGGCGGCGGCTTCGGTCATGTCGTTCGTGCGGACGGTGCTGGGCGCGGCGCTGGGATCGCTGATCGGGCAGGCCTATGACGGGACAGCGCGGCCGATCCTGGGGGCCATGGTGGTCTGCGGGCTGACCTCGCTGGCGCTGGTGCTCTATTCGGAGAAGGGGCGGCTGTTCCGCAGGGTCAACCCGCCGGGCTTCTACAAGGCGCACCCGCCGACGGCGGGGCATGAGTTTTGAAAAGGGAATTTCGGGGGCTTGCGGCCCCCGAATTTTTATCCGCTATCGAACTAGACCCTTCGGCCACGGAACAGCTGGACCAGGCCGACGACGATCGCGACCACCAGCAGCACGTGAATCAGCGCGCCCGTAACGTGGAATACAACGAAGCCGAGCAGCCACAGAATGATGAGGATGGCGGCTATGGTGAAAAGCATGGCATCTTCTCCTTGGTGGGATACGGGAAGAACGCGCAAGCCGTCACTTGGCTGCAAAAGCGTGCGGTGAATGCAACTCGTCTCAGACTGGGGGCAGGCGACAGATTGCAACGTTTGCAGCGGTTGCCGGTGGGTGACGTGCCGGGCATGGTCCGGATGCGACCGCGAATCGCCCCTTGCGCGCATCTCGCTGCCGCCCTTTGGGTCCACCGTTCAAGACGATCACAGGCGAAACAGGCCGGCCGGGATAAACCCCGGCGGCTTGTCTGTTGTTGTGTGCTGCCGCGGAGCTTACGCGCTGACTTTCCGAAATCTCTTTTCGTCCCCGCCTGCGCGGGGACGACGAAAGTGGGGTTGAAAGCGCAGCGCGCGAATCCGGGCTGGATTGAGGCCAATTCAGGCGACCCAACGGAGAGGATAATTTTCGGCGCTTTCAGCCGACGGCGGAGGATCAGCTCGGCCGGATGACCGGATGGCTGTGCGCCAGTTCCACCAGTTCGCGCCGGGACGGCATGGGGCGGGGCGGCGTTTCGGCAAGGCGCGGCGGCGTGCGGGCTTCCTTCCAGGCCTGCCACACGCAGGCCAGCTTGCGGACGCGGGAGGTGCGCACGCGATGGTCCCAGGCGTGGCTGCCCAGCTTTTCCACCTCGCGCGCGATGTCGCCGTAGATGCCGGCGGCGGAGAGCACCGCCCAGCGTTGGCGGAAGGCAAGCCGCGCGGCGCCGATCCGGGCAGAAGCCTCATACTCCCGCGCGAGGGCGCAGGCGCGGGCGACCAGCGGCACCAAGGCGCGGCGATAGTGCGGCTTGGTAACCTCACCCGGGGGAATGTCGGCTTCGGCCAGCCACTCCTGGGGCAAGTAGCAGCGGCCGTTCGCATCATCCTCCCAGACGTCGCGAACGATATTGGCGAGCTGGAAGGCAATGCCCAGATCGCAGGCGCGGTCCAGCGTGTCCTCGTCATCGGCATCGACACCCATGACCAGCGCCATGATCACGCCGACGGCGCCGGCGACGTGATAGCAGTAGCGCAGCATGTCCGCCTCGCTGCGGGGGCGCCATTCGGCGGCGTCCAGCGCGAAACCGGCCAGCACATCGTCCACCGCGCTGCCGGCGATCGGCACTTCGCGGCGCAATTGGCCCAGCGCGTCGAAAGCCGGGGTGCCGGTGGTCTCGCCCGCCATGGCGAGTTCGGTCAGCGTGCGGATGGTGGCCAGCCGGTCCTGCGGCGCCAGCCGGGTGCCCAGTGGAACGCGCCGGGCGGCGCGTCCGTGGTCCTGCTCGTCGGCGATATCGTCGCAGGCGCGGCACCAGGCATAGAGCAGCCAGACGCGTTCGCGCGTGGTCCGATCGAACAGCCGGCTGGCCGCCGCAAAGCTTTTCGAACCCTTGCGGATCGACTTGCGGGCGGTTTCAACCAGTTGGGCGCGATCGGATGTCATTCGCCAATTCTAGAGGGTCTTCGGGTCCATCCGGACGATCGGCACGATCGGCTCATGCGCGGCCATGCGGTCCAGAAGGGCTTCCAGTTCGGTATCGTCGATGATGATGCCCTGATGCGCCGGGCGGACGAAGCCCACTTCGGCCATGTGGCGGTTGAACGCCAGCAGCAGGTCGTAGAAGCCGAAGGAATTGAGCACGCCCACCGGCTTGTCGTGATAGCCCAGCTGCGCCCAGCTGACCGCTTCCCACAGCTCGTCCATGGTGCCCACGCCGCCGGGGATGACGATGAAGCCGTCCGACAGGCGGGTGAATTCCGCCTTGCGCTCATGCATGGTCTTCACGATGTGCAATTCGGTGCAGTCGTTGTTGGCCACTTCGCCGCCGCGACCATTGCCACCCACCAGCGCTTCCGGGATCACGCCGATCACTTCGCCGCCTTCCGACAGCGCACCGGCTGCCACTGCGCCCATCAGGCCCAGCCGACCGCCGCCGTAGACCACGCCGATGCCCTTGCGCGCCAGCGTCGCGCCCACTTCGCGGGCCAGTTCGATGTAGCGCGGGTCGGCGGGGGTGGCCGAACCGCAGTAGACGGCGATACGCTTCATTTCAGTCGATAACCTTCAGTTGCACCGCCGCACCATCGGGCAGATCGCGCGTCTGCCGGGCCAGGTCGCCGGTAAGATAGATCAGTTTCACGAAGTCGATCCTGATCAGGTTCTCGGGCGCATAGTCGCCCGCGATCAGCGCCGGAAGCGTCAAGCTGTAGACTTCCCCCAGCGCATTGAAGCCCAGCCGCTTGGTTCCCGCATCGATCAGCGCATCGGCGCGCCAGATCGCCTGCGTTTCGTCCAGCGCCATGTGATCGCGCGCCGCCGCTTCGTCGCCCAGCAGGGTGACGGTGCCCATTTCGGGATCGACGTAGTGGAACGCGCCGGCCGTGTCGGTGACCAGCATGTGCCCCATCAGGCTGTGGGCCACGATCTCGGCGAAATCCACGCCGGTCCAGCTCCACGCGGTGTTAAGGGCCTTGACCTCCCGGCTCATCGCAATTGCTCCACCATCAGTTTGGCGGTGGCCTTGGCGCTGCCGACCACGCCGGGAATGCCCGCCCCCGGATGGGTGCCCGCACCGACGAGGTAGAAGTTCTTCAGCTTGTCATCCCGGTTATGCCCGCGGAACCAGGCGCTCTGCGTCAGCAGCGGCTCCAGGCTGAAGGCATTGCCACGGTAGGCGCCCATGTCGCGCTCCAGATCGGGCGGGGCATAGTGGAACTTGGTGACGATGCGGTCGTCCAGATCGGGGATCAGGCGGCGGCTGACTTCGGCCAGCACGCGGCGTTCCAGCACCGGGCCCACCTCGTTCCAGTCCACCGGCAGCTTGCCCATGTTCGCCACCGGGACAAGGGCATAGAACGTGCTCTTGCCCGGCGGTGCCATCGACGGATCGGTGACGCTGGGATGGTGGAGATAGATCGAGAAATCGCGCGGCAGCACGCCGTGTTCGTAGATATCGTCCAGCAGGCCCTTGTAGCGGGGGCCGAACAGCACCGAATGGTGCGGGATGCCCGGCCAGGTGCCCTCCAGCCCGAAATGGACCACGAAGACGCTGGGCGAAAAGCGCTTGTGCGCCAGCTTCTTGGCCATTTCCTGCCCGCGCAGGCTGCCCGCCAGCAGGTCGCGATAGCTGTGCATGATGTCGCCATTGCTGGCGATCGCGTCGAACCGGGCTTTCCAGCCGCTCTCGCACTCCACTTCGGTCACATGGTCGCCCAAGGTGTGGATCTGCGAAACCTTGTCGCCCAGGCGGATGGTGCCGCCGATCCGTTCGAACTGGCGGGCCATCGCCTGCGCCAGCTTGTTGGTGCCACCCCGCGCCCACCAGACGCCGCCGTCCTTTTCCAGCTTGTGGATCAGCGCGTAGATCGCGCTGGTGGTCATCGGATTGCCGCCCACCAGCAAGGTGTGGAACGACAGCGCCTGGCGCAGATGCTCGTCCTTCACATAGTGCGACACCATCGAATAGACCGATCGCCACGCCTGATAGCGCGCCAGTGCCGGCGCCGCCTTCACCATGCTGGTGAAGTCCAGGAACGCCTGATGCCCCAGCTTGACGTAGCCTTCTTGGTACACCCCCTCCGCATAGTGGAGGAATTCCTCATACCCGCCGATGTCGTTGGGCGCGACGCGGGCGATCTCGCGCCGCAGGACATTGTCGTCGTTCGAATAGTCGAACGTCACGCCGTCGGTCCAGTTCAGCCGGTAGAACGGCATGACCGGCATCAGGTCCACATCGTCGGCCATCTCGTGGCCGGACAGCGCCCACAATTCGCGCAGGGCGGCGGGATCGGTGATGACGGTGGGGCCGCCGTCGAACGTGAAGCCATCGACCTCGCGCACCCAGGCGCGGCCACCCACTTGTTCGCGCGCTTCGATCAGGGTGGTTTCGACGCCTGCGTTCTGCAGGCGGATGGCCAGGGCCAGGCCGCCGAAACCGCCGCCGATCACGCAGGCCTTGCTATAGGCGACCGTGGTCATCGCGCCGGTCCCCGTTCAAGCCCCAGGTCGGCCGTTCCCAGATCAGCCAGCGGGCGTCCCCCGCCGGACAGGCTGGCCAGCGCCGCGCCCAGCGGCACCGGCGGGCGGCCGATCAGCAGCCGTGCCCGGTCCGCCAGGGTGGAGCGGCCTGCGTAGAAGCGTTCCACCAGCGGCTCCGGCAGGCGGTAGAACCGTTCGAGCACGCGCCATCGCGCACCCGGCGGTGCGGCGGCGAACAGCATGCGAGTCAACATCCGGTAATAGCGCCCCCCGCGCCAATGGTTTGCGGCCCATGCATGGCTGACCCTTCCTAGGCTGTTGCCGGAGAGCTTGTCGAGAGTGGTCAGATGATGCGCGAAACGCGCGGCATCGGGAAGCGAATAGGACGTCAGCGGGTGAACCAGCGCCGCGCGCACGCCCGCGCGTGCCATTTCGGGCGAATCCGTGGCGGACCAGAACGCCTCGAAATCGCCCTCGGCAATCACCGGAAGCACGCCGGTCTCCTCATAGTCCACCGCCGCGACCTGCCAGCCGGCCTGTCGTGCATAGGCGCCGATGCGATCGCGCAGCAGGGGCAGGTCCAGCGTGGGGGTATCGGAATAGTAGGTATCCTCAAGGAAGATCTCGTTGGCGGAAAACGGCAAGGCATAGACAAAGCGGTAACCGTCCGCCTGTTCCACGCGGGCATCCATCACCACCGGGCGCTCCAGCCCATGCGGCCGGGCGGTGCGCAGCATTTGTCCCGCGAATTTCTGCCAGCCGCCCGCCATGTGCGGCAGCCCGTGCGCGCCCCGCGCGTCGATCACCGCATCGGCGGCGATCTGCCCGCCATCCGCCAGGGTAACCGAATTGGGCGTGGCGTGGCGCACTTCCGCGCCGGTCAGCACCGCCGCTTCCGGCAGGGCGGCGCGCGTCACCGCGTCCAGGTTGCGGCTGGTCACGCTGGCGTAAGTGGTGGAGAGCCGGCGGGAGAAGCCGGGAAAGTGCACATCGTATCCCGGCCAGCGCCTGGCCACCAGCGGCGTGACCAGTTCGCGCTCGGCCGGGGCAAGATCGCTTTCGAAGAACGACCACACATGATCGCCGCCCAGCGCCGCGCCGCGCTCTATCAGCAGCACGCGCAATTCGGGCCGGTGGCGCGCCATGGCGAGCGCGATCAGCGATCCGGCAAGGCCGCCGCCAAGGATCGCCAGGTTGCAAGTGCGAAGCTCCATCGTCCTGACGTTTAGGGAAGGGTTGCCGCTGCCGCAACGTGGCAGGACAACTTGGCAGGCTTCGTTGTATGCTGCATATTTGTGACGATGAACGGGGATTTGACCATCTGCGACGCCCGGCCGGACGATGCCGGGGCCATCGCGGCGATCTATGCGCATTACGTGCTGGAAAGCACTGCGACTTTCGAAACCGAACCGCCGGCGGAGCTGGAAACGCGCCGTCGCATCGGCGCGACGCTGGACGGGGGATACCCGTTCCTGCTGGTGCGGGACAGCCAGGCGGATGGACGCGTGATCGGCTTCGGCTTCGCCCAGCGCTATGGCCCGCGCGCGGGCTATCGCTATAGCGTGGAGACGACGATCTACGTGGAGCCGGGCTGCGTGGGGCGCGGCATCGGCAGCCAGTTGCTGGGCGCCTTGCTCGATCGGTGCGAGGCGCGCGGGTTCCGTCAGGCCTTCGCGGTGATCGCGGAAAGCGAACCGGCATCGGTGGTCCTCCATGCCCGCGCCGGCTTCCGCCCGGTGGGCACGCTGGCGGCGGCGGGCTGGAAGCATGGCAAATGGCTGGATGTCTTCGTCATGCAGCGCCAACTGGGTGAAGGGGACCAAACGCTGCCCGAACCGGAAGTGGTTCGAACCGGAACGAACGACGGCCGCTGATCCTTGTCGTTCGCGCGAACCGGCGGGGATGCCGGCTTGCGCCGCATGATCGGGTCTGGAGCAATTCCCCGAAAGGGGCATGCAAAAGGTCACGGCCTTGTCACACGCGCGCGGCATAGGCGCGAAGGTAATGGCTTCTACGGACCTCCCTGACAGCCTGGAAGACGAACCGCAGCCTCTGCGGCTTGTCGTGCTTGCCGGGCATGGCCCGCGCTCCGCCATGCGCGGGGCGGACGCGCTGGCCCAGCATTTCGGGCAAAGTCATCGCTGTCTGGTGCCACTGGCCGGCCGCCCGCTGATCGCGCATATCCTGCAGACCGCGGCGCAGCATCCGCGTGTCACCAGCCTTGCCATCTGCGTCGAGCGGCAGGCGTTCGAGCCGGTGTGGGATGTGTTGACGCAGATACCCGGGCGCGGAACGGTGGCACTGGTGGAGGCGCAGGCGGACATCGCCGCCAGCGTGCGCGCGGCGGCGAAAGACTGGGAGGGGCCGCTGCTGGTCACCACCGCCGATCACGCCTTGCTGTCCGCCGCCTCGATCGATGCGATGATAGAGGCGCTGGACACCGCCGATGTCGCCTTCGCGCTGACCAGCCGCGCGGCGGTGGAAGCAGCGCATCCGGATGCCGGGCGCAGCTTCATCCCGCTGCACGATGGCGAATATGTCGCCTGCGATCTTTACGGCATGGCATCGGCGCGCTTCGTCGACGCGGTGAACGTATTTCGCGGCGTGCGCGCGTCGGACCGGGAAGGGCTGCGGATCTGGCGGGCGATCGGGCTGCTGGGCTTCGTAATGGTGCGGCTGGGCATGGAAACGCTGGCGGGCGCCGTCGTGCGCGCCTCGCGCCGGTTGGGCATGCGCGTGCGCGCGGTGGTGCTGGCCGATGGCACCCAGGCGATCGACGTGGATGACGAGCGGACTTACGCGATCGTCGAAGGGCTGCTGGGTGATTACGGCGAAGTCGCCAGCCTGAAGCGAGAGAATAACGGCAGCTCGAAAGCCGCCTACGCCTGAACGAAGCAGGGCCCCGAAGGGTAATTCAAAGTATCGGGGAAAGTACCATAGAAGAAAATCGGGAGATGCCCGAAGGCTTTTATCGATCCCGATCTGGATGATGGTGCGGTCGAGAAGACTCGAACTTCCACGGGCTTTCGCCCACAACGACCTCAACGTTGCGCGTCTACCAATTCCGCCACGACCGCTCAATCATCCGAAGCCGTTTTTCAACCGCTCCGTGGTAGGAGGGCGCCTCTATCAAGGAGACCCCGACCCTGCAAGCGATTCGGGTTCGATTATTTATACACAGGACGATTTTTTTCCGATTTTTGCGCATGCAATGGCGGAATTTCGCCGTTTTAACTGCGAAAGAAAATTTCCCGTCGGTGTTCGGTTCTGCGGGTGGGATGGGCTTTGGGGCGGAAATCCGGCGGGAAGAGGTCGCCGCTGGGCGCGACTTTGACGGGACATCCGGCCCCAGGCTCCGGGCCCAAACTCAATCTATCGCTCAAAAATCCCGTCATCCCCGCGAAGGCGGGGATCCCGCTTGTTCTTCGATGCACAGCGCACCGGCTCAAGGAAGCGGGGCCCCCGCCTTCGCGGGGGCGACGATGGATTATGGGACAAGTTGGAGCAACTGAAGCAATAGAGCGGGGCGGCGGCCGCATTGCCCGCCCACGCCCCCAAAACACAACCTCAGCGGTTGCCCAGATCGCCCTTGCCCACGGTGCCGCTGGCCATGTCGAGCATGCGGTCCAGGCTCTTCTTGGCGTCGAGGCGAAGCTGCTCGTCGATCTCGATGCGCGGCTCCAGATCGCGCAGGGCGATGTAGAGCTTCTCCATCGTGTTCAGCGCCATGTAGGGGCAGATGTTGCAGTTGCAGTTGCCGTCCGCACCGGGCGCGCCGATGAAGGTCTTGTCCGGGATCGCCAATTGCATCTGATGGATGATGTGCGGCTCGGTGGCGACGATCAGCGTGTCGGCATCGGTGGTCTTCGCATACTGAAGAATGCCGCTGGTGGAACCGACGTAGTCCGCATGGTCGACGATGTGCGGCGGGCATTCCGGGTGCGCGGCGATCGGCGCATTGGGGTGCTGCGCCTTCAGCTTCAGCAGTTCGGTTTCGCTGAACGCCTCGTGCACGATGCAGACGCCCGGCCACAGCAGCATCTCGCGCCCGAACTTGCGCGAAAGATAGCCGCCAAGGTGACGGTCCGGGCCGAAGATGATCTTCTGGTCGGCCGGGATCTGCTGCAGGATCGTCTCGGCGCTGGAACTGGTGACGATGATGTCGGACAGCGCCTTCACCTCGGTCGAGCAGTTGATGTAGGTCAGCGCGATATGGTCCGGATGCGCGGCGCGGAAGGCGGCGAACTTTTCCGGCGGGCACGAATCCTCAAGGCTGCAACCCGCTTCCATGTCGGGCAGCACCACGATCTTTTCCGGGCTGAGGATCTTGGCGGTTTCGGCCATGAACTTCACGCCGCAGAAGGCGATCACGTCGGCATCGGTTTCCGCCGCCTTGCGGCTGAGTTCCAGACTGTCGCCCACGAAGTCCGCCAGATCCTGAAGCTCAGGGCGCTGGTAATAGTGCGCCAGGATCACCGCATTGCGCTCCTTGCGCAGCCGTTCGATCTCGGCACGCAGGTCGAGCTCGGAAAGGTTGGCGGGAATTGCGGTCATGGTGTCCCTCGTCTGGCCAGTCCGGTTCGATGCCCGGAATTTGCGGCCTATCTAGGGACGCTTGCCGCGATGCCCAAGTAAAAACATCACGCCGCCATTCGGGTCGCCAAGGCGATCCACCAGGGGGTGACGGCCAGCAGTTCGACGATGACGTGCGAGAGCATCACCACCATCGCCACCGCCATGGTCGCCGGATGGGTATGGCCGAATTCGCGCCGGTCGCGGCGGACGATCAGCAGCACGACGCCAAGCTGGATCACCATCGACACCCATTCGCCCCAGGGCACGATCAACGGCATCGGCAGCAGGCGGCCGAGCGCGGGCTCCATCAGGATTATCGTGGAGCCGATCATCAGCCGCTTGTGCCAATCGCTCTGCCCGCGCCGCGAAACCGCCATGCACACCAGCAGCGCGAAGAATGCCGCTTCCACATGGACGAGCGCCAGGAAGTAGGCGGGCGTGAAGAACGGCGGGAACATGTGCAGTTTCAGCGCCGTCAGGCACAGCGCACTGGCCAGCACCACCATCGTCGGCACCATCACCGCACTGGCCCAGCCGAGCCGGCGATGCAGCGCGAGCCCGCCCGAACTTGGCCCACTTCGGCCTGCCAGCAGCGATTGCGTGGTCAGCAGCCCCAGCCAGGCCACCATCGCCATGCCGTGTAGATGCATGACCAGCGGCGCATGGGCATAATCGACGAAGCCGCGCAGGCCGAATTGCGCGAAGGCGAAGAGGATGAAGGCCGAAAGCCCGATCGCCATCTTCTGCCAGAAGGAAAGGGCGCGCAGTCGCGCCTGAGGCAAAGTTGCCATGAAAATTCTCCCCACGTACCCGTATCCACGGGCCCCATTATTTGTGATGGCGGGAGAATACTTGAAGGTGGGTTCGGATTACACGCGATTTCGACGAATTACTATTCGCCCGCGACGAGCGTCCAAGTGTCATTTTCGCGATTTACAAGGCTTCTTCTTTCCAGATCAAGAAGATGGGCAAGAACAGAGCGTCCTGCCGCGGGCCATAGTCTTTCATCCACGCCCTTGTACATGCGTGGCACCATTTCACCAATCGTGCGGTGGCCCGCCTCGATCTGCTTCAGGATCTGGCGTTCGCGCTGGCGGCGGTGGCCGATCATGCCGCGCACCAGCTGGCGCGGCTTTTCCACGGCGGGGCCGTGGGCGGGGAAATAGATCGCGTCCTGCTGGCGCTCATAGAGCTTCGCCAGGCTTTCCAGATAGGCGGTCATGTCGCCATCGGGCGGGGAGACGACGCTGGTGGACCAGCCCATCACATGGTCGCCGGTGAACAGCGCGCCGGTTTCCGGGAGGGCAAAGCAGAGGTGGTTGGAGGTATGGCCGGGGGTGGCCACGGCTTCCAGCGTCCAGCCTTCGCCGGAAATCGCCTCACCATCGGTCAACACGCGGTCCGGCGCGTAGTCGGGATCGAAGGCGGCATCGGCACGGGGGCCGTCATCGTCCAGCGTCAGTGGTGCGCAGCCGACGATCGGGGCGCCGGTGCGCGCCTTCAGCGGCGCAGCGGCGGGCGAGTGATCGCGGTGGGTATGGGTGCAGGCGATGGCGACAAGGCGCGCGTCGCCCACGGCATGCAGGATCGCCTCGATATGCTCCTCGTCCGCCGGGCCGGGATCGATCACGGCAACCTCGCTGCCGTCGCCCACCACGTAAGTCTGCGTGCCGGTATAAGTGAACGGCGATGGATTGCGCGCGAGCACGCGCCGGACGAGCGGGGCGATCCGCTCGGCCAGGGCATAGGGCTTGTCGATCAGGTCCGGTGCGTTCATGGCGCCGATATGGTGATTTGCTCGGCTAGTGTCGAGCCTTGCGGCGGTTGGAGAGATGCGGATGGGCCATGGCGCGTTGAGTGAGGCCGAACTGATCCTGGTGATCGATGCCGGGACGACCTCCAACCGGGCGATGGTCTTCGCGCCCGATGGCAGCCTGCGCGCCACCGCGCAGCGTCCGCTGACCCAGCACTATCCGCAGCCGGGCTGGGTGGAGCACGACGCCGCCGAAATCTGGCAGAGCGTGCTGGCCTGCGCGCGCCACGCGGCCTCGCAAGTGGGTGGGGCGGCGCGGATCGCGGCGATCGGCCTTGCCAACCAGCGCGAAACCGTGGTGGCGTGGGACAAGGTGAGCGGCGAACCGCTCGCCCGGGCGCTGGTCTGGCAGGACCGGCGGACGGAAAGCATCTGCGCCGCCTTGCGCGATGCCGGACATGAAGGCGCGGTGCAGGCGGCGACCGGGCTGGTGCTGGATCCGTACTTTTCCGCCAGCAAGATGCGCTGGCTGATCGACAACGTGCCCGAAGTGCGCGCGGCGGCCGACGCCGGAAGGCTGGCGCTGGGCACGGTCGATTCCTGGCTGCTCTACAAGCTGACCGGCGCGCATGTGACCGATGCCGGCAATGCCAGCCGCACCGCCTTGATGGCGCTGGCGGGTGCAGGGTGGGATCAGGGGCTGTGCGACCTCTTCGGCGTGCCGCAGGCGGCCTTGCCGCAGGTCTGCGACAGCGCGGGCGCGCTTGGCATCGCGCGCTCCGAATGGCTGGGCACGGCGATCCCGGTAACGGGCGTGGCGGGCGACCAGCAGGCGGCGACGATCGGGCAGGGCTGCCTCACGCCCGGCGCGACCAAGGCGACCTATGGCACCGGGGCCTTCGTGCTGGCGAACATGGGCGACGCGGTGCCGGCATCGCAGCACCGGCTGCTGGCGACGGTGCTGTGCCAGTTGGATGGCAAGCGGACCTATGCGCTGGAAGGATCGGTCTTCGTGGCGGGCAGCCTGGTCCAGTGGTTGCGCGACGGGCTCGGCCTGATCGACGCGGCGGGCGAGACCGAAGTGCTGGCGCGATCGGTGCCGGACAATGCCGGCGTGGTCATCGTCCCGGCGTTATCGGGCCTCGGCGCGCCACACTGGCGGCCGGACGCGCGCGCGGCGATCACCGGGCTGACCTTCGCGGCCAGCCGCGCCCACCTCGCCCGCGCGGCGCTGGAGGCGATGGCGATGCAGACGCGCGATCTGGCGGAGGCTTTCGCGGCCGACGGCGCGCGCTGGACGCACTTGCGGATCGATGGCGGCATGAGCGCGAACGACTGGATGGCGCAGGACATCGCCGACGTGCTTGGCATCCCGGTGGAGCGGCCCGGCTTTGTCGAGACGACGGCGCTTGGCGCGGCGATGCTGGCGGCGAGCGGCGCGGGGCTGTTCGCGAATCTGGAGGCGGCGGCGGGCGCGATGGCCGGTCGGCGCAGCGGTTTTGCGCCGCAGATGACGGAAGGCGAGCGCGACCGCCGGATCGCGGCCTGGAACAAGGCGCTTGGTGCCGTCTAGGTCGCTTTAGGTGCCTTCAAGGTACTAGCTGGCGAGGCGGCGTTCGATCCGCTCGCGAAGCTGTTCCAGCGCGCTGGGCATCTTCTCGTCCGCCAGTTTCCAGCTGCCTTCCAGCCGCAGGAGCCGGTCGTAGAAGCGGCGCGTGGTTTCGACCAGCGTGGCTACCTCCGGCGCCAGCATGGCGAGTTGCCGGGCATCCGACTGGCGCATTACCGGCGAGAGGCGACCATGACGGCGCAGCTGCAACTCGCTGATTTCACCCATGAAATAGGCGCGGTGATTCAGCAGCCAGGCGATCGCGTGCATCATCCGCGTGGTGGTGCGCAGCCCCTCGCTGGAAAGGGCGACGCGTGCGAAATCGTCATCGCCGACCGGCCTGCCAGCGCGTTCGCCCGAAAGCCTGCCCGCCGGCGCGAACGCGTGGCGAACTTCGTCGGACAGCAGCAACGCCTCCGCATAGAGGGCGTCGACGATACGCGGATTTATGGTCGCGGTTTCGGACATGCGGCGCCCGATATTTCTTAACAACGACTCGCGCACAACTGCCTAAAGGTAAATTTCCAAGCCTATTTCGCGATTGTCCCCGTTCGGCACGCTTCATCGCTAACGGCGGTTAACTGAATTCATTGGGAAATTTTGAGGGCGAGTCGGTTTTGCCCGGCCTGACGGTCGAAAGCGGCCGGATGGCCGTTTGCCCGACGGCGAGGTCGAACGATTACGCGATGATATCCGGGATCAGGTAATCCTCGATCAGGGAAATCTGATCTTTCAGCCGCAGCTTGCGTTTTTTCAGGCGGGCGATCTGCAACTGGTCGCCGGCGCCGGCCGCATTGAGCGCATCGATCGCCGCATCAAGATCGCGGTGTTCGATCTTGAGCAATTCGAGGCGCTTGCGCATTTCCTCTTCGGTCACGCCGGGATTCCCTAGTCTCGATCGGCGGCCCTGATTCGGCCGCCAAATGGCCATCTGCAGCAATTTTCGCGTGGGCCCGCTCGACGCAGGCGGCACGCAGTTCACCGATATGAAGCAATCACACTCTTCGCAAGATAGCGCGAATGTGGTTCGATCTCTTTCGCGCCGCATCCGCACGATGCCGAGTCGCCAAGATGCCGTGGGTACCGCGGCAGACAGAACATTCGGTCGTCGGGTTTCGGCCCGGTCAGCTTCGCGGAAAAAGCTGGTTCGGGTGCGGCTCAGCCCCCCGGAGAAGAGGAGAACTGTCCATGGATAGTCGTCACGTCAACGCCCTGCAAAGCAAGCATGCCGGCCTGGAGCGTCAAATTCATGACGAAATGTGCCGCCCCATGCCCGATGTCGTGATGATCCAGGCCCTCAAGAAGAGAAAGCTGAAGCTCAAGGAGGAATTGGCCCGCAACTGAGCGTGGCCGCACGGTGACGCCGGCGGCGCCTTTTTCCCAAGGAACGGGCCTCTTCGCGGGCCCCGGGAAGGCGCCGCCCACGCCGGGATTTCGGTTTTGTAACCGGATCGCCTGCGCGAATGCGCGACGTTCTCAGGATAACAGCTGATTTCACGGCTTCGGCGCGTTTCCAAAGCGCTCGCTTTCGGTTACTCGGGTAGCCATGACCAGCGGAGCCGTCGAAGCAGCCCGGAATATCCTCACCCGCCTCCATGAGGTCATGGCCTCGCGCAACCATGCGCAGTCCAAGCTCAACAACGTGGTGGAAACGATCGGGGAGTGCCTCAATAGCGAGGTGTGCTCGATCTATCTGCTGCGTGAGGGGATGCTTGAACTCTTCGCCACGCGCGGCCTTGCGCAAGAGGCCGTGCACGTCACCCGCATGGCGGTGGGCGAAGGTCTGGTCGGCTCGATCGCCGATCGGATCGAGACGCTGAACCTGGCCGAAGCTGCCGCCCATCCGGACTTTTCCTATCGCCCCGAGACGGGCGAAGACCGCTTCCACTCCTTCGCCGGCGTGCCGATCGTGCGGCGCGAACGTGCAGTGGGCGTCCTCTGCGTCCAGCACGTGGAGCCGCGTCGGTACGAGGAAGTGGAGATCGAGGCGTTGCAGACGGTGGCCATGGTGCTGTCCGAACTGATCACCAATGCCGACCTTGTCGATGAAGAGGACATCAACGCGCCGGGCTCGCTCCAGTCCGGCCCGCAGCAGCTTCGCGGGCTGGCGCTGGTGAAGGGCCTTGCCTCGGGCGTTGCCGTCTACCACCAGCCGCGCGTCACCATCGAACATATCGTGGCCGAGGATACCGAGGCGGAGCGCCAGCGCGTGATCCTGGCCTTCGACAAGATGCGCGAACAGATCGACCGCATGGCCAGCCAGGCGGAATTCGGCATGGGTGGCGAGCATGAGGAGGTGCTCGAAACCTATCGCATGTTCGCCTACGACGAAGGCTGGACGCGCCGGATCAACGAGGCGATCGATTCCGGCCTTACCGCCGAAGCCGCGATCGAGCGCGTGCAGCAGCGCACCCGCATGCGTATGCGCCAGATCGACGATCCGCTGCTGGCGGATCGGATGCACGATCTGGAGGATCTGGCGAACCGCCTGCTGCGCATCGTTTCCGGTCAGCTTGGCACCGCAGCCTCGATGGGGCTGCGCAACGATGCGATCCTGATCGCGCGCAACCTCGGCCCGGCCGAACTTCTCGAATACGACAAGCGGCGGTTGAAGGGCGTGATCCTGGAAGAAGGCTCGCTCACCAGCCATGTCGTGATCGTGGCGCGGGCGATGGGCATTCCGGTGCTCGGCCGCGTGCGGGGCCTGCGCGGCGTCGTGCGCGAGGGCGATCAGCTGCTGCTCGATGCCGATCAGGCGACGACGATGGTGCGCCCGCCCGCCGGCGTGATCGAGGCGTTCGAGGCGCGCTTCGCCAAGAGCCGCCAGCGTCAGGCCGCCTATGCCGCGCTGCGCGATGTGCATCCCACTACCCGTGACGGCACGCGCGTGCAGGTGATGATCAACGCCGGCCTGCGCGACGATATCGCCAACCTGACGATGACCGGCGCCGACGGCATCGGCCTGTTTCGCACCGAGTTCCAGTTCCTGGTTTCCGCCACCTTGCCTTCGCGCGAACGGCAGACCCGGCTCTATCGCGACGTGATGGAGGCGGCGGGCGACAAGCCGGTCAAGTTCCGCACGGTGGACATCGGCGGCGACAAGACGCTGCCCTACTTGCGGCATGACGATGGCGAGGGTGAGGAGAACCCGGCGATGGGCTGGCGCGCGCTGCGCGTCGCGCTGGAACGCGAAGGGCTGCTGAAAGTGCAGGCGCGCGCGCTGTTGGAGGCCGCAGCGGGGCGTACGCTGCATGTCATGTTCCCGCTGGTGGCCGAACCCTGGGAATTCGATCAGGCAAAGGCAGTGTTCGAGGGCCAGCTGGCCTATCTGCGCAAGCAGAAGAAGGTCCTGCCCGAAGCGATCCACTACGGGGTCATGCTGGAAGTGCCGGCGCTGGCCGAGCAGCTGGACGTGCTGGCGCCGAAAATCTCGTTCCTGTCGATCGGCACCAACGACCTGACGCAGTTCCTGTTCGCGGCCGATCGCGCCAATCCCAAGCTGGCGGAGCGCTATGACTGGCTGAGCCCGGCGATCCTGCGGTTCCTGCGCCGCGTGGTGCGCAGCTGCGAAGGGCATGATGTGGAAATCGCGGTCTGCGGCGAAATGGGTGGCCGCCGTCTGGAAGCGCTGGCGTTGCTGGGGCTGGGGATCCACCGCTTGTCCATCACACCGGCGTCGGTCGGTCCGATCAAGGATCTGGTCGCCAAGGTGGATCTGGCGGAAATCCGGGGCGCCATGGAAGGCTGGCTGGCCGAACCGCCGCGCGATCTGCGCGCCGCGTTGACCGCCTGGGCGGCCGAACGCGACATCGCGGTGGACTGAATGCAGGTGCCGCTGTGGAGGGCCGAAACGCTCCGGCAGAGGTCGATTGACACAAGTCTGACTTGCGGGGATGTTACTCGCCGTGCACGGGGTCGCATCCGCCGCAGATTTCTGAGAGAATAGTCGGCGCCCCGATTGACTTTGGGAGGCTGCCCGGCTTGGTGTCGATCCCGGTTTGGAACTGTCAAACTCACTGAATTCCCTTCGGGAGCGGAATGGAACACGTCGAAAATCAAGATGCGGGCGAACAGACGCTCCGGAATGCGGACATCACCGTAGGCACCGTGCTGACACGCGCGCGTGAAGCGGCGGGCCTGTCGCGCGCCGATATCGCCATGCAGACCAAGATCGCCGAACGCCATCTGGCCGCGATCGAGGAAGACCGGCTGGGCGATCTTGCCGCGCGCACTTATGCGGTGGGCTTTTCGCGCGCCTATGCCCGCACGCTGGGGCTGGACGAGAAGGAGATCGCCGAGATCGTCCGCCGCCAGCTTGAAGCGGAAGGCGGGCGTGAGCCGGTGGTGGTACACGATTTCCAGCCGGGCGATCCCGCGCGCGTTCCTTCGGCCAGGCTGGCCTGGATCGCGGGTGCCGGTGCGCTGCTGGTGATCGTGCTGCTGCTGGTGTTCTGGGGCAGCTATCTTTCGCCCGAGGGCAAGCTGCCCGATCTGCTTTCGCCCAAGCCCGCACCCGCGCCCACCCACGTGGCGGTGCCGGTTCCGGCTGCGACGCCCACGCCGGCGGCGGCCAATGGCCCGGTCGTGCTGACCGCGACCGAAGAAGGCGTGTGGGTGCGCGTGACCGACGGCGCCAATCGCCTTGTCGAAACCACGCTGAAGAAGGGCGAAAGCTGGACGGTGCCGCAGACTGCGCAGGCCCCGCAGCTCCGCACCGGCCGCCCCGATGCGCTGACCGTGACGGTCGGCGGCACCGCGATCCCGCCGCTGGCCACCAAGCCGATGGTGATGTCCGGCGTGTCGCTCACCCCGGCGGACCTTGCCGCGCGGGCGAACCCGCAGGCTGCCGCCTCGCCGGGTGCTGCGGCTCCCGCGGCCGCTGCGCCGGCCGGTCAGCGGGCACCCGCCCGCCCGACCGCCCAGGCCACCGTGCCGGTTACCGCCGCCACCCCGGCGCCGGTTCCCGGCAATGACGCTGCGGCGCCTGCCGTCGCACCGCTTTCCACCACTTCCAACTGAGCCTGCCTCGACAGGGGGCGCATCTTGCGGCACCCCCTGTCGGCAGGCTTGGTTAATGCCCCGTTCGAAACGACCGGGGCAACCTTGAGCCGACCGACCTGCCGCACGGCAGGGGGTGCGGTGCAAAGGGGGCATGTCAGCGGGCATCGCCCGAGACGGAGATGATTTTGCAATGACTTCTTCACTGAACAGCGTGCGCCGGATGCGGCTTGCCGCGACCGGCGTCGTCGCGCTGGTGCTTGCCGGCGTGAGCTTCGTCGCGCCCGTGCAGGCGCAGGACGCTTCGACCGATGCCCGCCTCAAGAAGGTGGAAAAGGAAGTGAGCGCGCTGCAGCGCAAGGTCTTCCCGGGCGGAGACGGCAAGTATTTCTCGCCGGAAATCACCGGCCCCGCCGCCACGCCCACCCCGGCGCCTGGCCAGCCCGCGACCACCCCGGTCAGCGACATGCTGGTGCGTCTGGACGCGGTAGAGGCGCAGATGGCGCGCCTGACCGGCCAGGTCGAGCAGAACACCAACCGTATCGAACAGCTTGAAGCCAAGCTGGCTGCCGGCGTGCCGGCCCCCGCGCCGGTTCCGGTCGATCCCGTCGGCTCGCAGCCCGCAGGTCTTCAGCCCACCGCTTCTCAGTCCAACTTTTCGACCATGGGCGGTGCCCAGCCGGCAGTTGTGAAGACTTCTTCCAAGCCGGCGGAACTGAAGCCGGCGGTGGAAACGAAGCCGGTCGGCCCGTCCAACTCGCGCATCGATGCGGTGAAGGCGATCGTCAAGCCGCAGACCGCCGACGCGGCCGATGACGAATATTCCTACGGTTTCCGGCTGTGGGAAGCCAAGTTCTATCCCGAGGCGGAGCAGCAGCTGAAGCTCTACCTCGAAAAGTATCCCAAGCACGCGCGCGTCAGCTGGGGCCGGAACCTGCTGGGCCGCGCCTATCTTGACGATGGCAAGCCTTTGGAAGCGGCCAAGTGGTTCGTCCAGAACTATCAGGCCGACAAGCGCGGCGATCGTGCGCCGGACAGCCTGCTGTATCTGGCGATCTCGATGAAGCAGATGAAGGACACCAAGCGTGCCTGCATCGCGCTGGCCGAATTCAGCGACACTTACGCCGCAGAGGCGGCGGGGCGCCTGAAGGGCGTTTACGATTCCACGCGCAATGGGCTCACCTGCGCCTGACCATGGCCTGATTCCGGCGCCGGAAGCGGTTGAACGCTTTCGTGCCGGGATCGAGGCGATCTGGCCGGAACGGACCGACGAAACCGCGCGATTGGGCGTGGCGGTGTCGGGTGGGCCGGACAGTACGGCGCTGCTTCTGCTTGCAGTGGCGGCGCTGCCTGGCCGCGTGGAAGCGGCCACCGTCGACCATGGACTGCGCCCCGAAAGCGCCGCGGAGGCGGCCGATGTGGCGTTGCTGTGCGAACGGTTGGGCATTCCCCATGCGACGCTTTGCGTCACCGTTGCTACCGGCAACGTCCAGGCGGAGGCGCGCACGGCGCGTTATGCGGCGATGGCGGAGTGGATCGCGGAGCGCGGTCTTTCCGGGCTGGCCACGGCGCATCATGCTGACGATCAGGCCGAAACGCTGCTGATGCGGCTGAACCGGGGCAGCGGCGTCGCGGGGCTCGCCGGAACGCGCGGGCGTGGCCGTGTGCCCGAAACGGCGATCCCCTTGCTGCGGCCGGTGCTGGATTGGCGTCGCTCCGAATTGGGCGAACTGGTCGCGGCGGCGGGCATGGAGGCGGCGCAGGACCCCAGCAACGCGAACGACCGTTTCGATCGCGTGCGTATCCGCAAGGCACTGGTCGGTGCGGAGTGGCTGGATGTGGCAGCGATTGCCCGCAGCGCCGAGAATCTGGCAGATGCCGATGCTGCGCTGGAATGGATGGCGGCGTTGGAGTGGCGCTCCTGCGTGAAGAAGGAGCCGATGGGGCTGCGTTATCGCCCCCAGGCACCGCGGGCGGTGGCGTTGCGGGTCCTGGCGCGCTGCGTGGCCGAACTGGGGGGCGAGGAGGCGCGTGGCAGCGCGATCGCGCGCCTGTTCGACACATTGTGCGAGGGCAAGCCGGCATCGATCGGCGAACTGGTCGTGCGACCCAATGCCGGCGGGTGGAGTTTCGCCAAGGCGCCGGTGCGCGCGGCGAAGAAGATCAAGAGTTGAGGGGCAGGGTGGCGGTTCTTCGTCAGCCAAGGACCGCTGCGCCATTCCGGAGTTTCGCTACCAAATCGCGCCATCCCCGCGAAGGCGGGGATCCCACTTATCTTGCGGCTTGCGAGAGATTGCAGAAGAAAGCGGGGCCCCCGCCTTCGCGGGGGCGACGGAGTGTTGGGGTGTTTCGGGTATGGACGTGCCAGCCGTTGTTCGGCTCGGAATCCCTAGTTCGCCGCGATCACGCCCCGACCAGATCGTCGCCCATCGCGGCCTGCTTGCCGCGGGTGATGTAGACCTTGTCGCCCAGCTTGGTCACCGCGAACAGCTTGGCGGCGAAGTCGTCCGGCATGCCGACGCAGCCGTGGCTGGCATAGCCCTTGGCAACTTCCGACCCGTGCAGCGTGATGCCGTCGTTGGTCAGGCGCTGCATGTAGGGCATCGGTGCGCCGGTGTAGATATTGGAGACGTGATCCTTGTCCTTCTCGGTGATCGGGAAAACGCCGAGCGGGGTAGGGGTGTCTTCCGTGCCGAGCAGCACGGCCGTCGCGCCGATTTCATACCCGTCGCGGAATACCGAGAGCACGCGCGCGTCGAGGTCCACAGTGATGACGATCGGGCCGGCGGGCGCGCCGGTTTCGTCCCAGTGCCATTCGCCGTACTTGATCGCGCCTTCGATCGGCAGGATGCGCTTGATGACGAAAGCGCTGTCGGCCGCCGGGGCAACAGGAGCCTTGGCGGGGGCGGGGGCGAGGGAGGGGGCAGGGACGGCGGCGTGGAACGTCGCCGCTGCGCTGGCCGGGGTGGAAGGCTGCGTGGCCATGACCAGTACGCCCGCGATCACCGCAAGAGCGGGCGCTGCCGAAGCGAGGAGGAGCCTGGCCCCCATCGGGGCGCGCTTGCGAAGATCGGCGTTGTTTTCCACGAGGACGCTTATCGCGCGATCTCGCAAAACTTGCCAGAGCGTTAACTAATCGCGTCTCAAATCAGGACCGTTTTACCGGTGAATCGTTAACGTGGTGCGTTAGTCCGTTAGCTGCCTTTTGGTGCCGCAATGCCTTCGCGCAGGATCGAATTGGCGAGATCGGCAACATCTTCCGGCTGCAGGTCGTCAGACCACACGGCGTAGCGCAGGCCCAGGAACACGTTCATGCCCATGATCGCCCAGGCATGTGCCTCTCCCAGTCCGGCGCGGAGTTCGCCCTTGCGGACGCCTTCGCCCAGACGTTCGGTGATGCGCCTTGCGGTCGATTCGTAGTGGATGCGGAAGCTGGCGGGATCGACGAATTCGCACTCGTCTATGATGCGGTAGATTTCCTTGTGATCGCGGGCGAACTGCAGGAACGCGGTTAGCGCCGCCTGCTCGGTCTCCAGCGCGGGCAGCGGTTCGCGCAGCGCATCGCGCGCGGCTTCGCGCACTTTGCCGGAAAGGTCGTCCACCAGCGCGCGGAAGATCTCGTCCTTCGAATCGAAGTATGTGTAGAAACTGCCCAGCGCCGTGCCCGCGCGCTGGGTGATGCCGGTGATCGAGGCTTCGTGAAATCCGCGCTCGCCAAATTCCACCGCCGCCGCGTCCAGCAACTTGCGCAGCGTTCGCCGGCCGCGTTCGGTGCGCGGGGTCTTGGCCGAAGTCAGCCGATCTGCGGGATCGGTTTCGACCGGCGGCGAGGGGGCGTCTGTGGTCACGGGGACACAGCTAAACCTTGATGTGATCCATGGCAAATGTTCAATGTTGAAACTTGGTTCAAGTATCAATATGACTGCCTTCAACGATAAGATTCATTGGGAGCGACGAGCGATGCAAAAGGCGCAGAGGGGCGGCGTGCGCGGCCGTGCGACGAAGAATTTCCTCACTTTGACGACGGTTCTGGCAGGCATGGCGGCCGTGCCCGCGCTGGCGCAGGAAGCGGCACCCGCAGCGGATGCGACGGCGCCGGCCAATGTGGGGGAGGGTGAGATCATCGTCACTGCCCGCCGTCGTGAAGAGCGTCTGGTGGACGTGCCGATCGCCGTCACCAGCTTCAGCGGCGCGCAGCTGGAACGCTCCGGCGCGGCGGACATCACCGATCTGGCCCAGACGGTACCTAACGTGACATTGGAGCCGTCGAGAGGCACCAACTCCACCCTGTCCGCGTTCATTCGCGGCGTTGGCCAGCAGGACCCGGTTTCGGGCTTCGAGCAGGGCGTCGGCATCTATCTCGACGACGTCTATCTCAACCGTCCCCAGGCCGCCGTGCTCGATATCTACGATGTGGAGCGCATCGAAGTGCTGCGCGGTCCGCAGGGCACGCTTTACGGGCGCAACACCATCGGCGGCGCGGTGAAGTACGTGACCAAGTCGCTGCCGGACGAGTTCGCCTTCAAGGCGCGCGCCACCTACGGCACCTACAACCAGCTTGACGGCGTGATCACCGCATCGGCGCCGATCAACGACATCGTCCGCGTCGGCGGATCGGTGGCGCGGCTGACCCGTGATGGCTTTGGCGAGAACATCACCACCGGCAAGGACAATTACGACAAGGACATCTGGGCCGCGCGCGGCACCTTGGAGATGGGCGGCAGCGGGCAACCGGTGCTGGTCCGCATCACCGGCGACTATACGCGCGATCGCAGCAACCCGCGCGGCGGCCACCGCCTGATCGCCGGTTCCGCGCCGGGCAGCGAGATCCTGCCGGACGTGTTCGACAGCGCCGGCGCCATCGACGATCCGAAGCAGGATATCGAGGCATGGGGCCTGGCCATGAACATCAAGGTCGATCTGACCGATGCCCTGATGTTCAAGTCGATCAGCGCCTGGCGCAAGGACCATTCGGCCACGCCGATCGACTTCGACGCCAGCCCTACCGTCGATCTGGACGTGCCCGCGTTCTATGACAACGAGCAGCTGAGCCAGGAATTCCAGCTGGCCTACGACAAGGGGCCGCTGCAGGCGATGGTCGGCTTCTACTGGCTGAACGCCAGCGCGGACACTTACTTCGATTCGCGCACCTACACCACGCTGCCGGCGCTGCTGCCGATGCTGACCGGCCATACCGAGGCCGATGTGGACACCAAGACCTGGGCGGTCTTCGGCGATATGACCTACAACTTCACCGACCAGCTCAGCCTCTCGGTCGGCGGCCGCTACACCTGGGACAAGCGTGAGGCGGACATCATCAAGCAGACCTATTTCCGTGGCGGCGGCGAGCGCTTCGGCAATCCCGGGATCCTGTTCTCCACCGATACCAATTTCAGCGGCAGCGCGGTCTACAAGAAGTTCACCCCGCGTGCCTCGCTCTCGTTCAAGCCGAACCGCGATCACAACATCTACGCAAGCTATAGCCAGGGCTTCAAGGGCGGCGGCTTCGACCCGCGCGGCGTCGGCAAGAATGCGCCCACCACCAATCCCAGCGGCATTCCCAGCGACGCCGAAGTGGCCGATTACCTGAGCTTCAAGCCGGAGACGGTGAACAGCTACGAAATCGGCTACAAGGGCAACCTGTTCAACGGTGCGCTCTATGTGGCGGCAGCGGCGTTCCGGATGGATTACAAGGATATCCAGATCCCCGGCTCCGTCGCCTGCACCGTCAGCGGCGTGCCCACGTTCTGCGGCGTCGTCTCCAACGCCGGCAAGGCGCGCCTGCAGGGCCTGGAACTGGAAACCACCGCGCAGCTGGGCCGCGATCTGGCAACCTCGGGCGACAAGCTGAGCCTGTCCGCCTCGATGGGTTATATCGATGCCAAGTTCCTGAAGTACGAGACGTTCATCGCCGGCAAGACGGTGGACGTGGCCGATTACCGCCATATCCAGAATACGCCCAAGTGGACCGCCAGCGGCACGCTGAGCTATGATCTGCCGGTGGGTGAGGGCGACCTGATGTTCGGCACCACGGTGTCCTACCGGTCCAAGGTCCACCAGTTCGAATACCCGAACCCCTATCTGGACCAGAAGGGCTATGCGCTGTGGGATGCCAATCTGGTCTATTCGGCGCCGGGCGGACGCTGGACGCTGGGCGTCTATGGCAAGAACATCCTGGACAAGGAGTACATCACCTCCGGCTACAGCTATATCCGGCAGGATGCGGTGACCGGCGCGGTGATCCCCGATGCCAACGGCAATCCGATCCCGACACTGGGCACGCAGGGCACGCTGACCGGGTTCTACGGCAATCCGCGTCAGGTTTTCGTGACCGGCACCGTGAAGTTCTAAGGGCGGATCTACATTCAGCCCATGCGGGCCTGCGAAGCGCGATTTTCTGCGCTCCGGTGCTCACGGACTTTAAGTCCGCTGCGCTCCGGTGCTCGAAAATCACGCTTCTCGGCTCCGCCTGAACTGAATGTGGAACCACCCTGAAGTCTTTTGACGCGCAAACGGTTCAAGGGGATTCCATCAGGATGGACTATAGCCTCCACCGCTATCGCAGCGCCTGCGGGCGGCTGGACCTTGTCGCCCGCGATTATCCGGCGCGCGATTTCACGCGTGACGTTGCGGGGGAGGGGCCCGCGCCCGTGCTGCTGATGATGCACGGGCTTACACGCAACAGTGCCGATTTCGAGCCGCTTGCGGCGCACCTTTCCGGCACTTACCGGCTGATCGTGCCGGACCAGCGCGGGCGCGGCCTTTCGCAGTGGGATCCCGATCCGGCCAATTACCGGCCCGATGTCTATGCGCAGGACATGTTCGCGCTGCTGGATGGTCTGGGTATCGAACGGGCCTGCCTGGTCGGCACGTCGATGGGCGGGCTGATGGCGATGGTGATGAACGCGGTGCGGCCCGGGCTGGCCACCGGCTTCGTGTTCAACGACATCGGCCCGGTGCTTGATCCCGCCGGGCTGGCCCGTATCCAGAGCTATGTCGGGCCGTCGGGGCCGATGGCTTCGTGGACGGCGGCGGCGGCCCGCTGCCGTGCGGTCAACGCCGTGGCCTTTCCGGATTATGGCACGGCGGAGTGGCTGGCCTTCGCCCGCCGCACCTGCCGCGAGAATGCGGACGGCACCGTCTCCTTCGATTACGATCCCGCCATCGCCCAGGGCATGGCGGGGGACGAGCCGGACACGGTGCCGCCCGATCTCTGGCCCTTGTGGGATGCGCTGGACGCCGCACCGGTGCTGGTGGTGCGCGGCGCCTTGTCCGACCTGCTGAGCATCGATACCGCGCGGGAGATGGCCGCACGCCATTCGGGGCCGTACAGCCACGTCGATGTGCCGCGCGTCGGCCATGCCCCGATTCTGGACGAGGTGCCCGCGCTCGCGGCGATCCTCTCCTTCTGCAAGGAACATCTGGACTGACATGAGCGCCGCCGGAACGGATACGCTGGGGCTGCAAAAGCCCGCCCGCCGCGATGCCTCGCCGAAACTGGTGCTGGCGATGCTGCTGCTGGTCTACATCTTCAACTTCGTGGACCGGCAGATTCTGGCGATCCTGGCGGCGCCGATCCAGAAGGACCTGGGGCTGGACGATGCGCAGATGGGGATGCTGGGCGGGCTGGCCTTCGCGATCCTCTATTCCACCTTGGGCGTGCCGCTGGCGTGGCTGGCGGATCGCACCAGCCGGTCCTGGGTAATCACCGGATCGCTGCTGGTGTGGAGCCTGTTCACCGCGCTGTGCGGCGCGGCGCAGGGGTTCTGGCACTTGTTCGTCGCCCGGCTGGGCGTCGGCGTGGGGGAGGCGGGCGGCGTCGCCCCGTCCTACGCGGTGATCGGCGATCATTTCCCCAGCGAGAAGCGGGCCTTCGCGCTTTCCATCTATTCGCTGGGCATTCCCATCGGCGCGGCGGCGGGCGTGCTGGCAGGCGGCTATGTTGCCGCGCGGGTGGACTGGCGCGCGGCTTTCGTGGTCGTCGGGCTGGCCGGGCTGCTGGCGGCGGTGCCGTTCCGCATGGTGGTGCGGGACCGGCCACGGGTTGCCGTGCAAAGCGGGCCGACCGTGCGTTTTGCCGATGTGGCTGCCACGCTGTTGCGCAAGAAGGCGTTCTGGCTGCTCTCGTTCGGCGCCGCGTCCAGTTCGATGCTGGGCTATGGCGTGATGTTCTGGATGCCCAGCCTGCTGCAGCGCAGCTTCGGCCTCGATCTGGTGCAGACTTCTTGGTTCCTGGGCGCGGTGCTGCTGCTGGGTGGCACCGTGGGCGTGCTGGGCGGCGGGCGGCTGGCGGACCGGCTGGGATCGGCCGACCGTGCGTTTTACGGCTGGGTGCCGGCCATGGCCTATGTGCTGGCGGTGCCGCTCTATGCGGGCGGGATCTGGACGCACAGCGTGCCCACCGCCTTCCTGCTGTTCCTGCTGCCGCAGGCCTTGGCCTATGTCTGGCTGGGGCCGGTGACCAGCGCGGTGCAGCACCTTGTCGAACCGCCGGCGCGGGCGACCGCATCGGCGCTGTTCCTGCTGATCAACAACCTGATCGGGCTGGGCGGCGGCATCTATGCGCTGGGCGCGCTGTCCAAGGCGCTGACCCCGGTGTGGGGGGCAGAGGCGCTGCGCTATTCGATGTTGATCGGCCTGGCGCTCTACCTGCTGGCGGCGCTGCTGATGGCGCTGGCCGGGCCGGCGCTGCGCCGCGAATGGGTGCGGGAGGCCTGATCCGGCTGATCCCAAAACGGGATTCGCGCGTGTACGGGCACTGGCCTGCACATCGCGTGCCGTATAGTCTGGGCGCGGGATGCTCAGCTACGGGTCAGTCAGTCGGACGGGGAACTTGCGCGTGCGCCGCTGGGCGCCGCTGGCGCTTGCCTTCCTTGCGGTGCCCGCCGCCGCCGATCCGGCACGCACGACCGTCACCGCCGACGTCCGGCTCGATTTCGGCAAGATGGTGGTGGTGGACAATGGCAGCCGCCGCATATCGGCCAGCGGCATGGTGACCGACAGCGGCGTGCTCTCCGCCCCCGGAAACAGCACGCGGCCGGCGCAGTTCACCGTGGCCTACGATCGCGGGAACGAGAGCAGGCGGCCGCTGGACATTACCGTGGAGGTCGTCCTCTCGGCGCCGGGCATCGTCACCAGTGGCGGGGTTTCGGGCAAGCTTTCCGCCTTCGAAACCGACCTTCCCGGCTATGGCACCGTCACGCCCGGGCAAGTGGTGCGGGTGACGTTCGAAAGCTGCGCGCAGCGGGTTTGTTCGCGCAGCTTCCGCGTCGGCGCGCGGATGGACCTGACGCGCCGCTATGGCGGTGGCACGCTGGCGATGCCGCTGCCGATCGACGCCACCGTGGTCAGCGGGGACTGATCTCGCACCGGCCCGATCTGGCACGGGTATCTGCTTAGCGGCGCGTAAGCACCGGCCTTGCCGATTTCTTCCTAGAATGAAGGGGATGGCCCGGCATTCGGCCGGTGCGGAACCCCTATGCCTCTCCGCCCGTTTCCTTGCGGCGGAGGCGGGTGCGTCTCCGTGCCCGGTCAAGGGGCGGGCCGGACGAACCGGAACCGGCGCCCGTGCGCCCCGCAGCGAGTGCATGCCAGTGTCCCAATCACCCGTCCGTCCCGTTGCTGCCGGTTTCGCGGCGATCGGTGTTGTCACCGGGGCGGCGCCCGCGCTGGCGGCCGACGGGCTCGGCGTGGGCGCTGCGGCCGGTCATGCCACAGGCGTGGCCAGCGCAACGGTGGTGCAGCCGCTGTCGGTGCGGTCATTGTCCGATCTCGATTTCGGATCGGTGGGCGATGTCGGGGCGCAGGGTGGCACTCTGGTGATCGCGCCGGGCGATCCCGCCGCGCGCTACGCCGGGGCGGCGCATCCGGCCTGCATTGTCGGCAATGCCAATTGCGCCGGCCCCCATGCCGCCCGCCTGCGGGTGGAGGGCGAACCGGGCCGCGCCTATCGCGTGGTCGTGCCGGAATCGGTGCAGGCCCATTCGGCGGAGGGAGAGGCGATGGCCGCTCTGCCCGTCACCGGTCTGACCGTGCGTACCGACAGCCGCCCGCAGGCCGGTGCGCAGGGGGTGCTGAATCATGCCGGTGGGGATGGTTTCGAAATCGGCGGCGAATTGCGCATTCCGCCCGGCACCGAAGCATCGCACTATCGTGCGCAAGTTCCCGTCATAGTCGTTTACGGTTGATTCGGTGGGATTTTCAGCCCGTTTACTCATACAAGGGAATGAAATGGGCGGTACTTTAGTATGAAATTCCAGTATTGATTATTTTTCGGTAAGAAGCCTCCGCATAACCCCCTAGTCAACACGAGACGGGGTCGCCTCGTGGCAGTTCGGTCGGTCGGGACGTCCGGACTATTCAGGAGGTACTTTTCATGAAGAAGCTTGCACTTGTTTCCGCACTGGCGGTTGCCGCCGCTTCGCCGCTCTTCGCCGGTTCGGCGCTTGCCGCCACCGCGCAGGGCACCGCCACCGCCACCGTCATCGCGCCGATCACGCTGACGCACACGTCGGGCGCCGCGCTGGCCTTCGGTTCGTTCACCGCCGGCACCGGCGGCACCGTGGCAGTGAATTCGGCCGGCGTCGGTTCGAAGACCGGCGGCGTCGTACTGGTCGCCGGTTCGACCAACACGGCGGATGCCTTCACGGTGGGCGGCGATGCCAGCCGCGCCTTCACCATCGCCACCACCGGCAGCACCGTTACCAGCGGTTCGAATTCGATGAGCTTCACCACGGCCGCCTCGTCCACCACCGGCTCGCTCAGCAGCTCGGGCGCGGCCAGCTTCACCGTGGGCGGAACGCTGACCGTGGCCGCGAACCAGGCCGCCGGCAGCTATACCGGCAGCTACGACGCCACCGTCACCTACAACTGAGAGCGATCAGCTTGGGGGGTGGGCCCTCCGGGGGCGCTGGGGGGCGCCATCCGAAGGTCCGTCCGTGTCGGCCCCGAGGGGGGCTCGGGGCCGACATACCTTTTCGTCAGCCGCCGCAAGGGATCGGGATGACCCGCAGGAGACAGTACCGGGCCAGTCTTGCTCTTCTCGGGGCAGCGCTTTTGGCGCTGCTGCCGGGGGCGGCGCTGGCGGCCGGGGCGAAAGGTTCCGCCACCGCCGAAGTGGTGGCGCCCGCGCAGATCGTGCCGCTGGCCTATCTGCGCTTCGGCAGCTTCACGCGGCCGACTACGGCCGGGACCGAGACCGTCAGCACCACCGGCACCGTCAGCGGCACCGGCGGCATGGCGAACGCCCTGTCCCTGCCGCAAGGGAATGGCGGGCGCGGGCAGGCGATGTTCCAGCTGAACGGATCGGCGAACCGCCTCTACATCGTGTCCTTGCCGGGCACGACCACGATCTCCTCCGGCGCGGCGACGATGCAGGTGAGCGACTTCACTTCGGACGCGGGGATTTTCGGCATCGGCGTGCTGGGGGCATCCGGGCAGGATACGCTGAATGTCGGCGGCACGCTGAACGTCTCGGCCAATCAGGCGCCGGGCAATTATTCGGGCACGTTCACGCTGACGGTCTACTATCTTTAATGCATATGCGGCACCGGCCCTCTGCCCCACCCGAAAATGCGCATGCGCATTTTCCAAACAAACGCATAAATACTTAAGTATGATTGCGCCTGATTCTAGGCAGTTGCATGGGTGGAATTACTAGGGGCATTCGGGGGTCGCAGTTTTGCGCGTCGCATCGGTACTGGGGAACGGCGCGCGTCTGCTGCGTGCCGGCGGGTTGGCGACTCTTTGCGTTGCGACTGCCGCCATCGCACAGGACGATCCGCTCAAGGCCCCGCCGCCACAAGCCGCAGCACCCGTGCCCGAAGGCGCCGTGGGCGGCATGGGCGATATCAACCTCTACCCCAAGCGCGTGGTGATCGACGATCGCGCGCGCATCGCCTCGGTCGGGCTCTACAACCGCAGTATCGAGCGCGGCGCGTACGACATCACCATTGCCGACAAGATGATGACCGGCGACGGTCGCCTGCTCGATATCGAAACCGTCGATCCTGCCGATCGTGCGAAAGTCCACGGCGCCGCCGCGATGCTGCGCTGGTCGCCGCGCCGCGTGGAACTGGGCGGCAGCGAGGCGCAGACGATCCGCATCATGGCCCGCGTCGCGCCCGATACCCCGCCGGGCGAATACCGCGCGCACTTCTCCGCCGTGGCCGTGCCGCCGGAGGATGCCTCCTACTCGATCGAGCAGGCGGCAGGCGCGCAGAAGCCCAATTCCATCGGCGTGCGCATCGTTCCGCGTTTCGGCATCTCGATCCCGGTGATCGTCCGCGTCGGCCAGACCACGCTGACGGCGGGGATCGAGAACGCGCATCTGGTGCCGCTGCCGGGTGGGGGCAAGGGGCTGCAACTGACCATAACCCGGTCCGGCACCCGCTCCGCCTTCGGCGACATCGCCGTCACCGCGCCGGGCGCGAAGGCGCCGCTGGCAGTGCTGAGGGGGCTGGGCGTCTATACCGAGATCGACGCGCGGCAAGTGACCGTGCCGCTGGACCCCGCCGCCGATCCGCGCCTTACGGCCAGCGGCGCGAAGTTGACCGTCACCTATACCGATGACGATGTGGAGCCCGGCAAAGTGCTGGCCAGCCGGGATATCACCGTGCCGTGAGCCGGGGCCGGGACGGCCGGGACGAAAGGCGGATCGGCTTTCCGAAGGCGGCCGGGCTGGTGCCGTTTCTGGCCGGTGCCTCGCTGCTGGCGCGCGGCGATCGCGCCGCGCCCACCGCTTCGCCGGTCGGAGAGGAGGCGCCGCCCGCGCCGCATCATGCGCTGGCCCAACGATCCGTTCCCCGGCCCCGTTTCGCCCAGCTTCCGCTGCCGGGACTGACCGCTGAACCGGCCATCGCGCCGCCGCTGCGAGCATTGCCGATCCGCGCGGCCCTGCAGGCTTCGGCAGCGCCCGTTGCCCTCGCTGCCGCCGAACTTCGCGCGGAGCCTTCGCGGTGGGCTTTGCCGCCGGCGCCTGCAACCGATGCCGGGGCAACGATGGCGCATTCCCGGCTTGCGATGGGCGAACCTGCGTTCATTCCGGGAGGAACCGCCGACCGTCTGCCAACGGCGGCGCGCGATCGGTCGCCTGCGCCGATCGCGCTGGTGCTGCCCGCAGTGTCCGAGGTGCCGGTTCTCTCGGCGGCGGCTCCGCAGCTGGACTTGCCAACACCGGCCCCGTTGATCGCCGCGATCCCCCCTGCAACGCCGCCGATCGCCGAGCAGCGCCCGGCATTGCTGCTCGCGGTTACGCAGCATCCGGCGGTGGACACGGCTCCGCCCGATCCCCCGCAGCCAGCCCTTGCGGCTTCGCGCGCGCTGCCGGCGCCCAGCTTCGGCCTCGCCGGTCCGCAAACCGGCAAGGAGATGGTACCTGCCAGCACGGCCAATCTCACTCCGGCCAATGCCACGCAGACTTTTCCCGCCAATGTCACCCCCGTCATCACTTACGATGACGAGGTGATCCTGGCAGTGAAGGTCGCCGCGGCCACCGGCACCGCCGGGGGCGAGGATACCGTGATCGCCTATGGCACGCGCGGCGGGCTCTACCTGCCGCTGGGGGCGCTGGCGCGGACGCTCGATCTGGCGATCTCCGTGGGGGATGAGGGCCATTACGCCAGCGGCTGGTTCCTCTCCGAAAATCGGCGCCTGACGGTCAACTTGCGCGAAGGCACGGCGGAGGCGGGCGGCAAGGCCGTGGCGCTGGCGAAAGGCGATGCCGTGGCGTTCGACGGCGAGCTTTATGTCCGCGCCGAGCGCATCGGCGATCTGCTGCCGCTGGCGATCACGCCGAACCTGCGCGACCAGTCGATCACCATCAGGACGCTGGAACCGTTCCCCGTCGAACAGCGCCTTGCGCGCGAGGCGGAGCGCGAGCGGCTGGGCAACGAGCAGGCCTCCGCCGCCAATGCCGAACGGCGGTTCCCGCGTCAGGATACGCCGTGGCTGCCGATCTCGGTGCCGATGGTCGATGTGGAGGCGCGCGCGGTTTCCGACACGACGCTGGGCGAGCGGGTGGAGACCGACCTGCGGCTGGCGGGCGACCTTGCCTGGATGAGCGCGCAGGTCTTCCTCACCCATTCCACGCGCGATGGGCTGACGGCGGCGCATATCGAACTGGGCCGTATCGATCCCGATGCCGATCTGCTGGGGCCGCTTCATGCGACTGTGTTCGCGATGGGCGATGTGGCGACCACCTCGCTCCCCATCGGCCTGCGCGGCGTGGCGGGGCGCGGCGGCACGGTGACCAATGCCCCGGTGGAAGCGGCTTCGGTGTTCGACAGGATCGACCTGCGCGGCCAGCTTCCCGATGGCTATGAGGTGGAGCTTTACCGCAACGGCGTGCTGGTGGGATCGACGCGGCTGGCGATCAACGGGCAGTACCAGTTCCTGCAGGTGCCGGTCGATTACGGGCTGAACCTGTTCCGCCTGGTCTTCTACGGGCCGCAGGGCCAGCGTAGCGAGGAAGTGCGACGGATTTCGGTGGGGGATGGGCGGCTGTCGAAAGGGCAGGTCGTCTACACCCTTGGCGCGGTGCAGAAGGACGAGAACCTGCTAGGCGTCACCGCGCCGCGCTTCATTCCGGGGCTCGATTACGGCCGCTGGCGGGCGAGTGCGCAGCTTGCCTATGGCGTGACGGCGGGCGTGACGGCGGTGGTGAGCGGCGGCTGGTTCGACAGCGACTTCGGCGACCGCTGGCTGGCCAGTACCGGGCTGCGCACGGGGCTGGGCGGGCTGGCCGCCAAGCTGGACTTCGCGATGCAAGACGGGGCGACGCCGCTGGACGGAACCGGCAAGACCGGGCGCGCGATCGAGGCGGGGCTGGGCGGGCGGTTGCTGGGCGCGTCCTTCACGCTGACCCATGCCGAATATCGCGGCGATTTCCTGGACGAAGTGCGCGTGTTCGATGGGCAGCCGCTGCGCCGGGTGACCGAACTGGATGCCAATGCCACGCTGCGTCCGTGGGGCGAGGGCGGCCTGTCGATCCCGCTCTATGCGCGGGCGCGGCGGATCGAATATGCCTCGGGCGAAGTGCAGACCACGGCATCGCTGCGCGGATCGGCGCGGGTGGCGGGGGTGCTGGCCTCGAACACGCTGGAATATTCGCGGTACGAGCCTGCGAACGTCGCGGGCGGCGGCATCGTCAACCAGGTGATCGGCACGTTCGACCTCTCCACGCTGAATGGTTCACGCACGCAAGTCCGCGCCGCCGCCAGCTATACCCTGGTGCCCGATCCCCGGCTTGAGGCGGTGTCGCTGGAAGTGGACCGCTCTCTGGACGATCGCACGCTGGTGCGCGCCTCGGCAGCGCAGACGTTCCATCGCCGCGATACCCAGTTGGGCCTGTCCGCGGAGCGTCGGTTCCGCCGCTTTACACTGGCGTTCGACGGTACTTATGGCCTGCGCAACAAGGTTCATTCGGTGGCGCTGCGGCTGGGCTTCGGCTTCGGGCGCGACCCGCTGACCGACCGCGTCTATGTCGCGCCGCCGGGGCAGGCATTGTCCGGCGCGGTGGCCTTGCGCGCCTATGAGGACCGCAATGGCGACGGCCAGTACGACACCGGCGACAAGGTCCTGCCCGAAGTCGCCTTCGGTTCCGGCATCGGCACGGGGGAGACCGACGGGCAGGGCGTGGTGTTGCTTACCGGCCTGCCTGCCGGAACGCGCGTCAGCGTGCAGGTCGATCCCACGTCGCTGCCCGATATCGCGCTGGCCCCGGTGACGCGCGGCATCGAAGTGGTGCCACGCCCCGGCCGCATCCACCGGGCAGATTTCGCGGTGGTGGCGATGAGCGAGATCGAGGGGACGGCCTATTTCGAAGCGGCCGCCCGTTCCGGTGGAAAGGCCCGTTCGCGCGGGGTTTCCGGGTTGCAGCTGCGGCTGATCGATGCCGCGGGCAAAGTCGCCTCCAGCGCGCGGACGGAGGCGGACGGGTTCTATCTGTTCGAACAGGTGCGCCCCGGCCGCTACACGCTGGCGATCGATCCCGATCAGGCGGCGCGGCTGAAGATCGTGCTGCGCGATGCCGTGGCGGTGGATGTCGGCCCCAGCGGCAGCACGCTTTCGCGCGATCTGTTCGTGGTGCAGCAATAGCGCGCTATTTTGCAACGATCCGTTCGGGGCAGAGCAGGGCCCATGTGTCGCGTTCATCCGATTTCCCCTTCGCGTCCGGCTTGCCTGGCTTGCCACCCATCGGCAGGATCGCCGGCAGAGTCGGAGCCGGGGCCGGATAGGCGGCTCGCACCGTTGAGGAACTGGCGTGCCATGCGGAGACGCTGTGGCTGAAGGGACAGGGCGTGATGGGCGCGACAATACCACCCGGAAACACCGCCGGGCCGCAACAAGGGGCAGAAGCGTGACGGAATCGACAAGCAGCATGGAGCCACCGCCCCGCGGCAGGCTGGAGCGCTGGTTCACCTTGAGCGCACGTGGCACCGATGCGCGCACCGAAGTGCTGGCGGGCGTCACCACGTTCCTGACCATGGCCTATATCGTGCTGGTCAATCCGGCGATCCTGGGGACGGCGGGAATGCCGGTGGCCTCGGTCGCGGCGGCCACGTGCTTTGCCGCCGCCTTCGCTTCGATCATGATGGGTTTCGTCGCCAACACGCCGTTGGCACTGGCGCCGGGCATGGGGCTCAATGCCTACTTCAGTTTTACCGTGGTTCAGCAGATGGGCGTGCCCTGGCCGGTGGCGCTGGGCTGCGTGTTCGTTTCGGGCGTGGCGTTCCTGTTCCTGACCGTGACCGGGGTGCGGCAACTGATCGTCGCCTCGATCCCGCAATACCTGTTCGCGGCGGTTGCGGGCGGCATCGGCCTGTTCATCGGCTTCATCGGCTTCAAGGATGCCGGGATCATCGTCGCCAATCCGGCGACCTTCGTGGCGCTGGGGGACCTGAAGGCCCCCGGCGCGGCGCTGGCGCTGTTCGGGCTGGTGCTGATCGGCGCGCTCAGCGTGTGGAACGTGCGCGGGGCGATGCTGATCGGCATCCTGGCCACCACCGCAGTCGCGTGGCTGTTCGGCATGGTGACGATGACGCCGGAGCCCTATTCGCTGGAAGCGCTGACCGGCACTGCCTTCAAGCTGGACCTTGCCGGCGTGTTCGGGCTTTCCGGCAGCCACGGGCTGGGCCTGCTGGAAATCCTGTTCGTGTTCCTGTTCGTCGATCTGTTCGACAATATCGGCACCCTCGTCGCCGTGACCAAACGGGCGGGGTTGATGGACAGCGCAGGGCGCATTCCGCGCCTGAACCGCATCCTCATCACCGATGCCACCGCCACCATCGTCGGTTCGATGGCGGGCACCAGCACCGTCACCAGCTATGTCGAAAGCGCGGCGGGCGTGCAGGCGGGCGGGCGCACCGGGCTTACCGCCGTGGTCACCGGGCTGCTGTTTCTGGCGACCATGTTCGTCGCCCCTTATGCGCAGCTGATCCCGCTGGCGGCGACCGCTCCGGCGCTGATCATCGTCGGCGGGCTGATGCTGCTGCCGCTGACCGAGGTGAAGTGGGAAGACCCGCTGGCGGCGATCCCCGCGTTCCTGACCGTGGCGATGATCCCGTTCACGTTTTCCATCGCCAATGGCCTGGCCTTCGGCATCACCGCCCATGCCGCGCTGAAGATCGTGCGCGGCACGGTGGAGCGGAAGGACTGGTTCCTGCTGGTGCTGGCATTGCTGTTCGTCGCCCGCTTCGTCTGGATGGGGGGCGCATGATCCGCGCCTTTCGCGGCGAATTCCTGTCCGTTTCCCGGGACCCGCGCACCGATCCCGAAGCCGTCCGGCATGAGGAGGACGGACTGCTGGTGGTGGAGGACGGGATCGTCATCGCGCGCGGCGCCCATGCCGATCTGGCCGGGCGCCATGCGCAAGTGCCGGTGGAGACCTTGCCCGGCCTGATCGTGCCCGGTTTCGTCGATGCCCACATCCACTATCCGCAGACCGACCGCATCGCCTCGCACGGCGAACAGCTGCTGGACTGGCTGGAACGGCACATCTTCCCGGCCGAAAAGGCCTTCGTAGACAAGGCGCATGCCGATGCGGTGGCCGCCTTCTTCCTCGACGAACTGCTGAAGAACGGCACCACCAGCGCGCTGGTCTTCCCCACCGCGCACGCGCAGTCCGTCGATGCCCTGTTCGAAGCGGCGCTGGCGCGGGAGATGCGGATAATCTCCGGCAAAGTGCTGATGGACCTGGGGCCGGAGGGCCTGCGGGACACGCTCGCGTCCGGCCGTGCGGAGAGCGAGGCGCTGATCTGCCGTTGGCACGGGCGCGGGCGGCTGGGCTATGCCGTCACCCCGCGTTTCGCGCTGGCTTCCACCGATGCGCAACTGGCCGATGCCGGGGCGCTGCTGGCCGATCACCCCGACGTGCTGATGCACACCCACCTTGCCGAGAACTTGCGCGAATGCGCCGAAGTGGAGGCGCGCTTTGCCGGGGCGGCGGACTACCTCGACGTTTATGACCGTTTCGGCCTCGTCACCGATCGATCGGTCTTCGCGCATGGCGTCCACTTGTCCGACCGGTCCTGCGCGCGGCTGCATGAAAGCGGTGCGGGCATCGCCGTCTGCCCCAGTTCCAACCTGTTTCTGGGCTCCGGTTTCTTCGATTTCGGGCAGGCGGATCGCCATGACCTGCGGCTGGGCCTGGGCACCGATGTCGGCGCGGGGACTACGTTCTCGCTGCTGCACACGCAGGGGATCGCCTATCAGGCGGCACAGATGAAGGACGAGCGGCTGGACCCGTTCCGCGCGCTCTGGCTGGCGACGGCGGGCAGCGCCGCGCTGCTGCATATCGAAGACCGCGTCGGCAGCCTGGAAGTGGGGCAGGAGGCTGATTTCGTGGTGCTCGATCCGCAGGCGACGCCGCTGCTGGCCCGGCGCACGCGCGGCGCAACCCTTGCCGAACGGCTGTTTGCGTTGCAGGTGCTGGGGGACGACCGCGCCGTGGCGCGCACCTATCTGCTGGGCCGCTGCGCCTGGAACAGGGACAAGACATGACCGACCTCGACAACTTCATCGCCGGCCTGCCCAAGGCGGAGCTTCATCTCCATATCGAAGGTAGCCTGGAGCCCGAACTGATGTTCGCGCTGGCCGAACGCAATGGCGTGGCGATCCCCTTCGCCACGGTGGAGGAAGTGCGGGCGGCCTACGATTTCTCGAACCTTCAGGACTTTCTGGACATCTACTACGCCGGGGCCAACGTGCTGCTGACGCGGCAGGACTTCCACGATCTTGCCATGGCCTACTTCGTCCGCGCCGCAGCCGACGGCGTGGTCCATGCCGAAATCATGTTCGACCCGCAGACCCACACCGATCGCGGCGTGGCGTTTTCGGAAGTGATCGAGGGGCTGCTCTCCGCGATGGCGGCGGCAGAGGCGGAGTACGGCCTGACCAGCAGCCTGATCCTCTCGTTCCTGCGCCACTTGTCCGAAGAGGCCGCCTTCGCCACGCTGGCCGAGGCGGAACCCTGGCTGGACCGGATCGCGGCGGTGGGGCTGGATTCTTCCGAACTAGGCCATCCGCCGGAGAAGTTCGCGCGCGTCTTCGCCGCCGCGCGCGCCAAGGGGTTGATGATCACCGCCCACGCCGGCGAGGAAGGCCCGCCCGAATATGTGCATCAGGCGCTCGACCTGCTGGGCGTCCATCGTATCGACCATGGCAACCGCGCGCTGGAGGATCCGGCGCTGATCGAACGGCTGGTCCGCGAAGAAATGACGCTGACGGTCTGCCCGCTGTCCAACCACAAGCTTTGCGTGGTGGACGATCTGGCCGATCACCCGATCGACGCGATGCTGGCGCATGGGTTGAAGGCCACGGTCAATTCGGACGATCCGGCCTATTTCGGCGGCTATGTGGCGGACAATTACCGCGCCGTGGCCACGGCGCGCGGGCTGGATCGGGAAGCCTTGGCACTGCTGGCGCGCAACAGCTTCACCGGGTCGTTCCTTCCGGCAGAGGCGGTGGCGACGCATCTCGATCGGATCGACGCCTACATGGCAGCGCAGGGGTGACCCGGCACGTCGGCTGTTTCGCCGAACGCTGAACCAGCAACCTCGTCGCCCCCGCGTAGGCGGGGGCCCCGCTTTCTTCTGCACGCTCTCGTCCAGCCGCAAGAAAAGCGGGATTCCCGCCTTCGCGGGGATGACGGGTTTTGATTTGGGAGGTTTGGGTGGGTGGGGTAGGCGGCTCGCCGCTCAGGCCAGCCGTTCGGGAACCGAGCGGGCTTCGTCGATGATGGCGTCGCGCGTGCCCACCGATTCCCACGGGAACACGAACCAGCGCTTGTCCTCGGCCCGGTCGATCATGTCGACCCACAGGTCCACTTCCACCTTGGAGCTCTTGTTGTTGATCAGCACGGCGAAGTGCAGGTTTTCCTGCGCGCCGCCGTTGCTGGCCAGCAGGCCACGGATGTATTCGATGGTGCCGCCGGAATCGTTGATGTCGTCGACGAACAGCAGCCGCGTGCCTTGCGCGCTCATCGCCGCGACCTTGGCCAGCAGTTCGTCGGCAAAGCCGGGGACTTTGGCCGAATGGTCGATCGACAGCATCGGCAGGTCAAGCTGCTGCGAGATGTAGACCGCCGGCACCAGGCCGCCACGGCCGATGCCGATCACGAAGTCCGGCTGCCATTCGCGTTCCTGCACCTTGCGCGAAAGCTGGCGGACCTTGGCGAGGAAATCCTCGTAATATTCGAGGAAGTGGAGCTGAGGCTCAGCGTGATCGGACATGTAACGAATTCCTGGAAGAGGGAGTTGGTGCGGAAATTATCGGGTTCGGGCGCGCGTATCAATCGCGCTGGCTGACGGAGGCTGCGTAGCCGAGCTGCGCGAAGCTGTTCTCGATCTCGCCCAGCGCCATCGCCGCGGCATGGGAAGGCGTGCGGGCGGATGCGGTGCAGAGCGCCAGTGTCATCGGCCGCAGCAACGGATCGGATATGCGGGTGAAGTTCAGCAGGCCGCGCTGCACTTCGGTAGCGACGTCCAGCGATGTGAGCACGCCCACCCCCACGCCGCGCGTTACCAGAGAAGTGATCATCTGGATGTTGTCGCTGGTCACCTTGCGTTCGGGCACGACGCCGGTTGCGCCTTCCAGCACGGCGATCTGTTGGCACACGGCCAGCGGTTCGGCCGGCGCAACCAGCGGCTCGCCCGCGCAGGCGGAAAAGCGCGCCTCGCGCCGATCGCCCAGCGGATGGCCGGGCGGGGTCAGGAAGCCCAGCACCACTTCCACGAAAGCGCGCACGGTCAGGTCGCGATAGGAATGCGGTTCGAACAGGATGCCGAAGTCCACCTCTCCCTCGGCAATGGCGCGGCGCACGTGTTCGTTGCCGATCACTTTCACGCCGATCGAAATGCCCGGATAGCACTGCTGGATCGCGTGGATCATGTCGGGCACGTAACCCTGGGCCAACGAGTCGATCACCGCGATGTCGACATGGCCGCGCTTCAGCCCGCGCAAGTCTTCGATGCGCGCGCGCAGGCCGGTCATGCCCTGCTGCCACTGGCTGCCCGATGCCATCATCATCTCGCCCGCCGCCGTCAGCCGCAGGCCGGTGGGCAGGCGTTCGAACAGGGGCAGGCCCAGTTCCGCCTCCACATTCAAAATCTGCCGGTCGATTGCCGAGGCGGAGACGTTCAATTCGTCCGCCGCCTTGCGGATCGAACCCAGCCGGCCGACGGCCATGAAATAACGGAGAAAACGCGAAAACGCCGGCATGGGGCCCGTACCCGCTCTAATTTTTGCAACGCTGCGTGAAAATCATTGCGTTTGATCGCACCAAGTCAAGTCCTTACGCATTGGGAAAGGTCGAAAGGCGCGACACGGTAGCGCTCTGCATGGTGCGGTTTTCCGAGTTCCGGGCGGCGACTGGAAAGCGTGCCGGCGGCACGGGGGCGCAATTTCCAAAAAGGGTTTCCCAACACCCTGGCCGGGGTCGCGCCCCCGCAAGGGGTTCGGGGCACGGAGTTTCGGGGCGACAGGCGTTCAGGCCACGCGGTTCAGGCCAGGGGTTCAGGGATTCAATCGGTTGCGTTCCGCTGGGGGTATGGCGGGCGGCTCCGGAACGATCAGTCAGGGGGGAGGTTGGCGGCGATCGTCTCCAGTATCGTCGCCAACTTTTCCGCTTCGTCCGCGCTGCCGAGATGGACCGGGGCGCGGATGAAACCCAGGCGCCGCGTCAGGCCGAAATCCCTTACTTCGGCCGTCGCCGTCCCTTCCGGGGCCAGCGAGCGCGGCGCCACCGTTATGCCCAGTCCTGCTGCCACCATGCGCAGGCAGCGATCCTCGTTCTCGCTGCGCAGCGCAAAGCGCGGGCGGACCCCGGCATCGGTGAAGAAGCGGCTGGTGCGCTGCAGTGCCTCGCACGATCGGCGGGCGATCATGATCTCGCTCGCCAGTTCCCCGGCGGCGACTTCGGCGGTTCCGGCCAGGCGATGATGGCCCGCCATGACCACGACATAGGGTTCGTCCAGCAGCGGCACGATGTCCGGCTCGCTCTCCGTCTTGCCGAGCAGGGTGAGGGCAAGCTGGATCTTGCCGCTGGCCAATTGGCTGCGCAGATCGTGGTCGTCCCCCTCCACCAGCTCCACGCCGTAATGCCCCGCCAACTGCGCGCAGATCGCTTGCAGCATCGGGCCGGAGACAGTGGGGATCACCCCCAGCTTCAGGTCCGGCCACTGCCGTTGCTCGGGGTATTGAGAGGATTTGGCGAACTGGTCGGCGCGGCGGAAGCCGGCCTCAAGGTCGCGGGCGATCGGCAGGAAGGCGCCGCCCGGCTCGGTCAGGCGCACATGGCGCCGGTCGCGCACGAACAGCGGCGAACCGACCAGACGTTCCAGTTCGGCGATGCTGGTGGAGACGGTGGGCTGGGTCACGTGCAGGCGCGCCGCGGCCTGCTTGAAGCTGCCGGAATCGGCCACGGCCAGGAAATGCCGGATGTGGGCGCGCTTTATCATTGGCAAAATCTATTCAATGGCCATGAAAGTTTCAATTTGTTTGCGTCGGGCGCCTCCGGTAATTTGCGCGCAAAGGCCGCACCGACGCGCCGTGGAATTTTGGGAAGATACGATGAAAGCCACCCCCGATTTCGATTTCGCACTGGGCGAAAGCGCCGAGATGATCCGCGAAAGCGTCGCCCGCTTCGCCGACGAACAGATCGCGCCGCTGGCCGCGAAGATCGATGCCGAGGACTGGTTCCCGCGCGAACTCTGGCCGGCGATGGGTGAGCTTGGCCTCCATGGCCTGACGGTGGAGGAAGAGTGGGGCGGCACCGGGCTCGGCTATCTGGAACATGTGATCGCGGTGGAGGAAGTCAGCCGCGCCTCTGCCTCGGTCGGCCTGTCCTACGGCGCGCATTCGAACCTTTGCGTCAACCAGATCCGCCGCTGGGGCAACGACGCGCAGAAGGCGAAGTACCTGCCGGGGCTGGTCTCCGGCGAGCACGTCGGCAGTCTGGCCATGTCCGAAGTGGGCGCGGGGTCCGACGTCGTCAGCATGAAGCTGCGTGCGGATGCGGTAGAGGGCGGGTTTCGCCTGAACGGCACCAAGTTCTGGATCACCAACGGCACTTATGCCGATGTGCTGGTGGTCTATGCCAAGACCGATGCCGCGGCCGGATCGAAGGGCATCACCGCCTTCCTGATCGAGAAGGACATGCCCGGTTTCTCGATCGGCCAGAAGATCGACAAGATGGGCATGCGCGGCTCGCCCACGTGTGAGCTGGTGTTCGACGATTGCTTCGTCCCTGCCGAGAACGTGATGGGCCCGCTGAACGGCGGCGTGAAAGTGCTGATGAGCGGCCTCGACTACGAGCGCGTGGTGCTGGCCGGCCTTCAGATCGGCATCATGCAGGCCTGCCTCGACACCGTGATCCCCTATGTGCGGGAACGGCGCCAGTTCGGCACCGCTATCGGCACGTTCCAGCTGATGCAGGCCAAAGTCGCGGACATGTACGTCGCCCTGCAATCGGCGCGGGCCTATGTCTATGCCGTGGCGCGGGCCTGCGATGCCGGGCAGACCACCCGCTTCGACGCGGCGGGCGCGATCCTGCTGGCCAGCGAGAATGCCTTCCGCGTTTCGGGCGAGGCGGTGCAGGCGCTGGGCGGCGCGGGCTATACCAAGGACTGGCCGGTCGAACGCTATCTGCGCGATGCCAAGCTGCTGGATATCGGCGCGGGTACGAACGAGATCCGCCGGATGCTGATCGGGCGGGAACTGATCGGGGCCTAGGTTCGCTCCCGATCCGATCGCTCAACGCGCTATCACATAAATCTCCGTCATCCCCGCGAAGGCGGGGATCCCGCTTCTCGTTGCGTGCGTGGCAAGAAGAAAGCGGGGCCCCCGCCTTCGCGGGGGCGACGAGTGAGATTTTGAAGCGCAGTGGTGCGGGGCGGGCGGTGGGATGATCTGCCTCCCGCGCCTCAACCCTGCGGCTTCACCCG
The DNA here is from genome assembly GCF_044029535.1 of Novosphingobium mississippiense. Taxonomy (NCBI): domain Bacteria; kingdom Pseudomonadati; phylum Pseudomonadota; class Alphaproteobacteria; order Sphingomonadales; family Sphingomonadaceae; genus Novosphingobium; species Novosphingobium mississippiense. Next base: position 2,565,823 of record NZ_CP147001.1, on the reverse strand, counting down.
CAGCAGGCCTTCCTGCGCCACACTCGCCACCAGCGTCCCGTCGCGCGAATAGATCGCGCCGCGTGCGAAGCCGCGCGCGTGGCCGGACCAGGGGCTGTCCATCGCATAGAGCAGCCAGTCGTCGATCGGCGGGGTCTGGTGGAACCAGATCGCATGGTCCAGGCTGGCGCCCGAAACGCCCGGCGAAAAGAAGCCCATGCCATGCGGCATCAGCGCGGTGGAGATCAGCGCGAAGTCGCTGGCATAGGCCAGCACGACGCGCTGCATTACCGCATCGTCACCCATCGGCGCGGCCATGCGGAACCACTGGCAGCGCAGCGGCAGGTCGCCCTGAGGCAGTGGCGGGCAGGGGCGGATGTCGAAGGCGGCCAGCCGGTCCAGCAGGAAGGCGGGAAGCGTCTGCCCGGCAGCGGCCAGGGCGGTCTTGAAGTCTGGGCAGCGTTCGGGCGCGGGCACGTCCGGCATCGGCACCGCGTGGGCAAGGCCCTCTTCGGGGCGATGGAACGAGGCGGCCAGGTTCAGGATCGGCTTGCCGCCCTGCATGGCGACGACGCGGCGGTTGGAGAAGCTGTTGCCGTCGAAATCGGGCAGCACGCGATGGATGATCGGGCGCCCGGCATCGCCCGCGCGCAGGAAATAGGCGTGGAGCGAATGGGCCTGCCGGTCCGTCTCGATCCCGCGCGCCGCGGCGGCCAGGGCCTGCGCCACGACCTGCCCGCCATAGACGCGGCCCGGCTGTTCGGCGGAGGCTGCGCCCCGGAAGATGCCGGTGTCGATCTCCTCGACAGTGAGCAGGCCGACGAGATCGGTCACCGCAGCCTCACTCATCGGAGGCATTCTTCACCGGCTTCACCGGCGACCCGTCCAGCCATGCCAGCGACTGGCGTTCGATGGAGAGCATTTCCTCCAGCGTCTGCTCGATCGCGGTGCGCTGCTGGCGCAGTTCCTCGATACGGTCGCGGATACGGGCCAGCAGTTGGCGAACCTGTTCCTGATGTTCGGGATCGACGTCGTAGAGGTCGAGGAATTCCTTGATCTCGCGGATCGAGAAACCCAGCCGTTTGCCGCGCAGGATCAGCTGCATCCGGCCCATCTCGCGCTTCGAATAGATGCGCGTGGTGCCGGCGCGGTGCGGGGCGATCAGGCCCTTGTCCTCATAGAAGCGCAAGGTGCGCATCGTCACGCCCAGTTGCGTGGCGGCTTCCTGAATGCCCAGCATGTCGGCTGAGGGCATGCCCCCGCTTTCACCCTGTGGCCCGTCCCCGTTCAACGCTGCCCCCATGCCGTTCATGATGCCTGTTCCGGGGCCGATTCCGACGCGGCGCGTTTGGCGGCCTCTTCCTCGACCAGTTCCTTCTTGGAAAGCTTGCCGACCAGCGTCTTGGGCAGGGTTTCACGGAATTCGATGGCGCTGGGCATTTCGATCTTGTTCAGCCGATCGCGCAGGAACGCCATCAGCGTCGCCTCGTCCAGCACATCGCCCGGATGCAGCGCGACGAAGGCCTTGGGGCTCTGCCCGCGATAGGCATCGGGAACGCCGATCACGATGGCTTCGTGCACCATCGGATGCTCGTAGAGCGCATCCTCGATCACGCGCGGATAGACGTTGTAGCCGCCGCACAGGATCATGTCCTTGATACGGTCGACCAGGAACAGATAGCCGTCATCGTCCAGATAGCCGATGTCGCCGGTGCGCAGGGCGCCGAAGATGAAGGTCTTTTCCGATTCCTCCGGCCGGTTCCAGTAGCCGGCCATGATCTGCGGGCCGCGCGCGCAGACCTCGCCGCGCTCGCCGGTGCCGAGCACCTTGTGCGTGTTGTCGGGATCGCGGATTTCCAGCACGGTGCCGGGGAAGGCGGGCCCGCAGGAGTTGTCCTTCACCAGGCCTTCCAGCGGGTTGCAGGCGATGATGGGAGAGGCTTCGGACAGGCCGTAACCTTCCACCACGCGCACGCCGGTGCGCTGTTCGAAGCGCTGGCGCACTTCCAGCGGCAGCGGCGCGCCGCCGGAGATGCAGACGCGCACCTGATCGAACTCGCCATGGAGTTCCTGCTTGTTCAGCGCGGTATAGAGCGTCGGCACGCCGAAGAACTGCGTGGGTTTGGTACGCTTGGCGGTGGCCAGGAACGACTTCATCTCGAAGCGCGGCAGCAGGATCATCTCGGCGGCGGTGTCGACCGAGTAGTTCAGCACCGTGGTCAGCGCGAAGACGTGGAACAGCGGCAGCACGCCCAGCGTGCGCTCCTGCGTTTCCGGCATGTGGCCGACATGGGCGATCATCTGCGCGGAGTTCGCGGCAAGATTGGCATGGCTGAGCATGGCGCCCTTGGGCACGCCGGTGGTGCCGCCGGTGTATTGCAGCACGGCCAGATCCATCGGCGAACGCTCCACCGGATCGGGATCGGCATTGCGGGCGATCAGGTCGGCAAAGCGGATGAAGCGCAGGTCGTGCGGCTCGTGCGCGATGTCCTTGCGCTTCAGCAGGCGATAGGCGCGGCCCTTCATCTTGGGCAGGGCATCGGCGATCGGGCAGACCACCACGCGCTTCAGCGCGCCGCCGCAGCTGGTGGAGCCGACCAGCGGCTCGATCTTCGGCAGCGACAGCGCCAGGTCGGAGGCGATGATGATTTCGGCGCCCGAATCCTTCACCAGATGCGCCATCTCCCGCTCCGTATAGAGCGGGTTGAAGTTCACCACGATCCCGCCGATGCGCAGGATCGCGAAGTAGCAGACCACGTAATAGGGCGTGTTCGGCAGGCACAGGCCGACGCGCGTGCCCTTGACGACGCCCAGGTCCTGGAGACCCCGCGCGGCGCGCCGCGCGAGGTCGCCGACTTCGGCATAGGACCATTTGCGGCCCATGAAGTCGATCGCCGGCCAGGCGCCGTGGGCTTCCACGGCATGGTCCAGCAGATCGGTAAGCAGGCGCGGCGAGATCGGCGGCATTTCATCCGCATTGGAGGAGAGGGGCGTTTCCAAAATACCTCCATTCACGGGAGCGTTGTCGTCAATCGTCGCCGCAGTGCTCATTAGAACGCCACCCGTGCGCCGAGCGAGAAGACCATCGCATAGGCGTCCTGCAGCGAACCGTTGGTCAGGACCGGGGTCTGGACCACGGTGCCGGCATAGGCGGCGGTCAGGCGATTGATCGGGGCATCCTTGAACGAAATGTACGAGGCGGCCGCGTCGATCGCGATCTTGCTGCTCATGTTGTAGGTGGTACCGGCCGAGAAGTTCCAGCGGTTGCTGTCCGGCACGCGGGCATCACGATCGCCGCTGCTGGTCGGCGTTTCGCCGTACTGGACGCCGCCGCGCACCGTCCACTTCGGGCTGACGTCGTAGTCCAGGCCGACTGCGTAGGAGAAGCCGTCCTTGTAGTTCTCGGGGATCGAGGTGTTGACCGGGGCGCCAAGGTCGATGGTGTCGAACTTGCTCCAGCCGAAGGCCACGACCTGCGCGTTCACGGTCAGCTGCTTGGTGGCCTTCACGCGGGCCGACATGATCGCCTGCCACGGGGTGGTGAATTCGGCCGAGGTGTTCAGCGTCATGTTCTGCGCGGCAAGCGGGCCAAGCAGGCCGTCGATGGTCAGCGAACCGTCCAGCTTGTGCTTGATCGCCGACTTGTAGGCGACGCCGATCGAGGCGGGGCCGTTATGGTACTGGGCGCCGACCGACCAGCCCACATCCCAGCCGCTGCCCTTCAGCTGCTGATGACCGTCGGCCAGCAGCGGCGAGAGGTTGGGCAGGTAGTTGCCCAGCGTGGCATCGACATGTTCGACGTTCACGGCGGCACCCAGATAGAGGCCTTCGATCGGCTGGAACGCGACGCTGGGCTGGATGTCGATGGTGCGCAGCTTGGTCTTGTCCGCCGAATAGCGGGCCCAGCTGTCGGCATCGTAGTTGGTGGTGAACGAATAGGGCGAGGTGACGGTCAGGCCGAAGGCGACCTTGCCGAAGCCATAGGCGATCGCGCCGGAGGGCAGCACGCCGTTGTTGATCGGGTTCTTGGCGACGGGGTTGCCGCCCACCGAAGCGGGGGCCTGGCCGGGACGCACGATCAGCGTGCCGTCATCGACGACCTTGCCCTTGGGGATGATCACGCTGGCGTGCACCGATGCCTGGCCGCCTTCAAGGCCGCCGATCGCTGCAGGGTTCCACCAGAGTGAATCGACGCCGGTGTCGGCAGCTTCGCCCGAAAACGCGCGGCCCTGTGCGCGCACCGACTGTTCCTGCAGATAGAAGGCCTGCGCATGGGCAGCGCCGGCGGCGCCGAATGCCATGGCCGAAGCAGTGCTCGCCAGCAGGATACGGCCCGTGATCTTTTTCATTTTCATCTCCCTTGTATTCCTTCCCTGAACCTTCGATCCGGCGGCCACGCATCAGGGGACGTGCGGGCAGCCTCTATTTCCCTGCGTCAGAACCGGGCACCGCGATTTCGGTTGCACCGGGCCGTGTCGATGTCAGGGAATGCGCGTCCAGGTCTGCGTCTTGCACAGCGGCCAGACGATGCAGCCCTTCAGCTTGAGCGTGTTGGCGTCCACCGGCGTGATCGTCGCCTTGTAGGTGCCGCCGTCTTCGGGATTGTAGATCTGGCCTTCGACCCACTCGTTGCCCTGGCGCTTGAACCCGCCCACCATCTGCATGCCCTTGAGCTTGCGGCTGCGCTGGCTGGCGTCCTTGTTGTTCACGTCGCGCAAGTCGGGATTGGCCTTGATGCCGTCCGAATCGACGATGTGTCCGCACACCGATTCGCCGCACCGGCTGAGTTCGATAACGCCGTGCTTGGAAGGCGTGCGCCACTTGCCGACGATCTGGTCGGCACTGGCCGCAAAGGCCGGATTCGTGAGGAGGAGTGCGGCAACCAGTGCCGTCCCCACGGGTTTCCAAAGTTTCATGAGCGACCTCTCCATCAACTCTCCATCGGGCACCTTCTGTACCCTGGGGACTGCGCCCTTAGGGTGAGGTATCCCGAAGTCGTAACCGAAAATTTGCTTGACGTATAGGGAAAGAATTGCACCCTTAGGGAAGAACGGTGACGCCCCCCGATGGGTGGTGGGGTGTGAGGCTCCGACGGAGAGAATGCATGAAAAGTGTCGTGATCGCGGGTTACGCCCGCTCGCCCTTCCATCTGGCCAACAAGGGCGCGCTGGCCCGTGTTCGTCCCGACGACCTTGCCGCGCAGGTGATTCGCGGCCTGATCTCCAAGACCGGCGTCGAAGCTGCTGATATCGAAGACGTCGTCGTCGGCTGCGCGTTCCCGGAAGGCGAGCAGGGCTTCAACATCGCGCGTCTGGTGGCGCTGCTGGCGGACCTGCCGATCTCGGTCGGCGGCATGACCGTGAACCGTTTCTGCGGCTCTTCGATGAGCTCGATCCACTACGCCATGGGCCAGATCGCCATCGGCGCGGGCGAAGTCTTCGTCTGCGCGGGTGTCGAATCGATGAGCCGCGTGCCGATGATGGGCTTCAACCCGCTGCCCAACCCGGCGCTGGCGGCGAAGAGCGCCGCCTACATGTCGATGGGTGAGACGGCCGAGAACGTCGCCACCAAGTACCAGATTTCGCGCGCCGATCAGGAAGCGCTGGCCGTCTCCAGCCAGCACAAGGCCGCCGCCGCGCGTGACGCCGGCAAGCTGACGGACGAGATCGTGCCGATCCAGACCAAGGGCGGGATCGTCAGCGAAGACGGCACCATTCGCGGCGAAACCACCGCCGAAGGCCTTGCCGGCCTGAAGCCCGCGTTCGATGCGGCAGGGTCAGTGACTGCCGGCACCTCCTCGCCGCTGACTGACGGCGCCAGCGCCGTGCTCGTCACCACCGAGGAATATGCCCGCGCCCACGGCTTGCCGATCCTGGCCCGCATCAAGTCGGTCGCGGTATCGGGCTGCGCGCCGGAAACCATGGGCCTTGGCCCGATCCTTTCCAGCCAGAAGGCGCTTGAGCGTGCGGGCATCGCAGCCGGCGATCTGGACGTGGTGGAACTGAACGAAGCCTTCGCCAGCCAAGCGCTGGCCTGCATCAAGGACCTGGGCCTCGACGTTGCCAAGGTGAACATCGACGGCGGCGCCATCGCCATCGGCCACCCGCTGGGCGCCACCGGCGCACGCATCGTCGGCAAGGCGGCATCGCTGCTGAAGCGCGAAGGCGGCAAGTACGCGCTCGCCAGCCAGTGCATCGGCGGCGGTCAGGGCATCGCCACGATCCTGGAGTCGGTGGAATGAGCGACACCATCAAAAAAGTCTGCGTGATCGGCGCCGGCACCATGGGTGCCGGGATCGCCGCTCAGGTCGCCAATGCCGGCGTGCCGGTGCTGCTGCTCGACATCGTTCCCAAGGACGCGACCAATAGGAACGTCGTGGCCGAAGGCGCCGTGGCGAAGATGCTCAAGACCGAGCCTGCGCCGTTCATGAGCAAGTCCGCCGCCAAGCTGGTCGAAACCGGCAATATCGAAGACCACCTCGACAAGGTTGCCGAGTGCGACTGGGTGATCGAGGCGGTGATCGAGCGTCTCGACATCAAGCAGGGCCTTTACGCCAAGCTGGAAGCGGTGAAGCGTGACGGCACTGCCGTCTCGTCCAACACCTCGACGATCCCGCTCGCCCATCTGGTTGAAGGGCGTTCGGACGCGTTCAAGCGCGATTTCCTGATCACCCACTTCTTCAACCCGCCGCGCTACATGCGGCTGCTGGAGATCGTCACCGGCCCGGCGACCGACGCCGGCGTTGCCGCGAAGGTGGAGCAGTTCGCCGACGTCTCGCTTGGCAAGACGGTGGTGAAGGCCAAGGACACCCCGGGCTTCATCGCCAACCGCATCGGCACCTACTGGATCCAGCTGGGCCTCAACGCCGCGTTCGACATGGACATCACCGTCGAACTGGCCGACGCCATTGCCGGAAAGCCGATGGGCGTGCCCAAGACCGGCATCTTCGGCCTTGTCGACCTGGTCGGCATCGACCTGATGCCGCACCTTCAGGCCAGCCTCACCTCGACGCTACCCGCTGGTGACCTCTACCACGGGATCGCCCGCGACATCCCGCTGATCAACAAGATGATCGGCGAGGGCTATACCGGCCGCAAGGGCAAGGGCGGCTTCTACCGCATCAACAAGGAGGCCGGTCGCCGCAAGGAAACCATCGACCTTCAGAGCGGCGAATACCGTCCGTCGATCAAGGTGCCGGGCCCGCGCGGCGCCGCCGCCAAGGGCGACCTTAAGGCACTGGTCGAAAGCAAGGGCGACATCGGCGCCTACGCATGGGCCGTGCTGGGCGATACGCTGGCCTATGCCGCCAGCCTGGTGCCCGATGCCGCTTCGGACGTGGTTGCCGTCGATGATGCGATGAAGCTGGGCTACAACTGGAAGGCCGGCCCGTTCGAGATGATCGACACGCTCGGCGCCAAATACCTCGCCGAACGCCTTGCCGCCGAAGGCAAGGCCGTGCCCGCGATCCTGACCGTGGCGGGCGACCGCACGTTCTACCGGATCGAGAACGGCAAGCGCCAGTTCCTGGGCCTCGACGGCGAATATCGCGACATCGTCCGCCCCGAAGGCGTGATGCGTCTGGCCGACGTAAAGCTTTCGTCCAAGCCGATCATCCGCAATGCCTCCGCCGCGCTGTGGGACATTGGCGACGGCGTCGTCTGCCTTGAATTCACCGGCAAGATGAACGCGCTCGACGGCGAAGTGATGAAGCTGATCGGGCAGGCCATCCCGCTGATCGCCGCGCAGTACAAGGCGCTGGTCGTCTATAACGATGCCGACACCTTCTCGGCAGGCGCCAACCTTGGCCTCGCACTCTTCGCGGTGAATATCGCCGCCTGGGGTGAGATCGAGAAGCTCGTGGCGGGCGGACAGCTGGCCTACAAGGGCCTGAAGTACGCGCCGTTCCCGGTGGTCGGTGCACCGGCCGGCCTCGCGCTCGGCGGCGGGTGCGAGATTCTGCTCCACTGCGACGCGATCCAGGCCCATGCCGAACTCTACTGCGGCCTTGTGGAATGCGGCGTCGGCCTCGTTCCGGGCTGGGGCGGTAATGGCGAGATGATCGACCGCTGGCGCAAGGCGCCCGGTATGCCCAAGGGCCCGATGCCGGCGGTGGCCAAGGTGTTCGAGATGGTCTCGACCGCGCAAGTCTCGAAGTCTGCCCAGCAGGCGCGCGAGATGATGATCCTGCGCAAGGATGACGGCATTTCGATGAACCGCGATCGCCTGCTGCATGACGCCAAGCAGAAGGCGCTCAGCCTCGTCGAGGGCTATACCCCGCCCGAAGCGCCCGAGTTCAAGCTGCCCGGCGCCGGTGGCCGCACGGCGCTCGGCCTTGCGGTCGAAGGCTTCCACAAGCGCGGCATGGCGACCGACTACGACGTGGTCGTCTCCGGCATTCTGGCCGATGTGCTGACCGGCGGCGAGTTCGACCTCGTCGACACGGTGAGCGAGGGCGAATTGCTCAAGCTGGAGCGCGACGCCTTCATGGGGCGCCTGCGCGATGCCCGCTCGGTCGCCCGCGTCGAGCACATGCTCGAAACCGGCAAGCCGCTGCGTAACTGATAAGGTATGAATGCGCGCCCGTCGGTGATCCGGCGGCGCGCGCGAGGAGAGTGACATGCAAGTCTACGAAGCGCCCCTGCGCGACATGAAGTTCGTGCTCCACGAACTCCACACCGATGACGGTTTCGGCAATCTCGAAGCGCTGGCCGAATTCACCCCCGACCTTGTCGACGCGGTGCTGGAAGAAGCCGCGAAGGTGGCGCAGGAAGTCCTGCTGCCGCTGAACCGCAGCGGTGATATCGAGGGCTGCACGCTGGAAAACGGCGTGGTCCGCACGCCCAAGGGCTTCAAGGAAGCCTACGACATGTTCCGCGAAGGCGGCTGGTGCGCGCTGGCGTCCGATCCCGAATGGGGCGGGCAGGGCCTTCCCGAAGCGCTGAACAAGCTGACCGAGGAGATGATCTGCTCCTCCAACCTGTCGTTCAGCCTCTATCCCGGCCTCACCCACGGCGCGACCACCGCGATCGAGGGCTATGCCAGCGACGCGCTGAAGCAGGCCTACCTGCCCAAGATGGTCGAAGGCACCTGGTCGGGCACGATGTGCCTTACCGAGCCGCACTGCGGCACCGACCTTGGCATGTTGCGCACCAAGGCCGTTCCTCAGGGTGATGACAACTACAAGATCTCCGGCGCGAAGATCTTCATTTCGGCGGGCGAACACGACCTGACCGAGAACATCATCCACCTCGTCCTCGCCCGGCTTCCCGATGCGCCGGAAGGTGTGAAGGGCATCAGCCTGTTCCTGGTGCCGAAGTACCTGCCGAAGGAAGACGGCACGCCCGGCCCGTCCAACGGCGTTTCGGTCGCGGCGATCGAGCACAAGATGGGCCTCAAGGCCTCCGCCACCTGCCAGCTCAACTTCGACGATTCGATCGGCTGGCTGGTCGGCACCGCGAACAAGGGCATGGAAGCCATGTTCAAGATGATGAACACCGAACGCGTTTCGGTGGGCATTCAGGGCCTTGGCGTGGGCGAAGCCGCCTATCAGTCGGCCGTGTGGTACGCCAAGGAGCGCGTGCAGGGCCGTTCGCTGTCGGGCGTGAAGAATCCCAAGGGGCCGGCCGATCCGATCATCGTCCACCCCGACGTGCGCCGCATGTTGATGACCGCGCGCGCCTATAACGAAGGCAGCCGCGCTGTCGGCGCCTGGGTCAGCCGCGCGCTCGATGCCGAAAAGCACGCCACCGATCCAGCCGTGAAGGCCCGCGCGGAAGACTTCATCGCGCTGATGACCCCGGTGGTGAAGGCGCTCTTCACCGACTGCGGTTATGAAAGCGCCAATCTGGCCGTGCAGGTCTACGGTGGCCATGGCTACATCGCCGAAAGCGGCGTGGAGCAGTTCGTGCGCGATGCCCGCATCGCCATGATCTACGAAGGCACCAACGGCATCCAGGCGCTCGACCTTGTCGGCCGCAAGATGCCCGCCCACGCCGGGCGTTATCTGCGCTCGTTCTTCCACCCCGTCTCTGACTTCATCGAGGCGAACAAGGCGGACGAGACCTTCGGCAAGATGATCGAGGGTCTGGAGAAGGCTTTCGGCGCGCTCCAGCTTTCCACCGGCACGATTGCCCAGAAGGGCATGAAGGACCCCGAGGAAGCCGGTGCCGCGGCCACCGATTACCTGCGCCTGCTGGGCTTCGTCGCCATGGGCTACACCTTCGCCAAGGCGGCGCTGATCGCCAAGGCCAAGCTGGATCAGGGCACCGAGGACGCCGCGTTCTACACCGCCAAGATCGGCACCGCGCGGTTCTTCTTCGACCGTCTGCTGCCGCAGGCGACCGCCGCGTTCCTGGCCATCAAGTCGGGCAAGGCCTCGATGATGGCGCTGGATGTGGACATGTTCTGATCGCGGACGCGACGACCGGAGGCAGGCTGAAACAACATTACCCGTTTTTCAGTTGCCGCCGGCCGGCGAATTTCATTTAAGTGCTCCCAACGGGGGGACGGGATGCCCAGGCGTTCCGTCCCCTTCGTCGTTATGCGGGAGACGACATGGCGCGCGCGTGGGATCGGATTGTTGGCCTTGTGGCCGGCCTGTTTGCCATTCTGGTGCTGGCAAGCTGCTCTGGCCTGGGCGATGCGCCGGCTGCGACCACCCGCAATCGCGGCCCGGCCGATCTGGCCGCCATTGCGCCCGTGGTCACCTGCGGATCGCTGACCGGCACGGACATGACCGCGATCGGCGGCGCGGGCAGCAAGATCACTTCGGCCACGGAAACCACCAGTGACGGGATCGACGTCTGCTCGGTGAAAGGCACGCTGGCCCCCGCGGTCAATTTCCATGTGCTGATGCCGCTGAAGACGTGGACCCAGCGCTATCTGCAAGTGGGCTGCGGCGGCCTCTGCGGTGCGATCACCTTGCGGTCCGGCGCTTCGGACGGGTGCAAGGTGCTGAACGATGGTGGCTTCGTCATGGCCGCGACGGACATGGGCCATACCATGGCGGAGAGCGACGGGGCATGGGGCCTGGACCCGCAACGCCGGGCGGACTTTGCATGGCGCGGGCAGCATATCACCTCCCAGGCGGCGAAGGCGTTGATCCGCGCGTTCTACGGGCAGGAAGTGCGCTATTCCTATTTCAACGGCTGCTCCGACGGTGGGCGAGAGGCGCTGATGGAGGCGCAGCGCTTCCCCGACGATTTCGACGGGGTGATTGCCGGTGCCCCGGCCATGCTCTTCACCGTGCAGAACACGCTCTACCACGGCTGGATGGCGCGTTCGAACCTGGACGCGGCGGGGCAGCCCATCCTTCTGGCAGACCGCCTGCCGATCCTGCACAAGGCGGTGATCGCCGCCTGCGACCGTAACGATGGCGTGGTTGACGGGCTGATCTCGCTGCCCGCCGCCTGCCGTTTCGATGTGGACAGCGTCACTTGCGAAACGGGCGCGACGGATACGTCCAACTGCCTGACCCAGCCCGAGGCCGACGTGGCGCGCAAGTTCTACGAAGGGCCGCGCGATCCGCAGACGCGGGCGTTCCTGACGGCCGGGCAGCCGCTCTACGGGTCCGAACTGGAATGGCCCGGCGTCTTCGTGCCCAACCGCGAAGGCCGGATGATGAGCCAGATGGTGGTGCCGCCGGTGATGCGCTACCTCGCCTTTGCCGAGCCGCGCCCCGATGCGACGCTGGCGGATCTTGCGTTCACGCGGGAGACGCTGGACGCGCTGCGGCCGCGCCATCACCTGTTCGATGCCACCAATCCCGACCTGAGCGCCTTTGCCGCCAAGGGGCACAAGCTGATCCTTTGGCACGGCCTTGCCGATCAGCATATCGCGCCGGCCGTGACGGTTTCGTACCAGAAGGCCATGCTGTCGACGATGGGCGGCCGCAAGGTCAACGGCTTCGAACGGCTCTACCTGTTGCCCGGCGTCGGCCATTGCGGCGGGGGGGAAGGGCTGGCGAGCATCGACCTGCTGACCGCGATGATGGTCTGGGTGGAAAGCGGCCACGCGCCGGAGGCACTGATGACCGGCACCACCCGCCACCGCAGCAATTTCGGCCAGCCGCAGGGCATCGCCGGCAGCCCGCCGCCCGCCGCCGCCGAACCTGCCTCCGATCGGCCGGAGATGACGCGCCCCGTCTATCCCTGGCCCGCCATTGCCAGCCACACCGGATCGGGCAGCTATACCGACGCGGCCAGCTGGACGCGCAGCGCCTCCACCCACGTGGTGGCCGCGCGCGACTGGCAGGGCACGGACTTGTTCGCCCCCTACGTCTTCGTCGATCAGTAATGAAAAAATGGCCGGAGTCCGTGGGGACTCCGGCCATGAGGGTGGATCATTTCAGCGGCAGGCTGGGCTTCAGAAGTCGAACCCTGCGGTGACGCCGTAAGTGCGCGGCGCGGCATAAGTGCCATTGTCGCCGCTGTTGGTGGCGCCGATCTGGCCCCAGTAGAAGGCGTTGGTCAGGTTCTTGCCCCAGAGGCGCACGAACAGGTTGTCGTTGGTGGAATGCCAGGTGAGCGAGGCATCGGCGGTGTTGTACGCCTTCTGCTTCACGCGCTCGTCCGGCGAACCGACATAGCCTGAGTTGTAGTAATAGTTGCCCGCCAGCGTGAACCGGCCGATGCCGGTTTCCAGATCGTAGGAACCGCCCAGGCTGGCCGTGAACGTCGGGGTGTTCTGCAGCTTGTTGCCGGTGGCATCGCCGATCAGCAGGCAGTTGCCGCCCAGCTGGGTGTAGGGATTGCCCAGCGTGCCAAGGCAGGTCTGCCCGGTGGGGATCACGAAGCCGGCCGGCAGCGGATAGGGGGTGGAGATCACCGCCGTATCGAAGTCGGTATAGCGGGCGTGGGTCCAGTTCAGGCCGCCGAACAGGCGCAAGGCATGGGTCACGCGCCAGGTCACGTCGGCGTCCAGACCATAGATTTCCGCCGCATTGGCGTTGTAGACGGTCTGCGCGCCGGAGATGACCTGCATCACCTGGATGTTCTTCTCGTCATAGTAATAGCCGGCGACGTTCAGGCGCACCTTGCGGTCGAACAGGTCGGACTTGATGCCCACTTCGAAGGCATCGACCTGCTCCGGCTTCAGCAGCACGATCGGCGTCGACTGGGTGATGTAGGTGCCGCCGCGGAAGCCCCGGTTGTAGCTGGCATAGGCCAACAGCTCGGGCGAGAAGCGATGGTCCAGCGAGAGACGCCAGGTCAGCTTGTTGAAGGTGTGGCTTTCCGAAGGGATCGTCGTCACCGTGGTCAGCCCGGCGGGCGGCACGTTGCCGTTGAACTGGGTGACGGTGGCGTCCAGCGAGCGATGGTCGCTGGTGAAGCGCAGGCCGGCAGTCAGGTTCGTGGAGGAGCCGAAGGTATAGGTGCCTTCCGCAAAGCCGGCGTAGGAGTCCAGCTTGACCGAGTTGTCGTCCTGCGAATAGCCGTTGTTGCCGAAGGTGAAGATGCCCGTCGTGCGCGAACCGTCGTTGCCGGCATTATCGTGCATGTAGAAGCCGCCCAGCACCCACTTGAATGGGCCGCCTTCCTTCGAAATCAGGTTCACTTCCTGAGTGAACTGCTTGTCGAACTGGTGGTTGTCCACGATGATGCGCGGCATCGTCGTGCCGTCCGGATCGAAGTTGTAGCTGAACGTCGAATGGCGATAGGCGGTGATGCTCTTCAGCGTGGCGAAGCCGACGTCCTGCTCCACCGTCAGGCTGGTGCCCCAGGCGCGGGTAGACATCTTGGGATCGACGTCGGCTAGGATGTCGCGGTGCGGATCGCCGCCCAGCGCGGTGATCGCGGCGGGCACGTTCACGCCCAGCGCGTTCAGCGTGAAGTTGCGGAAGGCCGGCGCAGCGGCATCGCGCCCGTTGAAATCGCCCGACAGCAGCACCTTGGTGGCGTCGCTCGGCTGCCACAGCAGCTTGCCGCGACCGCCCCAGGACTTCGATGTCTGGATGTCGTTGCCGGTGTAGAGGTTCTTGCCGAAGCCGTCCTGCTGGTTGTCGTACTGGCCGGACAGGCTGATCGCCACGGTCTTGGTCAGGCCGCCCGAAACGTAGCCGGCGGCATGGATCGTGTCGTAATTGCCGTAGCCGATTTCCGCCTTGCCCTTCCAGTCGAAGCTGGGGCCCAAGGTGGTGGTCTGGATCAGGCCGCCGGTGGCGTTGCGGCCGAACAGCGTGCCTTGCGGGCCCTTCAGCACGGCCACCTGATCGGTATCGTACATCGACTGGAGAATGCCGAACGACGCGCCGTAATAGACGCCGTCGACATAGACCGCGACCGGGTTCTCGATGCTGGGGCCCTGGCCCGTCGCGCCGATGCCGCGGATGCGGGGCAGGCCGATGCCGCCGGTGCCGGTGGTGATGTTCAGCGCGGGCACGGTGGCCTTCAGGTCCAGCGTGCTCTGCACGCCTGCGCTCTGCAACTGTTCGTTGTTCAGCGCGGTGATCGCGATCGGCACGTCCTGCGCGGACTGGTCACGCTTCTGGGCGGTGACGATGATCTCCTCGACCCCGCCACTATTGGCCTGATCGCCGGTTGCCTGCGCGAAAGAGACCTGCGGAAGCAGTGCCATGGTTGCCGCTCCCCCCAGCAGAGCATGGCGCAGCAGGCGGTTCATGGATGTCTTGTGGTGTGTCATCGTTTCCTCCCAGTTCCCGGCCTCATCCGTGCCGGTGCGATTCTGTCCCCTCCGCCGTTGCCGGGCCGTCGTTTTATCTCGGCGCGTGCAGGGATTGCCTGCGCGGCAGCAGCGGTGTGGGGCCGATGTAATCCGGGAAGAACGGCGTGCGGCTATAGGCACTCGCGCCGCGCCGATAACTTCAACGACCGCCATGATGCAAAGCCCCGGGCGCTGCCCTAATGCAAATGCCTGCACAGGAAACGGGCCATCCAGCCCGGCCAGGAATTGCGAAGCCCCCAAAACGGCAACCTGGGATTTGCAGGGAGAGTTCGAAAGTGAAACGCAGAGATTTTCTGGCCGTGGTTCCGGCATCCGTGCTGCTCAGCCAGGTCGGCATCGCCAAGCCGGTGCCGACGAAGAAGGGCGTGATGATGATGAACCGCATCGCCCCTTCGGTGTCCGAACTGTACGTGGCCGGGCTGGACGGCACGGGCGAGCGCAAGGTGCTGGCGGAAAGCGCCTATGACTACAACGTGCGCCTGTCGCGCGATGGCGCGCGCATGGTGTTCACCTCCGAACGGTTGGGCGACGGCAATTCCAGCCTGTTCGTGGCCAAGGGCGATGGCACCGGGATCAGGACGGTGGCCGGCGGCTCCAGCGTGGACGATGCCGCCGCAATCTCGCCCGATGGCAAGACCTTGGCCTTCGTGTCCACCCGCAACGGCTACAAGGCCAATGTCTGGGTGATGGACATCGCCAGCGGCAAAATCCGGCAGCTGACCGGCATTGGCGAGGTGAAGGGCGATCCGGACAGCCCGGACTGCTATTTCCGCCCAGCCTGGTCGCCCGACGGCAAGTGGATCGCCTTTTCCAGCGACACCAACACCAGTTGGCGCGGCCATGACGAGAACCGGGGTTGGGAGCACACGCAGGAACTGTCGATCTACAAGATCCGTCCTGACGGCACGGGTTTTGCCAAGGTATCCTCGCGCAAGAACTGGTGCCAGGGTTCGCCTTCATGGTCGCCCGACGGCAAGCG
Source organism: Novosphingobium mississippiense (assembly GCF_044029535.1). Classification (NCBI taxonomy): domain Bacteria; kingdom Pseudomonadati; phylum Pseudomonadota; class Alphaproteobacteria; order Sphingomonadales; family Sphingomonadaceae; genus Novosphingobium; species Novosphingobium mississippiense. The sequence continues at coordinate 2,550,183 of NZ_CP147001.1, read as the reverse complement.
CATCGTCTTCTACGAACTGACCACGGAGGCCACCTGGGGCGCCCGCCGTCCCGAATGGATCGGCCGCGTGGATTCGCAGATCGTCTCGGTCGAGGTGGAGACCGGCGCGCGCATCGAACATACGCGCGGCGGCAATCTGAAAGTCTCGCCCCAGTACGTGACGCAGGACGAGATCGGCTACGTCATCAAGGGCGGCCCGGATGAGGGGATCGCCTATACGTCCGGCCGCCCCGGCTTCAAGCGCAAGGGCCTGCGCTCGCCCCAGTGGACCGCCGATGGTCAGTCGGTGATCTACGAAGTGCAGGAATTCCGCCCCGTCCGCCCGCTGGACAAGCCGCTCTACAGCTGGGACGCGGACTACGACTATCGCTTCATGGACGTGTTCCCGATCCTCTCCAACCAGGGGATGCTGGCCTTTACGGAGAAGCAGACCGGCACGTCCTCCATCGTCACCTGCAAGCCCGACGGGTCGCAACGTCGCGTGGTGTTCGACAATACCAAGTCCGGCCTCAATCCCCAGATGGTCCAGAAGGGGCTGGCCGGCGCCTTCCAACCCTGCTGGTCGCCCGATGGCGAGTGGCTGGCTTTCGGCGTCGGCACCTGGTTCGCCGAACGCAGCTATGCCAAGGCGGTGGTCGTGCGCGTGCGCAAGGACGGCAGCGATCTTGAGGTGCTGACCGACGGCACCTTGCATTCCGGCTTCCCCAGCTTCTCGCACGACGGCAAGGAACTGGTGTTCCGCGTCTGGGGCCAGAGCGAGGAACGCGGCCTGCGCGTGATGAATCTGGAAACGAAGCAGGTGCGCGTACTGACGGACAAGCTGGACAACCTGCCGGGCTGGTCGCCCGACGGCCAGCGCCTCGTCTTCACCCGCAAGGTGGACGACAAGGACTATCAGGTCTGCACCATCAAGCCGGACGGTTCGGACTATCGCGAGCTGACCACCAGCAAGGCCAGCGACGGCCACGCCGTATGGTCGCCGGACGGCCGCATCATGTGGTCCGGCTCCGAACATGGCTTCCGCGATGAGGCCGCGCTCTACGACAATACGTTCCAGCAATATGGCCAGATTTACGTCATGGACGCCGATGGCGCGAACAAGCGCCTGCTGACCGACAGCAAGTGGGAGGACTCAATGCCTCTTTACATCGACAAGTCTTTGATCTGAAAAGCTCTCTCCCTTGACGGGGTAAACTTTGAGGGAGGACTCGCCTTGGCGGTCCTCCCTTTTTTCGTGGATTCAGGCGGGTTTCAACGCGCTGTCGAGGAACGGCACCAGCGTTTGCCGAATTGGCCTGTCCCAAACCACCCCGTCGCCCCCGCCCTTCGGCTGGCCGGCAGGCCGGCCGAAGGGCGGGGACGACGAGGTTTGGTGGTGCTACGTTCGGAACTGGCCGAAAGTGGGAATCGCTCGCAGCCCCAAACGTCACCCCACCTGCCGCAACGGCGTCGGCGGGGCGCAGACATGGGCGCGGATCGCGTCGATGAAGGCGGATTGCACCGGGGTGGGCATCCAGTCCTCACGCGTGGTCACGCCGATCGCCGGCACGGCTTCGATCTGCGTGCAGTGCAGGGTGCGCAGGCCTTCCTCGTGCGTCAATTCATAGGTGGTCATCAGCGTCAGCCGGTCGGACCGCTTGAGCAGGTGACGGATGATCGGCAGCGCGCACGTGGCAACGTGCGTTTGCGGGCCCGAAGTGCCCTCGAAGATCCGGTCGAAGCAGGCACGGCGGCTGGATCCGGGGGTGCCGGTGATCCAGTCGTAGGCCTTGAGTTCGTCTACCGAGACCTTGCCGGCGCGGGTCAGCGGATGGCCGGCGCGGGCCACCACGGCATAGGGCGTTTCGATCAGCGGTTCGCAGACGAGGCCCGGCGCCACTTCCTCTGGCAGCAGGCCGACCACGAAATCGACCTCGCCCGCGCGCAGGCACTTGGTCATTTCGACCGCGCTTTCGTTCATGATCCGGATGTCGGCGCTGGGGTACTTTTCCAGGAACTGGTCGAGCACCGACGCGAGCAGGACGCTGCCGCCGAAGGGCATCGCGCCGATCACGATGGGGGTGCTGGTGCCGTCCAGCGCAGCGTCGATTTCCGCCACGCCCCATTCGATTTCCTGCAGCGCCAGCTTGATCATCTGGCCCAGCTTGATCCCTTGCGGGCTGACCAGCATGCCGGCGGCGGTGCGGTAGAACAGCGAGACGCGCAGGTTCCCCTGCAAATCGCGCGCGGCACGCTGGAGCGAGGCGGCGGAAATGTCGAAGCACTCGCTCGCCTGCTCGAAAGAGCCGTATTCCATCACGCCGACCAGCGTGCGCAGTTGCGAGCGGGTAAGGCGGTTGACGATCGCGCGGGCGCCGTCGGCATTCACAGCGGCGCCGATCTCGATCACCGCGCGCTCGGCCTGTTCGAAGAAGCGCTTCACGCGAGCATGGAACACCATGCCGAATTCGTTGAGGTAACTGCCGCTGGCGCGCCGGTCGACCAGCGTGGCGCCAAGCTGTGCTTCCATCTTGGCAAGGGCTTGGGTGACGGCGGGCTGCGACAGGCTGCATGCCTCCGATGCGCGGCGCACCGATTTGAGATCGCCGATCGCTTCGAACAGGCGAAGCTGGCGGAAGCTCAGGCTCTGGGCGCGCTCATGGCCCGGGGTCTTCGGACTCGCGGTATCGGTCATGTTGTGATCCTCTCTCCCCATCGGACCTAGCGCGAAATTTATCAGGCCTGCAACGGGTGTAGCTATCACTTCGGCCTTCGCGGTTGCGACAGAAGCGGAGCGGCCGCTCGATCCTGAATGGGCAATTGTTGTGCAATAAACCGCGAAAGTCAGCCACTTGTGCTGCGAATCTTTTCGGCGATGGCGCGGTCTGCACCGCATCATCCTGCGACAGTCCTGTCAGTGAACCTATTGCACGCGGCGCTGCATTTATATCCCGCACAGCGCGAATTCTATCGCACGACCCCTGTGCCGAGGGGGCAACCTCTATAAATTGTGTGCTCGCGCCGACCGGTTCGGGATGGGGCCGCGTTGACTTGGAACCGGGCTGGGCGCTTTTCGCGGGTCAACCGGCATCGGACGTTGCAGCAAACGCCGATAGCCGTCTTAACTCATCCCCGAGGAGAGCGACCTTGAGCCAGAAAGTCCGCCTGAAGTTGGCGATTGCCGACCATCCGCACACTGCCGCGATCCGCGATGGCAGCATCGAGATCGAAGGCGTCGATGCCGAATTCGTCACCGTGAAGCCGCAGATCGGCGCCTTCCGCCGCATGGTGCGCGATCTGGAATTCGACGTCTGCGAACTGGCGCCCACCACGTACATCATTGCCCGCGCCTATGGCCGCCCGTTCAAGGCGCTGCCGATCTTCGTGGTGCGCCGCTTCCACCACGGCGGCATGCTGGTGAAGCCGGATTCGGGCATCCGCCACCCGAAGGATCTGGAAGGCAAGAAAGTCGGCGTGCGCGCCTATTCGGTGACCACCGGCGTGTGGATCCGCCAGGTCTTCATCGACGAATACGGCATGGACAACGACAAGGTCACCTGGATCGTCGATGACGAGGAGCACGTGACGCAGCTTCAGCTCCCCGCCAATGTGCAGCACACCCCCGAGGGCGTGTCGCTGGCGGACATGATGGCCAGCGACCAGATCCAGGCCGGCGTCGAAGCCGCTGCCGGCATCGGCCGCACCGGGGCGCCCACGGGCGGCTGGCAGGAAGTCGACACCAGCATGTATGTCGATCTGATCCCGAATGCAGCGGAGGCCGAGGCGGAATACTATGCCCGCACCGGCGTCTATCCGATGCACGGCACCATCGTCGTCAAGGACGAGATTCTTGAGCAGCACCCGTGGATCGCGCGTTCGCTGAACGATGCCTTCACCCGCGCCAAGGACGAATGGCTGGCCAAGCTCAATTCGGGCGAGGCGACCGGAAATGGTGCGGACAAGTACCGCGCGCTGCAGGAGATCGTCGGTGCCGACCCGCTGCCCTACGGCATCGAGGAAAACCGCGCGACCATCGAGGCGCTGGAGCAGACCGCGTTCAAGCAGGGCCTGACCCCGCGCCGCATGACGATGGAAGAACTGTTCGTCGATCCCGCCAAGGCGCCAGTGCGCGTTTGATAGCTTAGCGTTGCAACCATAAACCCGTCGCCCCCGCGAAGGCGGGGGCCCCGCTTCCTTTCTGCCCCACAGTGCAAGGCCGGAAGAACAAGCGGGGTCCCCGCCTTCGCGGGGACGACGGGGTGAGATTGGCAATACAATTTTGAGTTTCGAACCCGTGTTGCTCGGGCAAAAAATTCCACGGAGAATCCCATGATTATCGACTGTCACGGTCACTTCACGACGGTCCCCAAGCACTTCCGCGAATGGCGTAGCGTGCAAGTCGCGGCGGCGGACGATGTGGCGAATGCGCCGCTGGTGGCCGATGCCCACGTCAGCGACGACCAGATCCGCGAAGGGATCGAGGGCGGCCAGCTTAAGCTCCAGCAGGAGCGTGGCAGCGACCTTACCCTGTTCTCGCCGATCGCCGGCCTGATGAGCCACCACTTGGGCAACGAGCGCACCAGCCTTGAGTGGGCGAGCGTCTCCAACGACCTCGTCTACCGCGTTACCGAGATGTACCCGGACAACTTCGTGCCGGTCGCCATGCTGCCGCAGAGCCCCGGCGCGCCGCCGAAGAACTCGATCCCCGAGCTTCGCCGCGTGGTGGAGGAACTGGGCTTCGTGGGCGTGAACGTGAACCCCGATCCCACCGGCGGCTACTGGACCGGCAAGCCTTTCACCGACAAGGAATGGTATCCGCTGTTCGAGGCGATGTGCGATCTGGACGTGCCAGGCATGGTCCACGTGGCCGCATCGTGCAATCCGAACTTCCACGGCACCGGTGCGCACTATCTGAACGCCGATACCTCGGTGTTCATGCAGATCCTGCAGAGCGATCTGTTCAAGGACTTCCCGACGCTGCGGCTGGTCATCCCGCATGGCGGCGGCGCGGTGCCGTACCACTGGGGCCGGTATCGCGGCATGTCGCTGGAGATGATGGACCGCCCGCTGGAAGGGCTGCTGGACAACATCTACTTCGACACTTGCGTCTATCACCATCCCGGCGTCGAGCTGTTGACCAAGGTGGTGCCGACGTCGAACGTGCTGTTCGGTTCGGAAATGATCGGCGCGGTGCGTGGTACCGATCCGAACACCGGCCATTACTTCGACGACACCAAGCGCTATGTCGATGCTTGCGCGGCGCTGTCGGACGACGACCGTTTCGCGATCTACGAAGGCAATGCCCGCAAGGTCTATCCGCGCCTCGACGCGCGGCTGAAGGCCAAGGGGCTTTAACGCTAGCCGCCCCTCCGGCCTCTACACAACACACTCAGTCGCCCCCGCGCAGGCGGGGGCCCCGCTTTCTTTCTACGGCATAGCGCTCAGTCAGAAGAACAAGCGGGATCCCCGCCTGCGCGGGGATGACGGGAGTGTGGGCGAGGGGTGAGGAAGCCGGCCAAAACCCCCGCGACAGCGGCGGAAGTTATGCCTCGCGGCTGACAATCAACTCCCGCCGCCGCCGCCCACCCCGCAAATTGACAGCAACCAGAACAGAGCCCCGGCAGCGCGATGCACGCTTCCGGCAGCGGAGACAGGTGTATGACGTCCAAGTTTGTCGATATCCATCCCCACGTCATTTCCGACGACGAAGGTGCCTATCCGCCCGCGCCGCTGTTCGGAAAGCGGTCCGACTGGTCGCAGGAGCGGCCCAGCACTGTGGAAACGCTGATCGCCTCCATGGATGAGGCCGGCGTGGCCAAGGCCGCCGTCGTCCATTCCTCCACCACCTATGGCTTCGACAACAGTTACGTGGTCGATGCCTGCAACCGCCATGCCGACCGCCTGATCGCGGTGGGTTCGGTGGACGTGCTGGCGCCCGACGCGGTCGATACGATCCGTTCGTGGGTGGAGCGGGGCCTCAAGGGCCTGCGCGTGTTCACCGGCGGTTCGACCAAGGAATTCGACGCCAGCGAACTCGACGATCCGCGCGCCTATGCGGCGTGGGAACTGCTGGGTGAGCTGGGCCTGACCATGTGCATCCAGACCGGCCCGGTCGGCCTTGCTGCCGTGACCGCGCTGGCCAAGCGTTTTCCGAATGTGCCGATCATCCTCGATCACCTCGGCCGCCCGGACGTGACCGACGGCGCGCCTTACGCAAACGCGCAGAGCCTGTTCGACCTTGCGCCGATCGAGAGCATCTATCTGAAGCTCACCCCGCGCATCATGGGCGATTCGAAGAAGGGCGAGGCCACGCCGGAGACGCTGTTCCCCAAGCTGGTGGACGTGTTCGGCGCGCAGCGCATGGCCTGGGGATCTAACTATCCGACTTCGCCCGGCACGCTGGCGGAGATCAAGGCGACCGCGGAGGACCGCCTTGCCTGCCTGACGGATGCGGATCGCGAATGGATCTTCGCGAAGACGGCGCAGAACCTCTACCCCGCTCTGGACGACTAAGCGCCGGACGCGACAATAGGTGACATAAACGTGGAGAGAGACGAGATGGACAAGGCACTGGAGCAGGGCGGGGCAGGCAGGTCGGCGAGTACCGCCGCACCCGCAAGCGCGGCCGCCTGGGCGGTGCTGTTGCTGCTGGCGTTGGGCGTGATGATCGCCTTCGTCGACCGCACCAGCATCTCGTCGGCTCTCGCCGATGGGCCGTTCATCCAGCACTTCGGCATGACCGACATCGACCGGGGCTGGGTGAACGCAGCGTTCTTCTGGTCCTACGGCCTGATCCAGGTGCCGGCGGGCTGGCTGGTCGACCGCTACGGCGTGAAGACGCCCTACACGGTGTGCTTCGTGCTCTGGTGTCTGGCGACGGCGGTGACCGGCCTGATCTCCACCATGTTCGCGCTGGTGCTGATGCGCTTCATCGTCGGCGCGGCAGAGGCGGTGGTGATGCCCGCCAGCTATCGCTGGATCCGCAACAACTTCAAGGAAGGGCAGAGCGGCACCGCCGTCGGCCTGTTCGCGATGGGCAACAAGTTCGGCCCCGCCATCGGCGCGCCGATCGCGGCATGGCTGATCACGGCCTATGACTGGCGGGTGATGTTCATCGCCACCGGAGCGGTCGGGCTGGTCTGGCTGCTGCCGTGGATGTTCCTGGTCAAGAACGACCTGCCGCGCCGGGAAGACATGGCTGCGATCAGGCGCAAGGCGTCCTCCGTCACCTTCGCCAGCATCCTTTCCAGCCCGCTGGTCTGGGGCACCTTGGTGGTGAACTTCTGCTACGGCTACTTCACGTTCTTCTGCATGACCTGGATGCCCAGCTATCTGGTTGAGGAGCGCGGGCTGAGCCTTGAGAAGTCCGGCCTGTTCACCTTCTTCAGCTTTGCCGGCATCGCCATCGTCGCGCTGATTGCCGGGTGGATCGCGGACAAGTTGATTGCGCGCGGCGGCGATCCCGTGTTCGTGCGCAAGGCCTTCGTCATCGCCGGCTTTATCGGCGCCTGCACGGTGCTGCTGGGCGCCAAGGCGGAATCGCTGAATGCGGCGCTGTTCTGGAACGTGTTCTCGCTCTCGTTCCTGGGCCTTGCCACCGCCAACAACCTGGCGCTCTGCCGCCTGACCCTGATCCCGGCACCGGCCGTGGGCCTCGTCACCGGCGTGCAGCAGGTGGCGACCAGCCTTGCCGGCGGCGTCGCGGCGAGCCTGTCCGGCTGGCTGCTCCATGTCTCCGGCAGTTACGACCTGCCGATGATGGTGATCTTCGTCTTCCTGGTGATCGGTGCACTGACCACCTGGCTGGTGCTGCGCCCCGAATGGGCGCCGAAGATTTCGCTCGCAGCAGGCGAGTGACGCTGCGCTCCGGGCGATGTCACCCGTGGGGGCGGGTTGCATCACCCGGAGCGTAGATTGGATTGGCTGCCGCCACGGCCGCCCCCTAGTTCTGCGAGACGCTCGCAGTAGATTTGATTGAAAGAGGATGTAATGGCGCAGATCGTATTCGGCATGGCCGTTCCGCACAGCGGGATGCTGGGTCAGGCCCCGGAGGACTGGCTGAACAACGGCGATCGCGACCGCAAAAATCCGGAACTCTGGTACCGCAATCGCACCTGGACCTACCCGGAACTGGAAGCCGAACGCGGCGCGGCCTTCGCGCCGTTCCTGACGCTTGAGGAACGCACCACGCGCGCCACCCGCTGCCGCGCCGCGCTGGACGAGATGGCGGAGGCCTACAAGCGCGCCAAGGTCGATGTCGCCATCGTGCTGGGCAAGGATCAGAAGGAAATCTGGCCCGACCAGTCCCCCTCGATCACCATCTACACCGGCGAGGACGTGCACAACGGCCCGCCGCAGCGCCCGGTCTATGCGCCCGACCATCATGTCGTGCATCAGGCCTATCCGGACTTCGCGACCTACCTGATCAAGACGTTCCAGGAGCACAACTTCGATCTCAACGATCTGCAGAAGTGGCCGCAGAACAGTTGGATGGAGTCGCGGCAGGGCTATGCGCCGGACTATCCCGTGGTCCCGCATGCCTATAGCTTCGTCTACCACCAGATCATGGGCGACGACGTGCCGCGCCACGTGCCGGTGCTGTTCAACTTGTTCTACCCGCCGACGCAGCCCTCTATGGCGCGCTGCATCGAATTCGGCCGCGTGTTGCGAGAGGCGATCAAGGCCTGGCCGGAAGACGTGCGCGTGGCGGTGATCGCTTCGGGCGGCCTGTCGCACTTCGTCAACGACGAGGAATTCGACCGCGACGTGATGGAGAAGCTGGCGAGCTACGATTACGAAGGCCTCGCCGCGATCCCGGACGGTTATTACCAGTCGGGCACGAGCGAGGTGAAGATCTACTCGATCGTGATGATGGCGCTCCAGCACACCGGCGCGAAGATGACGCTGGTGGACTACGTGCCTTGTTGGCGCACCGAGGCCGGAACGGGTGAGGGCATGGGCTTCATGTACTGGCAGCCGGAGGAGTAAGGCTTCGGCGGGCGCCCCCGTCCACACTCTCCGCCGTCGTCCCCGCGCAGGCGCTCCGCATGCTCCATCGTCGCCCCCGCGCAGGCGGGGGCCCCGCTTTCTTCTGCACCCTCTCGTCCAGTTCCAAGATAAGCGGGATCCCCGCCTGCGCGGGGATGACGGATCATTTTATCGCGGCGCGGGAGGTTTCCCCCGCTGGCTGACGGCAACAAGTCTGTCAGAATTCTCCCCCTCGGCGGGTTCCGAACCGAACTCGCCAGTTTTTCGATGACGGCGGTCGCCGGATCAATCGGGTGCGACCGTCCGGGAAGAGGTACGGGCAGAGCAAGCCCGAAAGGAAAGATCCAAGCAATGACCCAGACGCGCCTCAACGGCATCATCCGCGCTCTCGAAGCCGGCAAGCCCGCTTTCACCTGCTTCTCGAAGGTCGACAAGCTGACCGCGCAGGAACTGACCGACGCCCCCTACGACGGCATTGTCTTCGAGATGGAGCACAACCCTTACGACGTCGCCGCGCTGGGCGACGCGCTGCAGTACATGCTGAATCGTAAGAAGATCGCTGAAAGCGGCTCGGTCGCGCCCTCGGTCACGCCCATCGCGCGCATTCCGGCCAATGGCGGCGAGATGAACCAGTTTCAGGCCAAGCAGGTGCTGGATCGCGGCGTCTACGGCGTGATAACTCCGCACGTTTCGACCGTGGAGCAGGCCTACAACATGGTCGCCTCCGCCCGCTATGCGAAGCCGACCGGCGCCGCGCTCTATGAGCCCAAGGGCGTTCGCGGCGATGGCCCGGCCACCGCCGCGCGCTACTGGGGCCTGTCGCAGGCGGACTACTACGCCAAGGCCGACGTCTGGCCGCTGGCCCCGCATGGCGAACTGCTGGTCGGCATGATGTGCGAGAGCCCCGAAGCGATCGAGAACCTGGACGACATTCTCGCCAATGTACCTGGCATCGGTCTGGTGCTGATCGGCGAGGGCGATCTTTCGCAGGCGCTGGGCTATCCGCGCCAGTACGACCATCCCGAAGTGGTCAGCGCGATGAACAAGATCGTCGAGGTCTGCAAGAAGCACAACGTCGTCGTCGGCAACCCGCACACCAATGCCAAGAACGTCGAGCGCCTGATCGGCGAAGGCTACCGCTTCCTGATGTCCGCACCGACGCGCAGCTACGGCGTCGTCGGGCAGGGCCGCGAACTGGCGGGGTACTGATCATGGCCAACGGTGCAGAAACCCTCGTCGAGACGCTGGTCGACAACGGTGTGGAGGTTTGCTTCGCGAACCCCGGCACTTCGGAAATGCACTTCCTAGCGGCGCTGGACAATCCGCGCATGAAGTCGGTGCTGTGCCTTTACGAAGGCGTCTGCACCGGCGCGGCGGATGGCTGGTACCGCATGAAGGACGTGCCGGCATCGACCCTGCTGCACTTGGGCCCGGGCCTCGCCAACGGCCTGTCCAACATTCACAACGCCAAGCGCGCCTCGTCCGGCATGGTCAACATCGTCGGCGAGCATTCGGCATCGCACCTGAAGTACGATCCGCCGCTGACGTCCGACATCGAAGGGCTGGCCCGCCCGCTCAGCCATTGGGTGCGCCGCGCCGATTCCGCGACGACCATCGCATGGGACACCGCCACCGCCTGCGCCAAGGCCAGCGAGCATCCCGGCCAGATCGCCACGTTGATCCTGCCGGGCGACACGGCTTGGAAGGACGCCGGTACGCCGGTCGTGCCGCAGGGCCTGGCCCGCGCTCGCCCCGCGCCCGATCAGGCGCGCGTGGACGACGTGGCGAAGGTGCTCCGTTCGGGCGAGCCGACGCTGCTGATCCTTGGCAACAAGGCCACGCGCGGCCGCGCGCTGGAATTGGCCGGCGTGGTCGCGGCGGGCACCGGCTGCCGCCTCGGCTCGCAGTTCTTCACCGCGCGTATCGAGCGTGGCGCAGGCCGTACGCCCTTGGAGCGCATTCCCTACGCGGTGCCGCTTGGTCAGGCTTTCCTAAAGGACTTCAAGCACATCGTCACTTTGGAGACGAAGGAACCGGTGGCGTTCTTCGCCTATCCGGACAAACCCAGCCTGCTGAAGGCGCCGGGCACCGTGGTCCACTCGCTGGTCGCGGATGACGAAGACAGCGCGTTCGGGCTGGAAATGCTGATCGACGCGCTGGGCCTGAAGGGCGCTGCGCCGCTGGTGCAGGAACGGATCGAGGCGGGCGTGCCCAGTGGCGTGCTCAACCCCGAAAGCATCGCTCAGGCCCTTTCGGTAGCGCTGCCGGAGAACGCGATCCTCGTCGACGAATCGCTCACCACCGGCCGCCAGACCATGGGCCTGACGATGGGTGCGCGTCCGCACGACCTCATCAACAACATGGGTGGCTCGATCGGCTACGGCACCCCCGTCGCCACCGGCGCGTCGATGGCCTGCCCGGACCGGCGGACCTTCTGCATGGTGGGCGATGGCAGCGCCATGTACACGATCCAGTCGCTCTGGACGCAGGCGCGCGAGGGGCTGCCGATCACCACGATCATCTTCGCGAACAACCAGTACGCGATCCTCAAGGCCGAATACACGAACATGGGAGCGGGTCAGCAACCCGGCCCGCAGGCCATGGCGATGATCGATATCGACCGTCCGACCATCGACTGGGTGGCCATGGCAAAGTCCATGGGCGTGCCCGGCGTGCAGGTCGACAATGCCGAAGACTTCCACAAGGCGATGGCACGCTCCACCGAGATGGACGGCCCCTGCCTGATCGAAGTCAAGCTCTACTGATCGGGAGAAGGAACACCATGACCAAGACCGATGTCTTGACCCTGAGGGCCAACGTACAGGACTATCCGCAGACCAAGGCGCTGAAGGACGGGCGGGTTTCGTCCGATATCGTCAGCCTCGATTTCTGCGGGCCGGAAAAGGCGCACAACGGCTTCAAGGCCATGCTGCGCGAGAATGCCTTCGATTGTGGCGAACTGGCGATCGTCACCTGCCTGCAGGCGAAGATCTACGGCAAGCCTTTCGTGCTGCTGCCGGTGCCGGTCTCGGGCCGTTTCCAGCACCACTGCGCGGGCTTCAACCGCGAACTGGGGCATCTCGATCCCAAGGATATCGAGGGCAAGCAGGTCGGCGTGCGCACTTACGCGCAGACCACCGGCCTCTGGGTGCGCGGTGTGCTCCAGCACGAATACGGCGTCGATCTCGACAAGGTGACGTGGATGACCGTGGGGGACGGCCACTTGCTGGAATACACCGATCCCGCCAACTGCGTGCGCCTGCCCAAGGGTTCGGACATCGGCCAGATGATGCTCGACGGCGAACTGGCGGCCACGCTTCAGGGCGTCGACCTGCCCAAGGACCCGCGCGTGGAGCGGCTGATACCCGATCCCTTCAACGCCGCGAAGGACTGGTTCGCGCGTGAGGGCGTGGTGCCGATCAACCACATGTTCGTGGTGCATCAGGACCTTACGAAGAACCGGCCCGACGTGGTGCGCGAACTCTACCGCATGGTGGTGGAGAGCCGCGATCTCACTGAAGGCGGCCTGCCCGATCCGTTCCCGCCGGTGGGTCTTGAGGCCAATCGCAAGGGGATCGAACTTGCCATCGACTGGGCGTTCGAGCAGAAGATCATCCCCCACAAGATCACCGTCGACGAGCTTTTCGACGACGTGACCGCAAGCCTCGGAGCCTGACCCTGAGCGAAGAACAGCCAGCCCGCCATTCGGTCCCCCCTCATTCCGTGCAGCGCGTGCGCCGGGAGATTCGGCGGCGCAGCCTGACCGTCAGCCGGGTCGAGCCCCTGGGCTCGGCCATGCTGCGGATCTGGCTGGAGGGCGACGATCTCGCCGATTTCGAGAGCGCTTCGCCCGACGATCACATCAAGCTGTTCTTCGCTTCCGAAAATGCCGGGCCGGATGAAAAACCGGCCATGCGCGATTATACGCCGCGCCTGTTCGACACCGCTGCGCGCACGCTCGCGATCGATTTCGCGCTGCATGATCCGGCGGGCCCGGCCACGGCATGGGCCAAGGCGGCCATGCCCGGCGACGTATTGAACATCGGCGGCCCGCGCGGTTCGGCCGTGGTGACCGATGATTTCGACTGGTATCTGCTGATTGGTGACGAAACCGCGATCCCGCAGTTCTCGCGCCGGATCGAGGAATTGCGCCCCGGTATTCCCGTGACCGCGCTGGTCTCGGTCGCACCCGGTATCGAGCGTGCGCCGGTTCCCGAGCGGGAAGGGCTGAACTGGGTCTGGGTGGAGCATGACGGGCACGGCGAAGACGCCGCGCCGCTGCTCGCCGCGCTGGGCGAGGTTGGGTTGCCGGAGGGCGAGGGCTATGCGTGGATTGCGGCGGAGGCTGCGGTGGCGCAGGCTATCCGTGCCAAGCTGACCGACGAGATGGGCCATCCGCTGGGTTGGCTGCGGTCTTCGGGTTATTGGACTGTGGGTGAGGCGCAAGGCTGAGAGGCTCAGCCGGCCTTAACGCCAATTCCCACCCACTACCTCATCCCAATCGCACCCGTCATCCCCGCGAAGGCGGGGATCCCGCTTGTTCTTGGCGGCAAGGCAGAAGGAAGCGGGGCCCCCGCCTTCGCGGGGGCGACGACATGTGTGTGGGTATGTTGGCTTTAAAGCGACAGGTGAGGGGGCAGGGCACCGACCCTGCCCCACTCGACCAGATTACGCTTCCACCAGTCGGCCGCGCGCGACCAGCTGCTGCGCCATCTCGTCAGCGACGACATGGCTCGGACGGCCTTCGCGTTCCGCCGTCGCCAGGATCTCGCCCAGACGCTCGGCGATCAAGTCGATGCGGCCGCCAACCTGGTCTTCGGTCTCGCCCAGATATTCGGCCACCACGTTGATGATGCCGCCGGCGTTCACGACATAGTCGGGCGCATAGGCAATGCCGCGCTCGGCCAGACGGGCGCCGTCCAGTTCGGTGGCGAGCTGGTTGTTGGCGCCGCCGCAGATCAGGCGGGCACGCAGGACAGGGATGCTGACTTCGTTCAGCACCGCGCCCAGTGCGCAAGGCGCGAAGATCTCGGCCTCGGCAGCCAGGATCTCGTCGGCAGCGACGACGCGGCCGCCGAACTTGGCGGCCAGCGCTTCGGCACGGGCCGGGTCGGCATCGGCCAGCACCAGCTTGGCGCCTGCCTCATGCAGCAGTTCGGCCAGGTGCGAACCGACATTGCCGGTGCCCTGCAGCGCCACGGTCAGCCCGCGCACGTCCGAGCCGAGCGTCACGTGCGCGGCGGCCTGCATCGACTTGAAGATGCCCAGCGCCGTCCAGGGCGAGGGGTCGCCACCGGCAAAGCCCGGCTTCTTGTCGAGGCCGGCCACGTGGCGGGTTTCCTCGGCAATGGCGCGCATGTCGGCGATGGTGGTGCCCACGTCTTCCGCCGTCACGTACTGGCCGCCCAGCTTTTCGACCGCACGGCCGAACGCGCGGAACATCGCGGCGCGATCGAACGGACCTTCGGGACGCTGGAGCACGGCTTTGCCGCCGCCGAAGGGCAGGCCGGCAATGGCGTTCTTGTAGGTCATGCCGCGGGCAAGGCGCAGCGCGTCGGTCGCCAGCGCGTCCTGATCGGCATAGTGCCAGAAGCGGCAACCGCCGGCTGCGGGGCCAAGCGAAGTGGAATGAATGGCAATCACGCCCTTCGCGCCGCTTTCGGGGTCGTCGATTACCACGAACTGCTCACCCAGTTCGCAATCCACCGTGTTCACCATCTCGTCTTCGTCCTCACTTTGGGGGAGGCTTTCAAATAGCAGTGATTGGCCTGATAAAAATTGCGAATTTCACGGAGATTGGGCTATCAATGGAATGATTCATTCTTCGATGCGATAATTTTGGAATTGAATATGTCATCCGGGCTGGACGAGTACGAAAAGAAGATTCTCGCGATCCTGCAGGTGGACGCCTCGCGCTCCTCCGCCGACATCGCGCAGGAGATCGGGCTGTCGCAGGCGCCGTGCTGGCGCCGCATCCAGCGGCTGAAGGACGAAGGCTATATCCGCAGCGAAGTCTGCGTGCTGGACCGGCGCAAGATCGGCCTGCGCGCGCAAGTCTTCGCGCAAGTGAAGCTGACCGCCCATGGTCGCGCCAACTTGTCGCAGTTCGCCGATGCGATGAACGCCTTTCCCGAAGTGCTCGATTGCTTCGTGCTGATGGGCGCAGTGGATTTCATGTTGCGCATCGTCACCGAGGACATCGAGGCGTACGAACGGTTTTTCTTCGAGAAACTGTCGCAAGTGCCGGGCGTGCAGGAAGTCAACTCGATGGTCGCGCTGTCGGAAATCAAGTTCACCACCGCGCTGCCGCTCGATCATTTGTGACGAAAAATTACAGGACCGTTTCCGCCGGGGATTGCGGGGATTATCGGGGGCTATGACATATCATAGCGCGTAACGCCTCTGGACGGCGGGGGTGTGGATAACTATATACCGACCGGTATGAAATGTTCCGACTCCATTGCAGCCCCCCGTGGTCGCCCGCGTGAATTCGATCCCGAACAGGCCCTTACTTCGGCTCTGCGCGTGTTCTGGCAGCGCGGCTACGAAGGCGCGTCGATGGCCGAACTGACCGAGGCGATGGGCATTACCAAGCCCAGCCTCTATGCCTGTTTCGGTAACAAGGAGGCGCTTTTCAAGAAGGCGCTGGACCTCTACGAGCGCGACAAGCTGGCCTATGTGGGCAAGGCGCTGGAAGCGCCGACCGCACGCGGCGTGGCGGAGCGGCTGCTGAACGGCGCCATCACGACTCACTGCGGCGGCAGCGGCAATGATCCGAACGGCTGCCTCAGCGTGATTTCCACCGTGGCCTGCACCATGGAGGATGCCTCCATCCGCGACTTCGTGGTCGCCCGCCGCGTCGCCACCGAAGAAGCGCTGATCGACCGTTTCGCGCGTGCCAAGGATGAGGGCGATCTGCCGGGAACCGTTGATCCGCGCGCGTTGGCCCACTGCTTGACCACTGTGCTTCAAGGCATGTCGGTAAAGGCCCAGGGCGGTGCCTGCACGCAGGAAGCCAAAAGCGTGGTCGATACCTTCCTCGCCATGTGGCCGGGTAAGTAAGCGACTCAATCAGACATCAGCCAGACATCAGCGGAAGGCAGCAACCGCCAAGGCGCGGGAGAGGGTGAGTATTTTTTTCATTCACCCGGCATTCACGCCCTTGAAATTGCTGCGTTGCACCAAATTTTACCGAGCGGTACAGAAAACTGCTTGACGATTTCTGTACCGCTATATATACCAATCGGTACAGAACGAGGGCATAGCCGACTCGCCGTTTAGACGGGAGCACGGGGCCGGAGTTCCTCCCCGGCGCCGCCCGACCCCCCGCGGGCGGCTCCACTGAAAAACGACAAAGCGGCCGGCGCGGCGGAACCCTGTTTCCGTGCGGTGTCGGGCTGCATCCCAATGACTTTCCGGTGCCCCTTGCGCCGGAGCCCGCCGGCGCGCGCCCTTACCTCCCCCTCCTGTCCCGGGGGCGCGCGCCGGTTTCTTTCCAGGGAGCACAACATGGCCTTCATCGATTTCTCCGATGCAGCGCACCCGGCGCTGCCCGTCGCAAATTCAAACGTGGTTCCGATCCCGGCCGCCCGCGCATCCGACGCGGATGGTGGCCTGCTGAACCGCCTCGAACGCCGCGTCGTCGAACTGGCGCGCGAGGATGGGCTGAAGAGCCTGATCCCGCAGCGTCCGCGCCGCTGGCTCGCCCGCTTCGTTTTCGGTCCGACGCCGCCCTCCAAGATGCTCGCCAACGAGCAGCTTGAAGCGCTGCGCCAGTTGGCCGTGCAGGCCTGGCACCATGGGTACACCTTGCCAATCTCGGCGATCCGTGACGCGCAGGCTGCGGGTCACAGCGAAGCCAAGGTCGGCGCCGTCATCGATTTTATCGGGCGCCTGCGCGCCCCGGTCCGGAGGCTTGCTGCGTGAATGCTCCCGTAAAACTGGAAGAACTGGCCGAGGTGTCGTCGCCGATCGGCGATACCGGCCGCAAGCGAGGGAGCGGTCGCCATATGGCGATCGGTGCCATCGCCCTCGTCGCGGTGGCGGGGCTGGGGTGGAAGGTATTCCATGAAGCCCCCGCCGATGCCGCCCCGATGCCGCCCGCCATCGTGCAGGCCGCCAATCCGCTGGTGAAGAACGTGACCGAGTGGGATGACTACGTCGGTCGCTTCGCCCCCAGCAAGACGGTGGAAGTGCGTCCGCGCGTCTCGGGCGCGGTCACCCAGATCCTGTTCCGCGATGGCGATTACGTGCAGGCCGGGCAGGCGTTGTTCGTGGTCGATCCGCGTCCCTATCGCGCGTCTCTGGCCGAGGCGAAGGCCGACGTCGCATCGGCCCAGAGCGCTCTGGCTCTGGCCCGTTCCGACTATGCCCGCGTCGCCGGCCTGAAGGGCGACGAGGCCATGGCTGCCAGTGAGGTGGACCAGCTCGCCGCCAAGGTGCGCGCCGCCAGCGCGCAGCTTGCCGCCGCGCAGGCCCGCGTCACGCAGCGCGCGCTCGATGTCGAATTCTCCACCGTGCGCGCACCCATCGCGGGCCGCATTTCGGACCGCCGGGTGGACGTGGGCAACCTCGTCTCTGGAGAGAACGGCACCGGCGCCAGCCTGCTGACCACGATCAACGCCGTCAGCCCGATCTACTTCACGTTCGACGCGTCCGAAGCGCTGTTCCTCAAGACCCAGCGCGAAAAGGCGGAGCACAAGGACGCCGCCAACGTGCAGGTGCGCCTGCAGGACGAGACGCAGTACCGCTGGAACGGCAAGCTGGACTTTACCGACAACGGGCTGGACCCGCGTTCAGGCACGATCCGCGTGCGCGCCGTGCTGGACAACCAGGACGGGTTCCTGACGCCGGGCATGTTCGGCAACATGCGTCTGGCCGAAGGCGGCACCGTGAAGGCGCTGCTGGTGCCCGACGATGCGATCCAGTCCGACCAGGCACGCAAGGTGGTGCTGACAGTCGGCAAGGATGGCACCGTTGCCGCCAAGCCGGTGGAACTCGGCCCGTTGGTCGATGGCTTGCGCGTGATCCGCACGGGGCTCGCGCCCAGCGATCGCGTCATCATCTCCAACTATCAGGCCGCCGTTGCCGGCGCCAAGGTCAATACCCGTCGCGGCCAGATCGCGCCCGACATGAAGGCAGCGGCCGCCGCCGCCGCTTCCGGCCCCAGCTCGCCCGCCGCGGCACAGGCCACCATCGCCCATTGATCCACCCATCAGGGGGGCGGTCCATTGCGTGACCGCTCCCCGTGAGAGGGGCACATTCCCATGCGATTTTCCCGGTTCTTCATCGACCGGCCGATCTTCGCAGGCGTCATCGCGGTGCTTATCACCGTGGTGGGTGCGCTTGCGTTCTTTGGCCTGCCGGTCAGCCAGTATCCCGACATCGTCCCCCCGACGGTGACGGTGACCGCCCAATATCCTGGCGCATCTGCCGAAACCGTTGCCGATACCGTGGCTGCTCCCATCGAGCAGGAGATCAACGGTGTCGACAACATGCTCTACATGTCCTCGCAGTCGACCGGCGACGGCAAGGTGACGATCACCGTCACTTTCAAGATCGGTACCGACCTCGATGCCGCGCAGGTTCTGGTGCAGAACCGCGTTGCCGTGGCCGAACCGCGCCTTCCCGAAGCGGTGCGCGCCATGGGCGTCGTTACCCGCAAGACTTCGCCCGACTTCCTGATGGTGGTGAACCTGCAATCCCCGGATGGCACGTTCAACCGCGATTACCTGTCGAACTATGCCCTTACGCAGGTGAAGGACCGCCTTGCGCGTCTGGACGGCGTGGGTGACGTGCAGCTGTTCGGCTCGCGCGACTATGGCATGCGCATCTGGATCGATCCCAACAAGGCCGCCGCCATGAACCTGACGGCGGGTGAGATCGTGGACGCGCTGAAGGCGCAGAACGTGCAGGTTTCGTCCGGCTCGATCGGCGCGCCGCCGTTCGACAAGGGCAATGCCTATCAGGTCGGCGTCGAGATGCAGGGCCGCCTGAACACGCCCGAACAGTTCGGCGATATCGTCGTGCGTACCGATGCCGATGGCCGTCAGGTCCGCGTGCGTGACGTTGCGCGTGTCGAGCTGGGTGCGCAGGACTACACCACCAACACCTACCTTTCGGGCAAGCCCACCGTCGTGATCGCGGTGCTGCAGCGCCCGGGCTCGAATGCGCTGGATGCCGCCAAGGCGGTGCGTGCCGAGATGGACGATGTCGCCAAGTCCTTCCCCAAGGGCCTGGAATATTCGGTGATCTACAACCCCACCGAATTCATCGGCCAGTCGATCGACGCGGTCTATCACACGCTGTTCGAGGCGGTGGTGCTCGTCGTCCTCGTGATCCTCGTCTTCCTCCAGAACTGGCGCGCGGCGGTGATCCCGATCATCGCGATCCCCGTGTCGCTCGTCGGCACCGCGATCATGCTGGCGGCGGTCGGCTATTCGCTGAACAACCTTTCGCTGTTCGGCCTTGTCCTCGCTATCGGCATCGTCGTCGACGACGCGATCGTCGTGGTCGAGAACGTCGAACGCTATATCGAAGAAGGCATGAAACCGATCGAGGCCGCCCGGCGTTCGATGGACGAAGTGACCGGCGCGCTGATCGCCATCGTCCTGGTGCTCTGCGCGGTCTTCGTGCCGACGCTGTTCATCAACGGCATGTCGGGGCAGTTCTACAAGCAGTTCGCCGTCACCATCACTACGGCGACCGCGATCTCGCTGCTGCTCTCGCTCACGCTCTCGCCCGCGCTTGCCGCGCTGCTGCTGAAGGACAAGCATGGCCTTCCCGCCAATGCCCCGCGCTGGAAGCAGGTGCTGCAAGGCGCGGCGGACAAGTTCAACCACGGCTTCGACCGGATGAGCGACCGCTATGCGCAATTGACGCTCAAGCTGGTGAAGGCTCCGGTCAAGATGATGGCGACTTATGCCGCCCTGATCGCCGCCACCGTGGGCATGTTCTGGGCAACGCCGACCGGCTTCATCCCGCAGCAGGACCAGGGCTACTTCCTGGCCGCGATCTTCCTGCCGCCGGGCTCCTCGCTCAGCCGCACGGACGAAGTGACGCAGGAAGTCGCCAAGCGCATCCTGCCGATCAAGGGTCTGCGCGGTGCGGTGATGTTCGCCGGCTTCCACGGTCCGTCGCAGACTGCGGCGCCCGATGCCGCCGCCGTCTACTTCCCCTTCAAGAGCTTCGAGGAGCGCAAGCAACTCGGCGTCAGCTACGAAGGCATCATGGCGCAGGCGCAGGCGGCCATGAAGGGCTACGACAAGGCGCAAGTGCTGCTGATCCCGCCGCCGACCATCAACGGCATCGTCCCCCCGGGCGGTTACCGCATGATCGTGGAGGACAAGGAAGGCCGTGGTCTGGGTGAACTCCAGAAGGCTGCCGGCGCATTGATCGCGCAGGCCAACCAGCAGCCCGAACTCCAGCAGGTCTACACCCTGTTCAGCATGAATACCCCGCGTGTCTATGCCGACGTGGACCGCCGCAAGGCAGACATGCTGGGCGTCTCTCCGTCCAAGATCTTCGAAGCGATGCAGGTCTACCTCGGTTCGTCCTACATCAACGACTTCAACCTCTTGGGCCGCACCTATCGCGTGACCGCGCAGGCCGATGCGCCCTATCGCGGATCGACGGCGGATATCGCCAACCTCAAGGCCCGTTCGGACTCGGGTGCGATGGTGCCGGTCGGTTCGGTCGCGACCTTCAAGGATGAGACCGGACCCTACCGCGTGGTGCGCTACAACCTGCACCCGGCGGTGGAAATCGACGGCAGCTATGGCAAGGGCTACTCCTCGGGCCAGTCGCTGGCGACGATGGAGAAGGTGGCGAACGAAACGCTCCCCTCGGGCTACGGCCATGAGTGGACGGGCATCGCCTACCAGCAGGCGACTGCGGGCAACACGGCCGGAATCGTCTTCGGCATGGCGGTGCTGTTTGTCTTCCTGGTGCTGGCCGCCCAGTATGAAAGCCTGACCCTGCCGCTGGCGATCATCCTGATCGTGCCGATGTGCCTGTTCGCGGCCATGCTGGGCGTGAACTTGCGCGGGATGGACAACAACATCCTCACGCAGATCGGCCTGGTCGTGCTGATTGCGCTTGCCGCCAAGAACGCGATCCTCGTGGTCGAGTTCGCCAAGCAGGCCGAAGAGGAGCGGGGTTACTCGCCGGCGGAGGCTGCCGTCTATGCGGCCCGCACCCGCCTGCGTCCGATCCTGATGACCTCTTTCGCCTTCATCCTCGGCGCGGTGCCGCTGGTGATCGCGAGCGGCGCGGGTGCCGAGCTTCGGCAGGCGCTGGGCACGGCGGTGTTCTTCGGTATGGCCGGCGTGACCGCCTTTGGTCTGCTGTTCACGCCCACCTTCTACGTCGTCTGCCGCAAGCTCGCGGCGGCGCTGCGCCGGAAACCCGCAGCACCGCATCACGAGAGCCACGCGGTGGTTCCGGCGGAATGAAAGGACGGATGATGTCCATGAATATCAGTAAGATGGTTGCGGTTCTTCTGGCCGCATCCAGCCTCACGGCCTGCGCCGTCGGACCCGACTATGTCGCGCCGACGCCGCCGGGGTCGGTAGGGGAGGCGGGGGCGAACGCGCCCTTCGCGGGTGTCCAGTCCGCCGAAGTGACTAACGGCTGGCCGGACGACAACTGGTGGCGGCTCTACAAGGATCCGGTGCTGGACGGTCTGGTCGCCGATGCGTTGGCGGCCAATACCGACGTGCGCGTGGCAGTGGCGCGGATCGAGAAGGCGCGGGCGAACTTGCGCGGTTCGAAGTCCGACGCGCTGCCGCAGACCGGCGTGGATGCCAGCGCGACATATGGGCGCGTTTCGGAAAGCCAGGTGCTGCCGGGCTACGACCGGGAAGGGCGCCGCGTCGACGGCGAGCTTTCGGTCAATTACGAGCTGGACCTGTTCGGCCGGGTGAAGCGCGGGATCGAGGCTTCGCGCGCCGATCTCGCCGCCGCGCAGGAGGATGCGGATGCGGTGCGGGTGACCGTCGTCGCCGATACCGTGCGCGCCTATGTCGATGCCACCAGCGCGGCCGAACAGATCGCGGTGGCGCAGGATACCGTGGCGCTGCTCGACAAGTCGGAGCGGATCACCAATGCCCGCTTCGAACGCGGCCTGAACCAGAAGCTGGACGTGATCCGCGTGACCCAGCTGCGCGAGCAGCAGGCGGCGGCGATCCCCAGCCTTCAGGCCACGCGCGATGCGGCGCTGTTCCGGCTGGCGACGCTGACCGGGCGGACGCCACAAGACCTTCCGGCAACGGTGCGCGATCGCACGACCACGCCGGATGTCGGTCAGCCGATCCCGGTGGGTGACGGCGCCACCTTGCTGGCGCGCCGCCCGGACGTGAAGGCGGCCGAGCGGCGTCTGGCGGGCGATACCGCGCGGATCGGCGTGGCGACGGCGGATCTCTATCCCCGGATCACGCTGGGCGGGTCGGTCGGCACCACGGCCGTTGGCGCGACCGACATCCTGGGCGGCGGCCCGCTGCGCTGGCTGATCGGGCCGATGATCTCCTGGGCGTTCCCCAATCAGGAGGCGATCCGTTCGCGGATCGGCGGGGCGCGGGCCGATGCCAAGGCCGATCTCGCGACTTTCGACGGCACCGTTCTGACGGCGCTGGAAGAGACCGAGACGGCGCTGTCCGCCTATCGCAACGCGCTGCTGCGCAAGGACCGGCTCGCTTCGGCCCGCGATGCGGCCAAGCGTGCGGCGGATGTCAGCATGGCGCGGCAGAGCAGGGGGCAGATCGATTCGCTGGACGTGCTGGACGCGCAGCGCACGCTGGCAGGGGCGGAGGCGGACTATGCCTCGGCCACGCGGGCGGTGGCCTTCGCGCAAGTGGACCTGTTCCGCGCGCTGGGCGGGAACTGGCAGGAAACCTGATACTCTCCCATCGTCGACCCAAAAGAGAAAGGGGCGGCAAGGCTTGTGCCTTGCCGCCCCTTTTCGTGTGCGTTTGCCGCGATCAGCGCGAGCCGAAAGCGTAGCGCACGTTGATGCCGAATTCGCGCGGGATCGTGGTGGTCACGCCCGTGTAGGTGCTGGTCTGGCTCGACGCCGTCGGGGTCGGGCTGATGCCGCCCGTCGGGGTGAGGTTGAGCTGCTGGTAAGCCGTGTAGAGCGGCGTGGTACGGGTCAGCGTTTCGGTCGTGTTGAAGAGGTTCTTCGCATAGAAGCCGATTTCCCACGCACCATCGTCGGCACGCAGGCCGGCGAACAGGTTCACCAGGGCGTAATCCGGAACATCGTCATAGATGTTGGTCGGATCGACCTTCGACTTGCCGTAGTAGGTCAGCAGGCCGCGGACATAGGCGTTGCCGCCCTTGATGACCGGGAAGCTGTATTCGCTCTGCACCGTGGCGCTGAACGGCGGCTGGAAGCCGGAACGCTGGTTGACCTGGCACGATGCGATGTTGTTCGCGCCGACGGCCTGCTGCAACTGCTGCAGCGTGGGCGCGCTGGTGACGGCATCGGGAACGCCGTCGCCGTTGAGATCGTTGCACGGGATGGTCCCGCCCTTGATCTTGCCCATCGAATAGCTGGCCTGGGCGCTGAGATCCCAACCCTTCAGAACGGTGTAGGACACATCGCCCTCGATACCGTTCACTTCGACCGGGACAGCGCCCACGAAGTTGAAGTTGTTCACCTGCTGGGCAAGGCTGGTAACATTGCCGGCAGCATCGCGAACGGCCACGGTGTTGATGTAGAACACGCCGTTGCCCGGTGCACGATACGGGTAGTTCTTGAACTTCTGGTGGTAGCCGGTGAGGTTGAAGCGCAGCTGCCCGTCGAGCAGCGTGGACTTCATGCCGATTTCATACGACTTCGAGGTTTCGGCCGGCAGGTGCAGGAACGAATTTTCGAGAGCCGAAGGCCGGATGTTGAAATCGCCCACCACGTCGATGCCCGGGCGCCACGAACTGCCGGTCGAGGCATAGACCATGAAGTCGTGCGAGAAGTTGTACTTCAGCGATCCGCTGTAGATCCACTTCTTCTCTTCCTGCGGGCGATCGGAGATGACGTTGCCGCCCACCGTCAGGACGTTGTTGTTCTTGTAGTCGATGTGGCGGACGCCACCGGCCAGTTCGAAGCCGCCGAAGTGCGCGGTCAGGTTGCCGAAGAACGACTGCTCGTGCGACTTGCCTTCGCTGCGGACCGGGGTCTGAACGATGCTGGCGATGCCGCCGTTGAGCTGCGGCACGCCCGGAACGTAGGGCAGACGAATGATCGTCGGGTTGTTGAGCGACGTATCCGGATGGTTGCGGTTGTCGAAGAAGCCGACGACGTAGTCGAGCATCCCGAACAGTCGCTCGTCGTTCTGCAACCGGACTTCATGCGAGGTCGAGGTCGAATAGGTGTCGGTAACCTGGTTGACGTCGCCCGCGAAGAAGTTGCCGTCGTCGACGTTGTCGGTCGAATGGATCTTCTGGGTATAGTGCTGGCCCTGGTAGATCAGGCGCTGGCCCCACTGCGTGGCTTCGGCGCGCCAGTTGTAGATGTCGAAGCCCTGGCGGATGATGCGCGGGTCTTCCTGGATCGACCGGCGATCCTTGGTCGAGATGTAGACCGGGCTTGCGGCAGCGTCGGGATTGGCTTCGCTGAACGAGGCGACCTGGTCGTAAGTGCGGCCCTGAACGTCGATCCGCTGGTACATGCCTTCGAAGCGCAGCCAGTCGGTCGGCGTGACGAGGGCCGAGATGCGGCCGCTCTTGGTGCGCCAGAACGGATCGGGGTTGTTGTAGATCGAACGGACGCGGTCGCCTTCGTTCTCATCCCACACGCCGGCGGCGCGGATCGCGGCAATGCCTTCGATCACGGGGATGTTCAGCGCGCCCTTGAAGTTCAGCGTGCCGATGTTGTTGGCGGTCATGTCCATGACCCCGCCCAACGAATAGAGATCGGGCTTCTTGGTGGTGACGGTGATCGAGCCAGAGGGCGATGCACGGCCGCGCAGGGTTCCCTGCGGACCACGCAGCACTTCGACCTGGCCGATGTCGTACATCTGCTGCAGCACGACGCCGGCCGTGGTCGGCGCGTCGTTCATGTAGAATTCGACGGTCGGGTTGTTGCCGCTGGCGTTCACATCGAAGTTGATGCCGCGCATCGTGGCGTTGCCGCCGATGCCGTTGGCATTGGTGGTGAGCGAAAGACCCGGAGCCAGCGTCTGCACTTCCTTGAAGTCGCGCATGTTGAGCTTGGCAAGGTCTTCCGACGTCACGGTATCGATCACCGCCGGCACGTCCTGCACGTCTTCGTCGCGGCGACGCGCGGTGACGATGATGACATTGGCCGCTTCGTTCGCGGTAGTGGCCTCCGGCTGCTGCTGTTCCTGGGCCAGGGCCGGGGAACTGATTCCCAGTAGCCCCACCGAAGCCAGCAGAAGCTGCTTGTAAGCGCGCATGAACTCTCCCTCCATTTTATATAAATTTTTCTTGCGCGTATGGGTGCTAGGCGGGGCCTTGCATTGTCAAATGAAATGCCTTCATTTTTCCCAAACTACGGGAGGGCGTTATTTGAACAGGTGGTCAAACTGCGCCAAGCGTCGGAAATCCGGCCTTTTCCGGTTTATGAAATAGCGTGGATCAAACGGATCGGGGGCAAAAAAAGGGGCGCCGGAGCGCCCCTTTTTCCGAATCTGCAGGGAAGGTCTTGCCGTCAGTTGCGGCTGGCCAGACCCTTGTTGAGCCAGAGCGCTGCCAGCGTGGCGAGCGCGCCCGAGAGCAGGTAGCCGCCCGAGGCGATCAGGCCGAAGTTGGCCGAGAGCAGCAGCGCGGCCAGCGGCGCGAAGCCCGCGCCGAACAGCCAGGCAAGGTCGCTGGTGAGGGCCGAGCCGACATAGCGGTGCTCGGTCGCGAAGCCGGAGGCGACCACGCCCGACGACTGGCCGAACGAGAGGCCGAGCAGGATGAAGCCCAGGACCATGAAGGTGATCTCACCGACTGGGCCGGCATCCAGCAGCTGCGGCGCAAAGCCCGAGAACACGGCAATGCCGACGGCGCAGGTGCCCAGCAGGTTGCGGCGGCCGTAACGGTCCGCGATCACGCCCGAAGCGACGATCGCGGCAACGCCGAACGCGGCGGCCATGGCTTCGATCAGCAGGAAGCCGGTGGGGGAATCGTTGGTGAACAGGAACACCCACGAAAGCGGGAACACGGTGTCCATGTGGAACAGCGCGAAGCTGGCCAGCGGGGCGAGGGCGCCGATCAGGATCGTGCGCCATTCGCTGCGGATCGTGGCCGAAACGCTGACTGCCTGAAGGTCGCGGGTGGAGAACAGCGTCTCGAACTCATCGGTGACGACGATGCGCAGACGGGCGAAGAGCGCCACGACGTTGATCGCGAAAGCCACGAAGAACGGATAGCGCCAGCCCCAGTCAAGGAAGTCGGCCGCCGGCAGTTCGCGGATCATGTAGGCGAACAGCAGGCTGGCGACGATCAGGCCGAACGGCGCGCCGAGCTGTGGGATCATGGCGTACCAGCCGCGCTTGTTCTCGGGCGCGTTGAGCGCGAGCAGCGAGGCCAGGCCGTCCCAGGTGCCGCCGAGCGCGAAGCCCTGGCCCAGGCGGAACAGCATCAGCAGCCAGATCGAGGTGGCGCCGGCCGATGCGTACGAAGGCAGGAATGCGATCGCCGCGGTGGAGCCACCCAGCATGAACAACGCGATGGTCAGCTTGGTGCCGCGGCCATAAGCCCGGTCGATCACCATGAAGATCAGCGAACCGAACGGACGCGCCACGAAAGCCAGCGCGAAGACCGCGAACGAGTAGATCGTGCCGGTCAGTGCGTCGACGAAGGGGAAGAACAGCTTCGGGAAGACCAGCACCGAGGCGATGGCGTAGACGAAGAAGTCGAAGAATTCCGAGGTTCGGCCGATGATGACGCCGATGGCGATCTCACCGGGGGAGGGCTGGTGATGCTCCTTGAACGTCGGCAGGCCCAGGGCGTCTCTGGACTGGGGTGTGCTGGTCATTTCGATTCTGCGGCCTTCGTCTCGGGTCCGGTCGCGACCCACGCGGAACGCGCAAGGCCGGTCGCGGACGAATCAAAGCGGACGCGCGAAAACGCCCGTGTACATGGTGGGGCCCTATCGTCATTGATTGGCGTCAAGGGGATTGGACAAAATGTCCTATGTTCGCACTCGCGGCATCGGCTTAGGCGCACCAGCCATGCGCCCACCCGAGTCCAGACCGAAGCCGCGGCACATGCCCGCGCTCGCCAAGATCGCTGCCGCCCTGTCCCTGACGGGTGCGCTGTCCGCCTGCAATGCCGTCGTGCTGCACCCGTCCGGGGATGTCGCGCAGCAGCAGGGTGACCTCGTCGTCGCCTCTACCCTGCTGATGCTGCTGATCATCGTTCCCGTGCTGGCGCTCACCGGCTGGTTCGCCTGGCACTACCGTGCCGCTAACAAGACCGCGAAGTACGACCCGCACTGGGATCACTCGACCCAGCTCGAACTGCTGATCTGGGCGGCGCCGCTGCTCATCATCATCTGCCTCGGTGCACTTACCTGGGTCAGCACCCACCTTCTCGATCCCTACCGCACCATCGGCCGCATCGACGCCAAGACCCCGGTCGCAACCGACGTGAAGCCGCTGGAAGTCGAAGTCGTCGCGCTCGACTGGAAGTGGCTGTTCATCTACCCCGAACAGGGTATCGCCACGGTGAACGAACTGGTCGTGCCCACCGGCCGCCCGCTGCAGTTCAAGATCACCTCCGCGAACGTGATGAACTCGTTCTACGTGCCGGAGATGGCCGGCCAGATCTACGCGATGCCCGGCATGGAAACGCGCCTGCACGCGGTGATGAACAAGGCCGGCGATTCGGTCGGCTTCTCGGCCAACTATTCGGGCGCCGGCTTCTCGCACATGCGCTTCGCCACTCATGCGGTTTCGGATGCGGACTTCACAAACTGGGTGAAGAACGTGCAGACCGCCACGCCGCAGGCCGGCGCCGCGGGTTCGGACGATGCCAATGCAGGCACGCTGGACCGCACCGCCTACCTCCAGCTCGAAAAGCCGAGCGAGAAGGTGCCGGTAACCCGTTACGCCGCCGTCTCGCCCGACCTTTATAACGCCATCCTCAACATGTGCGTTCAGCCCGGCAAGATGTGCGCCAGCGAAATGATGGCCATCGACGCGCGCGGCGGCCTGGGCAAGGCGGGCATCCGCAATGTCGAGATGCTGTCGTACGATCGTGGCGGCCGCGAAGCCGTTGCCGCCGTCAACCCCTCGGCCGCCGTCCAGCGCGAACTCGCCTGGGTCCGTGCGCTGTGCCGCCAGAACCCCGGTTCCGCGCCCGATCACTCGGTGAAGGCACCGGCTTCGATGCAGACGCTTTCGGGCGCCGGCATCTCGGAGCCGCAGGAAGCCGTGCCTTTCCTTTCGCGGGACGCTTCACATGATGGGGAAGCGCTTGCCGCTCCCATCTCCACGCCCGCGCATTCCACCCAGATTTCCCGGAACTGACAGAACATGGAAGCCGTAGACCATTCGCACTGGAGCCCATTATTGGGCCGCCTGTGGTGGGACGCCCTGCCACAGGAACCGATCGTGCTCGCCACTTTCGTCGTCGTCGCCCTTGGCGGCGCGGCGCTGGTGGCCGGCCTCACCTACTTCAAGCTCTGGGGTTATCTCTGGAAGGAATGGTTCACCAGCGTGGACCACAAGAAGATCGGCATCATGTACATGATCCTGGGTCTCATCATGTTCCTGCGCGGCTTTGCCGACGCGGTCATGATGCGCATCCAGCAGTCGATCGCCTTCAACGGCAGTGAGGGTTACCTTACCGCCCACCACTACGACCAGGTCTTCACCGCCCACGGCGTGATCATGATCTTCTTCGTGGCGATGCCTTTCGTCACGGGCCTCATGAACTACATCGTGCCGCTGCAGATCGGCGCGCGCGACGTCAGCTTCCCGTTCCTGAACAACTTCAGCTTCTGGATGACGACGGCGGGCGCGGTGCTGGTCATGGCCTCGCTGTTCATCGGTGAGTTCGCGCAGACCGGCTGGCTGGCCTATCCGCCGCTGTCCAACCTGGCGTACA
Source organism: Novosphingobium mississippiense (assembly GCF_044029535.1). NCBI lineage: Bacteria > Pseudomonadati > Pseudomonadota > Alphaproteobacteria > Sphingomonadales > Sphingomonadaceae > Novosphingobium > Novosphingobium mississippiense. Next base: position 2,521,161 of record NZ_CP147001.1, on the reverse strand, counting down.
GCCCGTGGGTCGGCGTCGACTACTATATCTGGGCACTGCAGATCGCCGGTGTCGGCACGCTGCTTTCGGGCGTCAACCTGATCGCCACCATCGTCAAGATGCGTGCGCCGGGCATGACCATGATGCGCATGCCGATCTTCACCTGGACCGCGCTCTGCACCAACATCCTGATCGTTGCCGCCTTCCCGGTGCTGACGGCAGTGATGGCGATGCTCTCGGTCGACCGTTACCTGGGCTTCAACTTCTTCTCGAACGACTTCGGCGGTTCGCCGATGATGTACGTCAACCTGATCTGGATCTGGGGCCACCCAGAGGTCTACATCCTCATCCTGCCGCTGTTCGGCGTCTTCTCCGAAGTCACCGCCACGTTCTGCGGCAAGCGCCTGTTCGGCTATTCGTCGATGGTCTACGCGACGCTGGTCATCACCATCCTCTCGTACCTCGTCTGGCTGCACCACTTCTTCACGATGGGTTCGGGCGCGAGCGTCAACTCGTTCTTCGGCATCACCACGATGGTGATCTCGATCCCGACCGGCGCGAAGCTGTTCAACTGGCTGTTCACGATGTACCGTGGCCGCATCCGGTTCGAACTGCCGATGATGTGGACGGTCGCCTTCATGATGACCTTCACCATCGGCGGCATGACCGGCGTTCTGCTCGCGGTGCCGCCGGCCGACTTCGTCCTGCACAACTCGCTGTTCCTGATCGCCCACTTCCACAACGTCATCATCGGCGGCGTGCTGTTCGGCATCTTCGCGGCGATCAACTTCTGGTGGCCCAAGGCCTTCGGCTTCAAGCTCAACCAGTTCTGGGGCAAGGTCAGCTTCTGGCTGTGGGTTCCGGGCTTCTGGTTCGCCTTCATGCCGCTCTATATCCTGGGCCTGATGGGCGTTACCCGCCGTATGCGCGTGTTCGACGATCCGTCGCTCCAGCCGTTCTTCATCGTTGCCGCCTTCGGTGCGCTGATGATCGCGGGTGGCATCGGCGCCATGCTGCTCCAGTTCGCCGTGTCGATCTGGAAGCGCGAGGAACTGAAGGACGAAACGGGCGATCCGTGGGGCGGCCGCACCCTTGAGTGGTCGACCAGCTCGCCGCCGCCGGAATACAACTTCGCCTTCACGCCGATCGTGCACGACATCGACGCCTGGGACGACATGAAGCGCTGCGGCGTGGAACGTCCGACCGCCGGCTTCCGTCCGATCCACATGCCCATGGGCACCGGCACCGGGATCATCCTGGCCGGCCTGTCCACGGCGCTGGGCTTCGCGATGATCTGGTACATCTGGTGGCTTGCGGCGGTCTCGTTCGTCGGGATCATCGGCTACGCCATCTTCCACACCTTCAACTACAAGCGCGATTTCCACATCCCGGTCGAAACGGTCGAAGCGACCGAGGCCGAGCGGACGCGCCAGCTTGCAGCGGCAGGAGCCTGATCGATGACTGCCACTGCTGAAGTCAACCTGACTCAACCGCAACTTCAGGCCGCGTTCTACGACCTGAACGAGCATGACCATCCCGAAGGCGGCAGCACCATGCTGGGCTTCTGGATGTACCTGATGAGCGACTGCCTCATCTTCGCCATGCTGTTCGCCGCCTTCGGCGTGCTGGGCGGCAACTTCGCGGCGGGCCCGGGGCCGAAGGATCTCTTCGACCTCAAGCTCGTCGCCGTGAACACCGCGATGCTGCTGTTCTCGTCGATCACCTACGGCTTCGCCATGCTTGCCATGGAAAAGAACCTGAAGGGCGCGACGCAGATCTGGCTGCTGGTCACCGCCGTGTTCGGCGCGGCGTTCCTGTCGATCGAACTCTATGAGTTCCATCACATGATCGCCGAAGGCGCGACGCCGATGCGTTCGGGCTTCCTCACCGCGTTCTTCTCGCTGGTGGGTACCCACGGCCTTCACGTCACCTTCGGCCTGATCTGGCTGTTCACGCTGGTCGTCCAGGTCGGCACCAAGGGCCTGATCCCGGCGAACAAGCGCCGCCTCATGTGCCTTTCGCTGTTCTGGCACTTCCTCGACGTCATCTGGATCGGCGTCTTCACCTTCGTCTATCTCATGGGAATGCTGTGATGAGCGACCACGTCCACCCCAACGAGCACGTCGACGACGTGCACGCCAGCGGCCATGGCACGATGCGCGATTATGTGATCGGCTTCCTGCTCTCGGTCGTCCTCACCGCCATTCCGTTCTGGCTGGTGATGACCGGCGCCATCGCCGACAAGTCCACCACGGCCCTTGTCATCATGGCCTTTGCGATGGTGCAGATCGTCGTCCACATGATCTACTTCCTGCACATGAACACGAAGGCCGAGAACGGCTGGACGGTCATGGCGTTGATCTTCACGATCGTGCTGCTGGTCATCACGCTCTCGGGTTCGCTGTGGGTCATGTACCACCTGAACCACAACATGATGCCGATGAACGCGCATGACATGGGGCAGCTGCCCTGATCGTCACGGTTCCAAGCGTATCATGCACACGATGATCGAAACCAATGAAGCGCGGCGGCCCTGGGGGCTCGCCGCGTTTCTTTTGCTGGCTATCGCCGCGTTCCTGGCGCTGGGCGTCTGGCAGGTGCAGCGCCTGCAATGGAAACATGCGCTGATCGCTCGCGTCGACGCGCGCGTCCATGCCGCGCCGATCCCGCTGCCCGCCGATGACCGGCTGGCGCGGGTGAAGGGTTCCGACCTCGACTATCTGCGCGTTTCGCTGCAAGGACAGTACGAGGGGAAGGCGACCGCGCTGGTGCGGGCCGCCACCGATCTCGGCACCGGGTACTGGACGATGACGCCCTTGCGGTTGGAGGATGGACGGCAGATCTGGGTGAACCGCGGCTTCGTGCCGGCGGGTACCACGGCCAAAGTCGCCGGCGCGACGACGCCTGCCGGCCCGGTTTCCATCACCGGCCTGCTGCGTTCGGACGAGCCGAAGGGCAGTCTGCTTCAGTCCAACCAGCCGCAGGTCGATCGCTGGTATTCGCGCGACGTGAACGCGATGGCGCAGGCGCGGGGCATCGGCGCCGTCGTGCCGGCCTTCGTCGATGCGCAAGTGGAACAGGCCAACCGCCCCAAGGGCCTGACCCCCGTACCCGGCCTTACGCAGATCCACTTTCCCGACAACCACCTCAGCTACGCGCTGACGTGGTTTGCGATGGCGGCGATGTCGGCCATGGCGCTGGTCTTCGTCTGGCGCCGCCGCCGATGGAACGGCTGATCGACCTTTTCGCGCCGCGGGGGCTTCCGGGAAGTTCCGCCAGCCGCGCGAACATCGTCCTGCTCACCCAATTGCGCTGGACGGCGGTGATCGGCCAGTTGGTCACCATCGTCACCGTCCAGCAGGTGCTGGGCGTGAAGCTCTCGTTGGCGCCGCTGCTGCTGGCGCCGCTGCTGCTGATCGTGGTCAACCTCGTCTCCGCCAGCGTGGTGCTGCGCAGGCAGTCGTTCACGCAGGGAGAGCTGTTTTCGGCGTTGATGATCGATGTCGTCGCGCTGTGCTGGCAGCTCTACCACTCGGGCGGGGCGACCAACCCGTTCACCTTCCTGTTCCTTCTCCAGATCGTTATCGCCGCCGTCATCCTGGACCTCAGGTGGAGTTCGCTGGTGGCGGTGAACGCCTGCCTCTGCGTCCTGCTGCTGACGTTCTATTACGAGCCGCTGCGCCTGCCGGTGCAGACCCGCGACCCGTTCCAGCTTTACATCTACGGCAGTCTCCTGTGCTTCGTGCTGGCCGCCGTCCTGCTGATCGTCTTCGTCGCCCGCCTGGACCTGACCCGGCGCGAGAGTGATGCCAAGCTGGCCGCGCTGCGGCAGCAAGCGGCGGAGGAAGACCATATCATCCGAATGGGCCTGCTCGCCTCCGGCGCGGCGCACGAGCTGGGCACGCCGCTGTCGTCGATCTCGGTGATCCTGGGCGACTGGACGCACGAGCCCGCGATCGCCGAAGACCCGGACCTGTCGGCCGACCTCGTCGACGTGCGGCGCGAGTTGGAGCGTTGCAAGACGATCGTCAGCGGCATCCTGATGTCCGCGGGCGAGATGCGCGGCGTGGCGCCGTCCGTCACCACATTGCGCGGTTTCATCGGCGAGATCCTGCAGGAATGGCGCCCGCGCATGGCGGGGGAGCTGCGCTTCCTCGATTCCATCGATGAGGACCGCTCGATCGTCTCCGATCCGGGGCTGCGGCAGGTGATCGGCAACGTCATCGACAATGCCGTGGAAGTCTCGCCCGACCTGGTGGTGATAGAGGCTTGGGTCGAATCCGGACGCCTCGTCCTCACCGTCAGCGACCGTGGCCCGGGCTTCGATCCGGAGATCCTGCCGCGCGTCGGTCAGCCTTACGCTTCTACCAAGGGGCGCGACGGCGGCGGGCTGGGGCTGTTCCTCGTCGTCAACGTGATCCGCAAGCTGGGTGGCAAAGTCGCGGTCGACAATCTGCCCGATCGCGGCGCAAGGGTGCAACTTGCGATTCCCCTTGCTACACTGGCCTATGAGCCCAGAAAGGGCGACGATTAACGCCGGGGCCCCCTTTTGACCGAGCCAGCCATGACCGAAAGTGCCGCGACCGACGCGGAAAGCGCCACACTGCTGATCGTCGAGGATGATCCCACTTTCGCGCGCACCTTGCGCCGTTCGTTCGAGCGGCGCGGTTATCGCGTCAGTTCCGCCGCCAGCCCGGACGAGGCGGAGAGCCTCTGCTCGGCCGAGGATTTCGATTACGCGGTGGTCGACCTGAAGCTGGGCGCGTCTTCCGGCCTGTCGGTGGTGCAGGCACTCCACGCCCGTTCGCCCGAGACGCGGATCGTGGTGCTGACCGGCTACGCCTCGATCGCGACGGCGGTGGAGGCGATCAAGCTGGGCGCCTCGCACTACCTCGCCAAGCCGTCCAACACCGACGATATCGAGGCGGCTTTCACCAGCGGGGAGGGCGATGCCAGCGTGCCGGTCGATGGCCGCAAGAGTTCGATCAAGACGCTGGAGTGGGAATATATCCACCGCACCCTGGTCGAATGCGAATTCAACATTTCCGAAGCGGCGCGCCGTCTCGGCCTTCACCGCCGCACCCTCGCGCGCAAGCTCGAAAAGCGGCAGGTCTAGACCGGAAGCGGGGAGGGGGCAGTCATGGCCGACCATTCCACGCCGCGAAAGGCGCGCCTGCCGGCGGTCGATCCGCGCGCGCTGCTGACGTTCCGCGCGGTCTGCGAAACCGGGTCGATCAGCGCGGCGGCGCGGGTGCTGAACCTGTCGCAGCCCTCGGTCTCCAATACCATTGCCCTGCTGGAAAGTCGGCTTGGCACCGTGCTGTTCGAGCGCGGGCGGGGCGGCATTGTGCTGACGCGCGAGGGACTGGTGCTGCAACGCCGATCCGAAGCGCTGGCCACGCTGCTGGCCGATGCGGTGAGCGATGTGGAGCACGCCCGCCATCGCATCTCCGGCCCGCTGCGCATCGGCGGCACCCCCGGCGCGCTGCTGACGCTGCTGCCCGGCGCGATCATGCGCATGGAAGCGGCGATGGGCGATTTCGCGCTCAGCGTGGTCGAGCGGCCCGATGCGGAACTGCACGAGATGCTGCGGCAGGGCGAGATCGAACTCGCCATGGCCACTACCCGGATCGAATCCATCCCGGAAGGCATGGTGGAAGTGACTGCCGCGCGCGATCCCTTCGCGCTGATCGTCGGTCCGCATCATGCGGCATTGGGCGACCGCGTATCGCTGCGCGAGGTGGAGGCGCTGCCCTGGGTTCTGCCCGAGGCGCGCGGCGCGTTCCGCCGTCAGGTCGATGCGCTGTTCATCGCGGCGGGCGTCTCGGTGCCACGTACCACGATCCGCTGCGATTCGCTGCTGACCACGCGCGCCATCGTGCGCGATACCGATCGCGTGACCGTGCTGCCGCGCACCGTCGCGCTGGACGGCGCTTCCGACGGTTCGATCCGCGCCATCGCCATTGCCGAAGCCGTGTTCGAGCGCAGCGTTGGCGTGCTGCGCATGGAAGGCCGCACGCTTTCCCCACTGGCGGAGGCCATGCTGGGGACGCTTCCCGCCGTTCCATAGTTTTTGACTATGGCATATCGAAATATCATTATTTTACTTTGCATGCGCTGACCCGTTAAACCGTTCTCAATTCGACAGAGAACACACGGGAGAGAGCGATGCGGACCCTGATCCGCGATGTATCCATCTTCGACGGCAGCGGCAGCGCTCTCCAGACCGGCTCGGTGCTGGTGGACGGCGACCGGATCGCCCGTGTCGCCCATGGCGACGAACTGGCCGGCGAAAGCGCGGATGTGGTCATCGAAGGCCACGGCATGACGCTGATGCCCGGCCTGGTCGATTCCCACACGCACCTGACCTGGGGTTCGTCGGTCGAGAAGATCTACCATCAGTTCATCCTGCCGCCGGATGAGTTGAAGGTCGCCGCCTGGCGCAACGCGCGGGTGCTGCTGGACCACGGTTTTACTTCGATCTACTCGGCCGGCGCGCTGGGCGACATGATCGAGCCGGAACTCGCTGCTGCCATCGCGGCGGGCGAGACGCCGGGGCCGCGCATGGTGCCGTCCACCCTCGAGCGCAGCCCGGAAGGCGACGAAGGCGTCGATACCGGCGACGTGTTCAACGGGCGCGGGCCCGATGCGATGCGCAACTTCGTGGCCTACTGCAAGGATGAGGGCGTCAAGTCGATCAAGCTGGTCGTCTCCGGCGAGGACGCGCTGAAGCCCGGCTCGGCCATGCAGGTGCTCTACACCCGCGAGGAACTGGAAGCCGCCGGGGAAGCCGCGCGCGACGCCGGCCTGTGGATCGCCGCGCATACTTACTCGCCGGAAGCCATCGGCCTTGCGCTCGATGCCGGTGCGCGCGTGCTCTACCACTGCTCCTTCGCCGACGATGCCACGGTCGATCGCATGGCGGCGGACAAGGACAGGTTCTTCTACGCGCCCGGCCCGGGCGTTTCGGTCGCCGCGCTGGAGGCCAATCCCCCGCCGCATGTCGACATGACGCACATGAAGGCCAGCGCGAAAGAGCGCATGGGGCTTGAAGGCAAGCTGGTGCCCGCATTGAAGGCGCGCGGCGTGCGCATCCTGACCGGCGGCGACTATGGCTTCCCGTTCAACCCGCACGGCCGCAATGCCCGCGATCTGGAGCATTTCGTCCAGTACTTCGGCTTCACCCCGGCCGAGGCCCTGCGTTCCGCGACTCAGTACGGCGGTGAGCTGATGGGGCTTGAGGTCGGACTGGTGAAGGAAGGCTGGCTGGCCGACCTGCTGCTGGTCGACGGCGATCCCACGGCGGACGTCGCGGTGCTGCAGGACAAGGACCGGCTGAAGATGATCATGAAGGGCGGGGCGCTCTACAAGACGCCGGCCGAGATCGAACCGAGCTAAAACCAAGATTTATTAGGGACTTACAAGATGTCGTACGACGTGGTTGTCGTAGGCTGCGGCCCTGTGGGCGCGCTGGCCGCGAACCTTCTCGGCCTGAAAGGGCTCAAGGTGCTGGTTCTCGAACGGGAACTGGAACACTACCCGCTGCCGCGCGCGGTCCATCTCGATCACGAGATGATGCGTCTGTTCCAGTCGGCCGGGGTGATCGATCGGGTGTCGGGCGACATGATCGCCACCGACGGCCACCTCCATGTCGGCGCCGACCATGGCGTGATCCGCTACATGGGCACCGTGGGCAAGCCGCGTCCGTTCGGATGGGCCAACGATTACTTCTTCTACCAACCCGAGCTGGAAGCGCACTTGCGTGAAGGCTTTGCCGGGATGCCAAACGTTGAGTTGAAGCTGGGTGCCAGCTTCACCGGGGTGACGCAGGACGATGGGGGCGTGACGGTCGACTATCTCGACGGCAACCTGCCCCGCACCGCGCAGGCCCGCTGGGTAATCGCCTGTGACGGCGCGCGCAGTGCCGTGCGCAAGGCGCTGGGCGTCGTGCTGGACGATCTCGACTTCGAGGAGCCCTGGCTGGTCGTCGACGCCGAAGTGGAAGGCCCGGTTGCATTCCCACCGCTCTCCGGCGTGCCCGATGGGGCGGATCTCCAGCGCCTGTCGGTGATGATGTGCGATCCCTCGCGCCCCGCCACCGTGGTCCCCGGCCGCCGCGACCATCGCCGGTGGGAGTTCATGCTGCTGCCCGGCGAGGACGATGTCGCGATGTCGGCGCCGGAAAAGGTCTCCGAATTGGTCGGCGCTTGGATGGCCGATGTGCCGCACAGGATCGTGCGCGCCGCGACTTATCGCTTTCACGGCCTCGTCGCGCATCAGTGGCAGGTGGGCAACGTGTTCCTGGCCGGCGATGCCGCGCACCAGACCCCGCCGTTCTTCGGGCAGGGCATGTGCCATGGGTTGCGCGATGTCGCCAATCTGGCGTGGAAGATGGACGCGGTGGCCAACCACGGCGCCGAGCTTTCCGTGCTCGATAGCTATCAGCCCGAGCGCGACCCGCATGTCCGCGCGGTGATCGGCGCGGCTGTGGCTGCCGGTCGCTATATCTGCGAACTCGATCCCGCCGAGGCCGCCGCCCGTGACGCTCGCATCCGTGAGGAAGCGCGGCAGAAGTCCGGCGAGACTGCGCATGACCTGATCCCCGCGATTGCGGAGGGCGTGGTCCTTCCCGGCACGTCAGGCGCGGGCGCTCGCTTCGTGCAGCCGGTGCTGACCGATGGCCGCAAGCTCGACGACCTGACCGGCGGCGATTGGCGCCTTTTCGTCCGCGACGATGCCGTTCCAGGCAGCGCAGAGGGCGTCACCCGCGTATCCGCCAGCACTCTGCCGGACAATGGTGCGGTGACTGCATGGCTGGACGATCACGGTGCCGACGCCGTGCTGATCCGCCCCGACCACTACGTCTTCGGCAGTGCCAGCCATGGCGCCGAAGACCTGCTTGCCGCCCGCGCGGCCCAGCTTTTCAGCCATCAGGAGCTTGCCGCATGACTCTCACGCTTGCCGCAGCACAGACCATCGTCACCGCAACGCTGGCCGAAGCACGCGCCCGCAATGCCAAGCAGCTTGCGGTGATCGTGCTCGACGCAGGCGCGCACCCGGTCGCTTTCGCGCGCGAGGACGGCGCCAGCCTCTACCGTTTCGACATCGCCAAGGCCAAGGCCGAGGGCGCCGTGGGCATGGACGCGGACACCGCCGTCCTGGCCGAGCGGGCCAAGGGCAATCCGGTCTTCTTTCAAAGTGTCACCGCTGCCGTCGGCGGCCGCATCGCGTTCTCTCCCGGGGGGGTAGTGATCCGCGATGCCGCCGGCACGCTGATCGGCGCCGTCGGCGTCAGCGGTGACACCGGCGAGTGCGACGCCGACTGCGCCCGCGCCGGCATCCGCGCCGCGGGCCTTCTTCAGGAGCAAGACGCATGAAACTGCGCAGCATCGAACTGGGGCTGCCCGATCCGGCCGCCGCTGCCGCGTTCATGACCGAAATCTGGGGCATGGCCGCCGCAGAGGCTGAAGGCGACACCCAGTATCTGCGCGGCTCCGGGCCGTTCCCCTATCTCGTTGCGTTCGAGAAGTCGGAAGAGGAATTCGTCCGCTCCACTACTTTCGTCTGCACGGCCGAGGAACTGGAAGCGCTGAAGGCCCGCGTCACCGCTGCCGGATGGACCGCGAGCCTGACCGAGAGCGACGACCTTGGCGGTGGACACGGCCTTTTGGTGGAACTGCCCGAAGGCACGATCCTGCGCTTCCTCGTCGATGCCGCCGAAGTCGCCCCGATCGCCGGGCGCGATCTGCCGGTGAAGCTCACCCACGTCGTCTTCAACGCCGCCGATGCCGAAGCTTGCGGCGATGCAGTGGAGGACGTGCTGGGCTTCCGCGTGTCGGACCGCACCAAGGGCATGGTCTTCGTACGCTGCAACGACAGCCACCACTCCACCGCCTTCGCACGCGCCGGCTTTTCCTCGCTCAACCACGTCGCCTTCGAGATGGAGGACATGGACGCGGTGATGCGCGGTATCGGCCGGCTGCGCGACCATGCCATGGTGCCCGCTTGGGGCCCCGGCCGCCACGGCCCCGGCGCCAATGTCTATGCCTACTTCATCGCCCCGTTCGGCCCGGTGATCGAATTCTCGACCGCCGTCGAAAAGGTGCCGGAGGACTATCAGGTCGGCGCCCCGGAAGACTGGACCTGGCCGCCGAACCGCATCGATCAGTGGGGCATCTCCGACAAGGATTTCGACGGCCTGCGCCGCGCCGAGGAGCGCTTCCGCTTCCGCCGCGACTGGGATGCCGCACCGCTCTGACCATTTGACCGCCGCCGCGCGACACGCGGGGGGCAGGGGAGACTACGCATGAACCGTTACATCAGCTTCGAACGTCCCGACGGCACCAAGAGCTTCGGCCGCCTCGAAGGGGACAAGGTGATCGATCTCGGCGCCACCGGCGCAGACGCATGGCTGAAGGACGTGCTGGCCGGTGATCTTGCCACGCTGCCCGCCACCGGCGAGTTTGCTGCGGATGCGGTGAAGCTGCTGCCGGTGGTGCCGAACCCGGAAAAGATCCTCTGCGTCGGCCTCAACTACGCCACCCACGTGGCCGAGACCGGCCGCGAGCAGAAGGAACACCCGGCGATCTTCACCCGCTGGGCCGATAGTCTGATCGCCGACGGCGATGCCATGGTCCGCCCACCCGAAAGCGAACGCTTCGATTACGAAGGCGAACTGGCCGTCGTGATCGGCAAGGGCGGCCGCCGCATCGCGCCCGAGAACGCCTGGGAACACGTCGCCGGTTTCGCGCCGTTCAACGATGGCTCGATCCGTGACTGGCAGCGCCACAACATCCAGTTCACCCCCGGCAAGACCTGGCCCGGCACCGGCGGCTTCGGCCCGTCGATGGTCGTGGCTTCCGACGTGGAAGACCTCGCCGCGCAGCGCGTGCAGACCCGCGTGAATGGCGAACTGGTGCAGGATCAGCCGGTGTCCGACATGATCTGGGATATCCCCACGGTCATCGCCTACTGCTCCACCTTCACCGACCTCAAGCCCGGCGACGTGATTGCCAGCGGCACCCCCGGCGGCGTCGGCGATAAGCGCAAGCCGCCGCTCTACCTCAAGGCCGGTGACACGGTGGAAGTCTCCATCGGCGTGATCGGCACGCTCACAAATCCCGTCATCGACGAAGCCTGACCGCATCCAACGACAACCAGAATAAAAGGGAGAGACATCATGAACACCATTCGCAAGGTCGCGCTGCTCTCGGGCATCGCCCTCGGCGCGCTGGGCACGCCGGCGCTGGCGCAGGACGTCGCGCCTGCCCCGCCGCAGGCTGCCCCCGCGGCCACCGATACCGGCGAAATCATCGTGACCGCCCAGCGCCGGGCAGAGAAGGTGACCGAGGTTCCGATCTCGATCACCGTCGCCAGTGCCGCGCAGCTGGAACGCCAGCAGATCAACACCGTCAACGACCTTGCCCGCATTGCACCCAGCCTGGAAATCCAGGCCGCGCCCGGACAGAACACCGGCGGCGGCGGCTCGATCCGCGGCATCGGCACGCAGACCTTCTCGCCCGGCGCGGTGGCCTCGGTCGGCGTCGTCGTCGATCAGGTCAGCCAGGGTAATGCCAATATCTCCGACTTGTTCGACATTGCCCGTGTCGAAGTGCTGAAGGGCCCGCAGGGCACGCTGTTCGGCCTGACGACTTCGGCCGGCGTCATCAACATCACCACCAACAAGCCCGATTTTACCCAGTTCTCCGCACGCCTGCGCACCGAGCTTTCGGACGCAGGCACCGCCGGTTCGAAGTATGGCAACCAGGTGATCCAGGGCCTGGTCAACGTACCGATCGCTGCCAATGCGGGCCTGCGCGTCTCCGGCGTCGCCAACTTGCGCCAGGGCGTGAACCGTAACGCCACCACGGGCGACCTTAACGACACCGACCGTTACAGTGTGCGCGGCCGCTTCCTGTGGGAGCCGACCGACCGCGTCACCGTCAATCTGAACGGCGACTATGCGCACAGCAGCATCGAGAACGGCGGCGACTTCTTCACCTTCGTGAAGACCGGCGGCCCGGGACCGTTCCTCGGCGGTGCGGGATACGATCCCGTGGGCATCACCGATCGCCTTGCGTCCTGCGGCGTGACGCCGGGCGTCGGCAACCGCAACTACTGCACCGATGAAAGCTACACCGGAAAGGCGGAGAACTACGGCGGATCGCTGCAGGTCGATTACGCGGCCGATCCCTTCACGCTGACCTCGATCACCGCCTACCGCAAGTCGACCGAGACGGGCCTTGGCGCCTCGTCCAACGTGTTCCGTGCCGATCCGCTGGAACTGCAGGTCCACAATGCCGCGGTCAATCGTGACCTGAGCCTGTTCACGCAGGAATTCCGCATCAGTTCGGCAGCGGGCCAGCCCATCGAATATACCGTGGGCGCCTTCTATTCGAACCAGAAGCAGACCCGCGATCCAGAGACGGTGGACGTCACGCTGATCCCGGCGCCGGGCGTTACCATCCCCATCGTTTCCAATACCACGCCGCAATTGACGATCCGCGACGAATCGCTGGCCTTCTTCGGGCAGCTGACCGGCCATGTCACCGACCAGTTCCGCCTGATCGGCGGCGTGCGCTACACCACCGACCGGCTCTCGCTCGATACGTTCGACACCACCGGCGTCGTTACGGACAAGACCGTGCTGAACACCGAAAAGTGGTCCTGGCGCCTTGGCGCGCAGTACGATCTCACCGCGCGGGCCATGGCCTATGCCACCGTGTCGCGCGGGTTCAAGGGCGGGCAGATCGCGGTGCCGACTGGCGCCACGCCCTATGTCGTTCTGCCCGAAATCCCGACTTCGTACGAAGCAGGCGTCAAGGCCACGTTGTTCGGCAGCTGGGTGGCCGATCTCAGCGTGTTCTACATGAAGATCGACAACTTCCAGGCGCAGCAGTGCACGGTGGACGCCAACGCCATCATCTCTTGCGATCAGAAGAACATCGACGGCGTGAAGACGCGCGGTGCGGAAATCAACTTCTTCGGCAACGTGACGCGCAACTTCTCGCTCAACACCGGCTTCATCTTTGCCAAGGCGACCTATCCGAACGGCTTCATCGGCACGGATGGCACCGATATCGGCGGGGGCCAGTTGGCCTATTCGCCGCGCTACAAGTTCACCCTTTCGGGCCAGTACGACATTCCGCTGGGTGAGCGTTTCGGCGGCTTCGTCTCGGTGGATACCGTCTGGAAATCGCGCATCCGCTATGAGGCGAACTCGGTGGAGGACACCACCTACAGGCCGCACTGGATGGTTGGCGGGCGTATCGGCGTGAAGACGGCGGATGACCGCTACAGCGTTGCGGTCTTCGTGCGCAACGCCTTCAACGTGCACGAGCCCAGCCTGATGCAGAGCGACTTCCCGTACAACGGCGCGTCGAACATCGGCGCGATCTATGGCCCGCAGTCGTACCGCAATGTCGGCATCAGTCTGGACGCCAAGTTCTGATGACATCCGGCCGGGGCCTCCGTGGGAGGTTCCGGCCGGTCCGCCGAATGGCCACCGAACTGGATTGCCGAAACGGGGCCGCGCAAACAGGTCGCGCAATCAGGCCGCGCAATCAGGGACGAAGATGCAGGTGAAATGCACTATGATGAAGTGGACCTTGGGAAGCGGACTGGCGTTGGTGGCGGCAGCGGTCGCTTCCGCCCCGGCAGTCGCGGCGCCAGCGTGCCCGGCCCTGCGCTGGACGACGCTCGGCACGGCCGGGGGGCCGGTTCCCACGGCGGAGCGTTCGGAACCCGCCAATCTGCTCACCATCGGTGATCGGCGGATACTCGTCGATACCGGCGACGGCACGGTGGACCAACTGGCCCGGATCGGGCTGGACCTTGGCGCCGTCGACACGGTGTTCATCAGCCACAACCACCTGGACCATACCGGCGGGCTCGCCGCGGTGATCGGCCTGCGCTGGATGAACCAGTATCCCGGCGTGCTGACCGTCTACGGCCCGGCCGGCACGCGCGCCGTGGTCGACGGCATCGTCGCCTCCATGGCAACGCCGGGGAGCATCGGCTTCGGACTGGGCACGCCGCCGCCACGCCCGGCGGATTCGGTGCGCGTGGTGGAAATCGCCGACGGGCAGGCGCTCGATCTGGGGCAGGACGTGACCGTCAGGGCCGCCGCCAACAGCCACTTCGACCATGATGGCAAGCCCGATGCCCGCAACGTCTCGCTCAGCTATCGCTTCGCGCTGGGCGCGCGCAGCGTGACTTATACCGGCGATACCGGCCCCAGCGCCGCCGTCACTGCGCTTGCCAGGGGCAGCGACATGTTCGTCAGCGAAGTGATCGCGCTCGATGCGCTGCTGGGGGAGATCCGCAGCCGCCGCAAGGATGCATCCGCGGACATGCTGGCCGGCATGGAGCGTCACCTTTCGACCCACCACCTGAAGCCCGAAGCGATCGGCGGGATCGCGGCGGAGGCGGGTGTCGGCCGGGTGGTGCTGACCCATTTCGCGGTTCCACCGGGCCCGCTGCCGCAGTTTGAACCGGCGATCCGTGCGGGCATCGCCACGCGCTATTCCGGCGCTGTCGATCTGGCCCGCGATCTCCAGAGCTTCGACGTGGGATGCCGGTCATGAACGTGGCAGCCCGGCTGCGGCGGGAGCAGCGCGTCAGCGGCGCGATCAACCTTGTGCTGAGCGCGGCGTTCTTTCTGGGCGTGTTCGGCTTTGCGGAGCGGCCGCTGCGCTTTGCCGCGCCGGACAACTTCGCGCTGGATTTCCTGCCGCAGGCCGCCGCGATCGCGCTGATGTCCTCGCTGGTGCCGTTGCTGGTCGTCTCCGGCAGCTTGCGCAAGTCTGGCATGGGTGGCGTCAGCCGTGTCGGCGGGCGCGGGTTCATTGCGGGGACGGTTCTGCGCGTCGTGGTGGCCGGGCTGGCAAGCGCTGCCGTGCTTGGCGCGATCTGCCTGTTCGGGCCCTGGCGCGAGATCGGCTGGTCCGTCGCACTGGTGGCCAAGCTGCTCTATGGAACCGGGCTGGGCGTGGCGGGCACCACTTTTGCGCTTACCCGACTGTTTGCACATCAAGGGAGTGAACCGGCATGAGCGCGGCTGAAACAGGGAACGCCATTGCGGCGATGGGCACCGTGCTCGGCCCCGATGTGGTGGCGGTGTGCCGCGACCTGTTCGACGCGGAACAGCGGACGCTGGCCGCCCGCATTCCCCCGATCGCGACGGACTGCGCCTATGGCCCGGATGCCCGCAACCGCCTGGATCTCTATCGCGAAGGCGAGGCGGAAGACCTGCGCCCGGTGGTGCTGTTCGTTCATGGCGGCGGCTTCCTTGTCGGCGACAAGGGTGGACAAGGGGGCAGCGGGCCCGAGAACTGGGCCAATGCCCATGTCGGCCGCTGGGCGGCGGCGAACGGCATGGTGGGCGCGGTGATGAACTATCGCCTTGCCCCCCAGCACATGTGGCCTTCGGGCGCGGAGGACGTGACCCTGGCAGTCGAGTGGCTGCGCGCCAATGTGGCAGGGCACGGCGGCGATCCGGACCGTATCTTCCTGCTCGGTACTTCGGCCGGGGCGGTCCACGTTTCGGCCTTCCTGAAGGCGCGCGACGATCATGCCGATCTGGTGCGCGGGGCGGCGCTGCTGTCCGGCCTTTACGGCGTGACGCCGCTCGATGAGCGGGACATGCGCTATTACGGCCCGCAGGATTGTTACGCCCTGCGTATGCCGCTGACGGCGGTGATGGAAACGCGCCTGCCGCTGTTCATGGCCTGTGCGGAGTTCGATCCGCCGCGTTTCCAGACCGAATGGGCCAGCATGCTGCAAGGGCGCCTTGGCCGCCACGGCCGCCTTCCGCGCGCGCACTATGCCAGTGGGCACAATCATTATTCGATGGCGATGCACCTCGGCACAGCGGACTGCCGCCTGTCGAACGAGCTGCTTTCCTTCTTTGCCGAACATTCCTGAGGGGGCTTCCGATGACCGACTTTCCCAACCTTGACCGGGCCACGATGAACCGACGCGGCGTGCTTGCCGCCGGCGCCATGATCGCCGCGGCGCCGGTGGCCGCCCGCGCTGCCGCCAAGCGCGCGAACCCGGCCTTTCCGCAAGGCTTCCTGTGGGGCGCGGCCACGGCCGGGCATCAGGTGGAGGGCAACAATGTCGCCTCCGACCTGTGGTTCGTGGAGCATCTGAAGCCGACGATCTTCTCGGAACCTTCGGGCGATGCCTGCAACAGTCTGGAACTCTGGGCCATCGATCTGGATATCGTCAAGTCGCTGGGCCTCACCTCCTACCGCTTCAGCGTCGAGTGGGCGCGGATCGAGCCGGAGAAAGGCCTGTTCTCGCAGGCGATGCTCGATCACTACAAGCGGATCGTCGAAGGCTGCCACGCGCGCGGCCTGACGCCGCTGGTGACCTACAGCCACTTCACCGCGCCGCGCTGGTTCAGCGCGCAGGGCGGCTGGAACAAACCCGAGGCGGCGCAACTGTTCGCCCGCTACTGCGACAAGGTTACCCGCGCGTTCGGGGACGGCATCGGCATGGCCATGACGCTGAACGAGCCGAACATCCTGCTGCTCCTGCGGAACATTCTGCCGCCGCCGGTCTGGGACATGCAGAGCCAGGCGATGGCCGCCGCCGCCAAGCAGCTGGGCGTTGCCAAGTTCGTCTGCGCCAATGTCGCCGGGCGGGAGGATATCGACGCGATCGAACAGGGGCTGATGGCCGGCCACAAGGCGGGGCGCGCGGCGATCAAGGCGGTGCGCGGCGATCTGCCGGTGGGCTTCACGCTTTCGGTGATCGACGATCAGGCAGCCGGCAAGAACTCGATGCGCGACAAGGTGCGCGGCGAACTCTATGGCGCGTGGCTGGAAGTGGCCAAGACCGACGACTTCATCGGCGTGCAGAATTACGAACGCGCGGTGTGGAACGACAAGGGCCGCCTGCCGGCGCCGGACGGCGGAGACCGCAACTGGTCGGGCACCGAGGTCTGGGCCGGTTCGCTCGCCGGTGCGGTGCGCTATGTCCACGGCGCAACCAAGGTTCCGGTGCTGGTTTCCGAACACGGCGTCGGCACCGAGGATGACACGCTGCGTGCGCGCTTCATTGCGGCGGCACTGGAAGGGCTGAAGCAGGCGATCGACGATGGCGTGCCGGTGCTGGGCTATGTCCACTGGTCGCTGCTCGACAATTACGAGTGGATCTTTGGCTACAAGCCGCGCTTCGGCCTGTGCAGCGTGGATCGCACCACTTTTGCCCGCACGCCCAAGCCGAGTGCTTCGGTGCTGGGTGGGATCGCGAAACGCAATTCACTCTAGGCGGTTTCCTCCCTTTGAAGGGGAGGGGGACCATCGAAGCATGGTGAGGGGTGTTGGCGCCAGCGGCGACACCCCTCCGTCAGCACTGCGCGCTGCCACTTCCCCGTGCAGGGGAGGATCGAAGGATCAGGCCACGACCACCCGCACGCCGGCATCGCGCAACTGATCGGCCATTTCCTGCGGGATGCCCGCATCGGTGACCACCACGTCCACCTCGTCCAGCCCGCAGACGATCGCGCCGGAGGAGGAGCGGAACTTGGAACTGTCCACCAGCAGGATCACTTCCTCTGCCCGGTCCATGAAGCGGCGTTCGGCGGCGACGAGGATCACGTCCTGCTGCATCACCCCCTGCGGGCCGACGGCGGCGGCGCCCATGAACAGCTTGGGCGCGTGGAAGCGCGGCATCGAATCCTCGCCCGCCGGGGCCAGCACGATGTTCTGTTCGCGGAAGACGATGCCCGAAGGCAGCAGCACACGCGTGCCCGGCTGCGGCAGCAGGGCCTGCACGATGTGAAGCGAATTGGTCAGCACCTGACAGTCCAGCCCGTCCAGATGCGCGCACATCTGCAGGGTTGTGGTGCCACCGTCGAGCATGATCGCCTCGCCCGGCTGACAGAGCGCAGCGGCAGCCTTGCCGATGGCCTGCTTGGCGGGAAGGTGCTGGGTGATCGACTGTTCGAACGGTGTGCCGGCAAGTCCGGGCTGACGTTCGGCGCGATCCTCCGGCAGCTTGGCGCCGCCGTGGACGCGCAGCAGATGACCCTCTTCCTCCAGTCGGGAGAGATCGCGCCGGATCGTCGCGGGAGAGGCGGCAAGCTGCGCTTCCAGATCGCGATAAGTCACGAAGCCACTGGGGCGCAGGGCTTCGAGGATCAGTCTTTCACGCTCAGTCGAATGCATGGGTTCCTGTCCGCCTGAATGGGGGAACGCTATGCGCTCCCCCATGCCGCCAATTTCGCTCAAAATCCATCAAATCGATCCACCGGCATCCAGCATGTTGCCCGCACCGATCACGATGGTCGCCCCCAGCAGCATGCCGATGCCGGTCAGCACCATGGTCCGCGTGCGGGAGCTGGCGCCGCGCCATTCCTTCAGCGCGAAACCCCAGAGCGTGGAGAACAGGATGATCGACGCCATATGCAGCGTCCATGACGAGAAGCCGTAGCGGCCCATCTGGCTCTCGCCCATCGTGTAGAAGAAGAACTGGAAGTACCACAGCGTGCCGCCCAGCGCGGCAAGCAGGTAGTTGGCGAGCAGCGGGGCTTTCTTGTTCCCGCCGTCTCCGTTACTGGCGCCGAAGAACTGGCCGAAGCTGCGGTTGCGGCGGATCAGCAGCGCGCACCAGATGAAATTGGTGGTCAGGCCGCCCGACAGCACCACGCAGAGCACCGGCAGGCCCTGGCTCAGCGGATCGGTACCCGCCGCCAGCGTCAGGTCACGGATCGGCTGGCCGGCGTCGAGCCCCCAAGCGAAGCAGCCCGACATCACGCCCGAAAACACCGCGATCAGCAGGCCCTTGCGCAAGTTGAACTCTGCCACGCCTTCGCTGGCCTTGCCGCCCAGATCCTTGTCCTTCGAATGTCCGGCGCGCGCGACGACGACGATGGCGAACAGCGTGATCAGGATGCCCAGCAGGGTCAGCTGGCCGCTGGTGCGGCTGGCGATTTCACCGATGGTGCCGTGGAAGATCGGCGGACCCATCGTGCCGATCACCGTGGTCAGACCCAAGGCAACCGCCATGCCCAGCGAGAGGCCGAGGTAGCGCATGGTCAGGCCGAAAGTCAGCCCGCCGAAACCCCACATCACGCCCCAGAACCAGCACCACAGCAGGGTGGAGGTTGGCGTGGACGCCAGCACGCCCAGCAGGTTCTCGGTCCGCAGCGAGGCGAAGACCCACGGCGCGATCAGCCAGGAGAAGATGCCCCCGGCCAGCCAGAAAATCTCCCACGACCACAGCTTGATACGCTTGTAGGGCACGTAGAAGCTTGCCGAGGCAAAGCCGCCCAGCCAGTGAAACACGACGCCGAGCGCCGGATTGCCTCCCATCGGTGTAGTATCCTCTCGTTCTGATTGTCGTTATGTTTCGGCGAGACAGCTGCGGTTGATCTCGGAGATTTTCGTCGTGCCCGTCAGCGCCATGGCGACCCGCATTTCCGCTTCGATCAGTTTCAGCATCTTGGTGACGCCGGCCTCGCCCCCGGCACCCAGCGCCCAGGCCCATGCGCGGCCCAGCAGCACGCCCTTGGCGCCCAGCGCCAGCATCCGCACCACGTCCAGGCCGGAACGGATGCCGCCGTCTGCCAGCACGGTCATCCGGTCCCCCACGGCATCGACGATCGGCGGCAGCGCGCGGGCGCTGGAGAGTACGCCGTCAAGCTGGCGGCCGCCGTGGTTGGAAACGACCAGCCCGTCCGCGCCGAGCTGCGCGGCTTCCTTGGCATCCTCCGGATCGAGGATGCCCTTGATCACCAGCGGCCCCTTCCATTCGGAGCGGATGAAATCGAGATCGCGCCAATTGATCGAGGGGTCGAAATTGTTGCGCATCCAGGCGAAGAAGTCCTCGATCCCGGTCTTGCCCTGAAGCACCGGAGCGACATTGCCCAAGGTATGCGGGCGGCCGTTGATGCCCACGTCCCACGCCCAGTCCGGCTTCACGGCCGCCTGTGCGAAGCGCCATGCCGCGCCTTTCAGGCCGCCGGTGCCGGCAAGTCCGGTGTGATAGTCGCGATAGCGGCTGCCGGGCACGGGCATGTCCACGGTGAAGACCAGCGTGGAGCAGCCGGCCTCTACCGCCTTGGCCAGCAGGTCCTTCATGAAGGCACGGTCGCGGATCATGTAGAGCTGGAACCAGAACGGTTTGCTGGCTGCCGCCGCGACTTCGCCGATAGTGCAGGCGCCCACGGTGGAAAGCGTGAAGGGCACGCCCGCCTTGTCCGCCGCGCGCACGGCTTGGCATTCGCCCCGCCGCGCATTGAGCCCGGCAAGGCCGATCGGGGCGAGGGCGACGGGCAGGGCCAGCTTCTGGCCGAACAGCTCTGTCGAGAGGTCCAGCGCTGAGACATCGCGCAGCACGCGCTGGCGCAGGGCGAGGCCGGCAAGGTCGGAGACGTTGCGACGCAGTGTCTCTTCGGCATAGGAGCCACCGTCGATATATTCGAACAGGAAGCGCGGCAGGCGGCGGCGCGCGGCCTCGCGGAAATCGGGGATCGAGGCGGTGATCATCAGGCAGGCTCCCGCACATGCTCGCGCCATTTCGCGCGGTAGGCTTCCAGGTCGCCCTCCAAGGGGGCGACGCGGCGCAGGCCGCCCTGTGCCTGCAGCAGCGGGTTGATCAGGCGCAGCGCCCCGAATGAGACGTCGTTATGGGCATTGGCGACGAAGACCTGCGTTTCCGGCCGCAGCGCGGCGAGGGCGCGCACGAAGACTTCGGCATCGGCGAAGCGCCCTTCGATCAGCAGGCGATCCTTCGATCCGATCAGGTCCAGCGCGGTATCGGCCACCATCGCCGCATAGAGGCAGATCGCGGCGCGGCGGGCGTACCAGGTGCCTGCCCATTCGGCGGGCCGGTTCACCCACTCGGCCTTGCCATCGGGGAAGGGGCCGAAGCCGGGCGCGAGCGTGGGCAGCATCATCGTGCCGCGTTCCAGCAGTGCGGGCACGGCTTCCATCAGCTTGGGCTGATCCGGTCGGATATCGACGCGGCGGGTGTCGATCTCGATGATCGATTCGATCTCGCGCCCGCCCATGAACCGGGCGGAGGGCACCGGCCAGCCATAGGCATCGACATTGACCAGCGTGTCGCGCGCCTCGGGCAGGGAGGACATGGCGACAGGTTCGGCGGCCAGGCGCATGGCGATGAACCAGGTGCCGGTGGACAGGATCGTCGCCTCCTGCCGGGCGATCTCCGCAAAGCCGCGCGCGGCGAGCAGGGCGGCATTGGAATCGTGCAGGCCGGCCAGCACCTTGGTCGTCGCGGGAAGCCCGGTTTCGGCGGCGAGTTCGGGCCGCAGCGTGCCCACCGCCTCGCTGGCCTTCACCACCGGGGCGAAGCGGTCCGCCCAGCCAAGGCGCTGCGCCATGGGGGAGAAGCGGGCGTCTGCCGGGCACCACAAGTCGGTATGGCAACCCAGGCTGGTCACTTCGCTGGCCATCGCGCCGGACAGGAACCACGCCCAGTACTGGGCCCAGGGCACCAGCGTCGCGCGGGCCATTTCCTGCGGATAGTGCTGCGCCATCCAGTAGACCTGCGCGCCCAGATTCAGGCCATCGGGCAAGGCGGGCGAGCCGGTGAGGGCGAAGCGGTCACGCTCCTTGCGATAGGCGCCCATGACATCGGCGGGCGGCGTCTGTTCGTAATCGATGGGGTCGAACAACAAGCCGTTTTCATCAAGCGCGGCAAAGCCCGCGCCATGGGCCACCGGGATCAGCGCTTCCACCGGATGCCCGGCCCAGCCGCGCAGCGTCGCGCGCAGCCATTGGCCGATGCCGTCCGCATCCAGCCGGCGGATCCCGTCCGATTCGCGCACCATGTTGGGCCGCACCTGACGGTCGATCATGCGCCCGCCCTGCGTCCACAACGTCAGCTTGCTGAGCGTTTTGCCGATGTCGACGACGATGAAAGTGCCGTTCCCTGCCATTCTCTCTGCCCATTTTCTCGAACGTATCACCATGCTTGAACATGGTGTTGTTTGATTGGATTTGATCGTTTAGTATCGAATCAGATTGAACCTGAAAAGAGGTTTCGTTAGAGGATGCCCATGGACACTATCGCACCGGCCAAACCGGCGGCTCAAAGCGCCGCGCTTCCCTTCTCGGTCCCCTCCAGCCGTTGGGACGACTCGGTCGCCGCCACGCTTTCTCCCCCCGAACTGCTTCTTTATCGTTCGAACCTGCTGGGCTCGGACTTGACGGTGACCAATTTCGGCGGCGGCAACACCTCTGCCAAGCTGGAAGAGGTCGACCCGCTGACCGGCGAAACGGTCGAAGTTCTCTGGGTGAAGGGGTCGGGCGGCGACATCGGTTCGATGAAGCTGGATGGCTTCGCCACGCTCTATCAGGAAAAGCTGCTCGGCCTTGAAAAGCACTATGGCGGGGCGGATGACGACGACAAGATGGTCGGCTTCCTGCCGCACTGCACGTTCAACCTGAACGGCCGGGCCGCCTCCATCGATACGCCGCTGCACTCGCTGCTGCCTTTCGCGCATGTCGATCACGTCCACCCCGATGCGATCATCGCGCTGGCTGCCAGTTCGGGTGGCGAAGCGGCCACCAAGGAAATCTGGGGCGGCAAGATCGGCTGGCTGGGCTGGAAGCGCCCCGGCTACACGCTGGGCGTGATGCTGCGCGATTACGTTGCGGCCAATCCCGGCGTGGAGGGCGTCATGCTCGCCGGCCACGGCGTGATCTGCTGGGCGGACAGCGCGAAGGCCTGTTACGAACACACGGTAGACCTGATCGCGGATGCCGCGAACTACCTCAACACGAAGCTTTCCGAAAAGCCTGCTTTCGGCGGTGCGGTCCACTCCTCCTCCTCGGACCGCGCGGCCATTGCTGCCGACCTTATGCCTCGCCTGCGCGGTCTGATGACCGGGGCACGGCGTAAGGTCGGCCATTTTTCGGATGACGCGGAAGCGCTGGAATTCGTGAATTCGGCCGAGTTCGAGCGGCTTGCCGCGCTGGGCACGTCCTGCCCCGATCACTTCCTGCGCACCAAGATCGCTCCCCTCACTCTCGATCCTTCGCGTCTTCAGGACGATGTGTACCTGGCGCAGAAGATTGCCGATTATCGCGATATGTACGCAGCCTATTACGAGCGCTGCAAGCGTCCCAACTCGCCCGCGATGCGCGATGCCAATCCGGTGGTCGTACTGGTGCCCGGCGTGGGCCGCATCACTTTCGCCACCGACAAGACCACCGCGCGCCTTGCCGGTGAGTTCTATGGCAACGCCATCAACGTGATGCGCGGCGCCGAAGCCATCGGCGACTACATCGCGCTGGACGAGCAGGAAGCGTTCGACATCGAATACTGGCTGCTTGAGGAAGCCAAGCTGCAGCGCATGCCCGCGCCCAAGCCACTGGTCGGCCGCGTTGCCCTCGTCACCGGCGGTGCCGGCGGCATCGGTGCCGCCACGGCCGCGCGCCTGATGGCGGACGGCGCCTGCGTGTTGCTGGCGGACCGCGATGCCAACGCCGTGGAGGAAGTGCGCGCCGGCTTCGCCAAGCAGTTCGGCAAGGACGTTGTCCGCGCCGCCGTCTGCGACGTGACCGACGAGGCACAAGTCTCCGAAGCCTTCGCCACGGCCGCGCGGGAATTCGGCGGGCTCGACATCCTGGTCGCCAATGCCGGTATCGCCTCCTCGGCCCCGATCGAGGAGACCACGATCGAGCTGTGGAACCGCAACTACGACGTGCTGGCCCAAGGCTACTTCCTCACCAGCCGCGCCGCATGGCCGCTGTTGAAGGGCATGAAGGAGCAGGGCGGTACTTCGGTGGTGTTCATCGGATCGAAGAACGGCGTGGCCGCGGCCACCAATGCCTCTGCCTATGCTTCGGCTAAGGCCGCCGCGAACCACCTTGCACGTTGCCTCGCTCTGGAAGGCGCAGCCCACGGCATTCGCGTTAATGTCGTTAACCCCGATGCGGTCATCAAGGGCAGCAAGATCTGGGACGGCGACTGGCGCAAGGAACGCGCGGGCGCCCACGGCATCGACACCGGCAAGGAACTGGAAGAGCACTACCGCAACCGCTCCATGCTGAAGCGCGACGTGCTGCCTTCCGATATTGCCGAAGCGGTCTATTTCCTCGCGGGCGACCAGTCGGCGAAATCGACCGGCAACATGATCAATGTCGATGCGGGTAACGCGCAGGCGTTCACGCGTTGATGCTTTTAGTGGGAAATGCGCAATAGCGCATTTCCCATGCGGCGCCGGCCCGCTCACCCACCCGACCACCCATAGGGTACTATCGTCGGGTGGTCGGGTGGGGGAGCGGGCCGGCGCCGCAAAATCCGCCCACGGCGGATTTCAGACAAAACCGGGCTAGAGGATACGAGAATGAGCAAACTGCCGATTTCGGATGAACTGATCGCCGAAGCCAATGCCCGCGCTGCGGATGCGCTGGAGGACGAATACGCCTCGCTCGGCCGCAAGCTGGAGCGTTCGGGCATCGCCATCGACGCGATCAAGGACAAGGTCGCCGGTTTCTCGGTCGCCGTCCCGTCGTGGGGTGCGGGCCGTGGCGGCACGCGCTTCGCCAAGTTCCCGCTCGCCGGCGAGCCCACCAACATTCACGAGAAGCTGGAAGACTGTGCCGTCATCAACCAGCTTTCGCGCCTGACGCCGCGCGTTTCGCCCCACTTCCCGTGGGACAAGGTGAGCGATTACAAGGCGCTGCGCGAAGAGGCCGCCAGCCTTGGCCTCGGCTTCGATGCGGTGAACTCCAACACCTTCCAGGATCAGAAGGATCAGGCGCACACTTACGCCACCGGTTCGCTCTCCTCGACGATCGAGGCGACGCGCCAGCAGGCGATCGAACACAACATCGAATGCATCGAGATCGGCCAGCAGCTCGGCTCCACCGACCTGACCGTGTGGGTGGGTGACGGCACCAACTTCCCCGGCCAGCAGGACCTTGGCCGCAGCCTCGATCGTTATCTGGACGCTGCCGCACAGGTCTACGCCGCGCTGCCGGACGACTGGCGGATGCTGCTGGAACACAAGATGTTCGAACCGGCGTTCTACTCCACCGTCATCAGCGACTGGGGTTCGTCGATCCTCGCCGCGCAGGAACTGGGCCCCAAGGCCAAGTGCCTGGTCGACCTGGGCCATCATGCGCCCAACGTGAACATCGAACAGATCGTGGCCCGCCTCCACCGCTTCGGCAAGCTGGGCGGCTTCCACTTCAACGACAGCAAGTACGGCGACGACGATCTCGATTCCGGATCGATCAACCCGCACCAGCTGTTCCTGGTGTTCAACGAACTGGTCGAGGCCGAATTGGCCCCGCGTGACGGGTTCCGCCCCGCCTACATGATCGACCAGTCGCATAACGTGACCGACCCGATCGAATCGATGCTGTCCTCCGCCGAAGCCATCGGCTCCTGCTATGCCAAGGCGCTGCTGGTCGACCGCGAGGCGCTGCATCTGGCGCAGGAAGCCAACGACACGATGATGGCCTTCCAGGCGCTGCGCCGGGCCTACAACGTCGATGTGTCGCCCATTCTCGCCATGGCGCGCGTAGAGGCGGGCGGCGCGGCGGATGTGCTGGGCGTCTATCGCGAAAGCCGCTGGCGCGACCGCAAGGCGCAGGAACGCGCGGCTGTGGGCCTGGGCGCCGGGATCGTCTGATCCCGCGCCAAACTCTTCGGCGCTAAGGGGCTTCCCAGGCCCCGCCGAAAAACCCTTTTCGCCGGGACGCAACCGTCCCGGCGGCAGGGCAAGAACAGAACAATCACGACAATAAAAATCCACACAACCATCTGGATCCGGGAGGGACTATGCCGATCCATTCGCTTCGTACCGTGCTTTGCGCCGCAACCTCTTTGGCTACGGCGCTTGTCGCCGTGCCGTCTCTGGCGCAGCAGCAGGCCGCACCTGCTGCTGCGCCCGCTGCCTCATCCGCGCCGCTGGAAGAACAGTTCCGCGATCCGCCCAATTCCGCCCGCCCGCGCGTCTGGTGGCACTGGATGAACGGCAATATCTCCAAGGACGGCATCGCCAAGGACATGGCGTGGATGAAGCGCGTCGGCATCGGCGGCCTCCAGAACTTCGACGCCAATCTCCAGACTCCGCAAGTGGTCGATCACCGCCTGGTCTACATGACGCCGGAGTGGAAGGACGCCTTCCGCTTCGCCGCGCATGAGGCGGACCGGCAGGGGCTGGAACTGGCCATTGCCGCCTCGCCCGGCTGGTCCGAAACCGGTGGCCCCTGGGTGCAGCCGCAAGACGGCTTGAAGAAGCTGGTCTGGAGCGAAACGCAGGTTACCGGCGGCAAGCGCTTTGCCGGCAAGTTGGCTTCGCCCCCGGGTGTTACCGGGCCCTATCAGGACCTGCCGATGGGTAAGAGCATCGAAGAGATGATTTCGGGCCAGAAGGGGGAGCAGCCGCCGCAGCACTATCAGGACGTTGCCGTGCTGGCGGTGCCGATGGCCACTGCCGCGCTGGCGATCCCGCGCGCGTCGCTGGGTGACGGCACCGCGATCGACGGTAAGGCCATCGGCGACAGCGACCTCAACACCGGCATCGACGTGCCCCACGGCACACCGGAACAGCCCAATGCGGTGCTGCTGAGCTATGACAAGCCGCAGACGATCCGCTCGGCCTCGATCTTCCTGCCCGGTGCGCGGCTGATGTTCGGCGGGCCTTCGGTTGCCCCCAGTCTGGAAGCCAGCGACGACGGGAAGACCTGGCGCAAGATTGCCGATTTCCATGTCGAGCAGGTGCCCACCACGATCGCCTTCGCGCCGGTGACGGCGCGCCAGTTCCGCGTGGTGCTGACGCCGCTGATGCCCGCCATGTCGAACATGGGCGCTCCGGCGCCGGGCATCGCGATGGATTTCGGCGCGATGATGGGCGGCGCGGCGAAAATGCCGTTCCGCCTTGTCGACCTGCGCCTTTCGCCGGAAGCGGTGATCGATCAGTCGCAGCTCAAGGCCGGCTACGCGATCCCGCACGATTACTATGCACTGGGCACGCCGGGCGACGGCGCCAAGGGCGCGGACGTTGCCAAGGTGATCGACCTGACCGGCAAGCTGCGCGCCGACGGCACGCTCGACTGGACGCCGCCCGCTGGAAACTGGCGCGTGATCCGCTTCGGCTATTCGCTGCTGGGCACCACCAACCACCCCGCGCCGCCGGAGGCGACCGGGCTTGAGGTGGACAAGTTCGATGGTGACGCGGTGCGCCGCTACCTCGATCACTACATCGGCATGTACAAGGATGCCGCCGGCGCGGACATGGTCGGCCAGCGCGGCGTGCGGGCGCTGCTGACGGACTCGATCGAGGTTGGCGCCGCCAACTGGACGCCGAAGATGGTGGAGCAGTTCAAGCGCCTGCGCGGCTACGACCCGACGCCGTGGCTGCCCGCGATCACTGGCACCCTGATCGGCAGTCGTGAGGATAGCGACCGCTTCCTTTACGACTATCGCCGCACTCTGGCGGACCTGATGGCCAGCGAGCACTACGGCACCGTTGCCAAGGTGGCGCACGAGAACGGGTTGAAAGTCTATGGCGAGGCGCTGGAAGATCACCGGCCTTCGCTGGGTGACGACATGACCATGCGCAGCCACACCGATGTGCCGATGGCCGCGATGTGGACTCATTCGCGCGAACAGGGGCCGAACCCCAGCTATCTGGCCGATATCAAGGGCGCGGCTTCGGTGGCGCACCTCTATGGGCAGAACCTTGTCGCGGCGGAATCGATGACCGCCGCGCTCAACCCGTGGAACTTCGCGCCGAAAGATCTGAAGCGGATCATCGATCTGGAGTTCATCACCGGCGTCAACCGTCCGGTCGTGCACACCTCCGTCCACGTGCCGGTGGATGACAAGAAGCCCGGCCTCTCGCTCTTCATCTTCGGCCAGTATTTCAACCGGATGGAAAGCTGGGGCGAGATGGCGAAGCCCTGGGTGGACTACATCTCGCGCTCGTCGCTGCTGCTGCAGGAAGGCCGCAACGTCGCCGATGTCGCCTATTTCTATGGCGAGGAAGCGCCGCTGACCGGGCTCTATGGCGACAAGCCGGTGGCCGATGCCCCGGTGACCCACGCTTATGACTTCCTCAGCGCCGATGCGCTGACCGGGTTGCTCAGCAACGATGGCGACGAAGTCGTCGCGCCGAGCGGGGCCCGCTACCGCGCGATCTACCTTGGCGGATCGTCGCAACGCATGACCTTGGGCGCGCTGAAGAAGCTGGCCGCGCTGGTCGATGGCGGGGCGACCGTAATCGGCGAAGCGCCGACCTCGACCCCCAGCATGATGGCAAGTCAGAGCGGCGAGAGCGGCGAATGGTCGGCGCTGGTCGCAAAGCTCTGGCCGGGTAGCGGTGACGCCAAGGTCGGCAAAGGCCGCGTGATCGCCAGCAAGGATGCGGAAGGCGCGCTGAAGACGCTTGGCGTCGCGCCGGACTTCGCTTTCACCGGCGGCACGGCGGGGGCGAAGATTCCGTTCGTCCATCGTCGCGACGATGCGGGCGAGATCTACTACCTCTCCAATCCGCAGGCGAGCGCGCAGAGCATAGAGGCGCATTTCCGCGTCACCGGCAAAGTGCCCGAACTTTGGCACCCCGAAACCGGATCGCACGAGCCGGTCAGCTACCGCATCGAGAATGGCGAGACGGTGGTGCCGCTCAATCTGGTGACCGATGACGCCGTCTTCGTGGTGTTCCGCAAGCCTGCCAGTGCCCAGAGCCTGACGGTGACGGCGCCGAAACCGCAGGCGCTGGCCTCGCTGGATGACGGCTGGACGGTGCGCTTCCAGGCGGATCGCGGCGCGCCCGCTTCGATCCAGATGGCGAAGCTGGCTCCGCTGAACGAGAATGCCGCGCCGGGCGTGAAGTACTTCTCGGGCGAGGCGACTTATTCGCGCAGCTTCACGCTGCCGAAGGGGGCGAAGGCCGGGCAGCCGCTGTGGCTGGACCTTGGGCAAGTGGGCGATCTGGCCGAAGTGCGCGTGAACGGCCAGTCGGTCGGCGCGGTATGGCATGCGCCCTATCGCCTGGACATCGGCAAGGCGGTGAAGAGCGGCGCCAACACGATCGAGGTGAAAGTGGCGAACCTCTGGGTCAATCGCCTGATCGGCGATGCCCAGCCGGGGGCGCAGAAGATCACCTGGACGGCGATGCCGACCTACAAGCCGGACGCGCCGTTGCGCGCCTCTGGCCTGATCGGGCCGGTGGTGCTGCAAGGCGGGAAGTAACTTAGGTCCTCCCCGGCACGGGGAGGGGGACCGCCCGCAGGGTGGTGGAGGGGACTAGCGGCTCGCGCGAATGTCGCGTGAGGATGCGAATCCCCTCCGTCAGTCCTGCGGACTGCCACCTCCCCGTGCCGGGGAGGACATATCCGTCGGCACTACCGCAGCCGTCGAAAGACCAACATCTCAATACATAACCCCGTCATCCCCGCGAAGGCGGGGATCCCGCTTGTCTTGCGCCACGGTGAGAGGTTGAAGAAGAGAGCGGGGCCCCCGCATTCGCGAGGGCGACGAGGTTTGTTTTGAGAGCGTGAGTTTGCCGGTCACGACCGGCACCAGTCTATTCCCCGGCCTGCTCCACTGCGCGCCTCGCCGCTTGCGCCACGCTGAAAGTCGATCCCCCCGCCAGCACATCGCATCCCGCTGCCGCCAGCACGTCCCGCACCCGGTCATGTGCGCGGGCGAGGATTACGTGCTTGCCCGCCTTGTCCATGCTCTGCGCGAATTCGGAGACGACCTCGATCGCCGTGCTGTCCAGGTCGTTGCTTTCCTCCAGGCTCAGCACGATGACCCGCGCCGTGCTCGCCCGTGCACGTCGGGCGATGGCGCCCAGCACCGTTTCGGCATTGGCGAAGACAAGCTGGCCGTTGGGCCGGTAGATCGCCACGCCTGGCAATGGATGCGCATCGGCATGGCGCGCCAGATCGACGAATTCGTGCCCGTCGCCCAGCTGGCCCAGCTCGCTGATCGAGGGGTTCGCCAGTTCGTAGAGCAAGTGCATGATCGACAGCAGCACCGCCAGCAACATGCCGTTGAGCACGCCGAAGGCCAGCACCCCGGCCACGGCCGCCACCGCCACCCAGTGATCGCGGCGAATGCGGAACAAGTGCAGCAATGGCCCCGGCGTCAGCGCGTGGGTCAGCGCGGCGATGACGATGGCGGCCAGCATCGGCTGCGGAATGCGCGCGATCCAGCCGGAGGCGAACAGCGCCATCGCCAGCAGCGCCAGACTGGCCGCCGTCGCCGCCCAGCGACTGGACGCGCCCGCCGCCTCGTTGGCCGATCCAGCCGAGAAGCCCGCGCCCACCGGCATGCCCTGCACCAGCGCGGAGGCGAGGTTGGCGGCGCCCAGCGCGGCCAGTTCGCGATCGGCCGAGAGGGTGTCGCCATGGCGCAGCGCCAGCGTGCGCATGGTGCCCCAGCTTTCGGCGAACAGGATCAGCGCGATCGGCGCCGCCAGTTGCACCAGCCGGGCAAGGGCGGTGGTGGAGGATGGCCATGTGCTGTCCGGCCAGCCGAGGCCGACCGGCCCGGCAATGGCGATGCCGTGGGCGGGCAGGTCCACCGCCGCGCCCAGCGCGATGGCCAAGGCGAGCACGATCAGCGCGCCGGGTACTTGCGGCGCGCGGCGCAGCGCCAGCAAGAGGGCCAAGGTCGCCACGCCGAGCAGGCAACTGGCCGGGTGCCACTCGGCCGCGCGCATGCCCAGTGAGCCCAGCACCGTGAAGATCGTGCCCGAAGGGGCCGCGATGCCCGCGATCGCCGGCAGCTGCCGCACGATGATGGTGATCGCCAGCCCAAAGGCGAAACCGCGCAGCACCGGGCGCGAGACGAACCCCGCCAGACTGCCCAGCCGCAGTAGAGAGAGCAGCAGGAAGATCAGCCCGGTCATCCCCACCAGCACCGTCGCCAGCCCCTCTCGCGCGGGTCCGGTAGCGGACAGGCTGGCCAGCGTCGCTGCCAGAATCGCGGCGGCGGAGGAGGTGGGGGAAACCACTGCGAACCGGCTGCGCCCGATCAATACATAGGCCAGCCCGCCCGCGATCGCCGCCGCCAGCGCGCGGCCGGGCGCAAGGCCGGCGATCTCCGCATAGGCGACGCTTTCCGGCAGGATCAGCCCGGCCATGGCAAGGCCGGTCAATCCATCGCGCCAGACGGGTTTGGTCATCGCGGAGCCGGGCCTTTCATCGCTCTTCCAAACCTTTATCCTACCGCGTTGCGGCGGCCGAATACATCATGCTTCGTGCGCATGGGTGGACTTGTCGAGGTGTGGGCGATGCCCGGTCATCCGCAAGTAGAAGCGCGAGAAGTACGAAGGGTCCGAAAAGCCCAGTTCGTTGGACACCTGCACCACGCTGGCATTGGCGAAGCACAGCAGCCGCTGCGCCTCCAGCGCAAGGCGGGCGTGGAGCAGGTCCTGCGGCGTGCAGTCCAGTCGCGCGCGGGTAAGGCGGGTGAGCGTGCGCGTGGTCATACCCAGCCGCTCCGCATACCAGCCCACTGGCAATTGGTCGCGAAAGTGCAATTCCACCAGATGGCGCAGATGCGAAATGCGCTGGTCGCCGCCGCCATCGTCGGCCGCTTCCTCTTCCGGCAGCAGCGAGCGCAGCAGCGCCTCTGCCATCGATAGAAACAGCGCGTTCGGCCGCCGCCAGTCCTGCGGGATGCCCAGCATTTCGGAGCAGAGAAACTCCACCCGTTCCAGCACTTCCGGCGGGGTCGGCGCGAAGCAGCCATGCGTGGCGGCGTGAAGCAGCGGATCGCCGGGGCCGCTGCGCCGTTCCGCGAAAGCGCTGCTGAGCATCAGGACATAGCCCACCGTCTCCGGCCGGAAGCGGAAGCCGTGGATGCTGCCGCTGGGGATCACGATGTGGCAGGGCGCCTCCAGAGTCTCGGTCGTATCGTCGACGGTGAGAGTTACCTGTCCCTTCGATACCAGCATGACCTGCACGCCGCGGACATGGCGATGCGGGGCGATTTCCCAATCGTGCAAGGAACTTCGCGCCGCAATCGTCTCGATATGTCCGAATTCCGCAGGGCTTTCGGCGATCTCCTCACCATAGAGCACATAGCTGGGAACGGGACGTGGAACTGACATGGTGAGACTCGGATATGTCCTGAAAGTACCGGAACAATGGCCGTCCGGTGCATTCCGCCAAAGCCGCTGCGGTGTCAATCCAAGGGCAAGTCCAAAGGTAAGTGTCGCGGTGCCCCAAGCGGCGCGCCCGATCGGGAGAAGGATCTATGCGTACCCAAGTCGCCATCATCGGCGCAGGCCCTGCCGGCCTGCTTCTCGGCCACCTGCTGCGGGCCGATGGCATCGACTGCGTCGTCCTCGAACGTCAGACCGGTGATTACGTGCTCTCGCGCATTCGTGCCGGCGTGTTGGAACAGGGCACCGTCGCGTTGATGGAGCGCCTCGGCCTCGATGCCCGCATGAAGGAAGAAGGCCTGCCGCACGATGGCTTCAACCTTGCCGATGGCGAGCGCCTGATCCGCATCGACATCAAGGCGCTGACCGGCAAGCAGGTCATGGTCTACGGCCAGACCGAACTGACGCGCGACCTGATGGAAGCCACCGAGGAACGCGGGCTCGAAGTGATCTACCAGGCCGCCGACGTCGCGCTGTACGATATCGAGAGCGACGCGCCCTACGTCACCTATACCAAGGATGGCGCCGAGCACCGCATCGACGCGCGCTTCATCGTCGGCTGCGACGGCTTCCACGGCCCCTCGCGCCAGGCGATCCCGGCCAGCGTCGGCCAGACGTTCGAGCGTGTCTATCCGTTCGGCTGGCTGGGCATCCTGGCCGACGTGCCGCCGTGCAACCACGAACTGATCTACGCCCACCATGAACGCGGCTTCGCGCTCGCTTCGCAGCGCAGCCACACGCGCAGCCGCTATTATGTGGACGTGCCGCTGACCGAGAAGCTGGAAGACTGGAGTGACGACCGCATCTGGGATGAGCTGTCGATCCGCCTCGGCCCCGATGCCGCCGCGCACATCACGCGGGGGCCCTCGATCGAAAAGTCCATCGCGCCGCTGCGCTCCTTCGTGTTCGAGCCGATGCGCCACGGCAGCCTGATACTTTGCGGTGACGCTGCGCATATCGTGCCGCCCACCGGCGCCAAGGGCCTGAACCTAGCCGCCAGCGACGTCTATTATGCATGCGAGGCGCTGACCGGGTTCTTCAAGCGGGCGGATAACGACGCCATCGTCGGCTATTCCGCCAAGGCCCTCCGCCGCGTCTGGGCATCAGAACGGTTCAGCTGGTCGCTGACCAAGCTGATGCACCGCTTCCCCGAGGACGGCCCGTTCGAGCGTCGCATGCAGCTAGCCGAACTGGACTACATCGCATCGAGCGAGCACGCGCGGCGGGTGATTGCCGAGAACTACGTGGGGCTGCCGGTCTGACTTCGCGGCCTATGCCATCGGGCTGAAGGCCGAGTGCCTGAAGGCCCGATCCCAAATGCCGCACAATAACACTCGTCGCCCCCGCGCAGGCGGGGGCCCCGCCTTTTCTTTGCGACTGCAGCGTGAAGGAAGAAGCAAGCGGGATCCCCGCCTTCGCGGGGATGACGGGTAGGGGTTAAGTGGGGCGGGAGCGGACCGGGTCGCACCTGCTCTATCCACGCATCAGCTTTGCGACGCAGGCGTCTCCACCACCAACCCCTCAAATTCCCCCGTCACCGCAAGTTGGCACGAAAGCCGCACCCTAGGATGCTCGTCGCCGGACGTCTCGATCACCGGCCCCTCGTACTCCCCCGGCGGCCCCAGCCGATCGAACCACTCGGGCGTCAGATGCACGCGGCAGGTGCCGCAATAGCAGTTCCCGCCGCAGACCGCCTCGATCGCGTCGATTCCGTTGGCGACGGCGTTTTCCATCAGGGACAAGCCCTCGCTCGCCTCGATCTCGCGCACGGTGCCTCCGGCGTCGATGAACGTCACACGTACCATCGGCGTCAGGCCGGATCGCAGGCGACAAGCGCCCCGCGCAGTTCGTAGCCCTGGATGAAGCTGTTCCAGATGATCTTCGGCTCCGAAACCAGCCGGATGCCGGGCAGGCGAAACATGCGGTCCAGGAAAATCCGCGTCTCGTGCAGCGCCACTTGTGCGCCGGGGCAGCGGTGCGGGCCGTCGCCGAAGCTCATGTAGGGGCCGACCACTTTCATCCGCTTCGCCCGGTCGGGATCGAGTTCGAAGGGGCAGGGGCCGGTGATCGCCTCGTCCACATTGGCTTCCCGGATCGAGACGCAGAGCACTTCGCCATCTTCCATCACCCCCGGCTGCGGCTCCACCGCGCGGCGATGGAGCATGGAGGCGACGGGCTCCAGCCGCAGGATTTCCTCCAGAATGGCCGACTGGTCCGCCTCGCCCCCGGTCAGGTAGCGGTCGCGGAGGTCGGGTTTGTCGAACAGGTGCCAGGCGGCCATGACGATGAATTCCCGCGTGGTCATCATCCCGGCGCCGCCGTAGCTGAGGCACTCCATGATCATCGCCTTGCGCGAGTAATTCTCGCTCACCATGAACGAGATCACATCGTCGCGCGGCTGCTTGCGCCGGGCAGCGATCGCGGGGGCCATGTCGTTGCGGTAGAACCGGCCGACGCGCAGCAGCATCTTGGCATTGAAGATCAGGTTGCCCAGCCAGCCGGGGCGGCGATCCAGCGAACTGTCCAGCACCGCCTTCACCCGGCGAGCGAGGTTCGCATTGCTGTCGCTGTCCGTCAGGCCGACGATTTCCGCCGTCACGTCCACCGCCATCTGGAAGCTCAATTCATCCAGCGGCAGCGGCTTGCCTTCGCGCAGCCGGGCGACGAGCTGGTCCATGGTGCGATGCATCACGACATGGTGGCGGGTGACGATGGTCTTGGGCGTGAACAGCCCGGCCACGGCGGCGCGACGCTTGCGGTGCAAGTCCCCGTCCAGGAAGAAGAACGAAACCTCGTCCGGGTTGGTGATGTTGGTGTCGTCCGCATGGGCGCCGGCCTGCCGCACCTTGGGCGATCGCAGCACGTCGCGCCCCAGCGCGAAGGAGCCGACCACGCGCGATCCCGCCTGCGGGGCAAGGTTCGCGGCGGCGATGCGGGCGCTCTTGCGGTCGTCCCGCCCGGCATGCGGGCAGGCGGTTTGTGCGATTTCGGCGTTCATGGCCGTTCTCCTTCCGACAACCCTGCGTCTCCCCGTGCGTTCCGGCTTTCGTGCGACCGGATGTTTCGATGATATGATACGCAATGGATCAGAAGTTGGCCAGCAGCAATCGGCGGAATGCTGGCGGGGCGAGGGCCATTCGCTTGCCTGCGTGGGCGATCCGTTTTTGTCCTTGCGCGCAAGAACTTGGGGTATTCGCATGCGCAGTATGATTGCCTCTGCGGACTTTGCTGCTATCGCTGCCCGCGTGCGAAACGTTGGAGCATTGAACCGGGCCTCGCGAGTGATGGGCCTGCCTTTGGCATTGGCGATGGCCTGTGCGCTTTCGGCGTGCACGGAACAGGCGCGCCCGGCGGAGCAATTGCCGCAGCCGCCCGAGCCGGCGGTGGAAGCGCCCGCTGACGGCGATTGGTGGAAAAACGCCGGCGATCCGCTGCTGGCGGACCTGATCGCGCGCGGGATTGCCGCCGATCACGATCTGGCCTGCCGCGCCGCGCGGCTGAATGCGCAGATGCAGGAAGATGCCTCGGCAGACCGCCGGATCACCGGCAAGATGCGCAAGCTGGTGGGCGCCGACCAGGGCCTGTCCCGCGCGGCGTCGCTGCGGGCGGACACATATGCCTATGCCCAGGCCCGCGCCGAACGCGCGGCCACCGTGGCGCTGGCCTATGTGGAAGTGCGGCGGCTGCAGAAGGTTCTGGTGCTACGTACCGAGCGGCTGGATCAGTTCCGCGACAATGCCGCGATTGCCGAGTTCCGCCGCCAGGCCGGACTGGTAACCGCCATCGACGGCGGCATCGGCAGCAGCATGGCGGGCGTTGCCGATGCCGATCTGGCGGCCACGCGCGGGCGTTTCGACCGGGCACGGGCGGAACTGGCGCGGCTGACGGGTATGGACGATGCAGCGCTGCTCGCCCTGCTGGGCGAAACGGGCGATGTGCCCGATCTGGGGCGCGATCCACCGGGCGTGGCGGACCAGGGCCCGCTCCACCGGGCCGACCTGCTGGCGCTGCGCTATCGCCTGCTGGCGCGGATCGAGCATGAGAAGATGACGCAGGCCGATATCGATGCGGCCGAGGCCAAACCCGCCGACCCTTCCACCCCACCGCTGCTGCGTGCGGGGCTGACCGAGCTGGATAAGGCGGAAATGGACGCCCGCGCCGAAATCGGTCGCACGCGTCAGTCGCTGGTCGCGCTGGATACCCGTGAAGGTCCGCTGGAGCAGAGCGGGGAGCGTTCGCGCCGCGCGGTGCAGGATGCGCGCTCCGCCTACCGCGCCGGCATGGGCGATTTCGCGACGCTCTACGTGGCGGAAGCGTCGGCGCTCTCTGTCGAGGAAGCGCGGCTGGGGCTGCGGGCGGAGCGGGCCTCGGGCATGATTCGCCTGCACCTGCAGCGCGGCGATGGCTGGTCGGCCGCCGACCTTTCGCCGCCGGCGGGAGACGTCAGCTGTGACTGAGAGCGATGAGGTCGCCCTCGACAGTTTTCTGGGGTTCGGTGCGCGGCGCGGCCGCACGCACCTGCTGCGCATCCTGCTGTTGGCCGCGGCGGTGGTGGCGCTGATCCTGTTGCTGGTGCGCTTTCTGGGTGGCACCGATTCGCCCTATTACACCGCGCTGGTGGAGCAGGGCGGCATCACGCCGCTGCTCTCCGAACGCGGTACCGTGCACGGCAGCGGCGAAGTGGCGCTGGCTGCCGCGCTGGATGGCACGGTGACGGCGGAAGGCGTTCCGGCGGGCGGCAAGGTGGAGAAGGGCCAGGTCCTGGCCACCATCGATGCCGAGCCGCTGCGCAGCACGCTTACCGCCGATCGCGCGCTGGTGGCTGCGGCGGAAGCGGATCTTGCCGGTGCGCGCGGCGCGCGGGATGAGGCAACGGCGAAGCTGGCCCGGTTCGAGGATGTCTGGCGCCGATCCGGCCATCGCGTGCCGGCGATCAACGAGTTGGAAGCCGCCCGCGCCGCTGCGGAGCGAACCGCGCGCGAAGTCACCGCTGCCGAGGCGCGCGTGGCCGCCGCGCGCAGCAGCCTGAAGGCCGACAGTGAGAAGCTGGCCGCCGCTGTGGTGACCGCGCCGTTCGCGGGCTATGTGGTGGAGCGCAATATCCGCACCGGCCAGCGCGTGCGCGTGGGCATGAAGCTGTTTACTTTGGCCGCGAGTGACGAGACGCTGGAAATCGAGATTCCGCTGGCCCGCGCGGGCAATGCCGGGCTGGAGGCGGGCACCGTGGCGCAAGTGCGGCTGGATGCCATGCCGGACGAAGTGCAGCAGGCCACGCTGGCCCGCATCCTGACCGATCGTGCCGACGCACCGGGATCGCGCCGCGCCGTCTTCACGCTGGAAAAGCCGACCGATGCGATCCGCCCGGGCATGGGTGCGACGGTGGAAGTGGCTCTGCCGGAACGGAAAAACGTGCTGCTGGTACCCGATGCGGCGCTTACCTTTGAACCGGGCAGCCCGGGCGCCGGCAACGCTGGCGCTCACTCGACTGGTCGCAATCAGCCGCGCATCTATCTCGTCTCGGGCGACGGAGAGCCGCGTCGCGTCTATGTTTCGGCCGGCGCTGGCGACGGCAAACGCACGGAAGTCTTCGCCAACGATCTCAGGCCCGGTGCCGAAGTCATCGTGGGATGGCGCAACCAGCCCCAGAAGCCGTAGTGCAAGTATGGATCGGGATCGAGGTCGATCGGTCATGGTCCATTCATTTGCTTTTTGAATAATGCCTTTCCGAAATTCGGTCCTTGCGGCCGGAATCGGACTGAGCTGGAAGAAGGACCCTTACGACGCACTGCAGCGAAACTTTGTGATCGCCGGTGCGTATAGAGCCCATGACACGAAGCAACATGAGGGAAACAGGCCCGCAGACGGGCAACCCGGTCGCTCCCGAACGCGCCCCTGCAATGGCACGGCGCGAATTTTCCGCGATGATCGCCTCGATGGCGGGCCTCTTCGCGCTTCCGCGTCTGGCGGAGGCGGCGGTGCAGGCCGGATCGGCGGCGAATTTCGGCCCTTCGCAGCCGTTCTCCTGGGACAATCTGGTCAGCAACGCGCAGAGCGCGGCGGCTCGTCCGTGGACGGCACCGGTGGCGTCCGCCCATGCCGTGGCCGATTTCGATACGGCGGTGAAGCTGACTTACGGCAGCGCGCAGTCGCTGGCGGGCGACGTGCGCCTGTTCCCCACCAGCCGGGGCGTTGCGCCGCAGGCGGTGAAGATCCACCTCGTCGAAAATGGCACGTCGCGCCAGTTGGTGGATACCCACGGCTTCTTCGTGGGCAACAGTCGCGCCGATCCGGCGGGCTTCCGGGTGATGACAGCGGACCAGCATTCGGACTGGCTGGCCTTTCTGGGTGCATCCTATTTCCGCGCTTCGGGCTCGCGCGATCAGTACGGGCTTTCGGCGCGCGGCGTCTCCATCGACACCGCCATGCCCAAGGCCGAGGAATTTCCCGCCTTCACCGAATTCTGGATCGAGAACCTGGGCCCGGACCGCGTGCGTATCCACGCCGCGCTGGACGGGCCGAGCGTCACCGGCGCCTATGCCTTCGATTGCACGCACGGGAAGCAGGGCGTCACGCAGGACGTGCGCGCCAGCCTGTTCCTGCGCCGCGATGTGGAGCGGCTGGGCCTGGCGCCGATCACCAGCATGTTCTGGTACGACCAGTCGGACCCGGCCAAGCGGGGCGATTGGCGCCCGGAAATCCACGATTCCGATGGACTGGCCATTCACGCCGGCAATGGCGAGCGCATGTGGGTGCCGCTGAGCAATCCGCACCTTACCCGCACCAACGCCATGCGCGCGGACGGGGTGAAGGGTTTCGGCCTGCTCCAGCGCGACCAGCGTTTCGACCACTATCAGGACGACGGTGCGTTCTATGATCGCCGCCCCTCGCTCTGGGTGGAGCCGCAGGGGGACTGGGGCAAGGGCGCGGTCATGCTCTACCAGATGACCACGAATTCGGAGACGTCCGACAACATTGCCGCCTTCTGGCTTTCGGACGAGGCGGCCAAGGCGGGACAGCGGCGCGATCTGGCCTATAAGTTGACCTGGACGTCCGAGGATCCCAGCCAGACCGCGTCGGCGCGCTGCGTCGATACGTGGCAGGGCGCGCCGGGCAAGCCGGGCGACAGCAATGTTCCCAAGGACGCGCGCAAGTTCGTGTTCGATTTCGAAGGGCCCGCACTGAAGGGCCTTACGCGCGACAGCGGCGTTACCGCTGCGACCGGACTGCCTGCCGCCGCCGTGATTGCTGCCGCCGCCTATCCGGTGGTGGGTGCGGAAAACCGCTGGCGCGTGACGCTGGACTTGCGCCCTTCCGCCATGCCGTCTCCGGAAGTCAGGGTCTTCCTGTCTCGCGGTGGTCAGGCGCTGAGTGAAACCGTAATTCAGGGAGTGCAGGCATGAACCGGAAGCTTTCCCCGCTTCCGCCGGAAGCGCCGCTGGCGATGCCGGTGCAGGACCTTTACGGCATCGCGCCCGGCTCCATCGCCGTTCGCACCAGCCCGCACGGCATGCAGGTGAAGCGCCTGCTGCTGCTGGTGGTCACCGCCGTGATCGCGCTGGCCGCGTCTAGCGAGGTGCGCTTCGCATTGTCCCGCGATGGACTGAGCGTGCTGGACATCGTGCTGCTGCTGTTCTTCATGCCGCTGTTCGCGTGGATCTCGTTCGGTTTCGTCACTTCGGCGATCGGTTTCCTGCAGCTTATCACCGGCAAGCACCCCGGGTTTACCGCCGTGCCCAGCCCGGCGTCTTCACTGCGCCATCGCACCGCCGTGCTGATGCCGGTCTACAACGAAAGCGTGGAGGCCACTTTCGGCCGCGTGCGCGCGATGACCGCTTCGATCGCCGCTGCCGGCGGGGCCGAGTGGATCGATTTCTTCGTGCTGAGCGATTCCAACGCCTTCCACGGCAAGCGCGAGGAAGCGGCGTGGCGCGAAGTGGCCGCCGAAGCGCCGATCAACGTCTATTACCGCCGGCGCGAGAAGAACATCGCCCGCAAGCCCGGCAACATTGCCGAGTGGGTGCAGCGTTTCGGCGCGGCCTACGAGAACATGCTGATCCTGGACGCGGACTCGTTGATGAGCGGCGATGCCATCATCGGCATGGCCGCGATCATGGAGGAGCGCCCGTCGATCGGCCTGCTCCAGACGGTGCCGATGATCATCAATGCGCAGACGCTGTTCCAGCGCTGGATGCGCTTCGCCAGCGAGGCTTACGGGCCGATCGCTTCGGCCGGGCTCCTCTGGTGGTCGGGCGCGGAAGCGAACTTCTGGGGCCACAACGCCATCGTGCGCACGCGCGCCTTTGCCGAATCCTGCGGTTTGCCGGAACTTCCGGGCAAGCCGCCTTTCGGTGGGCACATCCTCAGCCACGACATGTTCGAATCCGCGCTGCTGCGCCGTCGCGGCTGGGCCGTGCACATGGTGATGATCGACGGCAGCTATGAGGAATTTCCGCCCACCATCGTCGATCACGCGATCCGCGACCGGCGGTGGATGCAGGGCAACCTGCAGCACTTGCGCCTGCTGGACGCATCGGGCCTGCATTGGGCCAGCCGCCTGCACCTGCTGATCGGCGCCTCTGCCTATCTGACGTCGCCGGGCTGGCTGCTGCTGCTGATCACCGCGATCGCCCAGGCCGCGATGGCGCGGGGCGGGCAGGGCTTCGTGGGCGCAACGCCGCCCAGCGTGCTGTGGCTGACGGTGCTGCTGCTGTTCGGGCCGAAGGCGATGGGTACGCTGTGGGTGCTGGCCGATGGCGCACGTCGCCGCGCGTTCGGCGGTCTTGGCGGCGTGTTGCGCTCGGCCGCGCTGGAAGTGCCGCTGGCGATCTTGCTGGCGCCGGTGACGATGGTCATGCAGATCAAGGCGCTGTTCGGCCTGGCGCTGGGCATTCCTGTGCACTGGAACACGCAGGACCGCGACGCCCGCCGCATCGGC
Organism: Novosphingobium mississippiense; assembly: GCF_044029535.1. Classification (NCBI taxonomy): domain Bacteria; kingdom Pseudomonadati; phylum Pseudomonadota; class Alphaproteobacteria; order Sphingomonadales; family Sphingomonadaceae; genus Novosphingobium; species Novosphingobium mississippiense. The sequence continues at coordinate 2,480,134 of NZ_CP147001.1, read as the reverse complement.
GTGCGCGAAGTGCTGCCGGATCTGAAGGAGCACATCGCGCTGGGCCTGGCCTTCGCGGCCACGGTGTTCATCGATCCGATGACGGCGCTGTGGCTTTCGCCGCTGACGCTGGGCCTGCTCGCCTCACCCTGGCTGATCAGCCTGACCTCACGCGCGACCACGGGCGAGAAGGCGGAGGCGGAAGGCTTCTTTGCCGTGCCCGCGCCGACCATCATCGCCGCGGAGGAGCAGCGTATGCTCAATGACGATGATGCTGGAGATGCTCCGCTGGCGATCGGGTGAGCCGGCTTACCTAGCTTTAATCAAACCTCGTCGTCCCCGCGAAGGCGGGGGCCCCGCTTCCTTTTGCCTTGCCGCGAAGAACAAGCGGGATCCCCGCCTTCGCGGGGACGACGGGATGGTTTGGGTCGGCGTCGGTCTGGTGGGCATCGCAATGGTAAGGCGTTGTTTAGAGCGCGGTCAGGCACTCGCCTCCGCCAGTCTGGCCGGCAGGTTCGCCCGCAAATGCGCCACCAGCGCTCCGACCTTCGGCGAAAGGTGTCGCCGCTGCGGATAGACCGCCCAGATCGGCTCCTCCTCTGGCGCAAGCTCGGCCAGCACCGGCTCCAGCCGTCCGGCGGAGACATGATCGCCGAGATAGAAGGCCGGCAACTGGCATAGCCCCATGCCCGCCAGCGCCGCTTCCAGCAGGGCATTGCCGCTGTTGCAGCGCCAGCGGCCTTGCGGGCGGAATGTCTCGCCACCCCGGAAATGCCACTGCGCGGCCGATCCCACCAGGCATTCGTGGCGGCGCAGATCGGCCAGACCCTCCGGCCGGCCATGCGTATCGAGGTAGGCGGGGGAGGCCAGCGTCACCAGCGCCCGGCTGGCGACGCGCGTCGCCACCAGCCGGGAATCGTCGAGATGGCCGGTGCGGATCGCAAGGTCGTACCCCTCCGCAATCAGGTCAACGAGCGCGTTGTCGAGGTCCAGCGTGACCGAGATCGCCGGGAACGCCTGCGACAGTTCGCGCACCAGCGGCGCTACGAATTTCTCGCCCAGCGCGTAGGAGCAGGACACGCGCAAGTGGCCGCTCGGCTCCCCTTGGGAGGTGATGGCGGCAATCGCCTCATCCCGCTCGTCGATCAGGCGGCGGCAGGTTTCCAGAAAGATGCGCCCCGTCTCGGTCAACCGCAGCGACCGCGTGGTGCGCAGCATCAGTTGCGCCTGCAAGCGCGCCTCCAGCCGGGCCAGCGCGCGGCTCATGTGCGTGACGCTGGCGCCATAGGCCTCCGCCGCCAAGGTGAAGCTGCCGTGGCGGGCCACCATCACGAACTCTTCGATCCCGTCCCACTGGCCGAGCATGATTTTCCCCATACGGTGATAATACTTTTCAGAACGGGCGCTTTATCACAGCAAGGCCCGGTCCTACAAAGCGCGCACGAAGTTCAAGGAGCATACCCCAATGAAGACCCGCGCCGCCGTCGCCTTCGAGGCCAAGAAGCCGCTCGAAATCGTCGAACTGGACCTTGAAGGCCCCAAGGCGGGCGAGGTTCTGGTGGAAATCATGGCGACCGGCATCTGCCACACCGATGCCTATACGCTGGACGGTCTCGACAGCGAGGGGATCTTCCCCAGCGTGCTGGGCCACGAAGGCGCCGGCATCGTGCGCGAAGTGGGCGCGGGCGTGACTTCGGTGGTACCGGGCGATCACGTGATCCCGCTCTACACCCCGGAATGCCGCCAGTGTAAGTCGTGCCTGTCGGGCAAGACCAACCTCTGCACCGCGATCCGCGCCACACAGGGCAAGGGCCTGATGCCGGACGGCACCACGCGCTTTTCCTACAAGGGCCAGCCGATCTACCACTACATGGGCTGCTCGACCTTCTCGAACTTCACCGTGTTGCCCGAGATCGCCGTCGCCAAGATCCGTGAGGACGCGCCGTTCCAGTCGTCGTGCTACATCGGTTGCGGCGTCACCACCGGCGTCGGCGCGGTCATCAACACCGCCAAGGTGCAGGTGGGTGACAACGTCGTGGTCTTCGGCCTTGGCGGCATCGGCCTGAACGTGATCCAGGGGGCGCGTCTGGCCGGCGCCAACAAGATCATCGGCGTCGACATCAACCCGGATCGTGAGGAATGGGGCCGCCGCTTCGGCATGACCGACTTCCTCAACACCAAGGGCATGAGCCGCGAGGACGTGGTCGCCAAGATCGTACTGATGACCGATGGGGGCGCGGACTATACCTTCGACGCCACCGGCAACACCGAAGTGATGCGCACGGCGCTGGAAGCCTGCCACCGTGGCTGGGGCACCTCCATCATCATCGGCGTGGCCGAGGCGGGCAAGACCATCGAGACGCGCCCGTTCCAGCTGGTGACGGGCCGCAACTGGCGCGGCACCGCGTTCGGCGGCGCCAAGGGCCGTACCGACGTGCCGAAGATCGTCGACATGTACATGACCGGCAAGATCGAGATCGACCCGATGATCACCCACGTCATGGGCCTGGAAGAGATCAACACCGCGTTCGACCTGATGCATGAAGGCAAGTCGATCCGCTCGGTCGTCGTCTACTGATGGAGACGGTTTCGACCAACAAGGCGTTCGGGGGCGTGCAGGGTGTCTACACCCACGCCTCCGCCGAGACGGGCACGCCGATGACGTTTTCGGTCTTCGTGCCCGAGCATGAGGCGGACGCGAAGCTGCCGGTGCTGTGGTATCTCTCGGGGCTCACCTGCACCCACGCCAACGTCACCGAGAAGGGTGAATTCCGCCGCGCCTGCGCAGAGCATGGTGTGATCTTCGTCGCGCCGGATACCTCCCCGCGCGGCGATGACGTGCCGGACGATGAAGGCTACGACTTCGGCAAGGGCGCGGGCTTCTACGTCGATGCGACGGAGGCGCCGTGGAGCGCCAATTTCCGCATGCGTTCCTACATCGAGACCGAGCTTCCCGCCGTGATCGCCGAGCACTTTCCCGCCGACATGGCGCGGCAGGGGATCACCGGCCACTCGATGGGCGGCCATGGCGCGCTGACGATTGCCTTGCGCGATCCCTCGCGGTTCCGCTCGGTCAGCGCCTTCGCGCCGATCGTCTCGCCTCTGAATTGCCCTTGGGGCGAGAAGGCGCTGACGGGCTATATCGGTGCCGACAAGGCGGCATGGCGCGAATACGACGCCTGCGCGCTGATCGAGGATGGCGCCCGCCTGCCGGACCTGCTGGTCGATCAGGGCACGGCGGACGGCTTTCTGGAAGGGCAGCTGAAAACGCACCTGTTGGAAGAGGCTTGCGCCAAGGCGGGCCAGCCGGCGACGATCCGGATGCAGGAGGGCTATGACCATTCCTACTACTTCATCTCCAGCTTCATGGCCGATCACGTGGGCTGGCATGCGGAAAGGCTGAAGGCATGAGCGCACCCCACTCGTCCGAGCGTTCGACCATCGCGCTGATCGCGAACTACTACGATGCGTTCAATCGCCACGATGTGGAGGCGATGCTGGCGCTGCTGGCCGAGAACGTGGTGCATGAACCCAGCCAGGGTCAGCCGCGCCATGGCAAGGCCGCCTTTGCCGATTTCCTGGTGCACATGAACCGCTGTTATCGCGAGCATGTGCATGAGCCGGTGGTGCTGGCGACGCCGGACGGCTCGCACGCCTCGGCCGAGTTCCGGCTGACGGGCGAGTACATCGAAACCGATGAGGGATTGCCGGTGGCTTCGGGTCAGTCCTATGCATTGCGGGTGGGGGCGTTCTTCGAGGTGGAGCAGGGCCTGATCGCGCGGGTTTCCAACCACTACAATCTTGCCGACTGGATCGCGCAAGTGGAGCGGGGCTGACTTCGATCGGACTTCGCCCAAGGCTTAGTCTGGGCGGCGGATACCATCACAGAACATCGTCGCCCCCGCGAAGGCGGGGGCCCCGCTTCCTTCTTCCCCGCGCGCAAGAACAAGCGGGATCCCCGCCTTCGCGGGGATGACGGAGTTTAGTGTTGCGATGGTCGCCGTTCCTCCCCTTGCAGGGGAGGAGTTTCACCGCACGAAATCGTACTTGATAGAGGCCTGAATCCGGCTGGCATCGCGGGAGGATCCGTCCTGCCGCTCCAGCCGGCCCCACAGGCCCTCCAGCCCCACCGAGAACGAGGTGGCCGGCGCCCAGATCACGTTCACGGCGCCGTACTGGCTGCTGGAGAAATCGTCTGCCGGCAGCAGTCCGCCATCGCGGATCGACAGCGCGCTGTAGACGAAGTTGGAGCGGACCTTGTTCGTCCAGTAGTGCGTATAGGCGCCGAACCCGCCCACGTGTTCGATCAGCCGCAACGAACCGTCGGAACGCAGCGCGGCGTCCAGCCCATAGCCATTGATGTCGTTGACGTAGTGCGTCGCGCCCTTGCCCCAGGTGCCGCCCAGCGCGATCGAATCCTGCGGAAAGACCGACAGCGAGCCGGATGCGGAGAGCGCGAAGCCGGTGGCGTCCGCGCCGCTGCGCTCGCCTTCGACCGGATCCGATACGCGATAGCCGATGCGGCGCACCACGCCGCCCAGTTGCAAGTGGCCTCGGGCATCCTCGTACCGGGCAACCAGTACCACGTCGGGCATGGTTTCCGCCGTGGTCTGGTTGTCGGCCAGCGTCAGGTCGGAATCGGGCTGCTCCAGCGAGAGCGTCAGGTGCGTGTTGGTGGCCACCTTGAAAGACTGTCGGACCGAGGCGGTGCGCAGGAACACCGCGCCGCCGGGGCCCCAGTTGTCCAGCGTGTCGGGCAGGGCATCGGCGTCGACCAGCGCCGAATAGCCATAGCCGCCGTAAGTGTTGCCCACCTGCCCATAGGCGTGGTTGAGGTGGAAGTTGTAGCTGGTGCCGTCTCCGTAGAAGTCGTTCTCGACATAGAAACGCAGGTTGCCCAGCGTGGAGGGGCGGCGGACTTCCAGGCTGAAGCGGGTGGCGCGGGCGCTGACGTCGGCACGGTTGCGGTTGTGGGTGCCGAAGGGGATTTCCGGCACGGCGAACTCGTCCCGGTCGCCGCCGGCGGTCTTGGGGTCGTAGATCAGGTCCACCTTGGCGAAGCCACCGATGCGCACGGCAGTTTCGGTGCCGGGTATGGGGATGAAGCCCTTGAGGTCGGGGTCGTTCGGCGGGCTCTGGTTGTTGGGGCGGGAGGCGCCGGTGATACGGTCACCGATGGTGTCGCGGCCGGGCAGCGGGGAGGCGGTGACACCCAGACTGCTGGCGGCGCTGGCGACTTGCACGCTGTCGAGATGGGCAGGCGGGGCGGGCGGAGTTTCCAGCGGTGCGGCGGGCGTGCGGCCGGACGCGGTGACCGTTCCGGGCGTGGCGGCGGCGGCCGGGGCTGTTGTGGCCTGTGCCGGAGCCGCGCGATCCTGCTTCATCGCCGCGATTTCGGCCTTCAGCGCATCGACCGTGGCCTTGAGGTCGGCCACTTCGCCGCGCAGCGCGGCGACGTCGTTATCCTGCGCCTTGGCGGGCAGGGCGACGGCCGCCGAGACCGCCGCGCAGGCCAGAGCAAGGCTCCGGCCGGAAGAGTGGATCATGCATAACCCCCTTCAGATCGGGCGCACGAGCATCCTTGCTTCGGGGCCGTAGCCCTTGGCCGGATCGAGCAACCCGTCGCCGAGCAGTTCGAAGCCCTGCTTTTCCCAGAAGCCGTGGGCATCCCCCACGGCGATCAGCACCACGCGGCTGAGCCCGCGTGCCTTGGCTTCGTCCAGCGCGATCCGCACTGCCTCGCCCGCAAAACCCCGCCCGCGCGTGGAGGCGCCAAGGGCAAGGTCGTGGAGGAAATAGCAGTCGAACGGTTCGGCCAGACCGGACATCGGCTTGTCGATGACCGGCGGCCGATCCTGCCGGCCGGGATGCGAGACGAGATAGCCGGCGACCTTGCCGTCATCGCCCTCCAGCACGTGGCAGCCGGAAGGGTAATGCCGGAAACAGGCGGCGAAGACTTGCGGGTTCTCCGGGTAGTCGAGGTGAACCATGTCCGCCACGTCTGCCACGTGGGCCACGTCGTCTTCGCGCATTTCCCGCCAGTGCATCGTCTTGCCGTTCCCCTATTGGGCGCCTGAGGGCGCCATTTGCTGCGCGGCCTCTCCCGCCTCCGCCGGCGCCTGTTCGCGCGAGCGGAGGTCGAGATCGTTGTGCCGGCCGACCGATAGCCAGAACATCACGACCAGGGCAACGATCGTGACCCCCAGCGCCAGATACCGCACCCAGACCGGGGCCTTACCGCCGGGGTGGATGTGCTTCTCCTCAAGGTCGCGCTTGCGGGTGATCGAGGCGGAGTAGAACACGATGGTGGCGATCACGAAGATCAGCGACCAGCGCGTCTGCTCCCCGTCCGAACCGACCAGCGCGATCATGCAGTACACCGCCCCGGCAAGGCCGGCCGCCACGAAGAAGGTGTACTGACCGTGCGGCATCTTGCCGTAGCCCAGCACCTTTATCGCGATGCAGGAATAGATGTAGGGTAGCAGCGTCATGATGACGGCGATGGAGGCGATCTTGCCGAACTGCTGGCTGGCCGTGGGTGACATCGTGGCGAGCACCTGCACGCTCATGATGACGGCCACGATCACGAGGCCGAGCGAGGGCACGCCGCGCTTGTTCACTTTGGCGAAAATGCCGGGGAACAGCCCGTCGTCCGCCGCCGCCTTGGCCGATTGGCCGACCAGCAGGGTCCACCCTGCCAGCGAGCCGAGGCAACCCACCGCCGCGCAGAGCGCCACGGTGCTGCCCGCGAAATCACCCAGCGCCAGCCTTGCGGCGTCGGCAAAAGGCGCGGAGGAGGCGACCAGTTCCTTGTTCGGGATCATGCCCATGATCACCGAGGAACTGAGCACATAGGCCACCGAGGCCAGCACCACCCCGCCCACCGTGGCGATCGGCACGTTGCGCGAAGGGTTGGCGACGACGCCTGCGGAGACCGAAGCGCTCTCCACCCCGATGAAGGCCCAGAGCGTGAAGGTCAGCGTGGCCATCACCGCGTTCGGGCTCGACTGGCCGGAGACGTTCCAGGCGGAGGAGAACGTTTGCGGGTTGAACCAGAACCAGCCGAACAGCGCCATGCCGAAGATCGGCACCAGTGCGAACACCGTGGTGAAGCTCTGCAGCCGCCCCACAACTTTGGGGCCGAGGATATTGGCATAGGCGAAGAACCAGATGATCGCGATGGAGCCGAAGGCCATCACGATCGGCACTTTCAGCGCCGGGAAGAAGTGGGAGAGATAGCCAAGGCCCGCGACGGCCAGCGCCACATTGCCCACCACGTTGGCCAGCCAGTAGATCAGGTTGGTCTGGTATCCCATGTAGTCGCCATAGGCCTTGCGGGCATAGGCGTAGGGCCCGCCCGCTGCCGGATCGATGGCGGAAAGCTTGGCGAAGACCAGCGCCAGCGCCACCGCGCCCACCACCGTCAGCAGCCAGCCGATCAGCGCGATCGAACCGATGGCCGAAAGGTTGGCGGGCAGCATGAACACGCCCGATCCCATCATGTTGCCCGCCACCATCAGAGTGGCGGGAACGAGTCCGATCTTGCCGCTGTCGTCGGCTGCCGTTGTTGCCCCTGATGTTGCCATCGCCGTTCTCCCCTTACGACTTCTTGGCCGGGTTCTTGACGACGAGAACGTTGTAGACCCCGTCCTCCGCCTCGACCCCGTGGGTATCGTGGCCGAAGCCGGGGAAGCGCAGGTCGAAGTGTTCCAGCGCCCGCAGGTAGCCGATCAGCGCGCCCTTGGCGGGGCCGGCATTCTCGCCCGGCATCAGCAGCGGGATGCCCGGCGGATAGGGAACGATGCCGGTGGCGAGGGTGCGTCCGGCCAGGCCGTCCAGCGTCACCTTCTCGATATTGCCACGCACCAGTTCCTCATAGGCGGAGACCGGGCTCATGTCGGGCGTGGGCAGGATGCCGAAGGCTTCGGACATCGTCGCCGTGGTCTTCAGGTCGCCCATCGCCGCGAACATCAGGTCCGCCAGTTCGCGCAGGCCCATGCCGGAATAGCGATCGGGATAGTCGGCGACGAGCGAGGGGATCGTCCGTTCCAGCGACGCGTTGGCGTCATAGTCCTTGCGGAAGTCCAGCAGGGCGTTGACCAGCGTGCCCCACTTGCCCTTGGTCACGCCCAGCGAGAACAGGAAGAGGACGGTGAAGTCGGTGGTCTTCTCCACCACGATCCCGCGCGCGCCAAGGTAGGCGGTGAGGATGCTGGCCGGAATGCCCACTGCCCGCAGCGACCCGTCCGGGTCCATGCCGGGGGTGAGCACCGATACCTTGATCGGGTCGAGCATGCAGTAGCCCGGCTCGATATCGCCGAATCCGTGCCATTCGGCCTTGGGCACCAGTTGCCAGCAGGTGGGGTCGGTGGCCAGATGCTCGGGATCGCACTCGTGGAACGGCACCGTGCGGCCACGCGCGTCATGCACTTCGTCCGGCTGCCAGATGTCGAAGAACCAGGCGTTGTCGTCCGCGCTTTCGGCATTGAGGCGGGCGATCATCTGGCGGAAGGCCACCGCCTCCCGGATCGAGACATCGGTCAGATGCTCGCCCGAGGAGTCCATCATCGCGGCTGACACGTCGTTGGACGCGATGATCGGATAGCAGGGCGAGGTGGAGGCATGCATCATGAACGCCTCGTTGAAGCGGGCATGGTCGATCGGATTGCGCCCGTCGCGCACGTGGATCATCGAGGCTTGCGACAGCGCGGCCAGCAACTTGTGCGTCGATTGCGTGGCGAAGACGGAGGGCTTGGACTTGTCGCGCGTTTCCGGATCGCCATGCATGCCGAAGCGTTCGCGGTAGATCGGGTTGAAGCGGGCATAGCCGTACCACGCCTCGTCGAAGTGCAGGCGGTCCACGGTGTCACCCAGCAGTTCCTCGACACGGGCGACGTTGTAGCAGAGGCCGTCGTAAGTGGAGTTGGTGATGACGGCGTGGACCGGCTTGGCTCCTTCGGGTGCCAGCGGATTGTCCGCCACCAGCAGGCGCAAGTGGGCGGGCGTCAGATGTTCGGGCGGGATCGGGCCGATGATGCCCAGCGCATTGCGCTTGGGCATCAGGTAGCACGGGATCGCGCCCGAAAGCGTCATCGCGTGCTCTACCGATTTGTGGCAGTTGCGGTCGCACAGCGCCACCTGGTCGCGCGTGACCGAGGCCATCAGGATCACGCGGTTCGATGTGGAGGAACCGTTGGTGACGTAATAAGTGCGGTCCGCCCCGAACACGCCGGCGGCATAGCGCTCACCCGCGCCGATGGGGCCCGAGTGATCGAGCAGCGATCCCAGATCGCCGACCGAGATCGACAGGTCCGAGCGGAACAGGCTTTCCCCGAAAAATTCGAAGAACGCGCGCCCCGCGGGGGAGGTGAGGAAGGCGGTGCCGCCGGTGTGGCCGGGGGTGTGCCAGGAATATTCGTAGGTCTGCGCGAACTTCACCAGCGCGCCGAACATCGGCGGCAGCACGGTGGAGCGATAGCGCTCGATCGCGGCGCGAATGCGCCCGCCGATGAAATCGGTGGTGTCTTCCAGCAGCCAGACGAAGTCGTCCGCCTTGGTCATCGCATCCACCGGGATCACCGATGCGGCCGAACGGTCGGCCAGCAGGAAGATCGGCACGTCGGCATTGAATTCGCGCATGGCGTCCAGCACGCGGTGCGCCTCTGCATGGTTCTCGTCCGTGCCCAGGTCCCAGTCGAGCAGCAGGCATTGGATCGAGGGATCGGTGGAGACGACGGCGACGGCATCCTCCACATGGTCGGAGACGATCACCTCGATCTCGCGCCGGTCCAGTTCCTCCACCAGCGCGGTCAAGGCGCGGCCGGGGGCGGAAACATCCTCGAAATCCTCGCGCACCAGCAGCGCGCGCATGGCCAGCCTCAGGCTCGAACGTGATACCATTGGATTGGGCTCCTCAATCTTGCGATCCGGGTCTGTCAGGCTTGAAAAGCGCGCGGGACTACGCCGGTCGGACACGAAAAGACGTGCTCGACACCCTCCGGATCGAAGAATTTAAACAGTATTGTTTGAAAACATCAGCGCGCGATCGCCAAGTAGCGACCGCCTATTGAAGCTCTTCTGTTCGGAGACGTGGCAAGATCGGGCACCTCCATGCATTCGCGATACTTCGCGATTCGGTTCCCCCAACCACGGGGGGAACATTGAACGAAATGTCTTTCGGTTCAAGGGGAAATGTGCAAACCATTGTTGAGCACATTCTCCGGTGGAGCAGGATGGTCGCCTCGGGAATTGGTAATCGAATGGTCATATTCGGGGCGGGACTACTTTCGTTTCTGGCCGCGAACCCTTCTGAACTTCATGCGCAGGACGCGAATGCTTCCCCCGCTGTTAAACAAGACGGGCCGATCAATTCTGGCGTTAGTTCAGATCCTGATTCAGACCTCAATTCCGGGGTGGCGGTGCCACTCAGTTTCGATGCGGCGCGGCGGCGGCTGGACAAGGTTTCGTCCGCCCTCGGCGCCGCGTCGGACGATGTAACCGCGGCGGAGGCGATGGCCCATTCGCTGAAGGCGTTGAACCGGCCGCTGGTCTCCACCTCCGTCTCGGTCATCACCTATCAGAAGACGCTTTCGGTGGACCTGACCGGGCAGAAGGACAGCTTCAGCAATTCGGCGAACGAATTCCTCAGCGGCTTGCCGGGCCAGTTTCCGGCCGAATTCTCCTCCATCGTCGAACAGGTGACCGGCCGGGTGAGCCAGGCACTGCCCGGCCTGCTTTCCGTCATCCCGGACGAGCTGGATTATACCGCGCGGCAGACGGTGATCCGGCCCAACGTCACCGCCGTGATGCCGCTCTATTCGGGCGGCGCGATCCCGGCGATCCAGCACGGGGCGGAAGCCGGGGCCGAACTTGCCCGCGCCAAGCAGGCGGGCGCGCAGGATCTGTCTCAGGTGAAGCTGGTGCAAGCCTATTTCGGCCAGCAACTGGCCGCCGCGCTGCTGACTTCCGCCACACAGACGCGCGATGCGTTCGATAAGCACTTGGCCAATGCGCAGGCCCTGTTCCGCGAAGGAGTGATCCCGCGCTCCCGCGTACTGGAAGTGCAGGTGGCGCGCGATGCGGCGCAGCGTTCGGTGGAGCGCGCGACGATGGAGCAGGCCAACGCAGCGGATTCGTTGGCGCGCCTGCTCGATGTGGATGTCAGTGTGGGGGGCGGCGTGCGGCCGACGACGCCGCTGTTCGTCAATTCGGGCGGGCTGGAGCCGCTGGCGGACTTCCTGGCCAGCGCCACCTCCGAAGGCCAGCCGCAGATGCGGGTGGCGGCAGCGGCGGAGCATCTGGCCGATTCCGGCGTGGACCTGGCCAAGTCGCGAATGCGGCCGCAGGCCTATGCTTTCGGTTCCTACAACTTCAACCGCAGCGATGCGATTCCGATCGATCCGGACTGGATCGCGGGCGTGGGCCTGCGCTTCACTCTGCTTTCCAATATCGACCGCAAGGACACGCTGGACGCCGCACGTGCTCGCCAGCGTTCCGCCGCGCAATCGGCGGACGATACCAGGAAGACGATCGAGATCGAGACCAGCCGCGCCTACAACCTGGTCGAGACGGCGCGGCGATCGTTCCTGCTGCTGGACAGCAATATCAAGGCGGCGGAGGAGAACCTGCGCGTCCACGAAGTGGGCTTTCGCGAAGGCGAAGATACCGCCAGCCAGTTGATCGACGCGCGCACTGCGCTATCGGTGGCGCAGACCCAGCGGATCGCGACGGCATATGAATATGTGATCGCGCTCAGTGCCTTGCTGGTCGCCAGCAATCGCGGATCCGACTTTCCCGCCTATGTCCTCCGCCCCGACAGGATAACCGCTCCATGACAGAAGAGACCGGCGCTTCCGTGACCGATGGGCCGGCGCGCGGCTCGCCCGTGAAGTCCCGCCTGCTGGTGGGCGGGCTGGTGCTGGTGGGCGTGCTGTTGGCGATCGGGCTTTGGGTCGCGTCCCGCCCCGGCCCGCAGCAGTTGCAGGGCATGGTCGATGCGGACGAGGTGAACGTCGCCACCAAGGCGCTGGCGCGGGTGGATACGCTGCTGGCGGAAGAAGGCGATCCGATCCGCAAGGGCACGCTGATGGCCACGCTCTCCAGCCCGGAGATCGACGGCGGCAAGCAGCAGGCCGAAGGCGCGCTGAAAGGGGCGGAGGCGATGCGCGATCTGGCCGATGCCGGGGCGCGGCGAGAGGACGTGGAGTCGCTGAAATCGATGTGGAAGGCGGCGCAGGCAGGCGCGGACCTTGCCGCCGTGTCCGCGCGCCGGGCGGACAATCTCTATGCCGAAGGGGTGATCGCGGCACAGCGACGGGACGAGGCGCACGCCGCGCGCGATGCCAGCGCAAAACAGGCGGAAGCGGCGAAGCTGCAATACCTGAAGGCCCAGTCCGGCGCGCGGGTGGAGGAAAAGGCCGCCGCCGCCGCGCAAGTGCAAGTGGCGCAGGGCGGCGTGTCGATCGCCGATGCGCTCGGCAGCGAAAAGCGGCTGGTCGCGCCCATCGATGGCGAAGTGACGCGCAAACTGGCCGAACCGGGCGAGATCGTCGGCCCCGCCGTGCCGGTGTTCCAGATCATCGACCTGGCCCATCCCTGGGTCTCGCTGAACTTGCGGGAGGACCAGTTTCACGGGCTGGCCAAGGGCAAAGTGCTGAACGGCAAGATACCGGCGCTGGGTGGCAAGGTGGCGGTGTTCCGCGTCAGCTACATCAGCCCGCAGGGCGATTTCGCAACGTGGCGGGCGACGCGCCAGTCTTCCGGCTTCGATGTGCGCAGCTTCGAAATTCGCCTGCGCCCGACGGCGCCGGTGCAGGGGCTGCGGCCGGGTATGAGCGTGCTGTTCGACTGGCCCCAATAATGGATTTTGGCGGGCGCTTCATCGGTACCTTGCGGCGCGAACTTGCGCATCTCGGCCGCGACCGCTGGGACCTTGGCATGCTCACGCTGTTCCCGGCCTGCGCGATCACGGTTGTCGCAGCCATGCTGATCGCCGCCGTCCCGCGCGGGTTGCCGGTGGCGGTGCTGGACCAGAGCAACGGCACCGTCAGCCGGGCCATCGTCCGCGCCGTTTCCGCGTCGCCCGCCGTCACCATCGCCGCGCGCCCCACGTCGATGGTGGAGGCCGAACGGCTGGCGCGCGCCGGGCAGGTCTGGGCGATCCTGTCGATCCCCGAGGGCGTCGATAGGGGGCTTACCCGCACGGACACGCCCGCGATCCAGATCTTCTACAATGCCTCGTTCCTCACCATCGGCGGCAGTGCGGAGTCCGCGCTCCAATCGGCGGTGAGCGCGGTTCTGGCTGAAAAGGGGTTGGACGCCTTGCGCGCCCGCGGGCTTCCGGCGGTGCGGATCAGCCCGCCCAAAGTGCAGGCGACGGTGCTGTTCAACCCGCAGACCAGCTTCGAATGGTACTTGCAGGCGCTGATCCAGCCCGCCGTGCTGCACCTGCTGACCGCCTGCGTGGTGGTGATGGCGATGGGGCGGGAGTTGCGCGGCAAGTCGCTCACGGAATGGCAGCGGGAGACGGGGGGCGGGCTGGCCGCACTGTTGGGCAAGCTCACGCCCTATCTCGTGGCGCTGACATGCTGGGGTGCGGTCTGGCTGATCTGGCTCTGCGGCGTGCGGGGCTGGGCGATGAACGGCAGCCTGCCGCTGACCCTGTTCGCGCAAGGCCTGCTGTTCGCGGGCACGGCGGCGATCTCGCTGCTGCTGGTGATCGGCGTGCGCAAGGCCAGCTTCGCATTCTCCGCCAGCGCGCTCTATGCCGGATCGGCGCTCGCCTATTCGGGCGGCACGCTGCCGCTGGACGGCGGCTCCGGCTTTGCCCGCAACTGGAGCGCGGCGCTGCCCTTCACGCATTATCTGCGGTTGCAGATGGACCAGTTCCTGGGCGCGCCGGTTGCGGTGGCGTTGCCGCAGATCGGCGTGCTTTCGCTCTATGTCGTGGTGCCGATGGCGCTCGTCATGCTGCTGCTCCGGCGGCCGGAGGCATGACCTTCTCGCGCGCCTACCTCGGCGTTTTCCGCGAAGTGCTTTCCACCTTTGCGCTCGCCTCGATCATCCTGCTCGCGGTGGTGCTATACGGGTTCTACTACCCCGCGCCCTATGCCCACCAGACCGCCACGCAATTGCCGGTGGTGCTGGTGGACGAGGAGAACTCCACGCTCACGCGCGCACTGGCCCGCAAACTCTCCGACACGCGCGAAGCCCGCATCGTCGCGCAGGCGCAGTCCACCGACGAGGCCGAGCGGATGGTGCGCCACCGGCAGGCGGACGGCATCCTGCTTATCTCGCACGGGTTCAGTCGCAGCCTGCTGACCGGCGCGGCGGCCGGCGGCATCGGCATCTTCGTCAACGGCACCTACCTGATCCGCGCGCGCGACATCGGCGGCGCGGTGCAGGCGGCGGTCATGGCGGTGGCGCTGGAGCGGCTGGGCCCGGTGGCGCAAGGGCTGCATCTGCGCGCGCCGGTGGAGATCGTCGAACGCCCGCTGTTCAACACGCGGGAGGGCTATGCCGATTACGTGTTCCCGGCCGTGGCCGCGATCATCCTGCAGCAGACGCTGCTGTTCGGCACCGCCATGCTCGCCGCCGATCGGCGCAAGCGGGGGGAAGGGGCGTGGTCGCTGCCTGGCTTCCTCGGCACCTGGACCGCGCTGGCGACCATCGGCTGCTTTGGCGCGGCGTTCTATTTCGGCTGGGTTTTCTGGTTTCAGGACGTGCCGAGGGCGGGCAACCTTGCCGGGCTTGTGCTGGCCGTGCCGCTGTTCGCCTTCGCGGTGACCGGACTGGGGCTGATGCTCGGCAGCATGTTCGACAGCGCGGAGCGGGCGCTTCAGGTGCTGATCCCCACGTCGATCGTGCTGTTCTTTCTGGCGGGGGCGGCGTGGCCGCTATCGTCGATGCCGGGCTGGGTCTCGGCCTTGGCGCACCTGTCGCCGGCGACATGCGGGGCGCAGACCTTCGTGCGGCTCAACGAGATGGGCGCGCCCTTGCGCGATGTCGCTGGGTATCTCGCCGGATTGGCAGTGCTTGCTGCGATCTACGGCGCGATCGCCGCGCGGCGCCTGTGTAGCGCGCCGCGCGGCGGATCAATTCAGAGTTCTTCCGGCCAGTAAAGCCGCATCGGGTTGGTCACGAGCAGCTTCTGCTGAAGCTCCGCCGTGGGTGCGATGCGGGGGATCATGTCGACCAGATGGCCGTCGTCGGGGATGTTGTCCTGCATGTTCGGGTGCGGCCAGTCGGTGCCCCAGATCACGCGGTCCGGATAGTCCGCCACCAGCGGGGCCACCGCTTCGGCGAACTTGTCCCACGGGTCATTCGTGGGGTCGAGGCGGTCCGGGCACGTGGCCTTGAACCAGATGTCGTCCCGGCTGTCGAGCAGCGCGCGGAACGCCTTCATGTCCACGCCGTCCGGGCCCTGTGTCACGTCCGGGCGGCCCATGTGGTCGATGACGACCGGCACGGGGATCGCGGCGATGAAGGGGCGCATTTCCTCAAGGATGTCGGCCTCGAAATAGATCACCACGTGCCAGCCTTCGGGCAGGCGGCTGGCGACTTCCAGGAACTTGTCCTTCGGCGCATCGTCCACAAGGCGCTTCAGGAAGTTGAAGCGGATGCCGCGAATGCCGCCCTGATGCAGCGCTGCCAGATCGACCTCGCTGATCGCCGGATCGACCACGGCCACGCCGCGTGCCTTGCCGTTCGACTTGGCAATGGCGTCCAGAGTCGCGGCATTGTCGGTGCCGTGGCAGCTGGCCTGCACGATCACATTGCGGGCAAAGCCCAGGTGATCGCGTAAGGCGAAGAGCTTGTCCGGGCCGGCGTCTTCCGGAAGGTACTTGGCCTTGGCGCTGAAGGGGAACTGCGCCATCGGGCCGAACACGTGGCAATGCGCGTCCACCGCGCCGGCGGGGGGCGTGTAGAGCGGCTTGCTAGGCGCCGCGTGCCAGGAGGTGATCCGGTCAGACATACTTCAGACCTTCCTTCTCCAGACGCTCGCGCATCTTGTACATGTCGAGCCCCAGCACGCCGGCGGCCAGCTTTTCGCGCTTTTCGCCTTCGTTGGCTTCGCGGGCCTGGGCTGCGGCGAGCACTTCGGCGGCCTTTTCGCGCGGCACCACCACCACGCCGTCATCGTCGGCCACGATCACGTCGCCCGGGCGCACGGCGGCATTGGCGCAGACAACCGGCACGTTGACGGAACCGAGCGTGTTCTTGACGGTACCTTGCGCGAAGACCGCCTTGGACCACACGGGGAACTGCATTTCCGTCAGGTCGCGCACATCGCGCACGCCGGCATCGATGATCAGGCCGCGGCAACCACGGGCGATCGCGCTGGTGGCCAGCAGGTCACCGAAGTAGCCATCCTCGCACGGGCTGGTGGGGGCGAGCAGCAGCACGTCGCCTTCCTTCAACTGTTCAATGGCGACGTGGACCATCCAGTTGTCACCCGGAGGGGCACTGATCGTCACTGCCGAACCGGCGATGCGGGCGCCGGCGTAGATCGGGCGCATGTAGCTGGCCAGCAGGCCGGTGCGGCCCTGTGCTTCGTGGACGGTGGCGACGCCGCACTTGGCGAGGCCGTCGATCACTGCGGGATCGGCGCGTTCGATGTTCTGGACGACGATGCCACTCATGATCTGCTCTCCTTCGATCTTTGGGTTCCGGCGCGCGGGGATCGTCTGGGCCGGATGGGGCGAGGTTCTCTTGGGCCTGTGCCGGTTCAAGGGGAAAGAGAAACTTTGGACACGTGATAGGATTTGGCTAATAACGATGCCATGGATATCTGGAGTCTCAACCTTCGGCACTTGCGGGCTGTCGCAAAAATCGCGGAATTGGGCACGGTCAACGCCGCTGCCTTGGCGGTGAACCTCAGCCAGCCGGCCATAACACAGGCGTTGGCCCGACTCGAGTCGCAGATCGGCCTGCCGCTGTTCGAACGCCGTCATGACGGCATGGTGCCGACGCGCGCGGGAGAGATCCTGGCCCCCCGCATCGACGCCGCGCTGGGGCATGTGAACAGCCCCCACGTCACCATGTCGCGCCTGCGCGCGCTGCTGGCGCTGGTGGAGACGGGCAGCTACGCCGGGGCCGGGCAGGAGACCGGGCTGTCGCTCCCCTCGATCCACCGCGCGGTCAACGACTTGTCCTTGGCGCTTCGCCGCCCGCTGGTGGTGCGCCGGGGCAAGTTCGTCATCACGACCGAGGCGGGAACCCAGCTCGCCCGCGAGTTCCGCCTTGCCAAAGTGGAGCTGGAGGCGGGCCTATCCGAAGTCGCCGCGCTGCGCGGCGTGGAAACGCGGCGCATCGGCGTCGGCGCCATGCCGCTCTCCCGCGCGCGCATCCTGCCGGCCGCCGTGGCGCGCTTCCTCGCCCGCCGTCCGCATGTGAAGCTGACCATCGTGGAGGGCTCCCGCGCCGAACTGGTCGATCCCCTACGCGGCGGCGTGCTGGACCTGATGGTGGGCGCCCTGCGCGATCCGCTGGTGGAGCCCGACCTCGTCCAGCGCCCGCTGTTCGAGGATCGCCCCGCCGTCTACGGCCGCAAGGGTCACCCGCTGGAAGGCACGAACCCGACGCCGGCGGACCTTGCCCGCTATCCCTTCACGCTGCCGCCGCTGGGCACGCCCCTGCGCGATTCCTTCGAGCGCTATTTCGAGGCGCACGGCCTGCCGCACCCCAAGGTGCCGGTGGAGTCCGGTTCGGTGATGATGATCCGGCAAGTGATGATGGGCGGCGATTTCCTCACCGTCCTGTCGCCCGACCAGGTGACGGTGGAGGTGGAGGCCGGCTGGCTCTGCGAACTGGCGCGCCTGCCGGAAAACTTCACTCGACTGATCGGCATGACCACCCGTTCGTCGCTCCGCCCGACCGAAGTGCAGGCGGAGTTTATCGCGGACCTTGAATGGGCGGCGAAGCGAGTGGGGGATTAGGCACCTTCGTCATCCCAGCGAAAGCTGGGATTGCCGTCGGCAAAACGCGACGGTCGAAGAATTAAACGAGATGCTTGAAGAGATCGTCCCACAAGGGATTCTGCTTTTCGATCAGTTCGATCTTCCAGTCGCGCTTCCAGGCCTTCAGCGCCTTTTCGCGTGAGATGGCTGCGGTGATCTCGCCGTGTTCCTCAATCAGGACCACCCTTGTCAGGCCGTATTGCCGACAGAACGCCGATCCGGTTCCGGCGCGATGTTGCATCATCCGGGCGGCAATGTTGCTCGTCACACCCACATAGAGAACGCCGCGAGGCTTGTTTGTCATGATGTAGGTCCAGCCGCCCATGCCGAGACGGTACATGATGCGGATGGCGATCCCAGCTTTCGCTGGGATGACGACAGGATTTTAATGACGGTGGTCGGGCGTTTGCGTGTTGCTGCAAAGGCTTCACAGTCGCCTTGTGATCATTTGCAAACTGGATTGCCCGAATGCGGCGTAATCTGTCTGCTGACCGAACATCGCTCCATCAGAAAAATTACGCCGACCTTATAGCTGAAAGCCGCTTCCGATTGGCGAAATCCGTGCCGCGCGCGCAGGGTAGTGGCATGTACAGATCCATCGCCCTTATCGGGTTCGGAGAAGCCGGATCGACGTTTGCGGGAGCAGGAGACTGGGCTGGTCAGGCTCGGGCCTTCGATGTGCTTCCCGCATGTCGCGCCGCCATGGCCGACCTTGGCGTCACCGCCTGCGACAGCGTCGCCGAAGCGCTTGAGGGTGCTTCGCTGGTGCTTTCGCTCGTCACCGCAGATGCCGCGCCGCACGTGGCGGAGGCCGTCGCGTCCTTGCTGGGCGAGGGGGCGCTGTTCTGCGACATGAACTCGGTCGCGCCGGGCACCAAGCGGGCCGCCGCCAAGGCTATTGCGACCGGCAAGGGTCGCTATGTCGACGTGGCGGTGCTCGCGCCGGTGAACCCTGCGCGGATGAAGGTGCCGCTATTGGTTTCCGGCCCCGATGCCGCCGAGGCGCAGGCCGCTCTGGAAGCGGTGGGCTTCACCAATGTCCGCACCGTGGGCGCCGATGTCGGCCGCGCTTCGGCGATCAAGCTGGTGCGCTCCGTCATGGTCAAGGGGCTTGAGGCGCTGACCGCCGAGATGATGATGGCCGCCCATGCAGAGGGCGTGGCGGACGAAGTGCTTGCCTCGCTCGACGCCAGCGAGAAGGCCATTTCCTGGACCGAACGGGCGGACTACAATCTCGATCGTATGCTGGTCCATGGCCGCCGCCGCGCCGCCGAGATGGACGAGGCCGCGGAAATGCTGCGTTCGCTGGGCATTCCGCCGCTGATGACCGAAAATACCGTCGCCTGGCAGCAGGCGCTGGGCGCGTTGGGCCTGGTGCCGCCGCCCGAAGGATTCGAAGCCAAGCTTGCGGCAGCTGTCGCGGCGGGCGTACTCAAGGGAGAGAATTGAGCATGTCGCTCATCATCGACTGTCACGGACACTATACCGTCCTGCCCAAGGCGCACGACGCCTGGCGCGAGGCGCAGATCGCCGCTTTCAAGGCCGGTGAACCTGCGCCGCCGTACCCGGAAATCTCGGATGCCGAGATCCGCCAGACCATTGAGGACAACCAGCTTCGCCTCATCAAGGAGCGTGGCGCCGATCTTACCGTATTCAGCCCGCGCGCCAGCGCGATGGCGCACCATGTCGGCGATCAGGCGGTTTCCGAGGCCTGGGCGGTCCACTGCAACAATCTTATCGCCCGCGTGGTGAACATGTTCCCCGAGACCTTCGTGGGCGTGTGCATGCTGCCGCAGAGCCCCAAGGCGGACCTTTCCGCCTCGGTGAAGGAACTGCGCCGCTGCGTTGAGGAACTGGGCTTCATCGGCTGCAACCTCAACCCCGATCCGGGCGGCGGCCACTTCGAGCATCCGCCGCTGACCGACGAATACTGGTTCCCGATCTACGAGGCGATGTGCGAGCTGGACGTTCCGGCGATGATCCACGTCTCGGGTTCGTGCAACCCGGCGATGCACGCCACCGGCGGCTTCTACATCGCGGCCGATACCGTGGCCTTCATGCAGTTGATGCAGGGTGACCTCTTCGCGAAGTTCCCCAAGCTGCGCTTCATCATCCCGCACGGCGGCGGCGCGGTGCCGTACCACTGGGGCCGCTATCGCGGGTTGGCGGACATGCTGAAGAAGCCTTCGCTCGACGAATACATCATGAACAACGTGTTCTTCGATACCTGCGTCTACCACCAGCCGGGCATCAACCTGCTGGCCGACGTGATCGACAACAAGAACATCCTGTTCGGCTCCGAAATGGTCGGCGCGGTGCGCGGGATCGACCCGCAGACCGGCTTCTACTTCGATGACACCAAGCGCTATGTCGACGCGCTCGACATCTCGGATGAGGAGCGCCACGCGATCTTCGAAGGCAATGTGCGCAAGGTCTTCCCGCGCCTTGACGCCAAGCTCAAGGAACGTGGCCTGTGACCGATAAGAACCCTTGCGAGAACGCGGGCGGCCCCATCGACATCCACGCCTATCTCGGTGAGTTCGACGATATTCCGGGCACGCGCGTCTACACGGCGAAGCGCGCGCGGCAGGGCTATCACCTGAACCAGTTCGCGATGAGCCTGATGAAGGCGGAAAACCGTGAGCGCTGGAAGGCGGACGAGCGCGCCTATCTCGACGAATGGCCGATGACCGAGGACCAGAAGCTGGCCGTGCTCGCGCGCGACTACAATCGCCTGTTGGACCTGGGCGGCAACATCTACTTTCTCGCCAAGGTCTTCTCGACCGACGGGCTGAGCTTCCTTCAGGCCGTGTCGACGATGACCGGCATGTCGGTCGAGGATTATCAGGCGATGATGATCGCCGGCGGTCGTTCGCCCGAGGGCGTGCGGTCGATCAAGGAGAAGCGTTGAGATGGCCCGCATTACGCACGGCATCGCCTGTAGCCATATCCCGGCGCTTGGCGTCGCCAGCGACTTCGACAAGTGGGAAGATCCCTACTGGAAGCCGATCCAGGAAGGCTTCGCGCCTACCCAGAAGTGGGAAGCGGAGAACCTGCCGGACGTCGTGATCCTGGTCTACAACGACCACGCTTCGGCCTTCGACATGAAGATCATCCCCACGTTCGCGATCGGCTGCGGCGAAAGCTACAAGCCGGCGGACGAGGGCTGGGGCCCGCGCGAAGTGCCGGTGGTGGAAGGCCATCCGGACCTTGCCTGGCACATCGCGCAGAGCCTGATCCTGGACGAGTTCGACATGACCATCATCAACGAGATGGATGTCGATCACGGCCTTACCGTTCCGCTCTCGATGGTGTTCGGCAAGCCTGCCAAGTGGCCGGTGAAGGTGATCCCGCTGGCGGTCAACGTCGTCACTTATCCGCCGCCGTCGGGCAACCGCTGCTGGGCGCTGGGCGAGGCGATCGCGCGTGCCGTGGAAAGCTTCCCCGAGGACCTGAACGTGCAGGTCTGGGGCACCGGCGGCATGAGCCACCAGCTTCAGGGCCCCCGCGCCGGCCTGATCAATGCCGAGTGGGACCAGATGTTCCTCGACAAGCTGTCGGGCGACACGCAGGAGCTGCGATGCATTCCGCATATCGAATACCTGCGCGAAACCGGCAGCGAGGGCATCGAGATGGTCATGTGGCTGATCATGCGCGGTGCGCTGGGCAAGGAAACGCGCGAATTGCGTCGCTTCTACCACGTGCCCGCCAGCAATACGGCCGTGGGCCACATCGTGCTGGAGCCGGTGAACGGCGAGGTTCCGCCCTCGACCACCGTCGAAGGCGCGGCCTCTCAAGAACTAATCGACTGATCGATTCCGCGTGCCGGTGGTTGACGCCGGCACGCCCTTTGTCTTTGACAGACACCCCAAGGAGATTCCCATGCGTATTGCCCTCGTAGGCGCCGGCGCTTTCGGTGAAAAGCACCTCGACGGCCTGAAGAACATCGATGGCGTAGAGATCGCCTCGGTCATCAGCCGCTCGGCCGAGCAGGCTGCCGAAGTGGCCGCCAAGTACGGCGCGCCGCACTCCGGCACCGATCTGGCCGAAGTGCTGGCCATGCCGGACGTCGATGCCGTGATCCTCTGCACCCCCACGCAGATGCATGCCGAACAGGCGATCGCCTGCATGAACGCCGGCAAGCACGTGCAGGTCGAAATTCCGCTGTCGGACACCTGGGCCGATGCCGAGGCGGTTGTCGCCAAGCAGCAGGAAACCGGGCTGGTCTGCATGGTCGGCCACACCCGCCGCTTCAATCCTTCGCACCAGTACGTGCACAACAAGATCACGGCGGGTGAATTCAACGTCCAGCAGATGGACGTGCAGACCTACTTCTTCCGCCGCAAGAACATGAACGCCAAGGGCCAGCCGCGCTCGTGGACGGATCACCTGCTGTGGCACCATGCCGCACACACGATCGACCTGTTCGCCTATCAGTCGGGCAAGATCGTCGCCGCCAATGTGCTGCAGGGCCCGAAGCATCCCGAACTGGGCATCGCCATGGACATGTCGATCCAGCTGAAGGCAGAGACGGGCGCGATCTGCACGCTTTCGCTCTCGTTCAATAACAACGGCCCGCTTGGCACGTTCTTCCGCTACATCGGCGACAGCGAAACCTACATCGCGCGTTACGACGATCTGGTGAACGGCCGTGAAGAGCCGATCGACCTGACCGGCGTCACCGTGTCGAACAACGGCATCGAGCTGCAGGACCGCGAATTCGTGGCCGCCATCCGCGAAGGGCGTGAGCCCAACTCGTCGGTCGGCAAGGTGCTCGATTGCTACCGCGTGATCGGCGAACTGGCCCAGAGCCTCGAAGCACAGGACGGCTGGTCCTAATCATGGAAAAACGCCTCCTCGCGGGCCGTCCGGTCCACTCCGTCGGTCTCGGCTGCATGAATGTGGCCTGGGCCTACGGCAATCCGCCGTCTCGCGAGGAGGCGGTCGCGTTGTTCCGCCATGCCCTGGATGCCGGCTGCGATCACTTCGACACCGCCAACATCTACGGCATGGGGCTGAGCGAAGAGATCCTTCGCGAAGCGATCATGGACCGGCGCGGCGAGTTTCTGCTCGCCTCCAAGACCGGCATCCTAATCGATGGCGCCCGCCGCGGTATCGACTGCGCGCCGGAGAGCATCACCGCCTCGCTCGACGCCAGCCTGAAGCGGCTGGGCACCGATCATATCGACCTGTTCTACATGCACCGCTTCGACCCGAAGGTGCCGATTGCCGACTCGGTGGGCGCCATGGTGCGCGCGATCGAGGCGGGCAAGATCGGCGCCTACGGCGTGTCCGAATGGTCCACCGCGCATATCCGCGAAGCCCATGCCGTGCATCCGGTGGCAGCGGTGCAGACCGAATATTCGCTCTGGACCCGCAACGTCGAACTGGGCGTGCTGGATACCACGCGAGACCTCGGGATCGCGCTCGTCGCCTTCTCGCCGGTCGCGCGCGGGGCGCTGGGTGGTGAGCTGACCGATGTGAACACGCTGACCGAGAAGGACCTGCGCCGCAGTTTCCCGCGCTTCATCGGTGAGAACTGGGCGCACAACCTGGCGCTGATCGAGGAGTTCAACGCGCTGGCCTCGTCCATCCGCGTCACCCCGGCCCAACTGGCGCTGGCCTGGGTCCTGGCGCAGGCCGGGCATGTCCATGCGATCCCGGGCACCCGCTCCATCGCCCATTTCGACGACAATCACGCGGCTGCCGCGCTGGAAATCGACGCGGGCATTCTGGAGAAGGCGGGCGATCTGATGAACCAGCAGACCATCGCCGGCCATCGCTATCCGGACATGATCAAACCCACCATCGATACCGAGGATTACGCCTGACATTCCGTCCGAAAGTCCGTTGAAGGCGGATTTTGGTGACACCGGCCCCACGCCCGTTCCGAACAACGCGAAAGGATCCTGAGGGGGCTTTCGCCAAGCGGGCGACCATTCCCGAGTCCCCCCTGACCCGGGGCCGGGTGGGAAGGGGGCCGGTGCCGCTATCTGGCGGTAAAGTGCGGGCTATTGCGAACCAGTTGCAATCGATGTGCATATCTGGCAGCGCAACCAGATGAGTCTTTATCCGCTTACTCTCGACAAGCTTCCCATCGGCCAGCTCGCCCGCATCGTTGCGGTGGACTGGAGCGTTCTCGTTGAAGAAGAGGCGCGCCGTCTGCGCGCGCTGGGGCTGGAAGAGGGCGCGCGGGTTTCCGTGGCGCATCGCGGCGTTTTCGTGGGCCGCGATCCCATCGCCATTACCATCGGCCGCATGACCGTGGCCGTGCGCCGCGCCCATGCTGCCGCGATGACGGTCGAGGCGATCGCGAATGGTGGCGCGAAGGAAAAATCGGCCGATCGCGGGGCTGAAAAGCCAGCCAATCCGGGGATCGCCGCATGAGCCGCCAGCGCAAGGTCGCCCTCGTCGGCAATCCCAACGCGGGCAAGAGCGCGCTGTTCAACGCGCTGACGGGCGCGCGCCAGAAGATCGCGAATTATCCGGGCGTCACCGTGGAGCGCAAGTCGGGCCGCATGGTGCTGCCGACGGGTGAGCCGGTGGAAATGACCGACCTGCCGGGCGCCTACAGCCTGGACGCCACCAGCCCGGACGAGGAAGTGACCGCCAAGGTCATCGCCGGCCACTTCGCGGGTGAGGCGATGCCCGATGTGCTGGTGGTGGTGCTGGATGCATCCAACCTCGAACAGCACCTGGTCTTCGCGCAGGAAGTGCTGGCGCTGGGCAAGCCCACCGTCGTCGCGCTCAACATGGTGGATCTTGCCGAACGGGACGGGCTGGTGCTCGATCCTGCCGTGCTGGAGGAAGAGCTGGGCGTGCGCGTGGTCTCCACCGTCGCCGTCCGCCGCCGTGGTCTGGTCGAACTGGCAGAGGCGATCGCTTCGGCCGAAACCCGCCATCCGGGGCCGGGCCTTACTGCACTGGGGCCGACCGAGCGCCGCGTGGCCGCCCATGCCATGGCCGATGCGGCAATCCTGTCCGAATCGAAGCGCCATCGCCTGCACGCGCGGCTGGACAAGGTGCTGCTGCACCCCTGGCTGGGCTTCCTGATCATGATGGGCGTGTTCTTCGTGATGTTCCAGGCGGTGTTCGCCTGGGCCACGCCCTTTGCTGATGCGCTGGACGCCAGCGCCGGCTGGGTGCACGATACGGTGAAGGCGGCGATGCCGCCCAGCTTGCTGCGCGGTCTGCTGACGGACGGCGTGATTTCCGGCGTCGGTGCGGTGATCGTGTTCCTGCCGCAGATCGTCATCCTCTTCGCTTTCATCCTGGCGCTGGAAGCCTCGGGCTACATGGCCCGCGCGGCCTTCCTGATGGACCGGTTGATGTCGTTCGTCGGCCTTTCGGGCCGCAGCTTCATCCCGCTGCTCTCCAGCTTCGCCTGCGCCATTCCGGGCATCATGGCCACGCGATCGATCACCGATCCCAAGGACCGGCTGACCACGATCCTGATCGCGCCGATGATGACCTGCTCGGCCCGCCTGCCGGTCTATGCGGTGATCATCGGGGCCTTCATTCCGAACAACGACATCGGCTGGGGCGTGCATCTGCAGGGCCTCGTGCTGTTCGCGCTCTATGTCGCGGGCATCGTCGGCGCCATGATCGTGGCGCTGGTGCTGCGCCATTCGGTGACCAAGGGCGCGGCCTCCGGCTTCATCATGGAGCTGCCGAAGTACCAGATGCCCCGCCTGAAGGACATGGCGATCGGCCTGTGGCAGCGCGCCTGGATCTTCCTGCGCCGCGCCGGCACGATCATCTTCACGGTGACGGTGGTGCTCTGGGTATTGCTCAATTTCCCGCAGGCCAAACCGGGCGAGAGCCAGGTCGATGCCTCGATCGCCGGCAAGATCGCCAATGGCCTGGCCGTGGTGGTGGAGCCGATCGGCTTCAACCGCGACATGGCGCTGGCGCTGATCCCGGCGATGGCCGCGCGCGAAGTGGCCGTCTCCTCGCTGGCGACGACTTATGCGGTGGACGCGGGCGATAACGAGGATCAGCAGGCCGTCGAACTGGGGGACCGGCTGAAGGGCCGCTGGACCCTGCCGATGGCGCTAGCATTCCTGGCATGGTTCGTCTTCGCGCCGCAGTGCATGTCCACCATCGCGGTGACCCGGCGTGAGACCAATGGCTGGAAATGGCCGGCCTTCATGCTCGCCTACCTGTTCGGCCTTGCCTACATCGCGGCCGGTGCGACCTATTGGATCGCGGTGAGCGCGGGGCTGTAGCTCCTTTGGATTCACGCAGAGACGCGGAGACGCAAAGAGTTTTGGGTTTGCGGTACAGCCGTTTTTCTGCGGAAGCCTTCCCATCGCTCTTGGCAGGTATGGCGCGCGGTTGTGCTGAAGGCGCGCCCTCTCTGCGGCTCCGCGTCTCTGCGTGCCAATCTCTTGGCTAATCCCACTGTGAAAAACGGGTGTCAGCGGACTCGCATCGCAGACCCCCTTTCGCTACCCCAAGCGCCAAGATTCAGAAGAAAGCGATTCCATCATGGCAGGCAGTGTCAACAAGGTCATTCTGATCGGCAACCTCGGAGCCGATCCCGAAGTGAAGTCGTTCCAGAACGGCGGGCGCATTGCCAATCTGCGCATCGCCACCTCGGAATCGTGGAAGGACCGCGCCACGGGCGAGCGCAAGGAACGTACCGAGTGGCACTCGGTCGTGATCCAGAGCGAAGGTCTGGTCGGCGTGGTCGAGCGGTTCCTGCGCAAGGGTTCGAAGATCTACATCGAAGGCCAGCTGCGCACGCGCAAGTGGCAGGACCAGAACGGTAACGACCGCTACACCACCGAAGTCTCGGTGGGCGGCGTCGGCGGCGTGCTGACCATGCTCGACGGTGCGCAGGGCGGTGCCGGTGGCGGCGGTGCCCGTGGCGGCTCCGGCGGCGGCTGGAACGAGGGTGGTTCCTCGGGCGGCGGCTTCAGCGGCGGTGGTCGTTCGGGCGGCGCTTCCTCGGGCGGCGGCGGCGGTGACTGGGGCCGTTCGGGCGGTTCTTCCTCGGGCGGTTCGTCTTCGGGTGGCGACGATTGGGGCCGCACGCCCTCGTCCTCCGGCGGCGGCTTCGGCGACGATCTGGACGACGATATCCCGTTCTGATCGGTCGCTCCGGCACCGTACAGAAGGCATGGAGGCAGCGGAAACGCTGCCTTTTTGCTGTCCGGCGTTCAGGCCAGAGGTCGGGCCAGAGGTAGGGCCGATGTTCGGCTGGATCGCAGGCCCGCCAGCAGGCGGTCGGTCTCATCCAGGCTGGCGTGGATTTCGGCGATGTCGCGCCCGATCAGCGCGCGGCGCTGGCCGCTGACGAAGCTGGAATAGATCGCCATGTCCAGCGGCGAGACCGGCGCATTGTCCCCCAGCAGCGCGGCAAGCTGCAGGCCGCTGGTGCGTCCGCGCAGATAGCGCAGCTGCGGGCCGAACTCGGCCAGCGCGGGATCGCGGGCGACGGCCAGCATCAGTTCCTCGATGGCGACCAGCGTGCTGGGTTGGGAGGGGAAGTCTTTCCAGGCGAGGATCGACTCCTCTCGATCCAGCGTGGGCTTCACCGTATCGCGGACGTGATCGGTGATGTTGCGGTAGATCGTCTCGAACGCCACTGCCGCCAGATCGGCGCTGGTGCGGAAGTTGTAGGAAACGACGCCCAGCGTCACTTCGGCGCGCGTGGCGACGGCGCGGTGGGTGAGGGCGGCGACGCCACCTTCCTCCACCACGCTGGCGGAGGCCTGGGCGATCGCATCCGCCACGTTGTTGCGGCTCTGGCGCGGCGGTTCGGCCTCCTGCGCGGCCTGGCGGGCAAGCCCGCGCCAGGCGCCTTCGCCCGACAGGGCGCCATCCAGCCAGCGGCCCCAGCCACGGCAGAGTTCTTCCAGCGCGGCGCGGTCCACCGTGCGATGCCAGCGGATCAGGTGCAGATGCGCGGCGCCTTCGAAGAAATGCCCGGTCGATCGTGCGAAGCCGCCAAGGCCGGCGCCCGTGCAGACGTCCCGCCAGAACCCGGCCCAAAGGTCGCGCCACGCATCCAGCGCCGGAACGTAGGTGGGATCGCGCAGGGCCAGCAGGTGGCACTGCGCCCACGCGAAAGCCAGCGTGCGTGCGTCGGTCGCCCAGTCGTCGATCAGCACGGACAGCACGGTGCCCAGCGATTCGGCGCCGCCGCCGTCCGGCCAGCGCGCCAGATCGTCCAGCCGATCGGCGCACCATGCCTGGGCGGCTTCGTGCGCATGGCCCTGTGCGGAGTGGAACAAGTGTTCCATCGATCCGAAGTGATGATAGATGCTCGATGTCGGCAGGCCGGTCATCCGGCTTAGCAGGCGGGCGGAAATCGCCGCATGGCCCTCTGTCGCCCACAGCTCAAGTACGGTTGCTATCAAGCGTTTTTGAGTAGGAAATTCCTGAAAATCTGCATCCATCACGCGAAACGACCCGTTACTGCATCCCCGCCATGCCGCCATCGGCATACTGCGCAATATCATGCCATGTGCGACGAAGTTATGACAATCATGGCTTTGCAACTGTCTCTGAACTTCCATACAAACGTAACAAGCTTGCCATACAAGCGTTCTAGTCGGCGCCCCGAAGACATCACAGGGGTTGCCCATGTTCGTTCGTATCGCCGATTCCATTCGTACCGCCGCGCTTGCCGGCACCGCGCTTGTGGCGCTGACCGTTGCCGGCGTCGCCCATGCGGCCGAGCCCGCCGCTCCTGAACCCGCCGCCGCCGAACCCGCCGCCGATCCGGCTGCCGATGGCGGCTCGGGGCTGACCGACATCGTCGTGACCGCGCAGAAGCGTGAGACCAACCTTCAGAGCACGCCGATCTCGATCTCGGTCGTCGGTGCCGAAGACCTGGCCAATCGCCACGTCGTCAGCCTGGAATCGCTGGGCGATGGATCGATCCCCTCGCTGCGGATCGCGCCGATGTTCTCGCGCAGTTCGGCGCTGACCGTGGGCATGCGCGGCATCGGCACCTTGGGCGATGCCAACCAGCCCGCCCGCGACCAGGGCGTGGGCGTCTATATCGACGGCGTGTTCATGGGCCGCGCGCAGGGCCTTGGCTCGGCGCTTTATGACGTGGAGCGCATCGAAGTGCTGAAGGGCCCGCAGGGCACGCTGTTCGGCCGCAACACCGAAGGCGGCGCGATCAGCATCGTCACCAAGAAGCCCAGCGGCGAATTCGACGGCCGCGCCAGCGTGGGTCTGGGCAACTACGGGTCGCGCGAAGCCAGCCTCCACCTCGACCTGCCCAGCTTCGCCAACATCTCGATCAAGCTGGACGGGTTGATCACCACGCGCGACGGCACCGTGGACAACCCGCTGGCGGGTGAGCACGATTTCAACGCCTACAACAAGAAGGGCTTCCACGCCGGCGTGCTGTGGCAGCCGAGCAGCAACTTCAACGCGCTCTATTCGTTCGACATTTCGCGTGACGAGAGCACGCCTTACTACCTCCAGCTGCTGACCAAGACCACCGGGCCGCTGCTGCAGATGCAGCCGGATCGCGCCAAGACCGCGAACATCGGCGTGCCGCAGCCCTGGGCCGTGGGCAAGACGCACGGCCACCTGCTGACGCTGGACTGGACCGTCTCTCCCGAACTCGAACTAAAGTCGATCACCTCGTACCGCGAACTGAGCCAGACGCAGAACGACAACGGCTCCAGCAATCTGGGCGTGTTCATTCCGGGCTACAGCAACAACACCAATTTCAGCCGCTTCAGCCTGGCCGACGTGTGGCAGAAGCAGTACAGCCAGGAAGTCCAGCTGATCGGCACGATGAAGCAGCTGACCTTCGTGGCCGGTGGCTTCTATTACCACGAGAAGGTGAACGACAACGCCTGGACGCCCTACACCAACAAGTGGAACGCGGACGGCACCAGCTACACCATCCTTGCTACGCCCACGTCGTCGATCCCGTTCCCGGATCGCGCCAGCCACGCCAAGACGGAAAGCATCGGCGTGTTCGGCCAGGCGACCTTCACGCCGGAAATGTTGAACGAGATCGTCCACCTCACCGCCGGCGGCCGCTACACGCATGACGTGAAGACCGGCGCGCTGGACGAAGTGAACGGTGCTGCCACGCCGTACACGCTGGACGCATCGTGGAACCGCTTCGATCCGATGGTGAACCTTGCCGTCGATGCGACGCAGGACATCCACCTCTACGGCAAGTGGAGCACCGGCTATAAGGCCGGCGGTGCCAACAGCCGCTCGCTCACCTATCGCAAGTTCGATCCGGAATCGGTCTCGACCTTCGAAATCGGCGCCAAGACCGAATTCTTCGATCGTCATGCCCGCTTCAACCTGGCGGCCTATACCGCCGCGTACAAGGACATGCAGGTCGACTTCATCGCCCCGGTCCTGAACACCACGCGTACCACGCTGGAAACCACCAATGCCCAAGGCAACGGCCGCATCAAGGGTATCGAAGCCGATCTGACCGTCACCCCGGTACAGGGCCTGACGCTGACCGGATCCTACGCCTATACCCACACCAGCCTGCCGCCTGCGGAAAACCCGTTCCAGAACAATGCGCTGACCGCGGTCTACGTCGTCTACACGCCGACCCATGCCGCCAGCGGCGCGATCGATTACGAACTGCCGGTGGCGGACGCCACGCTGCGCTTCCACCTCGACGGCAACTATTCCTCGGGCCAGTACTCGATGGCGAGCGACCCGACGAAGACCGACTCCTCGTTCGTGGTCAACGGCCGCGTCGCGCTGGGCGGTATCGAGATGCCGGGCACCGGCGCCAAGCTGGAACTCTCCGTCTGGGCGCGCAACCTGTTCAACGAAAGCTATGCCTTCGTGAAGGCCAACGGCGGTTCCTCGCTGGGGTACTACGGCATCTTCAATGATCCGCGCACCTTCGGGATCACCGGCACCGTGCAGTTCTGATCGATAAAGAAAACAAGGAAGAACAACGATGAAGATCCGTCAGATCGCCATCCTCGGCGCCGCCGTGGTCGCACTCTCCACCCCGGCCTTCTTCGCGGCGCAAGCCGCGAACGAGGCGCCCGCCGCCGTTGCCGCGCCGGCTCATGCTTCTGCGCATCAGCGCCTGCTGCCGCTGGAAGGCGGCCGCAACTTCCGTGACCTGGGCGGCTATCGCACCGCCGATGGCCACACCGTGAAGTGGGGCCTGCTGTTCCGTTCCGGCTCGATGGTGGACCTGACCACGGGTGACCTTGCCTATCTGAACAAGCTGGGCCTGAAGACCGTCTGCGACTATCGCGACAAGAACGAGCGCAAGGCGGAGCCGATGCCTTGGGCGGCCGGCACCGGCCCGACCGTGTTCGCCGACGATTACGACGGCATGGCGATCGGCCTGATGCCGAAGGACCTGAGCAAGATCACGCCCGAGGGCGCGACGACGATGATGGCCAGCAGCTATCCGATGATGCTCAAGACGTTTGCGCCGCAGTTCAAGCGCATGTTCGCACAGCTGCTGGCCGGCAATGCGCCGCTGGCCTTCAACTGCTCTGCCGGCAAGGACCGCACCGGCGTTTCCTCTGCCCTGCTGCTCACTGCGCTGGGCGTGCCGCGCGACACGGTGATCCAGGACTACCTGCTGACCAACACCTACCTGCCTGAGGCGATGAAGAAGGCGAAGACCAGCCCGAACGCCGCCACCGGCCAGGCCTTCCTGTCGCTGCCGCCGGCGGTGCAGAGTGCCTTCATGCGTGCCGACCGCAGCTACATCGAAGCCGCGCTGAACAAGCTGGACGCCTATCCGGGCGGCGCGATGGGGTACTTCAAGACCGAGATGGGCATGGACAAGGCGCAGATCGAAAAGCTGCGCGCGATGTACCTCGACTGAGGCTCGCATCCGGGCGGGGCTACGGGGGCGGGGACGCATAGACGCCGCGGCAAGCCGTCCGAACAATCGAAAGGGAGCACGCCAACCCTGGAACCGGCCCCTGGAACCGGCGCGCTCCCTTTCGATCCGAACATGCCGAACGGGGCAACCGAACGCCTTGCGCGGCGGGCTCCCTGTCCGAAGCGGGGGCAGAGGACAGTTGGCGATGGGGGCAGGGGGGTAATACCCTCCTGCCTTTTCGCATCGGGCCCAAGGCAACATCATCGCCCCGGCGCCTTGCCGCCCGGCCGCCCCTCGCTAGGCTTCACGCCCTGATGGAGAGGACGGACATGATGGGCGAGTTGGGCTTCGGCTATCTCTATGACATGCGCAATCCGGCGCCGTGGCGGCAGTCGCCGGAAGCGCTGCACGCCGAAACGCTGGACGTGATTGCCGAGACCGAGGCGCTGGGTTTCGACGGGGCCTGGGTGCCCGAGCATCATCTGGCCGAGGATGGCTACATGACTTCCCCCATGGTCATGCTTGCGGCGATCGCCGCGCGCACCAGGCGCATGGCGATCGGATCGGGCATCGCGCTGGCGCCGCTTTATGAGCCGCTGCGCTTTGCGGAGGATTGCGCGGTGCTCGATTCGCTGTCCGGCGGGCGGCTGCGGATGGGCCTCGCCATCGGCTATCGCGCGCGGGAATATGCGGCGCAGGGGCTGGATTTCCGCAAGCGCGGGGCGCGGTTCGATGAATTCCTGGCGGTGGTACGGCGGCTCTGGGCGGGGGAGACGGTGGATTTCGCGGGCGATCATTTCCGGCTGGACGGTGCGCGGGTTTCGGCATTGTCGAGCCGGGGGCAGGTGCCGCTCTATATCGGCGGTTTCGCGCCCAAGGCGATGGAACGCGTGGCCCGGTATGGCGATGGGTACTTCGGCAATGCCGATGTCTGGCCGCTCTACCGCCAGAAGCTGGAGGAGCAGGGCAAGGATCCTGCGGCGGCGAAAGTCTGGATCCAGGAACTGATGTTGGTGGTCGCGCATGACAAGGCGGCGGCGATGGAGGAACTGGCGCCGCATTTCCTGCACGTCAGCAATTCCTATGCGGCGTGGATGGCGGAGGACAGCGCGATCGGCATCGACGATCCGGCGATGAAGGCGATGGACCTCGATGCCTTCAAGGCCAGCGGCGCCCTGCGCATCCTGACGCCGGACGAGGCGATCGCCCATTTTCGGCGGCTGCGCGACAAGGCGCCGATCGAACATGTGACGATGATGAAGCCGCCCGGGCTTCCGGCGGAGCGTTTCCTTGCCTATGCCAAGGTCTTCGCGGACGAAGTCGTTCCCGCGTTTCGGTGAGGCAGGATGGAAGTCGGGGTGCCGGAAAGCATTCAAGCGAGTGAGCGGCGGGCCGCCTCGCCACAGTCGGTAACGCGGGTGATCCGCCTGCTGGAGGTGCTCTGCGCCAGCAGCGATCCGGTATCGCTGGCCGATCTCAGCCGCCGCCTTGCCACGCCCAAGAGCAGCCTGGCGGCGCTGCTGCGCGGGCTGGCGGACGAGGGCTTCGTGATCGGTACGGAGGGCGCATGGCGGCTTGGCCCCGGCGCTTTCGGGCTGGGCAGCGCGCTGACCGAGGCGCGGCGGCGGCTGCAGAGTTCGGACCTGATCCGCGACGGCATGCGCCGCCTCAGCGCCGCCAGCGGCGAAACCGTGCTGCTGGGGGTGGGCGACGCGCAGAGCGGGCCGCAGGGCGAGAGCATGACTTATGTCGATCTGGTGGAGAGCGCGCATGTGGTGCGCTATCTCGTCTCGATCGGTGACCGGCGGCCGTTCTACGCCACGGCCGGCGGCCGCGCCTTGCTGGCGACGTGTTCGCCAGAGGCGGTGGACAGCTATCTGAAGCGCCTGACCGCCGAACGTCTGGCGCCGGCCACGCTGGTGGATCGCGCGGGGTTGAAAGCCGCGATCGAAGCGGCGCGCGAACAGGGCTTCGCGCAGACCATCGATCAGGCGGCGGAAGGCGTCACCGGCACGGCGGCGGTGATCCGCGACGCGGCGGGGCAGATCGTGGGCGCACTGGTGATCGCCGCTCCCACCGCGCGGGCGACGGATCGGCTGGAGGAACTGGCGCGGCTGGTGGTGGCGGAAGCGGCGCTGATCTCGCGCAGTTTGGGATTTCGGTAACCGTCAAATCGTCCCCTGCAAGGGGAGGACGGCCCTCACGCCGCGCTGAGCAGTCCTCGATCGCCTTCCAATGCTGCCGTCAGTGCCATGAGGAACTGATCGGTGGCGCGCTCCCACGAGAACAGCGCGCCAAGGGCGGCCGCATCGGCGCGCTCGATCCGTAAAGCGGCGCGGATCGCGGTGGCAAGGTCTTCGTCCACCGCGCCGGCCGGATGCTCCATCGGATCGTCCACGCCGCAACCGTCACGGCCGAGGATGTCGACCGGGCCGGTCACCGGATAGGCGGCAACCGGCGTTCCGCAGGCCAGCGCCTCGATCACGACGAGGCCGAAAGTATCGGTAAGGCTGGGGAACACGAAGCAATCCGCCGCGCGATAGGCGCTGGCCAGTTCTTCCCCGCTCAGCGCGCCCAGGAACAGCACTTGCGGGTAGCGGCGCTTCAGCGTTTCCAGCGCGGGGCCATCGCCCACCACCACCTTGCTGCCGGGCACATCGGCATCGAGAAAGGCTTCCAGGTTCTTTTCGGGCGCGACGCGGCCGACGTTCAGCAGCACCGGGCCGGGCAGTGCCGCCATCACCGGATGGCGCGGGCCCGCGGGGCGGAACTGGGTATGGTCGATGCCCCGGCTCCACGGCCGGGTATGGCCGATGCCGCGGCCGGCAAGTTCGGCGGCAAGGCTGGCGGTGGAAACCAGCACGGCCTGGCTGGGCGCGTGGAAGCGCTGCATGATCGGCCAGAAGCGTTCGGCGCTGATCCCGGTGCGCACCGCCGCATATTCGGGAAAGCGCGTGTGGAACGCGGACGTGAACGGCACCCCGCGGGCCAGGCACCAGCCGCGCGCGGCCCAGCCGATCGGGCCTTCGGTGGCGATGTGGACGATGTCCGGCCGCGTGCGGTCCAGCATCCGGCGCACCCCGAAGCGGGGCGCCATGGCCAGGCGGATCGAGGCATAACCGGGCATCGGCACGGTCAGGAACAGGTCCGGGGTCAGCGTTTCCACTTCATGGCCGCGTCGGATCAGTTCCTCCAACGTGGCCGAGAGCGATCGGACGACGCCGTTGACTTGGGGAAGCCAGGCGTCGGTCGCCAGGGTAAGCTTCACTCGGCGGCCTCGGCCAGGGCGGCGTCCGCGCCCACGGTGTGGCCGCCGGTTTCGGCGATCCAGTCGATGATGGTGATATCGCCCGCCGCGTCTTCCACCAACGCGGTGCAGCTTTCCACCCAGTCACCGTCGTTGTAGTAGGTGATGCCGCCGAACTGGCGGATTTCCGCGCAGTGGATGTGCCCGCAGACCACCCCGTCGAACCCGCGCGAGATTGCCTCGTTCGCCACGGCTTCCTCGTAGCTGCACACGTATTGGACCGCGTTCTTGACCTTCTTCTTCATGTAGGCCGAGAGGGACCAGTAAGGCAGCTTCAGCTTGCGGCGCACCGCGTTGAAGATGATGTTGGCGCGCAGCAGCAGGCCGTAGGCCTTATCGCCCAGGAAGGCGAGCCACCTGGCATAAAGCACCACCCCGTCGAAAGCGTCCCCATGGGTGACCAGCAGGCGGCGGCCGTCCTTGGTTTCGTGGACCGCTTCCAGCACCAGTTCCACGCCGCCGAAGGTCAGGCCGGCGTAATCGCGCAGCATTTCGTCATGGTTGCCGGCCACGAAGACCACGCGGGTGCCGCGATGCGCCATCTTCAGGATGCGGCGGATCACTTCGTTGTGCGCGTCCGGCCAGTACCAGCCCTTGGACAGCCGCCATCCGTCAACGATGTCACCGACGAGGTAGAGCGTCTTGCATTCGATGGAGCGCAGGAAGTCCACCAGCATTTCGGCATTGCAGCCGCGCGTGCCCAGGTGAACGTCCGAGATCCACACGGTTTCGTACTTCCGCTTGGGGCGGAAGCCCTTGGGATCCGGCAGGTCCAGCCAGGCCGGAATATTGCCACCGGTCAAGCCGCCGGTGCGTTCGAGAAGTGCTTGCACGTCGTTCCGCATCGCTCAAAACCCCCGTTTCGCTGTGTCATATTTCGCATTTTCGCGTTGCGTGCGCGTGACGGTTGCGGGTCACTTCGATGACAGGAGTTTGCGCCGCGCATGAAAGGAAGCGTCGCCGCATTTTCGGCGGGGCGAATTCGATGAGGCGGGCGCTTTCACCCTTCAATGTATTTTGCACACAGTATCGCCGCGATTTGTCACGTGATCGTCACAGTCGCCGGGCAAGTAGCCGCCCAAGGTATTGAGGCTAGGGGGCCATGCAGCGGATCGACATCTTCCTGACCAGCGAGCTTTCCGGGGGGCTCGCGGCCTTCCGGCATGACGATTTCGACGTCGTGCTGCACCGCTGGAGCGACGTTGCCGAGCTTCCGCTGATCGAAGGCGCGCTCTGGGTATTCATCGACTGGGTCCTGCCGGAAATGTCGGGGCTGGAACTCTGCCGCCGTCTGCGCGCCGATCCGCTGACGCAGAACGCGCACGTGACGATGGTGCTGGAGGAAGACAACCAGGAAGACCGCAAGCGCGCGCTGCGCATGGGGGCGGACGACTACATCGTCGGCCCGCTGACCCGCGCCACGCTGCTGGACCGCGTGCTGGGCGCAAATATCGGTGATCAGGAAAGCACCGGCCTGCGCGTGCTGGCACAAGGCGAACTGACGGTGGACGTGGCTGCCTTCCAGGCACGCTGGCAGGGCAAGCCGATCTCGCTGATGCCCAACGAATTGCGCCTGCTGCGCTATTTCATCGAACATCCCGGCCGCGTCTTCACGCGCACGCAGCTGATCGCCGCACTGGGCAAGCAGGAACCGGCGGTGGACGAACGCACGGTGGACGTGTGGATCGGCCGCCTGCGCCGTGCACTGAAGGGCGTGGGCGCGGGCAATCCGCTGCGCACCGTGCGATCGCTGGGATACGTCTTCGACACCGCATAAGCGCGGCAGCGCCGCCGATGTCCGTCGCGCGCGGCGCGGTTTTGCAGTATGGTCAGGCTCTCTTCACTGTCCTTCGGAGGTGAACATGCTTGACCGTGACGCTGCATTGCAAACGGTTCGGGAAGTCTACGCTGCCCGCGTGGCGGGTAACAAGGAAGACGTGGCCCAGTATTGGGCGGACGATGCCCGCTTCGAATTCGTGGGCGAATCGTCCGTATTGCATTCGGTTGGATTGACCGCGCCGTCTTCCATCGAAGGCATCGGCCAGCTGATGGATCGCTTTCAATTCAGCGATCTGGAACTTCTGGACGCGGTGGTCGAAGGCGACAGGATTGCCGCGCGCTGGAAAGTGACGGTTGCCACCGACGGCAAGAACCCCGTGAACACGCAGCTGTTCGACCTGATCACCCTGAACGATCAGGGCAAGATCCAGTCCTTCGTCCAGTTTGCCGATACCGCGCTGGTCAGCCAGGTCGCGGGCTGAGTTTCACTGGCTGGCGTCCGCGCCGGCCCGCGAATCGAAGGCGGTCTGCTCGTCGCGAATGTCGAACGCGAACCATGCCTCCTGCCCATGGTCGTAGACCTGCACCAGCTGGTCGGTGACTTTGGCGGTGTAGTGGTGGGCGGAGCCACGGTCATAGCCGCGCGCTTCGCTGCCCGCGATCTCCAGCGAGAAGGCGGCCTTGTCGCCAGCGTCGTAAAGGTCGGGAAGGGTGCCGCCGAATTCGGCCTGACGGTTGCCGTCGAAGCCCTTCAGCCGGTTCTCGCGGGATTCGGCCGCGATCAGCCGTTCGCGCATGGCGGCGTGATCGAACACGCCGGCAACTTTCCTGCCGGTGATGAAGGCGTAGGCGGCGGCGGCGATCATCGCGCGGGTGTGGGGAAGCATGGCCCCACATGACACTCGCCGGCGTTGGAAATCAAGCCGTGTTCGAAACTGCCGCTCCGCCCGTATTCCGGACAGTCTTTCAGCGCTTCTTCTTCACCGTTGGCTTCGCGGGCGGCTTCGGCGCCGATGCCGGCGGGCACGACCAGGCCTTGCGGGTGGCGGCGAAGACGAGGGAGGAGGCGGCGTCGTTGCGGGTTTCCGGATTGTCGCGCAAATAGCCGACCGTCACGTCCTTCAACTGGCTGATCGTTACGCCCGCGGGGATGCAGCTCTTCAGCTTCGCCGCCTCGCGCGTGGTGTTCAGCGCATCGACCGCGCCGGTGATGTAGGCGATGCATTCGTAGGAGCGCTCAAGATACTCCTTCTCGCCCTTCTGCACCGTGCAGATCTCGTAGAGGTCGTTGCCGGTGTAGAACCCCGCGTCGGCGGCGACGGGAAGCAGCACCAGCGGGGCGGCGACGGCGATGCAGGCCAGCTTTGCGGAATTCATGCGCGACTCTCTCTACAGCCCGGGCGCAAACGCGCGCCGTAAATACTTGGGGCAAATGGGCGATGCGTCAACAACCGCGCGGATCGCCAGTGAACTGCCGCGCGTTTTCCTACCCGGCCCCGATGAGATAGATCGATCGGGATGACCGGACGTTCCATCCCGATCGATCAAACGGGCCGCAAGGTGACACATCCGGCGCAAGGTGACGGTTTTTCCCCTGCACCGTGTCAACTGTGTCAACCGAAGTGTCACCTTGTGGTGGTTTCAGGACGTCAGCCCAGCCAGCCGGCGGTCTGGGCCAGCAGCCAGAGGCCGATCACCAGGAACAGCAGCGCCGCGACGGTGCGCACCACGGCCAGTGGCACGCGCTTGATCAGGGCATCGCCCAGGAACACGGCGGGGACGTTGGCGATCATCATGCCGATGGTGGTGCCGGCCATGACCGGCAGCACGCTCTGGAAACGGGCGCCCAGCGCGATGGTGGCAAGCTGCGTCTTGTCGCCCATCTCCACCAGGAAGAAGGCGATGGCGGTGGCGACGAAGGGGCCGAAGCGGCTGGGCTTGGGCGCATCGTCATCGTCGAACTTGTCGGGGATCAGCGTCCAGGCGGCCATGGCGATGAAGCTGAAGGCGATCAGGTAGCGGAACCACTGGCCGTTGAGGAACGCGGAGGCCTGCTCGCCCACCAGCGCGGCCAGGAAGTGGTTGGCCAGCGTCGCCACGAAGATGCCGCCGACGATCGGCCAGGGGCGCTTGAACCGGGTGGCCAGGACGATGGCGAGGAGCTGGGTCTTGTCGCCGATCTCGGCGAGGGCGACCACGGCGGTGGAGGTAAGCAGGGCTTCCAAGGCGAATTCTCCGGGCCGGGCGACAGACAAGACAATAGCGCGGCAGAACCCGCCCGGCCGGACGGAGCTGCAACGCCATTGGTCTCGCCCGAACGGTGCTCCGTCCTCCCGTGCGCCACGGCCTCTCGGCCAAGTGTGTTGACGACGGATCCCGCAGGGGTTGCGGGCGGCTACTCCCCAGATGACGCGCGGCCCATACCGCAGGCCCTCCGGCCCGGCAAACAAAAAGAGAGCCCGGCTGCGTGGTCGCGGCCGGGCTCTTCAAGGATGAGCCGGGGGTCAGGGCCCCCGGGGTGAGGAAGGTTAGAACTTCACCGAGCCGGAAAGCGTGAAGACGCGGCCAAGGTCGTAGGTGTTGTAGTTCACCCGGCCGTCTTCCATCTGCTGGTATTCCTGATGGCTGCGACCGGTAAGGTTGCGGCCTTCGAACTTCAGCTCGATTTCCTTGTTGTCGGACAGCTTGATGCCCTGGCGGATCACCAGGTCGATCGTCAGGCCGGGGTTCTCCAGCACGTCCGGCTGACCGGAGTTGGCAAGACCGCGGCTGACCGCGCGCTTGCTGGCATAGTTGAACAGGATCGTCTGCTGCGAGAGGCTGTCGGTATCCTCAAGCCCGATCTGCACGTTGCCGATGTGCTTCGACTGGCCGGTCAGCGGCGCGCCGTTCTTGAAGTAGTCGGTAGCAAGCGAAGTGCCGGTGCCGGCGCCATAGATGCGCACGGTATCGGTGTCCGTCACCTTCAGTTCGGACTTGGTGAAGGTGTAGTTGCCGATCAACAGCAGGCGGCGCGTTTCGAAGAACTTGCCCATGCTTTCCAGCGGCACGTACTTCTGCGCTTCCAGTTCGACGCCGTAGAGGTTGGCCTTCGGCGCATTCGCATAGGACGTGACGAAGGTTTCAGTGCCGGTCAGGTAGGATTCGATCGGGTTGTTCAGCCGCTTGAAGAAGCCGCCGATCGAGATGCGCTGTTCGGGCGCGAAGTACCATTCCCAGCGCGCTTCGGCGTTGTAGAGCTGGCTGTCCACCAGGAACGGGTTGCCCTGGTAGGTGCGGTTGGTGTCCGGATCGAAGTACGGTTGGTACAGCAATTCGCGGAACTGCGGACGGGCGATCGTCTTCGATGCCGAAGCGCGAACCTGCATGCCGGGCTGGATCTCGTAAGTGAGCGTCAGCGCCGGCAGGAAGTATTCGTTCTTCAGGTCGGTCGCCTTGGTCGCCGGCTGGCCGATCGGGCGCAGGATCGTCGATTCCTTGGCATATTCCCAGCGCACGCCCAGGTCGAACGACAGCGCATCGGTCAGCTGGCCGTCGAACTTGCCGTAGAAGGCGTGGTTGAGCAGGCGGGAGTCGAAGATCGCCGTGGAAGCGTCCGGCTCACGCAGTTCGAGGCCGTAGTTGACGCCGTTGTCCGACAGGTACCACGTGCCCGGCTGCAGCAGCACGTCCAGGCGCAGCAGGCCGAAGTTCGAGATCTGGGTCTGGTCGCCATTGGCGTAGATCGCGAAGGAACGGCGCGAGTTGGTGCGCGAGTTGATCTGGTAGGCATAGCCCACCGTACCCGTCCAGCCCGGCGCGAACATGTGGCTGACGTCGGCACCG
Source organism: Novosphingobium mississippiense (assembly GCF_044029535.1). Taxonomy (NCBI): domain Bacteria; kingdom Pseudomonadati; phylum Pseudomonadota; class Alphaproteobacteria; order Sphingomonadales; family Sphingomonadaceae; genus Novosphingobium; species Novosphingobium mississippiense. Next base: position 2,439,477 of record NZ_CP147001.1, on the reverse strand, counting down.
GCCGACCACACATCCTCGTTCAGGCGCGAGAAGGTGATCGTGGTCGGGTCCTGGTTGCCGTTGCCGAGGCGGTTGACGTAGTCATCGCCATAGGGATCGGACGCGGTGTTGGTACGCAGGTACTCGGCGTTGATCTCGAACGGGGCGAGGCGCTTGGAGTTCGCGTAGCCGGCGCGCAGGTCGATCGTGGTGTCGTCGGCCGGCTTGAACTCACCCACGAACTGGGTGTCGATCAGCTGGCGTTCGTACCACGCGGTAGTCTGCTCCATGTAATCGGCATTCGGGTTGTTCTCCCGCTTGCCGACGCGCAGGCCAGTGTGCTTGTCGGTGTCGTGAATGTAGACGTTGGTCCAGCGGATCGAGTTCTCGCCCCATTCCAGGCCCAGGCCCAGAAGTGCGTTGCCGATCACGCGGTTGTCGGTGTTCACCGCGGTGAAGTTCTCGAACAGCTGGTCCGGATCGGCGGTAAGGCCCTGGGCCCGCTGCTGCGTGATCTGCTTGGTCTGGGTCTTGTTCGAATAACCGGCCGCCGCGATCAGGCCCAGCGTGGCGCCGCCAAGGTCGAACTTGGTGCCGGCGGAGAAGTCGGCAGACCAGTTCGGCTGGGTGTGATTGTCCTTCTGGACCACCGCGTTGCGGCCGTTCACCAGCAGGCCGCCCAGCTGCTTGGCCAGCTCGCTGGTCGGGTTGATCACCTGATCGCTGTTGAAATAGGCCTGCAGGTCCGATGGGATCGAACGGTTGCCGTTGTCCCAGCCCGTCCAGTCGGTCTTCGAACCGTAGTAGGTGTAGCTCAGCTTGTTGGTGGATTCGGTGTCCCAACCGATGCCGCCGCCGAATTCGATGAAGCTTTCCGCCGGGATCGCCTTGGTCGTCAGATTGATCACGCCGCCGCCGAATTCACCGGGGAAGTTCGCCGAATAGCTCTTCTGCACCAGCGAGGAAGCGACGATGCTGGTGGGGAACAGGTCCAGCGGAACCACGCGCTTGAGCGGTTCCGGGCTGGGCAGGGGGGAGCCGTTGAGCAGGGCCAGCGAATAGCGATCGCCCAGGCCGCGCACGTAGACGTAACCGTTGCCCACCACCGAAAGGCCGGTCACGCGGCCCAGTGCGCCGGCGATATCGCCTTCGCCGGTACGCGCGATTTCCTCGCTGGAGAGGACCGAGATCACTTCGGGTGCCGTGCGCATGGCGTTGCGGCTGCGCTGGCCGGTCACGACGATGGCGCCGCCGGGTACCGAAATCTCGGGAGCCGGGCTTTCCTGCGCGGCATCGGCCGGCGTGGCGCTGTCGTCAGAAGCAGTAGGAGTGGTGCTGTCCTGCGCCCACGCCATGGCCGGCGTAAGGATCGACGTGGAAAGCAGCAGCAGCGAGGCGAGCCGCGGCTTGGTCATGATTGGTCCCCCTGGAACACGAATTTCATTTGTTGACCCTCGGTTCAGGCCCGAAGCGTGACAAAGGGGGAGCGGCCGCGATGGGCCGCCCCCCCGAAGTCACGGGCGGCCCGTTCAGGTCGTCGGCAGCGCGGTGCAGCTGGTGCTCGAACCGAAGGCTGCGGTCGCGTTGTTGCAGGTCCAGCCCTTGTACCAGGTGTCCGAAGCGTCCTTCACGGCGCCGATGTAGGCGACGTTGTCGAAGTAGCTCGAAAGCGAGGTGATGCTGGCGTAGGCGACAACGCCGGCTTCGTTCGCGCCGTTGACGAAGGTGTTCGTCAGCGTCGAGGTGAAGGCGTCGTTGTTGTTGGTGCCTGCGGCGAACTGCGACTGGGTGTTGGCGGCGGTGTAGCTGCCCGAGCCCATGTACTTGGTCGAGTTGCAGCTCATCACCACCGAGAACGCCTTGAGCGTTGCCGGCACCGTGCCGCTGCCGTTCAGGCGAAGGCATTCGTTGTTCGGCGTGTTGATGATGCCGTTGACGAGGGTGATGTCCGAGTTGCCGCGGATCAGCAGCGAAGCAAGGTCGTTGGCTTCGTTGTTGGAGCTGACGGCCGGCTGCACCATCGTGAAGTTCGCGATGTTGGTCTTCTGGCGGGGGAACTGGTCTTCGGCGCCGTTCGAGTCGGCTTCGACCATGGCGTCGCCGCCGCCGCTGCGCTGCAGCAGGAGGACGTACTGGAAGTTGCCCTGCAGGCCGGTGTCGACGTCAAGGCTGTCGTCGTCGGCGTTGACGGCGATGTAGTGCTTGAAGTTCACGGCGCCGCCGAAGAATTCCGCGCCGTCGTCCGAGCTGTTGACCGACTGGAAGTATTCCAGCGTGGTGCCGGTGCCGGTGCCTTCGGTGGTCAGCGACTGCAGTTCCTTGCCGTTGCTGAGCACGTAACCCGAATAACGGATCTGCACGTACTTCATCGTGCCGGCGTTGTAGGTGTTGTCGCTACCGCCGAAGACGGCCTTGTTGACCGCGCCTTCGGTGTCGCGTTCGCAGGTGGTGCTGCCGCCGGCAACGGTCGGTGCCGCGCCGTAGTTGCAGTCCGTCACCTGGCCGCGGCCGAGCAGTACGACGCCGCCCCACTGGCCCTGCGAGCTGTCGTTGTTGGTGCCGACGACGTTGTCGCGGCTGGTGAAGATGATCGGCAGCGCGGCGGTGCCGGTAGCGTTGATCTTGTTGCCGCGGTTCACGGCGAGCCAGGCCGGCTCGGCGCCGTTTTCACCGTAGACGATCACGCCCGGATCGATGGTCAGCGTCACGTTGGTGTCGGCCGACAGGACCTTGCTGTTGCAGCTGGCGGTGGTGGTGGTGAAGGTCGAGGTTGCGGTCGGTGCCGCGAAGCCACCGTCGCAGCCCACGTCGACGCGGCCGTTCAGGCGGTAGAGCACGCCGGCAACCTTGGGCAGGCTGGAGCTGACGTCAACCAGTGCGGGCAGCGTGCAGACGCGCCAGGTGCCTTCGGGGCCGCTGATCGTGCCGCTGTTGGTCAGGCCGCCGGTGGCGTTGAAGCTGGGGCAGCTGGCCGCCGCGACGACGGTGCCCGAAGTCGGGGTCGGAGTCGGCGTGGGGGTCGGCGTCGGATTGTTGATCACGATGCTGCCCGCGCCAGGCGAGGAGATGTCGTCGGCGCCGCAACCGGCAAGTGCAAGAGCGCTGCAGCCGAGCAGCATCATGCCATGGATAGTCTTCACGTGATTTCCCCCGTTGGACAGGTCGGTACGAGACGGCGAGTCCGCCTTCGCTGTCAGGGGCGTCTAGGGAGAGGGGGTGACAGTTTGTTGGCGATAGCGTGACAGAAATATGCAGTAATATGACTGCAACATGACGATCGGGGCTGTGAGGCCGGGATTGCCTGCCGCGACTCGCGTCGTACGCTGGGCATTCATGGGTTAATTGCAGTTTTATGACAGTTGCGTCATTTTCTTGCGGGACGTGGAATTCCGGCGGATGTTGCAGGTAATCAACAACCACAAGTCTGGGAGAAGAACCATGTCGCTCACCGCCATATTCGCCTCGGTCCTGCTGGCTCAGACCCCCGCCGCGCTGGCCGTGGACGTGCCCGTGCGTGACAGCGTTGACGTTGCCTATCAGGATCTTTCCAGCGGCCGCGCGGAAGAGGCGCTGCGCAAGCTGGAGGCTAGTGCCGCCGCCCGTCCGGACGATCCGGCAACGCTGATCAATCTGGGTGCCGCCTATGCCGCCACGGGCCGTACCGACAAGGCGCTGCTGGCCTACCGGGCCGCCATAAACAGTCAGGATCGTTACGATCTGCAGCTTGCCGACGGCACCTGGGCCGATTCGCGCGATACCGCCCGGATGGCCATGCAGAAGATGCTGCGGGCCAATGCCCAGGCATCGCGCTGACCGAGTTGACGGCGTCATAAGATCATTTGTGGCCATAAGGGAGCATAGCGGCGTATAAGGCGCCACCCCTGCGGTAGATCGGGCCCGTGGATCGTTTGACTAGTGGCGCAAATACTAGTCTTATGACTGTCGGACAGCCTCTCCATTCGCGGAGGGGCTGCGGCCTGCGTGCCGGAAGGACAGGCGCCTCTGGAACGAGGCAGGAAGGGAAAGCTGCACCTCGGTTGATTCCGGGACAGGTCGTCTCTTCGTCACACTTCTGTCATCTGGGTGGCGCACTGGGCCGTCATACGGAGGGCATGGTGATTCGACACACTCAGATTCGAACCCGCGCGATGCGGGGTCTTCTTTCGGTTTTTGCTGGTGTTTTCGGCAGTTCCTTCGCCTCCGTGGCGCAGGCGCAGCAGGTGACGCGCGCCGATCCGGCCGGTTCTGGCCCGATTGTGGCAGCTCTTGGATGGCTGCAGGGCACGCTGCTGGGCAATGTCGCCACCGCCGTTGCGGTGATGGCCGTGGCCGCCGTGGGCTTCATGATGCTGACCGGCCGCATGAACTGGCGCTTCGGCGCGACCGTCATCATCGGCTGCTTCGTGCTGTTCGGTGCCGGCGCGATCGTGACCGGCATCCAGTCGGCCGCCGGCTGATGAGGACTGGCCGATGAGCTTGGCGCGCTTCCCGGTCCATCGCGCGCTCACCCGCCCGCAAATGTTCGCGGGGGTGACGTTCACGTTCTTCATCATCAATGGACTGGTGACCACGGAGATTTTCCTGATCACCAAGAGCTTCTGGGCTCTGCCGGCGGCGTTGGCGATCCATGGCATCGGCTACGTCGCCTGCCTGCGCGAGCCGAGGATTTTCGACCTCTGGCTCGCCAAGGTCAGCAAGTGTCCGCGCGTGCCGAACTGGCAGCGCTGGGGCTGCAACAGCTACTCGCCCTGAGTGGGCCACCCGGGGGAATGGGTACGATGTCGGCGAACAGGAAATCGGTGCTGAAGGGTTGGGGAGGCAAGGAAACGCTGGTCGGCGACCGGCTGCCCTACCAGTCCTTCGTCGACGAGAACGTCGTGCTGCTGCGCGACGGTTCGGTCATGCTGTCGCTGGTGGTGCCCGGCCTTGCGTTCGAGACCGCCGATAGCGAAGAACTGAACGCCCACGTCGCCACGCGCGAAGTGCTGCTGCGCTCGTCTCTCGATGCGCGCTTCGTGCTCTACCATCATGTGATCCGCCGCCGTGTCGAGATCGCGATGGACGGGCAGTTCGACGATCCGCTGGCCGCGCATATCGATGCCCGCTGGAAGGCGCGCACCGGATCGGGCGCGCTGTTCGTCAACGACCAGTTCATCACCCTGGTCCGCCGCCCCGCGCGCGGCAAGGCCGGCTGGGCCGACCGCCTCTCCCGCTTCATGAAGAAGGGTATGGCAACTGGGGGCAAGGCGCCTGCCGAAGCGGACGTGGCCGACGTACGCGCCCTGCGCTCTGCGGCGACGGCGATGGTCGCCTCGCTCGGTTCCTACGGCGCGCGCATCCTTGGCGATTACGAGGGTGGGGCGGGAAACTGTTCCGAAGTGCTGGAACTGATCTCGGCGCTCTACAATGGCGAGATGCGCCCGGTGCGCCGCCCGGTGGAGGGCACCGACCTGGGCCACATGCTGCCCTATCGCCGCGTGAGCTTCGGCATGGACGCGCTGGAACTGCGCGGCGCCGAGGGATCCAGCTTCGCCTCGCTGGTGAGCCTGAAGGACTATCCAGATTCGACCTCGCCCGGCCTGACCGATGCGCTGCTGCGCCTGCCGACCGAACTGGTCCTGACCGAGACTTATGCCCCGTGTGATCGCCAGATCGCCCGTGAGCGTATCGACCTTGCCATCCGCCGCCTGCGCTCTGCCGATGAAGAAGCGATGGCCGAGCGCCGCGAAATGAGCGCTGCGCGCGATGCCCTGGGCACCGGCGCGGTCGGTTTCGGCGATCATCACCTCTCCGTTCTCGTTCGTGCGCCATCGCTGGAAGGGCTGGACGAGGTGACGGCCTCCTGCGCCGCTGCGCTGGCCGATGCCGGTGCCGTCGCCGTGCGTGAGGATGTGAACATGGAGCCGGGTTTCTGGGGCCAGTTCCCCGGGAACGAGGCCTACATCGTCCGCCGCGCGCTGATTTCCAGCGCCAACATGGCCTGCTTCGGCTCGCTTCACGGCTTCGCGATGGGGCAGGCGGGCGGCAATCATTGGGGCGACGCGGTCACGCTGCTGGCGACCACCAGCTCGACGCCGTTCTTCTTCAATTTCCACCAGGGCGATCTTGGTAATTTCACCGTCATCGGTCCGTCGGGTTCCGGCAAGACGGTGGTCATGAACTTCCTGGCCGCGCAGGCGCAGAAATTCAGCCCGCGCACCGTGCTGTTCGACAAGGATCGCGGCGCCGAAGTGTTCCTGCGCGGCATCGGCGGCATGTACAGCCGCGTCGCCGCCGGGCACCCGACCGGGTTCAACCCGCTCTCGCTGCCCGATACCGCTGCCAACCGCGCGTTCCTGCGCGACTGGCTGGGCGTTTTGCTCGAAGCCAAGGGGCCGGAGGAACTGGCGACATTGGCTGGCGCGGTGGACGCGGCCTATCATAACGATCCCTCGCTGCGCCGCCTCTCGCACTTCCGCGAACTGCTGGCGGGCGCGCGCCGTCCGGAGCCGGGCGACCTCGCTTCGCGCCTCGACGCGTGGATTCAGGGCGGCGAGCATGGCTGGCTGTTCGACAATCAGCACGATCGGCTGGACCTTTCGGCCCGCGTGCTGGGCTTTGACATGACCGCGCTGCTGGAAAGCCCGCGTCTGCGCACGCCGGTCATGATGTACCTGTTCCACCGCATCGACGAGCGGTTGGATGGTGAGCCGACGATGATCCTGATCGACGAGGGCTGGAAGGCGCTGGACGACGAAGTCTTCGCCGCACGCATTCGCGACTGGCTGAAGACGCTGCGCAAGCGCAACGCGCTGGTCGGTTTTGCCACGCAGTCGGCACGCGATGCGCTGGACAGCAAGATTGCCACCGCGCTCGTCGAACAGACCGCGACGATGGTGTTCATGCCCAACGCCCGCGCGCGTTATGAGGATTATTGCGAGGGTTTCGGCCTGTCGCAGCATGAGCTGGACGTGATCAAGACGCTGCCGGCGCATTCGCGCTGCTTCCTGATCCGCCAGTCCGACGCTTCGGTGGTGGTGCGGCTGGACCTTTCGGGAATGCCGGAAGTGCTGACCGTGCTGTCGGGCCGCGAAAGCACCGTGCGCAAGCTCGATCAGTTGCGCGAACGCTATGGTGACGAACCTTCGGCCTGGTATCCGGTGTTGACCGGCTTCCAGTGGCCCGGAGAATTCGACGACGGCGAGCATGACGAGGATGCCGCCTGGGGCCAGGCGGCGGAGTAGGGCGGATGAGCGCGGCCTGCGAACAGCTTACCGAACTGGCCTCCTCGGGCGTCGCACCGGCGCTGCGTGCGGTCGACTGCGTGTCGAACGAGATGGCAGCGGCGGCATTCGGCCGGCTGTTCGGCGCCAACGGGGCGATGGCCCCGGTGCTGATCCTTGTCCTGACGCTCTACATCGCTTTTCTGGGCTTCTCGCTGCTGTCGGGCCGGTCGAGCCTCAGTGTCTCGGCGCTGACGCCGCGGATGCTGACGATCGGCTTCGTGCTCACGTTCGCGACCAGCTGGATCGCCTACCAGAGCGTGGTCTGGAACCTTGCGATCGGTGGGCCGGACTGGATCGCCGGCGTGCTGATGGGTGCGAAGGGATCGGCCACGCAGATCTTCGGCGACCGCATCGATATCGTCTTCAACGCCATTGCGGAGGCATCGCAGGCGGCCAGCGGACAGGCCGCTGACGCCGCACAGGGTGCAGCCGACGGGGCCGCGCAGGCCGGCGCTGCTGCGGGAACGGGAATCAAGGCCGCCGCCGCGGCGGGCGGCAAGGGGCTGTTTTCTCCCGATAGCGTCATGTGGATGGGCGCGCTGATGCTGCTGCTCGGCACGGTGGGCGTGCTGCTCACTGCGCGGATCGCGCTGGGCGTGCTGGTGGCGCTGGGGCCGATCTTCGTGGTTCTGGGCCTGTTCGGCGGCACGCGCGGCCTGACAGCGGGCTGGCTGCGCGGCGTGGTTTTGACCGCGATCACCCCGCTGTTCGTCGTGCTGGGCGGCGGGATCACGCTGGAACTGCTGGTGCCGATCGTCTCTTCGCTGGTGCAGGGCGCGCAGATGGGCGAGATCGACGGGCGCGCGGCGATGGCGCTGTTCGTGGTTGCCGCCGTGCATCTGGCGCTGATGGCCATGGTGCTGAAGGTTGCCGGTACGCTGGTGTCGGGTTGGCGGATCTTCGGACTGGCCGATACGGATCGTGCGCAAGGCCGGGGCGACGGTGCCTCGCAAGCTGCCTCGCCGCCACCGGCTTCGGTGCAGGTGCAGCCGTTCGTGCCGACACAGGCCGCCTCGCGCGCGCCGGCGGTTTCGGTTGCCAGTGCAGCGGCCATGGCGGCCGCGCCCTCGGGCGACGGCGCTTCGGCAAACCATTCCACTGAGCGTCGTACCGTGGTGACCCAGGTTTCGGGCGGTGGTCTGGAGCCGATCGGGCAGAGCGCGGCATCGCGCGCGCGCGGCATCGGCAGCCGTTTCCGCAGTGCTTCCAACGATAGCGGGCGCTCTGCGTCCGGACATACCGGCGCACGGCCGGCGAAGGAGAATTCGTGATGATCCGCCGCAAGGTTCATGCCCTGGCAGCGACCGTTACCCCGGTGCTGGTGGCGCTTGCCGCTCCCGCGCAGGCGGATGAGCGCCTTGTCAGCCACGCCTTTTCCGAGAATGAGGTCGTGCGGATCGACGGCCATGCCGGCGTGCAGGCGACGATCGCCTTCGGCAAGGGCGAGTCGATCGAAAATGTGGCGGTGGGCGATTCCCAGACCTGGCAGATCACCCCGAACAAGCGGGCGGACCTGCTGTTCGTGAAGCCGTTGGAACCGTCCGCGCGCACCAACATGACGGTGGTCACCAACCGCCACACCTATTTCTTCGATCTGGTCGCCTCGTCCAAGGCGCGGCCGCTCTACATGCTGCGCTTCACTTACAAGGATGAGCCGGTAACGGCGCCGAATGCAGTTCCCGCAGGGCCGGCGCTGGCTTCGCTGGACGCGTCGGAGCGGGCGATTGCAGAGGGCGATCCGCTGGCCATGCCGTCCGACGCGGCAGCGCTGAACTTTTCGTGGAAGACGGCGGGCGCCCCCAAGCTGCTGCCCGCGCGCGTCTATGACGATGGCCTGTCGACATACTTGCTGTGGCCCGAAAATACGGCCGTGCCCGCCATCCTCGTCCAGAACGAGAAGGGAGAGGAAGGCCCGGTGAACTATGCCGTGCGCGGCCAGACGATCGTCGTGGCCGAAGTGCCCCGGCTGATCATCCTGCGTTCGGGCAAGGCCAGCGCCACGCTGGAGAACAACCGCTCGGCCAGCGCAGCCGCCGCGACGCCACCAGCGGCTGCCAAGGCGCAGCCGGCTGCTGTTGCGGCCAACACGGTGGGCACCGCTCCCGCCGCTGCCACTTCACAGGGGAACTGACGCATGGCGCCCAATTCATCGCTGCGTGAACGGATCGCACCTGCAGCCGCCACCGACCCGCGCGACGGGCAGGGCGCTGAGGTTATCGACCTGACCACCCGCAATGTCCTGCCGCAGGTTACCCAGCGCAAGAAGGCGGATGGGCTGGGCCTTGCCGCCGGCATCGTCTTCGTGATGGCGCTGGGCGGGCTGACGCTGTGGACGATGAATACGTCGCGCAAGGAGCCGGTCGCCGGCATCCAGCCCGCGTCGCAGCCGGCCGTCGCCCCGCCGGCGGTTCCGGATGCCGCGATCACCGTGCCGCAGCCGGCCCCGCAGCCCGAAGCGAGCCCCGCGCCGCTTCCCGCGCCCGCACCGGCGCCGGTTCTGGCGGCCGCCCCCGGCACGGCAGCGGCGCCTGCGGCCAATCCCTATGCCAGCCCCACCGTGGTCTTCGATGTCGGCGGCGCTGCCGGACCGGCTCCGCTGGCGGGCCCGGCGGGCGAGGGCAAGTCGAACGGCAATGGCAACGACGATTTCGCGGCCCGGATCGGTGGCACCGGCTCCACGGCGTCGGCCACGCGCAATTTCGATCCGGCCACCACGGTCACGCAGGGCACCCTGATTCCGGCCGTGTTGGAAACCGCGATCGATACCGACGTGCCCGGCTACGTGCGCGCCATCGTTTCCACCGACGTGCGCAGCTTCGACGGCAAGCGCGTGCTGATCCCGCGTTCCTCGCGCCTGATCGGCCAGTACAAGAGCGGCCTGACCGCCGGGCAGAAGCGCGCCTATGTGATCTGGAGCCGGCTGATCCGCCCGGATGGCGTATCGGTGAACCTCGGCTCGCCCGCCATCGCCTTCGGCGGCGAGACGGGTCTGCCGGGCAAGGTCAACACGCATTTCTTCGAACGCTTCGGATCGGCCATGCTGCTTTCGGTGGTCGGCGGTCTTTCGACCATCGCGTCGAGCGGGGCGAACGTCGTGGTCGGCGGCGGCCAGTCGGCAGCGGCAGCGGCGATCCAGCAGAGCGGCAGCGTCGGTCCGACGATCCGCGTGCGGCAGGGCGAGCCGATCCGCGTGTTCACCGCCAAGGACCTCGATTTCAGCCAGGCGCAGTGAGACGATGGCGGATGTTCTTTCCTTGCAGGGAACGGGCCCTGCCGTGACCCAGGGCGCGTCGTCCGAAGGCCCGCCGCAGGGCACGCCTTCGCGCAGCGTCTATCTCGACGCCTATCTCGCGCCGCTGCGCCCGTGGCTGGATCGCGAGACGGTGACCGAAATTCTGGTCAATCGGCCGGGCGAGGTGTGGATCGAGGATGCCGCGCTATCGGGCATGCAGCGCGTGTTGCTGCCGGCGCTGGACAATCGCCTGTTGCAGCGACTGGCCGAGCAGGTGGCGCGGATCAGCCATCAGGGTATCAACCGCGAACATCCGATACTTTCGGCCACGCTGTCCGGCTATGGCGGCGGACACGGTGGCGGCGCACGCATCCAGCTCGTCGGCCCGCCGGCCACGCGTTCGGACTGGGCGATGGCGATCCGCCGGCACCGCCTGCTCGAACTGCCGCTGGATGCCTATGACCGAGGGCCGATCTCGCCACCGGTGGAAGAGCCGACGCCCGATCCCATGGCGGAACCGATCGCCTTCCTGCGCGATGCGATCCGTCGCCGCCGCACGATCCTGATTTCGGGCGGCACCTCGACCGGCAAGACCACCTTCCTCAACGCCATGCTCAGCGAGATTCCCGAGCATGAGCGCGTCGTGCTGGTGGAAGACACCGCCGAACTGCACTTGCCGGGGGCCAACGGCGTCGGCCTGATCGCGGTGAAGGGCGAACTGGGCGAGGCCAAGGTTTCCGCCAACGACCTGCTTCAGGCAGCGCTGCGTCTGCGTCCGGATCGTATCGTTCTGGGCGAATTGCGCGGCAGCGAGACGGTTTCGTTCCTGCGTGCAATCAATACCGGGCACCCAGGATCGTTCTCGACCGTCCACGCCAACACCCCGCGCGGCGCGCTGGAGCAGATCGCGCTGATGTCGATGCAGACGGGGCTGGGGCTTACACGTTCGGAAACGCTGGAATATGCGGCTTCGGTGATCGACATTGTCGTCCAGCTCGACCGTCGCGACGGCAAGCGCGGCATCAGCCAGATCGCCGAGAGTGCAACGCTGGTAGGCTGACGCAAAGCTCCTCCCCCTTCTTAAGGGGGAGGAGTGGCATTGCTTAATCGACGATCGCCAGTCCGGCCGGATCGCGCACCTGGCATTCCAATCCCAGCCAATCGGCCAGCGCCTTGTGGTCCTTGGCGACGCCGGGGCTGTAGAGCGGGCGCATCGCTTCGGACAGGGTCAGCATCAGCGTGCCGTTCTCGATCCGGATCGAGGTCTGCGACAGGCCGCTTTCGGAACAGCCGGTCAGGCGACGGCACAGGCGCACGGCAAGACCCCAACCGATCGCGCGGTCCAGGTCTTCCTTGGAAGCGAGGCGGGCGAAGGCATCGGGCACGGCAGTCTGGCCGGAATTGGCGAAGACGGTCATCGCCATCATCGCGCGGCCATGCATGTCCAGGCCGATCCAGCGCTTGCGCAGCGCCCAGGTCATCGCTTCCTCGGTCCGCAGGTTCGGTTCCGTGCGCATGGCGGCAAGGGCGAGTAGGCCGGAAGCCTGGCGCAACTGCCGGTCCTGCGGTTCCTCGCGGCAGACCGGCGTGGTCCACTTGGCCAGTTCTACGGCGTCGTCGGCCGTGACCCGCGCGCTGGCGGAGAATCCGGCGACGCTGGCGAGCATCGGGTCTTCCGCCTGCACCTCGACGTCGAGCTGGGCGTGCAGCAGGCCTTCGCGCAAGCCCCAGGAAGAGAACACCAGCTTGGACGGCTTGATGCGGGTGATCACCTCCACCATCAGCGCCGCCGCATCGGGCAGGGAGGCGAGGCGGGAGCCGGAGATGCGCGGGTCGATCTCGCCCAGCTTGCCTTTGGCAAAGTCGCGCGCGAGGTGCAGCGCTTCGGAGGCAGGCAGTTCGAAGCCGTGCGGATCGTCCACCGGCCAGTCGAGCACGCGCATCGCCTGAAGCGCCAAGGCACGCCACGAACCGCCGACGATGTAGAGCGGCAGGCCACGGCCCTGTTCCCACCCCGCATGCGTCAGGCCGTCGCGCACGGTTTCGGAAAATTCGGTCACGCCCTCGGCGCGCAAGTCGGGCAGGCGCAGGGTGCCGAAGGGCAGGGTGATGCCGTGCCAGCTTTCGCCATCGGCGATCTCGACCAGTTCAAGGCTGCCACCACCGAGGTCGGCCGCGACGCCGCGCGCGCCGGGGAACGCCGCGATCACGCCGGTGGCGCTGGCGCGGGCCTCTTCTTCGCCGGTCAGCAGGCGGGGGTGAAGGCCCAGCGCGCGAACGGCGTCGAGGAACTCCGGCCCGTTGCTGGCATCGCGCGCGGCGGCGGTAGCCACGCATTCGACGTTCTTCACCTCGAACAGCCGCAGCAGCCCGGCAAAGCGCGCCAGCGTGACGAGCGCGCTGCGCATCGCCTTTTCGGCGATCGCCCCGGTCTTGCCGAGATCACGCCCCAGGCGCGCGCTGACTTTTTCGTTGAGCACGACAACGGGCGCACGGGGCGGCCCGTTGTAGATCACCAGACGCACGGTGTTCGAACCGATGTCGATGATCGCGCGCTTTTCACTCTTGAGGCTGATGCCGATCATAGGGGGTCTTTGGTCGTTATGCCTCTTTGCCCGAGACTCGGGCGGGATGCCCCCTTATGTCAGATGTTGCCGCGTCTTAGCGAGAGCTTTGGCACCTTCCGTCCACTGGCAAGCGATGCACCGCGCCCGGAAAGCGACGGGTTGGTCATGAAATAGCGGTGGATATTGAAGGGGTTGTCCACTTCGCCCACCCGATCGTAGCTGCCGTCTGGATGCAGTACCCAAGACTGTTCGGTATCCAGCAGGTTGGCCAGCATCACCTGATCCAGCACCTGATCGTGCACGGTCTTGTTGGTGATCGGGATCAGGACCTCCACCCGGCGGTCCAGATTGCGGCTCATCGCGTCGGCAGAGGTGATGTAGACCTTGGCCTTGCGGTTGGGCAGTTCGGCGCCGTTGGCGAAAGCCCAGATGCGGCAATGCTCCAGGAAGCGGCCGATCACCGACTTCACGGTGATGTTCTCTGAAAGGCCGGTGATGCCGGGGCGCAGGCAGCAGATGCCGCGTACGACCAGTTCGATGTCCACGCCCGCCTCGCTGGCGGCATAGAGCTTGTCGATCAGGTCCGGGTCGGTCAGCGAATTCATCTTCGCCCAGATCTGCGCGGGCTTTCCGGCGCGGGCATTGGCGATCTCGCCCTCGATATTCGCATAGAGCGTGGAGCGCAGCGAGATGGGCGAGATCGACAGGCACTCGGTGCCCTTGGGCTCCACATAGCCGGTGATGAAGTTGAACAGGCGCCCGACGTCGCGGCCCATCGCCGGATCGGCGGTGAAGTACGACAGGTCGGTATAGATGCGCGCGGTGATCGGGTGATAGTTGCCTGTGCCGAAGTGGCAGTAGGTGCGGTAACCCTCGCACTCACGCCGGACGATCATCGATGTCTTGGCGTGGGTCTTCCAGTCCACGAAGCCGTAGATCACCTGCACGCCCGCGCGTTCCAGCTGGCTGGCCCAGAGCAGGTTCTGCTCCTCATCGAAGCGGGCCTTCAGTTCGACCACCGCCGTTACCGACTTGCCCTGTTCGGCTGCACCGATGAGGGCGGAGATGATCGCGGACTGCTTGCCCGCGCGATAGAGCGTCTGCTTGATCGCGATCACGTCCGGATCGCGCGCCGCTTGGCGCAGGAAATCGATCACCACCTCGAAGCTTTCATAGGGGTGCTGGATGACGATGTCCTTTTCGCGGATTGCCGCGAAGATATCGCCGTCATGCTCCAGAATGCGCTCGGGATAGCGGGGGGAATAGGGTTCGAACTTCAGTTCGGGCCGATCCTCGTCGCAGATCGCGGAAAGGCCGGAAAAGCCGATCAGCCCGTCGGTCTTCATGATCAGCGCCTTGTCCAGGCCCAGCTGGTTGCGCAGCAATTCCTCGGCGGAAGGATCGAAGGCTCCCTGAAGCTGGAGCACGATCACCAGCCCGCGGCGGCGGCGCTGGATCGCGGTGCGGTAATAGCGCACCAGATCCTCGGCATCTTCTTCGATCTCGATGTCGCTGTCGCGCAGGATGCGGAACACGCCGTGGCCGTGCAGCACGAAGCCGGGAAACAGCTCGTCCACATTGCGGCAGATCAGATCCTCGATCGAGATCCAGTTGCCGTCCTCCCCCGGAATGCGCACGAAACGCGGCAGGGGCGACGGGATCAGCACCATTTCCATGACCGGGGCGTCGTCTGCCACGCGGGTCAGCGAGAACAGGATGCCGATGCCCTGATTGGCCACGAAGGGGAACGGGTGCGCCGGATCGATCGCCTGCGGGGTGATCACCGGCATCACGTGTTCGAGGAAATAGCTGCGCAGCCAGGCCTGACGCTCCGCATCGAGAGGCTCTTCGCCCACCACGCGCACGCCTTCGTCGGCCAGACGGACTTTCAGGTCCGCCCAGGTTTCCTGCTGGATCGCTTCCAGTTCCAGCACCTTTTCGTGCGTGGTGGCCAGTGCCTGCGACGGGGTGAGACCGTCGATCGAGATTTCCTCGATCTGGCGGCGCACCTGCCCGGCCAGGCCGGCGACGCGAACCATCAGGAACTCGTCGATGTTGCTGCCGGAGATTGACAGGAACCGCAGCCGTTCCAGCAACGGGTAATTGGGGTTGGTCGCTTCGGCGAGGACGCGCTCGTTGAAGGCCAGCCAGCTCTGCTCGCGGTTGAAATAGCGGGCTGGCAGCGTGGCGACTTCCGTCACCGGGCTGCTCTCTCCGGCGGCTTGCGCTTCGTTAATGTCCAGCATGTCCTTCGTCTTCATCCGAGCGAGTGGCGGGCCGTCCGTGCATGAACGCCCGCTTTGGACCCCCTTGCATGCCACGATGAACCTAATGCTGCAATCGTGCCTGATGCCGCAATTGAAGGCCCTTCACGCAATCTAACAAGTTCTGCGCGCCGCACCAATGGAAGATCATTGCAGTGCAGCATAGTTTGACGCACACTCATGGCCGATGATCAAGGCGGCCCTCCACCATCTCACCCGCTACCGCTACTCTCGGCGGGTGCGTCTTGGTCCACAAGTCATAAGGCTGCGCCCCGCGCCGCATAGCCGCACGGCGGTGCCCAACTATTCGCTGAAGATCAGCCCGCCGGAGCATTTCCTGAACTGGCAGCAGGATCCGCACGGCAACTGGCAGGCGCGGGTGGTGTTTCCCGATCCGGTCGATCACTTCGCGATCGAGGTGGATCTGCTGGCCGAACTGGCGGTGATCAACCCGTTCGACTTCTTCGTGGAGCCGGAGGCGGAGCACTATCCCTTCGCCTATTCGGACGCGATGAAGGCCGATCTGGCCGCCTATTTCGAGTTGGAGGACCAGGGCCCGCTGTTCGATGCGCTGGTGGCCGAACATGCCGGATATGCAGGGCGTACGGTCGATTTCCTGGTCGATATCAACAGCCGGCTGCAGCAGCGCATCGGCTATGTAATCCGCATGGAAACCGGGGTGATGACCCCGGAAGAGACGCTGGCGGCGGGCATCGGATCGTGCCGCGATTCGGCCTGGCTGCTGGTGCAACTGCTGCGCCGGCTGGGCTTCGCGGCGCGGTTCGTTTCCGGATATTCGATCCAGCTCGTTGCCGACGTTACGCCCAAGGAAGGCCCCAAGGGCGTGCTGGAGGATGTGACGGACCTGCACGCCTGGGCCGAGGCCTACGTGCCCGGTGCCGGCTGGATCGCACTGGATGCGACATCGGGCATGTTCGCGGGGGAGGGGCACATTCCGCTTTGTGCTGCACCGCACTATCGATCCGCCACCCCGATCGAGGGGATGGCGGAGCCGGCCGAAGTCGATTTCGATTTCAAGATGGACGTATCCCGCATCGCCGAGGCGGTGCGGATCACCAAGCCGTTTACCGAGGATCGCTGGCAGGCACTGCTCGATCTGGGGGATCGGGTCGACGCCGATCTCGACGCGGCGGGCGCCAACCTCACCATGGGGGGCGAGCCGACCTTCATCGCCGATGGCGATTTCGAGGCGGCCGAATGGAACGGCGCGGCGGTGGGGCCCACCAAGGCGGCCTATGCGGACAAGCTGATCCGCCTGCTGCGGCAGAAATTCGCACCGGGGTCGCTGCTGCACCACGGGCAGGGCAAATGGTATCCGGGCGAGACGCTGCCGCGCTGGGGCTATTCGATCTACTGGCGCAAGGACGGCGTGCCGATCTGGCGTGACGACAGCCTGATCGCAGGCGAGAAGCCGCTGGAAAAGGGTGGCGACCCCGATCCGGTGCCCAGCGTCGATCCCGCTGCCGCCGAGCATCTGCTGCGCGATGCGGCGGTCATGCTGGGGCTGGGCGATGACTTCGTGCAGCCGGTGTTCGAAGACAAGGACTGGTGGGCGTTTCGGGAGGCGCAGCTTCCCGTCAACACGACGCCTGAGGAATCGCACCTCGACGACGAGGAACTGGCCCGCCGTTTCCGCCGCACCTATCGGCGCGGGCTGGAGAAGGCGACCGGGTTCGTGCTGCCGGTGCAGCGCTGGAACGCGTCCGTTCAACCGGTGCTGCGCTGGAAGAGTGAGGTCTGGCAGGTGCGGCGCGGGATTCTTACGGCCGTTTCCGGCGATTCCGCGCTGGGTTATCGATTGCCGCTGGGCTCGCTGCCTTACGTGCCGCCATCGGCCTATCCCTATATCCACCCGCGCGACACCGCCGAACCGCGCGAACCGCTGGCCGATTATCGCGAACAGGCGCCTGCGCCGGCGGCCGAGACGCGGATCGCGGCGGGGAACGAAGCGCAGCGCGTGGAACGCGTGGCCCAGCCTCAAACCGGATCGGCGGGCGAGAGGGTGGAGCAGCACCTGATCGAAGGCGCGGTGCGTACCGCGATCACCGTGGAGCCGCGCGGCGATTACCTTGCCGTGTTCATCCCGCCGACCGAGCGGCTGGAGGACTATCTCGAACTCGTATCCGCGATCGAGGCGGTGGCGGAAAAGCAGCGCGTGCCTGTGCGGATCGAAGGTTATCCGCCCCCGCCCGATCCGCGCCTGCAAGTGCTGAAGGTCACTCCCGATCCCGGCGTGATCGAAGTGAACATCCATCCCTCCGCCTCCTGGCGAGAGACGGTGGAGATCACTGAAACGCTCTATGACGCCGCGCGCGAGATCGGGCTGACGGCCGACAAGTTCATGGTCGATGGCCGCTCGATCGGCACCGGCGGCGGCAATCACATCGTGCTGGGCGGGCCCAGCCTGCTGGAAAGCCCGTTCATCCGCCGGGCGGACCTGCTGAAGAGCTTCGTCACCTACTGGCAGCGGCACCCCTCGCTCAGCTACCTGTTCTCCGGTCTGTTCATCGGCCCGACCAGCCAGGCGCCGCGCATCGACGAGGCGCGGCACGACGCGCTTTACGAGCTGGAGATTGCGCTCTCGCAAGTTCCGGGTCCGGAGCATGACCAGCCCGCGCCCTGGGTGGTGGACCGGCTGTTCCGCAACCTGCTGGTGGATGTGACGGGCAACACCCACCGCACCGAAATCTGCATCGACAAGCTGTTCAGCCCGGATGGCCCGACCGGCCGGCTTGGCCTGGTAGAATTCCGGGGCTTCGAGATGCCGCCGGACGCGAAGATGAGCCTTGCCCAGCAATTGCTGCTGCGCGCGCTCACGGCGTGGTTTTGGAAGGAACCGCAAAGCGGTTCGCTGGTGCGCTGGGGCACGCAACTGCACGACAGGTTCATGCTCGGCCACTTCGTCTGGGCCGATTTCCTCGACGTGCTCAGCGATCTCGGTCGCGCGGGATACCACTTCGATCCCGCCTGGTTCGAGGCGCAGCGCATGTTCCGCTTCCCCGTTCATGGCGAAGTCGAGGGCGGCGGCGTGACGCTGGAGATCAGCCACGCGCTGGAGCCGTGGAACGTGCTGGGCGAAACCGGCGCGATCGGCGGCACCGTGCGCTATGTCGACAGTTCGACCGAGCGCCTGCAGGTCAGGGCCAGCGGCCTCGTTTCCGGCCGCCATGTCATCTCGTGCAACGGCCGCCGTGTGCCGCTGACGATGACCGGCCCGGCCGAAGGCGTCGGCGGGGTGCGCTACAAGGCGTGGGCGCCGGCCGAGTGCCTGCATCCGATGCTGCCACCCAATGCGCCGCTCACTTTTGACATCCTCGACTTGTGGAACGGCCGATCGCTGGGTGGCTGCGTCTATCACGTGGCGCATCCGGGCGGGCGCCATTACGACGATGTGCCGATCAACGGCTATGAGGCCGAAGCGCGGCGCAAGGCGCGGTTCCAGCCTCACGGCCATTCGCCGGGCCCGATGCAGAGCCCGCCGGAGGAAGTGCCGGGCGAATTCCCTTATTCGCTGGACTTGCGCCGCCCGACCCGCACAAGCTGATGCCATGGCAGCCGCTCCGCCCCCTGGACTGACCGAAACCGCCCCCTCGGAAACCTTGGGCGGGTGGCTTGATGCCTATCCGGTCGCGGTATCCGGCGGAGACCTGTTCGGCGACGCGGCAGAGCCGGTTGCGGCGCGCTGGAAGGCGGTCGCCTCGGGTCTTGCTGCCTTGTCGGAAGGCGACCCGCTAGCCCTTCAGGAAACCGCCACGCGCAATGCCGCCGACCTTGGCCTGACCTTCCGCGTGACGGGAGAGGAGGAGGAACGTGCGTGGCCGCTCAATGCCATGCCGGTGGTGATCGGCGCGGGCGAGTGGGAGACCGTTGAGCGCGGCCTGATCCAGCGGGCCGAGCTGTTCGAGCACCTTGCGGCCGATATCTACGGCCCGCAGCGGATGGTGCGCGAGGGCTATCTGCCGGCCGCCGCTATCGCCGGCAGCCCCTTCTTCGCGCGCAAGATGCTCGATCCCGCGCGGCGGCTGGGCGCGGGACAGGCGGCGCCTCATTTCATCCAGGTCTATTCGGCAGATCTTGCCCGTGGGCCGCGCGGGCAGTGGCGGGTGCTGCAGGACCGCGTGCGGATCGCCGCCGGCATCGGCTATGCGCTGGAAAACCGCCTGGCGATGACGCGGCTGGCCGGCCATCTTCTGGCCGACCAGCAGGTGCGGCGCATCGTCGATTTCTTCTCGGTCATGCGCGAAGGCATGATCGCTTCCTGCGGACGGGAAGCTCCGCGCATCGCCTTGCTGACTCCCGGCCGGTTCAATCAGACTTATGCAGAACAGGCGCATCTGGCGCGCTATCTGGGCTTTCCGCTGGTGGAAGGGCGCGATCTTTCGGTGGTGGACGACCGGCTTTGGGTGGGCACCATAGCCGGCCCGAAGCGGGTCGATTCGATCTGGCGCTGGGTCAACACCACCTCGCTCGACCCACTGGCCTTCGATGCGCGATCCCAACTGGGCGTCGCCAATCTCTATGAAGCATGGGCGCGGGGCGGTGTGGGCATGATCAACTGGCCGGGCACAGAAGTGCTGGAAAGCCCCGCCTTCGCCGCCTTTATGCCGCGATTGTGTCAGGTTCTGTTGGGGGAGGCCCCGATCCTGCCCAATATCGCCACCTGGTGGTGCGGGCAGGCGGCGGAAAGCGCGACGGTGGCCGCAAGGCTGGGTGAACTGGCCGTTTTGCCCGCCTTCGGGCAAGCGGTGGAAGGGTTGCAGCGGCGCGAACCCGTGGCCGGTGCCGAACTGGACGGCCCCCAGCGCGCCGCGCTGCTGGATGCGCTGCGCCGCCGCCCGATGGACTATTGCGGGCAGGAGATCGTCCACCTCTCCACCGCTCCGGCGATCGTCGACGGCGAAGTGGTTCCGCGCCCGTTTACCGTGCGTGCCTTCGTGGCACGCGATGCCGATGGCGTGTGGACGGTCATGCAGGGCGGCTTCGCCCGTCTGGCGGCCAGTCAGGCGTTGCCGACCTCGCTGATGGGCGAGGGGGAGATTTCCGCCGACGTCTGGGTGGTGGACGAAGTGGCAAACCCGGCACAACTGGTCGCGCGCACGATTCCGGAACCGCCGATTTCGCGCGGGGGCGGCATCCTCGCCAGTCAGGCGGCGGACAATCTCTACTGGTTCGGCCGGTATAACGAGCGCGCGCAGATCGTCACGCGTGTGCTGCGGGCCCTGCTGGACGGATCGGTGGAGATCGACGGCGGCCCGGCGGAGCAGGGCGGGGTGGTCGGCGCGCTGGTGGACCTGCTGGTGGAGGCGGGCAGCGTCGAGGCTCCGCAGGAAACGCCGGATGTGCAGGCGATCTGCGCTGCCGCTTTGGCGGAGGCCAGCTTGCCGGGCGGCGTGACCGCGCTGATGCGGCGGCGGCAGGCGGTGGGCCTTGCCCTGCGCGAGCGCTTCGCCCGCGATTTCTGGCGACTGGTGAGCCAGGGCGTGCCGCAGGTGGACCAGCACCGACCGGCCACCCTGCTGGGCGCGGTGCGGCGCCTCACCGAGCATTTCAGCGCGCTGGCCGGGCTTATCTCCGAAAACATGGTGCGCTCGGCGGCGTGGCGGTTCCTGGAGATCGGCCAGCGGATAGAGCGCGCGCAGGGCATTTGCCGCATGGTTCGCCGGTTGGATGACGCGCAGACCGGTGAGGGGCTGGATGCCGAAGGAACGGAAACCAAAGGGATAGATGCCAAAGGGATAGATGGCGGAGGGCTGGGCGTGCTGCTGGACTTGTGCGACAGCCAGATCATCTATCGCACCCGTTACCTGACCGGGCCGATGGCCGGCCCGGTGCGCGATCTGTTGCTGTTGGACCCGGACAATCCGCGCGCGCTGGTGTTCCAGATCGCCGGAATCGTCGAACACCTCTCCGCACTGCCCAGCGGGCGGGACGATAACTTGCCCGAACCGCCGATGCGCGCCGCCCGCGCGCTGTTGGGGCAATTGCAGGCGGCAACGGCGCGAGACATGACCAGCGCGGTTCTCGAAGAGATCGAGCAACAGCTCTACGACCTGTCCAACGCGCTGTCGGCGCGTTATTTCCTCCAGTTCGATCCCGAACAGGCCGAACGCCGGACGGCGCTGCTGTGATGCGCTATGCGGTCAGCCACATCACCACGCTGGAATATGCCCAACCCGTGCGGCTGGCGCAGTTCAACGCGCGGTTGCGTCCGGCCGCCTGGCCGGGGCAGTCGATGACCGGCTATGCGCTCGGCGTCGATCCGCAGCCTGCCGAAGTGGCGGAACGCGAAGGCGGCTACTACGTCAACGAGGCACGCTTTTCGTTGCGGGAGCCGATCAGCCAGCTCCAGATCGAAAGCCGGTTCACGGTGGAGAAGGAGCCGCTGCCGTTCTTCATCACCGGCTCTACCGGCCCCGGCCTTGCCGACTTGCGTGAGCGGGCGATGCAGAAGCCGGACGTTTCAGCGCTGGGGCCCGCCTCCTACAGCTTTGCCTCGCCGATCGCCGTGCCGGAGCGCGACATTGCCATGTGGGCCAGCGGATTCCTTAGCGAATCGATGCCGGTGGTGGAGGCGGGACGGCGGCTGATGGGCGCGATTCACGAGCAGTTCGCCTATGAATCGGGTGCGACCGTTGCCGACACGCCGCCGATCGAGGCATTTCGTGCGCGGCATGGGGTGTGTCAGGATTTCAGCCACATCATGATCATCGCTGCGCGTGCGCACGGCATTCCGGCCGCCTATGTCAGCGGCTATCTGCGCACCCTGCCGCCGCCTGGGCAGGCGCGGCTGGTAGGTGCGGATGCCATGCATGCCTGGGTGAACCTGTGGTGCGGAGACGATCTGGGGTGGATCGGCTTCGATCCCACCAACGACATGCTGGCCGATACCGACCACATCTTCATCGGTATGGGGCGCGACTATTCGGACGTCGCGCCGCTGGACGGAACGTTTCGTGGTTCGTCGGAGCAGACGATGTTCTTCTCGGTGGATGTGGCCCCGCTGGATTGAGCGCGCGGGCGTTCCGAAGAGAATTTCGTCGCCCCCGCGCAGGCGGGGGCCCCGCTACCTTTCTGCCACGCTCGCCAGTAGAAGCGGGATCCCCGCCTGCGCGGGGATGACGGGGAGTGTTGGGAAGTGTGTGGTCTGAGCAGGAGCGTCAGAGAAAATCTGCGGCAAATTCGGGTTCAAACCGATGCGTGCGGGCTTTAGGGGCGGCCCATGAACGCCCTTCTGCTTGCCGCCGTTGCCTTTGCCGTCCTCAATCTCTGGACTTTCGCGGTCTATGGCTATGACAAGGCGCAATCGCGCCGTGGCGGCGGTCGCGTGCCTGAGCGTCGCCTGCTGACGCTGGCCGCGATCGGCGGCTCGCCCGCCGCGCTGCTGGCGCGCCGCCTGTTCCGGCACAAGACCCGCAAGCAGCCTTTCGTGAATTACCTGCGGGCGATTCTGTGCCTTCAGTGCCTGGTGCTGGCGGGCTGCGCAGCCGTCTGGACGATGGGCGCCCCCTGAAACGCCCATCGCGATTCGTGTCGGATCAGCCGCGATCCTGATCCCCTCGCGCGGCCACCGGCTGGCCCGGGAAGATTCCGGCGATCGCCAGCGCCGCGCCCAGCTTGGACAGCGTTTCCAGCACGTCACCCACAGCGTCTTCCTGAACCACCAGTTCCAGCGTGCCGCGGGTTTCCTGCGCGCCGCGATCGCGCAGCGAGGTGACGAGTTCGAGAATCACCGCCTCGTGCTCCGAAACGTGATCGCAGGCCATCGGGCAGAATGCGAAGGTTTCCAGCGCATCGCGGTTGAAGATCAGCATGGCGCGATGAAAGGGCTGGAGGCCGCCGATCATCCGCCAACGGGCGAAGGCGGGGGCCAAAGCCTCGGCCGGGCAGCGGCGTTGGGCCAGCGTGGTGACCCAGGCGCGCATCGACCAGACGAGGAAGCGGCAGCCCTCATCCAGGCTGCTGAGGGGGCGGTCGACATACTGGTACATGGCAGGGTCTCCAGGTGGCGAAAACAGGCTATGCGAAAAGGGGCTTGAACTTGCGAATGATTATCATTAGCCATTGATACGCAGCTTGTCCTGGCCGTCAAGCCTGCACCCGAGGACCCAGGCCCGGCGCTTGTCATGGGGCGCCGAGACTGCCCTTCCTGTCCCACTGGGCCGGACCGAATTCCGCTTTCAGCAGATATCGGTCCGGCCCATTTTTTCCCGGCCTTTCCCGCAGTTATCCGGCAGATTCCCGCAGGTTCATCCACAGGGATGTGTCGTGGTCATGCACAGATGACGCACCGTTCATCCCCAAGCTTCCCCGCATTTATGCAGGACTTGTCCACAGACATGTCAACGCGCGCCACCCGGGGGGAGACGCGCGCTGGATTTTCGCGATTCGCAGGGAAGCCCGGCGTAGTGCCGGGCCGTTCAGCGGTAGTCGAAACCGCCCTTCGGCTGAATTTTCAAGGTGTTCTGCTGAAGCGCCGTCATCAGGTAGGACCCCACCAGCATCGGCACTTCCAGCATTTGCTTTTCGTCCCAAGTCTTCGCCAGCGTGTCCCAGGTCGAATTGGCCATGCAGTGATCGGCCACCAATTCCTCCACCGCGCGCAGCATGGCCGATTCGTGTTCAGACCACCCGGTGGCGGACGACCCTTCCAGCACGCGCTCGATCTCCTCGGTCGTGATGCCGAAGGCCTTGCCGATATCGACATGCTCGCACCATTCGAACGGCGCCCCGGCCAGGCGGGCCAGGCGCAGGATCATCAGTTCGCGCTCCCGCCCCGGAATCGTGCCGCGCGCGGCCAGTTCGATGCCCAGCACCATCTGGCCCTTGAACATGCCGGGATGGCGCAAGGTGATCAGGCTGACGTCGGGGAAGGGGCGGCTTTCGGGAATGTGGAAGGCGGCGCGAATCGCATCGACCTGCTCCTGCCCTTCGGGGCTGACCTCATCCAGTCGCAGCGGGGCGTAGCGCGGGCCGCTCTCCACCGTCTGCGCCATGCGCGCCGCCTCATCGAATTCCACCCGGCCGCTGATCGCCTTGCTCATTGTCGAATCACCTGTGTCTAGGGAAAGGTTCATGCCGCCGCGTCGAACGGGGCCCAGCGCTCCATGCGCTCAAGATAGGGGGTGAAGCGCTGACGCACCGCTGCCGGGTCGAGGCCGAAATGGGCCGGATCGGGCTTGGTCATGCGCTCTGCGCTGCTGTTGCTTTCCCACCAGTCCGCCATCGCCCGCGCGAAGTCCTGCGAGACCTCTTCGCCGAGCCAGGCGTAGAGCGCGCGCACTTCGCCCAGCGGGTCCTTGTGCATGGCGCGGAAGTGGATGTCGAAAAAGCGGTGGTCGTTGCCCTTCTCGCGAAAGGCGATGGCGCGGTTCATCGCTTCGGACCAGCAGCGCAAGTTGAGCGCGCCCAGATAGGCCATGTCGATGTGGTCGCTGAACTTGCCGATGATGTCGGCATAGACGGTGGCGACGGAAAGGATCACGTCCGCCGGATCGCGGTGCGTCATCACGAAGCGCGCATCGGGAAAGGCCGATGTCAGCGCGTCGAGATAGAGCATGTGGGTGGGCGCCTTCAGCCGCCATGGCCGCGCCGGGGCGCCCCATTGCAGCAGCTTCAGCACGCGCTTTTCATAGGCATACGTGGTTGAAAGATCCGCATTCAGCAGCCAGTCCGAATAACGCGGGACCTGCGCGAAGGCCTGGAAGATCTGGCTCTTGAAATCGAGCGCCATCAGGTCCTGGCATTCCATTGCGCCATCGATGCCCGAAGGCGTGCGCTTGCCGTTCTTGAGCAGCGCGTCGCCGCTCGTCACCGCAACACCCCGGCGTGGATCGGGGCCGGTGACGGTGGAGGGCGGCGGGCAGGGTTGGGAGCTTTCCCAGACGCGCAGGTAACGGATCGCCGGATCGCTCGCGAGCAGGAAGGACAGGGCCGAGGATCCCGTGCGCGGCAGGCTGACGCCGAAGAGAGGGGCAGTGATCTGCTCGTCGTCGATCTCGGGATGGCGGCGATACCAGTCTTCCACCAGCAGGCGCTGCTTCAAGTGCAGGACGATCCGCTCGGTCAGTGCGCGTTCGCCCACGGCGTTGAGCCGGGCTTCGCGTGCGAGCGAGTCCACCAGAATTTCCAGCCCCTCGCGGAAGCTGTCCGGTCCGAAGTCCGTCAGGCCAGTCTGGCGTTTCGCGTCTTCGATCAGTTCCTTGTGGCCCTGCATCGCTCTCTCCCGGCGTCCGGCTTGGGCCGGATCGTTGCGAGGCGACTATGCGGGGCAGGCGGTTGGGCGCCAACCGCTGGGGCGATGATGGGCGCGTTATCCGCGTGCCGCGCGCACGGCGGCGGCGCCGGCGAAGGGGGCGATGGCCAGCAGGACAAGGCTGGACGCCGCCGCCAGGGCAAGGCCGCTCGATCCGCCGGCGCCGAGGCTGCCCGCGCCGAAGATCAGCACCGGCACGGCGAGCGGGATCACCAGCAGCCCGCCCAGCGCGGCGCCGCCCCGCAGGCCGGCGGTGAGTGCGGCCACGATCACGCCCAGCGCGGCAAGCCCCGGCGTGCCGGCCAGCAGGCCAAGCTCCACAGTGCCCAGCGTCGCCCCGTCGATCCCCAACAGCCCTGCCGCGGGCACGGCCGCCAGCATCAGCGGCGGGCCGAAGCTCAGCCAATGCGCCAGAACGCGCACGGCCAGCACCATTTCCTCGGAAATGCCGCGCAGCGCCCACTGGTCGAACAGTCCACCCTCGATGTCCGGCTCGACAAGCCGGTCGAGCGGCAGGATCGCCGCCAGCAGCGCCGCGACCCAGATCACGCCGCCGCCGGTTCGCGCCAGCAGCCGTGCGTCGGGACCGACGGCGAAAGGATAGAGCATCGCGACCGAGAGGAAGAACAGCACCGGCATCGCTGCACCGCCGCCGCGACCGCCCAGCAGCAGGCGGGCCAGATCGCGCTTCAGAAGGGAGAGGAAACGTCCACTCATGCCGCGTGCTCGCCAAGCGCCAGCGTGCGCTTGTGCGCGAGTGCGAAGGGCTGATGAGAGGCGATCAGGGCAAGGCCGCCGCCCGCGCAATGGTCTGCCACCAGCGCCTCGGTCAGTGCCGCGGCATCGCCGTCCAGGCCGTTGAGCGGTTCGTCCAGCAGCCAGATCGCGGCCTTCTGCCCGATCAGCCGGGCGAGCGCGGCGCGCTTTTTCTGGCCGGTGGAGAGATAGCGCACCGGCACATCCAGCAGGGCGGTCAGGCCAAGCCGCTCCAGCCCGCTTTCGGTGGCGTGATCGATGGCGCTCCAGAACCCGAGGGCCCGGCCCAGCGGCAGGGCATGGTCCAGTGCGTGGCGTTCATCGACAAGGCCGATCGTACCGCTGGTCTCCACGTGTCCGGCAAAGGCAGGGGCAAGCCCGGCGATGATGCGCAGCAGGCTGGACTTGCCGATGCCGTTGCTGCCGGTGACATGCAGCGCCTCACCGGAACTGAGCCGCAGCGAGAGGCCGCGGAACAGCACCCTGTCCCCACGTCGACACGCGAGATCTTCGATAGCGATGGATGCCCCTTGCATGCGGCCCTGCGATAGTGGAAAGGCGCGGGGCTGCCAAGCGAAGGCAAAACAGGGCAGAGGAGGACACCATGTCTATCGCTCAACTCACCGATGCGGAGCGCGTTGCGGTGCTGGGCACGCTGCCCGGCTGGGCCTTGCGCGAAGATGGCCTTGCCATTGTGCGAACAGTGAAATTCGCCGATTTCAATGAAGCGTTCGGCTTCATGACGCGTGTCGCCATCGAAGCGGAAAAGCGCGATCACCATCCCGAATGGTTCAACGTCTACAACCGCGTTGAAATCACCCTGACCACGCACGATGCCGGAGGGCTGAGCCAGCGCGACGTCGCATTGGCCCGCTTTATCGACGGCGTCGCCCCGGCGGCCTGACGGTGGGTGAGGACCGGTTCCTCACGCGGCCGCTTTCGGTCGTGCTCGATTTCGCGCGGTTTGGCGCCGCGCTGCTGGTGGCGGTGGGGCATGCGGTGCAACTGGGCATCTATCGCGGGCCGTTCCCGTTCGGCCTCAGGATGCAGCATTATTGCGTGATCGTGTTCTTCGTGCTGTCCGGCCTTGTCATCAGCACGTCGGTGCTGGGCGGCCGGTCCAGTCTGCCCCGCTATTTCGTGGCGCGGGTGTCCCGGATCGTGCCGGTGGCGATCCCGGCGCTGCTGTTCGCGGTGCTGGCGGCCTATGTGCTGGCGGGGCCGATGCGCGTCTATATCGACAACAGCCCCGACGATCCGCTGGAAGTGGCCACGCGGCTGTTGCCGCCGATGGCCTTCGTCAGCGCGTGGCCGGGGATGCCGGCGCCGGTGTGGAACCCGCCGTACTGGTCGCTCTGCTACGAAGTTTGGTTCTATGCGATCTTCGCGCTGGCGATTTTCCTGCGTGGCTGGGCGCGGGTGGCGACGGTCGCGGTGGCCTGTTTCACGGCCGGCGGGGCAATCCTGCTATTGATGCCGGTCTGGCTGATGGGCGTGGCGCTGACCCATGTCCCGGTGGCCCGCCGCCTCCCGCCAGTCGCCGCGCCGGTGGTCCTGGCGTTCTGTCTGGCCTTGGCGTTGGCGCTGTTCGAGGTGGACCGCGCGGTGCTCAATCCGCTGCTGAAGGCATGGTGGCCGGGGAAGACGCAATGGTCGCAATGGGCCTTCGCGGATTTCGCGATGGGGCTGATCATGGTCCTGGCGCTGATTGCGCTGCGGCCGATGGCGGAGCGCTTTGCACAGCCGGTGATGCGGCTGAAGGACATGGCCGGGCTACTCGCCGGGTTTTCCTTCACACTGTACCTGTTTCACTGGCCGCTGCTGCAACTGGCCCGCTCGCACGGGCTGGTGGCAGGGCGCAGCCCGTTGGCCTTCGTCGCGCTGCTGGGGCTGGTGGTGGCGGTCTGTGCGTTGATCTCGCTGCTGACCGAGCGCCAGTCGCCCCGGCTGCGCCGCTGGATGGAGGCGCGGATGTTCGCGCCCAAGGGTGGCAGGGCGCAAGGGCGGGGCGCCTGATGCCCGCCACGGTCTGCTAACCTGCCACGGTCTGCTAAAGGGCCGGGTTGTTATAGCAGTGCCAGGTGAAGATGGCCGCTGCGCCCCGATGCGGACGCCATTGTTCGGCCAGCGCGCGGGCCTCCTGCTCGCTGGGGCGTGCATCCAGCCCCAGGATCTTGTGGATCCCCGCCTGCACGGCCAGATCGCCGGCGGGCCAGATGTCCGGCCGCCCCTCTGCGAACAGCAGGTAGATTTCCGCCGACCAGCGGCCGATGCCCTTGATCTGCACGAGTTGGGCGATCGCCTCCTCGTCATCGGCGGGCAGGTTTTCCAGGTCCAGCGTGCCGGCCACCACCAGTTCGCACAGCGAACGGGCATAGCCCTGCTTCTGGCGGGAAAGGCCACAGGCGCGCAGTGCATCGAATTCCGCGGCCAGCAGGGCTTCCGGTGCAATGCCCTTGCCCAGCAGGGCTTCCATTCGGCCCCATACCGATGCCGCCGCTGCCACTGAGACCTGCTGGCCGACGATCGTGCGCAACAGCGTGGCATAGCCGGTTGCCCGGATTCGCGGTTCGGGATAGCCGGCCCGTTCCAGCGCGCGCGCCATGGCCGGTTCGCGCGCGGCGATTTCGTCCAGTCCAAGTTTCAGTGCGTCGGCGTTCAAGCCCATCTTGCGTCTTTCTTGCCAAAGGGGGTTGCAGCCTTTAGCAGCCGCAGGCAAAGGCCGGAATGGGCATGTTATGATACATGCTGGATCAGAAAAAGGATGGACGGGAATGCCGCAGATTATTGTCGTCAACCAGTCGGGTGAAGAATCGACCGTCGAGGCGACCGTTGGCCGCACGCTGATGGAAACGATTCGTGACAGCGGCTTCGATGAACTTCTGGCACTGTGCGGCGGCTGCTGCTCGTGCGCGACCTGCCACGTCCACATCGATCCGGCTTTCGCGGACAAGCTTCCGACGATGAGCGAGGACGAGAACGACCTGCTCGACAGTTCGGATCATCGCAACGAATATTCGCGCCTGTCGTGCCAGGTGCCGATCACCGATGCGCTGGAAGGCTGCAAGGTCACGATCGCGCAGGAAGACTGAGAAGTCCCGCGATTTTCCGCTCTCGGGCGGATTGTGAACGGCAGGTTTGCGGATCGACGCAAACCTGCCGTTCTCGCGTCCGGACCATGCGTTCGACGTGAAAATTCACGTCAACTTTAGTGGTCCAAAGCGCAAATCGTTTGCGCCCGCGCCTTCGCGTTCCTAGTTGTGCGGTCATGACTGCTCCTGCACCTCAGCGTTCCACCCTCGACCTTATCGGCAACACTCCGCTCGTCCTGCTCAAGGGGCCCAGCGAAGCCGCGGGTTGCGAGATCTGGGGCAAGTGCGAATTTGCCAACCCCGGCGCCTCGGTGAAGGACCGTGCGGCACTGTGGATCGTGCGCGACGCGGAAGCGCGCGGCGAACTGAAGCCCGGCGGCACGGTGATCGAGGGCACGGCCGGCAACACCGGCATCGGCATCGCGCTGGTCTGCAACGCGCTGGGCTACAAGGCCGTGATCGTCATGCCGGACAACCAGTCCAAGGAAAAGATGGACACGCTGCGCGCCCTTGGTGCGCAACTGGTAACGGTTCCGCCCACCAAGTTTTCCGACCCCAACCACTTCGTCCACACCTCGCGCCGGCTTGCGGCCGAGACGGAAGGGGCGATCTGGGCCAATCAGTTCGACAATATCGCCAACCGCAAGTCGCACATCGAAAGCACCGCGCCGGAAATCTGGCAGCAGATGGACGGCCGGATCGATGGGTTTACGTGCGCGGCGGGCACCGGCGGCACGATCGCGGGCACCGGCATGGGCCTCAAGGCCTTTGACGAGGGCATCACCATCGCGCTGACCGACCCCTATGGCGCGGCGCTCTACAACTACTACGCCCATGGCGAGTTGAAGGCCGAAGGCAATTCGGTGGCCGAAGGCATCGGCCAGGGCCGCATCACCGCCAATCTGGACGGTGCCCCGATCGATACCCAGTTCCGCATTTCCGATGAGAAGGGCCTTGAATGGGTCCGCCGCTTGCTGGCGGAAGAGGGGCTGTGCCTTGGCCTGTCGTCCGGCATCAACGTGGCCGGCGCGGTGGAACTGGGCCGCAAGCTGGTTGCCGAAGGAAAGCGCGACGTTCGCGTGGCGACGATCCTGTGCGACACCGGTTTCCGCTACCTCTCGTCGCTCTACAATCGCGAATGGCTGGAGTCGAAGGGCCTGCCCGTCTTCCCTTGGCTGGCAAGCTGAGGTAAACGATCTGCCGATGGCAGGGAACATTCCGCCCAATCTGATCGAGCCGGCCGCTGCTCCCCAGCATTTCGTGCCGCCTTCCACGCGCGAATTGCGCGCGCAGGCGGTGCACCGGCTGCAAGTGGGCCTGTTCGGGCTCTGCGCGATGCTGCTGATCGTCGGATTGGCGAACATCATCATGGACCGTGCCCGGCTTGTCGACGCCGAAGACCCGATCCAGCAGGTCGTCGCCGCCGATGCCAAGCCGAAGCGGCAGGTGGCCGATCCGTTGGCCGATATCGGCGTGGTGCCGGCCGCCGATCCTTCGCCGACCCCCAGCGCCACCGGCGACGCCACGGAAAGCGCCGGAACCGCGCCGCTCGCGCAGTAAGCGGACTGCAGGCGTGAGGCGCGCTGGCGCCTGCTTGGCCGGGGCATTTCTTGTTCTCGCCGTTCTGGCTGCGTGTCATCGCCGGGACGATCCATCACCGCACATGCAAAAGATTGGCCTCGCCACCAGCCTCCCCATCCTCTGGGGAGAGGGGGACGATCCGCGCGAATGGTTGGCGAGTGGGGCGCCGCGTTCGTGGGCGGGTGACCTGCTTGCGGGGTGGGGCGAGATCCAGCCGCTGGACAGCCTTGTCGATGTGCAAGGGCGCCTGCCGTTGCCGGCCGACGCCATGCTCGTCATGGCGCAGCCACGCCCGCTGACGCCGCAGGAAAATCTGGCGCTCGACGCCTGGGTGCGCGGGGGTGGCCGCCTGCTGCTGTTCGTGGATCCGATGCTCACGCAGCCTTCGCGCTATTCGCTGGGCGATCCGCGACGGCCACAGGACATGGCCATGCTGTCCCCGATCCTTGCCCATTGGGGGCTGGAACTGCAGTTCGACCCCCGCGAAAAGTCCGGAGAGCGCCTGGTCGTGCTTGGGGAAGCATCCTTGCCGGTGAACCTGCCGGGCCGTTTTCACTTATTGGGGATTTCCGGGGACGGAACCTTCGATCGGGGAAATGGCGGGACGGAACCCCATTCGGGATCTTTGGGGAAATCCGGTGACGCTGCCGCATCCTGCAAACTGGAATCGGAGGGAATCCTTGCCAACTGCGGCATCGGTGCGGGCCGGGTGCTGGCATTGGCCGATGCTGCGCTGTTTGAGGAGCCGAGCGGCCGCGCCGACCGCCTCCTGCGTCGCGGGGCGCTGACGGCGCTACTTTCCCGCCTGAGACGTGGGGATTGAGCGGGGCGTTTTAGGGACAATCCGGGATACGTAATTTTCCTGAGTATCAACTCTTTAAAATCAATCACTTATTGAGTTAATACCAGGTTAATCCCCGGATCCCGGTGGGTGAACCGTGCCCCAAATCGGAGAGAATTTCGCGAAATCTTCCCTTCAATCCCCAAATTTCCCTTTAATCCCCCATCTTCCCGCTATACAAAGACAAGCAATCGGAATGGCTGAGTCTTGCCGTGCTCTCGCAGGAGGGGGCCGGACCCTGCGGCATTTGCTGCGGCGGGGGTGGCGTCGGTCATGCTGAAACGGGCCCGGCCGTACCGGGACGCGCAGCCAGGGATTGGCTGCAACAGGGCAAGAAGGGGCAGGCGGCATCGTCATGGCGGGGCGGCCATACATATACAACGGACAGGGCTTCTCGCTTTTGCGCGACAAGAACCGGTTCGTGCTGCCCAACGCCTTCCGCCCCACCGTGCGCGAATCGAGCGGCAAGGACATGCTCTGCCTCACCACGCATGACCGTTGGCCCTGCCTCGTGGGCTTTGGCTCCTCGCGCATTGAGGAGTTCGAGGACGAACTGAAGGAACAGCAGGACCTCGCCATCCGCGCCGGCAAGGAATTCGATGCCGACAAGCGCGCCAGCGACATTTATGCGTCCTACGAAGTTCCGTTCGACGGTTCCGGCCGTTTCGTCCTGCCCGAGGATCTGGCCGCGCTCGCCGGCGTGACCGACCAACTCTACTTCCGCGGCAACGGTCGTTTCTTCACCGTGTGGTCGCCCGAAAGCCTCTACGAAATGGACGATAGCTGGAAGGCGGCGCAGACCGCCTGCAAGAGCCTTGCCGCCAAGGACTTGGCGAAAGCAGGCCGCAAATGACCGGATCGCGCACCATTCCAGAGGGTGTCCCTCACGTGCCCGTGCTCCTTGAGGAGGTCGTCGCCGCCCTGAACCCCCGGGGCGGCGACGTCATCGTCGACTGCACGCTGGGCGCGGGCGGCTACACCCGCCGCCTGCTCGATGCCGGCGCCACCGTTCATGCTTTCGACCGCGATCCCGACGCGATTGCCGCGATCGAGGAAAACCGTGGAAAATGGCCGGAGCTGGACCTCAGCCCGCCGCGCCTCGTGTTGCATGCGCGCCGCTTCTCCGAAATCGTCGCCGGGCTTGAAGAAGCCGGAGTCACCACTGTGGACGGCGTCGTCATGGATATCGGCGTATCCTCTATGCAGCTTGACCAGGCGGAGCGGGGCTTCTCGTTCGGCGCCGACGGTCCGCTCGACATGCGCATGAGCCAGGACGGCCGCTCGGCCGCGGACTTCGTGAACGAGGCGGATGAGGCGGAGATCGCCGACGTGCTGTTCCAGTATGGCGAGGAGCGCCAGTCGCGCCGCGTTGCCCGCGCCATCGTGGCTGCGCGTCCGCTGGAAACCACGGCGGACCTTGCCCGCGTGGTGCGCAAGGCCATCGGCTACAATCCGGCCTACAAGGGCAGCAATGCCCCGAAGGACCCTGCGATCCGCACGTTCCAGGCGATCCGCATCCATGTGAATGGCGAACTGGACGAACTGGAAGAGTGCATGTCCGGTTCGGAAACCGTGCTGCGCGAGGGCGGCCGGCTTGCCATCGTCACCTTCCACAGTCTGGAAGACCGGATGGCCAAGCGCTTCCTGCGCGATGCGGCGGGGCAGGGGGGCACGACCTCGCGCCACCTGCCGCAAGTCGGCGGTGCGCAACCCACATTCGAAAAGCTCTCCAAGGCCATCCGCCCCGGCGAGGCCGAGTTGGAAGCCAACCCCCGTTCGCGCTCTGCCACGCTTCGCAGCGCCGTGCGTACCCAAGCCCCCCCCAGAACGCAGAAGCGGCACAAAGACAGGAGTCCGGCATGAACCTCACGCGCGATCGCGTCCATTCGATCGGATGGATTTCCGTGCTGCTGGTCTGCGGTGCGGCCACGCTTGCGCTCACGCTCCGGGTCAACGCGGTGAAAAGCGAGGTCCACTCGACCGAGAACCGCATCGTCCGCGTGCAGCAGTCGATCAACTTCCTTGAGACCGAGTTCCAGACCCGCTCCAACCAGCAGGCGCTGAACCAGCTCAACGAACTGGAGTTCGGCTACAAGGCGCCGTCCGCTGCCCAGTATATCGAGGGTGAGCGCCAGCTTGCCGCGCTGGGCAAGCCGATGGGGCCAGGTGCGCCGCAGCCGATCCGCTATGCCAATGCCGAACAGACCGGCAGCGATGGGGCTGAGGAAAAGCAGGGCACTGGCCTGCTGGCAATGGTCTCGCCGGTCGATCCGGCCCACGCGGCAACGCCGTCGCAGACCTCTGGCGCGGGTGCGAAGAACCGCGATCCGGAGCGTGAGGAAATGCTGCGTGATGCTGCCGGCCTCGGCAAGCGGCTGGCGCGCATCGAAGTGGCGGAGGCTGCCCAGCAGTGAACGCTCCCGCCTTCCCCATGGGCGCGATCCCCACCACGGTATCCACCGGGCGGCGCAAGCTGGTGAACGTTCGGCAGCGCTCGCTGCTGGTCGCCAAACTGCGCACGCTGTGGATCCTGGGGGTTTTCGCGCTGGTGGGGGTGCTGGCGCTGACGCGTATCTGCTGGCTGGGCGTTACCGGACCGGGCGGTCGCGATGGCGATCTGTCCGGCCTTCTCGTGCCCAATCGTGGCGAGATCGTGGACCGCAACGGCGTGCCGCTGGCGCGTGAGTTCAATACCTATTCGCTGTGGTTCAATCCCAAGGCGATGAGCGAAGGCTCGTCCCTGATCCACACGCCGGAACAGGTGGCGGATGGTCTGGTCCGCATCTTCCCCGATCTGAACCGCGCCGAACTGATCGCCAAGCTGCGCTCAGGCAAGCCGGGCTATCTGCGCAAGTCGATCCTTCCCGAAGACGCCAACAAGGTTCATGCGCTGGGTGAGCCCGCGCTGGAATATCCGATGGAGGCCACCCGCTATTACCCGCAAGGGTCGATGGCAGCGTCGGTGCTTGGCTATGTCGATACTTACGGCAAGGGCCAGGTCGGCATGGAAGAGGCGTTCGACAAGCAGCTGACCAGCGCGGACGGCCGCACCCACCCATCGGTCCTGTCGATCGATTTCCGCGTGCAGAGCGCGCTGGAAGACGAACTGGCGCGCGGCATGGCGCTGAGCAAGGCGAAGGGCGCGGCGGGCATCATCCTCGATGTCGATTCCGGCGAAATTCTCGGCCTTGCTTCGCTGCCCTCGTTCGATCCTAACCATGTCCAGCCTTCGGACCTGATGATCACGCCGGAACAGGCTGCGCAGGGCGATGTGCCGCACGGCTTCAACCGCGTGACCAACCAGGTCTACGAACTGGGTTCGACCTTCAAGCCGATCACCGTCGCTGCCGCGCTTGATGCCGGCACGATCACCGATCTGCGCCGCCGCTGGCCGGCTTCGCCACTGCATGTGGCAGGCTTCACGATTCACGATCTGCACAACTATGGCAGCTCGCTCAACGTGCTGGAAACGCTGATCCATTCGTCGAACGTGGTCACCGCGCAGATCGCCGACGAGCTGGGCGGCGTGCGACTGAAGCAGACGATGGAATCGCTGGGCATGAACCAGCGGCCTTATGTTGAACTGCCCGCACGCGGCTTCCCGCTCTGGCCGCGTGGCGAATGGCCGCGCCTGCGCACGATGACCGTCGCTTACGGCCACGGCATCGCGGTGACGCCGCTCCACCTGGCCTCTGCCTATGCGGCACTGGTCAATGGCGGCATCTGGCGCCCGGCTACGCTGAAGAAGCTGGATGCTGGTCAGGTGCCAGAGGGCCGCCGCGTGTTCACGGCAGCCACCAGTGCGCGCATTCGCCAGCTGCTGCGCATGATCGTGTCCTACGGCACCGGCCGCAAGGCCGATGCGCCGGGCTTCCGTGTGGGCGGCAAGACCGGATCGGCCGAAAAGCCAGGTGCGGGCGGTTATCGCCATCACTCGCTGATCGCCACCTTCGCCGCTGCTTTCCCGATGGACCGCCCGCGCTACGTCGTCATCGCCATGATGGACGAGCCGCAGGGCACCGAGGCCACCTCGTTCCAGCGCACCGCGGCATGGAACGCGGCGCCGGTGGTGGCGCGCGTGGTTCCCCGCATCGGGCCCTTGCTCGGCATCATGCCGGACGAGACCCGCGATATCGATGTCTCCGACCTCAAGCCGCTGATCCCGGCTGGCGGTGCTGAAGAGTGAGCCCCGAAGAATGAAGTTGAATGCCCTCTGCACTGCTGCTGACATGGCCGTCCCGGCAGGCGCGGATGTGAACGTGACGGGCTTTGCCATCGATCACCGCAAGGTCGCGCCTGGAACCGTGTTCGGTGCATTCAAGGGCGCGAAATTCAATGGCGAGGATTATATCGCCGATGCCATCAAGGCCGGCGCCGTCGCCATCGTCGCCAGCCCCGAGGCGAAGGTCGAAGGCGCGATCCACTTCTCCGCCGATGAACCGCGCCACCTGTTCGCACGCCTTGCCGCGCCGTTCTTCCAGCCCGTGCCGGAAACGCTGGTGGCCGTCACCGGCACCAACGGCAAGACTTCCACGGTCGAACTGACCCGCCAGCTTTGGCGCATGGCCGGGCAGCGCGCGGCCTCGATCGGCACGCTGGGCGTCACCACCAGCGACGAGACGGTTTCGACGGGACTCACCACGCCCGATATAGTCACGTTCCTGGCGAATCTGACCGGACTGGCGCGCGAGGGGGTGACTCACGTCGCCTACGAAGCGTCGAGCCACGGGCTTTCGCAGTTTCGCATCGAAGGTCCGCGCGTGGCGGCCGGTGCCTTCACCAACCTGTCGCGCGATCACCTCGATTACCATGCCGACATGGACGATTATTTCGCGGCCAAGATGCGCCTGTTCGACGATGTGGTCGTCGATGGCGGCACGGCCGTGATCTGGGCTGACGACGAATGGTCGGCCAAGGCGATTGCCCAGGCCGAAAAGCGTGGGCTGAAGGTATTCACCGTGGGTGCCAATGGCACCAGCATCCGCCTCTCGGGTCGCACGCCGGGCGGACTCGGCCAGAAGCTGGAGCTCGAGCACGACGGGAAATCCCGCGTGCTCGAGCTGCCGCTCATTGGCGCCTATCAGGCGGCCAATGCGCTGGTCGCAGCGGGCCTGGTGCTGGCGACGGGCGGCGATGCCCACACGACTTTCGATGCGATGAAGCGCCTTGTCACCGTGCGTGGCCGTCTTGAACGCGCCGCGATTTCTCCGGTTGGCGCGCCGGTCTATGTCGACTATGCGCACACCCCCGATGCGCTGGAGGCGGCGATCGCCGCGCTTCGGCCGCATGTAGAAGGGCGCCTGATCGTGGTGTTCGGCGCCGGTGGCGACCGTGACCAGGGCAAGCGGCCTGAAATGGGCAAGGTGGCGGCAGAGGGGGCAGACCTGGCCATCGTCACCGACGACAACCCGCGCGGCGAAGACCCCGCCGCGATCCGCGCCATGGTGCTTGCTGGCATGGACGGAAAGGGACGCGAAATCGGCGACCGGCGCGAGGCGATCCGCGCGGCGGTGGCCGAAGCCCGGCATGGGGACATCGTCCTCGTCGCCGGTAAGGGGCACGAACAGGGGCAAATCATCGGCAGCGGCGACAGCGTGCGCGTGCTGCCATTCGACGACGTTACCGTTGCCAGAGAAATGGCCGGTACGGTTGGAAGGTAGGAATGCCATGAACGCTCACGCCCGGATTCTCGAATGGCCGGTTGAAGCCGCCGAGGACTTGACCCAAGCGCTGTGGGATGCCGCCACACTCGCGCGGGTGATGAAAGGGGAAGCGAGCGGCGATTTCACCGTCTCCGGCGTCGAGATCGACAGCCGGGACGTTCAGCCTGGCGACCTGTTCTTTGCGCTGAAGGGTGAGGCGATGGACGGCCATCGTTTCGTGGAAGGCGCGGTCGCCAAGGGCGCCGCTGCGGTCGTGGTGGATCGCCCGGTCGATGGGCCGCATATCCTGGTCGAGAATACGACTGAGGCGCTGGAGCGCCTTGGCGCCGCGTCGCGCGCGCGGGCGCGCGGGCCGATCATCGGCGTCACCGGATCGGTGGGCAAGACCGGCGTGAAGGAAGCGATCTTCGAAGCGCTGGATCGGGCAAGCCGGGGCGATGCGCACCGTTCGGTCAAGAGCTACAACAACCACGTTGGCGTGCCGCTCAGCCTGGCGCGGATGCCGGCGCGGGCGCGGTTCGGCATCTTCGAGATGGGCATGAACCACGCGGGAGAGATCGCCGCGCTGACCCGTCAGGTGCGTCCGAACGTGGCCGTCATCACCACCATCGCCCCCGCGCATATCGAGATGCTGGGGTCGATGGAGGCCATCGCCGACGCCAAGGCGGAGATATTCCAGGGCCTGGAGCCCGGCGGCGTTGCCGTGATTCCGGCAGACAGCCCCTATTTCCACCGCCTGAAGGAAGCGGCCGAAGCGCTGGGCTTCGACATTGTCTCGTTCGGCAAGGCGGCCGATGCCGGCGTGCGCCTGCTCGATACCGTGCCGGCCATCGGCGGCGGATCGCTGGTGACGGTGGACATGCGCGACCGGCGCGTCTGCTACACGGTGGCGGCGCCGGGCGAGCATCACGTGATCAATTCCCTTGCGGTCATGGCCGCGGTGCGTGCGGTCAAAGGAGACCTCGGCGCCGCAGGCGTGGCGCTCGCCGAAATGGGCGGGTTGCCGGGACGCGGCGCGCGGCTCCAGATCGACGTTCCGGGTGGGGAGCCCGACGCCGAGGGCCGGCGCCGCGCCTTGCTTATCGACGAAAGCTACAACGCCAATCCCGCGTCCATGCGTGCGACGCTGGAACAGCTTGGCCGCACGACGGCCACGCGCCGGATCGCGGTGCTGGGTTCGATGAAGGAACTGGGCGCGCACGGCCCGGCCTTCCATGCCGAACTGGCGGCTCCGCTCGCCGCCGCTGGCGTCGATTACGCGGTTCTGGTCGGGGATGAGATGGGCGCGCTGGCAGATGTGCTTGCGAATGCTTCGGAATCCCCGGAATCGGGGAAAACGGGCAGCGTTCCGCTTGGCAAGCGCGTGCCCTTCGCGCATTGCCTGAGTGTGCGGGAAGCTGTCGATGCGCTGCGCGCGTTCGGGCTGGAGCAGGGCGATGTGATCCTGGTCAAGGGCTCGAACTCGGTTGGGCTGGCTTCTCTGGTAACGGATCTCGGTAAACAGGAAGGGTAGGGGGGCTCCCCCGCAAGATGCTGTATCTGATCGCAGAATGGTTCCATTTCGAGGGACTGTCCAACCTCTTCCGCTATCAATCCTTCCGTTCCGGCGCGGCGCTGATGACGGCGCTGGGCCTTGGCCTGCTGATCGGTCCGCGCTTCATCAACATGCTGCGCGTGCGTCAGGGCAAGGGTCAGCCGATCCGCGAGGATGGGCCGCAGAGCCATCTGGCCAAGCGTGGCACGCCGACCATGGGCGGCCTGATGATCCTGACCGCGCTGGTCAGTTCCATGATCCTGTTCATGGATGTGACCAATCCCTTCGTCTGGGCCTGCATCGCCGTTACCGTGGGCTTCGGGATCATCGGTTTCCTTGACGATTACGACAAGGTTTCCAAGCGCAGCACTGCCGGGCTTTCCAGCAAGCTGCGCCTTGGCCTTGAATTCGTGGTGGCGGGCATTGCCGCCTACATCATCGTCAGCCAGCTCAACACCAATCTCTACGTGCCGTTCCTTTCGGGGCGCTACATTCCGCTGGGGCCGTTCTACTACGTCTTCGCCGCCTTCGTGATCGTGGGCGCGGGTAATGCGGTGAACCTGACCGACGGTCTGGATGGTCTGGCAACGATGCCGGTGATCATCGCGGCGGGCACGTTCGCGATCATCTGCTACCTTGCAGGCCGCGTCGACTATGCGAACTATCTGGGCATTCCCCACGTGCCGCGTGCGGGTGAGCTTGCCGTGTTCTGTGCGGGCATCATCGGCGCCTGCCTGGCCTTCCTGTGGTTCAACGCGCCGCCGGCCGCCGTTTTCATGGGCGATACCGGCAGCCTTGCCCTTGGCGGCGCCCTTGGCGCGATCGCCGTTGCCGCGCATCACGAAATCGTGCTGGCCGTGGTTGGTGGCCTTTTCGTGCTGGAAGCCGTCTCGGTGATCATCCAGGTCTTCTGGTTCAAACGTACCGGTCGCCGCGTGTTCCGCATGGCGCCCATCCACCACCACTTCGAACAGAAGGGCTGGAAGGAATCGACCGTCGTCATCCGCTTCTGGATCATTTCGATCGTCCTTGCGGTGATCGGCCTCTCCACGCTCAAGCTGCGATAAGCGCGTGATCGTTTCTCCCGCCTTCGCCGGAAAGCGTTACGCGGTCCTCGGCCTCGCGCGTTCGGGTCTTGCTGCCGTGGAAACGCTGCTGGCCAGCGGCGCGCACGTGATGGCCTGGGATTCGCGTGACGAGCCGCGCCAGCAGATGGCAGGGCGCGTCGAACTGGCCGATCCGGTCACCGCCGATCTCACCGGCTATGACGGCGTGATCGTCTCGCCCGGCGTTCCGCTGAACACCCATCCCATCGCCGAAGCCGCGCGCCGCTACGGCGTGCCGGTGATCGGCGATATCGAGTTGTTCGCACTTGCCCGCGACAGCCTGCCCACGCATCGCGTGGTGGGCATCACCGGCACAAACGGCAAGTCCACCACCACCTCGCTGGTCCAGCATCTGCTGAAGTCGGCCGGGGTGGAGGCGCGTGTCGGTGGCAATATCGGCGTGCCGGTGCTGTCGGCCCAGCCGCTGCCCGAGGGTGGCGTCTATGTGCTGGAACTTTCCAGCTATCAGATAGACCTGACCCGCAGCCTCGATTGCGACGTGGCGGCGCTGCTGAACATCACGCCCGATCACCTCGATCGTTACGAGAACTTCGCTGCCTATGCCGCGTCCAAGGCGCGCCTGTTCGAGATGCAGGGCCCCCACCGCCCGGCCGTGTTCGGGAAGGGCGATGTAGAGACCGCCGATATCGCCGCCGTAGAGACGGCCCGGCGCGAACCCGGCCTCGTGCGCGAGGTGGATGGGCACGAAATCGCTGCGCTTCAGAAGAACTGGCCTTCGCTGCAGGGCCCGCACAACCTTCAGAACGCCGCCGTTGCCGTCGCCATTGTAGAGGCGCTGGGCATTCCGGCGGCCAAGTGGAAGCCGGCGCTGCGCAAGTTCCGCGGGTTGCCGCACCGCATGGAGCGCGTGGCGGAGGCGAATGGCGTCATTTACATCAACGATTCCAAGGCCACCAACCCGGCCTCGGCCGCGCCGGCCATCGCCGCGTTCCCGCCCGACCCCAAGCCGCGCATCCACTGGATCCTGGGCGGCTTGCCCAAGGGTGACGACCTTGACGAATGCGCGCCGTACTTCGGCAATATCGCCGCCGCTTACACGATCGGCGATGCCGGCCCGCGTTTTGCCGAAATCCTTGCGCCCTATACGCGCGTCCACCGC
Source organism: Novosphingobium mississippiense (assembly GCF_044029535.1). NCBI lineage: Bacteria > Pseudomonadati > Pseudomonadota > Alphaproteobacteria > Sphingomonadales > Sphingomonadaceae > Novosphingobium > Novosphingobium mississippiense. The sequence continues at coordinate 2,398,204 of NZ_CP147001.1, read as the reverse complement.
AGCGAGATGATGGCCGAAGCCATCCGCGAAGCCATGGCCGAAGCCGTTCCCGGCGACATCGTCATGCTCTCGCCCGCGTGCGCCAGCTTCGACCAGTTCCGTGACTACGAGGCGCGCGGGCTGGCTTTCCGCCAGATCGTCGAGGCGCTGCTGGAAACGCAGGGCGCAGCGGCGGCCGCAGGGGAGAAGCACTAGGATGGCCACGACCGCGCCGGGGGCAGTGCCCGCCAACGTCCGCTACAACCGCAACCGTCGCGGCCAGCTGGCGATCTGGTGGCAGGAGATCGACCGTACGTTTCTGGCCCTCGTGCTGATCCTGATGGGGATCGGTGCGATCGCCGTTGCGGCCGGTTCCCCGGCGAGCGCGCGTCGCCTTTCGACCTCGCAGGAACATCTGCCCTCGCTCTACTTCTTCTGGTTGCACGTGCGCTGGCAGTTCGTGGGGCTCTGCGCGATGTTCTGGGCTTCCAGCCTGTCGAAGGACAGCGCGCGGCGGCTGGGCATCCTGATTGCGGGCATGATGATCTTCGGCCTGCTGCTGGTGCCGGTGGTGGGTTCGGAAGTGAACGGCGCCAAGCGCTGGCTGCACTTCGGCATCTCGCTCCAGCCTTCGCAGTTCCTGGGCACGGGCTTTCCGATCCTGCTGGCGTGGATCCTTTCGTGGCGCGCGCGCGATCCCAACATTCCGGTGGTGGCGCTGTGCTTCTGCCTGATGGGCCTTATCGGCGCGCTCTTGATGGCGCAGCCGGACTTCGGCTCGACCATGCTGTTTTCCGGCACCTTCTTCGTGATGATCCTGCTGGCGGGCATCCCGCTGAAGCGCATCGGCATGTTCGCGGGCGCGGGCGTGGCCGGTGTCGTCGTCATGTATTTCACGTACGCCAACGGCCGAAATCGCATCGATTCGTTCCTTTCGGGCGGCAACGCATTCGACCAGGTGGACCTTGCCCAGCGCACGCTGCTGAACGGTGGCTGGTTCGGGCAAGGCTTCTGGATGGGCATCCGCAAGATGGCGCTGCCCGAAGCGCATACGGACTACATCTTCTCCGTCATCGGTGAGGAGTTCGGACTGATCGCCTGCATGGTGATCGTGTGCCTCTACCTCGCGCTGCTGGTGCGGGTGATGCTGCGTCTGGTGGATGAGGAAGACCTGTTCACGGTGCTGGCCGCCGCGGGCATCGCTTCTCAGTTCGGCGGGCAGGCGTTCATCAACATCCTCGTCAACCTCCAGCTCTTCCCCTCGAAGGGCATGACCCTGCCGCTGATCAGCTACGGTGGATCGTCGACTGTCGCCATGTGCTTGACGGTGGGCCTGTTGCTGGCAATCACGCGCCGCAACCCCTTTATCAAGCGCGAGGCATTCTCGCTGCGCGCCATCGGAGACGCTTCTTCATGAGTCTGGTCAGCCGCCACTACGTTCTCGCCGCGGGCGGGACGGGCGGACACCTCATTCCCGCCTTCGCGCTTGCCGCCGAACTGGATCGCCGCGGACACCACGTTGCGCTCATCACCGATGAGCGCGGCGCCGCGATTCCGGGCAAGCCCGATTACCTGCCCGCGCACGTGCTGCCGCAGGGCCGCATTGCGGGCAAGAATCCGCTGAACTGGCTGAAGGGCCTGCGCGGCATCCTGGAAGGCAAGCGCATGGCGTTGCGGCTGTTCGAAAGCTTCCAGCCCACCGCCGTGATCGGGTTTGGCGGCTATCCGGCGCTGCCGACGATGCTGGCCGCGCGCTCTGCCCGGATCCCGACGATCCTGCATGAGCAGAACTCGGTCCTCGGCCGCGTGAACCGCTATTTCGCGGGCAAGGTCGATGCCATCGCCACCGCTTTCGAACAGGTGGACCGGCTTGATCCGAAGCTTTCCGGTAAGGTCACGCTGGTCGGCAACCCGGTGCGTGACGAAGTGCTGGCCCTGCGTGATGCGCCGTTCCCCGAATTCACCGAGGATAGCCTGCTGCGCATCCTCGTCACCGGCGGCAGCCAGGGCGCGCGTGTCCTTTCCGAAGTCGTGCCCGACGGTCTGGCCATGCTGCCCCCGGCGCTGCGTTCGCGCCTTCAGGTGATCCAGCAGTGCCGGCCCGAAGACATCGAGGCGGTGCGCGCTCGCTATGCCAGCCATGGCATCCCGGCCGAACTGGCGACCTATTTCGAAGATATGGCAGAGCGCCTTGCCGGCGCGCACCTGTTCATTGGCCGCTCCGGCGCATCGACCATTGCCGAACTGACCGATGTGGGGCGCCCGGCGATCCTGATCCCGTTGCCCATCGCCACTGACGATCACCAGGCAGCCAACACGCGTGAAATCGTGGCGGCCGGCGGCGCCCGCGCGATCCGTCAGGAAAACTTCACCGCCACCACGCTCGCCAAGCAGATCCAGGCGATGGCGCTGCATCCCGAAACGCTGGCCAATGCCGCCCACGCCTCGTGGAACTGTGGTTATCCCAATGCCGCGAGTGACCTTGCCGATCTCGTAGAGAGCTTCGGTGCGAGCCCGATCATGGACGTAATTCGAATGGACAAGACCGTGCCCGCCAGGGGCAGCGAAGCCCTGGCCCGCAAGGGAGGCGTCGCATGAAGGGCGTCGGCACCGATATCGGCACGATCCACTTCGTCGGCATTGGCGGCATCGGCATGTCCGGCATTGCCGAGGTGATGCACAACCTGGGCTATGTGGTGCAGGGCTCCGACATTGCCGAAGGCTACGTGGTGGAAGGCCTGCGCAAGCGCGGTATCAAGGTCTCGATCGGCCACGCGGCGGAGAACGTGGAAGGCGCGGCCGTGGTCGTCACCTCCACCGCCGTGAAGCGTGAGAATCCCGAAGTGGTCTACGCGCTCGAACACCGTATCCCCGTGGTGCGCCGCGCGGAAATGCTGGCCGAACTGATGCGCCTGAAGAACACCGTTGCGGTGGCCGGTACCCACGGCAAGACCACCACCACCTCGATGGTGGCGGCGCTGCTCGATGCGGGCGGCGTAGACCCGACGGTCATCAACGGGGGCATCATCAACGCCTACGGCTCCAACGCGCGCCTGGGCGAGAGTGACTGGATGGTCGTGGAAGCGGACGAGAGCGACGGTTCGTTCCTGCGCCTCGACGGTACCATCGCCGTCGTCACCAACATCGATCCCGAGCATCTCGATCACTACGGCTCGTTCGACAAGGTGAAGGATTCCTTCGTCGAGTTCATCGAGAACGTGCCGTTCTACGGCTGCGCGCTGCTCTGCATCGATCACCCCGAAGTGCAGGCGGTGATCCCCAAGGTGCGCGACCGCCGCGTGGTGACCTACGGTTTCTCCGCGCAGGCCGACATTCGCGGCGAGAACGTGACGCCGGTTCCGGGCGGCAATCGCTTCGACGTGGCACTGCGTCAGCGTGACGGCTCGTTCCGCCGGATTGAGGGCATCGAACTGCCGATGCCGGGCCGCCACAACGTCCAGAATGCGCTCGCCGCCATCGGCGTTGCGGTGGAGATGGGCTGCTCGGATGCCTGCATACAGACCGGTTTCTCCAAGTTCGGCGGTGTGAAGCGCCGCTTCACCAAGGTGGGCGAGATCGAAGTCGAAGGCGGTGTCGTCACCGTGATCGACGATTACGGCCACCATCCAGTGGAAATCCGCGCCGTGCTCGCCGCCGCGCGTGAAGGCGTGAAGGGCCGCGTCATCGCCGTGGTCCAACCACACCGCTTCACCCGCTTGCGCGATCACATGGATGACTTCGAAGGCGCCTTCAACGATGCCGACGTGGTCTACGCCGCCCCGGTTTACGCCGCCGGAGAGCAGCCGATCGAGGGTGTCGATTCCGATCACATGGTCTCGGGCATGAAGGCGCGCGGGCATCGTTCGGCGCAAGTCATCGCCGGGCCGGACGCGCTGGCTGACGTACTCGCTACTTCGATCCAGCCGGGCGACATGGTCGTCTGCCTTGGCGCGGGCGACATCACCAAGTGGGCCGCCGGTTTAGCCGATGCCGTGGTCAAGCGGAGGGCCGCTTGAGCCAGGTTGCCCATCTTCCTGAAGTGCGCGGTAAGCTGACGGCCGATGCGCCGTTGGCCCCGCTCGTCTGGTTCAAATCCGGCGGCGCGGCGCAGTGGCTGTTCGAGCCCAAGGACTTGGCAGACTTGCAGGCGTTCCTGCGCGATCTGGATCCCGCCGTTCCGGTCATGGCGCTGGGCCTCGGCTCCAACATGATCGTGCGCGACGGTGGCGTTTCCGGCGTGGTGATCCGCCTGGGCAAGCCTTTTGCCAAGGTTGCGAAGGTGGACGACGTGACGCTGGATTGCGGGGGCGGTGCAAGCGGCATCCTCGTCTCTTCGACCGCGCGTGACAGCGGCATTGCCGGCGTGGAATTCTTGCGCTCGATCCCCGGCACGGTCGGCGGCTTCGTGCGCATGAACGGCGGCGCCTACGGTGGTGAGGTCAAGGACGTGCTGGTCGATTGCGACGTCGTCCTGCGCGATGGCACGCTGGTGACGCTGAACAATGCCGATCTCGGCTACACCTATCGCCATTCGGAATTGCCCGTAGGCGCGGTGGTCGTCTCCGCCCGCTTCAAGGGCCAGCCCGGCGAGCCCGAGGCGATCCAGACCGAGATGGACCGCATCTCCGCCAGCCGAGAGGCCAGTCAGCCGTTGCGCAGCAAGACCGGCGGATCGACCTTCAAGAACCCCGAAGGCCACAAGGCATGGCAACTGGTGGACGAAGCCGGCTGCCGCGGCCTTTCTATCGGCGGCGCGCAAGTGAGTGAGAAGCACACCAACTTTCTGCTCAACGTGGCCGACGCCACGAGCAGTGATATCGAAGCGCTGGGCGAGGAAGTCCGCCGTCGGGTCAAGGAAAAGTCGGGCGTCACGCTCGAATGGGAAATCCAGCGGGTGGGGCGGCCGTGAAAGGGGTTTTCGGAAAATTTGCGGGCGGAAAGCGCGAACTTGACGAGCAGGAACAAGCGGTTCTCGACAACGTGCGAGACCATGGTTGCCAGTCGCAATTCGTGTTCGATCCTGATGGTAAAGAGCCCGATTTTGCCTATTCGATCGGCTTCCCGGTGTCGGTCGGTCAACCGGAGGTCATCGTATATGGCCTAAGACGCGATCTGATGCACTTTATGGTCAACGAGATGCGTCGGCAATGTGCGGGCGGTCTTGTCCTTGGCGAGGGGGTCGTGGTCAGCGGGCTTCTGGAAGATTTCGATTGCGTCCTGCGTCATGTGACTGATCCCGTGGCGATCAAGGAGCATCTCGGTTGGGCCATCTGGTATCACCGCAGCCAGCATGGGAATGCTGTTAAGGAAGCATATCAGATCGTTTGGCCCGGCGCGCAGCAAGGCCTTTTCCCGTGGGACAATGGGTGCGACGATTACGTGATTTCCCAACAACCTGCCCTCTACTAAAAGAGTATTCATTGATGTCCCTCCCCAAACTCCACGTCGCAGTCCTGATGGGCGGTTGGTCGAACGAACGGCCGGTCTCGCTGATGAGCGGCGAGGGCGTGGCCAAGGCGCTTGAGTCCAAGGGCCACAAGGTCACGTGCATCGACATGGACCGCGATGTTGCGCTGCGCCTGGCGGAAACCAAGCCGGACGTCGTGTTCAACGCGCTCCATGGCGCGCCGGGCGAGGATGGCACGGTGCAGGGCATGATGGACCTGATGGGCCTCACCTATACACACTCCGGCCTCGCCACTTCGGTGATTGCCATCGACAAGGAACTGACCAAGCAGGCGCTGGTCCCGCATGGCATTCCGATGCCCGGCGGCCGCATCGTCGAAAGCGCCGAGATTTTCGAGCGCGATCCGCTGCCGCGTCCTTACGTGCTGAAGCCGGTGAACGAAGGCTCATCGGTTGGCGTCGCCATCGTCACGGCAGAGGGCAATTACGGCAATCCCATCGGCCGCGAGACCGAGGGCCCTTGGCAGCACTTCGACCGCCTGCTGGCAGAGCCCTATATTCGCGGCTTGGAGCTGACCACGGCCGTTATCGGAGATCGCGCTTTGCTGGTCACCGAACTCAAGCCCAAGTCGGGCTTCTACGACTTCGATTCCAAGTACACCGACGGCATGACCCAGCACATCTGCCCGGCCGAAATCCCCGACGAGATTACGGCGGCGTGCAAGGATCTGGCGCTGCGGGCGCACCAGTTGCTGGGCTGCAAGGGCACCAGCCGCTCGGACTTCCGCTGGGACGATACGCAGGGCGTCGAAGGACTGTTCCTGCTGGAAGTGAACACTCAGCCGGGCATGACCCCGCTCAGCCTCGTGCCCGAACAGGCCCGCGCCTGCGGCATGGAATACCCCGATCTCGTCGAGGCCATTATTGCCGAAGCGCTTGAAGACGCACGCACCTCCAAGGCTGCGAAGGGGGACGGATGAGCCAGACGATCCGGCGCAAGCCGAAGAGCGCAAGGAAAGTCGCCGCCCGGCAAGGCACCAAGGCCAAGGTCCGCAAGGCGAAGGCGACTACGGGATCGACGCTGGACGCGGCGATGTCGTGGCTGCCCTTCACCGAAGAGCAACTGCACAAGATCTTCCTCGTCGCCATCCTTGGCGGCGCGGTGGGGCTTGCCTGCGTGGTGGCCAATGCCGCCGGCGTGCCGATGCTGGCGAATGCGCAGTTCGCGCGGGTTTCGGCCGATGCGGGCTTCGAAGTGAAGCGCGTGGAAGTGCGCGGCGTGAAGCACCTCAATGAATTGAAGGTCTACGAAAAGGCGTTGGCCGAGCGCGACCGGGCGATGACCGAAGTCGACCTGGATGCCCTGCGTGCCGAACTGCTGGGGCTGTCGTGGGTGAAAGACGCGCGCGTTTCCCGCCAGTTGCCGGATACATTGGTGATCGACATCGTCGAGCGTGAGGCCCACGCGGTGCTGCGCAAGGACGATCAATTCGTGCTGATCGATGAGACGGGCCACGAACTCGAACAGGTTTCGCGCAAGGATACCGGGGGCAAGCTGATCGTTTCCGGCCCCGGCGCGGGCCAGCAGGTGACCGAACTGGCCAATCTGCTGCAGGCTGCACCGGCGCTCCAGCCCGGCGTGCAGGAGGCCGAGTGGATCGGCAATCGCCGCTGGAACCTGACCTTCCGCACCGGGCAAGTGCTCGCGCTGCCCGAAGGTGACAAGGAAGCGGCTGGCGCGCTGGTCACGTTCGCGCGGCTTGACGGCACCAACCGCCTGCTGGGCGGCAAAGTCATGGCGTTCGACATGCGCGCGCCGGATCGTATCTATATGCGCGTGCCGGAAGGAGAGGGGCAGGAAATCGCCTCCAGCGCCGGCGCCGTGCCGCACGGACAGACCGCTGCCGACTCCGCCGACAAGGCGCCCAAAACTTTAATTCCCGCCGACGCGGAGGAGCAGTGATGGCAGGCCCCCGGATCACCCGCGTGTTCGGCGCGGTCAACATCGGATCCTTCCGCATTTCCGCCATCGTTGCCGGCATGTCCGAGATGGGCGACATGATCGTGCTCGGCTCCGGCCACCGCGCCAGCCAGGGCATCAAGCGCGGCTACGTCACCGATATGGCCGCCGCGACTTATGCCGTGCGCGATGCAATCGATCGTGCCGAAAAGATGGCCGATACCAGCGTCTCCAGGGTCTGGATCGGCTGCTCGGGCGCGGGGCTTGCCAGCCGCATCGACCAGTTCGATGCCGAGATTGGCGGACGCCGCATCGAGCAGGAAGATATCGACCAGCTTCTCGTTTCCGCGCGGGAGGTGATCCAGCCGGACGGACGCATGGTGCTGCACGCGCAGCCCGCGCAATACCGGCTCGACGGCGCGCATGGCGTAGGTAACCCCAAGGGACTCCATGCCGAGCGTCTGGGCGTGGACATCCACATCATGCTCGCCGACGGCGCCCCGATCCGCAATCTGACCGAGGCGGTGCAGAGCGCGCATCTGGAGGTGGAGGCCATCGTCGGATCGCCAATCGCGGCGGGGCAGGCATGCCTCTCGCCGGAGGAACGCGATCTGGGCGTGGCGCTGGTCGAATTCGGTGCGGAAGTGACGAACGTGGCCGTCTATTCGCACGGACTGCTGATCGACATGATCTCGATCCCGATGGGTTCGGCAGATATCACCGATGCGATCGCTTCGGCTTTCGGCATCCGCCGCTTCCAGGCGGAGCGCCTGAAATGCGTGAACGGATCGGCCATCGCCAGCCCGCACGACCATCGCGAGATGATCCCGGTCAACGCCCCGGGTGAGGAGCACGCCGGCCCGATCGCGCGCCACGCCGACGACAAGAACCGCATTCCGCGCGCGGAACTGATCGGCGTCATCACCGGCCAGTTGGGCGTGTTGATGGAAGAAATAAACAAGGCGCTGAAGGCGATGCGTTTCAATGCGCAGCGCGGCAAACAGGTGGTCTTTACTGGCGGCGGCGCCGAATTGGTGGGACTCGCCGATTATGCGCAGGCCGCGCTGGGCAAGCCCGTGCGCGTCGGCAGCGTGCCGCACTTGACGGGATTGGCGGAGGCGCACGTGAAGCCGGGCTTTTCCACGCTTGCCGGGCTGGTTCTCTATGCCGGCGCGGACCCGGTGGACATTCGCACTTTCGGCAAGAACCGCCAGCAGACAATAAGTTATTCGGGGCTGGGGGTGATCAATCGCGTCTATAGAGCACTGAGGGAATACTTCTGAACAGTTCGCCGGTCAGGGTGCCGGGGCCGCAAGGGCCACGGCAAAACCGGCACGATTGGCCGCAAACGGCGGTTTCTGCTGTGGACAACGGGCCGTCACGCTTTGCTTCGATGAAACGAAGCGTGCAATCAAATTGGTCAAGGTAAATTTCTTCGCGCACGGGCCTGCCAGGAGAACGAAATGAGCATCAACATCGGACCGCCGGCAATCGAAGAGCTTCGTCCGCGCATCGTCGTCATCGGCGTTGGCGGCGCAGGCGGCAACGCCATCGCCAACATGATCCAGGCGCAGATCGAGGGCGTCGACTTCGTTGTCGCCAATACCGACGCGCAGGCGTTGAACAATTCGATCGCGGAAACGCGCATCCAGCTGGGGCCCGACATCACGCAGGGCCTTGGTGCCGGCGCTCGCCCCGAAGTGGGTCGCGCGGCTGCCGAGGAAACCCTGCCTGATATCGAGCGTCTGCTCGATGGCGTGCACATGGTCTTCATCGCCGCCGGCATGGGTGGCGGCACCGGCACCGGCGCCGCGCCGATCATCGCGCAGGCTGCGCGCGCCAAGGGCGTGCTGACGGTGGGTGTGGTTTCCAAGCCGTTCATGTTCGAAGGCACGCGCCGCATGCGCTCTGCCGACGCGGGCATCGAAGAGCTGCAGAAACACGTCGATACGCTGATCGTCATCCCGAACCAGAACCTGTTCCTGGTCGCCAAGGCGGACACCACTTTCAAGGAAGCGTTCTCGCTGGCCGACGAAGTGTTGCAGCAGGGCGTGCGCTCGATCACCGACCTGATGATCATGCCGGGCCTCATCAACCTCGACTTTGCGGACGTCCGTTCGGTCATGGGTGAAATGGGCAAGGCGATGATGGGCACGGGTGAGGGCGAAGGCCCGAACCGCGCTCTCGAAGCGGCCGAACGCGCCATAGCGAACCCGCTGCTCGACGGCGTGTCGATGCAGGGCGCCAAGGGCGTGATCATCTCGATCATCGGCGGCGACGACATGAAGCTGCTGGAAGTCGACGAAGCCGCGAACCACATCCGCGAACTGGTCGATCCCGATGCGAACATCATCTGGGGTTCGGCCTTCAATCCGGACCTGCAGGGCAAGATTCGCGTATCGGTGGTCGCCACCGGTATCGAGCAGAGCGCTGAACAGGCCGAGATCGCCGCGCGTCCGGTGACGCTCAGCTCGGGCCGTGGCCCGGTGCGCCCGATGGTGTCGCGGCCGGCTCCGGTCGAGCATCATGCGCCCACGCGCCCTGCGATCCAGACGCCTTCGGCCTTCATGCCGGCTCCGGCCCCGCTCGATCTGACGCCCCCGGCGCCGATTCAGGTGGCTGCCCCGGAACCCGAACCGTTCGAACTGGAACTGGGCGCGGGTGAGGAACTGGAAGAGCACGGCGACGAAGCGACGACCGACGCTTACGCCAGCCTGACCGGCCTGCAAGGCCAGCGCGCACCGCTCGACCTGTCGGGCGGCCTTGAAGCGCCGATTGCGCCGCAGGATGAACTGCTGCTCGATGGCGGTGAGACCGTGCCGAACTCGCCGCTGCGCCAGCGCCGTCCGGCAGAGCCTGCGCCCGCTGCCGCACCGGCCCGTCCGGTTGGTGGTGGCAGCACGCTGTTCGAACGCATGACCAGCCTTTCGCGTCCGAAGGCGGCGGCTCCCGAGCCGGCGGGGGATGATGAGGACTCGGCATCGATCTCGATCCCGCGTTTCCTCGGCCGTCAGAACAACCAGTAATCGCTGTTGCGCGGGGCGGGCGGCTTTCGGGCCGCCCGCCCCGTCGCTATTTCCGGACCGATCGCGGCGCATCATGTTAGCCGGAGGTTCAGGTAGCGGGCGTCATAGGCCCGCCGGATGAGATCAGCGGCGCGGATGGACCCGTGCGGCCAATGGGCCGGATCGGACGCGCCGGATAGCAAGGATATCGCAGACGTGGCGCTGAGGCAGAAGCAATCGGGCATCAAGCCGCGGTCGGACCGTGGCATTCGCGCCGCGCTTGCTTTTCCCATGTTGGCGCCGATTACGTTGGTTCTACCCGCGTTGGTCCTGCCGCAGGCATCGTTCGCTCAGAGCGCGCCTGTCGTTGCCCGGCCAGTGGTTCAGGCCTTGCCGGGGGCGGATTCGCAGCGGCTCAGCGCCGCACTGGCACGATTGGGGCGCAATCCACGCGATGCAACGGCCCTGGTCGACGCGGCGGACGCTGCAAAGGCGCTGGCAGACTATGACGCCGCCATCGGCTTCTATCGGCGCGCGGACGAGATCACGCCCGGCAATGCGCATATCAAGGCGGGGCTGGCTGGTGCGCTGGCGATGAGCGGCGATCCGGTATCGGCGATTCCGCTGTTTGCAGAGGCAGAGAAGGCCGGGGCCACGCCCGCCCAGATCGCGGCCGATCGCGGGCTGGCCTATGATCTGGTCGGCGCGAATGCCACGGCGCAGCATTACTATGCGGCTGCACTGGGCGGTGCGGGCGATGAGGAGGCGCGCATGCGTCTTGCCATCAGCCAGGCGATTGCCGGCGACGGCAAGGCAGCGCAAACGACGCTGATGCCGCTGCTGCAAAAGCAGGACAAGCCGGGCTGGCGCACCCGCGCCTTCGCGTTGGCGATCGGCGGCGATACGCAGCAGGCGGTCGAAGTCTCCAATTCGATCCTGCCGCCGCAACTGGCGCAGAACATCGCCCCCTACTTGCGCTACATGCCCCGTCTGACGCGGGCGCAGCAGGCGGCCGCCGCCAACCTCGGCAAGTTCCCGCGCGCTTCCGAAATCGGCCACGACGATACGCGGATCTCGACGTACGCGACGCAGTTGGCCGCGAGCGAGGCGGCAATGGCGCAGCGTGCCAACCTTGCATCGAACCAGCCGGCCACCGGTCGGACGACCACGCGCGGCGGACGCAAGACGTCGACAGCCGCAACGCCTTCGCGCACCGCTCCGGCCGCGGGTGCGCAGACATTGCCGCTGTCCGGCACGTCTTCGTCGCATCTGGCATCGACCGCCGGCGGCTCACATTCGTCGACGTCGGCTGAGCCTGCACGCGTCGCGCCGCCTGAGCCGATGCCGACCATCGAGCGCGATGCTTCGGGCGAGCTTCCGGCCGTAGGGGGCAAGGCGCCGGCGGCGAAGCCGATTGCGTCGACGCCTCCGGTCGCCCGGGCCACGCCGCCGTCGACACCTTCTTCGGCTCCTGCGATGTCGGCTACTGGTGGGCAGGGCCTAGACCTTTCGCGCACCCAGACGCCTCCGGCGGCGACCGCACCCGCGCGTCCGGTCGCGACGCAGCCAGCTGCCGCTCCGCTCGCTGCAGCGCCGGCCCGTCCCGTTACGGAAGCGCCGCCAGAGCCGAGTGCACACCAGCCGTCGCTGGCCGAGATCTTCGCGGACCTTGGCAAGCCGGGGATGCAGATCGTGCCCGCAGCCGGCGCGGTGGATATTCGCCAGATCGAGCCGGCGCGTCCCGCACCGCCACCGCCGCCCAAGGTGCCTGTGAAGCCCGAGGTAAAGCCTGAGCCCAAGCCCGACGACAAGGACGAAGGCAAGCCGGACGCCAAACCCGATGCCAAGCCCGGCAAGCCCGATGCCAAGGCCGGAACCAAGCCTGATGCGAAAGGCGCCGGCAAGGGAGAGCCTAAGGTGGACCCTAAGGCCGCTGCCAAGCCGGGTGCCAAGGGTGACGTTTCGGCCAAGGGCGATACTCCAGCCAAGGGCAAGAAGCCTGCTGTCCCCACGCATCCCAGCCGTATCTGGGTGCAGATCGGCGTTGGCCGGAACAAGGATGCGATCGCCTTCGATTGGCGGCGCTATCTCAAGCAGTCGCCTGCCTTGCTGAAGGGGCGTGAGCCTTATGTGAGCGACATGGGGCGCACCAATCGCGTGCTTGTCGGCCCGTTCGAAACCCAAAAGGCGGCCAATGCGTTTATTGCCGACGCCAAGAAGCAAGGTTTTGACGATGCACTGCCCTGGACAAGTCCGGCAGGCCAGGTAGTCGATCCGCTTTCGGCCAAGTAACCGTCCGAAGTTGCGGGTGCCCTGCCGGCACGCCTGATCTTATCCACACGCTGTTAACAGCCTTGTGCAGTTTTGCGCAGGCGATCGCGTCGCCTGGATTGTGCAGGAGGGGCAAGGCAAAGCATCCATGCGGCCAAGCGTTGCGGAGGTCGAATGTCGGAGATCATGAGAACGGTTCAGGACGATATCGGCCGTGACGAGGAGGACAGCGCCCCCGTGGAGATGCTGGCCGCACTTTTCGAGGCGCGCGACTGGCCCTTTGAACTTGCCAGCGAGGACGAGCTTTCGGGTGAGGTGAAGGGTGCCTGGGCCACGTACCAGTTCCAGGCGATCTGGCGTCCGGAGGACAGGGTGCTACAGTTGCTCTGCCTGCCGGACGTGCGCATCACCGATGCCAAGCGTTCCGCCATGTATGAGGCGCTGGCGCTGATCAACGAACAGCTGTGGGTCGGCCATTTCGATGTCTGGTCGAATGGCGGCGTGGTGCTCTATCGCCACGGCCTGATGCTGGGCGAGGACGGGCTGCTTGGCCCCGGGCAAGCACAGACCGTGGTGGAAGCCGCGATCGAGGAGTGCGATCGCTTCTACCCGGTGTTCCAGTTCATCCTCTGGGGCGACAAGACGCCGACCGAGGCGCTGGCCGCCGCGCTGATCGACGCTGCCGGAGAGGCCTGACTCGCGTCGGCACTGGCGGTGTGGGGTAGCGGCGCCGGACAATGGCAGGCAGGGCCGGTGCGATCTGGCCCCGTCCGCCTTGGGCTGCTTGGGTCTTGGCATGCACCGGTCGCTGGCCTAAGTCGCCCCGCGTTCGCTGCATAACGGCGCGTGAAGCCTTGGGGAAATGACATGGACCGCTTTCAGAACATCCTGCTCGTCGGCTGCGGCAACATGGCCGGGTCCATGCTGGAAGGTTGGCTGAAGGGCGGCGTTCCCGCCTCGCGCTTCACCGTGGTCGATCCCAAGCGCGAATCCGTTCCCGAAGGCGTGACGCTGCTGCAGGACCTGCCGGCCGAAGGGCGTTTCGATGCCGTCATGCTGGGCATCAAGCCGCAAGGCTTGGACGGCGCGGCACCGGCCATTGCGTCGCTGGTGGGCAAGCACACCGTCCTGTTCTCTATCTTGGCGGGCGTGGAGTTCGACAGTCTGGCTGCGCGCTTCCCCGATGTTGGCGCGATCCTGCGCATCATGCCGAACCTGGCCGTTGCGATCGGCAAGTCGCCCGTGGCCCTCGATTCGCGGGGGCTGGACGACGCCGGCCGCGCCGAAGTGACGGCGCTGATGGATCATCTCGGCAGCCCCGAATGGCTGGATCACGAAGGGCAGTTCGATGCCGTGACCGCGCTGACCGGCTGTGGCCCGGCCTTCGTCTATCGTTTCATCGATGCGCTGGCGGCGGGCGGGGTGAAGCTTGGGATCGAGCCTGCGCAGGCCCAGCGCCTCGCAGTTGCGATGGTCGAGGGTGCCTCGCAACTGGCAGCGGCCTCCCCGTTTTCGCCGGGTGAACTGGCGGACAAGGTGGCCAGCCCTGGCGGATCGACGCGCGCGGGCATGAACGTGCTCGACGCCGATGACGCGCTGGCGACGCTGATCGCGGCCACCATGCAGGCGTCCAACGACCGCAATGCCGAGATGGCGGCAGAGGCCCGCCGCGCCTGATCGCGGCCGCCGGCGGGGCGGCCGCGCGGGTCGCTGTGGTTCCGTTTACACTTTGACACAAAAAGCCATGGCCGGTTTTCCTTGAAAAGCGGCGCGGTGAAGGCGATATTCGTGTGGTCCGGGCCCCCGCATTTGGTGGCGGGCCCGTCTAAGGGAGTGTGACATGGCGAATTGGAACGACCCCCAGCCCGGTACGGGCTTCGGAGCGTCTCCGAGCCTTGATGGCAGAGCCGGCGGCAAGGTCGCGTATGATACGGGCCTGCGTCGCTACATGCTGTCCATCTACAACTACATGGCCTCGGGCGTGCTGCTTTCGGGCATCGTCGCGCTGGTCTTCGCGAGTTCCGGCTTTGCCGCGCAGGCGCTGAACTCGCCGCTGCGCTGGCTGATCATGCTGGCGCCGCTCGGCTTCGTGATGGCGATGAGCTTCGGCTTCCAGCGCATGAAGACGTCGACGCTGCAGATGCTCTACTGGGGCTTCTGCGTGATCATGGGCCTGTCGATGGCTTCGATCTTCCTGGTCTTTACCGGGGCCTCGATCGCGACGACCTTCTTTGCGACCGCCGCCGCCTTCGCCGGCCTGAGCCTGGTGGGTTACACCACCAAGAAGGACCTGTCGGGCTTCGGTACGTTCCTAACGATGGGCCTGTTCGGCATCATCATCGCCATGCTGATCGGCATGTTCGTCCAGTCGACGGCGCTGCAGCTGGCGATCTCGATCCTCGGCGTGCTGATCTTCGCAGGCCTTACCGCCTACGATACCCAGGCGCTGAAGAACCAGTATTACAGCGTTCGCGGTACCGAGTTCGTGGGCAAGGCGGTGGTCATGGGTGCCCTGCGGCTCTATCTGGACTTCATCAACATGTTCCAGTTCCTGCTGAGCTTCCTGGGCGATCGCAGGTAATCCACTGTTTTCCACATCTGGCAGTTGCCATGCCCGGTTCGATTCGTCGCACCGGGCATTTTCTTTGCCGCCCGCTCGCTGTAGTTAGTAAAGATCGAGGAAATTTGGAGTGTACGGGGTGGTAAACCTGAAGAAACGCGGCCTGGCATGGGGCCTTTCGCTGGCAGCAGGTTCGCTCGCCGTGACTTTGGCCGGCTGCGGTCCGCAGAAGGTGGCCGTGGCTCCCCCGCCGCCGCCGGCGCCGATCGTGATCCCGCCGCGGCCGATGCCGCCGATGGGGGCGCAGGTGAACATGGTGATCCCGGTGCTGGGCGCAAACGGTGCGCGCACCACGGTGAATTCGGGTATCTCGCAGGCTCAGATGCTGTGGAACCTGCGTTCGGCCTACAACGTGGCGGCGCTGAACTGCATGGGGCCGGATCACGGCTCGATCCTGGCCGGCTACAAGGACTTCCTGGTTCGCCATTCGAAGGAACTGACGGCGACCAACAAGGCGGTCGATAAGGAGTTTGCCTCGAAGTACGGAAAGGGCGGCACCAAGGCGCGCGAAACGTACCAGACGCAGGTCTATAACTTCTTCGCGCTGCCGCCGGTGGTTCCGGCGCTGTGCAATGCCATGATCGGCCTTGCCGCCGAAATGCAGGCGGTTCCGGCCAGCCAGCTCAACGCCTATGCGGTGGGCGGTCTGGCCAAGGCGGAGGCTCCGTACATGGAGTTCTTCAACAGCTACGACCAGTATCGCGCCGATCTGGCGGCCTGGAATGCGCGTTACGGCGCCGGCCAGCAGACTCCGATGCTGGCGGCGCCGCAGGCGGGCAGTCCGGCAGGTGTCGCCCCGGTGGCGACGGCTCCGGCGACCAAGCCGCAGCAGCAGGCTTACGCGCAGTAATCTGCGAAGCCGCGTTCGCATGAGCCGGCGTCCCGCATCGCGGGGCGTCGGCTCTGCCGTTTCCGGGGTAGGGGAAATTTCCGCTGCCGCCATTTTTGCTCTTTCAACACGCCTTTGTTCTCGCTAAGGGGGCGCTCCCGAAGTGGTAACTCGCTTTGGGAAAGGAATGGAACGGGGCCGTAGCTCAGATGGGAGAGCGCGTCGTTCGCAATGACGAGGTCAGGGGTTCGATCCCCCTCGGCTCCACCAATCCTTACATGTCTGACCTGAGCCGGACGACCCGGTTCTACCCCGGCCCGAGGCGTGGATGCGCGACAAGGTCGGGTTTTTTGTTTATCTGGCCAGAGGTGCCGCGTTTGTCGCAGCACCGCTCGTGGCCGTCTTTGAATCCGCTGGACCGAACCCATGCACTTTCTTGATCAGGCGAAAATCTATATCCGTTCCGGCGCCGGTGGCCCGGGTGCGGTCTCGTTCCGTCGCGAGAAGTACGTGGAGTACGGCGGCCCCGACGGCGGCAATGGCGGCAAGGGCGCCGATATCGTGTTCGAAGCCGTGGCCGGCCTGAACACGCTGATCGACTTTCGCTACACCCAGCACTTCAAGGCGCCGCGCGGCGGCCATGGCATGGGCAAGAACCGCAATGGTGCGCAGGGCAAGGACCTTGTCATCAAGGTTCCCGTCGGCACCCAGATCGTCGATGACGAGGATCGCGAGACGATCCTGGCCGACCTGACCGAGGCCGGCCAGCGCGTGACGTTGATGGAAGGTGGCATGGGTGGCCGCGGCAACGCCAGCTACAAGACCAGCACCAACCGCGCGCCGCGCCAGCACCAGCCCGGCATTCCGGCGCAGGAGATGTGGGTCTGGTTGCGCCTGAAACTGCTGGCCGACGTCGGTCTGGTCGGCATGCCCAACGCCGGCAAGTCCACCTTCATCAACAAGCTGTCGAATGCCAAGGCCAAGGTGGGCGACTATGCCTTCACCACGCTGCGCCCGCAGCTGGGCGTGGTCACGCACAAGAACCGCGAGTTCGTGCTGGCGGACATTCCCGGCCTGATCGCCGGTGCAGCTGACGGTGCGGGCATCGGTGACCGTTTCCTTGGGCATATCGAGCGTTGCCGCGTGCTGGTTCACCTGATCGACATTTCCAACACCGATCCGGTGGAGGCGATGCACATCGTTGAGGAAGAGCTGGAAGCCTATGGCGGCGGCCTGGAAGGCAAGCCGCGCCTGGTGGCGCTCAACAAGATCGACCTTGTCGACGACGAACTGGCCGCCGAATATGCCAAGGAACTGCTGAAGGCCGGTGCGCACGAAGTGTTCCCGATTTCGGGCGCGACCGGCAAGGGCATGTCGAAGCTGCTCGACGCGGTGATCGACTACCTGCCTGCCGCCACGGTGACCGAACGTCCCGAAGGCGAGCAGGAAGAGGCCGACGAAAAGCCCTGGTCGCCGATCTGATCTGACGGCGGCCTACTGCCGGGACGGGTCACGGAAAGACGCGCTTGCCGGCTTGCCACGAACGGCAAGGGCGGCGCGAAGGCGATAGATGTCATGGCAGGCGGTATAGACCAATGCCGTTGCGATGCCGCCGATCAGCCCGTCCATCGCATAGTGCCAGCCCAGCGCGATCGAAAGCGTGCAGATCGTGACATGGAACGCCAGCGTCGGCAGGAACCAGCGCCGGGCTTGCACCCATGCGACCAGCAGCACCCACGAACTCATCGCCACATGCATGGATGGCATGGCCGAAATTCCGTTGCCTTCGTATTGCGGGCCTTGCGAATAGCATTGCCAGAGCCAGTCGAATACGGCGCGGGTTTCAGGGCCCGGCACCAGCCCGCTGAAGCGATGGCCATAGCCCAACCTTTCGTAAAATAGCGGCCCGGCTGCCGGCAGCAGGCAATGGACCATTGGCGCCACGACGGTCCAGAGCATGAAATAGGTAAGGATCAGCGCCGATTTTTCGGGAGAGGGCACTGCGCTCTTTACCGTCAGCAGAGCGATGATGATCGCGATGAACCAGGCCGGGTGGTAGAACAGCCCGGCGCCGGCAATGTTGGCCCAGGTCAGCAGCGTCCAGGGATCGTTGCCCAGGAACATCACTTTATCCATCGACGCCAGCAGAGAATCGGCGCGAAACGGCACATAGGCGTTCAGCAGCGGCTTCAGCCACATAAACGTGATCAGGTTCAGGCCTGCCAACCCCATCGCCAGCATCAGCGCGCCGATGCGATGCCAGTCATAGGTCACGAAATCGCGGAATGCCGCGATCGGATGCTCCTCTCCGCGTATGCTCAATCGCGCCAGTGCGAAGGCGGATGCGATGATCGTCACGGCCGCCATCCAGGCCGGCAGGATCGCCAGCGCCGGTAAAAGTTGGCGGGCATCCGGCATCAGCGCGAGCGCGGTTGCGGCCCCGGCGGCGGTCAGCCCCGCGCCGGGATAAATCCATTCACGTTCGATCACGTTAGTCTCCGAGATTTCGCGACCCGCAGACTCCGTTATGTGCACTAAGTAACATTACGGCGGGTAATCTTAAGTTTCGACAGGCGTGATGGTCCAACGGCGACGTGCGATTTGGGTCTGCCACCGCGGCAGCGATGCCGCTAAGGGACGCAACGATGACGGATTCGCACATGAACGAGCGCAAGCCGGTGGATGGCCGGGCCGCCCTGCTGATGGTGGGGCTTTGCGCGATCTGGGGGATGCAGCAGACCGCGTTGAAGGCAGCGGCGCCGGACATGGCCCCGGTGCTTCAGATTTCGTTGCGTTCGGGGCTGGCCGCCATTGTCATCGCTGCGCTGGTCTTCCTCCGGGGGGAAGGGCATGCGCTGCGTGGCGGCACGTGGAAGCCGGGCCTTGCCATCGGCGTGCTGTTCGCGCTGGAATACCTGTTCATGGGGGAGGGGCTGCGCTTCACCAGCGCCTCGCACATGGGGATATTCCTTTATACCGCGCCGATCTTTACGGCGCTGGGTCTGCATGTGGGCCTGCCGGAAGAGCGGCTGAGTCCGCTGCAATGGCTGGGCATCGTCACTGCCTTTGCCGGCGTGGCCGTCTCGTTCCTGGGCGGCGCGAGTGGCGGGGCCAAGGGCGATTCGGCCTGGATCGGCGATCTCATGGGCATTGGCGCTGGTGCATCCTGGGGCGCGACGACGCTGACGCTGCGCTTTTCGAAGCTTTCTAGCGCCCCCAGCACGGTTACCACGCTTTATCAGTTGTTGGGCGCTTTCGTGCTGCTGGCGCTTCTGGCGCTGGCGACGGGGCAGACGGCGATCCGGCCGACGCCGCTGCTGGGCCTCAGCTTCGCGTTCCAGACCATCGGCGTCTCGCTGGTGAGCCTGCTGGTCTGGTTCGGCATGTTGCGCGTCTATCTGGCGTCGCGTCTGGGCGTGCTTTCGTTCATGACGCCGCTGTTCGGTGTGGCGTTCGGCGTGGCCCTGCTGGGCGAGCGGCTGGAGCCAGCCTTCATCGCCGGTGCGGTGATGGTGATCGCGGGGATCCTGCTGGTCAGCGGGCACGAGATGTTCCGCGCGCGGCAGGCGCGACGCGCGGTTGCCGGCTGACCTGCCAATCGATCCCCCATTCGATCCATTGTTCCCGTGGCGGGACAGGGCGTGGATTGTTTCGCAAGCGAGCGCTTTTCAGCGCGCGGCATTTCTCCTAGAGGCTAGCCGCAAATGCCCATTGCACGCCTGACAGACCTTTCCGATCCCAGCCTGTGCCCCCGCCTTGTCATCAAGGTGGGCTCTGCGCTGCTGGTCGGCACGGAGGGCGTTCGCCGGGCCTGGCTGACGGCGCTGGTGCAAGAGATTGCCGCCGCGCGCGGGCGCGGGCAGCAGGTGATCGTCGTCTCTTCCGGCGCAATCGCGCTGGGCGCGGCGACGCTGGGGCTGGAGAAAGGCGGGCGCGGATCGCTGGCCGATGCGCAGGCCAGCGCCGCCGTGGGGCAGATCGCGCTGTCGGGCCTCTGGGCGGAACTGCTGGGCACGCATGGGCTGACCGCCGCTCAGATGCTGCTGACGCTGGAAGACCTTGAAGAGCGGCGCCGCTACCTGAACGTCACCGCCACGCTGGGCCGCTTGCTCGATGCTGGTGCGGTGCCGGTGATCAACGAGAACGATTCGGTGGCGACCGAGGAAATCCGCTTCGGCGACAACGATCGCCTCGCCGCGCGCGTTGCCCAGGCGGCGCAGGCGAACGCGGTAGTGCTGCTGTCGGACATCGACGGCTTGTACGATCGCCATCCCAAATTGCCCGGCGCGGCGATGATCGCGGTGGTGGAGGGCATCACCCCTGAAGTGCGCGCGATGGCCAGCGCCGAATCGAATTCGGGCATGGGGTCCGGCGGGATGATTTCCAAGCTTCAGGCAGCCGAGATTGCGGAACTGGCCGGGATCGCCATGGTTATCGGCAACGGCCAGGTAGACCGGCCGATCGAACGGATCGTCGCCGATGGCATCGGCACGCTGTTCCTGCCGCGCGGGAAGGCCGGCGCCCGCAAGGCCTGGCTGGGCGGCCGCCTGCGGCTGACCGGCACGATCCGGGTCGACGACGGCGCGGCAGCGGCCCTGCTGCGCGGATCCAGCCTGCTGGCCAAGGGCGTCATCGGCGTGGATGGCGCGTTCGAGCGCGGCGACGCCATTGCCGTGGCCGATGCACATGGACATGTGATCGCGCACGGCCTGTCCGAATATGCGGCCGCGGAATGTGCGGCGATCAAGGGGCTTCATTCGAGCGAACAGGCGGCCGTCCTCGGCTATGCCCCGCGCTCGTCCGTGGTCCACCGCGACCAGATGGTACTGAAGGCCCGACCGGAAAGAGCATGAACCAGAGCGACCGTCCCGTAATCGCGCTTACCGGCGCCACTGGCTTCGTCGGCCAGTCCGTGATCGAGGAGGCGGTGCGCGCCGGCTATCACGTACGCGCGCTGACCCGGCGAGAGCAGGGGCCGAACCCACTGCTCGATCCGCATGTCACCTGGGTGCGCGGGGAACTGCGCGATACCGCATCGCTTTCGCTGTTGACGCGGGGGGCGGAGGCGATCGTCCATGTCGCCGGCGTGGTCAACGCGCCCGATGCTGCCGGGTTTGAGGTGGGCAATGTCGCCGGCACGCTGAACCTGATCGAAACGGCCGTGGTGAAGGGCATTGCCCGGTTCATCTACGTTTCCTCGCTCTCCGCGCGGGAGCCGCAGCTTTCGGCCTATGGCGCATCGAAGGCGCGGGCGGAGAAGCTGGTCATGGCCAGCCCGCTGGAATGGACGATCGTGCGTCCGCCGGCGATCTACGGCCCGCGCGACAAGGAAATGTTCGAACTGTTCCGCGCCGCCCGCTGGGGGGTGGTGCCGGTGCCCGGGCAGGGCCGTGCCTCGATGATCCATGTCGAGGATCTGGCGCGCCTGCTGGTCGCGCTGGTGCCAGCCGGCGAACCGGTTACCGGGCGCATTCTGGAGCCTGACGATGGCCGCCCGAACGGCTGGGGTCATGGTGAAACCGCGCGCGCCATCGGCATCGCCGTGGGCAAGCGGGTGCGCGTGGTGGGCCTGTCGCGCGGGGTGCTGATGATGGTGGCCAAGGCGGACAATTTTCTGCGCGGGGCCAATGCCAAGATGACGCCGGATCGTGCGTCCTATTTCAGCCATCCGGATTGGGTGGTGAGCACCGAGGCGCGCGTTCCCGACACGCTGTGGCAGCCACGCATCGCCACCGAGGACGGGCTTCGCGCCACGGCCGAGTGGTATCGCGGCGAAGGCTGGCTTTGACCCACACCTGATCCTGCCTTCTTCATCGGCCGGCCCAAGTCACGCTTGCGCCGGTCGATGATGACTGACCGATAGCTATCCCCGGATCATGCCGGTGCAGGGGCCGAACCCGATCGGCACCGCGCCATCGGCCGCGAAGCGCCCGGCCAGCGCCAGTTCGTCGCCATCTTCCAGGAATGTGCGCGTCTCGCCCGTGGGCAGGGCGATAGGCTCGCGGCCGGCGCGGGTGATTTCCATCAGACTGCCCTGCGTGCCGTCCTCGGGGCCGGAGATCGTGCCGGTGCCCAGCAGGTCACCCGTATTCATCGCGCAGCCGTTGGAGGCGTGGTGCGCCACCATCTGGGCGACGGTCCAGTACATGTTGGCGGCGGGGCCGTGGCTGAGGCGCACCGGGGCCATGCCGGCATCGCGCATTTTGGCGGTGGAGAGGAAGACTTCCAGTTCCAGTGCGAAAGCGCCGTGGGCCTGGTCGTCATCGTCCCAAAGATAGGGCAGGGGTTTGGGATCGCCGTCAGGGCGCGATGGTTGCGCGGCGCGGAACGGGGCGAGCGCTTCCATCGTCACCAGCCAGGGCGACACGGTGGTGAGGAAGCTCTTGGACAGGAACGGGCCGAGCGGCTGGTATTCCCATGCCTGCACATCGCGGGCGGACCAGTCGTTGAGCAGGGTGAGGCCGGCCACGTGGTCCAGCGCCTGCGCGATGGGGATCGGCTGGCCTAGCTCGTTGCCGGTGCCCATCCACACTCCCACTTCCAACTCATAGTCCAGCCGTTTGATCGGGCCGAACGAGGGGGAGTCGGCATCGGGGGCCTTGGTCTGGCCCTGTGGGCGGATCACTGGCGCGCCGCTGGGACGCACGGTGGAGGCGCGGCCGTGATAGCCGATGGGCACGTGCTTGTAGTTGGGTAGCAGCGGATTGTCGGGCCGGAACAGCGTGCCGATGTTGGTGGCGTGATGGATGCCCACGTAGAAATCCGTGTAATCGCCGATCCGGGCGGGCAGATGCAGCACGGCTTCGGCCATGGGCACGAGCAGCGGTTCGACCGCGTCACGCTCGCCCGCGCCGTCCGACAGCAGCGCCGAAACCCGATGGCGCAGCGCCGTGCGCGGGCCGGACCCCATCGCCATCAGGGTGTTGAGGCTGTCATCCGATGCCGCATGGGCGGCGGCAAGCGCCTCGCCCTGAAGCAGACTCGATTGCGCCAGCGCGGCCAGGTCGAGGATCCGATCGCCGATGGCAATGCCGCCACGCGCGCTTTCGCCCGGGCGTGAGAACACGCCCAAAGGCAGGTTCTGGATGGGAAAATCGCGATGGCCGTTGGCGCTTTCGACCCAGGAGCGCAATGCGGGCGCATGGGTGTGGTCGACAGTCGGCATGGAATTCCTCTCCTTCGCGATTATTCGTGCAGGGGTCATTAGCGTCTGGGTCGGCCAAGGTCACGATCATTCAATCAGATTATTGCGCGAAGTTATTCCATCCTTGCGTCTCTGTCATGATGAAGGGGACGGGATTTCCTGCCGCATCGCGCGCGGGGCGAAAGCGGAAACGGCGGGAAATGTGGTCGCAAGTGGCCGCGTCCAGATCGGGCCTGCCGCTGGAGGCGATCACGGTGCAGCCGCTGACCAGCCCGTCGGTGCCGATGCGGTAACGCACGGTGACTTCTCCACCGGCGCGCGCCTTTCGCAAGTCTTCCGGCAAGTCCGAATAGAGCATCCTGCCGGCGACCTGTCGCGGCAGGGCGGCAACGGACGCATTGGGATTGCCGCCAGCGCCGCTTCCGCCTGAGCCGCCGCCCCCGCTACCCGTTCCGCTGCCGCCGGCTCCGGTTCCGGCCCCGCTTGATGCGGCGCCGCCATTCCCGGCTGCCGGAGCGGTCGTGATCGGCGGCGGTGGGGCTAGCGCCAGCGTAACCGGTGGCGCGACGATCGGCGCGCCCCTGCTGCCTTGTGGCGCCGGAGCGGCCGACGCTGCCTGGTGCACCGTTTGTGGAGCCTCGCGGGCTGGAGGAGGCAGCGGTGGCGGTGGGGGTGGCGGTTCAGGCTCGGTCACCACTGCCACCAGCGCCGATCGTGGCCCGGCGACGGGCAAGCGAAGGTCCAAGCCGTGCAACAGGCCCAGGAACCCGGCGGCGACCACGATCGCCGATGCCAGGGCCGCGGGAGCATTGTGCGATCTGTCTACGGGTTGCCTCATGCCCCATGGAACAAGTTGCGCGCCCAATTGGTTTCGCCGGGTTTGCCACTGGTTCAAGTCGGTTCGATCACGACGAATTGTTGCTGTGAAGCAGGAACCGCCGCCCTGCCAGCCCGTTATGCTGATCACTACGACCCATTACGGAGGATGCAACAATGACTCTTCTTCTCATTCTGGTGGTCGGCGGCGTTATCGGCTGGCTCGCTTCGATCGTGATGCGCACCGATGCGCAGCAAGGGCTTTTTCTCAACATCGTTGTCGGTGTCGTGGGAGCACTGATCGCGGGCGTACTGGTTACTCCGCTGATCGGTGGTGCACCGATTACCAGCGGCGCGTTCGACATCATGTCGCTGTTCGCCTCGTTCCTGGGTGCGGTAATCCTGCTGGCGATCGTCAACCTCTTCCGCCGCGGCTCAATCCGCTGAGCCCAACGGTGACCGGAGAGGATCCGGCTCCCTGGAGCGAATCCTCTCCGGAGCAGTAGCTGAGCCAAATGAAAAGCAGGGAAAGGATGCCAAGCCTATGAAACCGATCCATAAGACCACCGCCGCCATCACGGTGCTTGCCGCCGCATCGCTGGGCCTTGCCGCCTGCAACAACAAGGCGGACGACGCGACGGAAAAGCAGGCCGATGCGGTCGAACAGTCTTCCGACAATGCGGCCGACGCCATGCATGACGAGGCCGATCAGATGACCGGTTCCGCCGCCGATGCCATGGACGCGAAGGCCGATGCCGTGAAAAAGGCGGGCGAGGCCAAGTCCGATGCGCTGGAAAAGAAGGCGGACAACGAGGTTGCGCAGCATCCGCAATAAGCCGGTTGCGATCGCGCAGGGCACCGGGTTTCCCAAGGAAACGGCGGGCCTACTGGACAACGGAAAGGATGGCGGCCATGCCGCCATCCTTTGTTGCATTCGCACTGCGGCAGGTCCGTTACGGGGTGCCTGCGTTTTGTCGGCAATCCGTGCTTGAATTGTCGGGCAATAAGACAGACATAGCCCGCGACCCGTTCGATGCGTCCACCGCCGGTTCTTCGGAGCACGGGGGACGGCCAGATGATCTGAAACCACGTTCTCGATAACCGAAACAGGAAGATAGCCATGACCATTTCCCTGATGCCGCTGCCCTATGCGCAGGACGCACTCGAACCGCACGTCTCGGCCAAGACGCTGGAAATCCACCACGGCGCCCACCACAAAGCCTATGTCGACAAGCTGAACGCCGCCATCGAAGGCACGCCCAACGCCGACAAGTCGGTTGACGAAATCACCAAGTCGGCTTCGGGCCCGCTGTTCAACAACGCCGCGCAGACCTGGAATCACGGTTTCTACTGGCACTCGATGAGCCCCAGCAAGACCGCGCCGAGCGGCGCGCTGGCTGCCGCCATCGAAAAGGACTTCGGCTCGCTCGACGCACTGCTGGAAGCGCTGTCGAACGAAGCGGTGAACCACTTCGCTTCGGGCTGGGCCTGGCTGGTCGTCGATGGTGGCACGCTCAAGGTCATCTCGACCCATGACGCTGGCTGCCCGATCACCACCGACGTGAACCCGCTGCTCACCATCGACGTGTGGGAGCACGCCTACTACATCGACCAGATGAACAAGCGCCCGGCCTATGTGAAGGCAGTGCTCGAGAACCTGATCAACTGGGACTTCGCGGGCGAAAACTTCGACCGTGGCACGGCCTGGACCTACCCGGCGTAAGCCGGAAAGCCTCGTCGCAGGTTTTTGAAGGGGTCGGGCCACCACAGGTGGTCCGGCCCCTTTTCTATTTCCCCTCAAGAGGACAATTCTCATGGATATCGGATTCATCGGGCTGGGCGCGATGGGCAGCGCGATGGCGCGCAATCTGGCGAAGGCCGGGCATCGCGTGCGGGCGTGGAACCGTTCGGGCGGCACGGTAGAAGGGGTGGACATGGTCGCCACTCCGGCGGAAGCTTTCGCCAGCGACGTGGTGTTGACGATGCTGTCGGAAGACGGCGTGATCCGCGACGTGCTGCTCGACAGCGCGGTGCTGGACGGGGCGCCGAAGGGTGTGGTCCACCTCGTCTGCTCCACCATTTCGGTCGCGTTCGCGCGCGAACTGGTGGACCGGCACCAGGCGGCGGGCGTGGGCTACCTGTCGGCCCCGGTTCTCGGCCGGCCGGACGTGGCAGCGGCAGGGCAGCTCAATGTGATCCTGGCGGGACCTTCCGCCCTTCGCGCCGGGCTCGACCCCGTCTTCGCGGCGATTGCCGGCAAAGTGTGGGACATGGGCGAGGAAGCACCGCGCGCCAATGCCGCCAAGATCGCCTGCAACATGCTGATGACCATGGCCATCGAAGGCTTGGCTGAGGCCGTCGTGCTGACCGAAGGGCTGGGTGTGGAGCGTGAGGCGCTGTTCGAGCTTCTGACCGGCACGCTGTTCGGCGGCCGCGTCTACCAGAACTATTCGGGCATCATTGCAGAGGGCAAGTACGAGCCTGGCTTCAAGGCGACCCTGGGCCTCAAGGACTTGCGCCTCGCCAAGGAACTCGCCGCCGAGACGGCGCCGGGCACGCAGGGCCATCTGCCGATGCTCGATGCCGTGCATATGCAGATGGGCGCGACGGTCGAAGGCGGCTATGCGGCGCGCGACTGGGCCTCGATGGCGGACTTCACCATCCAGCAAGCCAAGGGCTGATCGCTTAGGCACCGTTCTTGTGAAGGCACCGGCCCGCTCCCGACCCTATCATCCAAGGTGTGGGTTGGGGTGGGCGGGCAAGCGTTGCGGGTGGCCTCAAATGCCCTGGTGCGGCAGTTCGGTCGGCCGAGTGCCCGACGGGCGTGCGTTACCCCGGCCGGCGGGTTTTCGTGCCGGCCTGTTCGGGGTCGCCGTCCAGCAGGCGCGCAAGATCGCCGCGGGCGCGGGCGACGCGGCTTTTCATCGTGCCGATCGGGCAGCCGGCGATCTCCGCCGCCTCCTCGTAACTGAAGCCGGACGCACCCACCAGCAGCACCGCTTCGCGCCGTTCCGGCGCCAGCTTCTGCAGTGCGGTTTCCATGTCGCCAAGGTGCAGGGGGCTTTCCTGATCGGCCTCCATCACCAGCAGGCGTTCGGCCGTGCCCTCGTCCAGATCGGTCTGACGGCGGCTCTTGCGCAGTTCGGACAGGTAATGATTGCGTAGGATGGCGAAAGTCCACGCGCGCATGTTGGTGCCGGGGGTATAACGTTCGCGCGCGGTCCAGGCCTTGATCAGCGCTTCCTGCACCAGATCGTCGGCAAAGTCCGGCCGGCCGGAAAGGCCGCGGGCAAACGCGCGCAAGTGCGGCAGCACGCCCAGCAATTCGGCGCGGAAGGCTGCTTCCGCCGGGGAAACGCGGAGACGATCAGTCATCGTCGCTTCCGTCCAGCTTCTTGAGAAGGTCCCTGAAGCTGTCCGGAAGCGGTTCGTCGACCACGGAGTTGTACAGCTTCCTCAGCCCTTTGGCCCAGCCCGGCTCACCCGGCCCGGGCGCGCCTTGCCCGGTGCCGGCCTGCCCGGCAATGCCCCGGACATTGCCCTCGATGCCCGCGTCCAGGCCGACGACGCGGTGCGCGCCAGCGTTGGTTTCCGGGGGCATTCCGGGCTTGTCCGGCTCGCCTTGGTCTGGAGGCTGATTCAATGCGAACTCCCTTTCGAACTGCGCACTTGCGTGCAGAGCGGCCATGCGGTCAAGACCGCTTTCCCGCCTGCCGGGATAGAAGTTGCCGGCCATGACGTTGGGTCACGCACGGCGACTGGAGGATGCAGGCCGGGACCGGGACGGCATCCCAACGGCCGCAACCGACCGGGGCGGAGCGATCGCATTCCGAAAATCCGGACGCCGTGAAGGATCATGAAGGCCAAGCATCGTTTTGGCTGGAACAAACCGCCTCGCTCATGGTTCCCTGACATGCGATGACTTGCCAGATGTGCCCCGGACAGCCGCCTTTTGTCCCGCAGGCTTGTTTCACATTGTCGTTTCGGCGGCGCTTGCCTATCGGGGAACCGGATTTTGAAGCTGCGGGGATTTCCGGGTGATTGACCAGGCTCTGCTGGACAGGGTCCAGAAGCAGGCGTGGTTCCACAAGTACCCGCGTGGCTGGCCCTTCCTGCTTTTCGTGATCGCCTCGATCACGACGGCGGTGTCCGTCATGGCGATCGAACGGGCCGACCGTCAGACCCGCCGCGTGGAACTGGACCGCAACCTTACCGAGATCGCCTCCGCGCTGGAACGGCGCGTGACCGAGAACATCGCCCTATTGCGGGCGGGTGGCGCACTGTTCGCCAGCCAGCAGGACGTCAGCGAGGATCAGTTCCGCGCCTTTGCAGAGGATCTGCAGGGGAAGGGCAATCTCTATGGCTCGCTGGGCATGGGCTGGGCGCCGCTGGTTCCGGTGGATCATCTTTCGGAACTGGAAGTGGCCATACAGGGAAGCCGCGACCCCGATTGGCTGGTCCACCCGCGCCCCGGCGTGCGGCAGGAATATGCGACGCCGATCGTCTATCTTGAGCCGCAGGATCCCGTCAACCGGATGGCCACGGCCTATGACATGTTTTCCGATCCCACCCGCCGGGCGGCGATGGAACGGGCAATGGCGCTGGGCAAGCCGGTCGCATCCGGCAAGGTCCAACTGGTGCAGGACATCCAGAAGCCGGGCACGGCGGGCTTTTTGATCTACATGCCGATCGTCGTCGGCGGCAGCGGCCATCGGCAGGTCAAGGGCTTCGTATTCAGCCCGTTTCGCGCCGAGCAGTTCCTGGCATCGGCATCCGAACTCTATCGCAACGACCAGATCGACGTTGCGGTTTACGACGGTTCGGTCGCCCCGGAAAACCTGCTGGCGGAACGGCAGGCCGATGGGCTGACCGGGCCGACCATGGAACGCCGCATCGACGTGGGCAGCCACGTCTGGGTCGTGGCGATCAGCGATCGCAAGGTGGGGCTGCTGTCCACGGCATCGCGCATCACATTGTTCTTCGGCGCACTCACCTCGCTGATGGTCATGGCGATCGGGCGCTTCATCACGCGCCGTGCGGCCGAAGATCGGCGGGTGCTGGAATGGCTGCAGGGGCAGGCGGCGATCCGCAATTCGTTGACGCGCGAACTGAACCACCGCGTCAAGAACACGCTGGCGAACGTGCTGTCGATCGCGGCGCTGACGCGCCGCCGTGCGACCGATATCGACGATTTCACCGACAGCCTGACGGCCCGCATTCGCGCCCTGTCGGCCACGCACGACCTGCTTTCGCAATCGGACTGGCGCCACGCGGCGCTAGGCGATGTCGTGCGCTCCGAACTGGCTCCCTACATGGAAGGCAGCGAACGGCATGTCGAAATGTCCGGGCCGGACATCAAGCTGGCGCCCAACGATGCGATGTCGCTGGGGCTGGCGATCCACGAATTGGCCACCAATGCCGCCAAGTACGGCGCGCTCACCCGGGCCGAGGGGCGCATTCACGTGCGCTGGTCGATCGTGTCGCCCGAACTGGCCGTCGTCCATTGGCGCGAGGAGGGTGGGCCGGTGGTCCGTGCGCCGGCCAAGCGTGGTTTCGGGCGCGACCTGATCGAGAAGATCGTGGCGCACGAGTTGAAGGCGGAAGTGGAATTGGCATTCCTGCCCACCGGCGTGGAATGCCGCTTGAAAGTGCCGGTACGATCCAGCCGCGAATTCGCATTGCGGAGCGAGCGTAGATAGCGATCCGCAGCAGACCCGCTGCGCCCTTGTGCGCAATGCTATGCGCTTATGCGGGGGTCGTTCTTTCGTATTATTTCACCCTTATTTAAGTGAATGCCCTGTAATCCTGCCCGAACGAGTTCTTCGGGGGGTAAGTCATGGATTCGCGTGCCTGGAACCGGCATATCGTGGAAAAGAAGGTCGAATGCCGCGTGGGGGAGCGGATCGGCAGCGTGTTTCTCTACAACCTCTCGGTCGGTGGCGGCATGCTGGATGTCGCGCAGTTGCCGATGGTGGTGGGGGACGCTGTGGAGGTGTCGTTCGGCGGCATCCAGCGTTCTGCCGGGCTGGTAGTCTGGGCGCATGACGGCTGTGCCGGCGTGCGTTTCGACACGCCGCTGCACGAAGCTGTGGTCCGCCACCTTGGTTTCAATCCACCCGAACTCGATTTCGAGGCGCAGGCCCCGCGTGACCGGTTCGGCAGGGTACTGCCGCCGATCGACGCGGGCGAACGGCCCGCCCTTTACTGAACGCTACCCGTTATTGAACGATTGCGCTTTCCGGGCCGGGCTCAGTCGAGCGTGCGGCCCGGGGCGAAGAACAGTGCCTGGCTGATCGCCGCGCGCACGGTCGCTTCCTGGAACGGCTTGGTGACCAGGTAGGTCGGCTCCGGCCGCTCGCCGGTCAGCAGGCGTTCCGGATAGGCGGTGATGAAGATCACCGGTACATCGCCGAAGCGCAGCAGGTCTTCCACGGCATCGATGCCCGAACTGCCGTCGGCCAGTTGGATGTCGGCCAGCACCAGCCCGGCCGGGCTGCGCTCGAAAATCTGCAGCGCCTGGGAATGCGTGGCGGCGGTGCCGACGACGTTGTGGCCCAGTTCGGTCACCAGGCCTTCCAACTGCATGGAGATCAGCGGCTCATCCTCGATGATCAGCACGTCGGTCGCGCTTTCGCTTTCGATCTCGATCACGGCTTGCATGACCAGCGCGTCCACATCCTCCGGCGTGACGCCCAGGATCGCGGCGGTCTCTTCGCGTGAGAATTCTTCCACGGTGGTCAGCAGCAAGGCTTGCCGATGCGTGGGGGCAACGCGGGCGAGCCGCGTCTGCGCCACCTGTTCGGGGCCATCCGCATCGGCGGAAAGCAGCGGGGCGGGATCCTCGACATGGCCGGTCGCCCAGATGCGGGTAAAGCCGGCGTAGAGCGCGGCGCGGCTTTGGGCGATCTCCTCACGCAACGCGCGATCGGCCAGCGCGGCTTCCAGCGTGGCGCGGACATAGGTGTCGCCGGAATGCTGCGAACCGGTCAACGCGCGGGCGTAGCGCCGCAGGTAAGGCAGTTGGGCTGCGATCTGGTCAGAGACGGACATCGAAATTCCTCGGCTCCTGGAACAAGAGTTCCCGTTGTATTCTTCCCGGCGAAACCGGTTTTCCCACCCCGACCACGTGCCAGTGTCTGGCAATGGCGGGAGGGTAGGGCAACAGCAAAATTTTTTCGCGCAGCCACGCCACGCCGGGAACCAACGAAGTACTCGCGCGTTCCATCGACATCACCACTGGCTCCCCCACCCCCCGCAAACCGGTGGTGATCCGATCCCGAAGGCCTCCGTTCACCGAAAGAAGTGAACGGAGGCCTCAATCGTTCAGCGCCATGCTTGTTCCCGGCCTATGTGTATTTTTCGCGTAGCGGCTTCGTTCGGTTGCCTCAGTCAAGGGCGGCGGGCCGTTGCGCCGGGCCGGGCTTCTTGTGCGACAGGGTGGCTTGTAGTTGCAGCTTTTCGGGAACTTTCCGCAAGTTGGCTGCGTTACCCCGTCACTGATCCCAAAGCGGGCGAATAATATGGAGGGTATCGCGATGGCTGGAACGATCGAGGCAGAGGCAGCAGGGGCAACGAAGGAATCGCAGGCGCACGGCGCCGCACAGGCCCCCGTGGCGCGTCTCGACGACCGCGATTTCAAGCGGGCACTGGCGGAAGTGGCGCCGCATCTGCGCGCCTTTGCGCGCGGGCTGTGTGGTTGCCGCGATCGTGCGGACGATCTGGCACAGGAAACGATGCTGCGCGCCTGGGCGGCGCGCGATCGCTATGCCGCCGGCACCAATTTCAAGGCGTGGACGTTCACGATCCTGCGCAACCATTTCTATAGCGAGGCACGCCGCGCACGCTTCCACGGCGATTACGACGAAGTGGCGGCCGAGCGCATTCTCTGCGCCGAAGCCAGCCAGGAAAGCAGTGTCGAACTGGCCGATGTGCTGCGCGCGCTGACCACCATTCCCGAAACCTATCGCGAGGCGCTGATCCTCGTCGCCGCCGGCAATCTTTCCTATGAGGAAATTGCGCGGATCTGCGGCATTGCGCTGGGTACCGTGAAGAGCCGCATCTGCCGCGCCCGCGCGATGCTGGCAAAAGTTCTCGAATCTGGACAGCTCCCGGATTTCCGCCACAATTTCGTCTTGACCGGAGAGGCCATCGATGCCTTCTTCGAAGAGCTGGTCAGGATCGCCAACGCCGACGAGGATGCCGAACTCGCCGCCTGACAAGGATTACCGTGTCTTGGGCCAGATGATTGCAGGGGGAACTCCGTTGGAGGCCGCAAGGGCAGCAAAAGTTCTCATCGTGGAGGATGAATTCCTGGTTGCGCTGCAATTGGAAGACATCCTTGCCGATGGCGGGCACGATGTTCTGGGGACTTATCCCGATGCGGCTTCGGTCGCATCGCTGGGGGAGGCCCCGGATGTCGCGCTGGTCGATCTCAACTTGCGCGACGGGCTTACCGGCCCGGCGATCGCGCGGGAGATTGCGGTAAAGTTCGGCTCCCGGGTGATCTACGTCACTGCCAACCCCGGCCAGATCGACAGCCCAGCGCCCACTGCGGTGGGCGTGGTGCAGAAACCATTCTCGCGCGAGGCGATCCTGAATGCGGTCGCCTATGCGCTGGCAGGGTGTCCTGAAAGTGACCGGCCCCGCGAACTGGAACCGTTGCAGCAGCGGGCCTGAGCGCAGCGAAAACGGTTGCCTTGGCCCGTAGGCGCCATGCTATCAGAAGATTGTGGGGGGCGTTTCCACTTCCGTGACAGGGAGTTGCCCATGAAGCCGTTCAAGACCCATCGCGCCATCGCGCTTATCCCGGTTTCCTTTGCCGCCTTGATGGCCATAGGGACCGCAACCCAGATTTCCGCTCAAATTCCTGGAATGTCTTCTGCCTTGCCAGATGTTTCGTCGATCGGGGGCAGCAATGCCGCCGGCGTCCTGTCCTATTGCGCCAAGAACAAGCTGGTGGATCAGGTGCAGGGAAATTCGGTTTATTCCGCGCTGACAAAGAAGCCGGACGTGGAACAGACCAGCCCCAGTTATACGTCCGGTGCCGCGGGCAATATCATCGGCGGTGACGGCAAGACCTTCTCGCTCGACAAGGCGCCCAAGCAGGTTCGCCAGAAGGCGTGCGACATGGTGCTGAAGCAGTCGAAATCGTTACTCTAAGATTTTGGTTTGCTGCGTTTCCGAGTCATCAGGTGATTCCACCTGATTGGAAGACGCTCTAGAAATAAGCGAAACGGCCCGCCGCCCGATCCATCGTTCCCGCCAGCGGGACAGTATCAGGCAACGGGCCGTTTCAGCTATCTGAAATGGAAGCCGCGGCGGTGAAGGCCGGTCAGACCACGCCGGTCTCGTGCTCGCCCACGCGGGCCGGGTCGATCGTGCCGCCAGTTGCCAGTCGGAACAGGCCCTTCAGGCCCACATCCATGGTCCAGACTTCGGCATCGTCCACCTCGAATCGCAGCATGATCACGGTGGGATCATCCCTGCCGCCCGGAAACCAGCTTTCCACGGCCTTGTTCCAGTGCTTGTCGCGTGCGGCAGGGTCGGTTTCCGGGACCAGTGTGCCTGCCACGCAGGCGAAGACTTCGTGACCCAGGGTAACGACCTGCGCCATGGCCCGCCCGCCCTTGCCGATGCGGTTGTCGCGCCGACACACGAACCAGACGGCGTGATGGGCCTCCTGGTCCAGCAGCGCCGTCATCGGTTCGGCATGTCCCGGCGAATTTTCCAGCCGGATCATCGCCACCGGACTGATCGCAAAAGCTTTCCAGAATGTCTCGCGCACATTGGGGTCCATGACAGTCTCCTCTCGGTCATCAATCAAACGTCGCGAAGACTAGGGGCGTTCCCGGAGATTGGCGGCCCGCGAAGAAAAGGTCATGTAAACAGCCTGCGATTCCAGTGCGGAAAGTCAGCACAAAATACTGCGGTTCATGCCTTCGTTCTTTCCTTATTCGCGTGCGTCGCCAGGAAGTTCGGTAATGGTGGCTTCCAGTTCGCGTGGCTTTCGCGTTTCGAACCGGGTGGCCATCCTACGCTCATCCTCCGCCGAAAGCGCCTTGGCTGCGGTGGGGAACATCTCGTCCTCCTCCTCATCGATGTGATGGAGGTAGCGGTGGCGCATCTCCTTGAACTTCGCCAGCCATGCGGGCGAACTCATTTCGGTTTGGAACAGTTCGCCCAGGAAATCGTCGATTTCCTTATGCTCGGAAACCGAGTGGCGCGCATCGTCGCGCAAGTCCGGCTTGGCCAGCATCGTTGCATAGAGCGTCTCTTCCTCGGCCGCCGCGTGGGCCTGCAATTCACGCCGCAACGCTTCGAACAGGGCGCGCCGTTCCGGGCTGTCGCCATGGGTTTCGCCCAACTGTTCCAGCATCTCGCGCTGGCGATCGTGATCCTGCTTCAGAACCTTGAAGATGCGGGCATCGGCCATCTGTCCTGTCCTTTCGATCATGTTCCTTGTCGCGGAGAAACGGGTGGGCCGGACGCAAGGTTTCCGGGTGCCGACAACCTCGCGACGATTGGTGCGTTTGCATCGGGCAGCCGATGAGAAAGCACGATCACGCCGATGCCGCGCCTCCGCTTTGCCGACCCCGATGGGCCCGGAATTACTCGCAGTCGCACGCGTGCGGGCAAGTGGGCCTATCACGGCCCCGATGGCACGCGGATCACCGATCGGGATGAGATCGACCGCCTGAACCGGATCGCCCTGCCGCCTGCTTATGTCGATTGCTGGTTTTCCCCATTGGCAGAGGTTCATCTGCTTGCGACCGGGTTCGACGCACGCGGGCGCAAGCAGTATCGCTATCACCCGGAGTGGCGCGCTGGGCGTGACGCGCGCAAGTTCGATCGCTGCGCGCCCTTCGGCCATGCTCTGCCGGCGCTGCGCGAACGCGTTGCCCGAGATCTGGCGGGGAGTGGGCTTTGTCGTGACCGCGCCGTCGCCTCGATCGTGGCGCTGCTGGATGCCGAGGCGATCCGTATCGGCAACGAGCGCTACGCCGCCGCCAACAAGAGTTTTGGCGCGACCACGTTGCGGAACCGCCACGCCAAGCTCCAGGGGCGCAAGCTGCACCTGCGCTTTCGTGGCAAGCACGGCAAGCTGCGTGAAGTGATCAGTTCGGACCGCGCGCTGGTTTCCTGCGTGCGGCGGATGCAGGATCTGCCGGGGCAGCACTTGTTCCAGTATCTGGACGATGAAGGCTGCGCGGCCCCGGTGGGATCGCAGGACGTGAACGCCTACCTGCACGAAACGATGGGGGAGGAATTCTCCGCCAAGGATTTCCGCACGTTCGCAGCCAGCACAATCGGTTTCGCGCGCCTATGGGAGCAACCGGGATCGAGCCTGAAGACGATGCTGGAGGAGGTGGCCGAGCGGCTGGGCAACACGCCCGCCATCGCGCGCAAGTCCTACGTCCACCCGGCCTTGATCGCCTTCGTTCGCAAGGCCGATCCGGTGCCCGAACTGCCGGCGCGGTTGCCCCGCCGCACCCAATGGCTCACGCGTGAGGAGCGCGGGCTGATCGCCTTTCTTGAAGCGTCGCCGCCAGCGGCAACTTGGGGATAGTCCTGAAAGCGGCTATCTTTCTGCCAGTTGGGCAAGCGCCGTCTTGATATCGCGCAGGCCGTAAGGCTTGGTCACGACGGGCACATCGGCAAAGGCTTCCGCCAGCACCGATCGTTCGCCATAGCCGCTGGCGAAGATGAAGGGCGTCTTTCGGTCGCGGAGGGCATGGGCGACGTCTTCGCTGGTATGCTTGCCCAGATTGACGTCAAGCATCGCGAAGGAAATCTCTCCGGTCTCCACCATGGCCAGCGCGTCGGCCACGGTGCCGGCGATGCGGCAATCGTCGAAGCCCAGTTCGCGCAGGGCGTCTTCCGCCTCCATGGCGATGATCACATTGTCTTCCACCACCAGCGCGGCGCCGTTGTGTACGGCGGTGTCGAATTCGATTGTTTGCGCGGTTTCCGGGCGTGGGCGCCCGGTCGCAGCGGTTGGGGCTCCGAAGGCGGCGATATGTTCGGCGGGAAGCTGGAACCGTGCGCGCAGCCCCGTTTCCGGAAATTCCACCGTGGCGGATCCGGATAGTTCGTGCGGGATCGTGCGCTCGATGATCGTCGATCCGAATCCTCGCCGCGTTGGCGGGGATACGAGTGGGCCGTCCACTTCGCACCAGTCGATTTCCAGCGCGCCGCTCTCATCCCGACCAAGCGTTACCGCCACCGTGCCGCGCGGCACGGAAAGCGCGCCGTATTTCACCGAATTGGTGGTCAGTTCGTGAAATACCAAGGCCAGCGTGGTGAATGCGCCCGGCGCGATCAGCGCATCGGGGCCGTCGATCACCACCCGGTCCACGCTGCTGCCGGTATCGGGCCCGGCATAGGCCGCCGCCTCGGTCCGGATCAGTTCGTAGAGCGAGGACGGCGTCCAGTCCTTTTGCGTAACCTGATCGTGCGCGCGGGCAAGGGCGTGGATGCGGCTGCCGACGATGTCGGCAAATTCGTCGATGGAGTGCGCGCCTTCGCGACTCTGCGTCACCAACCCGCGAATGAGGTTGAGGATGTTGCGCACGCGATGGTTTAGCTCGGCGATCAGCATGTCCTGCTGGCGATTGGCCTGTTCGCGCTCCGCATGGGCGGCATCGGCCAGGCGCAGAACCACTTCCAGCAAAGTGACGCGCAGCGATTCGGCGGCCTGAATCTCGTCCTCGCTCCATTGGCGGGACTGGCCGCGGCGCTCTTCCTTCCAGATTTCGAAACTCTTGCGCGGCGTCAGGCGCGGGCCGTTGGGGCCGAGTTCGATGGACTTTTCAGGGTTGCCTGCCCAGTTCACCTCGCGCAGCTGCTCCCGTCGGAACAGCACGATGTAGTCGCGCGGCGAGCGGCTGACCGGCAGGGCCAGCAGGCCGGCGGCCTTGTCCGCCCATTCCTCGGCGGGTTCGAACACGCGGGTGATCGTGTCGGTTGACCAGACGGTGCTGGCCCCTGCGGTGTTGAGAAACCGCGCCAGTTGCCGGAACTGTTCCTCGTCCGGAGTGGCGCCGCGCGAAACGAAGCGCCCGTCCACCCAGCCGATCACGCCATCGAACGGGATGACCCGGCCGATCGCCTCGCCAAAATCCTCGAACGCTTCCAGCAGCGATCCGCCGCCGGCCACGCGGGCCATGATCTCGTCATGCAGGCGCACGGAGGCGGAGCGGCGGGCCAGCGTGAAGTCGGTTTCCTTCTGTTCCAGCAGGTAGGCGAAGAATTCGCCGAACAACTCGCTGGCGGTCCGTGCGGAGTAGGACAGCGTGAGCGGGGCATAGTGGTGGCAGGCCATCAGCCCCCACAGCTTGCCCCGGCGCATGATCGACACCGACATGGAGGCCTTCACGCCCATGTTGCGCAAGTATTCGACATGGATCGGCGAAACCGCGCGCAGGCCGGACATCGACAGGTCCAGCGGATCGCCGCTGGGCCCGGTGGCCGGATAGATCGGCACGGTGGGATCGTCGATATCCGAAATGATGCGCAGCAGGTTGCGCGAATAGAGCCGGCGCGCCTGGGCGGGAATGTCCGACGCGGGAAAGTGCAGGCCCTTGAAGCTGTCCACCATGCCGTTCAGGCTTTCGGCGATCACTTCGCCCGCGCCATCGGCCTCGAAACGGTAGATCATCACCCGGTCGAACCCGGTCAGCGCGCGCAAGTGCCGCGCCGCGCTGGCGCAGAGCTTTTCCAGCGAGGGGGCTTCGCGCAGCCGCTCTATCATCGGCCGCACATAGCTGACGAAATCGCGCCGCCGTCCCGCCTCGCGCGGTTCGATCTCCAGCACGTAGGACCGCCCGGAAGCGTGGAGCGCCAGGTCGAACAGCCGACCGTCACCGACAAGATCGACCTCGAACACGCGTTCGACACCGCCGCCACCACCCAGGACCTGCACGCGGGAGCGCACGTCATGCATCGCGCTGGGCGACAGGAATTGGATGGCGGGCATCCCGATCATCGCATGGGGTTCCTGCCCGAACAGGTCGGCACAGTTGAGCGAGACGTGATTGACGATCCAGTCGCTGGAAAACGACACGAGCCAGCCAAAACTCTGGATGCGGCCGATCACATGGATCGGCTCCATCGCGCAGGTATCCAGGCTGACCAGGCTGGTGGCCATGTCACCGGCGTCAGCCATCAACGCGGGTTCTGCCGTGCGGCCGGGCGTCGTCGCGCGCCGGCATCGTGAAAATGGCGTGTCGGGTCATCTTGTCCTCGGTTCGCATCGGCAACTCGTTCTGGGCGGAAAGCTCGAATTCTCAAAACGATATCGGAGCGTTTCGGCCATTCCCAGACACCGCCCCTCCAGCGCCTGTCAACTCTCCCCACGCCGCAGTGTTCCCGGGGAACACATCGATCGATGCAACGGATCGCCTGTTGCGGCGAAATAGGGTCTTAGCGATCCGAAGTGGACCCGTCTGTTCACATGTGAACGGAACCGCATCCGATTTGCCGGGTTGTCAGGTCAAGGAGGGCCGGCGGTCCGGCCGGCGACTGTGGCAAAAGCGAGCGGTAAGCACGCGAGTTTTCGGGATTTTCACGAATGGACGTACAGATCGTTCAGGAAGACAGCGATCTACTTCGGGCGCTTCGACCTGCCGACCGGGGACTGCTGGATCCGCATCTGGTCGACATCAGGTTGGCGGCGGGAGAAGTGATCTACCGACCCGGTGATCAGGTGGAATATTGCTACCTCCCACGCGGAGCGGCGGTCTGCTCCTATTTCGTGGAACTGGATAGCGGGATCGAGGTGGAAACCATCCTGGTCGGCCGCGAAGGTGCACTGGGCGGCGTGGTGAGCATGGGCCACCTGCCGGCCTACGCCCGGTCCGGGGTGCTCCACGCCGGGCGCTTCTGGCGCATTCCGACCCGGCAACTGGAAGAGATCAAGGACCGGTCGCCCGCCATCGCCAACCTGTTCGCCCGCTATGCCGATTGCGTGATGGCCCAGGTTTTCCAGTCGATCGCGTGCAATGCGGTACATACCATCGAACAGCGTGCCGCGCGCTGGCTGGGTGCGGCGGTCGATCGCATCGGGTGCGACGATGTGACGATGACGCAGGAACAACTCGCCTCGATGATGGGTATCGGCCGCAGCTATGCCAGCCGCGTGCTCCAGCGCTTCAAGCGCGACGGCCTGCTGCGCACCAGGCGGGGGGGCATTACCGTGCTCGATCGTGCCGGGCTGAGCGACAAGGCCTGCTCGTGCAACGCGCAAGTGCGCAACCATTTCGATCGCGTGCTGGAAGGCGTCTATCCGCGCGAAGGGGGCTGATGGGGTGCTGCCATGGTTCTTATGATTGGACCATGCATTAGTATCTACTTGGATGATTTTCAGGTCCACCGATTGCCCTAACGCCCATGCATGATGTGCGTGTGCAGGCGTGGCAAAGCTGCGGCCATTCCCCGAGTTTCAGCCTTGGCGGCGCTGATGGCCTTTGCGCCGTCGGCATACGCGGCCGAATCGAATGCCGCCGACCCTCCCGCAACCAGTGAGGTCGGGCGCCGCCAGAACGAGGCGGGGCGCATGGAACAGAGCGCGGAGATTCTCGACTTTGGCTTGGCCTATACGGCGGACGTCTGGCACAATTCCGGCGGGGCCAAGGACGGCTGGCGCTATCTCGATAATCTGGATGTGACGGTAGGCGCCGATCTCGATGCAGCGATGGGCTGGCACGGTGCGCGCCTGTTTGCCTATGGGCTGTACAACAACGGCCATTCGCTCAGCATGCTCACCGGGGATGCGCAAGTCGCCAGCAATATCGAGACCGGCGTGAAGGCCTTGCGGCTCTACGAAGCCTGGATCGAGCAGGACTTCGGCGCGGATGCATCGGTGAAGCTGGGGTTTTACGACCTCAATTCCGAATTCGATGCGTTGGATACCAGCGCGCTGTTCATTTCCAGCGCCCATGGCATCGGCACCGACATCAGCCAGTCCGGCCGGAACGGTCCTTCGATCTTTCCGGTCACCAGCCTTGCGCTGCGCGTTCAGGCGAAAGTGTCGGACGAAGTGACCGCGCGTTTCGCGGTGCTGGACGGGGTGCCGGGCGATCCCGATCATCCGCGTCGCACCGCGATCAAGCTCGGCGGCGGGGATGGCGCTTTCACGATCGGCGAGGCGGATTGGCGGCACGGCAAGTTGCGGGTGATCGGCGGCGCCTGGGGCTACACCGAAGAGTTCGAGCGGCACGACCATGCCGGTACCGCGCCCAGTCGCGGCGCTTATCTGCGCGGCGAGATGGAACTGCTGTCCACCGACACGCGCAAGGTGGACCTGTTCGGCCGACTGGGCGTGGCGAGCGGCGCGGTGAACATGTTTTCGCAGTTCGCGTCCGCCGGCGCCACTTTAACGCTCGACGACGGCTGGCAGTTCGGCGCGGCTGTCGCCCATGCCCGTACCTCGGCCGACTACCGCCGCGCGAATGGAGCCCTTCGCGCCGAAACCTCCATCGAACTGACCGCCGCCCGTGCCATCACGTCATGGCTCAGCGTGCAGCCGGACCTTCAGTACGTGATCGATCCGGGCGCGGTGCCAGGCGTGGACGATGCCCTGGTGGCAGGGTTGCGCGTTACCGTCAGCCTGTAACGCGCAATGGAACCGCCGGAACGCGGGTATTGATCAATGCTCAGGCTCGTCGGGACGCGCGGGATCGGTCAGCGGCAGCCACTGTTCGTCGGTCATGCCGTCAAACCAGGCCTTGGGCGCATCTCCCGCGACTGGCCACAGTTCCTGCAGGGAGCCGCCGTCGTAGAGGAAGCCGCCCCGCATGACGGAGGCGATCTCGCGCGCCTTGCGCACATCGTCGCGCGGGTCTGCATCCAGGATCACCAGGTCGGCCAGCTTGCCAGGCTCGATCGTGCCCAGATCGGCAAGCCGGCCGATCGTCTCGGCCGCGCCTGCCGTGGCCGCGTGGAGTACCGCCATCGGCTTCATCCCGCCGACCTGATGCGCTTCCATTTCCCAGTGATAGCCGATGCCCGGCACTTCGCCGTGCGATCCCATGCCCAGCAGGCCACCGGCCTGCGCATACGTGCCGGCATCGCGCGCGATCTGCGGGAAGCGCGTTTCTTCCAGCGGGTGGAAATCCCGCCCGATGGCGATTTTCTGGCGGATCGCCGGTGCGGGCCAGAAGTGGCGCAGCTTGGCGTCCACCACGGGGTCATCGTGCGCCACGAACCAGTCGGTGGCCGGTGAGCCTGAATTGGTGATGCTCAGCGTGGTGACATAGCTGGTGCGCATCGCCTTCATCAGCGCGATCACGTCATCCCCCAGCACCGGGGCGGGCAGGGCGTGTTCGTTACCGGCATAGCCGTCCAGAATCTGGGTCAGATCCAGCTTCAGCGACAGTGCGCCCTCGGTCGTTGGCAGCAGGTGTTGTTCGCGTGCGGCCATGGCCACCCATTGGCGCACGGCGCGGCTACCGGTGCGGTATTCCTTCAGGTTGTGGGTGTGATAGCCGTCCGAATAGCGCGAAAGCACTCGCCGTGCATCGTCGAGGGAGGCGATCCGCTGCTTGGAGAACACCGCCGTTCCCGTGGAGCGCAGGCGCGGGCCAAGGACATAGCCGGCGTCGACCAGCCCCTGATAGGCCAGATGGTCGGGCGACAGGGTGGAGGGGTCGAAGCTGGTGGTGACGCCGTAGGCCAGACGCACGCGCAGGCCCCACAACTCGTCCGCGGGGTTGTTGCGGCGGATCTCGCCGACATGATCGTGATCGTCGATGAAGCCGGGCAGGATCGTCTTGCCGGAAACGTCGCGCACTTGCGCGCCTTCGGGCACTGTGAACGAGCCGCGCGGGCCGACGGCGGCGATCCGGTCGGCGATGACGAGAACATCGCCATCCTCGATCACCTTGGCGCCGTCCGCCATGGTCAGCACGCGGCCGCCGCGTAGCAGCAGCGCGCCTTGCGGAATGGCGCGCGGGGCCGTGGCCTCAAGCCGCATCGCTGCCAGTTCGCGCCCATCGTTGGCAGCGCGGCGAGAGAACAGCGTGCCGTTCACCGTGTCGAGCGTGCCCGATCCGCTCCATTCGAACCAGTCCGCGCCCAGTCCCGGTAGCACTTTCGCCGGGGTGCCGGGGGCCAGCACGTCGATCTCCTTGGCGGGATCGGTGGGCGTTGGCATCAGGTAGACGCGATCGGCGATGGCGGCGGCGACTTGCGTGCCGTCCGGGCTGATCCGCAGGTCGTCGGCATCGGCATTGCCCTCGGCAAAGTACCAGCCGGGGCCGCTGACATGCGCCACGGGGACGAGCTTGCCCGTGGCCAGATCGACGCGGACAAGGCCGCTGTCGTCCAGCAGGAATGCGCTGCCGGGCGCATTTGCCGCAAAGTGCGGCTTGCCGCCGAGCCGGCCCTGAGCCAGCACGCGCAAGTTGCTGCCGTCACGGTTCAGAGAGACCAGTTCGCCCTTGCGCAGCGGGCCGAACTCGAAGTTCGTCTGCCGCCGCTCCTCAAGCGCGGAGCGCAGGACAAGGATCGTCTGGCCATCCGGCGTGAAGGCGGGGAAGCGGTAATAGGCGGGCATCGCCGCCACGCGGGTTGCGGGGCCGCTGCCGTCGGCCGGCGCCGTCCAGATCGCGGAGCCGGACTTTTCGGTCCAGGTGACGAAGACGATCGTCTTGCCATCCGGTGACCAGTTCGGCTGGGCGGGGGCTTCCACCCCGGTTCCAAGCGGCAGGCGATGGGCCGCCGCCGCGCCCAGATCCTGCACCCACAGGCCGTCGAGTGCGGCGAAGGCCACCTGCTTGCCGTCGGGCGAGGGGGCGGGGCCCATCGCCAGCTTGGCCTCCACCTTGCCGGTCTCCTCCCGCATCGAGAAGCGGGTGGACGCGCCGACAGCGACTTTTGCCGTTATTGCGCGGTCGATCGGCGTGCTCTGGCCCGTGGCGATATCGCGCCGTTCGAAGCGGCCGCCATGGCTGAGGATCACGGCCTTGCTGTCCGGCGTGAATGTCATCGAGGGCACCATGCCCATCCACGACGATGCCTGCATGGCGTCCAACTCGGTATCGCCCAATGCCTTGTCCGCGCCGGTGGTCAGGTCGCGCAGGCGCAGGCGGCTGCCGCCCTCGCGCCGGGTGACGTAGGCGAGCCAGCGGCCATCGGGCGAGACCAGCGGGGCGAAGAACGTCTCTTCCTTGGTTCCACGCGCGCCGGTGCCGGCGATCGCGTCGGTTTCCGCGCCGGTGGCGAGATCGCGGCGCAGGATGGTCCAGCGCGTCGGCATGTCGAATTCCAGGCCATCGGTGCGGCGCGCGTAGTAGAGGGCCTTGCCGTCCGGCGTGGCCGCGGCGCCCAGCGTGGAGCGCCATGCCGGGCGCGGAGCGCCATCCTTGGGCTTTACCGGAACCAGCAGGCTTGCAGGCCCGGAAAGCGGGAATTGCCAGAATTCGTAGTTGTTGAGGTCGGGCCGGAACCGGCTGGCGAACACCGATCGCCCGTCCGCGCTCCACACCGGGGAGGCCAGGGCGGTATCGTCGTTGAAGCTGGTGATTTGCCGGGCCTGCTTGCCGTCCGGCCGCGCGATCCAGATATTCTCGGCGCCGCTGCGGTCGGTGACGAAGGCGATCCATTGCCCATCGGGAGAGAATACCGGCTGGGAATCGAAGGCCAGCCCCTCGCTGATCTGGCGCGCCTTGCCGCCGGCGGCGGGCATCGTGAACAGATCCCCCAATACATCGAAGACCAGCGTCTTGCCGTCCGGAGAGACGGAGGCAGAGGTCCATGTCGTCCGCTGGGGATGGAGCGTCAGCACGCGTTCGGGCTTCAGCGGCAGGCCCGATTGCGCAGCGGCCGGAACAACGATCGCGCTGGACAGCAGAAGCGCGGGCAGCAGGGCCGGTGCCAGCTTGCGGATCACGCGAGGCGGCTCCCGTTCATGCGTTCCATCCAGGCCCGCAGGGCGGCGTCGGGGTAGGTTTCGAGCAGATGGTCCAGCACTTCGGCATTTTCATCCTGCGCCAGCTTGAAAGTGCCGTCCAGCGCAGTGACGCGCGCTTCGAAACCGATGATTGCCCCCAACATTCCGGTATATCGCTCCTGCAATTCACTGCTGGTCCATGGCTGGACGCGGCCCTGCTCGCAAGCCGTAACAAGGCGATCGAGGGCTTGCGCGGTCAGGCTTTCGTCAATGCGGACTTCGGCTTCGATCCGCAGCGCGGCATAGTTCCAGGTCGGCCCCCAATTGCGCTTCCCCGCATGTTCCGGCGAGACGTAGCCCTGCGGGCCGGTGAACAGGAAATGCGCGGTAGGGGCCGCAGCGAACAACGTGCAGAGCGGATTGCTGCGCGCCATGTGCCCGACAAGGCCGGTCAGCATGCCGTCATCATCGTAAGTGCCCAGCATCGGCAGCAGGCTGGCCGTCGCCGCCGGAGCGCCGGGCGAAAGCACCCAGGCCAGCGGGAACTGGGCGATCAGCCGGCTAACGTCTTCGGCACCGTACTGGTGAAAGCGGGGATCCATTGTCAGGCTCCGGTACTGCACGATCTTGCAAGGAAAGGAAAAAAATTGTCACAAAGACAGGTCCGCAACCGGTGCGGTGCGAACATGCCTCAAGCGTGCCAAGCCTGTTGATCTTT
Organism: Novosphingobium mississippiense; assembly: GCF_044029535.1. Taxonomy (NCBI): domain Bacteria; kingdom Pseudomonadati; phylum Pseudomonadota; class Alphaproteobacteria; order Sphingomonadales; family Sphingomonadaceae; genus Novosphingobium; species Novosphingobium mississippiense. Next base: position 2,353,568 of record NZ_CP147001.1, on the reverse strand, counting down.
CCGATCTGGCCCCACGGCAATGTCCAATACCGAATATTTTCATGGTCCAGATTGTGACAGAGTGCTAGCAGCCATGCCCGGTCGCCCGACAATACGAACCCCGAGCGGAGTCTAGGCATGTTGCGTCCCTGGCAGGTTACCCTGAGCGAACGGATCGATCCCGAACGGGGGACGCCGATCTACATGCAGATCATCCATGCGCTGATCCGGGATATAGAAACCGGGCGGCTTGCCTCCGGCACGTATCTGCCCAGCAGTCGCGAACTGGCCAATGCCCTTGGCGTCAATCGCAAGACCGTCGTGCTCGCTTACGAGGATCTGATCGCGCAGGGATGGCTTTCGACCGAGGGCACGCGCGGCACGATGGTCTCGCGCTCGCTGCCGACGGGATCGTCCTCGCAAGTCGGCGTGCAGGAGCCGGAACGGCGCTTCGAACAGACGCATTACCGCTTTGCCGAACCGCCCGAACGCGCGCTGGCGCTGCCCGGTGGGCGGGGCATCAAGCTGGACGAGGGCGCGCCGGACGGGCGGCTGTTTCCGGCCGACCAACTGGCCCGCGCCTATCGCTCTGCGATCAGCCGGGCCTCACGCGCGAACCGTCTGCAATATCGCGATCCGCGCGGGTCGGAGGCGTTGCGGGAACAGGTCGCGGAAATGCTGCGCAGCCAGCGCGGCCTGGCGGTCACCTCAGCCAATATCTGCATCACGCGCGGCAGCCAGAACGGCCTGTTCCTGGCGCTGCAGGTGCTGATTGAGCCGGGCGATGCGGTGATCGTGGAGGAACTGACTTACGAGCCCGCCGTGGCGGCGATCCGCGCCTTGGGGGGCAAGGTGATCCCGGTGGGGCTGGACGAGGAGGGGATCGACGTTGCCGAAGTGGAGGCGATGTGCCGCCGCCATTCGGTGCGGGCGATCTTCGTTACGCCACATCACCAGTTCCCCACCACGATCGCGATGCGGCCGGAACGGCGGCTGCAACTTCTTGAAGTGGCACGCCAGTTCGGCGTCGCCGTGATCGAGGACGATTACGACCACGAGTTCCATTTCCAGTCTCAGCCGCTTTTGCCGATGGCGGGTTATGCGCCGGGGCAGGTGCTGTACCTCGGCTCGATGTCGAAGCTGCTGCTGCCGGCCTTGCGCATCGGCTATCTCGCCGCGCCCGAAGCGGTAATCGACGCGGTGGCCCATCGCGTTTCGCTGACCGACGGCATGGGCAACACGGTGACCGAGGAGACCGCTGCCGAACTGATCGCGAACGGCGAATTGCGGCGCCACACGCGCAAGGCCTGGCGCGTCTATGCGGACCGGCGACAGGCCTTTGCTGCATTGCTGGATGCGCACCTTGGCGACCGGGTCCAGTTCGCGGTGCCCGATGGCGGGTTGGCGTTCTGGGTGAAATTCCGGGGCGATATCGACGCGATCGAGGAGCGCGCCCGCGCACAGGGCCTGCGCTTCGCCAGCCATCGCTCGTTCATGGCGCGGGACACGGCGGACAAGGGACTGCGGCTGGGCTTTGCCAGCCTTGACGAGGCGGAGGCCGCCCGTGCCGTTTCCGCTCTGGCGGAGGCGGCGCGCTGAATTGGTCCTGACTGGACCCGTCATAAATTTGCATGTTGGCCGTTTCGGGTTCCAATCGGTGCCCGCAATCTTCCGTCCGACAGAAAACGCCTGACGGGACCGCATCATGACACGTTTCGATCGCCGCTCCTTCCTATCCCGCGCCGGCGGTGCGGCGGCCGGGACTTTCCTTTACAGCCATGCCGCCTGGGCTGCGGCGACGCCGGTCGATACCATCTACACCAATGGCCGGATCTGGACGGGCGAGGGGCGCGACGTCTTCACCGATGCCATCGGCCTGGTCGGTTCGCGCGTGGTGGCCTTGGGCAACGAGGCGGCGCGCAGCCTGGCGAACAAGGCGACGCGGGTGATCGACCTGGGCGGTGCCTTCGTCACGCCCGGCTTCACCGATTGCCACGTCCATTTCACCATGGGATCGGCAACGATCGGCCAGCCATCCCTGCGGCAGGCCAGTAGCCGGGACGCTTTCGTCAAGGTCGTGGCCGATGCCGCCAAGGCCATGCCGGCGGGCGAATGGCTGCTGGGCGGCAATTGGGACAACGATTCCTGGGGCGGCGAACTGCCCAGTCGCGACTGGATCGACGCGGTAACCCCGCAGACGCCGGTCGCGGTCGTCCGCTACGACTTGCACATGGTGGTGGTGAACTCGCTAGGCCTGAAGATGCTGGGCCTGGGCGACGATACGCCCGACGTCGCCGGGGGCGTGATCGTGCGTGACGGCAAGGGGCACCTGACCGGGGTATTCAAGGACGCGGCGAAGGACATGGTGCTCGCCCGCATTCCGGAACCGACCATGGCCCAGCGCGACGCCACCAACCGGCGCGGGATCCAGCTGGCCCTGTCTAAAGGCGTCACGCAGGTCCACGAAACCGGGATCGACTGGAATACGTTCGAATCCGCGCGCCGGATGCGCGCCTCGGGCGACTTGCCGTTCCGCTTTTATGCGATGATCCCGCTGCGCGACTGGAAGAAGCTGGACGCCATCGTCAAGGCCGAGGGGCGCGGGGACGAATTCGTCCGCTGGGGCGGATGCAAGGTGGTGTTTGACGGCTCGCTGGGATCGCGCACCGCGCTGTTCTACGAACCCTATCTGGACGATCCCAAGACGCGCGGCATCACCGTTACCGATCCCGATGAAATGCGCGGGCTGATGCGGGAGGCGGACGCCGCCGGCTACCAGATCGCCACGCACTCGATCGGGGACCGGGCCAACGACATGGTGCTGGACATGTGGGCGGAGGTTGCCCGGCTCAACGGCGTGCGCGACCGGCGGGGACGCATCGAACACGCCCAGCACCTCAATCCCGCCAGCATCGGCCGTTTTGCCGAACAGGGCGTGATCGCCTCGGTCCAGCCCTTCCACGCGGTGGACGATGGTCGCTGGGCTGTGCGCCGGATCGGGCCGGAGCGTCTGAAGACGACGTATGCCTTTGAATCGCTGATCCGAAGCGGTGCCCACGTCAGCTTCGGGTCGGACTGGCCGGTGGCCCCCATCGATCCGCTGACCGGCCTGAAGGCGGCGGTCCTGCGCGAGACGCTGGACGGGGCCAATCCGAAGGGCTGGTATCCCGAACAACGCGTGGAAATCCATGATGCGATGCTTTGCTACACGCGCGGCGCTGCCTTTGCAGGACGGTCGGAGGCCGACACCGGAACGCTGTCGCCCGGGCGCCTTGCGGACTTCGTCGTGTGGGATCGCGACCTTACGACCATCGATCCGGAAACGATCGACAAGGCTAAGGTCGTTTCCACCCACCTTGGCGGTCGCAAGGTGTACGGATGATGCGCATTGGACCCCTGGGGCGATATTTGTTGGATGTTCGTAGGGGGCTAATCGAAACATAAGTTTCTGGATGACGGCCATAGGGAAGGTCGTATAGATGCAACCAATTCGCAATAGCGCCAAAGCGCAGCGAACAAGCGAATCAACATGAGGGCAAGAATGTCGAACACTGCCAGGATCGCCAATATCGTCCGCCTGCACGCCAGCGGGATCGTCATCGCTGCCGCGCTCTGCGGATTTTCAGGCCAGGCCATGGCGCAGGAAGCGCCTTCCGCCAGCCCGAAGTCCGATGACATCATCGTCACCGCCCAGCGCGTGAATGCCACGCATGTGGAAAATGGCGGTGGTGCGGGCGTGCTGGGCAATAAGTCCGCACTCGATCTGCCGTTCAATTTGCGCAGCTATGACGAAACGCTCATCCTCAACCAGCAACCCAAATCTCTGGGTGAGGTGCTGGAAAACGATCCGACGATCCGCACCAGCTATGGCTATGGCAATGCTTCGGAAAACTTCATTATCCGCGGTTTCCCACTCTATGGCGATGACGTTGGTCTCAACGGGCTATACGGTATTGCGCCGCGCCAGTTGACTGCCCCCGAACTGTTCGAGAGCGTGCAGGTACTCAACGGCGCCAGTGCTTTCGTGAACGGCGCGTCGCCGGGCGGATCGGGCCTAGGCGGCAGTGTCAATCTGCTGCTGAAGCGCGCGGGTTCGGAACCGCTGAACCGCGTTACAGTGGGTTATACTTCGGATTCGCATTTTGGCGGCAGCTTCGACGTCGGGCGTCGGTATGGCGATTTCGGTGTGCGCATCAACGGCAACTACCAGGACGGTGATGTAGCGATCAATCGTGAGGATCGCATGACTCAGGTTCTGGGTGTCGGGCTCGACTGGTCGCACGGGCCGGTGCGTGTGTCGCTCGATCTTGGCTACCAGAAGGTCGGCGTGGATTCGCTGCGTCCGAAGTTGAACCTTTACACCGCCGAAATTCCGAAGGTGCCCAAGGCTTCCGCTAACTACGCGCAAGACTACACCTACACTCGGATGCGCGATTTCTTCGGCGTGTTCAATTTCGAATATGATTTCGCACCGAATGCGACGCTTTGGGCGAAGGCCGGGGCGCGTGACGGCAAGGAACGCGGCATCTACGGTACGGTGAACGTGACCGACGCTCTGACCGGCGACGGCTATGGCACAGCAGCATCGACGCCGCTCAATCAGAACAATGAAGCGGCCGAGATCGGTGCGCGTGTGAAACTCGGTTCCGTGGTGACCAACGAAATTTCGTGGGGTGCGAATATCAACTGGCAGGAATTTCGCACTGCCTACGACTTCTTCTGGGGGCCGGACTTCGCCGGCAAGCCGACCAATATCTACAACACGCCGCAGACGACGCTTCCGGCTTCGTCATTCTCGGGTGGCGATCTCGACGATCCGTTCCCGATCACCCGCAACAAGTTGTGGAGCGTGTTCGCGGCCGATACGATCGGCTTCTGGGACGATCGCGTGATGGTGACCGGCGGTCTTCGCCTGCAGTCCCTTGACGTGAAGAGCTATGCCTACACCGATGCCTTCGATGGCAGCTATGCGGCGGGCGATCTGACGAGCGAGTACAAGCGCGACGCGATCACCCCCGTTGTCGGCATCGTGGTCAAACCCGCGGAAAAGATTTCGCTCTACGCCAACCGCATCGAAGCATTGCAGCAGGGCTCAACGGCGGGCTCGGATGCGGTCAACTTCGGAGAGGTGCTGGCGCCTTACGTGTCCACGCAGTACGAATTCGGCGGCAAGGTTCAGGTAGGGCCGATGTTCGCGGGGCTGTCGTTCTACCAGATCAAGAAGCCGAATGCCTTCACCGATCCGGTCACGCTTATCTACGGTCTGCATGGACAGCAGCGCAATCGCGGTGTGGAATTTACCCTGAACGGTGAGATCGTTCACGGTCTGCGCCTGATTTCGGGCGTTGCCGTTACCGATGCCAAGCTCACGAAGACCAGCGACGGCACCGATGGCAATATTGCCAAGGGCGTGCCGGACTGGACTGCGAATGCCAACCTTGAATGGGATACGCCCTTCATTACCGGGCTGACGCTGACGGGTCGCGTAACTTACACCGGCAAGCAGTGGGTAGACAACGCCAACACCATGCGCCTGCCCGATTGGGCTGTGTTCAACCTGGGTGCGCGCTTCGTCACCGCTGCGGGCGACGTGCCGGTTACGCTGCGTTTGAGCGTCGATAACGTGGCCAACAAAGCCTATTGGTCATCTGCCTACGACAGCTTCGGTACGGCTCTTCTCCAGGGCCAGCCGCGCACGTTCAAGGCCTCGATCTCGGCCGACTTCTGATCCGTATCGCGGCCCGGCTTCCACGCCGGGCCGCGATCCTTCGATTTACGATATGACCCAGGCTTTCGAAAACGACGACGTAGACCCCGAAATCCGCGCGTGGCTGCAGCAGATGTTCGCTGCTTCCGCCGCGCTTGGCTCGCGGCCCGGGCTTTCCGCGCCGGAGCGGCGAGCGATTGCCGAACGCCAACGTGCGCCGTGGACGCGGGGCGGGCCGGTCATGGCGGTGACCGAAGAGCTTCGCGTCGGCCCCGGGCAGACGCGCATCCGTATCCACCGTCCCTCTGACGTGCCGGATCTGCCGGTGCTGATCTACCTGCACGGTGGCGGCTGGACGCTGTTCAGCATCGACACGCACGACCGGCTGATGCGCGAATATGCGGGGCGATCCGGCTGCGCAGTGCTGGGCATCGACTATCCGCTCGCGCCGGAGCATCCGTTTCCGGCGGCAATCCATTCCATCGGCGACGTATTGGACTGGTTGGCGGAGCAGGGTGCCGCGCATGGTCTCAATCCGGGGCGCTATGTCATCGGCGGGGACAGCGCCGGTGCCAATCTGGCCGTTGCCGCCACGCTTGAACGGCGCCGGCTGGATCGCGTCATGCCGGCTGGCTTGCTGCTCAACTACGGTGCCTGGGACGGAGCTTGGACCGAGAGCTACGATCGTTACGGAGATGGCGATCGTTACATGCTCACCGGCCCGGAAATGGACGAGTTCTGGGCGACCTACCTTGCCGGGCGAACGGTCGATGATCCGCTGGCCCGCCCGCTCCACGCCGATCTGACCGGCCTGCCGCAGGCATGGCTCTGCGTGGCCGAATGCGACGTGCTGCTGGACGAGAACCGGGCGATGGCGGCACGTCTGCCGCAGGCCGAACTGCGCGTCTATCCGGGCGCGACGCATAGTTTCCTGGAAGCCGTGGCGGCGTCGGAACTGGCCGATCGCGCGATTGCCGAGGCTTCACAGTGGCTTGCGGCCATGCTGAACGGCTGATCGCCATAGGTCGTGGCTTTACGGGGCGATCGGGTATAAGGGCGCGCGGATGATCCGCCTTTCCGACCTTGCCCTGCCGCTCGACCACGCTCCGGCCGACCTTGAGGCCGCCGTCTGCGAACGCCTTGGCATCGCGCCCGACCAGATCGAACGCCTGACCGTGGTGCGCCGTGGCAACGACGCGCGCCGCAAGACCGCGATCAAGCTGGTCTACACGCTCGATCTTGAGGTGAAGGACGAGGCGGAACTGCTGGCACGGTTCCATGACGACCAGCACGTGCGACCAACCCCGGATACCAGCTACAAGTTCGTCACCCATGCGCCGACAAACTATGAAGGGCCGCGCCCGGTGGTGATCGGTACCGGCCCCTGCGGTCTTCTGGCGGCGCTGGTGCTTGCGCAGATGGGCTTCAGGCCGATCATCGTCGAACGCGGCAAGGCCGTGCGCGAACGTACCAAGGACACCTGGGGCCTTTGGCGCCGCTCCGTTCTCGATCCGGAAAGCAATGTGCAGTACGGCGAAGGGGGCGCGGGCACGTTTTCCGACGGCAAGCTCTACAGCCGCATCAAGGATCCGCGCCACCTGGGCCGCAAGGTTCTGACCGAGTTCGTGAAGGCCGGCGCACCGGATGATATCCTGACCGAAGCGCATCCGCACATCGGCACCTTCCGCCTCGTCACCATGGTCATTTCCATGCGCGAGACGATCGAGCAGCTTGGCGGCGAATACCGCTTCAGCACCCGCGTCGACGATTTCGAGGTGGAGGAGGATGCGGACGGCACTCGCCGCCTTACCGGCCTGCACCTCTCCACTGGCGAGTTTCTGCCCGCGAGCCATGTGATCATGGCCGTCGGTCATTCTGCGCGCGATACTTTTCAGGTGCTGCACGACCGGGGCGTGTTCATGGAGGCCAAGCCCTTCGCCATCGGCGTGCGCATCGAACATCCGCAAAGCTGGATCGACACGGCGCGCTATGGCCCCAATGCGGGCAACAAGATCCTGGGCGCGGCGGCCTACTCCATCGCGCACAAGGCATCGAACGGGCGCACCGTCTACAGTTTCTGCATGTGCCCGGGCGGGCGCGTGGTGGCGGCGGCTAGCGAAGAGGGGCGCGTCGTCACCAACGGCATGAGCCAGTATTCGCGCGCCGAGTTCAATGCCAATTCGGGTCTCGTCGTCGATATCAATCCCGATGTGGACTATCCCGGCGATCCGCTGGCGGGCGTGGCATTCCAGCGCAAGTTCGAGGAACTGGCCTTCAAGGCCGGTGGCTCCAATTACAAGGCGCCGGGGCAGAAGCTGGGCGATTTCCTGGCGGACCGACCTTCGACCGAGTTCGGCGAAGTGATCCCCAGCTATCAGCCGGGCGTGCATCTGACCGAGTTGAAGGAATGCCTGCCCGATTTCGTGGTGGACGCGATCCGGGAGGCTTTGCCGGTATTCGGCCGTCAGGTGCCGGGCTATGATCACCCCGATGTGGTGATGACCGGCGTGGAAACGCGCACATCCTCGCCCGTGCGCATCACGCGCGGAAGGGATTTCCAGAGCCTGAACACACGTGGGCTCTATCCGGCGGGTGAAGGTGCGGGCTACGCCGGCGGCATTCTCTCGGCCGCGGTCGACGGTATCCGCGTGGCAGAGGCACTGGGCCTGGAACTGGCTCCGGTCCAATCGTGAGCGACACCTACGATGCCATCGTGCTCGGCGCGGGCGCGGCCGGGTTGTTCTGCGCCGCCACGGCCGGACAGCGCGGCAAGCGCGTGCTGCTGCTCGACCATGCCGACCAGCCGGGCAAGAAGATCCTGATTTCCGGCGGCGGCCGCTGCAACTTCACCAATGTGGACACTGCGCCGGATCGCTATCTTTCCAGCAACCCGCACTTCGCGAAATCGGCGCTGAGCCGCTACACGGCCGCCGATTTTCTGGAAATGGTCGAAGCCTATGGCATTGCCTGGCACGAGAAGACCTTGGGGCAGCTGTTCTGCGATGGCTCTGCCAGGCAGATCGTCGCCATGCTGCTGGAAGAATGCACCAAGGGCGGCGTCGAACTGAACTGCGGCGATGCGCTGGGCGAGATCGACCATGCGGACGGGCTCTATCGCGTGGCCTTCGGCAACCGCGTGGCCACGGCGCCGGCGCTGGTCATCGCCACTGGCGGGCCGTCGATCCCCAAGATGGGCGCCACCGGCTTTGCCTATGACCTGGCGCGCAAGTTCGGCCTGAAAGTCGTGCAACCGCGCCCGGCGCTGGTGCCGCTGACACTTTCGGAGGACGAGGCGCTGTTCCGGGAGCTGTCCGGTGTTTCCACCGAAGTGATTGCGCGCTGTGGCAAGGCAGCGTTCCGCGAGGCGGCGCTGTTCACCCATCGCGGCCTTTCTGGCCCGGCGATCCTGCAGATTTCCAGCTATTGGCAGCGCGGCCAGACGGTGACGACGCAGTTCCTGCCCGATCGGGCCGAGGGCTGGCTGAAGGACGCCAAGCGCGAACGCCCGCGAACCAGCTTGCGCAAGGTCTTGGGTGAAGGCCTGCCGGAACGTCTGGTGGACGTGCTGTGCGAACGGCTGGGCCTGAACGGCGAACTCGGCGCAATGTCGGACAAGGCGCTGGTTGCCGCCGAGGCGAAGCTGGCCCGTTGGCCGTTCGTGCCCGATGGCTCCGAAGGCTTCGCCAAGGCGGAAGTGACGGCAGGCGGCATCGATACGGGCGGCCTGTCTTCCAAGACCATGGAAGCGCGCAAGGCGCCCGGGCTCTACGCCATCGGTGAAGCGGTGGACGTCACCGGCTGGCTGGGCGGCTACAACTTCCAGTGGGCCTGGGCCAGTGCCCGTGCAGCGGGGCTGGCCATCTAGCCGGACGTTTTTCTAGCCGACGTAAAGCTGCGGGAACTCGGCCTTGAACCGGGCCAGCCGGGGCTTGTCCCAGCGCTGGATATAGCCGTTGTTCGGGTTCCTGCGCATGAAGTCCTGATGGTAGGCTTCGGCGGGGAAGAACGCGCCCGTTTCGATCTTCGTCGCGATCGGCTTAGGAAAGGCGTGGGCCTTGTTCAATTGCGTGATGTAGGTGGCGGCCAGTTGCCGCTGCGCGGGGGTCTGCGGGAAGATGGCCGAACGATAGCTGGGGCCACGATCGGGGTATTGCCCGTCTACCTGGGTAGGGTCGTGGGCCGCCGCGAAGAAGACCTGCAGGATCTGCCCGTAGGAAACCTTGGCGGGATCATAGACGATCCGTACCGCTTCGGCATGGCCGGTCGTCTCCGAGGAGACGGCGCCGTAGTTTGCATTCGTGCGCGTGCCGCCGGCATAGCCTGAGGTTACCGATCCGACGCCGCGCAGATGTTCGAACACACCTTCCATGCCCCAGAAGCATCCGCCGGCCAGAACGGCCACCTGCTGGCCGGATGGTCGCACCGTTTCCGCCGGCGGGGGCGGCAATGACGCGGCTTGCGCGGGTTCTCCCTGCGGTAGGGGCAGGGCCGACAGGGCAATGGCAATGCCGGCAGTGGCCAGCATGGCGAAGGAAACAGGGCGGATCGGCATCGCGGCAACTCCCGTGTCACTTGTGAACGGGAATTCGCGGTAGCGGGCTGGCCGGTTACAATCCGGGCCAGCCGATCCGCCTAAAGCGTCATCAGGATTTCGCGGCGGTTGTCGCCATGCCAGCCCAGTGCCTGTTCCAGCAGTGCGATGCTGACGGCGCAACGGTTGGCATCGCTGCTCTTGCCCTGCATTGCGGCGACTACGTCGGCCTGGCTCAGCTTCGTGGTCTTGATCACCTTGCCGATCAGTTCGCCGGGGATCATCGCGCTGTGCTGGCCCACGCCCTTGGGCTGGCCCAACGCATTCTGCCGGGCCAGTTGGAGCGCGAAGGCACGCTCGCTGGCGCGCTCATCGGCGGTCAGCGGCAGCGGGCCTTCGAACCAGCCGGAATTGCCGAGTTGCTCGCAGGCGGCAATGCTGTCCTTGCGTGCTGCGCGAAGCTGGGCAAGGCGCAACTGCATCGCCGTCTCGAACAGATCGCCCGAGAGTTCGCGTCCCTTCAGGTAGCTGCGCAGGCGCACGATCGCCACCGCCTTGTCGATCATGGCATCGCGGTCGTCCCCCGCGCGCAAGCCGCCGGAAATAACGGCGTTGATCGATCGTGCCAGATCGGGCTGCGTCTTCCACAGCCAGGCGGAATCGTGGCCTTCGCCGAAGGCCTCCCGCGCCGCCCCGTCCATCACGGACGAAACCTCGGCGGTGCGGGCGGCTTCGGAAGGGTTTACGGCGGGGGGCTGCTGCGGTGATGGCGAGGACGAGCCGGCAATGGCGACGACGATGGCAAAGGCCACGATGCCCAGCACCACCAGCAGTCCGGTCAGGACGGGATTGCCGCCTTCCCACGATGCCACGCGTTCAGTCGCGAAGTGCGATTCCAGTTCCGGGAAATGCTTGCGCACCCCACGCAGCAGCGCATCGACATCGCTTTGCGCCGGGCCACCCAGCATCCGCAGCGGGCCTGCCTTCCCGGGTTTCGCCAGTTCGTTCCACGCCTTGTGGAAGCGATGGTCGGGCTGCAGCACGTTCTGCTGAAAGCGATAGCCGCGCAGGCGCGCGCCCAGGAACTGTACGGCGGGGCGGGCATCGTGCGCGCTCCATTCGCGTTCCCACCCGAAGGCATGGCTCGAATCTTCCAGCAGCGGGGCGGAGCGGGGCCATCCGCGCGCAAGAATCTCGGCCAGCCAATCCTCGATCTGTTGCTGACGCGATATGTGCGATTGCGCCACTTCGTCCAGAATCGTGCGCAGCGCGCGCGTCGCTTGCCGGGTTTCCGCCTCGGTCAATGGCTCGCCGGCATTCTCGCGTTCGGGATCGAGCAGGATCGTCAGGCGCTCGGCCGGAGTTTCTCCGGGGCGCAGCCCCAGCGCATCGTCGCCGACAAGGCTGCCCGAAAGCAGCGGCGCGGTGAAGGGATCGATGGTGGTGAGTGGAATGCCGGCCCCGCTGACGCCGCCGTGACCGGCCTCTCGCGCCGCGGCGGCGGCCCAGGCCATGCGTTCCAGCATGGTGGATGCATCGGGCTCACCTGGGCGCGTTGCCAGTGGACGGGCTGCCGGATCCTCGAAATCCTGCCATTCGCCGGGCAGTTCCGGCGCGGCGAATGTCCAGCGCGGCGTAGCGGGCGGTGTCGGAATGGGCGTGGCCGTGACCTGGACGGCTTCGGGTTCGACCGCGTCCGGCGTGGGGGCGGTTTCGTCCGCATCCTCCGCACCGGCCGTTTCGAAATCGCCTTCGTCCATCGTCCGCGCCAGCCGCAAGGCAAGATCCCGCGCCTGACGCAGGCGGGCATAGGCGGCGACATCCTCGTCGACGTTCATCGCCTTCAGCCGTTCCGCATAGGCCTTGCGGATCGCGGAGGTTTCCGCCGTGGGTTCGATGCCCAGCAGCGACCAGGGGTGGCTGCTCATAGCGGGCTGACGCTTTCCACTTCGTCCAGCCTTGCAGACAGCATGGCGCGGGCATCGGCGATGCGGCGCGGCTCCTGGCTGTCCAGCGCGCCGGCGAACTGGGTGATCCAGTGGCCGATCATCTGGCGAAGCTCACCGATGTGGTCTTCGTAGCACCGTTCTGCCCGGGCCATCAGCGCGACGTTGCCGGCATCCTCACGCGGGTGGTGCTTCAGCTTGGCAAGGGCGGCGCGGCGCTGTTCGATCTGCTTGCGATCGGGCCGATCCTCCTCGTCCACGATCACCAGATTACGGGTCGCGCCGTTCTCGGGAACGTGGACGTCGATCTCCAGCAGGCCGGAACTGTCGTAGGAGAAGCGGACTTCGACCGAGATCTCGCCCGCGCCGCGCGGCGGGACGGGGATGGTCATGTTGCCCAGCTTCACGTTCCCGCGCACCTCCCGGGCCTCACCCTGATAGATGCCGAATTCGAGCTTCTTCTGGTTGTCCGCCAGCGTCGAATAAGTGTTCACGCGGCTGACCGGGACGGGGGTGTTGCGATCGATGATCGGGGAGAACAGCCCGCGCTGAAGCCCGCCGTAACCATCCCGTTCGGCCACTTCGATGCCCAGCGTGAAGGGGCAGACATCGGTGATGCGGATCTCTTCCAGCGCGGCATCGCGTCCGGCGAGTCCGGCCTGGATCGCCGCGCCCAGCGCCACGGCGTGGTCGGGATGGACGGCGGAATTGGGAAAGCGGCCGAACAGGCGCGTGATCGCCCGGCGCACGACCGGCATCCGCGTCGCGCCGCCCACCAGCACCACGTCCGACAGTTCGGCGGCATCGATCGCGCAATCGCGCAGCGCACGCACCACCGGTTCGCGCAGGCGGCGCAGCAGGGTGTCGCACGCGTTCTCGAACTCGGCATCGGTAACCCTGGCGGCCAGGCGCGTTTCTTCCACGACCACCGCGAATTCGGCTTCCGATGCGTTGGACAGCGCGCGGCGGCAGCTTTCGGCGGCGCGCTTCAGCAAGGCATCGCGACGCTCGGCGGGCAGGGCGGCAAGGCGGTTTTCGGGATCGATGCGGGGCGCCATCAGCGCGGCCAGCGCATCATCGAAATCATCGCCGCCGAGCCGGTTGTCGCCGGCGGAAGCGCGCACTTCCACGATGCCCTCAAACATTTCCACGACCGAAACGTCGAACGTGCCGCCGCCAAGGTCGAAGACAAGGAACGCCTCGCGGTCGCCCCGGTCCTGCAGGCCGAAGGCCAGCGCGGCGGCGGTGGGCTCATTGATCAGGCGGCGCACTGTCAGGCCCGCCAGTTCGCCCGCGCGGCGGGTGGCCTTGCGCTGGCGGTCGTTGAAATAGGCGGGAACGGTGATCACCGCCTCCGTCGGCGTTTCGCCGGTCAGCGCCTCCACGTCCTTGACCAGCGCCTGCAGCACCAGCGCCGAGAGGTCTTCGGCCTTGTATTCCTTGCCGGCCAGCCTGGTGGTCGCCGCGGTGCCCATTCGGCGTTTGAAGCTGGTCGCGGTGTCCTGGGGATGCGTGGCCAGCCGGTCCAGCGCCGCGCGCCCGATCCACACCTGCCCGTCGCGGGCGATGCTGATGGCGGAAGGCGTAAGCAGTTCGCCCAGGGCATTGGGGACGAGTTCGGCCGCGCCGTCCCACCAGATAGCCACCGCACTGTTGGTCGTCCCGAGATCGATGCCGATCAGCATTGCGCCCTGCCGCCAAGGTCCCGAGTCACGCTGGCCCTTCCCTGAGATTCTTCGCCTGAAATTCTTTGTGACCGCGACTACCCGGTGCATCCTTCCGGTCGCACCTGTTCAGCCGCACCCGGCGCAGCCCGCCATCGGCCGCCCCAGGCGACCGTGCTTAGCGACAAGCGGGGGGGATCGAAAGGGCGAAGTACCGGGAAGAGCACATTCAGGCGCGCGCATTCGCGAATGGGGCATCATCGCGCCGGTTGCGGTTCAGCGTCGCGTGCTGCCCCTGCGGATGAGTTGCGGGGCCATGACCAGGCCACTAGTGCCTTCGCCTTCGATCCGCGTGCGAAGGCGTTCCACCATGGCCTTGGCACCGGCGGCGATTTCCTGGCGGATCGTCGTCAGCGGCGGCATCGTCTGCGCCGCCAGCGGCAGATCGTCGAAGCCCACGATTTGCACGATATCGGGCACGCCCCGGCCGATCTCGTGCAAAGTGCGCAGGGCGGTCATGGCGATCAGGTCGGTGGCGGCGACGATGCCGTCCACCCCCATGTCCATTTCCGAAAGAACGCTGCGGATGCCGGGGCCCATGTCTTCCCCGGCAAGCCCGGCGGAAAGGTGCGAGAGAGGAATACGCGCGGCCTGCGCCTCCTCCGCCGCGCCGCGAAAGCGCATGGCGATTTCCAGTCCGGACGTATCGCCCAGGAACACCAGGCGGCGTGCGCCGGCGTCGATCAGGTGTCGCGCCGCCATCCGGCCGCCGGCCTCGTTGTCGGTGCCAACGGCGCAGTGCGTCTGCCCGGGGCGGTAGTGGCCCCAGACGACCATCGGGCGATATGTGGCGGCCACTTGCTCGATCACGTCGAACTGGTTGGACTGGCCGATCACGATCACGCCGTCGACCATGCCCGATCCGGTCATGCGTTCCAGCCAGTCGCTTGTCCCGTCCGGGATCGCGCGGCTGAGCATCAGGTCGTACCCGCTCTCCGTCAGTTCGTCCGCCAGATGGCCCAGCAGGGTGAGGAAGAATGGATCGGAGATGTGCTGGCGCTTCTCGTGCCCCAGCGGGATCACCACGCCGACGACACCGGTACGGCGGGATCGCAGGCGGCTGGCCATCTGGTTGGGGCGGAAGCCGTGCTGTCGGGCGATGGCGCGGATGCGTTCGCGGGTCTCGGCATTGACCAGAGACTTGCCCGCAAGTGCACGCGATACCGTGCCCGCAGAGACGCCGGCTATCCTGGCAATATCCGCAAGCGTGCGCACCTCGCCCGTAGCGGCGCCGGCCTGCAGCGATTGCTTTTCCTGTTCGCGTTTTCCGACCATGGCCCCCCCATTCGTCGTGCCGGCATTAACAGTATGAATAGCCGGGCGGAAGCGCATTGTCGGCGGGGGCGGGGGTGTCAGGAAACGGGGTATTCGACCGATGCGGGACCGCCTTCGACCAGCAGCGTCATCAGGGCGCCAAACAACAGCAGAAGCCCGGCCAGAGCCAGTGCGCAGCGTGGATCGCCACCCAGCAAGGGGGTGTAGATAAGGGGCATGGTCAGGGTTTCGAGCAGCATGGGGACCACGATTAAAATATTGAAAAGTCCCATGTAGAGTCCGGTCCGTTCGGGCGAGATCGCTCCGGCGAGCATGACGTAGGGATTGCCCATCATTCCCGCCCAGCCGAGCCCGATTCCCAGCATCGGCAATGCCAGCAGCCAGGGGGAGGCGAATTGCGGCGTGATTTGCGGCAGCGCGAGCATGCCGATCCCGGCGGCCGTGAGGCAGATTGCGTGGGCGCGCGGTGCCCCGATCCGGCGCACCGCCGGGACCAGCGCGAGGGCCGCGAAGAAGGCTGCCAGGTTGTATAGTGCACCCAGCTTCTGCGCGGTCAGTACCGCCGCCCGAAAGGCCGGTGTGGTGGCGTCGGTCGTTTCGTGGAGCGACCGGGCCAGCGCGAAGGCGACGTACTGCCAATAGACGAACATCGCGTACCATTGGCACAGCATCGCCGGGGCCAGCTGCCGCATCGGCCGGGGCATCTCGACAATGGCCCGCATCACCTCGCGCAGGAGCATCCCGCGTGATGGTGGGCTTTCGCCATCGGCGAAGGGAAGCTCCGGCACGCGGACGACCGACCAGACCACGGTCGAGAGCGAGAGGATCGCGCCGATGGCGAAGGCCACGCGCACCACCACCGGGATGCCATTGGCATCCAGCAGATCCCGCGCGATGGCCGCCGTCAGCAGGGATGGGGCCAGATAGGACAGGGTCTGGGCCAGCCCCGTAAACGCACTCTGCGTCAGGAAGCCCAAGGCATGCTGGTCGCGCGGCAGCCGATCGGCGACATAGGCGCGGTACGGCTCCATCGTGGCGTTGTTGGCCGCGTCCAGCACCCAGAGCAGGCCCGCGGCCATCCATAGGGTGGGGCTGAGCGGCATTGCCAGCAGGCAGGCGGAGCAGACCAGCGCGCCCGCCAGGAACCACGGGCTGCGGCGACCGAGCCGGGAGCGGGTGCGATCGCTCAGCACGCCGACCAGCGGCTGGACCAGCAGGCCGGTTACCGGACCCGCCAGCCAGAGCAGGGGCATGATCGCCTCGCTCGCGCCAAGGTACGCATAGATCGGCCCCATATTGGCCTGTTGCAGCCCGAAGCTGAACTGCAGGCCGAAGAACCCCAGGTTCATTTCCAGAATCCCGAGGAAGGCCAGTCGTGGCTTTCCCGGTCGTGGCTTTTCCGGCCGTGGCCTTTTTGGCCGTGGTTTTGTGGGTCTTGGCTTCATGGGCGCGACACCGATGCCCCATCGTGCTGGGCGACAAGCATCAACGCATTGATCTTGCGAACGGTTGCGGTGAAATCGATTGCGCGTAGGGGCGATTGGTTTCGTGGCGAGGCCGGCGCCCGTTCCTGTCTCAAGATTTCCGAGGTCGGAATGCGGTCATCCCGCAATTCTGGCGCAAATTCGTCATTGCGTTCCTGCGGCAACCCTAGGGGTATCTGCGGCATGCGGTTCGGCGCTTGCGGCGCGGGCCGGCGAGTGGCAGGGACAGGCGCATGGCAGGTATTGCGGGTATCGAACTGGGCGGCACCAAGACCGTCGTCGTACTGGGGCATCCGGGCGCGATCGATCTGCGCGAGGAATTTCCTACCACCACGCCGGACGAAACCCTTTCACGCGCGATCGCCACGATCCGCGGATGGCGGGGGGAGTCCGGCGCGCCCGATGCGGTGGGCGTGGCCAGCTTCGGCCCGATCCGCGTGGACCGCACGGCGGCAGACTTCGGAGTGATGCTCGATACGCCAAAGCCCGGCTGGGCCGGTGCGGATGTTGCCGGCAGGCTGGCGATGGAACTGGGCTGCCCGCTGGCGCTCGATACCGATGTCAACGCGGCGGCGCTGGCGGAGCACCGTTTCGGCGCGGCTCGTGGTTGCCCGACGATGGCCTATATCACGATCGGAACCGGTGTGGGCGTAGGCGTCGTGGCCAACGGCGCCCC
Organism: Novosphingobium mississippiense; assembly: GCF_044029535.1. NCBI lineage: Bacteria > Pseudomonadati > Pseudomonadota > Alphaproteobacteria > Sphingomonadales > Sphingomonadaceae > Novosphingobium > Novosphingobium mississippiense. Next base: position 2,336,246 of record NZ_CP147001.1, on the reverse strand, counting down.
GGTGCATGGCCTTATGCATCCGGAAGTGGGCCATGTGCGCCTGCGCCGTGCGGCGGGGGACGGCTTTGCCGGGGCCTGCCCGTTTCATGGGGACTGCATCGAAGGCCTGCTGAGCGGCCCTGCGCTCGCCGCGCGTTTCGGCCGGCATCCTTCCACCATCGCGGTGGACGACCCGGTTTGGCACGCGGTTTCGCAGGATCTGGCGGAACTGCTGGCGATGCTGTTGCTGACGCTGTCGGCGCAGCGGATCGTCGTCGGCGGCGGTGTCGCCAATCGGCAGCCGCATCTGCTGCCTTCGGCGCTGGAGCGATTGCCCGGGCTGCTGGGCGGCTACTTGCGCGATTGCACGCCGGAGACGCTGACAGGAATCTGCGTGCCGCCGGCGCTGGGGGATGATGCAGGTCCGATGGGGGCGCTGGTAGTGGGCGCGAGCGCTCTCTGAAACGCCGCGCGGCTGGCCGGTGGGCTGCACCATTTGTCGGGGTGTAAATTATGCAATTTCGTCACACTAATCGAATGTTGCGCGACTGAGAAACCTCGTTACAAAGCTGCGTCACGCCCACGGGCTCGAGCCGGTCGCTCGGGGGCGGGCGATGCTTTCGGCATCGTTGAAAAGGCTGCACTTCTCTCCGCGTGAAAATCCGGAGCAAGGTGGATGCCTGAATTCACGACCGGTCCTATATTGACGAGGCAGGCGCTGCGCGCCTCATCGGGCGCACGCGCCGCAAGCCTTTTGGATTGCGGGAGTATGTCATGAGCGCAGACGAAGTGAAGGTCGCAGCACAAGCCCGGTCGGACGAAGGACCGGGGGGAGCGGCGCTTCAAGCAGCGATCGTCTCGCGCATCCGCGACTCGCTGTTGCCGGCAGAGGCCGATGGCGATTTCGGCTGGGTGGAAGGTGCCGCCCGTGTCCTGCTGACCGCTGCCGCGCGCCGCAAGCCCGGCACCGCGGTGATCGAGATGGCATCCACCAGCGATGAACGCCGCTATTTGCGCATCGCCCTGATCAACGACGACATGCCCTTCCTGGTCGATTCGGTCGCTTCCGCGATCGCCGACGTGGGGATGGTGATCGATCGCCTTGTCCACCCGGTGATCTCGGTGGAGCGCGACGATGAGGGCAGCCTGATCGCGCTGCCCGATGCCGGCACCGAAGGCGTGATGCGCGAATCGATGATCTATATCGAAACCGAGCGCGTCGATGCCCGCCAGCGCGGCGAACTGCATCGCCGGCTTGAGGAAACGCTGAAGGACGTGCGTGCCGCCGTGGCCGATTGGCCGCAGATGGTTGCCGCCATGACTGCCGATTCCGCGCAAGTCAGCGATGTGGAAGGCGCGGAGCTGCTGCGCTGGTTCGCCAGCGGCATGCTGACCCAGCTGGGCCACGTCACCCGTCGCCGCGATGGCAGCCATTCCGACCTGCTGGGCGTCTGCCGCCGGGGCGAGCCCGATCTGCTGTCCGAAGCCAGCTACCAGCGCGCGTTCGATGCATTCGACGGGCAACTGGCCGCCAACGACATTCGCGCGCCGATGGTCATCAAGGCCAACCGCATGGCCACCGTCCACCGCCGCGTGCCGATGGACCTGTTCCTGGTGCCGGTGCTGGAGGACGGCAAGGTTGCCGCGCTTTCGGTCCACGCCGGCATCTGGACCAGCGCCGCGCTGGCTGCCACGCCGGATCGCGTGCCGCGTCTGCGCACGCTGCTGGCAGGTATGGGCGCCAAGCTGGGCCTCGACCCCACCGGCCACACCGGCAAGGCGCTGGCCCATGCACTGACCAGCCTGCCGCATGACCTTGTCCTTGGTCTGGACGAAGCCGACGTGGAACGTCTGGCCACGACGATGAGCAGCCTGGTCGATCGTCCGCGTCCGCGCCTGATCGTCACCAGTTCGCCGCTGTCGCGCCACCTTTTCGCTTTCGTGTGGATCACGCGCGACACGCTTTCGACGCAGATGCGCAAGCGTATCCAGACGCTGATCGAGGAAGCCGCGCAGGCACCGACGCTCGACTGGGCGCTGACGGTCGAGGCGGGCAACCTGGTCATGATGCGCTACACGTTGGACATTCGCGACGGTGCGCAGGCGCTGGACGAAGGCGCGCTGGACAACCGCCTGCAGGTGATGCTGCGTGGCTGGGGAGAGGCGGTGGAAGCCGCGCTGGGTCAGGCGCTGGAGCCGGCACGCGCCGCCGCAATCGCCGCGCGCTATGCCGATGCCTTCCCGATGGCCTATCGCAGTGATTACGGTCCGGCCGAAGCCGCGATCGACATCGCCCACATGCGCAAGATCGTGATCGGCGAAGCGGCCGAGGGTGAGCGCTTCCAGGGCCATCGCGACGTGCGCCTCTATGCGCATGACAGCGATGCCGACGGCCAGTTGCGCCTGAAGATCTATCAGGCGGAAGGCAGTCTGCCGCTGTCCGACGCGGTGCCGGCGCTGGAGAACTTCGGATTCCGTGTGCTCTCTGAAATGCCGACGCCGCTGGAAAAGGGCCGCATCGGCACGATTCACGATTTCACCCTGGCGCTTCCCGCCGGGCGTGACGCGTCGGACGTGCTGAAACTTTCGGCGATGATCGAGGATGCGCTGGGCGGCGTGCTCAACGGCTTGGGCGAAGACGATCCGTTCAACCGCCTCGTCCCCGGCCTGGGCCTTTCCAAGCGCGAGGCGAACTGGCTGCGCGCCTGGTATCGCTATCTGCGCCAAGCCGGCAGCAACTTCGGCATCGGCACCGTGGTCGACGCGCTGCAGGGCGCGCCACGCGTGACGCTGGGCCTGATCGACCTGTTCCGCGCGATCCACGATCCGGAATTCGCCGGGGACCGCAACGTCGCCAAGGCGGCTGCGCAAGAGGCGATCCGTGAAGGGCTGGCCGGCGTCAGCGCGATCAACGACGACCGCCTGCTGCGCGCCTATCGCGATCTGGTCGGCGCGATGCTGCGCACCAATGCCTTCGTCCCCGCGGGCCAGTTGGCGCTGGCGTTCAAGCTCGATTCCGCACTGGTGCCGGGCCTGCCGAAGCCGCTGCCGTGGCGCGAGATCTTCGTCTATTCGCGCCGGGTGGAAGGCATCCACTTGCGTGCCGGGCCGGTGGCGCGCGGTGGCCTGCGCTGGTCCGACCGTCGCGACGATTATCGCACCGAAATCCTGGGCCTTATGAAGGCGCAGCGCGTGAAGAACGCCGTGATCGTGCCGACCGGCGCCAAGGGCGGTTTCTATCCCAAGCAGCTTCCCGACGCCGCGCTGGACCGCGCCGGCTGGGCCGCCGAAGGGCAGGCGAGCTACGAGATCTTCATCTCCACGCTGCTGTCGATCACCGACAATATCCATGACACCACCGTCATCCATCCCGAAGGCGTGGTGATCCTTGATGGCGAGGACCCCTACTTCGTCGTCGCGGCGGACAAGGGCACGGCCAAGTTCTCCGACGTGGCCAACGGCATCGCGGAATCGCACGGCTTCTGGCTGGACGACGCCTTCGCCAGCGGCGGTTCCAACGGATACGACCACAAGGCGATGGGTATCACCGCCAAGGGTGCGTGGCTCTCCGTCCAGCGCCACTTCCTGGAGCAGGGCGTGGACGTGCAGGTCGATCCCGTGCGTGTCGTCGGTTGCGGTGACATGTCGGGCGACGTGTTCGGCAACGGTATGCTGCTGTCGAAGGCGCTCAAGATCGTGGCGGCGTTCGACCATCGCCACATCTTCCTTGATCCCAATCCCGATCCAGCGGCCAGCTGGGCAGAGCGCAAGCGCCTGTTCGACCTGCCGCATTCGAGCTGGGACGACTATGACAAGACGCTGATCTCGCAGGGCGGCGGCGTGTTCTCGCGCAAGTCGAAGTCGATCCCGCTGACACCGGAAGTGCGCGAGGCGCTGGGCATTTCCGCCACCGAACTCGATCCGGATTCGCTGATCTCCGCGATCCTCTGGGCCAAGGTGGACCTGCTGTGGTTCGGCGGCATCGGCACTTATGTGAAGGCCTCCAGCGAGAACAATGCCGTTGTGGGCGATCCCGCCAACGATACCTTGCGCGTCAGCGCCAACGAGGTTGGCGCGCGGGTGATCGGCGAGGGCGCCAACCTTGGCGTCACCCAGGCCGGCCGCATCGAGTTCGCCGCGCGCGGCGGGCGCATCAATGCCGACTTCATCGACAATTCGGCGGGCGTCGACTGCTCGGATAACGAGGTGAACATCAAGATCGCCCTTGCCGCTGCCAAGCGGGCCGGGGCGCTGACCGAACCGCAGCGCGTGGAACTGCTGGCGCAGATGACGGACGAGGTTGCGCATCTGGTGCTGGAGGATAACCGCCTTCAGGCTCTGGCGCTCTCCATCGCGGAACGTGGCGGTGCTTCCGCCATGCCGGCGCAGGTGCGTTTGATCGAAACGCTGGAGGAAGGCGGCAATCTGGACCGCCGGACCGAGGGCTTGGCCGATAACGAAGTGCTGGCCCGTCGGGCGCAGGACGGCCGCGGGCTGACCCGGCCGGAACTGGCGGTGCTGCTCTCCAGCGGCAAGCTGGTGCTGCAGGACGCGATCGAGAGGAGCGACCTTGCGGCAGACCAGAGCCTGCAGGCGCTGCTGCTCGCCTCCTTCCCGAAGCCGATGCAGGATCGTTTTGCCTCCTTCATCGAAGGGCACCGTCTTGCTGGCGAAATCATCGCCACCAAGCTGGCGAACCGCATCGTCAATCGTCTGGGCATCGTCCATCCCTTCGAACTGGCGGAGGAAGAGGGCGCGGAACTGGCGCAAGTGGCGGCAGCCTTCGCGCTGGCCGTGCAACTGTTCGACCTCGACACGCTGTGGACGCGCCTTGAAACCGCGCCGATGAGCGAAGGCGCCCGCATTGCGCTGTTCGCCAAGGTGGCCGTCGCCGTGCGCAGTCACATGGCGGATCTGCTGCGTGCCGGTGCGGGCCGCATCGCGCCGACCGAACTGATCGCGCGGATCGGCCAGCAGGTGGCCGCGCTTTCGGTGGATACCGAGGAACTGCTGGGCGAACGCGTGGCGCAGCATTCGCACCGCCTGCGCGATGGCCTGCTGGAACTGGGCGCGCCGGAGGCTGAGGCGGTCATGGTCGCGGGTCTCTACGATCTTGATGGCGCTGTCGGCATTGCCGACCTCGCTGCCGAAACCGGGATCGACGCACGCCGTCTGGTCGGGGCTTTCTCGCGCATCGGCGCAGGGCTGGGGCTCGACTGGGCGCAGGCCAATGCGGCCACGATGAACCCGTCGGATCCGTGGGAGCGCCTGCTGGTTGCCGGCCTTGCGCGCGATTTCCAGCAGATGCGTCTGGACTTCCTCAAGACGCTGGCGCGCACGGAAACCGGCAAGGCCGACCCTGCCGCCGCTGCCGAGGAATGGGGGCGCACGCACACTGCCGCGATCCGCACGTTCCGCAGCATGGTGCAGCGTGCGGAAAAGACCGTGCCGCTGACCCCGGCCATGCTGGCGCAGATCGCCAGCCAGGCGCGGAACCTGCTTGGTCGATAAGTCGGGCCGATAAATTGAGACACTGATGCATGGAGAGGGGGCCTTTGGGCTCCCTCTTTTGTTTTGGGTGGAGAGTCTGGCCTGGGCCTTGAGCGTTTTCCAATCAGGTGGAATCACCTGATGACTCGGAAAACGCGATAAACCAAAATCTTAGAGCAGTTGATCCGATGCAATCGGATCGGAAACTGCTCTAGCCGACTGGCGGCGCCACTCTACGGGCCACGGTGCGCGCGATCGTCGGGCCGAGCAGCAGGATCGCGAACATCCGCATCGTCTGCATCGTCATCACGAAGCCCATGTCCACCGGCGAATTCGCGGCGATGATTGCGATGGAGTCCATGCCGCCCGGGCTCGTCGCCAGATAGGCGGTGGCCAGACTGACATGCGCGATCCGCGTCAACAGCAGGGCCAGCAGGAAGCAGGCCGTCATCATCGCCGCGATCGAGGCGACCACGGCCGGCAGCGCCCGGCGGGCGCGCTCCACCGTCTCCCGCGTGAAACGCATGCCGATGCCCCAGCCGACGATCATGTAGGCCATTGCCATCAGCAGCGGCGGAAACTCGAAACCGCCGACAAAGCCGAAGGCTTGCAGGATGCAACCGATCACCATCGGCCCAAGGATGTTCGGCGCGGGCAAACGCACCAGTCGCCCGCCCACCGCGCCGGCGCCGGCGACCGCCAGCGTGGTGGCCAGGCCATGCAGATCGACCGGCCCGAGCCAGTCCATCCCCGGTCGGATCGCATGGCCGCCGCTGCCGGACCCGAGCAGCATGGCCAATGCCGAAGCACCCACCGCCACCATCAGCACGCGCAGATAGGTCATGAAGGCGACAAGGCGATGATCCTCGCCATAGTCCCGCGCCATGATGACCATGGCGGTGGCCAGCCCCGGCGCGGAACCCCAGACTGCCACCGCGCCGGGCAGCACTTTCAGCCGCGCCAACAGAAACCCTGCGCCATAGGCAACGAACAGCGTGGCGACCGAAACGAAGACGAAGATCGGCCATTCCGCCATGAACCGCGGCAGCAGGTCCGGGCCGAAGGAAGAGGCGATCAGGCAGCCGATCAGCGATTGCGAGGCCGCGAACATCACCGGAGGCGTTGCGAGCGGTGCACCCCTGGTGGCGAAGAGGATTGCCGCCAGCATCGGCCCCAGCAATTGCCCGGCCGGCAGCCCCAGCCACTCCAGCCCGCCGGCCAGCACAACTGAAAGCACCATCAGCAGCAGCCGGCGCAACGGGGCAGGGCGGGTGGCGAGGTTCAAGGGCATTACTCCAGTGGCGCTATTCCAGAGGAAGGGCGTGCGATTCCTTGACCGCTTCCAGCACGATGATCGACTTAACGTCGCGCACGCCGGGAATGCGCAGCAGCGTCTTGAGCGTAATCTGTGACAGGTGATCGACGTTGCGGGCGATGACATGGACCAGATAGTCCATGTCCCCGGTCACCGCATTGCAGGCGATCACATAGGGATGCTCGCGGATCGCCTGTTCGAAGCTCTGGATGATCTCGTCCACATGGGCGTTGAGGTTGATCAGCACGTAGGCTTCCAGTTCGAACCCCAGCTTGCGCGGGTCCAGCACCGGCACGTAACCGCGGATCACGCCTTCATCCTCCAACCGCTTGATGCGGCGGCTGACGGGCGTGGCGGACAGGGCGGCACGCTCTGCGACCTGGGCGACCGGCATGCGCGCATCTTCCAGCAAGGCGGCGACGATCCTGCGGTCAAATTCGTCGATCTGCATGAATCACCTTTCTGGCCTTATGTTTTTGGTGAAAGTCACCAATAGCATGGCAAATCCAGCGCGCAATCGCACGGAACTGACGCCGGCGCCGTGCTATTCTTCCCAACACATGAAGACGCCGTGCACCGAAACATCCACAAGCGGCCTTCGGGGAGAGTACGAAGGCGCGGCTGACGACTATACCGTCGGCCAGCACTGGCATGCCTATACCCCGGAGATGCACGACCGTTGGCGCCGCCTCTATGCGCGCCAGTCGGCGCTGGTCGAAACGCATGCTTGCGCCGCGTTCCGCGAAGGGCTTGCGCGTCTGGACTGCGCCGATGGCATTCCCCGGTTCGAGGATGCCAACGCCATTCTCCAGCCGGCGACGGGTTGGACGCTGGTGGGCGTGCCCGGCTTCATTCCCGATGCCGTGTTTTTCGACCACCTGGCCCATCGCCGCTTCCCGGTAACGCGCTGGCTGCGTGAGGAGCATGAGCTGGACTATCTGGTCGAGCCGGACATCTTTCATGATTTCTTCGGCCATGTGCCGATGCTGCTCGACCCCACGATCGCCGATTTCCTGGAGCTTTACGGCAAGGCCGGCGAACGGGCGATGGCGATGGACGCGCTGCCGATGCTGGCGCGGATCTACTGGTACACGATCGAGTTCGGGCTCGTCCGGGAAAATGGCGGCCTGCGGGTGTTCGGCGCCGGTATCATCTCATCCTCCGGAGAGACCCGCTATTCGCTGGAAGATCGCGATGTGCTGCGCCTGCCGTTCGAGGCGGTCCGCGTGATGCGCACCGGTTACATGATCGATTCCTTCCAGAAGACCTATTTCGTCCTCGAAAGCCTGCCCCAGTTGATCGAGGACCTCGTCGGGCTGGATTTCGGCCCGGTCTACGAAAACTGGCGCGCTGAGACGCCGATCCCCGCCGGCGCACTGCTGTCCGGCGAAGCCCCCTTCGGAGAACTGACCCCATGACCGATATCTTCGACAATCCCATCGGCCTCGATGGCTTCGAATTCGTCGAATTCTCCGCGCCGGAAAAGGGCGTGCTGGAACCGGTGTTCGAAGCGATGGGCTTCACGAAGATCGCCCGTCACCGTTCGAAGGACGTGGAGCTTTGGCGCCAGGGCGGCATCAACTTCATCACCAATTACGAGCCGCACAGCCCGGCATGGTTCTTCAGCCGCGAGCATGGCCCCTCGGCCTGCGGCATGGGCTTTCGCGTGCGGGACGCCCGCGCGGCCTATGCCGAACTGCTCGCGCGTTCGGCCGAGCCGATCCAGGTCGCGACCGGCCCGATGGAACTGCATCTTCCCGGCATTCGCGGCATCGGCAATTCGATCATCTATCTGATCGATCGCTACGAGCGGAACGGAGATGGCGCGTTGTCGATCTACGATATCGACTTCGAATACCTGTCGGGCGTGGACCGTCATCCGGTGGGCGCGGGCTTCGACCTGATCGATCACCTGACCCACAACGTCTATGGCGGCCGCATGGCCTATTGGGCGGATTACTACGAGAAGCTCTTCAACTTCCGCGAGATCCGCTACTTTGACATCAAGGGCGAATATACCGGCCTCACCTCCAAGGCGCTGACCGCGCCGGACGGCAAGATTCGCATTCCGCTCAACGAGGAAGCCGAAGGCGGAAAGGGCCAGATCGACGAATTCCTCCGCGCCTTCAATGGCGAGGGCATCCAGCACATCGCGCTGATCTGCGACGATCTCGTGGGTGCATGGGACAAGCTCAAGGCGCTGGGCGTGCCGTTCATGACCGCGCCGCCGGAAACCTATTACGAGATGCTTGACGAGCGTCTGCCCGGCCACGGTGAACCGGCTGATGAATTGAAGATGCGCGGCATCCTGCTCGACGGCACGACGGATGAAGGCCAGCCCCGCTTGCTGCTCCAGATTTTCGCCGAAGCGCGCGTCGGGCCGGTGTTCTTCGAATTCATCCAGCGCAAGGGTGACGACGGTTTCGGGAACGGAAACTTCAAGGCGCTGTTCGAAAGCATGGAGCGCGACCAGATCCGCCGCGGCGTGCTGAAGGTGGAAGAGCCCGCCGAATAAACGAGGTTGGGAGAGACGGGCAGGCCCTCGCAGGCTCGCCCGCAATTCCCGGGAGATTGAAGATGACTGATCAGAGCCCCAAGGCAGTCCCACAACTGGGCGGCATCCATCATGTCGCCTACCGCTGCCGCGACGCCAAGGAGACCGTCGATTTCTACCGCGATGTGATGGGCATGGATTTCATGCTCGCCATTGCCGAGGACAACGTGCCCTCCACCGGCGCGCCCGATCCCTACATGCATGTCTTCATGGACTGCGGTGGCGGCAACGTGCTGGCGTTCTTCGAACTGCCGAACTCGCCCGATATGGGCCGGGACGAGGCGACGCCGGCCTGGGTGCAGCACATCGCCTTCAAGGTGGAGAGCGAGGAGGGGTTGCTGGCGGCCAAGGACCGGGCCGAGGCGCGCGGTCTTCAGGTGATCGGGCCGATCCATCATGGCGTGTTCAAGTCGATCTACTTCTTCGATCCCAACGGTCACCGTCTCGAACTCGCCTGGCAATTCGGCACGTCCAGCCAGATGGCGCAGTTGAAGGCCGTGGCGGACGACATGCTGGAGGAATGGTCGCGCACCAAGCGCGCGCCCCGTCATGCGGCCTGGCTGCACGAGAAGATCGCGGCGGAGTCGTAAGGCCGTGCGCCTCCACGGCTACTGGCGTAGCTCCACCAGCTATCGCCTGCGGATAGCCCTGAACCTGAAGGGGCTGGAATACGAGCAGGTTCCCGTGAACCTGCTGAGCGCGGAGCAGCGCTCCGGGGAATATCGCCGCCTCAACCCCTTCGGTGGTGTTCCCCTGCTGGAGTTCGACGGGCGCACTTATGCGCAGTCGATGGCGATACTGGAGTGGCTCGACGAGCGCTTTCCGGATCGCCCGCTGCTTCCGCGCGATACCGAGGATCGCTTCGTCTCCCGCGAACTTGCGATGGCGATCGCGACCGAGCTTCACGCCCCGCTGAACCTGCCGGTGCTGCAATATCTCAAGCACGATCTCGGCCATTCGCAGGATCAGGTGGACGCCTGGTATCGCCATTGGCTGGCCCGCACGTTCGAGGGGCTGGAAGCGCGCTTGGCCGAGCGCGGCGCGGGTGATTTCCTGTTCGATGCACCGGGATTGTTCGAATGCGTGCTGGTGCCGCAATTCTACAATGCGCGGCGTTTCGAATTGGATCTGTCAGCCTATCCCGGCCTCGTGCGGATCGACAATGCCTGCTCCGATGTGCCGGCGTTCATGGCCGCGCATCCGAACAACCAGCCCGATAGCAACTGATCAACGGCAGAACTTGGCGCCATCGCCTTCCAGATGGAAGTGGTTGGCATGGGCAGAATTGTAGTCCGGACCCAAGGTCGTGCCGAAGCGCTTGCAGGCGCTGTCGTGGACCACGCGCAGGAAGCGGCGCTCGGCAGGGGTGCCGCCGTTCCAGTCCTCCAGCACGGTGACGCGGCGGCCATCGGCCAGCACGAAGCCGGACACGTCGATGGCGTTCGCTATGGCATGGCCCGACCGCCGCGCGGTTCCGGCGACGTTGCGGCAGTTGTAGCTGCCATAGGTCTCGATGCTGATGATCCGGCTTCCCAGGATCTGCTGCGCCGCGCGGTCCACGCCGAACCGTGCCCATGCCGCGAACGGCGTTGCCGTCGTGCAAGTGACCGGACCGAGGTTGGTGACGCTGACGGTCGCGCTGTCGGTGTTGAGGCCTGAGAGCTTCACGGTGCCCACGGTCGAGCAGCCGCTGCCGTAATACCTGTCCGCCACGGGCGAGAACACGGCATGTTGCGCGCCCAGCATGGCCATGCATTGCCGCGTTTCCGGGGAAACGGGCGGAGCGGCCGGGCGCGAGGTTTGCGATGGTTGCCGTTGCGGCTTTTCGCGCTCGCCACCCACGCAGGCGCCAAGCACCGCGATCAGGGGCAGCGTAACTATCAGTCGGGGGAGGGCTTTCATGGTCCCGCCTAGCATCCGATCCTTTCGTGAACCTCAGATTAGCTTCCCGGCATGTGCCTCTGGAATCGGCCGAGTTGAGTTTTCCACTGGCGATTGCCGGCATCCGATGGCGGAAATTCGTGGAAGATCGCTGCGGCGTAACGATCTGGCGCAAGTCGCCGGAGAATCGTTTGACAAATTTCCCTGCCTCTTTAGACGCGGCTCCGGGCCACGCGGTCCCAACGCCGCGCGTGCTCTCTGTAAGGAGAGTCAGAAATGACTGATATTATTAGCGTACCCGCGCGCAAACCTGCGCGTCCGCATTTCTCTTCCGGTCCTTGCGCCAAGCCGCCCGGATATGCCCCCGAAAAACTGAATACCGAAGCCCTCGGCCGCTCGCACCGCGCCAAGATCGGCAAGACGCGCCTTGCGTACTGCATCGATCTGATGCGCGAAGTTCTGCAGCTGCCCGACACGCATCGCATCGGTATCGTTCCCGGTTCGGACACCGGCGCCTTCGAGATGGCCATGTGGACCATGCTTGGCGCCCGCGGCGTGACTGCGCTGGCCTGGGAAAGCTTCGGTGAGGGCTGGGTTACCGACGCCGTCAAGCAGCTGAAGCTGGAACCCACCGTGTTCCGCGCCGATTACGGCCAGCTGCCCGACCTCGACAAGATCGACTGGTCCGACGACGTGCTCTTCACCTGGAACGGCACCACTTCGGGCGTGCGCGTTCCGGACGCCAACTGGATCCCGGCTGACCGTGAGGGCCTGTCTTTCGCAGACGCCACCTCGGCGGTCTTCGCCTACGATATCGACTGGTCCAAGATCGACGTTGCCACCTTCTCCTGGCAGAAGGTGCTGGGCGGCGAAGGCGGCCACGGCGTGCTGATCCTCGGCCCCCGCGCCGTCGAACGCCTTGAAAACTACACCCCGGCCTGGCCGCTTCCCAAGGTGTTCCGCCTTGTCTCGAAGGGCAAGCTGGCAGAGGGCGTGTTCAAGGGCGAAACCATCAATACCCCCTCGATGCTCGCTGTCGAGGACGCGATCTTTGCTCTGGAATGGGCCAAGGGTCTGGGCGGTCTCGAAGGGCTGAAGGCCCGTTCGAACGCCAATGCCCATGCGCTGGACAAGATCGTGGCCGAGCGTGACTGGCTTTCGCACCTTGCGGTCGACAGTGGCACCCGCTCCAAGACCTCGGTCTGCCTCTCCGTCGAAGGCGCCGATGCCGACTTCATCAAGAAGTTCGCAGCGCTCCTCGAAAAGGAAGGCGCGGCCTACGACGTCGCCGGATACCGCGATGCCCCTCCGGGCCTGCGCATCTGGTGCGGCGCGACCGTGGACACGGCCGACGTAGAAGCGTTGGGACCGTGGCTCGACTGGGCTTACGCGACCGTCAAGGCCGGCTGAGCCAGCCCGCAATACCATAAATGGCGTCGCCCCCGCGCAGGCGGGGGCCCCGCTTTCCTTCCTTCCGCCCGACGCCCGAGCTGCGTTCGACGAGCGGACCCCCGCAAGACGCGGGGATGACGATAAGGGAACAAGACCATGACCAAGCCCCGCGTCCTCATTTCGGACAAGATGGACCCCAACGCCGCCCGTATCTTTGAGATCCGCGGCTGCGACGTAGACGTCATCACCGGCGAAACGCCCGAACAGCTGATCGCCCGCATCGGCGATTATGATGGCCTTGCCATCCGCTCGTCGACCAAGGTCACCAAGGAAATCCTCGCTGCCGCGAAGAACCTGAAGGTGATCGGCCGCGCCGGCATCGGCGTCGACAACGTCGATATCCCGGCCGCTTCGGCCCAGGGCGTCGTCGTGATGAACACGCCGTTCGGCAACTCGATCACCACCGCCGAACACGCCATCGCCATGATTTTCGCGCTGGCCCGCCAGATTCCCGAAGCCAACGCGCAGACCCAGCAGGGCCTGTGGCCGAAGAACGGCTTCATGGGCGTTGAAGTCACCGGCAAGACCCTCGGCCTGATCGGTGCCGGCAACATCGGCTCGATCGTCGCCAGCCGCGCGCTGGGCCTGAAGATGAAGGTCGTCGCGTTCGATCCGTTCCTCACCCCGGAACGCGCCGTCGAAATGGGCGTGGAGAAGGCCGATCTCGACACCCTGCTCGAGAAGGCGGACTTCATCACGCTGCACACCCCGCTGACCGACCAGACCCGCAACATCCTCTCGGCCGAGAACCTGGCCAAGACCAAGAAGGGCGTGCGTATCGTCAATTGCGCGCGCGGCGGCCTGATCGACGAAGCCGCGCTGAAGACCATGCTCGACAGCGGCCACGTCGCCGGTGCCGCGCTCGACGTGTTCCAGACCGAGCCCGCCAAGGACTCGCCGCTGTTCGGCACGCCGAACTTCATCTGCACCCCGCACCTCGGCGCCTCGACCACCGAAGCGCAGGTCAACGTGGCGCTTCAGGTTGCCGAGCAGCTGGCCGACTTCCTGGTCAACGGCGGCGTCACCAACGCGCTGAACATGCCGTCGCTCTCGGCCGAGGAAGCGCCGAAGCTGAAGCCCTACATGAAGCTGGCCGAAATGCTGGGTTCGATGGTCGGCCAGCTGACCCGCGATTCGGTTCCCCGGATCTCGATCCACGTCGAAGGCGCTGCTGCCGAACTGAACCAGAAGCCGATCACTGCTGCCGTGCTGGCCGGTTTCATGCGCGTCCAGTCGGACACGGTGAACATGGTCAATGCGCCGTTCCTCGCCAAGGAGCGCGGCCTTGAAGTGCGCGAAGTGAAGACCGAGCGTGAGGGTGATTACCACACGCTGATCCGCGTCTCGGTGAAGACCGAAGCGGGCGAGCGTTCGGTTGCCGGCACGCTGTTCAACAATGTCGAGCCGCGTCTGGTCGAACTGTTCGGCATCAAGGTCGAAGCCGAACTGGACGGCCACATGATGTACATCGTGAACGAGGACGCACCGGGCTTCATCGGCCGCATCGGCACCCTGCTGGGCGAGAACGCGATCAACATCGGCACCTTCAACCTCGGCCGCCGCGAGGCCGGCGGCGAGGCAGTGCTGCTGCTCTCGGTCGACAGCGCCGTGCCGGAGGAAGTCCTGAAGGCGGCCACCGCGCTTCCGGGCGTGAAGACGGTCAAGGCGCTCAAGTTCGTCTGATCCGGCGCATTCAAAGCTCTCAACGGAAGGGGCCGGCATCTTCGGGTGCCGGCCCTTTTTCATTGGGAGCAAAACCGCTTGTCGTCCTGCTGGCGCCAAGGCATGTCGACGGGATGGCGGAATTTGAAAGCCTCGACAACGAGGACGATTGGGACGAGGGCTTTGCCGAAGACCTTGTTGGTTGCACTCTTCTTGCGGGCCTGACCTACGTCGATTACGACGATGCACTGATCCGGCGACGGCAGGTTTTCGGCAAGGTTGAAACGGTCGACCGGGATGATGGTATCGTTCTGCGCTGTTTTTCCAGCAATGAATCGGTAGTGCTCGCCCCGATCCTGAACGCGATCCACCCTGCCGAAGCGGGCATCTACCAGCTTTCCGACGCAGACGAAGCTGTCGAAAATCCTGACTTCACGATCTTGCTGACTGTGCGTAGCCCCGCCCGCAACTGACGGACGAGGTGGGCGCCGGATCACACAGGTTATGGCTGTGTCGGCGGGGGCATAGGGGGCATGTCCCCGCGCGGAGGTATTCTGCCCGGCCCGCCGCGCAAACCACCTTTGGGACGCAGTTCCTGCATGGAAAGGTAGCCGTCTTTGTCCGTATCCGCCGCGTCGAACTTCGCGCCTTCGTAGGCCAGCAGTTCTTCCAGCGAGACGCCGGCATCGTAGTTGGTATTGGCCTTGGCGATCACCGTTCCCGTGATCGGCTCGATCACCGCCGCCAGCATCCGGTCGTCGTCGTCCTTGCCGAACCGGGGCGTGATGGCGTCCGCAATCTGATCGCCGCTGTCTCCGAACGCGCTCCGTTCGTCAGAGGCTGCGGAGCCCATCTGCTTCTGCCAGTTGGTGAATTCCGCCATGGAGATGGTGCCATCGCCATTGGCATCGATCTTGGTGAAGCGCGCCTTGATCGCGGCGTCACGGCGTGCGTCGATGTAGGCGTGGAATTCGTCTAGCGTCACCAGGCCGTTGCGATCGGTATCGGCTTCCTTGAACATCGCGGCGACGACCTTGTCGTAACGCTCGCGCGAGATCGGCTTGGGCATGCGCGGCCCGCCGCCGCTACCACCGGGGCCGCCCGGGCCCATGCCGCCGTGATGTCCACCACCGCCGCCGGGGCCGCCTTCATCGCCGCCTCCCATGCCGCCCATTCCGCCCATTCCTCCCATGTCGCCGCCCATCTGGGCATGGGCGGGGGTCTGCAACAGCAGGAGTGGAAGCACTATCAGGGCAATCTTGCGCATCGAGCTCTACCGATGTTGGCCGGGGGCAGGGCGCAGGGCGGGCAGGCTCGCAAAGGAGCCGCAGGCACGCCTGACGGTCCGGCCCCGGCAATGGATGGGGCTGTGAATTCGAATGTTCGTCCCGCCAGACGATGGCGGTGGAATAGCCCGATGGACCGGCAATGTTGACAGGAAATTTCACGCAAATTGTCGCAGCTATTCGTTTCGGTGCGACAATCGCACCGAAACCGCACCGCGCATTCGACATTCGGTGCCCGCCGGGCTAAGGGCGCCCTCGCTATGCAGGACAATGATCGCGATCTCTTGCCCGAAGGACTGGGCGACCGTCTTCAGCAGCAGGCCTGGGCCTCGCAAACCGTGCGCCGTGCCGCGCACGACGTGCTGGCCAGCCACGGCTACGAGCGTGTGGAGACGCCGCTGATCGAATTCGAGAAAGCGCTGGCCCATCGCATGGCCGGCGTGCAGGTGCGGCGCATGTTCCGCTTCGTCGATCCCGTTTCCATGCGGATGCTGGCGCTGCGTTCGGACATGACCGCGCAAGTGGCGCGCATTGCGGCTACCGGCCTGGCGGAAACGCCGCGTCCGCTGCGCCTGTCCTATTCGGGGCAGGTCTGCACCATCAAGGGGGACGGGCTCGATCCGCGCCGCGAGCGACTGCAGTTGGGCGCCGAACTGATCGGCACCGATTCGGTCGCTGCCGCGGCCGAGATCGTGGAACTGGCGATCGAGACGCTGACTGCCGCCGGTGCCACGGGCATCTCGGTCGATTTCACGATGCCCGATCTGGTCGATACGCTCTGTGCCGAAGCGCTGCCGCTGCCCGCCGCGAATATCGAGGCGGTGCGCCAGATGCTCGACGCCAAGGACGCGGGCGGTCTGGTGGACGTGGGTGGAGAGGCCTACCTCCCGCTGCTCTACGCCGTTGGTCCGTTCGACACCGCGATCGAGCGCCTGGCTGCGTTCGACGGCTCGGGCGCGCTTGCCAGCCGCATCGCCGGCCTGCGCGAGATTGCCGCGCGTGTCGCCGGCAAGGCACGGCTGACGCTGGACCCGTCGGAACGTCATGGCTTCGAATACCAGTCGTGGTTCGGCTTCATGATCTATGCTGAGGGCATCGCCGGAAGCCTTGGCCGTGGCGGTACCTATCGCATCCTTGGCCAGACCGGCCACCATCCGGAATCGGCCACGGGCTTCTCGCTCTATCCCGATCCGCTGGTGGACCTGCTGGCGGCGAAGGCGGAAGCGCCGCAGCGGCTGTTCCTGCCGCTGGGCCACGATGTCGCGCTGGCTGCGCGCCAACGTGCGGTGGGCTGGGTGACGGTGGCGGCGCTTGCGGAAAGCGACGATCCGGTGGCGCTGGGCTGTTCGCACGTGCTGCAGGGCGGAGAGGCCGTCGCGCTCTGACGCGCGGCCTTTAGGTCTATTTCCCGAACACGCGCGCCAGCCAGGCATCGACGGCGGGGGTGGCCGGGTAGTCCGGATCGCCCAGCCGGCGGTTGATTTCCATATGCCCGCGCAGGCCCTCTCCGGGGAACCCTTGGCGCTCGACCTTGGTGTTGGCGGCACGCAGCGCGGCCGCCAGCGCTTCGGCCTGTCGCACGCCGTCCGGCCGCTGGACATGGAGCAGCAGGAAGGCCGGCGCGTTCGGCGCGGCAGCCTGCAGAGTGGGGGAGAGCGCGCGCTGCCGGGCGGGGTCGGTGCCGAAGGCCTGCGCGTAAGTCTGCTGCATGATTCGCGGACCGTCCGCCATCTGCGCGGGCACGTCGTAAGCGGCGCCGTCGATCGGGATTACCCCGGCAATATCGACATAGGAAAGCCCGGCCTTGCGCAAATATCGCGGATCGGTGCCGACCAGCGCGACAAGTTGCGCGCCGGCGCTGTGGCCCATCAGCACGACTTTCCCGCGCGCAATTCCCAAGGCATCGGCCCGCTTGAGCAGCGCGGCGAGCGCATCGGCAATGTCCTGCGCCTGCTGCTCCACGCTTGCATCGGGCACCAGCCGATAGTTGACGCTGGCAAAGGCATATCCTTCGCCGGTGTAGTGGGCGACCTTGTACGGGCCAGTCGCGTTGTCCTTGTCGCCACGCTTCCACCCGCCGCCGTGAACGAAGACTATCAGCGGTGTCGGGCCTTTTCGGGCAGGCGATTTGGCAGCGGGCCAGAAATCCAGCGTTTGCAGGGCATTGGCGCCATAGCTGAGCGACGTCGTCTGGTCCTGCGCGGGAAGGGCGGTCGCGGTCACCATCAGCAGCGCGCCGATCAGCGAAAGGGCAGGTATCCGAGGCTTCAGCATGATCGCACGTTCCCATCGTCTTGCCTGCATGGTTTCCGTCACGATGCCGGGAGGCAAGCAATCAAGTGTAATGAACGGTAATCGCTGCGTCACATCGGTGTGCAACTGCGATGGGCGCAGGCCGTGTGCGACGGAAGCCTTGACTATCGGACCGCCTTTCTCTTAGGGCGCCCACGAAAAGCCGGGGCGCCATTGCCCCACCACAAATCCATATCGCCGAGTCCTGTCGAAGGGCGTTATTGGATCCACCGTGGCAGGGTGGAGGAGTATATCCATGGCCAACGTAACCGTGATCGGCGCCCAGTGGGGCGATGAGGGCAAGGGCAAGATCGTCGACTGGCTGGCAAGCCGTGCCGACGCCGTCGTCCGTTTCCAGGGCGGCCACAATGCCGGCCATACGCTGGTCGTGGGTGACCAGGTCTACAAGCTTTCGCTGCTGCCCTCGGGCATCGTCACCGGCACGCTGTCGATCATCGGCAATGGCGTGGTGCTCGATCCCTGGCACCTGAAGTCCGAGGTCGAAAAGCTGCGCGGCCAGGGCGTGGAGATCAATCCCGAGAACTTCGCGATCGCGGATAATTGCCCGCTGATCCTGCCGCTCCACCGCGACCTTGACGGTCTGCGCGAGACGGCTGCCGGTTCGGGCAAGATCGGCACCACCGGCCGTGGCATCGGCCCGGCCTACGAAGACAAGGTGGGCCGCCGCGCCATCCGCGTCTGCGATCTGGCCCACCTGGATGCGCTGGATTCGCAACTGGACCGTCTCTGCGCCCACCACGACGCGCTGCGCGCCGGCTTCGGCCAGCCTGCCGTCGATCGCGAGGCGCTGATCAACGAACTGCGCGAGATCGCACCCTTCGTGCTCCAGTTCGCGCAGCCGGTGTGGCGTCGCCTGAACAAGGTGCGCAAGGCCGGTGCGCGCATCCTGTTCGAAGGCGCGCAGGGCGTGCTGCTCGACGTCGATCACGGCACTTATCCCTTCGTCACCAGCTCGAACACGGTTTCGGGCACGGCGGCTTCGGGTTCGGGCCTTGGCCCCTCGGCCACCGGCTTCGTGTTGGGTATCGTCAAGGCCTATACCACCCGCGTCGGCTCGGGCCCGTTCCCGACCGAGCTGGAGGATGAGACCGGCCAGCGCCTGGGCGAGCGTGGCCACGAATTCGGCACCGTCACCGGCCGCAAGCGCCGCTGTGGCTGGTTCGACGCAGTGCTCACCCGCCAGTCCTGCGCGATTTCCGGCGTGACCGGCATCGCTCTGACCAAGCTGGACGTGCTGGACGGGTTCGAGAAGGTGAAGATCTGCACTGGCTATCGCCTCAACGGCAAGGTGCTGGACTACTTCCCCAGCCACGCCGCCGATCAGGCCAATGTCGAGCCGATCTACGAGGAAATGGACGGCTGGCAGGGCACCACCGCCGGCGCCCGTTCCTGGGCCGATCTGCCCGCGCAGGCGATCAAGTACATCCAGCGCGTGCAGGAACTGATCGAAACCCCGGTGGCGCTGGTTTCGACCAGCCCCGAGCGCGAGGATACCATCCTCGTCCGCGATCCCTTCCAGGATTGATCGAATGCGGCGCGGGATCATTCTCGCGCCGCTTTTGCTTTTGTTCGGCATTGGCAGCTTCGGGGGCAGCGCCAGTGCCGAACCGCTCCCGCCTATAGACCTGGTCCGCGTCCACAAGGCCGACCGACGCATGGAGCTTTGGTCCGGCGGGCAACGGGTGCGCGTGATCGAGCATATCCAGCTGGGCGACCAGCCAATCGGCCCCAAGCGCTTCGAAGGAGACGAGCGCACGCCCGAAGGGCTTTACCGGATCGACTGGGGCAATGCGCAGAGCGCCTATCACCTCTCGCTCCACATCTCCTATCCGAACGAATCCGACAGCGCATACGCTGCCCGATATGACCGTTCGCCGGGTGGCATGATCATGATCCACGGCCAGCCCAATGGCCTTGCGGGCCGGGCTAAAGGCGATTGGACCGATGGCTGCATCGCCGTTTCCGACGCCGAAATGGACATGTTGTGGGAATCGGTGGCCGACGGCACCGCCATCGAAATTCTGGCCTGAATATTTCGGAAAATACAGGTGTAGCAAAATCTTATTGCGAGGTGGCGCGCCGGGTGTTTTCAGATTTTTAAGGATGGGGTAGGGGAATTTGCGGGGATGGCAATTTCCCCATGGAGTCGGGTCGAGGAGGCGATCGGGACTGCGATGCTGCAGGATGCGAAACTGAACGATGAGCCCGGAAGGCTGGCGGCGCTGCGGCGTCTTGAGGTACTGGATACCGCGCCCGAAGAGCCGTTCGAGAATGTCGTCTCGCTCGTCCGCACGGTCTTGGGCGTGCCGATGGCGGCGGTGACGCTGATTGATGAAGACCGGCAGTGGTTCAAGGCGCGCAGTGGCCTTGGCGTAAGCGAAACGCCGCGCAACGTGTCGTTCTGCACCCATGCGATCCGCCAGTCGGAACCGTTCCTGATCGACGACGCGCGGCTCGATGCGCGCTTTGCCGAAAATCCTTTCGTTACCGGCGATCCCAATGTCCGCAGCTATGCCGGCATCCCGTTGCTGACGCCTGACGGCTACAACGTCGGCGTGCTCTGCGCGATCGACGACAAGGTACGCACCTTTTCATCGTCCGAAGTGGATATTCTCTCCAACTTCGCACGCATCGTCATGAATGAGCTGCAGTTGCGCCATATTGCCGAGCGTGACCAGTTGACCGGCGCGCTGACCCGGCGGGGCTTCATCGAGAAGGCGGAGCAGGAGATTGCCCGCTTCCGCCGCTATCACCGGCCTTGCTGCCTTGCCCTGGTGGATATCGATCACTTCAAGGCGGTGAACGATACCTATGGCCATCCGGCCGGCGATGCCGTGCTGCGCGAGATGGTGGCGAGCGTGGTCGGGGCTTCGCGGCCGGTCGATCTGCTGGGCCGCCTTGGCGGAGAGGAGTTTGCCGTCCTCCTGCCGGAAACCGAGGCTTCGGAGGCGTTGCTGGCGGTCGAGCGGTTCCGCGAAACGCTGGCAGGCTTGGCGATCACCCTGCCGGACGGGCGGGTGATCCACATCACCGCCAGCTTCGGCATTGCCCCGCTGTCGGACGAGATAGATACGGTGGAGCAGTGGATCGCGGCTGCCGACGGTCCGCTCTATGCCGCCAAGCGCGGCGGGCGGAACCGCTGCGAGATGCTGCACTGAGCAGAAGAGGGCAGGCCGAGGCCCGCCCTCCATGGACATCAATCGAACCGGAACGCGGAAATCGCGGTCTTGAGCACGAGGTCGGACCAGACCTTCTCTCCCGCCGCTTCCGAGGTGCCTGCTGCGACCATCAGGGGCAGCAGATGTTCCTCACGCGGGTGAGAGAAACGTCCGCCCGGAGCTGCGGCCCAGTGGGAGAGGGCTTCGGCGCGGGTGTTGGCATCGGCGGTGGCGGCGGTAGTCAGCCATTCGTCGAAGGCCTGTGACAACGCGGTGGACTGCGGATTGCCGTAGCCGCGCATGTTGTGGAAGCTCATGCCGGAACCGACGATCAGCACGCCTTCGTCGCGCAGCGGCGCCAGCGCCTTGCCGGCGGCGATATGCATGGCCGGATCGAGCGAGCGGTCGAGCGACATTTCCACCACCGGCACGTCCGCCTGCGGCCATGCCACCTTCATCGGAATGAACACGCCGTGGTCAAAGCCGCGCTGTGTGTCGATGGCGGCGGTGAAGCCTGCACCTTGCAGTAACTCGGTGGCGTGGGCGGCCAATCCCGGCGCGCCGGGGGCATCGAAGCGCAGCTCATAGGTGTGCTGCGGGAAGCCGTAGTAGTCGAACAGAAGCGGTGGATTCTGGGCCCCGGTGAAGGCGAAGCCGTCGGTTTCCCAATGGCCGGAGACGACCAGGATCGCCTTGGGCGGCTCAGGCAGGCGGGTTGGCAGCGATTGCAGGAATTCGGCCATCGTCGTCCAGTTGCCCTGCGGATCGGGCATGAAAAAGCAGGGGCCGCCGCCGTGCGGGATGAAAAAGCTGGGTTGGCGGGTCATGGCAAATCCTTTCAGGCAGTCCGGGCCGTGCGAGTGGGGGACAGCGCGAAAGCGCCGTCACCGATCAGGGCCTGGACGAAGAGGGCGATCGACCAGAATGCGGGATATTCCCAGCCGCCACCCTTGGAATCGAAGAAGAAGCCGTTGGCTCCGTGCACGGTGAAGATCGTGCCCAGCAGCAGCGGGATCAAGGCCAGCGCCACGATGCGCGGCTTGAAGCCCACGATCAGCGCAAGGCCGCCGGCGAGTTCCGCCGCCATCGTCACATAGGCCAGCGCCGGCGGCAGGCCGATGCTGCCGAAGAACGCAGCGGTTCCGGCGGGGGTGAATATGAACAGCTTCAGCGCGAAGTGCGCCAGAAATGCCGCGCCGAGGGTGACGCGGAGGACGAGGGCACCGTAAGGGGCGGTGCTGGGGGAGGTGTTGGTCATAAGGGGATGATCCTTTCGACGCTCCATCTAGACCTTCATCCTCATGATGATAATATCGTGATCTATTGAATGACTTTAAACCAAGAGTGTTGAATGGACCGTCTGAAAGGGATCGAGGTTTTCGTGCGCGCCATTCGGCTGGGCGGGCTTTCCGCCGCCGCGCGAGAGCTTTCGATGTCTCCGGCCATGGCGGCAAAGCACCTGAACGCCCTTGAACAGCGCCTTGGCGCGACATTGGTGAACCGTACCACCCGCCGTCTTGCGCTGACGGAGGCGGGCGCCGCCTATCTCGACAAGGCCGAGCGCGTTCTGGCCGAACTGGAGGAAGCCGATGCCGAAGCCATGGCGCAGTCCGCCTCTGTAGAGGGGCTGTTGCGCGTCTCTGGCCCGGCGGCGTTCGGCAATGCCTATCTGGTCGACCTCGTTACCGCGTTCCATGCGCTTCATCCGCAAGTGACGATCGAACTGGGCCTCAACGACCGCGTGGTGGACTTGCTGGAGGAGCGCTGGGATGTTGCCGTGCGCATCGGCAAGTTGGCGGACAGCAACCTTGTCGCGCGCAAGCTGGCGCCGGTGCGCATGTCCATCTGCGCTTCGCCCGACTATCTGGCGCGGCGGGGGACGCCGGTTTCGGTCGACGACCTGGCCGCGCACGATTGCCTTGGCTACACGCTGAGCGGGGAGACCGGCACCACCCGCTGGGGCTTTGGTGCCGATGGTAGCCGGCCGGTGGCGGTGCGTGGGTCGCTCCATGCCAACAACGGGCAAGTGCTGGCGAAGGCGGCGATTGCGGGGATGGGCCTTGTCTATGGCCCGCGCTTTTTCGTCGATTGCGCGATTGCCGACGGGCGGCTGATCGAGTTGGACCTTGGCACGGAACTGATCGATCTGGGCGCGGTTCACGCCGTGACCCATCGCACCCGGCGGCCTGCCGCGAAGACGCGCGCGTGGATCGACTTTCTGGTGGAGCGCCTGCCGCCGATGGCGCGCCAATGGTAATCCGGAAGCTCAGGCTCCGGAATTCAAGCCCACAACTTCAACCAGCCTCAGAAGTCGACGGCGATCCCGTTGCGCACCCAATCGCCATAACGGGTGGGGGAGATCCCGTCGGAATCCTCCTCATCCGCGTTGGCCGCCGCTTGCGGGGAGGGCTGGCCAGAGGGCTGGGGCGCGGGGTCGTTCGTCCAGTGGGCGGGCTTCTTGAAGCCTTCGGGACGTTTTGTGGCGCGTTCGGTCATGCCGCCCATGTGGTGTGGGTGGCGTAAAAACGCAATCCGTTATAGGGGCCGTCGATGGACATTCCCGGCCTTCCCGCGCGCCGTGCCGCGCTGAATCTTATCGATGCCGTGCTGCGGCGGGGCGAAACGCTCGATCAGGCTGCCGGTTCGGCGCTGGCGCGGGTGCGTGGCGATGCCGACCGGGCACTGGCCCGCGCCATTGCCGGCGAAGTGCTGCGCTGGCGGACCGATCTGGACGAACTGATCGATTCCGCCACGCGTCTGCCGCTGGCCGACGATGCCAAGGCGCGCGCGGTGCTGGAAATCATGCTGGTGCAGGTGCTGCGTCTGGAAACGCCCGCCCACGCGGTGATCGCGACGGGCCTGCCGCTGCTGATGGGTGGCCCACGCCGCCTTGCCCACGGGGTATTCTCCACCCTGACCAAGCGCGAGGTGTCGCTGCCCGAGGTGCCGACGCTGCCCGAGGCGGTGATGGAGCGCTGGGGCGAGCATGGCATCGCCGTGGCCGCCGGCCTGGCCGAACCGCCGCCGCTGGACCTTGCCCTGCGCGATCCGGCGGAGACGCAGGAATGGGCCGAAAGGCTGGGCGGCAAGTCGCTGATGCCGGGCCACGTCCGCCTCTCGCGCGGCACCGCGATCGAGCATCTGGAAGGGTTCAAGGACGGCGCCTGGTGGGTGCAGGACCTTGCGGCCAGTCTGCCTGCGCGCCTGTTGGGTGCGGGAGAGGGTCGTAAAGCGCTGGACCTTTGCGCCGCGCCCGGCGGCAAGACGCTGCAATTGGCCGCGGCCGGTTGGGACGTGACGGCGCTGGACCTTTCCAAGCGCCGGCTGGAACGCCTGCGCGACAATCTGGACCGTACCGGCCTCTCGGCCGAGGTGGTGCAGGGCGATGCGCTGAAGTGGGAGCCGGAGGAAAAGTTCGACGCGATCCTGCTGGACGCGCCGTGCACCGCCACCGGCACCGCGCGCCGCCATCCGGACGTGCTGCACCGCATCGGCGAGCGGCAGATCGCGGAGATGACCGAAATCCAGACCGCCATGCTGGAACGCGCGGCCGAATGGTTGAAGCCGGGCGGCCGGCTGGTCTACGCCGTCTGTTCGATGGAGCCGGAGGAGGGCGAGGTGCAGGCAGCCAAGGTGGCGTTGACGCCGGTGCCGATCGGCGCCGACGAAATGCCCGCCGGTCTGGTCCCCACGGGCGACGGCTGGCTGCGCACCGATCCGGCCATGCTGGCGGACGATGGCGGGCTGGACGGCTTCTTCGTGGCCCGTTGGCGGCGGGACTGAACCACTGGATCGGGGCGGCGGACAGGCGCGTCGCCCCTACTCAGTACGCTTCCCTAGAAACAGCATTGCGGCGACTCGCCTTGTTCTGTCATGTAGTGCGCGGTTGTGGGCTTAAGGGGTGGCTCGCGCCGCGCTGCATTTTGCCACGCGGTAGTACGTGATTTCCCTTGGGGAGTAGTCGCGATGGTGCAGTGGTTGTCTGCAAGTTTCCGTTGCCTGTTCAACCGCCATGAGCCCGTGCACGATCATGTGACGTGGGATGGCGCCCATTACATCGGCAGTTGCCACCGCTGCGGCAGTGGCGTGCGCCGCGAAGGCCAGGGCGTCTGGCGGCGGGACTGGTTGCAGCTGTAAGCCCCGCTCAGCCCACCTTGCGGCGGCGGCCGAACAGGCCGCCCAGGTTACGCCCCAGCTGGCGGCGGAACAGCAGCGCGCCCAGACCCAGCGCGAAGATCGAAAGCTCGCCCGGCTCCGGCACGGCAGTACTGCCACCCGAAGTCGAAGGCGGGTTCGGATCGCTGGGCGGGGTATAGCTGCCGGTGTAGGTGCCCACGTGCATCTCGCCGTTCTGCACAAGGCTGCCGAACACCGCCGAGCCCTGGATGTAGTTCGACGTGGTGGCCGCCGCGCTCGGTGCCAGTACCGATCCGCCCCAGGCGGTGGTCAGCGACAGGTCGTCCGCTTCGTAGAAGTTCCAGATGACATGTTCGCCAAGGTTATTGGTGCCGCCCAGGAAATTGTCGTTCAGCTTGATCGAGCTGCCCGAAACATTGACGATCGCGGTGTCCGCGCCGTTCAGGTTGAACTTGATCTCGCCGATCTTGTCGAGGTCGGCGGCGGAGATGTTGAACACGGCCACGCCGGTGGAATCGGGCTGGGCGCTGAAAGTGCCGGTATTGCCGTTAATCGAAAGCTGGCTGTTGGCCGCCTGCGTGCTCATCGAATGGCTCAGGCTCTCCATGGAGGTGGAGATCAGGCTCTTCTGCTGCGCCAGGTCCTGCGTGAACTGCGGGTTGCTGGCGGCAAGGCCGGAGGTGACGGTGTTGTTGTTGACGTTGGTGTTGCTGATCGTGCCGCCCACCTGCACCGTCTGCGCCGCGCCGTTGAGGTTCAGCCCGCTGTTGACGTTGCCGCCCACCACCGCGCCCGAACCGTTGTTCAGGTTCTTGTAGCCGCCGTTGACATCGCCCACCACGGTCAGTCCCGGCGTGCCGGTGCTGGAGGCGGGCAGGGCAGTGATCTGGTAGTTCGAGGCATTGCCGTCGAGATTGCCGCCAACGAACGTGCGGCCCTCAACCTCCGAAGAGGAAGTGAGGTCGCCCAGCACCACCAGGTTCCAGGTCTTCAGCACGTCCATCCCGGCGATGTCGGACGATGCCAGCACGGGGCTGGCTGCAAACACGACGGCCACGGCGGCGACGGACAGGGAGAGCTTGCTGAAACGGGGCATCGATGGGGTTCGCCAAGATAGAAGGAATCAGGAGAGACTAAGTACTTGCGCCGGAGGGTTTGGAAACCTTCCGTTTTGCCATGTCTCGCGGTGGGACAGGGATGGAGGCTGAGGGTAAAGGCGGGGTTAACCGTGGTCGAGGGCGTCAAGAAGCTGCGCTGGGGATCATCCGGTAGTCCTGCCCCTCAAATTCCCGTCATCCCCGCGAACGCGGGGATCCCGCTTGTTCTTCCGGTGTCGTGCATGGCGCAAGGAAAGCGGGGCCCCCGCCTTCACGGGGGCGACGGGGTGAGTGATTGAGAATTTCGGACGGGATTCGGGAACTCGGTTCCATCCCGTCCCACAAAAATCGGCGCCGATCCCGTGGACCGGCGCCGATACTGTCTCAGCCCTTGACCTTGTTCTGGAAGCTCTTGCGCAGCTTCATCAGCTTGGGCGGGATCACCGCCAGGCAGTAGGGGTTACGCTGGCCTTCACCGTCCCAGTATTCCTGGTGATAGTCCTCGGCCGGATACCATGCGTCGTTCTGCTTGCCCTCGGCAAAGCCCTCGATCGTGGTGACGACCTTGCCGCCGTTGTCCTCGTTCGAACGGGCGAGGGCGGCTTCGGCCTCGGCGGCCTGCGCATCGTCCAGCGGGAAAATGGCGGAGCGGTACTGCGTGCCCACGTCGTTGCCCTGGCGGTTCAGCTGTGTCGGATCATGCGTGCCCATGAAGACGTCCAGCAGATCGCCGTAAGACAGGACGGAGGGATCGTAGTTGACCTTGATCGCCTCTGCATGGCCGGTGGTGCCTTCGCACACCTGCTTGTAGGTGGGGTTGGCGACGGTGCCGCCGATATAGCCGCTTTCGACCGAGTCCACGCCGATGACATCGCGGAACACCGCTTCGGTGCACCAGAAGCATCCGCCTGCAACGATTGCCGTTTCCATTGGTACCTTGATCCTCATGAGGGGGAATTTGGTCGCTAGATAGGTACACTTTGGCGGCTTGTCATTGGGCGAGAGGCAACTACCTTCACCGCAACGATACGCCTGACATTCGTCCCTCACATTCGGAGACTCGCCATGCGCCGCGCCCTGATCGCCCTTTCGACGTTCCTCGGCGTGCTCGCCGCGCCGATTTCCGCCACTGCGGCGGATGAAAAGACGGAGGCGCAGGCCTGCAAGGGGTGCGAGGCGCTGCTGGAACTCGCTGCCGCCAACCCGTTGCGTGAAGCGGATCGGGCGCGCGACAAGTATCGCCATCCGGTGGAAACGCTCAGCTTCTTCCGCGTGGGGCCGACCATGAAGGTGGGCGAATATGCACCGGGCGGTGAGTGGTATTCGCGCCTGCTGGGGCTCTACCTGGGCAAGCAGGGCCATCTGGTGGGGCTCTACTACAATCCCGACAGTCCGGCCTTCAAGCCGGAGACGCAGGCCAATATCCGCAAGGATGCGGGCGAATACCCGGCGGATGTGGCGAAGTTCACCGGCCTGCCGGCGGATCGTTTTGCTGCCTATACCACCGGATCGATCCCGGCGGGTGAGAAGGGCACGTTCGACGTCATCATCGTGCCGCGCATGCTGCATAACCTGCTGCGCTGGAACATCGCCACCAGCGAATTCGCCGCGATGCGCGATCTGCTGAAGCCCGGTGGGCTGATCGGCATCGAACAGCACCGCGCCAAGGCCGACGCGCCGGACGCCTATGCCGATGGCTCCAAGGGCTATCTGAAGCAGGCGGACGTCATCAAGTTCATGCAGGCGCAGGGCTTCGATCTGGTCGGCCAGTCGGAAATCAGCGCCAATCCCAAGGACAGTGCCGATTGGCCCGATGGCGTCTGGACCCTGCCGCCCACGCTGGCGCTGAAGGATCAGGACCGTGCCAAGTACCTTGCCATCGGCGAGAGCGACCGGATGACGCTTCTGTTCCGCAAGCGAGGCTGATAGGGGCCGCCTCATGACCGAAATTACCGTTGCCGCGCTCCAGCTCGCGCTCAATTCCGCCGACGAGGGCGAGAACATCGCCGCCGTCTCCACGCTGGTGGAGGAAGCCGCCGCCAAGGGCGCGCAGATCGTGCTGCCGCCCGAATTGTTCTCCGGCCCCTACTTCTGCAAGACCGAGGAAGAAGAACTCTTCGCGATCGCCCGCCCGACGAACGAGCATCCCTCGGTCATCGCGATGAAGGCGCTGGCGGCGAAGCTGAAGGTGGTAATCCCCACCAGCTTCTTCGAACGCGACGGCCATCACTACTACAACACGCTGGCGATGATCGGCACCGATGGAGAGATCATCGGCACCTATCGCAAGAGCCACATCCCCGATGGCCCCGGCTACGAAGAAAAGTACTACTTCCGCCCCGGCAACGACGGGTTCAAGGTGTGGGACGTTCTCGGCACCAAGGTTGGCATTGGCGTGTGCTGGGATCAGTGGTACCCCGAATGCGCGCGCGTGATGGCGCTGATGGGCGCGGAACTGCTGTTCTACCCCACCGCGATCGGTTCCGAACCCTACGACGCCACGCTGGACACCAGCCGCATGTGGCGCCGGGCGATGGTGGGCCACTCGGTATCGAACTGCATGCCGGTGATCGCCGCCAACCGCATCGGCATCGAATCGGAATGCGGGACGGAGCAGACCTTCTACGGCCACTCGTTCATCACCGACGAATGGGGCGATTACGTCGCGGAGTTCGGCAAGGAGGAGACCGGCGTGCTGGTCTCCACGCTGGACCTTGCGCGCGCTGCCAAGCACCGCGCCGGCATGGGCTTCTTCCGCGATCGCCGGCCGCAGCTCTACACGCGCATCGCGCAGGACATCTGAACAAACGCATTTGGGGGAGCCGGGCATCTTGGCAAAGCACAGGTATCTTGTCGCGCTTGGCTCCAACATGCGCCATCCGCGCCACGGGGGCCCGCGCAAGGTGCTAGCCGCGGCGCTGGATGCTCTGGACAAGGGCAAGTACGAGGTTCTGGCCGCCTCTCCAGTGATCGAAAGCGCCCCGATCGGCCCTTCGCGCCGGCGCTATGCCAATGCCGTGGCGCTGGTGCGCAGCAAGCGCGAGCCGGACGAATTGCTGCGCAAGCTGCACAAGATCGAACGCAAGTTCGGCCGCCGCCGCATGGGCGCGGCCTGGGGCTCGCGCGTGCTGGATCTTGACATCGTGCTGTGGAATGGCGGCCCGTGGGCGGCGGGAGAGGGCATGGAAAGCCTGGTTATCCCCCATCCTGCATTCCGCGCGCGCGACTTCGTACTCGGCCCCGCGCGCCGGATTGCGGGCACCTGGCGTGATCCATTGACAGGTCTGACGATAAACCACCTTCATGCCCGCTTGACCAAGGCCCGGCCTGCCCCTAGGTGACCCCTTCCGCTGCCGTTCACGACAGCGCCCGGCAACGGGGGCCCTTAGCTCAGTCGGTAGAGCAACTGACTTTTAATCAGTAGGTCGCTGGTTCGAACCCAGCAGGGCTCACCATCCACGTAAATCGATGTTCCGGATGGTTTTTTGCAGGACGACGTCTGGCGATTTGCCCTGACGCGGCGGCGGCCTTTTCGGGAAGGCGTTGGCGAGGAAAACGGATCGGCCTTCCCCGCCGTTTTGCACCTGATCTAGCCGAAGGTTTCCTCTACATTGGTCATGCGGTCGCGAAGCCGCAGGCCCCGTCTGTATTCGTACAGGCCAACCAGAATTCCGGGCAAAAGGTAGATGAGGAAGCCGCTCGCCGCGAACGAGCTGCCGTCGGGATCGGTGAAGCCGTAGGAAATGCAGGTCGACAGATAGCCCGCGATCGACGATCCGATCTTGCCTTTGACGGGGTCGTCAAGGACGCGCTTGAACAGCACGAACTCCCAAATCCCCTGCATCAGATATATTCCGAGTAAACCGCCGGCCATCGAAGCGAGTAGCCACACCACTATCATTCTCCTTATTCGACGAGAGGGCGGTTGAGGATGTCGTTACCGTCAGATTAGCCGCGCGCGATTGCGGCCTCTATTCGGATCAAGGACCCATCCAGACCAAATGCCTTCTGCGTTTCGATATTGTAGATAGTTGTCGGAGGGTGGCGGGTCGGATGCAGAGTCAAAATTGACGACACGCGAAAGCCCATGGGGCCAGCGCTAAACGCACAACAGGCGTCGAGATTTGTCCCGAAAGGGCCGGGCGTGTTCTTGGTTGGCGTGGAATGGAGGGGCAGGCGGGCCGCAAACACCCGCTCTTGCGGGGAGTATGCGCAAGCCCGCCTGCAGCCAGCTACCGGGGGGGCGGCAGTCTTTAGCGGAAAAAGGTAATCGGGATGCGCAGGCTGGTCAGCATGTCGGTCGCATCGTCCGTCACGCCCATTTCCACCGACCAGTTGATCGTCGTGCGCTGGTTGACGCGATAGCTGATGCCGAACAGGAAGCGCCCGATCTGCAGATCGCGGGTGGAGGTGACGAGCGGGTCGCCGTAAGTCTCGATCCCGTTCTGGGTCTCGATCGGGCGGATCCTGCTCTTGGTACCGAACAGCCAGTTATGTGCATAGGCGAAGCTGATCGAGGCCCGTTCGTTGAGCGCCAGCCCCACGCCCACGGTCATGTTGGGGC
This sequence comes from Novosphingobium mississippiense, assembly GCF_044029535.1. Lineage (NCBI taxonomy): Bacteria > Pseudomonadati > Pseudomonadota > Alphaproteobacteria > Sphingomonadales > Sphingomonadaceae > Novosphingobium > Novosphingobium mississippiense. Next base: position 2,305,358 of record NZ_CP147001.1, on the reverse strand, counting down.
CGGATCCCGGCTTCACATGATCGATCTGCGCGTCGCTGATCCGGGTGTTCACGTCCTTACCGAAGTTCTGGGTGTATCCCAGCACGCCGAAGATCGTGGCCGGGTCGGAAGGCATGATGACCGTGACGCTGGGCTGCACGCCCCAGAAGCCGAAGCCGGTGGCTGCCTTGGTGGCATTGCCCAGCACATCGCGGGGAACCCCGTAAGGGTCGGTGCCGGTGGGGACGACGACCTGGACATTGGCCGTCAGGAACGGCCAGCCGCCGGTGCCGTTGTTGATCTGGTAGCGGCCCAGCAACTGGATATCGCCAAGCCCCGTCGCATGGGCGGAGGTGTTCACGGTGCCGGTGCCCGATTGCGGCGGGTTCTGCACCAGCGGGACGAGGACGGCGGTGTCGTCCCGATAGATCCAGGGCACCTGAACGCCCAGCTCGATCCGGTTGGTCAGGCCATAACGCACCGTGGCGGCGGCGGTGAGCACGTCCTGCCGGCTCTCGTTGATGTCGAACACGCCCACGAGCACGGATTGCGGAACCTCGATGCCGCGGAATACGAAGCGGTTGCGGTCATCGCGGGCGTACTGGAATGTCGGCTCCAGCGTCAGGCGGCCTGCTCTGGTCAGGACGCTGCCCTGCGCGGCCAGCACGGCGACTTCCTGCGGGCGCGGGCGTTCGGCCGGCTTTTCGCCCACGCTGGTCAGGCCATCGGCTGGCTGCGTGCCGGGCTGAGTTGGAGTCGCGCCTGATTGCGGAGTGCCGGCCAGCGATGCAACCGCAGCGCCGGGCGCAGTGCCCGGCGCGGAAGCCGGGGAGGAAAGCGGGAATTGGCCGTACTGCGGGCCGGGAATGCCGGTTCCGCGCATGGCCTCCAGCAGCGAGTCCTGAAGCTGGCGAAGCTGCAGTTCCTGTGCGTCCAGAACATGGCGCTGTTCCTCTATGGCGCGGCGCTGGGCGTCTATCTGGGCCTGTAGCTTTGCGAGATCGGGCGCGGTGCGTTTGGCTGCATCGGCCGTGGCGCCTTCCGGATCAGCCTGAGCCCAGGCCGGCCGAGGTACTATTGCAAACAGCACTACTGTGCTTGCCAGGAAGCCTCTCATCCATCCTCCCCACAATCGCATGTCTCTAACGGATGCCGCGACCCGCTGTATCAAGAGCAATCGAATTTGCGCGAAGTACCGCGTTGCCGGCGAGCAGTCCCGAATTCTGCACGTCGACATTGACGGTTACTACGGTGTCAATGGTTCTGTCGTTGGCTGTATTTGCTACAATACTTCCGGTGAGGCTACCTATCATTTGATGCAATTCAAGTGAATTCCCGTTCAGGATCACTTGCGATCCGCTGCTGTCCTTGACCAGTTGCACCGTTCCCGATGGCGTCGACACCGCCGGGCCGTTCGGGGTCAGCGCGACCTGCTGCTGCCCGGCACCCGCCTGGATCGTCGTCGTCGCGTCTCCGACGTGGACGACCACGCCGCCGGGGGTGGCGGTGCCCGTGCCTGCCGAACCGGCAGTTCCGCTGCCATCGCCGACGAACACGACCGGCGTGCCGGTTTCGGTATTGAGCACGCTGCGCAGGGCCAGCGTGCCGTTGACCAGCGTCTGAATGTCCACGCCCACCACCACGTCCATGCCGTTCGGCAGTTCGAAGCCGCCGCGCATCGCGTCCAACTGCTGGTCGTCGAGCGTCGTCGCCGTGCCGAACAGGGGGCTTACTTCATTGGTGGCGGGTGTTAGGCCTCCGCCATCGCGGGTGGGGGCCGGGGTGGCCAGGGGCGAAGCGCCGCTCTCGGTCGCCGCCAGGCTGGGGCTGGCGGTGACCGCCATCAGCAGCCCCCCTGCAATCCACCAACCGTCAACGCGCCATGATGCCATCGCCCCCTCCTACATCACGAACGGATAGGGCTGGGCGCGGGTGAGTTCGAGGGCCTGGAGGCTTGCGGGCTCCATCATCAGCGTCGCCCGGCTTCGCGGGGCCAGCGCCCATTCCTCCCTGCGGCCAAAGCTGCTCTTGCCGCGATCCAGCCCATCCGCCAGCGCGAAAAGGATGCCGTTCCACATCGCGGTGAACTGCTTGGTATCGATCAGGCGAATGCCCAAAGAGGGGTCGCCGACCAGCACTTTGCCGTCCTCAACGCCTTTGACCACGACGAAATGCTTGTACCCCTTCAGGTTGATCAGGGCGATGCCGGGGACACCGGTGCGCTGTATGTCGTCCAGCGTCACGATATAGCCGTTCGCCTTGATCCCGCGCGCGCTAAGGTAGCGCTTCATGTCCAGCAGGGAAAAGCCCAGCCGCTTGATCTGTTCGCGGTCTCCTTCGTCCCACATGCCGACGAAGATGCTCTGTTCGCTCTGAAGATCGCCGTAGTGGTAGCGCAGCAGGGTTGCCAGCGCGGCCGAGCCGCAGCTGAAATCGTACCGCTGGCGGACCACGGTGAGAAAGCGCCGTTCGGCCATGCTCTTGACCGGCAGGGCATAGTCCCCGGCGGAAAGGCTGAGCATGGATCCGGTTGGCGGCACCGGGCTGGCGCAGCCCGTCAGAAGCGCAGAAACGGCCAGAAGGAGGCCGGCTGCGCGTTTGCCGGCCCCCTTGCTGGTCCCGTTACTGGATCGCGACATTAACGTTCATCGCGGAATTGATGGATACGTTATTGCCTGTGTTCGTGTTGATCAGCGCCAGGCCGTTGAAGGCGCCGAACGCGCCACCATCGAACGATATCGTCCCGGTCGTCGGGTCGCCGTTGATGATGTTGCCCGAAATGGTGCTGGTATTGGCGACGTTGGCAGCCTGTTCGATGACTTTCACGTCGGCCATGCCGGTAATGCCTGCAAGCCCGCTATCGTCGACGACCGTTCGTTGGGTGAACGGCGCGTCGTTTCCGAACTGCGGTTGCGGCAGCGGTGTGTTGGGAGAGACCGCGTCTGGCTGGGTGGCAGGCGACTGGGCCAAGGATTGGGCTGCCAACGGCGCGTCGGGCGGCATCGGAGCGGCTTCGTCGGCGGCGAATGCAGGTGCAGCATGAAGAAGGCCGGCTACGGCGATGCCGACGAGGGCGATCCCGGCAAGGGCCCCATGATGGACAATGTGATCGCGGACCAAGGGAAAGCCTCCTTTGCATGGAACTGCGCCGAAGAAGAATGGTGCACCGGGGAAATGCGCACCGGAGAAAGGCCGGCCGCCGCAAGGGCGGCCGGTCGTTCATGCATTGCCTATTGACCCAGGCTGAGGGTGCCGATGGTCGCGCCGACATTGATGCTGGCGTTCTGCGATGCGAACACGCCGGTGTTCACGTTCATCGCATTCAGGCCGGCAAAGTTCGAGAACGAGCCGTTGTCGAATGTGGCGTTCCAGGTCATGACCGGGGATCCGCCATTGCCGCTGGTGCCGCCACCACCGCCGCTGCCGCCGGTGCCGCCGTCACCGTTGCGACCGGCGTTGGCGTTGCCGCCGTTGCCGCCCGTGCCGCCGGAGCCGCCTTCGGAAGGCTGCCAGAAGGTGACTTCGCCGCCCGTCACCGTGCCGGCCAGTGCCGAATAGGTGGTCTGGGTGGTGTAGGTGCTGGTCGAAGTGCCGCCATTGTTGGCAGAGCCGACGCCGCTGGAGTCGCTGCCCGCGCCGGAGGCATTCACTGCCAGATTGGCAGTGCCACCATTGTTGGCGGAACCAAGGCCACTGGAGTCGCTGTTGTTGCTCGCATCATGGGCATCGACCGCCAGGTTGGACGTGCCGCCGTTGTTGGCGGAGTTCGCACCGCTGGAGTCGCTGTTGTTGCTTGCGTCATGGGCGTCGACCGCCAGGTTGGACGTGCCGCCATTGTTGGCCGAATTCGCGCCACTGGAGTCGCTGCCGGCGCCCGCCGCGGCGACCGCCAGGCTGGACGAACTGCCGTTGTTGGCGGAGTTCGCGCCGCTGGAATCGCTCCTGTTGCTGGCGTCGTGCGCGTCGATGGCCGAAGTGCCGCCGTTATTGGCAGAGCCCAATCCGGACGAATCGCTGGAATTCGAATTGTCCGTGGGGGTGGAGGTGTTGGTGGTCGTCGTTGTAGTGGTGGGGGTGCTCGTCGTCGTCGTCGTGTTGGTGTTCGTGTTCGTCGAACTGTCGGAAGACGTTGCCGTAGAACCGCGGGTAGCATCCGCATAGTTGCCGCCGCTACCGGCTGTTTGGGCAAATGTCGGGCTTGCGGCCAAGGCGAATACACCGGCCGATGCCGTCAATAACAGGGCATATCTCATGGCTATTCCTTTCGCGTTGAACGGCTGCTCCCAGCCATCGAGACGACACCTTTTCCGCAAGACGCCGTGGATCGGCGATATAACCCGAAGCGTTTGGGCGGCTTAGCCCCAGACAGGTGCTTGCCCCGCCCTCAAATGAGTAGAATCCGTACCCCCGTTTGAGGGGGGCGCGGCAAACGGCCGGATGTGCACCACCCCGCGCAGGATCATCCGCACCAGGTCGGTCTGCCGGTGGGTGTCGGTCTTGGCGAAGATCTGTTTCAGATAGGCGCGCGCCGTCTGCGGCTGGATATGCATGTCGCGCGCGGCGGCATCGATGGTCAGGCCTTTGACAAGGCGCATGACCAGTTCGGTTTCCGATACCGTCAGGCCATGGGCGCGGCACAGTGCCGTGGCCAGCGGGCGGGCGTCGATATCGGGATCCAGGACGTAGAGCGCCATGGCCGCGCCGCCGTGGCCGGGGGGCGCCTCTGGCAGCCGGGCGACCACGGCGACAAGCGGCCGGGCGTTCACCCGCTTTATCAGGATCAGCGAAGTCTCGTCGATCTCCGCCGGGCGGCTGTGCCGGTCATGGGCAAGGTGGTGGATGGCGGTCTGCAATCGTACCGCATTGTCGAAATCGGTGGCGGTGACCGATTGACCCGCCCGGCGCAGGCCGTTGCCCAGTTCCAGCAGTTGCAGCGCGCGGACATTGGCGAAGATGATGTTGCCGGCCACATCCAGCAGGAAAGTTCCGAAATCGAACAGGTCCAGCCCCTCCGCCAGGGCGCCGGCGCGGCCTCGGTGCAGCTTCGCCTCCCAGAACAGCCGGAGATAGGCCTCAACCCAGCCGTGGATCCCTTGCGCGGCGAGTGCGCGCATCGCCCATTCGTCGGTATCGAAGCGGCAGACCGACAGGGCCAGGAAGGAAGCCGGGTCCACCGGGCAGGAGAACGTGATCCGCCGCGCGCTGCGGACGCGGTCGGGCAGGAGCACATTCTCGATATCGAAATGCCCGCAGCGCAGCGTGGTGGTTTCGGATCGCCACTCGTCATAGGCGGCCGCCTGCTGGATCGAATGGGCGATGCCGTGGGCCAGACTGTCCGCCATTTGCGAAATGGCCATGATTTCGGGATGTTCGCTTTCGGCCCTGTGCTGCGTCAACACCGCCATGGGGCAATCCAGATGCCGGGTTACCAGGTCGAACAGGCTGTCGATCGCCAACTGGTCCCACTGCGCCGCCGAGGATCGCACCACGGTGTGTTTCCTTTCGACTCTTTCGGGGGAGGGGCGCAGGCGATGGCCTTCATCGACTGTCGGTGGCGACAATCGAAATCACGCGATCAGCCATCCCATCTCCACCCAGATCATCCCAAAATTCTGTCGAATTTCGGTGCATTCACCATGAGGTTTCTATCGGTATTTCTCAGAAAAATACAATAGAGGTTTCGATGAGTTGAAGTAATTGTTGAATTTTTATCCTTTCGGACTTTGGGTGGCTCAAATTGGTTATGGTGGAAAATAAGAGGCGAAAAAGAACCATTCTTGTATTCTGGTGAGCGGTAGGGTGCTCAACTTGTGATTTTTAATATATTCAATGGTTTGCGTGATTTCATTTTGAGGGGGTTATCCTTTCGATTTACTCCCAAGAGTTCATTGGGAAATTAGCCGAAAACCGTACGCGGCGGCATCGGCTCCGATCATCGGCGGCGCAGTCCGTCGCGAGGGGCGTGGCGCTATCCGCGGCCGGCTGCCAGACTGCGGGAACGGCCCGTTCGACTCGACGGGAGTCGCTGGCGCGGCAAACTTTCATCAGGGCTGTAGCAAACCGGCGGGGCAGTGGCCGGAGCCGCGAAATTCGTCTTCAGCGAATTTCAAACGGCCTCTCACATGGCGTTCCTATATTTCTGTAAACATGGGAGCTTTCGGCTGACCCTCGGGATTCCAGAGCCAAGCGTCCCGATGACCCACGATGTCATCCTATAATGGCGAAGTCTGCCAACGTCCCGAGAAGAGGACTTCATGCGTTTTGCCATTCTTTCGGGGCTCGCCCCGATCGTATTTCTGATTTCGCCCCCCGTTCATGCACAGGAAGAAACACCCGCCATCACCGTCTCCGGCGGCGTCACGCTGATCAGTGATTACCGTTTTCGCGGCATCTCGCTGACGGGCAAGGACCCGGCCATCCAGGGCACCATCAATTTCGCGCACAAGAGCGGCCTCTATGTCGGCACCTGGGGATCGTCGCTGGGGCTGGGCGATCGCTATGGCCCGACCGAGGTCGACCTCTATGGCGGCTGGGCGGGTACCATCGCCAAGCGCACCAGCCTTGACGTGACCATGGCCTATTACAGCTATCCCGGCGGCAAGCGCGGCGGGCAGGGCGCCGCGAAGATCGAGTATTTCGAAACCACGGCCCGCCTGTCCTACGACTTCGGTCCGGTCCGCACGACCGTGGGCAGCGGGTACAGCTGGGATCAGGCGGCGCTGGGCGGCGATCACCTTTATCTGTTCGGTGAAGCGGCGGCGCCCGTTCCCGGCACCCCGATCACGCTGAAGGCCCACGGCGGCCGCAGCAAGGGGGCGATCAGCCCCAAGCCCGGCGGCTACTACGACTGGTCGCTGGGGGCGGACGTCACGTTCGACAAGCTCACTCTGGGCCTTTCCTACATCGATACCAACCTCAGCCACGGCAACCAGGCCGACGGCGCCGCGCTGGTTTCCCTCAGTGCCGGTTTCTGATTCTCCCGCTGGAGCAAGACAATGACAGACCTGTTTCGCCGCATGCACATAGCGGGCAAGCTGATGACGGTCGCCGGATTGGCGATCGCGCTGCTGCTGCTGCTGGGTTTCTCCGCCGTCGTCTTCGAGACCGGCAACGCCGTCGGCAAGCTGTCCGACGATGCCGCCGTGGCCCAGGCCACGGCCGAGGGCAATCAGGTGAAGGCTGATTTCGCCACCTTCGAAGCCACCGCCCGCGCCATGAGTTCGGCCCTGGGCAAGATGCACGCCACCGGCATGCGCGATCGCGGCGTGGCGGTAACGGTGCTGAAGACCGATCTGCTGGAATCGAAGGCCGCGCTGGGCAGCTGGGTGATGATCACCCCGGGCCAGTGGGACGGTGCCGAGGCGGGCAAGGGCAACCTGCCGGGCTCTGCGTCGAACGGCAACTTTTCCCCTTATTGGGTGAAGAGCAACGGCGCGCTGACCATGCAGCCGAACAACGAGGCGGGCGCTTTCGACAAGCCGTACTTCCGCCAGGCGTTCGACAGCGGTAAGGGCGCTCTGGTCGATCCCTATGCCTATGACCTTGATGGCAAGCAGGTGCTGATGACCTCCATCACCCAGCCCGTCCGCTCGGGCGACAAGGTGATCGGCGTGGTCGGCGTGGACATGGAACTGGGCACGATTTCCCAGCGTCTGGGTGCGCTGAAGCCATTCGGCACCGGGCATGTCATGCTGCTGTCCTCGGCGGCGACCTGGGTGGCGAACCCCGATGCCGCGGTACTGGGCAAGGCATATGCCGAACCCGGCCTTGACGATGTGAAGGCGGCGCTTTCCACGGGTGAGACGAAGGTTCTGCCCAATCTGGAAATCGGCGGCGTGGCGACGCGCCGCGTGATCCTGCCCATCGCGCTCGACAACCTCAACGCCACCTGGGCGCTGGTGCTCGACGTTCCGGAAGCCGCCGTTTCCGCGCCTGCGCGCTCGATCGGCTGGCAGCTGGTGGTGGGCGGTCTGGTGATCGTCGGCGCCGTGCTGGCCAGCCTGTTCTTCGCCGCCGGCGGCATCATCGGCCGTCCGATGGCCAAGCTGAGCGACGCCGTGGACCGTCTGGCCAAGGGCGAGAACTGCGCGATCCCCGAACTCGACCGTGAGGATGAGATCGGCACCATGGCCCGCGCCGCCGACGTGTTCCGTCAGGCTGCGGCCGATCGTGCCGAGGCCGACCATCGTGCCGCCGAAGAGCAGAAGACCGTCACCAGCGCCATCGGTGCCGGGCTCGACGCGCTGACGCGCGGCGACCTGACGGCCGAGATCAGGGTGCCGTTCCCGGCCGGCTATGCTGCGCTGAAGGACAACTTCAACGCCGCCCTTGGCGAACTGCGCCGCATGATCGGTGCCGTGGCGCTCAGCGCCGGGGGCATCCGCTCCGGCTCGATGGAAATCGCGCAGGCATCGGAAGACCTTGCCCGCCGTACCGAAGCCAATGCCGCCAGCCTGGAAGAAACCTCGGCCGCGCTGGTGCAGATCGACCAGCGCCTGAAGGCATCGGCCACGGCGTCGGCACAGACCGTCACCCGCGCCGATGAAGCGCTCACCACCGTTTCGGGTGGCCGCGCGGTTGCAGGGGAAGCCGTCGCCGCGATGGACCGCGTCAGCCAGAGCGCCAAGGGCATCGACCAGGTGATCGAAGGCGTCGACAAGATCGCCTTCCAGACCCGCGTGCTTGCCATGAACGCGGCGGTAGAGGCCGGGCGTGCGGGCGATGCCGGTCGCGGCTTCGCGGTGGTGGCCGATCTCGTCTCGGCACTCGCCATGCGGGCCGAAGAAGAAGCCAAGCGCGCGCGTGATCAGCTGACCGTCACGCAGACGGACATCGTCACCGCCGTGGACGCGGTGCAGCGCGTGGATGGCGCATTCGAGCATATCTCGGGCGGCGTCGGCGAAGTGCACAAGCTGCTGGGCCAGATGGCGGAGGACAACCAGGCGCAGTCCACCGCGATCAGCCAGATCAGCGTGGCGGTTTCGACCATGGACCACTCCACCCAGCAGAACGCCGCGATGGTGGAGGAAACCTCCGCTGCCGCACGCAACCTGACGACCGAGGCGACCTCGCTGAACGATCAGGCGGCGCGGTTCGATACGGGCGAGTATCGCGGTTCGACGCGATTGGCTTCGGTGGCCTGACCGGCGCTGGCATAGCCTTCGGGTAAAGCAAAGGCCCGCGGATCGGTGTGATCCGCGGGCCTTTTCGTGTTGGTCGGGTCGGCGTTCCGTCCAGACAGTTCATTGCCACCCCAACTTCGTCATCCCCGCGAAGGCGGGGATCCCGCTTGTTCTTCGGGCGTCGTGCGTGACGCAAGAAAAGCGGGGCCCCGCCTTCGCGGGGGCGACGGAGTGTTTTGTGAAAGGGGTGGGTGCGTGCGGCTGGTCAAAGGGCCGGATGCATCACTCCCCCGGATTGTACGTCCGCGTCGTATGCCCGGCGAGATCTTCGGGATAGAAGTAGACCGGCCGCAAAGCGCCATCGGCATAGCGCTGCGCCTGATCGCGGAAGTGGGGAGAGGCCGGATCTCCGCTCTGCCCGCCGGCGCTCACCGCCCAGGCGCGCACTTTGGGGCCGAATTCGACCACGGCGACGAAACTGTTGCCGCTGGTGCCGTAGTACTTGGTCGTATTCGGATAAGGCTTGGCCCCGAACGAGGCAAGCGAGCCCCAGATGGCTGACGTGAACGGCACCGGCAGAGAGGCTTGCGCATCGTCGAAATGCGGTGTGATCGCAGCATCCAGACGCTGGAAGCGGTTGACCTCTCCCCAGGCGACCTGCCAGCCGCCGAAGTCGTGCGTCAGCCGGTCCACTGCTTCGGACAGCGCGGCAAGGCGCTGCGGGGCGGTGGTGCGCTGGGCGATGAAGTCCGGCAGGTTCAGCCGCGCCTTCTTGGCATCGGCGTTGAACTTGCCGCCCAGCGTATCCCCCCAGAACACCGCCAGCGTGGTCTCCTTCGACTGATAGCCCCAACGGCAATCCCAGCCGCGCAGCATGGCGATCGGCGCAGAGAGCTTGGCCTTCAGCGGATCGGCGGCGGGCAGGGCGTCGTAATCGGCGGCAAGCTGCGGCAGTAGCACCGCGAAGGCGGGAAGGTGGCTGTCATAGGCAGCGGCGATCAGGCGCTCCGGCGTGAAATCGTGCTTTCCGGTCAGCACTTCGTCGGCATGGACGCCGCGATAGTTGGGTCCGACCTGATCCATGTAGCGCGGGAAATCCGCCGCCTTGGGGCTGTCCGGTCCGGCGGCGTCCCACGGCCAATCGTTGGTGTTGTGCACCCAGCCGACCTTGGGGTTGAGCACGTTGGGCAGGGTATCGACGGCGTGCAAGCCCTTCCAGTCGGTGGCGGGATCGGCACCGTCCACCGGATCGCGATAGTCGAAGCGGTTGTCGCGCAGCGGCACGAACTGCGGGTGGAGATAGGCGATCTCGCCGTTGGCATCGGCCAGCAGTGTATCGTTGGACGAATTGGCCTGCGCTTCGGCGACTTTCATGTACGAGGCAAGGTCGCTGGTCTTGGTCCGCAGCCAGCTTTGCTGCAGCGCCGGGATCGGCTTCCACATCAGCGCCTCGGCAATCCACTTGCCGCCATCCTCGGCGACGATCGGGCCGTGGTGGCTGCGATAGGTGGTGAAGCTGCGCGATCCCATCGTGCCGTCCGGCTGACGGAAAGAGAGGGCGATCTCACGCGATTCCACGGGGCGCAATTCGTTGCCGTAGCGATAGAGGGTGCGGCCCTGCTTGCTCTCGATGCTCTCCGCGAACTGGTCGATGTTGTCGACGGTGGAGGAGGTGTGCATCCAGCCGATCTTCGGGTTGAAGCCCTGATAGATGAAGAACTGGCCCCAGGTGGACGCACCATAGGCATTGAGCCCGGCGTCGCTGGTCATCTGCAGCTCGGCGCGGAAGTAGAAGCTGGTGTGCGGGTTGATCAGCAGCAGCGCATGGCCGTTCGCGGTGTTGGCGGGCGCGATGGCGATGCCGTTCGAGCCGCTGGGTTCCCGCATCAGCGCGCCGGTTTCCAGCGCGGTGGGCGGAATTTTGCGGTGCTCGTAAAAGCCCTGAAGCTTGGTCAGCGAAATCTGCTCGATATCGCCGCCGATGCTGCCTTCGGTGAAGGAAAGCGCCATCCAAGGCTCGAACCGGGTGAGCACCTTGGGCTTCGTGGTGGGGTGGGTGGCCAGATAGAAGTTCAGCCCGTCCGCCCAGCTGTCCATCAGCGCGCGCAGCCATGGCGGGCTCTGCCTGTATTGCGCCTTCAGTTGCTCCGGATCGACGAAGAGGCGTTGGCGAAGGTCCTGCCAGATCGCGCTTTCGCCTTCGGCTTCGGCCGTGCGGCCAAGCGCGGTGAGGTAGTTCGCCTCCACGCGCGGAAAATCGTCTTCCGCCTGCGTATAGATTGCGCCGAACACGGCATCGGCGTCGGTCTTGCCGTGGACGTGGGCAATGCCCCAGTCGTCGCGCGTGACGGTGACGCGCGCGGCCTCGGCCTTCCAGCGGGCCATGTCGTCGGAGGCGGCATGGGCGGCGGCGGGCGCCGCGATGGCGGTTAGGAGAAGGGCGGCGCGGAAGGTGAACTGCATGGCTTTCAGCTATCGCCCGAAAGCCGGCCGGGCAAGGCCATTGGTCCCGCCCGGCGTCTGTCCGTTTCCGGCGCTTATTCCGCCGCTTCTACCTCACGTTCCCAATCGTGCTGAGTGGGGTAGGTTGGGATGCGATCGTCCGGCATTTCCGGGCTGCGGATCGAGCCGAGGAAGCGTTCCACCTGGTTCTTGAGGATTGCGGCCTGAAGCTGCAATTCGGTGGAGGACGACAGCACTTGCGATGCCGCTGCGCCGGTCGCCAATGAGGTTTCGCGCACGTCTTCCACGCGCCCGGTCACATCGTCGGTGCTGCGCGCGGCAAGGTCGATGCTGCGGGCCAGATCCTGCCCGGCCACTGACTGCTGATCGACAGCGGCGGCGATCGACACCGAGGTGGCCTCCAGCTGTGCCACGTCCTCGGCAATCGCGCGCAGGGCGGCGACGCTGCCGGTTGTCGATGCCTGAATCTCGCCGATCTGCGCGGCCACTTCGTCGGTGGCCTTGCTGGTCTGCGCGGCCAGTTCCTTCACCTCTGCGGCGACGACCGCGAAGCCGCGCCCGGCCTCACCCCCGCGCGCTGCCTCGATCGAGGCGTTGAGCGCCAGCAGATTGGTGCGCTGCGCGATCGAGTGGATCAGCTTGACGATCTGGCCCACCTGTTCGGCCGAGACGGCCAGCTTGGCGATCGTGGCATCGGCATTGGCGGTGGTTTCGCTGGCCTGGCGCGCCAGTTCGGCCGAGGTCGCGGCCTGACGGCTGATTTCGTGGATCGACATCGCGAATTCGTCGCTGGCTGCGGCTGCGGCGGTGACGCCGGCCGAAGCCTCCCCCATCGCCGTCGACACTTCGCTGGTGGTCGATGCGGCATGTTCGGCCGACTTCGCCATCGAGGTTGCGGTGGACTGCAACTGGCTGGACGCGGAGGCGACGCCGCTGACGATCTCCCCCACGCTCTGTTCGAACTTCTCGGCCAGATCGAGCACGATCTTCTTGCGCTGGTCGCGCGCCATCTCCCGCTCAAGCCGCAGGTCTTCCTGGCGGGCAATCTCGGCTTCGGCGGCGGCGGCGGCTTCCTTGCGCATCTTGTCGAGGCGCAGGTAGCCACGGCGGAAGGTTTCCAGCGAACGGGCCATGTCGCCGATCTCGTTCACCTGATCGGTGCCGGGCACGTCGATCTCGCGGTCGCCCTCTGCCAGTTTCACCATGGCGTCGGCCATGTCGGCCAGCGGGCCGGTGATGTTGCGGCGGGTGATGATCAGCGCGAAAATGCCATTCAGCGCGGCGATGACCGCGAAGAGGAACATCGTCAGCTCGGTCCAGCCGATGAAGCTGTCCCGGCTGCCTTCGATCGCGGTCGTGCGCTGCGCCAGCACGTCCTTGATCTGCGCGACCTGACCGGAAATGTCGGTCATCGCCATGGACGGATCGCCGGCGGCCCCGTTCTGCTGGGCTGCAAGCTGCCCGTCGAAGGCGGTAAGGGTGGGGCTCAGGCGATCGAACAGCAGATCGATGCCGGGGTCGGCATTGTCCAGCGCGATGCGCGCATGGCCCAGCTTTTCGGAGGCGGACTTGACCAGTGCGCGGGTGGCGGTGACTTGTGCGGCATCGATGCCGGTGTCCTTGGCGCGGGCTGCATCCAGTTGCTGCATGGCCTGCGCGATGTCGCCCCAGGCGTCGGCGGCGCTCAGCGCGGAGCCGTGCAGTTTGGCGGTCAGCGCGGCATCGTCCTTCACCTTGGTCAACGCGATCGACGCGACCCCGGCGATCGTCACCGACATGACGAGGAAAATGCCGATGATGATGCGAATCTTGGTGACGATGGACCGGCGCCAGAACCAGTCGCGCTTTTGCGCGGCAGCCATTTCGGTCATTGCACTCTTCCCCCTAGAAGACAGCGGCAAACTATGGAGCAAGTGCCTAGGGAATTACGCTTAAATAAGACTTAAGCGGCGCGCGTGCGGCGGGCAACTTTCGTGTGGCGGAAGAAGCCCGGGGCACCGCGTTCGGGGGCGAGCCGATCGGTCAGCCCGTGCGTGGTCTCCCCCGCGCCCAGCATCAACCAGCCGTCGGCGGCCAGCGCATTGGCCACGCGGGTGAAGGCCCGTTCGCGCGTCTCCGCATCGAAGTAGAGCAGCACGTTGCGGCACAGCACCACGTCGAATGTGGGGGACTGGCCACCGGGCAGGGTGGGCAGCGGATCGAGCAGGTTGTGCTCTTCGAACCGCGTCATGCGGCGCAGGCGTTCGCGCACGCGCCAGCCTTGGGGCGTTTCCTCGAACCACTTGATCATCTCGCCCATGGCAAGGCCGCGCTGGATCTGGAACGGGGTGTAGCAGCCCTTGCGCGCCACCTCGATCACCGATCCGGACACATCGGTGCCCAGGATCGAGATCGTCCAACCGGCCCATCGCGCTTCCTGGCTGGCGAAGATCATCGCCAGCGTCAGCGCTTCCTGCCCGGTGGAGCAGCCGACCGACCAGATCGTCAGGGTGCGCGTTTCGGCGCGCGCTTCGGCCAGCCCTGGCAGCACTTGGCCGACCAGATGATCGAAGAAGGCGCGATCGCGGTAGAAATAGGTCTCGTTGTTCAGCAGTGCTTCCACCATCTGCCGGGCCAGCGTGGTCTGGCGCGTGGGCGAGAAGGTGGCGATCAACTGGTCTATGCTGGTGATGCCATATTCGCGGCAGAGGCCGGACAGGGCGGAGCCGATGCGCCAGCGGCGATTGTCCGGCAATTCCTGCCCGGTGCGCGCCTTCAGCAGATCGGCCAGCAGGCGTTCGGAAGCGAGGCTCACTTGCATGACGGCGCTCCGATCCCGGCGATCACGCGCTGGGCCAGTTGCTCGGGCGGCAGCACCGCGCTGGCGAGTCCGGCTTCGGCCACCGCGCGCGGCATTCCCCAGACGGCGGAGCTGGCCTCATCCTGCGCCAGGATCGCGCCGCGGGCGGCAACGATGCGCGCGGCGCCCAGCGCGCCGTCGCGGCCCATGCCGGAAAGCACGACGCCTAGCGTGCGATCGCCCATTTCCTCCGCAAGAGAGGCGAACATCACGTCGAGCGAGGGCAGGCAGCCGCTGGGCGCGGGCTCATGATTCAGTCGCACAACCAGGCCATCACCCTTGCGACGGAACGCCATATGCGCGTCGCCCGGGGCGATCAGCACGCAATCGGACACCAGTGGCATGTCGTCTTCCGCCAGCAGTGTCTCGCAACCGGACGCGGCGCGAATCTGGCGCGCGAAATAGGGAATGATCGCCGGCGGCAGGTGCTGGGTGATGACCACCGGCACGCCCAGTTGTCGGGGGAGCGCGGCAAACAGGCTGGCAAGCGCGTGGACGCCGCCGGTGGAGGCGCCGATGGCGAGCACTTCGGCGGGTTTGTGTGCGGCGCTGCTGACGGGCTTGCGCAGTTTTGCGGGCGGCGGTGGTTCCCGGCGGAGGGTCTGCGGCGCGGGCGCGGCGGCCAGGCCCAGTTCGCGGATCTTGCCGAGCAGCAGATCGCGATAATCGCCGTGAAAGCCGCGCGCGACGGGCTTGGGCAAGGTATCCGCCGCGCCCAGCGCCAGCGCGGAAAGCGTGTCCGCCGCGCCATCGACGGTGAGCGAGGAGACGACCAGCACGCGGGCGCCGCGGGCGCGTTCGATCAGGCGGGGCAGTGCCTCCAGCCCGCCCATGCCGGGCATGTCCAGATCGAGCAGGATCACATCGACGCGGCTTTCGCGCAGCACGTCCAGCGCCGCTTCGGCGTTGCTGGCGATGGCGGTGACTTCAAGGCCCTCTGCCCCTTCCACCATGCGCTTCAGGGCGGTGCGGGCCACCAGCGAATCATCGATGATCATCAGCCGCACCGGCGGCAACAGCGTCACGCGGGCGTTGCGCCGGCGCAGCGAGGGCAGGGGCATCGGCGAAAGCTCTGAGTTCAGGCCACGCCGACCAGTTGGAGTTTCATGTGCAGCGTATCGTGATCGAACGGCTTCATCACATATTCGTCCGCACCGGCGGCGATGGCCGCTTCGATGTGCGCGGAATCGCTTTCGGTGGTGCAGAACACGACCTTGGGCTGGTTGGAATGGCCGGTCTGGCGCAGCAGGCGCAGGAATTCGATGCCGCTCATCACCGGCATGTTCCAGTCCAGCAGGATCACGTCGGGCATGGCCACTTCGCAGCTCAGCATCGCCTGCTGCCCGTCGCAGGCTTCGCTGACCGTGAAGCCAAGGGCTTCCATCGACTGGCGCGAGAACTTGCGGATCAACCGCGAGTCATCGACGATCAGGCAGGTTTTCATGTTTCGCTTCCTTATCCCCAGAGCCCGATACTAGTCGTTTTACGTAACCAAGAACTTAAGCAGCGTCGGTCACGACAGGAATTTCATGGTCTGGACCGACAATCAGCGCCGCGACATTTGCAACGAGAAGCGGGCCGAGTGCGGTTTCGACCAGACCGTGCGACATCGCCGCCCAATTACCGTCCATCCTTGCGCGAACCGGCTCCGGTTCACTCCAGGCCTCGGTCACGTCCTCCACCTCGTCCAGCAGCAGCGCATAGGAGTGGCTCTCGTGGATAATGACGGCGGCCGGGGCACCTGCGCCGCGCTGTTCCGTGTCACCGAGGTCGAGCGCGCGGCGGCCGTCGATCACCGTCAGCACGCGGCTGCGCAGGCCGGAAAGCCCGGCGACGTGGGGCGGCGCGCAGGGCACCGGGGTCATGACGTCCAACGCGATCACCGATTGCACATCGCGCGAACGCAGCGCGATCCGGCGGCCGGCAAGGGTTACGACGACGAGAAGCTCTCTCATGCTCAGGCCCTTCCGGCGTGGCGGCGCAGCGCACCCATCAGCGCGGCCTGGTCGTAGCGGTAGATGCTGGCATCGTCCGTCGCACCCGGATCGGCGCGCAGGCGGATGACTTCGCGGGCAGTTGCGGCGGCGGGTTCCACATCATGTGCCAGAATCGCGAGGTCCGCATCGTCCGGCGTATCGGCGGCGACCACGCGGTAACCGGCGGCTTCCACCATCGGGCGCACGAAGTTCTGGATCCAGGTATCGTCCGCCGGCAGTCGGCAGACCGGCTTCACGACGCGTGACGGATTGCGCGAATGGCGCGCGAACAACTGGTACGGCGCGACGATGCGGGTGGCAACGCCGTCGATCAGCACGATCGGATCCTCTCCCTCCGCACCGCCGCCGGCGATCACCGCCGCGTCCACATCACGGATTTCCAGCGCTTCGTTCACGGCATAGGCGATTTCCCCGTGCCCGTCGGTCAGGCGCAGCAAGCGCAGCGTGGCACCGACTTCGCTGGCGGTTTCCAGCCCGTCCAGCGGCAGGATGCTTTCGCGGATCACCACCAGCTTGCGATCCCCCTCGATAGTGATGGCGTCGGGGGAGACTTCCTCCAGCCGGTCCAGCACGCCAACCGGCATGGCGCGGCGGGTACCGTCCAGCGCGTCGAACAGCAGCACCTGCATCGTGCGGCGCGGCAGGGCGGGACCAGTGTCCGGCAGCCGTGCGCGGCGTTCGAGGGCATCGATGGCAAGGCCGCCAGCGCGGGCAAGCCCGCTCACTTCCAGCAGCAGGATCGGATGCCCGTCATCGGTGAGCGTGGTTCCGGCGTAGAGCCCGGTGGCGATGATCGCGGGCGCGGCCGGCTTGATCACCAGTTCCTCGTGCCCGAATACTTCGTCCACCATCAGCGCGAAATAGCCGCCGCCGGCGTGGCGCAGCACGATCACCGGGCGGGTGGCGTCCGGTCCATCGTCCGAAAGCCGCAACACGTGCGAGGCCATCAGGCAGGGCAGGCGGCGGTCGCGAATGCGCGCGAGCATGGCGCCGCCCACTTCGTCGATCTCCAGCGTGCCTTCGGTGAGGTGGACGATCTCTTCTACCGAACTGCGCGGGATCGCGAAGCGCTGCTGGCCGATCCCTACGGTAACGGCGGGAATGATCGTCAAGGTCAGCGGCACGCGCAGGGTGACGCGGGTGCCCATGCCGGGCGTCGAATCGATCTCGATAGAGCCGCCGATCCGCTCGATATTGGCGCGCACCACGTCCATGCCGACGCCGCGCCCGGAAATGGCGGTGACCGTCTCCGCCGTGGAAAGGCCGGCCTCGAACATCAGGTCGAACACTTCGGCGCGGGATAGGTGTGCTGCCTCTGCCGCATCGACGATGCCGGCGGCCACGGCCTTTTCGATCAGGCGCTTCTCGTTGATGCCGCGTCCGTCGTCGACGATGTCGATCAGGATTTTGTTGCCGGACTGGCGGGCGGAGACGGTGAGGCGGCCGATCTCCGCCTTGCCGGCCGCGCGGCGCAGGGGCACGACTTCGATGCCGTGGTCGATGGCGTTGCGGACGATGTGGGTCAGCGGATCGCGGATGATCTCCACCATCTCGCGGTCCAGCTCCACTTCGTTGCCGGCGATCTCCACATGCACCTGCTTGCCCAGTTCGGCGGCAAGATCGCGCACCATGCGGGGCAGGCCGGAAAACAGGCTTTCCACCCGCTGCATGCGCGTGCGCGTCATGGCGTCGCGCACGTCGGCGATGATGGCGGAAAGGCGATCGAACGGTTCGTGGACTTGCGGTTCCATCTGGCCGTCGCGCAAGTGGCGGGCCAGTTCGTTGCGCGCCAGCACCATGTCGGAAACGCCGCTCATCACCTTGTCCAGCAGTTCGACCGGGATGCGAATCGTGCGTTGGGGCTGGGCGGTGCGCGATCCGGCGGACCCGGCCGGAACTGCGGGCGCTGCCAGCGCGATCACCGGGGAGGCAGCGGGTTGCAGCGCGGCAGTCAGAGCCTCGTCCCCGCCTTCGGGGAAAGTCTCGCCCGCCTCGATGGCGTCCACCATGTCGCCCACGCGGTCGATCACGGCGAGCACACCGCTGACCAATGCGGCGTCGGCAATGCGGCGCCCGGCGCGCACGTCTGCCAGCGCGTCTTCCGCCGCATGGCTCAGCGCTTCCAGGCGCGGCAGGTCAACGAAGCCGCAATTGCCCTTCACGGTGTGGAGGAAGCGGAAGATCGAATCGAGGCGCGCGCGATCGCCCGGGTCTTCCTCCCAGGAAATCAGTTCGCCCCCCAGCGCTTCCAGCATTTCGCGGGTTTCGGCGACGAAGTCTTCGAGCAATTCGTCCATATAGGCCCCCAGTGCCCGGGGCTTATGCGGCGTAATAAATTAACCAAGAGTATAGGAGGCGGCCATTCAAGGGTGCGGAAACCCGTCCATCGGCGCGATGCGGCAATTCGTGCGCTTCGGTTTGGTAAAATTTCCTTTTCAGCAAGGATTTCCCCCTAGCCTGTCACGCAAGCGAGGAGACCGTGCGTTGATCGAGATCGAAGTCCAGAACGAGACGCGCCAGACGCAGGAGACCGTGCGGTTCGCCGCCGTCCCCCGCATCGGCGAGGGCGTGAGGCTGCAGGATCCCAGCGGATTCTGGGTTTCTTACGATGTCGTGGACTTGTGGTACCAGAAGGCCGAATTCGGCGAGATCTGGATGCCCTACATCCACGTCCGCATGACGCCTTCCGAAATCAATGTCGAATCGCTGCCCCGGCCGGAGCCGGTGGCAGAGGACAAGGAAGAAGTGATCGAGACGGCCAAGAAGGTCGCCAAGATCCTTCAGGCCAACGAGAACGCGTGAGCTGAGTTTCTGGTTTTTCGCGTTTTCCAAGCCGTCAGGTGATGCCACCCGATCAGAAAACGCTCTTGGGAGTAAGTGTCATTCTTGAAGGTCTGATCAAGCGCTCCCCGGCGCCCGCACGCCGCGATGGCGAGGTTCCCGCCGAAGCGCCGGTGCAGGTCGTGCAGGCCGCCGCCGATCCGGAGGCGCCGCGTGGCCGTCGTGGCCTGATCGTCGACGATTCGCGCGTGATCCGCAAGGTTTCGCGCCGGATCCTCGAAGCGCTGGGCTACACCGTGTTCGAGGCCGAGAATGGCGAGGAAGCACTGAGCAAGTGCATGGCGGCAATGCCCGACCTGATCCTGCTGGACTGGAACATGCCGCTGATGGGCGGCCTGGAATTCGTGACCGCGCTGCGCGGAATGCAGGGCACACATCGGCCCAAGGTGGTGTTCTGCACCACCAACTCCGAAAATGGCGATATCCGCAAGGGTATCGAGGCCGGGGCCGACGAATACGTCATCAAGCCGTTCGACCACCACACCCTGCACATGAAGCTGCAAGGCATCGGCGCGGCTTAAGGGCGTTTTCGCAGCGCGCGGGGTCGCAAGATCCGGCCGGATCGAAAACGGCCCTAGCCCGTCGCCTGCATGAACGCGCCGGACCGCACCCGCACCGTGCCGCCGTTCTGCGGTACCACGCGCGTTTGCGGTGCCGATGCCGGCTCCGGCAGGCGATAGCCATAGCGGGAAAGGTCGTGGGCGGTCATGCGCTGCAGTTGCAGGTTGCTCCCCGCATAGCGATCGCCGGTCAGTTCTTCGATCTGACGCTTCAGGTGGCGTTTGAGCGGCGCGTCGATCAGGCGGGTGGGTTCGAACAGGACGCGGGTGCGGCGATACCAGCGGTCGAACGGGTTGAACGCGATCGGCGCGTGGGGAGACAACTGGTTGCGATAGACCAGGCCGTTCAACCGCCGACGCAGCAACTGCATCATGATCGGCATACTGGAATTGGCCATGTTGCCGAAGATGTCGGTGTTGATGCGGCTGGTCGACTGGCCGCAGAACCGCGCGATCTCCACCGCCACGCGCCAGGTTTCGTCGTGCAGCGTCTCGTAGGGGATCATCAGCACGTTTTCCGGCCCGAACAGCGTGCGGTAGTATTCGATCTGCGGTGCATAGGCGAAGCTGCGCAGGTCGAACTCCGGCTTGCGGAACAGCTTGGGCTGGATCTGGCTGGTCAGCCGCCGGAACGACAGCGATCCCCCGTCGGTGATGTATTGCAGATAGTAGGAATAGAGCATCGAGCGCTGTTCGCGCACGAAGACCAGGATGCGCGCATCAGGCAGGCAGGTCTTGATGCGATCGGCGATCATCCGCGCATCGAACGCGCCGGATCCGGGATAGCCGGACAGCCGCTCGTGCGAGAGGACCAGCGTGCGGCCGCGCGTGCGCGCCTCATAGGCGAGCCGGTGATAGGCCTCGATCACTTTCGGGTCCATTTCATCGAACGGACCATAGCGGATGAAGTCGGCCTGGATGTGGGAGCGATCGCGCCCGGGACGTTCGAAGCCGAGATCGGAACGGGCGAACAGCGTGCGTTGGAGCAGCGTCGAGGCGGTCTTGTGAAAGCCGATGTGGACGAGCGGTCGGATCGCCTGCTGGGACAACGCCAGAACTCCATGCCTTTCCGGGATGTCCCCGTTTGGGAAGGACGATGCGCTCGACGGGGGCCCGGTCGCTTTCCCGAACGCCTGCAGGACTGTTCCCGTTCGGTCATGCAGGGTCAATTGCGATGAATCGCCCCAGCCACCTCTTAAGTCTAGCCGATTGCACCGGAACCTGCCGCAGGGTGGCTTCGCCGGAACGCTTACGCCGAAGGAGATGGCCCGGCCTCCCCAATGACATGCGGCCATCGCCTTAGGAGGGATTGCCCGGGTGCCCGTCGCCCCGCACCTTTCCGCATGGCGCCAAGCGCCTGCGCCACAGTTGCGCCCCTGCAGCGCCGAAGGGAGCCAGTCCAGTGAACGCCAGCCTCGACAATTTCGCCCACGGTCCGGCCCCCATCCTCGTCACCGGTGCCGCCGGCTTCATCGGCCACGCCGTCGCCCACCGTCTGCTGGCGCGGGGCGAGCGGGTGATCGGGATCGACATCGTCAACGATTACTACGACCCCGCGCTGAAGGAAGCGCGGTTGGTCACGTTCGACGGGCATCCCGGCTTCACCTTCCACCGCATGGACGTGGCCGATGCCGATGCACTGGCGGCGCTGGTGCGCGATGCGGGCGTGCGGCGGGTCGTCCACCTGGCCGCGCAGGCGGGCGTGCGCTACAGCCTGAGCCACCCGTTCGCCTATCAGCATTCGAACCTGGCGGGCCACCTGGCGGTGCTGGAAGCCTGCCGCCACGCGCCGGGGTTCGAACATCTGGTCTATGCCTCTTCCAGTTCGGTCTACGGCGATCGGCCGCTGAACGGGCACGGCTTTTCGGAGGACGATGCCACCGTCTCCCCCGTCTCGCTCTATGCCGCCACCAAGCGTTCGTGCGAGTTGATGAGCCACGCCTATGCCGGGCTCTATCACTTTGCGCAGACCGGGCTGCGGTTCTTCACGGTCTATGGCCCGTGGGGGCGGCCGGACATGGCCTATTTCAGCTTCACCGGGAAGATCATGGCGGGCGAGCCGATCGAGGTTTACGGAGAGGGCAAGATGGCGCGCGATTTTACCTATATCGACGACATCGTCGACGGGGTGGTCGGCGCGCTCGACAATCCGCCGGGCGGCGGGGACTACGATCCGCTGCATCGCGTGCTCAACATCGGCGACAGTCGGCCGGTGGGCCTGATGGACATGATCGCCGCGTTGGAAGCCGCGCTGGGGCGGGAGGCGATCAAGATCATGCGGCCGATGCAGCCGGGCGACGTTACCGCCACTTATGCCGATGTCAGCCGCCTCAACGCGTTGACCGGCTATCACCCGCAGGTCATGCTGGAGGAAGGGCTCCAGCGCTTTGCCGACTGGTATCGCGTGTTTTACGGTAGCGGCGTTGAACGCAGCGAGATCGAGCCATCGTCGCTGGCGGCGGAATGAAGCAGGTACTGCCACCAGCCACCACATGGCGGGGCGAACTGGCCACGCTGATCCGTTTCGTGCTGGTGGGGGCGGCCAATACCGCGATCGGCTACGCCCTGATCCTGTGCTGGCTCTATGCCGGGTTGGGCGACTATGCCGCCAATGTCGCGGGCTTCGCGATGGGCTTGCCGATCTCCTGGGCGCTGCACCGCAAGCTGACCTTCCGCGCGCGGCATCGGCCGGACGGGGGGGAACTGGTGCGGTATGTGTTGGCGTTCCTCACCGCCTATGGCGCCAACCTGGCCGTGATCGTGCTGGGGCGGGCGGCTGGCCTGGGGGCTGGCGGGGCGGGGGCAACTGGCGTCAGCGGCAGCGCCCTGCTGCAGGGGCTGGCGGTGTGCACGTATGCAGCGGTGTTGTTCGTGCTGACGCGACTTATCGTGTTTCGCGGGCGACCAGTGTGACCACTTCGGGAAAGTTCAGCCGGCTTTCCACGATCGGGTTCGAGGCGCTCTTGGCCTGAAGGAACAGGCGGCCGACGTACTCGCCCAGAATGCCCATGAAGATCGAGTTGATGGAGATCGACATCAGCAGCAGGATCGTGGTGGTGGCGAAACCGGCGGGCCAGTGCTGGCCCAGGAACACCCGCCCGATCAGGTAGACGAACGTCAGCAACAGCGTCAGCGCACCGATCATGATGCCCGAGATCGAGGCGAAGCGCAGCGGCAGCAAGGAGTGGTTCAGTACCCCGTCCACTGCCAGCGAGATCATCGATTTCAGCGGGAACTTGCTTTCGCCCGCCGCACGATCGGCGCGGTCGTACTCAAGGCCGATCTGCGAAAAGCCCATCGCGCTGATCAATCCGCGCAGATAGGGGGAGGCATCGTCCACCTTGTGCAGTTCCACCAGAATCCGGCGGTCCACCAAGCGGAATTCACCCGCGTTCACTGGCAGTTCGTCATCGCTGATCCAGGTGATGAAGCGATAGAAGGCACGCCGCGCGGTGGCGACGAAGAAGTTGTCCTGCAGGCTGCGGCGGATGCCGTAGACGACTTGATGGCCCAGCCGCCAGAGTTGCAGCATTTCCGGGATCAGTTCCGGCGGATCCTGAAGATCGCAGTCGAGCTGGATGGAGCAGGCGCCGGTCGCCGCCTTGTAGGCGCAGAGCAGCGAACGCTGGTAGCCGTAGTTGCGCGAAAAGCGGATGACCTTCAGCGCGCGGTCCTTGGCGGCAAGTTCCTCCAGCAGTTCGAAGGTCCGGTCGGTCGAATGGTTGTCGGTGACGATGATCTCGTAACTGTATTCGGGCAGTTTTTCGAAGACGCGTACGATCGTCTCGTAGCAGCGCACGACGTTCTGTTCCTCGTTCAGCGCGGGCACCAGGATCGATATCAGGGTCTTGGGTTCTCCGTTCACCGTGCCGACCCCGCCATGCTGCGCATTCGCTGTTCGGCCGCGATGGTTTGCCGCAGCCCTTCCTCAAGCCCGACCTGCCGTTCCCAGCCGAACCGCACGCGCGCCAGTTCGGCCGCGCAGCGCAGTTCCACCGGGCGTTCGCCAGGCAGCGGGCGGCGCATGGAGACAAGCGCGGGATCGCAGTCTGCCAGATCGACGATGCGCCGGGCCACTTCGCGCATGGTCGGCGCCATGCCGGAACTGACGTTGACGATCGTGCAGTCGTTGGGGGCGGATTCGGCGATCCGCATCAGCGCGGTGACGGCGTCGGAAACGTACAGCAGGTCGCGCCGGTCGTCCGGTCGTTCCACGGTGATGGGATGCTGCGAAAGCACCGCGTCGATCAGGGCGGGGACCAGGAACTGACACGATTGCCGGGGGCCGTAGCATAGCGCCAGCCTTGCGGTGATCACCGGAAAGGGCAGGGCGGGTGCCAGCATTCCCAGGCAGTTGGTGGCCGCCAACATGCCCATGCCATAGGGGGTGAGCGGGCTGGCCCGGCCCGCTTCGCTGTAGGGCAGCGCCACGCGGCCATATTCGGCGATGGTGCCGGCGCGGATCACCACCGAAGGCGGATCGGGCACATGGGCCAGCGCCTCGACAAGGTTGACCGCGGGATCGACGTAGAGACCGATCGCCTCACGCGCGTTGGTGCAGCTCAGTTCGGTGGAAAGCCGGGTCTCGGCGGCGAGGTGGAATACCCGATCGGGCAGAATCGCGGCCACATGCTCTTGCACGGCGGCCTTGTCCGAAAGGTCCAGCCGGTGAATCACAAGATTGTCGGCAACCGTGGAAAGCCGCGCCAGCGAGGAGGTGGGGCGCAGGAATACATGCACCTCGTCCCCCTCGGCCAGCAGGCGCGCGGAAAGGTGCGAGCCGATGAAGCCGGCTGCACCCGTCACCAGCGAGACTGATTTGCTCACCTCGGTACCCTTTCCGTCCAGCCCATTCGTGCCCGGCAACCTGCCGGGCAGCCCGTTCTTTCCCTGTCAGGCAACGATCCTCGGCACCGGCAGCGGCACCAGGAACCGTCCGCCACGGGCGCGGAAAGCGGCCTGCTGTTCAAAGATTTCGTCGAAGAAATTCCAGGCGAGCACGAAGAGCACGTCGGGCTGTTCCTCCTCGATCGCTTCGACGGGACGGATCGGGATGCGCGTGTTCGGTGAATAGAGCCCGTGCTTCAGCGGGTTCCTGTCGACCAGGAAATCCAGGTAGCGCGTGTCGATCCCGAAATGCGTGATCAGCGTGTTGCCGCGCGCGCTGGCGCCATAGCCGGCGATCTTCAGGCCTTGCGCCTTCATCTCGTCCAGCATCGCGATCACGTCGACACCCATCGCCGCCACGCGCTCTGCCAGTTCGTCGTAAGTCTCGCGCAGCAGCATTCCGCCGGCGACCTCGTCCGCCAGCATCGCTTCCGCCGCGTCGCTGGCGCCAAGGCCCATGGCCTTGCGATTGATGAACACGCGCATGGAGCCGCCGTGGATATCGGGCAGCGACAGCGCGTCGGTCACCTCCAGGTCGAAGAACCCGGCCAGCTTCGCGATGGAGAGCAGGCTGAATTCCGATACATGCTCGTGATAGATATTATCGAACTCGGTATGGTCGATGTATTCCATGGCGCGGGGCACTTCGATCACCAGGGTGCCGTCCTGCGCCAGCAGCACGCAGATCGATTCCATGAACCGATGCAGGTCGCCGATGTGGTTGAAGGTGTTGGTGGTGACGATCACTTGCGCCGGCCCGCGTTCGCCCAGGACATGCGCGGCGGACTGCGGGTGGAAGTAGTCGATGAAGGTTTCCACCCCGCGCTCGGCGGCCATGGCGGCGATGTTCTCCGCCGGGTCGAACCCCAGCGTGCGGCAGCCCAGCGCATTGCAGGCGGACAGCAGCAGACCGTCATTGCTGCCGATATCGACGATCAAGCCGCCACCGGCGCGTTCGGCCAGCACGGCGGCAAGGTCCGCGAAATGGCTGTGCATCCGCGTGGCGCCGGAAGGAACGTAGAGGTAGTGGCGGAAGAAGTCCCCCGGCACCTGGTCGGCAATCTCGATCAGCCCGCATTGCAGGCAGACCTGGGTGTTCAGCGGAAAGGCCGGCTGCGGCTTGTCCAGATCCTCCGGCGCGATCAGCATCTGCCCCGGCGCATGATCGCCCAGCGGCAGGAACAGGTAGGGATCGGGCGCCAGGCACGCGCGGCAGGTGTGCAGCACGCTGCCATCGACATTCGCACGGTGGAGCTGTTCAAGCATCGGCTGCCTCCTCGAAACGGGGGGATGCGGAAAGAGACGCGACGAAGCCTTCGAAACATTCGTGCATGTAATCGATATGCGCTTCCGTCAGCCCGTGGTGGCAGGCCAGCAGGATGCCGCCCTTCATCACCGCGTCGGCCACCGGATAGCCTTCGGACGCGGCCTTGACGGCAACGCCCTGCATGGCTGGCTGGCGCAGGATATTGCCGGTGAAGACCGGGCGCGTCTGGATGTCGCGCTGTTCCAGCCAGATCTGCAGCTGCGTGCGGGTGAACGGCGCGTTCGGGCGGATGGTCAGCGGGAAGGCCAGCCAGCCGGTGCGCGATTCCGGCAGTTGCCGGGGCAGTTCGAACCAGTCCTCATACGTCTTGAAGAAGTCGAACTGGCGGCGGAAGTTGTGTTCGCGCGCGGTGATGTTGGTTTCCAGCTTGGTCAGCTGGACCAGCCCGAAGGCGGCGCCCATCTCCGAAGGTTCCACGTTGAAACCCAGTTCGTCGAACAGGAACTTCGCGTCATAGTCGATGCCGTCCAGCGCGACGTTGAAGCGCTTGTCGATGCTTTCGGAATCGACATGCAGCGAACTCGTCCGCCCCCATGACCGCAGCAGCAGCGCGCGGCGGGCCAGATCCTCGTCCGAAACGCAGATCATGCCGCCGTTGCCCGCCGCGTTGATGACGTGCGAACCGTAGAAGCTGGTGGTGGAGATGTGCGAACGCGTGCCGGTGCTGGTGCCGCGCAGGGTGGCGCCCAGCGTATCGGCGCTGTCTTCCACCACGATCAGGCCATGGGCATCGGCGATCGCGCGGATACGGTCCCAGTCGGGCAGGTTGCCGATCAGCGAGGGGATCATCATCGCCCGGGTATTCGGGCCGATCATCGCCTCTATCCGATCTACGTCGATGTTGTAGGTGCCCACCGCCGAATCCACGAAAGCGGGCACCAGCCGCGAACGCACGATCGGAGCCACCGTGGTTGCGAAAGTCAGGGCCGGGGTGATCACCTCGCTGCCTTCGGGCAGGTTCAGCAGTTCGATTGCAAGGTAATTCGCGGAAGAGCCGGAATTGACCATGATCCCGTGGTTCTTGGCGAACAGCGCGGCGACCTGTTCCTGCATGGCGCGCACTTTCGGACCCATCTGGGTCGACGTCCGCAACACTTCGACGACAGCGGCGATCTCTTCCTCGCCATGGACGGTTTGGCCATAGTTCACGCGCATGCTGATGCGGTTCCTCCCTGAGACTGGTGCGGTGATTGTTGCTGCGGATTCTGGGCGAAAGCACCGAAGTATCGGGCGATCTGCGCCTCGGTGAAGGCGCGCATGTCGGGGCCGCTGCGGGTGGCGGCGCGATACCATTCGGCCGTCATCGCCACCGCCTGTTCGGTGGTCAGCCGCGGGCGCCAGCCCAGCCGTGCGTGCGCCTTGCTGGAATCGAGCGTGAGCATCCCGGCCTCATGCGGATCGTCGGGCCGGTGGCCGAAGACGATCTGGGCGACGCCGGGGCCCCAGGCATGCTGGAAACGGCGGGCCAGGGCCTCCACGTCGATGAACCCGTCGGGGCTGGGGCCGAAATTGAACGCCTCGGCAAAGCGGACGGCATCGCCGCCCAGCAATCGGGCGCCCAGCATCAGATAGCCGGTCAGCGGTTCCAGCACGTGCTGCCAGGGCCGCACGCTGGCCGGGTTGCGGATGGTCACACTGGTGCCGTCCATGGTCGCGCGCACGATATCGGGCAGGAGCCGGTCCACCGACATGTCGCCACCGCCGATCACGTTGCCGGCGCGCACGGTGGCAATCTGGCAGCGATAGGGATCGGCGAAGTATGATTGGCGGAACGCGGCCGCCACCAGTTCGGTACAGCCTTTCGACGCGCTGTAGGGGTCGGCCCCGCCCAGCGCGTCGGTCTCGCGATAGGGCCATTCCCACTCGCGGTTGTCATAGCACTTGTCGCTGGTGACGACGACGACGCCGCGAACTGACTCCATCCGCCGCACCGCATCCAGCACCACTGCGGTGCCGGTGACGTTGGTGGCGAAGGTTTCCACCGGATCGGCATAGGACGGGCGCACCAGCGCCTGTGCGGCCAGGTGGAACACAAGGTCCGGCGCCAGCCCGTCGCACGCGGCGCGATAGGCGGTTGCATCGCGAATGTCCGCAACGCGATGGTCGACCAGCCCCGGAAGGTCTACCGCATGGAAAAAGTCAGGGCCTTGCGGGGGGCGTTGCAAGGCGATCCCGGAAACCTCAGCACCCAGTCGCCTGAGCAGGAGGCACAGCCAGCCACCCTTGAAGCCGGTATGGCCGGTCACCAGAATCCGCTTGCCACGGTATACCGCTGCAAGCGCCTGATCCGGAGAGCCTTCGTCAGGCATGTTGCAGTTTGGGACCATCGGTGGAGAGCACCGGCTGGCCGTTCTCGAAATCCATCCACGGCGGCAGCGTCTGGGTGCCCAGCTTTTCCAGCGTGTCGCGATCGCGCACGGTGTCCATCGGGTGCCAGAAGCCCTTGTGCTTGAAGGCCATCAGCTGGCCGTCATGGGCAAGGCGGGTGAGGGGGGCCTGCTCCAGCGGTTCCTCGTCCCCGCTCAGGTAATCCAGCACGCCCGGTTCGAAGACGAAGAAGCCGCCGTTGATCCAGGTTTCGTACTTCACCACCTTCTCGGTGAATTCCACCACTGGGCCGCCCTTGCCGGCGCATTCGCCCAGTTCCAGATTGCCGAACCGGGCAGGCGGCTGCACCGCGGTGACGGTGGCCAGCTTGCCGTGCGCGCGGTGGTATTCCAGCAGCGCGGAGATATCGATGTTGCCCACCCCGTCCGAGTAGGTGACCATGAAAGTCTCATCATCCAGCCAGGACTTCAGCCGGCGGATGCGCCCACCGGTCATCGTCGCCAGGCCGGTGTCGACCACGGAGACGCGCCAATCGACCTTGGAGGTGGGACGCAGCGCCATTTCGCCATTGCCGATGCCCACCGTGAAGTCGTTCGACATCAGGTGCAGGGCCTGGAAGAAACTCTTGATTGCCATGGCCTTGTAGCCGCAGGCGACGATGAAATCGTTGTGGCCCCAATGGTCATAGATATCCATGACGTGCAGCATGATCGGCCGCCCGGCCACTTCGACCATGGGCTTGGGGATCCGAACCGTTTCTTCGGCGAGGCGTGAGCCAAGGCCGCCGGCTAGCAGGACGACTTTCATAACGGTCTCTCCGGACACGGAAATTTCAGTCGAAATTGTCCGCTGGATGATGCCGAGGGTAAGGGCAGAGCGCGTGTCCGATGAAATGGTCATCGGGGGTAGGCAGCTTTAGCCAGCAGGGGCACCAAAGGGCTAAGAGTCAGGCGGAGAATGACCACCTGGGCACTTTCGGGCGGCGCCGGCGGCACCCGCTTGGGCCGGGATATGCGTCGCTTCGGAAGGCCGCAGGGCTTTCCGGACAGGTGGCATTATCCGATGGCTTGGAAAGCCCTAGCGCGCAGCGGGGGCGGTAAGGCCGGGCCGTCGGAACAGGTGCAGCTGGCGATGCTTTCCGCGGCTGACGAATTCCGTGTAGCCGCGCGCGCGGGCATAGTCCGCAAAGGCCCGTTCCAAGGGTTCGTCGCCGTTCACCAGGATTGCCGGCGGCGGTGCGGAATTGAGGAACGCCACCAGCCGCGTGGGGGAGGTGGTGGTGTAGTATTGCCGGTCTTCCGGTGCGATCAGGTCACCCACGCGGTAGACGAACTGGCCTGCGGCGAATTCGTGCGGAACCGTGAAGCCGCCTTCCAGCGCGATGGCCGGGGTAAGCGCAACAGCGGTTTCGCCGCCGGAAAATCCCGCTTCCCGCGCCAGCGCGCGCGCATCCCGGTGCAGCGAGACGGGCTCCCACCGCGCCGGGCGCGCCAACGAGACGAGGCCGGGGCCCAGGCGGGACATCGCACAGAGCAGGGCGACCAGCATCAGCGCGATCAGCACCGCATCGGCGGCCGGCCGGTCGATCGGCGCCGTCCGTGCCCGCAGCAACAGCAGCAGGACCAGCAGGAACGGGATCGGCGGCACGAAGTACTGGGGAAACGAGGGAGAGGGGACGAAGGCCATGACGAAGCCCATCGCCGCCAGTGCCGCCGTGATCACCACTGGCCAGGAAAGCAGAGTGGCGATCCCGGCCTGCGCGCCGCTCCGCACGAAAGGCAGGGCGGCCAGCACGGTGATGCCCGCCAGCGTCAGCAAGGTGGCATTGGCGGTCCAGACATCTTCGCCCAGCAGCACCTTCTGCGCCACGCTCATCACCTTGGGCTCGGTGGACACGGTCCAGTAGGCGGGCTGCACCTGGGTGAAATAGCGCAGAGTATGGGCAAAGAAGGCCTGTGGATCGCTGGCCATTGCCAGCAGCACCGGCAGCCCGGCGAACAGCCCGCCCAGCGCCAGCGGCAGCGTGCCCTGCATCAGTCGCCGGCCCAGCGGGCGCGCGGTGGGGGCCAGCACCGTGGCCAGCGCCAGAAAGGGCGCCAGGAAGATGTAGTTCACTTTCAGCGCGATCGCGCCGGTCGCAAAAATGCCCGCAATCAGGCAGTAGAGGGCAGAGGGCTGGTCCCGGTCCAGCCCCCAGATCAGAAATCCGATGGCGAACAGGGTCAGCGGCACGGGTAGGAAATTGTTGGTCGCCAGCATCCCCGGCGGGCCCAGCAGCAGCACGTTGCACAGCAGCAGGACGGCGGACGCCAGAAAGCCCCATGCCCCGGCGCGCGTTACCCGGGCAATGAACCAGAGGGCGAACAGCGCGGCGATCCACCCGGCGAAGACCAGTAGCCGCCCCATCAGCAGGAACCGCACGGCGCCGGTAATCCAGTAAAGCGCGCCCAGCAGCCAGGGCATCAGCGGCAGGTGATTGTAGCCCAGGTCACGATAGATATCGGCGCCGCTGGACAGTGCCGATACGGTGACGAACAGGTTCTCGTCCCGGCCCAGCGGCATGGACATCATGCGGCCCAGCAGGCAGGCCAGCAGCAGCGCCAGCAAGGCGAAGCCGGCAATTGACGGAAAATTGTCCCGCGCATCACGGCCGCGGCCCATGAGCCGTTCGCCATCGCCGAGCGTTTCGCGCGTTTCGTCCAGCATCATAGGTTTCCCCGCGGCCATTCGATCCCACGCAATTCTGTCTCCCCCCCGTCCTCGCGGCGAGCGCGATTAGGGCGTAATCACTCTGGATGACGATCCCCGCCGATGCCGCGACAGGGCCGAGATCCCTTCGCCAATAAAGAGTTAGACCGCATGACCTGATTCCGCCGTCCCGCCCTTGCGCTAATTTCGGCCGGTCAGAAGCAAAGCGCGCAGGCCTTCCTTGGTGCAAGAAACCGAACCATTGCACATAGCGATCCTTGCCTCCGGACTGGGGGCGGGAGGGGCGGAACAGGTCATCGCCCAGCTCGCGCGGCATTGGTGCGCGGCGGGGCACCGCGTTACGGTGATCGCATTCGATGAACCCGGCGATCCGGTCTATCACCGGCTTCCGGCCGAAGCGGCCCTGCGCCGGTTGGGCAACCATGCGGGGGCCCGGGGTGTGGCAGACCGCGTGCTGGCGTTGCGGCGTGAGCTTGCGGAATTGCGACCGGCGATCCTGTGTTCCTTCCTTACCAAGAACAACCTGATCGCCGCCCTGGCGACGATCGGCACGGACACCCGCCTGATCTGTGCGGAGCGCAACAATCCCGAACGGCAGGACGTGCATCCGCTGTGGAATCGCGGGCTGGGCCTGCTCTATCGGCGGGCGGATGCCATCGTCTGCCAGACGGACGCGGTACGGCGCTGTTTTCCGGTGGCGGTCCGGCGGCGGCTGGTAACCATTCCGAATCCCGTCGCCGCGCCCGACGTGTTCCCCTCTCATAACGATGCACGGCGCATCTGCGCGGTGGGCCGGCTGAATCATCAGAAGGGCTTCGACGTGCTGCTGCGCGCCTTCGCGCTGATTGCGCCGCGCTATCCCGGATGGACGCTGACGATCCGGGGGGAGGGGCCTGACCGTGCGGCCCTGGAAACCGGGATTGCCGCACATTCGCTGGAGGAGCGGGTGCGCCTGCCGGGTCTTAGCGCGGTTCCGCGTGGCTGGGTGGCCGAATGCGATCTGTTCGTGCTCTCGTCCCGCTACGAAGGGTTCCCCAATGCGCTGGCAGAGGCGATGGCCGCCGGCCTTCCGGTGATTTCCGCGCGCTGCGATTTCGGGCCGGCGGACATGGTGGAACATGGCCGCACCGGCCTGCTTGTCGCTCCGGACGACCCGCAGGCGCTGGCCGATGCGCTGGAGGAAATGATCGAGAATCGCGCCGCGCGAGAGCGGATCGGCGCGGCGGCGGCGCAGGCCATGGCACGCTTTGCGCCGCAGCACGTGCTGGGGCGGTGGGACCAGTTGCTGGCGGCCGTGACGGCATCGGGCAAGACCCGCTTCGGTGAGCAGGCGCGCACGCCGCTGGCTGGCAGGACGATGGAGGCCCGCCGATGACGGACAGGCATCTGCGCATCCTCTTCACCTCGGCGGGAAGACGCGTCGAGCTGACCCGCTGCTTTCGCCGCGCCGCGGAGTCCCTGGGCATGCGCGCGCAAGTCCACGCCTGCGATTTCGTGCCCGAACTCAGCGCGGCCTGCATGGATGCGGACACGGCTTTCGCGGTGCCGCGCTGCACCGATCCCACTTACGTCGATCACCTGCTGGGCTATTGCGCGCGGGAGGGCATCGACCTGCTGGTGCCGACGATCGACACCGAACTGGAAGCACTTGCAGGCGCGCAGGCGCTTTTCGCGGAACTGGGCACGCGCGTCCACATCAGCGATCCGGAAACGGTGGCGGTGGTGCGTGACAAGCAGCGGACCATCGAAGTGCTGGCGGCGGCGGGCGTGCCGGTGCCGCGCACCGCGCCGATCGAGGAAGTGCGCGCCGCGCCGCACGAATGGCGCTGGCCGGCCTTCGTCAAGCCGGTAGGTGGCAGCGCCAGCCGGGGCATCGGCGTATTGGAAGGGCCGCAGGACATCGCCGCCACTTATCCCGAACCGATGCTGGTGCAGGAACTGCTGCGCGGCCCCGAATACACGGTGAACATGTACCTGGACGCGGAAGGGCGGATGCTTTCGGCGATCCCCCACCGCCGTCTCTCGGTGCGCGGGGGAGAGGTGGAGAAGGGCGTTACCACCCGCGACGCGCGGTTCACCGCGATTGCCGAGGGCGTGGCCGCCGCGCTGCCCGGTGCGCGGGGCGTGCTGTGCTTCCAACTGATCGACGATCCCCAGCGCGGCCCTTGCGTGTTCGAGATCAATGCCCGTTTCGGTGGCGGCTATCCGCTGGCCGATCATGCCGGCGGACGCTATGCCGAAAGCCTGCTGGCCAGCTGGGCCGGGCTGCCCGAATGCGCGACGCAGGACTGGCGCGAAGACGTGACCATGGTGCGCTACGACGCGGCCGTGTTTCGTGGCTGAAATCATCCTTCCCGCCGATTGCGTGGTGGTCTTCGACCTGGACGATACGCTCTACCTGGAACGGGATTTTGCGCTGAGCGGCTTTGCCGCCGTGGGCCGCAGGCTGGAGATGCGGCACGGGATCACCGGCTTTTCGGAGGAATGCGCGCGATTGCTGGACGAAGGCGTGCGCGGATCGATCTTCGACCGCGCGCTGGCCGCGTTGGGCGCGCTGAGTGCAGGCATCGCGATTGCCGATCTTGTCGCGCTCTATCGGCGCCATCGGCCGAAAATCACGCTTGCACCCGATGCCGCCCGGCTGCTCGATCGGATCGACGGACGAACCGGCGCTTTGATTACCGATGGGCCGGCACGGATGCAGGCGGGCAAGGTGGGGGCGCTGGGGATCGCCACGCAACTGGGGCGACTGGTGCTGACCGGCATGTTGCCGCCGGGCTGCGGCAAGCCGCATCCGATGCCGTTTCAGTTGGTGGAGCGCTGGTCGGGCCGTCCGCCGCACGACCATGTCTATATCGCCGATAATGGCGCGAAGGATTTTGTCGGCCCGCGCGCACGCGGCTGGCGGACCGTGCAGATCCTGCGCGAAGGCCGCATCCATCGCGGCGATCCGCCCACGGCGGCCCATGCCGCCGATGCCGTGGTCGATACGCTGGACGCCGTGCAGTTGGAGATTGCCCGGGAGAGCCCCGCTGCAAGGTCGGCCGCCGGTTCAGTCGCCTCCTGAAGCACCCGCAGCCGCCGCGATGGCAGGCCGCCGCCGCTCGCCGCCGATCATCACCCATGCCGTGCGGGCAAGGATGCGCATGTCCAGGAGCGCAGAGGCATGATCGACGTACCAGAGGTCGAGCGCGATCTTCTCGTCCAGCGAAAGCAGGGTATTGCCGTTCACTTGCGCCCATCCGGTCAATCCCGGGCGGACCCGTCCCCGCGCGACGCCCCGGCGGCCGAGGCCGGCGATGGTTTCGGGCAGCAGCGGCCGGGGGCCGACGAACGTCATGTCTCCCCGCGCCACGTTCCACAGGCCCGGCAATTCATCCAGCCGGCTGCGGCGCAGGAAACGGCCGAAGCCGGTCACGCGTGCCTCATCGGGCAGCGGCCGGCCGTCGGGCCCGTTCTCGTCCCGCATGGAACGCAGCTTGAACAGGGTGAAGGATTTCCCGTCCAGACCCGCGCGCTGCTGGCGGAACAGCACCGGCGCGCCCATGGAGAGGC
The DNA here is from genome assembly GCF_044029535.1 of Novosphingobium mississippiense. NCBI lineage: Bacteria > Pseudomonadati > Pseudomonadota > Alphaproteobacteria > Sphingomonadales > Sphingomonadaceae > Novosphingobium > Novosphingobium mississippiense. Next base: position 2,270,751 of record NZ_CP147001.1, on the reverse strand, counting down.
GGACGCCCAGTGCCAGTCCGGCCAGCAGCGGCAGCGTGGGGATCAGGAGAGCGGCGCCCAGCGCCCGGATCGCGAGGCGTCGCATGTCGATCGAGTTCCTTGTTCCGGGCCACAGTCTTTCGTGAAGGTCGTCGATGCCGATATTCAAACTTCCGACGGACGCCAGGAGTGGCCGCGGAAGAAGCGGCGGACGCGGGCGGCCCAGGCTTCGTGCGCGGGAACCGGCGTGGAGTAGTAGGTCGCCGAGTCTGCATAGTACTGCACCGAGTCACCGTAACGGCGGCGGGCATGTTCGGCATAGTCGACCTGATCGAAGATCACGCCGCCCACGCTGTCATCCAGCGATTCCAGCGCAGCGCGCATCTGGTCACCCGTGGTCACGCCCCAGCGGGCCACCATCACCGTCTGATCGGCGAAGTTGCACATGGCGCGGGCATCGCGCACCGCCAGCGTGGCCGGGGCGTTGATGATCACCAGGTCGAACCGTTCGCGCAGTTGCGAAAGCAGGGTGCGCAGGCGGTTGGAGGACAGCAGCACGGCGGGTTCGGCCACCGGCTCCTTGGCGCTGAGCAGCACGATCTGGTTGGCGACGCTTTCGCCGGTCATGCTGGCTTCGGGCGTATCGTAGGGATTGCCCTTCTGGGGGATCGCCAGACTGTCCAACTCCGCCCTGCCGCAGACGATATCGACAAGGTCAGGCGCGGCGGTCTCGTTCTGCAGCTGCTGCAGGGCACCGCGCTTGCGCAGGTCGAGGTCGAGCACCACGGTCCGTTCGCCAAGGGCAATGCCGGCCGCTGCAAGCGTGAGCGAGACGGTGGACTTGCCATCACCCGGCAGGGGGGAGGTGACAAGCACCACCTGTACGCCCGCCCTTCGCTGCAGCCCGCGCACTTCCGTATATGTGGAGCGGGCCACTTCGGCGAACAGCGACTGCGGTTCGGTGATGACGGGGCTTTCCTTGGGATCGACCGACAGGTTCCGGCCCAGCAGCGGCAGCATGCCCAGCGTGGGCAGGCCGAACTGGCGGCGGATCTGCGCGGTGGTGCGCAGGCGATCGTCCAGGAAGTCACGCAGGTAGGCGATCATCAGCGCCAGGATGCCCGAACCGACGAAGGCGGTCAGGCCCAGCTTCAGCGGGGTGGGCGCGATCGGATCGTAATCGGGCACCGCCGGGGAGACGACCGAGGAGGAAACGCCTTCCATCTGCATCTGCGCGCGCACCTGTTCGATGCGGGCGGAGATCGACTTGTAGGCATCGTCGTCCAGTTCGGCCTGGCGCAGCAGCTTGTCCAGTTCCACGCGGTTGGTGGTGTTCTTGTACGCCATCGAGCTGAGCCCGGCGACGATGCCTTCCAGGCGGGATGCCTGTGCGGAATCGCCATCGGCCTCGCTACGGGCGATCTGCGCCATCTGCGCGCCCTTGGCATCTGCATCCGCCTGCGCGGCGGCCTGAACGGTGGACCGTTCCTGCGCGATGCTCTGGTCCACGGCGGCCAGCTGCGAATTGACGCGCTTCACGTCGGGATGGTTGGGGCCAAGGCTGGTGCTGAGCTTCGACGCCTCGGCCACCAGGTCGCCGCGGCGCTGTTCAAGCGCGTTGAGCGCGGCCGAAGTCGCGGTGGCGGTGCTTTGCATCAGCGATGCGCGGGCAATGCCGGCACTGCGCGCGGCGGCACCATCGCGCGCAGCGGTGGCGGCCGCGCTCTGCACGGCGATTCGATTGATCTGGTTCAGGTCCTCATCGGTGCCCGCGCCTGCCAGCATGTGATTACGCGTGCGGAAATCGGCCACCAGCTGGGCGGATGCCTGGGCGGTGCGGCCGCGCGCCTGCTGTTCCTGTTCCAGCGAGGCCAGCAGTTCGCCGCGCCGCTCGTTCGACTTGGCCCCGCGCAGTGCGCGGACGGCGGGCGGAATCTCGTTGGCGATGTCCGCCGCCAGTTCGGGAGAGCGGGCGACCACGGCGATCTCGATCAGGTCGGACCCGGCTTCCGAATCGATGGCGATCATCGACGTCAGCTTGTTGATGCCGGCCTGCAGCAGCGGCTTTCCGGTCAGCTGCGGATTGCCCAGTTCCTTCAGGAAATCGGGATTGTGCAGCAGGTTCAGATCCTTGATCACCTGTTCCGCCGCCGATGCGGAGCGGTGCAGGCGCACCGCGTTGGCCACGCGTTCGGCGTTGCGCGAATTGACGTCCGCCTGGTTGGTGCCCACCTGGTCGATCAGTTCGACCTGCACATTGGTGGTGGAGCGGTAGAGCGTGGGCGACAGCATTTGCTGGACCACCACCGCCAGCGTCGTGACGCCGACGATCAGCAGGATCATCGTGCGGTAGCGCAGGACGATGCGCAGCAGATCGCGCAATGAAATCTGCCCTTCCGCGGGCGTGGCCTGATCGTTCCTCGATCGGCCGTAAGGCAGGGGACGCCTTACGCGGGCGTATTGCGGCACGTCGGGAACGAGTGCGGAAGTCATCATGGCCCTCCGAATAGGCAATGCCCGGGGAATGCCCCCCAAGCTGATTAATTTGATTATGACCCGCAGTGCTGGTGAAACAAAAAGCGCATCGGACGGGGGCAGGGGGCAATCAGGCTAATACCTTTGGAGCGTCCACGCCCCGGTCTTACGGCAGAAGTGCCGTGTACAGACCGATGTGGCGACCCGTCGCCGCCTCTATCGTGTAATCCCGGCCAGTCGCCAAAGCGCCTTGGGACAGGCGTTCGTGCAGGCCGGGCGTGTCCATCACGCGCAGGACAGCGGCGGCAAGGTGATGGGCGCGTTCGGGCGCGACAAGGCCGTTGCGGTGGGATTCCACCAGATCCCGGTTGCCCGGCACGTCGGTGGCGATCACCGGCAGGGCGGAGGCAAAAGCCTCCAGGATCGCGACGGACATTCCTTCGTATCGCGAAGTGTTTAGGAACACGTCGCTGTCGGCCAGCAGCGCGCGTACATCGTCGCGCTCGCCCAGAAAATCGACCACATCCTGCAACCCTTCGCGCTGGACCAGCGCGCGCATCTCCGCCAGTTCGGCGCCGCCGCCGGCGATGCGGAAGCGCGGCATCGCGGGATCGGGCTGCTGCTGGCCGGGTCGGCGTTGGCGCATCTGTTCGCGCAACGTGCGCGCGGTTTCGACGAGAAGGGGGTAGTTCTTCTGGTCCGAAATCGCACCGACGCTGAGGATGCGCAGCGGGCTGGATACGGTCTGGCGCGGGGCGGAAACGGCGAAGGCGGCGGCGGGCGCATTGGCGATCAGCGTGAACGGGCGGCGCGAATGGCGGCGGTAGATGTCCGCCACTTCCGGGCTGATCGCCACGTAGTGGGTCACCACCCGGTCGAACAGACGGAACAGGCGCGGCGAAAACGACAGGCGGCTGTTGTGATGGGTCAGCACGACCGCGCCGCGATAGCCGGCCAGCGCAATCATCGGCAGGGCGCGGGCGGTATGGGCATGGATGACGTCGGGTCGGTCGTGCCGAAGCAGCCGCCGCAGCGCGCGTGCACCGGCCAGGATGCGCCGCCGATGGTCCAGCCCGAGCGAGACGAAACGGCCGTTCGTGGCGATTTCCTGCGCCAGCCGCGCCTCGGTCTGCGCAGAATTGCCCAATGTCGGCGCATCGCACAGGGCCACGATCGTGGAGGTGGCGCCTTGTGCCGGGAAATTGGCGTGGAGGCTGGCCACCAGCATCTCTGCCCCGCCCGTGGTCAGGCTGTTGACGATCGACCAGACCTTCAGCCGCGGTGCCGGAGCGGGACGATCGCCGGAAGGGGCGGTCGCCATGTCTTCGCCCGCATCGCCCGGCGGATCATCCGGGAGGCAGGCCAGCGACGTCATGCGCGGCTCCCGTCGTCCACATTGACCGGTGCAGCGTGGCCGGCTTCCTCCAGCCGGCGCTGCCGTCCCAACCCGCGCCAAAGCCCGAAATCGAGGAACAGCGCGGTCGAAAGGCCGAAGGCGACATGGGCATAGTTCGCGGCGATCGCGCCCTGGCTGGGCATCAGCGTAAGGGCGATGGCGAAGAACAGCACGGTGGAGAACATCGCCACCGTCAGCACGTAGGTGGGCCGGTTCATCGCCAGCAGCCCCGAACGGGACGGCGCGGCGTGCAAGGTCAGCGCCACGGCGAAAAGCTGGGTGAACAGCATCGGGTAGACGTCGGTAAAGTCGTCGCCGAAGAACAGCACCAGCGCCGGCCGGCCGATCGCCATGCAGACCAGAATGAAGCACAGCGCCATGCCGGCCAGCGCGGTCTGCAGGATGCGCACCAGCCGTTCCAGCGCCTTGCGGTCCAGCCGGGCCCAGATCCGGGCGAGGTCCGGATAGATCACCGTCTGGATCATGTCCCCCGCGGTCTGCGCGAACTTCGCGATGCGGCGGGAGAGGTAATAGAGGCCGGCAGCACTGGCACCCGCGAAATAGCCCACCATCAGGGTGTCCACTTCATGCGTCAGGGTGCGCAGCGTGGACGAGACATTGGTGGAGATCGCGAAACGCAGGAAACCGGGGAACTCATGGCCGAGGCCGCGCCAGCTGACGGCCAGCGGGCTGGGAATGCCGGATTTGCGCAAGGCCTGAAAGCCCAGCGTGTTGAACAGCAGCGAGTCCATCACCTGCGCCAGCGTCCACAGCGTCACGAAAGCGGTCAGCCCGGCGTGCATGTGCATCAGCACGACCGAGAACCCCAGGCGGAACAGGCTGGACGCCAGCTGGACATAGGCCAGCGTGCGGAAACGGCCGCCCAGCCGCAAGGCCGCGCTGGCCATGCCGCGCGGATTGCAGACGATGGCGACGGCGTAGATCGCCACCAGCCCGACATGGCCTTCGCCCAGCCCGAAGGCGGCGCCCGCCAGCTTCGCCAGCACGATCGCCATCAATCCGGCGATCAGTGCGCTCGCCAGGTCCAGCTTCAGGCCATAGGCATAGAGCTGCGCCAGGCGCTCCGCCGATCCCTTGTCCTCCTCCGCCGCGACGAAGCGGACCAGGGGTTGCCAGGATTCGAAGCGGACCAGTCGTTCGCAGACACGGCCGATGGACAGCACCACCACCATCACGCCGAAGTCCGCCTTGCCCAGCGCATGAGTGGCAAGCGACAGGGCCGCCACCATCAGCATGCCGGACCCGAAATTGCCGGAGAGCAGGTGGAACAGACTGATGACGCGCGGCCGGATCAGCGTGGATGCGCACCAGGTCTGCCAGAGACGCGCGGCAAGGGGCAGCTTCAGCGCGACCTCCGCGGCTTCACGATGTTCGCTCATGTCCGTGCCAGCGTTCCGTGGAAGAAGCGCCGCCGCTCACGCGATTCCGATCGGTGGGCGAGGGCGTAGGCCAGGAAGATCAGCATCGGCGTGAACCAGACGCGCGTGTACATGTGCGGCAGCGCGGTGGTGTAGAGCAGCAGGATCGCCACTTGCGCCAATGCCGCGCCGCCATCCAGCGGGTCTTCGCGCAGGATCATGATCGCGGTCATCACCAGCGCGCCCAGCAGCGTCCACAAGCCCAGCAGGGCGACGATGCCGCCCTCGTTCAGCACCAGCAGGTGCAGCTGGTGCACCGGCGCGGAAAAGGCGCTGGCCTTGCGATAGCGATCGGTGCCGAGGCCGATCAGCATGTTGTTGTTGGCCAGGCCCCAGGCCTCCTTGATCAGCGCGGCGCGGCCGACGAAGGTGCCGGCCTTGTCGGCGTCGCCGGTGACCAGCGCGTCGCCCACGCGCTTCTCGAAGATGGCGGGAACCGGGCCGCCCAGGCTGAAATAGGCCGCGAACACCAGCACAACCGGCAGGCCGAAGCGGATCAGGTTGGACAGGCGCGACAGGGCCAGGAAGCACATCACGCCCATCGCCGCCGCCGTGAAGGCCGTGAAGCTGGCGCTGGCCAGCAGACCCCAGCCGATCGGCCCCAGCATGACCAGCGCCCAGCCCCAGTGCAGCCGCCGGGAGATCACCGCGTGGACCATCATCACCAGGGCATAGGCGCACTGCGCGCCGTTGGGATTGGGTTCGCCCGACATGGCGCCAAGCCGGCCGTTGCCGGTGACGTAACCGACGCCCATCACCGAATCGAGGCTGGTGCGCGCAAAATTCGCCATCGTGTAGAAGCCGATCACCTGGGAGATCGCCACGCCCACGATGAAGGCGATGATGCAGCGGTGCAGCACGCGGCTGTTGAAGCTGGCGAACGTCATCGGCACGACCACCAGCGCGAAGATGTATTGGAAGCCGACGATCGGCCAGCGAACGAATTCGCTGTGGTAGAGCGAGCAGAACAACAGCGCCGCCAGCATCGTCGTCAGCCCCAGCAGCCACATGGCGGTATAGGGGCCCAGCATCATCAGGCGCAGCCGTCCCTTGAACAGCAGCAGCACCGTGCAGCCGGCCAGCAGCACGTCCGAAAGGGTGACGTTGGCGATCGGCGGGCGCAGCACGCGCCATGGCAGGGTCAGCGCGGCCAGCGTGATGCCAAGCGTGAGGAGGTTCGGCAGCCACCAGACGGCGATCTGCTGGATACGGCGCGCGCCGGACCCGTCCAGCACCGTGCGGGCCGGCAGGGAAGGCAGTTGGTTCGGGACCGGTATAGCCATGCCACGATGATGGTAGGCGGGCGCGGCAGAGGCAAAGACAAGTATGGTCAGCGACCTGCGCAAAGTTGGTACCCCCAACAGGACATCCGGCGAGCGGGGCATCCCGAATTGGTAACTTGCCTGCTTGCGTTGCAGATCAGTAATCTGGCCCAGAGCAGCGCGCGACGCGGTGCGGTATTCGTTCGGCGCGGAAGGGGGGCGGGCAGGCAGCCGGCTTTTCCCGGAATGCGGGCAACCGTCGGACCCGCCGCGATACTTTACCCTTCTGCTCCGTTCCGTTTGCATCATTGTCGAGAGGCCGGCTTGTCAGAGCACCCGTCCGACCAGACCAAGCTTAGGGTCATCTATCTAGCCGGTTACGGCCGCAGCGGTTCGACCCTGCTCGACATCGCGCTGGGCATGAGGCCGGACGTGTTCGGCGCCGGCGAACTGACCGCGCTGGCACGTCACGCCTGGAAGAACGGCGAATATTGCGCCTGCGGGGTCACGGTGCACAGCTGCCCGTTCTGGGGCGCGGTGATGGCCAGGGCAGATGGAGAAGCCGATGAAGCGGCGGCGTCGGACGTCGATGCCGCGCACGATGCGCAGGCCGTGCTGGACAACCTGGCGGATTTGCAGAGACGCGTGGAATCGCTGGCGGCCTGGCGGCGTGTGCTGGGGCGGTTCCTGCCCGATACGCTGAACCACTATCACGGTGCCAACCGCGGCCTGTTTCTGGCAGTGACGGCGGAGGGTGGACGCGGGGGCGGAAATGGAACCGAACGCGCGGTCTATGTGCTCGATTCCAGCAAGTTGCCGGGCCGTGCCCTGGCGCTGTCGTCGATGCCGGGGATCGACCTTCGCGTCATCCATCTGGTGCGCGATCCACGTGCGGTCGCCTGGTCGATGTCGCGTCCGCATCGCAAGCAGATAGAGGCCGGCGTCCAGCGCGAATTGCGGCCCAAGCCTGCCTTCTACGTCGCCCTGCGCTGGTCCATGGTCAACCTGGTCTGCGAATGGCTGTGCCGCCGGGTCGGTCCGGGGCGGACCATTCGCGTGCGCTATGAAGACTTCGTGGCCGATCCGCCGGCCGTGCTGGAGGCGATCCGCACGCAGTGCGCGCCCGATCTTCCGGGTCTCGCCGACGATGGCGCCCCTCCGCCGGAGGTGCTGCGCCCCGGCCATCAGGTCGCCGGCAGCCGGCATCGTATGCAAGAACACCTGGTGATCCGGGAGGATCACATGTGGGAACGCCAGATGCCGGACTGGGCACGTCGGCTGGTTTCGTGGATCACCGGGCCGCTGCTGCGGCGCTATGGATACATGCCGGGCGCGCGGGCCGATCATGAAGGCCGCCCGGTATCCGCCTCTCGCCCCCCTCTCGTTGAAAAGCAGGGGCGGCTCGTCGAAAACAAGGGACTGGTCGAAACCAACGGCATAGGAGCAGGCAGATGACCGCAGGTCGCAAGGGAAGGGCCGCGGCTAGCCCGCGCCGCAAACTGGTCTTGCCGATCGTCATACTCGGTATTCTGCTGCTGGTGGCCTATGCGTTGGTGCCCACCAACGGTGCGCGACTCGAAGCTGCGCAGCCGCCCACGGTCGCCACGCCATCCGGTACCAAGTCCTTCCCCGGCGCGGTCGGCTGGGGCGCGTCCAGCGTCGGCGGGCGTGGCGGGCGGATCATCTACGTCACGACGCTGGCCGATTCCGGCACCGGTTCCTACCGCGCCTGCGTGACCGCCACCGGCCCGCGTATCTGCGTGTTCCGCGTGGCCGGCGTGATCCGCTTCACCACGACGCCGCCGATCATCGAGGAGCCCTATCTCACCATCGCCGGGCAGACCGCACCGGGCAGCGGCATCGTACTGGCCCATGCCGGCGCCCCGGCCGGGCGCACGCCGCTGGTGATCAAGAACACCCACGACGTGGTCGTGCGCAACATCCGGATCCGGGCGGACCTGCCCGGCGGCAGTCGCGGTTCGGAAGACAGCATCACCATCGAACACGCGACGCGCGTGCTGGTCGACCATGTCAGCGCATCCTGGGCGCGGGACGAACTGATCAACGGCTATGCCGACAACGACTACATCACCGTCAGCAATTCGATCTTCGCCTGGGGCACGCCCCCGCACGACAAGTGCGCACTGCTGGCCAGCGACCCGGTCGACGCGCAGCACTTCAGCTTCATCAACAACCTCTGCGCCCATAACGGCGATCGCATGCCGGACGTGAATTTCCCGCCGAAATCCTGCCTCGAAGTGGTCGACAACGTTTTCTACAATGCCCAGTCGCGCTTTGCCGAAGTGTGGGAACTGTTCGGCGGCACCCCGGTCTCGTTCGTGGGCAACAGCTTCATCGGTGGCCCGAACACGACCAACCTGACCGTGGGGATCGCACGCGACACCAGCACGTCCAAGGGCGGCGCGGCGATCATCTATGCTTGGGACAACCGCTTCGCCGGCGCGTTTCAGGACATGAACCAGGAGGCGGAGCAGGCGCTGGTCAACAAGCCGCCCTGCGCGCTGACGATCAATCCGCTGTCGGCCGCCAATGCCTATACTCTGGTGCTGCAGAAGTCCGGGGCCTTCCCGCGCGATGCGATCGACAACCAGGCCGTCTACGATGTCGAGCACGGCTCCGGCCGGATCGGTCAGCCAGCCCCGGTGATGCCGGCGCAGACCGCCGGCCAACCTTATCCCGACGCCGACAAGGACGGTATGGACGACAACTGGGAGGTGAGCGTGGGAGCCAATCCCAAAGTGCCCGATGCCTGGGCGGATGCGAACAAGAACGGCGTGCCCAATTTCGAGGAATTCCTGGCCTATCGCAACAAGGTGCTGGGCCTGTGAAGGCGCTGGACGCGGCACCCGCGCTGCATGACGGCCCGGTTTCCGGCGCCGTCCCTCCGGTCGCCAAACGGCAGCGGCGGCCCACGGTCTGCTATCCGCTGGCGGGCGATGCGCTGGGGGGCAGCCATGTTTCCCTGCGCGGGCTGCTCGATGGCCTCGATCCTGCGCAGGTCGAGGTGATCGTGGTGCCAGAAGTGCCCGACGGACGGCTGGCGGCGTTCTTCTCCGGCATCGCACAGTGTCCCGATCCGGCGCGTCCGACACGGCCCTTCGTGCCCGGGCGCAGCATCGGCATCGCCAAGGTGCTGGGCACGCTGGCGGGGCTGCCGCGCCGGGTGCGGTTCCTGAAGGAGCGCGGGGTGGACATCGTGCACACCAACGACGGGCGCAGCCACGCCAGCTGGGCGCTGGCGGCACGGCTGGCGGGCGCGCGGCTGGTCTGGCACCATCGCGGCGATCCCGGCGCGCGGGGCTTGCGCTATGTCGCGCCTATGCTCGCGGACCGCATCGTGGCGGTGTCCGCCTTTGCCCTGCCACGTGGGCGCCACGGCGCGGCGCGCACGGCGCGGGTGATCCACAGCCCCTTCGACGTTTCGATCACCGCCGATCGCGATGCCATGCACGCGCGGATCCTGGAGGAGACGGCCAGCCCGCCCGATACCGTGGTCTGCGGCTATTTCGGCAGCTTCGTCGACCGCAAGCGACCGCTGGCCTTTGTGGAGGCGGTGGAGGCGCTGGGGCGGCTGGTCGATGGGCCGGTGCTGGGCGTGATGTTCGGAGAATCGCGCGAGACCGCGCTGGACCGGCAACTGGACGATCGTATCGCTGCCGTGAAAGCGCCGGCCCGTGTTACCCGCATGGGGTATCGCTCACCGGGCTACGCCTGGTTGGCCGGATGCGATCTGCTGCTGGTGCCTGCGGTGGATGAGCCGTTGGGGCGCACATTGGTGGAGGCCATGCTGGTGGGCACGCTGGTGGTGGCGACCGATTCCGGCGGCAATCCAGAGGCATTGCGGCAGGGCTGCGGCGTCCTCTGCGCGCCGGATGATCCGTCCGCGATGGCCCTTGCGGCGGCAGGTCTGCTGGCGGACCCGGCATGGGCGCGGAGGATGCGCCAGGATGCCATGGTGGCGGCGCGCGGCCGGTTTTCACAGGCGCACCACGTCGATGCGATCCGCACGATTTATGAAGAGTTGACCTGAAATTCCGGCGCCGTCGTCAGCAGGACGGGGCGCCGGAAATCACCGCAAATGGAAGGTCAGGCGGTCAGAACCGCAGTCGCAGGGCAACGCCGCCGCGGAAACGGTCGAACTTCAATATGGAACTGTCGCTGCTGCGCGAGCCGTAGCTGGCCGTGGCCGCGACCGACATGTTGCGGTTGAACAGGTATTCCACCTCGCCCCCGCCCGTCCATGTCTCCTCTCGAATGCCGGAGCCGGTGTATTTGGTCTTGCGATATCCGGCCGAGACGGTGGCATAGAGGTTGTGGCGGATTTCCTGCTGGACGCTCAGCTTAGTGATCGTGTCGGTGCGCTGCGTGGCGCCCACGCGGAAGGTCGCGACGTCGCCATTGAAGGCATCCAGCAGGATCGCCGTGCGGCGGGACGGGTGATAGGTAAGGTTTCCCGCCACCGACAGGCCGGTGTGGCCGGGCGTTGTCGGCTCGTCCGGATCGTGGCGGAACACGCCCACCGAAAGGCCGCCTTCCAACACGCCGCCCGGCTGGACATTGATGCCCAGGCGCCCGCCGAAGGTCGTGGTGTTGCGCTTGTCTCCGCTCAGCGTGTATTCCAGACGGAACTCGCGGCGGGCGACGAAGGCGGTTGCCGTGGCATAGGCGCGGCCGGTCACTCGCAGGCCGAAGGTGGCCTGCCCGGCATAGGCGCTGAAATCGCGGTCCGCATCGATGCTGGAAAGCGCGTTGAACTTCGTTACGTCCGCCTGCACGTCCAGCAGCGTTCGCGTGGCGACGCGGTGGTACGCAATCACGCCGCCCAGGCTGTTGATCAGGCGCGGTCCGGCATCGGGATTGCGCCGGGCTTCCGGATCGGAACGATCCTCGATCGCGCGCCGCGAAAAGACGCTGGCGGAAAGGCTGGAATTCTGCCCGGTCTGCCAGTTCACATCGCCATCCACCAGCCAGGCTTCGGCATTTTCGGTGGTATGGGTGACGAAGCGGCGGATCGTGCCGCTGGCGTTGAGTTCGAAGGTCACCGGGGCCGGGGCCGTCTTGATGCCCAGCCTGGGCGAAATGTCGAAACGCACATCGTCCCGCGCATTGCTGGGCGCGGCATAGATGTTGCTGTCGTAAAGCGTGCTGGCCTCACCGCCCAGCGTGACATCCAGCGAGCCGAGGTGAAGCGGCAGCGCGCGATAGTCCTTGTCGTTCGGATAGACCGCCGGCGCGGTGGAGCCGATCTGGTTGGACTGGGCCCAGGCGTGCTGCGGCGCGGCCAGCAGCAGTGGCACCGGGACGGCGAGCGCAAGCGTGCGGTGGTTCACGCGCCTAGAACCAGCGTTCGTAGACGCGGATGGTATCGCCCGGCAGTACCGGCGTGGTCTCCACCGCCTTGGCGGTCATTTCCTTGCCGTCGACCGTGCGGGTGATCGCCACTTCGCCGGTCTTGGCGCGGTAGGTGTAGCCGCCGGCGGCCGACAGCGCGGAAAGCACCGTCATCCCCTGGCGATAGGCGAACTGGCCGGGCTTGTTGACTTCGCCGGTGACGTAGAAGGGCCGCAGTTCCACGGCGCCGACGTTGACCACCGGGCTGCCGCTCATGATGCCTTGCTGCAGCAGCGCGGCGGTGATGCCCTGTTCGATCTCGCGGTAGGTCATCCCGGCGACATTGATCTGCTTGACGTAAGGTAGCGAGATCGCGCCGGTGTCCTCCACCGTGTAGTCGCCATTGGCGGCGTCAAGATCCTGCACCACGATGTGCAGCTTGTCGCCCGCACCCACCCGGTAGGGACCTGCCGGAGTGGATGCGAGCGTGGGCATCGACGCCGTGGGCGACGAACAGCCGCCCAGCATCGATACCGGAACCAGACAGCAGACCAACGGAACCGCCACGAGGGCCTGCCACGAACGCGGACGACTGCGAAGTGTTGCCATGATACGCTCCCCGACAACCTTGGAACGATCGGTCCTCCCTCAGGCCCGATCCAGGAATCATCGCCTCAAGATTACGGAAGATACGCCGAATTTCCTTGGTTATTAAGGGCTAGGCAAAGGCCACTAGGAGGATGCCGGTAGCTGCCCGGATGGCTGGCATCCATGGCTCAGGCGGCGGGTACGGCGCGGGTGGGCGATTTCCAGCGCGCCAGATCCAGCCCGGACATGGCCTCCAGACTTTCGATGTCGCGCGAATAGAAGTCGCGCATCCTTTCGCGCAGGGCCGGGGGAAGCGGAGGATAGGCGACTTCGCGCGCCAGCAGCGATCGCATGCTTTCGAACACCGGATTGCCACGCAGCGGCCGCACGCTGCTTTTCAGCGGGGCCAGCGCCTTGCGCAGCGGCAGCGGCAGAAGCGCCGATCGGCTGTTGTTCTCGCGCGCGGTACGGTCTGCCTCGAAGACCGGTTCGGCCCCGATATGGCGGGAGACCGCCTCGATGATGGCGTGCGGATGGGTGATCACGTCGTCGTAGAGGTAGATCAGCATCTGTTCGCGCGGAAACAGATCGAACCAGCGTGCCAGATGCCGGGCATAGAGGCCATCTTCCAGGAATCGCGCAAAGGGATTGTCCGGCGTGGTCAGGTAGTCCTCCGGCGGGCCTTTCACGGTGCCGCGGCGGTAGAGCATCTTGTAGTCGGAATAGGCGCGTTCCACCGGATTGCGCAGCTGCAGCACCAGCTTCACGTCGGGCAAGGTGGCGGCAATGCGGCGCGCGGCGAGCGGATGGGCCAGGTAGTCCGCCGATTTTTCGCCGATCAAATGGGCCGCGCCGGGGCGATCCTGGAAGAAGGCACGATACCATTCCTCGCCCCGTTCGAACTCGCTGCTGAAATAGTGCGGTTCGGGCGGGGGCATGAAGATCGCCGGGTTCTCGACAAGGCGGGCCTGGATCCAGGTGGTGGCCGCCTTGACCGCGCCGATGACGATGAATTGCGGGCGCCAGGTGCGGTCGATCATGATTCCTCCGCGATTGCGGTGCGCAGGCCATTGGCGATACGGGCCATCGCCTCTTCGTCCAGCGTATGGTCCACCGGGAACATCAGCGTGCGCCGGCCCAATCGCACGGCGTGTTCCAGCGTGCCGTCGCGGCGGATTGGCAGACCTTCCAGTGCGGCTTCGCGGCTCATGTCCGGGCAGGATCCGGTGGCGGCGGGAAGGCCCATCGCGAGCATTCGCTGCAGCACCCGGTCTCGCCGGTTCGCCACGTCATCGGTGAATTGCACGTAGAACTTGTACCACGCATGACGGCCATGTTCGGGTAGTTCCGGCAGCAGCAGGCCCGGCACGCCGGCCAGCGCATCGCACAGGAACCGGGCATTGCGGGCACGGGCGGCCAGCCAGAGCGGCAGTTTCCCAAGCTGCCGGCGACCCAAGGCGGCCTGCATCTCGGTCATGCGATAGTTGGAGCCGAGGTGATCGTGGATATGGCGGAACGCGCCGGGTGTGCCACCGCCTTCGGTCACCTTGCGATAGTCCTTGCCGTGATCCTTGATCGCCCAGCCGCGTTCCCAGGCCCGATGGTTGCGAAACAGCAGAAGTCCGCCTTCGCCACCGGTGGACATGATCTTGTCCGTGCAGAACGAGAAGGAGGCGGCATCGCCGAACGATCCCACCCGCTGCCCGCGCCACGCCGCGCCGTGGGCCTGTGCGCAATCCTCGATCAGCTTCAGGTCGTGACGGGTGCAGAGCGCCCCCAGCGCGTCCATGTCACAGGGCCAGCCGGCCAGATGGACGCAGATCACCGCCCGCGTGGCCGGGCCGATCATGCGTTCGACCGAAGCGGGATCGATGTTCTGGGTGACCGGATCGATATCGGCGAAGACCGGCAGAGCACCTACCGCCAGCACGCAACTGGCGGTGGCGAAGAAGCTGCGGGCCGGCACGATCACCTCGTCGCCGGGCCCCACGCCCAGCGCACGCAGGGCCACTTCCAGCGTCAGCGTGCCGTTGGCGATGCAGAGCGCTTCCGGCGGTGCGGCTTCGTCGACATAGTGGGCGAACTCGGCAGCGAAGGCGCGGTTGTGTTCGCCATGGACCAGCGCGTTGACCTTGCCCGAACGCAGCACCGCGGCCACCGCCTCGATCTCGTCCGGCTCATGACAGGGCCAGAGGCTGCGCAGCGGGGCGGCCTGATCGCGTTCGTGAACGTCGATGTGCGTCGCCGCAAAGACGCCGGTTGCGGCGCCGGTATCGGCCAAACTCATGATGCCTCCCTCGGAATATCAGGCTTTTACGGGTTCGCCGGAGCCGCGCGGGCCGGTCATCGCCTCGTTCTGGATCAGTTCGAAACCGGCGCTGCCGCTGGGTACCTTGACCAGCGTGTGGGTGATGCGGCGCGCCTCCACGTGGTCGCCCAGCTCCACCGCGCGGGCGAGCCGGTCGATCGAGCGGGAGATGAAGGGCAGGGGGATCGGCTTCGACTGCGCCTCGAAGATGCCCTTGATGCCCGAAGCCAGCTGCTCCTCGCAGATGTCGAACAGTTCCTCGAACAGCTTCTCGCCCGGGCGCAGGCCCACGAATTCCACCGGCACGTCGATCTCGGGCTGGAGGCCGTAGAGGCGGATCATCCGGTAGGCGAGGTCGACGATGCGCACCGGCTTGCCCATGTCGAGCACGAAGATCGTGCCGCGCCGGGTGTTCTGGGCGAGCGCGGCCGAACTGCTTTGCAGGATCAGCTGCACTGCCTCACGCACGGTCATGAAGAAGCGTTCGATATCCGGATGGGTTACGGTGAGCGGGCGGCCTTCGCGCAGCTGGCGGTGGAACAGCGGCACGATCGATCCGCTGGATCCCAGCACGTTGCCGAAGCGCACGGTCATGAAACGCGGTGCCTCGCTGTCGTCCACGCCGCACATGTCCAGCGCCTGCGCATAGAGTTCGCCCACGCGCTTGGTCGCGCCCATCATGCCCACCGGGTTCACCGCTTTGTCGGTGGAGACCTGGACCATCGCTTTCACGGAGAATTCGCATACCGCGTCGGCCACGATGCGGGTGCCGATGATATTGGTGTGCACCCCGGCGCAGGGGTTGGTTTCCACGATCGGCACATGCTTCAGCGCGGCGGCGTGGTAGACGATCGTCGGCCGGTGCTTTTCGAACACGCGGCGCACGTCGTCACGCTCGCGGATGTTGCAAAGCTCCGGCTGTACGTCGAGATCGGGGAACTGCTCGCGCAGTTTCATCTCGATGGCGTAAAGGTGAAATTCACTATGTTCCAGCAGGACCAGGCGCGACGGGCGGAAGCTGGCCAGCTGCCAGCACAGTTCGCCGCCGATGGTGCCACCGGCACCCGTCACCAGCACGCACTTGCCGCTGATCTGGCTGGTGATCTGCTCCCCCTCCAGCGTGAATTCGCTGCGGCCCAGCAGGTCCTTGACCGATAGCTCGTCCGGCGCGGCGCCGTGGCCGCGCTGCAGGATGTGGCTCCAGCCGTCGCGGATGCGCGACAGTTCCAGCCCCATCTGGCGGGAGCGGGAGGTCAGCCGTGCCATCTCTCGGTTGGAAAGGTCCGTGCCGTCGTCGCAGGCGATCACCAGGGAGGGGCGGCGGCCCTGCAGCTCCAGTTCGTCCACCGCATGGGCCAGATCCTCGTGCGTGCCCAGCACGGGCACCTTGGCGATCTGCAGCAGGGTGTCGTTCGCGGCGGGCAGCAGGATGCCGACGACGGAAAGCGTGGGCGTCGATTCGCGCTTCAGCACATCGATGATCGACAGTGCCCAATCGGGGGAGCCGACCAGAATGGCCCGGCGCAAGTCGCGGCCCTGCGCGGTGGCGGGCATGGACTTGGCGGTCTGGGACAGCTTTTCGCGCAGGGCACGCCGCGATCCGCGCGCCGCCAGCAGCGCGGTGATCGCGAACAGCCACTGCGCCAGCGCGATTGCGGCCAGTTGCGGCCGCTCCGCCTGCACGCCGGGCACCAGCAGGATCGCTGCCCAGCCAAGGCCGAAAGCGGGAATCGTCAGCAGCGCCAACTGCATCGCGTGCGAGAAGCTGAAATAGCGCCAGCTGCGCCGATAAAGGCCGGTCGTGTAGAAGCAGCCGATCACTAGCGCCGCAAAGGCCAGCACGGCGGCCAGATGCCCGTCGGACTTGGGAAATCCGGTGCGGCCGATGAAGGTGAAGGCCAGTGCCAGGGTCGATACCAGAATCGTGAAGTCCAACAGCATCAGCACCATGTTGCGGAACGTGCGGCGCAGGCTGAACTGGGCGATGGACGAACGCGAGCGCGGGTTGCTGGATCCCAGCTTGCGCACGCGCAGGAACGTGTTCGCCGATCCACCGGTCAGTTTCGAGGCAGTACTTCCTGCGACGGTTTGATTCATGGCATCGGCTCTCGAGTGTCTCGTGTTTCTCGTGGCGAAGCGGCGTCGACGGGAAAGGCCATGCCGGACCGGCTCGCAGGTTCCGATTGTCTACCGGTGAACCCGGGGCTGCGCATGTATTCATGAAGTCATCAGCCGGAATTGCCGTAAATCTCAGGAATAGGGGGTGAGTTCGACTTGCGGGCATCCAGCAGGTTCCAAATGGTTCTGCCGGGCTGGGTGTATCTCCCCCCTAAATCGCCGGAACTCATCTCTAAGGGCTATAAGCCGATTAGGCGCTTTGCGGCCGGCCCGGTCGCGCCCATCATTGGGGCGATCGTGGGGATCGATCGGGGCATTCGGAATGGCCGGCAAAATGGCCTTGCGTTTCATACTGATCAGTCACCTCAGGGGGGCTTGAAGACGTCATGAAAGTTCTTGTCCTGTCCAGTCTCGCCTATTCGCTCACCAATTTCCGGGGGGCGTTGCTGCGCGATCTGAAGGCCAACGGGCACCACGTCGTGGCCGTCGCGCCGGATGGCAATGCGGCGGTGGAGGCGGACCTTGCGAATTGGGGGGTCGGCTTCCGCATCGTCCCGATGGATCGCACCGGCACCAGCCTGTTCAAGGACGTGGCGCTGCTGGCGGCCTACACGCGGCTGATGGTCGCGGAAAAGCCGGATCTGGTGCTGGCCTACACCCAAAAGCCGATCATCTACGGCGGCATCGCCGCACGGCTGATGTGCGTGCCGCGCTTTTTCGCGATGATGTCCGGCCTGGGATACGTGTTCAGCGAGGCAAGCGCCCATCGCCGCCTGCTGCGCGGTTCGGTGGCGCGGCTCTATCGAGAGGCGGTGCGCCGTTCGCGCGGGGTCTTCGTGTTCAATGCCGACGACCGGCAGGACATGATCGACCTTGGCATCGTCAACGACCGGCACAACGTGGTGCGGGTGCCGGGGTCCGGCGTCGATCTGGATCGTTTCACGCTGGCACCGTTGCCGCGCGGGCGGATGCGGTTTCTGCTGGTCGGGCGGCTGATGCGCGACAAGGGCATCCACGAATTTCTGGAGGCCGCCGCCGTGATCCGCCGGGATCATCCGGACATCGAATTCTGCATCCTGGGCCACTACGAACACGCCAATCCTACGGGTATCGACGAAGTCGAATGCGCGCGCCTCTCGCGCCAGTATCCGGTGCAGTTCATTCCGGGCACGTCGGACGTGCGGCCCTATCTGGCCAGTTGCTCGGTCTTCGTGCTGCCCTCCTACTATCGCGAGGGGTTGCCGCGCACGATCCTGGAGGCGATGGCCACGGGTCGCCCGGTGATCACCACCGACATGCCCGGCTGTCGCGATCCCATTATCGAGGGGGAGAACGGCTTCCTTGTCGCGCCGCGCGATGCCGGCAGCCTGCGCGCGGCGATGCAGCGCTTCATCGACAATCCCGAACTCGTCGCCCGCATGGGCACGCGCTCCCGCGATCTGGCGGAGAAAGTCTATGACGTGCGCAAGGTGAACCAGCAGCTTCTGGACGAGATGGATCTGCTGAGGGAGCCGTGGATCCGGTCCGATGCAGTGCCCGGCCGGTCCGCCGGGGATATCGAGGCCGAAATCGGATCGGGTGCACGCGCCACCCCATCGTCGACCTCCGGGCCTGCCACCAAGGCGCCCGGCGGCACGCACGTGGCCGCGGGCTGAGGAGTGGGCATGACCACAGGCGCCTTGCGGGCAGTCGTTGTCGGCGCGGTGGGCAGTACCGCCGTGCTGGTGGAGGAACTTGCCGCCGCCGCGGGCTGGGAACTGCCGCTGGTGGTGTCTCTGCCCGAAGAACTGTTCAAGCGGCATTCGGACCTTGTCGACCTGCGGCCCCATGCGGCGCGGGCCGGGGCGCGGATGGCGGCGGTGGCACGCACCAACGATCCCGAAACCTTGCTGCTCATTCGCGCGGCCAAGCCGGACTACGTCTTCGTGGTCGGCTGGTCGCAGCTGTGCGGGCCGGACTTTCTGGGCATCGGTGCAAAGGGATCCATCGGATATCATCCGGCACCGCTGCCGCGCCTGCGCGGGCGAGCGGCGATTCCCTGGACGATCCTGCTGGATGAGCCGATCTCCGCCTCCAGCCTGTTCTGGATCGGCGCGGGTACCGATGATGGCGACATCCTGGCCCAGCGCTATTTCCATGTCGCGCGGGATGAGACGGCGCAGGGGCTTTACGACAAGCATATGGACGCGTTGCGCCTGATGCTGCGCGACGTGCTGCCGAAGCTGGCAGCGGGAGAGCAGCCGCGCACCGTGCAGGACGAACGCTACGCCACCTGGGCCACCCGGCGCACGCCTGCCGATGGCGCGATCGACTGGCGCCGGCCTGCCGTCGAGATCGATCGTCTGGTGCGTGCGGTGGGCCGGCCCTATCCCGGCGCCTTCACCCGGCAGGGTGATCGCCGCATCACCGTCTGGGCCACCCGGCCGGTGGCCGGGGCCGAGCGGCACCATGCGCTGCCGGGCCAGATCGTCGCGCGGCAGGGCCGCGTGCTGACCGTGCAGACGGGCGATGGGCTGCTGGATCTCGTCGATTGGGAGATCGAGGGCACCAGTCCGGCGCTGCACGCGATTCTGGAGGGATAGCGATGGCCACGCGCGCGGGCACGGGCCTGCAGCATTACGGCAAAGTGCTGGTCATCGCGCCGCACCCGGACGACGAAGTGCTCGGCTGCGGGGGCACCATGGCGCGCATGGCGGAGGAGGGGCTGGACGTGCAGGTGGCCGTTGTCACCAGCGGTCGCCCGCCCCAGTTCAGCGAGGAGTCCGTGGCGCAAGTCCAGGCGGAGATGCGGCGGGCCCATGCGCACTTGGGCGTCAGCCAGGTGCACATGCTGGGCTTGCCGGCAGCCGCGCTGGACACGCTGGCAGCAGCGGACCTGAATGGCGCGGTCGGCCAGCTGGTGCGGGAAGTGCGACCCGATACGCTGTTCCTGCCGTTTCTGGGCGACATCCATGCCGATCACCAATTGGCCTTCCTGGCCGCCATGGTGGCCGCACGGCCGCGCGACCGGCGGGTGCCTTCGCGCATCCTCTGTTACGAGACGCTGTCGGAAACCAACTGGTATGCCGCGCCGATGACGCCGGCCTTCGTGCCCAACGTCCATATCGACATAGCCGGTACGCTGGCGCGCAAGCTGGAAGCTTTCGCCATGTTCGAAAGTCAGGTGAAGGCATTCCCGGACGAACGTTCGATCACCACGATCGAGGCACTGGCCCTGTTGCGCGGTTCAAGTGTGTTTGCCGAAGCGGCGGAAGCGTTCATGCTGGTGCGCATGATCGAGCGCTGACCACGCGCCCGCAGGGCATCGTCCGGGCGGGGTAGGGCGCGTTTATGAAGAACGTGCCATTACTCAAATCTTCATTTAAAAAAATCGGCGAATACTTGTCGGCTGGGTCCAGTCGCGGGCCGATCGGCGGGTGGTCATGTCGATTTGGGGGCAGGCCCGTGGATGTTGCGACGCACACTCGAGATGGTGCATTGCAGCAAAAATTTCAGTCGGTTAGCTGATAGGGCGGGTGCCGGTTCCTGGGGGCAATGCCCCATGTTCGCTCCTCTCGCCGGGGGCAGCAACGCCCCGCAAGACCCCGATGGCTCGAATGCCTCCGCAGCGAGTGTACCCGTGGATCCGATCGCGGCGATTCCGAGAAGCAGGCGTAACCCACGAAATCATAGCAATTTTATTCGAATCGCGGCCCGCAGCGGCGTTCATATGGGCACGCAGGCACCGTCCGAAAGATCGATTCGCTTTCGGAAATTCAAGGCGTCCGATGCACGGAGTGGCGCGAATGGTTGCCGAAAAGCCACAATTGGGCAGCAATCTAACCCGCTTGGCTTGTGTGCGCAATTGCACAAACAAGCGTAAACCTATGATGCAAAACTGTTTTTGCGTCCATATACCTATTTCGAGGTAGAGGTGCCCCGAAAACTGCACGATTTCAAGCGTTAGTGACCGTGAAAATCTCGAAATGACTAACTAAACCGCTGATCGAGCCCAGTTTTTATGTTGTGTCCCAATCCGGCATTGTCGATTTCTGGGGCTTCGTCACCTCTCGACTTGAACTCCCGGATATGTTCTAAGGGAATGCACCTAATGCTGTGGGGTATGAAGGGGCATTGGAGGGGGGCGCCAGTTCCGTCTGGCTATCCACCGAATGTCTATTACGTCTTCTTCCGGCTACGCCGGGCGTTCTGCCCGTTCGTGTCTCCCCCCTGCACGAGTGTTGGCGGCTGAAAGCCGTCGCAATAAACAAGCATACATTGGGTCGTCCGTATTTCCAGGATTCAGGAGAGAAAGACGATGGCGCAGTTTGATGAAGTATGTGTCTCCATTGTGGGATTCAATTCGCTGGTTCGTGAGGGGATCTGCAAGATCCTCGACAAGTGCGAGTTTCGTTGCAGCCGCTTCTACAGGGATTGTGACGAACTGCTGGCCGAAAGTGCCGGCGCGAATCTGGGACTGACCATTTTCGACATGGGTCATTGCGACGATCTGCTGGGCTGCCTGTCCACGCTGAAGGATCGCCACCCCTACATGCGTGCGGTCCTTTTGGCCGACGAGTTCGAATTCGGTCAGATGGTCGATGCCTTCCAGTTGGGCGCTCACGCCTATCTGCTGAAGGAAATCGGCGCCGAACCGCTGATCGAATCGCTGCGACTGGTCAATCAGGGCGAAAAGGTCCTGCCCAGCGCACTGCTGCAGCACCTTCCGCAGAAGCAGGCAATTGCCGAGGGTCAGGCCGACGTGCAGGTCCAACTCAGCGAACTGCTCTCCGATCGTGAGATCGATACGCTGCGTTGCCTGGTAATGGGGTATCCGAACAAGGTGATCGCCTATCGGCTGGATATCAGCGAGGCCACCGTGAAGGTCCACGTCAAGGCAATCCTGCGCAAGCTCATGGTCCAGAACCGTACTCAAGCGGCGATCTGGGCGGTGAACCAGGGCCTCGTCACCCAGGGCGGCGAGTTCCGGGAAGCGGCCGACTACGTTCCCGCTGTCGAGGAAATCGCGCGGCCGGCCACTCTGGCTTTCGCACGCTAAACGCAGCAGGGGGCTCTATCGGGGCTTATCGGCGCGGTAGGACGTACCTGCCGCGCCGACATATTTCAGAAGAGGTTCAATCCGCCGAAGCCGAAATCGCCGGCACCGCCTTCAGCGCCGGACCACGCAGCGAAAGCCGATGTGGCTCGTGGCGGTATCGATCATTTCGGGATGGCGCGCGGCGGGGCGATAGCGCTGGCAGTAGTTTTCCGCGCAGAGGTGCGATCCGCCCTTGATGACCTTGCGGCCAATGCGCACTTGCGGCTGCGCGGGATCGAAGCTGTCCTTCAGTCTGCCGCCCTTCGGATTGCTCAGCGCGCAGCACGATCCGCCACCCTTCTTCACCTCGGGCTTTTCGGACCACCAGTCGCGCGTCCATTCCCAGGTATTGCCGATCATGTCGTAAAGGCCATAGCCGTTGGCGGGGAAGCTGCGCACGGGCGATGTGCGTTCCCATCCGTCAAGGCACAGGTTGGCGAAAGGAAACAGGCCCTGCCAGTAATTGGCGAGCATCTGTCCACCGGGCGCCAGTTCGTCGCCCCAGGCGAATTCCGCGCCTTCCAGTCCCCCGCGCGCGGCGAATTCCCACTCGGCCTCGGTCGGCAGGTCCTTGCCCGCCCACGTGGCATAGGCTTCGGCATCGGCATGGCTGATCTGCACCACCGGATGATCCCAAAGCTCCAGCTCGTCCAGATCGCTGCCGGGGCCGTGGGGATGGCGCCATGAACTGCCGAAATCGAAGCGCCACCAGTTGCCGGGATTGGAAGTGTCCACCGGTGTCGAGGTCTTGTGGAACACCAGTGATCCGGGCTGCGCCATCTCTGGCGGCATCCCGGGATAGTCCTTCGGATCGGGCGCGATTTCGGCCACGGTGACGTAGCCGGTTTCCTCCACGAAGCGGGCGAACTGGCGGTTGGTGACCGGGGTTTCGTCGATCCAGAAGGCATCGACCGAAACCCGGCGAAGCGGCGCTTCCTCAGGGTAGAAACGCTCGGACCCCATCGTGAAAGTGCCGCCGGGCACATGGACCATGCCGATCAGATTGTCGCTGTGGCCACTCAAGGTCTCGGTCATCACGGTCCTTTCCTCAGATCCCGTAATGCTTAGGGCCGCAGCGAACCTACGCCAAATGCGTATTTTCTTTGCGGCCCTAAACGAAGGACGAGGTCAGGCTTTTACCCGGGCCGAACTTAGCCGAGCGCCACTTCCTTCTCGGCGTAGAGCCGCTCCAGTTCGGCGCGGCTCTTCTTCTCCGCAGCAGTCTTCAACTGTCCGCAAGCCGCATCGATGTCGCGCCCGCGCGGCGTGCGCACCGGGGCGGAAATGCCGCCCTTGAACACGATGTCCGAGAACGAGCGGATCCGTTCCGGCGTCGAGCATTCGTATTGCGCGCCCGGCCAAGGGTTGAACGGGATCAGGTTGACCTTGGCGGGTAGGTTGAACTGCTTCAGCAGCCGAACCAGTTCGCGCGCATCGTCGTCGCTGTCGTTCTTGTCCTTCAGCATCACGTACTCGAAGGTGATGCGGCGTGCGTTGGAAGCACCCGGATAGTCGGCACAGGCCTGGAGCAGATCCTCGATCCCGTACTTCTTGTTGATCGGTACGATTTCGTCACGCACGTCCTTGGTCACCGCGTGGAGCGAGACGGCCAGGTTCACGCCGATTTCCTCGCCACAGCGGGCCATCTGCGGGATCACGCCCGAGGTGGAGAGCGTGATGCGGCGCTTCGAAAGGGCCAGACCGTCACCGTCCATGACCAGCTTCAGCGCATCGCGCACGGCGTCGAAATTGTAGAGCGGTTCGCCCATGCCCATCATCACGATGTTGGTCAGCAGGCGTCCGTCGGCGGAGTAACCACCTTCGTCCTCATCGGCGTCGGCACCGTTCTCGGCACCGTCCACGCCGCTGGAGAACGCGAAGTCCATGCGGCCCTTGGGCCATTCGCCCAGCGCGTCGCGCGCCAGCATGACCTGGCCGACGATCTCGCCCACCGTCAGGTTGCGGACGAGGCGCATCGTGCCGGTGTGGCAGAAGCGGCAGTTGAGCGTGCAACCGACTTGCGAGGATACGCAAAGCGTGCCGCGATCGGCGTCCGGGATGAACACCATCTCGAAATCGTGCGCGTCGGCGGTGCGCAGCAGCCACTTGCGGGTGCCGTCGCTGGAGTGCTGGGCCTCCACGATTTCCGGGCGACCGATCACGAAGCGTTCGGTCAGCCAGGGGCGCATGGTCTTGGCGATATCGGTCATCGCCTCGAACTCGGTGACGCCGCGATGGTAAAGCCAGTGATAGACCTGCTTGGCGCGCAGCTTGGCGGCCTTGGCGTCAAGCCCGGCGCCTTCGAACAGTTCGGCGATGCGCTTCTTGGGCAGGCCGATCAGGTCCACGCGGCCGTCTTCGCGCGGGGTCACGCCTTCGACGATGCCGGGGCGTGGCACCGGAACGGGATCGATGTGCCCGGGGATCGGCATCGGGCCGGCCCCGGCAGAGCTGGTAATGGTGTCTGTCATGATTGGCGCGCCATATAGTGCATTCGGGGCAAAAGCGGAAGATGGCTGCATCATGATCCGCGCGACGCGGGTGCGTGCCCGCCTGGGCCCGTGCGTACGCGAACACTCGCGAGCGGCCTCAGGTTCCTCCCGACCAGCCTGTCACAGGCTCCGGCCATCGCAACAGTGTTGCCGAAAAACATCAATGATTTCGTTATGTTAGGTTCAGGGAAACCGAGCCTTTGCGACAGGCATTTGACCAGTCCCGGCAGGCGAGACCTGCTCAAGAACAAGGTTTGGAGTGAACACATGAAGAAGGCTCTTCTCTGCCTCGGTACCGGCGTCGCAATGGTTTCGGCACTCGTTTCGGCCCCGGCCTTCGCGCAGGATTCGGCGCCCGCGCAGCCGTTCGACGGTTTCCACGTCGAAGCACTGGCCGGTTATGACGTGACCAAGGCCGGCAGCAGCGTCGACGACGATTCCAATATCGACAACGATCAGTCGATCGACGGCTTCGCCTTCGGCGTGGGCGCGGGCTACGATGTGCGGATGAACAACTTCGTCATCGGCCCGGAAGCGGAAGTGACGTGGTCCACCGCCAAGACCAAGTTCGACAATGGCGATTTCGAAGGTTTCGGCATCGGCAACGTCAAGACCAACCGTGACCTCTATATCGGCGCGCGCGTCGGCTATGTCGTCGCGCCGACCACGATGGTCTACCTGAAGGGCGGCTACACCAACGCCAAGTTCGACGTGCGCAACGCGGTGGGCACGGTCGATACCAAGACCGACCTCGATGCCGACGGCTGGCGGATCGGCGCCGGCGTGGAGCAGGCGATCAGCAACAATGCCTTCGTGAAGCTGGAATACCGCTATTCGAACTACGAGAAGGGCGAACTCGATTACCGGGACGATATTCCGGACGGCCAGCGCTTCGACCTCGACCTCGATCGCCATCAGGTGATGGCGGGCGTGGGCGTACGGTTCTGATAAACGCCTGAAGCAAGGGAAGGGCGGGGGCTGAGGCTCCCGCCCTTTTTGTCCGCCCCGGCACGGGATGGACTGGCTACTGGGCTTTCGCGCAGCCGATCAGCGCGGCATCCATCGCCGAGGCCGCACCCGCCAGTGGCCACGCATTGACGAAGCGGTTGCCCTTGAGGTCCGTGGCAGTGACGGTCATCCGCGGGGCGGAGCGCATGGCGGCGACGATGGCGACATTATCGCCCTCGTTCCGCGCCCAGGCATCGCCGCCGCCGCCGGTCAGTTGCCAGTGCTGGCCGCCAACATTCAGAGTTATCGTGGACTGCGGCGCCATCCGGCGTGAGAGGCGGAAATGCAACTGCCCACGCGCACCCCGGCGCGGCCAGGAGCCCACGGCCGCAAAAGGCTGGTACTCGCGCGCGGACTGGTTGGGTTCGGCCATGGCGATGGCATAGCAACGCGGCACCACCGGATCGCGAAATGCGCCCCAGGTGGCATAGAGCCCCAGACTTTCGCGGGCGAGCGCCGGCACGGCACCGGCCACGCCGATAGCGAGCAGGGCGACGAGGCGGAATGTGCGACCGGATATGCGTTTCATCGAGGTGCGCTCATGGCAGGGTTTCGGGCGGATGCGAAGCGGTCAGTGAAGATGCTTCGAAAGCGCCGCAACGCCTTTCTCCAGTCCCGCGCCGAACTTGCCGGTGCGGAAATCGGGGATCATGTTCTGCTCCATGATGGTCTGGCAAAGTGGGTCGGGCAGGGTGCGCTCCAGCCCATAGCCCACCTCGATGCGGGCTTTGTGCTCGCCCGGAGCCAGCAGGATGACCACTCCGTCATTGATCCCCTTGCGGCCGATCCCCCAGCGCCTGGCAAGGGCAAGCGAATAAGCTGAGATGTCCTTGCCGCCGAGCGATGGCGTGGTGGCCACGACCATCTGATGGCCGGTGTCCCGTTCAAGTTGCCGGAGGCTGGCGGAAAGCCGCTTCTCTTCCTCTTGCGAAAGCACGCCAGCGGCGTCGTTGACATAGCCCTGAAGGCGCAGCGCCTCGCCTGCCGGCTGAGTGGAAGACTCGGCAGCACCGCTCGCCTCGGCCAGAGGCGTGGCGGCCGACTGCTGCTTGCAGCCGGCGAACAAGAACGAGGCGCCGCAAAGCGCGATCAGTAGCGGACGAACCCCCATGTTCGGGGTTCTGGCCGCGCGGCTTGGTTTGCGTCAAGCGGTTCAGGCGATCTCGCGCAGGACTTCGCCGATCTTCTTGCCGTCCTCGAAATAGCCGAGGCCATAGTCGCCTTTGATCGTGGTGCGCAGGGTGCGGCGTTCGTAGCGGGCGTCGCAGCCTTCCACCGCGTGGAGCATCCGATGGTTGTCCCAGATCACCATGTCGGTAGGCTTCCAGTCATGCCAATAGGCGCTGGTGCCGGTTCCCAGACGGTTGATCGCCTGCGCCGCCTCATCCAGCAGGGCGTCGCCCTCGGCATCCTCGTGATGTTCCAGTGCCACGGCCATCCATGGGCCGAAGTGCAGCACTTTCTCCCCCGTCTGCCGCTTCCACACCGCCGGGTGCATGGCGCGCGGAAAGCGTGCCGCCTCCGCCAGCAGTTGCGGGGTGGAGCTGTGTTCGGTCAGCGGCGTGAAATCTACGCCGTACTTCATCGTCGAGAGGCGGGTGTCGAGCGTGTAGACCACGTTGTGCCCCTCCAGCCGGCGGCGCAGGCCTTCGGGAAACTGGCGGTAGAGTTCCACGCCGTCCATGAAGCCGGTGCGGCCGCCTTCGGGTGCATTGACCGGCGCGCGCAGTACGCCCGCGTAGTTCAGCTCGTCGTTGTAGCAGTGGTCGAAGTGCCAGGGCGAAAATCGGGCGAGGATCTGGCCGTCGATTTCCACCAGTCCTTCGCCGCGCGCCACTTCGTCGCTGGGCTTGTAATGCATGTCGATCACGCCTTCGGCATCGTCGCCGGTCTCGTCATCGCGCTTGGTGGTCTTGGTGGGGTGGTCCTTCAGCGGGCCGAACACGCGGCTCAGCGCCACCTGCATCTTCGAACTGGGCTCCATGTCGGTGAAGACGATGACGCCGCGCTCCACGAACAGATCGCGCAATTGCCGGCGAATCGATTCGTCCTTCAGCGCGTCGAACGTCACGCCCGTGACGCGCGCGCCGAAGTTCAGATCTTCGCGAAGATTTTCAATGCCGATGCCAGCCATGTCCTGCTCCTCTCTGGCCGCGCCGATGCGTGTCGGGGCGATCCTAAGCTTGCTGAGCATGGTGACATGGCCTTGGCGCAGAGGCCAACGGGATTTTAGTCCTCTTGCCGCCTCAGGCAGACGGGTAGGCGATTTCCATCACTTCCCATTCCTTCTCGCCGGAAGGCAGGCGGACCATGCGAAGGTCGCCCACCGCCGCGCCGCGCAGGGCGCGGGTCATCGGGGCGCTCCAGCCGATCAGGCCCTTCGAGGCGTCCTGCTCGTCATCGCCGACGATGGTGACGGTCTTGTGGTTGTCGTCCTCGTCCGCGATGGTGACGGTGGCGCCGAAGAAGACCTTGGCGCGCTCGGTCTGCTCGCGCGGGTCGACCACGCGCAGTGCCTTCATGCGGCGGGCGAGGAAGGCCAGTTCCCGGTCGATCTCGCGCATGCGCTTGCGGCCATAGAGATAGTCGCCGTTTTCCGACCGATCGCCATTGCCCGCTGCCCAGGAGACGATCTCGACGATCTCCGGCCGTTCCTTGCCGAGCAGATGGTCATAGCGGGCGCGCAATTTTGCCATGCCGGCCGGCGTGATCGGGGGACCTGCGGGTTTCATCGCCAAAGCCTTATCCGGGGCCGCGGGCGGGGCCAAGGGGTGGCAAAGGGGCAGGCGCGCTTCTCCACGGCCTTGCATCGGGTTAATTAGTCCGACAAAAGAGCGCAAACCATTCGGGATCGAGGATATCATGGACATCTCACGCCGTTCCGCGCTGATCGCCGCTGCCGCCACGCCGTTCGCCGGCCTTGCCGCGCGCGCCGTTGCGGCCGAAGGCGTCGGCATGTTGCCGACCGCGCCCGGCGCCACGCTGGCGCCGCGTCCGCCGATGGGCTGGAATTCGTGGAACAGCTTCGCCGGCACCATTACCGAGGCGCAGGCGCTGGAAACCGCCGCGATCATGCGCGATCGACTGCTGCCCTTCGGCTACGACGTCTTCACCGTCGATATCCAGTGGTATGAGCCGGAGGCGAACAGCTACACCTACAACGCCCATCCGGTGCCGGCGCTGGACGCGAACGGACGGCTGGTGCCCGCGCCCAATCGCTTTCCTTCGTCCAAGGGAGGAAAAGGCTTCGCGCCGCTGGCGGCCAAGGTCCATGCGATGGGCATGAAGTTCGGCATCCACGTCATGCGCGGCATCGCGCGGTTGGCCGTCGAGAAGAACCTGCCGATCCTGGGCACGCCCTATCGCGCGCAGGACATTGCCGACACCAGCAGCATCTGCCCGTGGAACCCGGACATGTACGGCGTCGACATGACCAAGCCCGGCGCGCAGGAATACTATGACAGCATCTTCCGCCTCTATGCCTCGTGGGGCGTGGATTTCGTGAAGATGGATGACATGAGCCGTCCCTACGACGCCCACGCGCCGGAGATCGAGGCGGCCGCGAAGGCGATCGCCCGTTGCGGCCGTCCGATCGTGCTCAGCCTCTCCCCCGGCGAAACCCCGGTGCCGCGCGGGGCAGAGGTGCGCAAGCACGCGCAGATGTGGCGCATTTCGGACGATTTCTGGGACGAGTGGCCGCAACTCTACGCGCAGTTCACGCGGCTGGAGAACTGGTCTCCCTTCGCGGACCCGGGCTCCTGGCCCGATGCGGACATGCTGCCGCTGGGCCGAATCGCGCTGGGTGAGCGCAGCAGCCGCTTCACGCCGGACGAACAGCAGACGCTGATTACATTGTGGTCCATCGCTCGCTCGCCGCTGATCATGGGCGGCGATTTGCGCGGCATCGACGATGCGACCATGGCGCTGCTCACCAATCGGGAAGTTCTGGCGGTGAACCAGCACAGCACCGGCAACCGCCCGCATTTCCTGGCCGACAACACCCGCGTCTGGTCGGCACGGGCCGAGGGGAGCGAGGATCGCTACCTCGCGCTGTTCAACACCGGCGATATGCCGCTGGATGTAAGCGTGCCCTTGCGTGAGCTTGGCCTGCAGCGCGCAACCGTGCGCGATCTGTGGAAGGGCGAGGACCTTGGCGTGAGCGAGGGCCGCGTGACCGCCAAGCTGCGCTCGCACGCCTCTGCACTGTATCGCCTCAAGCCGGCCTGACCTGAACGCCAGAACCTTCGCTCCCCAATACCGTCATCCCCGCGAAGGCGGGGATCCCGCTTGTTCTTGCGGTGGCAGGAAAAAGGAAGCGGGGCCCCCGCCTTCGCGGGGGCGACGAGGTGGTTGGATCAGGATGATGTGCGTATGCCGGATGAGGGCGCCCTGAAGGCGACGCCCTCTCAACCCGGCGTGTTCTTGCCCATCAGCCGGCTCAACGGCATGCTGCTGCGACCGCCGGCCTTTTCCGGATAGATCGCCTGATAGACCACGGCGTTTTCCAGCACCCGCTGGATGTAGTTCTTGGTCTCGTAGATCGGGATCTGCTCGATCCAGGTCACCCAATCCACCGAACCCATGCGCGGATCGCCGTTGGCGGCCAGCCACTTGTTCACGTTGCCCGCACCGGCATTGTAGGCGCCGATGGCCAGCGGGTAGGATCCGCCGAAGTAATTGCGCATCCGCGCGAAATAGGCGTCGCCCAACTGAATGTTGTACGTGGGATCGCTGACCAGCCGGCTGTCGTCATAGGATAGACCCAGCTTACCGGCCTGCTCACGCGCGGTGGTCGGCATCAGCTGCATCAGCCCGCGCGCGCCGGCATGGCTCAAGGCGTTCTGCGCGAACTGGCTTTCCTGACGGGTGAGGGCGTGCACCATCGTCCAGTCCGCGCCCGGCGGCGTCGGGATCATCGGATAGGCGATCTGCCCGAAATCGCCGTAGCCATCTGCATGGGCGCTCTGGCCCAGGATCACCGCAAGGTCGCGGCGGCCGATCTCACGCGCCAGATCGGCGACGAGGACATGGTCTGCCTCGCTCTGCGCCTGGTCGGAGATTTCCTTGAAGAACTGCACGCCGGTCTTCCAGTCGGCATCGCGGGCAACGTCGCGCACGGCCTTGGTGATCGGCTTGGCCATGAACGCGCTGCGCTCTGCGGACGTAGGCATCCCGCGCGGCTTTGTATCCAGGTCCGGCAGGGGGCGGCCCAGCCGTTCGAGTGCCAACTGGCCGTAGAAGTATTGCGGGTAAGCGGCCGCCATCTCGAAATAGCGGTTGGCGCCGGATGCATCGCCCGCCTGCGAAAGCGCGCGGCCGGCCCAGTAGAAGCCCTTGGACCGGGTGCCGGGGGTCTGCGCTGCCGCGCCATAGCGGTAGAACAGCGGCGCGGCACGGTGCGCATCGCCCAGGGACCACAGCGCCTTGGTGCCGCCCAGCCAGACCAGCGTGGTGTAATCGTCACGCAGGCGGTAGGACAGCTTGGAGATGTCGGTGCCCGGCGGGAAGGCATCGTCGATCGAACTGGCGATCCGCACTGCGGAATCGGAGCCGGCGCTACGCGCGGCGTTCAGCAGCTCACGCACCCACTTTTCGGGTTCCGGCACCGGCTTGGACAGCGGCGGCCGGTTGGACAGCAGCGCGATCTCGCCCGGCAGATTGCCCGACTTTCGCGCCTGCACCGCGCGGGCATAGACATAGCCGGGGTCGGCATTCATCTGCGGCGTCAGCGTCAGACCCATGGTGCCGGGGGCAGAGCCCTGCAGCATCGACAGCCGTTCCATGAACAGCGGACGATTGGCCGTGGAAACGAAGGAAATCTGCCGCTCTGCCTGCGACGTTTGGGCCTGCCACAGCAGTTCGTCCATGCGGGCGTCGTGATCGGCCTGGGTGAAGCGCGAACCGTACATCGACATCAGCCGCGCCTCGTCATCGGGCGCCAGGCTGCCGCCGCGCCAGGCGGCAACCGCCTTCTGCGCGGCATCCGACCGCTGCAACGTCGATAGCGCCACGGCGTAGCGCCCGGCCGCCTCGCTGGAAAGCGGGGGGAAGCGCGTGAAGAAGGCGACGGTGGAATTGGCGTCTGCCGGATAGCGGGTCAGCGCCCTTTCGGCATAACTGCGCAGGCGGTCTTCCAGCGGATAACCCGGATAGGTCATCAGGAAGTTGGAATAAGTTCCGAAATCGAGCGCGTCGGTAGAGGTAAGCTGCCTCCAGCGGTCGATGGACTGGTGCACGCTCATGTCGTGCGATTGCATCTGCTGCGCCTTGGCGACATCCCATTCCCGGCCATCCTGCGCCAAGGCAGGGGTCGTGGAAAGGAACGTCGAAGCAAGCAGGATGAGGGGGGCGGCACGCTGCATGCTGGACATTTGGGGAAAAGGCTCCTTATCAGGCGCTGAACGTCGGGACCGATCGTCCGATGAATGAACGCCAGCTGAGGTAAAGTCCATGTTCTCCGGCTCTATTCCTGCTCTTGTTACACCGTTTCGCGATGGAGCGTTCGATGAGCAGGCCTTTCGGCGGCTGGTGGACTGGCAGATTGATTCGGGTTCGTCTGCCCTTGTGCCCTGCGGCACCACCGGTGAAAACTCCACACTGTCGAACGCCGAACATCATCGCGTGATCGAACTCTGCGTGGAGCAGGCGGCCGGCCGCGTGCCCGTGATCGCCGGCTGCGGCAGCAACGATACGATGAATGCGCTGCTGCACATGAACTTCTCCAAGAAGTGCGGCGCATCGGCCGCGCTGCTGGTGGCGCCCTATTACAACCGTCCCAGCCAGGAGGGTCTGCTGGCCCACTTCAGCTACCTGGCCGAGCATAACGACCTGCCGATCGTACTCTACAATGTGCCCGGCCGTACGGTGACCGATCTGCTGCCCGAAACCGTGATCGAACTGGCGCGCCGCTACCCGGACCGCTTCGTCGCGATCAAGGACGCCAGCGGCGATCTTTCGCGCGTGACCGACCACCGCATGGGCATCGGCAAGGACTTCTGCCAGCTTTCGGGCGACGATGAACTGGCGCTGCCGTTCAACGCGGCCGGCGGCGTCGGCTGCATTTCGGTGACCGCGAATGTCGCACCGAAGCTCTGCGCCGAATTCCAGGCAGCCTGCGCGGCCAACGACCTTGAGGAAGCGCGCCGCCTCAACGATCTGCTCTACCCGCTGCACTACGCCATGTTCGAGGACAGCTCGCCCGGCCCGTGCAAGTACGCGCTGGCGCAAGTGCACGACTGGATCGAAAACGAACTGCGCCTGCCGTTGGTCCCCTGCGGCGACAAGGCCCGCAAGGCCGTGGATGATGCGCTGGTGCACGCCGGTCTGGTCTGAGCGGATTGTTCTACGGAATGGGAAAGGGCGTCGGTGCGAACCGGCGCCCTTTTCTTGTTCCTCTGCTAGAATTACCGCCAAGCGTCGTCAGGAATGACCGCGCATCTCACCAAATCCGCTTGGCGATGACCCCGGCAAATAGCGCAATGGCCAAGGTCGCTGTCCCAAGGCCCAGCCACAACAGATCGAAATGAAAGTTGTCGCTTTCTCGGGCATTCTGCGGATCAGAGGGTGTGAAGTATACATTCTCGCGATCGCCGATCTTGAACAGACCTACTCCCCAGATGGAGTCGATACGGTAACTGGCACCTGCCACTTCATAGGTTAGGACGCCCATCTTCGTTTGCCCGTCGATCTGTTCATCTGGATTGGCAAATGTGGCGATTGCGATGGCACCTTCCCGGCGAAAGCGCAGGTCTTCTCGCAGTCCAGTTGCGGAGGCGAACAATGCACCCGTACTCCAAATCGCGAAGAAGCACCTCATGGTAGTGAGTTTTCTGGGCTTTTTTGCTCGAAGAGGGGCTTCAACGTTCCGGCTGCCATCGTTCAGGGTTTTCCTGCCCAAGGCGCTTATGAAGCGATCTTCATTGTGCACGAAAAGCTCGACAGGCGGCACACCATTCTGCCCGAACTCAATCCTGAGGGCCTTGCGGAAGAGACCTCCTATCGGCGTAATGCTGGTGACCGTATCGATCGGAACGTCAACATCGAGGCGGTAAATCTCAGGCAGAAACATGAGATTGAAAGGAAACTGGGGCGTCACGATGAGACGATCGTCACAAACAAAGACCAGCAGGCAATTGCGAGCGCCACCGACCCTCGAGATTAGCCCGCCAAGTGATCTTCCCGAGCGACCTTTCTCCGCAAATTGAGCGTTTTCAGGAGCTTTCGGGAATAACGGTTTACCTCGGGAACGGCGAAACAGTGCGGACCCGATGATGACGGCCGCAATCCATAAGAACGATAAGACGAAACCCCAGGAATTGCCCGCCAGATTCGACACCGCGATACATTCCCATCTCTGCTCAGCGCCAGGTTCTGCGCGTGGCCAATTTTGGTTAGGCAGCCAATGTTTCAGGGGCCGGAAAGTCGGCTTTCAGTCGGCAATTGCCGAAAGCCGACTTTCCGTTCGTGCCTCCTCAATCCGCCGGGTTGTACTTCTGCACGAAGCGCATCGTTTCCGAGAGCATGCGCTTCCTCGTCTCCTCGCGGGAGAGCCAGTGATCCTCGCTGGCCAGCGTTACCATCTCGTAAGGCTTGCCCGCGTCCTTCAAGGCATCGGCCATGATCGTGCTCTGGCGATAGGCGACCACGGTATCGTCCTTGCCGTGGATCAGCATGATCGGCGCATCGGCCTTGGCGGCGAAGCGGCGGGGAGAGATCGCGTCGTAACCGGAAGGATCGCCCAACTGCTTGCGCAGGACCTTGCGCGTCATCTGCGAATCGCCGTCTTCCCGGATGTCGGTATCGTACATCAGCTTCACGTCGCCGATGCCCGCCACCGAAACGGCGCACTTGTAGAGGCCCTGTTGCAGCGTCACGCCGGCCAGCGCGGCATAGCCGCCATAGCTGGCGCCGACGATGCAGGCGCGCTTGGGATCGGCCACACCGCGCTTCACCAGTTCAGCCAGACCGTCCGAGATGTCGGTCTGCATCTTGCGGCCCCATTGGCCATCGCCGGCATTCTTGAACGTGTCGGTGCGGCCGGTGGAGCCACGGAAGTTGGGCTGGAACACCGCATAGCCGCGTGAGGCGAAGGCCTGCGCCCACCAGTCGAATTCGGGCTTGTCCTCGGCAGCCGGGCCGCCGTGGGGCAGTACGACGATGGGCAGGTTCTTCGCTTCCCGGCCCGGCGGCAACGTGAGCACGCCATCCATCTCCAGCCCGTCCGCCGCCTTGTAGTTGACGACCGAGATCGCGCCGACTTGCTCCGGGGCGATGTCGGGCCGTTCCTCGCCGATGGGGTCTGCCCGCCGCCCGCGCACGTCGACGAGATACCAGGTGCCGCTGTCCTTGTTGCCGCTGGTGCTCAGCAGCACTTTCGAAAAGTCCGGCGTCCAGTCGACCAGATGCGGATCGCGACCGGCGAAGGCCTTGAAGATCTTGTCCAGCGCGGTCTGCTTGGCGGGATCGAACATCACCGTCTTCGGCTGTTCGGCATCGATCCGGTAGCCGAGCAGGTTGCCGGAGGCACGGTCGACGAAGATCCGCTGGATCTTGTCGTCAGGAAGGAGTTCATGCGCTTCGCCACCGGTCAGCGGCACTTCGTACCAGCGCGAGGTGCCTTCGCTGTCGTCGATCGCGTAGATCGCGGTGGTGCCGTCCTTGCCGAAGCAGATCAGGCTGACCTGGCCGGTGGGGGCGACGCCGCGCGCCAGTTCGGCGCCTCTGGGCACGGTGATCTTCCAGGTGCCCTTGTTCTCATCGATGTCCAGCACCACGGTCACCTGCCCGTTGCCGTCGATCAGCCAGTCGCGCCAGTGATCCTCCGCCGGGGCGGCGGCGACGGTGCGCGGGCGATTGGTCTTGATGTCCACGGCGTAGAGCGTGGTGCGGCCATGGATGAACTGCGCCTCCGGCCCGGACGTGTCGAGCGCGATGCCGCCGAAGAAGCCGACCGTCTTGCCGTCGATCGAACGGATGCCGTATCGGCCGCGCGTGGTATCCGCCACCGACTTGGTCTTGCTGAAGACGAGTTCGGCGGTGCCGCCCTTGGTCGGGATGATGAAGGTGCCGCTCATCTCGTACTTGGATGCCGCGAATCCGAATAGCGACACGGTGGCGCTGGTGGTCAGCAACATGGTGTCGCTGTCGGCCCATTCGATGGCGCGGACCTTGCCTGCGCCGGTCGAGGCATTGCGAAGGAATTTGCCCTCTTCGTCGATGACGACAAGGCGGCGGTCACCATCCACGCGGGAGATGCTGGCGATATTGTGGCCATCGGGCGAAATCGCCGCGTCTTCCACGCGCGGCAACTCGCCATAGGCATCGAGCGGCGGCGGGCCTGCCACGGCCGGCGCGGCCGCAGGCTGTTCCACCGTGGCCGCCAGCGCTGCTTGCCCCGACGCTGCGAGAACCGGCCATGCG
This sequence comes from Novosphingobium mississippiense, assembly GCF_044029535.1. Taxonomy (NCBI): domain Bacteria; kingdom Pseudomonadati; phylum Pseudomonadota; class Alphaproteobacteria; order Sphingomonadales; family Sphingomonadaceae; genus Novosphingobium; species Novosphingobium mississippiense. The sequence goes on along the minus strand of NZ_CP147001.1, from coordinate 2,234,838 downwards.
GCCGACGTGAGCGCCGCCAGCGCCCATGCACTCCGTGACTTCATTTTCGAAAATTCCCCCTTCGATATCTCCGCTATTTCCATGCCGCCATGAAACGGCAAGGGGGCGTTGCCGTGCCGGCATGATTAAATACTTGTTATCCTCGGTCTTTTGCCAAGTTGCGCGGGGGCGATGGCGGTTTTCTTCGCCGATTCCGGCCGATTGTCGCGCGTTTCCCGCCCGATTGTCCTCGCGATCCGTGGGGCGGCGCGGCCATACGGTCGCAAATCGCTTAAACGGGCGTTTCCTTTTCGCGCGCGAATCCCTAAATGCCGGTTCGATATGGCACGCCCGCAGCACACTACATTCGACAAGAAGAAGACCGTCGCCGAAAATCGTAGGGCGCGCTTCGAATATCACATCGACGAGACCTTCGAGGCCGGCATCGTCCTGACCGGCACCGAAGTGAAATCGTTGCGCTTTGGCGAGGGCTCGATTGCCGAGGCTTATGCCGAGATCAGGGGCGGCGAATGCTGGCTGGTCAATTCCAACGTGCCCGAATTCAGCCACGGCAACCGCTTCAATCATACGCCCAAGCGCCCGCGCAAGCTGCTGCTGAAGGAGCGTGAGATTTCGCGCCTGCAAGGCTCGGTAGAGCGCAAGGGCATGACGCTGGTGCCGCTGTCGGTCTATTTCAACGGGCGCGGCCGGGCCAAGGTGGAACTGGCGCTGGCCAAGGGCAAGAACGCGGCGGACAAGCGCAATACGGTCAAGGAGCGCGACTGGAAGCGGGAACAGGGCCGCATCCTGCGCGAACACGGATGAGCGCGCTGCTCCACCGCCTGGGCGCGTGGCTGCATGGCCAGATGCCCACGCACGCGCAGCTTGAGGCGAACCGCTTCACCGCGCCGTTCACGCGCCGGCCGGAACTGTTCCGCTTCACCCGCCGCTCGGTGCCGCGCGGCGTGGCGGTGGGCATGTTCATCGGCATCTTCGCGCTGATCCCCGGCGTCCAGATCGTGGGCGCCGCGCTGATGTGCGTGCCGGTGCGCGGCAATATCCCGCTGGCCGCCGCCATCACCTTCATCTCCAATCCGGTGACGACCCTGCTGATCATCCTGCCGGTGGCCGTGGCGATCGGCAACAGCTTCGGATACCACGCCGACATCGCGACGGTGGAGGCGATGGTGCGGGAAGGCGCAAGCCTGGCGCAATGGCGCGGCTGGATGCTGTCGGACACGGCGCCGGCCGTGCTGATCGGGCTGTTCATCCAGTCGGTGATCGCTGCCGTCGTCAGCTATTTCCTGACGGTGTGGTTCTGGCGCTACTGGATCGGCCGCAAGCATCGCGCGCGCCGCAACCGCGCGCCATTCCGGGCCGTCAGCCCGGAGGTTGAGGAAACGGCCGCCGATAGGGCTGCTGACAGGACTGGCGACAGGGAAGGGATCGCATGAACGCAGGCCAGCAGCACACCGGCAGGTTGTCCGAAGCGGGAGTGATCGGGCTGGCCCTGGCGGGAAGTGTCGCGCTGGTCTGGCTGGTAAGCGGCGACGGGTTGCTCGCAGCGATCCTGGCCGGTGCATTGCTGGTCTTTGCCGGCCTTGCCTGGATGATTTCCAACCGGCGCGTGGACGTTGCCGAAGCCGAGTTCGCGCTGCCGGACTGGTCCGTGACGGTCGCCGCGATCGACCGTGACGATATGGCCATCGCGCTGACCGATCGCGCGGGCCGTCTCACTTGCGCCAATGCCAGTTACGAGAATTGGTTCGGGGTCGGCCATGACCCTGCGCGTCTGCCCCTGGGCGACGCCGCGCACGAACAGATCGCCGAACTCGTCCGCTCCGTCTGGCGCGACGGGCAGGGCGTTGCACAGGTGCGCGGTGCGATAGGCGGCGGTGTCGATACCGACTGGCGCATCGAAGTGCGCCGGTCCGGCCGGGGAGAGGACTTTCTGGTCTGGCGCATCCAGCCGGTCAGCGCGGTCGATCTGGTGGGCGATCTGGTGAAGCAGGTGGACGGCAAGCTGGGCAAGGGGCTGGCCCGCGCCGGCATTTCCGCTGCCCTGGTCGATCCGGATGGCACCATCCGCGCCGCCAGCGCCGGCTTTGCCCAGCGCGCGACCGGCGATGCGCTGGCGGATATGACCGGCCTCGATTTCGTGTCCCTGCTCAGCCAGGAAGAGGGGGAGCGGATTGGCTGGGCGCGTGAGGGCGGGCGCGGCGGACCGCTGGTGCTCTATCACGTGCCGGTGGCCGATCCTGACCTTCCCGGCGACCCGGACCCCAATATCACCCCGTCGCTGATGCTGGCGGTGGAGGCCGGGCAGGGCATCGGTTCGGGCAGTAGCGGCGGCACCGCGGCACCGCATCTGGAGGCACTGCTCAGCCAGCTTCCGCTCGGCCTTGCCATGGCCGATCGCGACGGCCGCCTGCTTTTCGCCAATCCCGCGTTCATGCGCGCGGCCGGCCGGGAAGGGCATCTTCCGCCGACTTATCCGACCGACCTCGTCACCCGCGAAGACAAGCGCGCACTGTCCGAAGCGATCCGTCGCTTCGCGCAAGGCCCTTCGGCGGCGGGCGACATCGCCGTGCGACTGGCGGAATTGCCCGACGATCCGGTCTCGCTCAGCCTGGCCGGCGTGCGCGGACTGGGAGAGGCGGCGGTGCTGCTGGGCTTGACCGACACCTCGGAGGAGACGCGCCTCAAACGGCAGGTGGCACAGGCCACCAAGATGCAGGCCGTGGGCCAGCTTGCCGGCGGCGTTGCGCACGATTTCAACAACGTGCTGACCGCGATCCTGGGCACGTGCGACCTGATGCTGATGCGTCACACGCCGGGCGATTCCGACTATGACGACATTCAGCAGATCCGCGCCAACTCGAACCGCGCGGCCTCGCTGACGCGCCAGCTTCTGGCCTTCTCGCGCCAGCAGACGCTGCGGCCCGAAGTGCTCCAGCTGCCCGATGTGGTGGCGGACGTATCGCAGATGCTGCGCCGCCTGATCGGTGAGAAGATCCAGTTGGTCGTCACGCATGACCGCGACCTTGGCCCGGTACGTGCGGACCCGACGCAGTTGGAGCAGGTGATCGTCAACCTTGCGGTCAATGCGCGCGACGCCATGCAGATGAAGAAGGGGGCGGACGGTTCGGGCACACTGACGCTCGCCACCCACCGCGTCACCACCACCGACGTGCGGGCCATGCGCAGCGAGATCATTCCGGCCGGCGACTATACCGCCCTGATCGTGCAGGACACCGGCAGCGGCATTCCGCCGGAACATCTGGGCAAGATCTTCGAGCCGTTCTTCACCACCAAGGAACAGGGCAAGGGCACCGGCCTCGGCCTCTCGACCGTCTACGGCATCGTCAAGCAGTCCGGCGGGTTCATTTTCGCGGAAAGCGAAATGGGCCTCGGCACCCGTTTCGTGGTCTATCTGCCGGTCCATCACATGGCGCCGGGTGAGACTGCCGTGCCAGCGATCAAGGATGAGGCGCCGCCCAGCCAATGGGCCGGCGGCGGCTCTATCCTGCTGGTGGAGGATGAGGATCCGGTGCGCGTGGTCGCCGAACGCGCGCTTACCCGGCAGGGCTATCAGGTGACCTGCGCGCGCGATGGCGAGGAAGGCCTTGAGCTGGTGCAGCAGGGCGGCCGATTCGACCTCGTGGTGTCCGACGTGGTGATGCCGACGATGGATGGCCCGGCGATGGCGCGCGAGATTCGCCGCATCGCGCCCGGCCTGCCGGTGCTGTTCATGTCGGGCTACGCGGAAGAGCAACTGCGCAAGGAAATCGGCATCGCCAACGCATGGTTCATGCCGAAGCCGTTCTCGGTGCAGCAGCTTTCCGAAAAAGTCGGGGATGTTCTGGCGCGGACCGCGCCGCATTAAAAATCGGAAAACAGCCAAAGTTCCCCTCTTGTTCTACTAGAACAAAGAGGATACATCGTTCCCCGTGACGTTGACCTTTCCGGTCAGGCCGGTAGCAAAGGGGAAGTGAAATGGCTGCTCAGCTCAAGCTGATCCAGGAAGGCAAGGAAAAGGAAGCGATGGACCGTCAGAAGGCGCTGGAAGCCGCCCTCGCGCAGATCGACCGCGCGTTCGGCAAGGGCAGCGCGATGAAGCTGGGCTCCAAGGAGACCATGCAGGTCGAAGCGATCTCCACCGGTTCGCTCGGCCTCGATATTGCACTGGGCGTCGGCGGTCTGCCGCGCGGCCGCGTGATCGAGATCTACGGGCCGGAAAGCTCGGGCAAGACCACGCTGGCGCTGCACTGCATTGCCGAAGCGCAGAAGACCGGCGGCACCGCCGCGTTCATCGACGCCGAACACGCGCTCGATCCCGTCTATGCGAAGAAGCTGGGCGTCAATATCGACGAACTGATCGTCTCGCAGCCCGATACAGGCGAACAGGCGCTGGAAATCACCGATACGCTGGTCCGTTCGAACGCGATCGACGTGCTGGTGGTCGACTCGGTTGCCGCACTCGTTCCCCGGGCCGAAATCGAAGGCGAGATGGGTGACAGCCACGTTGGCCTTCAGGCTCGTCTGATGAGCCAGTCGCTGCGCAAGCTGACCGGTTCGATCAGTCGTTCGCGTTGCATGGTGATCTTCATCAACCAGCTGCGCATGAAGATCGGCGTGATGTACGGCAACCCGGAAACCACCACCGGTGGTAACGCGCTGAAGTTCTACGCCTCGGTTCGCCTCGACATCCGCCGCACCGGCGCGATCAAGGACCGCGACGAAGTCGTCGGCAACGCCACGCGCGTCAAGATCGTGAAGAACAAGGTCGCCCCGCCGTTCAAGCAGGTCGAATTCGACATCATGTATGGCGAAGGCGTCTCGAAGATCGGCGAAATCCTCGACCTTGGCGTCAAGGCCGGCATCGTCGAGAAATCGGGTGCATGGTTCTCCTACGACTCGATCCGCATCGGCCAGGGGCGTGAGAACGCGAAGACCTATCTGAAGCAGAACCCCGAAGTCTGCGACCGTCTGGAAAAGGCCATTCGCGCCAAGACCGACGGTCTGGCCGAAGAGATGATGGTCGGCCCCTCGGAGGACGACGACGTCGAATAATCCCGGCGATCTTCGACGGACATGAGAAAACCCCGGTGCCGCAAGGCCCGGGGTTTTTCTTTGTACCCAGCGCATCCGATCAAAATTCAGCCGCCAACCGCCAACCGCCAACCGCCTGAGCGTAAAACCCCTCGCCGCCGCCGCGCAGGCGGGGGCCCCGCTTCCTTCGCGCAAGATCGCGCCAGAAAGCGGGGCCAGACCTCACACGTAACGCGACTGCACCAGCGTCTCCAGCACCGCCAAGGGCAGGGCGCCTTTCAGCAGCACCGAGTGGAACGTCTTCGGATCCCATTTCGCGCCGGCCCTGGCTTTCGCTTCGTCACGCAGCTTCACCCACATGGTGTGGCCGATCTTGTAGCTGCAGGCCTGCCCCGGCCAGACGGTGTAGCGGTCGATCTCGCCCTGGCTGCGGCCGCGTGCGATGCCGGTGGTGGCGATCAGGTAGTCGGTCGCCTTCTCGCGGCTCCAGCGCTTGGCGTGCATCCCCGAATCGACGACGAGGCGCGTCGCGCGGAACAGCAGCGATTGTAGGTAGCCGACCTGGCCCAGCGGATCGCCTTCGTACATGCCCATCTCGTCGGCCAGCTGCTCCGAATAGAGCGCCCAGCCTTCGCTGTAGCCGCTGAAACCACCGCGCCGGCGGATCATCGGAATGTCCTGCGATTCGAGTGCGAGCATGACCTGAAGGTGATGCCCCGGCACCGCCTCATGATGCGTCAGCGTGGCCAGGCCGAACTTCGGACGATCGAAAGTGTCGCGCAGGTTGATGTAGTAGATCGCCGGGCGAGAACCATCGAGCGAGGCGTTCTGGTAATACCCACCCGGCGCGCCGGCCTGGATCGCCGGTGGCACGCGGCGTACTTCCACCGGCGCCTTGGGCAGCGTCGCGAACTGTTCGGGCAGCCGTGCCTGCATCTTGACGATCTGCGCGTTGAGTTCGGCCAGCAGCGCCGCACGTCCTTCGTCGGTATTGGGAAAGAGCTGGTCCGGCCGTTCGTTCAGCGCGACCAGGCGCTCGCCCACGGTGCCCTGGCTCATGCCTTGCGCCTTCAGGATACCGTCGATCCGTCCGCTGATCTGCGCCACTTGATCAAGGCCCATCCGGTGGATCTCGTCACCGCTCAGCCGTACCGTCGTCGCCGCTTCGGCAGCGGAAGCATAGTAGGCATCGCCATCGGGCAGGCGCCACACGCCAGCCTCATGCGTGGCCTTGCCGCGCAGTTCGGTGACGAGCGCGCGCTGGCGATCCAGCGCCGGGAACACCTTGTCGGCCACGACCTTCGCTGCCGCATTCGCGCGATCGGCGGGCAGCCCGGCCTTGGCCAGCTTGGCGGCGAAGCCGGTAACCATGCCGGTCTGGTCCGCCGGCTTGTCGCGCAGCGCGGCAAACTGCTTGAGCGTGGTGTCGAGGATATAGTCCGGCGAGAAGACCCCGCGCGCGGCATCGGCGCGCTGGCGTTCGGTTTCCTGATCCACGACGGTGGCGAAAGCGCCAAGGCGCGCCACGTAGGCATCGGCGTCCGCAGCGTCATTCACGCGGTGCTGGGTGTCGAGGAAGTCCGGAACATCCTGATAGGCGCCGGTCAGCTGGCTGATCAGGTAGGGCGTGAAACGGCCGCCGCTGGATCCGTAAGTGAAGGCTTCCTGCCCGGCGATGGAGCGTTCCAGCTGGTAGGTGACGACGTCGTAATCCAGCGCCGCATCCTCTCCCAACGCGCCGCGCCCGATCGCCTTGATCGATGCCAGTTCGTGGCGCGAACGGGCCAGGTCCTTCGCTGCATCGGCGGCGCTGCGGCCGGAAAGCTGCGATTTCAGCGCGGCATTCTTGCCGGTGTCGAGCCCCAGACGCGTTGCCCCTTCGGGGTTTTCGGCCAGGCGATCGGTGAAGATCGTGTCCAGCAGCGTGCGCAGCTTCTGGTCGGCGGGTTTGCCCGTGGCAGCGGCGAAGGCGGCAGACGGAAGCCCGGCGGCCAGCGCGGCCACGCTGGCCTGACCCAGGAACGAGCGGCGATCCATGAAATTTCCCCTTTAAAGGCGTGTCTTGACTGTGGTGCGACCCTTGTCGCGCCCAGCCTAGGCGCGGTGCCGGGCGAAAGGCAATCCTGCGCCGGCGCGGTGGCGTTCCCGCCACGCCGGACGAGATATCGCAATTCCCGAACAGTCTGACTGTTGCAACCCGCTTGCCGCCGCCGCGCGGCTGCATTATCGGCGCGTCATGCACACGACCAACGAGATCCGCCGGTCCTTCCTCGACTACTTCGCCAAGAACGGCCATGAGGCCGTTCCGTCAGCGCCGCTCGTGCCGTACAACGACCCGACGCTGATGTTCGTGAACGCCGGCATGGTGCCGTTCAAGAACGTGTTCACGGGTCTTGAAACGCCCTTCGCGCCGCGCGCCACCTCGTCGCAGAAGTGCGTCCGCGCCGGCGGCAAGCACAACGATCTCGACAACGTCGGCTACACCGCGCGCCACCACACTTTCTTCGAGATGCTGGGCAATTTCTCGTTCGGCGACTATTTCAAGGAACAGGCGATCACCCACGCCTGGACCCTGCTGACCAAGGAATGGGGGCTTCCGGTCGAAAAGCTGCTGGTCACCGTCTACCACACGGACGACGAAGCGTTCGACCTGTGGAAGAAGATCGCCGGCCTGCCGGAATCGAAGATCATCCGCATCCCCACGAAGGACAACTTCTGGGCGATGGGCGACGAAGGCCCGTGCGGCCCGTGCTCGGAAATCTTCTTCGACCATGGCGACCACATCTGGGGCGGCCCTCCGGGATCGCCGGAGGAAGACGGCGACCGCTTCATCGAGATCTGGAACCTCGTGTTCATGCAGTTCGAGCAGTCGGCCGGCGAAATCGTCGGCAACCTGCCCAAGCCCTCGATCGACACCGGCATGGGCCTTGAGCGCATCTCGGCAGTCATGCAGGGCGTGCATGACAACTACGATATCGACACCTTCAAGGCGCTGATCGCCGCCTCCGAAAGCCTGACCGGCGTTGCCGCCCAGGGTGAGCAGCGCGCCAGCCACCGCGTGATCGCGGACCATCTGCGTTCGACCAGCTTCCTGTTGGCCGATGGCGTGCTGCCGTCGAACGAGGGCCGCGGCTATGTCCTGCGCCGCATCATGCGCCGCGCCATGCGCCACGCGCATCTGCTGGGCGCCAAGGAGCCGTTGATGCACCGTCTGGTGCCCTCGCTGGTGGCGGAAATGGGCCAGGCCTACCCGGAACTGGGCCGCGCGCAGCCGCTGATCGAGGAAACGCTGCAGCGCGAGGAAGTGCAGTTCCGCCGCACGCTGGCCAACGGCCTCAAGCTGCTGGACGAAGCCACCGCCGACATGGGCGAGGGCGGCGAACTTCCGGGCGAGACCGCGTTCAAGCTCTACGACACGTATGGCTTCCCTTACGACCTCACCGTCGATGCTCTGCGTCCGCGCGGCATCACCGTGAACGACGATGGCTTCCAGGCCGCGATGGCGCAGCAGAAGGCTGCCGCGCGCGCCGCGTGGAAGGGTTCGGGCGCCGCGGCCGACAGCGAAGTCTGGTTCGACATTGCCGAGCGCGAAGGCGCGACCGAGTTCACCGGCTACACCTCCACCGTCGGCGAAGGCCAGGTGGTGGCGCTGGTGCGCGATGGCAAGGAAGTCACGTCCGCCTTCGCCGGTGAGGAAGTGACCGTGCTGACCAACCAGACGCCGTTCTACGGCGAATCGGGCGGTCAGGTCGGCGATGCCGGCACGATCGCGACCAATGCGGGCCTGCAGATCGCCGTGCTCGATACCGCCAAGCCGCTTGGCCGCCTGCATGCGATGGTCGGCAAGGTGGAAGCGGGCACGATCAAGGTGGGCGATGCCGTCAACCTGACCGTGGACGTGGCGCGCCGCGATGCCGTGCGCGCCAACCACTCTGCCACGCACCTGCTGCACGCGGCGCTGCGCAACCGTCTGGGCGGCCACGTCACCCAGAAGGGCTCGCTGGTCGCCGCAGAGCGCCTGCGCTTCGACTTCTCGCACCCCACCGCGCTTTCGGCCGAGGACATTGCCGCGATCGAAGCCGAAGTGAACGCCGAGATCCGCGCCAACGATCCCGTCCTCACCCGCCTGATGACGCCGGAAGACGCCATCGAGGCCGGCGCCATGGCGCTGTTCGGCGAGAAGTACGGCGATGAAGTGCGCGTGCTGTCGATGGGCACCTCGTCGAAGGATGCCTCGGGCGAGCACACCTACTCGGTCGAACTCTGCGGCGGCACCCACGTGCGCGCCACTGGTGACATCGGCGTGTTCCGCATCGTTTCGGAAAGCGCGGTTTCGTCCGGCGTGCGCCGTGTCGAGGCGCTGACCGGCGAAGGCGCGCGCCAGTGGCTGGTTGGCCGCGAGGAAGCCCTGAAGAGTGCCGCCAGTGTGCTGCGCACGACGCCCGAAGACGTCGAGGCCCGCGTGACCGCTCTGCTCGAAGAACGCAAGAAGCTGGAGCGTGAACTGGCCGAAGCCAAGAAGGCGCTGGCGCTGGGCGGCGGTTCGGGCAAGGCCGAAGCGGCCGACGAAGAGGTCAATGGCGTCAAGTTCTCGGGCCAGGTGCTTGAGGGCCTCGATCCCAAGGAACTGCGTGGCCTGCTTGACCAGGCGAAGCAGCGCATGGGCTCGGGCGTTGCCGCGATCGTGGCGGTGAACGAGGGCAAGGCAAGCATCGCCGCTGCCGTCACCGAAGACCTGACCGGCACGATCAGCGCTGTCGATCTGGTCCGCAAGGGCGTGGAAACGCTGGGCGGCAAGGGCGGCGGCGGCCGCGCCGACATGGCGCAGGGCGGCGGCCCTGACGGCGACAAGGCGGTCGATGCCATCGCCGCGGTGAAGGCCGTGCTGGCGGGCTGATCCGTTCAGGACACGCTATTCGAAAGGGCGTCGGCACACCGTGTCGGCGCCCTTTTCCGTTTCAGGAAAAGGCCTTCAGCACGCGCAACGCGCGCTGTTCCAGCATCCGGCGATGGGGGGCGGCGAAGCGGTCGCCTTGCGTCGCGCTTTGCGCAAGGAACCAGTCGTAGCTCTCTTCCAACATGTCGAAGTTCGAATAGCGCGGGCACCAGCCGGTCGCCAGCAGCGGGGCGACATCGAAATGGCAGTCGCGGTGGTAGGTGCGGTAGTGCCACGCGGTCAGTGGCGACAGGCCGACGCTGTGCAGCGCGTGGAGCAGGGCCATCGCCGGGCGCACGGGCAGGCCGGTCACGCGGGAGCGTGAACTGGCGTGGGTGATCAGCGCGGTCAGATCCTGTCGCAGGGTGCCGAAACGATCGGTACCCACGTTCCAGGTGCCGGGCTGCCCCCGATCGAGCACGTGGATGTGAAAGTCCACCAGATCATCGACATGGACGAACTGCTGCCGCTGGTTGCCGTTTCCGATCACGTAGACCCGGCGACCGGCGCGGATCCAGTCGAACAGGATGGCGAAGATGCCCAGCCGCCCCGCACCCAGCGTGACGCGTGGGCGGATGGTGACGACGGGAATTCCTGCCGCCTCGCAAATCTGCTGCATCGCCCGCTCGCCCGCCAGCTTGGACCGGCCATAGTCCTCGATCGGGCGCGGTTCGGTGGCGGCGGTGATCGGGCCCTGGGGCGGCAATCCATACACCGCCGTGGTGCTGAGATGCATGACCATGCGCACCCGGGCCTGCACGGCCGCTTCGGCCACGAGGCGCGATCCGCCTTCGTTCACGCGGTAATAGTCGCGCCCAGCGGCCGACTGGGCGACCAGGGCGGCATTGTGGTGCACCACGTCCACGCCCTGCATCGCTGCCGCCACGACAGCCGGGTCGGTGACGCTGCCCGGCACGAATTCGACGTCGGCCGCGCGCGCGGGATCGTCCACCATGTCCAGCACGCGCACGCGTTCCCCGCGCGCGTGCAGGCGGGCGGCGAGGCGGGCGCCGATGAAGCCCGATCCGCCGGTGATCAGATGCAGCATCAGTGAAACCGCCGCGCCATCATCGCCTGCACATTGCGATGCGCCACGGCCATGACGGTGCCTTGCGGATTGACCATGGTGGGCGTGCAGAGCAGCGAGGCATCGTTGATGTAGAGCCCCTCGGCACCATGCACGCGGCCGTGGGAATCGGCGGCGCAGCGGCTTTCCTCCTCCCCCATCGGGCAGGAGGAGAAGACGTGGACCGAGGTGAGGGCACCATCCGCAGCGGCCAGCGTCTCGGGCAGCAGGGCAATGTCTGCCGGCGAGTTCAGCGTGGGATAGCCGGCGATGCAGGGATGCACGCGTTGTGCGCCGGCCGCGAACAGCGCCTGCGCCAGTCGTGCCAATCCTTCGGCCAGCGTTCGCAGTTCCTCCTGCGCGAAACGGATCCGCACGAAGGGGTCGCGAAAGCCCGGCATGTTGCGGACCGATGCCGTGCCGACCCCGCTCTGCACGTAATAGATGCCCATGTTGCGCCACCGCTCTGCAATCAGATCCCACGCATCCTCGCCGCCCGGAAGCGTGCCGGTCAGCGCCATGCCCAGCATGGCGGGATTGCTGATCGAACAGCCCATGCCGAAGCGCGGTTCGAACTCCTTGATCTGGTGAACGGGATCGCAGTCGTCCGGCCGGTTCACTTCGTGGTCGAATTCGGCGACGACCTTCACCATCGGGTGAAAGCGCAGCGAATTGCCGATATTGCGCGTCAGCCCGGATCGGCGCAGCAGGGCAGGGGTCTGCACCGCTCCGCAGGCGGCGATCACCACCGGCGCGCGGAACGAGACGGCACGGCGGATGCCGGCGGCATCGACGCGGCTTCCCTCCGCAACCCACATCCCGTTTTCGCGCCGCAGCCGGTCGATCCGCGTTGCGGGCGAGAGTTGGCCGCCCGCCGCCAGAAAGCGCGGCACGAAAGTGGCGGACATCGACTGACGCTCCCCCCCGCCGTCGCCGCGATAGTGGATCAGGCGCGGCGTCTCGATCGCATGCCAGCCATTCGCGGTCGCCCCCCGGTGCAGCATCTGCGACATTTCGGACGGCCGCCCGGCCACGTATTCGACCAGTGCGACCTGTTCGCACGCCTCGAAATGCGGGGTCATCCCGGCAAGGTCCAGATCGTCCACGCCGAAGCGGCGGCGCCAGTCGTCCAGGATATAGTCCGGCGTGCGGTGATAAAGCCCGCGATTGACCTCGCTGCCGCCGCCCACGCAGCGGCCTTCCACCCAGGCCAGCTTGCTGCCGCCCATCGCCACGCTGACGCCGGCGTTGCGGTACTTCGCCAGCATCTCTTCGCGCGAGAAATGCGGAACTTGGGAAAGGGGCACGTGGCCGCCTTCCTCCACCATCAGCACCGCATGGCCGGCGCGGGCCAGTTCGGTGGCGCTGACGGCGCCGCCCGGGCCGGAGCCGATTACCAGAACGTCGATCGTTTCACCCCCCGGTGCAGTCATGCGGCGATCCTGCCCCTTTCGCCCTCACCGCCGGGATAGGCCACCGAGTAGAGGCCATAGGCGGAAAAGCTGGCATAGAACGCGATCATCGATCGCAGCGGACCGATCGCGGAACGGCGCCAGCGCAGCACGTGCCGGTTCTGGCGCGGGGTGGCGAGGCGGGAAAAGCGGCGTTCCCCGCGCAGCACCGGCGTATATTCGAACAGATAGGCCAGCATGTGAAAGCCCAGCCGGAAAAAGTCCGGCATCCCGGCGACGGTGGCCAGCACATAGTCCTGGACTTGCGCGCGCTCCGCAGGGTGCATGGCGGGGCACTGGTCATCCACCAGCCTGTCCACCAGCGGCACGATCACGCGGGAGAAGGCCGTGGGTGAAGCGGGGGCGGGCGCGAAGGCGGCGGCGGGCTGGCTCATGTCACTTGCCCGATCCGTGCAGCATGTCCACCGGGGTGAAGCTGCGATCCGTCAGCGACGCCAGGCTGGGCATGTCCAGGAACGTCACCAGCAGCAGCACGCAGATGTTCACCGCCAGCATCGTCATCAGCCGGCGCGAACGGAACATGCGTTCGGGCCGCTGGGCGATGGAATCGGGCAGCATCGACAGCCAGAGGTAGCAGCCGAACAGCCCGGTGATGAACGGGAAGGCCACCATGTATTCGATGCGGTACTTGATCAGGAACACGCCCAGGAAGAACGAGGATAGCATCGCGTACGTCAGGCAACTGACGATCAGGCTTTCGGCGGTGTAGCCACCGAACGACTTGCGATAGCGCTTCAGCGTCTCGATCCCGACGCTGGCGGTAATGTCGCGATATTCCGACAGGCGCTTGGATCCCATCAGGAATGCGCCGCCGGTCCAATAGGCCAGCAACAGGCTGGCAGGGGGCATGCTGGTGGGGTCAAGCATCAGCCAGCCCAGCGTCAGCCGGATCGGGTTGTTCACCGATTCGGAGATCACGTCCAGGAACGGGCGGTCCTTCGAACGGATCGGCCGCACGTTGTAGATCAGGCCGGAAAGCAGGAACACCAGCGCGCAGATGAAGAACGCGCCGCCGATCCAGTAGGCCAGCAGCAGGCCCAGCGCGGCGAAGGCGGCATATTCCAGATAGACCAGCGCGGGCGAGAGTTGCAGGGATACCGCCTTGCGGTGGTGCTTGGACGGGTGGTGCGCGTCGAATTCGCGGTCCAGCCACTCGTTGATCACGTAGTTGGCCGATGCGATGGCGATGGCGACGGCAAAGCCCACCACCACCCGCTGCGGCGCATCCAGCAGCGACGGTTCGCGCAGGGCATAGGCCAGGATCAGCCCCGGGATGATGAACACGTGCTTGGAGATATGGTCGAACCGCGCAAGGCTGAGGTAATCGCGCAGGCGGGCGGTGCGGCTGTCCATGCTCACGGAAGCGGGCATCTGCGGGTTCTCCTGGGGCGTAGGCCTAGGTGGGGATGGCGAAAGGCTGGGATCATGGCCGCGCGTCACGGGTGCGGAACCGGGCGTGCGGGCGGCACGATGTAGATGCGCCCATCGGTCAGGCGCGTGGTGGCGCGCAGGGACAGGTCGCGCACCAGCGTGGCTTCGGGCGCGAGGTAGAAGCGCCAGTCCACATTGTCGAAGAACACCACGTAGACCGGCACATCGCCCACGGCGGCGCGCGCGCCGATGGCGGCGATCTGGCGATCCACCGGGTTGCCCGGATCCGGCCGGTCGGTGCGCAATTCACGCTCCCGCGGCGAAAGCAGGGCAGGACGCTCGTCCAGCAGGGCGATCACTTCCGGCCCGTTCGAGACGATCACCGCATTGGCCGGCAGCGCGCGCACGGCGGCGATGGTGGGCGATTCGCGCCAGATCCGTGCGTTGTAGCCAAAGCCCTTGGCATAGACCTGGTGCGTACGCACGGCAGAGCGCATCGCGTGCGACCCGATCACCGCCAGTGCCACTACCGCCAGCAGGGCCAGCACCGCGCGTTCGCCCTTGCGGTTGCGGTCCAGGGCGCTGGCTTCCACGCCCAGCAGCATCACGAAGCCGAAATAGGCGGGCAGGGCATAGCGCCCGTTCAGCGAAAGGTTGGCCTCTAGCGAGGTGGAAAGCCAGACGAAGGCGAGGTAGGCAACCACGAAGATCGCCAGCATCAGCGAGAATGCGGCGCGAAGGTCGATCGAGGGCGTGTCGGCAGCGGGCGAGAGGTTCGGCACCGCAGGTGCGGAACGCCAGCGCCGCCATTGGCGCGCGGTCTGCCACGCCGCGAAACCCAGCACCCCCAGCAGCACCGCCACGCGCAGCGGCAGCGGCACCTGGTCGGGGAACAGCCAGGCAGCCAGCGTCTCCAGATTGTTGTGCCACTGCTTGGGCCCCATGTTGCCGTAGAACACCAGATCGCGGCCGATGGAGTGGCCCACGGTCTCGGTGCTCCAGACCACCCAGCCGAAGAACAGCGCCGCGCCCGGCAGTGCCAGCAGCACGCAGTCGACGATGCGGCGGCCGAACGAAGTGGCCGGCCGGGCCAGGATCACCAGCGCGATGGCCGCGCCCAGCGGCGGGCCGGTGAAGCGCGTCAGCGTCGCCACGCCCAGCAGCACGGACGCCAGCAGCAGGTCCCCCCGGCGGCCATGTTCGAAGTAGTTCAGCGCGAACCACATCGTTGCCATCATGAAGGTCATGAACGGCGCTTCGGACATCGCGCCGGAATGGAGCGTGACGAACTGTGGCGAAAGGATCAGCAGCGCGGTGGCGACGGCGGACAGGCGCCAGTCGCCGCCGGCGCGCTGCACCAGCGCGAAGACCAGCACGACATTGGTGCACAGGAACACCACCGCCAGCGCCATCGCGGTCGCCAGCAGGGATGGGCCCAGCGCGTGGCCGCCCACCAGCATCCAGTGATAGACCGGCGCGTCGTAGGGTACCGGGCTGATCCCCATGTAGCGGGTGGAATCCGGATAGACGCCGATGCCGTGATGGACGTTGAACGCGAACGTCACCAGCGCCACGGCCAGCAGCACCGCGCAGGCGAGCCAGGCAGGAAGCGGGGAGCGGCCGGCCGCTCCAACGCGGCGGAACGGCGCCGCGCCCTCCATCGTGGCGGCGGAAGTCGTCATGTCCATCAGTGCAGCAACCTTTCCGCCGTGGCGCCGTCGATGCCCGCCAGCACCGCGTCGAGCGCGGCCACAAGCCGGTCGATCTGCGCCTCGGTCACGATCAGGGGCGGCATGAAATGCAGTACGCCGGGGGCTTCCGGCAGGTAGTGGGCCAGAATGCCGTGGCGTTCGTAAAGCTCGCCGGCCACTGCCGCGATCGGCGGGCTGCTGGCGGCGGATTGCTGGCCGAACGCAAGCTCCACCGCCTGGAAGCAGCCCTTGCCGCGCAGCGCGGCGATGTAGCGGGGATACTTCGCACGAAGCCGTTCCAGCCCGGTGCGCAAGTGGGCGCCCATGGCGCCGGCGCGCTCTATCAGCCGTTCCTCGGCCAGCACGTTCAGCGCCTCTATGGCGACGGCGCAGGTTTCGCCCATGCCGGAAAAGCTGGAACTGTGCAGGTTGCAGTCCTGCGTGTTGCCATAGGCCTTGTCGAACAGCGCCTGAGAGGTGACCATCGCCCCCATCTCTCGCTTGCCGCCTGCCAGCGTGCGGGCCAGCGTTACCACATCGGGCACCGCATCCTCGTGCTGGAACGCGCAGAACAGGCCGGTGCGGCCCAAGCCCACCCGCGTCTCATCGAAAACCGTCAGGATATCCGCCGCGCGGCAGGCCTCCACCAGATCGGACAGGTAGCCCAGCGGCGGCGATTCGCAGGTGGCGCTGCGCAGCGGCTCCACGATCACCGCGATGATCGCGTTTTCCGCGCCGCCCTCCCGCTCGATCGCCTCGTGCAGCGCGGCGATGTCGCCGTGGCGCGCATGGATCACGTTTTCGCCGGGCACCCCCATCAGGAAGCCGGGCTGGCCGTCCTGTCCGGCATCGCCCTGCAAGAACACGAACTTGCTCTTGCCCTTGGGCGTCTGAACCCGTTCGCATAGCTTCATGGCGGCTTCGTTCGCCTCGTTGCCGGAGACGGCCAGGAACGTGACGTCCAGCGGTTCGGGCAGGAAGCGGGCGATGTTGTAGGCCAGCACCCCCTGCAGCTTGTGCGGGGCGATCTTGATGCAATCCAGCACCAGATCGTCGTGGCAGCGCCGTTCTGCCGCGACGATGCGCGGATGGTTGTGGCCCAGCCCCAGCGCGCCGAACCCGCCTGAAAAATCCAGCACCCGCCGCCCGTCGCGCAGCGTGATCTCGCAGCCTTGGGCGCTGGCGATGTCCATCATGCGCAGGCCCAATACATCGCCCAATTGCTGGGCATAGCGGTCGAGATGGGCGGCGTGGAGGTCCAGCGCGGTGGCTTCGTCCAGCGCCAGGCTTTGCGCCAGCGTCAGCAGATCGCGCCGGGCCTTGCGGTCCCTTCGGGTCGCTGCAGATACGCTATCCGATGTCGTCCTGTCGGTCGTCGAAAACTGTGTCGCCACGCGGGACGGCTCCCCACATTCCCATTCAGGCGCCAAGTCTACGGTTATTCGGGGGCCGGCAGTATCTACAGGACCTTATAATCCCGAAGGTCATGGCGGCGATCCGGGCGGATTCCCGAACGGGCCGGGCGCATTCCCGAACGGGATCGGCATGGCAATTTCGGCTGCAATTAGAGGTAGCTCCTTTGCCCCCTGGCGCTTGCCCGCGGCACCCGCTTGCGGCAGAGGGATCCGAATGGCCGCCGCCGGCCATCCTTTCGATGCGGGGAAAATCGATCATGGACAGCCTTGACCGCATCCTGGCTGACATTGCCGAAGAGATGCGGGAAATGACGCATCGCGGCAAAGTGGCGGACTATATTCGCCCCCTGGCGCAAGTGCCGATCGACAAGTTCGGCATCGCCGTGGTCACCGCGAAGGGCGCGGTCCATCTGGCGGGCGATGCGGAAGAGGCCTTCTCGGTCCAGTCCATCTCCAAGGTTTTCGCGCTGACGCTGGCGCTGGGCACGGTGGGCGACCAGCTGTGGAATCGCGTGGGGCGCGAACCTTCGGGCAGCGCCTTCAATTCGATCGTCCAGCTGGAAAACGAACACGGCATCCCGCGCAATCCGTTCATCAACGCCGGGGCCATCGTGGTGGCGGACATGCTGCTGGGCCACCACCAGCCGCGCGAGGCGATCGGCCAGATGCTGCGCTTCGTGCGCGAACTGACGGGCGACGACACCATCAGCGTGGATGAGGAGGTGGCGCGGGCGGAGCAGGAGACGGGCTTTCGCAACAAGGCGCTGGCCAACTACATGCGCGCCTTCGGCAATATCCAGGGCGACGTGGACCTCGTGCTGGGCACCTACTTCCACTATTGCGCGCTCAGCATGAGCTGCCATCAGTTGGCGCTGGCCGGGCGCTACCTGATGGATGGCGGCCGATCCGGCGGTCACCGCGTGATCACTGCCAAGCGCGCGCGGCGCATCAATGCCGTGATGATGTCCTGCGGGCATTACGACAATTCGGGCGATTTCGCCTATCGCATCGGCCTGCCCGGCAAGTCCGGCGTGGGCGGCGGCATTCTGGCAGTGGCGCCGGGCGTCGCCAGCATCGCGGTATGGTCCCCCGGGCTCAACCCCAGCGGCAATTCGCAGTTGGGCCAGATCGCGCTGGAGCGGCTTGTCCAGCGCACCGGATGGTCGGTGTTCGAGCCGCGCTACGGCGATCTGTGACCATGGCCGGGCCACCGGACGCGCCCCTCAAGACCAGCTTCGCGCCGATCGTGGACGCACGCACGCGGGTTCTGCTGCTGGGCACATTGCCGGGTGAAAAGTCGCTGGCGGCGGGCGAATACTACGCCAATCCCGGCAATGCCTTCTGGTGGCTGATCGGCGAAGTCCTGGGCGAAAGCGATCTGCGATCAAGGCCTTACGACCTGCGCCTGAACACCCTGCAGAGCCATCGCCTGGGATTGTGGGACGTGATCGAGAGTGCCCGGCGGCAGGGCAGCCTGGACACGGCGATTCGCGAAGCGACCCACCGTGACCTTGCCGCGTTCGCCAGCACGCTGCCAGACTTGCGCGCCATCGCCTTCAACGGCGGCAAGGCGGCGCGGGACGGGCGCCGACAACTGGCAGGGCAGGAGGGGCGCTGGGCCCTGATCGACCTGCCATCCTCCAGCGGCGCCCATGCCGCAATGGCACGGGCCGACAAGCTGGCACGGTGGCGGCAGATCGCGGCCTATCTGCAATAGGCGTTCAATCCGCCTGACTTTCGCCCTTCCGATCGGCGAAGACCTTCATCGCATCGTAGGCGGCATCGCGTTCCTCCACCGGCAGCGACAGCAGATAGCGCGCGGCCTCCTTGTAAGTGAGGAAAGGCTTGTCATCGACCACGACGGGCACGGTTCGCCCGTTGAAGACCCGGCGCAGCAGGCGTCTTTGGGTTCTGCCCAAAGATTGTTCGGGCGATTGGCCCGATTGATCGTCGTCTTCCATCAAGTCTTTTTCCAAAAAGCAAATTTTGCAGAGCCGTTGTCGATGTCCATCTCGAATACGTCGCCGTTGTATTTTTCGGCGAAATACAATCCACCTTCGTGGGAGATGTGTACAAAATCGAAAACGACGGTGCTGGACCGGTCGAAAGTTCGATCATGACCGACCGTGGATCCCGGTTCCGGATCTATTTTCCATAGCAGGCATCGGTTGTCGTCAAACAGGCAAATTTCCTTGCCCAGGATATCTTCGCAAACCACTCCGTCCTTGGGGTGAGATGCGAATAAAATCAGTGATCTGCCGTTAGGAAGGCGGTGCGTTTCCGAGATTTCGTAATCGCTGATTTTCATGACGTCGCTCGTGGATTTCCCGTCCGGCATGGGCGAGCGACGGCGCTATGCCCGCAGCGTAGATCGCCGATCAGGTCTTCTCCGCCTGACGAAGCTGGCCGGATTTGAGTGCCGGTTTCTGCGAAAGGCCGCCCTGTTCCATGATCTGTTCGCGGAATTCGTCGCGCTTTTCGTGGATGGAGGCGATGACCGGGCCCATGGCCACGCCGATTTCCACCAGCGCCGCTTCGGACAGTTGCAGCGAGCTTTCCAGCGTTTCCGGCACGGCATGGGTCGCTCCGGCGCGGTAGAGCACGCCGGCGTGCACGGTGTCGCGCGCGCGGGCGATGATCGGCATGTCGGGAAAGTCCGCGCGCAGCTTGCGCACGATGCGCTGGGCGGAGACCGGTTCGTCCATCGTCAGGATCACCGCCGCCGCGTTCGAAACGCCCAGTCGCAACAGCGCATCGCCGCGCGCGGCATCGGCGAAGGCGACGGTGTAGCCCAGCCGACGGCCTTCGGTGACGAGGTCCGAATTGCTGTCCACCGCCAGATAGGGGCGGCCGTGGCGCGTCAGCATGTCCGCCACCAGATGGCCGACGCGGCCGAAGCCGACGATCAGCGTCGGCGGTTTGTCGTTCGCTTCGGCGGGTTGGTGGGGCGCTTCCACGCCTTCCACGCGGCGGGCCATGATCTTGCCCATCTTGGCCAGCGCCGGCGTGATGGTCAGGCCCAGCGCGGTGACGATCTGCCAGAACATCGCGGTGCCCGGCTGGATCAACTGCGCCGCGCCCGCCGCGCTCAGCACGATCAATGTCGTTTCGGAAGGGCTGGCCATCAGGATGCCGGTTTCCGTGGCAGTGCCGCGCCGCGCGCCCATCAGGCGCAGCAGCAGGCTGGTGACGATGGCCTTCAGCACCATCACCGCCACCGTGGCGACCAGAATCGGGCCAAGGTTCTCCCACACCACGCGCAAGTCGATCCGCATGCCGATGGTGATCAGGAACACGCCGAGGGCCAGGCCCTTGAACGGCTCCGTCATCTGTTCGACCTCGGTGTGATACTCCGTCTCGGCGATGAGAAGGCCCGCCACCAGCGCGCCGACGATGGGCGAAAGCCCGGTGGCGGCAGTCGCCAGAGAGGCGAGGATGACGACCAGCAGGCTGGCGCTGAGGAACAGTTCCGGGCTCTTGGTCCGTGCCGCCTGCGCGAAAAGGGGCGGCAGCAGATAGCGCCCGGCGATCAGCAGCAGGATGACGACGCCGGTGCCCCAGACCAGCGTGTGGATCAGCCCGTCCATCCCCGCGCCCTTGGCATGCGGGGCCAGCGCGCCCAGCAGGAAGACGATGGGGACCAGGGCGATATCCTCGAACAGCAGCATCGCCAGCGCCGCGCGGCCGACCGGGCTGGAGGTATCGGTGATCTTCAGCACCAGCGCGGTGGAGGACAGCGCCAGCGCCAGCCCCAATGCCATCGCGCCGGAGATTCCCTGGCCCAGCGTGGCGAAGATGAACGTCATCGACCCGCCGATCAGCAGCAGTTCCAGCGATCCCAACCCGAACACGAAGCGCCGCATCGCCCATAGGCGTGCGAACGACAGTTCAAGCCCGATCGAGAACAGCAGCAGGATGATGCCGAATTCGGCGAATATCTCCAGCCCGTCCGGATCGGTGATCGTCACCCAGGACAGCCACGGATGGTCGAACACCAGCCTGCCCAGGCCGAACGGGCCGACCAGCAGGCCCACCAGAATGAAACCGATCACCGGGGTGATGCGGTATCGGTTGAACACCGGAATGACGATGCCCGCAGCGCCCAGGATCACGAGGGCATCGGACATGACGGGGGATGAAAGTGCGTTGGTGCCGGCCATGTCAGGCCACTATGGCAGGGCGGGCGGGCCAGACAATGACGAACTGCCCCTGGATCCGCCAAGTCTTTGTTTGAACATGCATGATAGGTCTATTCTAGGACGGCGCCGGCCGATTCCTGCGCCAAACGGCCCAATTGCGGCAAACTTCGGGCCGGCTCTGGCCGGGGGCGGGGCGAGGAGGAGAGAGGGGCCGCAAAATCCGGCCACACGCTCGATTTCCGAACCGATCGCAGTTCGCTGTGTAAGCGTGTGTAACTTCACTTGGCGTTCAGCAAAGCGCTGTCTATAGACCGGCCCCATGTTCGAACGCTCGCGCTTCAAGATCGCTCTCCTTGCCGCCGCTACCGGGGCCCTCGTTCTCACCGCCGGCTGTGCCGGGCGGGGCAACAAGAACAAGGATACCGCCTATGTCGCGCGTGACGTCGATACGCTTTACGCGGCTGCCCAGGATCGCCTGAACAAGGGCCAGACCAAGGCCGCCGCCGCGCTGTTCGACGAAGTGGAGCGCCAGCACCCCTATTCGCCCTGGGCCCGCCGCGCCCAGTTGATGAGCGCCTTCAGCTATTACGCCGCGCGCGATTACAACAAGGCGATCCAGTCGGCGCAGCGCTTCCTCTCGATCCACCCGGGCAACAAGGACGCGCCTTACGCCTACTACCTGATCGCGATCTCGTACTACGAGCAGATCAGCGACGTTACGCGCGACCAGAAGACCACCGAACAGGCCAAGCAGGCGCTGACCGACGTGATGCGCCGCTATCCCAATTCGCCCTACGCGGCCGATGCCAAGCTGAAGATCGACCTGGTGAACGATCACCTGGCCGGCAAGGAAATGACCATCGGCCGCTCGTACGAGCGCAGCGGCAAGTGGCTGGCCGCCACGCTGCGTTTCCGCAACGTGGTGGACAATTTCCAGACCACCAGCCACGCGCCCGAAGCGCTGTTCCGCCTAGTGGAAGGCTATCTCTCGCTCGGCATCCCACTGGAAGCGCAGAAGGCCGCTGCCGTGCTGGAAACCAACTATCCCAATTCGAAGTGGTATCAGCGCGCCTACAAGCTGATGAACCGCTACGCGCCGAAGAACGTCGCCGCCTGACAGGCACGGCTTCCGACGAAATTCAACGCCGGTCGGCCACATGGCCGGCCGGCGTTTTCGTTATCGGAAAGCGCGATAGGGCGTGACGGGCGAAAATCTTTTCGCTAGAACGCAACGCGAACATGCTGACACGCCTCGCCATTCGCAACATCGTGCTGATCGAAGCGCTCGATCTCGATTTCGCGCGGGGGCTGGGCGTCCTCACGGGTGAGACGGGCGCGGGCAAATCGATTCTGCTGGACGCGCTGGGCCTGGTCATCGGCAACCGGGCCGACAGCGGCCTCGTCCGCGCGGGGGAAGACCGCGCCAGCGTCACCGCCAGCTTCGAATTCGCCGCGCTGCCCGCCGTGGTGCGTGGCGTCCTTGACGAAGCGGATCTGGAGATCGAGCCGGGCGAACCGCTGATCCTGAAGCGCCAGTTGCGCGCCGATGGCGGCAGCCGTGCGTTCCTGAACGACCAGCCGGTCAGCGTCTCCCTGCTGCGCGAGATTGCGCCGGTCCTCGTCGAAATCCACGGCCAGCACGACGATCGCGGCCTGGTCAATTCCAAGGGCCACCGCGCGCTGCTCGACCGTTTCGCCGGCGGCGATGTGGCCGGCGTGGAGGCCGCGTGGAAGACCTGGCGCACCGCGCAGGGCGCGCTCGATGCCGCCCGTGCGCAAGTGGCCAAGGCGGCCGAGGATCAGGACCTGCTGCTGGCCCACCTGACCGAACTCAACGCG
Organism: Novosphingobium mississippiense; assembly: GCF_044029535.1. Taxonomy (NCBI): domain Bacteria; kingdom Pseudomonadati; phylum Pseudomonadota; class Alphaproteobacteria; order Sphingomonadales; family Sphingomonadaceae; genus Novosphingobium; species Novosphingobium mississippiense. The sequence goes on along the minus strand of NZ_CP147001.1, from coordinate 2,211,878 downwards.
CTTTCGCCGGTAGAGGGGGAGGAGGAGGAACTCGCCCACGCCCGCGCCGATATGCAGAAGGGTGAGAAGCTGGCCGATGATCTTTCGGCCCTGCAGCACCTTTGGACCGGATCCGATTCGGCACTGGCGAACCTGCGTGGCGCCGCGCGCCGGCTGGACCGCATCGCAGGCGAGCACCCGCTGCTGGCCGACGCCCTCGGTGCGCTGGACCGCGCGCTGATCGAGGCGGGCGAGGCCGAGGAAAAGCTGGAGCGCGCGGCAGAGGCGCTGGCGTTCGATCCCAACGAACTGGACCGTATCGAAACCCGCCTGTTCGATTTGCGCGCCGCCGCCCGCAAGCACATGTGCGCGGTGGACGACCTTCCCGAAAAGATGCGCGGGATGCGGGAGGCGCTGGACGCGATCGAGGGTGGGGAAGGGCATGTCGCCGCGCTGGAGGCTACCGCGCAGAAGGCGGCATTGGCCTATCGCCAGCAGGCGGAGGCACTGCACGACTTGCGCCGCGCCGCCGCCAAGCGGCTGGACAAGGCGGTTGCCGCCGAACTGGCCCCGCTCAAGCTCGATGCCGCTCGGTTCCAGACCTCGGTGTTGAAACTGCCGGAGGATCGCTGGGGCGCGCAGGGCATGGATCAGGTGGAATTCCTGATCAGCACCAATCCGGGCGCCGATTTCGCCCCGCTCGCCAAGATTGCCTCGGGCGGCGAATTGTCGCGCTTCATCCTCGCGCTCAAGGTGGCGCTGGCGGAAGAGGGCGGCGCGGCGACGGTAATTTTCGACGAGATCGATCGCGGCGTCGGCGGCGCGGTGGCAGACGCCATCGGCGAACGCCTTGCCCGGCTGGCCAATGGCAGCGGCGCGGGCGGGCAGTTGCTGGCCGTCACCCACAGCCCGCAAGTCGCGGCGCGCGGCGATCGGCACTTCATGATCGCCAAATCCTCGCAGGGGACGGTCACGCGCACTTCGGTGACGCCGCTCAGCAATGCGGAACGGCAGGAAGAGATCGCCCGTATGCTCTCGGGCGCGGAAGTGACCGCCGAGGCGCGGGCACAGGCCAGCAGACTGCTGGAACGGGCATAGCGCGCCTGGAGCCGTTTCCGATCCGTTTATCGGATCAACTGTTCCAGGATTTTGGTTTGCCGCGTTTTTCGAGTCATCAGATGACCTGATTGGAAAGCGCTCCAGTCGAAAATAGTCGACAAGATTTACGCCATTCCTTTCGGAAGAAATGCCCAAGATCATCAGTGATCGTGGTGTGTTTCCAAGTGAATTGCAAAACGACGGTCAATCAACGACCTGAAAGTGTGCTATTTTGCACATAACAAACACGGCTGATCGGTATAACTACCGATTGCTCAATTGGCGTCGATAGATAATTCCACTTAGTGCCACGGGCCGTATTGTCCCGATGGCGGTTGCGGATATTGAAATGGGGGGTGCCGAAAGAGGAGAAGGAAATGGCTCTACTCGACACCATTCGCGGGGCCATTGCGCCCGGTACTGTCGATAATCTTGCGGCGAAACTGGGCGAAAGCCCGCAGGCCACCAGCAGCGCTCTGGGCGGGATCGTTCCCGTGATCCTCGCGGCAATGTCAGGCCGCATCGCTGCCGGCAGCGGTGGCGGGGTGCTCAGCATGATCAAGACCGCGCTTGTCGGCGGCAACCCGCTGGACAATCAGGCCGCCGTGACCGACCGGCTGAGCGCGGATACCTCGCTTGCCCAACATGCCGGCGGTTTCGTGGACCTGTTCGGTTCCAACTTCGGCGGCGTGGTGAACGCGCTGGCCGATCGTTTCGGCATCGCGCCGCAAAGCGTGCGCTCCCTCCTCGGTGTCGGCGGACTGTTCGCGGCCGGCGGCATCGGCAAGCAACTGGGCTCGACGCCTTCGCTGCCGGAAGTCACCACGCTGCTCAACGGCGAACGGTCATCGATCAATGCCGCCTTGCCGCCGGGCCTGTCCGGACTTCTGACCCCACCCACGACTGCGCCGCACTATGAGGAGCCGGTTCGCGCCGCTTCGGGCGGCATGGCCAAGTGGTGGCCGTTGCTCCTGCTGTTGCTTGCCATACTGGCCCTGATCTGGGCGCTGCGTTCTTGCGCGAACAGGGAAACCACAACCACCGTGACCGAACCGACCACCGCCGCGGTCGAGACGGCCCCGCTGGTGGAGCCCACGCCGACTGCCGAAATCCCGACCGGTTCCGGCATGGTCAGTGAAACGGCGAACGGGCGGCCCGTGCTGCGCGTGTTCTTCGCGGTCGGCAAGTCGGACGTGACCAAGGATCTCTCCACTGCCGCCGGCAGCGTGAAGGATTACGTCGACACGCACCCCGGCTCCTTCGTGGCGGTATCGGGGTACAACGATCCGACCGGCGATGCCGCCGCCAATGCCGCGCTTTCGAAGCGGCGCGCGGAAGAAGTCAGCAAGGCGCTGGTGGCGATCGGGATTCCGACGGCGTCCATCAAGATGATCAAGCCGGCCGACACCACCGGCAACGGCGATACCAATGCGGAAGCCCGCCGCGTGGATGTGACCGTGAGCGAATGACGGTTTCACCCCGTTGGCTCGCCAATGGGGTGGAGCGATAGGCGATCATCGCTGCCCCTTCGATCCGCAAGCGATCGACGGGGCAGCGATGTGTCTGCGACCGTGGGTGGGATTTGCAGGCGATCTCCAGAGCGTTTTCCCATCAGATGATTCCACCCGATTGGAAGCCACTCTAACCGTGCGTGCGGTCGGCCGGCTTCGCCTTGCTGCGCAGTGACAGGCAATAGCCCAGCGTCACCATGATCCCGGTCACCACGGCAGCGGCGCCGCCCCATGCCGCCACCCGCAGCGGTGCGAACACGAACAGCCCGGCATAGATCAACCCGCTCAGGGTGAGAGACCAGCCCGCCACGCGCCGGGCCTGCCGCGCCTGGGCGTGGGGCACGAAAGTCTTGGGCATGCGGTTGCCGTTCCACGCGATCATCAGCCCATTGGCGCCGATCACCAGCCGGGTGACGGTGTCCGTATCGATATAGCCCAGCTTGCGGGCAAGGCTGGCGCCAAGGGCCAGCGCAACGATCAGGCCGCCCCAGGCAAGGTTGCCGTACAAGTCCGTTTTCCCGTCGCGTGTCATCGTGTGGCTTCCTTTCGGGATTCGGGCGCTTCCGCGCTGCCGCCGAACGAATGGACGAAGCCCAGCAGCGCCTCTTCCAGCACCGAGAGCTTGAGGTGATAGATCACCGATTTGCCGGACTTCTCGGCATGGACCAGATCGGCTTCCTTCAGCACGGCGAAGTGGGCGGACATGGTGGGCTTGGACACGTCGAAGCGTTCGCTGATCTCGCCCGCGCTCATCGGCCCCTTGCGCAGCAATTGCAGCACGCGGCGGCGGGTGGGATCGGAAAGGGCCCTGAAAATCTGATTCATCGCACCTGACTCATGATGTGATGATTAGCTAAACATCGAAATGAGTCAAGCCGGGCATTTTCCTACTCCGGTGAGAGGGCGTAGCGTCTCGGGCATGATGCCGTTTCCGTTCCCCGTTGCTCCGCGCGCTGGCGCCGCCTTACAAGGTGACAGGTCGGCGCGAAAAGTGTCACCTTGCGCGCACAAGGTGACGGTTCTCGCCCGTAAGGTGACGGTTTTGGTCCGCAAGGTGACAGGTTTTTCCCCTGAACCGTGTAAACTGTGTCAACCGCCCCGCCTTGCCGTCCGGCGGGCGCATGCGGCATAGGCTGAACCCATGACCGACACTCCCGATCTGTTTCCGAATGAAGCCGAAGCCGCCAACGAACTCATGCGTCTGGCGCGGCAGATCAACCGCGCCAACCGGCTCTACCATGCCGAAGATGCGCCGGAGATCGCGGATGCCGAATACGATGCGCTGGTCCGTCGCAATGCCGAACTGGAAGCGGCTTTCCCGCATCTGATCCGCCCCGATTCGCCCACCAACAAGGTCGGCCACGATGTCGCCGCCTCGCCACTGGGCAAAGTGCGGCACGAGGTTCGGATGATGAGCCTGGACAATGCGTTCAGCGACGAGGAAGTGGAAGACTTCGTCGGCCGCGTGCGCCGCTTCCTGTCCCTCTCTGCAGACGAGCCGGTGATGGTGACGGCGGAGGACAAGATCGACGGCCTCTCCTGCTCGCTGCGCTACGAAAACGGCAAGTTGGTGCGCGCAGCCACGCGCGGCGACGGGCAGGTGGGGGAGGACGTGACGCCCAACGTCGCCCACATCGCCGACATCGTGCAGGAACTGAAGGGCGAAGACATCCCGGACGTCTTCGAGGTGCGCGGCGAAGTCTATATGGAGAAGGCCGCCTTCCATTCGCTCAATGAGACGCTGATGGCTGAGGCACGCGCGCTGGCGGAAGAGAAGGGCCAAGGGGAAGATGGGCCGTTTGACGAGAGCAAGGTTCGCCAGTTCGCCAACCCGCGCAATGCTGCTGCCGGCTCGCTGCGGCAGAAGGATGCCGCGGTCACGGCCAAGCGTCCGCTGCGCTTCTGGGCGCATGGCTGGGGCGCGGCCAGTCACGTGCCGGGTGCAAGCCAGCATGAAGTGATCCGCCGCATCGAAAGCTGGGGCCTGCCGGTCTCGCCGCAGTTCCGGCTGTGCCACTCGGTCGAGGAAATGCTTGCCGCCTACCGCGCGATCCGCGACGGGCGGCCGGACCTGCCGTTCGAGATCGACGGCGTGGTCTACAAGATCGACCGGCTCGACTGGCAGCAGCGCCTCGGCTTCGTCGCCAAGGCGCCGCGCTGGGGGCTGGCGCACAAGTTCCCGGCCGAGCGGGCGGAAACGACGCTGGAATCGATCGACATCCAGGTGGGCCGCACCGGCAAGCTGACGCCGGTGGGACGCCTGAAGCCGGTGCTGGTGGGCGGTGTCACCGTCACCAATGTCACGCTGCACAACCGTGACGAGATCGGCCGTCTGGGCGTGCGCCCGGGCGATACCGTGGTGCTCCAGCGTGCCGGCGACGTGATCCCGCAGATCGTCGACAACCTGACGCGCGAGGTGGAGCGGTCGGCCTTCGCATTCCCGGATCACTGCCCCGAATGCCACTCCGAAGCGGTGGCCGAGGAGGGCGAGGTGGATGTGCGCTGCACCGGCGGCCTCATCTGCCCGGCGCAGCGGACCGAGCGCCTGAAGCACTTCGTCAGCCGGGGCGCGCTCGATATCGAGGGGTTGGGCGAGAAGACGATCGACGAGTTCTTCGCCAAGGGCTGGCTGGAAAGCCCGGCCGACATCTTCCGCCTGCGCAAGCGCCGGGAGGAGATCCTTGCGCTCGATGGGTGGAAGGACAAGTCTGTGGACAACCTGTTGGCGGCGGTGGAAAACAAGCGCCAGCCCGATGCCGCGCGGCTGCTGTTCGGCCTGGGTATCCGCCATGTCGGTGCGGTGACGGCGCGCGATCTGCTCAAGCGTTTCGAAACGCTGCCTGCACTGCGCGAGATTGCCGAGAAGTCGCATGAAGCTGTGGGTGAGCAGGTGGGCGAGGAAGCCGCGCAGGCCGCCAGCGATGCCTATTCCGAACTCGTTTCGATCGACGGGATCGGCCCGGCCGTGGTGGAGGCGTTGGGCGACTTCTTCCACGAAGAGCACAACCGCGCGGTGTGGGACGATATCCTCTCTGAAGTCGCTCCGCCGCCCTACGTGGTGGAAACGGTGGAGAGCGAGGTCGCGGGCAAGACCGTGGTCTTCACCGGCAAGCTGGAGACGATGAGCCGCGACGAGGCCAAGGCACAGGCCGAACGGCTGGGCGCCAAGGCGGCGGGCTCGATCTCGGCCAAGACGGACATTCTGGTTGCCGGGCCGGGCGCGGGTTCGAAACTGAAGAAGGCGGCGGACCTTGGGATCAAGGTCATCGATGAAGCTGAATGGGCCCGGATCGTCGAAGCGGCCGGCTGACGGGTCGCAAGTATCAGCCGGAGTTCTCGGACCGGGCCCATTGGTCAACGCCGGAGGGGACACACCTATCCTCCCGGCGAGGGTGCCGCAGCACCAGCCCGCTCAGGAGAAACGGGACTGGCGTTCGTGCACCTGTCGGTAGTGCTGCACGCGGGTGGCGCGCAGCCCTGCCATTCCTTCGCGCTCAATCGCGCGTTGCCACGAGGCAAGTTCCTCGAGCGTGAGATCGTAGCGTTCGCAGGCCTCGGCGATCGTCAACAGGCCCCCATTGACGGCAGCCACGACCTCGGCCTTCCGGCGCGCAACCCAGCGTAGGGTATCGCGCGGCGGCAGGCTCTTGCGGTCGAGAGCTTCACCCAGGGGTCCCACGACGACCGCAGGCCGGTCGAGTTCGGTACGAAGCATGTTTGGCCTCATGAGCTGTTGTTACCAGCCCCCCTTGAGGTCTAATTCTTGTTTGTAATCCCTAATTCGGACTTACCGGACATGGTTAATTTTCAATTCGGTGTTTCTAGGTAAGTTACTGTAAGAATTGAGTATTTTTACGTCAGAAAAGTTGCACAGATATTAACGAGCCGTTTACCTCTCTTAATTACACTTCCCTATCAAGCGGTTCGAACCGTTCGGCATGGAGAAGTGAACGTGGCCCTCGGGCTTTCCCCTTATGCGCCAGCGCTTGCCAGGCACGTCTCGCCAGAGGGGTGCCAGCTCGTCGTCGAGCGCAACATGCTGGAAAAGGGCGTGCGGCTGGTGTTGTGGCTGGCCGGTTGCCCGCAGGTGACCGGGACGGTGCGCTGGGTGGTGGAGGATCGCGCCGGCTTCGCGTTCGACGCGCCGATCGCGGCGGACCTGATGGGCATCATGCGCCTTGGCCCGCAAGGCCCGGGGCTGGAACTGCGCCGCGCCTGACAACCTATAATCGAGTTTCCGACTTCAGGTCCGTTGTCCTGCCGGGCCAGCCTTCAGCGGCCCGGCAGGTCGAACGCGTTCAGAACCGGCGCGCGCGCATCCAGAGGATCGACCAGTCGCCCTTGACCAGTCGCGCGACCAGTCGCAACCCGGCACGGCGACAGGCGCGACGCACCGATGCCTCCTGCGTTTCCAGCAGACCGGCCAGCAGCAAGTGCCCGCCCGGCGTCAGCGACTTGGCAAAGTCCGGCGCCAGGCTGACCAGCGGACCGGCCAGGATGTTTGCCATGATCAGGTCGTAAGGGCCGCGTACGTCGAGCAAGGGCGCATCCATGCCGTCGGCGATGGTCATGACCAGTTCGCCCGGCCGGCCTCCCAGCGGCACGCCGTTCGCATCGGCATTGTCGGCCACCACGGTGGCGCAGACCGCGTCGATATCGCTCGCCGTGGCGCGGGCGCGGGGCCAGAGCGTCATCGCCGCGAAGGCGAGCAGGCCGGTGCCGGTGCCGATGTCGGCATGGTTGCGGATGATCATCCCGCGCGACTTCATGTATGTCAGCATTTCCAGGCAGCCCGCCGTGGTGGCGTGCTGGCCGGTGCCGAAAGCCTGGCTGGCGGGAATCACGAAATCGGTGACGCCTGCCTCGTTGAGCGGCGGATACTCGGGCGTGTGGACGTAGAAACGGCCGGCGCGGATCGGCTCCAGGCCCTCCTGGCTGGTGACGAGCCAGTCGGTTTCGGGCAGTTCCTCGATGACGAATTCGGGCACGTCGCCAGCGAACAGCGCGGTGAGGGCGTCCGTTTCCGCCTTGCCCGGCTTCTGCTCCATCCAGGCTTCCAGTTGCCAGTCGTCGGGCTTGTCCTCGGCAATCTCGCTGCCGGAAATGACGATTTCCGGATCCCAGTCGAAAGCGTCCTCGTGGGCGACAAGGGCGCTCTCGATCACGGAACGGGGGGCGAAGGCAGTAATTTTCCAGCTCACGAACGGGTCTCCTTCGCTTCGGGATGCGCCTCGTCGGAAAGGCGCTGGTCGAAGCGGACAGTGGCGGCGGCCGCATACGTGCGGCACGCGGTGGGATCGACCAGCGGCGATGTGCCCGCCAGGCGCGCGAAAAGATCGCTGGCGCCGGGATGCGGGGTGATCAGCAGGTCGCAGGGAAGGGCCGCGATTCGCGCATAGCCCTGGCGGACGGCGGCCACGCGATCGGGATGGTCGGTAAAGCGGTAGCTCTTGACGGAGATCGCGCTGACGCTGTCGGCATAGGCCATGTTCAGGCATTTGCCTGCATCGTTGCAGGATCGCCAGGTCCAGCTGGTCGATCCGGCGGCGTGGGAGGGGGTGGCGTGGGCGGTGAGTGCGATGGTGCCCAATGTCACGCGTTCGCCATCGGTCAGCCGCTTGTCGACATGGACTGCCGGGAACGCATCCAACTGGCCGAACTGCGGATCGGCGGGATTGGCCTTGCCGCTTTCCAAGACTTCGGCCGAGGCGGGCATAGCGGCGACGCGGGCACCGGTCGCGCGTTGCAGCGCGGCTAGGGCGCCGGCATGGTCGAAATGTTCGTGGGTGGACAGGATCCAGCGCACATCCTTCGGCTTGAAGCCTGCCGCCTTGATATTGGCGAGAACCAGCGGCGCCGCTTCGGGCACACCGCCGTCGATCAGCACGTGGCCCTGTTTTCCGGTGATCAGGATTGCGGTGATGCCGCAGGTGCCGACGTACCAGGTATTGCCGAAAAGATGCGCGGGCGGTGCGGCATCGGCCCAGCCGTCGCGCCCCTTGCAGGCGGCGGCGAGTCGGGCCTGCGTGGCGCCGGTATCGTCCGAGGCCGCAGCTTCCGATCGCGCGGCGGCGTCGGGCGCGGGCGTGCAGGCGGCCAGCAGCAGGGCGGGCGCGATGATGTTCGGCAGGCGATTCATGCGGCGATTCATGGGGCTGGGCTTTAGGCCGGAGGGACCGCCAAGACCAGTGGCAGCGCGTTCGTTGGCCGGGCCGGGTGGGGCGGCCTGACTTGCCTGACCGATGTGCCGAGCGAAAAGTGGCTTGTGTGCGATGCATTCGCGATGTGCTTCGCGGAACTTGCGCCAAGCCGCGATTTGTCTAAGGGGACTTCTCGACAGGGGCAGCTTGACGCTGCTGCAAAGGCAAAAGGGATTCGAAAGAGCCATGGCCAAAGACGGCACCAGGAACCGTCCGCTTTCGCCCCATCTCCAGATCTGGCGTTGGGGCCCTCACATGTTCGTCTCGATTCTGCACCGCGTGACGGGCGATGGCATGGCATTTGCCGGCCTGGGCCTGCTGCTGTGGTGGCTCGGGGCGCTGGCCAGCGGACCCGCAGCTTACGCACAGCTCACCAAGTGCATGACCTCGATTCCGGGTTATGTCGTGCTCGTGGGCATCTCCTGGGCTTTCTTCAGCCACATGATGAGCGGCCTGCGTCACTTCGTGCTCGATATCGGCGCCGGTTTCGAACTGAAGGCCAACAAGACCTTCTCGATCCTTGCACCGATCATGGGTGTGGTCCTCACCGTCGCCTTCTGGGCGATCCTGCTGCTTCGCTGAGGGACGGAACATGGGTAACGGAACTTCCATCGGCCGCGTTCGCGGCCTCGGCTCGGCAAAGACCGGCGTTCATCATTGGCTGCTGCAGCGCTTCACCGCGATCGGCAACCTGCTGACCGGCATCTTCCTTGCCGTCTCGATCCTCTTCCTGCCTGACATGAGCTATGCCTCGGTCGCCGAATGGCTGGCCCGTCCGGTTCCCGCCGTGGCGATGGTCCTGCTGGTGGTGACCACGTTCTGGCACGCGCGCATCGGCCTGCAGGTGCTGGTCGAGGACTATGTGCATGAGCACGCCAACAAGTTCGCCTGCATCGCGGCGCTGAACCTTGCCGCCTGCGGTGGCATCGCCTTCGGCGTCTTCTGCGTCATCCGCCTCGCGCTGGGAGCTCACGCATAATGTCCGCCCCTGCCTACAAGATCATCGACCATACCTATGACACCGTCGTCGTCGGCGCCGGTGGCTCGGGTCTGCGCGCCACGATGGGTTCGGCCGAAGCCGGCCTGAAGACCGCGTGCATCACCAAGGTCTTCCCCACCCGTTCGCACACCGTCGCGGCACAGGGCGGCATCGCCGCCTCGCTCTGCAACAACACGCCGGACCATTGGACCTGGCACATGTACGACACCGTCAAGGGGTCGGACTGGCTGGGTGACCAGGACGCCATCGAATACATGGTGCGCGAAGCCCCGGCAGCGGTCTACGAGCTGGAACACGCCGGCGTGCCCTTCAGCCGCAACGCCGACGGCACGATCTACCAGCGCCCGTTCGGCGGCCACATGCAGAACATGGGCGAAGGCCCGCCGGTGCAGCGCACTTGCGCCGCCGCGGACCGTACCGGCCACGCCATGCTGCACGCGCTGTACCAGCAGTCGCTGAAGTACGATGCGGACTTCTTCATCGAATACTTCGCGATCGACCTGATCATGGACGGCGGCAAGTGCGTCGGCGTGATCGCGCTGTGCCTTGACGACGGTTCGATCCACCGCTTCCGTGCGCAGGCCGTCGTGCTGGCGACCGGCGGTTACGGCCGCAGCTACTTCACCGCCACTTCGGCCCACACCTGCACCGGCGACGGCGGCGGCATGGTCCTGCGCGCCGGCCTGCCCCTGCAGGACATGGAATTCGTGCAGTTCCACCCCACCGGTATCTACGGCGCGGGCGTGCTGATCACCGAAGGCGCGCGCGGCGAAGGCGGCTACCTCACCAACTCCGAAGGTGAGCGCTTCATGGAGCGTTACGCGCCTTCTGCGAAGGACCTGGCCAGCCGCGACGTGGTTTCGCGTTCGATGGCGCTGGAAATCCGCGAAGGCCGCGGCGTCGGCCCGCACAAGGACCACATCTACCTGCACCTCGATCACATCGATCCCAAGGTGCTGGGCGAGCGTCTGCCGGGCATCACCGAAAGCGGCAAGATCTTCGCAGGCGTGGACCTTACCCGCCAGCCGCTGCCGGTTGTGCCGACCGTCCACTACAACATGGGCGGCATTCCCTGTAACTACCACGGCGAAGTCGTCACCATCGGCCCGGACGGCAATCCGGACACCGTGGTGCCGGGCCTGTTCGCGGTGGGCGAGGCGGCCTGCGTCTCGGTCCACGGCGCCAACCGCCTGGGTTCGAACTCGCTGATCGACCTCGTGGTGTTCGGCCGTGCAACCGGCCATCGCCTCAAGGAAATCGTCAAGCCGGGCGCTGCGCAGCAGGAACTGCCGACGAATTCGGCAGACATGGCGCTTACCCGCCTGGACCACTTCCGCAACGCCAACGGCGGTTCGCCGACGGCGGAAGTCCGCACCGAGATGCAGCGCACCATGTCGGCCCACGCCGCCGTGTTCCGCACCGATGAACTCATGGTCGAAGGCAAGGAAAAGCTCGCCAAGACCTATGAGCGCATGAACGACATCAAGGTTACCGACCGTGGCCTGATCTGGAACTCGGACCTGGTGGAAACGCTGGAGCTGGACAACCTGATCTCGCAGGCTTCGGTCACGCTGCACGGCGCCCAGGCGCGCAAGGAAAGCCGCGGCGCCCACGCGCACGAGGACTTCCCGAACCGCGACGACGCGAACTGGATGAAGCACACCGTGGGCTGGTTCAACGGCTGGGGCGGCAAGGGCGGCGAAATCCGTCTCGATTACCGTCCGGTCCATGAATACACGCTCACCGACGACGCACAGTACATCAAGCCCAAGGCCCGCGTGTATTGATACCGGCTTCGGCATGAATAAAGGGAAGGGCGGTGCATCCACGCGGATGCGCCGCCCTTCTTCGTTTTGAAGGGCTTCAGCGGGAAAACCCTGAGATCGGTGTTCCAACCAACTGCATTGCAACCGAAACCACTCCGTCGCATTACTTTGGCAACATCGCGTGGGAACAGGAGTCGATTGCATGACGACCTCACACACCGACCCGAATGCTTTTGCCGATCCTCTGGCGCCTCCCTACCTCGGCTCGCCACCGCTAGGCTGGGGCTGGGTGCTTGCCTATGGCCTGCTGCTGATCGCGGTTGCGGTGATCGTGATCGCCAATCCGCTGGTGGCCAGCTTCGCGACCGAGGTCCTGATCGGATTCATGCTGTGCGTCTATGGCGTTGCGGGAATCGCCGCCGGTATCCATTCGATGTCGAAGCGTGCGCGCTGGACGGAAATCCTGCTGGGCACCATCGGCCTGCTTGCCGGCCTCTACGTGCTGTTCAACCCGGTGGCTGGCGCGATCACGCTGGTCTGGGCGATCGGGGCATGGCTGCTGATCTCCGGCGGGTTCGAGATCGCCTTCGCGCTCAAGGCCCGACACGACAAGGCCTGGCGCCTGTTCCTGGGTGTGCTTGACGTCGTGCTGGGCGTGCTGCTGCTGATCTCCAGCGTGCCGACCGCGATCGGCTTTCTGGCGATCATGGTGGCGATCAGCTTCTTCATGCGCGGCGTCTTCATGATTGCCGTCGCATTCGGCCTGCGCAAGTTGGGCAAGGCCGCCGGCTGATCCGCACGGCGCGGGAGATCGACGATGGGCGAAGATCCCGAAAACCCGGATGCCAGGCGCGTCCTTGCCGGTGAGATCGCCAAGGACGCGCACCGCGTTGCCGAGAATGTCGAGAAGCAGGCGGACACGGCCGATCGGCGGACGGTACTGGCGGCTGACCGCACCATCCTGGCGGCCGAGCGGACTTACGCGGCCTGGGTGCGCACCGGCCTTGGCGCGCTGGCGTCGGGCATCGGTGCGCGTGCGCTTCTGCAGGGACTGGTCAGCGAGTGGCTGGTGATGACCACCACGGTGATGCTGCTGCTGTTTGCGGAGTTCTGCTTCATCGCCGGTATCTGGCGGCAGCTGCGGCCGGTCGCCCCGCCACCCGAGACCGATACGCCGCGTTTGCCCGCCGCATTGCTGGTGACGTTCAATGCCTTTCTGGTCCTGCTGGGCGCTGCGGTGATGGTGGGTATCCTGACCGAAGGCGTGTAGCCGCATTCATCTGGCGTTCATGTTTACAAACGTAGTCGATTACGTGTGTAAACGATGGAGGAAGCCGTGGCCGAAGAGCCCGACACGCCGGAGCGTATCTCGGAAGCCGAACATGCGGTGATGGAGGCCTTGTGGGAGCGTAGCCCGCTCACCGCCGCCGAAGTCTGCGAAAAGGTCTGCGAGCCGCGCGGCTGGACCCTCGCCACGGTAAAGACGCTGCTCTCGCGGCTGGTCGCCAAGCAGGCGGTCGCTACCGAGCCGGACGGCAAGCGCTTCCTCTATACCCCGCGCATCGCCCGCGAAGCTTATGTCGGCACCGAAAGCCGTCGTCTGGTCGACCGCCTGTTCGGTGGCCGCGCCGCCCCGCTTTTCGCGCATCTTGCCGAGGCCGATGCGTTGACCGAAGATGACATTGCCGAAATCGAGGCCCTCCTGAAGGAGTTGAGGTCATGATCGAGTGGCTTGCCGATACGCTTGTGATGACGGGCGTGCTGATGACGCTGATCCTCTTCGTTCGCCGCCCGGTGGCCCGCATGTTCGGCCCGGCGGCGGCCTATGCGCTTTGGGCGCTGCCGATGATCCGGCTGATCCTTCCTCCGCTGGCGCTGCCGCGCGGGGTCGTGCCCGAGTTTTCCTTCGACGTGGAGCCGATCACGGCGGCTGCGGTGCCGCTGGCGGCATCGGTTCCGGTGGAGACGGTTGGCGAAGTTCCGCTCGCCGCGCATGATGCGATCGCGGCGCCGATTGCGGATAACGTGCCGGCATTCACCGATCCCGGGCTCTTCGCGCATGTCCCGTGGATGGCGCTGCTGCTGGCCGTTTGGCTGGGCGGCGCGGTGGTCTTCCTCGCCTGGCGCACCTGGAACTATCACTTGATGCGGCGCGAGATCCTGACCGATGCGCGCCTGGTCGCCCGCTCAGGCGAAGTGCGTATCTACGAAAGCCCGGCGGCCGCCGCGCCGCTGGCCTTCGGCGTGTTCGAGAAGTACGTGGCGTTGCCCGAGGGCTTTCTGGCGACCGTGGATTCCGAATCGTCCGATTTCGCGATCGCCCATGAGCTGGAGCACCATTGGGGCAACGACCTGCTGGCGATCATGGCGCTGCAGCCGCTGTTCGCGCTCCACTGGTTCAACCCGCTGGGCTGGGCGGCATGGCGCGCGCTGCGCGCCGATCAGGAGGCCGCCTGTGACGCGCGCGTCATGGCGGGTTGCGGGCGAGCGATGCGGGCCCGCTACGGCCGGCTGATCGCCAGTTTCGCGGCAGGCACCCGGCTGACGCTGGCCGCGCCCATGGCCGGCACGCTGGCGGGCGACAAGCCGATCATCCAGCGCTTGAAGGCGCTGGGCCGCGCCGAAGTCTCACCCGCTCGCCGGGTTGCCGCACGCAGCCTGTTCGCGCTGGCCGTGGTTTCGGTGCCGTTCACCGCCACCGTCACTTATGCGGCGATGGAAGAAGCCCCTGAAGTGCCGAAGGTGCCGGTGGCTCCCACCGCACCTGCGGTGCCCGCCGCGCCTCTGGCTCCCGCAATCCGCGCGGTGGATCCCGATGCGGCGGGTACAAACGGGGAAGGCACGGATGTGACCGAGGCGCCGATGGCGCCGCCCGTTCCCGAAGCGCCCGAGGCTCCGGCTGGCCCGCAGGTCGCTGTCGCCCCGGTGCCGCCGGCCCCGCCGCAGCCGCCTGAGCCGCCTGCATCGGTCTCGCTCAATCGCGCCATTGCCCGTTCCGTGCAGGCAAGCGTGGCGCAAGCCATGCGGGGCGTGCCCGAGGTAAAGCAGCGCGTCTCGGCCGATGGCAAGGTGCAGACCATCCGCTTCGTTACGCGCAATGCGGACGGATCGCGGGTCTATCGGGAAATGACGATCGACAGCCGCTGCCCGGCGGACAGGGCCCATAGCGAGGCGCGTTCGAGCCGGGGAGCCTCATCCCAGGTGATCTGCACGGGCATGCCGAGAGAGGCGATCGAGGCATCCATGCAGGCCGCAAAAGCGATTGCCGATGCCCGTGCCGAAGTGGCCGCCAATCGCCAGATGTCGGCGGAGATGCGGAACGAGATCACCGCCGAACTCAATGCAGAGATGGCAAGGGCCCGCGCCGAGGTTGATCGCGCCCGTGCCGAAGCGCGTGCCGAAGCCGACCACGCCCGTAGCGAAGCGGATAACGCCTGGAACGATTGATGGCCATGAACTGGTTTGCCGGTGCGGCATAACCCTGCCGCGGCAAACCGGTTCAAGGCACTTTCTGGACGACCGGGGTAGACGTGGTGGGGACGGAGGCGGTGCCGCCGTCCCGCTTCGCATCATCCGCTTCCTGCTTGCCGTCCCGCTTGCGGTCCTTTTCCTGGCTTTGCAGATGCGCCTGGATGATCGCGGGCGTTGCCGGGGAGGCGGGATACTTGCAGCCCTTGGCATGGCCCACGCCCTTCAGGAAAGAGCGGCGGGCGATACCCGCGCGAATGGCGGCGAGCACGGCGCGGTCCTGCGCGTTCGCGCCGGATATCTCGCGAATCAGGCCGCGGAACGGGACCAGCGACCCGACCGCCCATTTGGCCACGCGCCCGGCGCTGATCGAACCGCCGGGATCGGCCGGCAGATCGGCATCGGGCCCCAGCACATCGTCCAGTGCCAGCACGGCGGCGGAAATCTGGCTGCAGGTCTTGATGCCCGTCAGCGTATAGGGGGCTTGCGTCGCCGCCTGCAGCAGGGGCGGGATTTTGGTCTTGTCCAGATTGAGGTCGGTTGCCGGGGTCTTGGCAATGTCCACCGCATCGGGTTCCGAATCGGTGATCGGACGCTGCCTGGCTGAAGCGGGCGCAGTGGCCAGCGGCGCGGCCAGCAGGGCGGTCAAGACAGCGGCAGTCCATACGTGGCGCATGATCGTCTCCTGAGTGCGGGAGAAGTGCGCGAGCGTGACGGCGTGCGTTACGGGATCATGCGAAGTCCATCGCAAGCCCGACGCCCGAACGGTCGCACCCGCCCGAATTTCTGATGCTTACACGTCCGAGAACGTATCGCATGCGTCCTCGTTCCCTGTGTCCAGACCACGCTTCAGCCATTTCATGCGCTGGGCGCTGGAGCCATGGGTGAAGCTTTCGGGGCTGACGCGCTGGCCGGCATTCTTCATCAGCGTATCGTCGCCGATGGCGCTGGCGGCGGTCATGCCTTCCTCCATGTCGCCCGGCTCGATCCGGTCCTTGTGCTTGCCTGCCCAGACGCCCGCATAGCAGTCCGCCTGAAGCTCCATCCGTACTTGCAGGGCATTGGCTTGAGCGGGATTGCGCTGCTGCGCCTGCCGGATCTTGGAATCGAGACCCAGCAAGTGCTGGACATGGTGCCCGTATTCATGCGCGACCACGTAATAGCGCGCGAAATCGCCCTTGGCGCCCAGCTTGCGGTCCAGTTCGTCATAGAAGCTGGTGTCGATGTAGATGCCCTGGTCGGCGGGGCAATAGAACGGTCCCATCGCCGCCTGCGCCGCGCCGCAGCCGGAACGATCGGTGCCGTTGTAGAAGTGCAGTTCGGGCTGGTCGAACGCGATATTGGCCTGCTTGAACAGCGGCTCCCACGTCTGGTTCAGCGAACTGAGCGCGTTGCAGGCCTCCAGCGCATATTCGTTCTGGCCGCAGATCTTGGCCGGATCCTGCGATTCTCCGGGCTGGGCGGGGGCGCCTTGCTGCGGCACCTGCTGCACGTTCTCGATGGTGCCCAGCATCTGCTGTGGATCCACGCCGAACACGAACATGCCGATCAGCACGATGACCAGCGTGCCGCAGCCGACCTTGCCGCCACCGCCGCCGGGAAAGCGACTGCCGCCCTGGGTTACGCGGATGTTATCGGGGTTGAACCTGTCGAGCCGCATCCGTCCGCTGTCCCTTCGTGTCTGATCCCTCGCACGGGAGCCTAATCGCCCGCCCCGGTCCTGTTCAATCGAAAACGCGGGCTGTGGTTCCTGTGGCACGCTGGCCGGAAAAATCGCATGGGTTCCGATGGCTGGTTGAGATTCGTTAATCGCCGGTGCAATTCCCGCGTATAGGGTGCGGAACGATGAACAGGGGTTTCAAGGCGAGCATGGTCCGTACGGCCGGGGCATTGGCTTTGGGTGGGGCTTTGGCTGCCGCCCTGCTGGGTGCCGGCATTGCCCATTCGGCATCGACATCCCGCGCCGACCAGGAAATCGCTGCCCGCCTGCGCGCCCAGATCGGGGTGCTGGCCAGCGACGATTTCGACGGCCGCGAACCCGGCACCGATGGCGAGGCGAAGACGCTGCGCTATCTTGGCAAGCAATGGTTCGACATCGGGCTTACGTCCGGCACCAACGATCCCGGCCACGAATGGTTCGCGCCGGTAACCCTGGTTGCGCGTGAGCCGGCGGCCTCTTCGGCCCAGTTCCAGCGCAAGGGCGGCCGTCTGGTGACGCCCAAGGACATACTGGTGCTCACCTCCGGCAAGCGCAGCCTGGTGCGCAGCGTGCCGTTGCTGTTCGTGGGCAAGGGCAGGGGGCGTGACTATTCGCGCACCGAACTGGCCGGCCGCATCGCCGTGGTGCTGGACGGCGACACGCACGACAGCCAGCGCCAGAACGACCTGCTGGAAACCGGCGCCTCCGCCGTGCTGACGGTGCTGGATGGCGATCGCAGCCTTGATCAGGTGGCGGCGCGGCGGAAGCGTTCGGGCTATGCGCTGTCCAACGATTCGCTGGGTGGTGATCTGGAAGCCTTCATCACGCGAGAGGCGATGACCGCCTTGCTGAAGGGCACCGGGCAGACGCTGACGGGGCTGGAGAAGCTGGCCGAGAAGCCCGATTTCACGCCGGTTCCGCTGGACCTGACCGCCTCGATGGAGGCGACCACGCGCGAAACCACCATCCGCACGCACAACCTGATCGGCAAGCTGCCCGGCCGCCGCCCCGATACCGGCGCGGTGCTGTTTCTGGCGCACTGGGACCATTTCGGCGAATGCGGCGCTCCCCCGGCAGAGGACGTGATCTGTAACGGCGCGATCGACAATGCCAGCGGCGTCGCCTCGCTGACCGAAGTGGCGCGCCGCCTGTCACGCGGGCCGCAACTGGATCGCGACGTCTATTTCCTGGCCACCACGGGCGAGGAACTGGGCCTGCTTGGCGCCCATGCCTTTGCGGAGAACCCGCCGCTGCCGCTGCGGCAGATCGTGGCGGCCTTCAACATCGATTCGAACGCCATCGCCCCGCACGGCACGCCGTTCGCCATCGTTGGGCGCGGGATGACCGGGCTCGATTCCACCATCGTGAAGGTGGCGAAGTCCGAACGGTTCAAGGTCGTCAACAGCGACGAGGCGAACGATTACGTGCGCCGGCAGGACGGTTGGGCCTTGGCACAACACGATATTCCGGCCGTGCTCGTCTCCACCGCTTATGGCGACATGACGCGGATGCGTGCCTTCTTCGATGGCGACTATCACCGACCCAGCGACGATCTGGTGCACATGGCACACCCGCTGGAACTGGGCGGCGCGGTGGATGATGTTAAGCTTCTTTCGGCACTTGGCCGGTGGTTCGCCGATCTTCGCAAGGTTCCCGCCAGCGCCGTCAGCAGCATGCCGAAGGGAACCCCGGCCCCGGTTCCGACCCCGGCGTCGAGCCCGGTTCCGCCGACGGAAAAATGAGGACTGCCGGGCGAAATGGGGGCTAGCACTGGCGCCCCCCTTTGATTACATGGGCCGCCACGATTCTCCCCCGACAAGATAATGGTGGCGCACATGGACATTCCCCTCGGACTTACTTTCGACGACGTACTGCTGCGTCCCGCCAAGTCCGATATCGTCCCCACCCAGGCCGATACCCGCACGCGCCTTACGCGCGACATTTCCCTGAACATCCCGGTCATCTCCTCGGCCATGGACACCGTGACCGAGGCCGACATGGCGATCGTCATGGCCCAGCTGGGCGGCATCGGCGTTCTGCACCGCAACCTCACGATCGAGGAACAGTGCGCGGCGGTTCGCGCCGTGAAGCGTTTCGAGAGCGGCATGGTGGTCAACCCGATCACGATCAGCCCTGACGCCACGCTGGGCGAAGCGCAGGCGATCATGCTGGCCAACCGCATCAGCGGCATTCCGGTGGTGGAAGCTTCGGGCAAGCTGGTCGGCATTCTGACCAACCGCGACGTGCGTTTCGCCGCCAACCCGGCCCAGCCGGTGCGCGAGCTGATGACGCATGAGAACCTTGCCACGGTAAAGCTGGGCGTCGATCAGGACGAGGCGCGCCGCCTGCTGCACGCCCGCCGCATCGAAAAGCTGCTGGTGGTCGATAACGACTTCCGCTGCGTGGGCCTGATCACCGTGAAGGACATCGAAAAGGCCGTCACCTATCCGGACGCCACCAAGGACGCCGCCGGCCGCCTGCGCGTTGCCGCCGCCACCACGGTGGGCGACAAGGGCTTCGCCCGCACCGAGGCACTGCTGGCTGCCGAATGCGACGTCGTCGTGATCGACACCGCCCACGGCCATAACAAGGACGTGGCGCTGGCGGTTGAGCGCGTGAAGAAGCTGTCGAACTCCGCACAGGTGATCGCCGGCAACATTGCCACCGCCGAAGCGGCGCGCGCGCTGATCGACGCGGGTGCGGACTGCGTGAAGGTGGGCATCGGGCCGGGCTCGATCTGCACCACGCGCATCGTCGCCGGTGTCGGCGTGCCGCAGTTGACCGCCATCATGGACGCCGCCGAAGAGGCCGACAAGTCGGGCGTTCCGGTGATCGCCGACGGCGGTCTGCGCACTTCGGGCGATGCTGCCAAGGCGCTGGCAGCCGGTGCATCGACCATCATGGTCGGCTCGATGCTGGCCGGCACCGAGGAAGCGCCGGGCGAGACGTTCCTGTACCAGGGCCGTGCCTACAAGTCATACCGCGGCATGGGTTCGGTGGGCGCGATGGGCCGTGGTTCGGCCGACCGCTACTTCCAGGGCGACATCAAGGACCAGATGAAGCTGGTTCCGGAAGGCATCGAAGGCCAGGTGGCCTACAAGGGCCCGGCCAAGGACGTGATCCACCAGCTCGTCGGCGGCATCAAGGCGGCCATGGGCTACACCGGCTCGGCCACGGTCGACGATCTGCGCAAGAACGCCCAGTTCGTGCGCATCACCAATGCCGGCCTGCGCGAGAGCCACGTCCACGACGTGACCATCACGCGTGAGGCGCCGAACTACCCCACGCGCTGATCGCGTAAGGGCAGGAGCATGACGCCGGGTGCGCGCGTTCAGGCAGCGATCGAGGTTCTGGACCTGGTGATCGCGGCGGCGCGCGCCAACGGTGCGCCTGCCGACCGGTTGATCGCGGACTGGTTCCGCACCCGTCGCTTTGCCGGCAGCAAGGACCGGCGGGCGGTTCGGGAACTGACCTATCGGGCGATCCGGGCCTGCGGCGAAGTGCCGGAGACGGGACGCGCCGCCATGCTGCGCATCGCTGCCGAAGATCCGCAGATCGCCGCGTTGTTCGACGGGGCCGGGCATTCGCCCGCTACGATCGTTGCCGGGGAGCCGGTGGCCGAGGCGGGACTTGCTCCGCGCTGGCTGGTCGATCGCTTTGTGGCCAGCGATGTTTCCGAAACCGATGCCACGGCGCTGCTGGACCGCGCGCCGCTGGATATCCGCGTCAACACCTTGCGCGCCGGGCGGCTCGACCTGCCCGAAGGTGGTGAGCGTTCGGTGGCTGCGCATGGCTGGCGCTATCCGCCCGAAACGCGCATCGAACAGTCCGACGCCTATGTTCATGGCGCGATCGAGGTGCAGGACACCGGATCGCAACTGACCTGCGAAGTCGTGGCTGCACGGCCAGGCGACACGGTGATCGACCTTTGCGCCGGGGCAGGGGGCAAGACCCTGGCCTTGGCCGCCGCGATGGAGAACGCCGGCACATTGATCGCTGCCGACGCGGACCGCACGCGTCTGTCGCGCCTTGCGCCGCGTGCCGAACGCGCCGGCGCCACGATCATCGAGACCGTGCTGCTCAATCCCAACAAGGAGGCGGAGGCGCTGCAGCGTTTCGCCGGTGCGGCGGACGCCGTGCTGGTCGACGCGCCATGCTCTGGCACCGGCACCTGGCGCCGCAATCCGGAAGCGCGCTGGCGGCTGACCGAGGCGCAGCTTGCCCGCTATGCGGCGATCCAGTCGCGCCTGCTGGACGTGGCGGCGGGCCTGGTGCGGCCGGGCGGGCGGCTGGTCTTCGTCACCTGCTCGCTGCTGGATGAGGAGGGCGCCGATCAGGCGGCGGGCTTCCTGCGCCGCCATGCCGGCTGGCGCGCCGAAATGCCGACGCTTCCCGCCGGCACGCCGCGCGGGGAAGGGCTCCGCCTCTCGCCATGGCACGACGGGACTGACGGCTTTTTCGTCGCGCGCTTCCATCGGCTGTGATAGCGTCGGCGTCATGATGAGGACGAAGCCCTCGGCCAAGGACCTGTTGATGCGTTACACGCCTGTTGCCATTGCCCTTTCTCTTGTTGTCGCCGTTTCATCCAGCGCCATTTTCTCGCAGTCCGCTGCCGCGATCGACCCGCGTGCCGCCAATCTGCTGGGCGAAGGCCGCGCCGCCATTGCTTCCGGCAATGTCAACGGCGCCATCGATGCCTATGAAGCGGCGTTGACGGTATCGCCCGGCAATGTGACCGTTCTTCTTGCGCTGGCAGACGCCACGCGCCGCCAGGGTCTTCAGGGCAAGGCGCTGCACTATTACCGCGTGGCGCTGGTTTCCGATCCGCGCAACCTGGAAGCGATCGCCGGCGAAGGCATAGCGCTGGCCGAAAAGGGCGCGACCGACAAGGCCGGCCGCAACCTGGCCCGCCTGCAGACGCTCTGCGGCAAGGATTGCGCCGAAACGCAGCAGCTTGCGGCGGAAATCTCCAAGGTCGGCGCGCCGCGCATGGTCAGCGCCGACGCGGTGGCGCCCAAGCCGGTGGTTTCGGAAAACTGAGGGTTTGTGCGGGAGCGCCTGTCGATCAGGCCGCCCCCGTCAAATGGCGCGCATCAGATCAGCGCGCGGAACTCTTCCAGCACGGCGCGGTAGACGCGCTTCTTGAACGGGATGATCAGGTCGGGCAGCAGTTCGGCCTCCACCCACTTCCAGTCGTTGAATTCGGCCGGCTTGTGGGCTTCCAGGTTGACGTTGTCGTCGCTGCCTTCGAAGCGCAGCAGGAACCAGGTCTGGCGCTGGCCGCGATACTTGCCCTTCCACAGCTTGCCGATCAGCTCGTCCGGCAGGTCGTACAGCAGTTCCTCGCGCGTGCGGGACAGGACGGTGACGTCCCGCTCGGTCACGCCGGTTTCTTCCCAAAGCTCGCGCAGTGCGGCGTCCTTCAGGTCTTCGCCATCGTCGACGCCGCCCTGGGGCATTTGCCACCAGTCGCCTTCCTTGGTGTCGATTCGCTTGCCAACGAAAACCTTGCCGTCGGAATTGACCAGCATGACACCGACGCAGGGACGGTAGGGAAGGGACGCGAAATCATTCATCGTCGGAAAGAAATCCAGATTGTGAGGGAGTGGCCTGTCGCCGGGATCTGCCTGTGGATCGCTGGTTCGAAGCGCATGACCGGCACAATGGCCCAAGCCCACGCGCAAAGCCAGCGCGATTTATCCTTCCATCCCCGGTAACCCTTCCGGGAACGAAACGGGCAAGCTCGGGATTTCCCACTTGAGAGTTTTTCTGTTTTGCACCGGTAGTAAGCAGGCATAGTCTGGGACGCGGGAGACAATTCGGCCGGCATCAGAACGGTACTCCCGGAGGAGGACGATGATGGCGACAGTGTTGTCGGATCAAGGCCCGTCGAATCAGAAGGCGTCGGATCAGGGCGCATCTCCGCAGAATGGTCCGCCAAACGACCCGCCAAGTGATCTGGTGGAGGCCGTCGTCGTCCGCTTCGCTGGCGATTCGGGCGACGGCATGCAGCTGACGGGCGGGCAGTTCACCCTGTCCACCGCGCTGGCGGGAAACGACCTTGCCACGTTTCCCGATTTTCCTGCCGAAATCCGCGCCCCGCAGGGCACGCTGTTCGGCGTTTCCGCCTTCCAGATCAACTTCGGCTCCAGCGAGATCACCACGGCGGGCGACGCGCCCGACGTGCTGGTGGCGATGAACCCGGCCGCGTTGAAGACCAATATCCACGCGCTGAAGCCCGGCGGCCTCGTCATCATCGACACGGGGGAGTTCAACAAGCGCAACCTTGAAAAGGCGAAGTACGAAACCGATCCGGTGGAGGATGGCAGCCTTGCCAAGTGGGACGTGCTCGCCTTCGACATCTCCGCGCTGACGCTGGAGGCGGTGAAGCCCTTCGGCCTTGGCAACAAGGAATCGCTGCGCTGCAAGAACATGTGGACGCTGGGGCTGGCGCTCTGGATGTTCGATCGGGACCGGCAGCCGCTGGTGGACTGGCTGAACGCCAAGTTCGCCAAGAACCCGGTGCTGGCAGACGCCAACGTGGCCGCGCTGAATGCCGGGCACGCCTATGGCGAGACGGCGGAACTGGCCGGTCCGCTGCGCAAGCTGCACATCGATCCGGTGCCGACAGAGCCCGGCCTCTACCGCACGATCACCGGGGCGGAGGCGATTTCGTTGGGGCTGGTGGCGGGGGCGCAACTGGCCGGGCTGTCGATGTTTTTCGGCGGCTATCCGATCACGCCGGCCTCCGCCGTGCTGCACAATCTGGTGAAGATGAAGGAGTTCGGCGTCACCACTTTCCAGGCGGAGGATGAGATTGCCGCGATCTGTGCCGCCATCGGCGCCAGCTATGCCGGGCAGTTGGGCGTCACCTCCTCCTCCGGCCCCGGCCTTGCCCTGAAGGGAGAGGCGATGGGGCTGGCGATCATGACCGAGCTGCCGCTGGTCATCGTCAATTCGCAGCGCGGCGGTCCATCCACTGGGCTACCCACCAAGACCGAGCAGTCGGATCTCTATCAGGCCGTCTATGGCCGCAATGGCGATGCGCCGCTGCCGGTGGTGGCGGCGCGGTCCCCCGCCGATGCCTTCGAATGCGCGATCGAAGCGTGCCGGATCGCCACGCAGTACATGACGCCGGTGATCCTGCTGACGGACGGCTATATCGGCAATGCGTCGGAGCCGTGGAAAGTGCCAGACCCGGCGACATTCGCGCCGTTTCCCGCGCAGTTCCTGCAGGAAAGCAACGATCCCGAAGGCAAGGTGCTGCCCTACAAGCGCGATGAGCGCGGCGTGCGCCCGTGGATCAGGCCGGGGACGCCGGGCCTGATGCACCGCATCGGCGGGATCGAGAAAGCGCTGGATACCGGCAACATCGACTATGCACCCGATGTTCACCAGCAGCAGACCGACGCTCGCAAGGCCAAGATCGACGGAGTGGCAAAGACCATCCCGCCGCAGGACGTCTGCCTTGGCAACGTGAGCGGAAAACTGGTCGTGGTCGGCTGGGGTTCGACTTTCGGGCCGATCCATCAGGCGGTGCGGCGTGCGCGCAAGAAGGGGCTGGACGTCAGCCACGTCCACGTCCGCCACGTCTGGCCGCTGCCGGCCAACCTGGGTGAACTTCTGGCAGGCTTCGACAACGTGCTGGTGCCGGAAATGAACACCGGCCAGTTCAAGACCGTGCTGCGCGACCAGTTCCTGATCGACGCGGTGCCCTTGGCCAAGACCAGCGGCCAGCCTTTCGCCATCGCCGAACTGGAAGCGGCGATCGGCACATTCTTCGACGGCATTGCCGACAATGAGGGGGGCGAGGTTTCGGTGAACGAGACCCAGCTGCCCGCTCCGGAAGTGGAAAAACCCTGAACGGAACCAGTATGAAGGTTTAACGGGAGAAGCAGTTCATGAACGACATGACCCCGATCCAGACGACATTGAAGGACTGGGAGACCGATCAGGAAGTCCGCTGGTGCCCCGGCTGCGGAGACTACGCGATCCTGAAGGCGGTGCAGCGCACCCTGCCGATGGTCGGCGCCGATCCCAAGAACACCGTGTTCGTATCGGGCATCGGCTGCTCCAGCCGCTTTCCCTACTACGTCGAAAGCTATGGCTTCCACACGATCCACGGCCGCGCGCCGGCCTTTGCCACCGGCATCAAGCTGGCCAATCCCGATCTGGATGTCTGGCTGGTAACCGGCGACGGCGATGGCATGTCGATCGGCGGCAACCATACGATGCACGTGCTGCGCCGTAACCTCGATTGCCAGATCCTGCTGTTCAACAACGAGATCTATGGCCTGACCAAGGGCCAGTACTCGCCCACGAGCCGGGTCGGCACGCCTTCGCCCACGTCGCCGGTCGGATCGGTGGACCGTCCCGCGCTGCCCTGTGCCTTCGCGCTGGGCGCGGGTGCCCGCTTCGTGGCGCGCGGCTACGATGTGTCGAAAGACCTGCCGGACGTGCTGAAGGCCGCTTACGAACATCGCGGCGCGGCGTTCATCGAGATCTTCCAGAACTGCATCGTCTACAACAAGGACCGCTTCGACGACTTCACGGCGAAGGCGGTGGCGGCGGACAACCAGATCATGCTTCGCGACGGCGCGCCGTTGCTGTTCGCCAAGGATACCAAGGGGTTGGTGCTCGATCTGGACACGCTGTCGCTGAAGGTGGTCGATGTTGTGGATGGCGACTGGCAGGCGGCAGGCGTGGCGGTTCATAACGTACGCAACCGGGGCCTTGCGCATATGCTGGTGGAAATGCCGTTCGGCCCGTTCCCGATGGCGCTGGGCGTGATCTACGACGATCCCGCGCCGACCTTCGAAAGCGCCGTGATCGAAGAGCGCGCCAAGCTGATCGCGGGCAAGACGGCGGATCTCGGCAAGCTGCTGGGCAAGGGGCAGACCTGGGTGGTGGAGGACAAGCCGGCAGCCTGATCTGGGGCGCTTCGTCCAGCCCCCTATCCAAACGTGGCCGATCCAAGCCCAACGCCACCAAGCCCGTCATCCCCGCGAAGGCGGGAATCCCGCTTTTCATTGCGGGCGGGGCAAAAGGCAGCGGGGCCCGCCTTCGCGGGGATGACGAGGGTTTGGGGTGCTGGGTCGTGCTTGTTGCCCAAGCAATCGGGTATCATTGAGCATAGGGCATGGGATGGAGTTCACTCTCCAGGCCGATAATCGCTTCCGCTATCCTGCCATCGATGCAAGACACTGTCCTTCATGGATAATCTCACCCACAGTCTGGTCGGTTGGGCGCTTGGCGAAACCGGGCTGAAGCGTCGTACGCGCAAGGGGCTGGCGGCCTTGGTGCTGGCAGCCAACATGCCCGATATCGATGTGTTCTTCGGCTGGTCACCATGGGCGCCGCTGGCGATGCATCGCGGGTTTACGCATGGCCTTGTCGGCGGCGTGCTGCTGATGCCGCCGTTGCTGGCAGGGCTGCTGTGGCTGTTCGACCGCTGGCAAGCGCGTCGAGGTGCGGTGTTTCGCAGCGGATTGCCGATGCACTTCGGCTGGTTGGTGGCGCTCTGCTATCTGGGCGCGGTCACGCATCCGCTGCTCGACTTGCAGAACGTCTACGCCATCCAGTTGCTTTCACCGATGAGCGGGGACTGGTTCCATACCGATGGCCTGTTCATCCTGTCGCCTTGGCTGCTGGTGATGCTGGGGGTGGGAATCTGGCTGAGCCGTCGCCGCGCGAAGCAAGGGCGTGCCGGGGTAGGCCGTCCCGCGCTGGCGGCATTGGCAGGCGTGGCCGTCTTCATCGTGCTGAACATCGGCCTTTCCATGCTCGCATGGCGCGCACCTTCGGTGGGAGAGCCGCACGCCGCGCCCGATCGCATCTTCGCCTCGCCAGAGCCGCTGGCGTTCTGGCGTCGTGACGTCATCTGGCAGCAGCAGGGCCGGATCGCTTTCGGTCGCTATGATCCCTTTCGCAATCTGACCATGCTGGTTGATGGCACCGCGCCGATTGCCGACAACATGGCCGATCCGCTGGTGAAGAAAGCCGCCGGGGCCACGCCCGCGGCGGAGAAATTCCTGGCCTGGTCGCAAATGCCGATGGCGCGGATCGAACGGCATGGCTGCACCGCCACCGTGACGTTCGGCGATGCGCGCTTCACCGGGCCTGCCGTGCGGCGCAATTTCAATGTGGGCGTGGATGTGCCTACGGACGCTCCGGGTTGTCCGGCTCGGTGATCTGTTCCACCGCCAGCGCCGGGCGATAGAGCGTGGCGCTGGCGGTGAAGGCCCAGGCCGCGCCGCCCAGCCAGCCGGCCATCACGTCGCTGGGCCAATGGACGCCCAGCCAGACCCGGCTCCACGCGATGCACAGGCTGAGCAGCACGGCGGCGGCGATCAGCGTGTGCCGCACGCCCGCGCGCGCGTTCAGCGCCGCGAAGGCAAGGGCCAGCGCGATATAGGTCGATGCCGAATTGAAGCTGTGCCCACTGGGAAAGCTGGCGCCGCCCGCTTCGGTCAGGTGGGGCACGATTTCGGGGCGAGGGCGGCCGAACAGGGCCTTCAGCAGCGTGTTGACCACGCTGCCTGTCAGCACCGTCAGCGCCAGCAGCACTGCCTCCCTGCGGCAGCGCAGCCAGTACAGCGCGATCACCGCCGTGGTCGTGAACAGCGTGATCAGCAGCGATCCGCCCATCGCGGTAAGATCGCGCACCCACTCCAGCAGCTTTACCGGGCCCAGCGGCCGCAAGTCCCCCGCGCGCCAGAACAACAGGCCCAGCTGATCGATGTGCTGCGTGCGGCCGGTGGGAACGGCCCATACGAACATGGCGAAGCCTGCCCAGCAGACGGCGGCGGCAATCGCCGCCTTGCGCGGATCGATGCGGTGGCGGGGCAGGATGGGGGCTTTGGGCAAAGGGTTCATGGCGCTAGGAAACCGTGATGACTACGAAGCGTTCCGGCACCATGCAAACTCCCGTTATCGTCTGGCTGCGGCGCGACCTGCGCCTGTCCGACCAGCCTGCCATTGTCGAGGCTGCAAGCAAAGGGCCGGTTATCCCGGTCTACGTACTGGACGACGATACCCCGAAGCACCGCCGCATGGGTGCGGCCTCCCGCTGGTGGCTGCACCATTCGCTTGTCACCCTGGACGAGAGCCTGCGCGGGAAGGGATCCCGCCTGATCCTGCGCCGGGGCAAGTGCGAGGATGTGCTGGCCGATCTCGCCCGGGAAACCGGCGCGCAGGAGGTTCACGCGCTGCATCACTACGAACCCTGGTGGCGCAATGCCGAACGGGCAGTGGGCAAAGTGGTGGACCTGCATCTGCACCACGGCAACTACCTTGCGCCGGCGGGATCGGTGCTGAACGGATCGGGCAATCCCTATCGCATCTACACGCCGTTCTGGCGCGCGCTGAACGAGCGGATGCCGCCGCACGATCCCTTGCGCCGGCCGCAGCAGATCGACGCGCCGGATCACTGGCCGAAGTCGGACCGGCTGGAGGGCTGGAACCTTCTGCCGACCCAGCCCGACTGGGCCGGCGGGATGCGCGATACGTGGCAGCCGGGCGAAGAGGGGGCGAAGAAGCGCCTGCACGCCTTCGTCGACGAAGCTGCGCGGTATGAGGAGCAGCGCAACCTGCCTTCGGTCGACGGCACATCGTTCCTTTCCCCCCACCTCCATTTCGGGGAGATTTCGCCCGCACAGGTCTGGCACGCGGTGGCCGATGCCGGCGGCCCGGTCGGCACTTTCCTGGGCGAGCTGGGCTGGCGCGACTATGCGCAGAACGTGATCCTGATGCTGCCCGATTATGGCAGCCATTCCGCCAAGGAAGACTTCGCGCATCTGCACTGGCGCAGCGGCAAGGGCGCCGACGCGGACCTGAAGGCATGGCAGCGCGGCAAGACCGGCTATCCCATCGTCGATGCCGGGATGCGACAGCTCTGGCACACCGGCTGGATGCACAACCGTGTACGGATGATCGCCGCCAGTTTCCTGATCAAGCATCTGCTGATCGACTGGCGCGAGGGGGAGCAGTGGTTCTGGGATACGCTGGTGGATGCGGACTATGGCTCCAACAGCGTCAACTGGCAGTGGAGCGCCGGTTCCGGCGTCGACGCGCAGATGTTCGTGCGGATCATGGCGCCGCTCAGCCAGTCGGAAAAGTTCGACGCTGCCGCCTATATCCGCGAATGGGTGCCCGAACTGGCCGATCTGTCCGACGAGGAGATTCACGACCCTTCGCCGATGGTCCGACCCAAGGGTTATCCGCCCAGGATCGTGGAGCATCGCGACGGGCGCGAGCGGGCTCTGGCTGCGTGGCAGAAGACTAAGACAAACAACTAGGCAGTATAGGCAATTGCCCGCGAACCGCATCGGGTCCATATCCGGAATCATGAACGCGCATGCACCCGGGAGAGGCGAGGAACTGGTCGATGGCGGACGGGCGATCGGCGTCGGTCCGCAATGGTTCGCGCGGCTGTGGTCGGGCGGCGTGGCCAGGATTCTCGACCGTATCGACCGGGGATTGGTGCGTGGATCGATCGAGGCGACGCTGCCTTCGGGCGAGAGGCGGCTGCTGGGCGGGCGACAGGCCGGTTTCGATGCGGTGGTGCATCTCAAAAGCTGGCGCGCGCTGCTGCGGCTGGCGACTTCGGGATCGGTCGGCTGGTATCAGGCGTGGGAAGTGGGCGAATGGGATAGCCCCGATCCGGTGCCGCTGTTCGCGCTGTTCATGGACAATGCGGGCAGTCTTGGCGGCGCCGCACGGGCACATGGGCCCTGGCGAATGGCAACCCGGCTGATGCACTGGCTGCGCCGCAACAGCCGATCCGGATCGCTGCGCAACATTCACGCACACTACGACCTGGGCAACGATTTCTACGAAGCCTGGCTGGGCGATACCATGCTCTATTCCAGCGCGATGTACACCAAGCCCGGCAGCGGGCCCAATGCGCTGGCGCAGTTCGTCACGCCGCTGGATGCGGCGCAATCGAACAAGATCGTGTCCATCGCGCGGCGGCTGAAGCTCAAGCCCGGCGGGCGCGTGCTGGAAATCGGCTGCGGCTGGGGCACGCTGGCGGCATTCCTGGCCGATTGCGAGCAAGTCTCGGTCGATGCGATCAGTCTGTCGGACGAACAGCTGGCCTATGCGCGCCAGCGCTGGAAGCCGCAGACCGGCACGGTGGATTTCCGCAAGCAGGACTATCGCGACGTTGCCACCGGGAACGGCGCGGCACTCTACGACGGGATCGCGTCGGTAGAGATGGTGGAGGCCGTCGGCCGGCAATACTGGCCAGACTTCCTCGATTGCGTGGCGCAGAACCTGAAGCCCGGTGCCCGCGCCGCGATCCAGTACATCTCCATCGACGATGGGATCTTCGAATCCTACGCCCGCAGCGCCGATTTCATCCAGACTTTCGTGTTCCCCGGCGGCATGTTGATCAACGAGCCAGAGTTTCGCGCACTGGCCGAGGAACGCGGGCTTGCCTGGGAAGACCGCAAGGGCTTCGGGCAGGACTACGCCCGCACACTGCACGCCTGGCGCGAGAATTTCGACGCCGCGGTGGAGGAGGGGCGGTTGCCCCCGGGCTTCGACGAGCGCTTCATCCGCCTATGGCGCTTCTACCTGATGTACTGCGAAGGCGGTTTCCTGGGCGGCGGCATCGACGTCGCGCAAGTGACGCTGGTGAAGGCCTAGTGGGCCGGCATCGCGCTTGCCCACCCCGCTGCGACTAACTCCGCTACGCTCCGCAAGTCTCGCGTCCCTCCCGCTGGCGGGAGGGTTAAACCGCGCTGTCGTTCCATCGCGGCGGTGAACCTCCCCTCCCGCAAGCGGGAGGGGCTGGGGGTGGGCTTTTGCGATTTCCACCACGGCAAAAGTAGCGGGAGGTCAGCCCGGATCGTCTGGCGGTATGCCGCCTTAGTGGACGTTGACGAAGCCTTGCTTGGTCGGAACCTCATGGACCTTTATATTGTCCAATACACATTTCACTTTTTGATACGGACTGCCTGCTGGAGGCATCCAGCGAACTGCGCCGTCTATCCATTGGAGCTGTGCACGCGGTACATCGCACTGATCGGCAATGGCCCTCAACTCCGCAGGCCAATCTTTAGGCTGAGGTGCGGCGACTGCCGTTGCAGATTGGGCAGCGAGGACAAGGGCGATGAGCATTATCGCGGAACGTGCCACTGCCACCGAATGTCTGCAATCGGGAACGGGCAATCTGCAAACGGATGCTTGCGGCCCGGTTTCGGATGGAGCGTTGGAATGCCGGTCAGTCAATTTCCGGGGGAGGTCTCACCGCCGCGGCTCAGCAGCAGGTGGTACGCGTTTCGTCGTCTATCTCGGCGCGCAGGGAGGCGATGAGGGCGGCCTGTTCGCGAAGGGCGGCGGCGGCCTGGAGCATGGTTGTGCCGGCTGCGGCGTCATGACCTAGCGAAGCCCACATTTCGAGGGTTCGGGCCAGTTCCTCGGCCTCACGCTGCTCCACTGTTGTCTCCCATTCGGCGCGGATTGCTCCGGCTTGGTTGGGAGGCGTATCTTCTTCAAAAGGCTGAAAGATCGACGCTTAATCTGCGAACGTGCCACTCGGTCGGACGAATGACATGCGGGCGGACGGCCGGAGGTGCCTTCGCGTCAGCCGCCAGCGCCGCTCCAGCGGGCGAGGATGGATTCGAGGATGATCGGGCTGAGAAGCTGTTCGAAAGCGCAGCCGACAAGGCCGTCCTGCCACCAGATCACGCGCGAGGGCAGGGCTTCCATGCCGGGCAGGGTCAGCCAGCAATAGGTGCCGGGGTGGATGCGGCTGATCGCGGTGGTGGAGAAGCCGGAGAGCGAAAGGTCGCGCACCGCCGTCTGGAAACCCTTGGCGCCCGATGCGCGAAAGCTGGCGGGAATCGAAATGCGCACGCGCGGCGCGCTGCGGTCTTCCTGCGCGGCCAGTTCGTAGCGCTGCGGCGGTTCAGTGTTGATCATCGGCCCGATACCTGTCCCGTTTTGGACGGCGCGGGGATCATGGCGCCGTCCGGACGAAGGATCGCCGCGTGCAGTTACCAGGGCGTTACGAAGGTTGGTTAACAGTCTCGCGGTGGCGGGTCTCGTACGGTTCACCCAGCAGTGCCACGATCCGCTCCGCCACGACTTCGGGCGGCTTGACCGAGGCAGGCGCTTCGCCCGGATAGGCGCGGGCGCGCATCGCGGTGCGGGTGGCGCCGGGATTGACGATGGCTACGCGCACTTTCGACGTGTTGCGCGTCTCTTCCGCATAGCATTCCAGTAGCACGTCGCCGGCGGCCTTGCTGGCGGCATAGGCGCCCCAGAACGCGCGCGGCTTTTCCGCGACGGTGCTGGTCATGCCGATCACGCGCGCGTCCTCGCTCTTGCGCAGCAGCGGATCGAAGTTGGCGATCAGCGCCTGCGTGGCGAGCACGTTGGTGGTCAGCGCCTTGTTGAAGGCGCGCTGGTCGATATCGGCCACGCTGGTCAGTTCAGGCAGGATCGCCGCGTTGACCACCAGGATGTCCAGCTTGCCCCAGCGCTGCGAGACGGCCGTGGCCAGACGGGCGATGCCGTCCGGCTCCACCAGGTCGACCGGCGCGATCGTGGCCGCGCCGCCCGACTGATAGATCCGTTCTTCGATCGCTTCCAGCGCCTTGGTATCGCGCCCGGTCAGCAGCACATGCGCGCCGGCTTCCGCCAGCGCCACGGCCGTTGCCGCGCCGATGCCGCGGCTCGAACCGGTGACGAGCGCCACCTGCCCCGCAAAGGGCTTGCCCCCGTTCTGGTCGCTCACGCTGCGGTCAGCTCGGTGGCGAAGCGATCGGTGAAGTCGGTCAGCTTGGTCGGATATTCGCCCGAGAAGCATGCGTCGCAGAACTGCGGGCACTTCTTGATGCGCTTTTCTTCACCCACCGCGCGGTAGAGGCCGTCGATCGAGACGAAGGCCAGGCTGTCCGCCTTGATGAAGTCCGCCATGGCCTGAATGTCCATGTTGGCGGCCAGCAGCTTCGAACGCTCCGGCGTGTCGACGCCGTAGAAGCACGAATGCTCGGTCGGCGGGCTGGCGATGCGCATGTGCACTTCGGCAGCGCCGGCATCGCGCATCATCTCGACGATCTTGAGCGAGGTGGTGCCGCGCACGATCGAATCGTCGATCAGGATGATCTTCTTGCCTTCCACCACGGCGCGGTTGGCGTTGTGCTTGCGCTTGACGTCCGCATGGCGGGCCGCGTCACCCGGCTGGATGAAGGTGCGGCCGACGTAGTGCGAACGGATGATGCCCAGTTCGAAGGGAATGCCGGACTGCTGGGCATAACCGATGGCGGCAGGCACGCCGCTGTCGGGAACCGGGATGACGACGTCGGCAGCGGCGGGCGCTTCCTTGGCCAGTTCCATGCCGATCTGCTTGCGCACCTGATAGACCGAGCGACCGTCCATCACCGAATCGGGTCGGCTGAAGTAGACGTGCTCGAAGATGCAGGGGCGCGGTGCCGGGTTGCCGAAGGGGCGATGGCTGGAGATCGTGCCCTTGTGGTCCACCTGAACCATCTCGCCCGGCTCGATCGAGCGGACGAATTCGGCGCCGATCACGTCGAACGCCACGGTTTCGGAGGCGAACACGGTGGCATCGCCGATGCGGCCCATCACCAGCGGCCGGATGCCCAGCGGATCGCGGCAGGCGATCATGCCCTCTGCGGTCATGCAGATCAGCGAGTACGCGCCTTCCACCATGCGCAGCGCATCGACGAAACGGTCGAGCAGGGTGGGATAGCGGCTGGTGGCGACGAGGTGGATGATCACCTCGGTATCGGAGGTCGACTGGAAGATCGAACCCTTCGAAACCAGATCGCGCTTCAGCGTCATCGCGTTGGAAATGTTGCCGTTGTGGGCGATCGAGAAGCCGCCGTCGGCAAGATCGGCGAACAGCGGCTGCACGTTGCGCAGGCCCGAACCGCCCGTGGTGGCATAGCGCACATGGCCGGATGCCATGGTGCCGGGCAGGGTGTCCAGCTCTCGCTGAGAGAACACTTGCGCCACGTGGCCGAGGCCGCGGTAGGAGTGGAACTCCGATCCGCTGAAGCTGGTGATGCCCACCGCTTCCTGGCCGCGATGCTGCAGGGAGTGAAGCCCGGCGGCGGCGATATTCGCCGCCTCACGAGCGCCGATTACGCCGAAGATGCCGCACTCTTCGCGCAGCTTGTCCCCGTCGGCGTCAAGGAAGGGGTGAGTCAGGTTCATGGGTGTTTTTTCCGGCCCGTTGGCGCGTCAATATCTGGCGCGCATTTGGATCGGATCGCCCGCAATTGCAAGGGGAGAAGGGCAGGAACCGCCGACTCCCGCGGGAACGCGCGGATGCGTGCGGGCATAAAGGGCGGCAGGCTGGCGACTTGCGCGCCGAAGATGACCACCTGATGACGGCAACGCGGCCGCCGGGCCGGGGCGCGGCGCGAATCGCACCGCCTCGGGAACCGCGTTCCGCTTCACGCATTGTTCAGCCTCGCAAATCCACCCGACACCATCCGCCCGGCGGTCGTCGAGGGTCCTGCTTGCCACTGCGCCCGCATGCCCTTAATGCCGCCCTATCCTACGATCTCAGACGGACCCGTCGCTTGATCCTGTCCCCATTCGAATGGACCATCGCAAAGCGCTACATGCTGCCCGGAAAGGGTGAGCGCTTTATCGCATTGGTCGCCGGCATCAGCCTTGTCGCCGTCATGCTCGGCGTCGCCGCGCTGGTTATCGTCATGAGCGTCATGAACGGTTTCCGGGCCGAACTCTTCGACAAGATCGTGGGGCTGAACGGCCATGCGATCATCCAGGCCTATGGTGGCCGGCTGGACAACTGGCAGGGCGTTCTGAAGGACGTCCAGGGCACGCCAGGTGTCGTTCGGGCATCGCCGCTGATCGAGCAGCCGCTGCTGGCCAGCTTCAACGGCCGGGTGGAGGCGATCCTGGTGCGCGGCAATACCGACACCGACATCGGCCGCCTGAAGGACAAGGTGAAGTCGGGCAATCTGGCAGACCTGCGGCCCGACAGCAGCAATGTCGCGATCGGCACGCAACTGGCGCAGAACCTGGGCGCGCAAGTGGGCGACATGATCACCGTGATCAACCCGCAGGGCCGCGCCACGCCATTCGGCACGGTCCCGCGCCAGATATCCTATCGCGTCGCCGCCATCTTCGAGATCGGCGTCTACGACTACGACAACGCCTTCGTGGTCATGCCGATGCGCGATGCGCAGACCCTGCTGCTGACTGGCGACACGGTGGGCATGATCGAGGTGACCACCACCGATCCCGACCATGTCGAGCGCATCCTGGCCCCGATCCAGCGCAAGCTGGCGGGCCGGGCGGTCGTCACCGACTGGAAGACCATCAATGCCTCGTTGTTCGAAGCGCTGGCGGTGGAGCGCGTGGCGATGTTCGTGGTGCTGTCCATCATCGTGCTGGTGGCGGTGTTCAACATCCTCTCCTCGCTGATCATGCTGGTCCGCGCCAAGACGCGCGACATCGCGATCCTGCGCACGATGGGCGCCACGCGCCGCTCGCTGCTGAAGGTCTTCGTGACGACCGGCTTCTGCATCGGTGCGCTCGGCACCGTGGCCGGCGTCATCGTCGGCTTCATCTTCCTCTATTTTCGCCAGCCGATCGTCCATGCGGTGGAGATCGTCACCGGCCAGAACCTGTGGGATCCGTCGATCCGCTTCCTGACCGAATTGCCCTCTCAGCCTGATTCGGTGGAGGTCGCAGTGATCTGCGTGATGTCACTGGTCTTCAGTTTCCTTGCCACGCTCTACCCGGCCTACAAGGCGGCGAGCACCGATCCCGTGCAGGTGCTGCGCTATGAATGATCCTGTCGTTCGCCTCAAAGGCCTTACCCGCAGTTTCGAGCAGGGCGGCGTCACCATCGACGTTCTGCGCGGCGTGAATCTGGACGTGCAGCCGGGCGAGATCGTGGCGCTGCTCGGCCCCTCGGGCTCGGGCAAGTCGACGATGCTTCAGGCCATCGGTCTGCTGGAAGGCGGCTTCGGCGGTCTGATCGAGATTGCCGGGATCGACGCATCGAAGCTGGGCAAGGACCGCCGCGCGGCGGTGCGCCGCGATCACATCGGTTTCGTCTACCAGTTCCACCACCTGCTGCCGGACTTCAACGCGATCGAGAACGTGGTGCTGCCGCAGCTGATCACCGGCAAGCCGCGCGGCGAGTGCGAGGATCGGGCGAAGGAACTGCTGGGCGCGCTGGGCCTCGGCCAGCGCCTGGAACACCGGCCCAGCAAGCTTTCCGGCGGCGAACAGCAGCGCGTGGCAGTCGCCCGCGCACTCGCCAATCGCCCGCGGCTGGTGCTGGCGGACGAGCCCACCGGCAATCTGGACGAGGCGACGGCGGACAAGGTCTTCGCCCAGTTCCTGGAACTGGTGCGCGGGCAGGGCAGCGCCGCGCTGGTGGCCACGCACAACGAACGGCTGGCTGCGGCGATGGACCGCGTCGTGCGCCTGCACGAAGGCGTGCTGACCTGATCGGCATTGCCCCAGTCTTATTGCCCCGCACCTATCGCCCTGATGGTATCGAGACGCGCCGGGCTTGCTCCTTGTGGGTATCCCGGATGGCCGAGCGGAACTCTCGTTGAATTCCGTGATTTCGCATACCAGATACGTTAGAATACAAGCACACAGAAGGATCGCAGCACATGAGCGACATTCCGTCCACCATCCGGGCCGAAAGCTCCGGACCGGAACGGTTCCACTGGGAAGACTCGGCGGAACTGCACAAGTGCGCGGACGGCGGCGGCCTGTTCCATAACCTGAAGGTGATCCGCCGCGGCACCGTGGTCGATCTGATCAACTTCGTTATGAGCCTGCCGGAAAACGAACAGGACGATTATGCCATCCAGAAGGACGGCGATCGCATGTTCCGCATCGGCGAAATCCGCGCCTTGTCCCGCCGGGCCGACTTCCCCAGCAAAGACGCCTGAGTACAGGCGGTTGAGCAAGGATCCGCGCACGATCGCCGATTTCACGGCGACTTTGCCTGATGGCAAGAATGTCAGCCTGGCCGACCGGGCGGGCAAAGTGCTGCTGGTGGTCAACACTGCCAGCAAGTGCGGGTTCACGCCGCAGTACAAGGGGTTGGAGGAACTCTGGCGCAAGCATGGCGCACAGGGTTTCGAGGTTGTGGCTTTTCCCTGCAACCAGTTCGGCGGCCAGGAACCG
The DNA here is from genome assembly GCF_044029535.1 of Novosphingobium mississippiense. Lineage (NCBI taxonomy): Bacteria > Pseudomonadati > Pseudomonadota > Alphaproteobacteria > Sphingomonadales > Sphingomonadaceae > Novosphingobium > Novosphingobium mississippiense. The sequence goes on along the minus strand of NZ_CP147001.1, from coordinate 2,174,994 downwards.
GGTGACGCCGGGGAAATTGCCGAGTTCTGCGAAGTGAACTTCGGCCTTTCCTTCCCGTTGATGGGGAAGGTGGAGGTCAATGGCGACAACGCGCCGCCGCTTTGGCAATGGCTGAAGGCAGAGGCACCGGGCGTGCTGGGCAGCAAGTCGATCAAGTGGAACTTCACCAAGTTCCTGATCGGCCGCGACGGCAAGGTGGTGCGTCGCTACGCCCCTACCGACAAGCCCGAAGCGCTGGAAAAGGACATCGTCGCGCTGCTCTGAACGGCCCGATTTCCGGACATCAAAACGGGGCGCTGCCATACCGGCAGCGCCCCGTTTCGTTTCGTCAGTAGAAGGCGCCGTAGATCACATCGACCACCATGCGGGTGCGGCGGTCCACAAGCAGCAGATCGGGGCCATAGCGCACCCAGTAGTAGCCTACCGGCGGCGGGCCGACGCCGATCATCGCATAGTCCTGGAACAGGTAGGTCGCCGATAGGAAGACTGCGGGAAGGATCATGTGCGTCCGCCAGCGGCGATAGGAATAGCCGTGCGGATAGCGGAAGGGCGGCGCGTGCATCGGGCGGAACGTCGGCGGACGGCCCATCCCGGGGCGATGCGGTTGGTTTACCACGGGTGGGCGGCCGTTGTTCGGCGGTCGTCCATTATTCGGTGGACGCCCATTGTTCGGTGGCCGCTGGTTGTTGCCACCGCCTGGCGGACGGGTCGCGTTACCACCGCCGTTTGGAGGACGCGTGGCATTTCCGCCCCCGCTGGGCGGTCGGGTTGCGTTTCCGCCCCCGCTTGGCGGGCGTGTCGCATTTCCGCCGCCGCCGGGCGGCCGCGTTGCGTTTCCGCCCCCGCTGGGCGGCCGGGTCGCATTTCCGCCACCACTGGGAGGACGGGTGGCATTGCTACCACCGTTGGGTGGGCCGCCTCCGCCGCCGCTGGGCGGTCGCGTTGCGTTTCCGCCACCACTCGGCGGCCGGGCGCCTTGCGATGGTCCGGGGCGGTTCTGCTGAGCCAACGCGGCGAATTCGTCGGGCAGCAGCCCATCCGGGGCAAGCAGCAGCGGAACAAGGGCAAGATAGGCGTACTTCATTCAGAGGTCTCCCAGTACGACCGCGAGAATGGGCCAGGGGAGTGGCACGATCTGTGCACACCCGGAACATGAACGGGACTTGCGGGAACTGTTGCCGATGTTCCGAAAGATGGGGGCGGCAATTCGGGCAAGCCGGACTCGATGAAGTTGCGATACCGACGATGCTCTTGTTTCTCATCGTTTTCAAGGCGCTCCGGCCGATCGTGGCGGCGGCTTGGCGCGAAGGCATTGACGCCGGGAAGAGCAGTATCCCCCGGCTTATCCCCAGCCCCTGGCCTCGCACCGGCATTGATCGCGCGGGGGCCTTGATTGCGCGGGGGCGCAACGCCTAAATTCCTTCGATGGCCCATGCACCTTTCGTTCCCCTGCGCATCTTTTCGAGTTTCACGATGCTGGACGGGGCGATCGATCCCAAGGCCGCGGCCAAGCTGGCGAAGGAGCGGAAGTTCCCCGCCGCCGCGATCTGCGATCGCAACGGCCTTTATGGCGCGCCCACTTATGCGCAGGCGTGCAAAGGCGCGGGGGTGCAGCCTATCGTCGGCACGTTCCTGGCCATCGGCCGCCCCGGCCCAGTGGCGCAAGGGCAGGATCGCCCGATCGACTGGCTGGCACTCTTCGCGCAGAACGAGGCGGGCTGGCTCAACTTGTGCGATCTTGTCAGCCGTGCGCACCTCGATCGGCCGCTGGAACTCGATGCCCATGTCGAGCTGGAAAGCCTGCGCGGCCACACCGATGGTCTGATCTGCCTGACCGGCGGCGGGGAGGGCGCGCTCGCCCGGCTCTACGCGGCGGGCAAAGCGGAAGCGGCGGAAAGCTATTGCGACACGCTGCAATCGCTGTTCGGCGATCGACTCTACATCGAGATCACCCGCACCGGCGAGGATGTGGAGGACGAGAGCGAGGAAGACCTGATCGCGCTCGCCTACGAACGCGATATCCCGCTGGTCGGCACCAACCCTGCACAATATGCCGAGGCGAAGTTCCACCCTGCGCATGACGCGATGCTCTGTATTGCCAACTCCACGCAAGTCGATGCGCCGGAGCGTCCGCGATCCTCATCCGAACGTTGGGTGAAGCCGGTCGAGATGATGCAGGAACTGTTCGCGGACCTGCCCGAAGCGCTCGCCAACACGCTCGTTGTCGCGCAGCGCTGCGCCTATATGCCGCCGCGCCGCAAGCCGCTGCTGCCCAGCCTTGCTGGCGACCTTGAGGGCGAGGCGCGGATGCTGGCGGACAATTCGCGCGCCGGCCTTGCCAGCCGCCTGGCGCCCTATTGGCCGGACGTGACCGAGGACGAACTCGACGCCGCGATGGCCCTGCAGGGCGATGAGCGTGAGGCAGCCTACAAGGAACTGGCCGAACGCGGCGTGACCGAGGATTTCCTCGACTATGCCAAGCGCCTCGATTTCGAAGTGCAGATCATCGTCGGCATGGGCTTCCCCGGCTACTTCCTGATCGTGGCCGACTTCATCAAGTGGGCGAAGGACAACGACATTCCGGTGGGGCCGGGCCGTGGTTCGGGTGCAGGTTCGCTGGTCGCCTGGGCGTTGACCGTCACCGACCTTGACCCGCTGAAGCTGGGCCTGCTGTTCGAACGCTTCCTGAACCCGGAACGCGTTTCGATGCCGGACTTCGATATCGACTTCTGCGAAACCCGGCGCGGTGAGGTGATCCGCTACGTTCAGCGCAAGTACGGGCACGATCACGTGGCCCAGATCATCACCTTCGGTAAGATGAAGGCCCGCGCCGTGCTGCGCGATTGCGGGCGCATCCTGCAGATGGGTTACGGCCGCGTCGACGGGCTTTGCAAGATGGTGCCCAACCATCCGACCGACCCCTGGACGCTGACCGAGGCGCTGCACGGCCGCAAGAAGCACGGCGTTACCTCCGATCCGCCGGTTGCCGAATTCCGTCGCGAATACGATGTGGATCACGAGGTGAAGCGCCTCGTCGACCTTGCCGTGCAGCTGGAAGGCCTGCCGCGCAACTCGTCCACCCACGCGGCGGGTGTGGTCATCGGCGACCGTCCGCTGGCGCAACTGGTGCCGCTCTACCGCGATCCGCGTTCGGACATGCCGGTGACGCAGTTCGACATGAAGTCGGTGGAAGACACCGGCCTCGTGAAGTTCGACTTCCTCGGCCTGAAGACGCTGTCGGTGCTGAAGAAGGCGTGCGACCTGCTGGAACGGCGAGGGATTTCGATCAACCTTTCGACCCTCGCCTGGGACGATGCGGCGGTCTACGAACTGCTCAAGCGCGGCGACACGGTCGGCGTGTTCCAGCTGGAATCGGAAGGCATGCGCCGTACGCTGGCGGCGGTGAAGCCGACCAATTTCGGCGACATCATCGCGCTCGTCTCACTCTATCGTCCGGGCCCGATGGACAATATTCCGCTGTTCGGCAGGCGCAAGAACGGGCTGGAATCGATCGAGTATCCGCACGAGAAGCTCTCGGGCATCCTCAGTGAGACCTATGGGATCTTCGTCTACCAGGAACAGGTCATGCAGGCCGCGCAGATCCTGGCGGGCTACTCGCTGGGCGACGCTGACCTTCTGCGCCGCGCGATGGGCAAGAAGGTCCAGGCGGAAATGGACAAGCAGCGCCAGCGCTTCGTCGATGGCTGCAAGGAAGTGTCGAACATCGACGCCGCCAAGGCCAACGAACTGTTCGACTTGATCGACAAGTTCGCGGGCTATGGCTTCAACAAGTCGCACGCCGCCGCCTACGCGCTGCTCGCCTACCATACCGCATGGTTCAAGGCGCATTACCCGCACGAATTCTACGCCGCGTCGATGTGCTTCGACATGCACCAGTCGGAAAAGCTGGCGATCTTCGTGGACGACGCGCGCCGCAACGGCATCGAACTGGCCCCGCCCGACATCAACATGTCCGAAGCCGAATTCTGCGTGGAGGAAACGCCGGACAGCCACGCCGTGCGCTATGCGCTGGCGGGCATCCGCAACGTCGGCGAAAAGGCGATGGAAGCCCTGGTCGCCGAGCGCGAGACGAACGGCAAGTTCGAAAGCCTGGACGACGTGTTCCGTCGCGCGCCGGCCGGATCGATGAACCGCCGCCAGCTGGAAAGCCTTGCTGCAGCAGGCGGGTTCGATGGGCTGGAGCCCAACCGCGCCAAAGTCCTGGCCAACGCCGATACTTTGCTGGCCGAGGCGGACCGCTCCTCTCGCGAGCGCAATTCGGACCAGAACAGCCTGTTCGGCGGCGACGATCACGTCGAACAGGGCCTGCGCCTTGTCGACGCGGAGCCATGGAGCCGTACCGACCAGATGGCGAAGGAGCGTGAGAATTTCGGCTTCTACTTCGCCGCGCATCCGGTGGAACAGTACCGCGCGGTGGCTTCGGCCAACGGCGCGCGCACCTTCTCCAGCCTGATGGCCGGTGGCAGCGGCGGCGGGCGTGCCGGCGCCGTCATGGCGGCGATGGTCGAGAACGTGCAGAAGCGAAAGACCAAGCGCGGCAAGGACTTCGTGATGGTCGACTATTCGGATTCCTCGGGCAACTTTTCGGCCTGCTGTTTCGAAGAGAGCATGGTCGAAAGCTTCGTGAAATGGGGCAAGGAGGGCGCCTGTGTGCTGCTCAATGTCGAACTGGACAGCCCCAACGCCGACGAACCGCCGCGCGTGACCGTACGCGGCGCACGCCCGCTGGCCGAAGTGAAGGCGGACGCGCGCATGTTCCTGACGCTCGATATCCATCGGGTGGAGGCGGTGCAGGAATTGGCGCTGCTGATGCGGCCCGGTCCGGCCGGTTCGGGCGAGGTGATGGCGACGCTGCATCTGGGCGGTGGTCAGACGCAGAAAGTGCGACTCGGACGCGACTTCGCGCTGGACGGTGACTTTGCCGAACAGCTTGCCAGCGTGGAGGGCCTGTCCAACATCTCGCTGATCGCGCGTCGTGGACCGGAGGGATTGCGCCGGGCAGCCTAGTGAATCCCGAATTGAAACAACGGTGTCGGGACTTTGCGATGGATGGTGAAACGACTGTCTTGCCTAGGCGGCGTGAGACCTCATAACATTGGCGGCATAGCGGGAGATGGCTATGCCGGGGGACATGCAGGACTGGGACCTGCGCGTATCAGGACTGATCGATCACGCCGCGCGTGAGCACGGCGATCGCGAAATCGTGACTCGCTGGGCGGACGGTGCCGTGACGCGCACGAACTGGGCCGGCATCCGCCGTGATGCGCTGAAGTTGGTGCAGGCGCTGCGCCGGATCGACATCTACCCGGGAGAGCGGGTGGCCACCCTTGCGATGAACCATGGCCGCCATCTGGCCGCGTGGTACGGCATAACGGGCGCGGGCTGCGTGCTCCATACCGTCAACCCGCGGCTGTTCGACGATCAGCTGGCCTGGATCGTGGAGCATGCCGAAGATCGCGTGCTGTTTTACGACGCCGCGTTTCGGCCCATGGTCGAAAGACTGCTGCCGCTTTGCCCGAAGCTGGAACACGCGATCTGCTTCGATTCGGTGGAATGGGGCATCGATTTCGAAGGCTGGATCGGTTGCGAGGATGGCGAGGCGCACTGGACCACGGGCTGCGAACGCTCGCCCTGCATGTTGTGCTACACCAGCGGCACCACCGGGCAGCCGAAGGGCGTGGTCTATACCCACCGTTCGCAAGTGCTGCACACGCTGGCGATGATCGCGCCGTCCGCGCTGGACCTGTCGCCGCGATCGGTAGTGCTGCCGATCGTCCCGATGTTCCATGCCAACAACTGGGGTCTGCCCTGGGCCTCTGCCGCCAGCGGGGCGAAGATGGTCTGGAGCCAGACGAACGATCCCGATGCCCTTTGCTCGCTGATGCGAGAGGAAGGCGTGACCCACGTGGCGGGCGTGCCCACCGTGTGGTTTTCCATGTTCGAGCATCTGGAACGGACCGGCGGCGAAATTCCCCCGATCCGGCAGGCGCTGTCCGGCGGCGCGGCGGTTCCGGCCAGCGTGGTCGAGCGGCTGATGCGGGCCGGCGTGCGGGTGGTGCAGGCCTGGGGCATGACGGAGACGTCGCCCATCGCCACAGTCACTTACGAACCGGCCGACTGGGATGCGCTGACCTTCGAACAGCAAGTCGCGGTGAAATCCGGGCAGGGCCGGCCGCTCTATGGCGCCGAAGTGCGCGTGACGGCGCTGGACGATCCAGCCCGGGAACTGCCGCATGACGGCGCCTCGTCAGGGGCCCTGCAAGTGCGTGGCCCCTGGACCGTGCAACGCTATTTCCGCGCGGATGACGATGCGGTCGACAACGATCAGTGGTTCAGCACCGGTGATGTCGCAACGATTGCGCCTGACGGAACCCTGCACCTGACTGATCGAACCAAGGACCTGATCAAGTCGGGCGGGGAATGGATCAGTTCGGTCGAACTGGAAAACGCCGCCGTGGGCCATCCCGATGTGGTGGAAGCAGCCGCCATCGGCATTCCGCATCCGAAGTGGGACGAGCGTCCGCTGCTGGCCGTGGTTCGCAAACCGGGGGTTACGCTCGCCACCTCAGACCTTCAGGAATATCTCGCCGGCAAGGTGGCGCGCTGGTGGCTGCCCGATGCCATCGAATTCGTGGAGGAATTGCCGCATACCGGCAGCGGTAAACTGGACAAGAAGGCGTTGCGGCGCCTCTATGCCAATTACTCGCTGCCGGCCTGAGGGTGCTTCCTTAATCCTTGTGGTTAAGGTTGTCGGCAGCATCTTTCGCCGCATCGCCAACCTTGTTCGCGGCATCGCCGACATCGTGCGCGGCATTGGCCACGGCGTTGTCGCGGGCGTTCTGGCTCTCGGTCTGGCGGCTGAAGAGATAGATGCCACCCAGCACGGCGACCAGTAGAACCAGCGCCATCACGATGCCGGCGCCGCCCGACGAGCGTTCGCGGATGATGGTGGTGTTATGGACCGGCGCTTCGGCAGCGCGATCGGTCTCGACGATCCTTTCCTCCATTCGGGGCTCCTATCCTGTCCCTTTCGATGGAGGAGAGAACACGCAAGGCCGGATCCGGTTTCACCGATCCCGATATTCGGGCACGCGACGCGCGTGGAAGGCCGAGACCCCCTCGGCGAAATCCTCGCTCATCAGCATCATCACCTGCTGGCGGTCCTCCAGCGCCATCGCATCCGACAGCGAGCGCGCGTCGAGATTGCGATTGATCGCATCCTTGGTCAGCCGAAGGCCCATCGGCGCATTGGCCAGCATCTCGTCAGCGACCGCCAGTGCCCTGTCCAGCAGGTCTTCGCGCGGGGTGATCAGCCCCAGCAGGCCGTGCCGCAGCGCGGTTTCCGCCTCCATGAAGCGGCCCGTCAGCATGTATTCGGCCGCCACCGAGGCGCCGACCATGCGCGGCAGGAAATAGCTGCACCCCAGGTCGCAACCGCCAAGGCCCACCTTGATATAGGCCGCGTTCATCCGAAGGTCCGGCGTGCCGTAGCGAATGTCGCAGGCGAGCAGCAGGGAGAAACCGGCTCCGCAGGCGGCGCCATGGCCCAGACCGATGATCGGCTGCGGGCAGGCGCGCATCAGTTCCAATAGCCCGGCGATCGAGCGCTGGAGGTGCCAGCAATGCTGCAACGCGCCGCGCGAACGGTCGTTATCCCAGCTGGCCAGATCCAGCCCGGCGCTGAAATGGCGGCCATCGGCGCGCAGCACCACCACGCGCACGTCCTGCCGATCGGGCAGGGCGGCGAAGTATTCACGCAGGGCGTAAGTCATCGCTTCGTCGAACGTGTTGAGTGCGTCGGCGCGGTTCAGCGTGACCACCTCCACCGCGCCACGGGTTTCGATGACTATCGGGTTATCGGACATCACACCCTCCCTTGCATGACGGCAAGACCTAGGCGGCCGCGCGAAGCATCGACAGGACCGCAGAGGAAAGCGCTTTTGTCTAAAACAGAGCGAGTTGTCCGTCTCTGCTCGGTGGCCGGAATTGCGAGCAGTCGAGCGAGACCTGCGGCTTGCCGAAGCCAAGGCGCCGCATCGCAATGGCAAAGCGCTGCCGAAACACCTGGGCCCACACCCCGTCCGGCCGCATGCGAGAGAAGAATTGCGGATCGTTGTCGCGCCCTTCGCGCATCGACTGGATCGTCGCCATGACCTTGCCGGCCCGGTCCGGGAAATGGGTATCCAGCCATTCGCGGAACAGCGGGGCGACTTCGTGGGGCAGGCGCACGATGATCCACGAAGCGCTGCGGATTCCGCGCTCCGCCGCGGCTTGGAGGATGTCTTCGATGTAGGTGTCGGTGATTGCCGGGATCACGGGTGCCACCGATACATGGGTGGGCACGCCGGCGTCGGCGAGCTTGCCCAGCGCGGCAAGGCGCTTGGCCGGGGCGACCGCGCGCGGTTCCAGCAGGCGGGAGAGGGCAGGGTCCATGCTGGTGACCGAGACGGCAACATGGGTCAGGTTGTGGCGCGCCAGTTCGGCCAGAATATCCAGATCGCGCACCACCCGGTCCGACTTGGTGGTGATCGTCACCGGATGGCGCACTTCCAGGCAGAGTTCGAGGATCTGGCGCGTCAGTTGGTATCGCGCCTCGATCGGCTGATAGGGATCGGTATTGGTGCCCATGGCGATGGGGGCAGGGCGGTAGCTGGGCTTTGCCAGCGTCTCGCGAAGCAGCTTCACCGCCTGTGGCTTCACGAAGAGCTTCGTCTCGAAATCGAGGCCGGGAGACAGGTCGTGATAGGCATGGGTGGGGCGGGCGAAGCAGTAGATGCAGCCATGTTCGCAGCCGTTGTAGGCATTGATGGAGCGGTCGAACGGAACGTCGGGAGATTTGTTGAAAGACAGGATCGTGCGCGGCGTCAGTTCGGCCACCGTCGTGCGCAGCGGTGGGGGCTCTCCATCGATATCGACCGATGCGTCCAGCCAGTCACCATCGGCCTCCCGCTGGGGAAGGTTGAAGCGCGTGCTGGCCTGTCCGGAGACGGCACCTCTGCCCTTGTGGACTCGCATTCCAACATTGTGAACATAACAAGAACAAAAGGCAAGCGAGTCACGCTCGGTTGATCTTGTGTTCGGCTCGCCCTAGGCATGCCGATCTTCAGAGGAGTTCAGATGGCAGGGGCAGTACGCAGGATCGGGGCAGAAACGTCAGCCACGCGGGCACGCATCGTGGAAGCGGCGGTCGATCTGATCCGGGACGAAGGCTATGCCGCCGCCAGCACGCGCCGGGTGGCCGCGCGCGCGGGGCTGAAGCCTTCGCTGGTGCACTACTACTTCCCCACGACCGACGATCTGCTGCTGGAAGTCTGCCGCCAGGGCGCTGCGGACAGCGACGGCATGATCGAGCAGGCGCTGGCCAGCGAGGATCCGGTGCGGGCGCTCTGGGGCTTTTTCGTCGATACCAGCCGAACTGCGATGTCGCTGGAGTTCATGGCCCTGGCCAACCACCGTCCCGCCGTGCGCGAGAAGATGGCCGAGCATAGCGTTGCGATGCGCGCGCGGCAGGTGGCGATCATCGAACACCTGTTCGGCGATCGCCTGAAGAGCGTGGAAGGCTTCGAACCGGCGGGCCTTGCGGTGATGCTGGCCGGGATCGGCCGCTGCATCGTGATGGAAGAAGGTCTTGGCGTCACGGCCGGCCACGCGCAGGCGCGGGCGATCGTGGAATCGTGGCTGGACCGGCTTGGGGCAAAGTCCTGACGCCTGATCCATGTGACCAAATGCGCGCTGGCGATTGATTGCGGCGGCACTCTGCGCTGGTTTGAACAGGCGTTCAGTCCATGATATCGCCCTCTCCGAACGCTGCACGGCGGCGTAATGTTGTTTGGAGAGTTTGCACGATGTCGGTCGCCACCAAGACCCAGCTGAAGGCAGAGGCGCTCAAGCCGAAGATCGGCAGCCGCGTCCTCAATACCAGGGAAGAACTGCTTTCGGGCGAGATCGCGGCGGAAATCCGCGATCTGCTGGAAGCGCGCGGCGTGCTGGTGTTCCCGCAAGTGAACTTCAGCGATGAAGAGCAGATCGCCTTCACCAAGACGCTGGGCACTTTCGCGCCGGAGCGTAAGGGCGGTGAGGAAGTGATCTCGAAGATCACGCTCGACGCCAAGGAAAACCCGATGAGCGCCGAGTACCTGAAGGGTTCGCTCTACTGGCACATCGACGGCACCCGTAACGACGTGCCGATCCTAGCCTCGCTGCTTTCGTGCCGCGTGCCCAGCCCGCGCGGCACCGGCAACACCGGTTTCGCCAATACCTATGCTGCGTTCGAGGATCTGCCCGCCGACAAGCAGGCCGAATACGAACAGTACCGCGTGGTGCACGGCCCCTGGGCCAGCCTGTTCTACTACGAACCGGAACCCAGCCTGGCCAAGCTGCAGGGCTATGCCCAGATCGGCGAGCAGGAACTGCCGCTGGTGTGGAAGCACAAGTCCGGCCGCAAGAGTCTGGTGATCGGTTGCACGTCCGCGCAGGTGGTCGGCAAGTCGGCGCTGGAAAGCGCGATGATCATCCATGGCCTTCGCGAATGGGCGACGGGTGAAGAGTTCACCTACAGCCACGAATGGGAAGTCGGCGATCTGGTCATGTGGGACAACACCGGCACCATGCACCGTGCCGAGGCCTATGACCCGACTTGCGGCCGCATGATGCACCGTACCAAGCTCGAAGGCGAAGAGCCTTTCGAATAAGGCTGGGATCAAGGCGCTGGGGGGCGCCTCCAGTCATCCTTTGCAGCCCGCCGGACTCAGGTCCGGCGGGCTTCTTTTTGCGTTCGGGAGGGGGTGCCGTCGTTCTTGACGCTACTTGCGCGCGTGCTGTACGAATGTTCAGCAATGAGCGCCGAAGAGCGTCTGGGAGAGTATTCGATGGCAACGACTTCGATTCCATCCACCCACTGGAGCGTTTCCGATGCCGCGCCCGCGATCGGCGCGGTGATCCGGGCCGACAAGGAGACGCTGCTGTCCGGCACCCGCGCGGCGGAAATCCGCGACCTGCTGGAAGCGCGCGGCGTGCTGGTCTTTCAGGATGCGCACTTTACCGATGAAGAGCAGATCGCTTTCACCAAGACGCTGGGTACTTTCGCGCATGAAGTGCATGAGCAGGCGGGCAAAGACGGTGACAACGTCTATCCGATCACGCTGGACACGCGGATCAATCCCAATGCCGATTACCTGAAGGGCGCGTTCTTCTGGCATATCGACGGCACCATGTCGCAAGTGCCGATCCGTGCCTCGATCCTGTCGAGCCGCAAGCTTTCGGAAGAGGGCGGCGATACCGAGTTCTGCAATACTTACGCCGCTTACGATGCGCTTTCCGATGAGGACAAGGCCGCGATCGAGGGGCTGCAAGTGGTTCACTCGCTCTGGCGATCGCAACTCTATCACCAGCCAGAGCCCAGCTACGAACTGCTGATGGCCTGGAAGTCGCGCGGGGAGAACACGCTGCCGCTGGTCTGGACCCACGAGTCGGGCCGCAAGTCGCTGGTGCTGGGCAATACCGCGCAGCAGGTGGTGGGCATGGACTGGGCCAAGAGCGAGGAACTGCTGGTGCGCCTGCGCGACTGGGCGACGCAGCCGCGCTTCGTCTATCGCCACAAGTGGACGCTGGGCGAGACAGTGATTTGGGACAACACCGGCACCATGCATCGCGCCACCTGGTATCCGGCCAATAGCGGCCGCCTGATGCACCGCACCAAGCTGGAGGGCGAGGAAGCCTTCGCGTGATGGGCTGATGCTCTGCTGATCTGACAGGAGAGATCGCGCCACCGCTGCCGTTGGCTAGGCAACCCCGTCATCCCCGCGAAGGCGGGGATCCCGCTTCTTATTCAGGCACGCAATGACGGGGAGACGCCGGAGGCGTCGTATTGTCACGATCTCTCTGCCTGCGCGTAAGTCAAAAAGCAGGCCCCCCGCCTTCGCGGGGGCGACGAGTTTGGAGGGTTTGGGCACCGGGTCTCTCAATCCGGCCGGATTGGCCCGAAGCCAAAGAAAAAACCCCCCGCCTTTCGGCGGAGGGTCTTTCTTGAACCAAAGTCCAGTCAGGCGAAGGGCTTAGCCCCAAGCCGCCATCTTGGCTTCGAGGTTCTGCACGATGGCCTCGAAGAACTGCTCGGTGGTCATCCAGTTCTGGTCCGGACCGATCAGCAGCGCGAGGTCCTTGGTCATCTTGCCGCTTTCGACGGTTTCGATGCAGACCTGCTCCAGCGTCTCGGCGAACTTCACCACTTCCGGCGTCTCGTCGAACTTGCCGCGATAGGCGATGCCGCGCGTCCAGGCGAAGATCGAGGCGATCGGGTTGGTCGAGGTTGCCTTGCCCTGCTGGTGCTGGCGGTAGTGACGGGTCACGGTGCCGTGCGCGGCTTCCGCTTCAACGGTCTTGCCGTCGGGCGAGAGCAGGACCGAGGTCATCAGGCCCAGCGAGCCGAAGCCCTGCGCAACGGTGTCCGACTGCACGTCGCCGTCGTAGTTCTTGCAGGCCCAGACGAACTTGCCCGACCACTTGAGCGCCGAGGCGACCATGTCGTCGATCAGGCGGTGTTCGTAGTGGATGCCGGCAGCCTTGAACTTCTCGGCGAAGCCTTCGCTGTCGAACACTTCCTGGAACAGATCCTTGAAGCGGCCGTCATAGGCCTTGAGGATGGTGTTCTTGGTCGACAGGTACACCGGCCAGCCCAGGTTGAGGCCGTAGTTGAACGAGGCGCGTGCGAAGTCGCGGATCGATTCGTCCAGGTTGTACATCGCCATGGCGACGCCCGGAGCCGGAAAGTCGAACACGTCGAGGTCGATCTTCTCGCCGTTCTCGCCGTCCCACACCAGGCGCAGCTTGCCGGCGCCGGGGATCAGGGTGTCGGTGGCCTTGTACTGGTCGCCGAAGGCGTGACGGCCGACGACGATCGGGTCGGTCCAGCCCGGAACCAGGCGGGGCACGTTCGAGATCACGATCGGCTCGCGGAACACGACGCCGCCCAGGATGTTGCGGATCGTGCCGTTGGGCGACTTCCACATCTTCTTGAGGTTGAATTCGGTAACGCGCGCTTCGTCGGGCGTGATGGTCGCGCACTTCACGGCAACGCCATATTCCTTGGTGGCGTTGGCGGCGTCGACGGTGATCTGGTCGCCCGTCTCGTCACGCTTTTCGACCGAGAGGTCGTAGTACTTGAGGTCGACGTCGAGGTAGGGGAGGATCAGTCGTTCACGGATCCATTCCCAGATGATCCGCGTCATTTCATCGCCGTCCATCTCGACGATGGGGTTCTTGACCTTGATTTTCGCCATTCCAGAAAACTCCCCTGGGGATGAGATTTGGGGGTCTCTTAGGCAGCGGCGCGGCGCTTAGCAAGGCAGGTATCGGCCCGGCGACGCGCAATGCGCGGCGGTGCGCTTGCACATAAGGCACCCTCCCGCGGCATCGACTCCCCTGGGGGCTCTAGTGATCGCTGTGCGCCTTGCGCAGCCGATGCGTGGTCCAGGCGACGAAGGCGACCACGAAGGGCACGCTGACGCCGGTGGCCAGTTCGTAATCCGGCCAATGCCATGCCGCGTGCGATGCTTTCGCCAGATAGCCGACAAGGCTGACCGTGTAGTAGGAGATCGCCGCGACCGAGAGGCCCTCCACCGTCTGCTGAAGCCGCAACTGCATCGCGTTGCGTCGATCGAGCGAGGCCAGGAGATCGCGATTCTGGGCGGCGATTTCCGTGTCGATGCGGGTGCGCAGCAGTTCGGCGGTCCAGGTGACGCGTCCGGCCAGATCGTCGAGCCGCTGCACGAAGCTGGCGCAAGTCTGCACGGCCGGGTGCAGGCGGCGCTGGGTGAAGCCTACCAGCGTCTGCCCGCCGCCCACTGCACTGACGGCCAGCGATTGCACGCGATCATCGCAGATCGCGGCATAGGCGGCGGTGGCGCTCATGCGGTAGCGTGTGGAGGCGGTGATCTGGGCCAGCCGCGAGCCAAGCCCGCCGATCGCATGAAGCAGTTCCTCGCGCGGGCGGGCCTCCCGATCGATATCGCCGCTCAACTGGGCAAGGTCGTTCTCGATCCGGCGCAGTTCCGGGCCGTGCTCCTGGGCGGCGGGCAGGCCGAGCAGGGCCAGCTTGCGATAGTTGCCCAGTTCCAGCAGCGACTGGGCCAGAGCGGGAATGCGGCGGGGATCGTCGTCGCGCACCGCCACGAACATTCGGCCGAAGCCGTCGTGCAGGCGGAAATCCGACCAGATGCGGGCATGGCCGTCATGCACGTCGCAGACGACGAGATCGTCGGCATCGAACCATTGCGCCCACTGCTGGGGCAGTCGGCCGGGGTCGCCGGTGCGACAGATCGCCAGGAAGCTGGCGCGGATGATCGCGCCAGGCATCCGGCCCAGCCACGGCGCGACGAACCGGGCAAAGGCCTCCTCGTCGAACGGTGCGTCGAAAGCGCCGGCGATGATGAAGTTGTAGGTGGCGAATTCGCTGTGGCGTTCCCAGACGAGCGTGGCCCCGCCCAGATCGATCACGGCATGGCGGGCCCCGTTCGCATTCAGGCGTCCCGCATCGAAGTGGACGGCCGCGGCCTCCATTTCGGCCTCGCTGGCCAGCAGCACGAACTGCATCAGGCGGGCGGGGGCGGAGAAGGGTGGCAGCTTGCGACTGTGCATCTCTGCCGTCAGGCTGGCGCGTTCAGGCCGGCTGCGCCGCGCCATCTCGCTCCGAATCTCGTCGAACATGGCTGCTGCTGCCTCGTGCGATTGGCGTTGCCGTCGGTGTTCCGTCTGGGCAGCCGGTCAGCAAGCGCGAAAAGCGGCGGTGCAGTTGCGGCTTACGCCGGGTGGCTGGGCGACGGGCAAAGAAAAACCCCGCGAAATCCGAGGATTTCCGGGGTTTCTCGAATGGTGGGCGTAGCAAGGATTGAACTTGCGACCCCTACGATGTCAACATAGTGCTCTACCACTGAGCTATACGCCCACACCATTCGGTTGGTCCGTTGCGGCGCCGTAGTGCCGCTCGGTGGAGTGGCCCTCTAACGGTGACCTTGGGGGTTGGCAACCCGATTCTTCAAAAAAGTTTGCCGCCCGATTTTTCGGCCTGTGGAAGACCTGTGGATGAAAGGGATCAAAGCTGCGCGTGCTCGGAAAGGCCGAAAACGCGCTGCACTTCCATCACGATGTCGCGCAAGTGGAAGGGCTTCGACAGCACCTTGGCGTGCGGCGCCTCGCGGCTGGCGCGCAGCGTGACGGCGGCGAAGCCGGTGATGAACATCACTTTCGTGGTCGGCGAAACGTCGGCACAGCGTTGCGCCAGTTCGATGCCGTCCATCTCGGGCATGACGATGTCGGAAAGCAGGAGGTCGAAATGCTGGCTCTCCAGCAGCGGCAGGGCGGCGGTGCCGCGATCTACGGCGGTGATGTCGTAGCCGGCGTTCTGCAGTGCCCTGGCAAGGTAGGTGCGCATGGCCTGGTCGTCTTCGGCAAGCAGGATGCGGATCATCGGCTTTATGTCCTGAATCGTTCGCGCGCAGCGCGTCGCACTGGTTAAGGCTATAGGCATAGCGCTTAACCGGTTAAAATTCTCGTCCCGAAAAAGCGGGTGACCGGTTACGGGACGCTTTGACTTGCGCGGGCCAAAGCGCCAGCTTTCGAACATGGTATCGGCTTCGGGTGAGAGTGATTCGCAGAAACTGGCGGGCGGCTGGATTCCCGGCGCTCCAGGCATTCCGGCCTTCACTTTCGAGGGGGCGGAGCCCTCGGTTCTGCCCGTTCTGATCGCGGTTCCCCACGCGGGCCGCGCCTATCCACGATCTCTGCTGGACGATCTGCGTCATCCCGATTCGGTCGCGTTGCGGCTGGAGGATCGCTATGTCGACAGGATCGCCCAGGCCGTTGCCCGGGCGACGGGTGCCGGGCTGCTGCTGGCGCAGGCACCGCGCGCGATGATCGATCTCAACCGCGCGCCGGACGATATCGATTGGGAGATGTTCGGTCGTTCCGCTCGCCCCGCATCGCCGGGGTTGCCAAGCCGACGCGCGCGCAGCGGGCTGGGTCTGATTCCCCGTCGCTTGCCCGGCGTTGGGGAACTGTGGCGGCGGCGGCACGAACGTGCCGACCTTGCGGCGCGCATCGAAGGTATCCACCAGCCCTATCATGAGGCGCTGGGGCAGCATCTGATCGATTTGCGCCAGCGGTGGGGTGCGGCGCTGCTGCTCGACCTGCATTCGATGCCTCCGCTGCCGGCCAGGCTGGGTGGTGAGGCGCCGCGCTTCGTGGTGGGGGACCGGTTTGGTGCCACCTGCCACGGCAGCCTGATCGCCGGCGCCTTCTCGTGGTTTGCCGCCAATGGGCAGGTTGCCGCCCACAATCGCCCCTACGCTGGCGGTTACGTGCTGGAGCGCCATGCCGCGCCGGGTGAGGGCATTCACGCCATGCAACTGGAGGTGGACCGCAGTTGCTATCTCGATTCGCACTTGTCCGAGCCGGGCTCCGGCTTGCCGGCGGCAATCGAGCTTCTGGTCGGGCTCGTACGCCGACTGGCTGCGGGTGTCGGTGAGCTGGGTGGCAAGGAGTGGGCGCAGGCCGCCGAGTGATCGGCCGGTAGCGCAAGCGATTCGCGTCGGGCGGTGCCGCGATGCGTGGGGGCATCCCTCAACCGGACTTCCCGTCAAATCCGCTAATTTACTGAAGACATTAAAAAACCACCTCGCGCGATGCGCGAGGTGGCCAAGGTTCAGGGAGGAGGTGCACGATGTGCACCAACCCGACCGGGCCATGAGGGTAGCGCCGATCAGGCATTGCCAACATAGCAAGCCTTCGGCGACATTCAACCCTTAGAATGAAGCAAGCTGCATACCGATTGCAAGCTCGCGTCGAAAACCTGATGCAGAAAGGGGTGGGAGTGTGACAAAAATGTCAAAAAAACTCCCACCCCTTACGGTTTTACTTGGCTTTCGTTCGGCCGGATCCCGGCCGAAAGGATCAGGCGTTGACCGGGATCTGCGGGCCCTTGCCCTGCGAAACCTGGCGACCGAAGATGTCGCGAACCAGGTCGAGCGAGAAGAGGTGGGCGTAGATCAGCGGCAGCATGCCGTTCTGGTTCCACTGGCGCAGCACGTCGCCGCGCACTTCGCGCAGCTTGGTTTCGTCCACCATCTGGAAACCGCGATAGGTGAAGGGCTGGCCGGTGCCGATGTCGATGTTCAGCTCGCCTTCCATCAGCAGGTTGTGCTTGGCCAGTTCCGCCATGAAGTTGGCGGTCTTGGTGCCGGCGATCTCGAAGTTCTCGCAGAACTTGAGCATGTTCTTGGTGGCGTCGGTCGGCTCGCCTTCGTTGAACAGGGCTTCGCCTTCTTCCATCTCGCCGACGAGATCGCTCGACGGGTCGACGCAGAGCGACAGCTCTTCACTGTCCGGGCGCAGGCGGGCCAGCATGAAGGGATAGCGGCGCGCATAGGCAGGCACATAGACCTGCTCGGTGACCAGGCCTTCGTCGTTCACGAAAACGTTCACGCCTTCGTTCATGCCCATCAGGATCAGCGGCACCGGGTTCTCGCCCGAGGTGAAGATGATCGGGAAGTGGCGCTGGGCCTGCGGAAATTCCTCAACGGTCAGCGGCACCGAGTTGACGCCGACCAGCCAGGTGGCCTTGTCGGTCGAACGGGTCTTCCAGCTGGCGTGCTGCTGGGAATTCAGCGGCACTAGGTCCTTGTAGAACAGGGGCAGGGCAGGATTCTGCGGCGCGGTGGCCATTGCGATACTCTCCGCAAGTCTGGGAAATTTCCAAGAGCGTGGCTTTAGAAGGCCAAGGGGGCGCACGCAAGCACGCTCCCGGGCCGAAACGGGGATATCCGGCGAGTCGGTGTACCTGCTGCCTAGATCAGCTTGCCGGGGTTCAGCAGCCCTTGCGGATCGAGCGCCTGCTTGACCGCGTGGAGGATGGACAGCGCCACGGGATCGCCAAGGCGCGCCAGTTCGTCACGCTTCAATTGGCCGATGCCGTGCTCTGCCGAGATCGAGCCGCCCCATTCGGTGACGAGATCGTGCACGTAACGGCTGATTTCCTTGCCTTCCTTGATCTGCCAGGCGGCTCCGTCGGTCACGCTGGGGGCGATCACGTGATAGTGCACGTTGCCGTCGCCCAGATGCCCGAAGGCCACCGCTTCGGTGCCGGGCCACTTCGCCTCGATCATCGGCGCGGTGGTCTCGACGAAGTCCGGCATCTTCTCAACGGGCACGGAAATGTCATGCTGAACGGCCGGACCGCGTGCGCGCTCCGCCGGGGCGACCGATTCGCGAAGCAGCCACATCGCTTCCGCCTGCGCCTCGCTGGCGGACATCGTGGCGTCTTCCAGCAGTTCCGCTTCGAAAGCGTCGGCCATCATCGTCTCGCACCGGTCGCGCAGCGTGTCGGCGCTCGTGCGGTCGGCCACAACTTCGATCAGGACGTGCCAGCCATGGCGGCCTTCCAGCGGCGCACGGGCATCGGGAAGATGTTCCAGCACCGCGTCGAGGCAGGCCTGCGGCATCACCTCGAACCCTTCCAACGCGTCACCCGCCGCATCCTCGCAATGGAGCAGCAGCTTGCGCGCGGCGCCCAGCGTGGGCACGCCGGCCCAGATCACCACCCGCTCCGCCACTGCGGGCGAAAGCTTCAGGGTGGCGGCGGTGACCATGCCCATCGTGCCTTCGGAGCCGATGAAAAGCTGCTTGAGGTCGAAACCGCGATTGTCCTTCTTCAGCGGCGTCAGCATCGAATAGACCTGCCCATCCGCCAGCACCGCTTCCAGCCCCAGTACCAGCGCGCGCATGGAGCCGTGACGCAGCACCTGGGTGCCGCCGGCGTTGGTGGAGATCAGGCCGCCGACCGTGGCCGAACCCTTGCCGCCCAGCGAGAGCGGGAAGCGCAGGCCCTGCGCTTCGGCAAGTTCATGCAGGTTCTGAAGGACCACGCCGGCCTCGCACGTGATCTGGCGGGCTTCGACGTCGAAATGGCGAACCGCGCTCATGCGTCGCAACGAAAGCAGCAGGGCGTGCCCGCTTTCGTCAGGCGTTGCACCGCCGGACATGCCGCTGTTGCCGCCCTGTGGGACGATGGCGATGCCGTGGCGGGTGCAGAGACGGGCCAGCGCCGAAAGCTCTTCGGTGGTGGCGGGGGAGGCCATGGCGAGGGCCTTGCCGGTGAATCGGCCGCGCCAGTCGGTCAGCCAGGGGGCCAGGAGGTCGGCATCTGTGGTGAGGCCGCGCGGGCCGAGCAGCGCTCCGGCTTCGCTCAGGAAAGCGTCGGCGGCGCGGGCATCGGCTGAACGGGCATCGGCGGCGGGGCTGTCGGTCGTAGTCATAGGGGCGATATGGCACAGCCGCTAATCGGTTTCACGTGGTTTGCTGCCGGGACGACTTGCCGTTTGGGTTAAGCGGTGGTTCAAGCTCCCGGGCTAAGGGGTGTGGCACGGCCTTGTCGCGCTCCGGGCCGTTCGGGGATCAGCTCTTTTCATGAATCTTGCGTCAGTCCTGCTCTACCCGCTCATGCTGCTGTTCCCGGCGGCAGGCGGAAGCGATCGGGGCAAGGGCGATTCGGCGCATCCTGCAGAGGCGGTGCAGCCCGATTCGTCGGGCTATGTCATGCCCGAAGGGGATGGGCCCGGTGGCTGGCCGGCGGACTGGTCCGACTCGGCCGGCGGTCACCCGGCCGCGGTCTTCGCGTTTCCGCGCCCCGATTCGGACGAGGCGTGGCAGATCCGAATCGAGCAGCGCATGACCATCCGCATTTCCCCGCGCGCGCCGCTGCCGGACCCTGACGGCCCGGAATCGCTGGCCGAAAGCGCCGGTTCGCCGCGCTATACGGAGCGCAAGATCGGCAAATGCCTGCCCATAGCGGGAATCGCGGGGGTTCAGCCGGAAGGGCAACGCAATCTGCTGCTATTCATGCGCGACCGCCGCATCATCAGTGCCGAGCTGGAAAAGGCCTGCCGCGCCGGTGCGTTCTATTCGGGATTCCTGCTATCCCGCTCTGCAGACGGGCAGCTTTGCGTGGATCGGGACACGCTGCTTTCGCGCAGCGGATCGAACTGCAAACTCACGCGACTGCGTCAACTGGTGGCCACAGGGCACTGAAACAATCGGGCAGAATCGTCCTCGGCGCGGATTTCCTTGACTTTCGGGGCAGTTCGCGCAAATGGGCCGCGTAGGTGTACGTTCGGTACGCACGAAAGGCCCCGGCCTGAACGCGTTGCGATGCCTTTGATGGCTACATCGGCGAATACCCTTGCTTCCCTGAACTTCGGATAAACCAGTCTGCCTATGAGCTTTGCCGATCTCGGCCTGTCTGACGAATTGCTGCACGCGGTGGAAACCGCGGGTTACAGCGAACCGACTCCAATTCAGGCGCAGGCCATTCCGCCGGTCCTCATGATGAAGGACCTTATCGGCATCGCGCAGACGGGTACCGGCAAGACTGCCAGCTTCGTGCTGCCGATGATCGACATCCTGGCCCACGGCCGCCGCCGCGCGCTGATGCCGCGCTCTCTGATTCTGGAACCGACGCGCGAACTGGCCGCGCAGGTTGCCGAGAATTTCGAGAAGTACGGCAAGAACCACGACCTGAAGATGGCGCTGCTGATCGGCGGCGTGCAGATGGGCGATCAGGTCAAGGCGCTGCAGGAAGGCGTGGACGTGCTGATCGCCACGCCCGGCCGCCTGATGGACCTGTTCGAACGCGGCAAGATCCTGCTCACGGGCTGCGAACTGCTGGTGATCGACGAGGCGGACCGCATGCTCGACATGGGCTTCATCCCCGACATCGAAAGCATCTGTTCGAAGCTGCCGACCAACCGGCAGACGCTGCTGTTTTCGGCTACGATGCCGCCGCCGATCAAGAAGCTGGCGGACCGCTTCCTGTCGAACCCCAAATACATCGAAGTCGCGCGTCCGGCCTCGACCAACACCAACATCGTCCAGCACAAGGTGGCGGTGCAGTCGCGGAAGAAGCGGGAGGTGCTGCGCCACCTGCTGCGCACGGACAATGTGACCACGGCGATCATCTTCGCCAACCGCAAGACCACGGTGCGCGAGCTGGCGAAGAGCCTGAAAAGCCACGGCTTTGCCGCCGGCGAAATTCACGGCGACATGGACCAGCCCGCGCGTCTGGCCGAACTGCAGAACTTCAAGGACGGGGTGATCAACATCCTGGTCGCCTCCGACGTTGCCGCCCGCGGGCTCGACGTGAAGGGCGTTAGCCACGTCTTCAATTTCGACACGCCCTGGCATCCGGACGACTACGTCCACCGCATCGGCCGCACCGGCCGTGGCGGCGCCACGGGCCGCGCCTTCACGCTGGTCGCCCCGGAAGATGCCGAGGCCATCGAAGGCGTGGAGAAGCTGACCGGTGGCAAGATTCCCGTGTTCGAGGTCGCGCTTGAGGATGCCGCGCCTGCGCGCTCGGCGACGCGTTCTGCGGAGCGTGAGGAAAAGCCGCGCCGCGAAAAGCGCGAACGTACCGAGCGTCGCGATGAACGGCCCGAGCCCCGCGCCCGCGAGGATCGCGAAGAGCGGTCGGCACGTCGTCCTGCCCGCGAACGCGCTCCGGCCGTTCGCGAAAGCGTTCCGACCATTCGCGAAAGCGCTCCGGAACGCGAGGCTAAGGTGCCTGCCAAGGCGCCGCGCAACGACAATCGCCGCAACCGCCGTCGTGAGGAAGAGCCGGCCGATATGGGCTGGAACGGCCCGATCCCGGAATTCCTCGGCGTTTCGGCCCTGGCCTGACACCCGCATCGCAAGTCAGCCTGATCAAGTCTTTCGGGGAGCCCAACGGCTCCCCGTTTGCTTTTTTGGTGCGCTTTTTTCCGGCATCTTGCTTGATGGCCGCCGCCGGCCTGTGTCAGAGCTAGGTCTTTCAAGACAGGGAGTTGGCATATGCGATGGGCGGCAGGCAGGGGGGCGAAACTGGCTCTGGCGCTATCGCTCTGTCTTGGTGCGGCCTGTGCGGCGCATGCCGACCCGGAAACCGTCGTGCAGGTTGAGAACGGCAGCCTGGAAGGGAGCGAGACGGATGGCGTCCTGAGTTGGAAGGGCATTCCCTTCGCCGCTCCGCCAGTTGGAGACTTGCGCTGGCGCGCACCGCAATCGGCGGCGGACTGGGACGGCGTCCGCAAGGCGACCGAATATGGGCACGACTGCATGCAGAAGCCGTTTGACGGCGATGCAGCGCCGCTGGGTACCCCTCCCGCCGAGGATTGCCTCTATGCCAATGTCTGGCGGCCGGAGAAGGCGGGCGGCAAGCTGCCGGTGGTGGTGTGGATCTACGGCGGCGGCTTCGTCAATGGCGGTGCCTCGCCGCCCACTTATTCGGGTGCCGAGCTGGCGAAGCAGGGTGTGCTGTTCTTCAGCTTCAACTACCGCGTCGGCCGTTTCGGCACTTTCGCCCATCCTGCGTTGACGGCGGCGGATGCCGATGTCGGCCTGCTGGGCAATTACGGCTATCTGGACCAGATCGCGGCGCTGACATGGCTTCAGCGCAATATCGCGGCTTTCGGCGGCGATCCCGACAATGTGACGATCATCGGTGAGAGCGCGGGCGGCATGTCGGTGCACAATCTCGTCACCTCGCCGATGGCCAACGGGCTGTTCGACAAGGCGGTGGTCATGTCCGGCGGCGATGGAAAGATGCTGTTCGATCATGACCTTGCCACCGTGGAGGCGGACGGTCTGCGCTTCGCCGGAGGGAAGGGTATCGCGCCCGACGATCCCGACGCGCTGGCCAAGCTGCGGGCGCTATCGGCCGACGACGTGGTGGATGGCCTGAGCCTCGTCGCGCTTTTCGCGCCTTCGGATGCGCCGCGCACGTTCGCCAGTCCGTTCCCGGACGGACGCATCGCGGTGGATCAGCGCAAGGCTTATGCTTCGGCGGAGTTCCGTCAGGTGCCGATGATCATCGGTGCTACCAGCGACGATATGGGCGGGGTGAGCGGCAGCATGATCACCGGTGCGCGGCAGATTTCCGGGCTGATCGCCGATCAGGGCGTTCCGGTCTGGGAATACCGCTTCGGCTATGTCGCCAGTTCGATCGCTTCCGACGGCAAGGGTGCCGCGCATGCTAGCGACATTCCCTTCTTCCTTGCCACGCAGGCGATCAAGTATGGCGAAGCGACGAGCGAGCGCGACAACCAGATGGGCCGAATTGCCAGCGGCTACATCGTGAATTTCGCGAAGACCGGCGATCCCAATGGGTCGGGACTTCCGGCGTGGAAGTCGCGATCAAGGCAGGGTGAGGCAATCATGGAATTTGCCCCCGACGGCACCGCGACCTACGGGCCGGATCCCTTGCTGTCGCAGATCGAGGCGGTTTCCGCAGGACAGTAGCTGCGAAGGAAAGGTTGGCCGCGCTTAGGCGGAGGGTGAGCCTTTCAGTGCCTGCCCACTGTCGGCCACGTCGGCTGGCTGCTTGCGGAATGGGGCGATCAGGTGGTCCGCAAAGTCTTCCGCAGGAGCCGGATCCACGCCGAAGCGGGTAGGGCGCTCCGTTTCGGGGCGATAGGCGGTACCGAACAGCTTGTCCCAGATCACCAGTTGCGAACCGAAGTTGGTATCGTAGGCTTCGACCTCGTCGGCGTGATGCCAGTGATGGATGCGGGGCGGGGTGAAGATCGCTTCCAGCGGGCCGAATGAAAGGCGCGTGTCCGCATGCAACAGGTTGGCGTGAAGGGTATACACGCCGAGATAGATCGCCATCGCCAGCGGAGAGAAAGCCACAAGACACACCGGCAGTGCCGTGGCCGTGGCGAAGATCACCTGTGCCACCGGATGGACGCGCGCCGTGGCCAGCCAGTCCAGATGCGGGCTGGAATGGTGGATGCGATGGAAACGCCAGAGGAACGGCACGGCGTGGAAGCTGCGATGCACGCACCAGATGATCAGGTCGCACACCAGCAGCAGCACGATCACCTGCAACCACACCGGGGCGTAGCCGACCAGGCTGATTACCGGCGCGGACGGAGCAAACCATGTCAGCAGGATCACGGCGCCGAATCGAATGACCAGCGCGCCGATCGTGGCGTGGAGCAGATCGGCAACCAGTCCCGCGCGGGTACGGCGCGTGCCGCCCCTTGCCGGCAACAGCCGCTCCAGCGGGATCAGGAACAGCGCCACAAGCACCAGCGGGCGCAGGATGACGGCGATTTCATGCATCTGGCTGGCCCTGCGACAAGGAAGGAACCGGGCAGCCATAGGCCGGTGATGGTTTCGCGAACCTAAACATCCGTTCGGATGACCGCGGAAGCTGCTTAAATGGCTGTTTACCAGTGTCCGGTTAAATGGATTGCATGCCTCGACCGGTGCGGCGGGGCGGGAGACATTGATGACACTGGCTCGCCTGATCCATCTTGCCGAATGCGCGTTTCTGCTTCTGCTGGCCTATCTGGTGGTCAATCGCCTGCTCCCGGCGGTACCGCAGCATCCCCAGTTGGTGGTCTTCCTGATCGCCGAACTGCTGGGCGTGGCGCTGATCCTGATCCAGCGTCCGGGAGATGTGGCTACAGGCGTCAAGCCCGTGCTCGTCGGCTTTGTCGGCACGTGTGCGGGCCTGCTGATCGTTCCGAATGGTGTGCAGCTTGCGCCGGATTTCGTCTCCACCACGCTCATCGTTGGCGGAGTCACCCTGTCGATCTTTGCGAAGCTTTCGTTGCGCCGCAGCTTCGGGCTGGTCGCGGCCAATCGTGGGGTGAAGAGCGGCGGTCTTTACCGGGTGGTCCGCCATCCGATGTACATGGCCTATATCGTCAACCAGGTTGGATACCTGCTGCTCTATCTCTCGCCCTGGAATGTCGCGATCTATGCCGTGACCTGGATCCTGCTGTGGATGCGCACGGAAGAGGAGGAGAAAATCCTCAACAAAGATCCCGACTATCGCGACTATGCGGCGAAAGTCCGTTCGCGACTGGTGCCCGGTTTGATCTGAACGCCTGATCCAGAATCGGCTCAGACTTCGCTGGCGGGCTTCACGAAACTGTCCAGCACGCGCTTGGCGCCGGCCTGTTCGAACTCGATCTCCAGCTTGTTGCCTTCCTGCCCGGTGACTTTGCCGTAGCCGAATTTTTCATGAAAGACGCGGGCGCCGATCTCGATATCGGTGCGCGGCTTCGCTGCGAAGCTGGCGGCGCTGCGTGTCGATTCGGCGATGCGGCGCGGTTTGGGATCGTATTCCTGCGCCGCTGCGCGCTGCCACCCCGGGCCGCGCGTCAAGGTCCGCGCCGGCTGCGCGCGGGCGACTTCGGCAAAGGGATCCGCCATTTCGGTCCATTGCGCCCGCCAGAGCGAGGCGCCGCCCGACAGCGTGGTTTCCGCATCCACGTGATCTTCCGGCAGTTCCGCAATGAAGCGCGAAGGTATCGAACTGGTCCATTGGCCATAGATGCGGCGGTTGGCGGCATGAAGGATCGTGCACTTGCGCCGCGCGCGGGTAATGGCGACGTAAGCGAGGCGGCGCTCTTCCTCCAGGCTGGCAAGTCCGCCTTCGTCCATCGCCCGCTGAGAGGGGAACACGCCTTCCTCCCAACCCGGCAGGAACACGTTGTCGAACTCCAGCCCCTTGGCCGCGTGCATGGTCATGATGGTGACCTTTTCCTCGTCCGCAGCAGCATCGTTGTCCATGACGAGACTGACGTGTTCGAGGAAATCGCCGAGGCTTTCATATTCCTCCATGGCGCGCGCGAGTTCGACCAGGTTTTCGAGGCGACCGGCAGCTTCGGGCGTCTTTTCGGCCTGCAACGCGTCGGTATAGCCGCTTTCATCCAGCACGGTGCGCATCAGATCGGCCGGATTTTCGGTGCCCGACAGGTCGCGCCAGCGCGCGAAATCGCGCATCAGCGAGAGGAAGGTGTTGCGTGCGCGGGCGGGCAGTTCGTCGGTATCGGCAATCTCGATCGCGGCCATGGCGAGCGGAATGCCCCGGCGCCGCGCGAGCGTGTGCAGCGCTTCCAGCGCCTTGGCGCCAAGGCCGCGCTTGGGCGCGTTGTAGATCCGCTCGAAAGCAAGGTCGTCCGCAGGTTGTGCGATCACGCGCAGATAGGCGAGGGCGTCGCGGATTTCGGCGCGCTCATAGAAGCGGAAGCCGCCGACGATGCGGTACTTCATGCCGATGGAGATGAAGCGGTCTTCGAACTCGCGCGTCTGGTACTGCGCGCGCACGAGGATGGCGATCTGGTCGAGCGGTGCGCCTTCGCGCTCCAGTCGCTCGATCTCGTCGCCCACGCGGCGTGCTTCCTCGGGCGCGTCCCACACGCCGATCACGCGCACCTTCTCACCGGGGTGGCGCTCGGTCCACAGGGTCTTGCCCAGGCGCTGCGTATTCTCGCCGATCAGGCCCGAGGCGGCGGCCAGGATCTGCGGGGTGGAGCGATAGTTCTGCTCCAGCCGGATCACCTTGGCGCCCGGGAAATCCTTTTCAAACTTCAGGATATTGGCCACTTCGGCGCCGCGCCAGGAGTAGATCGACTGGTCATCGTCGCCCACCACGCAGATGTTCTTGCGCTCCTGCGCGATCAGTCGCAGCCAGAGGTACTGAACCTGGTTGGTGTCCTGATATTCGTCCACCATCACGTATTTGAAGCGCTGCTGATACTGCTGCAGCACATCGCGATTGGTGCGCAGGATGTTGAGCATGTGGAGCAGCAGATCGCCGAAATCGCAGGCGTTCAGCGTCTTCAGGCGATCCTGATAGAGCTGGTAGAACTTCTGCCCCCGCCCGTTGGCATAGGCTTCGCTTTCCCCGGCATCGAGGTCGGCGGGGTTGAGGCCGCGATTCTTCCAGCGATCGATGCAGCCGGCCAGTTGGCGGGCGGGCCAGCGCTTTTCGTCCAGCCCCTCGGCCTGGATGAGTTGCTTCAGGACGCGAAGCTGATCGTCGGTATCGATGATCGTGAAGTTCGGTTGCAGCCCCACCAGTTCGGCATGGCGGCGCAGCATCTTCGCGGCGATCGCATGGAAGGTGCCAAGCCAAGGCATCCCTTCAACGGCAGGGCCGATCAGGTGCCCCACACGTTCGCGCATTTCGCGCGCGGCCTTGTTGGTGAAGGTGACGCAGAGGATCTCGCTCGGCCAGGCAAGCCGGCTGCGGACGAGGTGCGCCAGCCTGCGCGTCAACGCCGCGGTCTTTCCGGTGCCTGCGCCTGCCAGCATCAGCACCGGGCCTTCCGTGGTCAGCACCGCCTCCCGCTGGGGCGGGTTCAGCCCCTCGATCAAGGGGTCGGAAGAGGCGTCAGGCTGGGAGGATTGCAGATCGTTCACCCGTGAACATCTAGGGAACGGGGCGTCGTGGCGCAAGGTCGCTTCGTCGCATCGCCGGAACAATCCCCGGGGCCGGGCGTCGATTTCGCATAGCGATAAACATGGAGAGAGATGCCATGGTTACGAAACTTCTGGCCGGCGTCGCAGCGCTTTCGCTGGCGGCACTTTCCGGCCCGATCCTTGCCCAGAGCACTATGGGAGATACCGACCCCGCCCCGGAAGCGCCACCGTCGCCGGCCGCGCCGTCCGATTCCGGGGCCATGACGGCCGATCAGAAGGCCACTTACGATTCCTGGCCGGCCGACATGAAGGCCGACTACGATTCGTGGACTCCGGAATACAAGGCTTACTTCTGGAACCTTACGGGAGAGCAGCAGCGCGGCTATTGGGCGCTGACGCCGGACCAGCGCGGCCAGATCTACAAGATGAGCCCGGAACAGCAGCAGGTCGCGTGGAACGCAGTGGCCCAGCAGCTTAATGGGCAGAAGCCCACGACACCGGCGGCGCAGGCGAACCCTCCGGGTGAGGGGATGCCCACCACCGGCGTGCCCGATCCCAAGATGGCGGCACAGTCGGTGCCACCGGCCATGCCCGCGGACGAAAACTATCAGGGCGGCCCCTACAAGGGCGCGCTGACGCCGCCGCCGGCAACGGCCATGAACAAGACCTATCCGAAATGCAGCAAGACGGTGACGGACAATTGCCGCAATCGCGGCGGCGTCTGACTGGCCCCAAAAAGCATGGTTGGAAAAGTATAGTTGGAACCGAACCCCGCCCGGTGTATTTCACCGGGCGGGGTTCGTCTCATCAGATGGAGAAATCCGGATGTCCCGCTACTTGCTTATACTTGCTGCCGCCGCCGTCGTGGCCCCGCTTGGAGCCATCGCCATCGCCCAGGACGCCGCGCCGCAGAAGGCTGACGTAACGGCGCGTGACAGCCGTGGCCGACCGACCGAGGTTTCCATCGATGGCCAGACCTACAAGGTCTGTTCTTCGACGGTGAAGGACAGCTGCATCAATCCCAGCCAGATCGGGATGACGCACAAGGCTGCGACCAAGAAGTCATCCGGCCACAAGAAGAAGTAGTCTTCTGTCGCAAGAGTAACGGCGGTCAGTCGGGGGTGCGGCGCAGTATGTGCAGCCGCGCCTTGCCGACGTCACGCGTGGATTCGACCTCGAAGCCGCGGATCGACACATTCTCGTCGCGCCCGGTTTCGAGGCTGATCCACGTCTGGTCACCGATCCAGCCCAGCCGGTTCAGCTTGTCCACCGCAACCGCCCCCGCGCCGGTGTCGTAAGGCGGATCCAGCAGGACAAGGTCCAGCGTGTCCTTCGCTGCGCCCAGCGAGAGGACGGACCCGGCACGCACGTCGCTCTGCGCTTGCGCGTGCAAGTTGGCGATATTGGTGCGGATCGCCCGGATCGCGCCGGGATCCTGATCTACGAACAGGCAGTGCGCGGCGCCGCGTGACAGCGCCTCAAGCCCGAGCGCGCCCGATCCCGCGAAGAGATCGGCCACTTTCAGCCCTTCGAACGTGCCAAGGCGGCTCGCCAGCATGGAGAACAGCGTCTCACGCGTGCGGTCGGCCGTTGGGCGCGTGGTGTCGCCCTCCGGCGTTGCCAGCTTGCGGCCGCGCCATTCGCCTGCGACGATGCGCAGGCCGGTCCGCACATTGGCGGGCTTCATGCCTCGCCTCCATCCTTTGGCCCGTCCTTCGGCGCGGCTTTCGCGCTGTTCTGGGCCAGCGTGCGGCGGAAGTTCTCCAACTCACGCTCGCTGACTTCGACGACCAGCCCCTTGGGCAGGTCAAGCAGGCGGAACGGGCCGTAGGAAATGCGGATCAGACGGCTGACCTGCAGGCCCAGATGCTCAAGCACGCGGCGCACTTCGCGGTTCTTGCCTTCGGTCAGGGTCATTTCGATCCACTGGTTGCGCCCGGTGCGGCGCTCCATGTTGGCGTCGATCTTGCCATAGATCACGCCATCGATCTCGATTCCCTCGATCAGGTCTTCCAGCTGGCTCTGCGTGATGTCGCCGAAGGTGCGCGCGCGGTAGGTGCGCGGCACGCCGGTGGCGGGCAGTTCCAGCTGGCGCTTGAACTCACCGTCGTTGGTCAGCAGCAGCAGGCCTTCGGTATTGAGGTCGAGGCGGCCGATCGGCATCACCCGGCCGGCGCCATCGGGCAGGGCGTTGTCGAGTGCGGTGTAGATCGTCGGGCGGCCCATCGGGTCACGCTCGGCCGTGATCAGGCCCGACGGCTTGTGGAAGATGAAGAGACGGGTTTCCTCCGCCTCCCGCACCGGATTGCCGTCGACCGTCACACCGCGCAGGTTGGGCAACACGGTGGAGGGCGTTTCGATCAGATCTTCGCCCAGCCGCACGCGGCCTTCGATGATCAGGCGTTCCGCCTCGCGGCGACTGGCGACACCGGCACGGGCCAGCAGCTTGGCGATGCGTTCGCCTTCGCGCACCGGCATTCCCGCCGTCTTGGCCGTGGGCGCGGCAGCGCGTGGCGCCGTGCGGACGGGCCGAGGGCGACGTTCTTCATGGCGACGTTCGCTGGAAGGGCGCTCGTCACGGAAGCGGTCGTTGCGGGGGAAGGCGCTGCCATCACGTTCCGACCGGCCGGCATAGGGCCGGCTGCCGAAGGATCTGCCATCCTCGGCCTTGTTGCGCGGGCCACGGCTGTACGTAGGCCCGTCGCTGCGCCGATCATCGCGCCGATTGTCGCGCTGTCCATCACGGTGGCCATCACGTTGGCTGCCGCTGCGTTCGTCGCGATTGCGGTCGCCCCGGGGGCGGTCATCGCTGCGATATTCGCCGGATTTCCGCTCGCCATAAGGGCGGCCGCCGAAGGGTTTGCCGTCATCGGCCTTGCGCGGGCCTCGGCCGTATGCGGGCCGGTCACCGCGTTGCCCGTCGCGCCGATCATCGCGCCGGTCGTCACGGTGACCGCCGCTGCGCTCGTCACGATTGCGGTCGCCACGAGGGCGCTCGTCGTTGCGATAGGCGTCGGATTTCCGTTCGCCATAGGGCCGGCTGCCGAAGGACTTGCCGCCATCGGGCTTTCGCGAACCGCTTGAATAAGTGGGCCTGTCGTCGCGACGGGCGTTGCCGGAATCTTCGCTGCGCCGGCCATCGCCACGACCGCGCGGGGCATCGCTGCGCTGGTTGTTACCGCGGGAGCCACCACTGCGCGGCCCGTCCCGGAAGGAGCCATCGCGCGAGCCGCCGCCGCCACGCTTCGGGCCGCCGGATTTAAAAGGAGGTTTGGACATTTGCCCGCCCATACCTGTTGATCGTCGCTTCATCCAGCCTTCCCTTGCGCCAAGGCCGCGTTAGGGTGCGGCAAATCAGCTTATTCGCGTGTCGAAACTGGAGATCACTGCGTGGACGCCCATAGCATCGAACAACGTCGCGGCGTCTGGGATGCGGTAAAACCCTATTTCGAGAAAGAATCGCTGGCCGCTTTCGCGCTGGGGCTATCCTCCGGATTTCCCTATGCGATGATCGGTGCCACGCTGACCACGCGCCTGGCGCAGGACGGGATCGACAAGAAGACCGTCACCGCCTTCACGCTGGCCTTTCTGGTCTACAACCTCAAAATCTTCTGGGCCTGGATCATCGATGGCGTGCGCCTGCCGGTGATCGGCAAGATGGGGCAGCGCGTTTCGTGGATGATGGTCTGCGGCCTGTTGGTGATCGCGGCGGTGCTGAACCTGGCCTTCGTCAATCCCGCCGCCGACATCGGCGCGACCGTGATTGCCGCCGTGCTGGTGGGCGCGGCGGGCGCCAGCTTCGACATCGTGATCGATGCTTATCGTATCGAAACGCTGAAGCCATACCAGTTGGGCACCGGATCGGGCATGAGCCAGTACGGCTGGCGCATCGGTTCGGCCGGCGCCGGTGCGCTGGCACTGGTGCTTGCCGCCCGCCACGGGTGGAGCGTGGGTTACGCGGCCTGTGCCTTCTTCGCGCTGCCCGCCATGTTGACGGCGGCTCTCCTGGGTGAGCCTGAACGCCGCAAGGTGGTGGTCGAAAAGCGTGGCGTGGTGGAAGTGTGGAACTCCATCGCCGGGCCTTTCGGGGAATTCTTCCGTCGCAACGGCGCGTGGCTGGTGCTGACGTTCATCTTCGTCCACAAGATCGGCGATACGCTGGCGAACCTGACGTTCCGCCTGCTGTTCGACGATCTGAAGTTCTCCAATGACGAGATCGCCTTCTACGACGTCGGCCTTGGCTTCTGGGCTTATTTCATCGGCGTGTTCATCGGCGGCGTGGCCTTTGCGAAGATGGGGCTCAAGCGCTCGGTCATGCTTTCGCTGATCCTGATGGGTGTTTCCAACCTGAGCTTTGCTGCGCTGGCAGCGGCGGGCCACAGCAACTGGGGGATGGCCGGTGCGATCGCTTTCGAGAACATCGCTTCGGGCTACGGTGGCGTGGTGATCGTCGCCTACTTCTCCGCGCTTTGCGACCTTCGCTACACCGCCGCGCAGTACGCGCTGATTTCGGCGGCGGCGAGTGTGATCGGGCGCACCCTTACCGGCACCACGGCAGGCACGTTGATAGAGGCCATGGGCTACGTGAACTTCTACCTGCTCACTACCGTTGCCTCGCTGCCGGGCATGGTGCTGTTCTGGTGGATGTGCCGCACCGGGTTGGTCGATCAAGCCATGGGCACGGCGGGGGAGGACGTTGCGGAGCTTGAGGCGGAGGCCGCGAACTGATCGATGCGTTCGCCGGCAGGGGAACTTGCCGGGAATTCGGCCGTTGGCTGGGACGCGGACTTTGCTTTGGGGAGATACCGGAACGATGCTGTTGAAGACCGTCTTCCTTGCCATGGCGAACACCCGCAGCGTCGCCGCCATTGCCGCTGGCGGCTTGGTCGCCATGGCGCCGTTATCTGCCCTTGCGGAAACACCGCGCGACATGCTGACGACGGCGGCATTCAAGACGGATGACAAGGCCAAGGCCCTGCAACTGATCGGGCAGGCCATCGCCAATGCGGACCGTGCTCTCGCCGCGCGGCCGGGAGACCGCGAGGCCGCACTCCAGCGCGGCGTCGCCATCGGCTATCGCGGAAAGCTGCTGCATAGCCGGACGGATGTGAAAGCCTCGCTGGATGTGTTCCAGCGCCTTCAGGCCCAAAATCCCCGCGATCCCGAAGTGCAGATGGCGATCGCGGCCTGGCACCTTGGCGCGGTGGACGAACTGGGCGGCTTTCTGGCCCGCACGGCACTGGGCGCGCGCAAGGACCAGGGATTGGCGGCAATGACGCGTGCGGTAGACCTTGGCGGCAATCAGGCGTTCTATCCCGGTCTTGCGGCCTTGCTGCAAATTCGCAGCGACCACGGTTCCATCGCGCAGAGCCGTAAGTTTGCAGAGGCGGCCGCGACGGCGCAGGCGGCGTCTCCGCTGGATGCCATCCTGAAGCGGGCGGCCCTGGCCATTCTGCCCGCGCTACGCGCCAATGACGGAAAGGCCGCTGCCGCGCTGGCGCTGAAGCTGCTGCCGTTCGGCAGGCTGACAAGCTAGAACGCTGACTCGCTACTCGAAAAAGCCTGTAAAACAGGATCATCGGCCGTTTGCGCGGCCGGATGCGCCGCTCTAGTCGGGAATTTCCGCGTTGGCCTTGAGCACGACGCCGGAAAGGTAGAGCGACCCGGCGATCAGCACCGGCAGGCCATCGTCGGGCAGGGCCGCAAGGGCGTCCACCACGCTGTCCGCTGCAAGGGCAGTGGGGCCGAAGCTTTCCGGGTCGTGGCAGTCATGGCCCGGAACCGGCACCGCGCGAATGCTGGCGATGCTCTGGGCCAGCGGAGCGGTCAGTGCGCGGGGATCCTTGTTCGCCAGCATACCGATGACGAGGTGCAGGCGCTGTCCTTCGAAATGGCGGGCGATGGCCAGCCCGGCGTCGGGATTGTGGCCGCCGTCCAGCCACACCTCGCGCGTGCCGGCGTGCTGCGTCAGCGGTCCCTGCGATAAGTGCTGTAGGCGTGCGGGCCAGCGGGCGGCGGCGATGCCTTCGGCCATGGCCTCCGGCGAAACAGCAACCCGGTCCTGATGGCGCAGGATGGCGACGGCCAGCGCGGCGTTCTCCGCCTGATGCGTGCCCGGCAGCGTGGGCAGCGGCAGCGTCAGTTCGCCATGGCGGTCCGAATATTCGATCACGTCACCCACGGCTGCGTCCCAATCGCGCCCGCGCATGTGCAGCGACGCACCGGCAACCATGGCAGCACGTTCGATTTCGAGTTCGGCGCTTTGCGGATAGGCCAGTGTGACGACTGGTGCCGGACTGCGGACGATGCCGGCCTTTTCGAACGCGATGCGGGCCAGCGGTTCTTCCGGCGCGCCTTCCTCCGGGCGCAGCAGGAATGCTTCGTGATCGATGCCGAGCGTGACGATGCCGCAGGCGGCCGGGTGTTCGAGCACGTTGGTGGCATCGAGGCGGCCGCCCAGGCCCACTTCGATCACGCAGGCATCCGCAGGCTCACGCGCGAAGGCCAGGAAGATGGCTGCCGTCGTCACTTCGAAGAAGCTGGGGCCAAGATCCTCGCCCGCGTCCAGCACTTCGCCCAGCAGGTCTGCCAGCATCTGGTCCGAGATCAGCTTGCCGCCCAGGCGGATGCGTTCGTTGTAGCGCACCAGATGCGGTTTCGTGGCCGAATGCACCTTCAGTCCTTGCGCCTCCAGCATGAAGCGCAAGTAGGTACAGGTCGATCCCTTGCCGTTGGTGCCGGCGACGTGGAAGGTGGGCGGCAGGCGCTTTTGCGGGTTGCCCAGACGGTCGAGCAGGGCAAGGATCGTCTCCAGCCCAAGTCGCCCCTGCGGGATAGAGAGCGCCGCCAGCCGGTCAAGCTGCGCCTGGACGCGCGGGTCTTCGGAAACGGCGAAGTCTTTCATGGCATCCGTCCGGAAAAGCACATCGCGGCAAGCCGTGTCGGCTGCCGCGATGCATGGGATTGCTGCGTCGTCACGCGTTGCGCAATGACGAATTTTGGGAGAGATCAGCGCGCGGTGTGAACCGCTTCGGCCAGCGCGGCCGTCAGTTCGCGCAGATGGGCCGGCGCATCGATGCCGTGCTGCTTGACCAGATCGACGAGTGCCGAGCCGACGACCACACCGTCCGCCACCTTGGCGATCGCGCTGGCCTGTTCGGGCGTGCGCACGCCGAAGCCCACTGCAACGGGGATCGAACTGGCGGCCTTGAGCTTCGCCACGGCATCCTCGATCGAACCCTGCGCCGCCTGCTGCATGCCGGTGACGCCTGCCACCGATACGTAATAGAGAAAGCCCGAAGAGCCTTCGAGCACGGCGGGAAGCCGCGCGGCGTCGGTCGTCGGCGTGGCAAGGCGGATCAGTGAAACGCTCTTTTCGCGCAGGGCCGGGCCGAGTTCGGCATCTTCCTCCGGCGGGATATCCACGCAGATCACGCCGTCTACGCCGGCCTTTGCGCATTCGTCCGCGAACCAGTCGGCACCGCGCGCGATCATCGGGTTGGCGTAGCCCATCAGCACCAGCGGCACGTCCGCGTGACGGGCGCGGAACTCGCTGGCGATCCGGAAGATGTCAGCGGTTCTGGTGCCCGCGTCGAGGCTGCGGATGTTGGCTTCCTGGATCGCCGGGCCGTCGGCCATCGGATCGGTGAAGGGCATGCCGAGTTCGATCACGTCGGCACCGCCTGCAACCAGCGCGTCGAGATTGGCGGCAGTGTCGCCGTCACCCCCGGTGATGAAGCAGACGAGCGCGGGGCCTTTGGAAAAGGCAGTTTCGAAGCGGGTCATCGGTGGTTCTTAATCCAGTGCGTCAAAGCGACGATCAATGATGCGATTATGGCCGAGATCGGAAGAATGTGGCCTGGGACGGCCCAGGCCCAATAGTCGGGATGGGTACGGGGATAAAGCAATGCTCCGACCGCAAGCCACACCGGAATGTACAGCAGCAAGGTCAGGCAGGCGATAATCGCGGCTGGCTTTGCTGCCCACATATGTCCGTTCACTACCCCTGTGCGGCCTGCGTCAAAGCTCCACGCCCAGTGCTTCGGCGACGGTGAAGATGTCCTTGTCGCCGCGTCCGGAGACGTTGACGACGAGCAGCTTGTCCTCGTCCATCTCGGCCGTCAGCTGCGGCAGCGCGGCCAGCGCATGCGAGCTTTCGAGCGCGGGGATGATGCCCTCAAGCTCACAGCACAGCTGGAACGCTTCCAGGGCCTGCGTATCGGTGATCGGCACGTAGTTCACGCGGCCGCTCTCATGCAACCACGAGTGCTCCGGCCCGAGGCCCGGGTAGTCGAGACCGGCCGAGATCGAGTGTGCCTCGGTAATCTGGCCGTCCTCGTCCTGCAGCAGGTAGGTCTTGTTGCCGTGGAGCACGCCGGGCTTGCCGCCGGTGAGCGACGCGGCGTGCTTGTCGGTATCGATGCCGTGGCCCGCAGCCTCGATGCCGGTCATCTGGACTTCGGGATCGTCGAGGAAGGGGTGGAACAGGCCGATCGCGTTCGATCCGCCGCCCACGGCCGCCACCAGCATGTCGGGCAGGCGGCCTTCCTTCTCCAGCATCTGTTCGCGCGTTTCTTTGCCGATGATCGACTGGAAGTCGCGCACCAGTTCCGGATAGGGGTGCGGGCCGGCGGCGGTGCCGATGATGTAGAAGGTATCGTGGACGTTCGCGACCCAATAGCGCAGCGCGTCGTTCATCGAGTCCTTCAGGGACTGCGATCCGCTGTCGCAGGAGACGACTTCGGCGCCCAGCAGCTTCATGCGGAACACGTTGGGCTTCTGCCGTTCGATATCCTTGGCGCCCATGAAGATCTTGCAGGGCAGGCCGAAGCGGGCGGCGACCGTGGCGGTGGCGACGCCGTGCTGGCCAGCACCGGTCTCGGCGATGATTTTGGTCTTGCCCATGCGGATGGCCAGCAGGATCTGGCCGATGCAGTTGTTGATCTTGTGCGCGCCGGTGTGGTTCAGCTCTTCGCGCTTGAAGTAGATCTTCGGGCCTTTGCCCGCAGGCGCCTGTGCCCGGAAATAGTCGGTGATGCGCGGCGCGTAGTAGAGCGGGCTGGGGCGGCCGACGAAGTCCTTCATCAGCGCATCGAATTCCGCCCAGAACGCGGGGTCCTGCTGCGCCTTGCGGTATTCCTTTTCCAGATCGAGGATCAGCGGCATCAGCGTTTCGGCGACGTAGCGACCGCCGAACTGGCCAAAGTGGCCGGTCTCGTCGGGCATGGCGCGGAAGCTGTTCACAGGCGCGTGCGTGGTCATGATCGGGGCGATTGGCAGAGCGGGGCGGCCAAGTCCAGCGCCTTTGCCGATAAAGGCCTGCATGGGGACGACCGGTTGGTTTTCAATTGCAAATTACGCAATCATACAAACGTTAATGGCAATATAGTGTCTGTAAGTGGCAGTTTCATGACGGTTTGGGGTAATAATGAATTATTTTGTTCATCTGAGCGAAAGGAAAGGAGGCGCAGCGGGCGGGTCCCCGGTGAGGGCCGGGGAAAATACTGGAGAAAAAACATGCGTATCGCACTCGTTTCGCTCGCCGCAGTCGCTGCGGCCGTCGCCACCCCCGCCCTTGCCAACGAAGCGCGCGTCGAAGCCCGCACCGGCATCATCTGGGACGGCAGCGACAGCGAAGCAATTGCAGGCGTCGCGGTCGGTTACGACTACGACCTGGGCAACAAGTTCTTCGCAGGCGTCGAAGGTTCGGCCGACAAGGTGCTGACCAGCGACACCCGCGTTTCGTGGGGCGCCGGTGGCCGCGTTGGCTACAAGGTCACCCCGACCACCAAGCTCTATGCCAACTCGACCTGGCAGTCGAAGTTCAGCAAGTACGGCAACAGCGCCGTTGCTGTCGGCGGTGGCGTTGAGCAGGGCCTCAACGACCGCTTCTACGCCAAGGCTGAGTACAAGCACCTTCTCGTTGGCGACAACACCCCCGACGCGGACGTCGGCCTGGTTGGCGTTGGCGTGAAGTTCTGATTTGGCTGCTTCCGGCCCGAATTCGCCACCGAGGCGTCGGGCCGGAGGCAACTGAACGGAATCGCTCCTTTGCGAGCGTAAGCCAGGGAAGGGCGGCCCATGAGGGGGTCGCCCTTTCTCGTTTGGGTCGATGGTATTGCTTTCAGGCGCTGCGGACGGCGCGGACGAAGGCGTCGATCCGGTCCAGATCCTTCACCCCGGGGGCGCTTTCCACGCCTGAGGACGTGTCCACCAGCGGGGTGCCGGTCCGTCGCACGGCTTCTGCCACATTGTCGGGTGTAAGGCCGCCCGCAAGGCCCCAGGCGACGGGGCCTTTCCAGTTGGCCACCAGCTTCCAGTCGAAGCTGAGTCCCATGCCGCCCGGCAGCGTGCCCTTGGGCGTCTTGGCGTCGAACAACACCAGATCGACCGCGCCGGCATAAAGGGCAGCCTTGGCGGCGTCTTCCGCCGTAGCGACGGACAGTGCCTTCCACACGGCCACGCCGTAACGCGCGCGCAATTGGGCGGCACGCTCGGGGCTTTCGCTGCCGTGAAGCTGGAAGGCGTCCAGCCGGGCGCTGGACATGGCCTCGGCAATCGTCGCGTCATCGGCATCGACGAACAGGCCGACGCGGCCGATGCGGCCTTCGGCGCGTGCAGCCAGCAGCGCGGCCTCTGCCGGAGTGACGTTGCGCGGGCTCTTGGGGAAGAACACGAAGCCGGCGTGATCGGCGCGCGCGCGAATGGCGGCTTCCAGCGCGTCCGGAGTGCTTATCCCGCAGATCTTGATCGCCGCTGTTGGCATGTCGTGTTTCTGGCCTAGATTGCGCCCCCGAAGCCTAGGGGACCGATGATGAAGCGATTTGGGCGCTATCTAATGCCATTTGCCGCGGCTGCAATGCTGGCGGGCTGCGGCATGAAGGAGTCGTTCGCGGATGCGGGCGTGGAAGTGGCCAAGTTCCATCGCGCGCTGGACGCGGGGCGCACGCAGGAGATCTGGAACGACGCCGATCCGCAGTTCCGCAGCGCCACGCAGCAACCGCAGTTCGCCAAACTGATAGACGCGGTTCATCGCAAGCTGGGCAAAGTGCGCTCAAGCCAGCAAGTGGGCTGGAACGCCAATGCCACCACTGGCGGCACTTTCGTCACTTTGACGATGCAGACCGTCTTCGAGCACGGTTCGGGCGTGGAGCAGTTCGTCTATCGCAAGGCCGATGGCGGGCACATGGCGCTGGTGGGCTACAACATCCAGTCTCAGGACATGATGCTGGATTGAGCCCTGCGGGCGAACGCCCTCGGATTTTAGAGAATCACGCGGAGACGCGGAGGCGCAAAGCAGGCGTGCTTTCGGCGAAGCCCGTTGCGGCCCTGGCCTTGGTCCACGCCTCCGCGTGATTCGATTTTTCGTTCTTACTGAGCCAGTTCGAACTGGACGGTGACGTTCACCGACATCTGCAGTTCACCGGCAGCAACCGGCGGGGCGGCAGCCGCCATGTCCATCGAGGCCTTGCGTGCGTACATCACCGGCATCGGGGCAAAGCCGCCGCTCTCGCTGATCGAGACGATGCGCACGACGCGCAGGCCGGCGGCACGGGCGTAGAGGTCGGCGCGGGCGCGGGCGGTCTTGATCGCATCGGTGCGCGCTTCGTCCTGCGCGGCGGCGGGTTCGGAAAGCGTGAAGTCCGGACCGTTGACCTGGTTGGCGCCGGCGGTCACCAGCGCGTCGATCACCTTGCCGGTGTCCGCCAATTTACGCTGGCGCACGTTGACGGTGTTGGTGGCCTGATAGCCGACGATCTCGCGCGGCTCGCCGGAGAAGCTGCCGTCGGGCTGGCGCTTCGGTTCGGCGTAGACGGGGTTGAGGCTGAGGTTGGTGGTCTGGATGTCCTTGTCCGCCACGCCGGCCTTCTTCAGCGCGGCGATCACGCGGGCCATGGCCTGCGAGTTGGCGCCCATCGCTTCGCTGGCGGTCTTGCCCTGCGTGGTGACGCCGGCCGAATAGCTTGCCATGTCCGGCGTGCGGGTGGTGGAGCCTTCGGCGCTGACGGTCAGCAGCGTATGCCCGGCCTCGATCGCGGGAACGGTCTGCTGCGCCATCGCGGCAGGGGCGGAAGCCAGCGCCAGCGCGGTGAACGCGGCAGCAGCGAGCAGTCGGGGGGATTTCATATAGTCGCACTCTCCATTCATCAGGACCGAACAACGGTCTGCCTCCCCGGAGGTTGCGCGGCGCTGAACCGTGCATTTCCGGGGGATGAACGGAGAGACGGAGCCAGGGCGCGTCAGCCTTGGCTCTGGACGCATCTTTGCGTCAGAGCGTGGCCTCGATCGCGCGGGCAGCGGCAAGCGGGTCTTCGGCGCGGCTGATCGGGCGGCCGATCACCAGCACGCTGGCGCCGTCGTCGCGGGCCTGGCGCGGGGTGACGATGCGCTTCTGGTCGCCATTTCCAGCGGTGTCCGGGCGCAGACCGGGGACGACGAAGAAACCGTCCTTCCACTGGCTGTGGATCGCGCCGACTTCGTGGCCCGAGCAGACGATGCCATCCAGCCCGGCGGAGTGCGCCAGATCGGCAAGGCGCATGGCCTGCGCATGGGGCTCGTCGTGGACGCCGATCGCGGCAAGATCGTCCCCGTCCAGGCTGGTGAGCACGGTGACCGCCACGACCTTGGTGTTCTCACCCGCGGCGGCCTTGGCATCTTCCATCATCGCGCGACCGCCGGCGGCGTGGATGGTGACGATGGAGGGCTGCAGCACGTGGATCGCCTGCATCGCACCGGCCACGGTGTTCGGAATGTCATGCAGTTTCAGGTCGAGGAAGATCGGCAGGCCCAGCTTGTGCAGTTCGTGCACGCCGTGGTGGCCGTGGGCGCAGAAGAATTCCAGCCCCAGCTTGATCCCGCCGATATGCCCGGCGACCTTGCGGGCCAGCGCCTCGGCAGCGTCGAGGCGGGGCAGGTCGAGGGCGAGGTAGACGGGATTGTTGTTCATGGGATCAGACTTCCGGCGTGGGATCGAGGGTAGGGGCGGGGGCGGCTTCGTGGGCGGGTGCCGCCATCGACGGCATGGAACTGGCGCGCAGCGAGTTCTCCAGCGTGGCGATGCGGCGGTTCAGCCGCCAGCGCACCGCACGCAGGTAGAGCCACACGGGCAACATGCCGAGGCCGAAGAACAGCAGGGCGACGACGCCGACCGGCCATTCGAAGTGAATGTAATTGCCGTCGTCTAGCGGCCAGAAGTTCACCGGTACCTTGGACCAGTTCATGGCGATGAAAGCGACGAGGATCGCGGTGATCGCAATCCACAGCACGGTGCGGATGATATTCATGCTTCCTCCGGCAATTCCTGCAGGTGGCTCTGCAAGTAGGTCCCGCCAATCGCGCGCGATGCTAAGCGCGATTGGCGGCCATGGGAAGTGTCGGTTGGGAGCTTAGTTCCCGAAAACGCGCGCGAAGATCGTGTCGACCTGCTTGAAGTGGTAATCGAGGTTGAACTTCTCCTCGATCACTTCGGCGGGCAATGCGGCGGTGACTTCGGGATCGGCCTTGAGAAGTTCCAGCAGCGAAAGCTGGCCGTCCGATTCCCACACCTTCATCGCGTTGCGCTGCACCAGACGGTACGACTGGTCGCGCGTCAGGCCGGCCTGCGTCAGCGCCAGCAGCACGCGCTGCGAGTGGACGAGGCCGCCCATGCGGTCGAGGTTCTTCTGCATGCGCTCAGGATAGACGAGCAGCTTGTCGACCACGCCGGTGAGGCGGGCCAGCGCGAAGTCGAGCGTGATCGTCGCGTCCGGGCCGATGAAGCGTTCGACCGAGGAGTGCGAGATGTCACGCTCATGCCAGAGCGCCACGTTCTCCATCGCCGGCGTCACCGACGAGCGGACGACGCGGGCCAGGCCGGTCAGGTTCTCGGTCAGCACCGGGTTGCGCTTGTGCGGCATCGCCGACGAGCCCTTCTGGCCGGGCGAGAAGTATTCCTCGGCCTCCAGAACTTCGGTGCGCTGCAGGTGGCGTACTTCGATGGCCAGACGCTCGATCGAGCTGGCGATCACGCCCAGCACCGCGAAGAACATCGCATGGCGATCGCGCGGGATCACCTGGGTGGAGACCGGCTCGACCTCAAGGCCCATCTTGTCGGCGACGTACTGTTCCACCGCCGGATCGACGTTGGCGAAAGTGCCCACGGCGCCGGAGATCGCGCAAGTGGCGACTTCCTCACGCGCGGCGATCAGGCGCTTCTTGCAGCGCGAGAATTCGGCATAGGCTTCGGCCATCTTCAGGCCGAAGGTCACCGGCTCGGCATGGATGCCGTGGCTGCGGCCGATGGTGGGGGTGTACTTGTGCTCTTCGGCGCGGCGCTTGATTGCGGCCAGCAGGGCATCAAGGTCTTCCAGCAGGATGTCGGCCGCCTTCACCAGCTGCACGTTCAGCGTGGTGTCCAGCACGTCGGAGCTGGTCATGCCCTGGTGCATGAAGCGCGCTTCGGGGCCGACCTGCTGGGCCACCCAGTCGAGGAAGGCGATGACGTCGTGCTTGGTCACGGCTTCGATCGCGTCGATCGCGGCAACGTCGATCGTCGGGTTGGTGGCCCACCAGTCCCAAAGGGCCTGGCCGGCGCTGGCGGGCACGGTGCCCATCTCGCCCATCTTCACGGCGGCGTGGGCCTCGATCTCGAACCAGATGCGGTAACGGGCTTCGGGCTCCCAGATCGCGGTCATCGCGGGGCGGGCGTAGCGGGGGACCATGTTCGACTCCTATGGCTGACGCGGGTGCCGCTAGGCGGGCAGGGGCCCAATGGCAAGGGGGAAGGCAGTGGGCGAGGGGGCGTGGCCGCTTCGAAATGCCGCATCGGGGTGCAAGGTGACAGCTAAGGTGACACTCTGGTTGACACAGTTGACACGGTCCTGAAACGAAAATCTCCCCGGGCCCATGCCCCACTCCGGATACGTCCTGAAAGGTAGCGAAAGCGAAGCGAAAACCGGGCTCATTTCGAACTTATGACAGGCGCGTGCGGCGTAGGAAAACGTGGCTTCCGGTTGCGTCCCGCCATCTTCGCGCAGGCCGGCGTGCGGGTCAGCCCTGCTTTCCAGCGCAGTTCGTACGTCACCATGAAGCCGTCGTGATCGGACAGCATCGGGCTGCCCGGGCTGCCATCGAACATCGCCTCCACCCGCACCGGGCGGACGCGAACGTCTTCGCCGGTCCAGAGGAACTGCAGGTCCTGCGTGTCCATCCACGGCTCGTCCCCGTCCCACGACATCTTCACGTCGCAGCCGGAAGCCGGCGTCATGCAGATCCGGTGAACCAGATCGAGCGCCTGGTAGCGGGTGAAATTCTCCCAGCGCGGCTCGGACCGGCGCATGTTGAAATCGCCACCGAAGATCAGCGGGTTCTCGTCGTCATGCGTCTCGTCGATGAAGCGCGATGCCTCCTGCGCCTGCCGGTCGTGCGCGGAAAGGTTGCGCGGGGCGGGCGCGCCCGAGGCGCCGCGCGAATTCATGTGCGTGTCGTAGACGTCGATCAGCGAGGGGACGCCGGGAATTTCGATGCGGGCCAGCGCGATGCCCTTGTTCGAAAGGCAGTCGAAACCCGCGCAGGACCGTCGGCCGTAGGGCGTGCGGGCATAGTCGATGATCGAATAGCGGGAGGCGATGGCAAGGCCGCTGCCGAAGACATGGATGCCCAGTTCCCCCCGCATCAGGCTGGATCGCCCCGGCAGATAGTCGCGCGTGGCACCCTTGGCGCGCGTGGTGCGGCGCGGACCGGAATAGATCGCCGGATAGCCGGTGCTTTTCACCGCCCGCTTGGCGGCATCGCTGAACATTTCCTGGAACAGCACGATGTCCGGCCCGGTGCCGTCGGCGCGCATGGCGGCAAGCCGTTCGCCGATCTGTTCCAGATA
This sequence comes from Novosphingobium mississippiense, assembly GCF_044029535.1. Lineage (NCBI taxonomy): Bacteria > Pseudomonadati > Pseudomonadota > Alphaproteobacteria > Sphingomonadales > Sphingomonadaceae > Novosphingobium > Novosphingobium mississippiense. The sequence continues at coordinate 2,131,877 of NZ_CP147001.1, read as the reverse complement.
ACGCGCCCGGCCGCTGCGTGCCGGCCAGCCGAGCCCCTCGATATTGTAGGTAAGCACTTTCAGCCGCGTGGAGGCAAAGGCGCCGTTGGCGGACGTCTGGATCGCGGGCGGCAGCGTCTCCCCACACGTCACATAGGCGCGTGGCGGGGGAAGCGTGGAGCAGCCAGTGGCAAGCAGCAAGGCAAGGCCGACGAAAAGGCGGGGCGAAGGAAAACCGATCATGCCGGCGGGAGGAAATCCTGCTGGTGGGGGCGACGTGTCACCTTATGCGTGAGGTGTCACCTTGTGCCAAGCCGTTACAAATTCCGCGCGGCAATGGCTGAGTGGTTACCGCGTTTTCCAGTTGACCGCTTAAGGCCCATGACTCGCAAACCACTTCAGGGTCAGGACTTAGCGGGCACGCACGGCCCCGGAAGGGTCCGGTTCGTTGTAGCGGGCATTGGTAAGGTAGATCTTCCCCCGACCGAGCGCGCAGGCGACGGCGAATTCATGATCGACCTCAGCTTGGGTTTTCAGAGCTTTGCGGCCGGTTGCGAACACCGTGTCCTTGCCGTTCATGTTCACGGTCATCAGCATGACATCGAAGCCGGCGGAACGGCTTGCCTTCAGGAAAGCCGCCATGTCGCTGTCGGATGCGTCCTGTGTGACAAATTGATAGGCGCCCGGTACGCCTGCCTTTCCGTAATCGGCCACAGCAGGCGCGTGTTTCAGCGGACAGGCGGGCGTCAGCCTGACCTGCCCGACGCCCGCCTCCTGTTGAAATCGAGTGCAGCCGGAAATTCCGGCAATCAGCACCATCGAAGCAAGGAATCTTGCAAGACCAGGAACGTTTTTCATCGTTCCTGGTTATTCGCCAAACACTAACGATCGCTTTCTCGCGAAACCTGCAGCTTTCGCGGCGGTCTAGGCGTGAAAGAATTCGCTGAGGTCGCAGGGCTGTACGATGGGATCGCGAAGGCGCGGGTCGCGGCAGGATTGGACGAAATCGTCGTACTCGGGATGGCCTGGCACGAACACGGCCTTGCGTGCGTATTCCTCGGCGCTGAACGTGCCCCAGTTGGTCATGCGCGCGAAGAAGACGTGATCCGCCCCGATTTCATGCGCAAGGTCTACCGCATCGCCCATCTCGCGATAGTTTTCGGCCTGTACGGTGAAGGGGATGGTGAAATGGGAGACGAGGCCGGCCGCTCTCAATTCGCCCGCGAACTTCAGGTTTTCCTGCATGACCGACCATTTCGCGCCGCGCCGCAGCAGTTCGTGGGTCGGCCCGGTGGCTGCGTCCAGACTGATGCGCAACGACGCCACGCGTCCGTGCAGGCTGGGGAATGCCGCCCATTGCTGGGGGGTGAAAAGCATCCCGTTGGTCATCACGATGAACTTCAGGTCGGGATAGTCGTCCGCATCCAGCTGTTCCATCAGCCGGCGAAAATTCTTGCTGGCAAAGGGATCGCCCGATCCGGTGATATGGACATAGCGGGCATTTTTCAGCAGCGGCAGGATCCGGTTGTCCTGCATGTCCTGGTAGCGCGCGCGCGTGGCGTCATCCGCCGCGTAGCGGGCGGTGCGGCACGACGGGCAGGAAAGATTGCAGGTGCGGTCGTAGGCCAGGTTCACCGTTTCCGGGCCGCGCGGCATTGCCGTCTGGCGCGACGTGAGGATGTCGTGCCATTTCGGTTGCGCAACCAGGTCCTCGGTCTTCTTCAGGTCGTTGCTCTGAATGACGGGGCAGGCGCGCTTGTTGCAGTGGCGGTATGACCCGTCGAGCACGCTTTCGCGGATGGCCTGGGCCCTCTGCCCGTTCCACACCGTTTCGCTGGGTGCATAGGTGAGATTTCCCGCCGAAGTCGGCAACCAGCTGGCGCAGCAAAGGTGGGTGGTATTTTCCAAAACGTCTAGCTGGGTGAACGGCACGAGGCAGACTTTGCCGTTCAGGGCGAACTTCGGATTTTCCGGGTCGATCCGCGCCTCGGCATGGAATGCGGCGCCTTGCACCTGCACGTTCTGGCTGTGATGGATCGTCAAGGGCCGCAGCACGGCAAGCGTGGCTTCCGCATCCTCAAGGCACAGCGCCAGCAATACTTGCAGCCGGATGCGGATCGTATGGTGGGTTTCGCGGGCCTCTCTGCCGCGCAGTTCGTCGGCGATCAGCGGGTTTTCGGAAACCAGCGAGGGGATCAGCGGCCAAAGCTCGGGATGATCCAGCCCGCCGTCCAGCATATTCAGCATAAGGTCGCAGGCCTGCGTGGCCGCGACGGCGCCATCGACCAGAGAAGCGGCGTCAGCCGTGATGGTTTCGTCCTGAACGGTCAAGGTCATCCCCATTGGAAGGTATTTGCCTTCATTATAGGGGGAAGCGGCAGGTTTGGGCGGTGGCGACGGGCTTCAGGGCAGTGCAGTCTGCGGCCATTCGAAATCGATCGATACGTCCCCGGTCACGCTGCCGTCCGATGCGAAACTGCGCTCGACGATGCGGCCCCGGCCGGACCGGTGGAGGGCGAGTACGGTGCTGCACCGGGTGCCGTAGACGAAGTCGCGGATGAATACCGGGGCGAAGCGCGGTTCGGGGCCGTCCTCGACACGGGCGGTGCGGCGGTCCGGCCTTTCCACGCGCAGGGCGTCCAACAGTGGCGAAAGGTCTTCGCTTCCCGCCGCCAGCCAATCGGCCACGGCCCGCTCCACCGCGCGGGTCTTGGGCCAGGGCAGATCGAAGCCGCCGTTGGACAGGCCGTGAATTCCGGGCGTCAGCCCACGCGAATCGGTCTGCGGGTAATTGGTGAGGAAGCGCGCGCTGCCGTGCGCGATCTCGACAAGGTTGAACGGGTTCATCGCCTCCACCGGTTGCGGCGGGCGGCCTTGCAGCAGATCGGTGACGAGTACCCCGCGTGAGGGGCGGCCCGGCTGGGCACCTTCCGGCACGCGGTAATTGGTGACGAGGACGAAGCGGCCCGCCTCGGTCAGCCCCATCCATGTGCCGTGGCCGACCAGGTCGCGCCCGGCGATCACGCCCGAACCGTCATCCCAGCGCGCCAGCGGGGCGGAGGCGCGGGCGTGGAATTCGTCGCGATTACCGGCGACGACCAGCGGCCAGTCGGGATGGGCGCGCCATGCGACGGCGGCGACGCACATCAGATCAGGCCTTGCGCGCGCATGCTGACATGGCCTTCGCAGCCGATCACCACGTGATCGTGAACTTCCACGCCAAGAATGCGCCCGGCGGCGGCGATGCGGTGCGTCATGTCGATATCCGCGCGGCTGGGTTCGGGGGAGCCGGAGGGGTGGTTGTGCACCAGGATCAGCCCGGTGGCGCCTAGGTCCAGCGCGCGGCGGATCACCTCGCGCGGGTGGATCGCGGCCTCGTCTATCGAGCCTTCGCCCACCATCTCGTCCAGCAGGAGCATGTTCTTGGCATTGAGATAGAGCACGCGCACGCGTTCGCGCGTCAGGTGCGCCATGTCTATCCGCAGGTAGTCCACCAGCACCTGCCAAGAACCGATCACCGGCATCTCGCGCAGGCGCTGACGGGCAAGGCGGGTGGCGGCGACGGTGACGATCCGCAACGCGGCGGCTGTGGCCTCGCCCATGCCGGGGTGGGCGGCCAGCGTGCGCGGGTCGGTTTGCAATACCGCCGCCAGCGATCCGAATCGCTGGATCAGGCTGCGGGCCAGCGGTTTCATGTCTCGCCGGGGAACGGCCTGCATCAGCAGGAGTTCGATCACTTCATGATCTGCCAGAGCTTCCGTCCCGCCTTCGATCAGCCGCTTGCGCAGCCGCGCGCGATGGCCGCTGGGATCGTTGCCCGTTTCCGGCCGCGCGGCGCCGGCCTCCGGCGCGGAAATTCCGGCGCTGCGCGCGGGCGGTTCATCGAAGAGACTGTCCTGATCGGGCATAAGCGTCACGGACAATTGCCTTTCCCGGCGTGGGCGCGCAAGTGAACGATCTGAATGCCTGAGGTGCAAGACCATTCCGAAGCCCCGGCGGAGCCGGACCGTCCCTCGCGCGCCCGTCGGCGCGTGGCGGCGACGAGTGCGCTGGGCGTGCTGGGCCTGTTCGCCGTCTCGCTGGGGGCGGGATGGTTCATGCGGGAGCGCATTGCCGACAATCTGATCGCCGATCAGCTGAACAAGCTGGGCCTGCCCGCGCGCTACAGGATCGTGAAGATTTCCCCCTCGGAAGAGATCATCCGCAACGTGGTGGTCGGCGATCCGAAGCGGCCGGATTTGACGATCGAGGAAGTGCGCGTGGCGACGCGGCTGGCCTGGGGCATTCCCGGCATCGGCCGGATCACGCTGGTGCGGCCGCGTCTCTACGGCAGCCTGCACGGCGGCAAGCTGAGCCTTGGCGCGCTGGACAAAGTGCTCGAATCGGGTGGGGGGGACAAGGAACATCCGCTGCCCGACTATGACGTGGCGCTGGTTGACGGTCGTGCGCTGATCGAGAGCGATTATGGCCGCATCGCCGCCAAGATCGACGGGGCTGGCGGCTTGCGCGGCGGGTTCGATGGCGTGCTGGCGGCCGTGTCGCCGAAACTGGCCTATCAGGGCTGCGCGGCGGGACGCACCACGCTCTACGGCAAGCTGCGGGTGCAGGGCGAAAAGCCGATGTTCACCGGCCCGCTGCGGATGGACGGGCTTGATTGTCCGTCGCAGGCATTGCGTGCGGGCCGGTCGGCGATGCAACTGGATCTGACGGCTGACCGCACGCTGGACGGACTGGAGGGCCGGCTGGGCCTTCAGGGCGGCGCGGCGCGGATGGCCGAAAATCGCGTGGACGGGCTCACCGCATCGGGGCGCTTCACGTTCCGCAAGCGGGCGCTGACCGCCACCTACAAGCTGGCCGCGCGCGGGATCGCGACGCCGCAGGCCGCAGCGGCGGCGCTGGGTTTCGACGGGCAGGTGCGCACCGATCCCGGTTTCGTGAATATCGACATCGATGGCGACGCCACCGGCAGCGGCCTCGTCCCCGGCGCCGTGGCCGATCGCACACTGGCCGATCTGGCGAAAAGCGGGGAGGGCACGTTGATCGCTCCGCTGGCCGACGGCATCCGTTCCGCGCTTGCCCGCGAAGCGCGCGGATCGAAGCTGAACGCCAATGTGATCCTGCGCCGCGATGCCGGCCGCTGGAGCCTGGTGGTGCCGCGCGGCAACTGGCGCGGCACCAGCGGCGCTTCGCTGCTCGCGCTGTCGCGGGTGCAGGCGGTGTTCGGGCCAAAGGCCGGCAAGGGCCGCCCGGTGATTACCGGCAATTTCGCGAGCGGTGGGCAGGGGCTGCCGCAAGTCTCCGGCCGGATGGAGACTGCAGCGAACGGTCGCCTGGCGTTGAGCGTGACGATGCCGGAATACCGCGCCGGCGATTCGCGGCTGGCGCTGCCGCACCTGTCGCTGGCGCAGTCGGCCGATGGCGCGATGACTTTCGCGGGCGAAGCGCGGCTTTCCGGCGCGCTGCCGGGCGGCCGGACGGATGGACTGGTGCTGCCCATCGAAGGGCGCTGGGCGGCGGACGGCGGGGTTCTGCTCTGGCCGCGCTGCACCACGATCGCGTTCGATCGGCTGGCGCTGGCCAATGTCACGATCGACAAGCGGCAACTCTCGATCTGTCCGGCCAAGGGGCGGACGATCGTCGCGAACGACGCGCGCGGCCTTTCGATCACGGCGGGCCTTCCGGCGCTGGACCTGACGGGCCGCATGGGCGGCACGCGCATCCGCGTGTCCAGCGGTCCGCTGGGCTATGCGCAGTTCCCCGGAAAGTCCGGCGCGCTGACGGCCAAGGCAGTGGCGGTGGAACTGGGCGCGGCCGATGCGCCGTCCCGCTTTCGCATCGCCCACCTGGATGCCACGATCGGCAAGGAGATTGGCGGCGCCTTCGATGAAGGCGACGTGATGCTGGCCGCCGTTCCGCTGGACCTGCACCAGACTGCCGGACGCTGGCGCTATGCCGGGGGCGTGTTCGGCATAGACGATGCGCACTTCACGCTGGTCGATCGCCAGCAGGTGCCGCGCTTCCAGCCGATGATCGCGCGCGATGCCAGCTTGCGATTGCAGAACGGCGCGATCACCGCGCAGGCGACGCTGCGCGAACCGACCAGCGACCGCGCCGTGGTGCGCGCCGATATCGTGCACGATCTCAACGCCACGAAAGGCCATGCCGACCTGGCCGTGGATGGTATCCAGTTCGACAACAAGGTGCAGATCAGCGAACTGTCGCAAATGCTCACGGGCATCGTTTCCAATCTGGAAGGCACCGTGCGCGGCACCGGCCGGATCGACTGGAATGCGGACAGGGTGACCAGCCATGGCCGCTTCTCCACCGATGGGCTGGCCTTTGCCGCGCCGTTCGGGCCGGTGAAGGGCCTTTCGGGCGATGTCGTCTTCACCGACCTTCTGGGCATGGTCACCGCGCCGGATCAGAAGCTGAAGATCGCTTCGCTGAACCCGGGCATCGAAGTGACCGACGGCGTGCTCTCGTTCCAGATGGAACCGAACTACCTGCTGCGCGTCAACGGGGCGCAGTGGCCGTTCATGGATGGCGTGCTGACGCTGGAACCGGCGACCATGACCATCGGTGCGTCCGAAACGCGGTATTACAAGCTGACCGTGAAGGGCCTGAACGCCGCTACTTTCGTGCAGCATCTGGAAGTGGGCAATATCAACGCCACCGGCGTGTTCGATGGCGAACTGCCGCTGGTGTTCGACGAGAATGGCGGCCGGATCGACAAAGGCTACCTGCGCTCCCGCCCGCCGGGCGGGAATGTCAGCTATATCGGCGCGCTGACTTACAAGGACCTGTCGGCGATGGGCAACTTCGCGTTCGGGGCGCTGAAGTCGGTCGATTACCGGCAGATGGAGATCGGCCTCGACGGTTCGCTCTCCGGCGATATCCTCACGCGGATCAGCTTCGACGGGCTGAGCCAGGGGGAGGGCGCGTCGCAGAACTTCATTACCAGGCAGGTGGCGAAGCTGCCGATCCACTTCATCGTCAATATCAAGGCGCCGTTCATGAGCCTGTTCGGCAACATGCGGTCGCTCTACGACGCCACCTACCTCAAGGATCCACGGATGATCAGCGCGGAAGCTGCGGCCCAGGCCAAGGCCGCCGCGGCGGCAAAAGCCACGGCTGGTCCCGCGCAAAACACCATTCAGCCTTCAGACAGCGAGAAAAAACCATGATCGGCCCGCAATTGACCGGAAGCGTTCCGGCTGCGACAAGCCCGGCGATGACCTCTATCGTCCAACCGTTTTCGCAGCAATTCGCCCCCCGGTCCGGCAGGCGCGCCGTTCGCGCCGTGGCGATGGCGGCGGTTTTCGTCCCGATGCTGGCGGGCTGCATTCAGGTTACGGCGCCCGACAAGCCGATCGTGATCGAACTTAACGTCAACATCCGTCAGGAAGTGATCTATCAGCTTTCCGCAGACGCGGAAAAGACGATCAAGGACAACGAAGGCGTATTCTGATGACCAAGATCCGTTTCAGCAGTTCCGTTGCTTTCATCGGCGCGGTTGCCCTGGTTCTGGGGGCAGGTGCCGCCAGCGCGCAGGAAGCCCGCGATCCGGCCTATGCCGCCGCGCGTTCCGCCGGGCAGGTGGGTGAACAGCGCGACGGTTACCTGGGCGTCGTCGGCAGCCAGTCCGCCGCGGTGCAGGCGATGGTGCGCGACCTCAACAACAAGCGCCGCGCGATCTACACCGAAAAGGCCGCTGGCAAGGGCACGATCGAGGAATATGCCTTCGCGACCGCGTGCCGCCTGATCTCGCAGACCAGCCCGGGGGAGAAGTATCAGGCCCCCGACGGTTCGTGGCAGACCCGCACCGGCGCCCCGCCGCAGCGTGATCCGCGCTGCCCGTAAGGGAACGGCACTGGATTGAACATTGAGCAAGGTTTCGGGCCGGTATCGCTGAAAGGCGGTGCCGGCCTTTTCGTTCAGTGTGCCGGTGCCGTGGAGAGGTGGGCGGATAATCACGCCGGCCGTCTCGCCGATGAAACAGTCTTTCACCTGTTCGACAGGGTTGTGACCGGCCTCTGACAGCAGTGATTCGCATTCGGCCGGGAAAGTCCCGCCTGCGCATCGCCCTTGCGCTTTTCCTTTTCCTGGCGAATGCTGTGTTGGCGCGGGCACTTGGGCCAAGGGCTTATTGCGCGGGAATGCGTGTGAACAAGAGGCGCCGCCAGCGCCCGGCCAAGGTTGACTCGGGATAAGCCCCACCCTAAGGGGGCGGCGCCCTCGGCAGGGAGCCGTTGAACGCGTCAATCGTCCTTTGATGGAGGAGGACCTGACATGAACGACGAGCCACCTGCACGGGACCCCGTTGGCGAGGATGCGCGCCTGGAACGGCTCGACGAAAGGCTGAAAGCCCTTCGCGATCGTGAAGAGCAGCGCAACAAGCCGACCGCAGGCGTGGAAACCGACGATGCATATCGTGCCGGTAACCGCGTCCTGGCCGAATTGCTCGGCGGGGTCATCGGCGGCCTGTTCATCGGCTGGGTGATCGATCACTTCGCCGGGACATCGCCCTGGGGTCTGATGGTGATGCTGTTCCTTGGAATCTTCGTCGCCTTCAGGAATATCATACGGAATTCGAACCAGCGCCCGCATTGACCCAAAGGGGGGTGGATAAGGGCGCTGTCGTTCATTGGCGACAGGGATATTCGCGTGGCTGCCGAAGCTAAGCTCGATCCGATGCACCAGTTCCAGCTGGAAACGCTGGCCGGTGCGAATTGGAACATTGCCGGATACAACATCGCCTTCACCAACAGCGCGCTGTGGATGGCGATCGCGACTGCCGTGCTGATCGTGTTCGTCGCTGGCGGCATGAAGCGCCAGCTGGTGCCCGGCCGTTGGCAGATGGCGGTGGAAACCTTCACCGGCTTCATCGACGGCATGCTGGCCGCGAACGTCGGCCCCGGCGGCAAGAAGTACGTTCCGTACATCTTCTCGCTGTTCATGTTCATTCTCTTCGCGAACTTCCTGGGCCTGCTGCCGCTCGGCGTCCTGGGCCTGCACGCCTTCACGTTCACCAGCCATTTCTCGGCCACCGGTGTTCTGGCGGTGCTTTCGTTCGCGATCGTCCTCATCGTGGGCTTTGCCAAGCACAAGCTGCACTTCTTCTCGCTGTTCGTGCCGCACGGTACACCGGTAGTGATGATCCCGCTGATCTTCGTGGTCGAGCTGATCTCCTTCCTCGTGCGTCCGTTCAGCCTTGGCCTTCGTCTCTTCGTGGCGATGATGGCCGGCCACGTGCTTCTTGAAGTGCTTTCGAGCTTCGTGATCAGCTCCGGCAACGCGGGCCTCGGCCTGTTCGCCATCGCCGGTCTGCCCAGCTTCATCCTGATGATCGGCATCTGCGCGCTTGAGCTGCTGGTTGCCGGTATCCAGGCCTACGTTTTCGCTCTTCTCACCTGCGTCTATTTGAACGACGCCGAGAACCTTCACTGATTTTCAGTCTCTTATCAGACTTTTCCAAAGGGAGTTTTTGTAATGGAAGCAGATGCTGCAAAGCTGCTTGGTGCCGGTCTCGCCGCTATCGGTTGTGGTCTCGCCTCGATCGGCGTGGGTAACGTTTTCGCGAAGTTCCTCGAAGGCGCGCTGCGCAATCCCGGTGCTGCCGACGCCCAGCAGGGCCGTCTGTTCATCGGCTTCGCGGGCGCCGAACTTCTCGGCCTGCTCTCGTTCGTCGTTGCCGCGCTGCTGATCTTCGCCTGATCGCATAGCGCACTGATCCGATCCGGCCGCGCGAACCCTTTGGTGCCGCGGCCGGGCCACCGGATGCAAGATTTCTATCCGCTACCTCGGGACAGGGTGACCCATGCCTCAGATCGCACAGCTTGGCGAATACTACGCCAGCCAGATCTTCTGGATGCTGATCTTCTTCGCCATCACCTTCGTCGTCGTTGGACGCGGCATGGTGCCCAAGGTGATGGACACCGTCGCATCGCGCGACAAGCAGATTGCCGAGGACCTCGCTACCGCCGAAAAGCTGCGTGAAAGCGCAGACGCGGAAGAGGAAGCCTGGCGCACGCGTGAAAACGCGAACCGCGCCGAGGCCCAGGGCCTCATCGCCTCGGCCCGTGCCAAGGCCGGTGCCGCCACCGCAGAGCGTCTGAACGCCGCGCAGGTCGGCATCGACGCCGATCTGGCCGCCGCCGAAAAGCGCATCGACGAGGCGCGCCGCTCGGCCGCTGCCGAGATCGAGAGCGTTGCCGCCGACGCCACGCGTGATATCGTCAGCCGCGTTGCCGGCCTCTCGCTGGACGAGACCGCCGTGCGCAGCGCCGTGAAGGAGAGCCTGGCTCATGGCTGAGAACACTGTCGCCGCAACGGGTGCTGAAACCGGCGTCGACCAGGGCGCCGCAACCGGCGCTCACGAAGCCGCCGGCAACCAGGCGCACACGGCTGTCGAGCACGCGGAACCCGCGCTGCTGGGCGTCGCTCCGCCGGTCGCCGTCGTCAGCACTTCGATGCTGGTGCTTATCTTGATCATGATCTGGAAGGGCGTGCCCAAGCTGATCTCGGGCGGCCTGGATTCGCGGATCTCGCAGATCAAGGCGCACCTCGAAGAGGCAAAGACCCTGCGCGCAGAGGCGGAAGCCCTGCGCAAGGAATATGCCGACAAGATCGCGAACGCCGAAAAGGACGCGGCCGCCATGCTCGAGCACGCTCAGCATGAAGCCGAAGCGATCGTCGCCAAGGCCGAGGCCGACACCACCGAACTGATCGCCCGCCGTCACAAGATGGTGGAAGAGAAGATCTCGGCACTGGAACTGGCCACGATCACCGACCTGCGCCGCAAGGCCGCCGCCGCTGCGGCTCTGGCTGCCGGCGAACTGATCAAGGCCAACCACTCGGCCGATGCCGACAAGGCCTTGGTCGACAAGGCGATCGCCGGGATCTGATCCCGCCGCCTGTCGGGTCACCGGACAAGAAAAAGCCCCCGTGTTCGCACGGGGGCTTTTTTCATGCCTGTTCCGGTAAGCCAGGCCGATGAAATTCATGAAATCTGGGCAGACGTAGGATCCCGTTAAGTTGACAATTACGGTGCCTCCTTATTGAGCGGCGGGAAGCCGAAGGGCTTGCAACAAGGGGGAAACATGAAAATTGCTGCGACTATCGCGGCCGGCTTGATGCTGGTCGCAACGCCGGTGCTTGCCGCCACGCATCCGCTGACCAAGCAGGATGCGTTGCAACTGACCCAGCTTGGCCTGGGCGATGACGCCATCGTCGCCAAGATCAATGCCGACAAGGTGGACTTCGATCTTTCGACCGACGACATGATTTCGCTGCGCAAGCAAGGCGTCTCGTCCGCCGTGATCGCGGCGATGATCGCCAACCGCTATGAGGCGAAGGCGGAGCTTTCGCTGGATTCGCCCGATCCGCGCATTCCGCACCCGGCCGGGCTCTATGCCCTTCAGGACGTGGGCGGTCCGCACATGAAGCGGATGGAGCCGACCGTCACCAACCAGGCGAAGACCGGCGGCATTCTGGGCTATGCATTTACCGGCGGCATCGCTTCGATGAGCGTGAAGGCGGCGATCCAGAAGGAAACCTCGGCCGTGCCGGTGTCGCGCCAGCCGCGCTTCTACTTCTTCTCGGCCGAATCGAACGGCAGCGATGCCGGGGCATGGGCCAGCGGCACCAACACCGTGGTGGCATCGCCGGCGGAATTGACGCTGGTTCGCTTGACCCGCAAGGACGGACGCCGTGAAGCGCGCGTCGGCAGCATGAACATCGCCGGTGCCAAGTCCGGCGTGATGGACAAGGATCGCATCGAGTTCCGTCATGAACTGGTGCGTCCGGGCGTCTACAAGGTCGAACTCAGCCAACCGCTGGAGCCCGGAGAGTACGGTTTCATCTACTCGCTGGCCGGTGGTGGTTCGTCGGGCGCGATGACGGCGCGCATTTTCGACTTCACCGTGCAGTGACGAAGGATCGGCCCGGTTGATTCGGGTCGGATCCGCAGGGCCTCCGCGCAACCGCGCGGGGGCCATTTTCGTGTGGGGGCGGGCGTCAGTCGCAACCATGCGCAATCGAGGTTGACCTTCGCCCCGTTTGGGATCAGAGGGACGCCCGCACGGCCTATCGTGCCGCGCAAGTTTCAGGAAGCGAGGACATGTCAAGCGACAGTTCCAGTAGGACCGCACGCCCCAAGGGCGCTGGCTAGTTCTCGCTGGCCATCGTCCGCCCGGGTCGTGCGGACGAAAGGTTTGAAGGATGGTGAACGACCTGCTCGCCGGCGTGATGGCCGGCCCCCGGCCCGTGAAGCGCGGGCTCTATATTGCCGATATCGTCGAGATGCTGGAGGCGCTGTCTCCCGCTGAAGCTGCGGCCAAGCTGGGCCGCATGGCGGACGTGCGCGCCGTGGCGGCACTCGATCGGCCTGAATTTTCATGCGCGCCCGAGGTGCTGGAACTGCTGCCGTTCCCGCGCGCGGTGCGGCTCGTCTCGCAGATGGCGGAAGACCGCGCGGCCGACGTGCTGGCGGAGATGGACGAGGACGTGGCCGCGCGCTTCCTTGCCGCGCTGGCGCCGGATGTGCGTACTTCGCTCTCCAGCCTGCTCGCCTGGCCGGAGGACAGCGCCGGCGGCATGATGACGACGGAGTTCGTCGCCGCCCCTGCCGATGCCACGGTGGGCGATGTGCTGCGCCTGATCCGCACGGTGGAGCGCAGCCGCGAGACGGTCTATTCGGTGTTCCTTGTCGACAAGGGCGGACGGCTTGAGGCGACGATCTCGCTGCGTCGCCTCATCGCGGCCGAGCCCGACGATCCCGCGCTCGATCTCGGACGCGACCGCGAGCCCGTGGTCGTCGCGCCCGATACCGATCGTGAGGAAGTGGCGAACCTGATCCGCCGTCATGACCTTCTGGCGCTGCCGGTGGTGGACGATGAGGGACGCCCGATCGGCATCGTCACGGTGGACGACGTGCTGGACGCGCTGGTCGAGGAACATACCGAAGACGTGCAGAAGTTCGGCGGCGTCGAGGCTTTCGACAAGCCCTACCTCGAAACCGGCTTCTTTGCGATGATCCGCAAGAGGGCAGGGTGGCTGAGTGTGCTGTTCCTGTCCGAAATGCTGACCGCGAGCGCCATGCAGCACTTCGAGGACGAACTGGCGCGCGCCGTCGTGCTGACGCTGTTCATCCCGCTGATCATGAGTTCGGGCGGCAACAGCGGCAGCCAGGCGACCTCGCTGATCATTCGCGCGCTGGCCGTCGGGCAGGTGCGCCTTGGCGACTGGTGGCGCGTGGCGCTGCGCGAACTGCCGGCGGGCATGGTGCTGGGCGGCATTCTCGGCGTGGTCGGTTTCGCGCGCATTGCGCTGTGGCAATACCTTGGCTTCTACGACTACGGTGCACACTGGGTGCTGATCGGGGCCACCGTTTCGGCCGGATTGGTCGGCATCGTCACGTTCGGATCGCTGGCCGGATCGATGTTGCCATTCCTGCTGCAAAAACTGCGGTTCGACCCGGCAAGCGCTTCTGCGCCGTTCGTGGCGACCTTGGTCGATGTTACGGGTCTGGTGATCTATTTCACCATTGCGCTTGCCATTCTCTCGGGAACCTTGCTCTAGCGTTCCCACTACCCCCATCGAAAGGACCGGCCGTCATGGCATATACCGCGAAGATCCTGCTGCTCGGCTCGGGCGAGCTGGGGCGCGAATTCGTCATTTCGGCCAAGCGCCTGGGCTGCGAAGTCATCGCCTGCGACGCCTATGAAGGCGCGCCGGCGATGCAGGTGGCGGATGGGTTCGAGGTGTTCTCGATGCTCGATGGCGAACGCCTGCGCGCCGCCATCGAGAAGCACCGACCGGACTTCATCGTGCCGGAGGTGGAAGCCATCCGCACCGAAGTGCTGGCCGAAGTGGAGGCGGAAGGCTTCTGCGTCGTCCCCTCCGCCCGCGCCACCCAGATGACGATGAACCGCGACGCCATCCGTGAGGTTGCGGCCGTCGAACTGGGCCTGCGCACGTCGCGCTATCGCTATGCCGAAAGCCTGGACGAAGTGCTGGCAGGCGCGGAGCACACGGGCCTGCCCTGCGTGATCAAGCCGGTCATGTCCTCATCGGGCAAGGGCCAGAGCACGGTGCGCGATGCCGCCGATCTGGAAAAGGCGTGGGACTATGCCGTCGCCAACATGCGCGGCGATCGCAAGCGCGTGATCGTCGAGGAGTTCGTCGCCTTCGACTACGAGATCACGCTGCTGACCGTGCGTAGCCGCGCGGGCGTTTCGTTCTGCCCGGCGATCGGCCACCGGCAGGAGCGCGGCGATTATCAGGAATCGTGGCAGCCGACGCCGATGGCGCCTGCCGCCATCGCCGCCGCGCAGGACATGGCGCGCAAGGTGGTCGACGATCTTGGCGGCTATGGCCTGTTCGGCGTGGAGTTCTTCGTGAAGGGGGAAGAGGTGATCTTCTCCGAACTCTCGCCGCGGCCACACGATACCGGCATGGTCACGCTGATCTCGCAGAACCTGTCCGAGTTCGATCTTCATGCCCGGGCGATCCTGGGTCTGCCGATTCCCGAGGTGACGCTCTACGGCCCGAGTGCCTCGGCGGTGATCCTGGCCGATCGGGATAGCGATTCCTTCGCTTACGAGGGCCTTGCGGATGCCTTGGCGACGCCGGGGGCTCAAGTGGACCTGCGCGTCTTCGCCAAGCCCGTAACGCGTCCCTACCGCCGTATGGGCGTTGCGCTGGCCCTGGCGGAAGACACCGATACCGCCCGGCGGATTGCGGCTGAGGCTGCGGGCAAGGTGAGCATCGTTTACGAGTGAGGTGGGGCGTTAAACTGCCTGGCCGTCAGGCCGTGTGTACTCACTCTACCCAACCCCATATCACTTCGTCGCCCCCGCGAAGGCGGGGGCCCCGCTTCCTTCGCGCTACGTCGGAAAGAACAAGCGGGATCCCCGCCTTTGCGGGGATGACGGTGGTTTTCTTGGGCGGGAATAGGGGGCCGGATCGGAGCTGGTTTGAGCCCGATCGCTAATTCTTCCAACCGTGAATCCGCTGGCGCACGGTCGCCAGCAGTTCCTCCATCGTCGCCACTTGCGTCACGCCGTAGCGCGCGGCGGTGATATCGACGTTGCCCTTGCGCCAGAAGCCGTCGGGGCAGAGTACCACCAGCTTGCCGTCGCGGGCGTGCAGGCCGAGTTCCAGCAGGCTCACCGGGCTTTGCGTGCCGGGCGCGAGGTACATGACGATCACGTCCGCGCTATCCAGCGCGGCCAGTTCCCATTCGACCTGACGGCGGAATTCCGGCTCGCTCGCCTCCGGCTTCCACGCCGGGTTCCAGTCCGGCCGGCGCGGGTTGAGGATCACCACCTTCTCGTTCGCCAGCGCCTTGATGAGATCGGCCTGCCAGTCGGTGGCGCTGCCCATGTCGATGCTGCCGCCCAGGAACACGCGCGGCACGTCATGCGCGACGGGCAGGGGCTGGGGAGAGGTGACGATCATGCTGGAAGCCATGGCCGGGCCAGCGCCGGTCAAAATGGTGGCGAGCGCCAGGAGAGGGGCGAACTTGCGAAAGGTCATGGGTTGGCGGGCGTCTCAGAACGTGTTCTTGGCTTCACGCAGGGCGGCGAAGGTCTCTACCGCATCGTGCCCGCCCCAGCGCGCCTGCAGGCCCGGATCGTCGGCGCGCAGGAACGGGTTGGTCAGCAGTTCGCGGCCCAGCTTGGTCGGCACGGTGGGGATACCGGCGGCGCGGGCGCGGGCGATGTCTTCGGCATAGGCGGCCAGTTCGGCATTGTCCGGATCGGCATGAACCGCGAACTTGGCGTTCGAGGCGGTGTACTCGTGCGCGCAGTAGAGCATGGTTTCGGGCGGCAGCGCCTTGATGCGCTGGAGGCTTTCCCAAAACTGCGGCGCGGTGCCTTCGAACATGCGGCCGCAGCCGAGCGCGAAGACGGAATCGCCGACGAAGGCGATCTGCGCTTCGGGCAGGTAATAGGCGCAGTGACCAAGGGTGTGGCCGCCCACGTCGATGACTTGCGCGGTCCAGTCGCCGATCTTCACTACGTCGCCCTGATCGACGCGGCGGTCCACGCCCGCGATCTTGCCGGCATCGCCTTCGGGCGCGGTGATCGTGCAGCCGGTGGCGGCCTTGATGGCGCCGTTGCCGCCAGCGTGGTCCGGGTGCCAGTGGGTGTTCCAGATCTGCGTGATCTGCCAGCCCTTGGCGGCGGCCTGCTTCAGGTACTCGTCGGCATCGGGCGTATCGATGCACACGGTTTCGCCGCTGGCGGAATCGTGCAGCAGATAGCCGTAGTTGTCGCTGAGGCAGGGGAACTGGTGGACTTCGAGCATCGGAACTCTCCTTGGCGAGTGGCGATGTAGTCGCTCATCGTCCCGTGTGAAAGGCTGCGCGGCGATATGGTTCACGCGGAGGCGCGGAGTTCGCGGAGAAAGGGGAGATTCGCGCATAATCTCTTCGCGCCTTTGCGCGAATCCTCAATTCTTCCCTTCTCCGCGAACTCCGCGCCTCCGCGTGAACCCAAAAAGCAAAGGCCCGCCCGGATCGCTCCTGAAAGCGGGCCGGACGGGCCTTTACTGTTTCACCTCGCGGTGAAGCTCGACTGTTCGGGTGGCGGGGCCGTCACGGGAGTAAATCCCGTGACGTCAGACGGGCTATGCCCGCTGGCCGGCCTTCGCCCCGAGCGGAATGCAGACTGCCATTTGCGATGCAAATGTCGCCTGCATTCCTGGGCTCGGCTTACGAACGGTTCTTGAGAGCTTCGCCGAGGATGTCGCCGAGCGAAGCGCCCGAGTCCGACGAACCGTACTGTTCGACAGCTTCCTTTTCTTCGTGAAGCTGGCGAGCCTTGACCGAGAAGGTCGGCTTCTTCGAACGGTCGAAACCGGTGACCATGGCGTCCAGCTTCTGGCCGACCTGGAAGCGGTCGGGGCGCTGTTCGTCGCGGTCGCGGCCGAGGTCCGAACGCTTGATGAAGCCGGTGGCGCCATCGTCGCCAGCCTGGACTTCCAGGCCGCCGTCGCGAACTTCGAGAACGGTGACGGTGACGACTTCGTTGCGACGGAGCGAGCTGCCACCGGTCGCGGCAACGCCGCCAGCGGCCGGAGCGCCGCGCTCAAGCTGCTTCATGCCGAGGCTGATGCGTTCCTTCTCGACGTCGACGTCAAGAACAACGGCCGAAACCTGCTCGCCCTTGCGGTGCAGAGCCAGCGCGTCTTCGCCCGAGATGCCCCAGGCGATGTCCGACATGTGAACCATGCCGTCCACGTCGCCGTCCAGGCCGATGAACAGACCGAATTCGGTCGCGTTCTTGACTTCGCCTTCGACGGTCGAACCAACGGGGTGCTTTTCAGCGAAAGCTTCCCAGGGGTTCTGCTGAGCCTGCTTGAGGCCGAGCGAGATGCGGCGCTTGTCCGAATCGACTTCGAGGACGACCACTTCGACTTCCTGCGAGGTCGAGACGATCTTGCCGGGGTGGACGTTCTTCTTGGTCCAGGACATTTCCGAAACGTGGACAAGGCCCTCGATGCCGGCTTCCAGTTCCACGAACGCACCGTATTCGGTGATGTTGGTGACGGTGCCGGTGAGCTTGGCGCCCACGGGGTACTTGACGGCTGCGCCTTCCCACGGATCGCTTTCCAGCTGCTTCATGCCGAGGCTGATGCGCTGGGTGTCCTGGTTGATGCGGATGATCTGCACCTTCACGGTGTCGCCGATGGCGATCACTTCGCTCGGGTGGTTGACGCGCTTGTAGCTCATGTCGGTGACATGGAGCAGGCCGTCGATGCCGCCGAGGTCAACGAACGCACCGTAGTCGGTGATGTTCTTGACGACGCCTTCGATGACCTGGCCTTCGCTCAGCTTGTCGATCAGCTCGCTGCGCTGTTCGGCGCGCGTTTCTTCGAGGACGGCGCGACGCGACACGACGATGTTGCCGCGGCGACGGTCCATCTTCAGGATCTGGAAGGGCTGCGGCACGTCCATCAGCGGGGTGACGTCGCGCACGGGGCGGATGTCGACCTGCGAGCCGGGGAGGAACGCAACGGCGCCGTCGAGGTCGACGGTGAAGCCGCCCTTGACGCGGCCGAAGATCACGCCTTCGACGCGCTTGCCTTCACCGAATTCGTTTTCGAGCTTGTCCCAGGCGGCTTCGCGGCGTGCGCGGTCGCGCGACAGCATCGCTTCGCCGTCGGCGTTCTCGACGCGGTCGACGTAAACTTCGACTTCGTCACCGACCTTGAGGCCGTGCTCGCCTTCGCCACGGGCGAATTCGCGCAGGGCAACGCGGCCCTCGCTCTTCAGGCCCACGTCGATGACGGCCTTGTCGTTTTCGATGGCGGTGACGGTACCCTTGACGACGCGGCCTTCGAAACCGTCGTCGGCAACGCCGCCGAGCTGGTCGTCAAGCATCTTCGCGAAATCGTCGCGGGTGGGATTGGCAGAAGTAGCCATTAAAGGTTGATTCCTGTTTAGTTTTTTCCGGCCTGGCGGTTTGATCCGCCGGTCTTTCCTCCGCGCTTCGCACCATTGCGAAACCCGGGCCAAAAGGGCCGACCGCCGTGGGGGCCGAATGCCGTCCACGGCGTCCTTCAAACCTTGCGGTCCTCCAGACCGGCGGCCCCTACGCGCATGAGGGGTGAAATGCAAGGAATTTGGCGCCGGATGGGCTCAGGTGCGATGGCGTTCCGTCGCATTCCCGAACCGGTCAATCGGTGCGCAGCGCGTCCACGGCGGCGATGGCGGCGGCGATCGCTTCTTCGCGCTTGAGGTCGGACGTGTCGATGTGCAGCGCGTCGGCAGCGGCGACGAGGGGCGCGTCCTTGCGGTTGCGATCGCGCTCGTCCCGCGCGGCAAGGTCTGCGGTGATCGCTTCCAGCGAAACGTCGCGGCCGTGGGCCTGCATTTCGAGGAAGCGGCGCTGCGCGCGTGCCTCCACCGAGGCGACGACGAACAGCTTTGCCTCTGCCTCCGGGGCGATCACCGTGCCGATGTCGCGCCCGTCCAGCACCGCGCCGCCGGGCTGCGTGGCGAAGGCGTGTTGGCGTTCGTAGAGCGCCTGACGGACGGTGGGGTGGATCGAGACGCGGCTTGCCAGTCCGCCAGTCGCTTCGGAGCGCAGCTCGGGGTCTTCCAGCAGGCCTTCGGGAAAGGCGCATGCGGCCAGCGCGTCCACGGGATCGTCGGGGTTGCCCCCGTCGAGAAAGCACTGGCGGCCGACCGCGCGATACAGCAGGCCGGTATCGAGGTGGGGCAGTCCGAAATGGTGGGCGAGGGCCTTGGCAATCGTGCCCTTGCCCGAAGCGGTAGGTCCGTCGACGGCGATAATCATGCCCGGCTCATGGCCGCTTGGGGCCGGAGAGGCAAGGCCGGGGCGGTTCGGGTGGTCAGCTTTCGGGTCTGGAGGTGGGGCTTTCGCGGGTCGCCAGTTCGGGCCCCAGTTCGGGGCTGTCGGCGCCGTAGATATCGATCAGTTCGCGTTCGAAGCGCCCGGAATCACGGGCAAGCCACGCCACCATGACGACCGCGAGGCCAAGGCTGGCGCCGATCAGAGGCAGGATCAGGGTCAGTGCGGCCAGCAAGGGCAGGGGCAGTGCCCCCAGCCATCGGCGCAGGCTGGTTCCGTTTTCATGCGGCGCGGCGAAACGCGCCCGATTCGACTCCATGACCGCCTCCTTTCCCGAGGGAGGCTAGCCCCGCGAATCTTGTCGAATGGTAACCGGGCGAATCGGGAAACGGCCAATTCAGGCGCGTTTGCGCGACAGGAAGGCCTTCGCCAGTCCCCAGGCGGCCACCAGGGCCCACAGGCCCTCCATCGCGATCGAGGGCAGGTTCACGTTCACCATCAGCGAAATCAGCAGCAGCACCGCGCCAACGAAGTTCAGCCCGTGCTGCAGGTAGCGGTTGGGCTCATCTTCATACGTGATGTAGGCGTAGGCGATGATGCAGCACGCCGTGCCGGTGAAGCCGAGGATGTTGCTGAGCCATTGCGGCAGGTCGAGAATCATGCGCACTCCCGTCAGAAGGCGGCGCCGAGGGGGATGGGCGCAGCCTTCCGGGAGAATGCCCTTATCCGGCGAGGCTGGCCAGCAAGTCCTCGAAATTGGGGAAGCTGGTGGCGATCGGGCGGGTATCGTCCACTTCCACGCCGCCGCTGCTGACAAGGCCGGCAATCGCCATCGACATCGCGATACGGTGATCGAGGTGGGTGGTGACCTGTGCGTCGCTGGCGGTGCCGGGCAGGGGCTTGCCGCCGGTGCCGGTGATGACCAGGCCGTCCTCGCACTCCTCGATCTGCGCGCCGGCCAGCGTCAGGGCCACGGCCATGGCGGTGAGGCGGTCCGATTCCTTCACGCGCAACTCGTCCAGCCCGCTGGTGACGGTGACGCCTGCGGCCAGCGAGGCGGCGACGAAGAGTACAGGGAATTCGTCGATCATGGCCGGGGCGATCGCGGGATCGACTTCGATGCCCTTGAGCTGGGAGTGCCTGACCAGCAGGTCGGCCACCGGCTCACCGCCGACTTCGCGCTCGTTCAGGAACTCGATCTGGCCGCCCATCTGGCGCAGCACTTCGACAAGGCCTGCGCGCGTGGGGTTGAGGCCGACATTCTCGATCACGACTTCGCTGCCCGGCGTGACGAGGGCAGCAACGATGAAGAACGCGGCCGAGGAGGGGTCGCCCGGCACGTCGATGACTTGCGGCTTCAGTTCGGCCTCACCCTTGATGGTGATCACGCGGGTGCCGTCTGCCTCCACGGTGACGTTGAGGTCGGCCCCGAAGCCCCTGAGCATGCGTTCGGAGTGGTCGCGCGTCGGCACCGGTTCGATCACGGTGGTCTCGCCGGGGGTGTTGAGGCCGGCGAGCAGGATCGCGCTCTTCACCTGGGCGGAGGCGACGGGCAGGCGGTAGGTGATCGGCACAGCGGGCGAAGCGCCGCGCACGATCAGCGGCAGGCGGCCACCTTCGCTTGCTTCAAAAGTCGCGCCTATTTCCGAGAGCGGATCGATCACGCGGCCCATCGGGCGCTTGGAGAGCGAGGCGTCGCCGGTGAAGCTGACGTTGATCGGATGGCTGGATACGAGGCCCATCAGCAGGCGCGTCGAAGTGCCGGAATTACCCATGTCGAGCGGGCCTTCGGGCTGGAGCAGGGCGCCTACGCCCACGCCGCTCACCCGCCATTCGCCGTCGCCAACACGCTCCACCGTGGCACCCATCGCGCGCATGGCGGCGGCGGTGGCCAGCACGTCCTCACCCTCCAGCAAGCCGGTCACGCGGGTTTCGCCCACTGCCAGCGCGCCCAGCATGATCGAGCGGTGGCTGATCGACTTGTCGCCCGGCACGCGGATCTTGCCCTTCAGCGGCCCGGCGGGCAGGAAACGGCGGGGGCGCATGGGGGTGGTGGTGTCGTGGCTCACGGGTGTGCTTCTCTCGATACTGGAGGGGCGCAAAATCGCGGGGCTTTTGACAGCGGGTGCGGCCTATGGCAAGGCGCGCGCCCTGATGCGACCGGTACGCTTGATTTTGCGCGCTGGGCCTCCCATCAAGACACGGAATTCACGCCCGTACCCTTCGGGCGGGCAATATGAGGACATTTCATGGCAAAGCCTGAGTGGGGCGCCAAGCACGGCTGCCCGAAATGCGGCACCCGCTTCTACGACCTGGGCAAGGATGACCCGGTCACCTGCATCGAGTGCGGCCATTCGTGGCACCCGGAACCGGTGCTGAAGTCCAAGCAGCCGATTCCCTATGAGGAAATCCAGAAGAAGGAAGTGGTCGAGACCGAGGATTCGGATCTGGCCGAAGACGATCTGGATATCGACGAGGACGGCGATTCGCCGGACAACGACGTCGATCTCGGCGGTGACGACGATCTCGGCATCGGCGGCGGCGACGACGACGGTGACCGCGACGAGTAAGTCTCGGATCGAGTTATCTGGAAAGGGCGCGGCGCTTCGGCGACCGCGCCCTTTCTTTTTGCGGCAGGCGCGTAGGGCCGCATTACTCCCGATCCCGCTCAGGCTGAGCTTGTCGAAGCCCCCCTGCGCCGTAGCGCCGGGCTTCCATCCTTCGACAAGCTCAGGATGAGTGGGGCGGGTGTCGCCATTGGATATAAGAGGGCGCTGGATTGCTTCTCCGGCCTCCATCCGAAAAATGACAGGTCCGTGAAAATTTCCTCTTGCCAGCCCGGAGAACCCAATCTAGAGGGCGGCCTCCCAAGCGGAGGCAAGTCATCAACGACTGGCCGAAACGCGGGAAGCGGATCGAACCCAGGATCGATCTGGCGAAATGATTGGGGCCTTAGCTCAGCTGGGAGAGCGCCTGCATGGCATGCAGGAGGTCAGCGGTTCGATCCCGCTAGGCTCCACCATTTCACCGAAATAGCCTTCCAAGTTCGTTCGAAGACGGTTATTTCGACATATCAGTTTCGCGGAAACGCGATACGCTGGCCGACGAGGTTTCGTCCGCCGGCGTTTTTCGCATAAGGTTTCCGTCACGCCGGTCAGCGAGGTTTCGCCCACCGGCGTTTTTGGCGTTCTGGCGGTTCATTCCGTCGATGAGGAGTTTGGCATGTTCGACAGCCTTTCGGATCGTCTTGGTGGCGTATTCGACAAGCTGCGTGGCCGCGGCGCGCTCAAGGAGCAGGACGTCCGCGATGCCATGCGCGAAGTGCGCATCGCGCTGCTCGAAGCCGATGTCGCGCTCCCCGTCGTGCGCCGCTTCGTCGATCAGGTTACCGAAAAGGCCGTCGGCCAGTCGGTCCTGAAGTCGGTCACGCCCGGCCAGCAGGTCGTCAAGATCGTCAATGACGCGCTGATCGAGATGCTGGGCGGTGAACAGACCGCCGAACTCGATCTGGAAGCGGTTCCGCCCGTCGTCATCATGATGGTCGGTCTGCAGGGTTCGGGTAAGACCACCAGCACCGCCAAGATTGCCCGCCTCCTGAAGGAGAAGCAGGGCAAGAAGGTCCTGATGGCCTCGCTGGACGTCAACCGTCCGGCCGCGCAGGAACAGCTTCGCGTTCTGGGCGAGCAGGTGGGCGTTGCCACCCTGCCGATCGTCGCCGGCCAGCAGCCGACCGAGATCGCCACCCGCGCAATGCAATCCGCCCGCCTTCAGGCCGTGGACGTGCTGCTGCTCGATACCGCCGGGCGTCTCCACGTCGACCAGCAGCTCATGGACGAGATGAAGGCGGTTGCCGCCATCGCGAATCCGCGTGAGACGCTGCTGGTGGTCGACTCGCTGACGGGTCAGGACGCGGTCAACGTCGCGCAGTCGTTCTCCGGTGAAGTCGATCTTACCGGCGTCGTGCTCACCCGTATGGACGGTGACGCGCGCGGCGGTGCGGCTCTGTCGATGCGGGCCGTCACCGGCAAGCCGATCAAGTTCGCGGGCACCGGCGAAAAGATGGAGGCCCTTGAGGTCTTCCACCCCAGCCGCGTTGCCAACCGCATCCTTGGCATGGGCGATATCGTCTCGATCGTCGAAAAGGCGGCCGAAGCGGTCAAGGTCGAGGAAGCCGAAGAACTTGCCAAGCGCATGGAGCAGGGCAAGTTCGACATGAACGACCTGCGCACCCAGCTGAAGCAGATGCAGAAGATGGGCGGTCTTGGCGCTCTGGCCGGCATGATGCCGGGCATGAAGAAGGCCAAGGCGGCGATGCAGCAGTCGGGCATGGATGACCGCGTGCTGCTGCGCATGGATGCGATCATCGGTTCGATGACGCCGAAGGAGCGCGCCAATCCCGCGCTGCTCAACGCCAAGCGCAAGATCCGCGTCGCCAACGGTTCGGGCACCAATGTCCAGGACGTCAACAAGCTGCTGAAAATGCACATGGAGATGTCCAAGGCCATGAAGCAGATCAAGAAGATGGGTGGCCTGAAGGGCCTCGCCTCGATGTTCGGCAAGGGTGGCCTCGACGCCGCCATGCCCGGATTGGGCGGCGGTCTTGGAGGTGGCGGTATGCCCGGCCTCGGCGGCCCCGATCTCAGCAAGTTTCTGAAGAAGTAATTTTTGAAGATTTGAAGGAAAGGTAGAGCAATGTCCGTTTCGATCCGTCTGTCGCGCGGTGGCGCGAAGAAGCGTCCTTACTACAAGATCGTCGTCTCCAACTCGCGCGCTCCGCGCGACGGCAAGTATCTTGAGCAGGTCGGCACCTACAACCCGATCCTCGCCAAGGACGACGAAAACCGCGTCCGTCTGGTCGAAGACCGCGTGCGTTACTGGCTCGGCGTTGGCGCCCAGCCGACCGACCGCGTTGCCCGCCTGCTCGACAAGGCCGGCATCAAGGAGCGCGCCGCTACCGTGAACGCCAAGAAGGGCGAGCCGGGCCAGAAGGCCAAGGACCGCGCTGAGGAAAAGGCCGAGAAGCTGCGTGAAGCTGAAGAAGCTGCCGCCGCTGCTGCTGCCGCTCCGGCCGCTGAAGAAGCTCCGGCTGAAGCAGCTGCTGAGGAATCGACCGAAGCCTAAGCTTCAGGTTCGATCCAGATGGCTGGTCAAGACCGCCCCGTCACGCTTGCTGCCGTTACCGGCGCGCACGGCGTGACGGGCGAGGTTCGCCTCAAGCTGTTCGGTGAAGGCGTGGCGGCGCTCCAGCGCTACCGCGCCTTCAACGATTCCACGCTGACGCTCGCCAAGCTGCGCGATGACGGCAAGGGCGGTGCGATTGCGCGTTTCGAGGAAGTGCCGGATCGTACGGCTGCCGAGAAACTGCGCGGCACCGCGCTGACCGTTCCGCGCTCGGCGATGCCGGAACTGGCGGAGGGCGAGTATTATCACGCCGATCTGCTGGGCCTGCGCGTCGTGTCCGACGCGGGCGACGAACTCGGCACCTGCATCGGGGTCGAGAATTTCGGCGCCGGTGACGTGATCGAGATCGAGCGCCCGGTGGGCGAGGATGGCAAACGGCGCCGGTTCATGGTGCCGATGACTCCTGCCGCCGTTCCCGAGTGGGGCGCCGAACGCATTGTCGTGAACGCCGCCTTCGCGGAAGAATAAAGGAAAGGCCGCCCTTCGGGGCGGCCTTTCTGCTTTTGGGGTTCTCCTGATCCGGTTTTCAGGCAAGTGCCGCCCGGACGCAGATTTCGTTGGCTTGCTGTGGGCAGTCCAGCGCGGTGACGAGCGGCGCCACCATGGCCAGCGTCGATCCTGCCAGAACGCCGGCGATGATGCCGATCCCCGTCAGCCGCGCCCGGCGGGCCAGCGGGCATTCCTGCCGGCCCACCTGGTTGTCCTTATCACCCGGATCGCTGTGGCGGCCGCCGCGCAGGCCACTGCCGATGGCCTTGAGCAGCTTGCGGGCGAGGTGGTCGAAATCTTCGGAAAACCGGTCATGTCCGGCATTCCACTGCTGCATGAAGTGTTGATCCTGCATAATCCGGTTCCTCTATCGGGTGACTGGAATGTGCTTGATCGAACGCCATTTCGCCAACAAAGCCTCTGGCACAGGTCATAAGGCTGCCTTATCATCACGGGATGGATCGCCTGCCACCCCTGACCGCCATTCGCGCCTTCGAGGCCGCCGGCCGCCACGAAAACTTCTCGCGCGCGGCGGAGGAGCTGGGGATGACCCAGGCGGCGGTTTCCTACCAGATCCGCCAGTTGGAAGACCGCGTGGGCAAGCCGCTGTTCGTGCGGGAGAAGGGCAGGGTGCGCCTTTCCGATGTCGGGCGCCGGCTGCTGCCGGCCCTGACCGGCGCCTTCGCAGCGATGACCGATGCCTTCGCGGCGGTGTGGAGCGAGGACGAGGACGTGCTGTCGCTCAATGCCTCGGTCTCCATCGGGGCGACTTGGCTGAGCGAGCGGATCGGCCGCTTCCAGTTGCGCCATCCCGATCTGGCGGTGCGCATGTCGCTGACCAACGAAGTCGTCGATCTGGCGACCTCGCCCTACGATGCGGCGATCCGCGTCGGCTACGGCAAGTGGGAGGGATTGCGCGCCGAATTCCTGTTCCGCCAGCACTTCTCCCCGATCTGCGCGCCGGCGTTCCTCGAAAACAATCGCATCGAAAAGCCGGAGGATCTGATGTCGGTGGAGCGCTTCGCGCCGAACGATCCCTGGTGGGCAGGCTGGTTTGCCGCGGCCGGGATCGGCACGCCGCCACCGCCGCGCACCGGCATCGTGTTCGACAACCAGCTTCAGGAGGGCACCGCGATGCGCCAGGGCTTCGGTATCGCGCTGATGTCCCCATTGTTCTGGCGTGCCGATCTGGAAGCGGGGCGCCTCGTCCAGCCTTTCGATACGCTCTACTACCCCGGCCCGGCGCAATGGCTGATCCATTCGGAAAGCCGGGTGGGGGTGCGCAAGATCGAACGCTTGCGCGAATGGCTGCGCGAGGAGATCGTCGCCGACCGTGGTTTCCTGCCCGCAGGGATATGGCAGCCGCTCTGAACGGCGCGAATCCGGCGCTTTCCTCTTGCCGCCACCGCCGAATTGGGCTTTGCGCGGGGGCATGACTTTCAACGCCACCGTCCTCACCCTCTATCCGGAAATGTTCCCCGGCACGCTTGGCATCAGCCTGGCGGGCAGGGCACTGGCGGAAGGGAAGTGGGTCATGAACCCGGTCCACATCCGCGACTTCACGACCGACAAGCACCGCACCGTGGACGATACGCCCGCCGGCGGCGGCGCCGGCATGGTGCTGAAGGTGGACGTGCTGGCTGCCGCGATCGACCATGCGCGATCGATCAATCCCGACGCGCCGATCATTGCGATGACCCCCCGTGGCAAGCCGATCTCCCAGGCGCGGGTGCGCGAACTGGCGGACGGCCCGGGCGTCACCGTGCTGTGCGGCCGCTTCGAAGGTTTCGACGAACGGATCTTCGAAGGGCGCGACGTGGAGGAGATGTCGGTCGGCGATGCGGTGCTTTCGGGCGGCGAACCCGCAGCAATCCTGCTGTTAGACGCTTGCATTCGGCTGCTTCCCGGCGTAATGGGCGCGGCTTCCAGCGGGACCGAGGAATCGTTCGAGGACGGTCTTCTCGAATACCCGCAATTTACCCGACCTACCGAGTGGGAAGGGCGCACGATCCCTGAAGTGCTGCGATCGGGGGATCATGCGAAGATCGCCGCCTGGCGGAAACAAAAGGCGGAGGAAGATACACGGTCACGCAGGCCGGACCTTTGGGAACGTCGCAGTGACGTTCGGGGCCAGTCTGCCTCTGGTGCGCGGCGCAAAAACGAGGACTTAGGTTCATGAACCTGATTCAGCAGATCGAGGCCGAGGAAATTGCCAAGGCCGCCAAGGATATCCCGACCTTCCGTCCGGGCGACAGCGTCCGCGTCGGCGTGAAGGTGGTTGAAGGCACCCGTACCCGCGTCCAGGCTTACGAGGGCGTGTGCATCGCGCGCTCGAACCGTGGCATGGGTTCGAACTTCACCGTCCGCAAGATGAGCTTCGGTGAAGGCGTGGAGCGCGTATTCCCGCTCTATTCGCCCAACATCGATTCGATCACCGTTGTCCGCCGCGGCGTCGTGCGTCGTGCGAAGCTGTACTACCTGCGTGGTCGTACCGGCAAGCGCGCCCGCATCGCCGAGCGTCGCGTCAACGACGTCAAGGCGTAAGCTTTGGCCGATCGCTCCGCCTGCAAAGGCGGAGCAGCCAGAAAGGCGGTTCGATATTTCGAGCCGCCTTTTTTGTGCCTGCGCGCAATTTGACTGTACCCATCCGGAAAATTCAGCCCTCTGATTTCATGAGGCGAATCAGCGAAGGCAGGGGGCGGAGTGCCAGGGAATCGCGGGCGGAAGGCCGCGCGGGCGCGGCAGTTCGGGCCATGGACCGGCCCTGCCGGAGCCTTCTTCGCATCGCAATTGTCGAAAACGTCATCTGAGTGGCGGAAAAACACGATAAACTGCGCATTTCTGCCTTGTTTAGGCTTTGACAGCGTCGGGAAAAACCGCTCAATTCCGTGCCGCTCAGAGGCGAAATCTATTTTATCCCATTACATCCTGTTTCCACTGAAAGGTTAGGGGGTACCCATAATGAACAAGAACGATCTCATCGGCGCGGTCGCAGACTCGAGCGGCCTGACCCGCAGCGACGCCACCAAGGCAGTGGAAAGCGTTTTCGACGCCATCTCGGGCGCGCTGAAGAAGGGCGACGAAGTTCGCCTGGTCGGCTTCGGCACCTTCTCGGTTGCCAAGCGCAAGGCTTCGACCGGTCGCAACCCGCGCACCGGCGAACCGATGGAAATCAAGGCTTCGGCTCAGCCGAAGTTCAAGGCCGGCAAGGGCCTCAAGGACGCTGTCAACTAAGCAGCGCTCCGGCAGCCTGTCACGCCTCGCAGGCTGAAGTAATTACGCCGCGCCAACCACAAGGTTGGCGCGGCGTTTTTGCATCTGGAAAAGGAAGGGGCGCTGGATGGCTGTCCCCTCGGCCGGGGATCAGCGCTTCAGCCTGATCAGCGCCGTCGGCGCTGCCGGAGTGCGGGCATTGACGGCCCAGTTCAGCACCCGGCCGCCGGGGCCGTTCTGCGGGCCCTCGTCGGTATTGTTGGCCAGGATCTCGCCATCGGTGGTGACGGCGAAAGTGCCGTCCGCTTCTGCGGTATTGTCGGCATCGGCAGTATCGCTGCCGCTCCCCATCCCGGACAGCAGCGATCCCATCATGTTGCCCGATCCCTTCGACGGGCCGAATGCGGGGGCATCCACCCGTACGCTGCCATCCTGCCGCAGGGAGAGCTGTACGAAGGCATTGGCCATTGGGAAGCCTTCGATGGTGGGGAACGCGAAATCGTGGTCCAGCTTGCCCTGGAGCGCGAATTCCACGTCGAAGCGGCCGTCACCCTTGTAGACCGCCTTGTTCCAACCGACCTGACGGCGCAGCTTGGCCGCCACTTCCTCGCCCGCGCGGGGATCGCTGGGATCGATCCCGCCCAGCAGGGCCTTGGCCGTCTCCGCATCGGTTTTCGCCTTTTCCGCGCGCGACGCCTCCCACGACTTCTTTTGATCGGCGAGTTCGTCCTTGGTGCAGGGGCGCTCGTCATAGTTGTCGTCGTGGCAGGCGTCGGGCTCGAATGCGGCTTCCTTGGCCTTTTGCAGGGGGATCATCACGATCTCGCCCGTATAGGCGAAGCGGAAGCTGCGATCGTTCCGGAGGTCGAGTCGCGAGGTGAACTTGCCGGGCACGAAGATGCAGGCCGCCGCCAGCATCGCCAGCGCAGCCACCGCCAGGCCTGCGAGCAGGCGCTGCTGTGGGCGGCGCCGTTCGGTCGAAGTCATGGTATCCCCCTGTTGTAGATGATGTCTTGCCGTTGCCGGCCTCCCAATCAGGAGGCCGGGCGGGTGGCCACCGCGTAGAGCGAGATGGCCGCGGCGTTCGAGACGTTCAGGCTTTCCATGGCCTCGCTGATCGGCAGCTTCGCGATCGCGTCGCAGTGCTGGACGATGTTGTGGCGCATGCCGTCACCCTCTGCGCCCAGTACCAGCGCAACCGGGCCGGCGGGCAGGGCGTCGCCCAGCGTGGCGGTCGCCGCGCCGTCGAGGCCGATTCGCCAGTAACCCGCCTCGGCAATCTCCTCTAGCGCGCGGGCCAGGTTCACCACGCGGATCCAGGGAAGGATTTCAAGCGCGCCCGAGGCGCTTTTTGCCAGCGTGCCCGATTCGGGCGGGGCGTGCCGGTCCTGGGTGACGATGGCGCAGGCATTGAAGGCGACGGCCGACCGCATGATGGCGCCGACATTGTGCGGATCGGTAACCTGATCCAGCACCACGACCGGGCGAGTAGGATCGCCGTCGAGAACGTCGTCGATAAAAATATCGTCGAGCGGTTCGCATTCGAGAACGAGGCCCTGATGCGGCGCATCCCGCGCAACGAGTTGGGCCAGATCCGCAGGCTGCGCCCATTCCACCGGGAAATCCGACGGAAGTTCGCCGTCGAGAGATTCGACTCCCTCGCGAGTTGCCCACAGCTTTCTATGTTTGCGATCGGGGTTTTTCAGGGCTGCTTCCACCGCGTGGCGGCCCCAAAGGCGCACCATTCCCGTGCTTGCACGACCGCTGCCGCGCCCGTTCTTCATACGGCCGGCGCGCCCGCGCAGCGCCTTTCCGGGCTTTCCGCCGTCCCGGTCGCTACGATTGCTCATGAAAAATATCCTTTTCGAAAAAACTGTGCCGCTCCTGCCAGTACCCCCATTGACAGGCAAGGCCAGGTTCTACATAGGCGCCCTCCTCGGCAGCGAGGCACTGGAAACGGCGCTTCGAAACACTGCGGGTTCCTCTCCTTCGGGTCAGGTTTTCCGCCGCCAGCAACTGGTGTGGACAGGTGGCCGAGTGGTTAAAGGCAGCAGACTGTAAATCTGCCCGTGCAAGCGTACGCTGGTTCGAATCCAGCCCTGTCCACCACCAGCCTCCTCGATGAGAGCTTTCCCTTCGGGGATCCCCAAAATCGATAATGATCGGGTCGAACTCCTTGAGAGTGCGGCATCATCCACATGTGGGTTGTGCGCAGGCCGGGAACGGATTGCGGGCTCCCGGCATTGCGGGAGCGGTGCTCTGTCATTAGAGGAAGGCGATGCCCGGAGACATTCTTGATAATCAGGGGCGCGGTGAAGCGTCCTGGAACTGGCCCTCGATTCATCCCGAGGGTCGCAAGTTCGGCGCCATCGCCGGCGTAGTCGCGCTTGTCGCATGGTTGCTGGTCGGCCCGTGGGTCGGTTGGCCGCTTGCGGTACTGACGCTCTGCGTGCTGGCCTTCTTCCGCGATCCCGTGCGCGTGACCCCGCAGGACGACCGTTTCGTGGTCGCCCCGGCTGACGGTCTTGTCACGCTGATCGGCAAGGTGGCGCCGCCGCGCGAACTGACGGTGGAAGACGGCAGCGGCTCGCAGCCGATGTCGACCGAGCCGGTGACGCGTATCTCGATCTTCATGAGCGTGTTCGACGTGCACATCAATCGCGCGCCGATCGGTGGCACCGTGCGCCGGGTGATCTACATCCCCGGCAAGTTCATGAACGCCGACCTCGACAAGGCGAGCGAAGAGAACGAGCGCCAGCATATCCTGATCGAGCGTGGCGACGGCCAGCGCATCTGCTTCACGCAGATTGCCGGCCTTGTCGCGCGCCGCATCGTGCCGTTCGTGAAGCCGGGCGACATCATCGCCGCCGGCCAGCGCATCGGCCTGATCCGCTTCGGCAGCCGTGTCGATGTCTACCTGCCTGCTGGCACCGAACCCAAGGTACTGATGGGCCAGCGTATCGTCGCCGGTGAAACCGTGCTCGCCGAAATCGGCGCGGCTCCGGTGATCGAGGGCATTTCGCAGTGATCGACGAGTCCGGCGACCTCAGGATGGCCCGGTTGCAACGCCGCAGCCGCCTTGGCGCCGGGCTTTCGGTGCGGGCATTCGTACCCAATGCGATTACCGCCGCCGCGCTGTGTTCCGGCCTGACCGGCATTCGCTTCGCGATCGGCAATGATTATGAGCGGGCGGTCTACGCTGTTATCCTGGCGGGCGTGCTCGACGGGATCGACGGCCGCGCGGCGCGCATGCTGAAGGCGCAGACGCGGTTCGGTGCCGAACTGGACAGTCTGGCCGATTCTATATCGTTCGGCGTTGCGCCGGCGCTGATCGTCTATCTCTGGTCGCTGCATCAGCTTCCCAGCCTTGGCTGGATCGCCGCGCTGGCTTTCGCGATCTGCTGTGTATTGCGGCTTGCCCGCTTTAATTCGCGGATGGACATGCTGGACCAGCCGCACAAGCAGGCCGGCTTCCTGACCGGCGTTCCCGCTCCACTTGGCGCGGGGCTTGGTTTCCTGCCGCTCTATCTGTGGATCGCCAGTCGCGAGCCCATCTTTGCCAACCCGGTTCTGGTTGGCGTGTGGATGGTGCTGATGGCGTTCCTGATGATTTCCAACTTGCCCACGCTCAGCTGGTCGCGGATGCGGCCACCGGCAAGCTTGCGCCTTGTCGTCATTGCCCTGATCGGCATGACTGTCGCGGCGCTGTGGCTTGAACCGTGGTGGACGCTGGCCGTGATCACCATCGTCTATCTGGCACTGATCCCCATCGGCATCTCGGCCTATCTGAAGGTCAGGCGGCGAGTTCCCCGCACGGCCAGTCCAGCCCCGGACGCTGCACCGTCTGCGCACGGCGACGCGTAACGCGATCGCGGCGCAGGGTGCCGAGCGCCGGCACCGTCACGCGTTCCACCATGGCCCAATGAATCGTCAGTGTTTCCGGGCATGCGGCGAGCCGGGCCGGAATTGCGAGCGCGCTGTGCCCATAGCGGCGAAGCGTCGCCATGATCGCCAGTGCCGAGGCCAGCGCGGTGAGGGCGAAGAGGCAGGCAGCAAATGCAGTCATGATCAATCCTTTCGAGCCGTCGACGCCGATGTGGCGGGAGTCCCGGCTTGTGGAAAACCGACTCTTGTTCTATCAATGTTCCGTCTGGGCATTTGTTCTCTTTTTGTTCGATCCATGTCAAGACGAAAATGCCGCGCCGCTAAGCGACTGGAAGCACGCTGCTTTTTAGGAGGCAGCGGGCGTCATCCGGCAGGGGCGGCAAAAATTGACCAATACTGTTTCCAAATGGGACAGTATTCCGCCACGGCGCCCTAACATGGGGCATCCTCGTTTTCGCGACATGGATCTGGGTTCGCTCGCATCCTTTGGATGATCCGATCCCCTGTGTTCTTTCCTCGAATGTGTTCTCTCCTCGCAATCGCGTGTGGCCGCGGTGAAGCGGCACGCGGGCAGGGCGCCACTTCTGGCGGCTGGCGCCTTTTTGGACTTTTCGGGTTTCTCACGGCGCGCTGGGGCCATGTGGGTGTCTCTGTGGAAAAGCTGTGAGCAGCCTGTGGTTTCGCGGGCATAACCACGGTGCGGCAGTCCGTTTGCCGGCTGCGTTCGCCCGCTGCGTGCGGGCTGCGATGCGATTGGGGCTGGATTTCACAGACGAACGGGACTAAGGGCGGCCCCGCTCGGAGCAGGGATCGAATTCGCGGTCTCTCGCGATTCGGGCAATCCACATGGGAAGCGCACATACCGGTGCTCTGGCGGGATCTCCGCCTGGTTCCAGCTTCCCAGAGGTTCAAACCGGAAGGAATTACCTTATGGCGGCACCTGTCGTCACCATGCAGCAGCTGATCGAAGCTGGCGCCCACTTCGGCCACCAGACCCACCGCTGGAACCCGCGCATGAAGCCGTACATCTTCGGCGCGCGCAACGGCATCCACATCATCGACCTTTCGCAGACCGTGCCGCTCTTCGCGCGCGCTCTCGAATTCGTGCAGGCCACTGTGCAGGCCGGTGGCAAGGTGCTGTTCGTCGGCACCAAGCGCCAGGCTCAGGAGCCGATCGCTCAGGCCGCCCGCGCTTGCGGTCAGCACTACGTCAACCACCGCTGGCTGGGCGGCATGCTCACCAACTGGAAGACCATCTCGGGTTCGATCAAGCGCTTCAAGGCTCTTGAAGAACAGCTTTCGGGTGACACCGCCGGTCTCACCAAGAAGGAAGTCCTTCAGCTGACCCGCGAGCGTGACAAGCTTGAGCTGTCGCTCGGCGGTATCCGCGACATGGGCGGCATCCCGGACGTGATGTTCGTGATCGACGCCAACAAGGAAGCGCTGGCGATCAAGGAAGCCAACGTCCTTGGCATCCCCGTCATCGCCGTGCTCGACACCAACGTCGACCCGAACGGCATCGCGTTCCCGATCCCGGGCAACGACGACGCCAGCCGCGCCGTGCGCCTGTACTGCGACGCGATCGCCCAGGCTGCCACCAAGGGCGGTCGTGACGCGCTCGTCCAGAGCGGTGCCGACATCGGCGCCATGGACGTGCCGGTCGAGGAAGCAGTCGAGGCCTGATAGGTCCGGCGACGACTTTTTCGTCATGGAATTGTCGCGCGCCGGGTCCAATGGGCCTGGCGCGCGTTCATTTTTGGGCCGCTGTGCGACCCTGGTAATTTAAAGGCCGTGATGCACGGTCCCACCAAACAAGAGGATTTGAGCGATGGCTTACACCGCCGCTGACGTGAA
Source organism: Novosphingobium mississippiense (assembly GCF_044029535.1). Lineage (NCBI taxonomy): Bacteria > Pseudomonadati > Pseudomonadota > Alphaproteobacteria > Sphingomonadales > Sphingomonadaceae > Novosphingobium > Novosphingobium mississippiense. The sequence goes on along the minus strand of NZ_CP147001.1, from coordinate 2,097,954 downwards.
GAACCTGCGCGAGCGCACTGGCGCCGGCATGATGGACTGCAAGAAGGCCCTGGACGAAACCGGTGGCGATCTCGAAGCCGCCGTCGACGCGCTGCGCGCTCGCGGCCTGGCCGCTGCCGCCAAGAAGTCCAGCCGTACGGCTGCTGAAGGTCTGGTCGGCGTTGCCGTTACCGGCACCAAGGGCGTTGCCGTCGAAGTGAACTCGGAAACGGACTTCGTTGCGAAGAACGACCAGTTCCAGGACTTCGTCCGCAAGACCACCGAAGTCGCTCTCGGCGTTGCCGGCGACGACGTGGAAGCCCTCAAGGCTGCTGCCTATCCGGGCGGCGGCACCGTTGGCGACGCGCTGACCAACAACGTTGCGACCATCGGCGAGAACCAGCAGGTTCGCCGCATGAAGACCGTCGAAGTCGCTCAGGGCCTCGTCGTTCCCTACATGCACAACGCCGCTGCGCCGAACCTCGGCAAGATCGGCGTGCTCGTCGCTCTGGAATCGGAAGCTTCGGCTGACGTTCTCGAAGCGCTTGGCAAGCAGATCGCGATGCACATCGCCGCTGCCTTCCCGCTGGCCCTCAACGCCGAAGACCTCGACGCCGACCTGATCGCTCGCGAGCGCAAGATCGCCGAGGAAAAGGCCGCCGAATCGGGCAAGCCGGAAGCCGTGCAGGCCAAGATGGTCGATGGCGCGATCGCCAAGTACGCCAAGGAAAACGCGCTGCTCTCGCAGGTCTTCGTCATGGACAACAAGACCCCGATCCAGCAGGTCGTCGACCAGGCCGGCAAGGAAGCCGGTGCCAAGATCGTTCTGAAGGACTACGTCCGCTTCCAGCTCGGCGAAGGCATCGAGAAGGAAGTCACCGACTTCGCAGCCGAAGTGGCCGCTGCTGTCGCTGGCTGATCTTCGGGCTGATCCTTCACGGGATACCGAACAGTAAAAGGGTCGGGGAGCCTAGGCTTCCCGGCCCTTTTCGTGTCTTCTAGCCCTCGGCCGCAGTGGAACTGGTAGACAGGCCGGCTCTTTCCGCCAAATCCTGCTGGGTATGGAGCAAACCAGTCTCGTTCGGACCCCTGCCGGTGAAGCGCGGCAAGCGGGTATCCTGTTTCTGCATGGGCATAGTCGCACGGGGCTGTCGATGCGTCCGCTCGTCCGGCAATTCGACCGTCTGGGATACCGGACCTGCACGCCGACCTATTCCAGCCTGACGAGATCGGTGCCGGATATCGCGGAGCGGCTGAAATCACGCCTCGACCGCTTTCGCGCGGAATTCGACGGCCCCCTTCATATCGTGACGCATTCGCTGGGCGGTCTGGTCGCTCGCGCTCTGGTGAAGGTGGCGAGACCGGACGGGTTGGGGCGGGTGGTCATGCTGGCGCCGCCCCATGGAGGGAGCGAATGGGCCGATCTTCTGTCTCGTCTGAAGATGAACCGGATTGTGCTGGGCCCGGCGGGCCGTCATCTGGTGACCGGCCGCAGCGTAGTCGACGAGGCGGTGCTGGCAAGCGTCGACTTCGAGTTGGGGATCATTGCCGGCAATCGCTCGCTTGACCCGGTTCTGACGCGCCGGATCGTGTCCGCGCCGAATGATGGCAAGGTATCGGTCGCATCGACCAGGCTGGCCGGGATGGCCGATCACATCACCTTGCCTGTCTCACATACTTTCATGGTTAACAATCGCGCGGTTGGCGACCAGGTTGTGGCGTTCATCAGGTCCGGTCGGTTCAGCCGCTGATTCGCGGCGAGGCCGGGCGGCGCCTTGCCGCCCGAATCCCATGTCTCAATAGGCTGCCGTGAACCGCGCGCGGCTGTGCTTGTGGGCTTCCAGTTCGTCGACCATGGCGATGGCGTAGTCGGCAAAGCTGATCTTGCTCTCGCCCGCGCTGTCGGTGACGAGCTGGTCGGTGCCGGGGCGGTAGCTGCCGGTGCGCGGGCCTTCGAAGATCAGCGCAGCGGGCGAGAAGAAGGTCCAATCCACATCGGTGGTCTGCTTGAGGGCGTCGAGGAATGCGATGCCGCCCATCGCTGCGGCCTTCCACGCTTCGGGGAATTCGGGGTCGTCGATCACGCGCACGCCCGGTGCCACTTCCAGGCTGGCGGCGCCGCCGGTGACGAGCAGGCGCGACACGCCGGCCTTGCGCACGGCGGCCAGTAGGGTTTCGGCGGGAACGTCGAAGTGCAGGGCGCTGATCACCGCGTCATTGCCGGCGATCAGGCCGGCGAGTGCTTCGGGATCGGCGGCATCGCCTGCCTTGGCGGTAACGCCCGGCGCGGCGGCGATCTTGTCCGGATTGCGCGCAATGGCCAGCACCTGATGGCCGCGCGCAGCGGCTTCCTTCACGATTTCCGATCCGGCGCGGCCGCTGGCGCCAAGGACTGCAATCTTCATGTCGATTCTCCACTAGGTATCCAATGGTGACCAAGTGTGCTATCGCAAGTGACCATGCAAGAAGGCACCTTGATCGCACCGGGTTACCCCGAGGAAACTGCCGCCACATCCGGAACACATGCGCCGGACGTCTACGCCGCCAATTGCCCGACGCGGCAATTGCTCGATCGCGTGGCGGACAAGTGGAGCGTGCTGATCCTGACCACGCTGGGCAATGGCGAAATGCGCTTCAACGCGCTGAAACGACGGATCGACGGGATCTCGCAGAAGATGCTCAGCCAGACGCTGCGCTCGCTGGAGCGGGATGGGCTGGTGTTGCGCCATGTCGTGCCCACCGTTCCGGTGACGGTGAGCTATGCGATCAGCCCGCTGGGCAGCGAACTGCTGGAAGCGCTTCAGGCGATGATCGACTGGGCGGAGGCGCGGATGGCGCAAGTCACGCTCTCGCAGCTGGCATACGACGCACGGGAACGGGAACTGGCGCTAATGTCCTTCTGATCTCCGGAGCGCAGTGCTGCCATTGAAATGATATAACGTTACGGTAAAGCGCAAGGGATGAACCGTCCCGAAGCCCAATCGCTGACGTCGCCGGAATTGAGCCGCGCCGTCGCTCGCCCGCGAATCGTCGCCATCGATGCCCTGCGCGGCCTCGTCATGCTGCTGATGCTTGTCGATCATACGCGTGAGTTCTTCTATCTCGACCGGCAGGTGTCCGATCCGATGGACCTGACCGCCACCGATCCGGCGCTGTTCCTGACGCGGCTTGCCGCTCATCTTTGCGCCCCCGTCTTCGTGGTGCTGACAGGCGTTTCCGCCTGGCTTCACGCACGCGGCGATGCGCGGCGGGCGAGTGCGTTTCTCGCCAAACGCGGCCTGTTCCTGATCGCGCTGGAAGTGACGCTGGTGAATTTCGCCTGGACCTTCGATCCGACGCCGAAGACCTACTTCCTGCAGGTGATCTGGGCGATCGGTTTGTCGATGCTGGTACTCGCGGTGCTGATCCACCTGCCGCGTGGCTGGATAGCCGGCATCGGCGGGGCGCTGGTACTTGGGCACAATCTGCTGGACCCCTTCGCGCTGGCACCGGGCGCGCCAGGCCACGCGCTCTGGGCGATCGTACACCAGCGTGACCTGATCGTGTTGCCGTGGGGCGCGGCGGCGCGCACGTCCTATCCGGTCCTGCCGTGGATCGGCACGATGGCGCTGGGCTATACCGCCGGGCCGTGGTTCGGGCGGGATGCCGATCCGCATGCGCGCGGCAGAGCGCTGCTGCTGGCCGCCGCGGGAAGTCTGGCGCTGTTCGGAGTCTTTCGAGCGGCGGTCGGCTATGGCGATACGCAGAGCTGGCAGGCCACCGGCAACGCTGCCCGCGATGCGATGGCCTTCGTGAACCTGACGAAGTATCCCGCCTCGGCCTGCTTCCTGCTGCTGACGCTGGCGATCGGCGCGCTGCTGCTGCATCTGTTCGAGCGGACGGATGCGGAGGGGCGCAGCCGCCCGATCCGCTGGCTGGCGGTGCTCGGCGGCGCGCCGTTGTTCTTCTATCTGCTCCACCTCTACGTACTGCATGCCGCGAACCGCATCGCCGGTGCGGCGCTGGGCGCACCGGGTTTGCTGAGCGTGCCTTCGGTGGGCTGGATCTGGACACTGGCCGCGCTCGTCGCCGTGCCGTGCTGGTTCGCCACGCGCCGTTTCGGTGCGGCGAAGCGCGCCAGTTCGGCCTGGTGGATGCGCTACCTATGAAGGGGTAGAGCGCGCCGCCGCTTCGGTTAGTGGCGCTCATCCACAAGCTGGCCCCTTGGCAAGCCGCCCGGGCGCTCCTAAAGCCGGGGCCATCCAGCCCCCGAGGAGAAGTGCGGCCATGAGTTCATCCCCCTACAAGCGCGTCCTCCTCAAACTGTCGGGCGAAGTCTTGATGGGGAACCAGCAATTCGGGATCGATTCCGATTTCGTTGCCGAACTCGCCAAGGAAGTGAAGGCCGCGAAGGAAACCGGCCTTGAGATCTGCCTCGTCATCGGCGGCGGCAACATTTTCCGCGGCATGGCCGGCGCGGCGCGCGGCATGGACCGTGCGCAGGCCGACTACATGGGCATGCTGGCCACCGTCATGAACGCGCTGGCGATGCAGAACGCGCTCGAACAGCTTGGCGTCCACACCCGCGTGCAGTCCGCCGTGCAGATGGACCAGGTGTGCGAGCCGGTGATCCGCCGCCGTGCCGAACGCCACCTGGAAAAGGGCCGCGTGGTGATCTTCGCCGCCGGCGTGGGCGCGCCCTACTTCACCACCGATTCGGGCGCCGCGCTGCGTGCCGCCGAAATGCAGTGCGACGCGCTGCTGAAGGGCACCAGCGTCGACGGCGTCTACGACAGTGACCCGAAGAAGAATCCGGACGCCAAGCGTTACGATACCGTCGATTACGACACTGTTCTTGCAGACAATCTGCAGGTTATGGATGCATCCGCCGTTGCGCTGTGTCGCGACAACAATATTCCGATCGTCGTGTTCTCGATCCGCGAGAAGGGCAACCTTGCCACGGTTCTCGCCGGGGGCGGAACCAAGACGATCGTGCAGAAAGGAGCCTGAAGCATGGCCAAGTACGACAAGGCGGACCTCGAACGCCGCATGAAGGGCGCGATCGATGCGCTGAAGCACGATCTTTCGGGCCTGCGCACCGGCCGCGCCAACACCGCGCTGCTGGAGCCGATCATGGTCACCGTCTACGGCGCCAACACGCCGATCACGCAGGTCGCCACGATTTCCGCGCCCGAACCGCGCATGCTTTCGGTGCAGGTGTGGGACAAGTCGAACATCGGCCCCGTCGAAAAGGCGATCCGTTCGGCCGGTCTGGGTCTGAACCCGATCAATGACGGCAACACGCTGCGTCTGCCGATCCCCGATCTGACCGAGGAACGCCGCAAGGAACTGGCCAAGCTTGCCAGCTCCTATGCCGAAAAGGCCCGCGTCGCCGTGCGCAACGTGCGCCGTGACGGGATCGAGAACCTGAAGGCGGACGAGAAGAAGAAGGAAATCTCGGAAGACGAGCGCAAGCGCTCCGAAACCGAAGTCCAGAAGCTGACCGACGACATCATCAAGCAGCTTGACGAGGAATTCGGCCGCAAGGAGAAGGAAATCCTCGGCAAGTGAGGCTGTTCGGCCGCGCTTGGGGGAATGTCTGATGGCGAAGAGTGAACCAGCAGTCGTGCGCCACGTTGCCATCATCATGGATGGCAACGGCCGCTGGGCGAAGAAGCGTCACCTGCCGCGCGCGCTGGGTCACCAGCGCGGCGTGGAGGCGGTGCGCCGTGTCGTGCGCGGTGCCCGCGAACTGGGGCTGGAAGCGCTGACGCTCTATGCCTTCTCCACCGAGAACTGGCGCCGGCCGGAGGAAGAGGTTTCCGACCTCATGAGCCTGATGAAGCGCTTCATCCTCTCCGACCTCGATGAGTTCGCGGCGGCGGGGGTGCGGTTGAAGATCATCGGCGATTACAAGGCGTTCAAGCCGGACGTCGTCGAACTGGTCGAAGGCGCGGTGGCGCGCACCGCAGGCAATACCGGCACCACCCTGGCTGTGGCGCTGAACTACGGTTCGCAGGACGAGATCGCCCGCGCCGCCACCAAGGCGGCCGAAAAAGGCCCGATCACGCCGGAAACCATTGCCGTCGAGCTGGACACGGCGGACCTTCCGCCGCTGGACCTGCTGATCCGCACATCGGGCGAGGTGCGCCTTTCCAATTTCCTGCTGTGGCAGGCGGCCTATGCCGAGATGCTGTTCACCGACGTGCTCTGGCCCGACTTCAACGTCGACCACTTGCGCGATGCGCTGGAAGAGTTCGCGCAGCGGGAGCGTCGCTATGGCGGACGTTGAGCCTGCCAAGGAAAAGTCTGGCAAGAAGTCCGACCTGGGCGTCAGGACCGTTTCGGCCGTGGTCATGCTGGCCGTGGCCGGTGCGGCGCTCTGGCTGGGCGGTGCGGTCTGGACCGCGTTCGTCTGCGCGGTTGCGCTGGGCGTCCTTTGGGAATGGGTTCGCCTGTCTCGCGCGGCGATGGGCGATCCGATGCATCGCGGCCTGATGAACTTTGCGGGCATGTTCTATATCGGCGTTGGCGCGGCCATGCTGCTGTTCCTGCGCAATCCGGCGTTCAGCCTGGGCCCGGTGCTGACGGTGCTGGCTATGGTGATCGGCGTCGATGTCGGGGCCTATTTCACCGGCCGCACGCTGGGTGGCCCGAAGATTGCGCCGTCGATCAGTCCGTCGAAGACCTGGTCGGGTCTGCTGGGCGGCATTCTGGGCGCGACGCTGGTGCTGTTCGGCGCGGCGCGGTTCTGGCAGGAGGGCATGATCTCGATCCTGGTGCAGGGCAATGCGGCCGATGGCCCGGCGTGCCTGGGATCGCATCCGTGCTGGTATCTGACGGCCGACCCGCTTCCGCTGTTCGGTTCCTGCCTATTGACCGGGGTTTTCGTCGCCGTCTGCGCGCAAGCGGGCGACTTCTTCGAAAGCTGGCTGAAGCGCCGTGCGGGCGTGAAGGATTCGGGTAATTTCATTCCCGGCCATGGCGGCTTCTTCGATCGTGCGGACGGATTGCTGGCTGTCCTGTTCTTGCTTGCGCTCATGATCCTGTTGCAGCCAAGGTAAGCGCACGATGAGCATCCAGCGGACCATCTGCATTCTTGGCGCCACCGGCTCGGTCGGGGCATCCACGCTCGATCTCGTGCGGCGTAACCCGGCCGATTGGCGGGTCAGCGTGCTCACGGCGCATTCCAATGTCGATGAACTGGCGAAGCTGGCGCGCGAGTTCGGCATCGACCTGGCCGTCGTCGCGGACGAGGCGCGTTTGCCCGCGCTGCGTGCGGCGCTGGCCGGCACCGGCATCGAGACTGCGGGCGGGGCGCAGGCACTGGTGGAGGCTGCCGCGCGCGGCGCCGACATGACCGTGGCCGCCATTGTCGGCTGCGCGGGCCTGGCGCCCACCATGGCGGCGATCGAACAGGGCAGGGTGATCGCGCTCGCCAACAAGGAAGCGCTGGTCTCGGCCGGCGAAGTGATGATGGCCGCCGTCGCCCGTCACGGCGCGACGTTGTTGCCGATCGATTCGGAACACAACGCGATCTTCCAGTGCCTGCAGGGCAACGATATCGCGCAAGTTCGCTCGATCACGCTGACCGCGAGTGGCGGGCCGTTCCGCGAATGGAGCTGGGAACAGCTTCAGGCCGCGACCCCCGCGCAGGCGGTGAAGCACCCCAATTGGGACATGGGTGCGAAGATCAGCGTCGATTCGGCGACCATGTTCAACAAGGGCCTCGAACTGATCGAGGCGTACCATCTTTTCCCGGTCGGGCTCGATCGCCTGCGGATTATCGTCCATCCGCAATCGGTCGTGCATTCGATGGTCGAATATCGCGACGGGTCGACTCTGGCGCAACTGGGGCCGTCCGACATGCGCGTGCCAATTGCCTCTGCGCTGGCCTGGCCGGCGCGGATGGACTCCCCTTGCGCACCGCTGGACCTTGCCGCGATCGGCGAACTGACGTTCCGCCAGCCCGATGAAAATCGTTTCCCGGCAACGCGTCTTGCCCGTTCCGCGGCCGAAGCAGGCGGTGCGATCCCGGCAGTGCTGAATGCCGCAAACGAAGTGGCCGTGGCCGCATTCCTGGCCGGTCAGATCCCGTTCACGCGCATTGCCGCACAGGTCGAGGATGTGCTGGGCGCCTATGCGCCGCCCGCGCCCGCCAGCCTGGATGACGTGCTGGCGGTTGACGCGGAGGCCCGCGCAAGGGCAAGCATGGTAACGGGACCCGCCTGAGCCGGTAATCGGTGGCCAGTTGGCTCGGGTCCGATGGAGTTTGCCTGACTTGACCGGATCGCCCAATCTGCTGACGACGATCTTCGCATTCCTGCTTGCCCTTGGCCCATTGGTGCTTGTCCATGAACTGGGGCATTACCTGGTAGGCCGGCTGTTCGGGGTGAAGGCCAATGCCTTCTCGATCGGTTTCGGCAAGGAAATTGCCGGATGGACCGATAAGCGCGGCACCCGCTGGAAACTCTCGGCGCTTCCGCTGGGCGGCTATGTGCAGTTCGCGGGCGATATGAACCCGGCCTCGGCCCCCAGCGCGGCAGAGGACGGCCTCACGCCTGAAGAGCGCGCGCAGACCTTCCACGTGAAGCCCTTGTGGCAGCGCGCGCTGATCGTCTTCGCCGGGCCGCTGACCAACATTCTGGTCTGCGTACTGATTCTGGCCGCATTCGCGTGGATCAACGGCAAGATCGTTGCCGATCCCGACGTGGCCGGCTTCGCGTCGCACTCCGCCGCCCAGACTGCGGGAATCGAAGTGGGGGATCGCATCGTCTCTATCGACGGCGCGCGGATCAGCAGCCCGTTCGACGTGGCGCAGCACACCGATTTCTTCCCCGGCAAGACGGTCAATGTCACGATCCTTCGCGACGGCCGGCAGTCGACAGTGCCGGTCAAGCTCGCCTCGGAGGAGGTGAGCGACGAATTCGGCAACAAGGCCACGCTTGGCGACCTTGGCATCGATTTCGTGGCCCCCATCGTTGGTGGGTTCTCCGAAGATTCGCCCGCGCGCGCGGCCGGCGCCGAAGTGGGCGATCGCATCGTCGCCGTGGGCAACACCGGCGTGACCAGCTTCCGGCAGGTGCAGGACATCGTCACGGCCATTCCGGGCAAGGCGACCACGGTCACCGTCATGCGTCAGGGTGAGGCCCATGTTCTTCCGCTCGTGGTGGGAAGGCACACCGTGGCGGACAAGCAGGGTCGCAGCACCACGATCGGCCTGATCGGCGTCCAGTCCGGCGCGGGGCGGATCGAGAAGGTTGGTGCGGTGGAGGCGCTCGGTCTGGGCGTCGATCGCACCATCATGTTCGCGGGGAACATGGTCACCGGAATCCGCCAGATTATCGCGGGCGATCGTTCGGTTCGGGAACTGGGCGGACCGATCAAGATGGCCAAGTATTCCGGGGAGCAATTCAGCCTGGGATGGAGCGCTTTCACGTTCTTCGCGGCCATGATCTCGATTAACTTGGCATTCATCAATCTCCTGCCAATCCCGGGCCTGGACGGCGGGCACCTGGCTTTCTACGCAGCCGAATTGGTGCGTCGCAAGCCGCTGGACGTGCGCAGTCAGGAATGGGCGATCCGCACCGGGGTGGCATTCGTGCTGGCCTTGATGCTGTTCGTCACGGTCAACGATCTGGCTTCGCTTCCGATTTTCGGGGGATAGCCTGGAGAAATCTTCCAAGATCACATTTTTGCCGGGATTGACTGCTTGATCGGACGCCGTCCATCGGGCAGACGGGCGCGATTGCCTGCCGGGGAGGCAGGTGCCTGGCGGATCACTCTGTAGAGCCTCGCGTAAGCGCATACGGGAACTTGCTTGAATGATGGGATGGGAAATGGGTCGCAGCATTGACGCTCGCCGCGCGCCGCAGATTGCTGCCATGCTGCTGGGAACCACGATCCTGGCCGGCGTGCCCACGGTCGCTTTGGCGCAGAAGCCCGCCAGCGCGCCCAAGGCGGTCAGCGCTCCGAAGGCGGCTGCTGCTCCGGCTACGCCCGTGGCCGCTCCGGCAGCGCCCGAAGTAGGGGAGCCGATCCAGACGATCCAGGTGGTCGGCGCGGAACGTCTTGAGCCGCAGACGGTGCTTTCGTACATCCAGCTGCGCGTCGGCCAGTCCTATACCAAGGCCAATGCCGACGCCGCGCTGAAGGATCTCTACGCGACCGAGCTTTTTGCCGATGCGCAGATCGCCAACGACAATGGGGTCGTCACCATCACGGTGAAGGAAAACCCGGTCGTCAACCGTATCATCCTTGAAGGCAACAAGCGCATCAAGGACGACAAGATCCTGCCGGAAATCAAGGTTGCCCCGCGCCAGATCTTCACGCGTTCCAAGATCCGCGCCGACGTGGCCCGCATCATCGAACTCTACAAGCGTCAGGGCCGCTACGCCGCGACGGTCGAGCCGAAGATGGTCATGCTGGACCAGAACCGCGTCGACATCGTCTTCGAGATTACCGAGGGTGACAAGTCCAAGGTTCGCCAGATCAACATCCTGGGCAACGAGAAGTTCTCCGACGGCGAACTGCGCGCGCAGATGGTGACCAAGCAGGCGCGTTTCAGCCGCCTGTTCAGCTCGAACACCACGTACGATCCCGATCGCATGGCGTTCGACCAGCAGAAGATGCGCCAGTTCTACCTGACGCAGGGCTATGCTGACTTCCGCGTGGTTTCCGCCGTGGCCGAACTGACGCCGGACAAGAAGGACTTCATCATCACGTACGTGGTGGAGGAGGGTAAGCGCTACAAGTTCGGCGACGTGAAGGTCGAGAGCCAGCTGCGCGACTTCGATGGCGACAAGCTGGCGCGCAACCTGACGATCCACAAGGGCGACTGGTACAACGCGAAGGCGGTCGAAGACACCATTGATGGCCTGAACGACACCGCCGGCGCCTTCGGCTACGCCTTTGCCGACGTGCGTCCGCAGTACGATCGCGACAAGGACAACCTCACCATGGGGCTGACCTTCGTGATCCAGGAAGCGCCGCGCGTCTATGTCGAGCGGATCGACATCAACGGCAACACGCTGACGCAGGACAAGGTGGTCCGCCGCGAATTCCGTATTGCCGAAGGCGATGCGTTCAACTCGCTGCAGGTCAAGCGCTCCACCAACCGCATCAAGTCGCTCGGCTACTTCCAGGAGAAGTTCGAGGTCGAGCAGAAGCCGGGCAGCGCGGACGACCGCATCATCCTGGAAGCGAACGTCGAAGAGAAGCCCACCGGGCAGTTGCAGCTTTCGGCCGGTTTCTCCAGCCTTGAACGCTTCATCTTCCAGGCTTCGATCCAGCAGCGGAACTTCCGCGGCCGTGGCCAGACGGTCGGGCTGTCGGGCAGCTATTCGTCCTATTCCAAGTCGGTCGAGGCAAACTTCGTCGAGCCATACCTGTTCGACAAGAACGTGTCGCTGGGCGTGGACATCTACCGCCGCGACTATAACAACTTCAATTACATCAATAATAACGATCGCAATACGAACTATTCGCAGTCGACCACCGGTTTCCAGGTCCGTGCGGGTGTGCCGCTGACCGAATACCTGACTGCAATCGCCCGTTACACGCTCAATTACGATGACGTGTCGGTCGATAAGAGCCAGTTCTATTCGGTGAACTCGCAGGGCGTCTACGCTTGCGACCCGATCCGTGCCAGCCGCTACCTTTGCGAGGCAATCGGAAAGCGTTTGAGCTCGATCATCGGTGGATCGCTGATCTACGACACTCTCGATAACCGCGTGCGTCCGTCGCGCGGGTCGACGATGTCGATCAGCGTCGATGCCGCAGGTCTTGGCGGCGATGTGAAGTATGCGCGTGCCGTGGCCAAGGCAGCCAAGTACTGGCCGCTGGGCAAGGGCTTCATCTTCTCGCTTTCGGGTGAGGGCGGCGCGATCAGCGGTTGGGGTGGTGACGACGTGCGCCTGACCGATCGCTTCTACCTGGGTGAGCCGCAAATCCGCGGTTTCGGCATTCGCGGCGTCGGTCCGCGCGTCATTCGCCGCTATTATTCGGTGGCGGCCGATGGCACGACCGAACAGACGAGCAAGAACGACGACGCGGTTGGCGGCAAGTATTATTACATGTCCCGCGCCGAGCTGGAGATTCCGCTGGGCTCGGGTGCGCGTGAAATGGGGCTGCGTCCGTCGATCTTCGTGGATGCTGGCGCCGTGTGGGGCGGCAAGGCGCCCGACCTCATCACGAACTGCCAGCCGACGGCGGGCTGCTTCGTGGGCAGTCGCGATTCCAGCGGCAACCAGATTTATAAGGATGCCAGCGGCAACTACACGACCAACGCGGTGGATCCGACTACCGGCGCGGCAAACACGGCGCAGGGCTCGCAATACTATTTCACCGAAACCTACTACGGCAACTCGTGGCACCCGCGCGTCGCCGTCGGTTTCGGCGTGAACTGGAACTCGCCCTTCGGGCCGTTCCGCATCGATATTTCCAAGGTTCTCGTCAAGGAACCTGGCGACGATACCAAGACCTTCACTTTCAACGTGGGAACGCAATTCTGATGACCAAGATTCTCAAGTCCGCCGCACTGGCCTCGGGCCTGGCTCTTGCCGCTCTTGCCACGCCGGCTTTCGCGCAGGCCGTTCCGGCATCGAAGGTCGCCGTTGTCGACCTCGACCGCATCGCCAAGGAATGCAACGCCTGCAAGACGGCCAACCAGCAGCTCCAGGGCCAGATCCAGGCTTTCGAAGCCCGTCGCAACCAGCTTTCCACGCAGCTTCAGCCTGAAGCGCAGGGCCTTGAGACCGCTGTGAAGGCGCTGAACGGCAAGCAGCCCGACGCCGCGCTGCAGACCCGCATCCAGGCCTACCAGCAGAAGGAACAGCAGGCCGGTCAGGAACTGCAGGGCCAGCAGGTGCAGATCCAGCGCAACCAGGCCTATGTCGGCCAGCAGATCCAGCAGCAGCTGCAGGGCCTGTACAAGCCGGCCATGACCAAGCGCGGTGCCAACGTGCTCGTCGAAGTCGGCCAGACCCTGGCCTATGACCCGACGCTGGACATCACCAACGACGTGCTGACCGCGCTGAACGGCGCGCTGACCACGATCAACACCACGGCTCCGGCGCCGCAGCAGGCGGCTCCGCAGCAACCGGCTCCTTCGGGCCGCTAAGAGCAGGATTGGGCAGGCGATGAGCGAGTCGACTGAATCCGTGTACGACACCGCGAAGATCCTGGCGGCACTGCCGCATCGCTACCCGATGCTGCTGGTCGACCGTGTGGTCTCGTTCGATGAGAACGAGATCCACGCGGTCAAGGCCGTGAGCTTCAACGAGGACTTCTTTCAGGGGCATTTCCCTGGCCGTCCGATCATGCCCGGCGTCCTCCAGATCGAGGCGCTGGCGCAGGCGGCGGGCATCCTGGCCATCGAATCGCTCGGGCTCGCCGGTAGCGGCAAGCTCGTCTATTTCATGGCGATCGAGGAAGCGAAGTTCCGCAATCCGGTGACGCCGGGCAACCTGCTCGACCTGCGTGCGGGCTTCGTCCAGAAGCGTTCGCGCGTGTGCAAGTTCTGGGGCAAGGCCGCGATCGGCGACAAGGTGACCTGCGAGGTCAACTTCACCGCGATGATCGCCGACGCCTGATGGCAGGCTGGAGGAGGGCTCGCGCCGTCCTCTTGACCCTTGCTTTTTCGGGGTCTGCCGTGTAAGGGCGCCGCTTTCCCAAGCAGGCCGGTCGGAACCGGCCATATGCGAAGAGAGATACGACATGAAGGCCGATACGCATCCCGACTATCACATGATCACCGTCCAGATGACCGACGGCAGCACCTTCCAGACCCGCTCGACCTGGGGTTCGGAAGGCGACACGCTGGTTCTGGACATCGATCCGACCTCGCACCCGGCCTGGACCGGTGGCAAGGCCCAGCTTCAGGACGGCGGCCGCGTGGCCCAGTTCAACAAGCGTTTCGGCGGCCTCTCGCTCAAGAAGAACTGAGCGCGAAGCAAGCTTCACGAACACGAAGAAGGCGGCCTGCAAGGGCCGCCTTTTTTTGTATGTCCGGAAGGGGGGAGGGCTCTGTCGCCCGGCGGATATCGGTAGCAATCAGCCGACGATATCCATCAATTCGTGCCATTCGCGCGCGCCGTGTGGCACCGCGTGCAGGAATTCCATGCCGGCCAGGTTTCCGCGAACCCAGCGCACGACCGCCCTGAGAGCGGCGCCCTGACCCAGCCCGATGCTGACGAATGCGCCTTGGCGCAGCCAGGCGGCGGCACCGGAAACGCAGCAGCCGTGGAGCGAAACGTCGGTGAGCACGGAATCGGTCCGCTCACCGCGTGAGGATTCGATCCACGCGGCGTAGCGGGTTGCGTGCCGCTGCTCGCGGCGGCGTTCGTCCGGCGCGATCTCCTGCCGCATCTGTGCGCTCGAATAGAGTCTGGCGAGCGGAGCGTTCATGCAAATTCGTCCTTGGCGACCGTCTTATCGCCTTGGACTGTGGCACAGGATCGTTAACTTCGGATCACCGCCTTGCCCCGTGTGTTTCGTGTGGCAACGGTTCTGGAATTTTCGCGAATTGCGAATGCCTCGCAAACAATTGCCTTTCCCGTATCGCGAGTTAGTCTGCGCGGCAACGGCACAGGGGCGCGGGCCGTGGTTGGCGTCCGGCCGGGAGAAGGGCCCTTGCGGGCCGCAACGGAGAATTGCCATGCACCGACCCCCCAATCGATCGCTCCGCCTTTCTATCGCGCTGGGTGTTGCCGCGCTTGCCGCAGGCCCGGCTATGGCTGTCCCGGCGATGGCTGCCGATGCACCGGCGCCGATTCAGGCCCCGATTCAGGCGCAAGTGGTTGGCCTTGACGGCAAGGCGCTGGGCACGGTGACGGTCCAGCAGACCCCGGCGGGCGTTCTGGTGACCACCGATCTGAAGGGCCTGCCCGAAGGTGATCACGGCTTCCACTTTCATGAGAAGGGCCTGTGCGATCCGGCCGCGAAATTCACCACCGCCGGCGGTCATTTCACCGCGGGCGATCCGGTGCATGGCCTGATGTCGATGGGCGGCCCGCACGGTGGTGACATGCCCAACCAGCATGTCGGACCCGATGGCGTGCTGAAGGCGCAAGTGTTGAACACCGGCGTGACCATCACGCCCGGTGCCAAGTCGATCGTCGATGCCGATGGCGCGGCGCTGGTGATCCACGCCGATCCCGATGACTACACCAGCCAGCCGGCGGGCAATGCCGGCGGCCGAATCGCTTGCGCGGTGCTCAGCGCACCGAAGTGATCCTGGATGGGGGAGGGGCGCACCTCCCCCGCATTCCTAGCCCCAGGGCCGCTCGCGGTACCACTGCGTGATCACGTACTTGTGGCCCTTGCGCACCTTCATAGCGTGGTGGAGCGTCGCGGCGTTGAGGCTGCCATCCGCGCGGCGGTTGTTCCAGGCGACCAGCTTGCCGCGTTCGGGCTGGATCAGCTTGTCGATCACCTTGAAGCGCGTGGCGCCGCCTGCCTCCACATCGTTGAGGTAGACCATGAAGGTCCAGGTGCGTTGCCCGGATACCGCGCAGTACTTCTGATAGTCGCTGTTGTTCGGCTCGAAGTAGTCGGTATGCGCCTTGAATTCCTGGCCGACTTCGTAGCGCTGCCCCTGCAGCGGTTCGGCATGGGGCAGGGCGATGCCGGACAGTCCGGACAGCTTGTTCGCCAGCGAGGCCACTGCCGGCGCCTGCGAATCGAGGTCGCAGGTCGAACTGGTGCGAAACACGTCGTCGCCGTTGTAGTTCGCGATCGTCGAGGGGCGGTGCTGCGCCTCGATCATGGCGACCAGTTCGTCGCACTCTGCGGCGGAGAGGAATTGGCGCTTCACGAACAGGTCGAGCCGCGATGACGGGAACCGCTGGATGCCGGGGACGGCCAGCAGGATGTCGGGAGATGATTCGCCGGGAGCCTTCATGCGGCGGACCCTAGCGGCGGCAATCGCTCCGGAAAATTGCAGGACTTGCGCGGTGCTCGGATTTTTTACCGGCCTTCATGCATTTTTGCTTTGCAAGGAGGCGCAGCTTGTGCAAATGGCGCGCCTCCGCACCGGTTGCTGCACAGCGCTCCGGTCGGTAACTTCGAAGTGCAGCCGAAAAGCTGGCTTCCCAGTGTGGCGATTGTAGCTCAGTTGGTTAGAGCGCCGGTTTGTGGTACCGGAGGTCGTGGGTTCGAACCCCATCAATCGCCCCATTTCTCCCAGATCGAAAATCCCTCCCGGCGATGGTCCGGTCGAGCGAATGATCCGGTGGGTGATAAGCCCTGGCCCACGATCAAGTCCCCTTGTTCCTTTTCACGCGCTCTATAGAAGCGCGACTGTCATGCATGGCTTTGCAAATCCTGCCCGCTTCCTGCGTATCGCCCGTTGGCTGATGCCGCTCTGCATGGGTGCCGGGGCGCTGATCGCCGCGGCCGCGCTGGGCTGGGGTCTGTTCTTCGGGCCTGCGGAGCGACTGCAGGGCGAAACCGTGCGCATCGTCTATCTCCACGTTCCCGCCGCCTGGCTAGGCATGGCAGGCTGGATGGCGATTGCCGGGGCAAGCTTTACCGAACTGGTCTGGCGCCATCCGCTGGCCGGTATCGCCGCCCGCGCGGCGGCCGTGCCGGGCGCCGTGTTCACTGCCGTGTGCCTGATCACCGGATCGCTCTGGGGCCGACCGGCCTGGGGCACCTGGTGGGTGTGGGACGGTCGGCTGACCTCCATGCTGGTACTGTTGTTTCTCTATTTCGGCTGGATGGCGCTGTCGCAGGCGAGCGAGGCGGCCGACGGCGGGCAGAATAAGGCGCCGGCGATCTTCGGGCTGGTGGGCGCGGTGAACATTCCGATCATCCACTATTCGGTGATCTGGTGGCAGAGCCAGCATCAGGCGCCCTCGATCACGATCGGCAAGTCGGCAATGGCCGGCGCCTTCCTCTATCCGCTGCTGTTCTCGATGCTGGGCTTCACGCTGCTGTTCGCCGGCGTGGTGCTGGCCCGCATGCGCGCGATCCTGGCCAACCATCAGGCCGAGGCGCGGCTGCGGCGCAAGGCGCTCTCGGAAGGATATTGATTCATGCGTGAGGCGATGGACCCCTGGACCTTCGTGGTCGCTGCCTATGTCGTGGGCGTGGGGGCAGCGTTGGCGATGGTCGCCTGGTCGCTCCTGACGATGAAACGCGCCGAAACGCGCCGGGATGAGGCGAGGAAGCGCTGATCATGGCGAGCATTGGGGGCGGAACGGCGATCAAGGCCAAGCACCAGCGACTCGTGCTGCTGGCCATCGCGCTGGCGGTGCTGATCGCAGCCGCGCTGCTGGCGGCCTGGGCTCTGCGCAATCAGGCCAGCTATTTCTACGTGCCGAGCGAGATTGTGGCGAACCCGCCCGAAGCGGACCGGGGCGTGCGCCTTGGTGGCATGGTGGAGCGCGGATCGCTGCGTACCGAGGCGGATGGCGTCACCATCGCCTTCGTCGTGGGCGACGGCAAGGCCCGCGTGCCGGTGACCTTCAAGGGCATAGTCCCCTCCCTTTTCGTGGAGGGGTCGGGTGTGGTTGCCGAAGGGCACATGGGGGTCGACGGTACTTTCGTGGCCGACAATCTGCTTGCCAAGCATGATGAGAATTACGTCCCGCGCGAGATGCAGGACATGAGCAAGGAACAGGCCCAGCAAGTGATGCGCGAAACGCAATGATCGCGGAACTGGGACTTGCCGCGCTTTGGCTGGCGGCCGCTCTGGCCGCACTGCAACTGGTGGCGGGCGCACTGGCGCTGACGCCCCGCGGTGCATCGCTGGCGGGCATCGTGCGGCCGGTGGCGGTGGTGCAGGGGCTGCTGGCGCTGTTCGCGTTCCTGACGCTGATCTACCTTTTTGCCGTCACCGATCTTTCGGTGAAGCTGGTGGCGATGAATTCGCATTCGATGAAGCCGCTGATCTTCCGGATCGCCGGGGCCTGGGGCAATCATGAAGGCTCCATGCTGCTGTGGGTCACGGTGATGGGGCTGGCCGGCGGGCTTGTGGCGCGGATCGAGCGCCGCCTGCCGGAACCGACGATGCTGGCGACGCTGGCGGGGCAGGCTTTCGTCAGCCTTGGCTTCTATGCGTTCCTGCTGATCGCCTCCAATCCGTTCGAGCGTCTCTCGCCCGTCCCGCAGGAGGGCAATGGCCTCAACCCGCTGCTGCAGGACCTTGGCCTCGCCTTTCATCCGCCCACGCTTTACCTTGGCTATGTCGGCCTGTCGGTGGCCTTCAGCTTCGCGATCGGCGCGTTGGTGACGCGTGAAGTCGGCCCTGCTTTCGCCAAGGCGATGCGGCCCTGGGTGTTGGGCGCTTGGATATTCCTGACGATCGGCATCACCGCCGGTTCCTACTGGGCCTATTACGAGTTGGGCTGGGGCGGTTGGTGGTTCTGGGATCCGGTGGAGAACGCCTCGCTGATGCCGTGGTTGGCGGCGACGGCATTGCTCCATTCGGTCAGCGTGCTGGCGTCGCGCGATGCGCTGCGGACGTGGACGGTGATGTTGGGCGTGGTGGCATTCTCCATGTCGATGATCGGCACCTTCCTCGTCCGCTCCGGCATTCTCACCAGCGTCCATGCCTTCGCGGTGGACCCGGAGCGCGGCACATTCATCTTGGCGCTGCTGGCGATCAACATCGGCGGCGCGCTCACCCTGTTCGGCCTGCGCGCGGCGACCGTGAGCGAGGGCAAGCGCTTTGCCGTCACCAGCCGCGAAGGCGCGTTGGTGTTCAACAATGTCATGCTCTCCGCCATTCTGGGCATCGTGCTGTTCGGCACCCTCTATCCGTTGCTGGCGGAGGCGATGGGGGCCAAGGTTTCCGTGGGCCCGCCCTACTTCAACCCGATGAGCGCGCTGTTCGCGGTGCCGATGCTGCTGGTTCTGGCCGTTGGCCCGTTGCTGCGCTGGAGGCGTGACAGCTTCGGCCGCGTGGGCAAGGCACTGGTGATCCCGGCCATGCTGGCGGTCGTCGGCGTGATACTGATGATCATGCTGGGCGGCACGGCGCTGCTGCCGACGATCGGCCTCGCGCTGGGCCTTGGTCTGCTCTGGGCGAGCGTGCTGCCGCTCAAGGGCCGCAATTTGCGCCGTACGCCGCTGCCGATCTGGGGCATGGTGATCGCGCATTGCGGCATTGCCGTCTCACTGCTGGGCATGAGCTGTGAGAGCGCTTTTTCGGTCGAGAAGCTGGTGGCGATCCGCCCCGGTGAGGCGACCGAGGTTGGCCCCTGGCAGATCAAGCTGGACGCTGTCGTCCCGGTCGCCGGTCCGAACTGGACCGCATTGGAAGCACGGCTGCTCGTCCGTTATGGCGACACTGGCCACGTCATTCAGCTATCCCCGCAATCGCGCAGCTTCTGGGCGCCGCCGCAACAGACCAGCGAATCGGCGCTGCTCACGCGTTGGAACGGCCAGCTTTACACCGTGCTGGGTGGAGAGGCCGAGGGGGGGCGTTGGCAACTTCGGCTGTGGTGGAAGCCCTTCGTTCCGTTGATCTGGCTGGGCGGGCTGATGATTGCGCTGGGTGGTCTGCTGGCGCTGATCGGCCGCGTTGCCACGGACCTGCGCCGCATCATCGCCAAGGACAAGATCGAATACCGCCGCGAACGGCAGGGCAGGTCAGGAAGGCACGCGTGAGCACCGATACGTCTCCCGAAAGCGCCGTCAGGGCGCCGCGCTGGGCAATCTGGCTGCCGCTGGTGCTGTTTGCCGCCTTCGTGGTGCTGGTGACGGTGCAGCTTCGCAACCCCGCCGATACCAATGTGGCCAGCACCCTGATCGGCAAGCCGATGCCGGCGTTCAACCTGCCGCCGGCCTTGCCCGGCCGCCCCGGTCTGGAGAGCAAGGCCTTTGCCGACGGCAAACCGCATCTGGTGAATATCTTCGCCTCCTGGTGCATCCCCTGCGGCGTGGAAGCGCCGCAGCTTGGGGTGCTGGCCAAGGCCGGCGTGCCCATCGAAGGCATTTCGGTGCGCGACAAGACGGAGGATCTTCAGGCTTTCCTGAAGATCAATGGCGATCCCTATCGCCGGATCGGGGCTGACGATGACGGCAAGGTCCAGCTCGCGCTTGGCTCCTCGGGCGTGCCGGAAACCTATGTGATCGATGGCAAGGGCGTGATTCGCTACCAGCACATCGGCGAAATCCGTGCCGATCAGGTGCCGATGATCCTCGAAAAGCTGGCAGAGGCCGCCCAATGAAAGGGTCGGTGAGAGCCTGTCTCGTCGCGCTGCTCGCCATGCTCGGGCTGTGGGCGATCGGTCCTGCAGGGGCGCAGGAGGAGCAATCCACCGCGCCCTACGCCTACCGTCAACTCGACGATCCGGCCAAGGAGCAGAAGGCGCAGGCGTTGATGGAAACGCTGCGCTGTCTGCAGTGCCAGGGCCAGTCGATCGCCGATTCGGACGCGCCGATCGCCGGTTCGATGCGCAGCCTGGTGCGCGAACGCATCGCCGCGGGAGAGGAGCCCGAGGCGATTCGCGGTTGGCTGGTCGAACGCTATGGCGATTACGTCAGCTATGCCCCGCGGGTGACCTCGCTCACATGGCCGCTCTTCGCGGTGCCGCTGGCGCTGCTGGCGCTGGCGTTCCTGCTGCTGCGCAAGCGTTTCCGGCGGGGAGGGCAGGTATGACCTGGGTTTTCGTGATCGTTCTGGCCCTCATCGCCTTCGCGCTGGTGGTCTTCGTGTTCAAGGCGCCGAAAGGCGGGCGAGAGGCGGTTGCCGCCGCGCTGGTGTTGGGCATTGCCGGTTACGCGGCCCAAGGCAGCCCGGCGCAGCCCGGCGCGCCTAAGGATGCGGAGCAGGGCCGTTCGGGCGAGATGGGCGAATTCTTCGCACAGGCGCGCGCCACTTTCAGCGAGAGCGGCATCCCGCCGAGCGATCGCTGGGTGGTGATCGCCGATGGGCTGGCCCGGCACGGCGAATATGCCGATGCCGCTGAGGTGCTGCGCGGAACGGTGGAGAACGAGCCGGCCGAACCCTCGAACGATCCCGATATCCGCGCCTATCGCTCGGACGCATGGCTTTCGCTGGGCAATGCGCTGGTGGCCCATGCGGAGGGGCAACTGACGCCGGCAGCCGCATATGCCTATCGCCGTGCGGAACGTTCCGATCCGACCGCGGCCGGGCCGCCGTTCTTCATGGGCCTGGCGCTGGCGCAGTCGGGCCAGCTTTCCGAAGGGCGGGCAATCTGGGCGAAGCTGTTGGCCCGAGCACCGAAGGACGCCCGTTGGCGGCCCGTGCTGGAACAGCAGATCGGCCGGCTGGATGCCTTCATCGCCACGCAAGGCGGTGCACCTGCCGCCCCGGGGCAATAACCCTGTTCCCGCCCCTGACAGATTTGGGGACAGCGCTGTCAACGCGATCATCCACCCACTAAGTATCGTTGCCTGCCCCAAGCCATGCTGCTAACGGCGGGCGCTTGTCGCGGCATGAAAACATGATCCGACAAGGCCATTACGGGGCGCTGGAATGAGTGATGCAAGTTCGGATACCGCTGAGGTCCCGACAGTGATCGATCCGGCCACAGGCCGGAAAACGCCTGTCGGGGGGCATGGGTCCGGTAATATCACGAAGCTGGCGCTGGGCGCCGTCGGTGTCGTTTTCGGCGATATCGGCACCAGCCCGCTTTACGCTTTCCGCGAAACCTTCGTCGGCCCGCATCCGCTGGCGATCGACGAGTTGCATGTGCTTGGCGTGGTCAGCCTGATCTTCTGGTCGATGACGCTGGTCGTCTCGGTCCAGTACGTCGGCATCCTGATGCGGGCGGACAACAAGGGGCAGGGCGGCAGCCTTGCCCTCGTCGCGCTGATTTCGGGCGCAATCCGCAAGTCGCGTTATGGCCCGCTGGTCGTGCTGCTGGGCGTCTTCGCCACATCGCTGTTCTACGGCGATTCGATGATCACGCCGGCCGTTTCGGTGCTTTCGGCGGTGGAGGGTCTGACCGTCGTCGAATCGCGCCTGTCGCCGCTGGTCCTGCCGATCGCGCTGGTGCTGCTGGTGGCACTGTTCATGATCCAGAAGAGCGGCACCGCCAAAGTCGGCGCGGTGTTCGCGCCGGTGATGGTGACCTATTTCACCGTGCTGGCGGTGCTGGGCATCTATCATCTGGTGCAGATGCCGCACGTGCTGGTGGCGCTGAACCCATGGTACGCGATCCAGTTCTTCATGACCGACAAGATGCTGGGCTTCCTGGCGCTCGGCTCGGTGGTGCTGGCGGTTACCGGGGCGGAGGCGCTCTATTCGGACATGGGCCACTTCGGCCGTGGTCCGCTGCGCCTTTCGTGGTTCGGGTTCGTGATGCCGTGCCTGCTGATCAACTATTTCGGCCAGGCGGCGATGATCCTTGGCCTGGACGATGCGGCGGCGGCAGAGGCGATGGAGAACCCGTTCTTCCACCTCGCCCCCGAAAGCCTGCGTCTGCCGCTGGTGATCCTGGCGACCTGCGCCACCTTCATCGCCAGCCAGGCGGTGATCTCCGGCGCATTCTCGATCACCCACCAGGCGATGCAGCTGGGCTTCATCCCCCGCCTTTCGACCCGCCACACCAGCGAGCACGAAGTCGGCCAGATCTACATCCCGTTCGTGAACTGGGCGCTGATGACCGGCGTGATCGTGCTGGTTCTGGTGTTCCAGAACTCGTCCAACCTCGCCTCGGCCTACGGCATCGCGGTGACGGGGGCGATGTTGATCGACACCTGCTTGATGACGGTGCTGCTGTTCGTGCTGTGGAAGTGGAAGCCGTGGCAGGCGATCCCTGTAATCGTCACCTTCTTCGTGGTGGACGGCGCCTACTTCGCGGCCAATGCCACCAAGATCAAGGATGGCGGCTGGTTCCCGCTGATGATCGGCGGCATTGCCTTCACCTTGTTGACGACATGGAACAAGGGCCGCCGCCTCATGCGCGAACGCATGACGGAAGCTGCTCTGCCGCTGAACGTCTTCGCCAAGAGCGCACACGGGTCCGCCGCGCGGGTGCCGGGCACGGCGATCTTCATGGCCTCTACCAATGCCGGCGTGCCTTCGGCGCTGCTGCACAACATCAAGCACAACAAGGTGCTGCATGAGCGTGTGGTGGTGTTGACGGTCGAAGTGCAGGATGTGCCCTATGTGGAGCCGGCAGAGCGCTATTCGATGACCGACCTTGGGCAGGGCTTCTACCGCATGACGCTGCGCTACGGCTTCATGGAAGAGACCGATGTTCCCGCGGCTTTGGCTCATTACGAGGTTTGCGGTGGACCGTTCGAGATGATGAAGACCAGCTTCTTCCTCTCGCGCCAGACGCTGGTTCCTTCGGCCAAGCCCGGCATGGCGATCTGGCGCGAAAAGCTGTTCGCGTGGATGATGCGCAATGCGGCCAGCGCGATGGAGTTCTTCCGCCTGCCGACCAATCGCGTGGTGGAACTGGGCAGCCAGCTGGAAATCTGATTCGGCATCCTGTCAGCATGGCGGTCGCGACCGGCCGGCTGACGGGAATTGTCATATTTTTAATGCATATAGGTTTGATAAAGCGCAACTTTACTTCTCAGGTGCGAGGGGGTGTATGCGCTTTGGTTTACTGGTCGCCGGTGCGGCCTTTGCTTTTCCGTCGATGGCCCATGCGGCAAGTTGCGACGAGACGTTCGCGAAGACCGGCTCGATCCTCAGTGGGATGCGCTTCACGGCAAGCGTTACCGTTCCCGATCTGACGCCCGCCAGCGCGATAGGTCAGATGCGCGGCATCGTTGCCGCCAAGGGGTACGACATTATCGTGGCGGAGCCGGAGGATGGCTCCATGCTTATCGAGCAGCCGCAGACCGGCAAGGCGCGCGCCTTTCCGATTACCATCACCGCAACGAACAGCGGCGGGCAGGGCACGGTCCTGATGGATGCGAAGCTTCGCGGTGGGCAGACGGTTCCGGCCGATGCCGCCAAGGCGGAAATGTGCGAGATGCTGGGCAGCCTCAAGGGCGGCAAGGCGGGCCTTGCGGCGGCATCGAGCGGCATGAAGGCGGTGAGCACCGCGCCGCCGCTGGAGATGGATGCATTGTCACTCTCGCAGCAGATATCGAAGGATACCGAGCGCAACGCGGCCGCGATCCCGCTACGCTACGAGGGCAAGACCTTCGTTATCAAGGGCATGGTGGGGGAGATTGCAAAGGATCGGGGTGACTACATCGTCACCTACAAGATCCCGCAGCCTTATGAGCAGGCGCTGCGCCTGCCAGGGCAGGCTGCCTTCAAGACGGATATCGCCTGCGTCATGGCCAAGGGGCAGGCTGCTTTCACGCTTCAGCTGAAGCCCGGCAAGAGCATCAAGATGAGCGGACAGTTCGACAAGTTCAGCGCCACCGACCACATCCTGTTGCTGAAGGATTGCCGATCGGTGGGCTGAAGATCGGGAGGCCCGCCGCTCAATCGTGCGGCGGGTTCTCGATCACTTCTTCCTTCCAGGCCTCTCCCATGCCGTGCTTCAGCACCATGGGCAGCTGCGAGAAGGTGAAGACGAAGGACAGGATGGTGAAGCCCCAGAGCTTGGCCTGAAGCCATGCGTCGAAGCTGACGGTGAAGACCAGCAACGTGTTCAGCGCGGCCAGGAACAGGAAGAACCACGCCCAGTTGCGCGACAGCTTCAGCCAGCCTTCGTCGCTCAGCCCTTCGAAGGCCGACTGGAGCAGGTATTTCAGCATCGGCTTGCCGCGCATCAGTCCGAAGAACAGCACGCCCGCGAACATCAGGTAGACGGCGGTGGGCTTGATCTGGATCCAGAAGGCATCGTGGAAGATCACCGTGAGCGCGCCGAAGCCGACGATCAGCACCGTGGTCAGCCACAGCATCGGCGAGATATGGCCCAGCCGCCATTTGGACAGGCCAAGGGCGAAGACAGTGGCGATCATGAAGGCGATCGTGCCCTTGATCACCGCGGCCACCGTCGCCAGCGGATTGCCTTCGCCCGCCGGCGAGAAGTGCCTGTAGGCAAGGAAGAAGACCAGCAGCGGCCCGAAATCGACGACCAGGTTGACCCAGCTCGATTTGGGCTTCTCGGCGGAAGTGGTTTCGGTGTTCATCAGGCGATCCCCGCGATCACGCGGGCCAGCAGGTCCGGGTTGAAGGGGCGCAAGTCGTCGATCTTCTCACCCACGCCGATGGCATGGATGGGCAGGCCGTACTGCTCTGCCGCGGCAACCAGCACCCCGCCGCGCGCGGTGCCGTCCAGCTTGGTCATGATCAGGCCCGAGACGCCTGCCACTTCCTTGAAGATCTCGATCTGCGAGATCGCGTTCTGGCCATTGGTGGCGTCCAGAACCAGCACGACATCATGCGGCGCTTCGGGATTGAGGCGGCCGAGTACGCGGCGGATCTTGGACAGTTCGTCCATCAGTTCGCGCTTGTTCTGCAGGCGGCCGGCGGTGTCCACGATCAGCGCGTCGATGCCCTGTTCGGTGGCGGCCTTGACCGCATCGAACACGATCGAGGCCGGATCGCCGCCCTCGGGCCCCTTGATCAGCGGAATGCCCAGACGATCCGCCCAGACGCCGAGCTGGCCGATCGCGGCCGCGCGGAAGGTGTCACCGGCTGCCAGCATCACCGAATAGTCCTGCTCCTGGAACAGGTGCGCCAGCTTGGCGATGGTCGTCGTCTTGCCCGAACCGTTGACGCCGATCACGAGGATGACCTGCGGACGGGGGAACGCCACGACGTCGAGCGGCTTGGCCACCGGGCGCAGGATTTCGGCGATCTCGCGGGCGACCACTTCCATGATCGCGCGTTCATCGGCGTCGCGATCGAAGCGTTCGTTGGCAAGGCGTGCGCGGATGCGGGCAGCGGCACGGGGGCCAAGGTCCGACATGATCAGCGCATCCTCGATATCGTCGAGCTGCGCTTCTTCCAGCGTGGACTTGCCGACGATGCCGGACAGGTTCTCGCTCAGGCGTTCGGTGGTCTTGCGAAAGCCGCCGAACAGGCGGTCGGACCAGTCGCGTTCAGCCCCCACTGTTTCAGGGTTCTGGCCGTCGGTACTCATGCTTCCAGTATTCCTTCGACTACCCTTGCGGGCGTGACGCGGACCAGCGTGCCGGCCGGAACAGACTCGGGCACGCGGACTTTCGCGTAGTTCTGCGCATGGCCGGTGCCGCCCCTTTCGGCAAGCACCGATAGCGGCTGGCCGACCAGGCCGGCAAGCCAGCGGGCGCGGGTTTCGGCAATCGCATCCCGCAATTCAGCGGCGCGGCGCCGGATCGTCGGGCCGTCCACTGCCGGCATCCGCGCGGCGGGCGTGCCGAGGCGCGGCGAATAGGGGAAGACGTGGCCGTGGACCACATCCAGTTCGCGCACGATGGAGAGGTTGGCCGCGTGGGCCTCTTCGCTTTCGGTGGGAAAGCCGGCGATGAGGTCTGCACCCACGGCGATTTCGGCCCGACGCGCCTTCAGGTCGCTCACCAGTCGTACCGCATCGGCGCGGCTGTGGCGGCGCTTCATGCGCTTGAGGATCAGGTCGTCGCCATGTTGGAGTGAGAGGTGGACATGAGGCATCAGGCGCGCTTCGCGGGCCAACAGGTCGAACAATGCCTCATCCACTTCCGCGCCGTCGATGGAGGAGAGGCGCAGGCGGGGCAGGGCCGGGAAGCGCGCGAGGATCGCCTCGCAGAGCGTGCCAAGTCGCGGGGCGGCATCAAGATCACCGCCCCAAGAGGTGAGGTCCACGCCGGTAAGCACCACTTCCTGCACGCCCTTGTCCGCATGGATGGCGATGTCCGCCAGCACCTCGGGCACCGTGCGCGATCGACTGGGGCCGCGTCCTTGCGGGATCACGCAGAAGGTGCAGGCATGGTCGCAGCCGTTCTGCACTTGCACGAAACCGCGCGTATAGGCGCGATGTTCGGGTGGCTTCGGCGCGGCAGGCACATTCCAGGCGCGTGGATCCAGCTTGGCGGTGTTCGCCACGATGCCGTCCACTTCAGGCATCGCGGCCAGCATCGCGCGCTCCACTTCGGCGGCGCAGCCGGTGACGATCAGGCGTGCGTCGGGCCGTTCCTTGCGGGCGCGGCGGATGGCCTGCCGGGTCTGGCGCACGGCCTCTGCCGTCACCGCGCAGGAATTGACCACCACAAGGTTTTCCGCGCCGCCCAGCAGGCCGCGCAGGGTTTCGCTTTCGGAGATATTGAGGCGGCAGCCGAGCGAATGGACGTCTACGGTCAAGCGTCGACCTTGTCAGGCATGTCTCTGGCCGGATCGCGATAGTCCGCCATGTCGAACGAACCGCGGAACGATTCGGTGGCAGGGCCGGTCATCACGATCACGTCATCGTCGCGCCATTCGATCACCAGCGGGCCGCCGGGGAGGGTGACGGTGACCTTGCGGTCGACAAGCCCACGCTTCATGGCGCCGATGGCGGTGGCGCAGGCACCGGTGCCGCAGGCCCGGGTGAGGCCGGCGCCGCGTTCCCAAACGCGCAGCGTGATCGCATCGCGCGCGGTAACGGCGGCAACGTTCACGTTCACGCGCTCGGGGAAAATCGGATCGTTCTCCACCAGCGGGCCAAGGCGAACCATGTCGATCTGGTAAGGATCGTCCACGAAGAAGATGGCGTGCGGATTGCCGACGTTGACCGCGATGGGATTGACCAGTTCCTCCCAGGCGACGGGCATGGCGTGCGTGTCCATCGCGTAGCCGAGCGGGATTTGCTGCCAGCCGAAGCGCGGCTTGCCCATTTCCACCGAAATGCCGGTGTCGGTCGGCGTGGTGGAAAGCAGCCCGCCCAGCGTCTCGATCGTGGCGGGGCGGCCATGCAGCAGGCCTACGGCGCGCGTGGCATTGCCGCAGGCTTCCACCTGGCTGCCGTCGGAATTGAAGATCAGCATCTGGAAATCGCCCAGATCGGACGGGGCCAGCACGATCAGCTGATCGCAGCCGATGCCGGTGTGACGATCCGCCAGCGCGGCCGCGAGCGCCGCATCCATCGGCGGCAGTGCGCCGGTGCGTCCGTCGAGCACGACGAAATCGTTGCCCAACCCGTGCATCTTGGTGAATTCGATCCGCATGGGCGCGATGTATGCGTTCGCAAGGCCAAGGTCCAGAGCGATGGCGGGCTCGGCTTGCTCGGGGCGGGACGTAATTGGCTTCTTGTCCCGTCATCCTCCCGAATGGATCCCGCGTGTTCTTCCAACCTTGCAGAAGAAAGCGGGGCCCCCGCCTTCGCGGGGGCGACGAGTTGAAATTTGGCGAAGTTGGTTAGTGTGATCCGCAGAGGTCAGGCCGTCAACGATGGCAGATCAGCCGTGGCTGGCCTTGGGTTCACCGCGCTGCGTGATGGAAAGCACTTCCTCTGCCACGTCGCCACTGGCGACGATGCCGATTTTGCCCAGCCATTCGGTCAGTTCGCCGGCCGGGCGCGGGCGGCCGTAGAGATAGCCCTGGCCCTTGATCTTGTCGTACTTCAGCAACTGTTCCAGCACGTCGCCGGTCTCGATGCCTTCGGCGGTGATCGGCAGATCCATGCCCTTGCCCAGCATGGCGATGGCGTGGACGATGGCTGCGCTGTCCTTGTTCTCGGCAATGCTGGAAACGAACGAGCGGTCGATCTTGATGCGGTCGAACGGCAGGCTGCGCAGCTGCGCCAGCGAGCTGTAGCCGGTGCCGAAATCGTCGAGGCTGATGGTGATGCCCTGGTTCTTCAGGCTGGTGATCAGCGATCGGACTTGCGCCATGTTCTGGTGCAGGCACGATTCGGTGATCTCGATCTCCAGCCGATGCGGCGGGAAGCTGGCTTCCAGCAGCAGCTTGAGCAGCTTTTGCGCGAACCACGGATCGCGAAGCTGCACGGGCGAGATGTTGACGGCCAGCGTCAGTTTCGAATCCCAGCCCTTGGCGTCTTCGAGTGCCTGCCCGATCACGCTTTCCGACAGTTCGGCGATCACGCCGATTTCCTCGGCAATGGGGATGAAGATGTCGGGCGAGACGATGCCGAACTGGGGCGAATCCCAGCGGGCCAGCATTTCGAAGCCGGTCAGTTCGCCGGTCTGGAGGTCGATCTGCTGTTCATAGAACGGCACGAACTCACCACGTGCGATGCCCTTGCGGATGCCGTATTCCAGCTCGTTGCGGAAGCGCATCTCGTCCGCCATCGGCGCTTCGAACCAGAAGTAGCTGTTCCGGCCCTGACGCTTGGAATGGTACATGGCGATGTCCGCCATCTCCAGCAGCGCGCGGGCATCCGGCGGCGTGCCGTTCTTGGCATGACTGTCGCTGCGGGCGAGGCCGATCGAGGCGGTAACCTCGATGCTGATGGTGTTGATCGTCGCGCTCTGGGCAATGGCTTCCACCAGCGAGGCGGCGATCCCGTCGATCCGATCGGGGCGATTGCGGTCGAATTCCACGGCCACGGCGAATTCGTCACCGCCGATGCGGCTGACGAGGGCTTGCGCCGGCAGGCAGGCGGTGATGCGCTTGGCGCATTCCTGCAGCAGCCGATCGCCGGTGTTGTGGCCGTTGAAATCGTTGACCTGCTTGAAGTTGTCGAGGTCGATCATGATCAGCGTCACGGCCCGGTCGCCGCTGGCGACGGCATCGTGGACCATCATGTTCACCGCATCGTTGAAGCTGCGGCGGTTGAGGAAGCCGGTCAGCGGATCGGTTTCGGCCAGGCGGCGGGCCTGATGCTCGGCCTTCTTGCGCAGCTGGATTTCCTCGCAAAGCTGGCGATAGCGGCTCCAGCCGAAGATGATGATCGCAACATTCAGCAAGAAGGCGTTGAGGATGAAGTTGTCCGGCCCGGGGCCATGCCCCAGCAGCGACTTCACGACGTCTGGGCCGACTTCGCTGCCGGTAGCGACGAAGAGCAGGATCGCAGCGGTAACGATGCCAAGCGCGATGATATCGATCTGGCGGTCGCCATCGAAATCATCGCCGGCGTTTTCCGGCTGTGCGACCATTGCAATCTTCACGGGATATGTCCCCCCAGAACGGCTACCCATCTGGCGGCAGATAGCGGGCGGGGCTGAAATTTTGGTTAAGTTTTTCAACCCGGCGCGATCAGACTAAAGTCGTAGGGACTTCCGCGCCGGGCTGATTATTTCAAGAAAGATAAGTAAAATCAGACCTTAAGGCCGATTTCACGCAGGCGCTCCTGAAGATAGTCGTCCGCCGTGATGCTGTCGGGATAGCGGTCCGGATTTTCGTCCGTGATGCACTGTTCCAGCGTCTTGAACGGGAAATCGCTGCGCAGGTGCAGGAAGAACGGCATCGAATAGCGGCTGTGTGCCGCGCGCTCGCCTTCGGGGTTGCGGACGCGGTGCGTGGTGGAGGGCAGCACGTGGTTGGTCAGGCGCTGCAGCATGTCGCCGATGTTGATGACCACGGCGCCTTCGGGCGGGGCGACCGTCAGCCACTCACCGTTCTTGCCCAGCAGTTCCAGGCCGGCTTCCTGCGCGCCGAGCAGCAGGGTGATCAGGTTGATGTCCTCATGCGCGCCGGCACGGATGGCGCCGCCGGCTCCCTCGCCCACGGGCGGATAGTGCAGCAGGCGCATGACCGAGTTGCCGTCGTCGATTGCCGGATCGAACCAGCGCGGGTCCAGGCCAAGGTCGACCGCGATCGCGGAGAGAATCTCCGCACCGGCCTTGTCGAACTGGGCATAGAGTTCGGTGAAGGTTTCCTGGAAGCCTTCGATCTCCGTGGGCCAAACGTTGGGCGGCATCGAACCGGCCAGCGGCGAGCCGGCGGGCAGGTCGCGGCCCACGTGCCAGAATTCCTTCAGGTCCTTCTCCTTCGCGCCCTTGGCCACTTCGGTACGGAACGGCGTGTAGCCGCGCGCGCCGCCTTGGCCGGGGATGAAATACTGGCGCTTCACATCGTCGGGCAGGGCGAAGAACTGCTCGGTCAGCGCCCAGGCGCGATCGATCAGGGCCTGGTCGATGCCGTGGTCGCGGACCATGGCGAACCCGAAAGTGCGGAAGCTTTCCCCGATGCGCGCGGCGAACTCGGCGCGGTCGGATTCAAGGCTGAGGACGGGAATCTGGGCAAGGTTCATCGTAATCTTCCAAATAGGAATCGGCGCAACGCGGGTTGGACAATGTCCAGCGGGCAGTGTCCGGCAGGGTGCCGAATCACCGGTGTTGTCTGGGCCGATTGAATCGCTATGCCGCCCCCATAGAAGTTTTCGTTCCAAATCGAAATTCGAAAGGCTCGACATGGCAAAACGCTATTGGCTGATGAAGTCCGAACCCGATGCCTATGGCTGGAACGACCTGGTGAAAGAGGGGGAGGGCACCTGGGACGGCGTGCGCAATCACCGCGCCGCCAACAACCTGCGCGCCATGCAGGTGGGGGACGAGGCGTTCTTCTACCATTCGAACATCGGAAAGGAGATCGTCGGCATCGCCACGATCAGCCAGTCGGGCCTGACCGATCCCAGCGATCCCGAGGGCAAATGGGCGGCGGTGAAGCTGAAGCCCGTGCGCAAGCTGGCGCGCCCGTTCACGCTGGCCGAAGCGAAAGCCGATCCCAAACTGACCGACATGGAGCTGGTCAAGTATTCGCGCCTTTCGGTTTCCGAGGTGACGCCAGACGAATGGAAATACGTCCTGTCGCTGGCCGAAGGCTGATCTCGTCGTATCGCCGCAGCAGCACGGCTTGGCGCAGGGGCGGCAACTGAAGGCGATCCTGTCCGGTTCTTCCGGTGTGAACGCAGCGGCAACCCGCCGCGCACCACCAAGGAGAATCGACATGGGTCAGCTCAAGGACACCGCCAAGGGTCTCGGCAACGAAATCGCCGGCAATGCGAAGCAGGCCGCTGGCAAGGTTCGCAACGATCCCGTGCAGCAGGCCGAAGGCAAGGCGCAGGAAAAGAAGGGTGAGCTTCAGCAGGGAATCGGCAAGGTCAAGGGCGCCCTGGGCGACCGGATCTGATCCTTCCTCCGAAGAGATCCCTCTAAAGAGAGGTGAGGTATTCGCGCAGCGCTGGCGATACCTCGTGAAGGGCCGTCCATTGGGGCGGCCCTTTTCATTGGTTTTCCTGTGTTGTTAAAGGTTTGAAAGGGCTGGGCGTCCCGTTTTGGGATGTGCCAATTCGAGCGCTGGAACGAAAGTAAACAAAATCTTAATCTCACGTCCATGATGAACATGAAACGTCGAGCGCTCGTCCTCACCAGCGAGGCCGCCGGACATCCGTTCCGGCGCTCGCTCCCACCTCATGCCTTCGCGGCGCCGTTTCCGGCCGACGTCGAAGCGGCCGAAAATGCCGAGGCACGCCGAACATGGCGGCTGACCGGCAATGACTGGCGCGGCTTCCTTTCGGCCTACTGCGCCTCGCTGGTGGCGATCGCGGTCTTCATTACCTGATTGTGGAGTTCCCGCCTCCTTAGGAGGCGGTGCGATCCGGCCTTATGCCGCCTGCGCGGCCTGTTCCGCGCGGAACAGCAGGTAGCCCAGCCAAGCCGATGCGCCGCAGGCCAGTGCCACCACCATCATCTGCTGCACGACCGGCAGGCCCAGGAACGTCATGGCGCCGGTGAACAGTGCGCCCACCACCATCGCCCCCGAATTGACGATGTTGTTCGCCGCGATCGTGCGTGCCGTCTGGGACTTTTCGACGAAAGTGGTGAGGAAGGCGTAGAGCGGCACCACGAACATGCCGCCGCAAACCGCGATTCCCAGCAGCGTGCCCAGCAACGGGATAGCCAGCGGCTGGACGACGAAAGTGCCGACGTTCATCAGCGTTTCCGGCCCATCGTGCCGCGGCCAGATCGAGCAGACTTCCTGAAAGGCGATCAGGAAGCCGCCCATGCCGATTACCGACAAGGGCGACCATCGCGCCGAAACCGTGCCTTTCAGCAGGGCATTGATCGCCATGGAGCCGATCGCCACGCCCACCGAGAAGATCACCAGGAACAGGCTGGCCACTTCCTTGCTGGCCATCAGGATGTTCTTGGTCAGCGGCGGGAACTGGATGAACAGCACGGTGCCGATCGCCCAGAAGAAGCTGATCGAGCAAACGGCAAGGAACACGCGCCGGTCGCTCATCGTCGTGCGGACGAGGCGGATCGAGGCGCGCAACACATGGAAATCGAGCGGTTCGGGCGTGCACATCGGCGGCGCAGGCGGAACCTTGCGGCCGGCGAGATAGCCGATCCCAGCCACGATCACCACCAGCACCGCGGCATGGTCCACGCTGATCCAGCCCGCCACGATCGTGCCGGCCAAGACGGCGATATAAGTGCCCGCCTCGACAAGGCCGGTGCCGGACAGCACTTCGCCTTCGCGCAAGTGCTGCGGCAGGATCGCGTACTTGATCGGGCCGAAGAACGTCGAATGGATGCCCATCGCGAACAGCGCCACCAGCATCAGCGGGATCGCCAGCGTGTGCAGCGCGACATGCTGCCAGGCCAGCGCCAATCCCGTGCCGCCCACAAGCATGATCAGGATTTCGCAGAACTTGATGACGCGGATGATCTTCGCCTTGTCGCGCATGTCGGCAAGTTGGCCGGCCAGCGCTGAAAGCAGGAAGAAGGGAATCACGAAGATACCGGAGGCCAGCGCACTGAAACGGGCTTCCGCAGCTTCGGAGTTGTAGACCCCGTAGACCACGAAAAGAACCATGGCGTTCTTGAACAGGTTGTCGTTGAACGCGCCTAACAGCTGAGTCACGAACAGCGGCAGGAAGCGCTTCGCGCGGATGAGTTGGGACGTCGTTGTCATGTCGTAGGAAAAATCGGCGGCCTCGGCTCTCTCTTGCGGGGGACACTTAATGTTGTGAGGCGCAGGCACAACCCCTGATCGGAAACTGAACGGCGTTTTGTTGGGTCTTATCGGGGAATGGGACCAGAAGTTTCACTCCTGCATTCTCAAACGCGCTTATCGCGGCTATGGCCTGTAACGCGATGCTGACTCTGCCGAATATTCTCACGCTTTCCCGCATCTTCGCCATGCCGCTGCTGGCCTTTCTGCTGTGGTGGCCGAAGTGGGAATTTGGCTATGCGCTGGCCTTCGGGCTCTATTGCCTGATGGGCATCACCGACTATTTCGACGGGTACCTCGCCCGGTCGAGCGGAACGGTGTCGAAACTAGGCGTTTTCCTCGATCCGATCGCCGACAAGATCATGGTCGCAGCGGTGATTCTGGTGCTGACGGCACAGGGAATCCTGACCGGGCCCTACGTGGGCGACATGCATGTCATCGCCGGGCTGATCATTCTGGTGCGCGAGATTGCAGTGTCCGGGCTGCGCGAATTTCTGGGTGGATTGCAGGTTTCCGTGCCGGTCAGCCGGCTGGCCAAGTGGAAGACGACGTTCCAGCTGATCTCGCTGGGCGCGCTGATTCTCGGCGCGGCGATGCCGTGGTGGAATGTCGATCTGGGCGCGCTGGAGGTCAACGTGCCGCACACCGTGGGCCTTACCACGCTGTGGGGTGCGGCCGTGCTGACCTTGATTACCGGCTGGGACTATCTGCGCGTCGGCCTGAAGCACATGGACTGATTGGCCGGGATTTCGGGGCGCCAAGCCGCGAAAATCGCGCGACATTGCAAAATACTCCATCGATCGTGATATTGTTGCGTTTGGCTCAAGCGTGCTTGCGCGTCAGGGGCAGTCGTGAATCCGGGGGGATGCAATCGTAAGGATGAATCCCATTACCGCCTCCCTCTGCCTGCTTGCCGCCCAGTTCCGCAATCCGAAGCCGCGCGAGAAAAGGTCGCGAGCGTTCGGGCGCGCGCTGGTTTTCGCGCTGGCCGCGTCGGCAGGGCTGACCGTTGCCAACATCTACTACGGTCAGCCGATGCTGGGCCTGATGGAGCGCGAGGTCCCGGGCGCAGCGATTACCTATGTGCCGACGGCGACGCAGCTGGGTTACGCCGTGGGCCTGCTGCTGCTGGTGCCGCTGGGAGACCTGCTGGAACGCAAGCGCCTGATCGTCCTTCAGTGTCTGGCGCTGGCCGTGGGCCTGGCATTGGTAGCCTTGGCGCCGACCGGAGGGATGGTGCTGATGGCCTCGCTGGTGGTGGGCCTGCTTGCCTCGGTCGCGCAGCAGATCGTGCCGCTTTCCGCCAATCTGGCACCGGAGGACAAGCGCGGGGCCGTCGT
The DNA here is from genome assembly GCF_044029535.1 of Novosphingobium mississippiense. NCBI lineage: Bacteria > Pseudomonadati > Pseudomonadota > Alphaproteobacteria > Sphingomonadales > Sphingomonadaceae > Novosphingobium > Novosphingobium mississippiense. The sequence goes on along the minus strand of NZ_CP147001.1, from coordinate 2,062,968 downwards.
CGGCACGGTGATGGCGGGGCTGCTTTGCGGCATCCTGCTCAGCCGTACGCTGGCGGGCTTCGTCGGCGCGCAGTTCGGGTGGCGGGCGATGTTCTGGCTGGCGGTGCCTTTGGCATTGGGCACGGCGGGGCTGATGGCCTGGCAATTGCCGCGTAGCCGCCCCAAGCCGGCGGGTATGGGCTATGGCGGGCTGCTGGCCTCGCTCTGGGGGCTGTGGCGTGAATTTCCCGCGCTGCGGCTGGCGACGCTGACGCAGTGCACCCAGTTCGGCGTGTTCAGCGTGTTCTGGACGATTCTGGCGCTCCACTTGCAGGAACCGCGCTTCGGCCTCGGTTCGGAAGTGGCGGGGCTGTTCGGCGTGCTTGGCGCGGCGGGTGTGCTGGCGGCGCCGATCGCCGGACGCATCGCCGACCGTCGCGGCCCGCACATGGTGATCGTGGCGGCCAGCGCGCTGACGCTGGTGTCCTGGCTGGTCTTTGCCTTCTGGACATCGATCGTCGGCCTGGTGGTGGGCGTGCTGCTGCTCGATTTCGCGATCCAGGCCAGCCAGATTTCCAACCAGAGCATCATCTATGCCCTGCGGCCCGAGGCGCGTTCGCGCATCAACACAGTCTACATGTCGTCGATGTTCCTGGCCGGCGCGGCCAGTTCGGGCGCGGCGACGGTGGTGTGGCACCACTGGGCATGGACTGGTGTGACGATGCTGGGGATTGCGATTGCGTCGGTCGGCATGGCCCTGCAGGGGCTGCGTCGCCGGGGCAGAGGTTGAGTGACTGATGGGGTTTGTAGTTAGGCCCGGCCCATTACACTCGTCGCCCCCGCGAAGGCGGGGGCCCCGCTTCCTCCGCGCTACCTTTCAAGAACAAGCGGGATCCCCGCCGTCGCGGGGATGACGAAGTGTTTTGTGTGACTGCGTGAAGTGGCCCGATTGTCAGCCCGCGCGCAGTTCATCCGCCAGCAGTCGGAATTCTTCCGAACGGGGTGAATTCTTGCGCCAGACCAGCGCGATCTCGCGATTGGCGTGGGGGGAGATCAGCGGCCGCGCCACCACATTGGTGCCGTTGAGAATGCCCGCATCGATCGCCATTTCCGGCAGCATCGTCAGCCCCAGCCCGTTGTCGACCATCTGCACCAGCGTGTGCAGGCTGGTGCCGATCATCGTGGCGGAGGCGCGCAGTTCCGGCCGGTTGCAGGCCGCCAGCGCGTGGTCCTTCAGGCAGTGACCGTCTTCCAGCAGCAACAGGCGATGCTCGTCGATGATTTCGGGGCCCACTTCTTCGGGCGGGTTGCGCGGATCGTCGTTGGGGAAGGCGACGAAGAACGCGTCCAGCTCGATGGTTTCCTTTTCCACTTCGCCGGTCGCGTAGGGCAGGGCCAGCAGCACGCAGTCCGCGCGACCGTGGTGGAGCGATTCGATGGCTGCCTGGCTCGGCTCTTCGCGCAGGAAAAGCTTCAGATTCGGCCGTTCGCGGCGCAAGCGAGGCAGCATCCGGGGCAGCAGGAACGGCGCGATCGTCGGGATCACGCTCATCCGCACTTCGCCGGAGAGGGGCTTGCCGCTGGATTGCACGAGGTCGGACAGTTCCTCCGTCTCGCGCAGGATGCGGTGGGCTTTCTCCACCACCGCGTTGCCCAGCGGGGTGAAGCGCACGGCGCGCTTGGTGCGTTCGACCAGCGTGACGCCCAGCAATGCCTCCAGATCGCGCAGGCCCGCCGAAAGCGTGGACTGAGAGACGAAGCAGGCATCGGCGGCACGGCCGAAGTGGCCATGCTCGTGAAGCGCGACGAGATACTGGAGCTGCTTGAGCGTGGGCTGATAAACGGTCACGCGCGGGCTATCGCATGAAGAGGCCTGTTTCGCCAACCGTTTGCTTTGTCGGGGCGATGTCGGCGCCAACGGGATTCGTGCAGAAACGCGAAGAGGCGGAAAAAGGCTTGTCCCGCCTCTTTCCGCCTCTTCACGTGAATCCGTTCAAAGCGGGGAATTATTCGCCGACCGGCGCGTCTTCCACATCCTCTACCCGGGTCATCTTCAGCTTGCCGTTCTCTACCGCGAAGGCCAGCTTGCCTTCCACAAGATCCAGCGCGTCGTGCCCGAAGACTTCGTAGCGCCAGCCTTCCAGAATCGGCAGGTTCTTGCGGACCCCGGCGGCGAGGAGTTCCAGATCCTCGCTGCGCGCCAGCAGGCGGGCGGCCACGTCAATCTCCCGCGCGCGAATCTTCAGCAGCAGCTTGAGGAGGTCCGCCACCAGCGAACCTTCCTTGCCCAGCGGTGCGCCACGCGGCGCGCGCGGAGGCATTTCGTCTTCGGTCAGCGGCTGCGACTTGGCGATGGTGTTCATCAGGCGCTTGCCGATGTCATTGTCCTTCCAGCCCTGCGAAAGGCCACGCACTTTGGCGAGGTCCGCCTGCTGCTTGGGCGGGTGGCTGGCAATATCGGCCAGCGTTTCATCACGTGCGATGCGGCCGCGCGGGATGTTCTTGCCCTGCGCTTCGATCTCGCGCCATTCGGCGATGCCCTTCAGGCGGCCGAGCATGGCGGCATTGCGGCCGGCGGCCTTGATGCGCTTCCACGCTTCGGTGGGATCGTTGCGGTAGTTGGCCGGATCGGCCAGCTTTTCCATTTCCTGATCGAGCCAGGCGCCGCGCCCCGTCTTCATCAGGCGCTTCAGGACCTTCGGGAAGATCTTGGCCAGATGGGTAACGTCGCCGATGGCATATTCGATCTGGCGTTCGGTCAATGGGCGGCGCGACCAGTCGGTAAAGCGGGCGCCCTTGTCGATCGTCAGGCCCTGCCACGATTCGACGAGGTTGGAATAGCCGATCTGTTCGGACTGGCTGATCGCCATCATCGCGATCTGCGTGTCGAAGATCGGATGCGGCGTACGGCCGGTGAAGTTGTAGATGATCTCCACATCCTGCCCGCCTGCGTGGAAGACCTTGAGGACATCCTCATTGTCGGTCAGCAGGTCCAGGAGCGGCGACAAATCAAGGCCTTCAGCCTTGGGATCGACGGCGGCGGCCTCTTCCGTATTGGCGATCTGGACCAGGCACAGTTCGGGCCAATAGGTGTTCTCACGCATGAACTCGGTATCGACCGTCACGAAATCCGATTTCGCGAGGCGTTCGCACAGAGCGGCGAGCTCGTCCGTCTTTGTAATAAGCGGGTGAATGATCATTGCGACAGCGGCGTTACGCCGAACGGGGCAGGGGATCAATCTCCCCGGCCCGCCCGGGCCTCAAGTTTTGTCGGAGAATTGCGACAGGGGTGATTATTTTCGGCGGAATAGGCGTTCCAGCAAGCCGGGGCGGCGCTCTTCCTCGATGGCGATCGTCTCGCGGTCCACGAAGCGGCGGCGCAATTGCGTGCCGGTAACGTGGATGCCCGGCGGCGGCAGGTGAAGCGCTTCCTCGTCCGCGGGCGGTTCATCGCCGGCGGCCACGGCTTGCGGGTGGAGGTGGAGCGCATCGAGTGGGGCGTAATCCTGCCCGCCCGGGGTTTCCGCTTCTTCGCTTTCCTCGGGTTCGGGGTCGTCGAAGCCGGTGGTGTCGAAGTGGCTCTGCTCCGCTCCCCAGTCGCCGGAATCCTTGCCGTAATCCGCGTAGGGCCCATCGGGGAACTGGATGTAGGTCGGCGCCGGTTCGGCCTCCTCGGGCTCTTCCGAATCGGAATATCCGGCAAGGGTGGCGGATGCGAAGGGCGATGCCGTGGCGGCGGGCACCGGATCAAGCGGCGCCGGTTCGACCGCTGCGGGCGGGGCGAACGGTGGGCGTTCGCTTTCGAATAGCGGCTGGGGCATATCGGAAGGGTGGGTGCCAAGGTCGAGCGGCCGGCGCTGCGGCACTGGCTGCTGGGCCGGCTGCTGGCCGAATGCGATAGGCGGCGCGACGGTGCGGTTCATGGCCTGCTCGATCGTGCTGGGATGGGATGTGCGCTCGCGGTGGGTCGCTGGTGCGGCATGTTCGTCCCGCGCGGTCACGGCGGGTGCCTCGAACCACGGATAGGCCTCATTGCTGCCGACCAGTACGGCCATGGGTCGGGGCAGGCCCTCCGTGATCGCCTTGTCTCGCACCGCCTGATGGATCAGCACGGCAAGGTAGCACGCGCCTACCACGAAGGCGCGGCGCTCCTCGATCGTCGCCTCACCGGTGCGGCAATGGTGTTCCAGAGCGGCGATCACCGCGTTCAGATCGTCCAGCCCGGCAACGCGCAGGGCATCGTCGATATCCTCGAACGCGCCTTGCCAGGCATTGGTGGTGCCGTGATAGCCGGAACAGATGCCGTCGCGATCGGCATGGGAAAAGCCCCAGGCCTGATCGGTGTAATAGGTCGTCTCGAAGGCTAGGACGGGTGTGGCGCCAAGGCCGGCCTGCATCCCGCATACGTCGATGCCGATTGCGGTGATGGGGTCGCCCGGGCTGTCCAGTTCGCCGATCCGGGCGATCAGGCTTTCCCATCCGGTGACTTCAAGATGTTCGGCGGCAATGGTCCGGAACGCGCCGGGCAGGGGGTGTTCGTCGCCCGCCAGCCATGCCAGTTCGCTTTTCAGGAGGCGCGCGGCTTCATCCGCGCCGCCTTCGCGCAACATGGCCTCGATCGCGAGGCGGAACTGGCTTTCCGTCCTTCCGTCGATCGTGACGTCCGCCAGCATTCTCATTCTCCGTATGACCCTTTGGAGCCCGGCATAGGCGGCAATGGTTGATGGCGGGTTACCACACAGTCCTTCACCTTCGTTAATGCGCTCATCTAAGGACGACAGGCGGGTGACCGGGGCGCAAAAGCGAGGCGAATGTGCGGGCGCGGCCTGTTCCGGCAATTCCATGTCTGGAAATAATCCGGCCACTCGATTAGGGGGCACGGCTTGCAACCTGTTTCAGACGAAGAGAAGCGCGAGCCCGCCATGACTCATCCCTATCGCTCCCACACCTGCGGCGCCCTGACCGCTGCCGAGGTCGGCCAGACCGTCCGCCTCTCGGGCTGGGTGCATCGCAAGCGCGATCACGGCGGCGTGCTCTTCGTCGATCTGCGCGATCACTACGGCATCACCCAGATCGTGACGGACAGCGACAGCCCGGCGCTGGCCGTGCTCGATTCGCTGCGCGTCGAATCGGTGGTGACCATCGAGGGCGAGGTGAAGGCCCGCAGCGCATCCACCGTGAACCCGAACCTGCCGACCGGTGAGATCGAGGTCTATGCCCGCGCCGTCACCGTCCAGGCCAAGGCCGAAGAACTGCCGATGCCGGTCGCCGGCGAGCAGGAATATCCCGAGGATATCCGCCTGCGCTATCGCTTCCTGGACCTGCGCCGTGAGACGCTGCACGCCAACATCGTGAAGCGAACCAAGATCATCTCGGACATGCGCCGCAAGATGGAAGGCATCGGCTTCACCGAATACGCGACGCCGATCCTCACTGCTTCGTCGCCCGAAGGCGCGCGCGACTTCCTGGTGCCCAGCCGCATCCACGCCGGCAAGTTCTACGCGCTGCCGCAGGCGCCGCAGCAGTACAAGCAGCTGCTGATGGTCGCCGGTTTCGACCGCTACTTCCAGATCGCGCCTTGCTTCCGTGACGAAGATCCGCGCGCAGACCGTCTGCCGGGCGAATTCTACCAGCTCGACCTCGAAATGAGCTTCGTGACGCAGGAAGAGATCTGGGAAACCATGGAGCCGGTGCTCCAGAGCGTGTTCGCCGATTTCGCCGAAGGCAAGCCGGTCACCCCGGCCGGTGAGTTCCGCCGCATTCCGCACGCCCAGTCGATGCTGGACTACGGTTCGGACAAGCCTGACCTGCGCAACCCGCTGATCATCAAGGACGTGACCGAGCACTTCGTCGAATCGGGCTTCGGCATCTTCGCCGGCATCGTCGCCAATGGCGGCGTGATCCGTGCGATCCCGGCTCCGGGTGCGGGCGCGGGCAGCCGCAAGTTCTTCGACGACATGAACGTCTGGGCGCGCGGCGAAGGCTATTCGGGCCTTGGCTATATCAACATCAAGGACGGCGTCCCCGGCGGCCCGATCGCCAAGAACCATGGCGAGGAAAAGACCGCCGCGCTGATCGCGGCGCTGGGTCTTGGCCCGAACGACGGCGTGTTCTTCGCCGCCGGCAAGGAAGAGCAGGCCGCCAAGCTGGCCGGCCTTGCCCGCATCCGCACTGGCGAGCAGCTGGACCTGATCGACAAGGACCGCTTCGAGCTGTGCTGGATCGTCGACTTCCCGTTCTACGAATGGGATGAGGACAACAAGAAGGTCGACTTCGCGCACAACCCGTTCTCGATGCCGCAGGGCGGCATGGAAGCACTGGAAGGCCAGGATCCGCTGACGATCAAGGCGTACCAATACGACCTCGTCTGCAACGGCTTCGAAATCGCCTCGGGTTCGATCCGTAACCAGTCGCCGGAACTGATGGTCAAGGCGTTCGAGATGGTGGGCCTGACCAAGGCCGACGTCGAGGAGCGCTTCGGCGGCCTCTACCGCGCGTTCCAGTACGGCGCCCCGCCGCACGGCGGCATGGCGGCCGGCGTCGACCGCATCGTCATGCTGCTTTGCGGTGCGCAGAACCTGCGCGAAGTGGCGCTGTTCCCGATGAACCAGCGCGCCGAAGATCTGCTGATGGGCGCGCCGACCCCGGCAGAGCCGAAGCAGCTTCGCGAACTGCACATGCGCGTGGTGGAGCCCCAGAAGCCGGTCACTCAGCCGGCCGCTCAGTCGGCTGCTGCGGCACCGTCGCAAGGCTGAGGCAGTTTCCCTGCCACGATAAGGAAAGGGCTCCGGTTCGCCGGAGCCTTTTTCGTTTCCGGGTTTTGCGGTTAGGTGGCGTTTCCATGACCGTGGAGAATTCCGCCCTGACGGCACAGTCCCTGCGATAGGGACTGGAATTGCGCCCGATGGGTCGATAAGGACGCCTGCGATGCCTTGCGCGACGGCACCAACTTGCGCGCGAGGCTTGCCAGCGCCCCGCCCAGTCTTTAGGGCGGCTGGCGAGATACAATGCTGACCGATTTTTGAAGGGGTCTATTCACATGAGCGATACCGCCGATCGGGTTAAGAAGATCGTCGTCGAGCACCTCGGCGTGGAAGCCGACAAGGTCACCGAAGAAGCAAGCTTCATCGACGATCTGGGTGCTGACTCGCTCGACATCGTCGAGCTGGTCATGGCGTTCGAAGAAGAATTCGGCGTCGAGATCCCGGACGATGCAGCTGAAAAGATCAGCACCGTCTCCGATGCGATCAAGTACATCGAAGAGAACAAGGGCTGATCCGCCCTTCGGTCGTTCAGGCGTTTCCGGTTTCGGCCGGAACGCTGCACGATCACTCACGGATTGAAATCGACAGGCTCGACCTCTAAGGGGGCGGGCCTGTTGCCGTTTCTGCCGATGGTATTACCTGATGGCACGAAGTTCGGCATGTTTGAGTTTTGGAGAGCGTGAATGCGTCGCGTCGTCGTAACCGGTCTTGGTCTGGTCACCCCGCTTGGGGCTGATGTCGAGACCACCTGGGCCAACATCCTTGCTAGCAAGAGCGGTGCGGGTCCGATCACCAAGTTCGATGCTTCGGACCAGAAGTGCCAGATCGCCTGCGAAGTGAAGCCGGCCGATCACGAATATGGCTTCGATGCCAACAAGCGCGTCGATCACAAGATCCAGCGCCAGGTCGATCCGTTCATCGTCTTCGGCATCGATGCCGCAGGGCAGGCGCTTGAAGATGCCGGCCTCACCGACATGAGCGAGGAAGACAAGCTGATGGCCGGCTGCTCGATCGGTTCGGGCATCGGCGGTCTGCCGGGCATCGAAAGCGAATCGCTGGTGCTGGCCGAAAAGGGCCCCGGCCGCGTCTCGCCGCACTTCGTCCACGGTCGCCTGATCAACCTGATCTCGGGTCAGGTCTCGATCAAGTACGGCCTCAAGGGTCCGAACCACGCAGTCGTCACTGCCTGTTCGACCGGTGCGCACTCGATCGGCGATGCCGCGCGCATGATCAAGGACGGCGATGCCGACATCATGCTGGCAGGCGGCGCCGAATCGACCATCTGCCCGATCGGCATTGCCGGCTTCGCACAGGCCCGCGCGCTCAACAGCAGCTTCAACGACCGCCCCGAACAGGCGAGCCGCCCTTACGACAAGGATCGTGACGGCTTCGTCATGGGCGAAGGTGCCGGCGTTCTCGTGCTGGAAGAGTACGAACACGCCAAGGCGCGCGGTGCGAAGATCTACTGCGAAGTGATCGGCTATGGCCTTTCGGGCGATGCCTATCACGTCACCGCCCCGGAACCCACTGGCGACGGTGCTTACCGCTCGATGCAGATGGCGCTGAGGAAGGCGGGCATGACCCCGGCCGACATCGACTACATCAACGCCCACGGTACCTCGACGATGGCCGACACCATCGAACTCGGCGCCGTGCGCCGCCTGTTCGGCGATGCCATCGGCACGGTCTCGATGAGCTCGACCAAGTCGGCCATCGGCCACCTTCTGGGCGGCGCGGGCGCGGTCGAATCGATCTTCTGCATCCTGGCGCTGCGCGATCAGATCGTTCCGCCCACGCTCAACCTCGACAACCCGGATGAGGGTTGCGAAGGCGTCGACCTCGTGCCGCATGTCGCGAAGAAGCGTGAGGTGCGCGCGGTGCTGAACAACTCGTTCGGCTTCGGCGGCACCAACGCCAGCCTGGTGATGCGCAAGATCGACTGATCGCGAAGGGCTGAGGGGCGATGATGTCGCGGCGCAACTGGTTTCTCGTCGCGGCCATCGGCCTTACGGCGCTGATCGTCCTATGGTCCTTCGTGGGCGGCTGGTATGGATCCGGCCCGCTCGCGAAGGACACTCACTTCATCGTCCCCAACGGGGCCAGCCTCGCCACCGTGGCGGATCGGCTGGAAAAGCAGGGCATGATCCGTTCTGCCACCGGCTTTACGCTGCGCGCTCGCGTGTTCGGCGCCGGCAGCGAGATCAAGGCGGGCGAATTCGCCATTCCCGCCCATGCCAGCGCCTCGCGCGTGATGGCGATCATCTCCAGCGACGACGTGATCCGCCGCTTCGTCACCGTGCCGGAGGGTATGCCCGCGATCATGGTGCAGGAACGGCTGATGGCGCAGCCGCAGCTTACCGGCGATATCGCCGTGCCGGACGAAGGCTCCGTGCTGCCCGACAGCTATTCCTACGGCAACGGTGAGAGCCGCCAGGATGTCCTGCGCCGCATGCAGGCCGCCATGAGCCGCACGCTGGCGGAGTTGTGGGACAAGCGCGACGATGGCCTGGTGGTGAAGACGCCTGAACAGGCGATCATCCTGGCCTCCATCGTCGAGAAGGAAACCGGAAAGCCTTCGGAGCGCCGCATGGTGGCGGGGCTCTATTCGAACCGCCTGCGCATCGGCATGCCGCTGCAGGCCGATCCCACGATCATCTACCCGATCACCCGTGGCAAGGCGCTGGGGCGCCGTATCCTCCAGTCGGAAATCCGCGCGGTGAACGACTACAATACGTACTCGATGGCCGGCCTGCCGAAGTATCCGATCACCAATCCGGGCAAGGCCTCGATCGAGGCGGTGCTGCATCCCGCCAAGACCGGCGCGCTTTACATGGTGGCGGACGGAACCGGCGGCCATGCCTTCGCCTCGACGCTGGCCGAGCATAACGAGAACGTGAAGAAGTGGTTCGCGATCCGTCGCTCGCGCGGCGAGATCTGAACCTCTGGGGTAGGGGCAGGGGGTAAACCTCTGTTCCGCCTCAATGCAGCGTGCCGTCGGCCTTCTTGCGCCGGGCGTAGGCCAGTGATGCGATTGCGATGGCCACGATAATCAGCGGGAAGATTGCGGAAGCGGGCCCCTTCCGGCCCAGCAGCCTGAAATCAAGGAAGGTCCAGCCGAACTGGATCACCACCGCCGTCAGCGACAGTGCGAAGAAAGCCCATGCCCAGCCGCGTCGAAGCAGCAGCAGGATGGCGCCGAACGTGCCGCTCCACACTGCCACGGCATAGGCGCCCCAAGCCCAGGCGGGCATCTGCATGAACGCGCGGGCGCTGACCGGATCGCTCTTGGACAGTGCGTCGAGGTCGGCGCTTGCCTGCATCAGGTAGGCGGCATCGCCCATGAGGTTCCACAGCAGGATGAGCGTGGCGATGATCCAGAACGTGCGCATGATCTTCTCCCTCGGCGCACCATCGATAATGGGGCTATGGTGTCGCAGGCCCGTGGTCGGCGCAATTGGGCGTCAGGGTGAATGGGCGGCATGTCCCGTAACGAGGCAGGAGAACCCGTGAATCGTGAAGGAGAAGTGCTGAAGGGCCCGCGCAAGCCCGGCGCGCCGCTGCTGGTGACGGCGGAGTTGCCGCCCGATGTGCTTGGCTGGGCCGATGCCCTGCGGCGTGCACACTATCCTCCTGAGCGCAATCGCCTGCGGGCCCATGTCACTTTGTTCCATGCCCTACCTCCATCGGTGGAGGTGGAATTGACCGAGGTTCTGGCCGATTTGGCCCGCGCGGCACCGCCGCCTGCGCGAATCGCGGGCCTGATGAAACTGGGCAATGGCACTGCGCTGGCGGTCGAGAGCCTGGCGATGGCCGAACTGCGCGGACGAATCGCCGATCGAATGCATGGCTTGCTGACGGATCAGGACAATCGCCCGCTGCGCCTTCATGTGACGATCCAGAACAAGGTTCCACCTGCGAAAGCGCGGGCCCTACAGGCGGAACTGGGCCCGCGCCTCACGCCCATGAACTTCCGTTTTCGGGGCTTCGGCCTCTATGCGTGGGAAGAGGGATTGTGGCGCGATATCCGGTTGGTAAAATTTCGTGGTTGAAGTGCTTTTTCGGTGTTGACCGAGGGCAACCTACCCCCTAGAGGACGCCACCTGCCCGGGGCGCTCCCCCAGGCACCATCCAGAGCCACCCACGCGGTGGAGCAGGTATGGCGGAGTAGCTCAGCTGGTTAGAGCAGCGGAATCATAATCCGCGTGTCGGGGGTTCGAGTCCCTCCTCCGCTACCACTGTTTTACCAGCCCTCGGTTTTCCGGGGGTTTTTCTTTGCCCGGCTGGCGGGTGCTTTCATTTGACCGTGCTCATGATGAAGCTCGTCTCGATCGATGCCACGCATTTGAGGCGGGCGATCTTGTGCTTCACGAACTGCTCGTAATCCTCCAGCCCGCGTGCCAGCACTTTCAGGACATAGTCCGGCGTGCCGGTGACAAGGTGGCATTCGGCCACTTCGTCCCAGCTTCGCACGGCGTCTTCGAACATCAGAATCTCATCCTCATGCTGGCGCGACAGGCGAATTATGACCAGCGCGCGGATGGCCCAGCCTTCGACCGCCGGATCGACGCGGGCGGCATAGCCCTGGATGATCCCGGCCTCTTCCATCCGCCGCACGCGCCGCAGGCAGGGGGAGGCGGAAAGTCCTACGCGTTCAGCCAGTTCCGCGTTCGAGATGCGTCCTTCGCGTTGAAGCACCTGAAGGATGCGGCGATCTGCCGCATCGGCAAGTTTCTGCCGCATGATATCCCATTCCAGCTATATTCTGCCCGGAACGATGGCATTGAGGGCGAATTTTCGCAAACATCGATCCGGCGACTGCTGTTATCCTGCCCTGGTCCAGTCTGTCCCGCCAGGAGAGTGAAATGACGGCCCCCCGTGAAAGCAAGACCAAGATCGGCCAGCACACGTTGCATCCCGAAACCCTGATGCTGAATTACGGTTACGATCCGTTCCTGTCGGAAGGGGCCGTGAAGCCGCCGGTCTTCCTGACATCGACATTCGTTTTCCCGACGGCGGAAGAAGGACGGGATTTCTTCGACTATGTTGCGGGCCGCAAGGATCCGCCGCCGGGGCAGGGCCGGGGCCTTGTCTATTCGCGCTTCAACCACCCCAACAGCGAGATCGTGGAGGATCGCCTCTCGGTCTATGAAGGCGCCGAGGCAGGCGTGGTCTTTTCCTCCGGCATGGCCGCGATCACCACGACCATTCTGGCCTTCGTGCGGCCGGGTGATGTGATCCTCCATTCCCAGCCGCTCTATGGCGGCACCGAAACGCTGTTGGCCCGCACGCTGGCGAACCTGGGTATCAAGGCCGTGGGCTTTGCCGACGGGCTGGACGAGGCGGCGATAACCGCTGCGGCGAACCATGCCGCCACGCTGGGCCGGGTTTCGATGGTGCTGATCGAGACGCCGGCCAATCCGACCAACAGCCTGGTGGACATCGCCCTTCTGAAGCGGGCTTGCGATGCGCTGGCGGGTGAGCAGGGGCATCGGCCGCTGCTGGTGGTCGACAACACGCTGCTGGGGCCGGTCTATCAGCATCCGCTGAGGCATGGGGCGGACATTTCGCTCTATTCGCTGACCAAGTATGTGGGCGGGCATTCGGACCTGGTTGCCGGTGCTGCGCTGGGCTCGGCAAGTCTCATGCGCGAAGTGCGGCTGCTGCGCAGTGCCATCGGCACCCAGCTCGATCCGCATAGCTGCTGGATGCTCAGCCGTTCACTGGAAACGCTGGGATTGAGGATGGATCGGGCCAATGCGAATGCGGCGGCGGCAGCGGCCTTCCTGCAATCGCATCCCAAGGTGCAGCGGGTGGCCTATCCGCCCTATTACCCCGCAGGCTCCCGCGCGGCGGAGGTTTTCGCGGCGCAATGCAGCGGCGCCGGATCCACGTTCTCGTTCGATATCGAGGGTGGGCAGCCGGCGGCGTTCCGTTTCCTGAACGCGCTTCAGATATTCAAGCTGGCGGTCAGCCTGGGCGGAACGGAATCGCTGGCGAGCCATCCCGCCACCACGACGCATTCGGGCGTCCCCGTGGACGTTCGCGATCGCATCGGCGTGCTGGAGGCGACCATCCGCCTGTCCATCGGCATCGAACATGCGGACGACATCGTCGCCGATCTGTCGCAGGCGCTGGAAGCGGCCGCAGTCTGATCCCGAGGGGCCTGACCGGCCGCCCCATGCGGCCGGTCAGGCCGGCGTCACTTCTTCGGGGGCAGCCTGGCGAGTTCTGCGTCGATCGCGGCGAGCTTCTCGTCCGTGATCGTCTCGCTCGAATACTGCTGGATGGACCGCAGCGTCATGCCGCGAGCCATGTCGATCTGGTCGCTCTTGACCACATCGGGAAGGTACTTGGTGAGGATCGCCTTCGAGGCGGGATCGTCCAGCAGTACGCCGATGGTGGTATCAGCGGTCGTGTAGTGCCCCTTGGCAGCGGTGGCCTGCTGGGGCGCGGGGCTGGGTGCCTGTGCGGAGGCCATGGAGCCGGAGGCAAGGATTGCGACTGCAATCAGTGCGGATGCGCGCATCGAAATTCTCCCAGATCGTTATCGTCAAAGGTTCTCATTCCGCCGCTTCCGTCGCAAGGCGTTCGGCGGGGGCAGGCATTTCGGCGTTGCGCCGGGCCGCTGCCCGATCCTTCACCGCTTCGAAATCGCCTTCGTATTTCTTGCGCACCGTGCCGCACAGATAGTCCCAGATCGTGGTGTAGCCGCCGTAGTTGCCGTTGAAGTAGCGGTGATGTTGATCGTGGAAAGTGGCAGTGATGAACCACTTCGTCGCCCAGCTGCGGTTCCACCAGCGCGGCAGGAACTCGTATCCGGAATGAACGTAGAGGCCCATGATGATGTTGGTGGGCAGGATCAGCGCCATCGTCGGTTCGTGGACGGTGAAGGTGGCGAGGAACAGCGGAACGAAACCGCCGTTGATGATCGATTCCAGTGGATTGACCGAAAGCGTCGTCAGCAGGTTGGGCGATGTGGACTTGTGGTGCAGCTTGTGGACCCAGCTGTAGAACGGCTCCTTGTGCATGGCGCGGTGGAGCCAGTAGAAATAGGTGTCGAACAGCAGGAAATAGGCCGCAAATTCCAGTGCGACGATCCACCAGGCGGCGGGGCCGCGATGGAACGTGATCCAGCCGTGGACCCGAAGCCAGCCGCTTGCCGCCGCCATGATCTTGCCGGAAACGGCCAAGGTGATGACGGCGACGATCGCCTCGTTGCGGAAGGTTTTCAGCTTGAAGCCGCGCGGCTGGATCTTGCGAGCCTTGAAGTAACCGGAAATCACGCCTGCGGCGATGCCAACCGCCACGAAGGACCAGAGCCATAGCTTGAGGGCGTGTTCGCCGCTGATGAATGCCTGGAGCATTATCGATCCTTGCGTCCGAAGATCACGACAGCGCGACCGCGAAGGCAACGATGTGGGCTGTGACGGCAAGCAGGCTTGCCAGGGCGACGGGGCGGATCTGGGCGGCGGTCATCTCGTGTCTCCTGCGTGAAAGGCCGTGTGGTGCGGCTTGGTGAGAGCGGCATGGCAGGGCGCGAATGGCCGGCAAGATGATTTACGTTACGGTTGTGGTCGTGCGGGAAAAACGCCGGAATAGCGTGCGTTTTCCAGTTCGCGCATCGTGGATCGTCATGTGGACGGCGTGAATCGGTGTGCCTTTGCCGCGTGGCGAATGTGCCTTACCAGGCCTGCGACCCCTGCAGGAGAAGGTCGATGATGTATTCTGCTTCGGCTTGGGCTTCTTCGCGGGTAAGCGGTGTGATCAGGCGGCGGATGCCCATCCATCCCGAGATCATCGACATGATCATCTGCGCGATCCGTTCCGGATCCTTGGCGGCGATCCCGGCGGCAGGGCCGTGGGTGACGATCTCGCGCGCGATCAACGTGACCATTTCCGTATAGCCGAAGAACTCGGCGCTGACTTCCGAAGGGCCGCGACCGGCAGCGCTGAGCATCAGGCGGGTATAGGCGCGGACCTCCGGCTTGGTGGTCCATTCGAACATCGTTGCGGTGTAGTGTATCAGCCGCAGGCGCAGATCGGGGCCCAGCCCCTCGCTCTGGGGTGTCGTCACCCGCGACCACGAGGCCACGCGATCGTGCAGCACGGCATTGAGAAGGGCCATCTTGTCGGGATAGCGCTTGTAGAGCGTGGTCTTGGGAATGTGGACGGCAGCAGCGATGGCCTCCATCGAGGTTCCGTCGAAGCCTTCGTTCAGGAACATTTCGGCGGCGATGTGGATGATCGCCTCCGTAATCGCGGCGGATTGCTCGCGCGACGGGCGGCCCCGCCCGGTCGGCCGCTGGCCCTTGGTTCGTGTAGGGTCTGCGCCCGATCCTGCTTGTGTCACACCCTTGTTCCTATCCTTGGCGCTCCTGATTAGCGAGCCGAGTGATGGCGGCAAGTCGTTGTGCCCCGGATGGGAGGGGCAGGACCATCGCTTGCCGCCTTGTCGTTACGGTCGGGATTCGCGGATCAGGTCGTTCACGCGCTCGCGCAACTCGCCCACCGACGTGTTCGATCAGGTGGCCGGCAAGCGGGATCTCGGTGTACATCACCCGGCGCTCGCACGAGATCGGGGCGGTCGCTTCATGAAGGGTGCAGGACAGGTGCACCGTCACGTCTCCCGGTTCGGTGGAAAGCGCCACAAGCGGCAGGTACGGCTCCGTCTTGGCGACCTCCACCGGCATGGCCAGGCGATGCGAACCGGCGATCACGCGCAATTGTCCGTTTTGCGCGTTGGAGGGGGTGATGGCGATGCCGATGGTCATGCGCGCGCAGGCATAGCTGTGGCGCCCCAGATGACAGTCGCGATGGAACGGCAGGTCGGACGGCCCCGAAACCACGCCCACCGGCTTGAACAGGGCCTCTATGATCCGCCCTTCCACCGGCTTGCGGGCCAGTTCGTCGTTTCCTTCCAGAATGCGGGTCAGACGTTCCCAGCTCTCGCTTTTCAGCAGGGCCTTGGTGGTGGGCGATCTCTCGACGAATTCCTGAAGACGCACACACAGGCGGGAACCGTCGGCGACTTCGGCCCACCATGATTTGCCGTCGCCTTCGACATATCCGTCGCGCGCCGCGTCCATCTCCCGGGAGATCGCGGCGACAAGATCGGGTGCTATCCAGCCGCGCAAATGCACGAAGCCCGCCTCGCGCAGGAAATGGGCAATGTCCTCCGGCGCGTCGCTCGGGCCGAAGGTGCGGCCGATGGCCAGCGGTTCGCCCGCCGCATCGCGAAAGGTCAGCGCGGGGTCGACGACCGGCCAGCCCTCCAGGATCGCGATCCACAGCGAATCCCAGGTCGAAATGTCTCGCAGCGAACCGCCGCGATACGCAAGATCGCGGGCGACCATCATGCCGTTGAATGTAAGCTGGTTCTGCACCCAGTCGCTGAACTGGCGGGCGGAGAGCGATACCACCAGCGCTTCCTCGGCCGCGCCGGCGACCACGGCGATCGTCTGACCGGACGGCACCAGCGACCACGTTTCGCCGCAGGCCTCGATCGTCAGCGGCCTCGTCCTGAAGTGGGCGGCCGCCGCGGCGGCGAGCGCGCCATTCTGGGCGAGGCGGTCCGGCAGTTCGTGCGCGAAGAATGCGTGCGGCTGCACGTCCTCCCGCCGATCTTCGTCCCGCCGCGTGCGCCGATCCAGTTTGAACGTCATGGCATCCATTCCCCGTTTCCGATGGTGACGACTCGTTTTTCAGGAGTTCGCCATTAAATATACATTGCGTATCTTAAATGGTCTTCGCAGCTCCCGCAAGCGGGCCGCGGCAGTGGCGCGAAAATGCACGCGAGGGCGATGTGCGGGACGGCGAGGACGGGGAGTCGGGCAGGTAAGCTTGACGGCGCAGTCGGCTTTGACGGGCGATCTGCCAAGGGGCGATCGCAAGGCGATCCCCCGCACCATTTTTCGCCGCGTTCTGTTCGAAACGCGTGATTCGCGCACTGCATCTGCAGGTGTGAAAATCAGGGAAATTAGTTGACTGCCAAGTTGGTGTGGCAAGTCGCTATGTCGAATATTGCACACTGATTGAATCGACGAAGTGATGTCGAAGTTCGTGTTAAGTATTGACAATAAGCAGAAACCTCTATGTCTTCTACCGCAGATCAGCGAGTCCGGCGGTGGGCAGCGAGGTCTTAATTATGCGTTCTGCACGTATTCGCCCTGCGATGCTGAGCACGACGACGCTTAGCCATGTTCCGTCCCGCAATCGGGCCGGCGGGTATCGGCAACTGTCAGGTGGCCATTGGCCCATCGGGATGCTTGCCGCACCCCTGCTGTTGACGCTGGCGACACCTTGCCTGGCGCAGACGGCAGCGCTTCCCACGGGCGGAGTTTTCGCAGGCGGATCGGGCACCATCACCACGTCCGGCTCCACGATGACGATCGCGCAGGGATCGTCGCGCGCGGTGATCGACTGGACGGATTTCTCGATCGGGGCGGATCGCACCGTCCAGATCAACAATGCCGCCGGGGCGACGCTCAACCGTGTGATGGGTGGCCAGCTTTCCCGGATAGACGGCACGCTTTCGGCAACCGGATCGGTCTACCTGATGAATCCCAACGGGATGATCGTGGGACCGGGAGGGAAAGTGCTGACCGGCGGCAGTTTCGTCGCCTCGACGCGCCAGATCGATCCCGCTGCCTTCATGGCCGGCGGGGCGATGCGCGCAACCGGCCATTCGGCGGGCGATATCCTGAACCAGGGCAGCATCACTGCGGAAAACGGCAGCGTGGTGATGATCGCGCGGTCGGTCACCAACAGCGGGCTGATCAGCGCCGCGCGCGGCGGCGTGACGCTGGCTGCGGCCGATGACGTGCTGCTGGCGACCACCGACGGCAAGGCCGACGGCATCTACGTCTCCTACGGCGCGGGTGGCGGCGATATTACCCAGACCGGCCGGATCGAGGCGGCAGCGGCGGCCCTGAAGGCCGCCAACGGCAACATCTTCGCGCTGGCGGGCAATCGCGACGGTCTGGTGAAAGCCACCGGCACCGCGACTGTCGACGGCCAGCTCTGGCTGACCGCGCCATCCGGAACGGTGGAAGTGGGCGGCACGCTCTCCGCCACCCGCGCGGATGGCAGCGGCGGCACCGTCGGCGTCAACGGGGCGCAAGTCCGGATCGACGGCAGCGCGAACATCGCGGCCACGGGAATCCGGGGCGGCGAGGTGCTGGTCGGCACCTCGGGCTATGCCAGTGGTGCGGACATCGCCCAGTCCACGGTCATTGCCGATGGCGCCAGGATTACCGCGGGCGGCCCGCAGGGGGGCGGCCTGATCGAGACGTCGGGCCACAAGTTCGATGTCGGCGTGGCGACGATTTCGGCGGGCACCGGCGGCAACTGGCTGATCGATCCGGACGACCTGCTGATCGACGCTTCGGCCGCCTCGACGATCGTCGCCACGCTGAACACCAACACCAACGTGACCCAGCAGACCACCGCCAGCGGCACGGGCGGGGTGGGCGACATCACCGTCGCTGCGCCGATCGTCTGGACCGGCAGCGGCACCCTGACGCTGGACGCCTATCGCGACGTCATCGTCGGCCAGATGATCTCCGGCGCGGGCGAACTGGAGATCGACGCCGGGCGCGACGTTGCCGTCAATGCGCCGATCTCCGTCGCGCAAACCCTGTTTCTGGTATCGGGCACGCTTACGATCGCGCCGGGTGCCTCGATCAGCGGCAATGGCTATGTCGCGTTGGAGACGGGCACTTTCGTGAACAATGCGGGCGCCAGCGCGCTCTCTTCCGCCACCGCCGACTGGTTCGTCGCTTCGAACGATCCCGCCAACGATACCGATGGCGGCCTGACGCCCGACTATTATTCCTATGCCTACAATGGCCTGAGCGCTTTCCCCGCCCCCGGAAACGGCCGCTTTTATCGGGTGGCGCCCAGCGTCAGCTTCACGCTGGGGCCGGTGGTCAAGGATTACGACGGCACCACCACGGCGACGTTGAACGACAGCAACGTCACCATGACGGGCATCATCAACAACGACGACTGGACCCTGGACGGCGCATATGCCGACAAGAACGCCGGCACCGGCATTGTGGTGACAGCCACCAATTTCGCGGCCACGCACAACGGCCTTCCGGTCTACAACTATACCGTAACGACACCTAGCGTGACCGACACGGTCGGTACCATCAACCGGATGGCGCTGACGGCGGCGATCATCGGCAATCCCACCAAGACCTACAACGCCACCACCGCCGTCTCGCTGACATCGGCGAATTTCCAACTGACGGGCGTAGCCGCCGGTGAGTCCATCACCGTGGGCAATGCGGCCACGGCGGCCTACGATTCGCCCAACGCCGGCGCGCGCACCGTCAATGCGACCTTCACCACGCCCAACTTCAGCGCGGGGTCGGGGACCAGCCTTTCCAACTATATCCTGCCCACCGCCGCGACCGGCGCGGGCACCATCGATCCCGCCTCCATCCTGATCAGCGGCATCGTCGCGCAAGACAAGGTTTACGACAGCACCACCGTTGCCCAGTTGGATACCTCCACCGCGTCCATCTTCGGCGTGGTGGGCAGTGACGACGTTACGCTGAACCTGACGGGCGCGACCGGGGTCTTCGCCACCAAGAACGTCGGCACCGCCATTCCCGTTACCGCCACCGGCATCACCCTGAGCGGGGCGGCTGCCGGAAACTACGTGGTCGCGCAGCCGAGCGGGCTTTCCGCCGACATTACCGTTGCGCAACTGGTGGTGACCGGGCTCACCGCGAACGACAAGGTCTATGACGGAACCTACACCGCCGGTGTGAACACCGGGGGCCTGCAGGTAAGCGGTCTCTATGCGGGCGACGACGTAACGCCCGTTGCCCAGACCGGCGCCCAGATCGCCTTTGCCCAGAAGGATGTCGGCCAGAACATCCCGGTGACGGTCAGCGGCATCGGGCTGTCGGGCGCCGACGCCGGCAACTACAACCTGAGCTTCTCGTCATCGTTGACCGCGGCGATCACGCCCCGGCCGCTGACGCTGACCGGCACCGGGATGCCGACCAAGGTCTATGACGGCACCACCAATGCCATCGTCAACAGCGGCCAGGTGGCGTTCGGCAACCTGGTGGCGGGCGAATCCATCGGCGTCACCCAGGCGTCCGGCATCAGTTACGCGTCCAAGAACGTCGGCATCTGGGACATCAACGTGGCCCTCAACCCCTCGGACTATGTCGCGGGGCCGAATACGCTGCTGTCGAACTATATCCTGCCCACGGCCGGTGTGATCCAGGGTGAGATCACGCCCGCGCCGCTGACCATCGTGATCGTCGGCAACCCGACCAAGGTCTACGATGGCAACGCCAGTGCGTCGCTGGGGCCGTCCAACTTCCTCGTCGACGGTTTCGTCACGGGAGAGGGCGCGACGATCAACCAGACGCAGGGCACCTACGCTTCCTCCAACGCGGGCATCTGGACGGTTTCCGCCAATCTGACCGTCAGCAACTTCGATCCCAATTCGAACACGCTGATGTCGAACTACATCATTCCGTCGCCCGTCACCGGGCTGGGCACGATCATCCGGCGCAACCTTGGCCCGGGGGTCATCAATGTCGACATCACCGGCAATCCCACCAAGGTCTACGACGGCAACACCGTCGCCACGCTGACCCCGTCGGACTACACGCTGAGCGGCTTCATCACTGGCGAAGGCGCCACGATCACGCAGACCGTGGGCGTATACGGCAACAAGGACGCCGGCCTGCGTACCGTTACCGCGCAACTGGCGCCCACCGATTTCGATCCCGATCCGGGCACCAATCTGGACAACTACACCTTGCCCACCGAAGCGACGGGCGTCGGCACGATCCTGCGCGCA
This sequence comes from Novosphingobium mississippiense, assembly GCF_044029535.1. NCBI lineage: Bacteria > Pseudomonadati > Pseudomonadota > Alphaproteobacteria > Sphingomonadales > Sphingomonadaceae > Novosphingobium > Novosphingobium mississippiense. Next base: position 2,042,394 of record NZ_CP147001.1, on the reverse strand, counting down.
CCGCTGACGGCGGCGATCATCGGCACTCCCACGCGGGTCTACAACGGGGCCACGCGTGTCGGCCTGAGTTCCGCCAATTTCGAGATTTCCGGCCTGGTTGCTGGCGAGGCGATCACCGTGACCGGCGTGGGGACGGGCGAATTCGACAGCCGCAACGCCGGCAGCCGCGTGGTCACGGCGGCGCTGCCGGGTTCGTCGGTATTCACTGCCGACGCCAATACGCTGCTGACCAACTACATCCTGCCTGTGGACGCGGCAGGCCCGGGCACGATCACGCCCGCGCCGCTGGTGATCCTGGGCATGACCGCGCAGAACAAGGTCTACGACCAGACCACGCTGGCGCAGTTGGCCGGAACGCCATCGCTGTTCGGCCTGGTCAGCGGCGACGACGTCACGCTCGATCCCAGCGCCTCCACCGGCACGTTCGCGACGCCCAATGTCGGCAACGGAATCGCGGTTACCGTTTCGGGCTATACCGTGACCGGCACGGATATCGGCAATTATCAGCTGTTCCAGCCGACCGGGCTAACCGCGAACATCACGCCGCGCGGGCTTACCATCGCCAACCTGACCGCGCTGGACAAGTTCTATGACGGCACCACTGCCGCCACCCTGTCCGGCTCCGCTACGCTGACGGGCGTGCTTTCGGGCGATGACGTGACGCTGAGCGGATCCGGATCGTCCGCCGCGTTCCGCCAGTCGAACGTGGGCACCAACTTGCGCGTCGATGTGGGTGGTTACGCCATTTCGGGCGCGCAGGCGGGCAATTACACGCTGTCGCAGCCTTCCGGGCTGACGGCGGACATCAACCCGCTGCAATTGACCGGCAGCATCATCGGCAATCCCACCAAGACCTATGACGGCACCACGCAAGTTTCGCTGACGGCGGCGAACTATCAGATATCCGGCTTCGTGGCGGGTGAGGGCGGCGCCGTCACCCAGTCGGCCGGCGCCGCTTACGACAGCCCCGATGCCGGGGCCCGCACGGTAACCGCCACGCTGGCGGTTTCCGACTTCACGGCGAACCCGGGCACGCTGCTGTCCAACTATGTGCTGCCCACCGCGATCTCCGGCCCCGGCACGATCACGCAAGCGCTGCTGAGCGCGATCATCGTCGGCAATCCCACCAAGGTCTATGATTCCACCACCGCCGCCACGCTGACCAGCGCCAACTATTCGCTGAGCGGCTTCGTGTCCGGCGAAAGCGCGGACGTGACGCAGACGGTGGGCACCTACGACAGCAAGAACGTGGGATCCCGCACGGTAACCGCCGCACTCGGCTCGGGCGATTTCACGGCGGGCGCGGGTACGAACCTGGCCAACTACATCCTGCCCACCAGCGCCACGGGCGCCGGCACGATCACGCAGGCGACAGTACAGGTCGACCACATCTTCGCGCTGGACAAGGTGTACGACGGCAACCGCAACGCGGCTTTGGACAGTTCCCAGGGTGGTCTGGTCGGCGTCTACACGGGCGACGACGTATCGTTGGTGTCCAGCGGCGCGACCGGCCTGTTCGCGACCAAGAACGTGGGCACCAACATTCAGGTTACGGCCAGCGGCTACACGATTTCTGGCGCGGATGCGCCCAATTACCTCGTGCTGCAGCCGGTCGACCTTGCGGCGGACATTACCGAGGCGACGCTCCAACTGGCTTCGGTCATCAAGGTCTATGATTCCACCACCAGCCTGCCCACGCTGGGCAGCGCCTATACGCTATCCGGCGTGGTTGCGGGCGATACGGTCAGCGTCGATCCCACCGCCATTACCGGCAATTACGACAACAAGAATGTCGGCACCGGCAAACTGGTGACATTGGCCGGACTTGGGATCACCGGGGCGGACGCGGGCAACTATACGATCGCGTCCAGCGTCACCAACGCGGCGATCGGCACGATCACCCCGGCGACGCTGAACGTGATCGGTGCGGTGGCGCAGGACAAGACGTACGATCAGAACTCGATCGCCCAACTCAACAACACCAATACGGCGCTGAGCGGGGTATTCTCCGGCGACAATGTCACGCTGAACAACGCCACTACCGGCAACTTCGTCGATGCTTCGAACAATCCCACGCCCAACGCGGGCTTTTGGAACGTGCTGACAACCGGCTATTCGATCGGCGGCACCGATGCATCGAACTACACGCTGGTCCAGCCGCAGGGCTTGCGGGCGACGATCAACCAACTGGGCATTTCCCTGACTTCGGTGACGAAGGTCTATGATGGCACCGTGGCGCTGCCAACGGCCTCCAGCGGATATACCTTCAGCGGCATTCTCTCCGGCGACGATGTCACGGCCAATGCCGGCGCGGCGGTCGGTCAATATGACGGCGGCAATCCGAATGTCGGCACGGGCAAGCCGGTGACGGTCAGCAGCCTTGGCCTGTCCGGCGCGCAGGGGGGCAATTACTTCGTCCAGCCGGTAAACGGCGCCACGATCGGCACGATCACGCAGGCGGTCCTGACCGCCGCGATCATCGGCAATCCGACCAAGACCTATGACGGCAACAACCTGGCCACCCTGACCAGCGCGAACTATCAGCTGACCGGCTTTGTCACCGGCGAAGGGGCGACGGTTACCGAGACCTCTGGCGTCTACAACAGTCTGAACGTCGACGCGACTACCGTCGACGTGGGTCTGAACAGCAGTGATTTCACCGCGACCGGCAGCACTTTGCTGTCGAACTACGTGCTGCCTACCAGTGCGAGCGGTCAGGGCACCATCGATCCGCGTCTGCTGACGATTACCGGGGTGACCGCGAACAACAAGACCTATGACGGTACCACCGCGGCCACGCTGAACAGCATATTAGCGCAGCTGAACAATGTCGTCCCCGGCGATGGCGTGGCGCTCGATTCCTCCGGGGCCTTCGGCACCTTCGCCACGAAGAATGTCGGCACCAATATTCCGGTGACGGCGGACGGCTATGCGCTGACCAACAATTCCTTGGGGAACTACGTGCTGGAGCAGCCCACCGGGCTCTCCGCGGACATCACGCAGGCGCTGATCCAACTGGCCAAGGTGACCAAGGTCTACGACGCCAATACCTCGCTGCCGACGCTGTCCTCCGCCTATACGCTGAGCGGCGTGGTCACGGGCGACGACGTCAGCGTCAATACTGCCGGGATCAACGGATCCTATGCCGACAAGAATGTTGCGGCCAACATCAATGTGACGCTGACGGGGCTGGCGATCGCGGGGGCCGATGCCGGGAACTACAGCATTTCGGCGACGGTGATCGGCCAGCCCATCGGCGAGATCACGCCCGCCACGTTGAATGCCGTGATCATCGGCGATCCCACCAAGGTCTATGACGGCAACACCGCGGCCGCGCTGGGCAGTGGCAATTACCAACTGACCGGCTTCGTCGGCGGTGAGGGTGCCACTGTCACGCAGACGGTCGGCGCCTATGACAGCGCCAATGCCGGGCCGCGCACGGTCACCGCCAGCCTGGGCGGCGGGGACTTCACCGCCAATTCGGGCACGCTGCTGTCGAACTACATCCTGCCGACTGCGGCCAGTGGCGCTGGCACGATCGACCAGGCGGTGCTGGCGGCGGCGATCATCAACGATCCCACCAAGACCTACGATGGCAATGCCAATGCCACGCTGACCAGCGGCAACTTCCAGCTTACCGGCTTCATCGGCAGCGAAAGCGCCACCGTAACGCAGACGGCCGGCCTCTATGACAGTGCCAACGCCGGCCCTCGCACGGTTACCGCGAACCTTGCCGACACCGATTTCACGGCGGGTTCGGGCACCTTGCTGTCGAACTACGTCCTGCCCACCACGGCCAGTGGCGCGGGCACGATCGACCAGGCGGTGCTGGCGGCGGCGATCGTCAACAATCCCACCAAGACCTATGACGGCAATGCCAATGCCACGCTGGGCACCGGCAACTACCAGCTCACCGGCTTCATCGCGGGTGAGGGCGCAACGGTGACGCAGACCGCCGGCCTCTACGACAGTGCCAACGCCGGGCCGCGCACGGTCACCGCCAGCCTGGCCGGTGGGGACTTCACCGCCAATTCGGGCACGCTGCTGTCGAACTACGTGCTGCCCACCACGGCCAGCGGCGCAGGCACGATCGATCAGGCAATGCTGACGGCCGTGATCATCAACAATCCCACCAAGACGTACGATGGCACCACCGCGGCCACGCTCAACTCGGGCAATTACCTGCTGAGCGGCTTCATCGGCAGCGAAAGCGCGACGGTGACGCAGACCGCCGGCCTTTACGACAGTGCCAACGCCGGGCCACGCACGGTCACCGCCGCGCTGGCCGGCGGGGACTTCACCGCCGGTTCGGGCACGGTGCTGTCGAACTATATCCTGCCGACCACGGCCAGCGGTGCGGGCACGATCACGCAAGCGGTGCTGACGGCGGCGATCGTCAACAACCCGACCAAGACCTACGACGGCACCACCGTCGCCTATCTGACGAGCGGCAACTTCAGCCTTTCCGGCTTCATCGGCAGCGAAGGCGCGACGGTTACGCAGACCAGAGGGCTGTACGACGACCCCAATGCCGGTTCCCACAACGTCTCGGCCACGCTGGGCAGCGGCGACTTCACGGCCAATTCGGGCACGCTGCTGTCGAACTACGTACTGCCGACCACGGCCAGCGGCACCGGCACCATCAACCCTGCCGCGCTGGTTGCGACGATCACCGGGGTTCCCACCAAGACCTACGACGGCACGCTGCTGATGCCGCTGACATCGGCGAATTACGCGATCGCCGGGTTCGTGGCCGGCGAAGGGGCCACCATCACCAAGACGACCGGCTTCACCACCTCGGCCGACGCCGGCTTCCGGCTGGTCACCTCCACGCTGGGCAGCGGGGATTTCGTGGCGAACAGCGGCACGCTGCTGTCGAACTACATCCTGCCGACCGAGGCGCAGGGCTTCGGGCTGATCCTGCGCGCGGTGCTGAACGCCACCATCATCGACAATCCCACCAAGGTCTATGACGGCAACACCAATGCCACGCTGACCAGCGCCAGCTACAGCCTGACCGGCTTCGTCGGCAGCGAAGGGGCCACCATTACCGAGACGGCCGGCACTTACGACAGCGCCAACGCCGGCGCGCGCATCGTCACCGCGCAACTGGGCAGTGCCGATTTCGTGGCCAATTCGGGCACGCTGCTGACCAACTACGTGCTGCCCGCCAGCGCCACCGGCGCGGGCACGATCACGCAGGCCAGCCTGACGGCGGCGATCGTCAACAACCCGACCAAGGTCTATGACGGCAACACCACGGCCACGCTGAACAGCGGCAACTACGTCCTGACCGGCTTCATCGGCAGCGAAGGGGCGATCGTTACGCAGACCGCCGGCCTCTACGACAATCCCAACGCCGGCCCGCGCAACGTTTCGGCGACGCTGGGCAGCGGAGACTTCACCGCCAACAGCGGTACCCTGCTGAGCAACTATATCCTGCCCACCAGCGCTGCAGGCACCGGCACGATCACGCAGGCGGTCCTGACGGCGGCGATCATCAACAATCCCACCAAGACCTATGACGGCACCACCACCGCCACGCTGACCGGCGCCAATTTCGGCCTTGTCGGCTTCGCGCCGGGAGAGGGGGCCACGGTAACGCAGACCGCCGGCCTCTATGGCGATCCCAATGCCGGCATCCGTACCGTGACGGCCAGCCTTGCCAGCGGGGACTTCGTGGCGAACAGCGGCACGTTGCTCAGCAACTACGTCCTGCCCACCAGTGCCAGCGGGCTGGGCACGATCATGCAGGCGATCCTGACCGCCGCGATCGTCGGCAATCCCACCAAGGTCTATGACGGCAACACGGCCGCCACGCTGACCAGCGCCAACTATACGCTGCTGGGCTTCATCGGCAGTGACGGCGCCACCGTGACGCAGACTGTCGGCACTTATGGCGATCCCAATGCCGGCGTCCGCACCGTGACGGCCAACCTTGGCGCGGGCGACTTCACCGCGACCGGCAGCACCGTGCTCTCGAATTATGTCCTGCCCACCAGCGCGGCCGGGCTGGGCACGATCACGCAAGCCGTGCTGACAGCGGCGATCGTCGGCAATCCTTCCAAGGCCTATGACGGCAACACCAATGCCACGCTGACCGGCGCCAACTACGTCCTGACCGGCTTCGTCTCCGGCGAGGGGGCGACCGTTACCCAGACGTCCGGCCTCTATGGCGATCCCAATGCCGGGGTGCGCACCGTCACCGCCGTGCTGGGCGCGGGCGACTTTGCCGCGAACAGCGGCACGCTGCTGGCGAACTATATCCTGCCGACCGGCGCGGCGGGGCTGGGAACCATCACCCGCGCAGTGTTGACCGCCGCCATCATCGGCAACCCGACCAAGACCTACGACGCCACCACCACCGCCACGCTGACAAGCGGCAATTACCAGCTGACCGGCTTCGCGCCGGGCGAAAGCGCCACGGTGCTGCAGACGGCGGGCCTGTACGACAGCGCCAATGCCGGATCGCGAACGGTGACGGCCGGCCTTGGTACCGCCGATTTCACCGCCGGTTCGGGCACGCTGCTGTCCAACTATATCCTGCCGACCACGGCCAGCGGCGCGGGCACGATCGACCGCGCGGTGCTGCAGGCCACCATCATCGGCAATCCGACCAAGACCTACGACGGCAACACGCGGGCCACGCTGACCAGCGCGAACTATGCGCTGACCGGCTTCGTCGGCGGGCAAGGCGCCACCGTTACCGAGACGTCGGCGATCTATGACGGCCCCAATGCCGGCGCCCATACCGAGGTTGCCACGCTGGACAGTGCGGACTTCGTGGCCAATGCCGGCACGCTGCTGAGCAATTACATCCTGCCCACCAGCGCCATGGGCGACGGCACGATCACCAAGGCCGATCTCACCGTTTCCATCACCGGCAATCCCACCAAGCAGAAGGACGGCAATACCGACGCCACGCTGAAGCCGGGCGATTACACGATCACCGGTTTCGTCCCCGGCGAAGGGGCCACCATCACACAGACGCACGGCACGTATGCCTCGGCCGATCCCGGCGAGCATGAAGTGACGGTGGCGCTTTCGCCTGCCGATTATCAGGCCAACCAGGGCACCCTGTTGGACAATTACAACCTGGCCAGCGTCGCCACCGGGCCGGGCACGATCCTGTATGCCTATCCCTGCGTGTCGATCGTGGAATGCCTGCCCGATCTGCCGGACCTTCAGGGCAAGCTGGCTGCCGGAATTTTCGGGCGTTTCTACATAGTCTACCCCAGCGTGTTCCCCCGTTATCAGGGGTATACGCAGGGCATGGCGGCGATGCCGAGCATTCTCGAAGCGGGCGGCGTGGACCAGTCGGCAAACGGCTGGACGATCCGCAAGCGCAGCGCGGTGCTCAATTCGGCCGAGCAGATCCTGAACCGCGGCGGAGGCAGCATGCAGATCCAGATCCAGTATGACCCGCCGCTTCCGGTGATCGGGCCGATGGTGGGGCCAATGACGGGGCCAATGACGGGGCCAATGACGGGGCCAGTGACGGGAGCGTTGACCGCGGCGGAAGGCAATCCGGCAGGCGGCCCGGTCGGGGGAGAATGATGACGGCAGAAAAACTGAAGGCCGCGCTGGTCGCGGCCGGGATGGGAGTGCTTGCGATGGGGCCGGGGCTTGCCCCGGAACAGGCCCATGCGCAGGATTTCGAACGACGCCTGCCCAAACAGCCGCCGAACCAGCCGCCGCCGGAAGTGCCGGCGCCGCCGCCGGAAACCACCGGGGCCGACGATGCCACGCAGATTCTGCCGGTGCTGCGGGGGCTGGTTTTCGTGGACGGCACCGGCGGGTTGCAGCCCGCCGGGATCGCGGCGGACGCGGTGGGCAACGGCGTGGAAGTGCGCGGCCTGCCGCTGCTGTCCAATCCGGGCTTCGATGCGGCCGTCCGCCCCTATATCGGGCGCCCGCTGACGCGCGGCGACCTCAACGCCATCGTCCGCATCGTCCAGAACACCTATCGCACGGGTGAGCATCCGTTCGTGGATGTCGGCGCGCCGCCGCAGAACGTGCAGAGCGGCGTGGTGCAGATCGTCGTCACCGAATACCGCGTGGGCGCGATCGAGGTGACGGGCAACCGGCATTTCTCCACCCCGCTGATCAAGGGCATGAGCGACCTGAAGACCGGCGACGTATTGACCCTGCCGCGCCTGCGGACGGCGCTGGACGATTACAACCAGAACCCGTTCCTGACGGTGGATGGCGTCGTGCGGCCGGGGCAGGACACCGGCACCACCGACCTGGTGTTGCAGGCCAAGGACCGGCTGCCGGTGCGCATCTATGGCGGCTACGACAACCAGGGCGTGCCCACGCTGGGGCGTGACGAATGGTTCGTAGGCTTCAACTGGGGCAATGTGCTGGGGACCGGCCAGATCCTATCCTACCAATATACCCGCAGTTTCGAAGGGGCCTATACCTCCCATTCGGCCAGTGACGTCATTCCGCTGTCTCCGAATGACCGGCTGATCTTCTTCGGCGCCTATTCCACCCAGAAGCCCGATTTTTCCGAACTGTTCAGCAGCACCGGCCATTCCAGCCAGGTCAGCGGCCGCTTCGTGCACAACATGCGCGGCCCCGGCACGGTGCGGACCAGCATTCAACTGGGCATGGATTACAAGCGGGCTGACAGTAACCTGGAATTCCTGGGCTTCCGCCTGCTGGATACCGCCGTGGAAGTGTTCCAGTTCCCGGTGATCTTCACCGGCACCATCGACGATCGCCATGGGCAGACCGTGCTGGAGAACCAGACCGTGATCTCCCCCGGCGGGCTGACCAACCACAATACCGACGCCGATCTCCAGCAACTGGTGCCTTATGCCAAGGCGACTTATGCCTACGACCGGATATCGATCACCCGCACCACCTATTTCCCGCATGGCATCAACTGGGTGGTGCGCGGCATGGCGCAGTTCGCCACCAGCAACCTGCCGTACAGCGAACAGCTTTCCGCCGGCGGCCTGGGCAGTGTGCGCGGCTACGATCCGAATGCGGCGCTGGGCAGCGAGGGCGTGCTGCTGAAGACCGAACTCAATTCTCCGGCATTCCACCTGATCGCATCCAGCGGGGACTTTGCCGACCAGATCCAGTTCGGCGTCTTCGTGGATTACGGCAAGGTCTGGCAGCGGCGGCGATTGCCGGATTCGCCGAAGAATGCCGAATTGGCCAGCGTCGGCGGCAAAGTGCACTATACCCTTGGCCGCTACCTCGATCTGGAGGTCGATCTGGGCCGCCAGCTGGAAAAGGCGCCCTTCGCCAAGGACAAGGACACCCGGCTGGCCATGGTGGCGACGGTCGGCTTCTGAGCGAGCGGGCCGGTTTCGAGGCCGGCGAAATGGATACGGGCCGCGCGCAAGCTTGCGATGGAATTGCCTCTGTTCGCGATGGGCAGTGGATAGGGGAGGCGTCTGCTTCGTTTCCTTGATGGAAGCAGGATGTGCGGCCTTGGGTGATGCCGGGTCACCGCCGTCCTGCAGAACATACCATCCAGGAGAGCAGCGATGAACCGACGCGATTCGAACCCCCGCAGCCAGCAGCCGGGCGGCTATCAGGACGATGGCCGCTGGGATATGCCGCGACAGGCCGGCCAATGGCAGGATGGCCCGGCGCGGCAGGCCGGCGGCTATCGCGATCCGAATGAAGAATCCCTGATCCGCGCACGCCGCTCCGAACGGGAACGGCGTTATGCGTCCGATCTGCGCGGTGAGGGCGGTTCGCTTTCGGAGCGGCATGACCGGGAACTGGGCCGGGGATCTGGCCGGGGATCTGGCCAGGGGTCGGACTATCGCAACGATCCGCGCCTGCGGGCCGGCTGGGTTCGGCGTGATCATGCGGAGCGTGAGGGCGAATATCCCATCCCCAACTACGACGCTGCCTATGGCGATACGTTCTCCAGCTTCACCAGCGAGGACTATGGCGGCCGCGACCGCACCCCGCAGAGCGGCGGCGTCGGCGGCGGGATGCATCCCAGCGATACCTACCGGCCGACCTTCGGCTTTTCGCGCAGCGACTATTTCAGCCGCGACGATTACGGCGACTGGCGTTCCTATGGCGAGCGCCGCGGCTTCCTGAAGCGCGCGGGGGACGAGATCGCCAGCTGGTTCGGGGACGAGGATGCCGCGCACCGGCGCGAGCTGGACCATCGCGGCCGCGGGCCCAGCGACTATGTCCGGTCGGACGAACGCATTCGCGAGGATGTGAACGACAGCCTGACCAACGACTGGCGCGTCGATGCCGGCCGCATCCGGGTGACGGTGTCCGAAGGCGAAGTGACGTTGGACGGCACGGTGGACAGCCGCGCCGAGAAGCGCCGGGCCGAGGATCTGGCCGATGACGTATCCGGCGCGCGCCACGTGCAGAACAATTTGCGCGTGGGGCCGGGCGCCATCGGGTCCAGCAGTTCGGTCCTGTCCGAAGACGGCAATAGCGGCAACGGATCGATCTGAATTCCAGATGAAACGGAACGAGGGGGGAGCCATTCGGCTCCCCCTTTTTCGCGCGGACGGGCGGCGCATCATTCGAATGAAGTATGGCTATCCGCCCGCTCTGGGCCTTTGGAGTGATGGCGCGTGCACTAGCGCATGATTATCATGCGGTTGGACGGGCAGGCCTCTGCCCACGCGGATGCAGCTTTCGGAGAGTCGCCATCTTGAACGCCCAGGCACTCTTGCCGATCGCTCCGCACCGGCCCCGTTCCGCCATGGTTGCGGGCTAGACGGCCGATGGCACCGGCAAGCGGCATCGGCCGGCACGCGACGCGGGGGTTGGCGTCCACCGCCTTCGCGCAATTCGTGAAAGTGTTCGGGACGATGGCGACCACCATCGTGGTCGCGCGCATCCTGTCACCCTCCGACTACGGCGTCGCCGCCATGGTCGCGCCGCTGACCGGGCTGGTGCTGACATTCCAGAACCTGGGGTTCACGCAGGCGGTGGTGCAGACGCGGGAGCTGGATTTCGAACATTCCAACGCTCTATTCTGGCTGAACGTGGTGGTCTCCATCGTCGCGGCGCTGGCGATGGTGGCGGTGGCCCCGCTGGCGGCGGCGTTCTATGGCGACGTGCGCGCCGGTTACGTCACGGCGGCGACTGGCCTCACGATCCTGGTCACCGGCCTGAAGCTGCAGCATCAGGCCCTGCTCAATCGCGAGATGCGCTTCCACGCGCTGAGCATCAACGACATCGTCGTCTCGATCATGACGCTGATCCTGACGACCGTGGCGGCGCTGATCCTGCGCAATTACTGGGCGATCTGGCTGGGCATCTTCCTGAACGCCGTGGTCAGCACCGCGATGATGTGGCGGGCCTGCCGCTGGCGCCCGCGTCTGGGCGCGTCCTTTACGGGGGTGCGCAAGCTGGTGGTGTTCGGCGCCAACCTGACCGGTTTCAACCTGGTCAACTTCTTCGCGCGCAACCTGGACAACGTGATCATCGCCAAGGTGCAGGGGGCGGATGCGGTCGGCCTCTACGATCGCAGTTATAAACTGATGCTGTTCCCGCTCCAGAACATCAACCAGCCGCTGGCGCGGATCATGCTGCCGGTGCTCAGCCGCGTGCGCGATGAGCCGGAGCGGTATCGCCGCGTCTACGAACTGGCGCTGCGCGCACTGGCGCTGGGATCGATGCCGGGCATCCTCGCCGCCGCGATCTGCAGCGACCGGCTGATCCCGTTCCTGCTGGGCGAGCGCTGGGCGGCGGCCAGCCCGATCTTCTTCTGGCTGAGCCTGACCGCCATCGTCCAATGCGTGCCCAACACGGCGGCGTGGCTCTACATCAGCACCGGCAACACCCGGCGCATGATGTACTGGGGCATCTTTTCCAGTTCGGTCAGCATCGTCAGCTTCATCATCGGCGTCCACTGGGGGGCGGTGGGCGTGGCATGTGCCTACTTCATCGGGCAAGTCGCCACATCGCCGTTCCTCTACTGGTACGCCACGCTGGGCACGCCGGTGCCGCAGCGCTTCATGTACGCGGTGCAGCTGCCATCGCTGGCGGGCGGCGCTTTCGCCTGGGGCGTGGTGTCGGCAGCGGGCCAGAACCTGCCGACGGTGGCGGTCATCGCGATAGCGCTGGCTGCCAGCTACATCGGCGCGGCAGCGGCGCAGGCCTGCACGCCGGGCGGGCGCGCCGCCATGGCGGAGATGCTGCGGCAAGCGGCGAACCTGCTGCCCGAGCGGTTTCGCCAGAGGCCATTGGGCAGCAGTTAGGCGCGATCCTCTGCCGGCTTGCGCGCGGGCTCTGCAACATGCGGCGGCGGTCGCAGGCCGGCGTAAAGGAAATTGAGCAGCGGAACCCGCCGCACCACCAGCCAGATGGAGAACGCGGCCAGGAAGGTGGCGGCGCTGATCAACGACCATTCCACCCAGACGCCCCATTGCACCCGGTATCCGGCAATGGTCAGCGCGATCGCGATCGGCAGGTGGAACAGGTAGACCACCAGCGAGGAATTGACGAGCGTGCGGATCGCCGCACTCTGGCGATGGAAGAACGTCCTGCCCAGCGCGATCAGCGTCTGCGACCAGCCCAGTGCCGCGAAGCCGGCGAAAGTGCGCTCCATCACCCAGATGCGATGATGGTCCGCGTAGATGGCCAGGCCCGTGGCGATCAGCGTCAGCACCGCCACGCCCCAGCGCGGCCGGTCGAACGCGGCGCGAACCGCAGGCGCGCGGTGGAGCGCCATGCCGATGACGTAGAACGGCACCGCCGCCACGAAGTCCGCCAGCCGGAACAGGCCCTGCAGCACGTCCGTCTCGTCCGTGGTCGAACGCACCACGCCCAGCACCAGCGCGCCATAGGCGGCAACGGCGATGCCAAGCGCGATGAACAGCGGCATGAACCGCCGCGCGGCAAGGTCGTCCCACGGCCCCGCCAGCGAAACGCCGCGCAATCCGGGCCAGGCGATGCAGGCCAGCGCCGTCAGCGATTGCAGGTAGAGCAGCACCGCCAGAAACCACAAGTGCCGCAGCACGGTGCCGGTGGAGGGGTAAAGCGCGTGAATGGTCCAGGGATCCGCCGCGCGCACGGATGCCGCGATCACGTTCAACACCGGAACGATGGTGACCAGCGAAACCGCCAGCGGCACGCCGATCCGCACCAGCCGCCCGCGCAGCCATTCGCGCGCGTCGCGCCGTGCCAGCAACAGGGCGCTGAAGTATCCCGCGATCAGGAAGAACGCCGGCATCCGGAAGATGTGGATCACATGGGCCAGATCCGTCATCAGCGGATCGCCCTCCATCACCGGCACCATCCAGGCCCGGCCGGGGCGGTAGGCCAGGGCGACGTGATAGGGGATGCCCAGCAGCATCAACCCGCCCCGGACGGCATCCCAATGGTGTTCCCGAGAGGAAGGCGTCGACATCGCAAGCCCTTGCATCGGAGGAGGGCCGAACCGACCATGCTTTGCTGCGCTGCGCAATAATCCGAAAGGGGTGGGTGCCCTTTAGCCAGTTCCCCTGCCGTCAGTCGTTTGCGCCGCGCACCCAGGAGGTGACGCCGCGATAGGTCTCCAGCCCCAGCACCGCCGCGCCAAGCCGGGGTATCCGCGCATCCAGCCGCAGTTCGCCGCCCAGTTCGGCACCGCGCCTCAACGCCTCGCGCCCCTGTTCGCGGTCGCCCCGGCGAAAGGCGCTGTCGGCCAGCCAGTAGAAGTAATCGCCCATGATCTTGCGGCGTTCCTCTTCGCCCACTGCCTCGGTCGGCTGGCGCAGCAGCGAATCCGCCACCGCCATCAGATCGCCGAAAGTGGTTCGGTTGCCGGAGATGCGGAACGGTGAATCATGCTGCACATAGACCCCGCAGCCGAGCGAGGAATGCGCGATGCGCGCGCCGGACAGCACGCCGCGGCAGACCACTTCGCCGTCCTGATTGCGGCGCACGTCCTCATTCCAGCCGCCGATGCCGCGCAGGAAATCGGTGCGCCAGAGCAGGGCGCAAGGCGGCGTCCATTGCCGGCGCACCAGCCAGCGATCGAGCAGATCGCCGGCATCGGCATAGCCCGGCTTGCGGCGGCTGGCCTGGTTGCGGCTCTCGTCATAGAAAAGCCACGGCCCGAAGGCGATGTCCGCGCCGTCCTTCTCTTCCAGCGCGAGGGCCAGGCCGTGAAGCAGGTCTCCCATGACGAAATCGTCGCTGTCCAGGAACATGACATATTCGCTCTCGACCGCGGCCAGCCCGCGATTGCGGGACTTCTGCGCACCCAGATTGCCGGGATTGGTCATCACGTCGAGCGGGCGGGAGGCCAGGTCGGCCAGCGCGGTTTCGGTCGTTCCCTCGTCATCGTCGACAACGACGATGACGCGCATCTGCACTTTCGGCTGCCCGAACACCGAACGCACGGCGCGCTCGATGGTGTGCGACGCGCGAAACGCGGGCACGACGACCGTGACCTGTTCCTGAGTCATCCCGGGCTCCTTGTCCGCAGATTGTCCGCACCGAATCGCGTCGGTTCGACGCGCTGCGAAAGGTAACCCAGCGTGCAGATCGAGCGAATGGGAGTGGCCCGGATGGCCGCGTTTCTTCGACCAAATGGCTATTGGCCGCGATCAGCTTACTCTTCTTAGTCTCTGCGGCTGCGAAAGATGCTGTGTCTCGTGATCGCCGCGCCTGATCATCGGCCCATGATCACCGGCCCATGATCATCGGCGGTTCGAGCGGGATCGAGCGGGCTTGCAGGGTTTTGTGCATGCCAGGGAGCTTCGATAAATTCCTGCGGCACTTCGCAAGGCAAAACAGATGTTTGGTCGAGGTGTCTCTTGACGGATAATTGTCTTACTGTAAATTTGCGTACCGTCAGCGCAAACTAAAAGCGCTGCGAAAAATCACAATAAAATCGATATACGGTCAGAGCATTTTTTGTACGCTCCTTCGCGAGGTCGAAGACGTATGGATTCTCTTTCAGGAGTCTTCAGATTCAGTTCGTTGCCGGCACTATCGGCGCGATGGGCTGATTCTGCGTGAATGACATCCCGATCTCCAAACCCCACGCAAACAAGGCTCTGGCATCCAGTACCGGGGCTTTCACCATATGCTTTGCGGTGTGGACGATCTTCTCGATCATCGGCCTGCAAATTCAGCAAGAGCTACAGCTGAGTGACGCGCAATTCGGCCTGCTGGCCGGCACGCCGATCCTCAGTGGCTCGATTTCGCGGGTATTTCTGGGCAGCTGGGCCGATCGGTACGGCGGGCGGAAGATCTTCGCCGGCGTCATGGTCTGTGCCGCACTAGCCACGTTCCTGATGTCGCTGGCGAACAGCTATGTGCTGCTTTTGCTTGGCGCCCTGGGTGTGGGGCTGGCCGGTGGCGCATTCTCCGTCGGGGTTTCGTTCGTCTCGGCATTCTATCCGCCTGAGCGGCAGGGAACCGCGCTGGGTATCTTCGGCGCGGGCAATGTGGGCGCGGCGGTGACCAAGCTGCTTGCGCCGATGGTCATGATCGCGCTGGGCTGGAAGGGCGTGGCGCAGATATGGGCCGCGGCCCTGCTGGTTGCCGCCTTGCTTTTCCTGCTGCTGACCAGCGAAGATCCGAAATCGCGTGAACGCCGCGAAAAGGGAAAATCGCAGGAGCGCGGCACCGACATCGCGATCCTGAAGAACCCGCAAGTGTGGCGGTTCTCGCTGTATTACTTCTTCGTTTTCGGCGCCTTCGTCGCGCTGACCCTGTGGCTTCCGCACTATCTGGTGGATGTCTATGGGCTGGATATCGTGACGGCCGGGATACTGGCCGCGTGCTATTCGATCCCCGCCAGCCTGTTTCGCATCTACGGCGGCTACCTGTCGGACCGCGTCGGTGCCCGGGCGGTGCTTTACGCGACGTTCGCGATATCGGTCGTTTGCACGTTCCTGCTGTCCTATCCGCCCACGGATTACGTGATCACCGGCACCCGGGGCGCAATCCGGTTCCATACCGAGATGGCGCTGATCCCGTTCGTCGTGGTCATGTTCGTGCTGGGTTTCGTGATGAGCCTGGGCAAGGCGGCGGTCTTCAAGCACATTCCCGTCTACTATCCCAACCACGTCGGCGCGGTCAGCGGTGTCGTCGGCATGGTCGGCGGGCTGGGCGGTTTCGTGCTGCCTTTCGCGTTCGGCATACTCGCCGATCTGACCGGCATCTGGACGAGTTGTTTCGCGCTGCTCTTCGTGCTGGTCACCACCGCGCTGGTCTGGATGCACTTCGCGATCCGCGCAATGGAACGCGGCAGCGTGGATGCCGCAACCGCTCCCGAATTGCCGGAATTGCATGGTTTCGGAGAGCCCGGCCTGACGCCTGCTGCGGCCCGCACCGTCACGCTTGTCGATTGGAGGCCGGAGGATCCGGACTTCTGGCAGGCCACGGGCAGACCCATCGCGCGTCGGAACCTTTGGGTCTCGACCTACTGCCTCTTGCTGTCCTTCGCGGTATGGATGGTGTGGAGCGTGGTGGTTTCCCGCCTGCCCACGATCGGTTTTGCCTTCACCACTTCGCAGCTGTTCTGGCTGGCGGCGATACCGGGCATTTCGGGCGCGATCTTTCGCATCTTCTATGCCTTCCTCGTCCCGATCTTCGGGGGGCGGCTATGGACGACGCTGTCCACCGCAACCTTGCTGATTCCGGCTTTCGGGATCGGCTATGCCGTGCAGAACCCGCAGACACCGTTTCTCATCTTCCTGGCGCTGGCTCTGCTGTGCGGCTTCGGTGGCGGCAACTTCGCCTCGTCCGTCGCGAACATCAGCTACTTTTTCCCGAAGGCGGAGAAGGGCAATGCGCTTGCGATCAATTCGGGCCTTGGCAACCTGGGCGTCAGCGTCATGCAGGCGCTGGTGCCGCTTGTCGTCACCATGGGCCTGTTCGGGGTCCTGGGGGGCGGACCGCAAGTGGCCGCCGACGGCACGGCAATCTGGATGCAGAATGCTGGCTTCGTCTGGGTGCCTCCGATCCTGATCGGCATGGCTGCGGCCTGGTTCGGCATGAACGACATTGCCAGCGCCAAGGCCTCCTTCGCCGATCAGGCCACGATCTTCGGCCGCCGCCATACCTGGGTGATGTGTTGGCTCTATACCGGCACGTTCGGCACGTTCATCGGCATGTCCGCCGGTTTTCCGCTGCTGGCGAAGCTGGTCTTTCCCGAGGTGGACGCGCTGAAGCTGGCCTTCCTTGGCCCGCTGGTGGGCGCCTTGTCGCGCGCGGGCAGCGGCTGGATCGCGGACCGGGTCGGCGGCGCGAAGGTCACCTTCTGGGTCTTCGTCTGCCAGGCCCTGACCACCGGGGGGATGATCTGGTTCCTGAACGGGCATGACTTCTGGGGCTTCTTCGCCACCGTGCTGCTGCTGTTCCTGATCAGCGGCGTGGGCAATTCCTCCACTTTCCAGATGGTGCCGGCGATCATGCGCTGGGAAGTGGACCGCGCGATGCCGCAGGCCGACGACGAAACCCGCCTCCATCAGTCCGAGCGTGAATCCGCTGCCGTCACCGGCTTCATTTCCGCCATCGCCGCCTTTGGCGCGTTCTACATCCCCAAGGCCTACGGCTCATCGATAGACGCCACCGGCGGCGCCGTTCCGGCGCTGATCGCCTTCCTCGTGTTCTTCGTCAGTTGCGCCGCCGTCACCTGGTACGCCTATTCCGGCCCGTACGGCATCCTCGGTGATCGCGCGCTGCGCGATCGATCCTCCAACCCCAGGCAGGAGCGAACCGCATGAGCCATCTCCTCGACCGTCTAACCTATTTCCGGCGCCAGCAGGACAAGTTCGCGGATGGCTATGGCATCTCCACCGACGAGACGCGGGCCTGGGAAAACGCCTATCGCAAGCGTTGGGCGGCGGACAAGATCGTGCGTTCCACCCACGGCGTGAACTGCACCGGTTCCTGTTCGTGGAAGATCTACGTCAAGGGCGGCATCGTCACCTGGGAAACCCAGCAGACCGATTATCCGCGCACGCGCCCCGATCTGCCCAATCATGAGCCGCGCGGCTGCCCGCGCGGGGCGAGCTACAGCTGGTATCTCTATTCCGGCACCCGCGTGAAATACCCGCTGGTGCGCGAAAGGCTGGTCCGCCACTGGCGCGAAGCGCGTCGCAGCCTGCCGCCGGTCGCGGCGTGGCGCGCGATCGTGGAGGATGATGCCAAGCGCAGCGACTGGGTAACCCGTCGCGGCCGCGGCGGCTTCGTGCGCGTCGGCTGGGATGAGGCGAGCGAGATCATCGCTGCCGCCAATGCCTATACGATCAAGGAATACGGGCCGGACCGGATCGCCGGGTTCTCGCCCATCCCGGCCATGTCGATGATCTCCTACGCGGCGGGCTCACGCTATCTTTCGCTGATCGGCGCCAATCTCCTGAGCTTCTACGACTGGTACTGCGACCTGCCGCCTTCCAGCCCGCAGACCTGGGGTGAGCAGACCGACGTTCCCGAAAGTGCGGACTGGTACAATTCCGGGTTCCTGCTGGTCTGGGGCTCGAACATTCCCATGACTCGCGCGCCGGATGCGCATTTCTATTCCGAAGTGCGCTATCGCGGCGCCAAGAGCGTGGTGATCGCGCCGGACTATAACGAGGCGGCGAAGTTCTCCGACCTCTGGCTGCACCCCAAGCAGGGCACCGATGCCGCGCTGGCCCTGGCGCTGGGCCATGTCGTGCTGCGCGAGTTCCATGTCGATCGCAAGGTTCCCTATTTCGAGGATTACACGCGCAAGTATTCGGACTTTCCGCTGCTGGTGCGGCTGGCGGAACGTGACGGCAAGCTGGTGCTCGGCCACATGATGCGCGCCGCCGACCTTACCGGCGCGCTGGGCGAAACCAACAATCCCGAATGGAAGACCCTGGCCATCGACGAAGTCAGCGGGCGGCTGGTGGCACCGCTCGGCTCGGTCGGCTTCCGCTGGGGCGAAGAGGGCAAGTGGAACCTGGAGGAGAAGGAAGCCTCCGGCGAGCCGGTCAGGCTGCGCACCACTCTGGCCGGGGTAGAGGATGCCGTGGTCCCGGTCGCGTTCCCCTATTTCGGCTCCGAAGCGGCGAACGGCTTCGTCGCCACCGACCATGAGCAGGTCCTCCTGCGCAACGTGCCGGTGAAGATGCTGGAATTCGCGGACGGCACCACCGGGCCCGTGGCCATGGTCTTCGACTTGTTCTGCGCGAATTACGGCGTGGACCGTGGCTTCGGCGGAGAGAACGTCGCCCGCGACTATGACGCCGACCTGCCCTTCACCCCCGCCTGGGCGGAGAAGGTCACCGGCGTTCCGCAGCAGGCGATCATCCAGGTGGCGCGTGAGTTCGCCGCCAATGCGGAACAGACCGAAGGCCGTTCGATGGTGATCCTCGGCGCCGGTTTGAACCATTGGTACCACATGGACATGAGCTATCGCGGCATCATCGCCCTGCTGGTGATGTGCGGCTGCATCGGCAAATCCGGCGGCGGCTGGTCGCACTATGTCGGGCAGGAAAAACTGCGCCCGCAGACCGGCTGGCTGCCGCTGGCCTTCGGCCTGGACTGGACGCGCCCGCCGCGCCAGATGAACGGCACCAGCTACTTCTACGCCCATTCCGATCAGTGGCGTTACGAGACGCTGAAAGTCTCCGAACTGCTCTCCCCGGTCGCGCCGGATGGCGACTGGTCGGGCGCGATGATCGATTTCAACGCGAAGGCGGAACGGATGGGCTGGCTGCCGTCCGCACCGCAGTTCGAAGCGAACCCCCTCGAACTTGGCCGCCATCTTCACGAGACGGGCGCCGATCCCGGCAGCGTGATCGCCGACGGGATGCGCAGCGGCGAGATTCGCCCCGCCGGGCTGGACCCGGACCATCCGCGCAACTGGCCGCGCAACATGTTCTTCTGGCGCTCCAACGTGCTGGGCGCCAGCGGCAAGGGGCACGAGTATTTCCTGAAGCACCTGGTGGGCTCCATGCACGGCGTGGTCGGCACCGATCAGAACCCCGACATCCAGCGCCCGAAGGACGTGGTCTGGCGCGACGAGGCGCCGGTCGGCAAGCTGGACCTGATGGTGAACATCGACTTCCGCATGTCTACCACCAGCATCTATTCCGACATCGTGCTGCCCACCGCCACCTGGTACGAGAAGCACGACCTCAACACCTCGGACATGCATCCCTTCATCCATCCGCTCTCCGCTGCGGTGGACCCGGCCTGGGAAGCCAAGAGCGATTGGAATATCTTCCGCGAGATCGCGAAGAAGTTCTCGGACGTCTGCCCCGAAGTGCTGGGCGTGGAGCACGACGTGGTGCTGACGCCGATCCAGCACGATACGCCCGGCGAACTGGCGCAGGCCTATGAGCCGAAGGACTGGCTGAAGGGCGAATGCGACCCGATCCCGGGCAAGACCATGCCCTCGGTCGCGATCGTCGAGCGCAATTATCCGGAGACCTTTGCCCGCTTCACCTCGATGGGGCCGCTGCTCGAAAAGCTGGGCAACGGCGCCAAGGGCATGATCTGGAACGCCGAGCGCGAAGTCTCCATGCTGGGCGATCTCAACGGCCGCGTGGCCGAAGGGCCCACCGCCGGACGGCCCCGGATCGACAGCGACATCGACGCGTGTGAGACGATCCTGATGCTCGCGCCTGAAACCAACGGCGAAGTGGCAATCAAGGCCTGGCAATCGCTCAGCACCTTCACCGGGCGCGAACATGCGCATCTGGCCGAGGGCAAGGAGGAGGAGAAGATCCGCTTCCGCGACGTGGTGGCCCAGCCGCGCAAGATCATCTCGTCACCGATCTGGTCTGGGCTGGAGAGCGAGCATGTCTGCTACAACGCCGGCTATACCAATGTGCACGAACTGATCCCCTGGCGCACGCTTACGGGGCGCCAGTCGCTCTATCAGGACCATCACTGGATGCGCGCCTTTGGCGAGGGCTTCGTCACCTGGCGCCCTCCCATCGATACGCGCACCGTGCGCGAAGTCTCCGGCAAGCTGCCCAACGGGCAAACGGAGATCATGCTCAACATCCTGACGCCGCACCAGAAATGGGGCATCCATTCGACCTATACCGAGAACCTGCTGCTGCTCAGCCTCAATCGCGGCGGGCCGTCGGTGTGGATCAGCGAAGATGACGCGAAGGCCGCCGGCATCGTCGACAACGACTGGATCGAACTGTTCAACCTCAACGGCGCGGTGACGGCGAGGGCGATCGTCTCCCAGCGGATCATGCCGGGCTCGGCGCTGATGTACCATGCGCAGGAAAAGCTGGTGAACACCGTGGGTTCGGAGATCACCGGCCAGCGCGGCGGCGTCCACAATTCGATCACGCGCATCAACATGAAGCCGACCCACATGATCGGCGGCTATGCGCAGCTTTCCTACGGCTTCAACTACTACGGCACCGTGGGCGCCAACCGTGACGAGTTCGTGATCGTGCGCAAGATGAGCGAGGTCAACTGGTTCGACAAGGCCGCCGACGATGCGGCCAGCCCCGGAGGCGGCGCTGCCGGGTGGGGCTCGGAAACGAAGGAGGCCGCACGATGAAAGTCCGCGCGCAGATCGCCATGGTGCTCAATCTGGACAAGTGCATTGGCTGCCACACCTGCTCGATCACCTGCAAGAACGTCTGGACCAACCGCGAAGGCGTGGAATACGCCTGGTTCAACAATGTGGAGACGAAGCCCGGCGTGGGCTATCCCAAGGACTGGGAGAACCAGGAGCGCTGGAAAGGCGGCTGGGTGCGCGGCAGGAACGGCTCGATCCAGCCCAAACAGGGCGGGAAATGGCGCATCCTCTCCAAGATATTCGCCAACCCGCACCTTCCCGAGATCGACGACTTCTACGAGCCTTATACCTTCGAATACGAATGGCTGCAGTCCGCGCCCGAATTGCAGGCGCAGCCCACCGCCCGGCCGCGCTCTCTGCTGACCGGTGAGAAGCTGAACAAGATCGAGAACAGCGGCAACTGGGAAGACATGCTGGGCGGCGAGTTCGAGAAGCGCAGTCGCGATTACAACTTCGAAGGGGTCGAGAAGGAAATCTACGGCCAGTTCGAAAAGACCTTCATGATGTACCTGCCGCGCCTGTGCGAGCACTGCCTGAACCCGGCGTGCCTTGCATCCTGCCCCTCCGGCGCGATCTACAAGCGTGCGGAAGACGGTATCGTCCTGATCGATCAGGAAAAGTGCCGCGGCTGGCGGATGTGCGTATCGGGCTGTCCCTACAAGAAGATCTACTACAACTGGTCCACCGGGAAATCGGAGAAGTGCATCTTCTGCTATCCCCGGATCGAGACCGGCCAGCCCACGGTCTGCTCGGAAACCTGCGTCGGGCGCATCCGCTACCTGGGCGTGGTGCTTTACGATGCCGACCGGATCGAGGAGGCCGCCTCGGTGGAAGATCCGCAGGATCTCTACGCGGCGCAGCTTGGCATTTTCCTCGATCCGCACGATGTCGCGGTGCAGGAAGCCGCCCGGCGAGAAGGCGTGCCGGAGCAATGGCTGGAAGCCGCCATCCGCTCTCCCGTCTACAAGATGGCGGTCGAGTGGAAGGTCGCCTTTCCGCTCCATCCCGAATACCGCACCCTGCCGATGGTCTGGTACGTGCCGCCGCTTTCGCCGATCCAGTCGGCGGCGGAAGCCGGCAAGATTTCGTCGAAGGACGGGATGCCGGACGTGCGCTCGCTGCGCATCCCTTTGCGCTATCTGGCCAACCTGCTCACCGCCGGCGATGAGGCGCCGATCGCCAACGCGCTGGAACGGATGCTGGCCATGCGCGCCTTCATGCGTGCCAAGAGCATTGAACGGCGGATCGACGAGGAAATCCCGGCACGCGTCGGCCTGTCCCGCGCGCAGATCGAGGAGATGTACCGGATCATGGCGCTGGCCGCCTATGAAGACCGCTACGTCATCCCCACCGCGCACCGCGAGTTCGAGGAGGACGCCTATGTCCTGCGCGGATCGGCCGGCTTCGGCTTCCGAGAGGATACCAATGGCGCCACCAAGCTCAACCTGTTCGGCGGCGCGAAGTGCAGCCCCGGCAGGCCGCTGACGGATGTGCGGAGATGATCGGGGCAAAGGGAACCGCCACGATGCAGAACACGCTTCGCATCGCGGCGATGCTGCTGGGCTATCCCACGCAGGAACTGCAGGAGGAAGCGCATGCCCTGGCCCTTGCGCTGCGGGACGAGACCGCACTTTCCCGCCCGCGCCGCGCCGCCATGGAGCGCCTGCTGCTGCGCATGGCAAGGGGCGACCTGCTGGAACTCCAGGCCGAGTACAGCGAACATTTCGACCGGTCCCGCTCTCTCTCCCTCCACTTGTTCGAACATGTCCACGGCGACAATCGCGAGCGCGGGCAGGCGATGATCGACCTGGGCGGGCAGTACCTTGCCGAAGGGTTCTATCTCGACAGTGGCGAACTGCCGGACTTCATTCCGGTGTTTCTGGAATTCGCCTCCTGCCTTCCCCCGCGCGAGGCGCGCGAATGGCTGGCGCAGCCCGGTCATGTCTTCGCCGCGCTGACCGAACGATTGCAGAAACGCCATTCCCCTTACGCCGCGATCTTCGCGGCGCTTGTCGAACTCGGCGGGGAGCGGCTGGACAGGAACGCGCTGGAAGAACTCCAACGCAACGAGCCGGACGACGACCCGGCCCGTCTGGATGAACAGTGGGAAGAGGCGCCGGTCACGTTCGGCGGCGCGCACGAAATGGGCGGGCCGACCGGGTTTACCGCGAAGATCAGAGCCGCCAACCGCCCCGTCGGCAAGGAGCAAGCGTGATGGAAGAGCTCATCCACCAACTCGCCTTCGGCTGGTATCCCTACTTCGCCGTGACGGTCCTTGTCCTGGGCAGCATCCTGCGCTTCGATGCGGACCAGTTCAGCTGGCGCTCGCAATCTAGCCAGTTCCTGCGGCGCAAGCAGATGGTGCTGGGCTCCAACCTGTTCCACATGGGCGTGCTGATCCTGCTTGGCGGGCATTTCGTGGGGCTGCTGACCCCGGTGACGGTGATCGACAAGCTGGGCATCAGCCACAGCCTGAAGCAGATCGCGGCGATGTCGATCGGCGGCATCGCCGGCGTCATGGGTTTCATCGGCTGTTCGCTGCTGCTGCATCGCCGCCTGTTCGATCCGCGCATCCGCCGCAGTTCGTCCTGGGGTGACATTCTGGTGCTGGTGATGATCTGGTGCCAGTTCATGCTCGGCATCTCGACCACGTTCTGGACCGTCCAGCACCTGGAAGGGGACGAGATGCTGAAGTTCATGGGCTGGGCGCAGGGGCTGGAAACGCTCAACCCCGGTGCCGCCAAGCTGCTGGTGGACGTACCGCTCGTTTACAAACTGCACATCATCCTGGGGCTGACGCTGTTCGTGGTCACGCCGTTCACGCGGCTGGTCCACGTCTTCAGCGCACCGATCTGGTATATCTTCCGGCCCGGTTTCCAGATCGTGCGCACCCGGGGCCGCCGGGCGGCGCGGGACTATTCGCAGACGCAAGGCCAGGCTGGCGGCGCGCCGAGCTACGGCGGGCCCACGGTGCTGCGCCAGATGGCGGAAAGTGGACAGGAAGGCGCATGAGCAGATCACCCGACGTTATCGACGTAACCGCAGCGCCTTCCCGGCTGGCGGTGATGCCCAGTGCCTGCCAGAGCGGCGGATGCGGATGTTCCAACCCTGCCATGCCGCCGCCGCCCTCGTTCGGCGAGGTGTTCGTGAACGGCGTGGAGATCACCGCCGAAGCCATCGCCGAGGAAATCCAGCACCATCCCGCGCCGGATGCGGAGACGGCATGGACCGAGGCCGCCCGAGCCCTGGCCGTGCGCGAACTGCTTTTGCAGGAAGCGGCGCGGTTGGGCATCACGGCGGCAGGAGACAGCGATGAAACCGGCCGCCGCGAAACGGATGACGAGGCGGTGATACGGATTCTCCTTGAGCGCGAAGTCATGCCCGAAGGTGCCGGCGAACCCGAATGCCGCCGTTACTACGATGCAAATCCGGCTCGCTTCCGCACGCCCGACCTGTTCGACGCCGCGCACATCCTGATCGAACCCGAAGCTGACGAACCCGCGCAATGGGCCGCGGCCGAGGCTTTCGCCCGGGCCCTGATTGCGGAAGTCCGCAACGATCACGCGGCCTTCGCCCAGGCCGCCCGTCGCGATTCCGCCTGCGCCTCCGCCCAGCAGGACGGATCGCTGGGGCAAGTCCGCCGGGGCGAACTCGTCCGCGAGGTGCAGCAGGCGATCGAAGCGCTGAAGGACGGCGAAACCGGGCAGGAGCCGGTCAGATCGCGGTTCGGCTGGCACGTGGTCCGCCTGAACCGCCGGATCGCTGGCCAGATATTGCCCTTCGACGTGGTGCGGGAAAAGATCGCGGACATGCTGGAGGCCCGCAGCTGGTCCATGTCCGCCGCGCACTATGTTTCGAGCCTTGCGGCGCAAGGACAGGTCGAGGGGATCATCGTGGCCGGTATCGAGGGATGACCATGATGCTGGGCGATGTTCTGGCGATGGCGCGGCAGTCCGCACCGGGCATGGTCAGGTGGCTGGAATCCTCGAGCCCGGAAATGCACGGGCGGGTGCGCGCGACCGCCGCGGCGGCCGGGCTGACGGCCACGGGCTTCGTCCGCATGGCCGTCGCCGATTTTACCCGTGCGGCGTCCGAAGAAGATTGGGCCACGCTGATGTCCGCGCTTCGGAACAGTGCCGATCCGGGCCAGACCTGCCTGCATGCCATGATCCATTGGCGCCTTTCCGCGCCGGATTGTGGGGCCCACGTCTGAGGCGTATTCGGGAGAGGAAGCGAAATGTCCCCACACGACAAGGCCGAACAGCCGCTCAACCCGGCGCTCAGGCAGACGGAAGAAAAGAAGCACACCACCGGAACCACGCCCGCGCCGATCGATTCCATTTCCGCGCGCGAAGGGCAGGGGGAGGGGTGGCCGATCGTCTGGTTCGTCGTGGCGATCATCTGCGTCGGCGTGAC
This sequence comes from Novosphingobium mississippiense, assembly GCF_044029535.1. Lineage (NCBI taxonomy): Bacteria > Pseudomonadati > Pseudomonadota > Alphaproteobacteria > Sphingomonadales > Sphingomonadaceae > Novosphingobium > Novosphingobium mississippiense. Next base: position 2,016,512 of record NZ_CP147001.1, on the reverse strand, counting down.
GATCTATTTCTTCGTCTGATGATCCAGCAAACGCGAGGTATCCCAGCGATATGGCACTGCACCACGCCCTGCCTGGCGAAGTGATGGCCCTTCAGGCTCTGGCAGACACTTCCGCCCGGTCGATCGCGCTCGTCCGCACGCCCCTCTTCGAGACCATCCAGCTGATCCTGCGCGCCGGGGACAGCATCGGCGAGCACGGTTTTGCAGCTACGATCTGCTTCCAATGCCTGGAAGGGGAGGCAACCATTGCCCTCGACGGCGGGGAACACGGTATCAAGGGTGGCGAATGGCTCTATCTGGAGCCGCACACGCGCTACGGTATTGCCAGCGTTCGCGGCGCAAACCTGATCATGACATTGCTGTTCGAGAATGCGGACGATGCCGTCGATCGTACCGGACAGCTGCTGGCCCCCACGTAATATGCCGCAGCCTGATGGATCGCTGCCGTAACGGTCGCTGCGATCGGGCAAACCTGTCACGCGCCAGCGATGATGCCGGCGTCATGGCCTTGAAACAGGATGGTGAACCGGATGAGCGATGCGGTTTCTCCCGCCCATGTCCGATTGAAGCGCATCTACGAGCAAGCCGCAGCATCGGACGGTCTGCGATTTCTCGTCGATCGGCTCTGGCCACGCGGGATCAGCAAGGAGCGGGCGGCACTCACGGAGTGGGTCCGCGAAATCGCGCCGAGCACGGAACTGCGCAAGTGGTTCGGTCATGATCCTGATCGGTGGAACGAGTTTCAGTCGCGCTATCGGGCCGAACTGGCAGGTGCAAACGCGACGCTGGATCGCATTCGCACAATGGCGACGGGGTCCGTCATCACGCTGCTTTATGCCGCCAGGGATCAGGAGCACAATGAGGCGGTGGTCCTTCGCATGGTCCTGCTCGGCATTTGACGCGAGCTTTCGGGCGCGGTGCGACGCCGCGTTGAAGGCCCGATTGGCTGCCTGCCGATTGCCTTATCGCTGCTGATCGTGGGGCGGCAAGGCGAAAGCGACGATATAATCGCCCCGATCATGCGGATTGTGGGGAGCCCCGCCAGCATTGACCACGACGAACTGCCGCCCGTTGGGATCGAGGTACGTCATCGGCGTCGATTGCCCTCCGGTCGGCAGCGCACCTTTCCAGACGACCTTGCCGGTGCGGGCGTCGATCGCGCGCAGGAAATAATCCTGCGTTCCGGAAATGAAGACCAACCCTCCCTTGGTTGCAACCGATCCTCCCAAGGTGGGCATGCCGACATTGAGCGGGATACCTGTCCTCAAGCCGAAAGGGCCGGATTCCCGGGGCGTGCCGAGCGGGCGCTGCCAGACGATCTTGCGCGTGACCATGTCGATGGCCGTGATCGTGCCGAAGGGAGGCTGCGTGCAGGGGATGCCAAGCGGAGAGAGGAAATTGGTGATGTAAAAGCCGAAAGGCGTGCCCGCCATCTTGGAATAGGTGCCGTGCGGATCGATGCCGGGCATGGCGTCGATCTCCTTGCGAGGCATCAGTCGCGCCGAGGCTGCCATTCGCAAGTCGTTGACGATCAGCAGATTGCGTCCTTCATCGAACGATGCGCTGCCCCAGTTGAACCCGCCGTAATTGTTCGGATACTGGAGATACAGGCGGTCCTGCGGCGGGGTGAAATCCCCCTGATAGACGTGCCGCTTGAACTGGATCCGGCAATAGAGATGGTCGAGCGGGGTGATGCCCCAGGTCCGCGCCTCGCTGAGCGGTTCGGCGCCGATCGCCGGCATTCCGACCGAATAGGGCTGGGATGGTGCGTAGCGTTCGCCGGTTGCATTTCCGGCGGGGACCGGCCGTTCCTCGACCCCGGCGAGCGGGCGCCCTGTGCGCCTGTCGAGCAGGAATATCTGCCCGCGCTTGGTCAACTGGACGAGCGCGGGTAAGACGCCTTGTGCCGAGGGCAGGTCCACCAGAACGGGTTGCGAGGGAAGATCGTAATCCCACAGGTCATGATGGACCGTCTGGTATTTCCATCGAACCTTGCCGTTCCCCAGATCGAGAGCGACGACGGACGAAGAGACCGCATCGTCGGAGGGGCGCCGCTCTCCACCCCAGTAATCCGGGGTGGCGTTGCCCATCGCCACGTAGACAAGGCCCAACCCGGCATCGGCGGACATCGCGGTCCAGCTGTTGGGCGTTCCGCGCGTATAGGTCTGTCCCGGTGGGGGAAGGGCGGTGATCGCCGGATTGCCTGAATCCCATGCCCAGGACAGGGCACCGGTGAGTTCGTCAAAGCCGCGGATTACCCCGGATGGCTCCCCCACGCTGACATTGTCGGCAACCCAGCCGCCGATGACGATCTTCCCGTTGGCCAGGATCGGGCCAGTTGTCGCCATGTAGAAGCCGGGGGCGACCTCTCCCATGCCTTCGCGCAAGTCGACGGTGCCGTTCTTGCCGAAGGACGGGCACAGCTTTCCGTCGCGCGCGCCCAGCGCCATCAACCGGCCGTCGATCGTGGCAAGGATGATGCGCGGACCGCATGTGTCGGCAGTACCGGTGGAATAGGCCAGGGTCCGGCAGCGATTCCAGAAGGGCGACTTGGCCTTGGGGTCGAACCGCCAGACGATCTTTCCGTTCGAGCCGTTGATGGCTGTCACGATGTTCGTTGGGGAACAGTGGTAGAGCAGGCCATCGGCATAGAGCGGGGTGTTCTGGTCCTCGTTCCCGAGGCGTGAGATGTCTCCGTGGCGTGCCGTCCAGGCGACCTTCAACTGGCTGACGTTGCCGGCATTGATCTGGTCGAACGGGGCATAGCGGGTGGCGAGGTTCGTGCGACCGTAAGCGCGCCATTCGCCGCCGGCGGCAATGGTGGCCGCGGTGCCATCGCCGGGTGTCAGGGGCACCGCGTTGCGGATCGTTCCGTGCGGCTTGGTCGCGGCAAAGCCGATCAGGCCGGCAGCGACCAGCAGAACGATCCCGGACATGACGGACGCACGTCTGGCAGCCTTGGCATCGGCCGGCAGGAGGATGGGCATGAGGAATAGCGCCGCGACGGCAAAGACCAAGGGCGCAAAGGTGCGGGCGAACAGCGGCCAGAACTGGAAACCGGCATCGATGAAGGCCCAGATGACGGTGGCTGCAAACACCACGATATAGCCGATCAACCCGCCGACCCGCAGCCGATAGGTCCAGAAGCCGGCAATCATCAGGCCCACGCCGGCAATCAGATAATACGACGAACCACCCAGGATGATGAGCCAGAGGCCACCCGCAGCCAGCAAGGCGCCGAGCAGGAGGATAGGCACTGCGAAGACGCGTATCAGGACCTTCTTCCATGACGGCTCATTTCGAGAAGCTGGTTCCATGCCTTCGTCCTCTCGATACGGCTGTCGCGATGCGCGACCGTTCGGCGCGCGGCAGATCCAGCACGGGAATGCGGGCTTCGAAAGTCAGCGTACGGGAGGCGGGCGCCCCGTCCACTGGGGCAACTACTGAATGAGGCCTGGAACACTACGGGGCGAGAAATCCAGGCCTCTGGAGACCGATCACGACGCGCGCTGTGCCGGCCGGCTTCCGGAACTGGCTGCCGTCGTTGCCGGTACTGGCAACCAGATCGACACCCGCCTGGATACCCCAAATGTCGCCATCGAAACTGGGGGCGAGGCGGAAATCGGTGCCTGCTACCGTCTGATGACCCGCCTGCCGGCGTTGTTCATCGTAGATGCGCCCCCACGCAGCGAGGTGGTCGCCGTTGTTGAGCAGCAGCATCTGGACTCCCCGTCGTTCGTGGAAAGACGCGATTTCCATCGACCCCGTTTCCCGGGCCAAAGTGGGCAGGATCGAATAGCCGGGCACTTCCGGACGGATCGTGGGAATCGGTACGGGTGTCGGCGTTGGTGTCGGTGTGGGCGTTAGCGCCTCCGATCGCAGGAACCAGTTCTCTTCGCTTCCGGTCGTCAACGCGCCCGGTCCGTTCACGTTGTTCACGAGAATGGCTGCGCTGGCTGACGCTCCGCCGCCGTTGACGACCAACTGGTCGGACGGTGACCGATCATTTCCCCGTACCGTCTGGATGGCGAGCCGGCCCCCGTCGCCGGCGTAACTACCCATTACCACGAAGCGATCGTTTCCCTTCGCATCCATTGGCCGCTCCCTGTTTCGTACTCATGGAGCGTGCGGGGGTTGAACCCCGAAGGTTGGTGGATATCGGGAGTAACCCTGGCAGGCTGCCGGGGGATTGATCTCGGGCTATACTGGTGGAGGCGTGGCGGGCGCACGTCTGGGGCGTCGTCAGAACGAATTTCGATGAAAATATGGGCCGAATATACTGTAGAGTTGCCGCGATTGACCTTTGTTGGAAATCAATTACCGTGATGAAAGCGGGGTGGGTTCAGAAATGTTTCTGGAGTCATTGCATGGCGCGTATGTTGTTTGAAGTATGGGTGGATCGGTCCGGCAACCAGTTCGCGGGAAAAATCTCGCTGGAAAACGATATTGCGCGTGAAGCGACATGGAAGGACGCAAAGCTGTCGCTCGTCATCGCCGCGGAGTCTGATGAGGATTTCCTGCGGCAATATCATCTTCATCTGGGCAAAGCCTATTCGTCCGTGAGTAGCTTCAAGGCTCGAACGTTTTCGACGCGAGATGCGAAGCGTCAGAAGGAATATCTGGCGGAGCGCAGTCTGGATCCCATGCCCCGATCACTGGCCGTCCCGGCCTGAAGATCAGGCCGGCGCGTTGCCAAGTTTACTTGAGTGCTGCTTGATGCGGGTTACGTATCCGGGGCGACCAATGATCGTTCGGCGTGGATATTATTAAATCATATCAACAGCTTTCATTCGAAACTCAAGTGGCGGCATCTTCAAATTATCGGGAACCTGTCCCAATCTGTTGAAGCGTGAGAGGCACCGCAACACCCCCGTTGGTGCCTCTGGTGTGGTTTGGTCAGACGGCATTCCCCCGTCAGCCGGACAGGAAGTTGGGCCGAGGGCAACCCGACCACGCGTTCGATCGAATTTGAATTGCCGCCGCGTGAGGCGTGCCACGGCCTCTGTTGGGCAGGGGGGCAACGTTCATCGAATCGTCTTGCGATGATTCGCGGGATTCAGAAGTATTCGGGGGTATCAGCAGATATTCCTAGAATATCATTCCGATGCCGGCGGAAATTACATTGGCATCAGGTTCGTGATTTTCGACGAACAGGTGCTTGAATTCGAGCTTGGCATAGATCTTTTCACTGAGGTTTTGCTCCCAGCCGGTGCCGATACCGATCGCGTTGCCACATTCGCCACAATCTTTCGATTGCCAGTTGACGCCCGCAAAGATCTTGCTTCTGGGCAACACTTCCGCACCCAGGCGCCCACCAATGCCCCAGGCAACGCGGGTGTCATGCGTCAGGAGCTTTTCGGCCGTGCCTTCCACGCCAACGAAGATCTTTTCATTGAGATCGACATCGTAGCCCATCGCAATGCCTGCGAGCGCATCGGTGGATTCCTTGTTCCAACTGACTCCGCCTGAGCCTTCGATATAGGCTTCGTCGGCCAGCGCGGGCCGGCTGGCGAACGTCAGTGCCAGGATCAGTGCAAGACGGGTTGTACGCATATCGTGGGCCTCCTCGTTGCCCGGGCACGTATCGGTGACGCGCCAGACCGCAGATCCGGCCAGTGCAAGCGCCGCAATGGCGCGCGAACGCCCGCAAGATAGCGACGTCGTTCTGGTGAAAGATCTCGGGAATCTCACTCTCATTCAGCGGGGCAATTCCCGATCGGAAAGTCCGGCTTTCCGGCAAGATCAAAGCAACCGGGAACAGCTTGCTCGAATGCCCGGGGCTGTCGCTGAGGTGCCGCGTCCTGAACGCTCTCAGGGAAACCACTTCCGGTTTTCAGTGCTTCTGTCGATGCGGTCAGCCGTGGCGCTTCTGTACACAAGGCGGCAGGCATTGCCCGTTTCCCGTTGGCGGCGGGCAATGTCGAGAAATCAAGCAAATCGGGCAAACTGTATGGGTCAGGGCAAAAGAGGCACCGCTCTTTTGGCTACGCCGATCAAGTGAAAGGAATTGCGATGCGTGCCATGTCTGCAAAATTTGCCTTCCTGACCGTCGCCGGTCTGACGCTGGCGCATTCGGCGGCGACGAATGCGGCACCCGCCAATGGCTGGGCCTACGTGGGCACGACCCATGCCAAGCATTTCAACGACCATGACACGCTGGTGGTGAACGGCCCGAACAATGTGTTCCGGGAGTTGAAGATCGGCGTGAAGGGCGCATCCCTTCATGTGCAAAGGCTGGTCGTCACTTATGGCAACGGCCTCATGGATGACGTTCCCGTCAACTACAAGATTCCCAAGGATGGGGAGAGCAAGCCGATTCCGATGAAGTACGGGAAGCGCGAGGTCAAAAAGATCGACTTCTGGTACGATACCAAAGGTTGGCTGCACGGCACGGCCGCAGTGAGCGTTTACGGACGGCGATGACCGCCGAGACGGCGTGACGAAGGGCCTGGCGCATCCGTCCTGCGAGATGGATGCGCCGGGCCCTCTGCTGTGGTCAATCGCCGCTCCTGAGGAGGGGCTTTCCGGCATGTATCATCGACGGCGGACTGCAAGGCCCCCGGATGTATGGCGGAGATGCATGGGATATTCTGGAAAAACGAATTGGTCGGGGAGACAGGATTCGAACCTGCGACATCCTGCTCCCAAAGCAGGCGCGCTACCGGGCTGCGCCACTCCCCGACGCCCGGCATCCCTTAGGTTCCGCCGCTTTTAAGCGCAAGCCCCTTTTCCACTGTTTGGCAAATAGTGGCGAGAACGACTCGGGAACGCTGCACAGAAGTCCCGGAATAGTCCCGGAGAGCTGTTCCCGGCCTGTTCTCGTTCGGGGCGCCGCCCATGTCTGACCTCATCATCCCCGTGAAGGGCATCTACTTCGATCAGATCAAGGCTGGGACGAAGTCGCACGAGTTCCGCTTGCAGACGCCGCACTGGGCCAAGCGCCTGGAGCGCCGGACCTATCGCCATGTCGTGATGACGCGGGGCTATCCGAAGGGTGGCGGCGTGGAGGGCGTGACCCGCCTGACCCGGGTGTGGCGCGGCTACGAACCGCGCACCATCCAGCATGAGCACTTCGGGCCCGATCCGGTGGACGTGTTCGCGATCGATGTTTCGGAGGCGGCGGTATGAGCGGGAAGGCTTATTTCTCAGCCTGCTCCCGGCGCTCAAGTTCTCGCTCGACGGCCTCGCGGATGAACGCGGCCCGGCCATACGTGCCCACCAGCGCATCAACCTTGTCCACCACCTCGGGTGGCAGGCGAACGGGAACGATCTTCATGTTGAGCGGCGGTCTACCCATGCGGCGAGGCGTAGCGGGACTCTGATCCGGTTTCAAGAAAACGGTACCTTTTATTGTTGACGCCATAAACGATGCCGTTTATATAAACGATATTGATTACGGAGACAAGCACATGCCGAAGGACGCCATCATTTCCGCACAGATCCTCACCAAAGTTGCAGAAGGCATGGACGTAATCGAAGCCATGAAGGCGGTGTGTGGCGCCGATAAGGTCGAGGCTATGATCAGCGACCTCTATGACCAGCTCCGGGCCAAGGCATGAGCGCCCGGAGTGAAAAGGACAGGATGAGGGAGGCGCTCATAATCACGGAGCGCAACCTCTCATCCCTCCTTGGGGCGCACTCCAGCTTGGAAGCGCGATGGCCGGCCAATGAGCGGCTTATGCGGAGCTGGCGGGAAGTCTGCCGCAGGGCACTCGGGTCTTTCCCATATCAAGAAACTACCCCAGACGCCGCTTTCCAAACGCACGAGTATATCTGCTCCTGCGGCATCCGGGTCGAGCCTCATCGCTGCAAGATTGATCCGGAGTTCTAGCCATGACCATGCCTGAGACCACCCAGTGCGATCTTGTCGAGCGGCTGACGAAGCCGCATGCGTCACTCGCGACCCAGAGCTTCATGATGCACGAGGCTGCTGCCGAGATCACCCGCCTGCGCGCCCACTGCGAGGCTATGGCCAAGGCGCTGGATGTCGCAGAGCGTCAGATCACAGCCGCATGCCAGACCATCTATCCCGGCGACAATGGGATTCTCGATGGGTCGCTTGAAAATGTCCGCACGCCTTTGAAAGCCTATCGCGAGGAGAAGGGCACATGATCCGCAAGCGCTGGCGGACCCCGACCGCAAAGGCCGGCGAGATCAAGATCGTCTGGGGCCGAGTCGATAGGCATAACCGTCCTGACCTGTGTGTCGCTTGGGGCGATGGCACAGACATGAGGTGCACCGGCAGCCTCATGATGCACGCTCTGACCGAGAAGAGATTGCGCTCCAAGTTTCCCGGACCCGGCTACGAGTACGAGCCTTCGCTTATTGATGAATTGGAGGATCGCGGTTTCGACATCACGACGCTGCGCTTCACGATCGAGAAGAAGGTGGCCTCGGAATGATCGAATGGGCGCTCGCCTCTGGTAGTATGTAAACCTACCGATTCGCGAGGCTGCTATGACCGACCTATCCACCCTCCGCCAAGCCACCGAAGACGACGTAGAGCGCGCGCTGGCGGAGGCTTACGTCTCGCTTCCGATCACGGATAAGGCGGCGGCGCTGGAGTTTTTCAACCGCATGCTGGACGTGCTGGCTGGAGAGGGTGTCGGCACGGACGAATGAGAACGGAAAGTGAACATATCACTTGACCCGACTCGGGCAATGAGCGCTTTGACAGTGGATGAACTTTCCTCGCGATGGCTCCAAGACCCTGCGCCAGATCATGGCTGTTGGCCGAAATATCCAGGTCGAGTGTGACACGTGCCGAGCCATTCATCGCTTCACCCCTGAGGAAATCCGCGCCCTGGCCGACAAGGTCGGCGAGGAATACAGCCTGCTCAATCGCCGCTGCCGTTGCCGGCTAACTCCCGGCTGCACGGGGTGGAATAGGTTCTTCTACCATTCCGGCGTCTATCGGCCGCTGTTTACCCCGGAACAAGCGTTGAGATGGAGCATGGAGAAGCGGTTGACCGGTGATTCGTGATGTGGGATTCTGCACGGGCTGCGGCGCGAAAGCCGGTTAAGCATCGGTTGGCGCTGGTGCACACAGCCTATCGACCGTGTTCCCGCGATAACGGAACGACCGCAGTAGATGTCTCCCGTCCTACCGGGTGTACCAGCTGGTCAGAGCCGCCAGTGCATCGCAAGGCTCAAGAGTTAGGTATCGGCACCACCCATGTATGAAGGGCCGCCAGAGGTACAGTCCTGCGACCGAGGCCAATGGTAGATTCTCGCAGGCGGCTCAGGATCACTCGTCAGGTGGGCCTGTTGGCAGCCGAAACTCCGAGTAGGGAACCGCAGGCGCTGACGGATCTGCGACCCAAAATGGAGGCCTGACAGCCGGGAACAGACCGGCGACTTACTGCCCGGCCCGCGCCTGCGCATCATGGGCGCGAATCGCGTCCACCTTGGCGGCGCACTTCTTGAACGCGCTGATGTAAATGCTGCGGCTTTCGATGATCGAGGCCACCGTCTCTTGCGGCACGTCCTGCACGGTGCAGGGCTCCATCAGCCCGGCCGGGATGCCCTGATACGCCGGCGGCGGTGCCGAGGCGATTTCACTTCTGCTGTTCGAGCAGGCGGCGCAGGTCATCAGGCAGGCGGCGAGCCATGAGTTCGCGAACTTCCGCATTGCTGTTTTCCAATTCCTTGAGTTGCACGGCGGCGGCGGTGTTCTGCTGTTCGATCAGGGCAAGCTTGTCCTGAAGGAGGAGGACGTTCTGTTGCTCCAGGGCGCGCAGGCGATCTTGCTCGGCAGAGTGCGCGGCCCATCCCTTGTTCGCGGTGACCAGATCACCGATCCGGGCGTCCTTCGCCTCGATCTGCTCGTTCTGGCGCTGGATGTGCAGGTAGCCGGCTATTGTTGCGCCGACGCCGCAGACGGCCAGCACGCCGACCATCGCGAACAGTTCGGATTTCCACGGGGTGAGCAGGGTGAGAAGCCACTTCACAGCCGTTCCTCCTCTTGAGCCTTGGCGGCCTCCACGCGCTTATCGGTGTTCGCGCGCAGCTTGATGCCAAGGCGCTCGTAGACGATGCGCTCCAGCAGCCGGATTGAGACGTTCGCCCCCAGCCACCCGAAGATGCCGACGATGAAGCCGGTCCAGAGCGGGTCGATCTTCATGGCCTGGCAAAGCAGCATGACGAGGAAGCCGACCAGGCCGGACGAGGCGATCTCGGTGAGGGCGCGCCAGCCATTCAGCGGGTTGCCCTTGTCGTTCTCGCGCATGACGTAGCCAAGGCCGCCAGCGAAGGCCGAAAGCAGCGCGTACCCGAGCGAGGTGAGCCAGTCGGAGAGGGAGAAGTGCTCCATGTGTCTCAGGCTTGCCCACGGTAGAGCTTCGCCTCATCGGCGCGGCGGTCGATAAGCCCCTGCTTCACCTTGCCGCCGGCTTTGTTCCAGACCGCGAATTGCGATGCCGCTGCGGCATAATCACCTGCCACGTGCTTCTTCAGCAGCGTTGAGGAGAGGAAAGCGCCAACGCCGATGTTGTAGGCCAGCGACACCATCGCATCGAACTGGGCCTGAGTAGTCGCCGCGGTGCCGATACCCTTGCGAACCGCCGGTGCGGCCTCATCCTCGATATGCTGGGTGAAGCGTTGGGCGGCCTTGGCATGCGTCCATATCGTGCCCTTCACGATATCCGGCCCGGTCAGGCCATTGCCGATCGTCCATGGCGCTCCGCCGGTGGCCGGGTCCGGGTACGATTGCACCCTGCCGTCGCCCAGGTCCTTCTTGTAGCCCTCCCACTTCTTGATGAGGGCTTCGCCGGTGGCGCTGAGTTGCAAGATCGTCTCCTTGGGCACGCCGAGCCGATCGAGCGTGTTGTCCATGATGGTCACGTCGTCCGCGCCCAGCTTTCCGCCCAGGGCGATCCGCAGCGCGTCGAAAATGGGTTTGCGGGGATTAGTCATCGCATCATCGCCGCGATATCGGCTGCCATCGCTACGGCATCCTGGGTTCGCACCTCTTGGAAGAGGTGGATGCGATCGGTGATCAAGCCGTAGCTCAAGTCAATGTCGGCATCGACTTGGCTCGCCGTGTACCCGCCGAAAGCGAAGGGTGACATCTGCGTGAAGGCGCTGGAAAGCCTCACGTTGAGGGGATCATTGACGCGCTTCACCGCGCGCATGAGGCCCCGCAGCAGTGGATACCCCATACGGGTGTAGACCTCATACCAGTAGGAGTCCCATGCAACAGCAGGAGGCGTGATCAGCACCTTCGTTCCGGTGCCGCGGATCGAGGTAATGATCCGCGTCATCGCTTCGTCGACGAAAGCGGTGAAATCGTCCTGATTGGACCACTGGACCAGATCGTTGGATCCGAGATCGACAATCGCTAGGTCAGCGTTACCGCCGGTGATCGAGGCATACGCTGTCCGATATTGCGCGTAGTCGAAGATGTAGCCGTCATAGCTTCCCGTGCCGCTGCCTGGCACCACAAATGGGTTCAGGAAGCTGCGCTGCGAGGAATTAATGTAGTCGGCCGGCGTGGCTACAGGAGGCAGAGTTGTACGATCCTTGCCGACATATTCTGCGAGCGTTTTGCCGCCTCGCCCTTCATGAACGGAGGCGCCGGACCCGAGTGTCCCAACCCGCTGGACGGTTGCGCCATAACCCGCGAGGATGGCCACAACCGCATCTGCGGTCTGCGAAAACTCGACCTTGCTGTCGCCGATAAAGGCAACCTTGAAAGTCTTCCCAGCCATCTGAGCAGGCGTAACCTTGCGGGCAACCACGTTCTTGAACTGCCGCTGGTCCGGAATCGGATGGTTGAAGTGATGCGCGATCGTCAGCGTTTCGCCATCGACGATGGTGGATGGATCAACCGCGACGATAGACTGGCCGTGCCCTGCGACAGGAGCCAAAGCCCCGCCTTCGGTTCCCCTGCTGAGTGTTACGAGATCGGCCTCCATCGGGCGACGGTCGATGAAGTTTGCCGGATAGAGATTGATCTTCCTGTCCGAGAACATCGCGATCTCGTTGGGAAAATACATCGAGCCGAACTTATCGCCCTTGGGGCTTCCCGCAAGATTGATGAGGGGCACAACAAAGTTGGGATCGTTAGAGGCCGCGATCTGAAGGCCCGCCAAGATCACGTTGCGTCCACCGGTGTTCAATGCTGCCTGGATGCCCGCCATATCGGTCGTGGCCGCCCGGTTATCAACGAGGTAGCTGCGCAGCCGAGTTGAGTAGATCTTTTCGAGGATAGCCCCACGCGACGTGAGGCCTTGAGACCGGTTCACGAGGTACTGAGCGTTGAACGTCTCGAAATCCGGAACGATCGGCGTGCCAGGGGTACCGTCGGCATCGTAGACGAACACCCGCGTGAACACACGCTGAGCCTCTGGGCTTGAGAACAGGCCTCCGACGCGGGCAAACTGATCTGTCGACGCATACCCGACAAAGATGCCCAGCCCTGCTAAATCGGAATATGTGTTGGTCCGGACAAGCGTAGTGTCGACGCCCATCACGGTGGGGCGCCCCTTGCTGTTCGCGTCGAAATCGTTGGAGACAATGGTAGCGGGCTTGATGCCGCTCGTCAGGACGCCCGCGCCGACATGAGCCAAGACCGGCTTGGTATCACTACCTAGTCCGGTCATGCTTCCATAAATTGTCTGCGTCTTCAGAGTGTTGTCGGTTGCATCATAATAGACAAGAAACCGGCCCTGCTCCTCACCGAGGGGAACGCCAACTTCAAACCATTTTTGGCCATCGGCCGGCGCCCGCTCCGCGAACGTGTTGTTCGCCATGCGCTGATAGAAGGCGGGCCAGCGCAACACTGTTCCATCAATATACGGGGCGCTGTAGGAATAGATCGGGCCGAGCCGGGATAGGATGCCGAACTTATCTTCGTATACCGCGCCGGCTGCGTTGGTGATGAGGGACGCAAGCCAAGCCGCGACGACCCAGGCCGAGCCGTTCCACTGGTAGAAGCCATTGGCCGCGTCGGAAGCGCTGCCGTTGTTGGCGAAAACGTAACCAACCGTGCCGATTTTCTGGGTGGTATCGGCGTTCATCAGGCCAACAGTGGCATAGGACTTAAAGCCCGCCACCGCTGCGTTCACGTCGAACTGAAGCGATGTGAATGCGGCCAAAACGCCCTCGCGCGACGGCTGCATGGTGGGCCTCGGAGGGTTTCCGAATAGTGCGTCCCTGAGAATGTCGATTGCGCTCACGCCGCACCTTTTGAAAGTATGTTGCGCATACATATCAACCGGCGACTTTTTAGACAAGTCGAATGGAATATTTGGAAACAGGTTGGACAGGAAGTGTCGCTGCCGTAGGCACCGGAGGTGATCGAACTCTTCCGCCACGAGACCGATGTTACAAGGTTATACGAAGTATGAGATTGATAGCACCAGTTGCGCGCCCGAGGCGCCCGGATAGGCGTTGTTGTAGGTGAACACAGTCGCGGACGAAGACCCCCCATCGATCTTCACTTGAAGCATGCTCCCTGTCACGGCGTTCTCGCGGCCTGAACCGGCCCATTTCATGGCTCCGCCGGCCGAAGTGAATGGGAGGGTGATGTTGATAGACCCTGCACCAGTTCCATTCGTCGTGATGTCTATAACCATGCTAGCATGCACTTGGCGGCCGATTTTCGTATAATAGCCGGCTGCAACGTATGTTGTGATCGTCCCGGAGCCTGACGTGACAGTGGGCGTCCAGGTGCCTTCCTCGTAGTCGTCCAACGTGTTGGGATCGGTGCTGGGTGATTGCGCCGCGGGGAACGTAACCCCGGAACCCGAAGTCGTGGCGGCCGTGCCGACTCCAATTGCGTTCGTGAACCCGGGCCGGGCTGCGCGAACCACGTCACCCGTGCCTGTGGTCGGCGTCCAAACCGGCGCAGTGCCTGAACTGGATAGCACGGAAGCAGCGGCGCCGATCGAAAGCCTCGTCAACGCCGTACCGCTTAGGGCGTAGACGATATCACCCATTGTGTAGGACGAGAATCCGGTGCCGCCGTTCGTTGCATTGAGAGTGCCACTTAGCGTGAACGTACCTGCGCCGGTGATCGGGCTGCCGCTGATGCTAAGGCCGGTCGTTCCCGTCGAAAACCCAACGCTGGTGACACCGCCTCCGGTGAAGTAGGGCAAGCTACTCCAAGCGGTTACGCCATCGCCATACTTGATCTTGCGGGTGTCCGTCTCCATCGCTGGCTCGCCTTCCAGCAACACCGGGTTGATGGCTGTCCACTGGCCAGCAGTGTCGCGGCGAAGTCGAAAACGGACGTCGATTACGTCTGCCATATCTACGCCCCCGTAGAGGCGTTGCCGCCGTCATAGATCACATCACCATCAAGGGTGATCGTGGCGTACTCCCATGCCGACCCGCGCCCCGACGAGACGGTGTAACGATATCGGACGGTGTATTCGGACCCTCCTTGGACCGATCCGCTGACAGCCGTGTTGACGTTGACTGTCATCGAAATCCAAGGATCGTTTGTCGCTCCGGTTATCTGCGACGTCAGGATGTACTCCGCGACATAGGTGGCGTCGGAGCGCGGCGGATCCAGGAAGTCGATCCTGATGCGCCCGTCCGCTTCGTAGACGGTTTCGCCGGTGATCGCCGGGAATGACACCGTCTCGTCAGATCCGTCGACAACCGGCTTGGGTTGCTCCTCACCGGGCAGCAATGTCCAGCGGCTTGAATCGATCGGCACTGCGCCGAAGCCGGTGAAGATGCCGGCGCCGTCAATCTCCACCGGGGTGGCGATCTCGTAGTCCCCGGCGAAGGTATTGTCGTAATTGATGACGACGATGCGTTCCTGCCTGGCTTGCAAGCCGCGAAGGTTCACGGTGGGGCCGATCTTGTGACGGGGCTGCGAACGCATGCCGATGCCTTTCGCCAAGCGCATGGCCTGATTGTGGTTCTGACATGCCTGGATATCGACGGTCAGGAACTTCGGCGTCGTGTCGGGATCGTAATAGAGCGGGTTGATCCATGCGGCCGATGGCTGGACGGTGTAGTTCGCATCCGGCTCGATGTAGTTGACGATGACGCCCTGAGTTTCGCTCTCGCCGTCCTGCGCCTCCATGCTCGACATCGCCATGATGTCGCGGTTGCGCGAGAACGACAGGATGGGATCGTACCAGTATCCGACGCGCACCCACGATTTGCCATCTTCGTCGAACACGATCTGGCCATCCATCGACAGCAGGATTTCTTTCTCCGCATCGACCCGGCGCTTGCTGTCCACGATCGAGACTGCCGCCTCGTAGCGAGGCTGATCACCTTCGATGCCCTCCACGTTCTGGTCGCAGATGTTCGCCTGCTCAGCGATGCGATCCCAGTTGATCGAGCTTTCCGGCTTATTGCGGCCGAAGGGATGCGTGCGGAACCATGCCCAGATCAGGGCTGCGTTGCGGCTCGTCTTGTAGGTCGTGCGGTTTCCAAGCACCTGTGATGGATCGCGCGGATCGTACATGTTCGCCCAGTCGCCCACGACGCTGACGGCCGGCTCGCCCAGCCCAAATGGCCCACGCCAGCGGTAGATTTTATAGCGGTTCTCGATCTCCAGGGCGTCCATGCAGATGACGCTGAAGGTCGTGCCGACAAGCTTGTGGTTCGATGTCCAAAGCGTAGGGAATGCAGCGTCCAAAGCAGGGATGCGGGGAGGGGTGGGGTCGGTCTCGCTATAGGTCGTGGTCCATATGCGGATGTAGCCCTTGCCCTCGCCATCGTTCTCGGCAGGGTCCTTGTCCTTGTTGGCCTTCAGCCGGAAATCGGCCTGATAGACATACCCGGAACCATCTAGGGTGACGGCCTCATCATCCAGGAAGTAGGAATAAGGGGCGTGCAGGATCTCGTCGCTGTGGACAATGATGTACCAGAAGCGACCATTGCTATCGAATTCTCCGAAGAGAGCGCCACCGCCTGAGCGCGAATGACCGGCGTTCAGCCAACGCGGAGGGTCCGAAATCCTGACATTGACCTTGCCGGATTCCATATCCGGCGCCCTAGAACTGCCGACCAAGATCGACTGGATGAGGTACGTACCGCCGGCAACAATCACTGCTCCGATTAGTGTACCAACAAAAGCACTGGCGCCGATGTTTCCCGCAATCGCGGCGCCGAGCGGTCCGGCATACGCGATCAGGGCGACCATCGCGACAAGGCCGACGATCTTCTTAACGACTGCCATGCCAAACGCCCCGATAGGTGATGAACCGAAGTGCCACCTCGATCGTCCCGCGATCGAGCCGCAGAGCAACACCATCGCCGGTGCACAGGCCGCCGATTCCACAAGTCTCCTGTTCGCCACTGTAAACGACCTCGACCACATCCCCGCGCGCGGGGTGCGCATCTTTGGCCACGGCCCCGGCGAGAGCCATTAGCCCCGCAATGCCGCCATGAGCTTTTATTTCTGCCGCCGCGCCTTCGTGGGTGTCATATCGCCCAAGGAACTGTCCGGTTACATCGTCATGCCCAGTGCGGGCAAGGTATCGTCCTATCGAGAGCATGCAGTCGCTCTGCCCGTAGACGAAAACGCCAGACCTCCACTCGCGGAGAGTTTCATCGACGATATCCATCAGGGAACCTGGTAAGTTCGGTTGGCGAGAAGGGCGAGATATTCAGAACCGCGGTCAACCGAGACGCCGAGCTGAGCTGCGCGTCGCTTCTGCATTGTGTCGGCGTACGTCCTGTCGGGCGTCTCGCTGCGGCCGTGGTTGTTGTCTTTGGCGGTAATCGTCGCGGTGTAGGTCTTCGTGACGGTCCCCGATGATCCTCGTGCGATCGTCTCCGAGAACTTCGGAGAGAACATCGTCATCTCTTTGTAAAAGGAGAGCGGGGTGCCTGGCCGGAGCCCCTCTCCAACACCAAAGAGCACGAGATAGCAGACCAGCCTTCTTCCAAAGACCTGCGATTGATCGGCCTTCAGCGCATCGTAGAGCGCAAGAGTTTCCTGGCCGGGGAGCGTCGGAATCGCGAGCGAGAACGAATAGGAGGCGCTGGTGCCGTCGCGGCCATCCTGAAGTGATGGAGTTTTGTGCAGATTCCCGCCGTTTGCATCGATGGTACCGAGCCACTCATTGCCATCGCTGTCGACGAAGTTGCCTTGGCCATCCCAGAGCCGAACCGGTTCTTCCTTGAAGTCGTAGAGCCAGCATTTCCGCACCGTCGCGACGATGTCGGTGGTGTCGTCTGCTGATCCTAGGATTTCGTCTATCTGATCGTAGAAGGCGCTCATACGACCGCCTGCTGCAGAATGATGTTGCCCGGCGTGACGTGGCCAAGATGGTTGTATGACGCGCGAATATCAGCGCCATTGCTGATCCGGCCAGTGAACCATGGGCGCAAATAGCAGTTGTCGCCGGGCACGACATCACGCACCAGCGGGGTCGTCAGGATGACCGTTGCGATGTTGCCGGTATAGCAGATCTCATCCACGAGGTACGCGTCGAAATCATGGCCGATGACATGACCTGGCAACACGATCGGCCCGACGCCTGTCAGGTCTATGGTAATATTCAATGACCCTTGCAGCCCTGCCGCAGCATAAGTGGCGGTGAAGTCGCCGTCCCAATTCTCTTGATTGGACCACGTCTCCCCGTTGTTCCAAGGAACCGCCATCATGCCGCGCCTTTTGCTGTAGGCGATTTGCGGCGAGGGAGCGAGGCGTACTCGGAAAATCTGTCCGCTGATCTTGGACATGATCCATGATGCTAGTGGAAAGTCCCACTCGGTATCGATAATCGCTGGCTGGATTTCCAGGACCGAAAAGCCGCCCGGCTCCGGAGTTATGAATTGCGCACCACCAGATGTAAGGCCGCCCTCGTAGCCGGCTCCTGGCGTGTGAAACAGCTGATTGGCAATACGGAACGTGGGGAACTGATAGACCTTCACGATGACACGGCTCCATCGATTTCCCATTCACGCAGATAGGCATCTAGGTTGCGGCGCACCTCCTGCACTGCAGCCGCGCCCGCCTGTGCAGCCATGGCTCGCGCATCTTCCGTCGTGAATGAACCAGACTGCTGAATCACGATGGGAGTGTTGATCTTGACGCTGGCATTCCTAGAGCCCCCACCAGACGCCCGTACCCCTAGTTTCCCGCTGGAGTCGCGAGATAGGGGCATGATCGCCTCAGGCCCAGCCTCACCCATCTCGCCCAGAGCGCCACCGTTGGCGAAGCGGAACAGGGTGGGCGTGCTCACCACAGTGTTGGTGAAGGCACCGCCGTTGGCGAAGCGCGTGGGCGTACCAAACGAGCCGCCCAAAGCGTATTTTTGAGCGGAACCGAACGAGCCCCCGTTAGCGAACAAGCTCCCTGTTCCACCGGTGAATAGACTGTCGAGCAACGTGTTCAGCATCCGGTCCAGCATCTTGTCAATGATGCGGTTGAGGCTGTTGATCACGGCATCGGCGAACGACTTGAAGAGATTTCCTCCCTCGCGGACGCCGTTGATCCAGTCCTCGAAAAAGCCCTTCGTGACCTCCCGCGCGTCAGCTATCGACTGTTTCTGCTGATCGATCGAATAACGGACTTCAGCGTAGGCCTCGGCCTGCCGGCGCGTCTTTTCGATGTCGATGTCCTTGAAGGATACGCCTTCCTGAAGGGCCTTGTTGATCAGGTCCTGCTGGTAGTTGTAGGCGATCAGCGCCTGGCCGGTCAGGCCGATGGCATCACGCTCGACCTCAAGCTGCCGCATCGCCTCAGCATGTGACCGAGCATTATCGCTCGCCGACTTTTCACGGATGTTCTGATAGGCCGCATCGCCGACCTTCACCGCGTCATCGCTGATCTTTTGGCGATCGGCATCGGTGAGCGTTATATGCTCTGCCAGCGCCTTGTTCAGCTGCTCCTGCTCGTAGGTGTAGCTTGCCAAGGCGGCACCCGTCAGACCGATAGCGCCACGCGCTTGCTCCAGAGAGGCGATCTGCTGGTTGGTCTGCTCGTTGAAATTCTCCATGAACGTGTCGTGGCGATTCTGTTCGGACAGAGCTGCCAGGGCCTTGGAGATTTCATTGATCTGCGCCGTCTGCTGCGGCGTCAGTTTGAGCCCATGCTCCGACGCCTTGTTAAGCAGATCCTGTTCGTAGGTTACCTGCGCCAGCGCTTCGCCATAAACACCGATCTGCGCCGATGCCTTGGTTAGATCGTTGCGCTGCTTGTCCGCATCCTTGAGCAGGTCGGAGAAGTCGTATTCGTGTCGGCCCTTCCGTTCGGTCGGGGCGTCGTAGAACTTCGTCGCCATGGCATCCTGCCGCGCCCGCGCGTTCTTGCGCGACTGCCCGACAACATCATCCATGAACTTCTGGGCCTCCTTGTACTGGTCCGAGAAGCTGCCTCCAATGATCTCAAGCAGGCCTTCCTTCTTGCCCGTCTTGATGTTGTCGAGGATGCGCGGGATGATGTTCTGCGCGCCGGTGAACGCGGCATAGACGCCGCCCAAAGCCGCTCGCGTCGCAGTCACCATCCAGTCCGTGAAACTGGACCATGCTTTGCTCAGATCGTCTGTCGTAAGCCCAAAGGCTTCAGCGATGCGCTGCCAGCCTACCTGGAACACAGCCTTGGCGGTGTCGCCCCATGTCACGGTCACCGCATTGAGCTTTTCCACCTCGGCCTTGGTGTAGCCCATTGCGGTGGTGTATTTCTTTAATCCGCTGTCGTCGTTTGCCTGCTTGTTGAGCGCGGCGACGCCTGCGGTGAAAAGGGCGAGCACGGCCACGACGCCGGCGAGGATAATGGCAAGAGGCGTCAGGGCTACCGTCGTCGCTGCCGCTGCGGCTGTCGCGGCCTCTCCTTCCGCCACCATGGCAGCATCCAGCGCCGCAGCGGTGATCGTGGCTTCGGTCTGGGCTACGGCGAGCGATTCCGTTGCCAGTGTAAGGCGAGCCTGCGCGGTGGCGGCCTCGGTCGCGGTGGCGGCGAGCGCAACCTGAGCTTCCGCGATCGCGATGTTGGTCTCTGCGGCGCGCACGTTGGCCGTCGCTTGAGCATTCGCTGCCGCCACGGATGCTGCCGACTGCTGCGCCTCCGCCAGCGCCAACGCCTCCGTCTCTGCCGTTGTGGTGGAGAGCAGGCCCAGCATGTTTGCCAGGCCGAGGGAGAATCCTTTGAGCCCCATGCCTGCTTGCGCATAGATCTGCGCAATCTGGGAACCCTGCTGGATAAAGACCGTGAGGGGCTTTTGTCCCGATGCCACACTGACAAACACGTCATTCAGCTGATAGAACAGGTTCTGGGCATGATGCGCGGCAAGTTGTGCAGCTTGCCCAGTCTCCTTGATCGCCGCGGCCCCGTAAGACGTAAAGCTGCCGCTCGATGCAGAAGAAGGTTGGATGGGGCTGGGGAGTGACGGTGTGTTAGAGGCTTGCCGGAGGTGCTGCGCGTATGCGGTAACATGCGCATCGGCTGCTGCCATCGCCCTTGAAACGTTGTTCTGCTGCGCGACCAGCCCTTGGAGGTGGTCACGATAAGAATTCACATGCGCATCAGCATTGGCGAAGGACTTGGCCGCCGACTGCGCCGCCTGAGCCACATTGTCCTGACCAGTCGCCGCGACCTGAGACGCACGCCCCATCGCCGACATGGCGGTAGAAATCTTGTCCAAACTGCCAATTATCGTGCTGAGCTTGGAATCCATCGACTGGACAGACGCAACCAGCTTGGCGATGGATCCTGTCTGGAGGCTCGCCGCCGCACCGGCTCGCTTCGCGGAGGCCGTGAACTTATCGAGATCGTTCGCCGCCTTTACGACGTCGCTTGAATCGACAGAGAGCTGGAGCGCGGCGACGTCCATGGATTATCGCCGACGCCCAGAGGTGGCAGAACGGAAGGCATCGCGAGGCGAGGCAGTGGGCGGCGCTTGCTCTGACTTGTTGTTCTTCATCAGATAGACCCCGTCCATTTCCCTCATGCAGAACTCGAACACCTCGGCGTCCTCGTAACTCCATCCGGCGATGTGCCGGTCAATTGCGCTGCCTGGGATCGGGCCTACCCCGAAACCGATCTGCCGTTCGGTGGAGAGCTTCCAGAAATCCTCGTACCAGCCACCGAACCCATCCATGATCTCGGGTTGCTGCAGGATTTCGGGTATCTCTCCACCCGCGGCCTCGGCCTGTTCTTTCGCTGCGCGCCACTCGTCGTAGTGATCGAGTGACCAGCGCAGCGCATTCTTCAGTTTCCCGCCGCTTCGACGGCCTTGGCGGCGATACGTTCGGCGACCTGGTCACCAGCCCATTCCACTGCGCGACGGAACTTTGCACCGATGCCGTGGTCGTCGTCGGCGGTCAGGATCGCGACTGCCTTCTTGGCGTCGAACTTGAGCGGCTTCCCGTTCTCGGTCAGGCCGTCCCAATCGAGCAAGATATGCTCGGCCAGCGGCTTGCCGGTCGCGATGTTGAAGCTCATGAGCCCTTCGTCAGTGCCCATCTTCTTGCCGCTGCGGCGGGCAAGACCGGCGGTCGCAACGCGGAACGGCTTGAAATTGGTGGAGCGGACCTTCAGGCGGATGCCGTCCATGTCCGGAATATCGCCGATCCAGTCGCCTTCGCTGAGGTCAGCCTTCTTGCTGATGTTGCCA
The DNA here is from genome assembly GCF_044029535.1 of Novosphingobium mississippiense. Classification (NCBI taxonomy): domain Bacteria; kingdom Pseudomonadati; phylum Pseudomonadota; class Alphaproteobacteria; order Sphingomonadales; family Sphingomonadaceae; genus Novosphingobium; species Novosphingobium mississippiense. The sequence continues at coordinate 1,994,979 of NZ_CP147001.1, read as the reverse complement.
ATGTCCATGATCGTTTCTCTCGGGTCGGTTCGGGTCTAAGGACGGCGACAGACCCGATCGCCGCCGCCCTTAGCTTGTTCAGACTTCCAAGATGTTCGAGTCTGGCATTATCGACCACGTACGCAGCAGCGCCGTGTTCGCTTCGCCGCCCTGGCGGGCACCCGGCATCGCGAGGCCATAGAAGAGGTCGGTGGAGCCCACCGGCTGAGCCGTGGCGGTAATCGACGTCGCCGTGCCAGCTGCCGTGGTAGCGATGGCCGCCCCCCCCGGAGTTGCCGAAACGGAGAAGGTCGTCGGCGTCAGGCCAGTCGCGGAGACGTAATAGACCGTGTCGGCGGTAAGGCCGGTGGGCAGGGTCCCGCCTGCTGCATCGAACATGACAGGCGAGCCGGCCTCCAGGCCGTGGCCGCCGGGCCACGTCACGACACCAGGCGTGCCGACGCTGATTTCGACTTCACCCTCTGATGCGCAGCCAGCGCCCCATTCGACCTTGAATGCATAGGGGTTGCAGCTGTCGATAGCCGCCTTGAACGCGATCTGACCCGGATCATTCGGGAGCGGCGCAAAGGTGTTTTCCATCGAGGCGCCGTTCTTGGTGCCCTTGATGTTGCGGGTGCGGCCTTCGTTGATGAAGTTCTGGCTGATGATCTCCTGGGTGTCGCCGAGCGAACCGCTCTGCGTCCACCCGCCGATCTCGACCCACGCCGCTTCCTGCGCCGCGAAATCGGCCAGGACGACCTCGCCTTTTGGCGCGACGCGCGTACCGATGAAAATCTTCGATCCTGCTACAGCCTGCAATCCCATGTCCGGCGCTCCCGTTACCCAGGACACAGCTGGGCGGTTCAAATCGCCTGAACATTACAACGGGGAGATTGAATGCGCAACATTTGTGCGTGATGACGCATCAATTGTTCGAGTCGGCGCCTGATTCGACACCGATCTGATTATGGGGCATGCACGCGACTTGAGGGGGAATGCACCATGCCATTTGTTATTTTGCTCGCCGTGCTCATTATCGTTCCGATCATTTTCGGCGTCATGCGGACAGGCAGCAAGGTCAGGAAGTTCCAGAAACTCGGCGACATTCGCGGCATGCAGATGAAGGACATTATCCGAAAGGTTGGAATGCCGACCTCCATCTCCGCAAGTACCAATGGCGGCCAGCTATACCAGTGGATCGGTACGTCAGGCCGCTCGGGATATCATTATGCTATCGTGTCGGACGGGCAGGGTGGTGCGGTCGGATACACGCATCAATTTGTGCGGTGATGGCCCTTATGCTGGACTGATCTCTCGCACCTTGAGGCACTGCTTGGCCATCTTGGCCACTGCCTTATCATTGGCGCCTTGCTTTACGGGATGTCGGTAGAAGATGCGCATGGTGGTCGATCCCGCCTCGTCCCGCACCTTGAATGTCTGCCAAGGCTCTGCCTTCGGCCCCCACATCAGGTGAGGTGCAACGTCAATATCGCTGCCGCCGTCCACTGGAATGACCGTGGCGTCACCGTTGCGGTTCATCTCTCTCGTGATGCACGCCGTGGCGTCGGTAACACTCATATCCAGCGTGACGACCTTGCCCCAGTCCCGGTGGGGATAGTCAGTGTCGGAGCGAGCTGAGGCTTGCGTGGCAAGTGCGGCGAATCCAGCGAGCAGAAGGGCGGGTGTTCTCATGGCGAGGAACCTGTCATCATCACGCCCGCTTGGCCAGCCTCACATGCTCGACCAGAATACCCGCACCACGGCGACGCGATATGCGCCGTCCACATAAGGTTGCAGTGCCGCGCTGTCCTGCGTTACCCGCAGCCGAGACGGGCCGTAGGTCATGCATGCGTCGGCGGGAAAATGTTCTGCGATCTGGCCCGCTAGTTCCTTGAGCTGGGTATGCGACAGAGGCCTCGCAATCGGCCATTGCAGCGAGAGCATGAGCGTGCCGCTGCGAACATGATCGACACCGGCGTTGCCCCGGCGCGCGATGCCGACACGGACGGGGTCATTGGTCACATCTGAGACGAGGATATAAGGCGCCGGACCCACCGCGTCCGCTGGCGGCGTAACGATGGCGTCTGGATCGTAGACCGGAACAACCGGTGCGGTAACCAGCGTGGCGATGCGCGCCTTGAGAGCAAGCCAGTCCGTCGTTTCAATCGCTGGCATTACCTGCCCCTCAGTTTCGCGGCTTGGCGTTTTACGATCTCGGGCCATTGCGCCGCTGCCGCTTCGGCGAACCCATATCCGGTCTGGTTGTAGGTTCGGCCAAGGCTGTCTTCGCCGATGAAACCGTAGTTCATCCGGCGCGAATAAGCCGCTTGCCAACCGATATAGATCATCTCGCCTGGTTTGATCCCGGCGATTCCGTTCAAGAACCCGCCGCCCTTCGCCTCGCCCTCGATGATCGGCGGTGGCTTATTGTCCACGACCACAGAGCGAGCCAAGTTGCCGGTCTTGACCGGAACCCGGCCTCCATTGGGAATGGTGGTGCTGGCCACGGTGGCGAGATCCTGCACGGCGCCGCGCAGCAGGGCCGTGAGGAGTTTGTCCTTAGATTCCGCCCATGTGGACGGATCAACGCCGGACCAGCTAGTGGCCATCAGTACAGCGCTTTGCCGCGCTTGAGTGGCATAATCGCTTCGGGGCCAGCCTTACCCATCTCCGAGATACCACCGCCACTGCTGCCATCAGACCCAATCGCCTTGCTCTTGGGCGTGACTATCTCGCTAATGCCCGCAACCACATGACCGCCGGCTTCAGCAAGCTTTCCTCGAATGATGGCGTCCCGAAGCTTGCGGCGTCGTTCTTCACATTTCTCGCAGGCCATTGCTATTCTCCTGTCCACGTTGTAACAATTTCATGGGCTGACCAACAACGGCACCGGTTAAGGTGAACCGATCGGGTCAGCCCAATCATCCAAGCAACCCAAATGCCCAGTCGATATCGAAATCTGTCGAGCACCGGCAGTTTGCGTTGTTCTTCACGCCGCCATCAGGGTCGTGGCTGTGCTGCATCACGGAGCCATCAGGGAGGTGGAACGGCACATCGATGCCATCGACGCTCTTGTTGTTCATGTGGAGGTGCCAATCGCGAGCATGGCGGACGCCACCGTTGTGCCGCCACGTCTTGGTCACCGCGCTATCGGACAGCCCGACCTTGTCGAGCGACTGGCGCGTGGCCTCGGCCCGGGCGGCCATGACGCCCTGTGCTGTCTCAGTTCGAGCGATGTCCTCGGCGCGCCGGGAGAGCAAGCGGTCGGCATACTTGGCTGCCATCTCGTCGACCTTATCGGCCGTCAGCGGATTGGGCTTACCGGCCGCTACATCGCGGATGGCCTTCATGATCGAGCGATCATAGCGGCGATCGCGCAGGGTCTGGCCAGTGCCTTCGACCCAAGCGCCGTCACGGAAGGAGCCCAGCACCTTCATCATCTCGTCCGGATCACCGGAGTGCAGGCGTTGCCGCATGTTGTCCACGTAGCCCACCTGGGGATCAGACAGGCCGACTATGCCGCCTTCGCGTCGCCCGCTGATCGGATTTACGCGCCCCGCGATATCGATCGCGATATTCTGTGGACCGTCGCCGCGCTGGAAGCCATCGGCAATGACCTTGCGCGCCGCCTCTACCTGTTCGTCCACGTATCCGGCCACACGTGTCGCGGCTTCGGTGCGGATCTTCGCTTCGGCTCGTGGATTGGTCATGTCGAAACGGAAAACTACGTTCCCGCCGCCTGGCGCCGAAAGCGTCGGAGGTGAGGGTGGAGCGGGCGCGATGGGGCCTGATGGACCGATTGGCGCGGCCTCCGGTTCCGGCGGGGTAAGAATGGGAGATCGGATCGACGGTGCAGACCGGTCGACCTTCGGCAGCGCCGCGGCGCGTTGCTTGGTCAGCTCGGCGGCGATCTCGCTGCCGGCCTGCTCAAAGGCCGATTGCCTCTCCAGCATGTACTTGGAGAATGCGCCTCGATCGATGTTCAGCGCGGCTATCGCGGCGTCAACGTCGCCGGCGCGCAGAGCAACGATCAGCGCGTCATAGTCGATCCCGCCGCGCAGGTTCCTGATGGCCGCCAGAAACGCCGCGGCTAGGGCCGGAGCGAGTGCAGCGAGGAGATTGTCGATCGTTTCGTCCATCACTGCCTCAGGACGAATTGCACGGCGCAGACTGTGCCGACGGCGGGGATGTTCTTGACCGAGAGCACCGTGACAGGCTTGCCATCAAGCTCGACCGCATCAGCGGGATCGTACTCACCATCCCACGGAGCCACGATTGCAATCAGGTCTGTCGCGACGATCTGGCCACCCGTTTCGATGGGGGCGCCGATCAGTTCCTTGCCAACACCGCGCGCGGCGCCATCCAGTGGCGTGACTTCGCGCGTCGGATCGGCAGGTGGGTTCCATTCGTTGGCCGGCGGCGGCCCAGGGACGAGACGAACAAGCGCGATCGATCCTTGCCCAAGTCCGCCTTCACTGGCCGGTGCAAGGAGGTCGATGGCGGTCTGCCGCATGTCTGCATAGAACTCGCCCATCAGCAGCCGAGGCTCCAGAGGAAGGCACCGTTCTTGTCCTCGCAGATGAACTGAGAGAGCAGTCCATCTATAATGCTATCTATAAATGATGGACCGGATCCGACTTCGGCTTTTCCGTCATCAAAGAATTCCCTCTCAATGACATCTACGCGCTGCCGCTTTACCCGCGTTCCCGATGTGACGACCGGCCCGGCGAGAACGCCAGGTGTTGAGCCCTCCAGCCATGCCGCCCGATACGTTGCGGTGACGATCGAGGGCGGGATCACGTCATCGGGAACGGCGAGTGTGCAGTTCATCCGTGCGCCGGTACGCGGCCAAGCAAGCTCCTGGAGCGCGCCATCGGTGCGAACGCCAGTCCAGTACGGCTCATATCCATCGACATAGGCGCTTCCCCGCGCCCGCAGGACGGCAGGCGCGGGGACATCGTCAGGCAGAGTGTAACCCTGCTCGGCAAGCCATGTCGTGAACCCATCATCCGTGCCGTAGGCGGCCATATTCATTCCTTACGAAAAAGGCCGCCGCCCTGGTTGAGCAGCGGCCTCAAAGCATTCGAGCTCAGGCTTCGGATTACGCGAGGCCAGCCCGGCGCGTTTCGAAAATCGATCGCGGGTGATCGCTAACGAAGCGGAAGTCATCCGCGCGAGCGAAAGTCGGGATGAGGTCGAACGTGCGGCTGATCGCTGCCGCAATCGCATTGGATGCGAACACGACGGCGGTGATGGCGGCCAGTGCAATGAAACTGAAGATGCGTCCCATGGGTCTTCTCCTGAGTAAAACGCGTTGGTTGCCAATCAGGCCTTGGCCGCTTCCTCGCGAGCAAGCTCGATCGCCGAAACGATGTCGGCGTTCGTCGCGTTGTCTTCGACCGTGACGTTCTCGGCCTTGGCGATCGCCAGCAACTCGGCCTTGTTCTTCCCGGTCAGGGCAACAGCGCCTGACGAGGCGTTCTTCTCGATCACCTCGTACTTGCCAGCCCATGCCGCAGGCGGCTCGTCCTGAAGCGTCAGTTCGGTGCCGGGCGCGATCTCACCCTTCAGGCCATAGATGCCCGAGTGCGTATCGCTGCCACCGATTCCCTTGATGAGGATCTTCATATCGATCTCCCTTCCGGCCGCCGTCAGTTGACGACGACCGAGTAGAACACGCCGCTGCGACCATTAATGTCGGCGCGGATCTCGATACCCATCGCGTTCCAGACTTCGAACTGGTAGTTGGCGCGCGGGTGCTGGCGGGGCATGGCGACGGTCGAGGTCGCCATCGCCACCAGCGGACGAATGTAATCGGCGTTCGGGACAAATCCGAAGAACGAGTTGCCCGAAAGCTCGAAAGACACCGCCACCTTGTTGACGCGGCGATTGCCCAGCACGTAATCGAGGATGGTGCCCGGCTTGTAGCCCGCCGAACCCGAATAGGGGCGGTCCCAGTTGCGAGCGATCTCGGGCGAGATGTACAGGTTGACGCCACCCGTGATGTAGTTGGCGTCAAGCATCGCGCCGAACGGGCCAGCAAGGAATGCGTCGATGTCGTCCGCGCCGGCGGTGGTGAGGTCGATGTTTGCGCCGCCAGCAGCCGATCCAAGGTTGATGGCCTTGGAGTAGGGAGAGGTGCGGATGCCATAGGCGGTATAGCCTTCGACAACGATCGAAGCGTCGCCGTCGAGCACGTAGAGTGCATTGTCGCGGCGCAGCTTGGCAACGTGCGCTTCCTGGTCGTCTGACAGGGCATCGAAGTTCTCCGACTGCAGCGTGTTCCATTCGCGCCATTCACGACCGTATCCGGTGGCGAAGATGGGAACGGGAGTGCCGCGGTAGTCGTAGGCCACCTTGTCGAGCGGAACCGGAACCTGACCACTCATCGAACGGACGACCACGCCGGCATCCGACGACACGCGGTTCAGGTGGACCAGTTTCCCGATGTTGACCGGCTTGGCCAAAGGCATGAGATCTGCCATCCAGACCTGACCTTCATCCGCGCGCATGACACGGCGGGTGATGTTGTCGAGATCCAGCCACGCATCACGCGGCAGCACAGCGGCAGCGTTGGCGGTCAGTCCCGAGGTATTACCCACAGCAACGAGGGCGTCCTCGGTCTGGTGGAAGTGCTCGCGTGCGAGGCTGAGCTCGCCCCACCATGCGCCATGCTGGCGGGGGTTGTTGGTGATGAGGTCTGCGGAAAAGTAGCGCATTTCGAGGCCCCCTTATGCCACGACGATGCCCGGCTGCGCCTTGCGGGCGCGCACGAGCTGGTCTGAACCGGACTGGTTGTTGTAGGCTTCTTCGGCGATCATCATGACGCGCTGGCCGGTGGTGGCGAGGACGAAGCGACCCGTTGCGTTGGTCGTCAGGTTTGCCCCCCGCGCGACATTGACGCCGGTCGGGACGCGGACGTTGAAGAACTGCTCGTCGAGCGGCTCCATGCCGATGACGCGGCTACCGGCAACAGATGCGGTATCGACACCCTTACCGGTCAGGTAGTGGTCCTGAGCAATGTACACCTTGGTTGCCGCGGCGGCGCCGGCGATGGCAAAGCTCGTCCCGCTTTCCACCAAGCCGATGCCGGGGGTGACTGCGGCAGCGCAAATGCGCTCCTGAACCTGCGGAAGCGTTTCGGAGGTCGGGCCTGCGAAAATCTTGTTGTAGCGAGCCATGGTCGGTTACTCCCCTGCCGGGATGGCGAAAGCAGGCTTTTCGCCAGACTGCGGCTTGTAAACGCCGTTCACGCGGAAGGCGGCGGGCTTCTCGTTGCTCTTTTCGAGCAGCGCGTTCAGCACCGGAGCGGTCGCGTCTTTGGCGATGTCCTCGGCAAGCAGGCCACCTTCAACGACCTTGTTCACCAGCACCAGACGATCGGCTTCGGCCTTGTCGGCTGCATCCTTGGCAGCAGCGGCCTGCGCATCGGTGAAGGGCTTGAGGGCATTGCCCACGGCGGTTGCGATCTTGTCGTCGAGGCCGGTCATGCAATCGGCCAGCGCCGCTACCTTGCCGGTCAGCTCGTCGAACTGAGCCTTGTCCATTGCTTCGTGCTCCGTGTTCAGGGCATCGCCCTCGATGTTGTCGGGCGTCGGGCCGCCCTGAACTTCCCCAGTGATAATCTGAATGATGCGCCGAAGCAACGGCAAACGTTCTTTTCGTTCAACAGCGCGCAACATACTTTCAGCAGACCACGCGAGGTCGCGGTCGATATCGTCGTCGATCGTGCAGTTCATGACGTCGACTTTCTCGCCATCGGGGGCAGCGGCGGCGTTGACCATCAGTCCCACGCCCTGCTTTGGGGTGGCCGCGCCATCCTCGCCGATGAGGATCGCGTCGTGGTCGAACACGATGTCGGACGCCTCCCAGTCGACGCCCTCTTCGTTCTCGACAGCGGTGAGAATGGCATAGAGGCCGGTGGATGAGTGGATGGGCTCGCCCTTCTCGATCGCTTCCAGCACCGTCTTGCCGCCGTCCAGCTGGCTGGCAGTGGCGACGTCGATCACCTTGTCGACGAATACGCGGCCGTTCTCACGGCGCACGTTGCGGTTCCAGGCGCCGATCCAGCCACGCGCGAGGCCTTCGGGATCTTTCGCCGACACGAACGCGCCCTCGATGGTGGGATGGCCGAGCGGGGCAGGGGTGTTCTCCAGCGAGCCGAACGCCTTTGCGATCTCGTTCGCCGGGTAGCGCGTACGGTTCATCACGATGCCATCGGGCATGGTGGCGCTTGGCACGATGATGTAGTCGCGGCCGTCGCGGCGCTCGCGGCGGATACCAGAGCTATTGATGGCGCTGCGGACGTTGATGCGGACGGTCTTTCCGACCGCACTGTTCATTGCCGGCATTTTCATTGCCGGCTTCTTTTTGGCGGCATCCGATTCGAGGAAGCCAAGCGCATCCTCCATCTGCGTCATCATGAGCATCTGGCTCTTCTCACCAGCCGCGCCGGTCGTCGGTGCAGATCCGTCCATGTGCTTCTTGTGCAGCGCGATGGCCTTTTTCAGCGCCTCAATGGCTTTCGCTACGTTCATGGATTATCTCCAGGTGGAATATTCTGGGTCGGCCCGTCCTCGGCCTGCTGGCGTTGACGCTCCTCGCGCTCGCGCATGAACTCGTCCCAGCCCTCGACGTCCTCGGCGGCGGCATAGCCAGCCTCTTCGCGGATCTCGTCAGGCAGGAACACAGGCTCAGCGGCCTGCTGGCTGTTGATGCTGGACATCTTGACGGCGCGGTCGAGCTTGTCGTCTGGGGTGGCTTCCAGGAGCGAAGTCCAACCCACCGTCCAATCCTTACGGTCCAGCACGCCCCACTTCACCAGGCGCTCGACGAACTCGTACAGGATCGGCAGCACGCGGTTTTCGCGGCGCGACATGTTCGTATCGGCCCAGCCCTTGGCGTCCTCCGTGCTGGCGCGCTCGCCGGTAATATTGCCGACTAGTTCCTTGAATGGGATCTGCATCGATGCCGCGAAGGACTGGACGCAGGTTTCCCAGAACTCCTTAGGCTGGGGCAGGGTTATCGTCAGGGGCTTGGCCGTGAAGCCGCCGAGCATCAGGAACTTGTCGAATCCGTTCTGGAAGTCGTCGGCCTTGTCGTTCAGCATATCGCGGGCTTCCTCGGGCGTGGCCGCCCCCATGCCGCGCATCATGTCCTGCATGGATACGCCCTGCGAATTCTCTACGATCGGGGCGCCGCGCGCGGATTTCCAGAAGCCTTCGGCGCCAGCGCCCTTGATCTTCTCGGCGTCGGAAACGTCGTTGTAGCCCGGCTCCAGTGCCGAGCTTCCATTCACTGAGCCGTCGTCCGACCAGATCAGCACGCGGTCGCGGTGAATGCGCACTTGTGACTTCGGAACCGCCTGGGGCTCGCCCACAGCCTGCTCGTCGAACTGGAAATAGAGCGGCTCGCCGTAGGTTTCGCTGCCCTCGGTCTGGTCCCACTCTACGACGGTAAGCTGCCCCTCCCACGCGGGAGCAATACCGACGATGTTCTCGATGCCGCGGCGCACAGAGGTAACAGGCTGGTCGAGCCGCTGGCCGTCGCGCAGGTAGATGATCGCGCCAGCATAAGCCCCGACCATAGACCGGCGGTCTGCGTCCATCAGCCCGCGCCAGATGCCCTTGCGGGCGAAGTGCTTGGCGATATCGGCCTCTGCGGGCGTCGCGGCGGGCTTCTCACTCTCCCACAAGGAGGGCATGGTGGCCCACGTCTTCGCGATCGTCTTGTCTACGGCAGCGGCAGCAATCCCCGACCGGCAGTACATGCGGTGAAAATCGTGGAAGGTCAGTTCATCCTTCCACCCGTAGTCCTTGGCGTAATCGTGCTTGGCCGACATGCCATAGGCCCACGGAAACACGCGCTGCAGCCTGTCCCGCATGAACGTCGCGGCATTGGCGATGATGGAAGGTTGCGCTGACATGGCACATAGTTACGCTAACGCGATATAATGCGCAATCATGTTGCTTTCAGAGGAACCAGCTTCCAACCGCGACTTCGACAGGCGCATAAGCCATGACGACCGCATCGGCCAGGTTGTGCGACGGGATTCCGCGCGTCTTCAGCGACTTCTTGCTCTCGACCTTCATGCGGCCGTTGACGCTCTCGCGCCGGGGCTGGGCTAGTTCGCCCTCCAGCTTCGAACGCATCGGCAGGCCTGAAGGGATTGAGATCAGCATGTCGGGATCGTAGGGCAGCCCATTGCGCGCCTGCCACGTATTGCGGAAGCGGTCGCCCAGCAGGCCCCAGCCTTGCGCCTTTTTGTTGGCGAACATGTCGCCATGCGTCTTGCCCGGCTGATATTCCTTGTCCTCGTCGGATGGGGTTTCCGATGCGGTCCAGCCCACGAACGAGATCTCGCGCGCCGGGTTCGGGCCGTGCAGGCGTTTGAACTCCCCGGGCACAGATGCGCCGACGCCGATGTCATCGATGTGGAGCGTGTCCAGCCCCTCGCGGACGACGGTCGGATATGCATGGGCGGCGGCAGCGTTCGGGTTCTCGTCCTGCCATTCCTCCAGGCCGGACAGGACGCAGCCATAGCGCCACGCCAGCGCGTTCGGGTCGTTCGACTTCGGCGCCACAACATCACCCTCGACGCCGCCGGAGATATCCATGCCGCCGATCTTGCCTCCGCCCATGGGGAAGCCCTTGATCTGCAGGTGCGCATCGATCGCGGCCTCAATCCACTTGGGCTTGATGATCGCAAGGGCGCTGTCTGCCACCGGCTCACCGAGGTAGACGTGGCGGTACAGTTCGGGGTCCGTCTTCTGCATTAGCGCGGCATCGTCGGCCAGCTCCTGCGGAAAGAACGGGTTGTCCGTGTAGTTGACCTTGAGGGTGACGCAGTAGGGCTTGCCGTTGTGGTGCGTCGGATAGATTGGATCGGTGACGAAGGCCTGATAGATGAAATCGAGCGGGCTGGCCGGATTGAAGCAGACGAAGATTTCGGATCCGCTCTTGCGCATCGTCGGCACCAGCGCGTTCCAGCTGTCCTTCGTGATACTCTCGCCCTCATCGATGAAGGCGGCATCGAAATTGGAGAACCCCTTGAGCTTCTGGTTCTGGAGGCGCTTGGACGATGCGCGGATGCCCGAGAACTTGAACACGCCTCCCGACGACGGGCATGTGATCTCGGTCTTGGTGATGTCGAAATAGGCGCCGAGGTTGCGGCGATCAATCTCTTCGACGATCTCCTGATAGCTGCTTTCAGCAATGGCCTCCATCAGCTCGCGGAAGCACACCACGCGCCATCCGCTGTAGAGCACGTTGTTGACCAGGATCGTGATGACGGTGCGGGTCTTGGAACTGCCGCGCCCGCCGTAGGAAACCTTGAAGCGCGCAGGCTGGAGGAACGGCTCGAAGATCGCCGGGAGCGGACATTCGAAGATGGGCCCGCCATTGTGGCCCACGCCGGGTGCGGTCTGCTCGATAGGCTTGGTGAGGAATCCGGTGGCGGGGCTCATGGGTTAGGCGCACTCACCCCCGCTGCGAGAGAGGGCGCGGCGGGCGATGACCACCACGTCGTCAACCTTCTCGTTCTGCCGGTGATTGTTGCGCTCGACTATCTGCGCGCAGCGTTCCAATGCCTCCCGCAGCCGCGCATTCTCCTCTGCCATCGCGAGGATGGCGCCGCGGTTATTCCAAAGGAGCGCCAGCAACTCGCCGTCAGTCCGCTCGAAACTACCGAGGGGACCGATCTGATTCGACAGCTTCACGCGGTCGAGCGCCTTGTTCTTGGCATCCGCGTTAGCCTTGCTATGCTGCCGGACTACGATGGTTTCAGACACAGCAGCCTCATCCAGCGCGCGCAGCTTGTCCGTGTCGATCTCGGTCATGGGGCCGTCCTTTCAAACAGGAGTTTCGGTTCGGTGGGGTGCTTGTCCTCGCGCGGTCGGCTAGGGACAGACCATGAGCGGCCCGGCGTCTCGGAGATCATCTTCCAGCCCGCCGCCGCCAGTGTGGTGCCAGGCTCGCGCTTGAGGATGTAGGTTCCAATCCTCTGATAGCCGAGCGCGAAGGCAGCGCGCGCCGCTGCACCATAGAGGAACGAGCAGGCGTTGCGGTGGCCGATGGTGCAGAGGCGGGTGACTTCCAGCGTCTTGCCGTCGTCACGGTGGCGCGAGACAGGGCGACCGACGATGACGACGCCGACCAGTTCGGTGCCAGCATAGGCCGCGATGCTGAATTTATGTCCCTGCGGAGGTGTGTGGTGCCGATGGTGCTCCCTAACGAATGCGACTGCATCGCTGAAATCGATGGGGGCGGCGGCAAGGCGCCCACTCATTCCCCCTCTCCCATAGCCGCCAGCGCAGCCCTCCACCCTTTCAGGGCATCCAGCACGGCCTTGATCGCGGCGTCGGCTGCACGGTTCGCCGCATCTCGCTCACGCCCTGTAGCTGAATGCATCGATATGCGTATGGCTTGTGAAACCTTCTCGCGCAGATCGGTCATCACCCCTCCCTCTCATCGCTGCGGAGGGCGCGGGTGAGGTCATGCAACTCGCGGCGCAGGGATTTTGCGGTAGTCTTCTGGCCGCGCCAATACCCTTGGGCGTGCTCGTTAACTGAGCGACCCAAGCCGTCAGAAGCCTCATCTTCCAGCGCCTCGCATCGGGCCATGATCGTCGTGACAACCTCGGACCATGCTCGGTTCTCCTCCAACGCCTCGGCGCGTTCGGCGGGGAGATCGCGCACCCGAGCGATGGCGGCATCTTGGGATAGGCCCGCGTCTCGCGCGGCGTTCCACTCGGCAATCTCGCGCGACACGGGCAACTTGCAAGGATCGCTTGCAGGTCCGGCGCTCCGGGCTTGCATTGCGGCGATGGCGGCGCGGAGATCGCTGGCAGCTTCCTCGACCGCTGGCTGATAGGGATGCACTTCCAGATCATCCGCTTTCACCGTGAGGATGAAAGCCGCGTACTGGTCGAGAATGTCCGCCGCCCTTGCAACCGTCTCCACCACATCGGCGGCGGGGGTGGGCTGGCGGGTGTTCCAGGCGGTGACATTTGCCGCGTGGTCGTTCGACACCTGTCCAGCAGATGCGCCGCAATCGTCGCAGGCAGGGCCAGTCGAAGTCTCGCTCATCCATCCATTGGCGTCGATGTCGCTCGATCCACAGAACGGACACGGCATCAGCTTCTCAGTCATGGTCTTGGTCTCCGGGGAGGGGGCTGGGGAGGGCCAGCGGCGCCTCCGACTTCACGAGGCGGTACGTCGGCTCCTTGGGGGACATGCTGCCGTCCGAGGAGCGCAGATCCTTGATGTCCACGATCAGGCCATTGAGCTTGGCGGCGTCCATCAGGGAGGCACGGGCGACAGAAAGGCCTGGCGCGTCACGGAGATCCTCACCCTTGTCGGCAATCCGGACGAGGCGCGCTGTAATGCCTGCCACCGTGATCTCAGTGCGTTTCGCCGCCCCAGCCTGTAATTCTGCCACGCGCGCCGTTACGTCCTCTTTTGTCCTCAGGCGCTGGGCGTTCTTGCGGCTCGGGCTGTATCCCGCTGCGGTATAGGCTGTGTCGGCGCTTTGACCTTTGGCAAGCTCCTGCGCAAACCGTTCGTGCCGGGCATTCTTGAGGGGCTTGGTCATGCCCCCGGCCCCTCAACATCGGCGTAACTCGTCACATCGGGGACGAGGTTGCCGACGGCATCACGCCAGCCATCCAGCCATGAGGCGATAGCGGGGAAGCCCCGGGACCAGACCAGCATATCCCTTCCGTCCATACGGTCAGCAGGCATGGCTGCGAGAGGGCGCCAAGCGATAGGGGCGGCGGGGATTGCGGTTGCGGTGTTCATGGTCAGTACCTCGTTTCGAATTGAGCAGTCCGGCGAGGATCCATCGCTGCGATCCAGTAGTCCTTGGGAAGGACGGTCACGGCGCGATCGATGTCGATCACGATGCGCTGGCCAGTCCCGAGCCGGACATATCTCGCGCCCCACGCCGCTGCGTTCTGGATCACCTCGGCGGATAGGAGCGTGAATGCCTTCGCCTCACTGTCGATGCCTGGCACCCTCTCCATGGCGCGGGTAAGTGCGTGGTGGGTGATGTGGATCATGCCGCCGCTCCCTGGTTCTTCGCCCATTCGTCCTGCTGGCGGCGCTTGGCGATCAGGTGATCCAGCAGGCTCGTGCTTCCGGCCGGGGCCTGACCCGGACGCTGGGGCAGGCCGCCATTGGCCAGGATCTCCTGATGCTTCCGGTTCAGCAGGGCGGACACGGTGCAGAACCAGTTCTTCTGCTTCGCCTCGGCGGCGGTTTGCAGCCAGGTGTCCAGGGTGGTCAGCTCGGCGGCGATGTCCGGGATCGCATGGAAGGCTTTCGCCCACTGGTCGAAGTCGCGCTGATTGAGGCGGATCATCTTCCCCGAAAAGGCGTAGCCAGAACCTCCTCCCTGCGACTTATCGTCCAAGGGGGTAGGGGGTTCTTTCTGGTCTCTGGCTTCTGGCTTCTGGGGCTTATCACCCCCCTTATCCGATGGGTTATCCGGTTGGTTATCCCAGCCAGAATTTCCCTTTTGTTTTCCGTCGCTTGATGAGAGGGCTGGGTTACCCCCTTTCTTCCCGTTTTTGCGGGCACTTTCAGCCTTCTTGTGATCGCGGGTCATTCGTCGCGAGTAGATGGCCCCGCTGGCCGCGCGTGAGAAAACGCCTGCGCCGTCGAGTTCAGCCAGCAATGCTGTGACCTCGCTTGGAGACGATCCTACTTGCACGGCGAGTTGGGCGTCTGTCGGGACGCGTCCGCCGATCAGGAGTTGGCCGTATCGCTCTGACCTATGCATAAGGGCGAGCATTTCGACCCACAGGCCGCGAGCAGCGAGGCTGCACATGCGCAGCTTCTCGTCAGCCCGCCAGTCTTGCGGGTAGAACTTCATCCAGGGATTTACCGGCATGCGAGCCACTCCTCCACGGGGGTTGACGACTTGCTGCGATTGCAGGGCGCGCATGCGCAGGTCAGGTTTTCGGGGTCATCTCCCCCACCACGCGAAACCGGAACAATGTGGTCGACCTCGAAGGGACCTTCGGCCTGGCCGCAGTAGGTGCAGCGGTAGCCGTCACGTTCGAGGATGAAGGCGCGCAGCCATTTGGGCAGCGGCTGTCGATCACCATCGCGGCCATACAGCACTGGATCGAAGGATTCGGACGATACCCTTCCGTCTTCGGTGAGGAAAATCTTGCCCTTCGCGAGAAGCGTTTCGCGCAGCGAACGCCACTTGCGGATCGATACGCCCATGTACCCGGCAAGCAGCCGCTCGGCGTCGAGGATGGGGCCCTGGCGGTCGTACATGAGGTCTTGCAGGGTCTGATAAGCCCCGCGCTCTTCGAGGGTCAGCGCCATGCAGCCGGCGAGGGCGTCGCTGTGGTAGCGCTTGTGGTAGGGGCGTGCGCTCATCTTAGCCTCTCACAGCTTGGTAGAAGCCGTGGAACTGGCCCACGGCGCGGCCCTCAACGCCGTTGCGGCGCTTGGCGACGATGAATTCGATCTGGCCTTGGATCTGCTCCAGGCTCTGTTCCCAATCGAACCGCTTGGGGTCCGTGGCGTCAGGCTCTTCCTTGCGCAGGTAGTATTCCATGCGGAGGAGGAAGAGCACGGCGTCGGCGTCCTGCTCGATCTGGCCGCTGTCGCGCAGATCGGAGAGCTGGGGCCGCTTGTCGGGACGCTGCTCAACAGAGCGAGACAGCTGGGCCAGCGCGAAGATGGCGACCGCGTTATCCTTGGCCATTGCCTTCAGGGCGCGAGAGACTTCCGAGACAGCCTCGTAGTTCAACCGGCCCTTGGTGTCCGGTGAGAGCAACTGCAGGTAGTCCACGACCACCAGTTCCAGCTTGTGGCCAGCGGCGGCCATGCGGCGCGCGTGGCGGCGGATCAGCATGTTCAGGCGGCCCACGGTCAGGTTGCCCGCGTCGATCACGCTGAACGGCAGGGTGGCCATGTGATCGCGGGCAGCGCAGACCGCCTGCTTCTGGCGGGCGTTCAGATCGCCGTCGCGGATCGCCGGGTAAGGCACTGCATCCACCGGGCCGTCAAAGCACATGTCTGCCGCCATGCGCGCGGCAAGCTCAGGGCTCGACATTTCCAGCGAGACATACAGGACGCCATGGCCCTTGCTGGCAGCGCCGAGGGCATACGAGAGCGCAAGCGCGGTCTTGCCCATGCCGGGGCGGCCGGCGCCAATCACCAACTGCTTCGGCTTCATGGGGCCAAGCAACTCGTCCAGGGAAGCGATGCAGCCACTGGTGACGCCGCGGTTCTGGTCCGCGTAGGTCATGAACAGCTCATCGAAGCAATCGGCGCCGGTTGGCTGGTGGATCGCATCGCTACCGCGCAGGGAAATGGCGGCGTCCGCCTCGGCGACAATGTGCTGCGTTGTGACTGTGAGGTCGGCGCAATCGAGTGCGGCCATGTTCAGCCCATCGGCCATGCGCCGGCGCTGGGCCAATTCGGCCAGCATCTTCGCGTTGTCGGCGACGTTCAGGCCGATGGCGTTGGTGAACAGCTTGGCGAGGTATGCGGGGCCGCCTACCTGAGAAATCGCCTCGTCGTTCTCGAAAAAGCCCTTGATGGTGACCGGGTTCGCACCCTTACCTTTGGTGGCCTGGTCGAGGATCGCGGAGAAAATACGCGAGTGCAGGGGCTCCGAGAAGTCCTCGGGCTGCAGAATGTCGGCGACGCGATCGATCGTGGCGTTTTCCCGCATCATGCCGCCAAGCACTTCAACTTCGGCATCGATGTTGATCAGCGCGCTCATGCAGCACCGCGCGTGAACAGCTTGAAGAACTTCCGGTAAGCGGCACGGCGGCGCTTCTGGAATGATGGGCACTCGACCAGGGCGGGCTCTGCCATTTCCTTACGCGCCAGAGCAGCGTGCTTGTCGAAAGCGGCGGAAAGGTCGTCACGGGGCGTTGCGGGAATCACAGGCGCGACCCTCCATCTATGATTCGGGCGCGCGCATGCAGGTCAGCACGGGCCGCCTTGGCCGCGTCTGCAGCAGCGAAGTCGCTCGGATAAGTTTCCTGAGGGTAGACCAGGGGACGGCCACAGGCGGCGATCAGGCGCCACGAGAAGCCACCGGGGACCGGCACAACCTCAAAGGGGGCGGGGACGCTCACTGGGGCGCGCCTCCGATGTGGATCACGAACTCACCGGTGCGCGTCGGAGCGAACTCCACGGTTGGCGTCGCGAAGTGCTTGTCATCGATGCCGAGGGCATGGGCGATGCCGTCCTGATAGGATTTCACGGCAGCAACGACGTTGTCGCGATCGGGCAGCGGCCCTTTGGGCTTGGCGTGGACGACGATGTGCAGGCCTATGCTCTCGCCAGGCGTGAATGACGCGCGCTGGTGGAGTGCAAGCCCCCATGCCATCGTTTTGTGCGACTTGACCTTGCGGGCCTTGGCATGAGGGCTGCGGGTGCGGCCGTTGGGCCAGAGCAGCTTGTCAGGATAGGGGAGGCGTAAGATCACTGACGCTCCTCCGGTAAGAGGATGTCGTGCATTCCGTTGCGTTTGGCCTCGGCTACCAGCATCACGAGCTTGCGGCGCGTGGCGTCGAGCTGGACCGGCAGATAGCGTCGGCGGTTGTAGGCGGAACGCTGGCGGGGTGTCTGCATCAGCTTTCACCCCATTTGTACGGGGTCATGCGGGCGTGGCCCTTGGCGAGCAGATCGGCGCGCAGCTGATCATGCAGGGCGCGGTGACGCTCCCGAGCCTTATCCGCCTTGATCTGGGCGAGAGCGCGGCCGGGGTTCTCTGGCTCGGCGGCCACTGCGGGCGCCGGGGCGCGGCGAAACAGACGCAGCACGCCTAGAACTCCAGACCAAGCTGGACCGAATAGGTCTCGATCAGAGCCTCGCGTTCGGCCAGCTTCTGGCGGTCCATTGCGCGGCGCTTGATCATTTCCTTCATGATCACAGGATCGAAGCCCTCGGCCTTCGCCGCGCTGAAACGGTCCTTGATGTCCTCGTTCAGCCCCTTGCGTTCTTCGAGCAGCCGTTCGACGGCCTCGATGTGCTGGCGGAGGATTTTTGCGGTGGTGCTATCGTCAGCCATGGTTGGCGGTTCCCTTGATCTGGTCGGCCTCAAGGCAGATGGCCGTGAGGGCCGTCATGATGGGGCGGATGGTGTCGGCGAGCTGGCAGGTCTCGCGGTGGTCGCGGTGACCGTCGGCCAGCGCTTCGGCGAACTGGCCAGCAAGGTTCGACAGTCGCGAAATGGTGGCGAGGTCGTTGGCGGGCTCGCTCTGGAGAGGCTTCACGCTTAGGCCATAGAGCGCAAAGACCTCGTCCAGCGCCGTGGAATCGAAGGCGAGGCTGTTCAGCGCGGTATGAAGTTCGGGCAGGGAATCGCCGGTCAGCGCGCGGTTGACCGTCGCCATGCTGCTGTCGATCGCATCGACGAAAGAGCCCTTTTTTCCGGCAGATACGCGAGCCCAACCGGCCGCAAGTTTGCCTTGCACATCCGATTTCGAATTGCGGCGAATTGCTCGGACATGATTGCTGCGGTGCGTCATACGGTCACTCATGTTCGAAGTGGTTGGAATCGTTGGCCGGAGCCGAGACGCGGGTGCAGTGATGCCGCCAGTGAGCGCGCGCTGCGGTGCGGTAGATCGCGGCAATGAGGAGCGGGCGCGGCATGGCTCAGCGCCCTCCGGGACCGGGGAAGCGGTCATAGGCACGGCAGGCGAGCCCATAGAGAGCGCCAAGGCCGCCAATGATGATGAGGATAGTGCCGCCGATCATGCGCGGCCTCCACGGCCGAGGCTTGACGCCTCGGCCGCTTCGGTCATGCTCGCAGTGTCACCAGCAAGCGAAAGAATAGGCCAGCCATGCAGGAACCCGAGGGACACGTCCTCACGCTCAACTGCGACTGCGGAAACCAGTTCAAGGAATCTCTCACTGGGAAGGACCTTGATACTTACGAGTTCAATTGCCCCGCCTGCGGCGTTGGCGAGAGACTCAAGCCTGAACAGGTCGCGGCGATCGTCGGCGCCGTTGATGCTGCCGCTCAAGAACTCAACGAGAGCCTGCGCCGCGTCGCCGAGCAATCCCCGTGGCTCAAGTACACACCGAAGTGACGAGAGCGATGCGCTAGCCGCGTCGCTGCCAAGCGTCTCTATCGATATTGTGAGCGGGGCTTTCATGCTGCAGCCTTCCGCTTTTCGCTCTGGTCGCGCGGATTGCCGAACACGAGGTCGTGCGCGGTGACTTTCCCCTTCGTCGCTTTGACGATCGCCTTGATGGCAGCGTGCGAGGCGTTCTGTTCTCCGAAGAGAATGCGCCCGATGGAGACAGCGCTCAGGCCGGTCTTCCGTGCGAGTTCAGCGGGCGTCATCGCGCCGCTTTTCAGATAGGCATCCAGCGTCATGCAAGAAACTTACACCGGACGTAAGTTTCCGGTCAAGCCTGAATTACGCCTGATGGCATTATCAACTTACGCCGGATGCCGGATAATACCCGGCATGACCGACAAGCGCATTTACCTGAAGGAATGGCGCAAGTTCGCCCACAAGACGCAGGCCCAAGTGGTTGCGGCTCTTGAAAGCATGGAAGATCCTAACCTTCCGACGACCGAGGCAAGCCTGTCTCGATTGGAAAACGGGAAGCAACCGTATAGTGAACGCGTCCTTCTCGCGCTCTCTGACATTTACGGCTGCGAGCCTTGGGAATTGATCGGTCGCCATCCCAAAAAGGAGGGGCAGGTCATTGACATGGTTCGGCGGCTTGATGAGCGCGAGCAGGAACGTGTTCGCGCGTATATCGAAGGGCTCCGAGCCGGAGGTAGCGCCGCCTAGCGGCGTAATTCAGCCTGAATCTAGCTATAGCGCGCCTGGCACTGGACTCGTCGAGTGGTGGTTCAGCACATTCTCCCAGACCGATCGGGAATGGATGGATGGTGCGTTTACGCCGCTCGGTATAACTGTGACCCTCACGGCTGCCGCCGTCGATACGCGCAACGGGTCACTAGTTGATGGTTTAGCCCGAACACCAGACAGTGCCGCGTTTAAGCATCTTTCGATGC
Source organism: Novosphingobium mississippiense (assembly GCF_044029535.1). Classification (NCBI taxonomy): domain Bacteria; kingdom Pseudomonadati; phylum Pseudomonadota; class Alphaproteobacteria; order Sphingomonadales; family Sphingomonadaceae; genus Novosphingobium; species Novosphingobium mississippiense. The sequence continues at coordinate 1,974,987 of NZ_CP147001.1, read as the reverse complement.
TTGCAACTTGGTTCAGCAAGCCGGGTCATGAGCATTGCGCAATAGCATTTCTGCACAAGTCCCAAGAGTTCATCAACGCCGACGATATGGATGTGCTCGACAAGCACTTTGCATTGGCGAACCATTGTTCGGTCTTCTATCGATGGCGAGATTCCGTGCCGGGAGCGCTAGAAGGTGCAATAGCGGCATGTGAGATGAGTATAGAGATGCACGAGCGGGCGGCGATGGCGGCGAAGGAGTTCTTCGGAATGATCCCCGCACATGCATGTTTCCGACAACTGCGGATCATCGAAGAAAAGCGCGGCAACTTCGATCGCGCCATAGAATTGTGCGAAATGGCCAAGGCTGGCGGATGGGCAGACGACTGGGATCATGCCATTGCCAGGATCGAGAAGAAAAAGGCCAAAGCTGAAGCCAAGTGAGCGGCTTACGTATCAGGCGTATGCCTCGCTTCGGCGGGGCTTTTTTGCGTCCTCGGCAATCAGGTTTTCATTTTCCTACACAGACCCGCCGCCCCATAATGCCGAGGGCGATTCGCTCGTGCACGCACCCGGCGCAAGAAAACTTACGCCGCATGTAATTTTGGCTTGACGACAAACTTACGCGGGGTGTAATTATGTCTTCAACAGGAACGGCAACGATCCTCCGAGACCGGAGAGACCAGATGCTGGAATTTGTTGGAGGCAACATTGAACGCCATCACCAAGATCACGAGCGCGGCCTGGCACGAAACGCCTACCGTCGCTGCATACCTCGCCACGGTCACCGTTGACGATCTGGCCCTTCGCCGTCCGCTGATCGTGATGGGCAAGGACGAGCTGATCTACACCGGCGACCCGGTAGAGCAGCTGCACGACATGCGCCGCGAGGTGATCGATGCGCTGTTCGGCTGCACCTTCCGGGAGGCGAACGCTTCCGGTCGCGCCCATGCATATCTCGACTTCGAAGACGAGAACCCGAGCGTCGATGCCGTGCTGGCCGAGCGCTTCGGTGATCCGCGCCGGTTCGGCAACGAGCATCCCGACCGCGCCACGCAGATGATGCGCTGCGATGCTCAGATCAAGGCCGCGCAGGCGCGCCACGGGATCGGAGAAGCGGCATGAGCGCGCGCTACACCTTCACCACTTTCATCGCATGGATGGACGGCGAGGAAGAGCAGGATGCGTGCGTGTCCGTGACCTACACGCATTGCAAAGGCTCGCGCCAGACGATGACTGATCCGGCTGAACCCCCTTCGGTCGAGATCGTCGAGATCGCGCCGGTCGATCCCAGCGTGACCCTGCCCGGCGAATGGACCGACGGCAGCCGCGACGAGGAACTGCACCCCGAGTGCTTCGAGGACTTCGCTGACGAGATGGAAGCCGCTGCCGAATTGCGCGCCCAGTCCCGCCGCGACCAGATGATGGAGGGCTTCTAATGTCCAGCACCTATCGCGACTGGAACGTCTACTTCGACCCCAAGCCCATCCCGCACGCCGGGTTCGACTGGGAAGCCACTCACCCCGATTACGACGGGGAAGGCGATGCCAGGATGGTTCACGCTGCCACGTTCAAGGAGCTGGCTGCGGAGATCGACAGCGCAATCTACGAGGCCGAGGAAGGCCCTGAGAGCGGCGCGGTTGACGCGATCACGGGTTACTTCGGCTACAGCAGCTTTTCTAGCGAGAGCAAGGCGCGACAGGTCATTGCCGCGCTCGACAAGGCCGGTTTCGACATCGTTGTTCGGGAGCGGACGGCATGAACCAGCGCATCGCAACCCGCCTGTACCACGGCGACCGCGTTCCAGCCTACTTCACCGCCAAACCCCGCACTCGCATGAGTCAGATCGAAAAGGATCCGACCAGCGTCATCGCGAAGCTGCGCGGAATCGCTGCCGAGGCGCGGGAGCCGGTCGACCTGATCGACGATCCCGAGAACCGCACGGGCTGGGCTGATGCTCAGCCGCCGTATCCGGTCGGCGTCCTGTTCGCATCGCTGGGCTGCGTGTTCATCGCCGCCGTGACCCTGATCGCTTCTGCCGTCTTCGGCTGATCCTCTCCCAACCGCTGCGTCGACGGTGCCCCCACCGGAAGCAGCCACAGTCCCCAGGCATCGGCGCTGTCTCGGGCAAGGATTCCAGCAATGAACGCTGTATCCCAGATTGAGCCGTCGCCGCTGGCAAAACTGCGCGAACCCTTCGCTCCGGGACAGATCTCGAAGCTGCCGAAGGAGACGCGGAACCAGATCGACGCGCGCAAGTCCGACAAGCGGTTGATGGTGTGGAACTGCAAGGAATGCGGCGGCCACCACCACAAGGATGCGGTCCACCTCGATTATGTGGGCCACGCCGCGCTGACGCATCGCCTGCTCGACACTGATCCCGAGTGGTATTGGGAACCCGTGGCATTCGGTCAGGACGGCTTGCCGGTGCTCGACCGCAATGGTGGCCTCTGGATCCGTCTCACCGTGTTGGGCGTAACCCGCCTCGGCTACGGCGACGCGGACGGCAAGCAGGGCGGCAACGCCATCAAGGAGGCCATCGGCGACGCGCTCCGTAACGCGGCTATGCGCTTCGGCGCGGCGCTGGACCTCTGGCACAAGGGCGACCTCCACGGTGACGACGGCGAACCGGCCGATGACGATAAGCCGCAGACCAACACCAGCAAACAAGAGCCGAAGGCGCTCAAGGCCCAGGATGATGGCATGCCTGCGGATGCGTGGGCGAAGCTGATCCAACTGATCGAGGCCACCAACACGGACACCTCCAAGATGCTCAAGAACTTCGGAGTGAAGGACCTCAAGCACCTGTCGCCGCGCCAGTACGACGACGCTGTGGCCAAGCTCGAAGAGACGATGGCCCAGATGGCCCGTGAGCAGAGCAACCGCACTGGCACCCAGTCCGGCGACCTTGCCGACGGCGAAATCCCCTACTGAGAGGACTTGCGATGAACCGCGAAGAATTCTGCGCCCTGCTGGATCGCAAGGGCTATGTTTACCAATCCACCGAGACCGGCGTGGAAGTGAAGAGCTTTCATAACGTCGACCTCAGCAGCCTGACCACGCTTCCCGAGGGCACCACGTTCTCGAACGGCGGCTCCGTCGACCTCAGGGGCCTGACCACGCTTCCCGAGGGCACCACGTTCTCGAACGGCGGCTCCGTCGACCTCAGGGGCCTGACCACGCTTCCCGAGGGCACCACGTTCTCGAACGGCGGCTACGTCGACCTCAGCAGCCTGACCACGCTTCCCGAGGGCACCACGTTCTCGAACGGCGGCTCCGTCTACCTCAGCAGCCTGACCACGCTTCCCGAGGGCACCACGTTCTCGAACGGCGGCTCCGTCTACCTCAGCAGCCTGACCACGCTTCCCGAGGGCACCACGTTCTCGAACGGCGGCTCCGTCGACCTCAGCAGCCTGACCACGCTTCCCGAGGGCACCACGTTCTCGAACGGCGGCTCCGTCTACCTCAGCAGCCTGACCACGCTTCCCGAGGGCACCACGTTCTCGAACGGCGGCTCCGTCGACCTCAGGGGCCTGACCACGCTTCCCGAGGGCACCACGTTCTCGAACGGCGGCTACGTCTACCTCAGGGGCCTGACCACGCTTCCCGAGGGCACCACGTTCTCGAACGGCGGCTCCGTCGACCTCAGGGGCCTGACCACGCTTCCCGAGGGCACCACGTTCTCGAACGGCGGCTCCGTCGACCTCAGGGGCCTGAAGGAAGAATATCAGACCTATCGCGGTGAGCGCATCCGCCTGAAGTACGTCGATGGCTTCACCATGCTGATCCGCTCGGAGCGGATGGTCGGCGACGTGACTATCTATGGCGCTGCCTATTTCGGCGGCGGCGAACTGGCCGATCTGAAGACCTGCTATGTCGCCCACCAGGGCGAGCACTTCGCGCACGGTTCGACAGTTGAAAGGTCCCTGCGCGACCTCCGCTTCAAGGTGATGGAGCGCGATTTCGACGAGGAAGAACTGGTCTCCGAGATCAAGGAGCGCGGCACCGTCTACATCGAAGACTTCCGCCTGATCACGGGCGCCTGCGAAGAGGGCACCCGGCAGGGCATGGCAGAGGCTGGGCTTGATCCCGAGGCCGACGAACTCCCGCTCGCGACCGTCCTTTCCTCCGCCTTTGGCCACTACGGCGAGCGCTTCAAGTCGCTCTTCCAGAAGGAAGCTGCCTGATGCTTACCACCATCTACAAGTCGAGCAGCGGCGATAAGGTGATCGCCGACATGCAGCTCTCGTATGCTCGCAATGCTTTGGGCAAGTTGCAGCGCACCGAGCCGGGCCGCACCGCTGAGATCGACGCGCTCCAGGAGCATGTTGATCGCCTTTCGGCCGAAGCCACCGCAGCGGCGCTGGCCGGTGGCGATGACGCCAACCCGCGCGCTGTGATCGGCGGCAACCACCCGCCCGAGCCGACGCCGGAAGTCTCTGCGGAGAAGCCCTCGGGGCGCGACGCCATCGACACGCATGTTGCCGACCTTCTTACCGAGGCGGGCAACTGGGCCGATGGCGTGGCTATCGAGAACGATGGGCAGGCAGCAGCCGTTGGCACCCTTCATCGCAACCTGCAGACCGCCGTCGCGCTGGTGAAGGACAACGCCACTACTGAGAAGAAGCCCCACAACGAGGCGATCTCGGAAATCCAGGCATGGCAGAACGGCTATGTAGCCAGCGGCCTGAAGGGCACGCCGGACGGCAAGCTGACGAAGGCCATCGCCGCGACCGGCCGCCTTTCCGCCGCCTGGTTGCAGAAGCTTGAGGATGATCGCCGCGCCCGTGAGAAGGCTGCCGCCGATGCTGCTCTTGCAGCCGCGCAGGAGGCCATTGTCGCCCGCGAAGAAGCGAAGGTCAGCACGGACCTTGCCGTCATGGACCGCGCCGAGGACTCACTTGCCGATGCCAAGGCGCTGCTGCGTCAGGCCGAAGGCGTCGCGAAGGAGAAGGTTCGCGTCGACGCAGGCGAGGGGCAGCGCGCGATGACGCTGCGCACGATCTATCACGCCGACCTGATCGATGCCCCGAACAGCTGGGCACTCGCCTACGGCCACTACAAGACCAACCCCGAGTTCATGGCTGAATTCCACGGTCTGATCCAGCGCTGGGCAACTCGTGACGCCCGCGTAGAGGCAACGCGCGTGCGTGGCATCCCCGGCTTCAACATTCGCGAAGAGAAGGTGGTCTAAGCCATGAGCGATATCAACATCTGCACCTTCACCGGCCGCCTTGGCGCTGATCCTGAGGTAAAATCCTTTCAGTCAGGTGGCCGCATCTGCACCATGCGGATGGCCGTCGGTTCCTCGTGGAAGGACCGGGAATCCGGCGAGCGCCGTGAGCGTACCGAATGGGTATCAGTCGTCATCCAGAACGATGGCCTGATCGGAGTGGCTGAGCGCTTCCTCCGCAAAGGCAGCCGGATCGCCATCAGCGGCGAGCAGCGCACTAGGAAATGGCAATCACAGGATGGCAGCGACCGGTACTCCACCGAGATCGTGCTGACGTCGTTCGGCGGCACCCTGACCATGCTCGACAGCAAGCCGGACGGCGACGGGCAGGGCGGGCGCAACCAGGCGCGCGGCAACGGCCAGCGTGATGGCAACGATCGCGGCGGCCAGCGCACCGGCGGCAACTGGGGCCGTCAGCAGGGCGACAAGGAGGTTTACAACTCCGAGCGCGGTGGCTGGCAGGATGGCGCAGCCTCCGCCGACCTCGATGACGACATTCCTTGGTGAGGAGGCGCGAAATGGCACTTCCTCCCCGCAAGTTCAAAGAGCCGGCTCCGAAGAAGGAGCGCCGCTCTGGTCGCTGGAAATCGCAGGCGCACCTTTCGTTCGTCCGGTCCTTCCATTGCGCATGGCCTGGCTGCCAGCGTGCTCCGACCGAGGCGGCACATGTCCGCATCGGAAGTGGGGCAGGCATGGGTCAGAAGCCGGACGACTACCGCGCGGTGCCGCTCTGCGGGGCCGACCTCGATTTTATCGGCCACCACCGCCAGCAGCACGAGATCGGCGAACAGTCGTTCTGGCGCGCCTACCAGACTGCCAGCGGTCAGTCTGTCGAGAAGCTGATCGATAGTCTCTGCGACGCCTCGCCGCGCCGCAAGGAAATCCGGGAGCATCGCAATGGCTAAAGGGCAGACCCTCATCCTGGCGAACGAGGGCGTGCGCCGCCTCGCGCATCAGCTGATCGACCGCGCCCCCGAACGGGCGGTCCTCAATATCCGCGAGGCCACCCGCACCTTGGACCAGAACGCCAAGATGCACGCAATGCTGTCGGACATCAGCCGCGCGAAGCCGATGGGCCGCGTCCTCAAGCCTGAGATCTGGAAGAGCTTGTTCATGGATGCGCTCGGCCACCAGGCCAAGTGGGAGCCCTCGCTTACCGGCGATGGCGTCGTGAACACCGGCTTCCGCTCCTCCCACCTCACGGTTCGCCAGATGAGCGATCTCATCGAGAGCCTGTACGCCTTCGGCGCCGAGCACGGCATCGAGTGGACCGATCCTGCCGAAAGGAAAGCCGCGTGATCTCGCCCGAAACTGCCACCGACATCGCCGTGATGTATCGCGATATCGATGCCGCTGAAAAGCTGCTCGACGACGTCAAGAAGGCGATCGACAATTTCGAGAACGTCGACATCCGCGACGTTTTCGGCCGTCGGCGCCATACCCTCGAGATGGGCATCCCGAGCGGCGAAAGCAGCCGCCGCATCCTGCACGTCCCGTATCAGCTGGCTATCCCGGTGATCGAAGCGACCATTGCCAGCCATAAGGCGCGGCTCACCGCTCTGGCGGAAAAGGCTCGCTTCGAACTCAGCGGGCAGCCCGGCAGCCTTGGCGATCCTATCGGAGGCGAGCTCTGATGGCTGAGAACAGCGCAATCGAGTGGACCCACCACACCTTCAACCCGTGGATCGGCTGCACGAAGGTCGGGCCGGGCTGCGACAACTGCTACGCTGCCGACCTCGCTACCGTCCGCCTCGGCGTGAAGTGGGGACCGGGTGAGGAACGCCGCCACACCGCTGCATCGACGTGGAAGCAGCCGCGCGCGTGGAACCGCAAGGCAGCTGCTGCCGGAATCCGGTATCGCGTGTTCTGCGCCTCGCTGGCCGACGTGTTCGATAACGAGGTTCCTGCCGAGTGGCGCGCCGAGCTGTTCCAGCTGATCCGCGAGACGCCTCACCTAGACTGGCTGCTGGTGACGAAGCGCATCGGCAACGTCGCGAAGATGGCCGATGTCGCTGGCGGACTTCCGGGCAATGTCTGGCTGGGCGCGACGATCGTCAATCAACTCGAAGCTGACCGCGACATTCCGAAGCTGCTCCAGACCAACGGGCCGCGTTTCCGGTTCCTGTCCATGGAACCTCTGCTTGCCGAGGTGAACATCGAGCCATGGCTGAACCCGGACCTGACCTGTCAGGGATGCGACGACGGCGAAGGGTACGGCAACCGTTGCGCCAGTGATCGCGTCCCGCGCGGGGAGCAATGCCCCTGGAATCGCGCTGTGCAGATCGTGACGGATCATGGCCCTTATTCCGACGACGGCGAACCGGCATCCGTCACGTGCGACGTGCGAACGCTGGATTGGGTCATCGCTGGCGGGGAAAGCGGGCCTCATGCGCGCCCGATGCACCCGGACTGGGCTCGCAGCCTGCGCGACCAGTGCGAGGAGACAGGAGTGCCCTTCCTGTTCAAGCAGTGGGGTGAATTCTCGGACTTCGACCACATCGGCATGGATTGGAACGACCTTCCTGATCGCATCCGTGGTCGCCAGCAGTTCATCGGCGGCAAGGCGATGGTCCAGATCGGCAAGAAGCGCGCCGGTCGCCTGCTCGATGGCGTCCAGCACGACGGATATCCGGAAGGAGCCTCGGCATGACCGACACCCGCACTGAGCATACGCCGGGGCCTTGGACCACCGAGCGTGGATTGCCAATCAACCGGATGCCGCGCGTTTGTGGCGCTGATCGGTCTCTTATCTGCGAAGTCGGTAACGTTGGGACGACGCAGGACCAGTGGGAGGCCAACGCTGCCCTGATCGCCGCCGCGCCGGAACTTCTGGCATTCGTGGAACGCCGCGCGAAGGACAATCCGATCTTCGCGAAAGGCCATGAAAAGCAGGAGATTGCGGAAGCAATAGCACTCGTTGCCAAAGCCCGAGGTGTCGCATGAAAACCTTCACCGTAGAGGTGACCCAGGTAGTGCAGGCTTACACGCTTCACCCCGTCACCGAGGAATCCACCTTCGAGGAACTCCGCCTCACCGACGTTGAGCGGGATGCGATCGCGCTCGATCTGGAGAACGAGCTGGGCATCCGGGTATGCGACAAGACGGCGCGGGGGTGGCAGTCCGTTGGCGATATCCTGCGCACCACCCGCGAGAAGTACAACCACATCGTAGGGAACATCAAAGCGAGAGATCGCATGCGGGAGGCGATGGCGTGAGCGTCGAGCCGAACGAGAATGGCGTCTATCCCAAGGATGCCGCTGAGTGCATCGCATGGCCGGGTGCCAAGCAGTACGTCTACGCCGAGATATTCGTGCTGGAAGTAGATGGCGTCTGGCTCGGAGCCAAGCGCTATCAGCTTGGAGGTACGGACCAGCGCGGCGGCGCAGGGCCGCTCACCAAGGGTCACCGCACCCGCCAGGGCGGCGACCATACCGACCGGCAGGCATGCATCGCAGACGAGGCTCGGCAACTGCTGCGCTCGATGGAGAGCAGCGACTGCAAGCTCGCGCCGAAGATCCGGGAATGGTGCCAAGAACTTATCGACGGTCCGCAGCAGATGGACCTTTTCGGAGAAGCGGCATGAAAAACAAGCTTACCGACCTCAACGACCACCTTTTCATGCAGCTGGAGCGCCTGGGCGACGAGAGCCTCGACGCGGACAAGATCGAATTGGAGGCGAAGCGCGCCGACGCAATCGTCGAGGTGGCCGACCAGATCATTCGTAACGCGGATCTCCAGCTGAAGGCTGTGACGATCCTCGCCAATCACGGCGACCGCTTCAAGCCCATGCTCACCATGATCGGAAAGACCGATGCCGAAGGGTAAGTGGATCAGCTACAGCCACGAAGAGCAGGCATGGCTTGAGGCCAACCGGCTATTGCCGATCTCGGAATATCACGCTGGGTTCGTCGCTGCCTTCGCTCGTGATGATGTGACCTCCGTTAATCTCCACTCTCGGCGCAAGCGCCTTGGCTGGAGCACGGGCCGAACGGGACACTTCGAGAAGGGAACCGTACCGCACAACAGGGGCAAGAAATGTGCCCCAGGTACTGGCGGGCGGCACCCCAACGCGCAGCGTACCCAGTTCAAGCGAGGCCAACGCTCAGGCGTGGCCGTTAAGCTCTACAAGCCCGTTGGTACGGAGCGCATCAGCAAAGATGGATACCGTGAGCGCAAGATTCACGACGGAATGCCACTGAAGTCGCGCTGGCGCGCTATCCACCTGGTCGAGTGGGAGGCCGCGCACGGCCCGCTTCCGGAGGGCTACGCGCTCAAGTGCCTAGGCGACAAGGCCAACACTGACCCAACGAACTGGGAGGCCGTTCCACGCGCCCTCCTGCCGCGCCTCGCGGGTGGGAACCAGTACCGCCGTAAGCTGGCGTTTGATGACGCTCCCGATGAGTTGAAGCCGGCAGTGCTTGCTGTGGCGAAGCTGGAGCACGCCGCGCGTGAACGGCGGAAAGCTCGCGCAGCATGAGCGGCCAGAACACCAGCAGCGCGGTCATGCAGCAGCGCCGGGAAGCACGAGACAGCCTCGAAGACTTTCCCACCCCGCCGTGGGCGACGCGCGCGCTGTGCGAGTGGATTAAGGCGAACGTTCGCGAAGACCTCCGCTATGACAGCTGCCGTGAACCTGCGGCCAACCGCGGGCACATGGTCAAGCCGCTATCCGAGTATTTCGCGACCGTTTATGCCGCCGATGTTCATGATTATGGCGCTGGCTTCGCAGTGGAGGACTACCTCTTTGGCCCTCTACCTACCCCAGTAGATTGGACGATCACGAACCCACCGTTCCGCCTAGCCGAACAGTTCATCGAGCGGGCCCTGGAATCGAGCGACTGCGTGGCGGTGATCGTCCGCGCCGCGTTCCTGGAAGGGAAGGGGCGCTTCGAACGACTGTTCGCTAAGAGGCCGCCCAGCCACGTGCTCCAGTTCACTGAACGGGTCGTGATGCACAAGGGCAAGCTCTCTCCCGATGGATCGACCGCCACCGCTTATGCGTGGCTGGTCTGGGTTGATCGGGCGGCCGACACGAAACTGCGCTGGATCGCACCTTGCCGGAAGAGGCTGGAGAAGCCGGAGGACTACCTATGAGCATGGAAGAACGCCTAGCGGACTGGGGACCGGCCCGCTTCATCGAATTAGTGGCAAAGCGCTCTGCAGGCTTCGCGAACCAAGCCGGTGTTGGAGCCATGGAAACCGCCGGCCATCTCATATCGTACCTGGCTGATCATCCCGAGCACATCGAGCCTTGGATCAATGGCGGCTTCTTTGAGCTGCCGATGGACTGGATCGAGCACGGAAGTCTGACCCACCGGGCGCTGAACGGGAAGATCGTATCGCCTCGGTATGCCCGGCAGCATCGGGTCATCAAGAAAATGGAGAAATCGGCGTGACGGCACTGCTGACCGAGAAGGAGGCTGCGGACATGCTCCGTATCGCGCCCCGCACGCTGCGGGAACTTCGGGCGAAGGGCGCGATCCAATATGTCGCCCTGACCGCGCGCAAGATCGCCTATCGGCCGGAAGACTGTGCGGCGTATGTTGCCACTCGGCTGCGGACTGAACGGCCTGCTACTGACCCGAATGCCAAGGGTCGGCGTCGCATCGTCAAAGGTCCGACAGCCGGAGGCCAGATCATCCCCTTCAGCCAGTTGAGTAGGCCATGACCGTCTACAAGCCCAAAGCCAGCCCTTACTACCACTTCGACTATCAATATCGCGGCGTCCGCTATCACGGCTCCACGAACTGCAAGTCGAAGCGCGATGCTGAGCGGTTCGAGCGAGATCACCGCACCGAAGTCGCGACCGGCAAGAAGGGGAAGCCGTCGATCAGCCTCGACGAGGGGATTGGCATCTACTGGCAGGCCAAAGGAAAATTCGACCGCAATTCAAAAGACACGTGGTTCCAGCTTGGCAACATTCTTCGCCTGGTAGGTGGCGGCACCTTGCTTCAAGACATCGGCGATATCGAAGTTGCGAAGATGGTCGCCATCCGTCGCATTGAACCTTCATTCCCGAACAGGCGCATAAAGAGGGGCGAGATACGGCCACCGGTATCGGCGGCCACTGTGAACCGCGAAACCGAACTGCTCCGGCGCGCGTACCGCTTCCTGGCGAAGAAGTACAAGGTGGCCGAGGAGCCGATCGACTGGAACAGCCACAAGCTGAAGGAGCCGAAGGAGCGTGTCCGCGAGGCGAGCCCTGAGGAAGAGGCTCGTTTGTTCGCAGTGCTTGTCGAGAATTATCCCGATATGGCCGACCTGGTCGAATTTGCGTTGTTATCCGGCGCGCGTCGCAAGGCAGTCGTCACGCTGCTGTGGTCGAAGGTAGATCTCCGCAACGGCACGGCATCGGTTCACACCAAGGGCGATGTCTGGCACGAGTTCCCGCTGTCAGACCGGATGAAGCAAATCATCGCCAATCGCCCCAAGGTCGGTCCGTTCGTATTCACCTATGTTTGCGAACGTCCGGCGCCACCGCGCGATGATCGGCCGCGCAGAATCAAGGGCGAGCGATATCCGTTCAGCGAAGAGGGCTGGAACCGCAAATGGTACAAGGCTCTGCGCGAAGCGGGAATCACCGACTTCAGGTTCCATGACCTACGGCACACTGCAGCGAGCCGAATCACCCGGGCATCAAATTTGAAGGTGACGCAGAAGCTGCTGGGGCACACGCGCATTGAAACAACGGCGCGTTACGCTCACGTCGGCGACGACGATATTCGCGCCGCGATGGCAGATGTCGAGCAGTCCCGGAATAGTCCCGAAGCGGTCGGGGAGATTGCCGCTCAAACCCGCAGAAAACCTAACCTTAGGAGGGTCAAGTAATGCTGCTCCCAAAGCAGGCGCGCTACCGGGCTGCGCTACTCCCCGACCCTTCGGTCGTCGATGTTCCGGCAGAGCCGGTGTTCGGCCCAACCTCGGTAATGGTGGGCCCGGCAGGATTCGAACCCGCGACCTAGCCGTTATGAGCGGCCAGCTCTAACCGCTGAGCTACAGGCCCCCGTACCGTTCCCGGCGCCATCGACGTCGCCGGGTGAAAAGCCCGTTAGCTTGGCGCGCGGCACTAGGCAAGCGCTACGGCGTCCATGATTTCACCAACGCTGGTCGGACGCACGCCGCGGCGGGCCAGATGCGTGAAAAGTTGGCGCCACCAATCGTACAAACCCTCAAGATCCCCGACATTCTGTACATAGGGCGTGTGGCCGGGGGCCAGCGAAGGACTGTGGAAAGAAAATACCAGCACCGGCAAACCATCGTCGATCGCGATGTCCACGCCGCGCAGGGCTTCGTCCACGCTGATTCCCTCCGGCGTCAACGCGATGCGTTCCAGCAGGCCGGTGCGGGCAAGCACGCCGCGCATCTGCGGCGTGCGCCACAGGTGCGGGTAGATCACGTTGCCCATCTGGCGCAGCGGGCCCCAGTAGACCGTGGTGAGCGGCAGTTCGAGGAGCCGTCGATCGGCATCGACCCAGTACGGGCGCAGCGGATGGTCACGATAGTTTGCGCCGCCGGTGCTGCTGTAATCGAACCGCGCGCGTACCGAACTGTCGATGGCGATGCCGTGTTCGGCCAGAATCTCGTGCGTGCGCGGCCCCAGTCCGTAGCGGCCGGCGCGATAGATGCGCGGCGCCGTGCCGAATGCCTCGACGATGCGGGCGTGGAGGCGGCCGAACTTCTCGCGCTCCAGTTCGAAAGGCAGGTTGCCGGCGTAGGAGTTGAACTCGTTCACGTCTTCGTCGAACGGCGGGCTGACCCAGGGGTGCAGTTGCACGCCGATATCGGCGCGGCCGGCGCTGACCGCCTCACCGATCGCTTCCGGCGCGCGCGGCGAATCGGCAACGGGATAGTCCACCAGATAGGTGGGCTTTACCCCGAACCCCTCGCAGAACTCCTGGAACTGGCGCAGCGCGGAAACCGTGACGGTGCTGTACCGGTCACGATCGAGCGGCGCGTCCCAGTCGAACTCCTCCTCGGTATCGACGGTGACGATGAAGCGCTGGCCGAAATCGTCCCGGAAACGGGCGAAGGCCTGCGGTTCGGGCGGGTGAAGGAGATTGGGCCCCGACAAGACTGATAATTCCCCCGATCGGGTCGCATCCGGCAGGGCGACAAGGTTCAGAGCGCGCGGCTCTGCGATGAATGGCTATGGTCCGCATCCCGCGCGGTCAACCCGGGCAGGCGTAGTTCCAGGAACGAGCCGGCGCGCTTCAGGCTGCCACCCGCGGCGGCAGCCTCGGCAGCGGCAAGGCGCAGCGTGAAGCCGATCCCGAACATGCCGGTGGAAAGCGCGCTGCCGCGGTCGCCGGTTGGCGTTTCATGGAAGTGATCGTCCATGCGCGCGGCCAGCGAAGCGGGCAGGGCGATGCCAAGGACCACGCCATCGCGATCGGTCTGGTATTCCACCGCCAACACTTCCTCGAACGCGGTCGAGCCGGCCAGCACCGCGAACAGACGCCAGACCAGCCGCTCCGTCTCCGTGCGGTCCAGCGGGATCGGCAGGGTGCCGGCGGCGGGCAGGGCGAAGCCGCTATGGCGCGGTTCCGTCCAGGCTTTCAGGCGATTGATCGTTTCCGCCAGCACGGCGGCCAGATCGCATTCGCCCGATTCCAACCCAAGCACGCCGGTTTCCAGGCGGACGAGCCGGTCCAGTTCCTCGAAACCGGCAAGGATATGCGCGCAATCGCCGGCAATCGCAGCGGCCAGCGCGCGATATTCGTGAGGAGCGGGGCCATAGAGCTGCTGCTGGATGATCTCTGCTGCAACCTGGATCGCATTGGCCGGGGTGCGCAGTTCATGCAGGATCTGGCGCAGGCGATCGGCCTCGCCATGGCCCTCCACGGCGGCACCGACGGCGGCCAGCACGGCGGGGCGGCGCAGGCGGCCGACATAGCCGATGAAGCTGCCGTTGGCGGGATCGAAGCGGGGCACCGCGTCCACCTGCCACAAGCCGCGCACGGCGGAGGCGCCGCTGATCTCGATCTGCGCTGCCCGCAGGGGCAGGCGATGGCGCATGGCGGAAGCGATGCCGGCAGGGGGTTCGGCGGCGGGCGACGCAGCGGCGGGCTCTCCCATGCCTGAGAGGTCCAGCCCGATCAGCGACGGTGCGTGGACGCCATCCACCCAGGAGACGCGGCCGTGGGCGTCGGTGCTGAAATCGATCGCGGCCGGCGCACGCGGCTGGATCGGTGCGGCATCGCCCAGCGACAGGCGCGGAGTGTCGAACGGGCCGTCATGGCCGTGGTGTCCGTTGCCCAGCGCTTCGCGGGCCTTGCGAAATTCCTCGATGCGGCGGACGATCGCGCCGATACCGGCTTCCGTATTGGTCGGCGGCGGGGCAACGCCCAATGAGGCAGCTGCCTGTTCGAATTCCGCGAAAGGCGTGGTTTCGGCGGTGCGAATCGGCGGCGCGGGTTGCGGCGGCGGAGCGGCGGCGACGGTTGCTTCCGGTTCTGCCTCCGGTTCGGGGGCGACGTGCAGCGGTGCTTCGACCGTCACCTCGCCCTCGACTTCCAACAGGTTGTCGAGTTCCAGCGCGTCGACCGGTGGCAGCGCGCGGTCCTGAACGCCCAGCCGTTCCAGCAGCGCGTCCACCTTGGGGCCCAGATCCTGGCGGTGACGCAGGATGCCGCGCGCCCGGATGGGCAGCGCCGGGATCAGCGTCAGCCAGGTGTCTTCGGGAAGCTTGGCCGTACGCACCGCAGCCGTGGCAACTTGCGGTTCGGCTTCGGCCAGTCGTGCGAGAAGGCGGGGATTGCCAAGCGGTTGCAGCGGCTGCGCGAGCAGGCGCGCTCGGTCCGCTGCGGGGATCACCTTGTCCAGTTCGCGCAGTTGCGCAAAACCTGCGGCAACCGCCCACGACCGGGCATTGGCCGGAAGCCGGCCGAGAATGTCCACCAGTTGCCGATACTGGATACGCGCCAGAGCCTCGCCCGTGGTCGGCAGTCGCAATACCGTGGCAAGACGATCGTCGAAATGCATTCATGCTCCAAACCGGTCCGGCCGCCCATCCGCCAATGGGCATCGGACCTCAAGACTCACACTGCTTTACCCCTCCGGCTCCTTCCTAAGCCCAATCGCTTAAGGATAGGTCACCGGCCATCCGACACATGACGGCGAGGCAGCATAACATCTAGCAAACTGTGCAGACAGGGGAAGTCGACGGATTCTAGGCGTTGCAATGCCGGACGATTACGTTAAGGGATAATAATATTACAGGGGCGCAAGCGTTTTCGAGTGGAAGTTACAGGCCGGACGACGCCGGTGCGCCCGCAAGGAAAGATTCGCATGATCAATCTCGATGAAATC
This sequence comes from Novosphingobium mississippiense, assembly GCF_044029535.1. NCBI lineage: Bacteria > Pseudomonadati > Pseudomonadota > Alphaproteobacteria > Sphingomonadales > Sphingomonadaceae > Novosphingobium > Novosphingobium mississippiense. Next base: position 1,959,468 of record NZ_CP147001.1, on the reverse strand, counting down.
GACCGCCGCCTTCTGGCGGAGCTGCAAAGCGAAGGCCGAATTACCAACGTCGAACTGGCGCAGCGCGTCGGCCTGACGGCGCCGCCGTGCCTTCGCCGCGTGCGCAGCCTTGAGGAATCGGGGATCATCCAGGGTTATCATGCCGACCTTGATGCCTCTAAACTGGGCTTCACGATCACGGTCTTCGCGCTGGTCAGCCTGAAGAGCCAGGCCGAAGAATCGCTACGGGCGTTCGAAGACCACATGAAGGGCCTGCCCGAAGTGCGTGAGTGCCATATGCTCAATGGCGAGATCGACTTCATCCTGAAGATCGTCAGCCGCGACCTGCAGAGCTTCCAGGAATTCCTCACCAGCAAGCTGACGCCCGCGCCGAACGTGGACAGCGTGAAGACTTCGCTGACGATCCGCACCGCCAAGAACGTGCCGGGCGTGCCGCTGGAGGGGTAAGCGCATTCGCGCATCCTCTCCATGACGGCCTCAAAAGCCTCTCTTACAACCCCGCCGCCGCTTCCAGCGCAACGATGTAGCTCTGCGCCCCGAATCCGGCCACGGTTCCCTTGGCGGCCATGCCAACCCAGGACTTGTGCCGGAATTCCTCGCGCGTGTGCGGGTTGGAGAGGTGCACTTCGATCACCGGCACCTTGATCGCGCGGATCGCGTCATGCAGCGCGATCGAGGTGTGCGTGTAGGCGCCGGCGTTCAGCAGCACGGCATGGACGCCCTTGTCCTCCGCTTCGTGCAGCCAGTCGACCAGATGCCCTTCGTGATTCGACTGGCGCACGTCGACTTCGAAATCCAGCGCCTCGCCGCGCTCGACCAGCATCGCGGCGATATCGTCCAGCGTCTGCGAACCGTAGATGCCGGGCTCGCGAAGGCCCAGCCGGTTGAGGTTGGGGCCGTTCAGTACATAGACCAGCCTGGCTGCCATTTCGCGAATATCCCTAAGATGTCATCGGCGCGCAGGAGGCGCGCTCGGCGGCGCCCGTCTAGCGCAGTTGCGCGCGGCCTGCCAAGCGGCCGGGGCGCGTTCAGCCGACGGGGGCGGGCGGTTGGCCGACGCGGAACGGCCCCTCCTGGATGGGTGTCAACGGAACGACCGGTGAGCCCGCGGCCGGCGCGGTGCCCGCAGCAGCGGGGACTGGCGCTGCTGCGTTGTCTACGGGCGTATCGTCGGCCTTCTGCTTCTCCTGCGGATCGTCGGGCGTGATTTCCTCGCCACCATAGAACTTGGCAAGATCGGCGGACGCTCGCGCTTTTTTCTCGGCAGAATTGGCACGCGCGGCGGATTCATTGGCGGCCTGCGCTTCGGCCTTGGCTGCGGCAAGTTGCTGTTCGAGTTCCGCCTCGCGGCTCTGACCACATCCGGCCAGCATCAATGCCGGCGCAAGCAGTATCGATGGCAGGACATTCCGAAACACGCAGACGCTCCTCGCAAGACAGCCTTCTCGGCCGCTTGCGAGGAGTTCTATCAATCAAGCGTTAGCGGAATGTTAGCGATCGGAGCCCCTGGTCTTGCCCCACTGGCGCATCGCCGAATAGCCCAGATAGCCGGTGCCGAAGAGGGCGTAGAGCGGTTCGGGAATGCCATTGAGATAGGCGGTCATGGCGCTGGCGATGGCTGTCGCGGTGGCGGGGCTCCAGGCGCCGATCAGGCCCATCGGCAGCGACCACAGCAGCAGGATGTATATCACATAAAGGAAGCTGGGCCGCGCGCGGCTGGTCCAGGGATCGGCGGCATTGGCTTCGGCGACAATGGCTGAAAGGCTGGTCTGCAGCAGGTCCAGTTCCTGCGTGTTCTGCAGTTGCAGCAGTTCCAGCTTGGCGCGGTCGCGCGCTTCGGGGTCGGGGATGACCTTGTCGATGATCTTGGCGACCGGGGCGATCAGGGAATCGAGCAGGGGCATGAGCAGGCACTCCGTTTCGGATTGTTGCCTGCAACCAGATAACCAAATCGGTTCGTGTAGGAAAATTGCCGAGCGTCGGCAGGTCCCCGAAGGGGGAATTTTCTCAATCGACGATGTTCGGAAAATTTTGGTCGGGACGAGAGGATTCGAACCTCCGACCCCCACACCCCCAGTGTGATGCGCTACCAGGCTGCGCTACGTCCCGACCGGAGCGCGGCCTATAGGCACCTCGATCAGATAGCGCAAGCGTCCTTTCGCCACTTTCTTTGCGGTCGCCACGCCAAGGCTGTGGATGAATTTGTCGGGGCCCGAGAACTCTTGGCGCAGTCTTGAAGTGTCGGGGATGATGGCCATCTGCCGGTGATCCGGGGGGAGGGCTTTCGGGCCCGCGTTGCCAGACTTCCGCTTTATTGCTAACCGCGCCCATCCGATGAATCCGGCGAGGGTTTTCGGGGCGGGGCGTGCGGCAGATCCGATGCAACGCGCTATTCGCGCCGGGACGAAACGACAAGAAGGCCTTCCATCTCAATGCAAAGCTCGATCATCAACCTGCTTGCCGCCACAGCCGCCCCAAGTGGAGTTGGTTCGTTTATCGCGAACTTCGGGATCTTCATCCCGATGGCCGCGATCTTCTGGTTCCTTATCCTGCGTCCGCAGATGAAGCAGCAGAAGGACCACCGGAACAAGCTTTCCGAGCTCAAGAAGGGTGACGAAGTGCTGACTGGCGGCGGTTTCGTCGGCAAGGTGCTTCGCGTGGACGACAACTATGTCGACATCGAACTGGCGCAGGGTGTGAAGGTGAAGGCCGTGAAGTCGACCATCGTCGACGTGATCCCGCCCGCCGGCTCCAAGCCCGCCAACGATTGAGGCTTCGGCCCTAAAACCATAAAAAGAGAAGCCTGAGGCTATGCTCGAATTTCCCACCTGGAAGAAGGCCTGGTATTGGGCGCTGACGCTGTTCTTCTGCGCCTGCGCCCTGCCTTCGCTGGTATCGCTGTCGCCGAATCTGACCTGGCCCAGCGCGCTGCCGCATCCCAAGATCAACCTCGGCCTGGACCTTGCCGGCGGCAGCCGCCTGCTGCTGGAAGCCAATCGCGACCAGGTTGCCCAGCAGCGCCTGGAAGGCATGGAAGAATCCGTGCGCACCCGCCTGGGCCAGGCCCAGCCGGTCATCGCCATCGGCGACGTATCCAGCACCGGCGGCAAGCTCAGCTTCACCGTGCGCGATCCTGCGCAAGTGGATGCCGCGCGCGAAGCGATTCTGCCGCTGACCTCCGGCGCGGGCCTGACCGGCCAGCGTGACTGGGACATCACGGTTCAGGACAGCAACCGCTTCATCCTCGTGCCGACCCAGGCCGGCATCGATCTTGCGATCAGCAACGCGATGCAGACCGCGGTCGAGGTGGTGCGCAAGCGTATCGACGCGCTGGGCACCAAGGAGCCCGACATTCGCCGCCTGGGTGGTACCCGCATCGACGTGCAGGTGCCCGGTCTTCAGGACCCGCAGGCGCTGAAGAACCTGCTGGGCCAGACTGCCAAGCTCGAATTCAAGATGGTGGACGAAACCGCCGTCCCCAGCGACCTGGCAAAGGGCATCGTCCCGCCGGGTTCGGAAGTCGTCCCCTGGGCCGATCCCAAGGATCCGGCATCGCAGGGCGTTCCCGTGATCGCGGTGAAGCGTCTGGGCGGCATCAAGGGCGATGAGCTGACCGATGCCAAGCAGGGCTTCGAGCAGAAGACCAATGCACCGGTCGTCTCCATCACCTTCAACCAGCAGGGCGGCGAGAAGTTCGCCAAGCTGACCACCCAGAACGTCGGCAAGCGCTTCGCCATCATCCTTGACGGCAAGGTGCTTTCGGCCCCCAGCATCCGCGAGCCCATCTTGGGCGGCGGCGCGCAGATTTCGGGCAGCTTCACGGTCCAGTCGGCAACCCAGCTTGCCATTGCGTTGCGTTCGGGCGCGCTGCCGGTCGACCTGACCGTGGTCGAGGAGCGCACTGTCGGTCCGGATCTTGGCGCCGATTCGATCCAGAAGGGCATCGTCGCCATGGGCGTCGGCACCGTTCTGCTGATGCTGTTCATCTTCCTGACCTACGGCCGCTTCGGCGCCTATGCGAACCTCGCGCTGATCTTCAACGTGTTGATGATCCTGGGCATCATGGCATTGCTGGGCACCACGCTCACGCTGCCGGGCATCGCCGGCTTCGTGCTGACCATCGGCGCCGCCGTCGACGCCAACGTGCTGATCAACGAGCGTATCCGCGAGGAACGCCATCGTGGCCGTCGCGTCGTGCAGTCGGTGGAACTGGGCTACAAGGAAGCGAGCCGCGCCATCTTCGATGCCAACATCACCAACGCCATTTCGGCCGTGCTGATGTTCGCCTTCGGATCGGGCCCGGTTCGCGGTTTCGCGGTCGTCCTCATGATCGGCATCGCCACTTCGGTGTTCACCGCCGTGACGATGAGCCGGATGTGGGTTGCGGGCTGGCTGCGTCGCGCCCGTCCCAGCGACCTGAACGTATAAAGGTACCAGGCGCATGAAGCTCCTAAAGCTCATTCCCGATAACACGAACATCCACTTCCTGCGCTGGCAGTGGCCGTTCTTCATCACCAACCTGCTCGCGATGGCTGCGTCGATCGTGCTGCTCTTCACGCATGGGTTGAATCTGGGCGTCGACTTCGTCGCCGGCCAGATGATCCGCGTGACGTTCGAACAGAGCGCCACCGCGCCGGTTTCCGCCTTGCGCAAGAGCGTCGATTCGCTGGGCTTCGGCGAACCCACGATCCAGACCTTCGGCAAGCCGAACGAAGTCTCGATCCGCATGAAGCTGCCGAAGGGGGCTGAGGACAATCCGAAGCTGGCCGACGGCATGGCGCGGAAGATCACCGAGAAGGTCCGCCACGACTTTGCCGACGCCCGCGTCGACGGCGTCGATTCGGTCTCGGGCAAGGTTTCGGGCGAACTGTTCCACACCGGCATGCTCGCGCTGGGCCTGGCGATGGTCTGCATCTCGATCTACATCTGGATTCGCTTCGAATGGCAGTTCGCGGCCGGCGCACTGTTCGCGCTGGTGCAGGACATCCTGCTGACCGTGGGCATGTTCTCGCTGACGCAGATGGAGTTTGACCTCAACATCGTGGCCGCGCTGCTGACGCTGTTGGGTTACTCGCTGAACGACAAGATCGTCGTCTACGACCGCATCCGTGAGAACATGAAGAAGTACCGGCGCATGCCGATGAACGAACTGCTCGACCTCTCGGTGAACGAGACGCTGTCGCGCACGGTCGCCACGTCGCTGTCGGTGCTGATCATGCTCGTCTCGCTGCTGTTCCTGGGTCCGGAGGTGATCTTCGGCTTCACTGCGGCGATCACGCTGGGCATCTTCATCGGTACCTACAGCTCGATCTTCATGTCCGCGCCGATCTTGATCTGGCTTGGCGTGAAGTCGGACTCCTTCGTGAAGGCGGAGAGCGAGATCGACCGTCAGGAACGCCTTGCGCGGGAACGCAGCGCGCGTCCTTGATGCGCGTTTCGGCCTGACTTCGATTCCGGCTTAAAACAGGAAAGGGGCCATTCCCGGCAGGGAGTGGCCCCTTTTCCGTTGTATGCGGGGCGTTACTTCGCAAGCCGGTAGAAGTCCGCCACCCGATCGAGTGCGAGACCCAAGACCAGCTTTCCACTGCGAACCGGCCAGCCCAGCGCCTTTTCGGCGAGGGGAAGCGTTTCGCCCGCGCAGACCACGCGCCACAGCACATCTTCAAGGCCGGGCCCCGCCGTCGCGACGGCACCGTCGAACCGCGCCTTGGCGGCGATCTGACGTTCGCCCGGAGTCAGATCCGCGCCGGAGCCGCCGCCGATTCGCACCGGCTCCCACCGCATCGTCACGCGCGGGGCGAGTTGGGCGCGTTCCCAGTCGGCGCGCAGCAGTTCGCCGGCGGCGAAGCGGCGATCGCTCAAGTGACCGCGCGCATGCAGCCAGGAGAGGGCGGACTCGGCGGCGTTGACCGTCACCGTGCGACGACGGCGCGCCTTGCCGCTGGCCCCATTGGCGGCCCCGCCACCCGCGCCGGTACCGCCACCGATGGGGGCGATGCCTTCGCAAGTCAGTTCGCGTTGGACCAGATGTTGCTTCATCGATGCCTCCCTTATGTACGCGCGAAACTTGCCAAAACGGATCGCATGTAGGAAAGAAGAAACCTAATTGGTTATTCCGGAGGCCCGCTTGATCAATCGCATCCGCGACATTCGCCAGCAGAAGGGGCTGACGCTGGTCGATGTGGCCGCCGCTTGCCGACCTGCGACGACGGCGCAGACCATCGGGCGGCTGGAGACAGGAATGCGCACGCTGTCGCTGGGCTGGATGAACCGGATCGCCGCCGCTCTGGAGGTCGATCCGGAGCTTCTGCTGCGCAGCGAAACGCGCGAGCCGGCGATGATCGTGGCGGTGCTGACCGATGCCGGGGCGGAGGCGCCGCACGCCCGGCGCGAGGCCGTGCTGCCCAGCGAACTTGCTGCCGATGCGCCATGGCTGGTGCTGGATGTGGAGGCATCTTCGGGTGAGTATCGCGCAGGGGACCAGGTATGGATGCGGCAATATCCCCCCGCGCAGGCGGCGCGACTGCTCAATCGCGATGTGCTGGTGCCGCGCCCGGCCGGTCGCTTCGCATTCGGCCGACTGATCGATTGCGGCGGGGAGGGCGTCGTGCTGTCGCCTCCGGCAGCCGCTCGCGCGCAAGTTGCGGTGGAACATCCGCAATGGCTGGCGGTTGCGGAGATGCTGGTCAGAAAGCTCTAACTTCTCCCGCGTAAAGGCACGTCATGCGCGTTCTCTCGATTGCCACGCTATTTCCCAATCCCGCCAGGCCGTCCTTCGGCATCTTCGTGGGCAACCAGATGCGTGCGGTTGTCGCCAATTGCGCGGTGGACCTTGTGATGGTCAGCCCGGTCGGCGTTCCGCCCTGGCCGTTGTCCCGGCGCAAGCCCTACGACGCGCTGGGCGCGCTGCCGGAAGCGAGCGATGCATCGGGCATCGAAGTGCTCTATCCCAAATTCACGCTGATCCCGAAAATCGGCGGAGACAGCAATCCGCACCGGATTGCCAAGGCGGTACTGCCGCTGGCCCGCCAGCTTCATGCGGAACAGCCGTTCGATCTGGTCGATGCGCAGTTCTTTTTCCCTGATGGCCCCGCCGCTGGGATCGTGGCGCGCGAACTGGGCCTGCCACTGACCATCAAGTCGCGCGGTGCGGATATTCACTACTGGGGGCAGCGCCCTGCGGCGTTGAAGCAGATGCTGGCCGCTGCGCATCAGGCGGCCGGATTGCTGGCGGTGAGCGAGGCGCTGCGCACGGACATGATCGCGCTGGGCATGCCGGCGGACCGCATTGCCGTGCATTACACCGGCCTGGATCGTGAGCGGTTCCACCCGATCGAACGCGGGGCGGCGCGCGCGCTGGTATCGGCCTTGCCCGACCTGGGCGTCTGGTCCGAGGGGCCGTTGCTCGTAACCCCCGGCTCGCTGATTCCCCGCAAAGGGCAGCGGCTGGTGATCGAGGCGCTGGCCCAATTGCCCGGCGTGCGGCTGGCCCTGGCCGGCGTGGGTGAAGACGAGCGCGCCCTGCGCGCCTTGGCGCGCTCTCTAGGTGTAGCGGATCGGGTGCAGTTTCTGGGGCAGGTCGGGCATGATCTGTTGCCGCACCTGCTTTGCGCCGCCGATGTGCTGGTGCTGCCCTCGGCCAGCGAGGGGCTTGCCAATGTCTGGATCGAGGGGCTGGCCTGCGGCACGCCGATCGTCATCCCCGATATCGGTGGTGCGCGCGAAGTGGTGCAGAATCCCAGTGCAGGTCGTCTGGCAGAGCGGACGCCGGACGCCATTGCCAATGCCGTGCGCGAGATTCTGGCCGAGCCGCCCGATCAGGAGCAGGTTTCGGCCAATGTCTCCCGCTTCTCGTGGGGCGTGAACGCACAGAATCTGGTGCGTTTCTGGCGCGCGGTGCTGGATGGCAATCCCGTCACCGGGGATCCGCAAGGGGATGTTCAGGACGCCGCGAAGGCGTCCTGACGCTTATCCCTCTACCTGTTCGGCCAGTTCCAGCCAGCGTTCCTCGGCCGCGTCCTTCTCGCCCCGCGCCTTGTCGATGGCGGCGGTGAGGCTGGCGAACTTGCCGGGATCGCGGGTGTAGAGCGCCGGATCCGCCAGCGTCGCTTCGTCGCGCACGATGGCCGCTTCCAGTTCCTCGATCTTCTTGGGCAGCAGTTCGTAGTCGCGCTGGTCCTTGTAGGACAGCTTGCCCTTCTTCGGCGGCGGGGGAGGGGGCGGAGCCGCTCCTTCGGCCTTGGCCTTCTTGCCCGCGCTGGTGCGCTGACGGCGCTTGGCTTCCCAGTCGGCATAGCCACCCGCGATCACGTCGATATGGCCCGAACCGTCGAGGCCCAGCGTGACGTTGACGGTGCGATCCAGGAAGTCACGATCGTGGCTGACGATCAGCACGGTGCCGTCGTAGTCCGCGATCACTTCCTGCAGCAGGTCCAGCGTTTCGAGGTCGAGGTCGTTGGTCGGCTCGTCCAGCACCAGCAGGTTGGAGGTGCGGGCAAACTCGCGAGCGAACAGCAGGCGCGAGCGTTCCCCGCCCGAAAGCGTGCCGACTTTCGCTTCGACAAGGCCGGGATCGAACAGGAAGTCCTTGAGATAGCCTTGGATATGCTTGCGCACGCCGACCACGTCGATCCAGTCGCCGCCCTCTGCCAGCACGTCGCGGATGCGCATTTCCGGGTTCATCCGGCTGCGCTGCTGATCGATGACGGTGGCGTCCAGCGTCGCCGCGCGGGTCACCGTGCCCTGATCGGGCTGGATTTCACCCATCAGGAGCTTCAGGAGCGTGGTCTTGCCCGAACCGTTGGCGCCGACCACGCCGATGCGGTCGCCGCGCTGGATGCGCAAGTTGAAATCCTTGATGATCGTCCGGTCCCCGAATTTCTTCGTGACATGCTCGGCAACGATCACCGACTTGGTCTTGCTGTCATCCGCAACCACGGCCAGCTTGGCCGCACCTTGCGGGCCCATCATCGAGGCGCGCTGGGCGCGCATTTCCCAAAGCTTGGCAAGGCGGCCCTGGTTGCGCTTGCGCCGCGCGGTGACGCCGCGTTCCAGCCAGTGCGCCTCGATCTTCAGCTTGGCGTCCAGCTTGGCAGCAGCGCGCGCTTCCTCTGCGTAGACTTCGTCTTCCCAGGCCTCGTACCCGCCGAAGCCGATATCGCGGCGGCGCAGGCCGCCACGATCGAGCCAGAGCGTGGCATTGGTCAGGCGCGTCAGGAACGTACGGTCGTGGCTGATCACCACGAAGGCGCCGTTGTAGCGCTGCAGCCAGGATTCCAGCCAATCGATCGCAGCAAGATCCAAGTGGTTGGTCGGCTCGTCCAGCAGCAGCAGGTCGGGTTCCGAGGCGAGGGCGCGGCATAGCGCGGCGCGCCGACGCTCACCGCCCGACGCGCTCTTGGCCTCACGCGAAAGGTCCACGCCCAGTTGGTCGGCAATGGCCTCCACTTCGTGGCGCGGTGGCGCATCGTCGCCGTGGATCGCGAAATCCAGCAGGGTGTCGAAGCCGGTGAAGAACGGATCCTGCTCCAGCGTCACCACGCGGGTGCCGGGCTGGACGGATCGAGTGCCCTTGTCCGCATCCACGGTGCCGGCGATCAGCTTCAGCAGCGTGGTCTTGCCCGCGCCGTTGCGGCCGATCAGGGCCAGCCGGTCGCGCGGGGCGATGTTGATGTCGAGGTCTTTGAAGAGCCAGCCGGAGCCCTGGATGAGGCCGAGGCCCTCCCAGCTTAGGATCGGTGCAATTGCCATGATGCAGGCGCCCTACAGGCAGGGGCGGGGGGCTGGCAAGCGGCCTCTGGGGCCGGAGGTTGCAAGATAAGCGTGGGATTCGTGCAACACATTTCAGCCGGTGCCGCCTTCCCGCCACATTCAGGACTTGTTCAAGCCCCGGTGCTTAGGCACCCAGATCATTATGAAACGCTTCGTCTCCATCCTTGCGATACCGGGCTCAGTCCTCGTTGCTGCGTTTGCGTTGGTGGCGCCCACGCTTTGCGCCCACGCCGCCGATCCGGGCGGCGATCAGGGTGAGGCGCGCCGCGAGCGCAAGGCCGGCAATATCCTCTCGATCCGCCAGATCGAGCAGTTGGTGCTGCCGCGCATGGGCGGGATGCAGTACCTGGGGCCGGACTACGATCCGGCCGCGATGGCCTATCGGCTGAAGTTCATCCAGAACGGAAAGGTATATTTCGTCGATGTCGATGCCCGCACCGGCCGGGTGATCGGGCAATCCCGCTGAACGAGCGGCCCTGCACGGTCCGGCATGGGCATTTCGCCCTTTACATTTCGCCGGCCGGCGGGATCGCTTGACGCTTTCGGGCTTTCATCCCATTTGCTTCGTTCATTTTAAGTTACCTCATCGAGGGAGAGACCGATTTGCGCATCCTGATCGTCGAGGATGAACCCACGCTCGGCAACCAGCTCAAGACCACGCTCGAACAGACCGGCTACGCCGTCGACCTTTCGACGGATGGCGAGGACGGGCATTTCCTTGGTTCCACCGAAGATTACGACGCGGTGATCCTGGACCTTGGCCTGCCCGAGATCGACGGCCTTACCGTGCTGGGCATGTGGCGCCGCGAAGGGCGCGATTTCCCGGTACTGGTGCTGACCGCGCGCGATTCCTGGTCGGACAAGGTGGCCGGGCTCGATGCCGGCGCCGACGACTATCTGGCCAAGCCGTTCCAGACCGAGGAACTGATCGCCCGCCTGCGCGCGCTGATCCGCCGCGCCTCGGGCAATACTTCCAGCGAACTGACTGCCGGCGATGTGCGTCTCGACACGCGATCGGGCCGCGTCACGCTGGCGGGCGAGCCGGTGAAGATGACCGCGCAGGAATACAAGCTGCTGTCCTACCTGATGCACCACAAGGGCAAGGTGGTCAGCCGCACCGAACTGATCGAGCACATCTACGATCAGGATTTCGACCGCGATTCGAACACGATCGAGGTCTTCGTCACCCGCATCCGCAAGAAGCTGGGTGCCGATGTCATCACGACGATCCGTGGCCTTGGCTACAGCCTCGACGATCCCGCAGAACCCGGCCGCGGCTGAGGTTCGCGTGGCTGACGCGGCGGTGGAAGCCGCTGCCGAGCCCGTGGCCGAAGGTTCGCGCGGGCATTTCCCGCAGGATGGTTCCACGGGCTCGCTCGCCCGGCGCATGATGCTGATCGCGGCAGGCTGGATCTCGATCCTCCTGCTGGTCGGCGGGTTGGCGCTGGACCACACCTTGGCCGGGCTCGTCACCCGCAATTACGACGAGCAACTGGGCTATATGCTCACCGGCATGATCGGTTCGGCGGAGATCGGGCCTGATGGCGAGGTGTTCTTCAACCGCCCGCTGGGCGACCAGCGCTTCCTTGAGCCGAATTCGGGCCTCTACTGGCAGATTCGCGGCAAGGGGCATGAGGATTTCCCCTCACGCTCGCTGTGGGATCGCAGTCTGGACGTGCCAGCCGATCACTTCGATGCGCAGCCGCATGTCTACGATTCGGACCAGTTCGCAGGTGAACCGCTGCGCGTGATGGAGCGGTCCATCATCCTGCCGGGCAGCAATACCAAGTGGATGTTCACCGTCGCCGCCAGCCGTGCCGACCTGAACGAGCAGATCAAAATGATCCGCGCCATCCTGGTCTACAGCTTCGTGGCGCTGGGGTTCGGCCTGCTGCTGATGGCGGGAATGCAGACCTGGTACGGCCTGTTCCCGCTGCGCCACGTGCGGCGCGCCATCCAGAAGCTGCGCACCACCGGATCGGCCCGGGTCAACGATCCCCTCCCGCGCGAGGTGGAGCCGCTGGTGGAAGAACTGAACGCGCTGCTGGCCCATAACGAGCGGCAGGCCGAGGAAGCACGCACGCATGCGGGCAATCTGGCCCATGCGCTGAAGACGCCGCTGACCGTGGTGATGAATGCGGCGACGGCTCAGGCGCCCGATCTTGCCGATACCGTCATTCGCGAGGCGGCGGTGATGCGTCGGCAGGTCGATCACCACCTGGCACGGGCGAGGGCGGTGGGGCGCCGCGCCGTCGGGCAGTCGCGCGCCGATGTATGGCCCAGTCTTGAAGCCGTGCTGCGCGCGGTGGAGCGGCTTTACGACCAGACGCGATTCGATCTGGACGGCAATCACGATGTCGTGGTGGCGCTGGAAAAGCAGGACCTTGAGGAAATTCTCGGCAACCTGATCGAGAATGCGGCAAAGTACGGCGGCGGCAGCGTCTTCGTGACGGTCGATCCGGTTCGTGATTCGCGCCTGTGCGAAGTGTGGATCGAGGATGACGGCATGGGCATTCCCAAGGCGGAGCGCATCCGGATATTCGATCGCGGTGCCCGACTGGATACCGGCAAGCCGGGCACCGGGCTGGGCCTGGCCATCGTGCGCGACGTTGTGGAAATCTACGGCGGAACCGTGGAACTGCACGAGAGCGAGGACTTGGGCGGTTTGCTGGTCAGGCTGTGCCTGCCCCGCGCCATCGCCTGAAGCGGCTGCCTATCTCTCGCCTGACATAATCCGGGCGCAAAATCCGGTGGAACCGGCGTCGGTGGCTGTTGCGGAAGCGGCCGTTCGCCCCCATGGCCCGGGCGTAATTTATCGAGGAGACCCCCCTAATGACCGATTCCGTTACGATCACGCTGTCGCCTGATGAGATCGAAATGATCGTCGATGCTCTGGAAGCCGATCTGGAAGGCTACGTCGAAGCCGCCAAGGAAGCGCGCGAGGACGGCAACAAGGAAGACCTTGAGACTTTCGCCGAAGCGGCCACGCGCATCCAGGCGCTGATGACGCGCCTTCAGGACCTCGTCGAAGACTGAGCGATCGGGGCGGGGTGGACGCGTAAGGCGCCATCCCGCTCGATACCAGAATGCATGGAAGGAACGGCGGAAACGCCGGACCGATCAGCCCGCCTTCGCGCGCTCGTGATGGCGGATCACTTCATCGATGATGAAGCGGATGAACTTCTCGCCGAAATCGGGGTCGAGGTGTGCTTCTTCGGCCAGCTTGCGCAGGCGCACGATCTGGCGTTCCTCACGCCCCGGGTCCGAAGCGGGCAGGTCCCTCTCGGCCTTGTAGGCGCCGACGGCCTGCGTGATCCGAAATCGTTCGGCAAGCATGTGGATCAGCGCGGCATCGATATTGTCGATGCTGGCGCGGAAGGAAGCCAGTACGGGATCGGTTGCGGGCGTGGTCTCGGTCATCGGATCGGTCCGCTAGCACGGCTTGGCGGCAGGTTCCAGCCCGCCCGCCGATATGGGGGCAATCCGATCGTTTGCCCACATCGTGGCATTCGCTCTTGCCTAAATGCCTGCAAACGCGCAATGCGCCGGAACGATGAGTGCCGATGTCATTCCCCTGCGCACGCGCGGATCGCAGCCTTCCCTGGCCCCCATGCTGGCGCTGACCGCGCCGGGCATGAACAGCGTCAATGCGGTCATTCTGGACCGCATGCAAAGCGAGATCCCGCTGATCCCGGCCCTGGCCGGCCACCTGATTTCTGGTGGTGGCAAGCGTATGCGCCCGATGCTGATGGTCGCCGCGGCAGAGCTGTGCGGCTATCAGGGCGCGCGCCATCACCGGCTGGCGGCTGCGGTGGAGTTCCTGCACACGGCCACGCTGCTGCATGATGATGTGGTGGATGGTTCCGATATGCGCCGTGGCAAGGCCGCAGCAAACATCGTGTTCGGCAATCCGGCAACCGTGTTGGTGGGCGATTTCCTGTTCACCCGCGCCTTCGAACTGATGGTCGAGGATGGCAGCCTGAAGGTCCTGAAGATCTTCTCCAAGGCCAGCTCGATCATTGCCGAGGGTGAGGTCGACCAGTTGACCGCGCAGCGCCGGATCGAGACGAGCGAGGAACATTACCTCCAGATCATCGGGTCCAAGACCGCCGCACTGTTCGCAGCCGCCACGCGGATTTCGGCCATCGTTGCCGAAAAGACCGAGGCGGAGGAACTGGCGCTCGATTCCTACGGTCGCAATCTGGGCATCGCCTTCCAGCTGGTGGACGATGCGATCGACTACGATTCGGAAGCGTCCGAATCCGGCAAGGACAAGGGTGACGACTTCCGCGAAGGCAAGATGACGTTGCCTGTCATCCTGGCCTACGCACGTGGCACCGCCGAAGAGCGCAAGTTCTGGGAAGAGGCCATCGCCGGTTTCCGTACCGAGGATGAAGATCTGGCTCACGCGGTGGAGCTGATCAACCGCCACGGTTGCGTGGAAGCGACGCGCGAACGGGCGCGGCTCTATGCGCAGCGTGCCATCGATGCGCTGTCGATCTTCCCCGCCGGCGCCGCGCGCGATGCCATGTGCGAGGCGGTCGAGTTCGCGGTGGCGCGCCGCTACTGAGGCGGGAGCGGGCAGGGGGCTTCGGCCCTCGCGCCGGACTGTCTCTCACACGCTTTTACGACGCTTCTGTCCAATTCCTTCAAGAAATTCGCCAGTCTATTTGGTTGATACTTGGGGGAAAGATAGTTAGCCTTCGCGCCATTACGTATTCCTGTGAGGGAGACGTCGATGGGCTGGCTGCGTTGTGTTCTGCTACCCTCGGTTGCCGCGGGTGCGACCGTTTCGCTGTCACCTTCGGCACAGGCCCATGACGATCTGACATCGCCTGTCGATGCGGCGCTACCCGCCGTCGATGTCGGCGTTGCTGCCGAGAGTATCGGGCAGGATGACGGTTCGGTCACTCCCGATCCGGCCACGACCGCGTCCCTGCCCGGGCGCAAGGGCACCCACTGGACGATCATCGTCAGCCCCTATGTCTGGGGTGCTTCGCTAGGCGGCGATCTTGGCCTCGCGGGCCTTCAAGGCAACGCGCATCTGCCCTTCGGTGACATCTTCAAGCACCTCGACCTGGCCGCGATGGGCAATGTCGAATTCATCAGCGGCCGTTGGGGCGGCTATATCGACGCCCAGCACGTGCAGACATCGCAGACCGAGCAGGTGCTTTCGTTGCCGGTCGACCTATCCATCCACACCACGCGCGTGGCGGGTGGCTTCTATTACAAGGCGTGGAGCATCCCGCTTTCGGGCCAGACGGCATTCGGCGTGCCGCGTACCGTCTCGTTCGAGCCCACTGCCGGCCTGCGCTGGACCGACCTGAAAGCCAGTGCGAATGTGGATCCGCTGGCCTTGCAAACGTCGAAAGGCGCCAACTGGGTCGATCCCTTCGTGGGCCTGCGCGTCAATGCGGACTTGTCCGGGCGGTGGAATCTCTTCGTCCAAGGGGATGCCGGCGGGTTCGGGGCGGGGGCTGACATCAGCGTGAACGCAGTGGCGCTGCTGGGCTACCGCACGCATCTCTTCGGACAGCGCACGATCCTGCGCGCCGGCTATCGCTTCATCTACGAAGACTACGACCAGGAAGACTTCACCGGCCGCGGCCGCTTCATCTGGCACATGCAGCAGCGTGGTCCCTTGCTGGGGCTGTCGATGTTCTTCTGAATTTCCCCGCGCTTTTCATGAGAAGGAGCTTTCCCCCATGCTCTTGCAGACCCGCCTGAAGACGCTTTCGAACCCGATACGGTCCCTTCGCGCGGTGGGCGCGCTGGCGCTTCCGGTGCTGCTCATGGCCGGCGCCACGGCGGATGCCTGCACGCGCGCCGTCTACCTCGGCCCGAACGACAACGTGATCACCGCCCGCTCGATGGACTGGAAGAGTGATATCCTGAGCAATCTCTGGGTCCTCCCGCGCGGAATTGCCCGCAGCGGAGAGGCGGGGCCCAATTCGATCAAGTGGACGTCGAAATACGGCAGCGTGATCGTCAGCGGTTACGATGTTTCCACAACCGACGGCGTCAACGAGAAAGGGCTGGAGGCCAATGTGCTCTGGCTGGCGGAATCCGAATATCCGCACTTCGACGGGAAGGGAAAGCCGGGCCTGACGATTGCCGCCTGGGCGCAATACATGCTCGACAACTTCGCGACGGTGAACGAGGCGGTGGCCGCGCTTGAGAAAGAGCCGTTCACGATCGTTACCGACAATGTGCCCGGAGAGGATCGGCTGACGACGCTGCATCTGTCGATGTCCGACGCCACGGGGGACAGCGCCATCGTCGAATACATCGCCGGCAAGCAGGTGATCCACCATGGCCGGCAATATCAGGTCATGACCAACTCGCCGCATTTCGACGATCAACTGGCCTTGGCCAGCTATTGGCAGCAGATCGGCGGCACGGTGATGCTGCCCGGTACCAATCGCGCGTCCGACCGATTCGCTCGCGCGCTGTTCTACATCAACGCGATTCCCAAGGATGAGGATCCGAACAAGGCGCTGGCCAGTGTGTTTTCGGTCATCCGCAATGCCTCGGTTCCCTATGGCATCAACACGCCGGATCAGCCGAACATCTCCTCAACCCGGTGGCGCACGGTGTTCGATCACAAACGCCAGCTCTATTTCTTCGAATCGGCGCTGACCCCGAACACGTTCTGGGTGGACCTGAAGAAGATCGATTTCTCCAAGGAAACCGGGAAGGTGAAGACGCTGGATCTCGGCACTAATCAGGACCACACGTTCTCTGGCGAGGTGTCCGGCGAATTCGTGCAACATGCGCCTTTCAAGTTCCTGGGCCTGAGCGGCTGAATCGCCACGCCTGCGCCATTCCGGCAACACATCGGCGGCGCAATAAAACGGCAACAAGCCTGCAATTGCCGCGCACCTTCCCCGCGTCTATCCAGACCGCGTGATGCCCACCGAATCCGAGCTGGCGCCCACCGGCTATCAGCCCGGGTCGCCGCGCCAGCGCCTAATCTCGTCGCTGCTTTCAGCAGCCATTCTGGTGATCGCGCTATTGCTGGCGATCACCCAGACGGGGCTTGTCCCGGCGATTATCAAGAAGACTTCGGCGCTGACGACATTCGATGTCGTCGATCACGACAAGGAACAGGGCGGCGATGCGCCACAGCAGCCCAAGCAGCAGCAGGCCAAACATACCGAGCACAAGGCCACTGTCCCGGTCGTCGCGCCGGACAAGCCGGTGGAGAAACCGGCAGCTGCGCAAAAGCAGGCATTCACGTTCCTGCACATGTCCAGCAACGATTTTGCCGCCACCGATATCGGCAAGATGAAGGGCGATTCTTCCGCTTCGGGTGATCAGGCGGCCGGTGGTTCGGGCGGCGTCTATGGTCCCGGTGAAGGGCCGGGCGGCGTCGTGCTCTACAATGCCGCATGGTTCAAGGAGCCGACCGACGCGCAGCTTGCCGGCTACCTGCCCAGCCATGGCCCGCAGACCGGGTGGGGAGAGATCGCCTGCCAGACCCT
Source organism: Novosphingobium mississippiense (assembly GCF_044029535.1). Lineage (NCBI taxonomy): Bacteria > Pseudomonadati > Pseudomonadota > Alphaproteobacteria > Sphingomonadales > Sphingomonadaceae > Novosphingobium > Novosphingobium mississippiense. Next base: position 1,942,213 of record NZ_CP147001.1, on the reverse strand, counting down.
GCCGCACTACAAGGTGGACAATTGCCAAATCCTGGGCGAATCGCCGCGCGGATCGGGGTTTGGCCGCGCGGTCTTCAATGCCGCCTGGCAGTTCGAGGTGCAGCCGCCGCGGATCAACGGCAAGCCGCAGATCGGCAGCTGGGTGCGGATCCGCATCACTTACGGCGTGCGCGGCATCTCTCTCTGATCCGGCTTCAGGCGACGCTGAAGGTGTTGCCGCGCTGCTGGGCACCGTGACGGTCGAGCAGATCGGCTAGCGGCATCGGCATGCCAAGGTGATAGCCCTGCGCCAGCGTGAAGCCGGCGATGCGCGCGCTTAGCATCTGTTCTTCAGTCTCGATCCCTTCGATCACGCAATCCAGCGACAGCGAACGGGCAAGATTGCGGATTGCCGCGATCAGGCGGCGTCCGCGCGTTTCGTCCAGGCGCGGGGCGAAGCTGCGATCGATCTTCACCATGTCCAGCGGAAGCTGGTGCAGCGAGGAAAGGCTGGAATAGCCGGTGCCGAAATCGTCCAGCGCGATGCGGGCGCCGATTTCGCGCAGGCCTTCCAATGCGTCACGCGCGCTGTCGAACTTGGCGATCAGCGAAGTTTCAGTGATCTCGAAGATCAGGCGCGTGGGCGATCCGCCCGAACGCTCGATCAGGGCGATCAGGGCGGCCACCGTTTCGGCATCGGCAATGTCCTGACCGGACAAATTGAAGCAGACGTGCATCGAATCGGGCAGGCTGGTGAGCGCGGCCAAGGCCTGCAGGAACAGGGCCAGGGTCACTTCGCGCGCACGGCCGATGCGTTCGGCGGATGCGATCAGCATTTCGGGGGCAACCGCGCCCAGCGTGGGCGACGTCCAGCGGGCAAGGCATTCCACGCCCATCGGCATGCGGTTTTCGGTGGCGACGATCGGCTGATACACCATCGAGAGTTCGCGCGAGAGATCGGCCGTCTGCAGCGCCGCGTCCAGCGCCTGTTCCGTGCGGATCATCCGCTCCAGCTCGCTGGAGAAGCGCACGCATTGGCCGCGCTTCTCGTTCTTGGCGTGATAGAGCGCGAAGTCGGCCCGGTCGAACAGTTCATGGGCGCTGCGGCCGCTGGCGGGATAGTCGGCCAGACCGGCAGAGCAGCCCACGGCCACGACGATGTCGCCGATGCGTGCCGGCCTGCGGATTTCCGCGCAGAACGCCTGGGCGGCGGCTTCCGCCTCTTCCCATCCGCCCTTGACGATCAGGCCGAACTCGTCGCCGCCAAGACGCGCGATCACGGCGTTTTCCGGGCATTGCGCCAACATGCGTTCGCCCAACACTTGCAGCAGGCGATCGCCCTGGGCGTGGCCGTACGTGTCGTTGACCGGCTTGAAGCGGTCCAGATCGATCAGGCCGACGTAGAACACCTCATCGCCCCGTGTCTGGGTCAGCATCGATTCCAGGCAGCCGAAGAAATGGCGGCGGTTGGGCAGGCCCGTCAGCGCGTCGGTTTCGGCCAGACGGGCATTTTCCGCCCCCAGCGCCTGCGCCTGCCGCCGTTCGCTGGCAAGGGCCCGCTGCGTGGTCTCCAGAGCGACGAACGAATCGTATGTGTCGCGCAGGATCTTCAGGATCACCAGCGTGACCAGCGTGATGTTCACCGCGATGGCCACGCGTACGAGCGGCCCCATCAGGACGCTGTAGACCAGAAAGATGCTCAGTACCGTCACGCAGATCAGCAGCGCGGCGGTCGGCAGGAATGTCAGGCAGAACACGCAGCCCAGCACCGTCACCGCAACGAACGTGGCGACATGGCCATGTTCGTAGGGACCGCCGTACTGGTCCAGCGCCAGCGCCCAGGCCACGAAGGCCAGCGAGATGATCACGGCCAGCCATGTCGTGCGCCGCATCCGGTACTGGGCGGTATCGCAATCGAAATCGGCGGCGGTCGTCGGCCGTATCCATGCGATCATGCGGACGAGCGAAAGTGCGATCAGAATCGCTGGAATGGTGAGCGTCAGGTATCCCGGCGCCAGGGCGCGATGCGTATAGGCCAGGATTCCGGCATTAACCGAAAGCAGGCCGTAAAGCGGCGGAATACGTTCGCGCAGGCGCAAGTATTGCGCCACCGGCAATGGGAAATGGCCGGCGCGATAGGACTTGGTCGGGGCGTGTTCGGCTTCTTGCAACGTCATGAACTCCGACAGCCACGGTTAGTTATCAATCGTTGAGGAAGAGTGGATGGCGGAAATAATTTCCTCCGGAACGGCGATATCTGCCTGAGGCCTGCCTTGGGCAGCGGTGGGGTGGCGAAGCGAACGAATGACTCCTAAGGAAGCGCGGGTGAGCGAGCTTCCGATCCATTCCGTGCTTCCCGACTTGCTGGCCGCACTGCGTGCCGGGCCACGCGCGGTGCTGATCGCGCCGCCCGGCGCGGGCAAGACAACCGCTTTGGCCCCGGCGCTGCTGGCGGAACCCTGGTGCACGGGCAACGTCATCCTGCTTTCACCCCGCCGCGTCGCCGCGCGTGCCGCTGCAGAGCGCATGGCCGCGCAACTGGGCGAACAGGCGGGCGAGACCATCGGCTATGTCACCCGTCTGGACATCAAACGGTCTGCCCGCACGCGGGTGGTGGTGATGACGGAGGCGATCTTCGTCGCCACGATCCTGGCCGATCCGGAGCTGTCGGGTGTTTCGGCCGTGCTGTTCGACGAAGCGCACGAGCGCCATCTGGACAGCGATCTGGGCCTGGCCCTTGCCGTCGAGGCGGGGGAAGTGCTGCGCGAGGATGTGCGGATCGTCGTCATGTCGGCAACGATCGACGGCACCCGCTTTGCCCGCCTTTTGGGCGAGGCGACTCCGGTGATCGAGAGCGAGGGCAAGGCCTGGCCGCTCACGTTTCGTTGGCTGGGTGGATCGCCGGATCTGCGCATCGAAGAGTCTGTTGCCTCTGCCGTGCTCACCGCATGGCGAGAGCAGGAAGGGGACATCCTGGCCTTCCTGCCCGGCGTGCGCGAAATCGATCGCGTGGCGGAAAGGCTGGCGGAACGGCTTCCGCAGGCGCTTGTCCTGCCGCTCCATGGTCAGTGCGAACCCGCCGCCCAGCGCGCGGCGATTCGCCGTGACGGAGAGGGGCGCCGGCGCATCGTGCTGGCCACGGCGATTGCCGAAACCTCGCTGACGCTGGATGGAGTGTCGGTGGTCGTCGACGCCGGCCTTTCGCGCCGGGCGGAGTTCGACAAGGCCGCGGGCGTTACTCGGCTGGTTACCCATCGCGCCAGCCGTGCTTCGGCGGCACAGCGAGCGGGCCGCGCCGCGCGTCAGGGGCCGGGCGTTGCCTATCGCCTGTGGGAAGAGGCCGCGCATCCGGGGCGGCCGGAATTCGATCCGCCGGAGATGCTGACCAGCGATCTGGCGCCGCTGACGCTCTCATTGGCGCAGTGGGGGGCGGGCGATCCGGCGGCAATGGCCTGGCTCGATTCGCCGGCGGCGCCTGCACTGGATGCGGCACAACGTCAGTTGGAAGCACTGGGCGCGCTGGATGGCGAAGGGCGGATCACCGATTTCGGCCGCAAGGTTGCCAGTCTGCCGATGGATCCGGCGCAAGCGGCGATGATTCTCCATGCGGTGGAATTGGGTGCGGCCGGCCCGGCGGCGAAGCTGGCGCTGCTTTTGCAGGAGCGCGGGCTGGGCGGGCGGAGCGAAGACCTGTCGCAACGTCTGTCACGCTGGAATGCCGACCGTGCGCCGCGCGCGGAATCGTCGCGCAAGCTGGCGGCGGGCTGGGCGAAGCGCGCACGTGCATTGGTAGAGGCGCCGGACCAAGGCGAAGATGTGCCCGCCGGCGTGCTGCTGGCACTGGGGCGCCCGGACATGCTGGCGCGACGACGCGACGCGAATGGCGAGAACTGGCTGTCTGCGGGGGGCAGGGGCTATGTGCTCGATCCGGCATCGCCCCTGGCCACGCGCGAATGGATGGTGATCGGCGATGCGCAAGGGCAGGCGCGCGGCGCGCGCATCCTGTCGGGCGCGATGCTCGAATCGAGCGAAGTCGAGCAATGGCTGTCCGACCGGATCGAGCGGCGCTCGATCCTGCGGTGGAACGAATCGGAAGGGCGGGTGGAAGCGCGCCTGGAACGGCGGATCGGTGCGATCACGCTGGCTTCCGGCCCCGATCCTGCGCCCGATCCGGCGGCGATCGCGGCGTTTCTATTGGAGCGCGTGCGTGAGAAGGGGCTGGACCTCGTACCATTCGGCAAGGGCGCCCAGGCCCTGCTGCGGCGGGCACGCTATGCCGGGATCGAGGCGCTGTCCGAAGAATCACTGCTGGCCGATCTCGACGACTGGCTGGGCCCGCTGCTGGGCCGCCGGCTCGATGCGATCGACAAGGCTGCACTGGGTGATGCGCTGCGCAACCGTATGACCTGGGACGATCAGCAGAAGCTGGAAAAGCTGGCCCCGCCGGAATTCCGCAGTCCTGCCGGGAGCAGCCACGCCATCGATTATGAGGATGAGGGCGGCCCTAGCGTGGAAGTGCGCGTGCAGGCGTTATTCGGGCTGGATCGACACCCAAGCTTCGGCCAACCGCCGCAGCCGCTTCTGCTGAAGCTGACCTCGCCGGCTGGTCGCCCGATCCAGACCACGCGCGATCTACCGGGATTCTGGCGGGGATCGTGGCGGGATGTGCAGCGCGACATGAAGGGCCGCTACCCCCGACACCGCTGGCCGGACGAGCCGTGGACCGAGGATCCCAGCCTGAAGACCAGAAATGCATTCGAAGCATCGCGCGGCAAATGATTTGCGCTTGATTCTCTCCCCAATTCGACGGCAAAGCGCATTCCCATGAGTGCACGCATCTATCAGCGCCCGAAGAACGCCATGCAGTCCGGCAAGGCAATGCTGGATCAGTGGATCCTCGAATTCGTCCCGGCAGAGGCGAAGAAGCCTGACCCGCTGATGGGCTGGGCCGGTTCCGGCGACACCCAGCAGCAGGTGACGCTTAAGTTCCCGACCGTGGAAGAGGCCAAGGCCTATGCCGAGCGCTACGGTATCGAAGCGGAAGTGCACGCCACGCCGCCGCGCCGCCTGAAGATCCAGGCCTACGCCGACAACTTCCGTTGATCGCACGCGCCTGAGGGCGCTCGTTTTCGCAGCAATCGGCCCGCGTTTCCGCCCATGGAAACGCGGGCCGATGCCGTTTTGGGCGAAGGCGGTCGCGCGCGATTTTCCTGCATCCCGGGGCTGGACAAACCTGAAACGCACCGCCATATGCCCGCCCGGGAGTCGGGTGGACGTTTGCGTTCGCCAACTTGGTCAGGTCCGGAAGGAAGCAGCCACAACGGATTGCGGCGGGTCGCCCGGCTCCTTCAGCTAACATTGCAAAACACCCCCCTCAGTGGGGCCCATGCCGCCGGAACGCGGCATTTTTTGTGCGCGGCTGTGGAGCAAATCGCTTTCCTCCTGACAATTCCGCCCCCAGCCCCTAGTTTGGCAGGCGATGGACGATTCACGCGACATGTTCGGCGACAGCCCGCCCTGGAACGACGGGGACGAGGAAGAGGCCGCACCGACTTCGGCGGAAATGGAGGCTGCCGGTCAGGTGTCGATGTTCGGTGATCCCGAACCGGCGCCTGAGCCCGTGGCAGAGCCGGAGCCTGTCGCAGTCGAGCCCGAACCTGAACCTGAACTCAAGGCCGTGGAGTCTGCGGCGCCTGCTGCCGCGCCCGCTGCTCCGGCCGCTCCCAAGGCGCCTGCAGCAACCGCCGCGCAGCCTTATCGTGTGCTGGCGCGCAAGTACCGGCCGCAGAGCTTCGGCGAACTGATCGGGCAGGAGGCGATGGTCCAGACCCTGGCCAACGCGATCAAGCGTGACCGGCTGGCCCATGCCTTCCTGATGACCGGCGTGCGCGGTGTCGGCAAGACGTCGACCGCGCGCCTGATCGCCAAGGCGCTCAACTGCATCGGCCCGGACGGGCAGGGCGGGCCGACCATCGATCCCTGCGGCCAGTGCGAGCCGTGCCAGGCGATTGCCGAAGGCCGCCATATCGACGTGATCGAAATGGACGCCGCCTCGCACACCGGTGTCGACGACGTGCGCGAGATTATCGAAGCGGTGCGCTATGCCGCCGTTTCGGCACGCTACAAGATCTACATCATCGACGAAGTCCACATGCTTTCTCGCAATGCATTCAATGCCTTGCTGAAGACACTTGAGGAGCCGCCGGCACACGTGAAGTTTCTCTTCGCGACGACCGAGGTGGACAAGCTGCCGGTCACGGTGCTGTCGCGCTGCCAGCGTTTCGACTTGCGGCGTATTCCTGCGCCGATGCTGGCCGAGCACTTCGCCAAGGTCTGCGGGCTGGAAGGCGTTGAGGCCGAGGGCGAGGCGCTGGCGATGGTTGCCGCCGCCGCCGAAGGGTCCGTTCGTGACGGGCTTTCGATTCTCGATCAGGCGATCGCACATGCCGACCTGGACGGCGAGGGCAAGGTCCGCGCCGAAACGGTGCGGGACATGCTGGGGCTGTCCGACAAGAGCGTGCAGCGCAACGTCATTGCCGCGATTCTCGACGGCAAGGGGCCGGATCTGCTGGCGCTTGTGGCGCATCAGTTCGCGCTGGGCGTGGAGCCGATCGCGATCCTGCGCGGGCTGATGGACCTGATGCACCGCGTGGCCGTGGCACAAGTTGCCGGCTCTGCGCACGATGTCCATTCCGCCGAGGAACGCGCCGCGATCGAGGGCTGGGCCAAGGCGCTGAAGGCAGGCCAGGTTCACCGGATCTGGCAGCTTCTGCTGAAGGGGCATGAAGAGGTGAAGTCGGCGCCCGATCCGCTGGTGGCGGTGCAGATGGCACTGTTGCGGATCATGCACGCGGCAGACATGCCCGATCCCGGCTCGCTGGTGAAGAAGCTGGAGGATCTGGCGGCCCGTGCGCCAATGGCCGCGCCGGCCAGCGACGGCGGCGCTGCTGCCGCCGGTCCTGCACCGGCTGCGGTCGCGTCCCCGGCGATGACGGCGAAGCGTTGGGAAGAACTGGTCGAGGACGTGGAGCACGCGGGTGAACTGTCGACCGCGAATACCATGCGGATGCAGGTGCGCGTCGTCGAATTGGGGGGCAGCCTGCTGCGCTATTCGCAGCCGCCGGGCTTCAGCGAGGATATCGCGGCGGTCTTGCGCGCCAGCCTTTCCAAGGCCACGGGCGAACGCTGGGAAGTGTTCAAGGTCAGCGAAGAGGGCGCGCCCACGCTCGTCGAACTGGCCGAAGCCCGGAAAAACGCCGATAGCGATGCGGTGAACCAGCATCCGCTGGTGGTGGCGACCAAGGCCGCGTTCCCGCAGGCCGAAGTGATCGAGGATGAACGCCCGCTTGCCGTTGGCGGCGGTGCACGCAATTGGAGACGTTGAGATGAAGTCCATGGAAGAGATGATCCAGGCGGCGCAGCAGGCCGCCGAGACCATCCAGAAGCAGATGAGCGAGACCCAGAACAAGCTGGATTCGCTGGAAGTCGAAGGGCTTTCGGGCGGTGGTCTCGTCAAGATCCGCTGCTCGGCCAAGGGCCGCGTCATCGGCGTTGCGATCGATGACAGCCTGATGGTTCCGGGCGAGAAGCAGATGCTGGAGGACCTTGTCGCCGCTGCCTACAACGACGCGCGCGTCAAGGCGGACTCGGTTGCGAACGAGGAACTGGCCAAGGCCCAGCAGGGCATGGGCCTGCCGCCGGGCTTCAAGCTGCCGTTCTGATTCGAGGCCATAGATTTGCGGTATTCCGTGCCGCGGTTCCCAGCCTGAATGCGATTTGCACCGCCCCGGGAATGCACCGCGATTATTGCGGGGCCGTTCCCGGGGCGGTGTTTTTTGCGGCTTTCGATGGTGCTGCAGCGATACAGGGTGGCATAACGTCCCATTTCCGGAACATCCGCGCTGTCGGAAACAATGCCTTCGTTGCGGAATTTCTACCCTGACAATAGGGATTACCGTGGAGGCGAAAGGCAAGCGCTTCCACAGTCTTTCGCGGCTATTCCATTGCGTGTTTCGCGATTGACCCCATATCTATCGCAAATGGCTGGGAGTCCGAATGGGCTTCGGCTCGTATAGAATTGGATATGCTCTTGAACCTGCTTCCGTTGCTGCCCCTGCGCGATATCGTCGTGTTTCCCGGCATGGTCGTCCCGCTTTTCGTCGGTCGCGAGAAATCGGTGGCCGCGCTGGAAGCGGCGATGGCGGGGGAGAAGGATATCTTCCTGCTCGCCCAGCTAGACCCCGGCTGTGACGATCCCGAGCGAGACGACCTTTACGATACCGGCGTGATCGCCAGCGTTCTGCAACTGCTCAAGCTGCCCGACGGCACCGTTCGAGTGCTGGTCGAAGGGCAGGAGCGTGCGCGCCTGAACAGCCTTCAGGCCGAACAGAGCGCCGAGGGCGAGATGCTGGTGGCCGAAGTCGAGCGGATCGAGACCGATACGGCCGAGGGCACCGAAGTCGCGGCGATGATGCGCTCCGTGGTTGAGCAGTTCGGCGAATATGCGAAGCTCAACAAGAAGCTGTCGCAGGATGCCGGCGAACAGCTTGGCGATATCGACGATGCCGCGCGTCTGGCCGATACCGTTGCCGCGCAGCTTTCGGCCAAGGTGGCCGACAAGCAGGCCGTCCTGTCCGAACCCGATCCGCTGAAGCGGCTTGAGATGGTCTACTCCTTCATGGAAGGCGAACTTGGCGTCCTTCAGGTGGAGCGCAAGATCCGTGGCCGCGTGAAGCGTCAGATGGAGAAGACCCAGCGCGAATATTACCTGAACGAACAGCTCAAGGCGATCCAGTCGGAGCTGGGCGGCAGCGATGGCGAGGAAGCCAATGAGCTGGCCGAGCTTCAGGAAAAGATCGAGAAGACCAAGCTCTCCAAGGAAGCGCGCGAAAAGGCGACCGCAGAACTGAAGAAGCTGAAGTCGATGCAGCCGATGAGCGCCGAGGCGACCGTCGTGCGCAATTACCTCGACGTGCTGCTGGGCCTGCCCTGGGGCAAGAAGAGCAAGCTGAAGCGTGACATTTCCGAAGCGCAGACGATCCTCGATGCCGATCACTACGCGCTCGACAAGGTCAAGGACCGCATCGTCGAGTATCTGGCCGTTCAGGCGCGCACCAACAAGCTGAAGGGGCCGATCCTGTGCCTCGTCGGCCCTCCGGGTGTCGGCAAGACTTCGCTCGGCAAGTCGATCGCCAAGGCGACCGGGCGCGAGTTCATCCGCCAGTCGCTGGGCGGCGTGCGTGATGAGGCCGAAATTCGCGGCCACCGCCGCACCTACATCGGCTCGCTGCCGGGCAAGATCGTGACGAACCTGCGCAAGTCGGGCAAGTCCAACCCGCTGTTCCTGCTCGACGAGATCGACAAGCTGGGTCAGGACTTCCGCGGCGATCCGGCTTCGGCGCTGCTGGAAGTGCTCGACCCCGAACAGAACGCCAAGTTCCAGGATCACTATCTGGAACTGGATATCGACCTGTCGGACGTAATGTTCGTCTGCACCGCGAACAGCCTGAACCTGCCGCAGCCGTTGCTCGACCGCATGGAGATCATCCGCCTCGAAGGTTATACCGAAGACGAGAAGGTCGAAATTGCCGAGCGTCACCTGGTTCGCAAGCAGGTGGAGGCGCACGGACTGAAGAAGGGTGAATTCACCCTGACGCAGGACGGTCTGCGCGACCTGATCCGTTACTACACCCGTGAAGCCGGCGTGCGTACGCTGGAGCGCGAGATCGCCAAGCTGGCGCGCAAGTCGCTGCGCCAGATCCTTGAGGGCAAGGCCAAGGAAGTGGTGATCACGCCCGAGAACCTGGCCGATTTCGCCGGCGTGCGGAAGTTCCGCCATGGCGTGGGCGAGGAAGAGCACCAGGTGGGTGCCGTCACCGGCCTTGCGTGGACCGAGGTGGGCGGCGAACTGCTGACGATCGAAAGCGTGACCGTGCCCGGCAAGGGCGCGATCAAGGCGACCGGCAAGCTGGGCGAAGTGATGAACGAGTCGATCCAGACCGCGTTCAGCTTCGTGCGCGCTCGTTCGCCCGCCTATGGTATCAAGCCTTCGGTCTTCAACAAGAAGGACATCCACATCCACCTGCCCGAAGGTGCGGTGCCGAAGGATGGCCCTTCGGCCGGTATCGGCATGGTCACCTCGATCGTCTCGACGCTGACCGGCGTGCCGGTGCGCAAGGACGTCGCCATGACCGGCGAAGTCACCCTGCGTGGCCGCGTGCTGCCGATCGGCGGGCTGAAGGAAAAGCTGCTGGCTGCTCTGCGCGGTGGCATCACCACCGTGCTGATCCCGGAAGAGAACCGCAAGGATCTGGCCGAGATCCCCGAGAACGTGAAGCAGGGGCTGGACATCATCCCGGTCAGCCACGTTGACGAAGTGCTGGCCAAGGCGCTGGTCGACCCGCTTACCGCGATCGAGTGGACCGAGGCCGACGAACTGGCTGCCGCTCCGCCGCAGACTCCGGCACCTTCCGCCACCGCGCACTGAGCCGGCGGATAAGTAAAACGGGAAGGGCGCCGGTCGATCCGGCGCCCTTTTCCTTTGGCCGGAACTCAGCCGGGCAGCGGTCGCTATCCGCCCGGCATTTCCGCGAAGCCTACGCATTTCTGATGAATTGACGTCGACTGCCCCAAGAGCGCACTCTTCGCCGAACATTGGCGGAGGGGCCCATGGCGACGACGGCGGACGCGCATGTTCCGGTAGAACTTGCACCCGTGCACGGGCGGCAGCGGATCGAGAGCCTCGATGTGCTGCGGGGCATCGCGATCCTCGGCATCTTCTACATGAACATCCCTTTCATGGGGACGAACCTTTCCGCATGGATGCCGGACCCGCGACGGCTGTCGTGGGAGCCGGCCGATCAGGCGACTTGGGCCGCGATCCGCATATTCTGGGACGGCACCCAGCGCGGCCTGTTCGAATTCCTGTTCGGCGCGGGCGTGTTGGTCTTCACGGCCAAGGCGATGAAGCCGGACGATCCGGTGGCGGTTGCGGACTTGTTCTATCGCCGTAATCTCTGGCTGATCCTGTTCGGCCTCGTCGACATTTTCGTGGTGCTGTGGATCGGCGATATCCTGCTGGTCTACGGGCTTTCCGCGTTGTTCCTGTTCCCGTTCCGCAAACTGCCGCCGCGGGCATTGCTGGCGATGGGACTGCTGTTCGCGCTGGCCAGCGCCATCGGCTGGCCCGGTGGCGGCGGAATGGTGGGCTATGGCGAGCGGGTGGACATGCTGCGGGAAGCCTCCCGGATCGAGGCGAGGGAGCAGGCCGGCGGGACGCTGACCGAGCAAGAAAGCGAGACAATCAAGGAGTTCCGCAAGAAGCGGGACTCGATCGATCTTTCCAAACCCATTCCGAAGGAGCGTCAGGAGAAGATCGCGGCGGAGCGCAAGGCCTTCAACGGCACCCCGCTGGACATGGCGCAGTACAACTGGGGCGTGTGGAACAAGGTATTCGGTGCGGGTAGCGGCACTTTCTTCGGCGTGCTGGAAGCGGTCTGCGCGATGTTCATCGGCATGGCGCTGTTCAAGTGGGGCGTGATCCAGGGTGCGCGATCGGCGCGGTTCTATCTGGTGATGGCGATCTGCGCCTATGCGGTGGGCTGCGGCTTGCGGGCCTTGGGCCTGCACGAAATCTTCCGCTTCACGCTGGAGCCGAAGATCGGCTGGATCACGGAGGAGTTCGCGCGGCTCTGCGTGACGCTGGGCCATGTGGGGCTGTTCAATCTGCTGCTGCTGACGCGGCCGGGGCGGTTGCTGCTTGCGCCCTTCAAGGCGGTGGGGCGCATGGCCTTCACGGTCTATATCACCACCAGCACGGTGATGATCTGGTTCGTCTTCGCGCCCTGGGGGCTGGGATGGTGGGAGCGGTTCGGCTGGTTCCACCTCATGGTACTGGCCACCGCGTTCAATCTGCTGATGCTGGTGCTGGCCAATCTTTGGCTGCGCTACTTCGTAAGCGGGCCGCTGGAGTGGGTCTGGCGCTCACTGTCCTATTGGAAACGCCAGCCGTTCCTGCGTCGCAAGGGACAACCGCTGGCACCATTGGCGTCGGGAGGGGACGGTGAGGCGGTCTTGCCCGCGTGACGGCCATTCCGTTGCCTGAGTGGCGCTGAAACGGCAATTTTCGATCGCGATACAATCTCTTTGCGCAAGCGGTTTGCGCAGTCTCTTGCCATGGCCGCGCTGTGCCTGTAACGGGCCGCTTCCCGTGCCGCGTCCTTGCCGCGCGGGATTTGCATGAAGGATCTTGAAATGGGTTACCGGGTTGCCGTCGTCGGCGCGACCGGAAATGTCGGCCGCGAAATGCTCAACATCCTTGCCGAGCGTGAGTTCCCCTGCGACGAGATCGCAGCGGTGGCTTCGTCGCGTTCGACCGGGACCGAGATTGAATTCGGCGAAACCGGCAAAATGCTCAAAGTAAAGAACATCGAGCACTTCGATTTCACCGGCTGGGATATTGCGCTGTTCGCCGCAGGGTCCGAGCCGACCAAGATTTACGCGCCGAAGGCCGCTGCCGCAGGCTGCGTGGTGATCGACAACTCGTCGCTCTACCGCATGGATCCGGACGTGCCGCTGATCGTGCCGGAAGTGAACCCGGACGCCATCGATGGCTACAAGGCGCGCAATATCATCGCCAATCCCAACTGCTCCACTGCGCAGATGGTCGTGGCGCTGAAGCCGCTGCACGACAAGGCCACGATCAAGCGCGTCGTGGTTTCCACCTACCAGTCGGTTTCCGGCGCGGGCAAGGCGGGCCTGGATGAACTGTTCGAACAGAGCCGCGCGATCTTCGTGGGCGACCAGGTCGAAAAGCGCAAGTTCACCAAGCAGATCGCCTTCAACGTGATCCCGCACATCGACGTCTTCCTCGACGACGGTTCCACCAAGGAAGAGTGGAAGATGATCGTCGAGACCAAGAAGATCCTCGATCCGAAGATCAAGGTGCAGGCCACCTGCGTGCGCGTGCCGGTCTTCGTGGGCCACTCGGAATCGCTGAACATCGAGTTCGAGAACGAGATCTCGGCCGAGGAAGCACAGGACATCCTGCGTGAATCGCCGGGCATCATGCTCGTCGACAAGCGTGAGGACGGTGGTTACGTGACCCCGATCGAAGCCGTGGGCGACAGCGCGACCTACGTCAGCCGCGTGCGTGAGGATCCGACCGTCGAGAACGGCCTGGCGCTGTGGTGCGTTTCGGACAACCTGCGCAAGGGCGCAGCCCTGAACGCGGTGCAGATCGCCGAACTGCTGGGCCGCCGTCACTTGAAGAAGGGCTGATGCGGCGGGCTTCGGCCTGAACCGAACACGAAAGGGTCCGCGAGGCACTGGCTTCGCGGGCCCTTTTCGTTTGGGCGGCCCCAGAGGGACAATTGAGTCCCAATGCTCTGATCGAAGCCGACGGACCGATCAAAAGCCCGGCGGTCCGAACCAAAGCTCGTCATCCCCGCGCAGGCGGGGATCCCGCTTGTTCTTGCAGTGTCGCCGGAAGGAAGCGGGGCTCCCCACCTGCGGGGGGGCGACGAAGCGCTTGCAGGAGTTTGTGTAACTAGGGCCTAGAGCCGCTCCATCCGCAGCCATTGCGGATCGCCCAGCCATGCGCGGCTGAACGCCTGTCGTGCCGCGGCCGCCTCAGCCGCGTGCCCTTGCGCTTCCTCGGCCTGGGCCAGCCCGTAGAGCGCCCAGGCATTGTTCGGGGTCTGCACCAGCGCGGCGCGGAAGGCGGCGCCGGCCTCGGCATAGCGGCGGTCCATGTAGAGCGCGGCGCCCAGCGACTGGCTTACCGGGAAATACCAGTAGGGTGGCTCCTGATAGGGAATGCGCTGCTCGATCGCGATGGCCTGACGGTAATGCTCTGCCGCTTCACCGTAGCGGCCGGATGCGACGGCGAGGCGGCCGCGCGCGACATGGTCGGCCAGCGTCAGCAGATCCGGCGCGGGCATTCCTTGCGCCACCATCTCCGCCATCGCCGGGGATGCCTTGGTTGCCGCCATGGCGGCAAGTTCGCGGTCGAAACCCGCGCGGTCCTTGCGCTGCGCCTGCGCCACGGCGCGGGCGTAGTGGTGCATTCCCGTGGCATAGGCGAGCCGCGCGTCGGGGGCGGGCAGGGCAAGGATATCGGCCGGCGCGGCGAACTGCGCCATGGCGAAGTAGGGCGCAGCGTCGACCGCCTGAAACCACGCGATCCGCGCCGAAGTCTCGGTATCGAGGAGCGTTCGCAGCCGCTGCGCCTCGCGGATCGCGGTGCCCATGTCGCCCGCCATCTGCGCCGAAGTGACGATGAAATGGACGTTATGCGGGTAGTACCCATAGCGGACGAGGCCATTGTCGCCGGCGTCGCGGATATAGGTTTCGTCCGCGCGGGCGGCGGCGACATTGGTGCGGATCGAATCCGCCTGCCGGCCCAGTACCTGATAGATATGCCCTGGCATGTGGACGAGGTGGCCGGCACTGGGCACCAGTGGCGCGTCAAGCCGGTCCGCTGCCGCTTCGGCGCGTTTGGGGTCGGACGCTTCGAGCAGGTGGATGTAGAGGTGCGCGGCTTGCGCGTGCTGAGGATTGCGGCCGATGACGGTTTCCACCAGCCGCACGGCTTCTCCACTGCGGCCGATGGGGGTTTTTTTGTCCGCCTGCCAATAGTTCCACGGCGTCGTGTCCATGGCGGCCTCGGCGGCCAGCACGGCCACGTCGTCCTGCGCGGGAAAGCGTCTGGCTGTCTCGATCATGGCATCGGCGTAAGTCGCGTCGAGCGCGGCGCGATCTGCGGCGGGATCGCGCGAATAGCGCTTGGCCACCGCTTCTATCAGCGCGCGTTCGACGGGGGTGACGGTTCCGCGCAGCGCCATCGCCCGGTCCATTGCGGCCAGCGCAGCGGGCCGGTCGCGCTCGTCCATTGGAACGTTGATATTGGGGCCCAGCGCGACGGCCTCTCCCCACCAGCACATCGCGCAGCCGGGATCGAGCCGCTGCGCCTCCCGGAACGAGCGCACCGCGCCGGCATGATTGAAGCCGTAGGCCAGCGTCAGCCCCTGATTGAAATAGCGCTGCGCCTGCGGGTCGCCGGTGGAAACCGGAAAGCCGGATCGCGTGAGATCGTCGTAGAGCGGGATCGTCCGGCCGGTGCTGGCGGGTGCCGCCACGGCGGTGGAGATCAGCAGGCGCTGCATCAACGGCGCACTGTCCCGGCCACCGTCGCAAGTATTTTCGGCAATCCGGCCGGGATCGAGCAGGTCCAGCAAGGCAGGCGAGATCGCACTGTCTGGCGCGAAGCTCGCAAGTGCGAGACCCATGCTCGTCACGGCCGCTGTCTTTAGAGATCGTTTCATGGCGAAACTCTCTGGATTGCGGTTCGTTTTGCGGTTCTACCAAGGCGTATCCCCCGCCTCAATACGAGGCAGCGCCCAGCGGAAGGCCATTAAGTGATGTTGCCCATCGTCCATTGGAGTGATTGCGAGAGGTACGCGCGTTGATGGTGGAGCACCTGATCGCGCGGTACGGCCTTGCCGGCCTGTTCCTGGGGGCCGGGTTTGAAGGGGAGACGGTCACCGTGATCGGCGGGCTGATGGCGCACCGCGGGCTGCTGGCCTATTGGCCCGCCGTGGCCGCCGCGTCGGCCGGATCGTTCGTGGCGGACCAGTTGTTCTTCCTGATCGGGCGGCGCTTTCGCGGGCACGGGCTGGTGCGCAAGGCGCAGGCCAAGCCGGCCTTCGCCAAGGCGCTGGCGGCGTTCGAGCGGCACCCGGTGATTTTCACCTTTGCCTTCCGCTTTCTCTATGGACTGCGCACCGTCAGCCCCATGGCCATTGGCACCACGCGTTTGCGAACGACGACGTTCCTGGGCATCAATGTGGTTGCGGCGGCGGTGTGGGGGTTGGTCTTCGTATCGTTGGGATACTTCTGCGGGCAGGCGGTGGAGACCCTGTTCGGGCGCATCCATGCGCTGGCGCCGTTGATCGGCGGCGTGGTTGCCCTGGCCGTGCTGATCGGCATCGCCGGACACGTCCTGCACAAATGGCGTGGCGACGCCTGAGCGCTTGCCCCGGCGGCATCGCGGTTCCATCTAGGGCCCACCCAGACCAAGGGAGGATACGATGTCCGATACCGATGCCAGCCAGGCGCTGGCCCTGATCGTCAGCCGCCTGAAGACGTTGTCCGCCATGCTCGACAAGGCCGAGGGGCTTTGGGTGGGCCGCGATCTCGACATGCTGGCCGCCGCGCGCGTCGCGCCGGACATGCATCCGCTCAGTTGGCAGGTTGCCGCCACGGTCACGCAGGCGGAGCTGTTCCTGGGCTGGTGCCAGGGTGAGGATCGATCGAACTCGGTAACGGCGCCCGACAGCTGGAGCGCGGCGAAGGCGATGCTTGCCAAGGGCCTTGCCGATGCGGAAGCGGGCGTGACGGCGGGGCTGGTCATGCCGGAAAAGCGGCATATCCGGCTGGAGGCCATCGGCATGTGCCTGGATCTTTCCGGGCAGCGCTATCTTGACGACTGGATCCTGCCCAACCTCTATTTCCACCTCATCACCATGTACGCGATCCTGAGGATGCAGGGGCTGGAGTTCGGCAAGGCGGACTTCATGGCGCATGTCATCGGTGATATCCGGCCGATCCAGCCGCAGCCGGTATGACCGTTTCCATGAGCGGCGGCTGCCAGTGCGGCCGCATTCGCTACACGGCGGAGGTCGATCCCGAAAAGGCCTATCTGTGCCACTGCAAGATGTGCCGCCGCGCCACCGGAAACGTCTCCACCGCCTTCATCAATCCACCGCGACAGAACGTGACGTGGCACCATGAGCCGGATTGGTATCAATCCTCCCCCATCGCGCGCCGGCCGTTCTGTTCGCATTGTGGTACGCCGCTGGGGTTCGAATTCCTGGAGGGCGCGACGAATATCGACCTGACCGTGGGCAGTTTCGACGATCCCACGCCGTTCCGGGCTGAGCACAACTATGCCACGGAATCCCTGCTGCCGGCATGGGCTGACGTAAGGCATCTGCCCGGCTACACGAGCGCGGAGAATCCCAATGTGATCGATCGCTGGAAGGCGGCCGGCATGGCGCCGCCCGAATGATCGATCGTCCCATAAAGCAGGCGAATTTTCAGTGAGCGAAGCGAAGATCGAATATCTCGAAGGCTATGCCGGCACGCGGCTGGCGGTGCATGTCATGGGCGATCACGGCGCGCGGCCGTTGCTGCTGCTGCATGGCCTGTTCTCCAGCGCGGACGTGAACTGGATCAAGTATGGCAATGCCAAAATCCTGGCCGATGCCGGGTTCGAGGTGTTCATGCCGGACCTGCGCGCCCACGGGCAGAGCGGCGCGCCGCATGATGCGGAGGACTATCCGGGCGACGTACTGGTGCGCGATCTGAAGGCGACGGTGGAGCAGCTTGGCCTGTCCGACTTCGACCTTGGCGGCTTTTCGCTGGGCGCGCGGACTTCGGTGCGTGGCGTGCTGGCGGGGCTGGCGCCGCGCAAGCTGATCCTGGGCGGCATGGGGCTGACGGGCCTGTCCGGCTGGGCGCGCCGCTCGGCGCATTTCGTGGATGCCATCGACCGTTTCGGCACGATCGAGCGGGGCGACAAGGCTTTCGTGGCGCAGGCCTTCATGAAGTCCATGAACATCGACCGCGTGGCCGCGCGCCTGCTGCTGCAATCGGTGGACGACACGCCCGCCGATGCCATCGCTCAGATCGCGATGCCCACGCTCTGCATCTGCGGCAAGGATGATCACGACAATGGATCCGCGCCAGAACTGGCGGCAGCGCTGCCCGATGGGCACTATGTGGAAACGCCGGGCAATCACATGTCCTCGGTGACGTTCAAGGACATGGGCCGCGCCATGGCGGCGTTCCTGCTGGATTGAGGGCGAGGGGGGAACTCTCCCCTGCCTCCATAAAACCCGTCATCCCCGCGCAGGCGGGGATCCCGCTTGTTCTTGCGGACGTAGCGCGAAGGAAGCGGGACCCCCGCCTGCGCTGGGGCGACGACGATTTGTAGGGGGCGGCCGCAACAAAGCATTTCGCGTAAGATTGTATGCCGGCCGGGAAATTATCCGGCATCCGTAACCCTACACGGTTGATCTCACGGGAAGCCCGGCTAGTCTCCGGCGCCATCAGAACATACCAAGAGGGCACCCCCATGAAATTCGCATCCACCGCGCGCGCGGCGCTGGCCGCCGGGCTTTGCTTCGGCCTTGCCGTTCCGGCTTTCGCCAAAGAAGCCAAGGCGGACTATCCCGTCACCGCCGCCGGCGCCGCGCAGTTCATTGCCGATGCCGAAAAGGATCTGTTCCCCGCCTCGGTCGACAATGCGCGCATCAACTGGGTGAACTACACCTATATCACCGACGATACCGATGCGCTGGCGGCGCAGTCGAACGCGGCGATCACCGAAAAGCAGGTGGCCTACGCGGTGGAAGCAGCGAAGTTCGCGAACATCCCGAACCTCGATCCCGATGTCGCCCGCAAGCTGGGCATCCTGCGCCAGGGCATCGTCCTGCCGGCACCGACCACGCCGGGCGCCGCCGATGAGCTGAGCACGATCTCCACCCGCCTTGCCTCCACCTACGGCAAGGGCCGCGGCACGCTGGATGGCAAGGAAATCAACGGTTCGGACATCGAGGCGGAGATGGGCAACCTCTCGCACACGCCCGCCGAATTCGCGGAGATGTGGACCAGCTGGCACAACAACGTCGGCGCGCCGATGAAGAACGACTATGTGAAAATGGTCGGCATCGCCAATCAGGGCGCCAAGGAACTGGGCTATGCCGACGTCGGCGCGATGTGGCGTTCGGGCTACGACATGTCGCCCGAGCAGTTCTCGGCCGAGACGCAGCGCCTTTGGGAAGAAGTGAAGCCGCTGTACCTGGCGCTGCATACCTACGTCCGCCACAAGCTGAACGAGAAGTACGGCGATGCGGTGCAGCCCAAGACCGGCCCGATCCGTGCCGACCTGCTGGGCAACATGTGGTCGCAGGAATGGGGCAACATCTACCCGCTGGTGGCTCCGGCCGGCGCGGGCGATCTTGGCTATGACATCGGCGCGCTGCTGAAGGCCAAGGGCAAGACCCCGCTGGACATGGTGAAGTATGGCGAGGGCTTCTATTCCTCGCTCGGCTTCGCACCGCTGCCGGAGACGTTCTGGAAGCGCTCGATGTTCGTGAAGCCGGCCGACCGCGAGGTGATCTGCCACGCCTCGGCCTGGGATATCGACAACAAGGACGATGTGCGCATCAAGATGTGCACCAAGGTGAATTCGGAAGACTTCGTCACCATTCACCACGAATTGGGCCACAACTACTACCAGCGCGCCTACAACCAGCAGCCGTTCCTCTACCTCAATGGCGCCAACGACGGTTTCCATGAGGCGATCGGCGATTTCATCGCGCTGTCGATCACCCCGCAGTACCTCGTCCAGATCGGCCTGCTCGACAAGGACAAGGTGCCCAGCGCGGACAAGGACATCGGCCTGCTGCTGCGTCAGGCGATGGACAAGGTGGCGTTCCTGCCGTTCGGCCTGCTGATCGACCGCTATCGCTGGGGTATCTTCGACGGTTCGATCCAGCCCGCCGACTACAACAAGGCCTGGACCAAGATGCGCGAGGACTATCAGGGCATCGTGCCGCCTTCGGCCCGTCCGGATGACGGCTTCGATGCCGGCGCCAAGTTCCACGTGCCGGGCAACACGCCCTACACGCGCTACTTCCTGGCGCGCATCTTCCAGTTCCAGTTCTACGAAGCCGCGTGCAAGCAGGCCGGCTGGAAGGGCCCGCTGCACCGTTGCAGCTTCTACGGCAACAAGAAGGTGGGCGAGAACCTCGACCGCATGTTGAAGATGGGCATGTCCAAGCCCTGGCCGGAAGCGCTGAAGGCCTTCACCGGCAGCGACAAGCTGAGCGCGAAGCCGATGCTGGCCTATTTCGCGCCGCTGCAAAAGTGGCTGGACGAGCAGAACAAGGGTGAGAAGGCCGGCTGGTAACGGCCAGATCGCCTGAACGGGAAGGGGGCTCTCCGCCGATGGGTGGAGGGCCCCTTTTCGGTTCTACTGCAGGGCAGGCATCCACTTCGGTCCGCTGTTGCTGGCGGCGGCATTGGTGAGGTTGCCGATCCAAAGAGACTTGTGGCCCGAACGCGGCAGGATGTGGCCGGAGAAGCGGAACGTCACGAAGCGCGGATGGCCAGCCAGAACGCCCGAAAGCGCGGCAGTGGCATCGCGGGAGAGTTCGAAGCGGTTGCGGCCGCTGTGGTCGTCGCAGCCGGGGGCCTGAAGCGATAGGCCGTCCACGCCGGAAACCAGCACGGCCTGGCCCTGGACGGGGCCGGATATGGACGAATTCACGTTCCAGCAGGAACCAAGATCGGCGGCGGGCTTTAGTTCCGAACAGCCGGTGGCTGTCAGCAGAAGCAGGCTCGCAAGAGAAACGCCGGCACGGGCAGCTTTCATAAGCAGTCTTGTCCTCTTCCCAACTTACGGCCGACTTTCGCGGCCTTCTTTTTCGGGGAGGATGACTTGCCTTTTGCCGTCTGGCAACTGGCCTTGGAAAATCGCGCGTTTGCGGTGTTCCGCGGTGAGGCGGCAAAGAGATCGGGGAGCCGGATGAAACCGGCTCCCCTTTCCCGTGACGAAATCAGAAATCGGCCGAAATCAGAAGTCGACGGTGATGCCGGTGAAGAAGGTCCGGCCGTAGACGTCATAGGTCGTCGGATACGTGTTCGACTGTTCCTGGTTGTCGCCCAGAATCGGCGGCTTCTTGTTGAACATGTTGTTCATGCCGATGTTCCAGGTGAAGCGCTTGGCCACGTCGATGCTCGCGGAAAGGTCGAAGTAGTCGTAGGCCTTGATCTTCTCGACGCTGTATTCCGTCGAGGAATTGTCGTCCTTGACCGGCGAGAGGTGACGCCAGGCGAGCGACAGGGTCTTGCCGTCGGTCGACCAGGTCGCGCGGCCGTTGAGGCGCCACTTGGCATAGACGTTGCCGCACAGCAGGCCGAACTTGCCGGCGCAGTCGACGGTCAGGTCGGACAGGGCGGCGATCGGCTTGAACGTCCAGTTCAGCAGGCGGGTGCCGCTCATGCGCAGCGTCAGCTTGCTGGAATCGTGCACGCCGAAGGCCATCGGGATCGCGTACTGCAGGTCGAAGTCGATGCCGTCGGTCTTCACGCCGCCGGAATTCGACAGGTTATCGACCGCGCCGGTGATCGTGTAGCTGTTGCTGTCACGCGGCAGCAGCGAGCAGTAGCTGGTGTCGTAAGGCGTCCAGCCGTTCGATGCGGTGCCGTAGCAGGCCGAGAGGATGTTGGACGTGCCGGCGGCGGTGATGAAGTTGTCGATCTTGATGTGCTAGTAGTCGACGGTGAGCGACAGGCCCGGGATCGCGCGCGGCTGGATCATCGTGCCGACGGTCCAGGTGTAGGCGGTCTCTTCGCGCAGGTTGCGGTTGCCGCCGTTGTAGCTGTCGATCTGTGCGTCGCCACCGTTGTATTCGGTGCCGATCAGGTTCGACGGGATGCCCGAGGACAGGCAGCTTGCGTTGAGGCTGGCGTTGGTCAGCGCGGTCGCGGTCGAGCAGGGGTCGGTCGCCGTCTCGAAGTTTTGCGCGCTGCCGCTGTAGAGGTCGTTCACGGTTGGCGCGCGCACCGCGCGCGAGAACTGGCCGCGGAAGCTGATGTCCTTGACCGGCGCCCAGACGAGGCCGAGCGAGAACGTGCTGACCTGATCGGCCGCCGTCGAATAGTCCGAGAAGCGGTACGATCCGTTGAATTCCAGACGATCGACGAAAGGCTTGTCGGCCAGCAGCGGCACGAAGGTTTCCGCGAAGAGTTCCTTCACGTTGTACCCGCCCGAGGTCGGCTCGGAGGCGTTGAAGCCGATCACGTCACCCGAAGAGAGCGCTTCGTCCGGATTGAAGCTGCCGTGTTCGTTGCGGTATTCCGCGCCGAAGGCGATGCTGGCGGCACCGGCGCCCAGATCGAACAGGTTGTCGTTGGTGATCGCGCCGCTGGCGACCTTCTCGGTGATGGTGGAGCGGTTCACCGTGTCGATCGAGATGAAGTCGGCCGCTTCCTGGCTGATGTTGCCGGCGCCGAAGATGTTCAGCGGAACGCAGCCGTTGCTGGTGTCCGAACAGACCAGATTGCCGCTGGAATCGTAGGTCGTCATCAGGGCCTGCTGCACGCGGCTGGCCGAGACGTTGCCGTACTGGTGCTCCACCTGCTTGGTGCGGGCATAGCTGAAGTACGCGTCGTAGTTCCAACTGCCGGTGATCTGGCCGCGCGCACCGATCAGGCCGCGATAGGCCTTGCTGTCCATGTTCGAGATGCGGTCGCCCACTTCCGACAGACGGCGGTAGACCGAGGCCGAAGTGTAGCCGTCACCATCGGTGTCGTAGCTGGAGAGCAGCGACTGGGTGTCGGACGACAGGAACGAGGAATCGGTGTCGAGCGAGTAGGTGCCGGTCAGCGGCGTCGGTGCCAGCTGGTTCTTTACCCGGTTATGGATGAACTGGCCTTCGCCGTAGAGCGTTAGGTGATCGCTGACGTCGAAATGGGCCTGGGCCGAGAGCAGGACGCGCTTTTGCGGAACCTGCAGGTAGTTTTCCGAGGCGTAGTTATAGGCATCGGCCGAAGTGTAGGGCGAATAGCTGCCGTCTTCGCCGAACTTGTAGTTGTTGCCGCCCAGCGCGATGCGGCCGGCCGGGATCGAGCTGGAACCGCCGGCGGTCAGGCCGCCCGCGCCATCGTCCGTCTGCGCCACCGAGGTGTAGCTGCGGCCCGACTGCAGGATCGACTTGCGGCGCGTGTAGTCGCCATAGACGGTGATATTGCCGCGGCCATCGGCGAAATTTTTGCCCACGAGCAGGCCGCCATTGTACGTCGCGCCATCGCCTTCGCCGGTCAGGCGATAGTTGGCGTTGGCCTGTACGCCATCGAAGTTTTGCTTGGTGACGAAGTTGACGACGCCGGTAACCGCGTCCGATCCGTAAACGGCGGACTTGCCGCCGGTCATCACGTCCACGCGCTCGATCAGTGCGGTGGGGATCGTGTTGAGGTCGACGATCTGGTTGGTGTCGTACGAGACGTAGCGATGGCCGTTCACCAGCACCAGGGTGCGTGCCGCGCCCAGGCCGCGCAGGTCGGCCGTGGCGACGCCGCCGCCGGGGTTGTTCGACGCGGCGGTCGAGCCCGGCAGGATCTGCGGCAGATCCTTCAGGATGTTCTCGACGTTGACCTGACCCGTCAGCTTCATCTCCTGGGCGGAGACGGCCATGATCGGCGCGGCCTGTTCGAGGTTGGGGTTGGACAGGCGCGAGCCGGTGACAACGATCGCGCCGCCTTCGGGTTCGGCCGCCGCGCCGGAAGTGGCGGCGGTGTTGTCCTGGGCCTGTGCTGCGACCGGCAGACCCATGAGGAGCGTGGACGCCAGCAGAAGGCGCTTCATCTCGGATGTCATTGATTACTCCCTATTGCGGATTCCGACGTGGGAGAGGGTGTGCACGTCGAAATCAGGCCGCCGGTGTGCGGGGGAGTTCTGCAGTTGTCATGCAGGATTAATAGTAATGTCCGATTGAATTTGACCTAGTTGTAGAATCGCCACAACTATTTCTTGCGATGAAAAGTATATGCAAATTTCAAGAAATGTGATGAAATTCAATTGAAATGGGATTTCATGAATTTTTCAAACAATTCTATTCTAGGAAATAGCCGTTGCGCGCAGCGAAAACAAGCTTGAAAATATCGTCTTTGGTGGTTGCATTGTAATTTGATGGCCCGAAGCAGCTTTGCGTCGAGGCGTTAATTGCGCGGCGGGGTATTGGGGGTAGGGCGTTGATGGCCGTAAGTGCGGTCGTTTACGCGAAGGGGGCGGCAAGATCATAAGAAAAGCCGCCGCCCTCTGGATGAAGGCGGCGGCTTTCCTTTAAGCCGACGGTGATGCCGATCTGCTTTCGATCAGCGGAACGGCGGTTCGTTGAAGGCGCGCAGCTTGCGGCTGTGCAGGCGCTCGCCCTCGGCGCGGAGTAGGTCGCAGGCCTGGAGGCCGATCTTCAGGTGGCTGGCGATCGCTTCCTCGTAGAACCGGTTCGCCTGGCCGGGCAGCTTCAGTTCGCCATGGATCGGCTTGTCCGAAACGCAGAGCAGGGTGCCGTAGGGCACGCGGAAGCGATAGCCCTGCGCGCTGATCGTGGCGCTTTCCATGTCGATACCGATCGCGCGGCTGAGGCTGAAGCGGTGCGCGGATTCGGTGTAGCGCAGTTCCCAGTTGCGGTCGTCGGTCGTGACGATGGTGCCGGTGCGCATGCGCTTCTTGAGATTGGCACCGCCTTCGCCGCTGACCGTTTCCGCCGCGCTGGCAAGGGCTTGCTGCACTTCGGCAATGGCAGGCAGCGGGATTTCCGGCGGCAGCACGTGGTCCAGCACATGGTCGTCGCGCAGGTAAGCGTGGGCGAGCACGTAGTCGCCGATGCGCTGGCCTTCCCGCAATCCGCCGCAGTGGCCGATCATCAGCCAGACTTCCGGACGGATCACCGCCAGGTGATCGGTAATGGTTTTCGCGTTGGAGGGGCCGACGCCGATATTGACCAGCGTGATGCCGGACTTGTCCGGCCGGATCAGGTGGTAGGCCGGCATCTGGTGGCGGCGCCAGGCGGTATCCGACAGACGCTCGCGCGCGTTGTCCACCGGCGCATCAAGATAGAGCCCGCCGGCGCCCGAAAGCGCGGTGTAGCCGTCCGTACCGATCTGCTTGCCGGCCCAGTCCACGAACTCGTCCACGTAGCGGTGGTAGTTGGTGAAGAGGATGAAGCGCTGGCAGTGCTCCACGCTGGTGCCGGTGTAGTGCTGAAGGCGCGCAAGGCTGAAGTCGGTGCGCAGCCCGTCGAACAGCGCCAGCGGCAGCGGCTCTTCATGCGGCTGCATGAAGATGCCGTCCGCAATCTCGTCCCCGATCATCGCCAGTTCGGTGGTCGGGAAGTGCGCGGCGAGTTCCTGCGGCGTCACGCTGCCCATGCCGATGCCGTCCAGCACGTAAGGGAAGGGGATCTCCTGCGTGGAGCGGCTGACCTCGATCGCGATCTCGTAGTCTTCGTGGAGAAGGCCGAGCTGTTCGTTGAGGTAGTCCGCAAACAGGCGCGGGCGGGTGATCGTGGTGACGTAGGTGCCCGCGTCATTCAGGCGGCCGAACGAGCGGCTGTAGAACGAGCCGCGCTCGACACCGTTATAGGTGATGCGCAGTTCCGGATAGCACCAGCTGCGGGTTTCGCGGCGATCGGATGGGGGGAGGGTGCCGTTCTCTACGAAGGCGGCAATGTCGGCCTTCAGGGTGGTGACGGCGGTTTCATAGACGCGGACCAGTTCCGCGATTGTGCTTTCTATCGTTTCCATCTCCCACACTTACGCGATTCGTGTTGCAGTGCAATAGTCACCGGCGAAGTGTGTGGGCGAGGTAGGTCACGGTCTTGCCGTTCTCCAGCAGCGCTTCGCCCACGGGTTCGAAGCCGATCGCCTGGTGGAATACCTCGCTGGCGGGATTGGGCGGGTCGGAATTGACTTCGCAGACCACCCGTTCGTGGCCGGCGGCGCGCGCCTGTTCGAACAGGTGGGCATAGAGCTTGCGGGCAAGCCCGCGTCCACGTGCTTCCGGCGCAGTGACAATGCGGTCGACATAGACGAAGCGCGGGTAACGTTCGCGGAACCAGTGGAAGTTGGCGCTGTCATAGTCGGCATCCTGGTCGAAGGCGATCAGGGCGGCGTCCAGTTTGCCGATCCGCGCGGCCAGGAAGGCGCGCTCCACCAGCATGGCCATCCGTGCCCCGTCCGCCAGCGAGAGTTCGACCGCGTGGGCATTGTTGAGCGCCAGCAGCGCCGCGCGCAGATTGGCGTCGGCCGCGTAGTCGACCCGCAGGTCGATCGGAGTATCGGTCATCATCAGGTCCGCCGAAAGGAGAAAGGCCCCCGCTCCGCGAGGGAGCGAGGGCCTTTCGAAACCGTGGTCAAGCCAGCGAGAGGGAAGCTCAGGCTTCCTCTTCGCCTTCCACCGCAGCTTCTTCAACCGCGATTTCGCCGGGTTCGGCGTTCGGGTCGTAAGCTTCGGTGAAGCCCGAGACGTCCTGTTCGAACATCGCGGCCATGACGTCGACGCCCTGCGACTGCAGGTCGGCTTCGTCGGGCGAGCGAGCCACGTTCACCTTGACGGTGACGGCGACTTCGGGGTGCAGGCTGACGCGAACGTCGAACACGCCGATGGTCTTGATCGGGCGTTCGAGAACGATCATCTGCTTCGTCACTTCGGCGCCTTCGGCGTTCAGGGCGTCGACGATGTCGCGCACCGAAACCGAACCGTACAGCTGGCCCGAGTTCGACGAGGCGCGGATCAGGACGACCTGCTTGCCTTCGACGTTGCCCGAGTGGGCTTCGGCAGCCGAACGACGCTCAGCGTTGTCCGATTCGATCTTCGCGCGGTTGGCTTCGAAGACCTTCTTGTTCTTCTCGTTGGCGCGCAGCGCCTTCTTGTTGGGCAGCAGGTAGTTACGTGCGTAACCGTCCTTGACGGAAACGACGTCGCCGATTGCGCCCAGCTTTTCGATGCGCTCGAGGAGGATGATATCCATGAGGTTCGTCCCCCTTACTTGACGATGTAGGGCAGGAGGCCGATGTGCCGGGCGCGCTTGATCGCCTGGCTCAGCTCACGCTGCTTCTTTGCGGAAACCGCGGTGATGCGGCTGGGGACGATCTTGCCACGCTCGGACATGAAGCCCTGGAGCAGACGAACGTCCTTGTAGTCGATTGCCGGAGCGTTCTTGCCCGAGAAGGGGCACGACTTGCGGCGACGGAAGAATGCACGTGCCATGGAAATCAGTTCCCTTCACGTTCGCGACGGCGAGTACGCTCGCGGTCGGTCTTGCGCATCATGACCGAAGGGCCACCTTCGTGTTCGTCAACGCGGACGGTCATCCAGCGGATGATGTCTTCGTTGATCGAGGTCTGACGCTCGAGCTCGGCGACGACGTCGCCCGAAGCTTCGATGTTCAGCATCACGAAGTGCGCCTTGCGGTTGCGCTTGATCTTGTAGGCGAGATTCTTGAGGCCCCAGGTTTCGGTCTTGGTGACCTTGCCCTGGTTCGACTCGACGATCTCGGTAGCGGTGGCGGCAAGCGCATCGACTTGCGCCTGGCTGAGGTCCTGGCGCGCCAGGAACACGTGCTCATAAAGAGCCACGGCAGCTTCCTTTTCTCTAATCTAACCGATCGCTGGCTTGTCCGCGGGATTGCGGGGCCCCTCCGGCTTTCGTCCTTTCCGCCTCCACTCGGGTGAAGACGGAAGGCGCGCCCTTATGCGGATCGGGCGGGGAATGCAAGAGGATTCGGCCAGAGGACGTGGGTGCGGATACGGGTGCGGCACCGCCCGGCGCTGCTCCCATTTACGGCTTGATCCCCAGCTTCGTGTACAGCACGTCCACCCCGGGATCGAGCCTGCGGGCAACGGCGATCTCCGTCTTGCTTTCCGCCGCGCGGCCAAGGTGGGCAAGAACGATGCCGCGCATATAACGGCTTTCGGCTTGCGTCGGCGCCTCAAGGATCACCGCGTCGAGGTCCTTCAGCGCATCGTCGTACCGGCCAAGACGGAACCAGACCACCGCCCGGCTGTCCAGCGGCCCCACCGGGCTGGCGGCCAGTTCCACGGCGCTGGAACACTGGCGCACGGCACCGTCCACGTCGATACCGCGCATGCCCTTGATCCAGCAGGCCAGGTTCAGCAGGTCGGGGCTTTGCGGGCGCTGCGTCATCATCGTGTCGAGCATCGTCAGCGCTTCGGTGGCATCGGCATAGAGCCCCAGCTTTTCCACCTTCGACATTTCCCAGCCGCGCTTCTGCTCGCCGCCAAGGGCGATCTTCTCGTCCAGCAGTTCGCGCGCTTCGTCCGGCTTGCCGCCTTGCGCCAGCAGTGTTGCCACCAGATCGGGCGCGCCATTGTCCGACGGATCGAGTTCCTGCGCCTTGCGGGCATCGGCCATGGCGGCGGGAAGATCGCCCAACGCGCGGTTGACGGAGGCGCGATCGAGGTAGGAACTGGCTTCGGCGGAAAGCCCGATGGCGTGCGTCAGATCCTCGCGCGCGCCCTTGAAGTCGCCGGTGCCCCGGCGCAGGCTGGCGCGGGCGACCCAGGGCTCTGCGGTCGGCTCCTTCGCCGTCATGGACTTGCCGAACACGCTTTCGATCGCGGCAAGCTGCGTCGATCCCTTCTCGGCAGCGCCCAGGTCCCAGCGCCGCGTGGCATTGGCCGGGGCCACCAGTTGCGGCACTTGGGCCTGTGCCTTGGCAAGCTGGGCCCGGTCGGCGCCGATGCGATCGGCCGGAACCTCCCGCCCGGTCCCCTCCTGCCGTTCGTCATACGTGAAGACGCCGTTGGCGATGGCGGCATGGCTGGTGAAGTGCGATCCGCCGGCCGTGGCATCGATATCGCCCGCGCCCTCCATCGTGTATCCGGTGCCGCCATCGGGCAGCTTGACCCGCATGTGATAGACCATGCTCATGGGCTGGGGCGTCGCCACCGGAATCTCGCGCCATTCGGCGCGGGCCCGGTCGGGCGTGAAGGTGAAGCTGCCCAACACCCCGTCCACGCCGCGCTTCATCTGGCGATCGCGGCGCTTCCACTCGGTGGTCATGATGCCGCGCCCCTTGAGCACGGTGGTGGCCGTTTCGGGCGAGGCTTCCAGCGAGATATCGGTGAACTGCCCCGCGCCCAGAATACCGCTCAGCTGGCTGCGCACCATCTCATCCCGCTGTTCGGGGTCGAGCGCGTTGGCCGCAAGGCCAAGGCTCAACGCCTGTGGCCCGCGCAGGGTGACCTTGGCGGTAACCGCGGTGGGCAGGTCCAGGCTGGTGCTCTCGTCATAGTCGACGTCCAGTTCCATGGTCGGCCGGGCGTTGGCGTGGGTCTCGATCAGTTCGGGCTCGGCCCCGGCGCTGCGCAGGGGCAGGACATAGCCGAAGTCCGGCGTGTCATGAATGTCCTCGATCCGTGATCCGATGCCGGTGCCGTCCAGCCACAGGCTCTGCCCGTTCACTTTGGCGCGGACCAGCACATGGTCGAACACGGCGGCGCTGGGCAGGCGGCGCGGCAGATCGAAGGCGCCGCCGGTGGCGCTGGCGGTCACGGCCTCCGCCTCGATGCCCAGACGGTCCAGCAGGGCGAGCAGCAGCAGGGTCTTGGCCTTGCAGTCGCCGTAGCGCAGCTGCCAGGTCTCGCCGGGAGTCTGCGGCGTGTAGTTGCCGCCGTTCATCTGCACCGCCAGATAGCGGACCTTATCCTGCACCAGCTGCAGTGCGGTCTGCGTGCGGGTGAGCGGGTCGGTGGATCCGGCGGCGATCCTGTCCGCCTCGATCGCGAGCGGGCTGCCGTCTGCGATCAGGCCCTTGGTGGCATAGAGCGGTGCGAACGTGCGCGAAACGTCGGCCCAATCGCGGAACGTGGTGAGTTCGAACAGCGGCAGGGGGCGGAAGCGGGCGGGCGCGTCGTTCGGCATCTCCGGCTGCTTGGCCAGCGGCAGCGCGACTTCCAGTTCCATGGTGTCGCCATGGCGCACCGGCGTTGCGGCGAAGTCCTTTGCAAGGATCTGCCACTTGGCATTTTCCGCCACCGGCCAGATCGCGCGCAGGCGCCCCGTGCCCATGCGCAGGGGGCGCGTGGGCAGGCCGATCATGCTCTGCACGCGGTCGCCCAGCACCTTGTCGCGCTGGGTGATCGAATAGCGCAGGCGGAACATGTCTCCCACGCGCAGGCCCTGGATCGCGGCGGTGGCGCTGAGCACGCCGTTGAGCTGCCGCTGCTCCAGCATTTCCTCGCGCCGCAGCACGTCCAGTTTCATGCCGTTCTTGATCAGGTCGATCGTCTCGCCATCGCGGATGATCGAGATTTCATGGATGATAAGGTCGCCCTGGTCGGGCGACCACTGCGCACCCACCGTGGAGAACTGCGCCAGCATCTCTGCCGAACCGATGCGCACGGCGGTATCCGAATAGCGCCAGAGCTGGCCGCCTTCGACTTTCTGCTGCGAATCGAACACGGTGAAGGGCGGCGCATCGGCGGTGGCGGCGGGCAGGGCCGCGATCTTCACCCATGCCGGCGCGGGCTGATAGAGCATCGCCTCGCCCGCGAAAGCCGGCGCCGGAACGGCAGACAGGATGGCGCAGGCCAGCACGGCCCGCGAGACTTTGCCCAGATGCACTTGAATTTCCCCCAATTCTGACAGCGCGAATGTGTAGGCCATTGCCATTCGCGCGCAATAGTGGCCTGCAAGTTGACAGCGCTTTTAATCGGGCCGGTATGGACCGGCAGGAGACTTCGGATGGCAGGCGGAAACGACAGGCTCGACGCGGCGTTGAAGGCCATCGGCCTGGGCGGGCTCGATGCGATGCAGCCTTACACCGGCGGGCCGCGAGGCGGCATGGTGAACGCCGCGGTCGAAGTGCCCGATGCCGTCGCGGCTGCGCGGCGGGACTGGATCATGCAGGTACAGGAACGGCAGAGGAGACTTTCCGTGAACGCCAGCGCGCTGATGCGATGCCGCGACTTGCCGGGGCACGCTTTCCTCGATCATTTCTACGCGCCCGGCCGCCCGGTGGTGATCGAAGGCGCCATCGCGCACTGGCCCGCGCTGGCGAGGTGGACGCCGGACTATCTGGCCGGAACGGTCGGATCGGCAGAGATCGAATATCAGGGCGGGCGCGACGGCGCGGGTGATTTCGAACTCGCCAAGGACCGCCACAAGCGGCGCATGGCGTTCGATGCCTTCGTGGCGATGATTGTGCAGGGGCAGGGCAACGATGCCTATATCACCGCCTACAACAGCGGGACCAACGCGGCGGCCTTCGCCCCGCTGATGGCGGATGTGATGGCCGTTTCCGAATACCTGACGCCGGATCCAGGAATGCTCTGGGTGGGGCCGGCGGGCACCTTCACGCCGCTGCATTTCGATCTGACCAACAACCTGCTGATCCAGATCACCGGCCGCAAGCAGGTGCGTCTGGTGCCGCCTTCGCAGACGCGGTTGCTCTACAACCATCGCCATGTCTTCAGCGCGGTGCACGACCTTGACGATCCCGCGCGTCTGGACGCCCACCCGCTGGCGAAGCAGGTGGAAAGCTATGATGTGACGCTCGAGCCGGGGGACATGCTCTATATCCCGATCGGCTGGTGGCATCAGGTCCGCTCGCTGGATTTCAGCGTGATGATGACCTGCACCAACTTCCTATGGCCCAATCTGGGCCATGAGGAGTTTCCGGAGGGGTAAGCGGGTCAGCTGACCGCCAGCACCAGATTGCGCACCTGCGGATAGACCTGCGTTTCCCAGCGCGATCCCGCGAAGAGGCCATAGTGGCCGACGCCGGGCTGCAGGTGGTGGCGCTTCAGGTGCGGGCGCAGGCTGGAGCACAGGAAGTGCGCCGCGGCCGTCTGGCCCACCGCACAGATATCGTCTCGCTCACCCTCCACGGTGAGCAGCGCGGTCTTGCGGATCGCGCCGCAGTCCACCTTGCGACCGCGATGTTCGAGTTCGCCCTTGGCCAGCAGCGCGCGCTGGAACACCTTGTCGATGGTTTCCAGATAGAACTCGGCCGTCAGGTCCAGCACGGCGAGATATTCCTCGTAGAACGTCTCGATCTTCTCGACGTCGGCCGGCCGGTCGTCCGCCAGCGCCTGATAGAGCTTGCGGAACTGGCCGAAGTGGCGGCCCATGTTCATCGACATGAAGGCGGTGAGCTGGATGAAACCGGGATAGACCTTGCGCCCGGCGCCCTTGTGCCGCCAGGGCACCTCGTGGATCATCTGGTCCTCGAACCAGCTGAAAGGATGCTCGGTGGCGAGTTCGTTGACGCTGGTGGGGCTCTCTCTCGTGTCGATCGGGCCGCCCATCAGTGTCATCGAACGGGGCTGGCAGGGATCGTCATCCTGCGCCATCAGCGCCACGGCAGCCAGCACCGGAACACAGGGCTGGCACACCGCCAGCACATGCGCGCCGCGCCGTTCGACGGGGTCGCCCAGTTCCTGCAGGAAGCGGATCACGTAATCGACGAAATCGTCGAACCCGAACTCCCCCTTGCTCACCGGGATGTCGCGGGCGTTCTTCCAGTCGGTGATGTAGACGTCGTGATCGCGCAGCAGCGTGAATACGGTATCGCGCAGCAGCGTGGAGTAGTGGCCAGACAGCGGCGCCACGACCAGCATCTTGGGTTGCGGCACTGCAACATCGTCTTTGGCGAAGTGCAGCAGGTTGCCGAACGGCAGGTCCACCACGACGTCCTCACGCACCGCGACTTCGCGATTGCCGCTCATCACCGAGGTTATGCCGTAGGACGGGCGCTGGTGGGTGATGGTCGCCTTCTCGAACGTTTCGGCAAGGGCAAAAAATCGCCGCAACCACGGCATTTCATGGGCGCCGCCCAGGTAATCGTCACGTACGGAAACCGCATTGCGGGCGGCCCAGCGCGGCAGTTCGAGCAGGTCCGAATATGTCTGATAGGCCTGATAGAGCATGCGCGGTCTGTTCCCTGCGGCAGTACGGGGCGCGATTCGCTCTGGCGTGCAATCGGCGCTGGATTCATGCTGCGCTGCATCATAAGCTGATGCAAGCAAAAGCACACTTAGGCGGAGACAGCAGTGAGCGAGTCGGGCGTAAAAGGTTCCGCCGGGGCGAGGCTGACGATTTCCAGCAAGACCTATTCGGCCTGGTCGCTGCGCGGCTGGCTGCTGTGCCGTCTGGCCGGGCTGGAGGTTGAGGAGAAGACCGTCATCAACGATGCGGCCAATCGGGCCGAACTGCTGCTGCTCACCCCGTCGGTGCTGGTGCCGCGCCTCGATCACGAAGGGGCGAGCGTGTGGGACACGCTGGCGATAGCCGAATACCTCAACGAGAAGTTTCCTGATGCCGGGATGCTGCCGGCTGATCCCATCGCGCGGGCGCATTGCCGATCCGTCTCGGGCGAGATCCACTCGGGCTTCACCAACTTGCGCTCGGCCCTGCCGATGAACCTGAAGGTGGAGCACGAGAGCTTCCCCATCTTCTCCGGCGCGCGGCCGGATATCGAGCGGGTGGAGGCGATCTGGAACGAGTGCCTGGACACCTATCGCGGCCCGTTCCTCTTCGGCGAAAAGCCGACCGTGGCCGATGCGATGTACGCGCCCGTAACGCGCCGTTTCCTGAGCTATGCGGTGCCGATGGACGACCGCCTGCGCGCCTATTGCGAAACCGTGGCGGGTTGGGCGCCGATGGCCGAATGGCTGGTGGCCGCGAAGGCGGAGCCGGAGGATATCGAGGAACTCGACGTCGAGTTCTGAGCGGCAGCGCGGGTTTTCCGAAAGACGAAAGGACGCGACCTTCCCGAACAAAAACATCCGGCGGGCATCGCTGCCCGCCGGATGCTGTCGAAACCGCGAAGGTTTCGCTTGGGGAACCGATCAGCGCAAGAGCGAAAGCACGTCCTGCTGGGCCTGATTGGCCTGCGCGATCATCGCGGTGGAGGCCTGGCTGAGGATCTGCGACTTCGCCAGCGACGTGGTTTCCACCGAATAGTCGGCATCCTCGATCCGCGATCGGGCGTCGGACAGGTTGGTCACGTTGCTGGTCAGGTTGTTGATCGCCGATTCCAGCCGGTTTTGCCCGGCGCCGAGCGAGGCGCGGTTGGCGTTCACGGACTTCAGCGCGGCGTCCACATGGTCCAGTGTGGCGGAGGCGGCGGTGCTGGTAGAAACGTCCAGCGCAGTCGCATCGAGATTGGTGCCGTCGATGGCGACCGAGGTGAGCGTGACCTTCTCGCCAGAGTTCGATCCGGTCTGAATGTCGAACGTCACGTCCGATCCCGAAGTGGTGGAGAACAGCGTGTTGCCGTTGAAGGTGGTGGTGGTCAGGATGTCGCCGATCTGGTCGGTCAGCGCGGTCACTTCCTGCTGCATCGCGTCGCGATCGGTATCCTGATAGGTGCCCGATGCCGACTGGATCGCCAGTTCGCGGACCCGCTGCAGCATGTTGGCCACTTCGTCCAGCGCGCCGTCTGCGGTCTGCGCCAGACTGATGCCGTCGTTGGCGTTGCGGATGCCCTGGCCCATGCCGCGGATCTGCGAGCTCATCGAGGTGGAGATGGCAAGGCCGGCGGCATCGTCCTTGGCGGAATTGATGCGCTTGCCGGTGGAGAGGCGTTCCATCGCGGTGCTCAGCGTCTTGTTGGCGGCGATCGAGGCGTTGGCCGCGCGGATGGCGCTGATGTTCGTGTTGATAACCGACATGATTTTTCCCCAGTTTCAAGATGTTGGAAGGTGCCGTCGGAGGCTCCCTCCGGACAGGGCTCAGAACGGTCGCAGGGGGAAGCCGTTAAGGGCAGGGGAGATGGGAAAGGCGGAAAGTCATGCAGTGATGGCCGAAAGAACGCGCCCAAGTCCCTTTGCAATCAAGGATTTTGCGGGATTTGCTTGATCGCTGAAAAATTCCCCCGCATGGCTCACGAATTCGTTTCCATGATCAAGGATTGTTTTTCCGATGCCTTCCGGCCTCGTTGCCCTGCTCGATGACGTTGCGGTGATTGCCCGCGCCGCTGCCGCCTCGCTCGACGATGTGGGGCTGGGGGTCGCCAAGGCCGGCAGCAAGGCGGCGGGCGTGGTGATCGACGATGCGGCAGTGACGCCGGGCTACGTCACCGACTTCACGCCCGAGCGCGAACTGCCGATCATCTGGAAGATCACCAAGGGATCGCTGCGCAACAAGCTGTTCATTCTGCTGCCGATCGCGCTTTTGCTCAGCGCCTTCATGCCCTGGCTGATCACGCCGATCCTGATGCTGGGCGGCAGCTACCTCGCTTTCGAGGGGGCGGAGAAGGTCATCGAGAAGTTCGGCGGTGCCAAGCACGGTGAAACGCTGGAGGAGCCGGTGCACGACGCGGTGACGTTCGAGCAGGTGCGCGTTTCCGGCGCGATCCGTACCGACCTGATCCTCTCCGCCGAAATCATGGCGATCGCCCTTTCGGAAGTTGCCGACAGTTCGCTGGTGACGCGCGCGGTGGCGCTGGCGCTGGTGGGCATCCTGATTACGGCGGGCGTCTACGGCGCCGTCGCGCTGATCGTGAAGATGGACGATATCGGCCTGCACCTCGCCAAGAAGCAGGGCAAGAACACGCAGGCTTTCGGCCGGATGCTGGTCAACGGCATGCCCAAGGTGCTGACGGTGCTGGCCTCGGTCGGCACCTTGGCGATGCTCTGGGTCGGTGGCGGGATCATCCTGCACGGGCTGGAGGAACTGGGCGTTCCCGCGCCCGCGCATCTGGCGCACGGTGTGGAACATTGGTTGGCGGTGCTTGGCGGCCCGCTTGGCGGCGTTCTGGGCTGGATCGGCTATGCGCTGGCTTCGGCGGTGGTCGGGCTGGTGCTGGGCGCGGTAATTGCCGTTGTGGTGCATCTGATCGGCCACATGCGCGGAAAGGACGAAGCCGGGGCGCACTGATCGCACCCCGGACTTTCCACATCAGGGCAGGCGCGAAAGCAGATCCTTCGCGAAGACCGTCAGCGTATCGTCGCGCGCGCCCATCACGACCACGCGGTCGCCCGGCTTGGCGAGTTCGACGATATGGCTGGCGCAGTCTTCGCGAGACGGCACGTATTCGGCCTTTCCGCCGTCCGCTTCGATCAGGCGCACAATGCGCTCGCTGCCTTCGGAACGGTCCACGGTGCCGCCGAAATAGACCGGATCGCACAGGATCGTCACGTCGTCCGGCCCCAGCTTGGTGGCGAGCACTTCGGCCAGTTCATGGCCCATCTGCTTGAGCGGGCCGTAGCCGTGCGGCTGGAAGAACGCGATCACGCGCCCCGGATGCGCCTTCAGCGTCGCCAGCGTGGCGGAGACCTTATCCGGGTTGTGGCCGAAGTCGTCGATCACGGTGATGCCGGAGGGCGATGTGCCGACGATATCGAACCGTCGTGCAAGGCCCACGAAGCTGCCCAGCGCCGCGACCGCCTCCGCCACTGAAACCCCGGCGGCATTGGCGGCGGCGATAGCTGCCAGCGCGTTGTAGAGGTTGTGACGGCCCGGCACCTTGAGCACGAGCGCGTGCGAAGATCCGTCGCGGCGATCCAGTACCTTGGCGGTCAGCGAAGTC
This sequence comes from Novosphingobium mississippiense, assembly GCF_044029535.1. NCBI lineage: Bacteria > Pseudomonadati > Pseudomonadota > Alphaproteobacteria > Sphingomonadales > Sphingomonadaceae > Novosphingobium > Novosphingobium mississippiense. Next base: position 1,906,106 of record NZ_CP147001.1, on the reverse strand, counting down.
GGCCCTTCCACCACATCGGCCGCACCGATCTGTGCATCCGGAGAGGCAATGCCGAAGGTCACCAGCGCCTGGCCGTGCGGGGCGAGGGCGGCGGTTTCCGCATCGTCAAGATTGATCGCCGAAACGTCCGCGCGGCCCAGGAAATCGCCGAAAAGCTGGCGCAGTTCCTCAAGGCTCTTGTGGTCTAGGCTGACGTTGCCCAGCACCGCTACCTTGGGGCGGTAAAGCGCAATGGAGCCATCGCTCTCGTCCACTTCCGAAACGAAGGCGTCGCCCTGACCGACGCGGGCGCTGGCGAAAGGTGCATCGGGGGTGGCGAAGTTCTTCATCACCGCGCCGTTCATGATCGTGGGATCGCGGCCCGCATGGGTCATGATCCAGCCGGTCATGCCGGTGACGGTAGACTTGCCCGAAGTGCCGCCGATGGCCACGCCGAACGGCGCTGCATTGAACAGCGTCGCCAAAAGCTGGGCGCGGCTCATGCGCGGGCAGCCGAATTCCTTTGCGCGCACCATTTCAGGTACCGTGTCTTCCACGGCTGCGGAGGCGACCAGCGTCTGCTCCGGCCCGGTCACGCCGCTGCCGTCCTGCGGGTGAAGCTCAAAGCCCAGGCTTTCCAGCCATGCGAACTTCTCCGGCGTGCGTCCTTGATCGCGGCTGCGGTCCGAACCGGCGACTTGTGCGCCGTGGCCCTTCAGGATCAGCGCGAGCGGCAACATGCCCGATCCGCCGATGCCGCAGAAGAACCAGGGATGTGAAGTGAGATCGTTATGCGCGGAAGTCATGACGCTTCGGTATGCGGCCTTGTTCGTCCTGACAACCTCGATAGGAAGGAGCCATGACCCGTATCGCAGTTTGTGCACCGTCCACCCCGATCGCCCGCGAGGATGCGGCGGCCGTCGTCGCCTTGGCTTCCGCCGAGTTCCCCGATGTGGAGCTTGTGATCCACGATCAGTGCTTCGAAGTGGAAGGCCACTTTGCCGGAAGTGACGCACGTCGGATCGCGGCACTGGTGGAATGCGCCAACGATCCCTCGGTAGATGCGGTGTGGTTCGCGCGCGGCGGCTATGGCGCTTGCCGCGTCGCGGAAGCGGCCATCGCGAAGTTCACGCACGATGCGCAGGGCAAGACTTTCCTTGGCTATTCGGATGCGGGCTATCTGCTTGGCGGCCTTTACCGCGCGCGGATCGGCAAGCCCGTCCATGGCCCGATGCTGGCTGATATCCGGCGAGAAGGTGGTGCGGAGGCGGTGCGCCGCACGCTGCGCTGGCTGACCGGCGATGGCTCAGGCGTGGAGCCGACCGGAGACGAGCACCCGCGCGTCGCCTTCAACCTGATGACGCTGGCGATGCTTTGCGGCACGCCGCTGATGCCGGGGTTGGCCAACCATGTCGTGCTGGTGGAGGAAGTTTCGGAATATCTCTACGCCGTGGATCGGCTGTTCTTCCACCTCACCGCGCACCTTGGCGGCGTGGCAGGCCTGCGCCTCGGCCGGGTCAGCGATGTGCCAGAAAACGACCGCCCATTCGGCGTTGAGGCAGAGGAAATCGTCCGTCACTGGTGTGCGCATCATTCCATCGCTTACCTCGGCAGTGCCGATATCGGGCATGATGCGGCCAATCGGATCGTTCCGTTCGGAGTCATCAAAGAAAGTGCGCCCTCCGGGCTTGCGGAGCGTCGATAAGGTCAATAACGCGCCGCGCCACATCAAGAGATTCACACATCGGCAGGGCGCAATCGCAAAGCCCGTCGGATAGAAGGAGCCGCCAAGATGCGTGCATTCGTTTTCCCGGGACAGGGCAGCCAGAAGGTCGGCATGGGCGCCGAACTCGCCGAAGCCAGCGCCGTTGCGCGCGAAGTCTTCCAGGAAGTGGACGAGGCGCTCGGCCAAAATCTCTTCCGCGTGATGACGCAAGGCCCCGAAGAGGAACTGACCCTTACCGAGAATGCCCAGCCGGCGATCATGGCCAATGCCATCGCCGTCCTGCGCGTGCTGGAGAAGGAAGGCGGCGTAACGCTGGCCGATAAGGCGGACTTCGTTGCCGGTCACTCGCTGGGCGAATATACCGCGCTTTGCGCTGCCGGCGCTTTCAGCCTTGCCGACACCGCGCGCCTGCTGAAGCTGCGCGGCCAGTCGATGCAGGCGGCCGTTCCGGTCGGCCTCGGCGCGATGGCCGCGTTGCTCGGCGCCGATATCGAGAAGGCCAGCGAACTCGCCGCCGCTGCGGCTGAAGGCCAGGTCTGCACCGTCGCCAACGACAACGATCCCACGCAGGTCGTGATTTCGGGCCACAAGGAAGCCATCGAACGCGCCGTTGCGCTGGTGAAGGACTTCGGTATCAAGCGCGGCGTGTTGCTGCCGGTTTCGGCGCCGTTCCACTGCCCGCTGATGCAGCCCGCCGCCGATGCCATGGCGGAGGCTCTGGGCAAGACCCCTCCGGGCAGCCTGCAAGTGCCGCTGTTCGCCAACGTCACCGCATCGGTCGTCACCGATCCCGCCGAAGTCCAGCGCTTGCTGGTGGAGCAGGTCACCGGCCGCGTCCGCTGGCGCGAAAGCGCGATCGCCATGCGCGAGGCGGGCGTCGAGACGTTCGTCGAACTCGGCGGCAAGGTGCTCGGCCCGATGATCAAGCGCTCGGCGGGCGAGGTGGAGGTGATCTCCGCCGTAACCATGGCTGAGATCGAGGAACTGGCGAAGGGCCTCTGAAGGATTGCACGCAGAGACGCAGAGGCGCAGAGATGTCGGCGTGAAACCGATCGATCATGTCAGCGCTGATGTCGTCGATGCGTCGATCCGCATCCATCGCGAACTCGGGCCGGGACTGCTGGAAAGTGTCTACGAACTTGTTCTCGCCGGAAGCTTGCAGCGGATGGGCTACAAGGTCGATCGGCAGAAGCCGGTCGATATTCATTTTGATGGGATGCAGTTCCCGGCGGCATTCCGGATCGATATTTTGGTAGACGATCGGCTGGTCGTTGAAATCAAATCGGTCGAACAGTTGGGTAAGGCGCACGGGAAGCAATTGCTGACGTACTTGCGTTTGACGGGGCAGCCTGTTGGGCTGCTTCTCAATTTTGCTGGCGCGACGATGAAGGAAGGTATCCGCCGGGTGGTGAACGACCACCGCCCTCAGGATTGACTCTCTGCGTCTCTGCGTCTCTGCGTGCATCAAAATTTACGGAGTTTCTAATGTTCAACCTCAACGGAATGACCGCCCTCGTGACCGGCGCCTCGGGCGGGATCGGTTCGTCCATCGCCCGCGCATTGGCGGCGCAGGGGGCGCGGCTTGCGATTTCGGGCTCCAATGCCGACAAGCTGCGCGCCTTCCGCGACGAGCTGGACGAGCATACCCCGCAGCATGTCCAGGATGTCGATCACGTCGCCATCGCCTGCAATCTGGGCGATCCCGAACAGGTGGAGAAGCTGGTTCCCGCCGCGCTCGAATCGCTCGGCAAGATCGATATCCTGATCAACAACGCCGGCATCACGCGTGACAACCTTGCCATGCGCATGAAGGACGAGGAGTGGGATCAGGTCATCAGGATCAACCTCGAATCGACCTTCCGCCTGATGCGCGCCGTCACCAAGCCGATGATGAAGGCGCGCTTCGGCCGCATCATCAACGTCACTTCGGTGGTCGGCACTACCGGCAACCCCGGCCAGATGAACTACTGCGCGGCCAAGGGCGGCATCACCGCCATGTCGAAGAGCCTCGCGCAGGAACTCGCCAGCCGCAACGTCACCGTGAACTGCATCGCGCCGGGCTTCATCCGCACGGCGATGACCGACGTGCTGCCCGATGCCCAGAAGGACGCGCTCAACGGCCGCATCCCGATGGGCCGCATGGGCGAGGGCGAAGACATCGCCGCCGCCGCCGTGTTCCTCGCCTCGAAGGAGGCGGGCTACGTCACCGGCCAGACGATCCACGTCAACGGCGGCATGGTGATGATCTGACATGGCTACGGGCGTCGCGCGGACGGTGAGGGTGGAGCCCTGCGATCCGCGCGATCCCGATGCGATCGCGGTGATGGAGCGTCTTTCCGGCGCGCTGGCCGCGATCACGGGCGATGGCGGCACGTCTTCCTTCGATCCGTCCGACGTTCTGGTGCCCCGCGCGCTTTTCGTGCTCGCGCGGGACGCCGATGGCTCGGTGGTCGGTTGCGGGGCCTATCGGCCGCTTGAGGGCGACGTGGCCGAGGTCAAGCGCATGTATGCCGAACAGGGCTGTGGCGCGGCCATCCTGGACTATCTTGAGGCCGCCGCATCCGCTGAGGGCTATCGTGATGCGCGGCTTTCCACGCGCCGCGTGAACGTGCGCGCGGTCTCGTTCTACCAGCGCAAGGGCTATGCCGAAGTCGCGCCTTATGGACGCTATGCGGATCGGCCGCAGTCGATCTGCCTCGGCAAAGCGCTGAAGCCCTAGTCGTGAAGGGTGCCGTCCGGGCTGACGATCCGGGCGCCCAGCTTGCCGGCAAGGTCACGCGCAACGGCGAGAATCGAGTGTCCGTCCGGCTCCGGGTCGGGGGCGCTGAAGCTGACGGTGCCGTTCGGTGACCACCAGAGCGCGCGCAGCCATCCGTCATAGCCGTCGCGCCACACTTCGACATCGCCACCGCGGTTGGGCATCACCACCCATTCCCGCGTGACGGGGTTGAGGGCATTGGCATCGCCTTCCGCCAGGCGGATGCCATCGATGCCCACCACGGCTTCCTTCCATTCGGGCAAGGTGATGGGCTTGATTTCGCCGCTTTCGTCCTTGCGTTCGATACGCAGACCTAGAGACAAGTCGTTAGCCTCCCACGATTTCGGGGGGATTGGGGGTGCAGTGCAGCATGCGCCGCTGCGTCCGCGAGGGCAAGCGGAAGGTGCCCGGTGGGCGCTATTGGGCGCCGGCTTTGCGGCGGATGGCCGCGGCGAACGGAAATCGCATCGGAAACCCCCGATTTATCCCCAGTTTCGCCTGATCCACGCCATTACTCGCTTGCCGCAAGCCTTACGTTCGCTAGAGATATTCGTCCTGAAATTCGGGATTGTCCGTGTCAACCGGGCGTCCCAAGCCCGACCAAGGGGGACCTGAGGCTGACATGAAGGCCACCATCGAACGTTCCACGCTCCTGCGCTGCCTCAGCCACGTGCAGTCCGTTGTCGAGCGGCGCAACACCATTCCCATCCTCTCGAACGTGCTGATCGAGGCTTCGGGCACCGGCTCCCTGCGCATCATGGCGACCGACCTTGACCTGCAAGTGGTCGAGACGGTGGGCGCGGTCTCGGTAGAGCAGGCGGGGGCGATCACCGTTTCGGCGCACCTGCTGTTCGACATCGCGCGTAAGCTGCCCGATGGCAGCCAGGTCAGCCTGGATGCCTCGGACAACCGCATGGTGGTCAAGGCCGGGCGCAGCCGCTTCCAGCTGCCGACGCTGCCGCGTGACGACTTCCCGGTGATTGCAGAGGGCGAACTGCCGACCAGCTTCGAAATCTCGGCGGCGACGCTGGGCCAGCTGATCGACCGCACGCGCTTCGCGATCTCCACCGAGGAAACGCGCTACTACCTCAACGGCATCTTCCTGCACGTCACCGATGACGAGCTGAAGGCCGCCGCCACCGACGGTCACCGCCTGGCCCGCTTCACGCTGGCCCGCCCCGAGGGCGCGCAGGGCATGCCGGACGTGATCGTGCCGCGCAAATGCGTGGGCGAGCTGCGCAAGCTGCTGGAAGAAGCGCTGGACACCAACGTCCTGGTGGACCTTTCGGCCAGCAAGATCCGCTTCACGCTGGGCGGCGAGCACGGCGTGGTGCTGACCAGCAAGCTGATTGACGGCACCTTCCCCGACTACACGCGCGTCATCCCGACCGGGAACGACAAGCTGCTGAAGGTCGACCCGAAGAGCTTCTTCGAAGGCGTGGACCGCGTGGCGACCATTGCCACCGAAAAGACCCGCGCCGTGAAGATGGCGTTGGAGCAGGACCGCGTGACGCTGTCGGTCACTTCGCCCGACAACGGCACGGCGGCTGAAGAAGTGCCGGCGGACTATTCGTCGGACGGTTTCGAGATCGGCTTCAATGCCAACTATCTCAAGGACATCCTTGGCCAGATCGACGGCGACACGGTGGAACTGCACCTTGCCGACGCCGGCGCGCCGACGCTGATCCGTCAGGACGAGAAGAGCCCCGCGCTCTACGTGCTGATGCCGATGCGCGTCTGATCGCGATCCTATCGCCGAAATGACAAGGCCGGGGCGAAAGCTCCGGCCTTTTTCGTTCAGTTCCTACCCGGTCTGCTTGTAGATATCGGCGATGGACGGCTGTGCGCAGAAAGAGCGATCGAACGCCTGTCTGGGCGGATCGTTCTTGCAGATGATGGCGGCCTGGACTTCCGGGATCATGTCCAGCGGCTCGTCCGCGCGATCGTGCCGGGCGATGACTTTGCCCAGCTGCTGAAGGTAAGTCGCCAGGTCGGGGCGGATCGACTGGGGCAGGGCCGTTTCGGCGCGCCGGCGCATCGTTTCGGCTTTCGCATAGTCACCCATTTCGCGCAGCGCGTTCGCCGCGTGCGCCTGCAGCCAGACCCGGTCTTCAAGTGGAACGCTTGCGGGAAGTTGCTCCACCGCGTCGATCAGCACTTGCTGGTAGCGCCTTGTCCGGGGGCGCCGGTTGTCATTGCGATCATCGCCCTTGGCCTGCCAGATGGCGGGCAGCAACAGTCCCAGCGCGTCGGCATCGGGTCGCCCGATCTTCCGGGCCAGCCAATAGGCGCGATAGAAGGGCGATTCTGTCCCCCGCATGGCCTGATAGACCGGCGTTTCGATCCACTTGGCCAGTTCGGCGGTTTCAGCGGCGGTGAACTTGTCGAAAACGACAAGGCCGTTGCCCGGGCATTGGGGAATCGGATGCGGGAAAGGCACTTCCGAATAAGGCTTTCCATCCGGGCGCCGTCCGAACACGGCATAGACCGGAACGGTGGCGGCAGTGAATTTCTCGCCGCCGACCGGGCATGTCATGGCAATCGTGCCCGAATGCAAAGGGGGAGGGGGCGGAGGCACCGGTGTGGGCGCGGCAGCCTGGGCGATCAGGGCGATTGCGGCAGCGAGCATCAGGCCTCCCTCCAAAAGTCGGGCGAAGTTATGCGAAGCCGGCCCGGACAAGAAGCCTGAAAAGTGCTCCGGCCCACGCGCCTTGGGCCGGAGGGGTGCCGTCCGGCGTTACGCCACCTCGGCCTGGGGCATCATCGATGCGGTGAAATAGTGCGGCACTTCGATCGCTTCGATCGGGCGGCTGTAGAAATAGCCTTGCAGGTGCGTGCAGCCGGCGCCCTTGGTGGCGTCTATCAGGTGTTCCTCGCTGATCCCTTCGGCCACGACTTCGGCGCCGACATGGCGGGCCATCGTCACCGCCGCTTCCAGCACCGCGACCGAGGCGGGGTCCTGGCCCAGGTCCATGACCAGGCTGCGGTCCAGCTTCATGCGATCGAACTTGAAGCTCTTGACCATCGAGAGCGAGGAATAGCCGGTGCCGAAATCGTCCAGCGCGATGCGGAAGCCCAGATTGCGCAGCAGGTTCAGCGTCAGCAGCGCGCGGGTGTTGCGTTCGATGGAGAGCGATTCCGTCACTTCCAGGAACAGACGATGCGGCGCGATGCCATGGCGGCTGCAGGCATCCAGCAGGAAGGCGCTGAATCCGTCGTGCTGCAACTGGAGCGGCGAAAGGTTGATGCTCATCAGCATGTCATTCTGCCAGTGGGCGAAATCCTGCAGCGCGCGGCGGATGATCCATTCGCCCAACCGCACCATCAGCCCGCTGCGTTCGGCGGCGGGGATGAAAGTGGAGGGCGGCACTTCGCCCAGCACCGGGTGCTTCCAGCGAACCAGCGCCTCCACTTCGCGCGCGGTTTCGGAAACCGGGTGGATGGGCTGGTAGACCATGCGCAATTCGCCCTTTTCGAACGCGGCTTCCAGATCCTTTTCCAGTGCCCGGTCGACGGCGCGCTCCTCCGCCATTTGCGGGGCGAAGCCGGTCGCGCAGTTGCGGCCGTTCTTCTTGGAGGCATAGAGCGCCATGTCGGCGTTGCGCAGGATCTCGTCGATGTCGACATCGGGCGATGCGGCGACCTCGGCAACGCCGATCGAGACGGTGATGGCCACCGAATATTCGCCCAGGCTGAACGGGGTGCGCATCGAATCGGTGAGGCGCGAGGCCAGCCCGGTTACGGATTCGCTGTCGGAAAGTTCCATGCAGACGGCGAATTCATCGCCGCCGACGCGCGCGACGATGCTGGCATCGCCCAGATTGGTCTTCAGACGCCCGCCGATCAGCCGCACCAGATCGTCACCGGCCGCGTGGCCGTAGTCGTCGTTGATGTGCTTGAAGCGGTCGATGTCGATCAACATGCAGGCGAAGTGGCGTTCGGGCGCGGCGCTGAACAGCCAGGTCACGTCTTCCTGGAAGGCGCGGCGATTGGGCAGGCCGGTGGCGGCATCGCTGAAGGCCAGATTCTTCACCGCCTTGGCATTGCGGCGGAAGGTTTCCAGGGGGCCCGACAGATCCTGAAGCTCCTTCAGGCGGAAAGAGCCGATCTCGATATCGAGGTCGCCATTGGCCAGGCTCTGCAGCGATCGGTGCATCCGGCGTACGGCGGGCAGGATGTTCTTCAGAATATCGAACAGCACCAGCGACACGATCAGGATGGTGACCAGACCCGTGCCGAGCACCAGCATCTGCCAGCGCGCGATGGAGGCGACGAGGCGGCGCTGGGCGGCTTCGCGTTCGGCGTGGGCACGCTCGACGATCCGCGTGGCCAGCACGGCCATGGCGTTGTTGCGCGTCTCGATCCGGTCGATCAGGCCGCGCCGGGCGATGTCGCCCGACTGCACCTTGAGGATCGCGGCGACGTGCCGGTCAAGATCGGCAAAGGGATCGGAGGCTTCGGGCAGATCGTAAAGCGCCATGCCACTGTTGCGCAGCCGGCCCAGCTTGTCGCCGATGGCGATGGCGGCATCGGTAAGCTCGTTACCGGTGCCGTCCTCGTCGCTGGCGGCAAGGCCGCGGTTCGTGGCCATGCGCAGCTTGCCGACCGCTTCGGCGAACTGGTCCGCATTTTCGGCAATGGCCGATGCATGGACCAGCGCCTCGCCATCGTGGCGCAGGCCAAACGCTTCGCGCTGGGTAACGATCTGCAGCAGGCCGGTTGCCGCCACGATCAGGATCAGCGCGCCGACCAGGCGCGTTTCCAGCGAAGAGAACAGTCGGCCGACGGCCGGTTTCCATGATGACATCAGCGCACCCGAAATTCTTGTCAGGCCGGAGACAGTGGAACGGATCTCCGGTCCCGGACTTGATTTGCGGATGGTGAAGTAGACGGGAAAGCCTAAGAAATCATAAGAATAACAATAATTTATTTCGAATATCTGTCATCAAATTGTAATAATGAAAGCCGATCGGTCTGTGTTTTCCGAAATGGGCTTGTTCGGCAAAGATCAGGCTGGCGGCTTTTCGGCCAGCAACGGCACCAATACGGCATTCAGATCGTCAAGATCGAAGGCGCCGGCCTTGGCGTAACGTACCACGCCCGCCCTATCGATCACGAAATTCGTCGGCACGCCGGTCAGCGGCCCGTAAGGCCCTTTGATCCTGCGGCCGGCCGGAATCGCCATGGCCTTGAACAGCGCCTTCAATTGATACGCCGGCAGCGAACCCTCCGTGGTAATGGCGAAGGCTTTCAGGCCGTGCTTCGCCTGGATCGCATAATACCTGTCCAGCGTGGGCAGTTCGGTCCGACAGGGCACGCACCAGGTTGCCCAGAAGTTGAGCACCACCACCTGCCCGCGAAGCTGCGCCAGCGTTACCTTGCTGCCATCCATCAGAGTGATTTCGAAATCGGGCGCCGGCTGCCCGACCACCGGCGTGGAACTGCCCTTGGCCTCGGCCCTGGAATCCGCCATGCCCGATGGCGCGGCCAGCATCAGCGCCGCCGCCAATGCGGCGCCAACCTGCTTGATCTTCATGTCGCGTAACCCCCTGTTCGCTAATCCAACGGGCATAGCAGGAGGTCGGGGGCGAACCAATGAAATCGCCGTAAGGTTGCGCGGCGGACGGGCAAGACCCACCCCATTCGTCAAGGCGATGACGCGAAGCCGGCTTCGCGTCGCTCGCCATGACCAGGGATGGGGCAGCAGCCTACCGCTTGCCGGTCGCCTCGATCATCCGTTCCACTGCCACGAATTTTTCGCGGGGTGCGCCGTTGCGGGCATTGGCGATTTCCGCCTCGTCGATCTTCTGCCAATCGGTGAACTTCACGTAGTCGATCCCGCGTTCGGCCGCGAGCGCGTCGAAACCGGGGCGGCCGGGCTTGCCGGCGCCGTCCGCGCGGAAGCCACCCAGATCCTCGGCAATGCGTTCGACGATGGCGAATCCGTCGGGCCGGTTGGTGCCGATCGTGCCGGTGGGGCCGCGCCGGGCCCAGCCGACGCAGTAGAGCCCGGGCGCGATCCGCCCGTCCTCGTTGGCGAAGCGGCCGTGCTGATCGTCATAGGGCACGTCCGGAATTGGCGAGGTCTGATAGCCGATGCAGGCCACCACCAGCCCGGCCGGGATGCGATAGGTCTCTCCGGTGCCGACCGCCTTGCCATCCTGCAGCCGGGTGCGTTCGACCTCCACCGCTTCGACGCGGGTGTCGCCAAGGATCGCGCGGGGGGCGGCGTAGAAATCGAATTCGATGGAGACTTCATCGACTTGCGGCTCGGCCGGGGCGGCCTTGGCAAAGCTGCGCAAGTGGCCCACGGCCTTGCGCTGGCCGGGTTCGAGTGCCGCGTCGCCGGTTTCCGCCGGAAGGTCCGCCGCGTCCACATGCGGGCGGGCGCGGCTGAGCAGGGTCAGTTCGCCCAGTTCCTTGGGCGTCATCGCGATCTGGAACGGCCCGCGCCGGCCGAGGATGACGATGCGGCGCACGTGCGATCCGGTCAGCGTCTTCAAGGCATGGGTGACGATGTCGGAGCCTTCGAACTCCTTCTGCGACTTCGCCAGGATGCGCGCGACATCCAGCGCGACGTTGCCGTTGCCGATCACCACCGCCGTATCGTGCGACAACTGCGGATCGAGGCCGGAGAAGTGCGGGTGGCCGTTGTACCAGCCGACGAAGGCGGCGGAGCCGAAGACATTGGCCAGATCCTCGCCGGGAAGGCCCAGCTTGCGATCGTTGGGCGCGCCGGTGGCCAGCACCACCGCGTCGTAGAGATCGCGCAATTCGCCCACGGTGACGTCGCGGCCGATGGAGACATTGCCGATGAAGCGCACATTGTCGGTCAGCGCGGTCGCCTCGTAGCGGCGTGAAACGCCCTTGATCGACTGGTGATCGGGGGCAACGCCGCTGCGGATAAGTCCGAAGGGTACCGGCAAGGCATCGAATATGTCGACCCGCACGCCTTCGCCCCATTGTCTGAGCGCTGCTTCGGCCGTGTAGTAGCCGGCCGGACCCGAACCCACGATCGCGATATGTCGCATGGACTTGCTCTCCCGTGAAAGAGCGCACCGGGCGTGCGCCCCGTCAAAAAACAAGCAAGCATGGGGCAGGGGGCGGGGCAAGCGAAAACGCCCGTTTGCGACCAGTCGTGAACCAGGTGTTAGCCCCTGTGACACCCTGTAAAATCGGATTTTCACGCTTTTGAGCCTTCGCGGATTTAACCCTTTTGAAATGGGCCGGACCGCAAGAGCGGGACATGGCGATTACAGCTTCCCGCAGGAGACGGCACACCGTGCGCAAGGGCGTGCCGGGCGAGCGCGTGTCCGGGCTATTGCAGGAACGAGCCGAGGGGCGGGTGGATTCGGATCTCGATTCGGATTCCGGCTCCGATTCTGGCCGTGTGAGTCCCGTCGTCGATCTTCCCACGAAAGTCGAACCGCGCGGCATGGCCGGCAATTTCGCGCATTTGCGGCCGAAAGGGCCGAGCAGCGATCCGCTGTTCTACTTTGTCGCCCGGCGCTGGGAACTGATGGCCCCGGCAATGGTGTGCGTGCTGGTGATGACCGGTCTCCTGTCCGGCACGCATCCCGGGCAGTCCACCATTCTGCTGGCACTGTTGGCCACGGCCGGCTGCCTGGCCGCGCCCTTGCTGGCGCGAATCGAGGATCGGCAGCGGCATGACAGCCCGTTGCGCTATCCGCTGATGCTGCTGGCGATCGCCTTGCCGATGGCGCTGTTCGGCTTTGCCACTTCGCTGTGGGAGCCGGCGGTGGAGGCGGGCTATACGGTCAAGGGCCATGTCCTGCTGGTCTTGCTGGCGACGGTGCTGCTCAACGGGCGGATGACCTCGATCGTGGCGGCGACCGTGGCGCTGTGGTTCGGCGCATCGCTGCCGTCTGCATCGGTCTATTCGTTCGGCCTGCTGGCTGCAGGGTGCGGGCTGGGGCTGGTGGTCGCCATGCGGCAGGTGCGCGAGGCGGCGGCCGAATCGGCGCACCGTGCCGAGCAGGACATGCGCCAGCACCGCGCGGAAGAGCTTCTGGGCGAGTACGAGGATACCGGGCAGGGCTGGTTCTGGGAAAGCGACCGGCGCGGCATGATCACCTATGTATCGCCGCGCATCGCCCAGTTGATGGGCTGCACGCAGGACGAACTGGTGGGCCGGCCCTTCACCGGCCTGTTCCATGTCGAAGCAGGCGGGCAGCCGGAAAGCGAGCGCACGCTGGCCTTCCACCTGGCCACGCGATCCTCTTTCCAGGACCTGACCGTGCGCGCCGCCACCGCCGAGGCGGATGAGCGCTGGTGGTCGATCTCCGGCCGGCCGGTGCTGGACCAGTTTCACAATTTCCTGGGTTTCCGCGGTTCGGGCACGGATCTGACCGAAACCCGCAAGTCGCAACAGCATGTAACGCTGCTGGCGCGCTTCGATTCGCTGACCGCGCTGGCCAACCGTTTCCAGATGGCGGAATGGCTGGAGAAGATCCTTACCTCGCCCCGGCTGGAAAGCCGCGCCTGCGCGGTGTTCCTGCTCGATCTGGACCGTTTCAAGCAGGTCAACGACACGATGGGCCATCCCGCCGGGGACGCCCTGTTGAAGCAGGTGGCCGAGCGTCTGACCACCACGGTGGGGGCGATGGGCCGCGTCGGCCGACTGGGCGGGGACGAGTTCAAGGTGCTGCTGCCGGGGCATCACCAGCACGAGGGCCTTGCCCATATCGCGCGCCGGATCATCGAGAACCTGTCGCAACCTTACGAGATCGACGGTGTGCGCGTCACCATCGGCGCCTCCATCGGCATTTCGCTCTGCCCGGAGAATGGCAGCACGGCGGAAGAGATCATCCGCAATGCCGACCTGGCGCTTTACGCCGCCAAGGGCAGCGGGCGCGGGCGGCACTATTTCTACGACGATGACCTGCATTCGGACGCCAAGGAGCGCCAGCAACTGGAGCAGGACTTGCGCGACGCGATCGTGCTGGGGACGCTGGAACTGCACTACCAGCCGCAGATCCACACCACGACAGAGCGCATCACCGGGTTCGAGGCGCTGCTGCGCTGGAACCATCCGCGCCACGGTTACCTGTCGCCCGCGAAGTTCGTGCCGGTGGCCGAGGAAACCGGGCTGGTGGCCCAGATCGGCGAATGGGCCCTGCGCACCGCATGCCGCGATCTGGCTGCCTGGCCGGAAGATGTGCGCGTGGCGGTGAACGTCTCGCCGCTGCAGTTCTCCAATCCGGCACTGCCGGCGATCGTCACGCGCGCCATTGCCGACGCGGGCATTTCCGCGTCGCGGCTTGAGCTTGAGATCACGGAAAGCGTGTTCCTGGGCGAGGACAAGTCGACGGAGGCGATGTTCTCGGCGCTGAAATCGGTGGGCGTGCGTCTGGCGCTGGACGATTTCGGCACCGGCTATTCCTCGCTCGGCTATCTGAAGAAAGCGCCGTTCGACAAGATCAAGATCGACCAGAGCTTCGTGCGCGGCGCCACTATCGAGGGCAGCCGCAACGGGGCGATCATCTCCTCCATCGTCAGCCTGGCCGAAGCGCTGAACATGGAAACCACCGCCGAAGGCGTGGAAACGCTGGACGAGCTGGACCTCGTGCGCCTGCTGGGCTGCAGCCATATCCAGGGCTATATCTACGAAAAGCCGCTCACCGCAGTCGGCGCGGCCGCCAGGCTGACGCTGGGGCTGGGTGCGGTGGCGCAGGGGCCGCGTTCGGCGCGGGCCCCGCGCCAGACGATGCTGCGCAAGGTGATGCTGGAGCATGGCGGCCATATCTACCATGCCACGATCCGCAACGTGTCGCAGACCGGCGCGCTGGTGGAGGGGCTGTGGAACGTGCCGGTGGAAACCTGCTTCTCGCTCCATCTGGCGGAGGACAACGTGGTGCTGGCCACCGCGCGCTGGTGTCGGGACGATCACATGGGCGTGGAATTCGGCACGCCGCTGGAGCTGGACGCCCACGGCGCGGTGCTGTTCACCCCTTCGCGCACCCTGTTCGAGCCGAGCGAGAGCGGCCCGCTGCGCAAGGTTGGCTGAACCCGCTTTGAAAATGCGCGCGCGCCGCATTTCCAAACGATCAAAGCGCTGCTAACGGCGCTTCCATGACCGAACTCGCCCAGATCCGAAATTTCTCGATCATTGCCCATATCGACCACGGCAAGTCGACGCTTGCCGACCGCCTGATCCAGCGCACCGGGGGCCTCTCCGACCGCGAGATGAGCGCGCAGGTGCTCGACAACATGGATATCGAGAAGGAACGCGGCATCACCATCAAGGCGCAGACCGTGCGCCTGAACTACACCGCGTCCGACGGGCTCACCTATGAGCTGAACCTGATGGACACGCCGGGCCACGTCGACTTCGCCTACGAAGTGTCGCGCAGTCTGGCTGCCTGCGAAGGCGCGCTGCTGGTGGTGGACGCCGCGCAGGGTGTGGAAGCGCAGACCTTGGCTAACGTCTATCAGTCGATTGAGCACGACCACGAGATCGTGCCGGTGATCAACAAGATCGACCTGCCCGCCGCCGAACCGGAAAAGGTGCGCAACGAGATCGAGGAAGTGATCGGCATCGATGCGTCCGAAGCGGTGCTGGCCTCCGCCAAGTCGGGCATCGGCATCGACGAGATTCTGGAAGCCGTCGTCGCCAAAATTCCGGCGCCTTCGGGTGACCGCACCGCGCCGCTGAAGGCGATGCTGGTCGATTCCTGGTACGATCCGTACTTGGGCGTCGTCATTCTGGTGCGCGTAATCGACGGCGTCATCAAGAAGGGCCTGAACGTCAAGTTCATGCAGGGCGGCACCGAGCACCTGATCGACCGCGTCGGCTGCTTCACGCCCAAGCGCATCGACCTGCCCGAACTGGGCCCGGGTGAAATCGGCTTCATCACAGCGCAGATCAAGGAAGTGGAACAGGCCAAGGTCGGTGACACCATCACCACCGTGAAGCAGGGCGCCACGCAGGCGCTGCCGGGCTACAAGGAAGTGCAGCCGGTGGTGTTCTGCGGCCTCTTCCCGGTCGATGCCAACGACTTCGAGAAGCTGCGCGAATCGATCGGTAAGCTGCGCCTGAACGATGCCTCCTTCAGCTTCGAGATGGAATCGAGCGCGGCGCTGGGCTTCGGCTTCCGCTGCGGCTTCCTGGGCCTGCTGCATCTGGAAATCATCCAGGAGCGCCTGAGCCGCGAGTACGACCTCGACCTCATCACCACCGCGCCGTCCGTGGTCTATCGCCTGACGATGACCGACGGCACCGTGAAGGAACTGCACAACCCGGCCGACATGCCCGATCCGGTGAAGATCGACTTCATGGAAGAGCCGTGGATCAAGGCCGTGATCTACACGCCGGACGAATACCTCGGCTCGATCCTGAAGCTTTGTCAGGACCGTCGCGGCATCCAGAAGGACCTGACTTACGTCGGCGGCCGCGCGCAGGTGACCTACGAACTGCCGCTGAACGAAGTGGTGTTCGACTTCTACGATCGCCTGAAGTCGATCAGCCGCGGCTATGCCAGCTTCGACTATGAGCAGATCGGGCTTCAGGAGGGTGACCTCGTGATGATGAACATCCTCGTGAACAACGAGCCGGTCGATGCGCTGTCGATGATCGTCCATCGCGGTCAGGCCGAACCGCGCGGGCGTGCGCTGGTGGAGCGTCTGAAGGAACTGATCCCCCGCCACATGTTCAAGATCCCGATCCAGGCCGCCATCGGCGCCAAGGTGATCGCGCGCGAGACGATTTCGGCCATGCGCAAGGACGTGACCGCCAAGTGCTATGGCGGCGACATCACGCGTAAGAAGAAGCTTCTGGAAAAGCAGAAGGAAGGCAAGAAGCGCATGCGCGAGTACGGCAACGTGCAGATCCCGCAGGAAGCCTTCATCGCCGCCCTTCGCATGGGCGAGGAGTGAGGCCGACAGCCTCGCTTGCAGCGAATTGAAAAGGGCAGGGGAGCATGGCTCTCCTGCCCTTTTTTTTGCTGTGGCGTTGGGGAAGGGAAGCGGGATCCCCGCCTTCGCGGGGATGACGATGTGGTGGAGGCGGGATGATCCACTACCTCCAACAACCTTCAATGCCGTCATCCCCGCGAAGGCGGGGATCCCGCTTCCCTTTGACCAGACGCGACGGCCGAAGCGCGCAAACCACGCCCCGGCCATAACCCGTCAGAAAATCCGCCGGACCGAGAGCAGCACCGTCCGACCCATCGGGTCCAGATAGTCCTTCTGATAGGCATAAGGCGTGGCGCCGGTGGCATCGGTCACGGTCTGCCGCGTATCGAACAGGTTTTCGACCGAGAGGCTGACGCGCGTGCCGCGCGCCCATGCCTTGCCGCGGAATCGGTTCTGCAGGTTCGCGAAGAGCCGCAGGTCCAGCGTCGCCAGCGAGGAGAAGTGCAGGTCCCCGGTCGAACTCGACATGGTGTCGCCGGTGACCTTCGTCGCGCTCTGCCAGTTGCCTTCCAGTCGCATCCCCACGCCGTTGTCCACGACGCCGAGACTGGCGGTGATCTTGTGCTGCGGTGTCGTGCTACCGGTGACGGTGCCGCCGTGGAGCAGGTCGATCGTCTCGCCATCCTGGGTAAGCTGCACGTCCGAACGCAGCACCCAGGTGTGGTAGACCGATGCCAGCAGGCGCGCGCCGTTGTCGCTGCCGCCGGAGAACCCGCGCCCGCCACGGCCACCGCCAAAGCCGCCGGGGCCGCCACCAGGTCCTCCACCGGGGCCACCCGGTCCGCCCGGACCACCGGGCCCACCACCGGGAGGCGGGCCGAAGCCATCGGGCGGGGGGCCATCGCGGAAACCTTCTGGCGGAGGGCCATCGGGCGGGAATCCACCGGGGGGCGGGCCGAAGCCGCCGGGGCCTTCCTGCTCCCGCTGGCCGTTGACGGTGATCTCGTTATCGGCGCCGGGCTGGCCGGGCGAGTTCTGTGCTGCGGCGGCGCCAGACGGCTGGCCGCCCTGTTGTCCGCCTTGTTCGCCGCTCTGGCCACCGGCACGGCGACCGCGCCACTGGCCGTTCTCGCCCGGGCGCGCCCATGGCGGCCGCTCGGGGCGCTTGGGCTTGCGCAGCAGAGTGGAGAAATTGAAGCCCCAGCGCACTTGCTCGGTACGCTGCATATAGACGTTCACCGGGCGCGCATCGACGCCGACCAGCGTGCCCGTATCGTCGCGCACGAAGCGATCGGGGAAGGCGTCTTCCATGTCCTCGGTCACGCCGCCGATGCTCATCACCGCGTTGCGATTGCGGCTGTTCACGTAGTTGGCGCTGAAATTGAGCTTCGGCTCGTTCAGGATCTTGGCGGTCAGGCCCAGCTTGAAGCTGTGGCGGTCATCCGCCTTCAGATCGGGATTTCCGCCCGTAACCGTCGTCACCAGCACCGACTGGCCGGTGACATAGTCGTAGACGCGCTGGTTGGTGGTGGTGATCACCGGGCCGCTCAGCTGCGATACGGTGGGGGCGCTGCGATCCTCGTTGACCGCAGCGATCAGGGTCACCCCGTCCACCGGCGTCCAGGTCAGGCCATAGCCGAAGGTGCCCAGCGTGCCGTAGTCGGAGACCTGGGTGATCCCGCCGTTGAGGTTCACGCTCAACGATCCGATGGCGCCCAGCACATGCTTGCTGCGGCTGGTCAGCGGAATATCGACGGAAAGCTTGGCATTGCCGTTGGTGCGGTTGGCGTCGCTGTCCGTCACCGATCCGTTGCGGGTGGTGCTGGACGATTGAGAGGTGAAGTCGCCGCCCAGTTTCAAGCTGACGCCCATGTCGCCCGCCGGCAATTTCAGCAGCTTTCCGAAGATCAGCGCGCTGGCGCTGCCGGTATCGCTGTTGGACTTGGCGCGATTGGTCAGCATGCTTCCCAGCAGGCTGGGCGAGAGGGTGCCATAGGGATCGACCGAGGGGTCGTTGCCGGTGATCGCCGCCTGCAGCGCGTCGGTATCGTAGCCCGTTTCGGTGCGGGTATCCGATTCGCTGTGATCGTAGCTGGCGACGACGGAGAGCTTCCAGCGGGTGGACAGGTCCACATTCAGCGTCGTTCCCGCCGCAACGTCGCCGCTGTTCACCGCCTTGTTCAGCGGGTCGGTGGAGAGGTAGCGGGTAAAGGCTGCCTCCGACCCGGTGGTGGAATAGGGATTGTCCGCCGGGACGGTCAGATCGCCGGTGGCAAGGCCGTCCAGCGAACGGCTGGTCTTGTAGGTGCCCTTGACGTTGAACGAGAGGTTGGCGGAGCCGCCCAGATCGTGCGCAAGGCTGGCGGCCAGCGCGTAATTGCGGGTGGAGGCCTGAAGCGTGCGATAGGCACGGTCATCGGCCAGGCCGTTCGTCGCGGTGACGCCGCTGTCTGGATCGGGCACGATGTTGCGATCGCTTTCCAGGATCGCGGCCTGCGACGTGATCTTGCCGGTCAGGTTCAGCCGGTCGTTGTCATGGATCTTGGTGTAAGTGAAGGCGCCGTTGCCCTGGCCGCCGCCGCCCTTGGTGGACAGGCCGCCTTCCAGATTGGCGACGCGCGACTGGAAGCGCCGCTTAAGGATGATGTTCACCACCTTCTGCTGCGCGTCGTAGCCATATTTGATGGCCACTTCTTCGGGCAGGATATCGACGCGCAGCACCGATTCCACCGGCAGGTCGCCCACCTCGTTGACGCCGGACACGCGCTTGCCGTTGACCAGCACGACCGGCCCGCTGGACGAATCGCGGCCGGAGATGCTGGCGGTCTGGTCGGCGATCTCGTTCAGCAGGTCGCTGATCGAATCGACGCCATAGGACGCGATCTCGCCCTGGTTGATCTGGTTTTCGGGCGGAATGTCACCGATCACCGCGCCCGGCGGGGCCTGTCCGGTGACGATGATCTCGTCGGTGCTGCCGGCGTCCTCACCGGAAGTGGCCGTGCTGCCCTTGGTCGTTGCCGGCTGTGCCGGCGCTGCGGACGCCTTCGTTGCCTGCTGCGCGCGCACCTCTATCGGAACGGTAATCGCCGTGGAGGCGAGAATCAGGCACAGCACGCCGTGGCGGCCCTTCAGCGGGCCGGGCGGCAAACGGGTGGCGACAGGTTCGGGCATCCTCATGATTCCCGGCTAGATCGTGGGCGCGTTGGCGGAAATCCTCGAATAGTAAGAAATTGTAATGGTCGTGACAGAGTTGTCGTCACGCTTGCCGATCCTGCGCCTTAGCTAGGCTAAAGTGTTGGGTTTTCAGGCATAGTTAAAGCCATTGCAGGAAATGCCGTCTTTAAGGCAGAGCGGCCGCCGCAAACGAACGATTCGTGCGCGGGGAAAGCGCGCTCTCGATAGTTTATGACGAAGCCTCGGGTTGATCACGAATTGGTTACCGACATATATGTAGCAACAACGACTGGCGGGGTGGCGGATACCCCGTCGGAACGGGGATAAACGGGTCCGATGGAATTCGATTGTTGGGCACATGAGCAGTCACCGGCACAGTTCCGGCGTGTTCTGGAAGTGCTGCCATCGTTGACGGAAAAGCAGCACGAAGTGCTGCGCCTGGTCGCGGAGAATCGCACCAGCAAGGAAATCGCCTGGGAATTGGGCATTTCCGAAAGCGCCGTGAACCAGCGCATCGAAGGTGTCCGCAACCGCACCGGCGCCCCGCCGCGCGCCGAACTGGCACGCGCTTACAGGCATTATCTGCGCCCGGCGGATACAGCCTATAATCCTCTACCAGACAAGAATCCTCAGGTTCCGCCCACTGCCGATGCGACCGAAGAGTGGGATCAGGACGAGCAGGCCGATCGGCTGAGGCTGTCGGACGGGGTGACCTTCAAGATCGAAGCGCCCTGGCATGCCGAACCCGTAGACCGGCTCGTCCCCGAGGTGCTCGATGGTAACGATGCCGGTCTCAACCGCATGGCAGCCATGGTCCTGATCGCCGGCGGGTTGCTGCTCGTGGCGGTGTTCGGCCTGGATCTGGCCACGGCGCTGATCCCGTTTTCGTGAGCCAGCCTCGATCCTGGTCATGTTTGGGCTCCCCGTTCGTGCCGGGGATGTCGCAGGAGGGTCTACATGTCGATGACGATTTCCGCAGCCACCGCGCGTATCAGCCGCCAGCTTCCAGAGGCCGAAGTCTCGCTGGATTCGGCGCTGCTTGCCTCTGCCCGCCTCATGGAATCGATGCTGCTGGCACGCCAGGTGGAAGGCGTTGCCAACTTCACCGGGCAGAGCGCGCTGTTGCGCCTGGCCAAGTCGCAGCGCTCGCTGCTGGAATGCCAGAACGACATGATCCGCGTTCACCGCGCGCTGCTGGATGCCGGCCGCGACGTGAAGGCCATTATCGACGAGCCCGAAGCCTGCCCGGCCTCCGCCGTGCTGGTAGAGGACATGGGCGCGGGCGTGGTGCTCTCCGCCTGAGCCACGGCACCGGCGCTGTAGCAGATGCGCTGAAGGGACAGCATGGCACCGGGGGGTGGTCTGCTGATCCTGCTACGCGGGCCTTGCCGTGCTGATTCTTGTTGCGCGGGCTTACCTGCTACATGCCCTGCTGATCGTACTTTTTGTTCAGGCGCTGCGCCGCGGTGCGGCGCCTGAACGGATTTTGACGACCACGTTGCTTGGCATGCTGGTCATCGATCGGATCTATCATCTGATCACCAATCAGCATGCCGTGATGTTCATGGGAGTGAACCTTGGCCACTTTGCGATCGACTGCATCGGCCTTGCCGTGTTCCTCACCGTCGCGCTCTGCGCCAACCGGAGCTATCCGCTGTGGATAGGAGCGGCACAGTTGATCGCTTTTTCCAGCCATATCTATCCGATGCTGGTCCAGGATCTGCGGGGGCCGGCCTATCTGGCGATGAGCATAATGCCGTCTTACGTGCAGGCCACCGCAATGGCCTGTGGCCTGATCGCTCACACGCGGCGGCTGAAGACACCGGGCAGCTATCGATCCTGGCGCGCGTCCTTCAGCCCTATGCCGGCGGGGATGCCCGGGAGATGGCCCTCCGCCTGATCCGCGCCTTCGGATCGCTGCGTGGCATCTATTCCGCGCCGGCCGATGCGCTTGCCGAAGCGATCGGCAACAAGCCCTATGCCCAGGATGTGCTGGCCGCCGCGATCGCCGTCGCGCGCGACATCGGCATGCTGGCCATGCGAGAGGCGCTTTACGGCGAGCCGACCGAGCCGGGAAATCCACGCCTGCGCCGCTATCTGGTGCGCCGCCTGAGCACCCTGCGCGAGGAATGCGTGCTGATCCTGTACCTTACGGCGGAAGGGCTGTTCATTGCCGAGGATTTCTATCCCGGCGCGCAATGCAGCATGGTTACGCTGCCGCTGCGCAGCACAGTGCGCCGGGGTTTCGACCTCAATGCACGGCGGCTGGTGATCGCGCACAACCACCCCTCCGGCAATCCGGAGCCCAGCGCAGCGGACCTGCGCGCGACGCGGCACTGTATCGAGGTGCTCTCCGCGCTGGAATTCGCGCTGGATGATCACATCGTCGTGGGCACCCATGAAGTGGTCAGCATGCGCGATAGAGGGCTGATCTGACGGGAAAAATCGGGTTACTGGTCCCACAGGTTGCACAGTTGCACCGAAATGACCCGTTCGCGCATTTGACATTGGGTGCGGTGTCACCAGATTGCAGCGTGTCGCTTCCAGACATCTTGGCTAAAGGGGGGGCGCCGTTCTGGAGGTTTCATAGCCGCTGGAACAGCTTGGCGCCTCAACGATTGCACACCTTCCTCCCCGCCCTCACATGGAGACACGTACTTTGACCCGGATCGTGACCGTTCCCACCACTCCCTACGAAGGTCAGGCGCCCGGCACCTCCGGGCTGCGCAAGAAAGTCCGGGTGTTCCAGCAGCCGAATTATGCCGGGAACTTCATCCAGTCCGTGTTCGATGCCGTAAAGCCCGCGCCCGGCGCGGTGCTGGTGATCGGCGGGGACGGGCGTTTCCACAATCGGGAGGTGATCCAGCTGGCGATCCGCATGGCCGCCGCAAACGGATATGCGCGGGTGCTGGTGGGGCAGGGCGGTATCCTGTCCACGCCGGCGGCCAGCAACGTGATCCGCAAGTACGGTGCCAGCGGCGGACTGATCCTTTCGGCCAGCCATAACCCCGGCGGGCCGGACGAGGATTTCGGCATCAAGTACAATATCGCCAACGGTGGCCCCGCGCCGGAGAGCGTGACCGCCGCGATCCACCATCGCACTACCGAGATCGACAGGCTGCTTACCGTGGAGACGCCGGACGTCGATCTGGACACTTTGGGCGAGGCCACCGTGGAGGACATGACCGTCCAGGTGATCGATCCGGTCGCCGACTATGCGGACCTGATGGAAGCGCTGTTCGATTTCGACGAGATTCGCCGGATCGTCGCCTCTGGCTTCACAATGCGCTTCGATGCCATGAGCGCGGTGACGGGCCCCTATGCGCACGAGATTCTGGAGCGCCGCCTCGGCTTCGCGCCCGGAACGGTGGTGAACGGGGTGCCGCTGGAGGATTTCGGCGGCCATCACCCCGATCCCAACCTGATCCATGCCCGCGCGCTCTACGAGTTGATGATGGGGCCGAACGCGCCCGACCTTGGCGCCGCGTCGGACGGGGATGGCGATCGCAACCTGATCATCGGACGGGGACGCTATATCACCCCGTCGGATTCGCTGGCGATGCTGGCCGCCAATATCGAGATCGCACCGGCCTATCGCGGCCGATTGGCCGGAATCGCTCGTTCGATGCCGACCAGCGCCGCGGCCGATCGTGTGGCGGAGGCTTTCGGCATTCCCTGCTACGAAACGCCCACCGGCTGGAAGTTCTTCGGCAATCTGCTCGATGCCGGCAAGGTGACGATCTGCGGAGAGGAAAGCGCCGGCACCGGATCGGACCATGTGCGCGAGAAGGACGGGCTCTGGGCCGTGTTGCTCTGGCTCAACATCCTGGCCGTGCGCGAGATCAGCGTGGACGATCTGGTCAAGGCGCACTGGGCCCGGTTCGGTCGCAACTATTACGCGCGGCACGATTACGAGGCGATCGACAAGGGGGCTGCCAACGCGCTGATGGCCGAACTCAAGGCATCGCTGCCCGGGCTTGCCGGCAAGGTGTTCGGCCCGCTCACCGTCGCCCATGCGGACAGCTTTGCCTATACCGACCCGGTGGACCACTCGGTCAGCGAGAACCAGGGCGTGCGCGTGCTGTTCGATGATGCCAGTCGCGTGGTCTTCCGCCTTTCCGGAACCGGCACCCAAGGGGCGACGCTGCGTGTCTACCTCGAACGATACGAGCCGCCTTCGGGCCACATCCTGGCGGACAACGATGCGATGCTGGAATCGCAGATCGCCGCCGTCGATTCCATCGCAGGGATCGCGCGCCATACCGGACGGACTTCGCCCGACGTCATTACCTGACCGGTTCGCCGTCTGAGGTTATCCCTGCAAATGCACAGGTTCTGCGCATCATTTGCACAGGATATCCACAGGCTGATCCTCAAGGCACGCCGGCGCAACGCGGGGGCGGTATCGCCGCCTCTGCCTTGCGCGAACCCCGATTGCGGTCGAGCATCGCCGCCACGACGCCCAGAAGGGCGCATTGGGGAGAACGCGGATGCCTCGGATCGACGTGGGTGGAATCGGCATTGCCTATGAACTGCTCGGGCGGGAAGGCGACCCGGCAGTCGCGCTGACGCCGGGCGGGCGTTTCACGATGGACGTGCCGGGCCTGCGCGAAATGGCGGAAGGTTTCGTGAAGGCGGGTCGCCGCGTGCTGATCTACGACCGGCCGAATTGCGGTGCCTCGGATGCCTGCCTGCTGGGTGAGAGTGAATCCGAAATGCAGGCGGAGGCGCTGGCCGGCCTGATCCGCAAGCTGGATCTTGGGCCTACGGTGATCGCCGGCGGATCGGGCGGCAGCCGCGTCTCCATGCTGGCGGCCGCGCGCGATCCGGAAATCTGCTCGCACCTTGCGCTCTGGTGGATTTCGGGCGATCCGATCGGCCTCATGCAACTTGCCACTTATTACTGCGGAGAGGCGGGCACGCTCGCCAGCCGGGGTGGCATGGAGGCGGTTCTGCAGGCGACCAGCTGGGCCGAAAATCTGGCCAAGAGCCCGCAGGCGCGCGACTATATCCTGGCGCAGGATCCGGAACGTTTTATCGCCGTGATGCAGAAATGGGCCGCTGCCTACGTGCCTTCGCCGGTCAGCCCGGTACCCGGCATGACCCAGCGCGACTTCGCGCGGCTGACGATGCCGACACTGGTATTCCGGTCCGGCACCAGCGACCTGTCGCACACCCGCGCCACCTCCGAATGGGTGCACCGCCTGATCCCGCATTCGCGCTTCATCGATCCGCCATGGGGCAACGATGAGTGGAACGAGCGCTCGATCGAAACCCATTCGGGCGGGAACGGGCATACGCTGTTCCGCTCATGGCCGAAGCTGGTGCCGCTGATCCTCGATCTCGCGCGCGGTTGAAGATCGTCGCTCTTGGCTACCTAACGGTGCTTTCGCAACGAGACCTGGAATGGCTGAATGTCGCGGGGCGGTGCAATGGCCGTCATCGAAGCTTTCACTGACCGGAAACCCTCAAGATCCGTCGTCCCCGCGCAGGTAGGGACCCCGCTTTCTCATGGCGCCGTCGGACAGCCATAGCGGCCATCCGATCCACAGGTTGCGCACATAATTCCCACAATCAATCCACGCGAAATGCCGGGAATATCCACAAAGATGGGGAAGGTTATCCCGCCTTTCCCACCAGTGATCACCAGCTATTCCACCTAGAGCACACATCTTATCGACGGGGTTATCAACAGGCTTGCCCGTTGCCATGCCGGAGTGCTCTAGAGCGGGAATGGACCTCACGCGCTATTTCGCCCGCATCGGCCTGACGGCCGCACCCGCCATGGATCGCGAAGGCCTTGCCACGCTGCAAAGCGCGCATCGCCGGGCCATCGGTTTCGAGAATCTGGCCATTCCGCTGGGTGACGGGATTCGCATCGACAGCACCAGCGTGTTCGAGAAGCTGGTGGTGCAGGGGCGAGGGGGCTATTGCTTCGAGCAGAACCGGTTGCTGTCCGATGCCCTGTCCGCGCTCGGGCTCGTCAACCGGCCGCTGCTTGCGCGCGTGATGCTGGGCCTTCCCGAACACGCCGCGCCGCCGCGCACGCATACCCTGGTGCTGGTCAACATGGAGGGCGCGGCCTGGATCGCCGATGCCGGTTTCGGTGGCAGCTTCGTGCCGCCGCTGCCGCTGGAGGACGGGGCGCAGGCGCAGACTCCGGATGGGGCGTGGCATCGCCTGCTGCGCAGTGGTGAGCGCGGATCGCTGGCCGGCGAATGGCGCCTTGAGCGTGCCGGCCCCGCCAGCGCAACCGATGGTCGCAGCGCGCCGCATGGCGAGTGGCAGCCGCAATATGTCTTCGATCTGGGCGAAGTGGCGCAGGACGATCTGGAGATGGGCAACCACTGGACATCGACGCGGCCCGATACGCGCTTTACCACGCTCTGCATCGCCAGCGTCGTGCTGGAAAACGGCTTCGCGGCAATGACCGACCGCCAGCTTTCGATCTACCGCAACGGCGTAAGCGAAATGCGCGAGGTCACCGATGCGGCCGACTATGCGCGAACGCTGCGCGAGGTGATGGGCATCGCGCTCACCGATGCGGAAGCCGCGCGCCTGCCGCTATTCACCTGACGGGGCCGAGAAGATGCCCGATCTGCCTGCGCCCCGCCTGTTCCTGATGGCTCAGGATCGGAGCCTTGACGCACTGAGGTCTGGCGCGAACTGATGCCCGACCCTCAGACTTCGCGCAGCCGCGGCATCAGTTCCACGAAATTGCAGGGCCGGTTCCGGCTGTCGAGTTGCTCGGCAAGGATACCGTCCCACCCGTCCTGCACCGCGCCGTTGGAGCCGGGCAGGGCGAAGATATAGGTTCCCCGCGCCACCGCCGCGCAGGCACGCGACTGGACGGTGGAGGTGCCGATGGTCTTGTACGAGATCCAGCGGAACAGTTCGCCGAAGCCCGGAATGTCCTTGTCCTTCACCCGGTCTATCGCTTCGGGGGTGACGTCGCGTCCGGTCAGGCCGGTGCCGCCGGTGACGACGATGGCGTCGATCTCGCGGTCGTCGATCCAGTTGTTGAAACGGGTGGCGAGCAGGCCGGCATCATCCTTCTCGATCGCGCGGATCACAAGGTGATGTCCGGCCTTGCGGATGCGGCCTTCCAGAATATCGCCCGAGGTATCGTTCTCGGCCGTGCGGGTGTCGGAAACTGTCAGCAGGGCAATGTTGATGGGCTTGAATTGACGCTCACGATCAATGGCCACGCACTATTGCTCCATTCGCTGCCATGCGCACGCCTTGCGAGCCGGACAGGCCCGGGAAGGTCGGCCACATGTCCTGTGCAAGCGCCATGCGGCTTTCCGAAGGGCCGCCGGCCTGACGCTCGTACATCCAGTAGTTGCGCAGCACTATGTTCACGTAGCCGCGCGTTTCCCAGTAGGGCAGCGATTCCATCCACAACAGCGGATCGCCGCCGCAGTTCACTTCGGTGTTCCACCGCGAGATCGGCACCAGCCCGGCGTTGTAGGCCGCCATCACCTTCAGCAGCAGGCCCTGCGTTCCCGATGAATCGCGCAGCGTCTGCAGGTGCTGCTGGCCGAACGCCAGGTTTACTTCGGGCTTGTTGAGATCGGTGGCCGATCCCGAAACGCCCAGCAGGGAGGCATGGTCGCGCGCGGCGGCCGGCATGATCTGCATCAAGCCACGCGCGCCGGCGGGGCTGACGACGCTGGTCTGGAAGATCGATTCCTGCAGCGTGTGGGCATAGACCAGCGCCGGGTCCACCTTCCAGCCGCCGGCCGGGGTCCACTTGGGCGTGGGGAAGCGGCTGGCCGGTTCCGGCCGTCCGCCCGCAGGCGCGTTGTAGGCCATCCACAGCTGGGTGGAGGGCAGGCCCAGATCGCGGGCAAGGCGGCTGATCGATGCGTATTGAGCGGCACTGCCGATGCGCGCCTGATGGCGCAACACTTCGTCGGCCAGGCCATCCTCGCCGATTTCGGAAAGTTCAACGGCGGCGCGGATGTTCGGCGTATCGCGCAGCGTCTGCCAGTCGGACGGGGTGAAGTCGGCGGCCGAGTGCTGTTCTGGCAGCCTCATGCCCAGCTGCTCGGCGGCGAGCATCCCGTAAAGCGTCTCATCGCGCGCGGCGGCAAGGCGCAGTTCGGCGGCGGCCGCTTCCGGCTTGCGGCAACGCACCAGCGCGCGGCTGCGCCAGTAGTGCGCGGCGCTGGTCAGTTCGCTGTTCTCGGAATTCTTCGCGGTCTTGTCGAAAGCGTCGGCGGCGCCGTCGCAATCGCCCAGGCGCCATGCGGAAAGCCCGGCGGTCCACCACGATTCGCCAACCCACGGTCCACCGCCCATCGCGCCCAACTGGGCCATCTGGTAGGCAGAGGCGTCCTGGTTCTCGATATAGAACGCCCAGGCCACCTTCTGGCGCCATTCCGCCTGCGAGGATGCGCTGAGGCTGGCGTCGATGCCGTCCAGCAGCAGGCGCGCGCCCATCGGATCGTCGTTCTTGATGCGGTCGTTGATGCCGGAGGCGATCGCGGCGGGCATCGTGCCATCGTCGATCGAGGCGGGGCGCACCCGCTTGGCCATCGTCGGCAGGCGGGCGAAAGCCTGCTCGCTGGGAACCGAAGGCACCGAAAGCGCGCCGCGCTTCAGCGCCAGGCGGCTGATCTGGTCGGCACCGGGAAGCTCCGTTCCCTGCGAAAGCCAGGTCTGAAGGTCGGTAAGCTCGATCTTCGGAGAGCCGGAGGCGAGGTAGTATTCGGCGCGCAGCTGCTGGTGCAGCGGCCCGTCCGGCCGGTCGGACAGCATCTTCTGGACGGTGGCCCAGTCCTTCGCGTCGATGGCGGCGAAGGCCTGCTTGTAGTAGGACCGGTCATCCTGGCTGAGCAGCGAGGGGACCGCCGTACTGTCGGCGCGGGTGCGGAAGTATTCCACCGCCGCGCTGTTGGCGAATGCCGGCGTCGCGGCCAGCGTGGCGACAGCCAGCGCAGCCACCCCCGCGGCGCGCGCTGCCATGGCAAAGTTTTTCACGTCAAAATTCCCCGCATCCTGCGACCTAACCCCGCATGTGGTGGCCGGATGGATGCTCCCTTCAGGGCCTCGTCCACTCCAGCCAAGCCCTCCAGATGCCTGCCTTCGCGCGCGGATTCTGCAGCAGCGCGGCAAGCCCCCATCCGGCCAACAGAGGTATACTCACTCCTTCATGATCAAATTGTCTTAAAACGGCAGTGCGTTGCGGTGATTCGTGGCCGATCAGCGGCAGAACGTTGCCGCCGAGCACGATCAGCCGTTCCGGAGCCACCAATTTCACGTGCCGGGCCAGCGCATCGCCCACGCCGCGCTCGCCTGCGGAGCGCCAATCGGGCACCGGATCGGGGCGGGGCAGGGCACTGGCCAGGTAGATATCCTCACGCGCGGTGCCGAAGGCCTTGAGCATCGCGTCAAGCAGTTTGCCTTGCGGTCCGCTCAGCAGACGGTCACGGTCACACGCTTCGGGTGTTTCGACAACGACCATCAGCTTGGCGCCCGCCTTGCCCTCGGGAGAGAGGCGCCCGCTTGGTCCGCCATCGTCCAGCAGCGTTTCGGTCAACCACCATGCGTGGAAGCTTTCCAGGTCGGCAGGCAGCAGCCCGGGGTCGATGCATGTCGGCACCACCGGTGCTTCCACCACGACCGGCACGCGGCGCGGGGGCAGGCGATCGCCGTTCTCGTCCTGCTCCTCTTCCGGCACGATCCACTCGCGCGGCTCGTCCAGAAAGTCGCAATCGACACCCGCATCGCGCCACCAGTCGAGCGCGGCAGTGATATCGTCCAGAAATTGCCGATTTAGGGCCTGATCCATCGCGTGGGTCTTGACCTGTCGCATTCCACCAATCAAGGCACAACACGAATTAATCGCGCGCTTAAGTGTGTGAATCGCAATTTTTGGGGCAAAAAGGCCCAATAGGGTCGATGACGGGGCCAGGAGTCGGGACTGCCATGATTGAACGTGAAGAGATGCCTTACGACGTGGTGATCGTCGGCGGTGGACCTGCGGGTCTGTCCACGGCGATCCGGCTCAAGCAGGTCGATCCCGAACTGTCGGTCTGCGTGCTGGAAAAGGGCTCCGAAATCGGCGCGCACATCCTTTCGGGCGCGACCATCGATCCCAAGGCGCTCGACGAACTGCTGCCCACCTGGCGCGAGGACGGCTGCCCGCTGGCCGAAACGCCGGTGACGGACAATCTGCACTGGCACCTGACCAAGAAGAAGAAGTTCGCGCTGCCGCACTTCATCCAGCCGCCTTTCATGTCCAACGACGGCAACTACACCGGTTCGCTGGGCAACCTCTGCCGCTGGCTGGCCGAACAGGCCGAGGCGCTGGAGATCGAGATCTTCCCGGGCTTCCCGGCGGCCGAGATCCTCTACGACGATGCCGGCGCGGTGATCGGCGTGCAGACCGGTGACATGGGCGTCGACCGCGAAGGCAATCCCAAGGGCGACTTCCAGCCGGGCATGAACCTGCTGGGCAAGTACACCGTATTCTGCGAAGGCGCGCGTGGTCACCTGACCAAGCGCCTGAAGGCGAAGTACAATCTGGAAGCCGATTGCCAGCCGCAGATCTACGGCCTGGGCATCAAGGAACTGTGGGACATCGATCCCACCAAGCACGTTCCCGGCCGCGTGATCCACACGCAGGGCTGGCCGCTGAGCGAGAACAACGCCTGGGGCGGTGGCTTCCTTTATCATCAGGCGAATAACCAGGTCGCGCTCGGCTTCGTGACCGCGCTCGATTACAAGAATCCCTACGTCTACCCGTTCGAGGAATTCCAGCGCTGGAAGCAGCACCCGGAAATCCGCGCGATCCTGGAAGGCGGCAAGCGCGTCGCCTACGGTGCCCGCGCGATCAACGAGGGTGGCTGGCAGTCGGTGCCGCAACTGGCCTTCCCGGGCGGCGTGCTGGCGGGTTGCTCCGCGGGCTTCGTCAACGTGCCGCGCATCAAGGGCACGCATACCGCGATGAAGAGCGGCATGCTGGCGGCAGAGGCGATTGCCGCCGCGATCAAGGCCGGTCGCGAGCAGGATGCGCTGACCGAATACGACAGCGCCGTGCGCGAAAGCTGGATCGCCAAGGAACTGAAGCTCGTCCAGAATGCCGAGCCGATGGTGGCGAAGTGGGGCGGTGAGCTGGGCACGATCCTGGCCGGTGCCGACATGTGGCTGCGCACGCTGTTCGGCTTTGGTCTAGCCAAGCCGATGAAGCATCACACCGATGCCTCGTGCACGCAGCGGGCCGATCTCTACCAGCCGATCGCCTATCCCAAGCCGGACGGCGTGATCAGCTTCGATCGCCTGACCAGCGTGTCCTACTCGTTCACCAACCACGAGGAAGACCAGCCGTGCCATCTGCGGCTGAAGGACCCCAAGGTTCCGACCGAGATCAACCTGCCGGTCTATGCCGGGCCCGAGGCGCGCTATTGCCCGGCGGGCGTCTACGAATTCGTCGATCCCGACGGTTCGGGCATGAAGCTCCAGATCAACGCGCAGAACTGCGTCCACTGCAAGACCTGCGACATCAAGGATCCGACGCAGAACATCGAGTGGGTGACGCCCGAAGGCGGCGGCGGGCCGAACTACCCGAATATGTGATGTGCCAGTCCTCCCCGGTACGGGGAGGTGGCAGTCCGAAGGACTGACGGAGGGGATTCTCCGCAAACACCGACGCCCGCGCCGTGGCGGGAATCCCCTCCACCATGCTTTGCATGGTCCCCCTCCCCGTATCGGGGAGTACACTTGCGCCGGCGGCGCTGGCATCGCATGGACGGTGCGATGATTTCGGAAACTGCCTACGCCAAGATCAACCTCGCGCTCCACGTCCGCAGACGGCGCGAGGATGGCTATCATGAACTGGAAACGCTCTTCGCCTTCGTCGATGCGGGGGACGAACTGGCGGCCACGCCGGCCGAAGCCGACAGGCTGATCACCCACGGTGAGTTTGCCGCGAAGATCGACGATCCGTTCGGCAATATCGTCGCCAAGGCGTTGACGGCGCTGCCGCATGGAAAAGGCTGGTCGGTCGATCTCGAAAAGCGCCTGCCGGTGGCGGCAGGGCTGGGCGGTGGCTCGGCCGATGCCGGCGCAGTGTTCCGCATGGTAGAGCGGACGCACGGCTTGCCCGATGACTGGCACGCCCAAGCAGCCAAACTCGGCGCGGACGTTCCGGCCTGCGTGCTCTCTCGCCCCTGCATCGGCACCGGCACCGGCTCCGATCTGGCCGAAGTTGCCGAAAACGACCTTGCCGGCTGCCCGGTGCTGCTGGTCAACCCGCGCCTGCCGGTGCCGACCGGGCCGGTGTTCAAGGCCTGGGATCGGATCGACCGTGGCCCGATGCCGACGGGCTCCTTGCGCGAAATCGCCCTGACCGGCCGCAACGATCTGGAAGCACCCGCCATCGAAATCTGCCCGGCCGTGGCCGATGTTCTGGCGGCACTGCGCGAAACCGCACCGTTCCTTGCCCGCATGTCCGGTTCCGGCGCGACGTGCTTTGCGCTCTATGAAAGTCAGGAAGCCTTAAGCGAGGCGGCGGCAAGGATCGCTGCAACCCGCCCCGATTGGTGGCAATTGTCCGGGAACCTGCGTTGATTACCGAAGCATATCGCCTGCTGGGCACGCCGCAAGCCGGCGGCATCCTGATCGTTGCCGATCACGCCTCCAACCGCGTGCCCGATGGCGTGGACCTTGGCATCGAAGAGGAACTGCTGAACCGCCACATCGCCATCGACATCGGCGTCGCCGGTGTTGCTGAGCGAATGGTGGGTGCAGACATCGCCGCGTGGCTTGCCAACGTCAGCCGCCTCGTCTGCGATTTCAACCGCGATCTCGACGCGCCCGGCCTCCTGCCAGCAGTGTCCGACGGCCACGAAATTCCCGGCAACGTGCTCTGCGACGAAGGCCGTTCTATCCGCCTCGCACAGTATTTCCACGCCTATCACGACGATCTGGAGGCACACCTCGTCGCCGCCGAACCGGCGCTGATCTTCTCGCTCCACAGCTTCACGCCGGCGCTGGCCACCTGCGACAAGCCGCGCCCCTGGCATGTGGGCGTGCTCTATAACGAGGACGACCGCGCCGCGCGCATCGCGATCCCGCTGCTGGAGGCGGAGGGCCTCGTCGTTGGCGATCAGCTTCCCTATTCGGGCAAAGTCCTGAATGCGACGATGAACCGCCATGCAGAGGCGCATGGCCGCCCCTATCTCGGCATCGAAATCCGCCAGGACCAGATCAGCGACGCGCAAGGGCAGGCGCTCTGGGCCGAACGCATGGCCCGCATCTGCCATCAGGTCGGCGCCGCGCTGAGGTGACTTGTGAAGCGATGGCCGCAGGGATAGCTTTCCGGTCGTAATTCGGGGGGGGGGCACCATGATCGGCTATCACCTTGTACGACTGGCGAAATTTTCGGGTCGAGAGGGGCGAGAGAAGTTCTGGCCCTGGGCCGGGATCGTCATCGGCCTGATCTTTCTCGCCAGTTTTGCCGCGATCGGGCCGATGATGGCGCGCAGCATGGCGAAGATGCAGCAGTTCGCCCGCGACCACCCTGAGCAGTCCACGGTGAGCGCGGGGCCGGGCCATTACCAGATCAGCATTCAAGGGCATCATCCCGAACTCATGCCCGATTTTTCGGCGGTGTCCGGGGCGATGGAAGCCATCGTTGCCGTGGCTGTCGTCCTGCTCGCCGCGGCTGTGACAAGGCGCCTGCACGATACGGGCAGGTCCGGCGCGTGGGGGCTTTTGCCATTGCCGTTCCTGCTTATCGGCTTCATCCAGATGCCGAAGCTGTTCGCGATGCCAGAGCCGGACATGCGGCTGTTCGGCCTGCTGTTCCTCAATAACCTTTGCTATCTCGGCTCTCTCGGCGTGCTGGTGCTGTTGCTGGCCCGGTCGGGGAGCAAGGGCGAAAGCCGCTACGGGCCGCCGCCGGAACTTTGATCTCGCACGATCCGAAAAGCAAAAAGCGCATTTCTGGAAATTTTATGCCTCGCAAAACCCCTGCACATCGCGTAGGGGCGCGGCAAGACGGTCGCCATCGTGCGCCGCCCCCATGACCAATCCCGGAGTTCGCACAATGCCCGCCTATCGTTCACGCACTTCCACCCACGGCCGCAACATGGCGGGCGCGCGTGGCCTCTGGCGCGCGACGGGCATGAAGGATGCGGATTTCGGCAAGCCGATCATCGCCGTGGTGAACTCGTTCACGCAGTTCGTGCCCGGCCACGTCCACCTGAAGGACTTGGGCCAGATGGTCGCGCGTGAGATCGAGGCGGCCGGCGGCGTCGCCAAGGAATTCAACACCATCGCGGTGGATGACGGCATCGCCATGGGCCACGACGGCATGCTCTATTCGCTGCCCAGCCGCGACCTGATCGCGGACAGCGTGGAATACATGGTCAACGCCCACTGCGCGGATGCCATGGTCTGCATCTCCAACTGCGACAAGATCACGCCGGGCATGTTGATGGCCGCGCTGCGCATCAACATTCCGGTCGTCTTCGTTTCGGGCGGGCCGATGGAAGCGGGCAAGGTCGTGCTGCGCGGCAAGGAGCAGGCGCTCGATCTGGTGGACGCCATGGTCGCCGCCGCCGACGAAAGCTACACGGACGAGGAAGTGAAGGCGATCGAGCGTTCGGCTTGCCCGACTTGCGGTTCCTGCTCCGGCATGTTTACCGCCAACTCGATGAACTGCCTGACCGAGGCGCTGGGCCTCTCGCTGCCGGGCAACGGTTCGACGCTGGCGACCCACTCGGACCGTCAGCGCCTGTTCCTGGAAGCCGGCCGTCTCGCGGTTGATCTCTGCCGCCGTTATTACGAGCAGGAAGACGAGACCGCGCTTCCGCGCAATATCGCCAGCTTCAAGGCGTTCGAAAACGCCATGAGCCTGGACATCGCCATGGGTGGATCGACCAACACCGTGCTCCACCTGCTGGCCGCCGCGGTCGAAGCGGGCGTGGACTTCACGATGGAGGATATCGATCGCCTCAGCCGCAAGGTGCCGTGCCTGTCCAAGGTCGCGCCCGCGAAGAACGACGTCCACATGGAAGACGTCCACCGCGCCGGCGGCATCATGGCGATCCTGGGCCAGCTGGACCGTGCGGGCCTGCTGCATACCGACCTGCCGACCGTCCATGCCAAGACGCTGGGCGATGCGCTGAACCACTGGGATATCTCGCGCACCAACGCGCCTTCGGTGCAGGAATTCTTCAAGGCCGCGCCGGGTGGCGTGCCGACGCAGACTGCGTTCAGCCAAAGCCGCCGCTGGGAAGAACTCGACCTCGATCGTGAGAACGGCGTCATCCGTTCCAAGGAACATGCGTTCAGCCAGGACGGCGGTCTTGCGGTGCTCTACGGCAATATCGCGCAGGACGGCTGCATCGTGAAGACGGCGGGCGTGGATGACAGCATCCTGAAGTTCACCGGCACCGCGCGCGTCTACGAATCACAGGATGCCGCCGTTGCCGGCATTCTTGGCGGGCAGGTCGGCGCCGGTGACGTCGTCGTCATCCGCTACGAAGGGCCGCGCGGCGGGCCGGGCATGCAGGAAATGCTCTACCCCACCAGCTACCTGAAGTCGAAGGGCCTGGGCAAAGCCTGCGCGCTGCTGACCGACGGGCGCTTCTCGGGCGGCACGTCGGGCCTCTCGATCGGCCACGCCTCGCCCGAAGCGGCCGAGGGCGGTGCCATCGGCCTTGTCGAGAACGGCGACACGATCGAGATCGACATTCCCGGCCGCACCATCAACCTGATGGTTTCGGACGAGGTTCTGGCGCATCGTCGCGCTCAGCAGGAGGCACGCGGTGCCGATGCATGGTCGCCGGTCCACCCGCGTCCGCGCAAGGTTTCGGCCGCTCTTCAGGCCTATGCCGCGATGACCACCAGCGCCGCCAAGGGCGCCGTGCGCGACGTGACGCAGCTCAAGCGGAAGTGATTGCGGGGCAGGGGGTATCTTGCCCCCTGCAACCCCCGATCAGGCGTATGAACGCCGCGCGATGATCATGGCGGCATCGGTGCCGCCATGGTTCTGGTACCGCACCAGCATCTCGTGAAAGCCGCGTTCGTCGAACAGGCGCAGCACGCCGTCCAGCGGATATTCGTTCATCTGCATCACCGGGGTATCGGCGGCGCGGCCGCCCAGCAGGTTCATGACCGCTTGCCCGCCGGGAACGGTATGGCGGATCTGCTCGCCCAACCGTTGCCAGCGGCTGTGGTTGCGCCTGGTCGAAAGCTGGATGATGGCGCCGCCGCCGGGATTTACGCGGTCCAGCAGCCGGCCCAGAATGGCCATGCCGCGTGCCACGGGAATATGTTGCAGGACGATGCAGCTGATGACGAAATCGAACGATCCTTCCACTCGCGACAGGCTGTCGTCCGACAACAGATAGTCGATCGGCCGCCCGTCGCTATTCCGCCGCGCTTCCGCGAGCATGGCGGGGGCGATATCGAGCCCGACGGCACTCTCGAAATGATCGGCCAGCGGCAGCGTCAGGCGCCCGACGCCGCATCCGAAATCCAGCGCGCGTCCGCGCGGCAAGGCGCCGAAGTAGCGTTCGATCTGGGAGAGCCAGTGCGAAACGAAAACCTCTCCGCCCTCGAAAAATTCGCGGCGATGGTCCTCGATACTGTCGCTGCGGAAGCGCGCGTGGGTGAGGACCGCATAGTAAGGGTCCCGTTCGCCCCATAGACGCCAATTGTGATCGCTGTCGGCCATGGCGACCGCTTACTCCGGTTCGGCGGGCCTGCCAACGGAGCCTGTTGTTTCGCCAAGGTCTTGAACGAAAAATTCGGGCGAGCAAATTCGGGTGGGGCCGTGGAAATTCGCGGGCCTGTTTCGCTGCGGCCGATCTTGCGCAACTGTCCCATTCTCGGGCTGCGGCACCCTGACGCTTGTCGGCGGCGGGAAAATCCTTGAAGTCTCGGCGTATGGCTCGCTCGCTCATCGGAACCGCATCCTCGCTCACGCTCGGCGTTCTCGCCCTCGGCGCCTGCTCGTCGCATCACGAGGCGCCGAAAGTGGCGGAGGGGGACGAGCATATTTCCTGCGCCATCGGCGGGTCTGCCGAGTTGAAGCCGGTCTGCGCGGTGGAGCGATATCGGGGTGCGGAGGGGCTGATCCTGCTGGTCCGCCACCCGGATGGAGGTTTCCGCCGGTTCACGGTGGTGGGCGATGGGCGCGGGCTGGTGGTTGCCGATGGGGCGCAAGTGGCGGTAACAAGGCTGGAAGGCGACAGGCTCGACCTCTCGGTCGGGGCCGATCGCTATGTGTTCCCGGCCACGAGGAAATCCCATGCCCCACAGGCTGCTCCCCCACAATGACCAGATCCTGACCGTCGCACAGATGCGCGCGGCGGAAAACGCGCTGATCGCGGCGGGCTCCTCGGTAGAGGCGCTGATGCGGATTGCCGGGCTGGGTGCGGCGGAATGGGTCTGGCGAGTTTCGGCGGGACGGTCGGTCACCGTGCTTTGCGGCCCCGGCAACAACGGCGGCGACGGCTATGTAATTGCCGAAGTCATTCGCGAACGCGGCGGGCAGGTGACGGTGGTGGCGGCGGGCGAGCCGAAGACCGATGCCGCCCGCGATGCCCGCGGCCGCTATCACGGCGCGGTGCTGGGGGCGGATGCGGACATGCATGGCGATGTCTTCGTCGATTGCCTCTACGGCAGCGGCCTGACGCGCCCGCTCAATCCCGGGGATCTGGCGCTGCTGTTGCGATTGGCCCGGGCACATCACCATCGCATCGCGCTGGATCTGCCGAGCGGCGTTCAATCCGACACCGGGATGCTGCTCAATCCAGGCCTGCCTAGCTACGACGCGACGCTGGCGCTGGGCGCTTGGAAATTCGCGCATTTCCTGATGCCGGCAACGGCCATGATGGGCCGATTGCGGCAGGTTCCGATCGGCGTTGCGCCCGTGGATGGGGCGGCGGTTGCACTGGCCAAGCCCCGGATCGGAGCACCAGCCGTAGATGCGCACAAGTATCGGCGCGGGCTGCTGGCGGTGGTCGGCGGGGCGATGCCGGGCGCGGCAGTGCTGGCCAGCCTTGCCGCGCAAGGGGCAGGCGCAGGCTATGTGAAGCTCTTTGCCGACAGCAGCCGCAATGTGCCGGCCGATCTGGTGGTGGACCAGAGCGCATTGATCGATGTGCTGACCGACGACCGCAACACGGCGGTCTTGGTGGGGCCGGGCCTTGGCCGCGATACGGCGGCGCGGGAACGGCTGACGATCGCGCTGGCAGATCGGGTTCCGGCGGTGGTCGATGCCGACGGGCTGGTGCTGCTGGGGCCCCGCCATCTCACCGAGCGGGGCGGCGCCACGGTGGTGACGCCGCATGAGGGCGAGTTGATGACGCTGGAGCGGGCCTTCGATGTTGAGGGCACCGGCAGCAAGGCTGACCGCGCCATCGCGCTCGCCAAGGCGGGCGGGATGATCGTCGTTGCCAAGGGGCCGGACACGGTGATCGCCGCTCCCGACGGCCGGCTGGCCTGCGCGCCGCGCGCGACTTCGTGGCTTTCCACGGCAGGGACGGGCGACGTGCTGGCCGGCTGCATCGCCAGCCGCCTTGCCGCCGGTGTCGAGGGATTCGCGGCGGCGTGCGAGGGTGTCTGGCTGCATGGAGAGGCGGCGCGGCTCGCTCCACCGGCTTTCACGGCCGGTCAGCTTGGACAAATGGTCCCGGCTGCGCTAGCGGCCTGCCTGTGACCACAGAAACCGAAGAAATTATCCGCATCGCCGCCAAGGGCGATGGCGTAACCGCATCCGGCCGCTTTGCATGGGGCGCGGCGCCGGGCGACCTGCTGCATGAAGACGGCACCCTGGAATGGGGGCCGCATCACATCCAGCCGATTTGCACCCATTTCGGCCGCTGCGGCGGTTGCCAGCTTCAGCAGTTGGACGAGGAAACGCTGGCTGCCTTCGTCGAAGGGCGCGTGGCCAATGCCTCGGCCTCGCAGGAACTGGGCGCTGAAACGATCGCGCCGCCCTACCTCTCGCCCCCACACGCGCGCCGCCGCGTGTCGTTGCGCGCCGAAAGCTCCGGCGGGCGCGTGGCGATCGGTTTCCGCGAGGCGAAGTCGCATCGGCTGGTCGAACTGGAAGAATGCCCGGTGATGGCGCCGGAACTGTTCGCGGTGCTGGGCCCGCTGCGCAAGCTGCTGATCACCATGGGCAAGGCGGCGCCTGCCAAGAAGGGGCGCCACGGCAAGCCGGGCAAGCACCAGCAGACCCGCATGGCCGCCGATATCGAGATGACGCTGACCGATCAGGGCGTCGATCTGGGCGTGAAGGGGCTGACCGCCGAGGGGCTTTCCGCGACCGAGTCGATGCTCGATTTCGCGCGCGAACATCGCCTTGCGCGCCTGACCATGGATGGCGGTTACGGTTTCGAAACCGTGTGGGAGCCGGAACCGGTTACGGTAACGCTAGGTGGCGTTCAGGTGCCTCTCCCGCCGGGCTCGTTCCTGCAGGCGACCGTCGATGGCGAGGAAGCGCTGGTCGATGCAACGAAGACGTGGCTGGAAGGCGCCGCGACCGTGGCGGACCTGTTTGCGGGCCTCGGCACCTTTGCGCTGGCATTGGCCGGGCCGCAGACCCGGGTGCTGGCCGCCGAAGCGGCGCGTGACGCACATCTGGCCTGCAAGGCGGCCGCCGATCGCGCGCAATTGCCGGTGTTCAGCGCGCACCGCGACTTGTTCCGCAATCCGCTCCAGCCCGACGAACTGAGCAAGTTCGATGCTGTGGTGCTCGACCCGCCGCGCGCCGGCGCGCGCGAGCAGGTGGACTGCATCGCCGATTCCAGCGTGGGCCGGGTGGTCTATATCTCATGCAATCCGTCCAGCTGGTCGCGCGATGCGGCGCGGCTGGTGGAGGCGGGCTTCAGGCTGGTGGAACTGCGCCCGGTCGGCCAGTTCCGCTGGTCAACCCACGTGGAACTGGCGAGCTATTTCGAACGCGGGTGAGGGGCACGGAGCCCCCTGAATCAGTCCGATTCCTGGGCTTTCGCCATCATGTCCATGAAGTCCCGCGCGGCGTTGCGATCGTCCTCGTTATCGAACGCAACGTCCAGATCGGGCGAGGCGCCGAACATGTAGAGCAGGGACCACAGCGCGAAACGCCGCGCGCGGTCCTTCTCCATGCCCAGGTCCACGCGCATCCGGTCCAGCCCGGTTTCCAGCGTGGTGGGCGCGATGGTGGCAAGGTCGTCGGTGCCGAAGTAGCGGCGAAGCTGGTCGTCGAAATCCATGACGGCCGCCTTAGCAGCGATCGGCCCCGCGCGTCACGCGTTCCCGTCGCTTTCGGTCTCATCGGCATTGCAGGATAGCAGCTGGTAGATCACCGCGCCCCACGCGCTGCCGATCACCCCGACGAAGAACAGCGACCAACTGAGGTTCCAGCTGGTCTGCAGCACCTTGTTGACGAGGACCGCCAACGTCAGGACAAGAAAACCCACCTCCAGAACGAGGACGGCCCAACATACCGGCGCACTGGCCAATTGCCGACGAACTGTCTTCACGCAGCATCTCCCGAACTACGCGCTCCCACCGGGGGAAGCGTACTCTCGTCCGGGGGCTTCGTCTAGAACATCGCAAGCGCCGCGCGGGCGACCAGAAAGATCAGGCAGAAGCTGGAAAGCGCATAGAGGGCGAAGCGCGGCACCATCTGGTTGAAGGTGGTCTGGACGATGGAATGCAGCACGCGGAACACCACGTAGGCCCAGGCCACCTGCGTGTTCAAACCATCCCCCAGCCGCAGCACCGCCAGCGTCAGCGTGATCGCATAGAACACCACCGGATCCTGCAGCAGGTGGCGGTAATTGTGGGCTTTCCACTCGACCTGCGGTGGCAGGACATGATCGAGCGAGACGTGGGGATCGTCGATCAGTTCCTCGGGATCGACCTTGCCGAACGAGGAAATGCGCGAGCCGTAGAGCCAGAACCACATGACCATGGTCCAGGCCGCCAGCGCGACCACCGGTTGCAGGATTGCCATTCCAGTCATTGGACGCTCCCTTGCTTTCGAAGGGGAGCGTCCGCCGCGCCGGCCCTCTTGTCAATCCAGTACTTAGGCGTTTCCGGCCAATACCTTGGCGAAGGCTTCGGCATCGGTATTGCCGCCTGAAAGCACAACGGCGGTGCGGTCGGTCAGTTCCACCTTGCCGGCCAGCACGGCGGCCAGCGCTGCCGCGCCGCCGGGTTCGAGCACGAGGCGCAGCTTGGCGAAAGCCAGCCGCTGCGCCGCGCGCACTTCGGCGGGCGTGGCGACCAAGCCGAAGGGGCAGCGTGCCTTCAGCACCTCGAAATTCACCGGCCATGTCGCCGGGGTCTGCAGCGCGTCGCAGGCGGTGGGCGGCGCATCGGCGGCGACGCGCTGGATCTCTCCGCTGGCAAGGCTGCGGCAGACATCGTCCCACCCCTCCGGCTCCACTGGAATTACGGCGGCATCGGGCAGGGCGAGTGCAAGGCCCGCCGTCAGTCCGCCACCACCGCAGGGCGTCACGATAAGGTCGGGACCGTCGTGGCCAAGCTCTGCCATCTGCGCGGCGATTTCGATGGCGACGCTGCCTTGCCCCTCGATGATCCACGGATCGCCGAAAGCATGGACCAGCGTTGCGCCGCGTTCGGCGCAAAGGCGCTGCGAAACTGCGTCGCGGTCCTCGCCGCCGGGGCGGTCGTAGAGCACGACTTCGGCCCCCAAGGCGCGAGTATTGGCCAGCTTCACTTCCGGCGCATCGGTGGGCATGACGATGGTGGCGGCAATTCCCAGCCGCCGCGCGGCCCAGGCGACGCCCTGCGCGTGGTTGCCGCTGGAAACGCCGACGACGCCGCCCGTGCGCTCTTCATCGGACAGCGCGGTAAGGCGATGCCAGGCCCCGCGAATCTTGAAGGCGCCTACGGGCTGGAGGCTTTCCGCCTTGCACCAGATCGTGCGGCCATCGACCTCTAGCGGAAGCAGCGGCGTGCGCGGCAGGATCGCTGCGACTTTGGCTGCGGCTTCGATGACCCCTTCGTGGGTCGGGCGGCGCTGAAGATTTGTATCCATGCCCCGCGGCATAGCCGCAACCATGTAGATTGGCATAGCCGCAACTATGTGGATCGGCAGGGCTTCAGCGAGAGAGACGCACCATCTGGTAGTAGCCAAGCGGGCCGCGCGTGAATTCCACGGACAAGCCGCGATCGCCCGCGATTCGTGCCGCCATCATCGGCAGATCGAGCCGGGGGGTTACGTGAAATTTCGCCAGCCAGCCCCGCAGGCCCGCCCGCAAGGGGGAAGGCAGGCCCGCGAGGTCGCCGAAATCGACGACGTGGACCACGCCGCCGGGGGAAAGCGCCGCCACCGCACGCGACAGGGCATCCTGCCAGCCGGGGATCATCGACAGGGTGTAGGACAGGAAGATCCGGTCGAACCCGTCGCGCCCGAACAAGGCCCTGGCGTCGAAGCGCGTGGCATCCCCGGGGACGAGAACGGCTTGATTGCCGAGGCGCTTGTCGGCGTTCTTCAGCATCTCGCTGGAAATGTCGAAACCGTGCAGCGCCACGCCGGGCCATGCCTTGCTGGCCAGTTCCAGATTGCGCCCGGTGCCGCAGCCCACTTCCAGCACCGACATGCCGGGCGCGGCATCGAGTTCGCGGATCACCCGGTCCCGGCCGAACAAGTAGTATTTGCGCGTCAGGTCGTAGATGTGGCGCTGGCCGCGATAGACGCGGTCCATCAGCGCGGCGTGATCGGCGGGAAGGGCGGTTTCGTTCATCCCTCAGTCCTTCAGGACATAGAGATGGACGCCGCCATAGATCGATGAACGATCGGCCTTGGTCGCGGCGCGCGATTCCTCTTCGCGGTAATCCCAGCGAGAGAGGATTTCGTCCGGCACGCGGCCCGGCAGCAGCGTGGGTTCGGCGGCGGTGCGGAACAGCACGCGCGATCCGGGGCGGGCGGTGCGGGTGATCTCGCCCCAGAGTTCGGTCAGTTGCGCGTCGCTCATCCAGTCCTGCGCGTCGAGCAGGATGTAGCGGTCGAGCGAGGCATCCGGGCTGTCCTGCAGCACTTGCGTGAAGCTGGCGTGGCGCAGCGTCAGCCGTTCCAGCCGCTCGCGCACCTGGGCGACATTGCCTTCCTGAAGATAGGGCGGCAGCGGGGCCTTGTCCTGCCGGCCATAACCGCGCCCGAAGGCCTGCCAGGCGAAGTAGTTGTCGTTCAGCGGGAAGTGGCAGGCGAGCTTTTCAAGGCGCGCGCGCAGCACGTCCGCCATGCGCTGGCCGCCCGCGAGCGCGTCGTACTGCGCGGGCGGAATGCCCAGGCCGAACAGCGATGCGGGCTGATCGGTCAGCCAGCGCACCAGCTTGCGCTCGAAGATCGGCGCGAAGCGTTCGTCGAACACGCGGCGCTGTTCCTCCAACGTTTCGGCACCCAGAATCTCGCTGGGGTCGATCTTGTAGAGCTTGGCGAGGACATGGGCGGCGCCGATGAAGTGGCCCAGCAACCCGCGCTTGTAGATACCGCGCGTGAAGCCATTGATGCGGCGGCGACCCACAAGATCGCGACCTTCCCAGTAACGGCGCGTCGCTTCGTCCAGATGCGGGGCCAGCTTTTCGCGGTAGATGCGGGCGTTTTCCGGCTTGTCGGCTTCGGCGATGAAGCTGCGCAGGTCCGCGTAATCGGTCAGGTTGCGGATCGCCGCGATTTTCAGGCGACCCAGCGCGATATGCGCGGTGTTGAGATCGACGCAGGTGATCGTCGCCGGATTCGCGGTGAGGTAGGAAAGCGCGTTGCAGCTGCCGCTGGCGATCGTCAGCACGCGGCTGTCCGGACCGATCTGCAGCGCCGCCATGTCCGCCACCGGGTCTTCCCAGATCTGCGCGTAGACCAGGCCCTTGAAGGCAAGCGCGAAAGCCTTGTC
This sequence comes from Novosphingobium mississippiense, assembly GCF_044029535.1. Lineage (NCBI taxonomy): Bacteria > Pseudomonadati > Pseudomonadota > Alphaproteobacteria > Sphingomonadales > Sphingomonadaceae > Novosphingobium > Novosphingobium mississippiense. Next base: position 1,862,722 of record NZ_CP147001.1, on the reverse strand, counting down.
CAGCAGGCGCGCGGCGCGCGAGGATTCCGAGCGGACGACCGCTCCCTCGATCAGATCGGAAGCAGGGCGAGCGTGCGGCATTGGTAGTGGTCCCCCGGTGCCAGGTCGGCGTGTCGTGGCGGCAATGCCTCCGCCCGGTGACCGGGTGATGACGGGATGATGGCTGTTTATGACACTTCTGCCGACCTGACGGTCGGGCAAAACGGCCATCCGGCCGTTTTGTGCGGCACCGGCCCACTCCCCCACCCGACCACCCGCGAGTGTATCCTGATGGGTGGTCGGGTGGGGGAGTGGGCCGGTGCCGCAAGCTCGTCACGGATGTGACGAGCGCACCCGACAAAAACCTCTTGTGCGGGGCTTGGCCCGCACAAGAGTTGAGTTGTCACACAGGGGCATTATATGCGGCCCTTTCGCGGCTTGCGCGTTCAAGGAGATAGATTGGTGAGCAAGGTTCTGGTGATCGGCGCAGGTGGCGTCGGTTCGGTCGCGGTCCACAAGATGGCGATGAATCCGGATATCTTTTCCGACATTCATCTCGCCAGCCGCACGGTTTCCAAGTGTGAAGCGATCGCCGAATTGGTGAAGCAGCGCACCGGCGTGACGATCAGCACCTATGCGATCGATGCCGACGATGTTGAGGCCACCTCGGCGCTGATCCGCTCGATCGGTCCGAAGTTGGTCGTCAATCTGGCGCTGCCGTATCAGGACCTCGCGATCATGGACGCGTGCCTGGCCACCGGCACGCACTACATGGACACCGCGAACTACGAGCCCAAGGACGTGGCGAAGTTCGAATACCACTGGCAGTGGGCCTATCAGGAGCGCTTCAAGCAGGCCGGTCTGATGGCGCTGCTGGGTTCGGGCTTCGACCCGGGCGTCACCTCGGTCTTCGCGATGTGGCTGAAGAAGCACAAGCTGAAGACCATCCGCACGCTGGATATTCTGGACTGCAACGGCGGCGATCACGGCCAGGCCTTCGCGACGAACTTCAACCCGGAAATCAACATCCGCGAAGTCACCGCGCCGGCGCGCCACTGGGAAAACGGCCAGTTCGTCGAAACCCCGGCGATGGGCGTGAAGCAGAGCTTCGACTTCGAAGCCGTCGGCCCGAAAAACATGTACATGATGTACCACGAGGAACTGGAAAGCCTCGCCAAGTTCATCCCCGAAATGGAGCGCGCGCGCTTCTGGATGACCTTCGGTGACGAGTACATCAAGCACCTGACCGTGCTGCAGAACGTCGGCATGACGCGCATCGATCCGGTGATCTACAACGGCGTGGAAATCATTCCGCTCCAGTTCCTGAAGGCCGTCCTGCCCGAGCCCAGCTCGCTTGGCTCGACGACCAAGGGCAAGACCAACATCGGCGACATCGCGACCGGCGAAGCGCTGGACGGTTCGGGTGAGAAGACGTTCTACATCAAGAACATCTGCGACCACGAAGATGCCTTTGCCGAAACCGGCAACCAGGCCGTCAGCTACACCACCGGCGTTCCGGCGATGATCGGCGCGGCCATGATCCTGACCGGCGCCTGGTCGGGCGAGGGCGTGTTCAACATGGAGCAGTTCGATCCCGATCCCTACATGGACATGCTGAACAAGCATGGCCTGCCCTGGACGGTCGAGGAACTCGACGGACCGCTGGCGTTCTGATGCGCGGGCTGTGGACCGTTCTTGCGGGCGCATTGGCGCTTGCCGCCTGCGCGCCGCAGGACGGTCCCCAGCCTGCCGTCACACCGACTTCTGAAGCGGCCGGTTATTCGCGCGACATGAGCGCGGCGGACCGTGCGGCTTGCGAACAATCCGGTGGCACCGTGCAGCGGCGCGGCCGGATGGGCATGGAGCAGTGCGTCCACCGCTTCGCAGATGCCGGCAAGACCTGCTCCGACACGTCGCAATGCGAAGGCAAGTGCGTGGCCAGTGCCGGCGCCGTCTCGCCGGACAAGCCCGGTGTTGGCCAGTGCCAGGCCGACGACAAGCTCTACGGCTGCTACGCCGAACTCCGCGACGGCAAGGCGCCCGCCGCGATCTGCGTCGACTGAGACATGCCGATGAACTGGAATTTCGTGGCGCCGGTGGCTTTGCTGGCGGGCTCCAACCTGTTCATGAACACCGCGTGGTATCTGCACCTCAAGATGCCGGGCAAGGCGCTGTGGGTGGCGATCCTGATGAGCTGGGGCATCGCCTTCTTCGAATATTGCCTTGCGGTGCCGGCCAACCGGCTCGGCAGCCAGGTCTATTCGCTGGGGCAGTTGAAAGTGCTTCAGGAAGCCTTTTCGCTCACCGCCTTCGTGCTGGTGGCGTGGGCACTCTTCGGGCAGAAGCCGGGGCTTAACGAAGTCGTCGGATTTTCGCTGGTGGGGGCAGGGGCATGGTTCATCTTCAAGGGCCCGTTCGGATGAAGTGCGCGTTGGGGGCCTTGCTGGCCTGCTGCGCCCTGACATCGCCCGTTCATGCGCAAGAGGCCGACCCCTACGCGCCCGGCCGCGCGGTGATCGCCGACATCGACCGGATCGTCACCGCCCAGGGCGTGGACGAGACGCAAGTGGTCACGCTTGGCGGCACGAAACAGGTCGTCAACATTCGCGGCGCGGATCGCGACAATCCGATCCTGCTGTTCATCCACGGCGGCCCCGGTGCGGTGGAGATGCCGATCGCCTGGGCTTTCCAGCGCCCCTGGGAAGATTACTTTACCGTGGTCCAGTGGGACCAGCGTGGGGCAGGGCGATCCTATCCGCTCAACGATCCCGAGGCATTGGCGCCGACGCTGACGCTGGATCGTTATCGCGACGATGCCATCGAACTGATCGAGTGGCTGCAGAAGCGCTATGGCAAGCGCAAGGTCGTCGTTCTCGGCCATAGCTGGGGTTCGGCCGTAGGCATGGCGGTGGCGGCGAAGCGGCCCGATCTGCTCCACGCCTATGTTGGCCTGGGCCAGATCATCGACTTCAAGGAGAGCGAGCGGCGCGGCATGGCCTGGACCATTGCCGAGGCGAAGAAGCGTGGCGATGCCAAGGCGGTCGCCGCCGTGGAGGCGCTGCGCCCTTATCCCGATCAGGGCTTCAGCATCGACAAGGCCGATGGCTGGCGGCAGTTCGCCATCCCCTACGGCTCGCTCGCGTGGGGCCGCAAGAACGCCGATTTCTACCTGAAGGCGCCGCGTCTGTCGCCGCTCTACACGCCGGATGACGTGAAGGCCTGGGGGCAGGGCTCCGAATATACCGTCACCCGACTCTGGCCGAAACTGGCCGATGTCAGCTACACCAAGCTCACCCGCATGAACGTGCCGGTGGTCATGATGATCGGTCGGCACGACCATACCACCGACGCCGCATTGGCCGGCGCGTGGATGGACCACTTGCAGGCGCCGTCGAAGAAGACCATCTGGCTGGAAAATTCGGCCCACCTCGGAATGATCGAGGAGCCGGGCAAGGTCTTCGCCGTCTTGTTGCGCGATGTCCTGCCTTTGACCGAAAAGGACTGAACCCGTCATGGAAACACGCGCCGGCGATCCGGGAGCCTTCGTTCACTTCGACCTGTCGCGCGTCGACAGCCCCAGTTTCGTGGTTGATGCCGCGAAACTGCGGGATAACCTGCGCGTGCTGAGCGACATCGGCGAGCGGGCCGGCGTCAAGGTGCTCTCCGCGCTCAAGGCCTTTTCGATGTGGTCCACCGCGCCGATCATCGGTGAGTATCTGGACGGCGTCTGCACTTCCGGCCTGTGGGAAGCACGGCTTGCCAGCGAGTTTTACGATGGCGAAATCGCGACCTATTGCGCGGCCTACAAGGCGGAGGACCTCGACGAGATCCTGCGCCTGTCCGACCATGTGATATTCAACTCGCCGATGCAGATCGAGCGCTTCTGGTCGCAGATCGAAGCCGCGCGCGCGCGCGGCGAGGACTTCGATATCGGGTTGCGCGTCAATCCGATGCACCCCGAAGGCGAAGTGCCCAAGTACGATCCCTGCGCGCCGCATTCGCGCCTGGGCTTCCCGATCGACCAGCTGACCGAAGATCACATCGAGATGATCGACGGCATCCACATGCATACCTTGTGCGAGCAGGATTTCGAGCCGCTGCGCCGCACGTGGGACAAGGCGTTCGATTATCTCGAACCCTTCTTCGGCCAGTTCAAGTGGATCAATCTGGGCGGCGGGCACCACATCACCCGCGCCGATTACCAGCGCGACGAACTGGTGGAATTCCTGATCGACCTTCAGGAAGACACCGGCGCCGAAGTCTATCTGGAACCCGGCGAGGCCGTGGCGCTGGACGCCGGCATCCTGGTCGGCAGTGTGCTGGACATCGGCCACAACGGCATGCCGGTGGCGGTGGTGGACATTTCGGCCACCTGCCACATGCCCGACGTGATCGAGGCACCCTATCGCCCCGCCATGCTGGGCGAGCGTGAGGATGGCGATGGCCAGCCGGTGCGCCTTGGCGGGCCATCCTGCCTCGCCGGCGATGTCATCGGCGACTACGTGCTGCCCGAAAGGCCGGAGCCGGGAATGCGCTTCGCGTTCCTCGATCAGGCACACTATTCGATGGTCAAGACCACCACCTTCAACGGCGTGCCGCTGCCGTCGATCTGGCTTTGGGATTCGGAAACGGACTCGCTCGAATGCATCCGCCGCTTCGATTACGAGGATTTCCGCGCCCGCCTGAGCTGAGGTCAGGGGAATTCGCGGCCGGGGCGGTTCGATCCGTCCCGGCTTGGCCCCGTCCGATCCCACATGGATCGAGTCGGATAAACCCGATGGCGTGTTGATGCGTTTTGACGGTGAAAAGATGGCATCCGGGTAAAGCGCGGTGATGTGCGTATTGCTGGCATGACATCGCCTTAACTATCGGAATGGGAAGGATTAATCCTGACTTGCGGGGGCTTGCGAGAGACTGGGATGACTCTTTTGTGACGTTTTCATGAAGGGGGATTTTTTTCACTTGCGATTCATCTGCTCAGCCCTATATCCGGCCCCTCGCTGCCCCATGGGGACTTCCAAACCGCAAGGCAGCTTTTCGCTAACAATTCCGTTTGGGGGTCCCTTGAGTTGCTCGAACATCTTGACGCACCGGCCGTAGCGCGCACCCTCGCGCCTGACGAACCCGTTATTCTCAATCGCCCGCACGCTGCTGCGCGCGCTGCCCGTTTCTTCGCCACGAAGTTTCCGGGTAAGTCGCTCTATGCGGTGAAGGCGAATCCCTCTCCGGATCTCATCCAGATCCTGTGGGACAATGGAATCACGCATTTCGACGTTGCCTCGATCGGTGAGGTCCGCATGGTCCGCAAGACCCTGCCGGCCGCGACCTTGTGCTTCATGCACCCGGTCAAGACCGCGAGCGCGATCCGCGAAGCCTATTTCCAGCACGGTGTGCGTACCTTCAGCCTCGATACGATCGAGGAAGTGGAAAAGATTCTCGACGCGACCGCCGATGAAGCGGGCAATCAGGCGACTGACCTGCGCCTCTGCGTGCGTCTTCGCGTCAGCTCCGAATATTCGGAACTGAGCCTTGCCTCCAAGTTCGGCATCGATCTGGCCGACGCCGGCCCGCTGCTGCAGGCCACTCGTCAGGTTGCGGACTGGCTGGGCGTATGCTTCCACGTCGGTTCGCAGGCGATGACGCCGTTTGCCTATGTGCAGGCACTGGAGCGTGCGCGTGCGGCGATTGCCGATGCGGGCGTGGTCATCGACATGATCGACGTCGGTGGTGGCTTCCCCTCGGTCTATCCGGGCATGGAACCGCCGCCGCTGGAAGATTACTTCCAGATCATCCATCGCCACTTTGAAGCACTGCCGATCGCGTACAACGCGGAACTGTGGTGCGAGCCGGGCCGTGCGCTCTCCGCCGAATACAGCTCGATGATCGTCAAGATCGAGAAGCGTCGCGGTGATGAGCTTTACATCAATGAGGGTGCCTATGGCGCGCTCTACGATGCGGCGCATGTGGCATGGCGTTTCCCGGTTGCCTGCATCGCGCGTGATGGCCAGCGTTCGGAAGAACTCCAGGAGTTCTCGTTCTACGGCCCGACCTGCGACGATGCGGACTTCATGGAAGGCCCGTTCATGCTGCCGGCCGACATCAAGGCGGGTGACTGGATCGAAGTGGGCATGCTGGGCGCCTATGGCGCGGCCATGCGCACCGCGTTCAACGGCTTCGGCACGGGTGACGTGGTGACCGTCTCGGACGAACCGATGGCCAGCCTTTACAGCGGCGATCGCAAGGATCCCCGCGTTTCGGACAACGTCGTCTCGCTGCGCTAAGCCTGCGAGATCACGAAAAGAGAAAAGGCCCCCGGTCGCGATGACCGGGGGCCTTTTTCGTTTGGCGGCAGGCTGGCTCAGTCTGCGGTGAACAGGTCCTTCAATGCGCGGGGCTGGCAGCGCAGGAATTGCGGAGACACCTTGACCTGAGCGCCCAGTGCGGCGGCGGCGTGCCAGGGCCAGCGCGGATCGTAGAGCACGGTGCGCGCGATCGCGACCATGTCCGCATCGCCGGTGGCGACGATGGCTTCGGCCTGCTCCGGCTCGGTGATGAGGCCCACGGCGATGACGGGCATCGTCTCGACCGCTTCCTTCACCTTGCGCGCGAGCGGCACCTGATAGTTCGGGCCGACCGGAATCTTCTGGTCGGCATGAAGGCCGCCGCTGGAGACGTGGAAGCCGTCGCAGCCGCGCGCTTCCAGCGCCTTCGCGAAGGCGATGGTCTGGTCGATGTCCCAACCGCCTTCGACCCAGTCCGTGCCCGAAACGCGCACGGTTACCGGCTTGTCGGCAGGGAAGGCGGCGCGGACGGCGTCGTAGATTTCCAGCGGGAAGCGCATGCGGTTCTCAAGGCTGCCGCCATATTCGTCCGTCCGCGTGTTGGAGAGCGGCGAAAGGAACTGGTGGAGCAGGTAACCGTGGGCGCCGTGGATCTGGATGGCATCGATGCCCAGACGGGCAGAGCGGCGGGCAGCATCGGCGAAGGCATCGCGGATACGGGCAAGACCGGCCTTGTCGAGCGCCTGGGGCGCGTTCTCATGCGGTAGGAAGGGAATGTCCGATGCAGAGACCGTCTGCCAGCCGTTCGCGTCCTGAGGTGCGATCTGGCCGCCGCCGTCCCAGGGCTTGGCCGTGCTGGCCTTGCGGCCGGCATGGGCAAGCTGGATGGCGATGGGCATGTCCGACCAGCGGCGCACCGATTCAAGAACCTTGCCCATCGCTTCCTCGGTCTCGTCGTCCCACAGGCCGACATCGGCGTAGGAGATACGCCCTTCCGGGCTGACGGCGCTGGCCTCGATGGTGAGGATGGCGGCGCCCGACTGGGACAGGTTGCCAAGGTGCTGGACGTGCCAGTCGGTCATCTTGCCGTCTTCGGCGGAATATTGGCACATCGGCGCGATGACGATGCGGTTTGCGAGGGGGAGCTTGCCGAGGGAGATCGGTTCGAAAAGCTTGGCCATGCGGGTCCTTCCGGTCATGTCGTCGCAGTGGGGGGAGAGAGCGCGCCGAGCGGCGCCTGCGACGGCAGGCAACTTGGGGTGCCCGGGCCAAATGAAAAGGGCTCCAAGCCTATGCCGGAGCCCTTCCACGAAAAGATTATGTTGTCGTTGCGAAAGCGTAAGGCCGATCAGGCGGCCAGTCGCATTTCCAGCCGGCCCCAGATCTCTACCAGAGCGGCGGTCAGGTCGCGCATCATCGCTTCGGTATGCGTCGGTCCCGGGGTGAAGCGCAGGCGTTCGGTGCCGCGCGGCACGGTGGGGAAATTGATCGGCTGCACATAGGCGCCGTATTCGGCCAGCAGGATGTCGCTGATCTTCTTGGCCTTGACCGGATCGCCCACCATCAGCGGCACGATGTGCGTGGTGGAATCCATCACCGGCAGGCCGGCATCGCGGAACATCTGCTTCAGCGTGGATGCCGAGTGCTGCTGCGCCTCCCGCTCCGCGCTGGAACTCTTGAGGTGCTTCACCGAAGCCAAAACGCCCGCCACCAGTACCGGCGAGAGCGAGGTGGTGAAGATGAAGCCCGGCGCATAGCTGCGAATGCAGTCGATCACCTTCTGGTCCGCCGCGATATAGCCGCCCATCACGCCGAACGCCTTGCCCAGCGTGCCTTCGATGATGTTGATGCGGTGCGCCGCCTCGTCCCGGTCGGTAATGCCGCCGCCGCGCGGGCCGTACATGCCCACGGCGTGCACTTCGTCGATGTAGGTGAGGGCGTTGTACTTCTCTGCCAGATCGCAGATCGCGTGGATCGGCGCGATATCGCCGTCCATCGAATAGACCGACTCGAAGGCTACCAGCTTGGGCAGGTTCGGATCGGTGGCGGCCAGCAGTTCCTCAAGATGCGCAAGGTCGTTGTGGCGCCAGACCTTCTTCTCGCAGCCCGAATTGCGGATGCCGGCGATCATGGAGGCGTGGTTCAACTCGTCCGAGAAGATCACGCAGCCGGGCAGCAGTTTGGCCAGGGTGGAGAGCGTGGCATCGTTCGAGACGTAGCCCGAGGTGAACAGCAGCGCGCCTTCCTTGCCGTGAAGGTCAGCCAGTTCCTGCTCAAGCTCGATGTGATAGTGCGTGTTGCCGCCGATGTTGCGGGTGCCGCCGGAGCCGGCGCCCACGTCGTGCAGCGCCTCTTCCATCGCCTCGATCACCTTGGGGTGCTGGCCCATCGAGAGGTAGTCGTTGGAACACCATACGGTGATCGGCTTCGGCCCGTTGTGGCCGGCGAAGCAGCGGGCGTTGGGATAGGCACCCTTGTTGCGCAGGATGTCGATGAAGACGCGGTAACGACCTTCGGAGTGCAGGCGTTCGATCGCCTGTTCGAAAATGTGTTCGTAGTTCACCTGGGCTCTATCCTGCGCTGGCCGTGAAAAGGCTTCTACCTGTTGTTGCGCGCCAATACCGCATCGCTGGAAGCCTGACCAGCCGCTTGTATCAGTTACTGTGATCGATATCGCCCCGGGATCGGCTTGAAATAAATCGTCGCGCGCACGAATTTTTCGCATCCGGGATGTTTGTCATGACTGGACGAACCGCCAGGGGATGCCCTGCGGCGCTGCGGGATCGTGGCCGGTGACGATCACCATGCCGGGTGCTGCCTGATGCAAGGCCCTGATCGTCATCAGCCAGGAGGCGATTTCGGTGCGCCTGTGCGGGTGCCCGATATCGGCGAGGCGGCGGGCGGGCGGGCGGAGCGACTGCCAGCTTTCGGGCACTTGTGCGATATCGCCGGTGAACAGGAATTCGCGGCCGTCGGCCAATTGCACGAAGATCATCATCGGCGCGTAAGGCAGGCCGGGCTGGGGAATGACCACGATGCCGGGGGCAACCGCGTGCGGGCGCCCGTCTGACAGGTCTGGCAGGGGCACGGCGTGGGGCGACCTGACCGCCGGGTTGCCGCTGTGCACGGGACGGTCCAGCAGGCGCAGGAGCAGGCCGGCTTGTGCGGCCTCGTGATCGATGCGTGCCTGCGCCGCTTCATCGTAGTCGCGGACCTTGCTGTCCTTCGCCAGTTCGGGCGTGGTGCCGGCGTCGATCAGGATGGGGCGGGAGCCGGGCACCACCAGCTGATAGGCCCGCACGCCGGTGCGGATCGGTCGCAGCCCGGTGCCGGCGGCCAGCTGGTTGTGCAGCGAAATGCGTGTGCCGATCAGTTCGTGGCGAATTTCAGTCGGACGTTGCCCCTTGCTCGCGTCGGCCAGCGTGCGGAGTTGCGCGATCTCCAGCGGTTTCGCCAGAGCACCAGGGGCGCTGGCATCGAACTGGAACCAATAGAGCGGAAGCCCGACCAGCATCAGGAGGAACAGCAGGAATACGTTCAGACGCGGCGTCAAAACCGCCCGCCCTCCTCCAGCCCATAGTCCGCGAGGGCGGCGGCATAGGCTGTGGCCTGATCTGCCGGCCCGGTGAACAAGGCGCGGTCGGGCGCCCGGCGCGTATAAGGCTGGCCATCGGTCAGCCGGGCGATCTGGCGGGCGATCCCCTGCGCGCCGTGAACGAAGGAGACGCCCGGGCCGAACGCCTCTGCCAGTTCCTCTTCCAGCAGTGGGAAGTGGGTGCAGGCCAGCACCACCGTATCGATATCCGCGCCGCCTGGCATCGATCGAAGGGCCTGCGCGGCGCGGCGGATGGCGGCGGGGTCCACCGCTTCTCCGCGCAGCTTGGCCTCCGCCGCTTCCACCAGTTCGGGCGCGCCGTGGCGCAGCAGCCGCTTGTCGGCGGCGAATTCCTGTTCCAGCCGGTCTACATAGGCCTGACGGATCGTGGCCTGCGTGCCCAGCAGACCGATCGTGCCGGTACGAGTCATCGCGGCGGCGGGCTTGATCGCGGGAACGGTGCCGACGATGGGCACCTCCAACACTTCGCGCACCATGCCCAGCGCGATGGTGGAGGCGGTGTTGCAGGCGATGCAGACCAGGCGCGGTGCGAAACGTTCGGTCATGCGGCCCAGCAGCCCCGCCACGCGCGCCGCGATCTGCGCCTCGGTCTTGGTGCCATAGGGCAGGCCGGCCGTGTCCGCCGCGTAGATCACGGGGGCCTGCGGCAGCACGTCGCGCAGTGCGGCCAGCACGGTAAGCCCGCCAACGCCCGAATCGAAGACCAGGATCGGCGCGGCGGGGTCGACCTGATGGGCGGTCAACACGGCGGAATTTTCGGAAGGCATCGTTTTTCCCTGTACCTTGCACACTGTTAACCGTGTCGGGGCGGGAAGGGCAATGTCGAATGCTGCAAGTGGCTTCGCCTTGCACGCCGGACCCGCTAAGAGACCGCGCATGAATTGGATTCTTCCCCTCGTTCTCGGCTACGCGCTCGGTTCCATCCCCTTTGGCCTGCTCATCACGCGAATCGCGGGGGCGGGTGACTTGCGTTCGATCGGCTCCGGCAACATCGGCGCCACCAATGTACTGCGTACCGGCCGCAAGGGCCTGGCCGCCACGACGCTGCTGCTGGACCTGCTGAAAGGCCTGGCAGCCGTCCTGATCGCGGCACACTTCTGGCCGGGCTTTGCATGGCTGGGCGCCTTGGGCGCGTTTCTGGGCCATTGTTTCCCGGTGTGGCTGGGCTTCAAGGGCGGCAAGGGCGTCGCCACCATGGCGGGCGTGGCGTTCGGCCTCGCCTGGCCGGTGGGTCTGGCCTACGCGCTGACCTGGATCGGGCTGCTGCTGATCGTGCGGATCAGTTCGGTCGCGGGCATGACGGCAGCCGTGATCGCGCCGATCGCGGCGCTGCTGCTGGGTGAGATGCAGGCCGCCGGCGTGCTGGCGGTGATTGCCGCAATCGTGATCTTCCAGCACCGCGAGAACATCGGCCGCCTGCGCGCTGGCACCGAACCCCGGGTGGGGAGCGGCAAGAAACCGTGAGCCTGGGGGAGGGGGACAGCAAAGCCAGGATCTCGCAGGACGAGGCTTTCGCGCGCATTCGGCTGCTGCGCTCGCCCAATGTCGGGCCTGTCACCTATCGCCAGTTGCTGGCCCGCTGCGGCAGCGCCGTGGCCGCAGTGGAGGCCTTGCCCGAACTGGCCGGACGCGCCGGGCGCCGTTACCAGCCCGCGCCGGAAGGTGTGGTGGAGGCCGAAGTGGCCCGCATCCGCAAGGCCGGCGCCAGCTACCTCTTCCATGATTCTCCCGAATATCCGCGCTTGTTGGCCCAGAGCGAGGGCGCACCGCCGATCCTGACGCTGCGGGGCGATCTGGCGCTGCTGAACCGGCCCTGCGTGGCGATGGTTGGCGCGCGCAACGCCTCCGCCGGTGCGGTCCGGCTGGCGCGCACGTTGTCGCAAGGGCTGGCCGAGGCCGGCTATACGGTCGTCTCGGGTCTTGCGCGGGGGATCGACGGCGCCGCGCATCAGGGTGCATTGGCTGGCGGCGCGACCATCGGCGTGATCGCCTGCGGCATCGACGTGACATATCCGCCCGAACATGGCGAGCTTCAGGAGCGTGTCGCCACACAGGGCCTGCTATTGGCCGAACAGTCGCCCGGCACCGAGCCGCTGGCCCGCCACTTCCCCACCCGCAACCGCATCATCGCCGGGCTTTCTGCCGGTACCGTGGTCGTGGAAGCGGCGCCCAAGTCCGGCTCGCTGATCACAGCGCGACTGGCGGGCGAAATGGGGCGTGAGGTGATGGCGATCCCTGGCTCGCCGCTCGATCCGCGCTCGCACGGCTGTAACCAGTTGATCCGCGATGGCGCGGTGCTGGTGCAGTCGGTCGAGGACGTGATCGAGCTGATCACCCATTTCGACGGCGTTCCGCGTTCGACCTTCCGAGACGAGGCGATAGACTTGCGGCCGGCAGCGCCGGTGTTGGAGGATGGCAACGGCGGCCAGCCTTCGGGCATCGCCGAGATGCTTTCGAGCGCGCCGGTGGCGGTAGACGAACTGATCCGCCAATCGGGCGCCAGTCCCTCGGCCGTGCAAATGGAACTGCTCGAACTGGAGATCGCGGGCCGCCTCCAAAGGCATGCTGGCGGCAGGGTGAGCCTTGGGTAAGGGGCTGCAAGCGGAGCGTTACAATATTGTCACTCGGCTATCAGTAGCAGGATCTATCAATCTCTTGATCGCATACCCTGGCGAGAAATTCGGGATTCCAGATATTCGAATGTTGGGGGAATGAGATGTCTTCAGGGCGTGATTTTGATTTCGGCGATCTAATTTATGAAGCAAGCCGCATAGTGGTCGAAAACTGGCGACTCTTGCTCCTGCTGCTCGTGACGATTGCCGCCGCCTACACCGTTATGGACAAAATTTCGGGGCGGGCCAATCTCGGCGTCGGGACCGTGGTCAGCGTTTACGCGCAGTACCTGTTTCTCGAAAAGGTCTTCGGTGTCGGAGAACGCGGGCGCAGGCGCTACCGCTCGATGTTTGGTTCCAATTTTCTGTCGGGACTGGCGATTGTCGGCGGACTGGTTCTGCTGGGCTTTCCTGGCGTATATCTCGCCGCGCGCTGGTCGGCGGCTTCATCCTTGGTCGTCGTCGATGAACACAGTGCGACCGCATCTCTTTCTGCAAGCTGGCGTGCGACGCGTGGCCGCTGGCTGCCGATGTTTTGGGCATACACAGTGACGGGTGTATTGTGGTTGGCATTGCTCGTGGCGACGGCATTGATCGGTGCGTCCATCGGGGCGGGCAAGACTCTATGGTGGACCGGCGTGATACTGCAGCTTTCGTCGACGATGTTCATCTTGACGAATTGGGTGATCGGCGCCGCTGCGTACCGGATAGTTGGCGGATCGAGCGACAGTCTGGAAGTCGTGTTTGCCTGAGTGCCGGCTTCGATCTCAACCTTGACTTGCCTTTGTCGCATTGGGGTGCTTGACGAACCGCCCCAAAGCTTCTCACCCTATGCGTGTACACACATGCGCCCGCGTGGGAGCGCGCGCGTAGGGGCTATAAGAGTAACGAATGCAGCTAGTCATCGTAGAATCGCCGGCCAAGGCCAAGACCATCGAGAAGTACCTGGGCAAGGACTACAAGGTTCTCGCCAGCTACGGCCACGTCCGCGACCTGCCGCCGAAAGACGGTTCGGTCCGCCCGGACGAGGGTTTCGAGATGGATTGGGAACTCTATGGCGACAAGCAGCGCCAGGTGAAGGCCATCACTGACGCGGCCAAGGAAGCCGATCGTCTGATCCTCGCGACTGACCCTGATCGCGAGGGTGAGGCGATTTCGTGGCACGTGAAGGAACTCCTGGCCAAGCGTCGCGCGCTGCCCAAGGACGTGCAGCGAGTCACCTTCAATGCCATCACCAAGGAAACCGTCACCAAGGCGATGACCCAGCCGCGTGAGCTGGATCAGGACCTGATCGACGCCTATCTCGCCCGCCGCGCGCTGGACTATCTGTTCGGTTTCACGCTTTCGCCGGTGCTGTGGCGCAAGCTGCCGGGTGCCAAGTCGGCCGGCCGCGTGCAGTCCGTGGCGCTGCGCCTGATCGTCGATCGCGAGCGTGAGATCGAGGCGTTCACGCCGCAGGAATACTGGTCCGTCACCGCGCAGATGGCGCATGACGGCACCGATTTCACCACCCGCCTGGTGACGTTCGACGGCCAGAAGCTGGATCGCCTGAGCATCGGTGACGAGGGCACCGCCCTTCGCGCCAAGGCCGCTGTCGAGAACGGCGCCTTCCGCGTCGAGACGGTGGAGACCAAGCCGCACAAGCGCAATCCGCAGCCGCCGTTCACCACGTCTACGCTGCAGCAGGAAGCCGCGCGCAAGCTGGGCTTCTCGGCCAGCCAGACGATGCGCGTGGCGCAGACGCTCTACGAGGCGGGTGCAATCACCTACATGCGTACCGATGGCGTGCAGATGGACCCCAGTGCCATTTCGGCTGCCCGCGCGGCGATCACCGAGCGTTTTTCAGGCCACTATCTGCCCGAAAAGCCGCGCCACTACGAAACCAAGGCGAAGAACGCACAGGAAGCACACGAAGCGATCCGCCCGACCGACTTCACCAAGGATCGCTACGGTTCGGGTGACGAGGGCCGCCTTTACGACCTGATCTTCAAGCGCGCGATGGCCAGCCAGATGGCCTCGGCCGCGCTGGAGCGCACCACCGTCACCCTGCGCGACGGTACCGGGCAGCACGAACTGCGCGCCACCGGTCAGGTTGTGAAGTTCCCCGGCTTCCTCGCGGTTTACGAGGAAGGGCAGGACAACAAGTCGGACGATGACGATTCGGGCCTGCTGCCGTTCATGAAGTCGGGCGACATGCCCGCGAAGAAGGACGTCAACGCCGAACAGCACTTCACCCAGCCGCCGCCGCGCTATTCGGAAGCGAGCCTGGTCAAGCGCCTGGAAGAACTGGGCATCGGCCGCCCGTCGACCTATGCGGCGACGATCCAGGTCATCAAGGACCGCAACTACGTCCGCACCGAGAAGAACCGCTTCTTCGCAGAGGAATCGGGCCGTCTGCTGACCTCGTTCCTCGAACGCTTCTTCCAGCGCTATGTCGCCTATGAATTCACGGCGGGCATGGAAGACGAGCTGGACGACGTGTCGGGTGGACGTCAGGAATGGAAGGCACTGCTCGAAGCCTTCTGGCGCGACTTCAAGCCGAAGTCGGACGAGGTGATGGAGAAGAAGCCCTCGGAAGTGACCGAGGCGCTGGACGAGTTCCTGTCCGATTACCTGTTCCCGCCCAAGGCGGACGGCAGCGATCCGCGCCTTTGCCCCAAGTGTGGCGAGGGGCGTCTGTCGTTGCGCGGTGGCCGCTATGGCGCATTCGTTGCCTGTTCGAACTATCCGGAGTGCAAGTTCACGCGCAAGTTCGCGCAGCCCGGCGGCAGCGCCGATGGCGGCGGTGATGACGAGGCACTGGGCAAGGATCCCGAAACCGGGCTGGAAATCGTGCGCCGCACGGGTCGCTTCGGCCCCTACATCCAGTTGGGCGAAGGCAAGGAGGCCAAGCGCGCCTCGATCCCCAAGGATATCGATGAGTTGACGCTGGAATGGGGCATCAAGCTGCTCAGCCTGCCGCGCACGATCGGTCCGCATCCGGAAACGGGTAACGAGATCACGGCCAGCATCGGCCGCTATGGCCCCTACCTGGCGCATGACGGCAAGTACGCGCGCCTGCGCAACACCGCCGAAGTGTTCGAGACCGGCATGAACGCCGCCGTCTCGATGTTGGCCGATGCCGCCAACCGTGGCGGCGCCGGTGCGCGCACCAAGGCAGAGCCGATCAAGGTGCTGGGTGCCCACCCGACTTCGGCCGGGGAGATCAAGGTCATGGCGGGCCGCTATGGCCCTTATGTGACCGACGGGACCACCAATGCCACGCTGCCCCGCGACCAGAAGCCGGAGGATCTGACGGCCGAGCAGGCGATCGCCCTGATCGATGCCAAGGCGGCCAAGGGTCCGGTGAAGGGCAAGAAGAAGGCGCCTGCCAAGAAGGCGGCACCGAAGAAGGCCGCTCCGAAAAAGGATGGCGATGCCAAGACGGCCGCCAAAAAGCCCGCAGCCAAGAAGGCTCCGGCCAAGAAGGCCGCGAAGAAGGAGGCGGCCGAATGAGCGACAAGCAGGCCAAGCACAAGCAGCCCTGGAAGCCCGAAGAGCTTCAGAAGCTTCAGACCCTTGCCGGAAAGGGCAAGGGGCTGAAGGAGATCGCCAAGGCGCTGAACCGTACCGAGGAATCGACCAAGGACGCCGCGCGCCAGCACGGGTTCTCGATCGCCAAGGCGCGTTGAAAACACGGCGTTGAAAACGCCGCGTCGACCTCAATTCTGGAGGCGGTAGAGCCCGTATTTGCGGGTGCCGAGAGTTACGCCGGCATAGCGCCGGTAGCTCTCGGCAAGGCGTTGATGGACCAGCGCCCGCGTCGCGAGGTTCGGCAGGTTGGGGCGGCCGGACTCGGCCACCACGACCACGCCGGGTTTGCTGGCGAATACGCGGGAAACTTCCGCCACCGGATCCACGCCTAACGCACCGGCTTCGTTCATCGCGTTGAGATGGCTGGGATAGGCGAAGCGCGTGGGGATGCAGGCGTTGGTGGTGCGGTAGAGCGCGCTATCCCCTTCATAGACGTAGAGGCAGTGCCCGCGCAGCTCGTGGGCAATCAGGTCGGTTGCCGCGGCGAAGTCTTCGGCGTCGCCTTTCTCGCGCACCTGGAATGCCGGGACGAGGACGGCGCCGATCAGGCCCAGCCCGATCAGCAATTGGCCGTACCAGCGCTCCCCCTTGCGAACGCGGGCGAGGGCTGGCGCGGCCAATATCGATAGTGGCACCAGCACCGGGCCGAGATAATGGTCGTACCACGTTCCGAAGGCCAGGAACCCGGCGATGGCGAAGATCGCCCAGATGCGCAGCGAAGGCAGCGCAGCCGGCATTTCGCCGCGCACGGACGAAAGCCGATGCGGTGCCAGCAGGATGGCCAGCGCAAACGGCGTCATCGCCAAGGTTTCCTTGGCAAGCTGGGCATAGGCATCGGCATGATCGGTTGCGCGCCCGAAGATCGACAGGAAGTTGCTCTGCATGAAGGCGTCGAGATGGCCAGCCATGGCGTAACCGGCCATTACCGCCGCTGTGGGTGAAAGGGCGGCCAGCAGCCATAATGCCGTCACACCGGTAAGACGCGGCAGGGCCCAGCCATCGGCCCGGCCGCGCGCCAGCAATAGCAGGCCGAAGCCGATCCCCTCGAACATCGCGGTATATTTGATCTGCATCGCCAGACCGAGCAGCAGCATCGGCACCAGCGCCCGCCGCCACAGCAGCGGATCGGCCTTGCGCTGGCAGGCTTCGACAACCAGCATGGCGGCCAGCGCGACCGGCAGGTTATAGAACACCGGCGCCTGACCCAGGGCCGCGTTGAACACCACCTGCCACAGCAGGTAGACCAGCCCGGCAGCCTGCGCGGCGCGTGGCGGGGCGATCCAGCGGGCCATCCGCTCGATCACCAGCGCGGTCAATACCGAGCAGGCGAGGCCCAGCACCTGATAGGTCAGCACCGGATCGAACGGCAGCAGGTAGACGCCGCGATAGATCGCGAAGAGGCCCCAGGGCTTGCGGTCCCAGATGTCCACGAAGGGCAGGGCGCCCTGCGCCATGCGCTGGCCGACGAGCAGGTAGAACTGCTCATCCGACTGGAACGCGGGCTTGCCCAGCATGATCACCCGCAGGGCAAAACCGACCAGGAGATAGAGCGCGGGCGATCCCGTGCCGGGGTGGACGGCGCGTCCGGTGCGGGCGAGTATGCGCCCGGCAGCTGCGATCATGCTCGACCCTTCTTGTTCCTCAAGCCCGCAGCGGATGGGGCAGTTTTGTCGCCTGCGCGTCATGCAAGTCGAACATGGCAGTTTAGAGACGCCGCCGCGTGCCGAAATCAGCAGCTTGCTTTCGCCAAGCGCCCTGCGACAATTTCTTACCACGCCGGACTTGCCACCAGTCCGGCCGAGGGGTGTTGGAAAACCTATGTTGCACGTGCGAGACGACGAGCGGGCTGCGATGCCCGAAACCTCTGCCGGAACCGGCGATGCCGTCGCGCTCGACCCCGGCTTGCCGATGCCGCGTCGGCTTTGGGCCATCGTTGCCATCTCGTTCGGTACGGCGCTGTTCGTGCTGGACGGCACGATCGCCAATGTCGCGCTGCCCACGATCGCCCGCGATCTGGGGGTGGAGCAGGGCATGGTGGTCAATGTCGTCACCGTGTACCAGTTGGTGATGGTGATGGCGCTGCTGCCTTTCGCCAATCTGGGCGAGCGGCTGGGGCTGCGACGGGTCTACCAGACCGGGCAGCTGATCTTCATGGCGGCGTCCGCGCTCGCCTTTCTGGCCCATTCACTGCCGGTGCTGCTGATCGTCCGCGCCGGGCAGGCATTCGGCGCGGGCATGGCGATGAGCGTTTCGGCCGCGCTGATCCGGCAGATCTATTCCAAGGCCAGCCTGGGCAGCGGATTGGGCATCAATTCGGTGATCGTCGCCAGTTCCAACGCGGTGGCGCCCGTACTGGGCGGCTTGATCGTGGCCGATGCCGACTGGCGCTGGGTCTTCGTGGCGGCGGTGCCGCTGGCGGCGATCTCGCTGCTGATCGGTCGGTTTCTTCCGGATCCCCAGCCGGGCAAGACGCCGTTCGACTGGCGTTCGGGCCTGTGGAGCGCTGCCAGCTTCGCCATGCTGATCGGCGGTATAGAGATGGCCGCGCACGGAGGCAGGGTGGCCGTGGGCATTGCCATCGCACTGGCCGGGCTGGGATCGGCGCTGGCGCTGGCATGGCGAGAGAAGCGGCAGGCAAGCCCGGTATTTCCGGTGGACCTGCTTGCCATGCCGGCGATCGGCCTTTCGACCGTTGCGGCGATCGCGGCTTTCGTCGGATCCGCGGCGCTGATCGTGGCGCTGCCGTTCCGGCTGGAGCAGGGCATGGGCTATACGCCGCAGGAAGTGGGCCTGATGGTGCTGCCGTTTCCGTTGACGATGCTGGTGGTGGCGCCGATCGCGGGCTGGCTTTCGGACCATGCATCGCCCTCGATCATGGGGCTGATCGGCATGATCATCGCGGTTGCCGGGCTGTGCTTCATGGCATTTCTGCCTGACGATGCAGGCGCATTCGCGGTGGCGTGGCGGCTGGTCGTCGCCGCACTGGGCTTTTCGCTGTTCTTCTCACCCAACGCGCGGATGATCGTGGGCAATTCCCCGCGTGAGCGGGCGGCCGCGGCGGGTGGATTGCTGGCAACGGGGCGGTTGTTCGGGCAGACGCTGGGCGCGGCGCTGGTGGGCGTCACCCTGTCGCTTGGCCTGGGCCAGGGGCCGGTGCCGATGCTGGCCTGCGCGGCGCTGGCCAGCGTGGCCGCTCTCGCCAGCCTCGCACGGTGGAG
The DNA here is from genome assembly GCF_044029535.1 of Novosphingobium mississippiense. NCBI lineage: Bacteria > Pseudomonadati > Pseudomonadota > Alphaproteobacteria > Sphingomonadales > Sphingomonadaceae > Novosphingobium > Novosphingobium mississippiense. The sequence continues at coordinate 1,843,443 of NZ_CP147001.1, read as the reverse complement.
GCTGGCGGAGCAGGCGCCACATCAAACCTAACGGCGGTTGCGGTTGCTGTTACTGTTACCGGTAGCGGTTCCGCTCGTCGTGGCGGCGGCCGGCTTGGTTGCGGGCTTGGTCGTCGGTGCAGGAACCGGCGGCGGCGTCACGAGCGGGGCAGGGGGCGGTGCCACTTGCGGCAGGTTGGGCTTCACCGGCTTCACCCCGGTGCGCGTCAGCCACCAGGCGATGTCGTTGGCGGTCGCTTCCATCCCGGCGAAGTTGAGATGCCACTGCAGGCCCATCCGGCCGTCATAGCCTTCGGGCGAACCGATCAGCCACGGCACGGTATCGCAGGGCGTATGCGTGGCGGAGCTTTGGTTCATGCTGACCAGCAAGGCCCCGTTGGCCGAGGCGACGCGGGTGGTGATATCGGCAAGCCGCACGCCGATCTGGCGGATGATCGCGGCATGTTCCTCGCTGATCGGGGTATCCGCGCAGAGCTTGCCCGGCGCGGGTAGCGGCGTCAGGTACTGGACGAAGACGATGCGCGCGCGGGGCGCCTGGGTGCGGATGCGCCGGGCGATCTCCATCAGCTGCATTTCGTCACGCGCATAGTCGTATTCGGTCGGGATCTTGACCGCGCCGCACGGACGCGGTTTGCCCCCGGCGGCCAGCGACTGCCTGGCGCGATAGGCGCAGGTGGCGTTGAACAGGTTGCCGACGTAGTTCAGATCGTTGCCGCCGATAGTCAGGGTGACGAGGCGCGTCTGCGACGTTACCGCGTTGATCTGCGGCGGAATGTCGCCCCACGGCCCCAGCACGTTGTCCGTCGTCGCCCCGGAGCAGGAGCGGTCCGTCAACACCATGCCGAAATATTCGGACAGCAGCGTGGGATAGTTGCTCATGCTCTGGCCGCAGCGGGCCGGGCCGCCCGGCTTGGCGGGCGGCAGCATGGGGCCCGCCGCGAACGACGATCCGATGGCGACATAGCGCTGGCCGGCCAGTGTGTCGTCCACGGTGGAGACGACATCCGCATCGGCGCGGGCCTGCACGGCCGGCATGGCGCAGCAGAGCGCGATCGCCGTGGCGGCGAGTCTGGAAAACCGGATGCCGGGCATCACTTCACCCAGTCCAGCCCGATCTCTTCGTAGATGTCGCGCGCGTCGGCCCAGTTTTCCTCAACCTTCACGTGCAGGAAGAGGTGCACTTTCTGGCCCAGCACTTCGGTCAGTTCCTTGCGCGCGGCCTCGCCGATCGCCTTGATCTTGGCGCCGCCCTTGCCCAGCACGATGGCGCGCTGGTTGTCGCGGGTGACGACGATCTGCTGGCGGATTTCCACCGAGCCGTCCTTGCGCTGCTCGTACGCTTCGGGTCGCACGGCGGCGTCGTAGGGCAATTCCTCGTGCAGCTGGCGGTAGAGCTGTTCACGCGTGATCTCGCAGGCCAGCAGGCGTTCGCTGGCGTCGGAAACCTGATCCTCGGGATAGTGCCAGGGGCCTTCGGGCATCAGCTTGGCAAGATGGGCCTTCAGTTCGGGCACACCGTCGCCGGAAAGCGCGGAGACGAAGAACACCTCGTCGAACTGAACCTTGCCGGTCAGTTCCTGCGCCAGCACCAGCAGCGGTTCCTTGGCGCCGGCATCGACCTTGTTGATCACCAGGATCTTGCGCTCGGGCCGGGTGGCCAGCGCTTCCAGCAGCGGTTCCAGCTCATGCCGGCGCTTCTTGATGGGATCGACCACCAGCAGCACGGCATCGGCCTCCTGCGCGCCTTCCCAGGCAGCGGCGACCATCGCGCGGTCCAGCCGGCGCTTGGGCGCGAAGATGCCGGGGGTGTCGGCCAGGATGATCTGCGTCTCACCCTCCAGCGCGATGCCCAGCAGGCGTGCGCGGGTGGTCTGGGCCTTGGCAGACGTAATGGCGACCTTCTGGCCGACCAGTGCGTTGACCAGCGTCGACTTGCCCGCGTTGGGCGCACCGATCACTGCGACGAGACCGCATGTCTCGGTCATCCGAATTTCCTCATGAATTCCTCGGCCGCGCGCGTTTCGGCATCCTGCTTGGAATTCGCGATTGCCCGCGCCGAGCCGACGTTGTGAATGGATACCTCGACAGTGAACTGCGAGGCATGGTCGGGGCCGGAGCGCTCGACCAGCTTGTATTCGGGCATGCGGCGGCGATTGCCGGCGGCCCATTCCTGCAGGGCGGACTTGGGATGCTTGCGCTTGCCGGCCTTGCCCTGCATCGCTTCGGCCCAAAGCGTGCGCACCATGGCGCGCGCCGCGTCGAAGCCGTGTTCGATGAAGCAGGCGCCGATCAGCGCTTCCATCACGTCACCCAGGATATTGTCGCTGTCCTGCCCGCCATCGTCGCGCGCCTGCTTGCCCAGGCGCATGCGCGGGCCAAGTTCGATCCCGCGCGCCACTTGCGCGCATGTCGTGCGGGCGACCAGCGCGTTCAGGCGCTGCGAAAGGCGGCCTTCGGCCTCCTCGCTATTCTGATAGAGCCATTCGGCGACCGAGAGCCCAAGCACCCGGTCGCCGAGGAATTCCAGTCGTTCGTAATTGCGCTTCTCGCCGGTGCTGCCGTGGGTAAGTGCGGCGGCCCAAAGGGCTTCATCGGCGGGCTCTGCCCCCGATACTGCGGCGATGAAGGCGCGGTCCTGCGCGTCAATCACTCAGATAACGCTCCCGATACGGCTCCAGCGCGCGGCGGTGAACCACGTCCACGGCAGGAACCAGTTGGCCGAACCGTCGGTGGAGAACATCATGACGGCGGCCTTGCCGACGAGGTTGTCCTGCGGAACGATGCCGATGCCCTGGCCTTCGACGGCGGGGAAGCGGCTATCCAGCGAGTTGTCGCGGTTGTCGCCCATCATGAACATGTGGCCTTCGGGCACGACGTAGACGCCGGTGTCGTCCTGCGGCGTGCGGCCAAGGTCGAGCACGTTGTAGCTCTTTCCATTGGGGAGCGTCTCACGGTACTGCGGATAGTTGCAGACCGGGCCGCCCTTGGCGTCGGTGCCTTCGAATTCGGGGGCGTAGCAATGGGTGTTGGGCGTCACCGGCAGCACGAAATCGGGCTGCTTCACGCGCGGCACCGGCTTGCCGTTCAGCCAGACCTGGCCGCCCTTCACCTGAATCTCGTCACCCGGCAGGCCGATCACGCGCTTGATGTAGTCCACATCGTTACCGGGAGGGGCCTTGAAGATCGCCACGTCGCCACGTTCGGGCTGGCTGGCGAAGATGCGGCCCGGGATCAGCGGCACGCTGAACGGCAGCGAATACTTCGAATAGCCGTAGGACCACTTCGACGCGAACAGATAGTCCCCGTTCAGCAGGCGGGGCAGCATCGATTCGCTGGGGATGTTGAAGGGCGAGATGATGAAGCTGCGCAGCACCACGACGCCCAGCACCAGCCAGAACAGGAAAGCGATGAAGCTTTCGTCCTTCTTGGCGGGCTTGCCGGAGTGTTTGTCGCGCGCGGCGGGTGGCGTCTGGCCGGCGCCGGTTGCCGGGGTTGCGGATGACGGGGCCGGAGCCGCAGTGTCGGTTTCGCTCATGAGGCGAACCCTTGTTGCGCGCGCACGCTTCCGTCAAGCGCAATCCCGCTGGATATGGGATGCAGATCGACCAAAATCGTCATCTTTCGGGCGGGATTGGTCTGCAACAATGGGCCTTGGCCAAGCCGTGCCCGCGATGCATAACGCGCCGCGCGATTTCGGCCGCAAATCGAGCCGATACAAAACGAAGGAATAAATGGCATGAGCAAAGCGTTGTGGACCAAGCTGGAAGGCCTTCCCAAGCCCACGCTGGCCCAGCTTTTCGCAGCTGATCCCGATCGCCTTGCCACTTTTGCCACCCATTTCGAGGCCAGCGAAATCGAGGCCGACTGCGGCATGCGGTTCGACTGGTCGAAGACGCATCTCGATGCGGCGCACGTCGCGGTGTTCGAGGAACTGGCCGCTGCGATGGACTTCGACGGCCGCCGCGCCGCGCTGTTCAATGGCGAGATCGTGAACCCGACCGAAGGCCGCGCCGCTGAACACACGGCGCAGCGCGGCGTCGGCAAGGAAGAAAGCGTCGAACTCGCCGCCGAATTCCACCACCGCATGGCCGCCATCGTGGAGGCCATCCATCGCGGCGCGATGGGTGAGGTGAAGCACCTGATCCACATCGGCATCGGCGGTTCGGCACTGGGCCCGGCACTCGCCATCGATGCGCTGGCGCGCGATGGTGCCATGGTGAACGTGCAGGTCGTCTCCAACATCGATGGCTGCGCGCTGGAAGCCGCCTTTGCACAGTGCGATCCGGCCACCACGATGCTGGCCGTGGCGTCGAAGACTTTCACCACGATCGAGACGATGACCAACGCTGAAAGCGCCATCGCCTGGCTGCGCGAGAACGGCGTGGAGGATCCTTACGGCCGCGTCGTCGCGCTGACCGCGGCGCCGGACAAGGCGATCGAATGGGGCGTGGACGAAACGCGCATCCTGCCGTTTTCCGAAAGCGTGGGCGGCCGTTACTCGCTGTGGTCCTCCATCGGGTTCCCCGTCGCCATGGCGCTGGGCTGGCCGGACTTTGCCGAGTTCCTGGATGGGGCGGCGGCGATGGACGCGCATTTCCGCGATACCGACGGGCTTGCCAACCTGCCGTTGCGCGCCGCCTTCGGCGATCAGTACTACACGCGCCTGCGTGGCTGCCAGACGCGCGGCGTCTTTGCCTATGACGAGCGGCTGAAGCTGCTGCCGGATTATCTCCAGCAGCTTGAGATGGAATCGAACGGCAAGAGCGTGAAGGCCGACGGCACGCCGGTGGACGGGCCGACCGCGCCGATCACCTGGGGCGGCGTTGGCACCGATGCCCAGCATGCGGTGTTCCAGCTGCTGCACCAGGGCACCAATCTGGTGCCGGTGGACTTCATCGCCGCAATCGGGCCGGGCGACGACCTGAACCCCGCGCACCATCGCATCCTGCTGTCGAACTGCTTCGCGCAGGGTGCCGCATTGATGGCTGGCAAGCCCAGCGAAGATCCGGCGCGCGCCTATCCGGGCGATCGCCCCTCGGCCACGATCCTGCTGGATGAAGTGAGCCCCGCCACCTTCGGCGCGCTGATCGCCTTCCATGAGCATCGCACGTTCGCCAACGCCGTGCTGATGGGCATCAATCCGTTCGACCAGTTCGGCGTCGAACTGGGCAAGGAAATCGCCAAGCAGATCGAACAGGGCGATACGGCGTTCGACCCTTCGACCGAGGCGCTGCTGGAACTTGCCGGCATCAAGTAAGGCCATGCTACCGAGCTGCGCCTCCGCAGGAATACGGCGGAGGCGCAGTAGCCCGGATTAGGGCTTCCTGCGCTATAATGCCCCCATAGGGACAACGCCGGGCTGGCGTGCCGGCAAGGCATGGCCGCCCCGGATGCATCACGGGGAATGGCGGGTAATGGCGGGCGGAAGCGCGGGTGCAGGGGCGCACGGCAAGCCGGAGCGGATGAGCGTTCGGGCATGGTACCCGGCGGCGGCGGCGAGCCTGCTGGCGCTTGCCGTTGCGGGGTGCGGAGGCGGCGGTGGCGTCAGTTCGACGCCTACGCCTACGCCTACGCCAACTCCGACCCCCGCGCCTACGCCCACACCGACACCGACGCCCACTCCAACGCCCACTCCAACTCCGACGCCTTCATCCGGCAGCACGCCACCGGCGGGCTATGTCATCACACCGGCTTCGCAGCAGTCCAAGCGATCCGCCAACGACGACATGGAGTACCGGCGCAACTACGTCTCGTTCGAGTACGTGAATGCGCTCTATGCGCTAGATGCCGGCTATACCGGCCAGAACGTGCTGGTTGGCGTGCTGGACGATGGCGTGAAGGCCGTCTCCGAACTGAGCGGGCAGATTTCCTCGCTCAGTCGCGACTTCGGTACGGTCACGCAGAACGGGATCACCACCAGTCGCAATGTCGTGGGGGACGACTGGTCCGATCACGGCACCATGGTAGCCGGCGTGATCGCCGCGCGCAATGACGGGACCGGCGTGCAGGGCATCGCACCCGACGCCAAGATCGTCGCCTTGCGCATCAGCGCCGTGGATCTTGACGAAACCGATGCCGACAAGGCCGAAACGCTGGGTATCCACATGGCCGAGGCGCTGGATTACGCAGGCCAGAACGGGATCAAGGTGGTCAACGCCTCGATCGCCAAGGCCGATTCCTCGGTGGCCAGTCCCTATTGGTCGCAGGCGGTGGCGCGCTACGTCGCCACGGGTGGGCTGTTCGTGAACGCGGCGGGCAATGACAGCGAAGCCAATGCTGCCGGCTATCTGGATGCCAACAGCGCCAACCGGGACGGTTGGCTGTTCGTGGTGGCGTTGGAAGGTACGCAGACCAGCTATCAACTGACCGACTATTCGAACCAGTGCGGCGCGACGGTGATGGATCACTGCGTCTCCGCCATGGGCACCAATGCGACGCAGGCGGTGGACGGCAGCTACGTCTGGTTTTCCGGCACCAGCGCTGCGGCGCCGCAGGTTTCCGGGCTGGCCGCGCTGATCCTCTCCAAATGGCCGCAATTGACCGGCGTGCAGGCCGGGCAGGTGATCCTGTCGACCGCGCGCGATATCGGCGCGCCCGGCGTCGATCCGGTCTACGGGCACGGCCTGATCGACGTGCGCGCCGCGCTTTCGCCGGTGAACCCCACTTTGTCCAACGGCACGGTGACGACGGCGGCGAGCACCGCGACGCTGCTGGCGCCGGGGGCGATCGGCACGACCGGGATCAAGACCAAGGCACTCTCTTCCGTCACCGTGCTGGATGCGTTCGGACGCGATTTCACCGGCGATCTTTCGGGCCTTGTCGGCAAGTTGAGCGAAGCGCCGCGCAGCATGGAGCGGCAGGTCAATGTGCAGGCCCGTGCCGGCAGCAGCCATTTCGAGAGTGACGGTCTTCAGGCCAGCATGGGCTTTTCGGCCTTGCGCGAAGGACCGGGCGCGGGCGACGTGCGCGGCTTGCTGACCAGCGGCGAACTGGCGGTGCGCACCGGATCGACATGGCTGACCGCTTCACTGCATTCGATCGATGGCGTCTCGCCCGAATTCATGGGGCTGGCACCCAGTTCGGACGTGGCCTTCGCCTATTCGCCGCTGGCGGACATGGCCTTCGGCGCGGAACATGCGCTGGCGGGCGGCAAGTTGGGAGTGGCAGTCGTCGGCGGATCGGCGCGCGACGGTCAGGCCTCCCTGCGTGCCGCCGGAACCGTGGTGACCTGGCGCAAGGATCGCACCAGCTTCAAGGCCGGCCTGATCGACGAGCGGGGCGCTGTGTTCGGCACGCCCACCGGCGATGGCGCACTGCGGCTGGGCGATGGCGCGACCACGACCTTCGTGGAGGGCGCGCGCGATGTCGCGCTGGGCGGCGGGTGGGCCTTGTCCGGCTATGCCAGCCTTGGCGCGACGCAGCTGAAGCTGGCGCCAGACATGCTGCTGACCCATGCGGGCACACTGGCCACCACGCGCTTCGGCCTTACCGCCAGCCATCGTCTGGCGGCCGGCGTGCTGCGCTTCGGCCTGGCACAGCCGCTGACGGTGATCGCGGGGCAGGGGACTTACACGCTTGCCACCGGATACGATCTGGAGAGCCGCGCGCTGATCTATGGCAGGCGCGGAGTGGATTTTGCAGGCGGGATTGATCCGCTGCTGACGTTCGGCTTCGAGAAGGGCGGGGCGGCTTCGCAGTTGCGTCTGGCTGCGGCCACGCGCTCCGATGGTGGGGATGTGCGTCTGATGGGGTCCTGGCGCCTGACCTTGCGCTGAATGCAAGGCCGCCGGGAATGCACGAATCCCCGGCGGCAAGAGCGGATATCAGGAACGGTATTCGAGACCTTCCGACCAATCACCGTGGGTGGGAAGGTGCGGTGCCGTTTCCGACGGGTGCGTGTTCATCAGGCGATGCAGCAGGCGTTTGCCGTCTTCCCAACTGCCGATCTTCGAATCGGCGTTGATGTGGCCGGTGTCTCCCGCATCCTCGAACTGACTGCCCCATTGCCGGGCCAGCAGCTTGGCTGTCGGAAAGCCGATCCAGGGATCGTTGCGACTGGCGACCAGGATGGAGGGGAAGGGCAGCGCGTCCGCCGGCGTCGGCGCGAAGCCGTTCAGCCGATCGTCGCGCGGGAAGAAATCCACTTCCGGCGGGGCAACCAGCAGGGCGCCGATCACCGGGCTTGACCAGCCCGGCTGTTCGAACTTCGCCCACCATGCCGTCAGCAGGCAGCCGAGGCTGTGCGCCACCAGCACCACTGGCCGTCCCGCGCGTTGCACGGCAAGGTTCAGCCGGTTGATCCAGGTATTGCGATGCGGCTTTTCCCATAGGCCAAGGTCGACCATCTGGGCGTCTTCCATCTCATCCGCCCAGCGACGTTGCCAGTGGCCTGGTCCGCTGCCGTCAAGGCCGGGGATGAGCAGGATGAGAGGCTTTTCGGCAGGCGCTGCAGGGAATTGCGTCTGTGCCATCACTCTTCTCCCAATTGGGGGCGCCCGCCGGCAAGGGGATGGGGAAGACGGCGGGCGATACGACTCCTTTAAACTCAACCAAACAAGTTGACAATTGGTCTGCGCCAGGTGGAGAGCCGATTTCGACGATCCGATTTGAAGTCGTTTCGAGGGGGGAGCACGTCACGCGCAAATGACCCGTTGGCAATCCGCGTGCCCATGCCCCATATGCGCCCCGCAAAAGATTACGCCCCCTTATCCTTCCAGAGCGCGGGGCGCATAGGAGCAAGCCGCATGTCCGAATTCGACTATGACCTCTTCACCATCGGCGCCGGATCGGGCGGCGTGCGTGCCAGCCGGATCGCGGCGGCCCACGGTGCGCGCGTGGCGGTGGCGGAGGAGTTTCGTGTCGGCGGCACATGCGTGATCCGCGGCTGCGTGCCCAAGAAGATGCTGGTCTACGGCGCTCACTTCGCGGAGGATCTGGAAGACGCCAAGCACTTCGGCTGGGATATTCCGGAAGCGAAGTTCGACTGGCGCAAGCTGCGTGACAACGTGCTGGGCGATGTCGACCGGCTGAACGGGCTCTACACGCAGACGCTTGAAAACAACAAGGTGGAGATCTTCCACGAACGTGCGGTGATCACCGGCCCGCATGAGATCACCCTGTCCAGCGGCGAGAAGAAGACCGCCAAGGTGATCCTGATCGCCACCGGCGCGCGCCCGCAAGTGCCGAATTGCCCCGGCCACGAACTGGGCATCACCTCCAACGAGGCGTTCCACCTCGATGCCATTCCCCGCCGCATCCTGATTGCCGGCGCCGGTTACATCGCCAATGAGTTTGCGGGCATCTTCAATGAATTCGGCGCCAAGGTGACGCTGATCAACCGTTCCGACGCGCTTCTGCGCGGATATGACGAGCAGCTGCGCGATCGCCTGCTGCAGATCTCCATCGCGAAGGGCATCGATTTCCGCTTCAATGCGGACTTCCGGGGCATCGAGAAGAATGCCGATGGCTCGCTGACCGTCTCCATGACCAATCATGAGCCGCTGGAAGTGGACTGCGTGATGTTCGCCACCGGCCGCGTGCCCAATGTGGAAGGGCTGGGGCTGGCGAACGTCGGCGTCGAGCTGGACGACAAGAACGCCATCAAGGTCGACGAATATTCCAAGACCAACGTCGATCACATCTATGCCGTGGGCGATGTGACCAACCGCGTGCAGCTGACCCCGGTGGCGATCCGCGAGGGCCATGCCTTTGCCGATACCGTGTTCGGCGGCAAGCCGACCACGGTGGACTATTCGTGCATTCCTTCGGCCGTGTTCAGCCACCCGCCGATCGGCGCGGTGGGGCTGACCGAGGCGCAGGCGCGCCAGACGCATGGCGACCTTGCCGTCTACACCAGCGACTTCCGCCCGATGAAGAACGTCGTTGCCCATCGCAACGAACGCTCGCTCTACAAGATGATCTGCGAGGCGCACACCGGCCGCGTGCTGGGGCTGCACATGATCGGCCCGGATTCGCCAGAAATCATCCAGGCGGCCGCCATCGCGGTGAAGGCCGGGCTGACCAAGGCCGATTTCGATGCCACCGTCGCCGTTCACCCGACTATGTCGGAAGAGCTTGTGCTGATGAAGTGATCGCGGGCGGGGCTTTGGCCCCCGATCCGAATGCAAATGTCGCAACCGCCTTCGCGCGGGGGTGAAGAAAGCCCGGGTGCCGCGATTGTCAGGCGGCACCCGGGCTTTTCCGTTTTCGGCCCTTTGTCTGCGGGCGATATCGCGAAATTGCGCCATTCCATCGGCGGGGCGTTGCTCATCCATCGGTGGGGCGAATTTACCGTCAGATCATTACTCCGACCATTTAACCGAGCGATTAAAACTATTGACCTGAGGCGTTCGACCTGCCTTAGCAGTCACAGCAAATTCGCACCGATCGGCCAGACGTAAGGCCGGGGTCATTGCAAGGGATAACGGATGTCAGCCAATATCGCCGAAATGGAGAAGCGCCGCGCCGCAGCAAAGCTGGGTGGTGGTGAGAAGCGCATCGCCGCGCAGCATGCCAAGGGCAAGCTGACCGCGCGCGAACGCCTCGACATTCTGCTGGACGAAGGCAGCTTCGAGGAATTCGACCTCTACGTCGAGCATGACTGCACGGACTTCGGCATGGAAAGCCAGCGTATCCCCGGCGACGGGGTCGTCACCGGTTCCGGCACCATCAACGGCCGTCTGGTCTTCGTGTTCAGCCAGGACTTCACGGTGTTCGGCGGCTCGCTCTCGCACCGTCACGCGCAGAAGATCTGCAAGCTGATGGACAACGCGATGAAGGTCGGCGCGCCGGTGATCGGCCTCAACGATTCCGGCGGCGCGCGCATCCAGGAAGGCGTGGCCTCGCTCGGCGGCTATGCCGAAGTGTTCCAGCGCAACGTGCTCGCCTCGGGCGTGGTGCCGCAGCTTTCGCTGATCATGGGCCCCTGCGCGGGCGGGGCGGTCTATTCGCCGGCCATGACGGACTTCATCTTCATGGTGAAGGACAGCTCCTACATGTTCGTCACCGGGCCGGACGTGGTGAAGACGGTCACCAACGAAGTCGTCACGCAGGAAGAACTGGGCGGCGCGATCACGCATTCCAGCAAGACCTCCGTCTCCGACCTCGCGCTGGAAAACGATATCGAGGCGCTGCTGGCGGCGCGCGATTTCTTCGACTTCCTGCCGCTCAACAACCGCGAGGAAGTGCCCGAGCGTCCCTGCGCTGATCCGTGGGACCGTGCCGAGGAAAGCCTCGACACCGTGATTCCGCCCTCGGCCAACCAGCCTTACGACATGCACGAGGTGATCCGGAAGACGCTCGACGAGGGCGACTTCTTCGAGGTTCAGCCGCTCCACGCCGGCAACATCATCGTCGGTTTCGGCCGGATCGAGGGCAAGACCGTGGGCGTCGTCGCCAACCAGCCGATGGTGCTGGCGGGCGTGCTGGACATCAACTCGTCCAAGAAAGCGGCGCGTTTCGTGCGCTTCTGCGATGCCTTCAACATCCCGATCATTACGTTCGTGGACGTTCCGGGCTTCCTGCCGGGCACCGATCAGGAACACAACGGCATCATCAAGCACGGCGCCAAGCTGCTGTTCGCCTATGCCGAGGCGACCGTACCGAAGATTACCGTGATCACCCGCAAGGCCTATGGCGGCGCCTACGACGTGATGGCGTCCAAGCACTTGCGCGGCGATCTCAACTACGCCTGGCCGACCGCCGAAATCGCGGTGATGGGCGCCAAGGGCGCGGTGGAGATCATCTTCCGCGGCCTTTCGCCCGAAGGCATTGCCGAGAAGACCAAGGAATACGAAGACCGCTTCGCCAATCCCTTCGTGGCGGCGAGCCGGGGCTACATCGATGAGGTGATCTACCCGCACTCGACCCGCAAGCGCATCGCGCTGGGGCTTCGCAAGCTGCGGACCAAGAGCCTCGAAAACCCCTGGAAGAAGCACGACAATATTCCGCTTTGATCGCTTGGCGGATCGCGGTGCATCTCCTTTTTGAGAGTACCGCGATCCCCTTCAGGCCGCGAAAGACGGCATGCGTCAGAAGCCAGATTGGGAATTAGGACATGGAAGACATCTACATCGTCAGTGGCGTGCGCACGGCAGTTGGTGATTTCGGCGGCTCGCTGAAGTCGTTCATGCCGGCCGATCTCGGCGGCAAGGTCGTGACCGAGGCTCTGGCCCGTGCGGGCGTTGCGCCGGAAGACATCGGCCACATCGTCATCGGCCAGGTCATGCCTACCAGTGGCAAGGACGAAATGCTCAGCCGCGTGATCGGCATCAATGCCGGCGTGCCGTTCGAAGTGCCGTCGCTGACGCTCAACCGCCTTTGCGGATCGGGCGTGCAGGCGATCGTCTCGGCCGCGCAGATGATGAAGCTGGGCGAGGCCGGGATCACGGTCGCCGGCGGCGCGGAATCGATGTCGAACGTGCCCTATCACGACCACGGCGTGCGCTGGGGCAAGAAGATGGGCGCCAACACGCAGGAAGACGCGCTGACCGTCGGCCTGTCGGACGCCATCGGCGGCTACCACATGGGCATCACGGCCGAGAACGTGGCCGAACGCCACTGCGTCACCCGAGAGGACATGGACGCGCTCTCCGCGACCAGCCACCAGCGCGCCGCACGCGCCATCGCGGAAGGCCGCTTCAAGGACCAGATCCTTCCCATCGAAGTGAAGACCCGCAAGGGCGTGACCGTCTTCGACACCGACGAGCATGTCCGTGCGGACACCACGGTGGAGACGCTGGCCGGCATGAAGCCCGCCTTCAAGAAGGATGGTGCCGTCACCGCCGGCAACGCCTCGGGCATCAATGACGGTGCCGCCGCGGTGGTGCTGGCGACCGCTTCGGAAGTCGAGAAGCGCGGGTTGAAGCCGATGGCGAAGATCCTGGCCTGGGGCCATGCCGGCGTCGAGCCTGCCTATATGGGCGAAGGCCCGATCAAGGCGGTTCCGGTGGCGCTAAAGCGCGCCGGGCTCTCGCTCGATCAGATCGACGTGATCGAGAGCAACGAGGCGTTCGCAGCCCAGGCCGCCGCCGTTTCCAAGGTGCTGGGCTTCGATCCGGAGAAGGTGAACCCCAACGGTTCTGGCGTTTCCATCGGCCACCCGGTCGGCGCCACCGGTACGATGCTCGCCATCAAGTGCATGTATGAGCTGAAGCGTACCGGCGGGAAGTACGGCCTCGTCACCATGTGCATCGGCGGCGGGCAGGGCATCGCGCTGGTGCTGGAGAATGTGGCGTGAAGCTCGGCCGTCTCAACCACATCGGCGTCGCCACGCCCGATCTGGACGCCTCGATTGCGTTCTACCGCGACGTGATGGGGGCCACCGACATTACCGAGCCGTTCGTGCTGGAAAGCCAGCAAGTGCGCGTCTGCTTCGTCAATACGCCGGGTGAGGATGGCACGGCCGGAACGCAGATCGAGCTGCTCCAGCCGACCGCCACGGACTCGGCCGTGGGCAAGTGGCTGGAGAAGAACCCGCTCGGGGGGCAGCACCACATCTGTTACGAAGTGCCGGACATTCACGCTGCCAAGGCCTGGTTCGAAGGCCTGGGCAAGCGTGTGCTGGGTGAGCCGCGCGTGGGCGCGCATGGGACGCTGATCTTCTTCGTCCACCCCAAGGACATGGGCGGTCAGCTTACAGAGATCATGGAAACGCCCAAAGAGGCGCACCAAGGCGGACATTGAACTTCATTTCCCCGCCCGCTTGCGGGAGGGGAACGAGACTTGGGGCGGCGCAGCAGGCCCTAGTCGCAGTGGGGTGGGTTTCGGCGGGTCCGGAACAGCCCACACCAACTCCGGCTAGGCAGCTTGCTGCCTAGCCTACGTATCCTCTCCCGCGGGCGGGAGAGGAGGCAGAGGAAACGAAGATGGCAGACGTCAACGACTGGAAGGCAGCCGCCGACAAGGAGGTCAAGGGTAAGGACCTGACCTGGAACACGCCCGAGGGTATTGCGGTAAAGCCGCTCTATACCGCTGAGGACGTGACCGTCGATCCCGGCCTTCCCGGCTTTGCGCCGTTCACGCGCGGCGTGCGCGCATCGATGTATGCCGGCCGCCCCTGGACCATCCGCCAGTACGCGGGTTTTTCCACCGCCGAGGAATCGAACGCCTTCTATCGCCGTAATCTGGCGGCGGGGCAGAAGGGCCTCTCGGTCGCCTTCGATCTTGCGACCCATCGCGGCTATGACAGCGATCACCCGCGCGTCGTGGGTGACGTGGGCAAGGCGGGCGTCGCCATCGATTCCGTCGAGGACATGAAGATCCTGTTCGACGGCATCCCGCTCGACAAGATGTCGGTCTCGATGACGATGAACGGCGCGGTGATCCCGATCCTGGCCTTCTTCATCGTTGCCGGCGAAGAGCAGGGCGTTGACCGCAAGTTGCTCGACGGGACCATCCAGAACGACATCCTCAAGGAGTTCATGGTCCGCAATACCTACATCTACCCGCCCGAGCCTTCGATGCGGATCATCTCGGACATCTTCGGCTACACCAGCCGCGAGATGCCGAAGTTCAATTCGATCTCGATTTCCGGCTACCACATGCAGGAAGCCGGGGCGACGCAGGTGCAGGAACTGGCCTTCACGATCGCGGACGGCGCGGAATACGTGAAGTACGGCGTGGCCTCGGGCCTCGATATCGACAAGTTCGCCGGCCGCCTGTCGTTCTTCTTCGCCATCGGCATGAACTTCTTCATGGAAGTGGCCAAGCTGCGCGCTGCGCGCGTGCTGTGGCACCGGGTGATGACGGAGCTTGGCGCCAAGGACGAGCGTTCGAAGATGCTGCGCACCCACTGCCAGACTTCGGGTGTGTCGCTGCAGGAGCAGGATCCCTACAACAACGTCATCCGCACCACGATCGAGGCAATGGCCTCGATGCTGGGCGGCACCCAGTCGCTGCACACCAACGCGCTGGACGAGGCGATCGCGCTGCCGACCGACTTCTCGGCCCGCATCGCGCGCAACACGCAGATCATCATCCAGGAAGAGACCGGCATGTGCAATGTCGTCGATCCGCTGGGTGGGTCCTACTACATTGAATCGCTGACGCAGCAACTGGTCGACCAGGCCTGGGAAATCATCGAGCGCGTGCAGGCTGAAGGCGGCATGGCCAAGGCTGTCGCCGCCGGCTGGCCCAAGGCGATGATCGAGACCGCTGCCGCCGCCCGTCAGGCGCGCGTGGACCGGGGTGACGACGTGATCGTCGGCGTCAACAAGTACCGCCTTGCCAGCGAAGACCTGCTGGAAACGCTGGAAGTCGACAACGCCAAGGTCCGCGAAGGCCAGATCGCCCGCATCAACAAGATGAAGGCGGAGCGTGACGAGGCAGCCTGTCAGGCCGCGCTCAAGGCTCTGCGCGATGGTGCCGCCGCGCCCGCCAGCATCGAGAACAACCTGCTCGCACTCGCCGTCGAGTGCGCCCGCGCCCGCGCCACGCTGGGCGAGATCAGCTCGGCCATGGAAGACAGCTTCCAGCGTTATGGCACCCAGCCGACCCCGGTGAAGGGCGTCTATGCCGCGCCTTACGAGGGCGACAGCCGCTGGCAGCAGGTGCTGGACGGCGTGCAGGCGGTTGAGCGTCGTCTCGGCCGCAAGCCCAAGGTTCTGGTCGCCAAGATGGGGCAGGACGGCCACGATCGCGGCGCGAACGTGATCGCCTCGGCCTTCGGGGACATGGGCTTCGACGTCGTGTCGGGTCCGCTGTTCCAGACGCCGGAGGAAACCGTAGTGCTGGCGCTGGACAGCGCGGTCGACGTAGTTGGCGCGTCCAGCCTTGCGGCCGGTCACAAGACGCTGATCCCCGAACTGATCCAGAAACTGCGCGAAGCCGGTCGCAGCGACATCAAGGTGATCGCCGGCGGCGTCATCCCGCCGCAGGACTATGAATTCCTGCGCAATGCCGGCGTTCAGGGCATCTACGGCCCCGGCACCAACGTCGTCGAATGCGCGGCGGACGTGCTGCGCCTGCTGGGCCACAACATGCCGCCGCTTGGATCGGCGCTGGAGGCGGCGGAATAAGAATGCCCGCGCTGGATCGATGCCGCACTTGCCCCTATGACCGGGGTTTGGCCGCGCGTCATCCCGCGTGCACCGCCTGAGGAATGATTATGACCGAGACCCCCGCCGTCACCCCACGCACTGACTGGACCCGCGAGGAAATCGCGGCGCTGTTCGACCTGCCGTTCACCGAATTGGTGTTCCGCGCAGCCGAAGTCCATCGCGCCAGCCATCCGCACAACGAAGTGCAGCTTTCCACGCTGCTTTCGATCAAGACCGGTGGCTGCGTGGAAGACTGCGGCTATTGCTCGCAGTCGGTTTCGGCCAACAGCGGCGTCAAGGCGACCAAGTTGATGGAAGTGCAGCAGGTGCTGCAGCGCGCGGCGCAGGCCGCCGATCAGGGCTCCACCCGCTTCTGCATGGGCGCCGCCTGGCGCAACCCCAAGGACCGCGACATGCCGGCCATCATCGAAATGGTTCAGGGCGTGCGCGCCATGGGCATGGAAACCTGCATGACGCTGGGGATGCTGACGCCCGAACAGGCCGACATGCTCTCCGAAGCGGGCCTCGACTACTACAACCACAACATCGACACTTCGCCTGAGCGTTACGATCAGGTGATCACCACGCGCACGATGGAAGACCGCCTCGACACGCTGTCGAATGTGCGCATGGCGGGCATCAACGTCTGCTCCGGCGGTATCGTCGGCATGGGCGAGACGCGGGCCGATCGCGTAGGCTTCGTTCACACGCTGGCGACCTTGCCCGATCACCCGCAGTCGGTGCCGGTAAACGCGCTGGTTCCCGTGAAGGGCACCGTGCTGGGCGACATGCTGGCCGATACCCCACTCGCCAAGATCGACGACGTGGAATTCGTGCGCACCGTGGCGGTCGCGCGCATCACTATGCCGTTGTCGATGGTGCGTCTTTCGGCGGGTCGCGAATCGATGTCCGAAATGACGCAGGCGATGTGCTTCATGGCCGGCGCGAACTCGATCTTCACCGGCGACAAGCTGCTGACCGCGCCGAACTCGGGCGACGACAATGACGCGGCGATGTTCGCCCGCCTCGGCATCAAGCCGATGGCGATCGAACTGACCGAGGCGCAAGTGGAAGCGCAGCGGATGCCCAAGGGCTGCGCGAAGCTGGAAGCGGCGGAGTGATCCACGGGTGATCCTGCCGATCCTTCTCCTGGCCTCTGAGCCCTCGATCGATTGCGCCAATGCGATGACGCAGACGGACATGAACGTGTGTTCGTACCGCGACTTCCAGTCGGCCGATCGGGCGATGAACGAGGCTTGGGGGAAGGCGGCAGCGGCGGCGAAGGCAGCCGACAAGCATGGCCCTGTCGGAAATTTCAATCGGCTGTTGGATGCGCAGCGCAAGTGGCTCGCCTATCGCGACGCGCAGTGCCTTGCAGAGAATGGCCCGCGTGAGGAAAGCGGCACGATCTGGCCGCTTCAGCAGAACGGCTGCCTGAAGGAATTGACCGAAGCGCGCACGAAGCAACTGCGTGCCGTTGTGGAGGCGGGCGAGCGATGAAGTTCGACCTTCCCCGTCATCCCCGCCTTACGGAGATCACCAAAGGGCGCATCGGCGAACTCCAGCAATCGCTGGATGAGTATTGATGCGCGACTTTCTATTCCTGATGGGGGCGATCCTGCTGACGGCGCTGGCCTATTGGTGGGCCAAAGGTTTCGGTAGCTGGTCCGTTTGCCTCATCCGCGATCAGGCTTGCAGCGAGCGGGCAATTGCCGGGGGCATTTTCTCTGGTCGGGTCAGCGCTGCGGTAGTCGCAAGCATCGCATCGATCGTTTGGTGGTTTTTCATTCGCAAGCGAAGCGGACGCTAGGCCCCTCGGGGCCGGGTGATCTTGGCAGGCAGTTCAAGTTGGAGGGAAGAGGTTGTTCAAGAAGATCCTGATCGCAAACCGGGGCGAGATCGCCTGCCGCGTGATCAAGACCGCGCGCCGCATGGGCATCCAGACGGTGGCCGTCTATTCCGACGCTGACGCCCGTGCGCCGTTCGTGCAGATGGCGGATGAGGCGGTTCACATCGGCCCGGCGCCCGCCGCGCAGTCGTACCTGATTGCCGACAAGATCATCCAGGCCTGCAAGCAGACCGGCGCCGAAGCGGTGCACCCCGGCTATGGCTTCCTGTCCGAGCGCACCTCCTTCGCCGAGGCGCTGGCCGCAGAGGGCATCGAGTTCATCGGCCCCCCCGTCGGCGCGATCGCCGCGATGGGCGACAAGATCGAATCCAAGAAGCTTGCCAAGGAAGCCGGCGTCAATGTCGTGCCCGGCTTCGTGGGTGAGATCGAGGATACCGAGCACGCCGTGCGCATCTCGAACGAGATCGGCTATCCGGTGATGATGAAGGCCAGCGCCGGCGGCGGCGGCAAGGGCATGCGCCTTGCCTACGACGAAAAGGACGTGCGCGAGGGCTTTGAGAGTGTGAAGCGCGAGGGCCTGAATTCCTTCGGTGACGACCGCGTCTTCATCGAGAAATTCATCCTCAACCCGCGCCACATCGAGATCCAGATCCTCGGCGACAAGCACGGCAACATTCTCTACCTGAACGAGCGCGAATGCTCGATCCAGCGTCGCCACCAGAAGGTGGTGGAGGAAGCGCCGTCGCCTTTCGTTACCGAGAAGATGCGCAAGGCCATGGGCGAACAGTGCGTCGCACTGTCGCGTGCGGTGGGCTACTATTCGGCGGGCACCGTCGAACTGATCGTCTCCGGCGCGGACCCGACGGGCGAGAGCTTCTACTTCCTGGAAATGAACACCCGCCTTCAGGTGGAGCACCCGGTCACCGAAGCGATCACCGGCGTCGATCTGGTTGAACAGATGATCCGCGTCGCCGCCGGCGAAAAGCTGGAGATGACGCAGGCAGACGTGAAGATCGACGGCTGGGCCATCGAAAACCGCGTCTATGCCGAAGATCCCTATCGCGGCTTCCTGCCCTCGACCGGGCGCCTGGTCCGCTATCAGCCGCCGGTGGACGGCTGGACCGACGATGGCGAGGAGAATGGTCGCCGTGGCATCGACGGCATTCGCGTCGATGACGGCGTCTACGAAGGCGGCGAAGTCTCGATGTTCTACGATCCGATGATCGCCAAGCTGATCACCTGGGGCGGGACGCGTGACGAGGCGGCCGACAAGCAGGTGGCCGCGCTCGACCTGTTCGAGATCGAGGGCCTTGGCCACAACATCGATTTCGTCTCGGCCATCATGCAGCACCCGCGCTTCCGCTCGGGCGAGCTGACTACCGGCTTCATTGCCGAGGAATATCCCGAAGGCTTCACCGGCGCGCCCGCGTCGGAGGAACTGAAGGGCAAGTTGGCTGCCGTCGCCGCTTTCGTAGCCACCGCGCGGGCCGACCGTGCGCGCCGCGTCGATGGCCAACTGGCACCGCGCCGTCTGGCTCCGCCTTCGGAATGGACCGTCACCATCGACAAGGCGCCTTACGAAGTCGTGATCGACGATGAGGACGTTATCGTGAACGGCGTCTCGGTCGAACTGGCGATGGAATACACGCCGGGCGACCGCATGATCGAAGCGGAGATCGACGGAGAGGCCATCGGCATCCGCGTCGCGCCCACGCGCACGGGGCTGAAGATGACCACGCGTGGCTGCATCCACGATGTGCTGATCCTGCCGCGCCACATCGCCTCGCTCAACCAGCACATGATCGAAAAGATCCCGCCGGATCTTTCGAAGTACCTGATCTGCCCGATGCCGGGCTTGCTCGTTGCGCTCCATGTGGGTGAGGGCGACAAGGTGGAGGCCGGTCAGCCGCTGGCCGTCGTCGAGGCGATGAAGATGGAGAACATCCTGCGCGCCGAGAAGTCGGGCGTGGTGAAGACGGTCAACGCCAAGGCAGGCGAAAGCCTTGCGGTGGACGCCGTGATCCTTGAAATGGAATAAATGCATCTAGACCACGACCACGCCGCGCCTGCGGCCGAGCAAATATCCTTTGACGACTTCCTGAAAGTGGACATCCGCGTCGGCACCATCGTCGCCGCGGAAGTCTATGAGGGAGCGCGCAAGCCGAGCCTGAAATTGCGGATCGATTTCGGTCCCGGCATCGGCGAGCGCAAGAGCGTGGGGCAAGTCGCCGCGCTCTATGCGCCGGAGGACCTGATCGGTCGGCAAGTGGCGGCGGTCGTGAACTTTCCCACGCGGCAGATCGGCAAGGCGCTGTCCGAGGCATTGACCCTGGGCTTCGCGGACGAGGAGGGGCGGGTCGTCCTGTTCGCGCCGGACAGCCGCGTTCCCAACGGTTCGAGGTTGTTCTGATGACGGGTTTCGCCGCGCTGCTTGCCGCAGCCGAGGAAATCGACGGCGGCTTCGCTTTCGACATTACCGACGATTGGCTTCAGGGGCGTACCGCTTACGGGGGGCTGACCTCGGCCTTGTCGCTGGCGGCGGCGCAGCGTGTCGATCCGGAATTGCCGCCGCTGCGCTCCGGCCAGTTCGCGATGATCGCGCCGCTAGCGGGCCGCGTAGAGGCGCGGGCGCGGGTCGTGCGCAAGGGGCGCAATGCCATCTGGGTCGCGGCAGAGCTTTCGAACGAGAAGGGCGTGGGCTTCACCGCCAGCTTCGCGTTCATGCGTCAGATCGAGAGCGCGGCGGATATCGCCGGCTATCCGATGCCAAAGGGCGTGAACCCGGTGGCCGATGCCAAGCCGGTGCCGATGGACCATGCGCCGGAGTTCCTCCGCCAGAACTTCGATGCGCGCTTTGCCTTGCCGAAATCGGCACTGGGGGAGGCCGACTTGTGCTGGTGGGTACGGCTCAAGCAGCGCGAAGGGCTCGATCCGGCGCTGGAAGCAGTGCTGATCGGCGATGCCTTGCCTACGGCAGTGCTGCCATTGCTCAATTTCCGCGTGCCGATCAGTTCGATGCACTGGCATGTCAACATGCTGGAGCCTGCACCGACGACGGAGGACGGCTGGTGGCTGCTGCGCTCCACCAGCGAATTCGCGCGCGATGGCGGGGCGAGCGAGCATATCCTGCAATGGAGCGCTTCGGGTGCGCCGGTGATTGCGGGAATGCAGTCAGTCGCCGTGTTCGGCTGAACCTCCTTCCGCATCAAATATAATCTCCGTCGCCCCCGCGCAGGCGGGGGCCCCGCTTGTTCTTCCACGTTGAAGGAGAAAGCGGGATCCCCGCCTTCGCGGGGATGACGGGGATGGTTTTGTTGTAGGCGTCAGGCGGCCTTCGGCTCGCCGGCCAGCGTCTTGCCCAGGGCTATCTTGAACGCCGCGAAGGCGATCAGGCCGAACGTCGCGGCGCCTACGTGGATCAGCCAGAACGACACGGTATCCATTGACGAATACCAGCCGCCGACAATGCCCACCGCCTTGTTGGCGCCGAAGAACGCCAGATAGTAGATGCCCACCACCGTTGCATTCAGCGAACGCGGCGCGATCTTGGTGAAGAGGGCAAGGCTTACCGGCATGATGTGGGCAAAGCCGATCGAATTGAACAGGTGGAACATCACCGGCCAGAACAGGCCGATCTTGCCGCCGCCCGCTGTCGCCGCCGCGATCACCAGGCACATGCCGCCGGTCATAGAGAACAGCGAACCGATGATCATCTTGCCCAGTTCGTCAGGCTCACGCCCGGTGCGGTCGGCATAGAACTTCCAGAACGCAGCCACGGCCACCAGCATGGAGAAGCTGAGCGTGGCGTCCACGGTGATCATCCAGCTCGAAGGCAGGGTGATGCCGAAGAACGTCAGCTGAAATTTCGCATCTGCCCAGACGAGATAGGCGTTGAAGATCTCCTGGTTGGTCAGCATCGCGATGGCCAGCACAGGCACCAGCACGGCCAGAGCGCCAAGGCGCGGCCAGTCCGATCGGGTGAGGCGCGCGGCCGGATCGCTGTTCTTGCTCTTGCCCACCTTGTTGTCGGCCGGAAGCCAGGGCTGTGCCTTCATGTAGAGCAGCAGGCCAAGGACCATGACCACGCCGGCGGCGCCGAAGCCATAATGCCAGCTGACTTTCTGCCCCAGCGTGCCCGAAATCAGCGGCGCGGCGATGACGGAGACGTTGATGGCGATGTAGAAGATCTGGAACGCCATCGCGCGGCGCAGGTCTTTGGGGCCGTAGAGTTCGCCCACCTGGCTGGCGATGTTGCCTTTGAACAGGCCCACGCCCACCACCAGCGAGATCAGCGCGAGCAGGAACATCCCCTCGAACGCCATCAGGAAGTGGCCGATCGACATGACCACGGCGCCCGCGATCAGCGTGGCCTTGCGGCCCAGCCAGCGGTCGGCGATGATGCCGCCCAGGATCGGCGTCAGGTAGACCAGCGACGTGTAGTCGCCGAAGATCGCCGATGCGAGCGGCTGTCCGTCCAGCCCGGAATAATGCCAGCCGCGCAGCCACGACAGGCCAAGAACCTTGCCCACGTTCTCCGGCAGCAACAGATACTTGACCATGTAGAGTACGAGCAGCGTCTGCATGGAGTAGTAGGAAAAGCGCTCGCAGCCCTCCACGAAGGAGAGGTAACCCAGCCCGCGCGGATGGCCCAGGAAGGCGCGATCGTCTCGCGCCGCTTCCTCGGGGAAGTCCAGCTCGGAGGTAGCTTCGGCAACAGTCATGGCGATCCCGGAAATATTGTTATTTTTGAATGATGTTTATGTTCTTGACGCATGTGTATAATGGCGCAGTCGGGAAATGTCACGCCATTGACGCCAAGGCGTCAGCTTTCGGGACGGTTTCGACGGCCGGGATCAGGCCGTCAATGCTGGTAACGGCGCGCGTCAGTGGTGGACATGCTCGGGCTTGCCCTTCCGCTTGGTGGCGGCGAATTCTTCGAGCTGCTTCTCGCTCATGGAATCGACCATTTCGCGCGAGGCGCCCTTGAGGTCGCTCTTCTTCGTCTCTCCACGCTTGGCGGAGAGGGCGGCGCCGGCCGCTTTCTGCTGGGCCTTGGACTTGGCGGGCATGGCTGAATCTCCCTTGCGGTGATGCAAGGGATACGTGCGTGCAGGCGCCTGAGTTCCCGGGGGACTGCCTAAGCAGCCGCCCCGTGCGCATAAGGCGTCAGTCGGAGCTGCGCGCCAGTTCCTCGTCAAGGAACTCCGCGACATCGTCCAGCGAGACTTCGCGGTCGAGGTAGGTGTGGCCAATGCCCTTCATCAGCAGGAAGGGCAGGGTGCCGGCATCCATCTTCTTGTCGTGAAGCATGTGGTCCACCAGCGCGCGGCCATCGCAGTCGAGGCCGAGCGCGGCAAGGCTGGCGGGCAGGCCGATTTCGGCGATGTGGCGGGCGACATGTTCGGCGCTCGCCTGCGGCATCAGGCCGCGACGGGCGGAGTAACGCGCTGCCAGCACCATGCCCAGCGCCACGCCTTCGCCGTGGAGCAAGCGCGTGGAGAAGCCGGTTTCCGCCTCCAATGCATGGCCGAAGGTGTGCCCAAGGTTGAGCAGGGCGCGCTTGCCGGTCGTCTCGAATTCGTCCTCCGCGACGATGCGCGCCTTGGATGCGACCGAGTGCGCCACCGCATATTCGCGCAGCGCCGCGTCACCGTCGAGCATGGCGGCGGCATTGGCGTCGCACCAGGCGAAGAAGTCCGCATCGTCGATCAGCCCGTACTTCACCACTTCGGCGTAGCCGGCCAGCAGATCGCGGCGGGGCAGGGTTTCCAGCGCGGAAAGGTCGGCCAGCACCAGTGAGGGCTGATGGAACGCACCGACCAGGTTCTTTCCGGCGGGCGTGTTGATCGCGGTCTTGCCGCCCACGCTGGAATCGACTTGCGCCAGCAGCGTGGTGGGCACCTGGATGAACTTGCAGCCGCGCTTCAGCACGGAGGCGCAGAAGCCGGTGAGATCGCCGATCACGCCGCCGCCCAGCGCGATCACGCTGTCGCCGCGCTCCACGCCCAGTTCCAGCAGCCAGTTGACCGTGGCGGCCAGTTCGTCCCACGATTTCGTGGCTTCGCCCGCCGGCAGGATGCGCCAGTGCGGTTCATGCCCGTTGTCGCGCAGCGAACGCTCCACCACTTCGCCCCAGGCCGCATGGACGTGGACATCGGTGACGATGGGGACGCCGCGCTTGCGCAGCAGGCCCCGGCAGTTGGGCACCAGTTCGGCCAGCAGCCCGGCGCCCACGCGCACTTCATAAGGGCGTCCGGCGATGTCGACGGAAATCACAGCCATTGCGAGAGTCCCTGAAGTACCTTGTTGATGGTCTGCACGTGCGGCCCGGGCGAACTGAGCACGTGGATCGGCGCCTGTTCGTAATGCGGGCGGCGATCCTCGCGCAGGCGGGCGAGAATATCACGCGGGTTGCCGCCTTGCAGCAGCGGGCGGTTGTCCTTGCGGGCGGTACGATCGACCAGCGTTTCCACTTCGCTGTCCAGCCACACGGTGATTGCGTGTTCCAGGATCAGCGCGCGCGTTTCGGTATTGCAAAAGGCGCCGCCGCCGGTCGCCAGCACCAGGGGGGCTGCATCCGATCCCAGCAGGCGGGCGATCACGCGGCGTTCGCCGTCGCGAAAATAGGATTCCCCGTAAGTCTCGAAAATTTCGGGGATGGTCATCTGGGCGGAGCGTTCGATTTCCTCGTCCGCATCCACGAAGGGAAAGTCCAGCAGCGTGGCCAGCCGTTTGCCCACGCTGGACTTGCCCACGCCCATCATACCGACCAGCACGATGGGGCGATTGATCCGCCGGGCGAGGGTGGCAATTTCTTGCGCGGAAAAGCGGGTCTGTTGAACGTCCATTGCCCCATCGCCTATAGTTGCGCTAGGTCGCAGCGCAAGCATCGGTGAAGGAAGGCGAGTGACGATACCAAAGGGGAAGCGCAGGCTTCCGGGCGTGGTTGCGGTAGTTGCCGTCGGGATCGTGGTGGTTGTCGGCGGATTGGCCTGGGCAGACGGCGGTCGCCGGCAGGTTCGCGATATCGTCCAGCCGGTGAAGGTTCCGGACCAG
This sequence comes from Novosphingobium mississippiense, assembly GCF_044029535.1. Lineage (NCBI taxonomy): Bacteria > Pseudomonadati > Pseudomonadota > Alphaproteobacteria > Sphingomonadales > Sphingomonadaceae > Novosphingobium > Novosphingobium mississippiense. The sequence continues at coordinate 1,818,501 of NZ_CP147001.1, read as the reverse complement.
AAGGTTACGGAGACGGCCGAATGAAAACCCGTACTCGCACCTGGCACGTCATGGTCGGCACCGCACTGGCGCTCACTTCGGTGTGGGCGATCGCGCAGGATGGCCCCGAATCGCTGCTGCCCAAGGGCTTCGAGGAGCCGACACCCACGCCCACCCCGAAAGCCGCGCCCGCGCCGGTACGGACCGGGGACAGCGGTGCTGCGTCCGCGCCGCGTGCCATTTCCACGCCGGTTATCCAGCAACTGCCCAGCGCGGCGCCTGCAGCGATCGATGCCGGCGCGCCGATTTCCGCGATCGTCGGCCCGGGCGGACTCACCCGCGTGCCGACGCTCGAAGAACTGGAGCGCATGTCGCCCGAGGATTTCGAGGATCTGCTGGGCAACAAGATCGATCTCGACATGCCGCCGCAGGCGCGCCGTTCGATGGATCGCGTCGGCCTGATCGACGATAGCGAGGGCGGTTTCGCCGCATCGTCGCTGTCGACATTGAACTGGACGGTGGTGGAGGCGGCGCTGGCGGCCAATCGCGGGCAACTCGTGTCCCGCTGGGGCCACGTGCTGCTGCGCCGCGCGCTGATCTCTCGCCTTTCGCCGCCCGCCGGCATGAGCCCGCAGCGTTTTCTGGCGCTGCGCGTGGGGCTGCTGCTGCGCATGGGCGAAAGCGATGCGGCGCGCGCTGTGCTACAGGATATCGACATTGCCAACTACACGCCCGAACTGGGCGATCAGGCGTTCGAGACGTACCAGCGGGCCGCCGATTTCACCGGCCTTTGCCCGGTGTTCTCGTCGGTCGGCTCGCTGCGCGACGATGCGCAGTGGAATGCCGCGAAGGCGATCTGCGAAGCGTTCCGCGGCAGCGGTGCGTCGGCGATGGCCAAGCTGGACAAGATGCGCGTGCGCGGATCGATGGATCGCATCGACCTGCTTCTGGCGCAGAAATACGCCGGCGCTGCCGGCCGCGCGCGCAAGGCGGTGACGATCGAGTGGGACGGCGTGACGACGATGACGCCGTGGCGCTTCGGTCTGGCCAATGCCGTGGGCCTGACGCCGCCGGACAGCGCCATGGAAGACGCCGGCCCGCTCTATGACGATATGACCGCGCTGGCGCCGATGGTGGGGCTGGCGCGCCGAGCCGCCGCCGCCGATCATGCCGGCGCAACGGGCGTTCTTTCGAACGCGGCGATGGTCGATCTCTACAGCCAGCTCTATGCGGATCCGGAAGTGACCGGGGATTGGCAGCAGCGCGCGGAAACGCTGCGCAATGCTTATGTGCAGGACGATCCTTCGGCCCGCTTTTCGGCGATGCAGAGCCTGTGGAACGGCGCCAATGGCGCCGACGCCACGTACGCCCGGCAAGTGCTGACCGCCGCCGCCGCCGCCCGCATCACTCCCAGCAAGGACATGGAGGAGCAGGCTCCGCTGCTGCTGACGTCGATGCTGGCCGCCGGTTTCGATGCCAATGCGCTGGCCTGGTCGTCCGTGGTGGCATCCGGCAGCCAGGGCTGGGCGCTGCTGGTGCTGGCTGCTCCGGGGCGGATCAAGGCCGTGGGTTCGGCGCCTGTCAGCACGTATCTCGATGCCGACGACAGCACCGACAAGCGCCGCAGTGCGTTTCTTGTCGCCGGTCTGGCCGCGCTGGGCCGTATCGACCAGAGCGATGCGGGCAGCTTCTCCGGACAGTTGGGCCTTGGACTGGACCGGTCCACGCGCTTTACCGAAGCGCTCGACCGCGCTGCCGCCAATGGCGATCAGGCAGGCGTGGCGCTGCTGGCCGGGCTGGGCATGCAGGGTGGTGACTGGCACCTGATGACGCCGCGCTATCTGTTCCACATCGTTTCCGCCCTGCGCACCGTGGGGCTGGATGCGGAGGCGCGGATGATCGCGGCAGAGGCCGTGGCGCGGGCTTGATGACGATGGTTTCGCGATGACCTTGGATGGATCAAGGTCGTCATCGCGATCGTCGGGGGCGAGTAGCGCGGCGGAACGCTTCCTGACGATGCTGGCGGCGGAGCGCGGCGCCGCGGCCAATACACTGGCCGCCTATCGCCGTGATCTTGATGCGGCGATGGATGAGATCGGCGATCTGGTGACGGCGGATGGCGACGCGCTGGCCGGATTGGGCAAGGCGTGGAGCATGGTCGCGCCGGCAACGCTCGCTCGCCGCTGTTCGGCGCTGCGCCAGTTCTACGGTTTCCTTGTCGACGAGGGGCTGCGGGCGGACGATCCCTCACCCTCGCTGCCACGCCCGCGCACGCGGCGGGCCTTGCCGCGGCTGTTGTCGCGGGAAGAGGTGGAACGCTTCCTGACGCAGGCGGAGGAAGAGGCGGCGGCAGAGCGGCCCGAATCGGTGCGCCTGCTGGCACTGCTGGAACTGCTCTATGGATCCGGCCTGCGCGCCAGTGAGCTGGTGTCGCTGCCGGTCGCTGCCGTGCCGCGCGATGCGCCATTCCTTCATGTTACCGGCAAGGGTGGGCAGCAACGGATGGTGCCGGTCAGCGGGCGTGCCCGCGCGGTCCTCTCGCGCTGGCTGGCAGTGCGCCCCGGTGGATCGCGCCATCTTTTCCCGTCGCGCGGGGAAAGCGGGCATCTCACCCGGGTTCGGCTGTTCCAGCTGCTGCGCGATCTGGCGGTGCGCGCGGACCTGGATCCGGAACGCGTCTCTCCGCACGTGCTGCGCCATGCCTTCGCCACGCACTTGCTGGAAGGCGGGGCGGATCTTCGCGTGCTGCAGACCCTGCTGGGCCATGCCGACATCGCCACTACCCAGATCTACACCCATGTCGAAAGCGCGCGGCTGGTGGCGCTGGTGAATGCGCGGCATCCACTGGCGCGGCAGGGCTAGAACACCCTCCGCTCTCGGGAACGCTCTTGCGGAACAGGCGCTTGTGCGGCCAGTTGTCCAAGGCAACCAAGGTGCGAAGGGAGATGCCATGACTGCAGGAAAGGTAGGACGGTGCCGGGGCGCGGCGCTGTCGGGCGCGATCGTGCTGGCCCTGGCGCCGGGCAGCGTCGAGATGGCCACGGCGGCAGCCGCCTATCCGACGGTCGCCGCGATCAGCCAGGCGGACAAGGCGCAGGGCGCCAAGGCCCATCCCGATCTACTGGCCGAATTCGGCGGAGCGGTGGGTGGGCCTCAGGCCGCTTATGTGGAACAGGTGGGCAAGAAGATTGCCGTCCAGTCCGGCCTCTCCAACGCGACGGGCGATTTTACGGTCACCTTGCTCAACTCGTCGGTGAACAACGCTTTCGCGATTCCGGGTGGCTATATCTACGTCACCCGGCAGTTGACCGCGCTGATGAACAACGAGGCGGAACTGGCCGGCGTGCTGGGGCACGAGGTGGGGCACGTTGCCGCGCGCCACTCCGCCAAGCGGCAGCAGGCCGCGAATCGCAATCAGATCCTGGGGGTGCTGGGGTCGATCCTGTCCGGCGTGCTGCTGGGAGACAGTGCGCTGGGCCAGTTGGGCCAGCAGGTCGCCACGCAGGGCACGCAGATGCTGACGCTGCAATATTCCCGCTCGCAGGAGCAGGAGGCCGATCGCCTTGGCATCACCTACCTGAAGCGCGCGGGATACGATCCGCGAGCGATGGCCACGGTGCTGGACAGTCTGGCGCGCCAGAATGCGCTGGAAGCCCGGCTGAACGGCACCACGGCCCGCGTGCCGGAATGGGCTTCGACTCACCCTGATCCGGCTTCGCGCGTGCGCGATGCGCAGACCCTTGCCGGCAACGCGTCGACGGGAAGCACGAACCGCGATGTGTTCCTCTCGCGAATCGATGGGCTGGTCTACGGTGACGATCCGCATCAGGGGATGATCGAGGGCACCCGTTTCATCCATCCGGACCTGAAGTTGACGTTTCAGGTGCCGACCGGCTTCTACATGGTCAATGGCACACAGGCGGTGTCGATCAGTGGGCAATCGGGCAAGGCGCAATTCGGCAGCGGCCCACTGGGCACCGGGCTGGATGCCTATATCGACGGGGTCTTCGCCGGGCTGACCGACAAGGGGCAGGCGCGCATTCGGCCGGACAGCGTGGAACGCGCGACCGTGAACGGGATTCCGGCCGCCTACGGGGTGGCGCGGGTGCAGACTTCGGGCAATCAGGTGGACGTGGCAGTCTTCGCCTACGACTTCGGCGGCGGCAACGCCTATCACTTCCTGACGATGACGCGGGCAGGCGGCGTTGGCGTCTTCAACCCGATGTTCAAGTCGATGCGCCGCATCTCCGCGGCGGAGGCGGGGCAAGTGCGACCGCGCCTGCTGCGGGTGGTGATTGTCAAGGCGGGCGACACTTCGCAGTCCCTGGCCGCGCGCATGGCCTATTCCGATGCGCAGCTGGACCGCTTTCTGGTGCTCAACGGCCTGCAGGCGGCGGACCGGCTGGTGCCGGGGCAGAAGGTGAAGATCGTCACATACTGAAAAGGCCCCCGGTTTCCCGAGGGCCTTTTCGAACGCATTCCAGCGCACGGGAAACGGAAAAGGGCGGCAGGTTTCCCTGCCGCCCCGAACCGTTTAGCTCGAAAGCTTCTTACGAGTTCGTCGAACCCAGGGTCGACGAGGTCTTCGAGAAGGTCGAGGTGAGCTGCGAGCCCATGCCCTGCATGGCGGCGATCGCGGCAACAGCGATGAGCGCGGCGATCAGGCCGTATTCGATTGCGGTGGCGCCTTCTTCGTTGCGACGCAGCTTGGCGAGAAACTTCATGGTATGTCTCCTGATGTAAAGCAGTCTTCTGTACCCGGTCCATCCCGCCTGGCGTCTCGCTTCAGCGCTCCGGACAATTTCGCTTCTAGATTGGAAGTGTTGAAAAATGCTTAAGTTAGAATTTGTTTCAGCTTGCGGAGATTGCAGTAGAAGATTTCGATGAAATACTATTCCACATGCTCACGGTTTCATTCGCCGCGCCGCTGAGTGCTCCGATCACCATAAGTACGATCAGTCCAAGGATCAGACCGTATTCGACGGTAGTTGCGGCGGCCTCATCCTTAAGAATTCGGACGCCGATCGATCGAACAGTCATGAGCCACCCTACAGTTCTCCAGAACACTGCACGGGATGCCATCCTGGCGTTAACGAGTTCCTAATAAGGACATTGAAGCTGGAAAATTCTTTTACACCGATGGTCGTCGTCGCCGTGGCGCTTGTGCAGGGTGACGGGCGCGTGCTGATGCAGCAGCGGCCTTTCGCCAAGATGCACGGCGGGCTCTGGGAATTCCCGGGGGGCAAGGTCGATCCTGGCGAATGCCCCGAAGACGCGGCCGTCCGCGAACTGGGCGAGGAGCTGGGCTTGGCGATGGATTCCGCGTCGTTGCGCCCAGTGGGTTTTGCCAGTGGGCGGACCGGGGATGGCAGTCGTTCGCTTGTCATACTTCTTTACGCCTGCCGCGAATGGCAGGGTGATCCCCACCCGCACGAGGCGGAAGCGCTGGGCTGGTATGTGCCCGAAGCCATCGAAACGCTGGAGATGCCGCCGCTCGACTATCCTCTGGCAGCGGCCTTGTGCAAATTCCTTCGCCCAAGTGCGATATAGGCGTTGACGGGGGGCGGATCCCTTTCTATTGGCGCCACTCCAACGCGCCCGTAGCTCAGCTGGATAGAGCATCAGACTACGAATCTGAGGGTCGGACGTTCGAATCGTTCCGGGCGCGCCACATTCCTTTCGGGGAAATCGTGGCCTTGGTTGGATAGAAATTGGCACGCGCCCGTAGCTCAGCTGGATAGAGCATCAGACTACGAATCTGAGGGTCGGACGTTCGAATCGTTCCGGGCGCGCCACTTTCTCCATGGAGAGGTTTCCAGACCTTTCGCCGTATGGATACATAGGGCATCTGCGCGCCCGTAGCTCAGCTGGATAGAGCATCAGACTACGAATCTGAGGGTCGGACGTTCGAATCGTTCCGGGCGCGCCATTTGCCTCATCGCAGCAACCCCCGGTCATTCGGGGGTTTTTTATTGCCTGCGCGCCGCGTGTGAGACGATCCGTCTGGAGACGCTCTAAGATTTTTGGTTTGGCGCGTTTTCCGGGTCATCGGGTGATTCCACCCGATGACCCGGAAAACGCCCTAGCTGGCGGCCTTCGCCTCATCGGAATCCCGAGGACGGGCGAAGCCGCGCGAAAGGCCGTGGTAGAGCTTTTCCTTGCAGACCAGCGTGCTGGCGGCATCGGCGATGATCGCGGTAAGGAACAGTGGCACGATCATGCCGCGGCTGGCGGTCGTTTCCATCAGGATGATCACTGCCGTCAGCGGCGCGCGTACGACGCCGACGAAATAGGCGACCATGCCCAGCAGCACGATGGCGGGGGCGGGATCGTCCGGAAATCCGTAGGACAGCAATTGCCCCAGCCCCGCGCCTACCGAAAGCGAGGGCGCGAAGATGCCGCCCGGCGCGCCGGAGACTGCCGTGGCTGCCGTGGCCAGGAATTTGGCGGGACCGAACCACGCGGAGGGCATGCTGGTCGCCTCGATCATGTGGCGCGTGGTGTCATAGCCGGTACCCCAGGTCGATCCGGTGAGCACGCCGGTTACCGCCACGATCATCCCGCAAACCAGCGCCAGCATGACCGGGCGTGCTCGCGCGGCCTGGAACACCGGGTGCGAACTGCGTGCGAAGGAGAGCAGGGTGCGTGAAAACAGCCCGCCCAGCACCCCGCCTGCAACGCCTGCGACCGGGGTGATCAGCAATACCGAAGCGACGCCCAGCGTCTGCCGCATCGCCCCGAAATACACGTAGTCGCCCGCCACGGCGAGGCTGACGAGGCCGGAGATCACCACCGCGCCCATCACCAGCACGGCGACCTTCTGTTCGAAGGCGGCGGCCAGTTCCTCGATCGCGAAGGCCACACCGGCCAGCGGCGTGTTGAAGGCCGCTGCCACGCCCGCGGCGCCGCCGGCGATCAGCACGCCGGCAGAAATCGGCACGCGCAGGATGCGGTGGCAGGTGACCATCACGGCGGCGGCAACCTGCACGGTGGGGCCTTCGCGGCCGACCGATCCGCCCGCCAGCAGCATCACCGTGGTCAGCAGCAGCTTGGTGATGGCAGTGGGCAGTGAAAGCAGGCGGGAATTGGCCAGCCCAAGGTCGTGCCCGGCGGCCATGACCTGCGGAATCCCCGATCCCCTGGCAGCAGGCGCCCAGCGCCGGGTAACCGCGACGGTCGCGGCGAAGACCAGCGGCGTCAGCACCAGCGGCGCATAGCGATGCTGGGCCTGGAACTGCGTGAAGATCTTCTGCGCCAGATCGCCCATCCAGGCAAAGACGATGGCGATCATGCCCAGCGCCACCGCACCCAGCACCGTTGCGGCGCGTCGGCGCGCCATGGCGAGCGAACCGTCGAGGCCGGGCGCCGACTTCTGGAAAGCGCGAAGGTGTTCCAGTGGTGTCAACTCGGTTCCGATCATGTCGTCGCGGCAGGCCCGGCGGGGGGTGGCCAAGGTGAGCGGCTCAAGGCGGATACCGGACGGCAGGCACCTTGAACGCAAGTGGAGGGCGCGCCGCGAAGGCGGCGCTTCGCGGACCTAGTGGGGCAAGCACGGGGGGCATCGCAAGGACTTTGGCCGGAAAAATGCAAAAGGCCCGGGATCGTCGTATCGATCCCGGGCCTTCATCCCATCAGCTCCCCGGCGAATCCGGGGCCGATTCTTACTTGCCGCTGGCGCCGCCGGCCGCACCCTGAACGGATGCGTTGAACTGCGCGGCGGTCACGCCGATCGCCAGCGCACCATCGGCACCAAGGCCGATGGTGTTCTTCTTCAGCGAAACGGGCGAACCGCTCTGCAGTGCGACCGTCACGTTATCGCCTTCGACCTTGCTGACGGTGCCGAGTACGACGCCGTCGCTGCTCTTGAGGGGGGCATCCACCACCAGCGCGGCGGCAAGCGCTTCGCCGGTCTTGGCCTGCGCGCCCTGAACGGCCGCTTCCAGCTGTGCCTTGGTCATGCCGATGGTCAGGCCCTTGTCACGGGCGGCGAAGGCAGACTTCGGCAGGCCCGCGCGCGCGGTGCCGGTATTGACGGTCACGACATCGCCCTGAACCGCCTCGATCGAGCCCACTTCGTTGCCTTCGGGATCGAATACCTTCGCGCCCGCAGTCGGGGTGGCTGCCGCTGCAGCCGGTGCCGGAGCGGACTGGGCCATGGCGGCGGCGGGAACGAGCGTTGCCGCAGCAAGTGCGGCGGCGATCAGCGATTTCTTCATGGCGTACTCCTTGTCGATGCGGAAGCCGACCCAACGGCGACCGACACGCAGCCCTCCAACGCAAGAGGGCCCTCAAAAACAGGTCCGGAAAGATGACGACCCGGACGATTGAACCGGCCGAGGCCGGAACCCGCTCCGCGTGCCGTTGCACGTGGGAAGGAGCGGGGTGAAAGACATGCTTGCTTGCATGTTCGTAACGGAATGGCGGGTGAACGGTGCCGGATCAACCGCCGGATCGCCCCCGATTTGCGATGAAGCGGCCCAAACCCGGCGTTTCGTTGGTTGCATGCGGTGAACTGCGTAGTCTGGTCCGAAATGCCCGGCACTTGCCGTGGGGAACATGTTGCGCTCTTGTTCGCTAGGCACGCACGGGAGATGGTCGGTCGATCGGGGGAACGCATTGGAAAGTGAGATTTTGAACGAAGCGGAAGAGCCTGCGGTCTCTCCGTCGGTCTGGCGCTATGCCATGGCGCGCCGGGCGCATGTGGTGATCGATGCCGCCGCCTACTTTTCCGTGATTCGCGAAGTGATGGATTCGGCCCGCCAGCGGATTTTCCTGATCGGCTGGGATTTCGATTCGCGCATCCTGCTCACCTCCGGCCGGCGCTGGTGGCAGAGCGGGCGGAAGCAGCGGTTCCCCGCGCGGCTTGGCTCTTTCATCATCTGGTTGGTGCATTCGCAGCCGCGGCTGGAAATCCTGCTGCTCAAGTGGAACGTCTCGCTGCTGAAGTCGCTGTTTCGCGGCACCATGGTGATCGACCTGATCCGCTGGGCCTTTCGCGATCGCATTCATTTCCGCTTTGACGGTGCCCACCCGATCGGATGCAGCCATCACCAAAAGATCGTGGTGATCGACGATGTGTTCGCGGCCTGCGGTGGCATCGACATGACGTCCGACCGTTGGGACACGCCGGAGCATCGCCCGCAGGACCCGCGCCGCCGCAGGCCCAGCGGGCGGCTCTATGGGCCGTGGCATGACCTGACGATGGTGATGGAAGGGGATGTTGCCGCCTCGCTGGCCGATCTGGGGCGGGCACGGTGGAAGGCGGCGGGCGGGGCCGAGGTCGTGCCCTGTGCGCCGCAGGACTTCGTACCCTGGCCGGAAGGGCTGGTTGCCGAATTCGAGAATGTGGAGATCGGCATCGCGCGCACGCGCGCGGAATATGATGGCTGCTCGCAAGTGGCGGAGATCGAGCAGCTTTTCGTCGAGCAGATTCGCCGCGCGAAGCGCTTCGTCTATGCCGAGACGCAGTATTTCGCCTCGCGCGCGATTGCTGAGGTGATCGCCGAGCGGTTGCTGGAACCCGATCCCCCCGAATTCGTGATCATCAATCCGCTCAGCGCCAGCGGCTGGCTGGAACAGGTGGCGATGGACACCGCGCGCGTGGAACTGGTGAAGACGTTGCAGAATGCCGATCACGCGGACCGTTTTCACATCTTCCACCCGCGCGCGGCGGATGGCACGCCGATCTACGTCCATGCCAAGCTGCTGATCGTCGATGACGAAATCCTGCGCGTGGGTTCGGCCAACATGAACAACCGGTCGATGGGCCTCGATTCGGAGTGCGACGTGTTCATCGACGCGGCGCGCCCGGCGAATGCGCACGTGGTTCCCGCGATCCGCGCCTTGCGCATTCGATTGCTGGCCGAGCACTGCGGCAAGGCCGAGGACGTGATCGTGGAGGCGCTGGATCGTCACGATTCGATGGCCGCCATGATCGAAGGTCTTGTGCCGGTGGGCAAACATCTCGAACGCTTGCCCTTGAAACATCTCTCCGATGCTGAAAGAGCGCTGGGGGAAAGCGCTCTGCTCGATCCGGAACGACCCGGGGAGATGTTCGAGCCGATCGAGCGGCGGGGTCTGTTCCGCCGCAAGGGGCAGCTGATGCGGCTGCGCCTACAGGAAAGATTGCGAAGGAGTATCAAGGGATGAGCAGCCTGGTCGGTCCCGACGAGGACAGCCCTTTCGAAAAGAAGCCTGCGGTGCCGGAAGACGTGCAGGAAGCGATCCGCACGCTGATCCGCTGGTCGGGCGACGATCCGGAGCGTGAAGGGCTGCTGGACACCCCCAAGCGCGTGGCGCGGGCGTGGAAGGAATATTGCCAGGGCTATGGCGAGGATCCGGCTATCCACCTCAGCCGCGTGTTCGAGGAAGTGGGCGGCTATGACGAGGTCGTGCTGCTGAAGGACATTCCGTTCCAGTCGCACTGCGAACACCATATGGCGCCGATCATCGGCAAGGCGGCGATCGCCTATCTGCCGCGCGATCATGTGGTGGGCATCTCCAAGCTGGCCCGCGTGCTGCAAGGCTATGCGCAGCGTCTGCAGATCCAGGAACGCCTGACCGCCGAAGTGGCCGAATGCATCTGGACGCACCTGAAGCCGCACGGCGTTGCCGTGGTGATCGAGGCCAGCCATGCCTGCATGTCCGCGCGAGGCGTGCGCACGCCGGGCGTCAGCATGATCACCAGCCGGATGATGGGCACGTTCCTTGAGGACGAGCGCAGCCGCAAGGAAGTGCTGAGCCTGATGGGCTACTGAGGCGTTTGTTTGCAGAATGCCCGTTCGGGCATTCTGCCGCGGCACCGGCCCAATTCGCGTTTCGCGAATTTGCAAACCGGCGCTTATCCCCGTTTCCGCGCACCGGGAGCTTGAACGGCTTCCGCCGTGCGGCGATGGAGGCGTGGCGGCTCCTTTCGCGCCGCGCCGGGGGTAGTTTGAGCGGTTTCAAGAATAGCGTCGAAGGGCAGGGCGCCCCTCTGCTGCGTTACGGGGCTGCGCTGGTTCCGGCGGCGATGCTCTGCGTGCTGTTGCTGCGCAGCGTCTGGGACGTGGACATCTTCTGGCAGCTGAAGCTGGGCGAGATCATCCTGGCCCACGGCGGCCCGATTTCCCGCGAGCCGTTTGCCGCGCTCCATCTGGGGGAGCCGCTGCCCGCAGTGGGCTGGCTGGCGCAGGCGAGCATGGCCTGGGTGCGATCGCTGGGCGGCTGGGGTCTGCTGCGGGTGTTCGATTCGCTGGTCTGGCTGGGCGGGTTCTGGGCCGTGGCCGCCGCCTGCCGCCATCGTGGAGCCACCGCGCCGGCCGTGGCCCTTGCGCTGGCGCTGGCATTCTTCGCCGCCTTGCCAACCGCCAGCATCCGCCCACAGAGCTTCGCGGCGCTGTGCTTCGGCCTGCTGCTGGCGCTGATGCAATTGCGCCTGCGTCCGCTGCTGACCATCGCGCTGGGCGCGCCGTTGCTGGTGCTCTGGCAGAATTTCCATCCATCCGTGAGCATCGGTGCGCTGGCGCTGGGCATCCATGCCGCCGTTGGTGGGCTGGGCTGGCTGCGAGACCGCAAGCGTCCCGTGCCGATTGCCGCCGCCTTGCTGACGCTGGTGGCGGTGGCGGCGATCTTCGCGACGCCGGACGGTTTCTCCATCCTGGCCATTTCCGCCACCAATACCGAGATGAGCCTTGCCATCGGCGCCAGCGAGTGGCGCCCGCTGTGGATCCCGGCGAACTGGAACAACGCGGTGCCGGTACTGGCAGTGCTGCTGCTGACGGCGCGCATCGTGCTGCGCGGGCGTCGCTGCGACCCGGTCGATGTGCTGGTGGCGCTGGCGCTGCTGGCGATGACGCTGTTCGCCTATCGCTTCGTGCTGTTCTGGGCGCTTTCGATGATCCCCGTGATCGCGCGGGGGGCGAGTTCGCCGCAGCAGCCAAGCGCCACTCCACGCTGGTTGCCCATTGCCGCCGTTGCGGTGGTGGCGCTGGCCACGCCGTTCCTGGCATCCACGCGCTTTGCGTCCAGCCTGCCGCTGGAATCGATTGCCCGCCTCAAGCAGGAGAACCTGCACGGCACGGTCTATGCCGATTTTCCGTTCGGCGGGCCGGTGATCGATGCCGGCTGGCCGAACTGGCGCGTGGCCTATGACGGGCGCTATTACCGCTACAGCCATGAGGAGTGGCAGTACAACGGCGGGATCGAGAACGGCTACGTCCCGCTGGTGGACGTGATCGCCAAATGGCACCCGGTCGCCTTCGTCATCCAGGAAGACCACAATGCGCCGATCGCCGGCGAACTGGCGCGTTCGCCGCGCTGGAAACGGATCTTTCGCGGTGCGGACGGCGTGGTCGTCTACGTGCGGCGCTAGCCTGCAGGGCTGGTTTGGAGAAATCCGCCCGCACCAGATTTCGACCAAATCTCGAGCCCCCAAACCTCGTCGCCCCCGCGCAGGCGGGGCCCCCGCTTCCTTTTCGGCACGCACGCAAGAAAAGCGGGATCCCCGCGTTCGCGGGGATGACGAGGTTATATTGGTCAGAGGCGGCGGTGATCCTGATCCAAGACGGGGCGATTAGCAAGGGTAGGCAAACGCCGCTTCAACCGCCCTTTGTCACCGGCACCAACGCGCCCGTGACCGCGCGCGCGGCGTCGGAGGCGAGGAACAGGATCACGTCCGCAATCGCCTTTGGCTGCACCCAGGTCGAGAAATCGGCATCGGGCATGTCGGCGCGATTGGTGGGGGTGTCGATGATGCTGGGCAGGATGGCGTTCACGGTGACGCCGGTGCCCGCCAGTTCCTCTGCCAGCGCCTCGGTCAGGCGATGGACGCCGGACTTGGAGGCGGCATAGGCGCCCATGCCCATGCCGGCCTTCACCGCGCCGCCCGCACCGATGCTGATGACGCGCCCGGCGGCAGAGGCCTTGAGCGCGGGCAGCGAGAGCTGGGTGATGGTGGCAGCGGTCGTCAGGTTCATGGCTTGCATCTTCGCCCAGGACGCCAGCGATCCGCCCTCCAGCGTTTCCCAGATGAAGCCGCCGGCGATGTTCACCAGCACGTCGATGCCGCCATGCGCGGCGGCTACCTTGTCGATGGCGGTGCGGGTAGCGGCTTCGTTCGTCAGGTCGACACCGCCGATGTCGAGCGCACCCACCAGCGGTTCCTTCGCCGACGGGGCGAAGTCTATGCGGGCGACCTTGTCGCCTTGGGCTGCGAAAGCGGCGGCAACGGCGCTGCCGAGCACGCCGAATCCTCCAGTGACGATAACCGAACGGGCCATGGAAACTCCTCTCTTTGCGTGGACGCTATCGCGGCGGCCGGGGAGGGGCAAGCAGAGGCGGAATATCGGGCGTGAGCCAACGCCCTACCGATGCTCAGGAAAAAAGGCGGCGCTCCCGTTTCGGAGCGCCGCCTTTCAAAAAGTCAGCCTGATATCAGCGCTGGCCCCGATCAGAGCTGGTCCCGATCAGAGCTGGCCCAGCATGTAGTCGGCCGAACTGACTTCGAAAGCGCCCGGCGCTTCGACGTTCAGCTGTTCGACCACGCCGTCGTTGACGACCATCGAGAAGCGCTGGCCGCGATGGCCCATGCCAAAGCCGGTGCCGTCCATCACCAGGTCGATCGCCTTGACGAAATCGCCATTGCCGTCGGCCAGCATGGTCACGTCTTCAGAGCCCGAGGCCTTGCCCCATGCGCCCATCACGAAAGCGTCGTTGACGGCGGTGCAGGCGATCGCGTCGATGCCCTTGGCCTTCAGGTCGGCGGCCTTGTCCACGAAGCCGGGAAGGTGCTTGGCAGAGCAAGTGGGCGTGAAGGCGCCGGGAACCGAAAACAGCGCGACTTTCTTGCCAGCGAAGAAGTCGGCGGTCTGAACCGGTTCGGGGCCGCCTTCGCCGGCCTTGATCAGCTTCACGTCAGGCAGCTTGTCACCAACGGCGATGGTCATGGATTTATCCTTTGTCTGCAAATGAATCGCGGATGCGCGCAGATATAGGGCGGTGGCGTTGCGGCGCAAACGCCGTGCGCGTCGAACGTGGTTAAAATCGCCTTTACCTGAGCCATTAAAATCCGGTGAACCACTGCGTGAGAGCCTGTCTGCGGGGTTCGGCAAGTGCCGATCGTCGGAGGAGGCAAGCGATGATGAGCATGAAGCGCGTCGCCGTAGGGGGACGACACAATCGGGTGATGCAAGGCAATCGGCCCTCGCGCAGCGGCGAACATCGCCTGCTGGCGGCATCGATCATGGGGCTGGTGGCGGCGCTGGCGGTCGGGCTTTCCGATCCGGCGCATGCGGCCAAGTCAGGCATCGAAAAGAACAAGGCCGCGCAGGTTCCGGTCGGAACCGTCAGGGCGGACGACGGCGCCGAGCAATTGCGCCGGCTCGACATCATGCTGATGGTGACCAGCCTGCGCTGCCGCCGGACCGCCGACGATTTCCAGGCGGACTATGGCGATTTCACGCAGGAGCATCTGGGCGATCTGAACGAGGCGGCCCGCGCGCTTCAGGCTGGATTCGTCGGGCGCTATGGGGAGCAGGGGGCGACCCGTGCGCTGGACAAGATCAGCGTGGTGATGGCGAACCAGTACGGCGCCGGCCATCCCTGGCTCAATTGCCACGAGTTGAAGCAGATCACGCGTGGGCTGGCGCGCAGCCATGGGCGCGCGGCGCTGGCGGATGCCGCTGCGGAAGTGCTGGCGGATCGGCGGCCGCGCACGGTTCTGGCGCTGGCGCTCAAGTAATTCCGGCCGAAGCGGCGGCCGGCGCGGGCACTTCGATCACCCGATCGGCCAACCGATCCACCTCGGTCCGGTCATGGCTGACGTAGAGGATCGGCAGGCGCAACTCGTCGCGCACGCGTTCGATCACGCGCAGGATTTCCTCGCGCCGCTCCGCGTCGACCGAGGCAAGCGGTTCGTCCATCAGCAGGAAGCGCGGGCCGGCCAGCAGCGCCCGGCCGATCGTCACCCGCTGCGCCTCGCCGCCGGACAGGGTGGCCGGCATTCGGTTCAGCAAGTGGCCGATGCCCAGCACGTCCAGCGCGGTGTCGAGTTCCAGCCAGCGGTGATCGGGCGCGGCGATGCGCCAGCCGTAAAGCAGGTTGTTGCGCACGGTCTTGTGCGGGAACAGGCGCAGGTCCTGGAACACGTAACCGCAACGGCGGCGTTCGGGCGGCAGGTTTACGCGGCGTTCCGAGTTGAAGAGGACGTCGTTCGAGACGGTGATATGCCCCTGCGTGGGTTTCACCAGACCGGCGATCATGTCCAGCAGCGTGGTCTTGCCCGCGCCGGAAGGACCGAACAGCGCGGTCAGCCCGCCTTCCTCGACGCTGAAGGCATAGTCGAACGTGCGCCGCCCGCGCTTCAGGCTGACGGAAACGTCAAATGACATAACGCATCGCCCCGGCCCGATTACGGCGGGCCAGCCATTCGGAGATCACCAGCGCGCCCAACGACAGCAGGATCGACAGGCCGGCCAGCCGCGCCACCTGCCACTCGGCGCCGGGAACCTGCAAGGCGCTGTAGATGGCCAGCGGCAACGTGCGCGTCTCGCCCGGAATGTTGGAGGCGAACGTGATCGTCGCGCCGAATTCGCCCACCGAACGCGCGAAGCCCAGCACCAGAGCAGCCAGAATGCCTGGCAGGGTGAGGGGCAGGGTGATCGTGGCGAAGGTGCGCCAACGCCCGGCGCCCAGCGTGCGCGCGGCCTGTTCGTAACGGCGATCCACCGCCTCGATCGACAGGCGCATGGCGCGCACCATCAGCGGCAGCGCCATGATCGTTGCGGCAAGCGCCGCCCCGGTCCACCGGAACATGAAGGTGAGGCCCAGCACATTTTCGAAAAAGCGGCCCAAAGTGGAATTGGGCGCCAGCGCGATCAGCAGCAGCCAGCCGGTCACCACCGGCGGCAGCACCAACGGCAGGTGGATCAGCGCGTCGAGCACGATTGCGCCGGGAAAGCGCCAGCGTGCCAGCACCCAGGCCAGCGCGAAAGCCAGCGGCAGCGCGCAGGCCATCGCCACGCCGCTGACTTTCAGCGACAGCAGCAGGACTTCCCATTCCTCGGGCGTCAGGTTCACGCGCTGGTCCGGTTACTTCGTGCCGAAGCCGAACTTGCGGAACACAGCCTTGCCCTCGGCCGAGATCAGGTAGCGGCGAAAGCCTTCCGCATCCCGGTTGCGCGATGCGGTGAGGACGGCGACCGGATAGCTGATCGGCGGGTGCGAACTGGCGGGGAACACGCCGGCCACGGTCACTGCCGGTTCGGCGCGCGCATCGGTGGCGTAGACGATGCCCAGCGGGGCGGCGCCACGGCCAACCAGTGCCAGCGCGGCGCGCACGTTTTCTGCCGGTGCAAGGTTGTCCTTCACCGAATCCCACACGCCCAGCTTGGTCAGCGCCTGCTTGGCATAGATCCCCGCCGGGACCGCGGCCGGATCGCCCACCGCAAGGCGTCCGTTGCCCAGCGCGCGGGCAAGGGGAAAGCCGGGCTTGATCGCGATGCGCTGTGGCTTGGTCTTGGGCGCGACGATGACGAGGTCGTTGGTGAGGAACGAAACGCGCGTGCCCTTGCGGACAAGGCCCTTGGCCTGGACTTCGTCCATCCACGGCTCATCGGCGGAAACGAAGACATCGGCCGGCGCGCCCGCCTCGATCTGGCGGGCCAGCGCGGAGGAGGCCGCGAAGGAGATCTTCGGACGCGGATGGCCCTTGGCGGCCCAACCGTCGGCAGCGGCGTTCATCGCCTCCTGCAGGCTGGCGGCGGCAAGCACCAGCGGACCTTCGGACTGCGCGAAGGCAGGCGTCCAGAGCGAGGCGAGCAGGAGAAGGACAGGCAGAAACAGCGCACGCAGCCGGAGCATCTTCGAATACCTCTCGAAAACAACTGTATCCGGCTGTATATGGTCCTTCAGGTCTTGCCTAGGGTGCCTTCATGTGCGGTTCAGTGCCCGCGCGGTTCGGCGGGTTCCTGGCGGAGCAGCGCGGAGAGGGCGGCGAAATCCGCGGTGTCGGCCGCCTGCCGGATATGCTGCTGAAAAGCGCGGTAATGCGTCAGGACCGCTTCTCCCGCCTCCGTCAGCACGGCCCCCGCTCCGCCGGCGCGGCCGGGGGAGGTGGCCACCAGCGGCTTGGCCCAGCAGCGATTCATCGCGTCCACGAGCAGCCATGCGCGGCGATAGCTCATGTCCATCGCCCGCGCCGCGGCCGAGATCGAACCATGTGCGCGGATCGCCTCCAGCAGATCCGCCTTGCCGGGGCCCATGGCGATTTCGTCACCACAGAGCAGGCGCGGCTTGAGGGAGAGCGGGGCAAGATCGGTCATGAGGCGGCAATCCGTGGCAAGGTGCATTGGACCTATGCCATCGCGGGTTTGGGGGCAATTGCTGCGGGCTCAGGCGGCGGCGGGAGAGAGATTGCAGGAACGCGGCCTTCTGATAGCATGGCCCATGAAGCCGATGGCTTCGGATCGTCACGGTCAAAAAGACCGGGCGATCGGGGACCGGCGGGGGTGATCGGAACAGGAACAGGGGGCAAAGCCCTCCGGTCGCGCCCGCGCACGAGAGAGGATGCGTGGATGAAGGTCGCTGACGAGAAGATTATTCGATTCGAACGCCGTACCGACTCGGGCGGTGGAATGGTGATTCCGGCGCCGGCGATGGCACTGGGAAGCCGGATGCAGGACGGAAATCGCGAGGAGCACGACGCTCGTTCGCTGATTATCGCCGTCGCGATGTGCGTGGCGTGCTGGGTGGTGCTGGGGTACTACCTGCTCACCTGAACTTGCTCAGCGGGCGGCCACGGTTTCCGCCGGAACCCATCCGCCCGCCGTTGCTGCATAGAGCCGCGCGACGTTCTGGAACTGCCGCGCACGGGCATCGACCAGCGCCAGCCGCGCGTGTTGCGAAGTGCGGCTGGAATCCAGCACTTGCAGCACACCGCTGTTGCCGGCTTCGAAGCTGCGGCGAGACAGGTGCAACGAATGGTCGGCCACTTGCGCTGCCGACTGCCGCGCCGTGAGTTCGCGGGCATTGTTGCCAAGCGCGGAGAGCAGGCCGGAAACCTGCCCGAATGCTTCCGTGACGACCTGCTGGTACTGTT
The DNA here is from genome assembly GCF_044029535.1 of Novosphingobium mississippiense. Lineage (NCBI taxonomy): Bacteria > Pseudomonadati > Pseudomonadota > Alphaproteobacteria > Sphingomonadales > Sphingomonadaceae > Novosphingobium > Novosphingobium mississippiense. The sequence continues at coordinate 1,800,446 of NZ_CP147001.1, read as the reverse complement.
CGGCGGCGGCGCGTGCTTCGGCTTCGGCCCCGCGCTTTTCGGCTTTCAGGGTGCCGCCGTGGAAGATCGGCGCGGAAATTCCGGCGAAGATGTCGAAAGCATTGAACTTGCTGCTGAACATCTTGTCGATCTCGGACGTAGACTGGCTGGTCGTCGCGCCCAGCGTCACGTCCGGGAAGAGGTTGGCGGTGGCGACGCCCACTCCCGCGACGGCGGCATGGAGTCGGGCTTCGGCCTCGCGAATGTCCGGCCGGGCGTGGATGAGCGTGGAGGGCAGGGCAACCGGCACATTGCCCGGTAGCACGAAGGCATCGAGGCCGAAGGCCGTCTCCCCCAGTTCCTGCGGCGAAATTCCCAGCAGCACGGCCAGCATCGCGCGGCCTTCCGCCAGTTGCTGTTCCAGCCCCGGCAGGTCCGCGCGGTCGTTGGCAAGCTGGCCCTGAGCGCTCAGCACTTCGACTTGCGTGCCTTCGCCCGCCCGGTCGCGCTTCTGCGTCAGCGAGACGTTGCGCTCATCCTCCGCAATCAGCGCGCGTTCGGTGGCCAGCCGGTCATTGAATGCGGCGATGGCGAGCACCTGGTCCACTACGCGGCCGGTAATCAGCAGGTGCGCCGCCTCGGTCGCGCGTTCTTCTGCCTCGGCTTGCGCGGCGGCGCGTTCCAGCGCGCGGCGGTTGCCCCCGAACAGGTCAAGGTCATAGCTGACCCCGCCACCCAGCGTGTAGAGATCGAACTTCGGATTGGGGATCGCGCCGAACTGGGAATCGCTGGAGAGGCCGAAGGCGGCCAGATTGACGCGTTCGTACTCCGCGCGGGCATTGGCATCCAGTTGCGGCAACTGGCGACCGGCCACGGCAGCGACCTGCTGGCGCGCCTTTTCCAGCGTCGCGCGCGATGCGGCCAGCGAGTGGTTACCGGAGAGAGCCTTCGCCACCAGCGCATCGAGTTCGGCATTGCCGAACGCCTTCCACCAATCCGCCTGCGCCACGCTGCCCAATGTCGCGCCGTCGGTGCCGGCACCATAGCCCGCCTCCGCTGAAGGCGGGGCAGGCGGCGCATAGTTTGGTCCCACCGTGCAGGCGGCGCAAAGAAGCAGTGGGATCAGAATGGCGGTCTTGCGCAAGGTCATTCCCCGATGGGCAGCGTATGGGTGTCCACCTGGGTCTTGCGCACGCGCATCAGCATCACGAGCGGGATCAGGCAGAGCGTCAGCAGGAAGACAACGTGGAACAGCGTGACATCGCCCACCATCGTCGCCTGGCGGGAGGCTTCGCCGTAGATCGCGGCCATCGATTGCGGCGATCCGAAGTCGAAATCGGGACGGGCCCAGGCGAACACCGGATTGTCGGGCCGCACGTGCTGGACAAGGTCGTTTCGCGACTGGGCGATGAAGTGCAGGTACTCGTACTGGATAGCGGAGATGCCCACCGCATTGCCGACATTGCGGGTAAGCGCGAAGATCGCCGCCCCCTCGTTGCGTAAGGCTGGATCCAGCGTGGAGAACACGATGACCGACAGCGGCACGAAGATCATCCCGCTGCCCAGCCCCTGCACCAGCCCGGCAAAGACGAGTGTGCGCTGGTCCACATAGAGGTCCACGTGCGAATACATCAGCATGCCCGTGCCCATCAGCACCAGGCCGGTGACGATCACCGCGCGTGTGTCCACGTACTTCAGCACGCGCGAGACGATCAGCATGGATGTCAGCGTGCCGATCGCGCGGGGCAGGCTGATGAAGCCCGCCTGCAAGGCCGAGTAGCCGAGCAGCGACTGCGTCATCACCACGATCATCGGGATCGTCGCGAAGGCGACCACGCCGATCATCATCGAGAAGATCGATCCGATCGCGAAGTTGCGATCCTTGAACAGACTGGGCCGGATGAAGGTATCGCGCGCGGTCGCCATGTGGACGCCCATCAGGTAGGTCGCCACTGCGCAGACCAGCGCATAGATGCGGATCTCGCCGGAATCGAACCAGTCCAGATGCTCGCCCCGGTCGAGGATCAGCTGCAATGTGGTCAGCGCGATCGATACCAGGATGAAGCCCAGCAGGTCGAACCGCGTCTGCAAGCGGCTTGGGCGGCGGCGCAGGAACGCCAGCATACCCAGAAATGAGAGCGCGCCGAACGGCAGGTTGATGAAGAACACCCAGCGCCAGGTCAGCGCATCGGTCAGCCAGCCGCCCAAGGTCGGCCCAATGATCGGCCCGGCCATCGAGCCGAGCGCGAAGATCGCCATCGCCTTACCGTGTTCCTCGGGCGGATTGATATCGAGCAGGATCGCCTGGCTCAGCGGCACCAGACCGGCCCCGCAGGCGCCCTGCAGGAAGCGGGCTAGGATGATCGTCTGCAAGTCCGTCGCCAGCCCGCAGAGTGCCGAGGCCAGGGTGAACCCGGCCACGGAAAACAGCATCACGTTCTTGCGGCCCACGCGGCCAGCCAGCCAGCCGCTGAGCGGCGTGGCTATGGCACTGGCGACGAGGTAGCTGGTCAGCACCCACAGCACCTGCTCCTGCGATGCGGAGAGGCTGGCCTGCATGTGCGGCAGCGCGACATTGGCGATGGTGATGTCCACCGCCACCATCGTCGATGCCAGCATGCAGGGAATGGTGATCAGCAACCGCTCCAGCGGCGACGGGTAGGGGGAGGACGGCGCCATGCCCGCGCTCCTCAGCGCTTATGCGGTGCGGTTTTGGCCGTCGTATCGGCGGCGAAGAGGTGGCGTTCGTGTCCGGTATCGACAGTCACGGTGGCGGAAAGCCCGGCGCCCAGCGGCAGGTCGCCCGCCGGCTCATCCAGCACCACCTGCACCGGCAGGCGTTGCACCACTTTCACCCAGTTGCCGGTGGCGTTCTCCGCCGGCAGGACCGAGAAGCTGGACCCGGTGCCGGGGCTGAAGCTCTGCACATGGGCCTTGAACGTGCGGTCCGGAAAAGCGTCCAGCTTCACCGTCGCCGGTTGGCCCGCGCGCATGTAGTGAAGCTGGTCTTCCTTGAAATTCGCCTGCACCCAGAAGTTCAGTCCGGTCAGCATGAACACCGCGCGGCCGGGCGTTACGTAGTTGCCGACCTGAAGCTGGTTCACGCGGGTGACGACGCCGTCCTGCGATGCGCGCACTTCGGTATCGCCCAGATCGATGCGCGCCTGCGCCAGCTTGGCCGCGGCCTTGCGCACTTCGGGCAGGGCGGAGGTATCGCCGTCGATATGCCCGGCCAGGCCGGCACGCAGGCTTTCCACGCGCGCCTCGGCCGCGGCAATGGCCTGAAGCGAGGCGCGCGCCTCGGTCGCGGCCTGTTCGTATTGCGCGCGGGAAGCGATGCCTTCGCCGGTCAGTGATTTCTGCCGCGCCGCTTCACCCACGGCGAAATCGTGACGTGCCCTGGCGGTCGAGACTTGCGTCAGCGCCTCGCGATAATCGGCGCGTTGCGAGGCGGCATCAGTCTTGGCCTTGGCAAGTTCCGCCTCGGCCGAATCGACGGCGGCGGCAAAGTTGGCCGGGCGGATGCGGAACAGCACCTGTCCCTTGCGAACATGCTCATTCTCGCGAACCGCGATGGCGACCACGGTACCCGCGACATTGGGGCTGACCGCGACCATGCCGGTTTGCAGTGCGGCATTGTCGGTCTCTTCATAGCGGCCGCCGGAGAGATAGAACCACCCGGCGCCCGCCAGCACGATCAGCGGACCGGCGATCATCAGCACCGCGCGCAAGGAGCGGCGCGGCGCACGGGGAACCGAAGTGACAGCGTCTTCGGCCTTGATCGAGGTTTCGGCGTTCATGCGATTCTATGCCCTTCGTGCGGCCCAAGCTTGAGACTCAGGTGGCGCAGATACTAAGCATAGTTATTATCAGCAATACAAGCATCGCCAAACTGTGCGATTGGGTAATCGCGATTGCGATCATCGCACATTCGGACGTTTCAGACCGCGAGGAATCCCTTCACGTCCGCCATGAAACGGTCGAACTGATCGTGATGCAGCCAATGGCCGGCATCGTCGTACTCCACCAGTTGCGCGGTCGGGAAATAGTCGATCCGCCCATCGATAGAGGGGCTCTGAGAGAAGCTGTTCTTCCCCCACAGCATCAGCATCGGGCAAGTGATCGCCTGCCAAAGATCCACAAGGTCGCTCGACGGCATGTCAGAGACGGACCAGATGTTGACGTAGTTGTCGAACTTCCAGCTCCAGGTGCCGTCCTCGTTCCGGTTGGTGCCGTGGATGGTCAGGTGACGGGCCTGATCGTCGGTGAGGAAGGAATTCTCCTCCTTCATGCGTTCATAGGCGTCGCGCCGGGTGGCGTACTTGCGCGGCGTGCGGCCGGCGGCCTTGCGCTTGTCGTCGATCCACTGGCGCATCCGTTCACCCACGCCGCGTTCTTCCATCTGGCGGCGGATATGCGGCGGCGGGCCGAGCCCCTCGATATTGACGAACTTGTCCACTTTGTCCGGAAACAGGCCGGTGAAGCGCGTGGCGATGCCGCCGCCCAGCGAATGGGCGATAATCGTCACCTTCTCGTACCCCAGCGTGTGCACCAGCTGCGCGAAGTCGTAGACCATCGCGTCCATGCCGTAGTGCCCCTCAGGCGACCATTCGGAATCGCCATGTCCGCGTAGGTCCGGACAGATCACGTGCCAGTCGCGCCGCAGTTCCTCGGCCACCCAGTCCCAGCTTCGGCAATGGTCGCGTCCACCGTGCTGGAGGATCAGCGGCGGCGCGTCGACATTGCCCCAGTCGACATAGTTGAGCCGCAGCCGCTGCGAGACGAAGTGATTGGAAGTCGGGCCGAGTTGCGTGTCCATCGGCAGAGCGTGGGCCGACAGGAGGGGGCCGTCAACCACGGCGAAGCGATGATTTGCGGGGATCAAGTATTTCCATGAGGGCCGCAACGCTTGGCAAAGCGGGGGTCTTGGCCCTATCTCGCGCCCCGACGATTTTCACGAGATTTACGCCGGAGGCTTCGTAAATGGCGACCACGCACAAGACCCGCATGCTCATTATCGGTTCCGGCCCCGGCGGACTTTCCGCCGCGATCTACGGCGCGCGCGCGGGAATGCAGCCGATCGTGGTGCAGGGCCTTCAGCCGGGCGGCCAGCTGACCATCACCACCGATGTCGAGAATTATCCCGGTTTCCGCGAAGTGATCCAGGGCCCCTGGCTGATGCAGGAAATGGAGGCGCAGGCCGTCCATGTCGGCACGCGGATGATGTACGACGTGATCACCTCGGTCGATCTGGAAGGTCCGACCTTCAAGGCCGTGGGCGATTCGGGTGACATCTACGAAGGCGACACCCTGGTCATCGCTACCGGCGCGCAAGCGCAGTGGCTGGGCGTTCCGGGTGAGCAGGAGCTTTCGGGCAAGGGCGTTTCGGCTTGCGCCACCTGCGACGGTTTCTTCTATCGCGGCAAGAAGGTCGTGGTGATCGGCGGCGGCAACACCGCGGTGGAGGAAGCGCTCTACCTCACCAACCACTCCGACGAAGTGATCCTGATCCACCGCCGCGACACGCTGCGCGCCGAGAAGATCCTTCAGGACCGCCTCTTCGCCAACCCGAAGATCAAGGTCGTGTGGAACAAGCGCGTCGAGCGCTTCATGGAAGGTGAGAACGGCGAACTGCGCGCGCTGGCCCTGATCGACACCCATACCGGCGAGCAGAGCGAAATCCTGACCGACGGCGCCTTCGTCGCCATCGGCCACGCGCCGGCGACCGAACTGTTCAAGGGCAAGCTGCCGATGGACGAGACCGGCTATCTGCTGGTCGAACCCGGCACGCCGAAGACCGAGATTCCGGGCGTCTTCGCGTGTGGCGACGTGATGGACCACACCTACCGCCAGGCGATCACCGCCGCCGGCACCGGCTGCATGGCAGCGCTCGACGCCGAGCGCTACCTCGCCCACCGCGACTTTGCCGAGGCGGCGAAAGTCGAGGCGTAAGCGTTTTGAGGCGGGAGAGCGTCGGACGACGCTCTCCCTCTTCGCGCTTCATCCCAAAACCCGAAGACCAAACCCCCGTCATCCCCGCGAAGGCGGGGATTCCGCTTGTTCTTCGCGGTGTGGAGAAAAGGCAGCGGGGCCCCCGCCTTCGCGGGGGCGACGAAGAGTGATGTGGCTGGTTACGCGGAGGCTTTCCTACTTCCGATCTGAGCCCGGCTGCCTTATCTAAACGACGCGTAAATTCTCCAGCACCTGCTCCACCAACCAGTCCTGCGCCACCGGCTCGACATAGCTATGCGTGGCATCCGCGCATGTTCGCAGCCGGGCATCGCGCTTGTCCCAGTTGGCCACGAAGGCAAGGCCTGTCCGGTCGCGACCGGCAATCAGGAACCGTACCGAGCCTGAAAACTGCGCAACCCCAGCTGCAATCTCTGCCGCAAGCCCCTTTGGCACGGCGGGAGCAGGGCGAGCAGCTGCCACCAGACTGCGTAACAAGGGGCCGATGGAGACCTTCCCGGTAAGCAGGCGCTTCAGTGCCGCCGGATCGGCAAGCCGCCGCCGATAGTGATCGCGCACGACTTCCGAAGGCGCTTCGTCAGCGGCATCCGCGTCGAAAGTCCACGGATTCGAGAGGATCAGCCCGTCGAGCTCCGCTCCTCCGCTCAGCATCAGCGCAGAGGCCGCGTCGCAGTTGCCGAAGCCGACTATGCGTAAGACCCGCGGGCACTCGGCTCGAAACGCAGCAATAGCCGCCGCGATATCCGCACCGCTGGCACGAAACCCGCGATTCTCGCCCTCGCTGTCACCCACGCCACGCCGGTCGAACCGCAGGACGGGATAGCCTGCTGCCGCCACGCGAGCCGCGAGCAGGGCCTGACCGTTCCACGCCCCGGCGCGCGTTTCGTTGCCGCCTGAAACGATCAGGAGGGCCGTGTCGCCCGCAGCCTCGTCGATGGTCGCGGCAAGTTCGGCGCCCTCGCAGGCGAATGTGATATGTCGCCGCCTCATGCGCGCATGGCCTCGATCAGCAGCGCGGCAAGCGCATCGGCCTGCGCCGCATCCTCGTCCGGCTCGGCGCGCAGCCAGAGGCCGCTGCCGCCCACTTGTTCTTGAGCGATTACGGGAACGGCCGGATCGAGGGCGAGCGTTTCCAGGTCGCGGAACAGGGCGGGGCCCAGCGGATAGCCGGCAAGCGTGATGCCATCGCGATGCGCCATTTCCGTCAGCACTTCGCGGCTTTCCTCTCGCCCGGCCTCGCGGCTTGCCAGAATGCGGGCTCGCAACATGGAGCGGAGGATATTGGCGCCCTTCACCGGGGCATAGTGCCATGACGGCAGCCCGGCCGGGGTGAACAGGCATCCGCCACGCAGGGCAAGCACATGCGTGGCGCCGAAATGAGCGGCGGCGGCGTTCATCGCCGCGTGCCAAGTCTCGGCATCCTGATCGCGCAGGTCGCGCAGGCTTTCGTTGGTGCCGGGAAAGTCGGGCAGGAATGCATCGATGCCGCCCCGGTCGAGCCGTCGCATCACTTCGGCGCAAAAGCGCCGCAAGCGGTTCGCCTCGTCGAACAGGGCAGGCACCACCAGAACGCGTAGCGCGCGGCCACGATCGAAGGCGAGCGCGTATTCATCGCTCGCGCCGTCGTGCGGCAGAGGGCAGGGCCAGGCGAGGGGGGTCATCCTGCGATCCCCCTCAAGGCGGAATTCAGGCCGTGGCGCGCTTGGCCTTGGCGAATTCGAGCAGGCCGCCGAAGGTCTCCAGCATCTCGCCGTCGATCTCGTCGTCCTCGATGATGATGTCCAGCCGGTCTTCCAACTCGGTCAACAGGCCGGCCACCGCCATCGAATCGAGTTCGGGCAGATGTCCGAAAAGGCCGGTATCGGCCTGAAACGTCTCGGCTTGTCCCTGCTTGAGGCCCAGCACGTCCGTCAGAATGCGGCGCAGCAGCAGGTCGGTATCGTCTTGCATGGCCCCTCTCTTCGGGCATTGTCTTGATCTCCCGCGCCTCTAGCCGCGCTTCGCGGCTGCGGCAAGGCGGCGCGCGCCGAGTTTGGCGATATGCAGCCAGTTTCTGGGATCGAGCGGCCGATACATCTCCAACCTGTATCGCGGTCGCACAATTTCCATCCAGTCGCGTTTGTAGGGATCGTCCCCCGTGCCGAAATCGATCTGGCCGACCCGGTCGATGTCGATCACATGACGGAACAGCGCCGCGCTCAGCACCGATCCGGGTGAAAACGGCTTGGCGCTTTCGCGATGGGCCAGCTTGTGGATCCAGGCGGTGCCGCCCTCCACGGTCCACATCTGCGCGGCAACCGCCTCTCCGTCGACATGCGCGACGCCCAGACGCAGCCGCCCGGCCTGCCCCTCGGCCATGGCGAAGGCGCGCAGGAAATCCGGGTTGCCTTCGGCCGTCTTCCAGCTTTCGGCGTAGATATCCTCGTAGGCTGCCCAGGCCTCGGCATCGAAGCGATCGAGCACCGTCGTCGTCACTTTGCCGGACTTGCGCTTCAGCGTCGTGCGCAAGGGGCCGGGGCGAGAGGCAATGTATTCGTCATAGCTGCGCCCCGCGATCAGCAGCACGTGGTTGGTATCGCACCGCGTGCGCGAAACCATCCAGCCAGCCTTGCCGAAGGCCTGCTCCAGCCGTGCGGCACTGCCATCCTCATCGGGCACGCCATGCAGCGTCACGCGATGCGCGCGCTTGCGAAGATCGCTGGCCAGCGCGGCGAGCAAGGTGTCGGACTTCGCGGAAATTTGACGAAATCGGAAGGAATACCAATTGGATAGCGCAGAAAGTTCGCCTGATTTCCCGGTCAGCGGCAGTACCGCGAATTCATTTCCGTCGCGCGCCACGGCCATCAGCGGGGCGATGCCGCAGTGGTCGGCCAGCATCGAAAACCATTCCAGCCGGTCGAAAGGCGCGCGCTGGTTGCTCTCGGAAAGCCAGAGCGCTAGCTGGCCGTCCGATTGCACTTGCTTAAGATCGCGGTGATAATCGACGTTTACCACGTAGCTACGAACCTCTTGCGGAGCCTTTCCTCACCATGAGCGGCAGTCCCGAAAACCCGATCCTGCCGCTCGACCATCTGGCGTTGCGTGGGGCAGACGATGCCCCGGCGCTGGTGTTGCGTGGAGAGACGCTGGACTACAAGGCCTTAAGATCACGTGTCTCTCGCCTTGCAGCATGGCTGGCGCGCGAAATTCCCGCCAAAGGCGCGCGCGTCGCCACATGGGCGGCCAAGGGGGAGCTTGCCTGTCTGATGCCGCTGGCCGCCGCGCGGGCCGGTTTGGTGCACGTTCCGATCAATCCGCTGCTGAAGCACGCGCAAGTCGCGCATATCCTGGCCGACAGCGGGGCGTTGATGCTGATCGGTACGCCCGCGCGCCTGACGACGCTGGGTGAGGGCGATGTTCCAGCAGTCTGCCGTCTGGTCGAGGAAGGCGTGGCGCTTGCTGGCGCAGAAGCGCTTGGCGGCGATCTGGCTCCGTCGCAGGCCGATCCCGACGATCTGGCCGCCATCCTCTACACCAGCGGTTCCACCGGCCGACCCAAGGGCGTGATGCTCAGCCACGCCAACATGTGGCTGGGCGCGCAGAGCGTTCACGAATACCTGGGCCTGGCGCCGGACGACCGCACGCTGGCAGTGCTGCCGCTGTCGTTCGACTATGGGCAGAACCAGTTGCTTTCGACATGGTATGCGGGCGGATGCGTGGTGCCGCTGGACTATCTGATGCCGCGCGATGTGGTGAAGGCGGTGGAGCGCCACGGCATCACCACTTTGGCTGCCGTGCCACCGCTCTGGGTGCAGATCACCGAACTCGACTGGCCAGAGGAGACTGCGGCCAAGCTGCGCCGCCTGACCAACAGCGGCGGCGCGCTGACGGTGGATCTTGTGCGGCGCCTGCGCGTGCTGTTCCCGCACGCGCGGCTTTTCGCGATGTATGGACTGACCGAGGCTTTCCGCTCCACTTACCTCGATCCTGCATTGATCGACAGCCACCCCACTTCGATGGGCATGGCCATCCCTCATGCAGAAGTGCTTGTTATCAATGATATGGGTGAAATTTCTCAGGATGGGGAAGAGGGTGAGCTTGTCCATTCCGGACCGCTTGTGGCGCAAGGATACTGGCAGGATCCGGAGCGTACGGCGGAGCGCTACAAGCCCGCGCCGACAGCGTCGCGCTACGGCGGCATGGCGGTCTGGTCCGGCGACCGCGTGAAGCGCGAGGCGGATGGATTGCTCTATTTCGTGGGCCGTCGTGACGCCATGATCAAGTCGGCCGGCAATCGCATCAGCCCGCAGGAAGTGGAGGAGGCCGCGTTGGGCACGGGTCTGGTTGCAGAAGCCGTTGCGCTCGGTGTGGCCGATCCACGGTTGGGGCAGGCGGTTCACCTTGTCGTCCGCGCTGCGCCTGGAACTTCAGGATCGGAAGAAGAATTGCCGCGTAAGCTCAAGGAAGAATTGCCTAATTTCATGATTCCCCAAGTCATTCATTGGCGCGATGCCATGCCGATCGGTCCCAATGGCAAGGTCGATCGCACCGGTCTGGCTGTTGAATTGGCGGAGATGGCCTCGTGAAGCCGTTGGGGCCGATTCCGGCCGGTTACGCAGGCATTGACGGCGTGCTCGCCGTGGGGGGCAAGCCGGTCACGCATTGGGTGGAGCAGGCCGGCGACACGCCGCTGTTCGTTTACAGTGCAGATCTCATCCGCGCCCGCGTCGCTCAATTGCGCGCGGCGATGCCGGAAAGACTGGCGCTGCACTATGCCGTGAAAGCCAATCCGTTCGGCCCGCTGCTGGCGCTGATGAACGGCTTGGTCGACGGTTTCGACATCGCTTCCGGCGGAGAACTGGAGATCGTGCGCGGGGCCGGGATCGACCCGGCGAAAGTCAGCTTCGCCGGCCCCGGCAAGCGCGATCGCGAACTGGAAGCGGCGATCGCGGCCGGCTGCACCCTCAACCTTGAATCGGAGGCTGAGGCCCGGCGGGCCTTGGCTATCGGTGAAAAGCTGGGCCGGACGCCGCGTCTGGCCATTCGCGTGAACCCGGATTTCGACCTCAAGGGATCGGGCATGAAGATGGGCGGCGGAGCCAAGCCCTTCGGCGTGGATGCCGAGCGGGTGCCGGCGATGGTGCGCGACGTGATCGCAAGTGGCGCGGAATGGCGCGGCTTTCACATTTTTGCCGGCTCGCAGGCGCTGGATGCGGCGGCGATTGCCGAAACGCAGGGGCAGACCATCGACTTGGCCGCGCGGTTGGCGGAGGCGAGTGGCGTGGCACTGCCGCACTGCAATCTGGGTGGCGGCCTGGGCATTCCCTACTTCCCCGGCGACGTGCCGCTGGCCCTTTCCGAAGTGGGCGCGCGGCTGGCGGAGCGGTTCGAATCGCTGCCGGAAATCCTGCGCGAAACCGACTTCTGCATCGAACTCGGCCGCTATCTGGTGGGAGAGGCAGGGGTCTACATCGCCCGCGTGATCGACCGGAAGATCAGCCATGGCGAGGTTTTCCTGATCACCGATGGCGGGCTTCATCACCAGCTTGCCGCTTCGGGCAATTTCGGGACCGTAGTGCGCCGCAACTATCCGTCGGCCATTGCCACGCGGTTCGATGCGCCGGTGGAGGAGGAAGCCTCGATCGTCGGTTGCCTCTGCACGCCGCTGGACAAGCTGGCGGACAAGGGCGGTTTTCCAAGGGCCGGCGTGGGCGATCTGATCGCGGTGTTCTGCGCGGGGGCCTACGGCGCCAGCGCCAGCCCGGCGACGTTCCTGGGGCAAGGACCCGCGCGCGAAATGCTGGTGTAACGGCGGTTTCAACATTAGCGCGAAGTCTGTCCCAACTCGGGACTACTCCCGAATTGGGGTGAATTGGCTAACGCAATGTTCACCCTTTTAACCGATAGCGGAGGCTGGATTCTGCCACGCGCGTCACGGGTGTTGCCCCCGGGCGTGCTGGTGCTGGAGGGAAGAACCTATGCTGCAGTCCCGAATTTTCCGCCTTCTGGGCGGCTCCGCGCTGGCCGGCGTGGTGTTGACGGGTTGCGCAGACGCGGCCTCGCGCCCGGAATTGCCGCCGGCGCAGTTCGTGGCGATGCAGGAAGGGCCGGGCGAGGAATACGTGATCGGGCCCCTCGATCAGTTGACGATCTTTGTCTGGCGCAACCCGGAACTGGGCGCGAAGGTGCAGGTGCGGCCCGATGGGCGCATCACCACCCCGCTGATCGCGGACATGCCGGCGGTGGGCAAGACCCCGGCGATGCTGGCAGAGGACATTCGCCTTCAGCTTTCGCAATATATCGAGGATCCGCTGGTTTCCGTGATCGTGGACGGCTTTTCCGGCACCTTCAGCCAGCAGATCCGCATCGTTGGCGCCACCGAGAAGCCGGCGTCGATCCCCTATCGCGCGAACATGACCGTGCTTGACGCGATGATCGCGGTGGGCGGGCTGTCCGAATATGCGGCGGGCAATCGTGCCAAGCTGATCCGGTTCGACAAGGCCAGCGGCACGCAGAAGGAATATGCATTGCGCCTCAGCGATCTGCTGAAGAAGGGCCAGAGCAAGGCGAACGTCATGCTCAGCCCCGGTGACGTGATCATCATTCCCGAAAGCATGTTCTAAAAGGGGCCTAGGGCGACATGAACGGCCTCTACGAAGAACTGCTCAGCGCAATCCACAGCATCTGGCATCGACGCTGGATCGCGCTGGCCGTGGCCTGGGCGATCAGCCTGGTCGGCTGGTTGCTGGTGGCCCTGATTCCCAACGCCTACGAATCGCAGGCACGCATCTTCATCCAGCTGGACGATGCCCTGGCCGAACAGGTCGGCATCGGCGTGGCCGACAAGAAGCGCGATATCGAACGCATCCGCCAGACGCTGACCAGCGCGGTCAATCTGGAGAAGGTGGTGCGCGGCACCCGCCTTGGCGCCACCGTCAATTCGCCCGCGCAGATGGAAGCGGCGGTGCTGCGGCTGGGCAACAAGGTGAAGGTGGTCAGCCAGGAGGACAACCTTTTCCAGATCAGCGCCACGGCGGATTACGGCTCATTCTCCGACGCGGAGAACGCCGCGTTGGCGCATGAGATCGCGCAGAAGATGATCGACATCTTCCGCGAGGAGAATCTCGCCGGCGACAAGGGCGACATGGTGGAGACGCTGGCGTTCGTGAACCAGCAGCTTCGCCAGCGTGAGACCGAACTGGAAAGCGCCGAACAGCGCCGCACCGCGTTCGAGGCCCAGCATCCGGAACTGGCGCAGGGCGGTGCTGCGGTCGTGCAGCGGCTGGATTCGTCGCGCACGCAGCTTCGCGATGTGGAGGCCGATCTGGTGGCGGCGCAGAGCGCGCTTGCCTCCATGGACGGCCAGCTTGCCAGCACCCCGCGCACGATCCCCGGCACGGCCGGCAGCGGCGCCGGTGCGGCGCTGGCACGCGCGCAGGCGGACCTTGCCGCGATGAAGGCACGCGGCCTTACCGACAATCACCCCGACGTGATCGCCGCCCGCAACCAGGTTGCCGCGCTGAAAGGCCCGGCGGCGCAGGAAGCGGCCAGCGGCGGCGGCACACCGAACCCGGCCTACAGCTCGCTCCAGTCGATCCGCGCCGAACGCCAGGCGGCGGTGCAGGCGCTGGTCGCGCGCAAGGCGGGGCTGCAGTCCGACATCGGTTCGCTGACCGCATCGGCCATTCAGGACCCCGAACTGGCCACGCAGGCGCAGCGGATCAACCGTGACTACGACGTGCTCAAGGACCAGTACGACAAGCTTCTGCAGGACCGTGAGGAACTGCGCCTGCGCGGCGAAGTGAAGACCGGACGCGAGGCGGTGAAGTTCCAGGTGGTCGACCCGCCGACGAGCCCGCGCAAGCCGGTGGCGCCCAATCGCCCGCTGCTGCTGTTCGGCGTCCTGCTGGTCGGCATCGGTGGCGGTTGCGCCGCAGCCTTTGCGTTGGGCCGCATCCGCTCCGTCTTCGCGACGGCCGGCAAGCTGGAACAGGCGACGGGCCTGCCGGTGCTGGGCGCGATTTCGCAGCACCTTACCGATGGGGCGCGGGCCGTGCGTGCGCGCCGGTTGAAGCAGTTCTGCGGGGCCGGTGCCGCCCTGGGGGCGTTGTTCGTGGTGCTGCTGGCGATGGAATTCATCCAGCGCGGCACGGTGGCTTGAGGATACGGCGACGATGACCGAACACAGCAAGCTTCCGGTTCCCGAAGATCAGGCCGTTCCCGAAAACCAGGGTCCGGATGCCGGCGCCAAGCCGCGCGAATCGCTGATCGAGCGCGCGGCCGGCCGCTTCGACTTTACCCGCATGATGCGCACGGCGGTTTCGATACCCCCGGTACCGCCGGTCCGCCCGCTGCCGCCGGTAAAGCCGGTTGCCCCGGTAAAGCCCGTTACGCCGACGAAATCGGAGGTTTCGGCGGCAGAAGCGGTTGCGGAATCGGCCGTAGAGGCTCCCGTCACCGAGGCTCCCGTTCAAGACGCGATCGCTCCGGTATCCTTCATCGGCCCAAGGCATCCGATCGACCGGGAGCGGCTGCGCGATCAGGGCCTGATCGTGCCGGAAGGCGCCGTGACCGCGCTTCTGGAAGAATTCCGCATCGTCAAGCGCCACCTGCTGGTGCAGGCGGCCGAGCTTCGCCGCCAGAATGCCGGTGCCGCCGCGCAGCGCGTGCTGATCAGTTCGCCACATCCGGGCGAGGGCAAGACCTACTGCGCGCTCAACCTTGCGCTGGCCATCGCCGCCGAGAAGGAGAGCGAGGTCCTGCTGGTCGATGCCGATTTCGCCAAGCCGTCGATCCTTTCCACGCTTGGGCTGCCGGGCGGACACGGGCTGATGGACGCGCTGATGGACGAAAGCATCGACGTGGCCGATTGCGTGCTGGGCACCGATGTGCCCGGCCTCTGGGTGCTGCCCGCCGGCGACACCACGGTGAACGACAGCGAATACCTTGGCACGTCGCGCGCGGCGCAAGTGCTGGCGCGGCTGACCGAGGGCGCGCCGCGCCGGATCGTGATCTTCGATTCCCCGCCCGCGCTGGCCGCATCGCCCGCCGCCGAACTGGCCAAGCATGTCGGCCAGGTGGTGGTGATCGTGCGCGCCGACCGTACCGGGCAGGGCGCACTGGAGGATGCCGTCTCGCTGTTGGACGGCTGCCCCAATGTTCAACTCCTGCTCAACGCTGCCCAGTTCAGCCCGAGCGGCCGCCGCTTCGGCGCCTATTACGGGTACAGTGGATGAAGTTCGGACGTTCCGTGGCGTGCCTTGCCGGTGCGCTTGTTTCCATTGCCCTGATACCCGCGACTGCTCTGGCCCAATCCACGGGCTATGAGCCTACGGGCGGTTCCTCTGCTTCGGACGGTGGCGCCGGTGGCGCGGGCGGCGATGCCGGTACGCCCGGCAAATCCGCTGGCCGCAAGGGCCGTGGCGGCACCAAGGCCACGCGCCGGCTGGAAGTCACGCCCTATATCGAGGTGGACCAGATCGTCACGGCGGAGCTTTCGCCGGGCGATGACGTGCTGACCTGGACGCAACTGGCGGCGGGTGTCGATGCCTCGATAGCGGGGCGCAACAACGCGCTGGCGGCATCGGTCCGCTATCAGAAGCAGATCGGCTGGGGCAAGGCGACCAACGGCGACGTGATCAGTGGCGTCGCGCGCGGCTATACCACCATCGCCCCGGGCCTGACGCTGGAGGCGGGCGCTCTTGCCACCCAGACCAGCGTCGACAATGACGGTGCGGCGCTGTCCGGCGGTCTGGTTCCGGCGAAATCACGCACCAATATCTATTCGGTCTATGGTGGCCCTTCGTTCAAGACGCGGGCCGGCGATATCGACCTCTCGGCCGATTACCGGGCGGGCTATACCAAGGTCGACCAGCCCAACGCCTATGTCGCCACGCCGGGGGCTTCGGCGACCGACATCTTCGATCACAGCGTTACGCAAGTGGCCGATGCCGAGGCCGGCGTCGCGCCTTACGTCATCGCTCCTGTTGGGCTTGGCGTTGCGGGCAGCTTCTATCAGGAAGACGTGTCGAATCTGGACCAGCGCGTGCGCGATGCGCAGGTGCGGGGGCTGGTGACGGTGCCCGTCAGCCGCACCGTGCAGGTGGTGGGCGCGCTGGGCTATGAGAACGTGCAGGTCTCCAGCCGCGATGTGCTTCGCGATGCGGACGGCAATCCGGTGATCGGCCGCAATGGCCGCTACAAGACCGACAAGAGCCAGCCGCGCGAATTGGCCTATGACGTCAGCGGGTTGATCTGGGACGTGGCGGTGATGTGGCGGCCCAGCCCGCGCACCTCGCTCACCGCGCATTTCGGCCGGCGCTACGGCGGCACGGCCTATGGCGGCACCTTGGCCTGGGCCCCGAACGACCGCAACAGCGTGAACCTGGTGGTCTACAACAACCTGTCCGGCTTTGGCGGCCAGCTGAATCGCGCGATCGACCAGCTGCCCGACGATTTCGAGGCCGTGCGCGATCCGGTGACCGGCGATTTGCGCGGTTGCGTGTCCTCTCTGGACGGCGGAAACTGCCTTTCCGGCACGCTGGGATCGGTGCGCTCCGCAGTATTTCGCGCGCGCGGGTTCGCGGCCAACTGGTCGCACAAGATCGGCCGCATCGATGCCGGCATCGGCTTCGGCTACGACAATCGCCGCTTCATCGCCCGTCAGGATTCGGTCCTGGCCGCTGCCGATGGCGTGATCGACGAGAACTGGTGGGTTGCCGCCTATCTGTCCGGCCGCTTGGGCCGAGAGGCGGGCTGGTCCACCAGCGCCTATGCCAATTGGCTGTCCAGCAACGATTCCCTGACGGGCGATGTGTCCGGCTACGGTGTCAGCGCGTCCTATTACCGGATGCTGGCGCGCAGGTTGCGGGGGACGGTGGCGGTGAGCCTGGACGGGGCGAGCCGTGACGGTTCATTCGGTGAAGATTATTGGACCGCATCTGCCCTGGCAGGGTTGAGGTACAGTTTTTAAGAGTTTCGTGGGAGAACAGAGAAATGTTCGAAGATTTCTACGGGCTCCGGGCGAGGCCCTTTCAACTCACCCCCGATCCGGCGTTCTTTTTCGAGAGCGCGACGCACCGCAAGGCGCTGTCCTACCTGGGCTATGGCCTGGCGCAGGGAGAGGGCTTCGTGGTCATCACGGGCGAGGTTGGCGCGGGCAAGTCCACGCTGGTGGCGCACCTGATGGCAACGATCGATCCCGCGCAGTTGACCGTGGGGCTGGTGGTGACCAGCGCGCTGAATGGCGAAGAGATCGTCCACGTCGTCGCGCAGGAATTCGGCCTGCCGGTGGCGGGGCATGACAAGGCCTCCGCGCTTGGCGCGATCGAAAGCTTCCTGCATTCGGAGGCGCGCGCCGGCCGGCGCTGCCTGCTGATCGTCGATGAGGCACAGAACCTTTCGGTGAGCGCCATCGAGGAACTGCGGATGCTGTCCAACTTCCAGCTGGGCGCGCATCCGCTGTTGCAGACGCTGCTGCTGGGCCAGCCGGAATTCCGCGCGACGCTGCTGGAAAGCCCGGAGCTGGAGCAGCTGCGCCAGCGCGTGATCGCGACCCATCACCTGACGGCGATGACCGTGCGCGAAGTGAAGCCTTACGTCGAACATCGCCTGGCCTGCGCCGGTTGGCAGGGGCAGCCCGTTTTCGACGACGACGTCCATGCCGAAATCCATGCGGCCACCGGCGGTATTCCGCGCCGCATCAACCAGGTGCTCAATCGCCTGCTGCTGCTGGGCGCGGTGGAGCAGAAGACGCGGATCGACGCGGAGATGCTGCGCGAAGTGCTGGGCGAACTGGATGACGATGGCGCCCGGGCATTGGTCAGCCCGCAGTCCGACGCATCGGTGCAGGGGGCCGCGCAGACTTCAGCGCAGACTTCAGCTCCGGCCTTCGCGGCGGCTGCGCCCGCGATCGCCATCGATACCGCAGCGACCGCCGCGATGATCGAGGCAGCGCTGACGCATCGCGACATGCAGATCGACGAACTGCAGCGTGCGGTTCTGGAACTGGCCGCTGTTGCCGACGAAGCGCGAAACGCGCCGGCCCGGCAGGACGATGGCGCGGCATTGGCTGCCTTGACGGATCAGCTTGCGCAGGCCCAGGCGCAAGTCGCCGGTCTGGAAGCGCGCCTGGCGGAGCAGGAAGCGACCTTGCGCCACATGCTGACCATGCTGATCGAATGGTTCGAGGGCGGCGAAGGCCACCGCGCGGCGGCCTGATCCAACCCGGCGTCCCGTTAACGGAGCGAGACATGCGCGATGTGCGCCCGACGGACGGGCAGGTGATCAACGGGCTTTCGGTCGATGTCGAGGACTGGTTTCAGGTCGGCGCGTTCGAAACCGTGATCGACCGCGCCCAATGGCCCTCGCTGCCATGCCGGGTGGAGCGCAACTGCGACGAGATCCTGGCGCTGTTTGCCGAGGCGGGCGTGGTTGGCACCTTCTTCACGCTGGGCTGGATCGCCGAACGGCATCCGGCGATGATCCGCCGAATCGTCGATGCGGGGCATGAGATTGCCAGTCATGGCTGGGATCATGAACGGGTGTTCCGCATGGATGCGCGCCGCTTCGGCGAAGACCTGTCGCGTGCGCGCAAGGCGATCGAGGATGCCGCCGGTGCTGCGGTAACCGGCTATCGCGCGCCCAGCTTCTCCATCGATGCGCGCACGCCCTGGGCTTTCGACGTGCTGGCCGAACAGGGTTATCGCTATTCGTCCAGCGTGGCGCCGGTGGTGCATGACCACTACGGCTGGCGGGAAGCCCCGCGCTTCGCGTTCCAGCCCATCGCGGGTGCCGATTTCGTCGAGATTCCGGTCACCACCGCGCTGCTGCGCGGGTGCCGGCTGGCGGCTGGCGGCGGCGGGTTCTTCCGCGTGCTGCCTTATGCCTTCTCCCGCTGGGCGATCCGGCAGGTGAATGGGCAGGGACGCCCGGCGGCGTTCTATTTCCACCCGTGGGAGATAGACCCCGGCCAGCCGCGCGTAGACAACGCCCCGCTGCGCTCCCGCCTGCGGCACTACACCAATCTGGGCGTGATGGCGGACAAGCTACGGCGGCTGGTGGGCGAATTCCGCTGGGGCCGCATGGACGAACTGGCCGCGCGCGAAGCGGCGGTCGCCCCGATGCTGTCTGAAGCATTAGCGGCATGAACGCTCCGTTTTCGTTGCCCGCCAGTCTCCGCCTGCTTGACCTTGCCGACCCGGACGATCTGGCGCGGCTCGATGGGTTTCTGGCGCGCCATCCGGACGCCACGCCGTTCCATCGCCCGTGCTGGTTCGTCGCTGCCGCCAAGGCAACCGATAATCGCGCAATGGCGCTGGTGCAGGAAAAGCAGGGGGAGATCGCGGCTTTCCTGCCACTCAATGCCATCCACTCTCCGGTATTCGGGCGGCTGCTGGCCTCCAGCGGCTTCGCGGTCGGCGGTGGGCTGCTAACCACCGATCAAGCGGATCCGGACGCGATCTTCCCGGCGCTCGAGGAACTGGCGTTGCGCCTGTCCTGCCCCGCCATCGAACTGCGCGGCGGCGTTCTGCCCGATGTGCGGCCGGGCTGGGCACGCAAGACCGAGAGCCATTGCAACTTCGCCCGCCCGCTTGCCGTGGATGACGAGGCGGAACTGCTGGCGATTCCACGCAAGCAACGCGCCGAAGTGCGCAAGAGCCTTGGCTTCGATCTCGAAATCGAGGTCGGCACGGCAGAGCGCGACCGCGCGGCGCATTACGCGGTCTTTGCCGAAAGCTATCGCAACCTCGGCACTCCGGTCTTCCCCCGCGCGTTGCTGGACGCGGTTGTCGACGCATTCGGCGCCGATGCGGACATTCTGACGGTGCGGCATCAGGGCGTGCCCGTCGCCAGCGTGATCTCGCTCTATCATCGCGGCGCGGTGATGCCCTACTGGGGCGGCGGCACCCACGCCGCGCGCGCCTTGCGCGCCAATGACCGGATGTATTTCGAACTGATGCGCCATGCCCGCGCGCGCGGTGCCACGCATTTCGACTTCGGCCGGTCCAAGACCAACAGCGGCGCCTATCACTTCAAGCGCAACTGGGGCTTCGAGCCTGAACCGCTGAGCTATGCCGCATGGACCGCGCCCGGTGCGGGCAGGCGCGATGCCGATCCCACCAGCGCCGGCCTCTCGCTGCAGATCAAGGTGTGGCAACGCCTGCCGCTGGCGATCGCCAACCGGCTGGGGCCGCTGATCGCGCGCGGGATCGGCTGATGGAAATCCTGTTCCTGGCCCACCGCATCCCGTTTCCGCCGGATCGCGGGGACAAGATCCGGTCGCACCACATCCTGAAGGCGCTGGCGCGACTGGCGCCGGTCCACGTCGGCTGCTTTGCCGACGATCCGGCCGACCGAGCGAGCGAGGGCGATCTGGCGCAACTGGCGACCAGCCACCTGCTGCTCGATCGCGGCAAGTCGCTGGCACGCGCGGGGCTGGAGTCGCTGGCACGCGGCGCGCCGCTGAGCGTTACCGCCTTTCACGATGCACGGATGGCGCGCTGGGTCGCTGAAACGCTGCGCACGCGGCCGATTGGCGCGATCTACCTGTTTTCCGGGCAAGCCGGCCAATATGTTCCAGCCGATTTCGCGGGCCGGGTGGTCGCCGATCTGGTCGATGTCGATTCGGCCAAGTTCGAGGCTTACGGCGCCAACGGACGCGGCTTTCGCGCCTGGATGGAACGGCGCGAAGGGCGCCTGCTCGCCGCCGAGGAAGCCCGGATCGCCCGGCGCGCGGCGGCGACGCTGCTGGTGAGCGAGGCGGAGGCGGCGCTGTTCCGCGCCCGACTGGCCGATCCGTCCTGCACCGTTCGCGCACTGGGCAACGGCATCGACAGCGATCTCTACGATCCCGCCAAAGTCGCGCCCGAACCGCGCATGGCCGCGCTGCCAGGGCCGCGCCTGATCTTCACCGGGCAGATGGACTATGCCCCCAATATCGCCGCGGTGGAGCGGGCCATCACGCGGATCATGCCCGTGGTGCGGGCATCGTTCCCGGATGCCAGCCTTCATGTCGTCGGCCGCAATCCGCCGTCTTCGCTCGTCGCCCGGGACGGCCACGATGGTATCCGGGTCTGGGGCCGGGTGGATGACGTGCGGCCCTTCCTGGCGGCGGCGGACATGGCGCTGGTGCCGCTGGAAATTGCGCGCGGAGTGCAGAACAAGGTGCTGGAGGCGATGAGCATGGGCCTGCCGGTGGTGCTTTCGCCGGGTGCTGCTACCGGCATTCCAGCCGGGCAGGGGGCATTTTCCGTGGCGGACAGTGATGCCGCGCTTGCGGCTGCCGTCTGCACGCTGGCCGGCGATCCGGCGCGGGCGGCCACGATGGGGCGCAACGCGCGGTCCTGGATCGAGGCGAACGCCGGCTGGCAGGCCGCGCTTGCATCGCTGCCGGGGCTGATGGGGTGCAAGCCTGCCGGGCTCAGCGATGCCGCCTGACGCTGGCCGACTGGCGCCGACCCTGCACATGACCATGATGCCGGAAAGCTGGCGCCCGGCGCTGGTGCGCGTGACTGTCGCATGGTTGGCGCTCTTTGCGGTGTTCTTGCCCGACTGGGCGGCAATGGCCCGCCAATGGTGGGATATTTCCACGTACAATCACGTCGTGCTGATCCCGCCCATCCTCGGCTGGCTGGTATGGCAAAGGCGGGACGAACTTGCGCGGCTGACGCCATGTGTCTGGGCACCGGGACTGATCCCCTTCGCCGGCGCAGGTTTCCTGTGGCTGCTGGGTGCGCTGTCGGGCCTCGACCTCGCGCGGCAGGCGGGCGCGGTCGGCCTGCTGGCCGCGACGGTTCCACTGCTGCTTGGCCCCCGCGTGACTGCGGGGCTGCTGTTCCCGCTCTGCTACATGGGATTCCTGGTGCCCTTCGGGGAGGAACTTGTCGAAGTTCTGCAGACCCTGACGGCGGCGATCACCGTGGCGCTTACCCATCTTTCCGGCATCGACGCGCGGATTGACGGGGTGTTCATCGATACCCCGGCGGGCCTGTTCGAAGTGGCGGAGGCCTGTTCGGGCGTGAAGTTCCTGATCGCCATGATCGCTTTCGGCACGCTGGCGGCCAATGTCTGCTTCGTGGGATGGCGCAGGCGGGCGCTGTTCATGTTGGCCTGCGTGGTGGTGCCGGTGCTGGCCAACGGCGTGCGGGCATGGGCGACGATCTATGCCGCCCAGTTCGTCGGCGCCGAAAAGGCGTCCGGTTTCGACCACATCGTCTATGGCTGGATCTTCTTCGCACTGGTTCTGGGCGCGGTGATCGCCGCCAGTTGGCGCTTCTTCGACCGGCCGGTGGATGCGCCGATGATCGATGCCGCGTGCATCCAGGCCAGCCCGCTGCTGACCCGTATCGAGGGGCGGGGGAAAATTCCCGCCTTCGTGGCACTGGTCGCCATGGCGGCGCTGGTGGCGGCGCTGCTGCTGTGGGCGCGCGGAGCCGATGCATTGGCCGCGCCGATGCCGCAGCGGATCGATCTGCCCGAAGTGTCCGGTTGGCACCGGGTGGACTACGAACCGCAAATCTGGTGGCAGCCGCGCGCGCAAGGGGCGGAGCATCGGCTGCTGGGCCGCTATGCGGATGGTGCCGGCCGCGAAGTGGATGTCTTCATCGCGTTCTACGCCAGCCAGGGCGAAGGCAGCGAGGCGGGCGGCTTCGGGCAAGGTGCCCTAACGCCGGACAGCCCGTGGGCATGGCAAGGCGCCGGTCCTGCTTTCCCGGACGCGCGCAGCGAGCGGCTGCTGGGGCACGGGCGGGTTGAACGCCTTGCGGTAACGTGGTTCCGCACGGGCACCATGCTGTCCGGCAGCAATGCGCAGCTGAAGCTTGCCGTGATCCGCGACCACCTGTTGCTGCGCGCAAGGCCGACGATGATGCTGATCCTGTCCGCCGAAGATCGTCCCGGCCGCCCCGCCCAAACCGCGATCGCCCGGTTCCTTGCCGCGACGGGCAATACCGGCGCGTGGATGGACCGCGTCGGCCAGCTCCGCTAGGCCCTTCATTTATGTGCGGGATAGCCGGTATCTACCACCTTGAGACGCCCAAGCCCGTCGATCCCGTGCGGGTGGAAGCCATGTGCGATGCCATCGCGCACCGTGGCCCCGATGGGCACGGCGTATGGACGGCGCCAGGCGTGGCGTTGGGGCACCGCCGGCTTTCGATCATCGACCTTGCCGGCTCGCCGCAACCGATGGCCTCGCCCGATGGGCGGGCGATGCTGGTGTTCAACGGCGAAATCTACAATTTCCAGGAACTGCGCCGCGAACTGGCGGCCCATGGCGCGGTGTTCCAGACGGAGGGCGACAGCGAGGTTATTCTTGCGGCCTGGCAGCGCTGGGGGCCGGCCTGCGTTGCGCGCCTCCACGGCATGTTTGCCTTCGCGATTTACGATCTGGAGGCACGCACGCTGTTCCTGGCGCGCGATCGGCTGGGGGTGAAACCGCTTTACCTTGCGCCGCTCAGCGACGGTAGCCTGGCTTTCGGTTCGGAACTGAAGGCACTGCTGGCCCATCCGTTGCTGCGGCGGGAGATCGATCCGCTGGCGGTGGAGGACTACCTCGCCTGGGGCTACGTGCCCGATGACCGCGCGATCCTGAAGGGTGTCAGCAAGCTGCCGGCCGGGCACACGCTGCTGCTGCGCCACGGTGCGCCGATGCCCCGGCCGGTGCAATACTGGGACGTGTCCTTCGCCGAACGGCGCAAGGGCCGCGTGGCGGACCTTGAGGCCGAACTGCTGCACCTGATGCGCGAGGCGGTAACCTCGCGCATGGTGGCCGACGTTCCGCTGGGCGCGTTCCTGTCCGGCGGCGTGGACAGTTCCAGCGTCGTCGCGCTGATGGCGGAGGCGTCTTCCCGTCCGGTAAGGACCTGCTCGATCGGCTTCGATGTGGAGGCATTGGACGAGACGGGCTACGCCGATGTGATCGCACGCCGGTTCTCGACCGATCACGTGTCGCGCCGGGTCTCGCCCGACGATTTCGGCGCGATCGACACGCTGGCAGGCATGTTCGACGAGCCGTTTGCCGATGCCTCTGCGCTGCCGACCTGGCGCGTATGCCAGCTGGCGCGGGAATCGGTGACCGTCGCGCTATCGGGCGACGGCGCGGATGAGGCGCTGGCGGGATATCGTCGCCACGTGTTCCAGCATGGCGAGGATCGGGTGCGTGCTATTCTGCCGCAGGTTCTTCGCGGCCCGGTTTTCGGCGGCATGGGGCGAATCTGGCCCAAGGCCGACTGGGCCCCCCGGCCGCTGCGCGCCAAGGCGACGCTGCTCTCGCTGGCTGCGGACAGTGCGACGGGATATGCCCGGGCGATCGGTTTCACCGCCCCGGAACTGCGCGATACGCTCTATTCGGACGCGTTCCGGCGGCTGCGCGGCGATTATCGCGCGGAAGATGCGGTGATCCGGACGATGCGCAATGCGCCCGCCCGATCCGGGCTGGATCGCGCGCAATATGCCGATCTGAAGCACTGGTTGCCGGGCGATATCCTGACCAAGGTCGATCGCACCAGCATGGCGGTAAGCCTGGAAGCGCGCGAGCCGCTGCTGGACCACCGGCTGATCGAGTTTGCCGCCAGCCTGCCCGAATCGATGCGCGTGCGGGGCGGGCAGGGCAAGTGGCTGATGAAGCGCACGATGCGCCGGATGCTGCCTGATGACATTCTCTACCGTCCGAAACAGGGCTTCGTGACCCCGATCGCGCAATGGCTGCGCGGACCCCTGGCCGGAACGGCGCGTGAAATCGCCACAAGTGCCACGCTGGCGCGCACCGGCTGGTTCGATTCGCGCCGCATCACGGCCTTGGCAGAGGCGCATATTGCCGGCCGCGCCGATCACGCGCGGCTTTTGTGGCAATTACTTATGCTCGACAGGTCGCTCGCAGGGCTGGGAATCGCGTGAAGTTAACCGGCAAAGGCGAATTTGGCCGGAAATCATCGTGAACGTCGATTAACCTAACTTCTTGTTAGTAGCTTTGTCCTAGATCGGTGCTCCAGGCCTCATGGCAGGACGTGCATGAAGATACCAGGTCGCCAATATCGGACGCTTGAGCGCGGCTTCCCCGCGCCGGGCGTCGCCGTGCAACGCCGGGCCCGCCCGGGCTTTTGCCGGGGGGCTGCGTGATGGTTGCCATCCCCGCTCGCCTGGTGCGAATCTGGAAAAGCCCTCGCTTCCGGATCATTTTCTGGGCCACGGTCACCGGCGCGCTTTTGGGTCTCAGCCAGCTATGCCTCCCGCTGGAGGACGCGATCGTCAACGGCCGCACCTTGCTGCGTTCGCATGCCTCGGACGGGCGGATCGTCATGGTCTTCCAGGACGAGCGCACTCTTCAGGAATTGAACTACGCCGAAATCTCGCGGGGTGACGATGCGCGCGTGCTGAACAGCCTGATGTCCTCTGGAGCGCGCCAAGTCTATTTCGATCGCACGCTCAGCTATGTGGGCGACAATCGCGAGAACCAGGCGTTCATCGGCATTCTCAAGCAGTATCACGACCGGATCTTCCTGGGGGCGCTTCCCAGCAATGAAAGCAGGCGCGGCAATTACGCCGGCACAATTCCTCCTGCCGCCTATCGCGCTCAGGTCAGCGTCGTTTCGCTGCTGGCGCTGAATCACCCGTTCAATCTCAGCCTCAGCCTGCCGTTTGCTTCGGACAGTCCGATTGGCCATATTCCCAGCATGTCGGCCCGAATGGCCGGTGTTACGGGGCCGTTGGATGAAGTCTATCGGCCCGATTATTCGATCGACCGTACTACTATACCCACCGTCAGCTACGTCGATGTTCTGAAAGGCCGTCTCGATCCTCGGGTGGTTCGCGGAAAGGATGTGATCATCGCCCCGGCCGCGGACATGTATCATGATATCCATCCGATGCCGACGCAGGGCTATGCTCCGGGCGCCTACTTCCATGCCATCGGCGTAGAGACGCTGCGCGGCGGCGTGCCTGTACAGCTTGGCTGGCTACCGGCGTTCCTCGTGGTGCTTGCCCTGATCATTTCCGGCGTGAAGCGCGGCCGCGCGCTTGATGTTTACCGGTTCATCGGACTTTTTGTCGTGCTCGGCATCGTGCCGTTGGTGCTCGATGGGCGTCATATCGGCGTGGACATCGTGCCAGCCATCGTCATGGCGGCGATCGCGGTGTTCCGTATGCGTCATCTGGATGGGATCGAAGTCGCCGGGGAGACCAACGCCGGGTCCGGGCTGCCCAGCGTTCAGGTGCTGCGCAAGTATGAGGCGGGATCGAGCCGCATCCTGGTGGCACTCAAGATCCGCAACTATGCCGCCATCATCGGCAGCTTCGCGGGCGAGTTGGAAGCCCAGATCGCGAACGAGATCGTGCGTCGGATTCGCATCAGCGACAGCCAAGTCGTGGTCTATCACGAAGGAGGCATGTTCCTGTGGCTTTCGACCATCCGCAGCACCTTCGACCTGTTCGAGAACCTGGAAGGGCTGCACCGCATCGTCCAGAACGGCATTCAGGTCGGCGGGCTCGACATCGACCTTTCGTTCAACTGCGGCATCGATTCCGAGTTCGACCGTCCGGTTTCCAGCCGCGTGGCCAGCGCCATGCAGTCGGCCGAGGAGGCGGTTCGGAACGACGAACTCGTCTACAAGTACGACAGCCACAAGCATGAGGCGCGCTGGGAAATCTCGCTGCTGACCCAGCTGGATCGTGCGATCGACAACGGTGAAGTATGGGTCGCCTACCAGCCCAAGCTGGACGTCGCGACGAACCGCGTGACCGGCGCCGAGGCGCTGGTGCGCTGGACCCATCCGGAACGCGGACCGATCAGTCCGGACAAGTTCATCCGCATCGCGGAGGAATTCCATCGGATCGAGCGCATCACCCGTTTCGTGATCGACCATGCCGTGCGCGCCGCCGTGGAACTGCGGCGGCAGGGCTTGGGCCTGACCATGTCAGTCAACATCTCCGCGCAGCTGCTGCGCAACCCCGGTCTGCCGACCATGATTCTGGACATCCTGGCCCTGCACGGGCTTGAGCCGGAGATGCTGATCCTGGAGATCACCGAGACGGACCGTCTGGATCGCAGCTCACGCACGTTCCAGATGCTGCAGAAGTTGGTGCAGTCCGGCTTGCGCCTGTCGATCGACGATTTCGGCACGGGCAACGCCACCATCGATTACCTGCGTTACCTTCCGGCCACGGAGGTCAAGATCGACAAGGTCTTCGTCCAGGCGATGGAAGCGAACAAGGAAGACCTGTTGCTGGTGCAGTCCATCATTGAGATGGCGCACTCGCAGGACCGTACGGTGGTGGCAGAAGGCGTGGAAACCCTGGCTGCTCTGGAGATCCTGCGCGCCATGAACTGCGACGTCATCCAGGGCTACTATGTCTCCCGGCCTGTTCCATTCCGGGATTTGTTAACCGAAATCAAAGGGCGGGAGGCACGCCGTACTGGTTAAAAAAGTCTTGATGACCCTTTAACCCATTGTTATCCATTGAGCCAGCCGCGAAACAGCGGTGGTTCACATGGGGTATTTACAATGACCAAGGGTCCTTACGACTGGTACTGGGGCGGCCTCGGCAGCAAGTAATCAGTTTCATGCGGCGTTTCCCGGGAAAGTCCCGGGAAACGCCGCAAATGAATTAAGAAAAATCACGGAAATCCGCCGAAAATAGCCAAACTAAAAGGCGCGATTGTTTCTTCAGGATATTCCGCCGCAGCGCCCTTCCGTTAAGGATCGGGCGCTTTAATTTTGCCTGAGAGGGGCATGGCAACGCCGCAGGGCCATGCGGGCCGCCCGAATCGAACACGGCACGAAGGCTGCTCGAAGGCGGGCAAATCGTTAACTCCCTCGCCGATGAGGCAAGGATTAACGCTTCTTACAAAATGTTAACGGAGGTCGCGGGGGAGGATGAAAGCCCGGAGAGGCAGACTTCGTTAACGCACGCCGGCACAGGATTTGCCGGGGCGGCGTCAGTCTTCGCCGTGACCCAGTGCCAGATATTCGGCGCTCTGCATCTCGTTCAGGCGGCTGACCGTGCGCTCGAATTCGAAGCGGCCGTCGCCGGCTTCGTAAAGCTCTTCGGGCGGCGCATCGGCGGCGGCGATCAGCTTCACCTTATGCTCGTAAAGGGCGTCGATCAGCGTCACGAAGCGGGCTGCCTCATTGCGGCGATCCGGGCCCATCTTGGGAATGCCGACGATGATCACCGTGTGATAGGCGCGGGCCACGGCAAGATAGTCCGCCGCGCCGCGTGCTTCGCCGCAGAGGCGCTTGAAGCTGAATACGCCCACGCCTTTGAGGCTCTTGGGCACATGCAGCATGCGTCCGCCGCCTACGTCGAGTTCGGCCGAGGGAACGTGCTCGCTGTCCTCGGGCGGATAGTCGGTCAGGCGGTAGAATGCCTCGCGCGTCTGGTCCGTCGCGTCCTCGCCCAGCGGATAGTGCCAGGTCGCCATGCCGCCCAGGCGGTGCAGGCGATAATCGGTCGGACCGTTCAGCGTCAGCACGTCCAACTCCTTCTCGATCAGATCGATGAAGGGCAGGAAATGCTCGCGGTTGAGGCCGTTCTTGTAGAGGTCCTTGGGCGCGCGGTTGGAGGTGGTGACGATCGTCACGCCCTCATTGGTGATCAGGTGCGTGAACAGCCGGCTCATGATCATGGCGTCGGCGGAATTGTTGACCACCATCTCGTCGAAGGCGAGGCAGCGCACGTCCTTGGCGATGGCGGCGGCCACCGGCGGGATCGGATCGCCGCTTTCCTTCTTGCGCTCATCCCGCAGGCGCGCGTGGACTTCCAGCATGAAGGCATGAAAGTGAATGCGGCGCTTATCGGGGATGTCGAGCGTGTTGTGGAACAGGTCCATCAGCATCGACTTGCCGCGGCCGACACCACCCCACATGTAAAGGCCGCGCGGCGGATGTGCCTTCTTGCCCAGCAGTTTGCCGAGCAGTCCCGAGGCCGCATTGGCCTTGTAAAGTTCGCGCTGGAGGCGATCGAGGCGCTGTGCGGCAGCGGCCTGCTCCGGGTCGGAGCGAAGCTCGCCGGTGGCAACCAGCGTCTCGTAGCGTTCGAGCATGGCAGTCATGATAGTGTGACAGGCGTAAGCATTCGAGTGGATGCAGTGGAGAGGAAACAGGCGGCGCAGCCGGCGCAGACCCCGATATTGGGTCGACACCGGGCTGCGTCAATCCGGCTCACTGCAATCGATCCGTCAGCCAGCAGGCCCGATCAGACCTGGCGCTCTGCCTGCATCTTCTTGATTTCGGCGATCGCACGTGCGGGCGAGAGGCCCTTCGGGCAGACGTTCGCGCAGTTCATGATGGTGTGGCAGCGATAGAGGCGGAAGGGATCTTCCAGCTCGTCCAGACGCTCGCCGGTCATCTCGTCGCGGCTGTCGGCCAGCCAGCGATAGGCCTGAAGCAGGATCGCCGGGCCCAGGAACTTGTCCGAATTCCACCAGTAGCTGGGGCACGAGGTGGAGCAGCAGGCGCACAGGATGCACTCGTAGAGGCCGTCCAGCTTTTCGCGCTGTTCGGGGCTCTGCAGGCGTTCCTTGCCCGAAGGCGTGGTCGAAACCGTCTGCAGCCAGGGACGGATCGAGGCGTACTGCGCGTAGAAGTGCGTGAAATCGGGGACGAGGTCCTTGATCACTTCCATGTGCGGCAGCGGGGTGATGCGGATGTCACCCTTCAGGTCTTCGATCGCTGTGGTGCAGGCGAGGCCGTTCTTGCCGTTGATGTTCATCGCGCAGGAACCGCAGATGCCTTCGCGGCACGAACGGCGGAAGGTGAGCGACGGATCCTGCTCGCTCTTCATCTTGATCAGCGCGTCGAGAACCATCGGGCCGCACTTGTCGAGATCGATCTCGAACGTGTCGTAACGCGGATTTTCGCCCGAATCCGGGTCGTAGCGATAGACGGTGAACTTCTTGGCGTGCGTCGCCCCAACGGCCTTGTGGACGTTGCCCTGCTTCTTGATCTTGCTGTTGGCCGGGAGGGTGAAGGTCGCCATGAAAAATCCCCGTGATCTTGCACTGCGGCATGAACCGCGACTGTTGCCCCTCCCTCTAGCGATTGTGCGGCGCGTAGCAAGCGCAAGTGTACACGCCGTGGCGGATTGCAAGTGTCTTGACGCGAAACGCAAGCGGTTTGCGGCCGTGGGAAGGGGTGTCTCCTCCAAATTTGCAGGCGGAACCGGCCCGGTTTCGCGTTATTCTGTTCGCTCGCGGGGGAAAAGGCAGGATTGCAATCAGCGATTGGAAGGATGCAGGCGATGATGAAGCGTTACGTGATCGAACGGGATCTGCCGGGTGTTGGCACCATGAGCGAGTCGGAACTGGGCGGCGCGGCGAAAGTGTCCAACGATGCCCTGGCGAAAATTCCCGGCGTGCAGTGGGAGCATTCGTACGTCGCCAACGACAAGACTTTTTGCATCTACCTGGCCGAAAGCGAGGATCGCATTCGCGAACATGCCGACAAGTCCGGCTTTCCCGCCACCCGCATTACCGAGGTGACCGCCATGATCGATCCCACGACGGAGCGTTGCATCCTCGGCTGACAGGACGCTGCGGTATGACCGCCAAATGAAAAGGCCCCGCATGTCGCCATGCGGGGCCTTGTTCTTGTGTCAGGAGCCTTGACGGCGCCGGATCATCGGGCGGCGATCACTCGCCGAAGGTGCGCTGCCACCAGCCACGACGCGGCGCGACGTCCGCAGCAGCTTCCTCAGCCGGCGCGGCTGCTTCCGCAGGCACTGGTTCGGCAACCACTTCGGCTACCGGCTCGGCGGTTGCCTCGACGGGATCGGCCTTCTTGCGGCGCGTGCGCTTGGGCTTCTCCGCTGCCGGGGCAGGGGCAGGGGCTTCCTCAACCACGACTGCCGCAGCCGCTTCGGCGGGTTCGGCCTTCTTGCGACGGGTGCGCTTGGGCTTTTCCTCTACCGGAGCAGGGGTTTCCTCAACCACGGCTTCGACAACTGCTTCGGCGGGATCGGCCTTCTTGCGACGGGTGCGCTTGGGCTTTTCCGCTACCGGAGCAGGGGCTTCCTCAGCCACGACTTCGACAATTGCTTCGGCAGCAACCGGCTCGGCGGCAACCTCGGCGGTGTCGGTCTTCTTGCGGCGCGTGCGCTTCTTGGGTGCAGGCGCTGCTTCAGCCTCGGCAGCAACCGGCTCGGCCACGACTTCGACAGCCTCGACGACGACAGCTTCTTCAGCCGAAGCTTCCGCGGCATCGTCACCATCTTCGGTCACATCGCCGTTTTCTGCACCATGCTCACCGCTTTCGCCATTGCGGCGGTTGCGGCGACGGCGGCCACCGCGACGGCGGCGCTTGCGCGGCGCTTCGGCACCGTCATCCTCGGCAGAGCCTTCGGTGAATGCGCTGTCCTCATCGCCTTCGGCGTCGGTTTCGGCACCTTCCTCAGCTTCGTCGTCCGCTTCGGCTTCGGCCTCTTCGGAAACGTTCTCGTCGCGGCGATCACGGTTGCGGCCACGACGGCGCT
This sequence comes from Novosphingobium mississippiense, assembly GCF_044029535.1. Taxonomy (NCBI): domain Bacteria; kingdom Pseudomonadati; phylum Pseudomonadota; class Alphaproteobacteria; order Sphingomonadales; family Sphingomonadaceae; genus Novosphingobium; species Novosphingobium mississippiense. The sequence goes on along the minus strand of NZ_CP147001.1, from coordinate 1,769,054 downwards.
TGCGGCGCTTGCGGCGGGCACCATCGTCGTCGTCGCGAGCGCGGGCTTCCTCGCGCTCTTCTTCCTCGAACTCGTCCTCCTCGTCGATGAAGTCATCCTCGACTTCCTCGGCGATGGGTTCGAAGCGCGGCACGAAGTCGTTGCGCGGGCCGGAGGAGAGGACGCGCATCTTCGCGCCTTCGTTCTCGCCCTCGGGGATCACTTCGACGGCGACGCCGTAGCGTTCCTCGATGTCAGCCAGATCGGTGCGCTTGGCGTTCAGCAGGTAGATCGCCGCTTCGGTCGATGCGAAGAGCGACACCACCACGCCCTTGCCCTTGGCGGCTTCGTCCTCGATCAGGCGAAGCGCCGAAAGGCCGGCGGAGCTGGCGGTGCGGACCAGGCCGGTGCCGTCGCAGTGCGGGCACGAGCGCGTGGTCGCTTCCAGAACGCCGGTGCGCAGGCGCTGGCGGCTCATTTCCATCAGGCCGAAGCTGGAAATGCGGCCGACCTGGATGCGTGCGCGGTCGTTCTTCAGCGCTTCCTTCATCGCCTTCTCGACCTTGCGGACGTTGGAGCCGTACTCCATGTCGATGAAGTCGATGACGACGAGGCCGGCCATGTCGCGCAGGCGAAGCTGGCGGGCGATTTCCTGCGCGGCTTCGAGGTTGGTGGCGACTGCCGTCTGCTCGATCCCGTGCTCCTTGGTGGCGCGGCCCGAGTTGATGTCGATCGAGACGAGCGCCTCGGTCGGGTTGATGACGATATAGCCACCCGAACGCAGCTGCACGACCGGATCGTACATCGCAGTCAGCTGGTCTTCGGCGCCGAAGCGCTGGAACAGCGGAACCGGATCGGCGTAGGGCTTAACCTTGCGGCCGTGGCTGGGCATCAGGAGCTTCATGAAGTCCTTCGCCGCGCGGTAGCCTTCCTCGCCCTCGACGATCACTTCCTCGATGTCGCGATTATAGATGTCGCGGATGGCGCGCTTGATCAGGTCGCTGTCCGAATGGATCAGCGCCGGCGCGGCCGAGCGCAGCGTCTGTTCGCGCAGTTCGTCCCACAGGCGGGCGAGATAGTCGAAGTCACGCTTGATTTCGGTCTTGGTGCGCTGGAGGCCGGCGGTACGGACGATGCAGCCCATCGAACGCGGCAGTTCCAGTTCGGCGATGATCGACTTCAGGCGCTTGCGGTCCGAGGCCGAGCTGATCTTGCGGCTGATGCCGCCGCCGTGGCTGGAATTCGGCATGAGCACGCAGTAGCGGCCGGCCAGGCTGAGGTAGGTGGTGAGGGCGGCGCCCTTGTTGCCGCGCTCTTCCTTCACGACCTGAACCAGCAGCACCTGGCGGCGGTGGATCACGTCCTGGATCTTGTAGCGACGGCGCAGAGCCATGCGCTTGGCGCGCAGTTCGTCCGCTTCCTTCGAGCGACCGCCGCTGCGGCCACCCTGGCGGCGACCACGGCCGCGACGGCCACGGCCGGAATTGTCTTCCTCTGCGGCTTCTTCGTCAGCGGTTTCGAAGCCGTTCTCGACGTTGCCGTCCTCGATCGTGGCGACCTGGTCCTTTTCGGACGTGTCGACTTCGGTCAGGCCGCCTTCGTCGAAACCTTCGCTGCCGTCCTCATCCTCGTCATCGCCTTCCGAAGCGCGCAGGGCGGCTTCTTCCTCGGCGTGCGCGGCTTCTTCCGCCAGCAGGGCCTCGCGGTCCTCCTTGGGGATCTGGTAGTAGTCGGGATGGATTTCGCTGAAGGCCAGGAAGCCGTGGCGGTTGCCACCGAAATCGACGAACGCCGCCTGCAGCGAAGGTTCCACGCGGGTGACCTTCGCCAGGTAGATGTTGCCCTTTATCTGCTTCTTGTCGGCCGATTCGAAATCGAACTCTTCAATGCGATTTCCCTTGAGTACCGCCACCCGCGTTTCTTCCGGGTGGCGCGCATCGATGAGCATGCGCGTTGCCATTGTGTATTCTCCATGCGCGCTCGGTCCCGGCCTCTGGGGCGGTGACGGCGCGATCCTGTTCGTGAATGTCCGCTGCCTCGGCGCAAGGTCGGCCGGATGCGGCTGGGCCTGCTGAGCGACTGCTCGCTTCGGCGCGGACGGGGGTAAAGGTGAAGTGGGGGCCTTTGTGCGGCGCCCGCAGTGCGACTCTTTTGTCTATCGCCCCGGCAGGCATGTCCGATGACATGCCGGTGGGCGTGATCGTGTCTGCGAGAGACAGTTCGCGTGGCGATACTGGACACGCGGAAAATTGCGACCACACCACCCATGCCCCTTCGGGCATCGGCTGGCAGGGCGGCAATTGGCTTCTCATCTCTCGCGTCAACCTGTTCGTACCGGACGGAATTTATCCGGTTTGGCGACCGGGTGCTGGTATCATTTCGGTCTCGCCCGGCGGCATGAAGGCATGCATGGCCGAATTGCGAGGGCTCGAAGTGTCGCGTGCCCGGAACGAAAGGGCCTAGCATTCATGGCCTTGCACTACAAGGTCATTGCCGCGCTTTCGTTCGACTCCGGATCAACAATCTTGTCTTTGCCGTTTCCGAGTCCCTCGCAAGGTTGTTGCGTCTAGCTGGCGGGCGATCGCCATTCCGTTGCGTCGGAAGCGATTTTTCCCCGATAAGCGGGGGAAACCGCGCGAGGGCGGGATTGCGGAGGCGCGCGTTTACGGCCTAGTCACCGGGCCATGTCGCCCAACCTGCAAAAGGGTCTGCTGTTTTCGGCGCCGCTGGCGTTGCTGGTGGCCTTGCCCGTGCTCTGGCCGCACCTGGCGGTTTCGGCACGCGATCTGGACTATGTGGTGCGGTTCGATCTGCCGGCCGCCGATGCGCCGGTGGGGCTTCCCCGCGTGGATGGGCCGGCCGATGCCAGCCGGCCGCTGGTGGTGATCGATCCCGGTCATGGCGGCTTCGATCCGGGCGCGGGGCTTGGCGACATTCGCGAGAAGAACGTGGCGCTGCAGGTGGCGCTGGCGATCCGGCAGAAGCTGCTGGCAAGCGGCGGCGTCCGCGTGGCGCTGACGCGCGACACCGATCGTTTCATCGCCCTGGCGGATCGGCCGGACATTGCCCGGCGGCTCAACGCGGACCTGTTCCTGTCGATCCATGCCGACAGCGCGGATAGCGATGGCGCTCGCGGTGCCAGCGTCTACGTGCTGTCCGAAAGGGGATCGAGCGAGGCGGCCGAACGCTTCGCGGCGCGCGAAAACCAGGCGGGCAAGGTCAACGGCGTGGCGCTGGCGAAGACCAGCGAGGACGTTGGCGCGATCCTGCTGGACCTGTCGCAGCGCGGCGCGCAGGCGGGGTCGAGCCAGTTTGCCGGGTTGATCCTGCGGGAAATGAAGGATGGCGGCATCGGCCTGCATCGCGAACAGATCGAAACGGCGGCGCTGGCCGTGCTGAAGGCGCCGGACATTCCCTCCGTCCTGTTCGAGACGGGCTATATCAACAATCCGGACGATGCGCGTTTCCTCACCTCGCGAGAGGGGCAGGCGCAACTGGCCGAAGCCGCCGCGCGGGCGGTGCGCGCATGGTTCGCACGCCGGGCCGGGGCGTGACCGATGGGTGTCGTCGAACGCGAAAAGCGCGCGGCGGATCGTCTCCAGACTGGCCTAGCACAAAATCCCCATGCTAGAGGGCGGTCGCAATGACTGACGATACCAGCGAAAACGGTGCCGAGCAGGCTCCCGAGGATGCCCACTTCCGCCTGCGTCGCGGCGCCCGTGCTTCTCTAGCCGGACGGTTCGACGGGATGCGCAAGGCATGGCGCGAACGCAAGTGGCTGCGCCGCTTCGGCTATCTGGGCGCGGTGGGCCTGATCGGCGCGGGCAGCCTCTACATCGTCGTCGCGCACGACCTGCCAGACGCGAACAAGCTGCTGGAATACCAGCCGCCGCTGCCGACCATGGTGCGCGGCGTCGATGGCAACATTGTCTACAGCTATGCCCGCGAGCGCCGCGTGCAGCTGCGCTTCGTCGATTTCCCGCCCAAGCTGATCGACGCTTTCCTCTCGGCAGAGGACAAGACGTTCTGGACCCACGGCGGCGTCGATTTCGGCGGTCTGGCCGGCGCGGTGGTGGACTATGCGGCGAAGCTGGGCACGGGCGGCCGCGCGCGCGGCGGTTCCACGATCACCCAGCAGGTGGCCAAGAACATCCTGATCGGCGACGAATATTCGGTGACGCGCAAGCTCAAGGAAATGATCCTTGCCCGCCGCATCGAAGGCGTGCTGAACAAGCAGCAGATCCTGGAGCTTTACCTCAACGAAATTCCGCTGGGCCGCCAGAGCTTCGGCGTGCAGGCCGCCGCGCGCGCCTATTTCGGCAAGGACGTGGATCAGCTTGACCTGCATGAGGCGGCGTTCCTGGCGATCCTGCCCAAGGCGCCGGAGCGTTATGGCCGCAAGCAGTACGAGGAAATGGCGATCACCCGTCGCAACTGGGTGCTTGACCAGATGGTCGACAACGGCTGGGCCACGCGTGCCGAGGCCGATGCCGCCAAGGCGCAGCCGCTGGGCCTGATCGCCCGCCGCGTCGAGACCTATGACACCGCCAATGCCTATTTCATCGAGGAAGTGCGTCGCCGCCTGATCGACCAATATGGCGAAAAGGCCGAGGATGGCCCGAACAGCGTCTATGCCGGCGGCCTTTGGGTGCGCACTTCGCTCGATACCGAGATGCAGAAGGCGGTGCGCGATTCCCTGCGTGCCGGCCTGCTGAACTATCAGGGCAACCGCGAGTGGACGCGCCCGATCGCGCATATCAACAATCTCGACAACTGGCAGACCGAGCTGATCGTTTCCAACAAGACGATCGACTACAAGGACTGGCGCATCGGCGTGATCCTTGACCGTTCTGGCAGTACCGGGCGGATCGGTTTCTCCGACGGTAGCACTGGCACGCTGACGAACATCGCTGACGCCGCCAAGGCGGGCGACGTGGTCGCGGCAGCGCCGGTTTCGGGCGATACTTATGCGCTGCGCACGATCCCCGAGGTTTCGGGCGGCATGATGATGGAGCAGCCGGGCAGCGGGCGCATCGTCGCCATGCAGGGCGGCTTCGACGCGGGGTTGGATTCGTTCAACCGCGCCGTGCAGGCCGAACGCCAGCCGGGTTCGACGATCAAGCCGTTCGTCTACGCGACCGCGCTCCAGTACGGCATGACCCCCGCGACGCAAGTGCTGGACGGCACCTTCTGCGTCTATCAGGGCGCGGCGCTGGGCGACAAATGCTTCCGCAACTTCGGCGGGGAGGGCGGTGCCGGCAGCCACACGATGCGCTGGGGCCTTGAACAGTCGCGCAACCTGATGACCGTGCGCATCGCCAACGACACCGGCATGCCGCGCGTGATCAAGACCTTCCACAACGTCGGCATCGGCGATTACAAGGCCTACCTCTCCTTCGCGCTGGGCGCGGGCGAGACGACGGTGGCGCGCATGGTCAACGCCTATTCGGCGCTGGCCAACAATGGCGTGCAGTTCCAGTCCTCGCCCATCGACTATATCCAGGATCGCAATGGCAAGGTGATCTGGAAGTCCGACAACCGTCGCTGCGACACCTGCAACATGGCCGAATGGGACGGAAAGCCGATGCCGCGCATCGACCGTCGCGGCAAGCAGGTGCTGGATGCGCCCACCGCGTACCAGGTAGTGCACATGCTGGAGGGCGTGGTCACGCGCGGTACGGCCGTGCGTCTGCGCGAACTCAACATGCCGCTGTTCGGCAAGACTGGCACCACCAACGGCCCGACCGACGTGTGGTTCGTGGGCGGCACGCAGGACTATGTCGGCGGCGTCTACCTCGGTTACGACAACCCGCGTTCGCTGGGCGGTTACGCGCAGGGTGGCCGCATTGCCGCGCCGATCTTCAAGCAGGTGGTGGAGGCCACGCGCCCGCGTTGGGCGATGCAGCCGTTCATTGCGCCTGCCGGCATCCGCATGGTTCGCATCGATCGCGTGACCGGCAAGCGCGTGATGGGCGTGGAGCCGAGTGACGATCCCAAGGCGGCCGTCATCTGGGAAGCCTTCAAGCCCGATACCGAGCCGCGCCAGTACACGCCGGAGGACGAGTTCACCCGCCGCCGCGATGCGCTGGTTGCCGAAATCCGCCACGCCCGCGACGCGCGGCAGGCGGCCAATGCCGAAAACTCGGGCGACATGACCAACTTCATCGAGGAACAAGGCGGCGTTTACTGAGGATCAATCGGCTCGGGCGAATGATCGCCCGGGCCGCTTCGTATCCATCTCGCCAGAATAACCAAGCATGGTTAGGATCCTGCCCATAACAGGGAGAGAGGATCCGTCGATGAAGAAGGACGATCGCACCGGAACCGGGCGCGGTATTGCATTGCCGATGGCATTGGCGGCCAGCGTGCTGGCGCCATCCGTTCCCGCGCTGGCGGATGCGTCGATCACCGCCGCTTCCGACGATGCGGTCTATGTACGGCCTGACGTGGCGGCCTATCTCAAGGCTTCCGCCGCGCACCCGCTGCCGGTGATGACCGCCGAAGTGCTGGCGCAGATCCGCAAGATGCCGCCGGGCTCGATGCCTTCGCGGGATCTGCCGGTGGGTGAGATCGCGGTGGCGAAAGACCTTGAAATGCCGGGGGCGGGCGGGCCGATGAAGCTGCGCCTCTATGACGCGCGGGCGCAGCGCGGGCCGGGGCCGGTCATGGTGTTCTACCATGGCGGCGGCTACATTCTGGGCAGCATCGATACCCACGCCGCGCTGGCGGCCGAAATCGCCCGTCGCCTCGATATTCCGGTGGTCTCTGTCGAGTACCGCTTGGCGCCGGAACATCCCTGGCCGGCCGCGCCCGAAGATGGCGAGGCGGCCGCGCGCTGGATCGCTGCCAACGGCAAGGCGCTGGGCCGCGACGTGACCGGACTGGTACTGAGCGGGGACAGCGCGGGCGGCAACCTGACGCTGGTTACCGCCGCGGCGCTGCGCGACAAGCCGGCGGCGGTTCCGGTCATCATGCAGTTGCCGATCTATCCGGCCACCGATTTCGTCGATCAGTATCGTTCGCAGCAGCTGTTCGGCAGCGGCTACGGGCTCGATGCGAAGGACTCGGCATTGTACCGGCAGCACTATGCCGCCGATCCCAAGAGCCTTCGGACTTCGCCGCTACTGGGCGACCTGAAGGGATTGCCGCCGACGGTTCTGGTAACCGCCGGGCTCGACCCATTGCGCGATCAGGGCAGGGCCTATGCGGCCAAACTGGTCGAAGCGGGTGTGCCCACGGTCTATTACGAGGGGCACGGGCTGGTCCACGGCTTCGCCACGTTCCGCAAGGATATCCCCTCGGCGCAGCAGGATACCGAGAACTTCCTCGCGCTGGCGAAGACGATGCTGGGGGAAGTGCAGGCGAAGTGAATTGATGGAGGCCTAATACTCCGTCGCCCCCGCGAAGGCGGGGGGCCGCTTCCTTCGCGCCACGTTTCAAGAAAAGCGGGATCCCCGCCTTCGCGGGGATGACGAGGATTGAGGGGTGCGGTCGGGGCTTAGCCGCAAACGCGCTAAGCCCCGGACCTCAACACCCCGCCCGAAACTGCTGCGGGGTCATCCCCGTCCAGCGCTTGAAGGCGCGACCGAAGCTGGTCTGCTCGCCATAACCCAGCCGGTCCGCGATCTCGTCCAGAGACAGCCGCCGGTCCGCCAGATGCGCGCGCGCCAGGGACTCGCGCTGTTTCTCGACCAGTTCGGAGAACCGCACGCCTTGCTCGGCCAGCCGCGATTGCAGCGTGCGCACCGAAATCCCGGTCTTCTCCGCGCAACGCTCGATCGAACAACGGCCGTAGGCGAGCGAGCCGCGAATATAGCTTTCAACCTTGTCCACGATCGACGGGCTGTGCGTGGACTTCACTTGCTGAAGGTACGAGCCGAGCAGCTTATACAGCAGCCGGTTCGCACTCGGCACCGGTTGTTCCAGCGCGCCGACCGGGAAGGCCACCGAATTGCGCTGCGATTGGCCACGCACCTTGCAGCCCAGCAGCTTTTCGATTTCCGGCAGGTCGCTGGATCGTGGATCGGCGGAGAGGCTTACCCAGCTCGGTCTAAAGGCCGGGCCGCCGATTGATTGCAGCAGCTTCAGATTGAGCATCGCCGCTTGATAGTTGGCCTGATCGTTCACGCCGATGTCGGTGTTGACCAGCCAGGTCAGCTCGGCCGTCTCGCGGCCCTCGATCAGCACCACCTCGCAGTCGGGGGCGTGGACCACCGGCAGGAACTCGATCAGGCAGCGGATGCCCGCGCGCACGGTAGGGGCAGAGCGGCAGAGCGCAGTGACGCAACCGAACACCTCCGGATCCTGCATCGAGCCGAAATGCAGGCCGAACAGCGGATCGTCGAACAGCGCGCTGCAATATTCGAAGGTGTCCGCCACCTGCTGCGGGGCGACCAGGCTTTCAGGATCGATCAGCACGCGCGATTCCATGCCGTGCCGCTCCACGATGCCGCGCGCGTCGCGGCCGTGGCTGCGGGCCAGATTGGCCAAGCCGGCAAAGTTGGCCGCGCGCACTTGCCCGCCGCTGGGCGCCACGTCCAGCGGACCGTCGAGGCTGAAGAAGCTGCTGCCGTGAACCATGCTCATCCCTCTTGCGGGCGGTATCCGCCTCTCATGTCGCGCATCCAATATCGAGAAGGTCGCGCCTAATGCCAATCCCCCTTGCCTTGCCTGTGGCAGCACTCGGGAAAGCCCCGAAAGTCATGAGTGGGCCCAAAATCGAAGGCGGAGAGAACCATGAAGACCATAGCCGACCACAAGAAGGTGGCCGAACAGCATGTCCTCTACGAGAAGGACCCCGCAACCAAGATCGCCACGATCACCTTCAACCGGCTGGACAAGCACAACACCGCCACGATCGGCATGCGCGCGCGCTTCGGCGAACTGGTGTTCAAGGCGAACATCGATGACGATGTAAAAGTGCTGGTGATCCGCGGCATGGGCGATCACCTGGGCAGCGGCGGCGATCTGGACGAACATGGCGATCTCTACCTGAACCCGCAGCCGGGCGACGGCTTCCTGGTCGATCTGGAGATCGACGATCCGGAAGTGAAGTACCCGCCGCCGGGCTCTTTCCGCTATCTCCACGGCCTGACCGACTATTACGCCAAGGCGCGTTCGGGGAACCGGCCGCTGCAGGAATTCAAGAAGATCTCGATCATCGAGGCCAAGGGATACTGCTACGGCTGGCACTTCTACCAGTGCGCCGATGCGGACATCATTGTCTCGGCCGACGATGCGCTGTTCGGCCACCCCTCGTTCCGCTACGCCGGTTGGGGACCGCGCATGTGGCAGTGGCTGGAAATGGTCGGCCTGCGCCGCTTCTCCGAAATGCTGTTCACCGGCCGTCCGTTTACGGCGGACGAGATGTACAACTGCAACTTCGTGAACTCGGTCGTCCCGCGCGACAAGCTGGAGGCGGAAACCGCCAAGTACGCCCATGCCTGTTCGATCACCCGGCCGACCAACGTGGTGGTGGCGCAAAAGACCTTTATCGAGGCGTACAAGCAGTATCGCGGCGAATACATGGGCAGCCTGCTCACCGGCTGGCTGGAAGGCATGCTGCCGTTGATGAAGGACGATGGCGAGAACAACGTCAACCTGGGCAAGGGCAGCACCTTCAAACAGGGAATCGGCAAAGTGGTGAAGGGCCATGACGAGAATTACCCGCCCGAATGGCGCCTCTCGATGAAGGGCCGGAAAGGCTGAATCTGCGGGATCGGAAGAAATCTGCATTCAATGCAGATCGCGCTGCATGAGATGTAGAGTTGCTGCGCGTTCTGATGATACCATGGCGGCGAGGATGTGAGACCGGCAGCAAGCCGGCCGCAGCCTCGCCAGATATGGGCCAGAGGCGGATAGTGTAGACATTCGCACGGCCCTCAGCACCCGGGGAGAGGGTCATGGCTGAAACCTTGTTCGCGCTGGACAGGCGCAATGTACACGAAGGCCAGAAAGTGTTCCGGGGGGAACGCGCTCAGGAATACTATCGCGGAGACTTCTGGGTAGAGGATGCGCCAACGGTAGACGTGCGCTCCGAACGGCGCGCGGTGGGGGCGGTTTCGATCATTCGCCAGCGCTCCGCCAGCAACCTGTTCTTTCGCCGATCGCGCCAGCACATCCGCGAGGATGCCACCGATCTGTCGATCCTGTGGTTCGTGCGACGCGGCGAGTTCGCGTTTTCCAACCAGTGCGGCGCGAAGGTGGCGGCAGAGGGCGATTTCGTCATCACCCGCTCCATGGAACCGTTCCTGATCGAATGCCGCACGGACGGCACCGGATTGAGCGAAGTGCTGCATGTCACCGTGCCCACGCATCTGCTGCGCGCGCATGTGGCGCAGGATTGCAGCAGCGCGCTGGTGGTGCCGGCATCGCGGGGCAGGGCGGTTCCCGAACTCGCCATTGCCGAGCATATGCTGGGTGACGTTTTCGCGGACGATGGCCGGCTTTGCGAGAATTCGGCGCGGCTGCTGGTGGAAACGGCGCTGGGCCTGATCGGCCACGCCGTGCGCGCGCTGGAAGAGCCGCGCCCGGCCCGCCAGTCGATCGCCGAACGCCGGCTGGAGGATGTGCTGCGCTTTATCGAGGTGCATCTGTCCGATCCGCAGCTGTCCACCGCGATGGTGGCCAAGGGCTGCGGCATCAGCCCGCGCTACCTCTCGTTCCTGCTGCGCCTGCGGGAGACATCGTTCTCCGAACTGGTGTGGGAACAGCGGCTGGGCAAGGCGCGTGACTGGCTGACCAATTCCGATCCGCGCGATATCTCGATCAGCGAGATCGCCTACGGGGTCGGCTTCAAGAGCCCGGCGCATTTCAGCCGCATGTTCAAGCGGGTGTTCGGCGCCAATCCGCGCGAATACCGCGGCGACAGCGGCGGAGATGTGGCGCAGTCCGCAGCCATGACCACCGGTTTCGGCGATTTCCCTGGCGGCTCCAGCCTGCTTCAGTAACCGGTGCGCCGCCCCGGCGATGCCTGCGCCCGCTCCGGTGCAGGCCCTGCGCCGCGCTTGCAACCCCGCGCGGCGCAGGGTGATGTTCGCCGCCGACATATACGAACAGGAGGATGCCGATGCCCCGTTACAAGCTCGTCGCGCTCACCACGCCGCTGCCCGGCCGTGAGAACGACTATCACGAATGGTACAACACCAAGCACTTGCCCGAACTGGTCAACAAGTTCGGCATGAACGGCGCGCAGCGCTATGAATTGGTCGCCAAGCTGATCGGCAACGACGCCAATCCCTATCTCGCGATCTACGACATCGAGTGCGACGATCCGATGGCGTTGCTGGGCGCGATCGGCAAGGCGACTGCCGCAGGCGAACTGACGCAGAGCGACGCATCCGACATGGCGAGTTGCTATACCGCGCTGTTCACTGAACTGGGCGAACCGGTGCTGCCAGCCTGATCCTACCGAACCATCTAGCAGATAGACCCCTCGAGCCGATGCAGGCGCGAGGGGTTTGTCTTATCTGCCGATAAACTTCGGTGCGCGCTTTTCCTTGAGCGCCAGAACTGCCTCCAGATGGTCCGCGCTGCGGACGGAAACGCTTTCGTAAGCGATCCCGGCGTCCATCACGGCAGTGGCGAGGCGCTTCAGTTCCAGGTTCGTCAGCACTTTGGTCGCGCGGATCGCCATCATCGCGCCGCCCAGCAGCCGGGCGCAGAAAGCATCGACCTTGGCGTCCAATTCATCCGCCGGGACGCAATGGTTGACGAGGCCGATCTCGGCCGCCTTGCTGGCGGTGAGCAGGTCGCCCGTCAGCAGGAATTCCTTGGCGCGTGTAAGGCCGATGCGCTGGGCCCAGATCACCGCGCCGCCGTCCCCTGCCACAAGGCCGATGCCCACGTGCGGATCGCCGATCTTGGCGCCTTCGGCTGCGAATATCACGTCACAGAGCAGGGCCAGCGTTGCTCCCAGGCCCACGGCGTGGCCGTTCAGGCGGCAGACCACCGGCTTGTCGATATCCAGCAGCGTCAGCACGATGCGCTTGGCGATGCGCGCTTCGTGATCGAACAGGTGCGGGTTGCGGGCCGAATTCTCGATATGGTCGAGGTCGCCCCCGGCGGAGAAGGCGCGGCCGGCGCCGGTGATGACGATCACATCCGAACCCGGATCGCCCTGCGCGAACCACAGCGCCTCTGACAGTTCGTCATGAAGCTGGAGGTTGACCGCGTTCATCGCGTCCGGCCGGTTGAGCGTCAGGCGCAGCAGCCGTCCCTCGCGTGCGAGCAGGATGGTTCCGAATTCCGGCAGCGGCGGCACGTTATCGCTCATCTCGGCATGTCTCCCTCGTTTCCCTGCTCATAAGCCCGCCGAAAGCATCGGCCACCCCGCAATCGTTCGGAGGGTCAACCCTTCGCCCCGGCGAAACCTTTGCGTCGGCAAGGCTTGGGCGGCCTGCTTCGCTTGCATCGTGCGGGCAAGTCCGATCTACCTCGGCGAAAGCCCGCGCGATGCAAGCGGCGGGGCACGTGTGAGAGGGCGAGATGGCCGAATTCGACGAGACGTTCGACTGGGTGGTCGTGGGCAGCGGGGCAGGCTCCATGGCATCGGCACTGCTGATGAAGCAGGCGGGCAAGTCGGTCGTCATTCTGGAAAAGGCGCCTTGGGTCGGCGGCACCACCGCGAAGTCGGGCGGGGTGATGTGGATTCCCAACAATCGCTTCATGAACCCGGGCGAAGACAGCTTCGAACAGGCCTGCCAATATCTGGACTCCGTGGTTCCGGACGATGCGGACAGCCCCGGTACCAGCCCCGAACGCCGCCGCGCCTATGCCCGCGAAGCGCCCAAGATGCTGGACTTCATCGTCTCTCAAGGCGTTGCCATGGAGCGCGGATCGACCTTCTGGCCGGATTATTATGACGAGCTTCCCGGCGGCGTGAAGACCAGCCGTACCGTCACCGCCGTGCCGTTCGACAAGAACGAACTGGGCAAGGAATGGGCCGGTCGGCTGCGGCAAGGTTTCGCCGAGTTTCCGGTGAAGTTGGACGACGGCATGAAACTGCCTTTTGCCAAGCATTCCTGGGCGATCAAGATGCTGCTCGTGCGCGTGGGGCTGAAGATCATTGCCGGCAAGCTGACCGGCAAGCACTGGGTCACTGCGGGCGCGGCCTTGCAGGGGCGGATGCTGAAGGCAGTGATGGCCAAGGATGCCGCCGATATCCGGCTGGAATCGCCGGTGAACGAAGTGATCATCGAAGACGGCAAGGCCGTGGGCGTCGCCACCGTGAAGGACGGCAAGCCCTGGCGCGTGGGCGCGCGGCTGGGCGTGCTGATGAACGCGGGCGGCTTCTCGCAGAACCAGGCCATGCGCGACAAGTACATGCCCGGCACCCGCGCGGTATGGTCGAACGGGATCGAGAGCGATGCCGGCGACATGCATGTCGAACTGGAACGCAAGGGCGCGGTTCTGGCGCAGATGGACCAGATGGTCGGCTTCCAGATGAGCGAGGCGCCCGGCTGGGATACCGACTACGTCAAACCCGGCACCCAGAGCACCACCGGCAAGCCCCACGCGATCCAGGTCGACCAGACCGGCGTGCGCTATCTGAACGAGGGTGGCTCTTACGAGGAATTCTGCGAGAACATGCTGGTGCGCAATCGCACGGTTCCCGCGATCCCGAGCTGGGCGATCATGGACCAGCAGTACATGGACGAATACGCCGTGGCCGGCAAAGGCACGGCGAAGAAGAACATGGCCGGCTGGCTCTCCTCCGGCTGGATGCGCAAGGCGGATAGTCTTGAAGCGCTGGCCCGGCAGATCGGGGTGCCTTCCGATGCGCTGGCCGGCACGGTGGAGCGCTGGAACGGCTTCGTGCGCGGCGGCAAGGATGAAGACTTCCACCGCGGCGAGCGCGCCTATGACAACTGGCTGGGCGATCCCTACTTCAAGGACGGCCCCAACGCCTGCATGGGCACGATCGAGAAAGGCCCGTTCTACGCCATTCCCATCGTGCCGGGCGATGTCGGCACCTACGGCGGCGTGGTCTGCGACTGCGATTCCCGCGTGCTGAAGGCGGACGGCACACCGATCGAGGGGCTCTATGCCTGCGGGGTCACCACCGCATCGCCGATGGGCCGCGTCTACCCCGGAGCGGGGGCAAGCGTCGGCCCGTCAATGACCTTTGGCTGGGTGGCGGCCAAGCATGCGGCGGGGCTGGGCAACCAGCTTTGACCGCCGCCTCAGGCGGCTGCACAGGGATCAGTTCTGCGCGGCTTCCAGCACGGTCTGCACGCGCACGCGGGGGAACACGTCTTCCAGCGGCGTGCTATCGGGCAGCACGTAGACGTAGCCGCCCTTCTTCTGGAACAGGGGCACGACGCCCTTGTTGTAGAAGGCCATGGGCACGTTGATGCAGCCGAAAGTGATGCGGTTGTCCTCGATCGTTTTCGACAGCATCCGCGCCTTGCGGTTTTCCTTGTTGCCAACGGGGATCGTGTGGAGCGCCACGGAGGTGGTGTAATCCACCCAGAGCACCTTCTGGTTGCCGGCCGCCAGGCCGAACTTGGCGAGGAAGCGGCCCGCCGGCGTGGTCTTCTCGGCCGGGCCGATTTCTGAAAGCGACTTTGCGCCTACACCCGGAGTGGCTTCGTCGCCCAGCGCCTTGCCGATCAGGACCGGCGCGTCGGCCAGCGGCTTGCCCGTGGCATCGAACAGGTAGGCCCGCGCGAATGGCTTGTCGACGATGATGTAGGGCAGCGCTCCGTTGTCCTGCGAACCGGCGATCCAGCGCGCGACGAGGGCGGCGGAGTCCGACAATGCCGGCGCATATTCGGCTGCGCCTTCCTTGTCCGGCGCACCGGCCTGTTCGGTTTCGGTAGCCTTCGGAGAAGCCTTGGCCGGGGTCTTGGCCTTCGCCGTGGTCTTCGCCTTGGCGGGCGCCTTCACTTTTGCCGGGACTTGCGCCTCTGCAACGGCCTTTGCCGAAGCAGGCGCGTTCGCCGGGGCGGCGCCGGCCAGCGCAAGCGCGGCAAACGCCAGGGGAACACTGATCATCGTGCGAATGTACTCGAAGAATGTAGACATGGAAATGGTCGGCGTCGTGAACGACGCCGACACATTAGGTCGCAGTTATAGCCAGATTAAGGCTGGAATTGCGCTCAGTTGCGGGCCTTCTTGCGCTGGCTGTTCTGCAACTGCTGCTCGACGCCATCGACCCGGCTGTTCAGCTGGTCGATCCGCTGGGCGTTCTGCTGGGCAGTTCCGGAAGCGGCCTGTGCCTCTGCCAGGGCCTGCTTGGCGGTGCCATCCGTCTGCTGAAGGCGGGAATCGAGTCCGTCGATGCGCTGGTTCACCGTGGCGATCTGGTCGTTCACGTAACCTTTGGTGGCGCATCCACCAAGGCCGACCGAACCCACGAGCACGATCGCTACGGGGGCGAGTTTCGTCAGATATGGCGACATCGCATTCACTCCTTATTGTCTATATTGTTTAACAGCCCCGCCAAAATTCCAAGCCGAGCGGGTAAACGTGAACAATGCGATTCTGGCCGACCGTGCTTCTGTTCGGGTGAACGGATGTCGGGACTGCCATGTGCAATAAGTTACGCAGCGGCGTTCGGTTCCACGCAATATGTTTGTCTCCATCGGCGCAGCGAAGTGACTGCGCCTACCTAGCACATTTTCGCGCCTTTCGCAGGCCTTCGCGGCGCTGCTAGGCCCCATCGCGACACGATGATCGCGACTGGAAGGATTGAGAACCATGCATCATGCCGGCAGATCCGCCAGCGGGGCCGCCATAGGGGCAGGCTGCGTGTTGCCCGATCCCGGCCAGTCGCTGGTGCAGGCGCCTTCGCTGGCGGATGAACCGGGGCAGGGCGCGCATACGATCGCCGGCTATCTGCGCGAGGTTGTGGCGCGTTATGGCCCGCGCGAGGCGGTCGTCCTGCGCAAGGGGGACCATCGTACTGCATGGACTTACGAGGAACTGCTCGCCCGCTCGATGGAGGTGGCCCGCGCACTGGTGGCCCATGGCATCGGCAAGGGGGAGCGGGTCGGCATCCTGATGACCAACCGGCCGGAATTCCTTTCCAGCCTGTTCGGCGCCGCGCTGGCGGGCGGCGTGCCGGTGGCGCTGAGCACCTTCTCCACGCCGCAGGAACTGGATCACCTGCTGCGCGCTTCGGAAGCGACGCTGCTGCTGTACGAGGCGCGGGTGTTGAAGAAGGACTTCGGCGCGATGCTGCTCGAACTGGAGCCGGACATTCTCACCGCTCGGTCTGGGCTGGCCTCGGCACGGTTCCCGTACTTGCGCCGGCTTGTCGCGCTGGGCGGGGCACCGGGGGAGGCGGAGCCCTTTGCCGTGGGCGCGGGCGGCGCGGTGGAGACCTGGGACGAGTTCCTGGCCCATGGCGCCGGGGTGGCAGAGGAACTGGTGCTGGCCAGGGCCGATGCCGTGCATCCGGCCGACATCGGCGGCATCTTCTTCTCTTCCGGCACGACCAGCCTGCCCAAGGGCGTGGTTCATTCGCAGCGGGCCTTCGCCGTGCAGTGGTGGCGCTGGCCGCGCCTGTTTGCGATGCATGAGCCGGTGCGCAGTTGGACGGGCAACGGCTTCTTCTGGTCCGGCAACGTCTCGATGGTGGTGGGCACAGCGCTTTCCACCGGCGGCACGGTGGTGCTGCAGCGCGTGTTCGACGCGGACGAGGCGCTGGATCTGGCCGAGCAGGAGCGGGTGACGTTCCTGAACGGCCGCCCGCATCAGTGGGCCCGGCTTCAGGCCTCGCCGAAGTGGGTGGGGGCGGACCTTTCCAGCGTGAAGTACGTGCCACGCGGCGAACTGATCTGGCAGCATCCCAGCGTCTCCACCCAGTGGGAAGTGCCGATGTCGTTCGGCTGCACGGAGACGATGACGATCTGCACCTCGTTCGTTGCCGACGATGCCGAGGGGCGGGTGGAAGGCTCTTTCGGGGCGCCTTTGCCGGGGAATATCCTAAAGATCGTCGAGCCGATATCGGGCCGCGTCGTGCCTGTGGGGACGGTGGGAGAGATGTGCATCAAGGGGCCCACGCTGATGTCCGGCTATCTCGGCAAGGCGCCCGAAGAATGCTTCGATGCGGAGGGTTTCTTCTGCACGGGCGACGCCGGACGCGTCGATGAGGCGGGTCGCTTCTTCTGGGAAGGGCGCATGACCGAGATGATCAAGACCGGCGGCGCCAATGTCGCCCCGATCGAGGTGGACGAGGTGATCGCCCGGATTCCGGGGGTGAAGCGCACCCAGACCGTGGGTGTGCCGGATGACTTGCTGGGCGAGATGGTGGTCGCCTGCATCGTCCCGCTGGATGGCGCGGTGGTGGACGAGGCTGCGGTGATCGCAGCGTGCAAGGCGCAGATCGCCAGCTTCAAGGTGCCGCGCCGCGTGCTGTTCTTCCGCGACGAGGATTACGCGATCACCGGCAGCGAAAAGGTGAAGTCAAGCGAAGTTCGCAAGCTCGCCCAGGCGCGGCTGGAAGCGGATAACGCCGAGGCGGTTCGGCCCACCCTTGCGTGAGGTTACCGGTGGCGTACTGAACTGGGGTTCAGCCAGCCCACAAGAACCGGGCTGATCGAGAGAGGACTTATGAGCGAAACTTTGGAGAATCGGGCACTGGAGAACCGGGCAACCCCGGACGCCAAGACCCAGCTCGACATCTATCGCCGGATGATCCGGATCGAGCGGAACGACGATGCCACCCGCACCCAGATACGTCGCGGCCGCATTACCGCGCCGTATTACTCGGCGCGCGGGCAGGAATGCATTCCTTCGGCCATCTCGGTGCTGCTGAACAACGACGACAAGATCTGCACGATCTATCGCGGCATCCACGACATGGTCGCCAAGGACATGCCGCTGCGCCCGCTCTGGGCCGAAATCTGCGGCCGTGTCGACGGCACCTGCAAGGGCAAGGGCGGCCCGATGCACCTCACCCACCCGGAAACCGGCGTGATGGTGACGACGGGCATCGTCGGCTCCTCCATGCCGATCGCCAACGGCTTCGGCTGGGCGGCACTGCTGGACGGCACCAAGCAGGTAACCGTGGCCTACTTCGGTGACGGCGCCAGCAACATCGGCGCGTTCCACGAAGCGCTGAACCTGGCTTCGGTCTGGAAGCTTCCGGTGATCTTCGTCTGCCAGAACAATGGCTTTGCCGAGCATACCCGTTATGAGAACGGCACTGCGGTCGACCAGATCTCGAAGCGCGCGATCGGCTACGGCATGCCGGGCTACACCGTGGACGGCAACGACCCGGTCGACGTCTACGCCCACGCCCACGCCGCCATCGAGCGTGCGCGTGCGGGCGAGGGGCCGACGCTGCTGGAATGCAAGACCTTCCGCTTCATGGGCCACGTCTTCGGCGACAACGACGCCTACATGACCAAGGAAGAGAAGGCGGCGGCGATGGCGGACGATCCGCTGCCCAAGTACCGCCAGAAGCTGATCGACGATGGGATCGCCACGGCCGAGGAACTCGACGCGCTGACCGCGAAGATCGAGGCCGAAGTGAACGACGCCATCGAATTCGCGATGGCCTGCGAATATCCGTCCGACGACGAACTGCGCCGCGACGTCTTTGCCGAGGAGATTCCGGCATGAGCACCGATACCCTTGACGCTCCGGTCGTAGAGACCGTGAAGATGAACGGCCTTCAGGCCATCAATGCCGCGCTGTTCGAGGCGATGGAGGCCGATCCCAAGGTCCTCGTGCTGGGTGAGGACATTGCGGACAACGAAGGCGGCGGCGTCGTCGGCGTCACGCGCGGCCTTTCCACCAAGTTCGGCACGATGCGCGTGCGCTCCACGCCGATCTCGGAACAGGCGATCATCGGTGCGGCCATCGGCGCGGCCATGGGCGGCTACAAGCCCGTTGCCGAAATCATGCTGATGAACTTCACGACCGTCGCCATGGACATGATCGTGAACCACGCCGCCAAGCTGCGCTTCATGTCGGGCGGCCAGAGCCAGGTGCCGATGGTGATCCGCACCCTGACCGGCGCGGGCAACCAGACCGCCGGCCAGCACGCCGACTTCTACGAGGCATGGTTCTGCCACACCGCTGGCATCAAGGTGGTGATCCCCTGGACCCCGGCGGACTTCAAGGGCCTTTACCTCTCGGCCATTCAGGACCCGGATCCGGTCATCATCGTCGAGAGCGGCAAGACGCTGTTCGTGCCGATGGACGTGCCCGTCAATCAGGGCCCGATCCCGCTGGGCAAGGCCAACGTCGTCGCGCCGGGTTCGGACATCACCATCGTCTCCTATGGGCAGATGATGTTCACCGTCATGCAGGCCTATGAGGAACTGACCAAGGCGGGCGTCTCGGTCGAAGTGGTGGATCTGCGCACGATCTCGCCCTGGGACAAGGAAACCGTGCTGGCTTCGGTCGAGAAGACCGGCCGCCTTTTGGTGGTCCACGAAGCCGGACGCAACTTCGGACCCGGCGCGGAGATCGCCGCGACCGTGCAGGAAACGCTGTTCGGCAAGCTGAAGGCTCCGGTCGGCCGCCTTGGCGCGCCGTACTGCTCGGTGCCGTTCGCGAAGAAGCTGGAAGACGCCTTCCTCGTTCAGCCGCCCGAGATCATTGCCGAGGCCCAGCGCCTCGTCGCCATGGGCTGAAGCGGCGCACGAAATTGACTGTAAGGGAAGGGCCTCCGTAGCAGTACGGAGGCCTTTTTCGTGCTGCGCTGCGGCGCGGATTTTCGGGCTTTGGCGGGAGTGCGGGAGAAATCCTTTGCTGCCGCGATGTGTATTTGTGACAAAACATTGCGTAATCGTGGCAGGCGATCACAATCATTAAATCGATCAGTTTTTTGGAAAATTTCTCCGCCGCTATCCCGGACCTCCAACAAGGTTCGATCAACAGGAGGAGGACCCAATGTCCAGAACATCGACTTCGCTTTGCGCGCTGATGGCCGCCGTGCTGCTGCCGCTCGCCGCAACACCCGCTCAGGCCGAAGGTGCGGGGGCACCGGCAACTGCAGCGCCCAACACCAACCAGGACTGGTGGCCGGATCGCCTCGACCTTTCGCCGCTGCGTCAGAACGATCCCGCATCCAATCCCTATGGCGCCGATTTCAACTACGCCAAGGAATTTGCAACGCTCGATATCGAAGCGGTGAAGGCGGACATTCGCAAGACGCTCACCACCTCGCAGCCCTGGTGGCCGGCCGACTATGGCCACTACGGCCCGTTCTTCATCCGCATGGCATGGCACAGCGCCGGCACCTACCGCGTGGTCGATGGCCGCGGTGGCGGCGCGGGCGGTGAACAGCGCTTCGATCCGCTCAACGCCTGGCCGGACAACGTCAGCCTCGACAAGGCCCGCCGCCTCGTCTGGCCGATCAAGCAGAAGTACGGCCGCAAGATTTCCTGGGGCGACCTTATGGTGCTGACGGGCAACGTCGCGCTGGAGGACATGGGCTTCAAGACGCTGGGCTTCGCCGGCGGCCGCGCCGATAGCTGGGAGCCGGACACGGTGTTCTGGGGCCCCGAAAAGAAGTGGCTGGGCGATGAGCGCCGGGACGCCAAGACCGGCCTGAAGGGCCCGCTGGCGGCGACACAGATGGGCCTCATCTACGTCAATCCGGAAGGTCCGAACGGCAATCCCGATCCGCTGGCCGCCGCTGCCGATATCCGCCTCGCCTTCGGTCGCATGGCCATGGACGACGAGGAAACCGCCGCGCTGATCGCGGGCGGCCACACGTTCGGCAAGGCCCACGGTGCGCACAAGCCGGACGATTGCCTTGGCGGCGATCCCTCGGCCGCGCCGGTGGAGCAGCAAGGCCTCGGCTGGGCCAACAAGTGCGGCAAGGGCAATGCCGAGGACACGATCACCAGCGGCCTTGAAGGCGCATGGTCGGCCGATCCGGTGAAGTTCACCACCCAGTACCTCGACAACCTTTACGGTTTCGATTGGGTGAAGACCAAAAGCCCCGCCGGCGCCACGCAGTGGATTCCCAGCGATCCGAACGCTGGCCAGTTGGTGCCCGACGCGCATCGCCCCGATGTGCGCCACGCGCCGATCATGTTCACCACCGACATCGCCCTGAAGGAAGATCCCGGTTTCCGGGCGATCACCACCAGGTGGCGCGAGAACCCTGAACTCTTCGCGCAGGCTTTCGCGCGGGCGTGGTTCAAGCTGACGCACCGCGATATGGGACCATCCGCGCGCTACCTCGGCGCGGACGTCCCCAAGGTCAGCTTCGTCTGGCAGGACCCGCTGCCCAAGGCGACCTATGCCACGATCGATCAGGCCGACGCGAGCGTGCTGAAGGCGAAGATCCTCGCCACCGGAATCGCTCCGCGCGAACTGGTGAAGGCGGCATGGGCCTCGGCCGCGACGTTCCGTGGCACCGACATGCGCGGCGGTGCCAACGGCGCGCGTCTGCGGCTCGATCCGGCCAAGGGCTGGGCGGTCAACGATCCTGTGGAACTGGCCAAAGTGCTGGCGAAGCTGGAAGGCGTGCGCAAGGCGTTCAACGCTTCGGCCACGGGGGGCAAGCAGGTCTCGCTGGCGGACGTGATCGTGCTGGGCGGCAACGCCGCGGTGGAGCAGGCAGCGGCGAAGGCGGGCTATACCGTCACCGTGCCGTTCACGCCGGGCCGCGTCGATGCGACGCAGGCGGAGACCGATCCCAAGTCCTACGACTATCTGCGCCCGCGCGCCGACGGTTTCCGCAACTACTACGGCGCGGACAGTGACCATTCGCCGGCAGAGATGCTGGTGGACAAGGCCAACCAGCTGGAACTGACCGTGCCGCAGATGGCGGTGCTGGTTGGTGGCATGCGCTCGCTGGACGCCAATGCCGCGCATTCGCAGAGCGGCGTATTCACGGCGCAACCTGGCACGCTCTCGAACGACTTCTTCGTCAACCTGCTCGACATGGGCACCAGGTGGCAGAAGTCGGACAAGGGGCCCGGCCTCTACGAAGGC
This sequence comes from Novosphingobium mississippiense, assembly GCF_044029535.1. Lineage (NCBI taxonomy): Bacteria > Pseudomonadati > Pseudomonadota > Alphaproteobacteria > Sphingomonadales > Sphingomonadaceae > Novosphingobium > Novosphingobium mississippiense. Next base: position 1,747,166 of record NZ_CP147001.1, on the reverse strand, counting down.
TATGACCGTGCCAGCGGCAAGCTCAAGTGGACGGCGAGCCCGGTGGACCTCGTGTTCGGATCGAACTCCGAACTGCGCGCGGTTTCGGAGGCCTATGCCTCGGATGATGCGACGCAGATGTTCGTCGCCGACTTCGTGGCGGCCTGGGGCAAAGTGATGAACCTCGACAGGTTCTGATCTCCGGATGGCGGCGTTGGTGATCCTGCGCCGCCGCAACCCTAACATCTTCGTCGCCCCCGCGAAGGCGGGGGCCCCGCTTCCTTCGCGCTACGTTTCAAGAACAAGCGGGATCCCCGCCTTCGCGGGGATGACGGGGTGGTTTGGATTGGCATCGGGCGTTAGAGGCGCCAACCCCATCTACTGGAATGCTTTCCCGTGAAGACCTATTTCCTCGCCGCCGTTTCCGTGGCGGTTATGACCGTGCCGCTGGCCTCCACCGGCTCCGCGCAAAACGCGGTCCCGCGCCCGGCCATGTTCGCCACTTGCGCCGCCTGCCACGCGACCGAGGCGGGCAAGACCTCCTACGGTCCGAACCTCCACGGCATTGCCGGACGCAAGGCGGCCAGCCAGCCCGGCTATGCCTATAGCCCCGCGCTCAAAGCCTCCGGCCTCAGCTGGGATCGCCCCACACTCGACGCCTGGCTGACATCGCCGCAGAAGAAAGTTCCGGGCACGAAGATGCCGTTCGCCGGCATCCCCGATCCGGCGCGGCGCAAGGAAGTGGTCGATTACCTGATGACGCTGAAGTAACTCACCAGACCATCGCATCGGCCCGCTTTTCCGGGCGGATGTAGATGGACGTGATCCAGGGGGAGAGGGCTTTCATCCGGCACTCCAGTTCCTCGATCAGGGTTTCGGCATCGCCCATCCTCAGGTCGTCCGCGAAGTCGGCGCTGATGGCGACGAAGATGGCCTGCGGGCTCGTATGGATGGTGCGGATGTGGTTCACCGCGTCGATGCGGGGGTGGCCGTCCAGCACTTCGCGGATGCGGGCGATCAGCACCGGATCGGCCGCCTCGCCGATCAGCAGTTCCTTGGATTCGCGCGCCAGCAGCACTGCCACGCCCGCCAGCACGCAGCCGATCAGGACGGAAGCGACGCCGTCGATGCGCGGGTCTGCGAAGTGGATGGAGGCCCATACGCCCACGGCGGCGATGACAAGGCCGATCAGCGCGGCGCTATCCTCGAACAGCACGATGAAGCCCGGCGGATCCTTGCTGCGGCGGATCGCCTGCCACCACGTCTGCTCTCCGCGCCCGCGATCGAATTCGCGCACGGCGATGGCCCATGACGCGCCTTCCATCAGGAAAGCGATGCCCAGAACGATGTAATTGAGCGTCGGGTCGTCGATCGCGTGCGGGGCCGAGATATGGACGAAGCCTTCGTAGATCGACACGCCCGCGCCAATCGCGAAGATCAGGATGGCGACGACAAAGGCCCAGAAATAGAGTTCGCGGCCATAGCCGAACGGGTGCGTTGGGTCCGGCTTTCGGCTGGCACGCTTCTGGCCGTAGAGCAGCAAGACCTGGTTGCCGCTGTCCACCAGTGAGTGAACGCCCTCCGTCAGCATCGAGGACGAGCCGCTGATCCCGGCGGCCACGAACTTGGCGATGGCAATGCCGAGATTGGCCGCCAACGCGCCGTAGAGCACGATATTGGCCTTGAAGTGCGCAGCGAAGCTGCCTGTCTCGCTCATCGTGGGGCGGTTCCTCGGGGCTCTCGAAGAGTCCCAACTGTCACCGCCCGCACGCGGTTGCGCAAGCCCTGTCGATTTAGCCCAGCGCCTGACGGCCCACGCGCTCGTTCCACAGGTCCGCATTGCCGCAGAGTTGCAAGTTCAGCAGCGCGCGCTTGAGGAACAGGTGGCACGGATGCTCGTCCGTCAGGCCGATACCGCCGTGAAGCTGGACCATCTCCTCGGTCACGAAGCGGAAAGCTTCGGCGGCCAGCACTTTGGCTGCGGCGAGTTCGGTGACGCTGGCGCCTTCGTCGCGCACACGCTTCCAAAGCAGGGCCTCGGCAACGACGATGCGCGTCTTCATGTCGGCGGCGCGGTGCTTCAGCGCCTGGAACAGCGCGATCGGCCGGTCGAACTGGCGGCGGACCTTCATGTATTCGATGGTCATGTCCAGCGCTGCACCGGCCGCGCCGATGCAGTCCGCCGCGAGGGCGAGTTGCGCCTCGCCCGAGAGCCGGTCGTGCAAGGCCTTGGCGCCGTCTGCGTCGGTAAGCATCAGGGCAGGGGCAAAGCCATCCAGCACCACATCGAACAGGCGACGGCTGGGATCCCAGATCGCGCGGTCGACCAGCGAGACGCCCGGCGCGTCGAGCGGCACCAGCGCATAGCCGCCGGGAAGCTGCGCGACCACGGCAACGGCCATGTCGCCCTCGAACACGCCGGCGATCGTGCCGGAAACGGTGCCGTCGGACGATGGCGTCAGCTTGGACGGGAGCATCGGCAGCGGGGCATATTCACCGCCGGCCAGCCGTTCCAGCCAGTCCGCACGCCCGGCAAAGTCTTCGCTGGCGGCAATCGCCTGAAGGCCAAGCTGCGCGGGGATCAGCGGCATCGCCGAAAGCACGCGCCCCATTTCGAGGTGCAGCGCGGTCGATGCCTCGCGCGTGAAGCCAAGGCCACCGTCCTCTTCGGGCAGGCGCACCATCAGCCAGCCCATTTCGGCGGCAAGTTGCCAGCTTTCATCGCGCGAGGGGGAGAGCTTTTCCGCCGGAAATGCCTTCTGCGCGGCGTCGGTGAGTTCGTTCAGTTCGATCACAGCACCCACCCCTTCGGCTCGCGCGGCATGTCCAGCATGCGTTCGGCGATGATGTTGCGCTGCACTTCCTCGCTGCCGCCGGCGATGGTCCAGGCATAGGAATTCATGAAATCGGCCATCCAGTTGCCGGTATTGAGATCGCCGAAAGTGATTGGCGCCACGTATTGTTCGTCCATGCCGCCCAGCCGCAGGCCCAGCGCGGAGTAGGCGCGCAGCGCGCGGCTGTAGGCGTTCTTGACGATGGAGGCGTCGCCCATGCGCTCGATCCCGTTGATGCGGTTGTCGAGGAACTGGTCGGCAATCGCGCAGACCGCGTCCACTTGCGTGACCAGCGCGCCGAAATCGCGTAGCACGCCGCGGTCCTCTTCATGCCCATGCTCCCGGATCAGCTTCGTCACGCGGCCCAGCGCGCCGCGCATCCGATAGGACAGTTCCATCAGCGTCAGCCCGCGTTCGGAGGCGAGCGTCGCCTGGGCCACGGCCCAGCCTTTGCCTTCCTCCCCCACACGCCCGGAGACGGGGATCTCCACGTTGTCGAGGAAGATCTCGGCGAATTCTTCATCCCCCTGGATCTGGTGGATCGGGCGGACGGTGACGCCCGGCGCCTTCATGTCCATCAGCAGGTAGGTGATGCCTGCCTGCTTCGGGCCGTCCGACGAAGTGCGCGCCAGCAGCAGGCACTTGTCCGCGAACTGGGCCATCGTCGACCAGACCTTCTGGCCATTGATGACGTAGACGTCGCCATCTGGGCGGGACTGGAGTTCGGCCCGCGTCTTGATCGCGGCAAGGTCCGATCCGGCGCCGGGTTCGGAGAAGCCCTGGCACCAGGTCTCGCCTTGCAAGATGCCGGGCAGATAGCGCGCCTTCTGCTCGGCATTGCCGCATTCGTGCAGCGTGGCGAAGGCGTGGTAGGTGGACACGAACGAGAGCAGGAGGCGCGGGCAATCGGCGCGGGCCAGTTCCTCGTAGATCACTTTCTGCTCGGCCAGGCTGCGGCCGCCGCCGGGGTATTCGGCGGGCCAGTGCGGGATTGCATAGCCGGCGCGGACGAGCTTTCCGAACCAGTCGCGCTGGGTGCGGACGAAATCGTCCTGCGTGCGGCTGGCATCGCGCCAGCCGGTGGGCGCTTCGGCGGCAAGGAAGCTGCGGACTTCGCTGCGCAGCGCTTCTAGATCGGCATTATCGGTCATCCCCTGTCCTTGCCGCCCGGCCGTGGGGGCGTCCAGACAGCGGCGGGTCGCCGCGGCGATATCGCGGGTTGTCAGTCCGCCTTGTCCGCTTTCGCTGCGGGCTTTGGTTCAAGGATCAGCTGGTTGTTCTGCACGCGCCAGCTGCCGAGTTGGGACAGCAGGTTCATGCCGATGACGTTGGTTTCCACCTCGTTGTCGGGGCCGATGGCGATCGGCAGCGAAGTCGCCTCGATCGATCCGAAGCGCAGCGAACTGGCGGTGGCCATGCGGGCGACGATCGTGCCGTTCGCGGTATCCAGCATCACCCCTTCATCGCCCTGATCGGGAACGATCCCGGCGCGGCGGGCGACGGACTGGGAGATGCCGGTGTAAGTGGCGCCGGTATCGATCAGGAAGTTCACCGGCTCCCCATTCAGCTGGGCTTCCACCCAGAAATGATTGTCCGTGCGTAGCGGGAGCACCGTCTGCGTCCCCTGGATGGAGGCCGGGCGCACCTGATCGAGCCAGAGCGCCGCGTCGGAGCGGTGGGCATTGCTGGCCAGGCTGGCGACAGTGAGCAGCAGTGCGGCGGTGAGGCCGAGGTAGGCGGTGTTGCGCAGCCCGTGGCTGAGGCGCGGATAGCGCATGGTCAACATGCCGGCGAGCATCGAGACGAGGATCGCCGCAATGGTCAAACCCATCAGCGGCTTTTCGTAGAGGAATTGGGAAAGCTCGCCCAGGTTCACGAGTTCTGCTCCGCCAGTTCCGCGTCGAGCAGGGCCTCGACACGGGATGCGGCGGGGAAGCCTTCGGCGATCCAGCGGTCTTGCACCCGGCTCAGGATGCGCGCCACTTGCGGTCCGGCGCTGACGCCGCGCGCGACGATCTGGCCGCCTTTGAGCGGGAATTCAGGTATCTGCCAGCCTTCGAGCGGCGCGGCATCGGCGCCGGCAATCAGCAGGCGATCCAACGCACCTTCGCGGCCGAGACGGTAGGCGAGGGCGCGCGCATTACCCGGCTCCACCTCCCGCGCGGCAGCGGCGGACAGGCGCTTCTTCTGCGCGCCGGAAAGACGGAAGCGAGAGGCGATCTGTTCGGCCAGTTGCACTTGCGCCGGTAGCAGCGCGGCCAGGCGGCGCAGCGGATCGGGGCCGATGCCTTGCGCCTGTTCGGCGGCGACCAGCGCGGCAAGCGCGGCGGGATCGGCTTCGGGCAGGATCACCGCCAGCACGCCCAGCTCGGCCATGCGTGCCACGGTTGGCGCCGGATCGGGCAGGCCGAGCAGGTTCATCATCTCCATGCCCACGCGTTCGCGCGAAAGGCCCTTCAGCGTGGCGGCGAGTTCGGCGCAGGCGCCTTCCGCTTCCTCATCCGCCGGTTGCGATCCGAACCGGGCCTGAAAGCGGAAGTAGCGCAGGATGCGCAAGTGGTCCTCGCGGATGCGCTGGCGGGCATCGCCGATGAAGCGCACGCGGCGGGCGGCCAGATCGGCCAGGCCGCCGAAATAATCGAAGATCCGGCCGGTCAGTGGATCGGCGTAGAGCGCATTGATCGTGAAATCACGGCGGGCGGCATCCTCCTGCCAGTCTTCGGCGAATTCCACGGTGGCGCGGCGGCCGTCGGTGGAAACGTCGTGGCGCAGGGTGGTGATCTCCACCGGGCCGCCTGGCAGCACGGCGGTGACGGTGCCGTGCTCGATCCCGGTGGGCACGCGGTGAATGTCCGCACGCTTCAGGCGGATCATCACTTCGTCCGGTTCCAGCGTGGTGGCCATGTCGATGTCCTTCACCGGCAGGCCCAGCAACGTGTCACGCACGGAACCGCCGACGAAGCGCGCATTCTGCGCGCCCAGCGTTTCCACCAGCGCCACCATGTCCTCTCGCCGCATCCAGACAGGATCGATGCGGTCGGGCAGCGTGTCAGTCATTCCAGTTCAGCCTGCGGGATAAGTTGTGCAGGATCGCCCCGGTCACGCCCCAGATGCGGTGGTCGTGCCAGTTGATCTCCACGAAACGGTGATGGCGGTCTTCCCATTCGACCGTGCATTGCTGCTGGTTGGCGGGATCGAGCAGATAGCCCACCGGCGCCTCGAACCATTGCGCCACTTCGGCCGGGTTGGGGTGGATCGGCAGGTCGGCGGGGATCACCGCCAGAACCGGGGTGATCTCGTACCCGCTGCCGGTGCGATAGACGTCGCTGGTGCCCAGAACCTGCACATCGCGCGGGTGGATGCCCAGTTCCTCGTCCGCCTCGCGCAGCGCCGCCTCGATGGCGGTTTCGCCATCGTCCAGCCGCCCGCCGGGGAAAGCGATCTGGCCGGGGTGCGCGCGCATGGTGGAGGGGCGGTGGAGCAGCAGCGTGCCGGGCTTGTCACGCTCGGTCAGCGTCACCAGCACGGCGGCGGGCTTGAATTCCGGAATCTCGTCGATGCGCGGGTCCAGCCAGAGTTCGGGCGGGGCGTTGCGATGCGCGGCGTCGAAGCGGGGGCGCAGGCGGTCGAACAGCAGGCTCATGCGGGCACCAGATCGAATGTCGCGCCCTGGCTCGTCACTGTCAGGCCGCCACCCGAAAGCGCGATCTCGGCAAGCTGGCCGTAAGTGCTGCGGTTGAGGCGGGCTTCGGTGCCGTTGCGCACGGCAAGATAGAAGGCAGGGGTTTCGGGATCGCCTTCACTGCGGATCGGGTGATCCGGGCCGGCGATGACGATATCGTCGGTGTTGAGGCGGAAGACCAGCGCATCGCCTTCCGCGCGCACATCGGTGGCGATGAAGGCGGCGTCCTCCACTTCGATCGAGAGCTTCTCGGCAGGCGTGACCAGCCAGTGCTGCCCCGCATCGTCGCGCAGCAGCAGCGAGGCGAAGGCGCGGACCATGGCGGGACGGCGGATTTCGCCGCCCTGATGGAACCAGCGCCCGTCCGCCAGGATGCGCATTTCGCTGTCGCCCGTCTGGGCCGGCGACCATTCGGAGACCGGCGGCAGCTTGCGCGCGGCCACCAGCTCGGCCGCTTCGGCCAGCGTCAGGGCGTTCAGATCGGGCGGCACATCATAAGGCATGGCTTCGCGATGCCAGATAGGGGCTCGCGCGCCAAGGTCCAGCCGGGATCTTCCCGCGATTTAACGCGAGCAGGGAAATTATCGGCGCGTTCTTATCACAGCCAAGGCCCCAGCATGCCCTCGCGCGGGAGGACGGCGGGATTCTCGCTGCGCACCAGCAGGCGATGCTGCGCAAACGGGCCGGGCAGGCTCCAGCCGGAAGTGGCCTCGCTGGTGAAGCTCCAGCGGGCGTAATAGTCCGGATCGCCGATCAGCACTTGCGGCAGCGGCGCGCGGGCGTCGATCCCGGCAAGGCTGGCCGAGACCAGCGCCTTTCCAAAACCCTGGCCCTGCAATTCGGGCAGCACGGCCACCGGGCCGACCATGATCAGCGGATGCGCGCGGCCGTCCGGATCGGTGAGCGCCACCGGCCAGCACTGGATCGAACCGACCAGCATCTCGTCACTGTCGAGCGCGGCGAAGGACAGGCCGGGCAGCCAATCGGTCCCCTCACGCACCTTGTAGGCGGTGCGCTTGTGTCGTTCCGGCTCGAACGCACGGTCGAGCAGCGCTTCGACGAGCGCGGGATCGACATTGTCGAGCGGGATCAGAGTGGCGGTGTCGGGGACGGTTTCGGACATGGCGCGCGCCGATAGGATTGGCGCGCGCCTTTGTCGATTCAATTCGGCTAATGTCGGATTAGCCGTTCGGCGTCAGATGCAGCAAGTGGCCGGAATCGGGCGCGGGGCCATCCTCCAGCAGCCAGATCGACCCGTCGAGGCCCTGCTGGATCTCACGAATGCGATTGTCGAGCGGGTAACGCGCTTCCTCCACCGCCTTCTCGCCGTCGATCCGCACGCGGACGAGGCCGGGCACGCTGAACGAGGCGATCAGGAACTGGCCGTTCCACTGCGGGAACTGCTGGCCGGTGTAGAAGATGAAGTCGCCCGGAGCGATCACCGGGTTCCAGCTGATCGCCGGGGCGGCAAGGTCCGGCCGCGTCTTGTGGCGCGGGATCGGCGTGCCGTCATAATTGTCGCCATCCGAAACCAGCGGCCAGCCGTAGTTCTGGCCCGGCTTCACCAGATTGATCTCGTCCCCGCCGGCAGGGCCATGCTCCAGATCCCAGAGCCGCCCCTTGTCGTCGAACACCAGGCCAAGGACATTGCGGTGGCCGTAAGACCAGATCTGGTTCGTGGGCGCCGGCTTGTCCGCATAAGGATTGCCCGGCGCTGGCGTGCCGTCCGGCAGCAGGCGCACGATCTTGCCAAGGTTGGTGCCCAGATCCTGCGCGGGCGTGAACTTCTGCCGCTCACCCGAACTGACGAACAGGTACTTGCCATCGGGCGAGAACACCAGACGATGCGAATAGTGGCCTTCTCCGGTCACCTTGGGCACCTGCCGCCAGATTACGTTGAGCCCCTGGAGCGAGCAGCTTGCGGGTTGCGGGCAGGACAGGGTGCCCTTGCCCACCGCCGCGCCGCGCGTGTCGCCATCGCCTGCCTCGGCCCAGCTCAGGTAAACCACGCGGCCGTCGAGCGTCTTGCCGGTCTGGCCCGATTGGACTTGAGGGGGTGCGAAGATCACGTCGCCAAGCCCGCCTTGACCGCCATAGGCGACAGTCGGCGCGCCGCTCACTTCGCCCATCGTGCCATTGGCCAGGCGCAGGCGGATCTTGCCTTTTTTCTCGGTGACGATCATCGCCCCGGTGGCCTTGTCGATATCCATCGCCCAAGGCTCGTCGAACGAGGCGACTTGCGAGACCTTGAATGGCGTTCCGCCGGTGGCCGCAGCCTTATCCCCGGAGGCTGCCGATCCGCAGCTTGCGAGTGCGATAGCGACGGGCGATACCGCCACAAGGAAAAGTCTGGAGGCTAGCTTTTTGGTCACGTCGATTTCATCCCCTGTTGGCCGCCTCGTTATCGGAGTGGACGAGGCGGGGCGTGGCCCTCTGGCGGGTCCGGTTGTGGCGGGCGCGGTCGTGCTGTGCAAGCCCCGGCCGTCGGGACTCGATGATTCCAAAAAGCTTTCCGGCAAGCGCCGGGCCGAACTGGAAACGACGATAAAGCGCCGCTGCCGCTGGGCGGTGGGCGTGGTGGACGTGGAAGAGATCGACCGGATCAACATTTTCGGTGCGACCATGCTGGCGATGACCCGCGCCGTTGCCGCGCTGTGCGATCAGCTGGGCGAAGATCCGCACGAAGTCCTGATCGACGGCAACATGACGCCGCACGGCCGCACGGCGGAATGGCGTTGGAACGCCCGCGCCATCGTCGGTGGCGACGCGGTGGAGCCGTGCATTTCCGCCGCCTCGATCATTGCCAAGGAACATCGCGACCGGCTGATGCGCGATCTGGCGCTGGTCCACCCGAATTATGGCTGGGAACGCAATGCCGGCTACGGCACTGCCCAGCATCTTGAGGCACTGCGCCTGCATGGCCCCACCGTTCACCACCGCCGCAGTTTCGCGCCGGTCGCCCAGTTGGAGATGGCACTTTGAAGGGATTTACTGCTGCGGACGTGACCGGGCAGGCCGGCAAGTGCTTCCTCGTCACCGGCGCCAACACCGGGCTGGGTTATGAAACGACGAAAGTGCTGGCCGCAGGTGGCGCGCGCGTGCTGCTGGCCTGTCGCAGCGAGGAGAAGGCGCGGCAGGCGATGGAGAACATCCGCCTGGAAGTGTCGGGCGCGAACCTTTCGTTCGTGCCGCTCGATCAGGCGGACCTTGCCAGCGTGCGCGAATGCGCCGCCATCGTCGCGCGCGATGAGCCCCGGCTGGATGTGCTGGTGAACAACGCGGGCGTCATGATGCCGCCGCTTCAGCGCACGGTGCAGGGGCACGAACTGCAGTTCGGCGTGAACCATCTGGGCACGTTCGCGCTGACCGGGCTGCTGCTGGGCAAGCTGGCGCAAGTGCAGGGTGGGCGCGTGGTAATCACGGCCAGCCTTGCCCACCGGCGCGGCAATATCGACTGGAACGATCTGGACGCGCATCGCAGCTACAACCGCTCCCAGCGCTATGGCGACAGCAAGCTGATGAACCTGCTGCACATGTTCGAACTGGATCGGCGCCTGCGTGCGGCGGGCTCGCCGGTAACGGCGGTGGCCTGCCATCCGGGCGTTGCCTCCACCGAGCTGGGCCGGCACTGGCTGGCCTTTCGGGCCATGTTCCCGCTGGTCGGCTGGATGCTCAACAGCGCGGCGCAGGGCGCGTGGCCCACGCTGCAGGCGGCGACCGACGCAGTGGAGCCCGGCCAGTACTATGGCCCGCAGAAGATGGGCGAGGTTTCCGGACCGTCAGGCGTGGCAAAGCGCAAGCCGACCGCGATCGATCCCGATGCCGCGCGCAGGCTGTGGGACGTGAGTGTCCAGATGACCGGCGTGGACTACGGGCCGATTTGAATCATGGCAGCCCGGTCAGCGTTCGGGGTCATTCAAACACACAACTGTGCATTTCGCACAGGACTCGTGTTGATAAAAAAATTTGGCTGACTCTGGCGAGTCGCCAACCCCAAGATGTTGAGTCCCGCGAATCCCTCCTGACTCGATATCTTGTGTTGGATTCGTTTTGTTCCATACTGCTGAACACGTGAATCACAAGGGAATCCGGCGAGTCGCGGCTTGACGGTGAATCGTGAAAGACTCATTGGGGAGTCAATCCACAGTTCAAATTCCCCGGAGCAAACATGGGCCAGCTACTCGTCAAGCAGAAGATCCGCGCTCGCGCACCCGCGCCGACGCCGAAGGAACTGCTGCCCCTCGGCCAGATCATCCCGGGCGACTGCATCGAAGCGATGCGCACTATTCCCGACGCCAGCGTCGACATGGTCTTCGCGGATCCGCCGTACAACCTTCAGCTTGGCGGCGACCTTTCGCGTCCGGACGGCAGCCACGTGGATGCCGTGACCAACGATTGGGACAAGTTCTCCAGCTTCGCCGCCTACGACCAGTTCACGCGTGACTGGCTGACCGAAGCGCGCCGCGTGCTCAAGCCCGAGGGTTCGCTGTGGGTGATCGGTTCGTACCACAACATCTTCCGCCTTGGCGCGATCATGCAGGACATGGGGTTCTGGATCCTGAACGACATCGTGTGGCGCAAGGCCAATCCGATGCCGAACTTCAAGGGCACCCGCTTCACCAACGCGCATGAGACGCTGATCTGGGCGTCGATGGGTGAAAAGTCGAAGTACACCTTCAACTATCGCGCGATGAAGACGCTGAACGACGAACTGCAGATGCGTTCGGACTGGGTTCTGCCGATCTGCAACGGTGCGGAACGTCTGAAGAAGGGCGGCCGCAAGGTTCATCCGACGCAGAAGCCTGAATCGCTGCTCTATCGCGTGATGCTGGCCACCACCAATGAGGGCGACGTCGTGCTCGACCCGTTCTTCGGCACCGGCACCACCGGCGCCGTCGCCAAGCGCCTCGGCCGCGAGTGGATCGGCTGCGAGCGTGAGGGCGACTATCGCGACGCCGCACTGGAACGCATCGAAATGGCGCTGCCGCTGGACGAAAGCGCGCTGAAGACCATGCAGTCGAAGCGCACCGCGCCCAAGGTGGCGTTCGGCACCCTGATCGAAACCGGCTGGATCGCGCCGGGCACCGTGCTTTCGGACAAGAAGAACCGCTTCCGCGCCGTGGTGCGCGCCGATGGTTCGCTGGTGGCCGACAAGGCCACGGGTTCGATCCACGGGCTGGGCAAGGAACTGCAGGAAGCGCCGTCGTGCAACGGCTGGACGTTCTGGCACCTGGAGCACGAAGGCAAGGTCAAGCCGATCGACGCGATCCGCCAGCTCTACATTCTCGCTACCGAGCCCTGATCGGGCTCGGTGAGGGAGCGGGCGGGACCGCGTCCCCACCCCGCCCCCATCCCGCCCTCGTCATCCTGAACTTGTTTCAGGATCCATCCCTCAGCCTGTGCCGAGGGATGAGACAGTAGACCGAGATATCGGCTTGCGACCACAACCCTTTGGCCTTCGCTGCCCGATGGATCCTGAAACGAGTTCAGGATGACGGGTGAGGGGAAGGCGCTGAAGCTGAAGCTGAAGTTTAGCCAGAGGTGATGGGCAGGACCTCGAAACCTGTTCTGCGTGGCCCGCGCAATCGCTAAGGGCCCGCTCATGACTCGCAAGATCTACCTCCAGCCCATCGCCTTCGCCCAAAGCCCGCAGAGCGAGGAGGGCGAGGCCGTCCGCCTTGCTGGATCGCTGGTCTGGGCCAGTCGATTTGCCCTGATCGTGCGCGAGAATGGCAAGGTAATCTCTCGCGAGCGGCTGGGCGCGCAGGACGTGCCTGCCGCGCTGGCGGCGCTTCCGGCCGATCTGGCGGACGTCGCGCAGAGGCAGTGGGCCAATTTCAAGAAGATTCACCCGCCGCTTCAATGTGGCGAACGCACCATCCGCCTTGAACAGCCGCAAGTCGCGGGCATTCTCAACATGACGCCGGACAGCTTCTCCGACGGCGGCTCGTTCCTCGACAAGCCGGACACTGCCTTCTCGCATGCCGCCGCCATGCTGGAAGCGGGGGCGGCGATGATCGACGTGGGCGGCGAATCCACCCGACCCGGCGCCGGTGCGGTGTGGGAAGGGGACGAGATCAAGCGCGTGGTGCCGATGGTCCAGCAGCTTGTGGCGATGGGCGCGGCGATCAGCGTCGACACGCGTCGCCCGGCCGTGATGGAAGCGACACTGGCGGCGGGCGCGCACATTATCAACGACGTTTCGGCCCTGCGCTACGACCCGCGCAGCCTTGAACTCGCAGCGGCTTCCGGCGCGCCGGTGGTGCTGATGCACGCGCCGGGCAAGGCGGACGACCTTCATTCCAACGGCGATTACGCCGATGTCGTGCTGGACGTCTACGACTGGCTGGAACAGCGCCGGGACGAATGCCTGGCAGCAGGTGTGCGGCCTGAGAACATCCTGCTCGATCCCGGCGTGGGCTTCGGCAAGACGGTGGCGGAGAACCTGGCGCTGATGAACGGCCTGGCCTTGTTCCACGCGCTGGGCCACCCGCTCTACGTGGGCGCCAGCCGCAAGCGGATGATCGGCGCGCTTTCCAACGAAGCGGCGGCGCATGACCGGCTGGGCGGATCGCTGATGCTGGCGATCAAGGCCATGGACGCCGGCGCGCACATCCTGCGCGTGCACGACGTGCGCGAAACGGTGCAGGCGGTCCACGTCTGGCGCGGCCTGCGGGATGCGGCGCTGACGGATTTCGCACAACTGCCGCGCTGATCGCCAGCGACAAAACTGGCTGGCCGATGAACCGCTCCTTGCGCCCGGATGAACCGGCGTGCGGGTTGTGTTTACGCGTAAACGCATGATCCAAAACCATTTCGGATCGTCCGCTACATGACCCGGTTCGTCTCTTGGCATGACGAAAAATGCGGGTGGGTTCGTTTCTCCCTCGAACCCACCACACGAAAGCGAAGGGAGAAGTCCCATGAAGAAGACGTTTTTCCGCAGCGCCCTCGTTGCGATGGCCCTTGTTCCGGCCGGTGCCGCGATTGCGGTCCCGACGATGTACGAGAAGGAAGTGGCGCGCGGTGAGGAAGCCCGCATCATCCAGAGCCCGATCGGCGGCGTGCAGAACAGCAAGTGGTACGATTACCGCATCAACGTGAACGAGACCCGCAAGGAACTCGCCAGCGATCTGCGCCACGCCACCGATATCGAGGACCTGCGCGACGCCTACAGCGAATACGCCAGCGAACTGTTCCAGGAGCGCGGCAAGTACGTGAAGTATATGGCCAAGCGCGGCTACCGCGTGCCGCAGGTCTATCTGGAAAGCCTGTAACCCCATTTCCCCTTGGGGGCAGCCCCGCAAGGGGCGGCGACCTCGGAGCCACGGCTCCGGGGTCGTCTATTATGTCAGGCCGCGTTGTCGATGCCGAGTTCGGTCAGCTTGCGATAGAGCGTGGAGCGCCCGATCCCCAGCCGCCGCGCCACTTCGGTCATGCGGCCGCGGTAGAGGCCGATGGCAAGGCGGATCACGTCCGCCTCGATCTCTTCCAGCGGGCGCAGATGGCCGTCGGGCGTGTAGAGCATCACGCCGGAACTCTCCTGCCGCGGATTGCCCGCCACCGTGGCGGGGCCGGAGCCGAGGATGGAGAGAAGCTGCGGAAAATCGTCCGAAGTCAGCGCGTCGCCATCGCAGAACACCGCCGCGCGGAACAGCACCGCCTGCAATTGCCGCACGTTGCCGGGCCAGTCGTAAGCCGCCAGCAGCGACAGTGCGCCATCGGTGATGCCCAGTTCGCGCAGTCCCGGCTGCTCGCCGATGCGGGCCAGGAAGAAGCGGGTGAGGGCGGGAATATCGCCCGACCGTTCGCGCAAGGGCGGCAGTTCCACCTTGGTGGGTGCCAGCGCCTCCAGCAGTTCGGGCAGGAATTCGCCGGCATCGACAAGGTCCTGCAGCGGCATGTTGCTGGCGGCGATGATGCGCAAGTCGATGCGGAACGAATGGCGCGCGCCTACGGGGCGAACGTCGCTTTTGCGGATCGATTCGAGCAGACGTTCCTGCACGCTCATCGGCAGGCGGTCGATCTCGTCCAGCGCCAGGGTGGCGCCGTCGCAGTGCTGCAACGCGCCGATCTGCCGTTCGAACGCACCGGGAAAGGCGCCTTTCTCATGCCCGAACAGGTTGGATTCGATGGAGTTGGCGGCCAGTCCGCCGATATTGACCAGCCGCAGCGGATTGCGCGCGCGTGGGCTGGCGGCGTGGACGGCGCGGATCAACACTTCCTTGCCGGTTCCGCTTTCGCCTTCCACCAGCAGGTGCCCATGCCCGCGCGCGGCCTTGGCGGCGACGGCCAGCGCCTTGCGGAAATTGGGAGAGGCCCCGATCATCGATTCGAAGTCGGGGTTGGAGGGCATCTTTTCGGTCAGCGGCGCCAGTTCGTCACGCGGAGCCTCCCGCGTGGTGGCGGACCGCAGGGCGTGCATCAGCCGGTCCGGCGCGATGGGCTTGACCAGATAGTCGGTCGCCCCCGCGCGCATCGCCTCCACCGCCAACAGGGGTGAGGTATTGGCGGTAAGCATCAGGATCGGCAGCGCCGGGCGGCGCGATTTCAACTCGGCAATCAGCGCGCAGGCATCTTCGCCGGGCACCCACTGGTCCAGGATGATCGCGGAAAGCTGCATGCCCTGCCGCGTGCCGAGCGTGGCGATCGCCGTCTCCGGATCACGCGCGATCAACGTTCGCCACCCTTCGCGCGCTGCCAGTGCCGAAATCAGGCGGCTTTGCGCAGGTTCGTCGTCGATCAGCATGAGGAGGCGCTGTTCTGGTTCCGCCATTGTCACGCCTGCTACATCGCCTCCTGCTCTTGACCTAAGCTGCTTAGGGCAAACCAGTAAAGACGAAATTAAGCGTCCGCCCCGTGGAACCGATCCGCTTCATAGCCCCAGCAGACATGCTTCGATCGCCTGAACGATCCGAAATCGCCTGAAACAAGTGACAGGGGCGATAGCTTGCCACTTGAGCGACCTGCCTTGCCCGGTTAGACCAAGCGAAAGAATTCAAGGCGATCGTATCATGCGATCGCGCAAGAACAACCACAGGGGATACGATCGATGGCTTCCGGCACCGACATCAAGGTTGCGACCGAAACCTACAACAGCTTCATCAAGGCCGCGACCTGGGGCACGGGTGCCATCGTGGTGATCGTGGCGATCGTCGTCGGCATCATCGCGCGCTGATCCGCCAGTGGCGGGCGCAACGCGCTTCGCCGTCCTGAAAGAACGGGCGGCGGGTGAAACGCGGGTCTCGGCCACGCCGGAGACCGTCAGGAAACTCATCGCGCTTGGCGCCACCGTTGCCGTGGAAAGCGGCGCGGGGCTGGCTGCCAGCATTTCCGATGCGGACTATGCTGCTGTCGGTGCCGAAGTCGGCCCGGTGGGGCAGGTTACGGCGGGGGCGGATATCGTTTTCGGCGTGCAAGGGCCGGATGCGGCGTTGCTTTCGGCCGTGAAGCCGGGGGCATGGGTGGTCGCCGGGCTGGATCCTTTCGGCAGCCGTCCGCGTGTAGACGCTTACGCGGCTGCGGGGCTGGAAGCGTTGGCGATGGAATTCATGCCGCGCATCACCCGCGCGCAGTCGATGGATATCCTGTCCTCCCAATCGAACCTTTCCGGCTACAAGGCGGTGCTGGTTGCCGCCAACCTCTATGGCCGCGCCTTTCCTATGATGATGACGGCGGCCGGCACGGTAACGGCGGCCAAGTGCTTCGTCATGGGCGTGGGCGTCGCCGGATTGCAGGCCATCGCCACCGCCCGCCGCCTTGGTGCGCAAGTTTCGGCGACGGACGTGCGCTCCGCCACGAAGGAGCAGATCCTCTCGCTGGGGGCGAAGCCGATCTTCGTCGAAAGCGTTGCGGGGATCGAGGGTGAGGGTTCGGGCGGCTACGCCACCGAAATGAGCGAGGAATACCAGAAGGCGCAGGCCGAGCTGGTGTCCGGCCACCTTGCC
Organism: Novosphingobium mississippiense; assembly: GCF_044029535.1. Taxonomy (NCBI): domain Bacteria; kingdom Pseudomonadati; phylum Pseudomonadota; class Alphaproteobacteria; order Sphingomonadales; family Sphingomonadaceae; genus Novosphingobium; species Novosphingobium mississippiense. Next base: position 1,730,724 of record NZ_CP147001.1, on the reverse strand, counting down.
AAGCAGGACATCGTGGTGACCACCGCGCTGATCCCCGGCCGCGCCGCGCCGCGCCTGATCACCGACGCGCAGATCGCGACGATGAAGCCGGGCAGCGTGATCTTTGACCTGGCGGTGGCGCAGGGCGGCAATGTTGAGGGTTCGGAAGCGGATCAGGTAGTGGTGCGGCACGGCGTGAAGATCGTCGGCTATTCCAACACGCCCGCGCACCTTCCGGCCGATGCGTCGGCGCTGTTCGCGCGGAACCTGTTCAACTTCGTCTCGGCCTTCTGGGACAAGGAGCAGGGCAGGCCTGTGCTTGACGAGGAAATCGGCAATGCCATCCGCCTGACGCAAGGCGGCAAGGTGGTAAACGAGAGGCTGCTGGGGTGAGTATGGCGAGGCCCTGTCCTCCCCGGAACGGGGAGGGGGACCCCGCGCAGCGCGGTGGAGGGGATTCGCGGTTTACACCACGCGCCGCGGTGAGCCGGGCCCGCGATTTACGCCGGGCAATGACAAAGCCTGAAGTTGCGCTGTGGCAAGAGCTGCGCCAACGACGGGGTGGTTTCAAGTTCCGACGTCAGCATCCGATCGGGCCATATATCGTGGACTTCTGCTGCCTGAATGCAAGGCTAGTGGTCGAAGTTGACGGCAGCGCCCATGACATGGGCGAAAATCCCGCGCGCGATGTGGAGCGCGATCGATTCATCAAGGAAAACGGGTTCAGGGTCTTGAGGGTATCGGCTTCGCGCGTGCTGGCGGATGCGGTCGGCACTGCCGAAGCGATCGTCGCGCGGGCGGCCAATCCCCTCCACCGTCCTGCGGACGGTCCCCCTCCCCGTGCCGGGGAGGACAAGTAAGGGCATGGATTTCGTTTCGATCCTCTCGATCTTCGTACTGGCCTGTTTCGTGGGCTACTACGTCGTCTGGTCGGTAACCCCGGCCTTGCACACGCCGCTGATGGCGGTGACCAACGCGATCTCCTCGGTGATCGTCGTCGGTGCGCTGGTGGCGAGTGCGGCTTCGGGCTCGCCGCTGGCCAAGTGGCTGGGGCTGGGCGCGGTCGTATTGGCCAGCATCAACATCTTCGGCGGCTTTGCCGTCACCGCGCGCATGCTGGCGATGTACAAGAAGAAGGATAAACCTGCCTCTGGCCTCGCCTCCAGGGAGGTGAAGTGATGGAGGCGCACGCCGTGAACCCCTGGGTGGCGGTTGCCTACCTGATTGCCGGTATCTGCTTCATCCTCGCGCTGCGCGGGCTTTCCTCGCCCGCGACCAGCCGCAGGGGCAATCGCTATGGCATGGTCGGCATGGCTATCGCCGTGGTGACGACGCTGCTGACGCATGAGATCGCCAGCCTGCCGGAAATCGTCGTGGCCATCGCCATCGGTGGCGGCATCGGTTTCGTGATCGCTCGCAAGATCCAGATGACCGCGATGCCGCAGCTTGTCGCCGCGTTTCACTCGCTGGTCGGGCTTGCAGCGGTGCTGGTGGGCGTGGCCGCCTATTACAACCCAGCAGCCTTCGGCATTCTGGACGCGGGCGGGCTGGACATTCTGAAAGGCAGCCGCATCGAGATGGGGCTGGGCGTCGCCATCGGTGCCATCACCTTCTCCGGTTCGGTCATCGCGTTCGCCAAGCTCAACGGCAACATGAGCGGCGCGCCGATCCTGCTGCCGGCGCGGCATGTGATCAATCTGGGTGCGCTGGTGGCCATCGTCGTGCTGGTCAGCCTGTTCCACTGGAACACGCCGCACTTGTTCTGGGGCATCGTGGCGCTGAGCTTCGCCATCGGTTTCCTGCTGATCATCCCGATCGGCGGCGCGGACATGCCGGTGGTCGTCTCCATGCTCAATTCCTATTCGGGCTGGGCGGCGGCGGCGATGGGCTTCACGCTGCACAACACGGCGATGATCATCACCGGCGCGCTGGTGGGCTCATCCGGTGCGATCCTCAGCTACATCATGTGCAAGGCGATGAACCGCAGCTTCATCTCGGTGATCGCCGGTGGCTTCGGGGCGGACAACGGCGGCGGATCCGGCGGCGAGGCCAAGGAGCAGCGCCCGTGGAAGCGCGGATCTGCAGAGGATGCGGCGTTCCTGATGCAGGAGGCGGAGAATGTCATCATCATCCCCGGCTACGGCATGGCGGTGGCGCAGGCCCAGCACGTGCTGCGCGAGATGGCGGACCTGCTGAAGAAGCACGGCGTCAACGTGAAGTACGCGATCCACCCGGTGGCAGGTCGTATGCCCGGCCACATGAACGTGCTGCTGGCCGAAGCCAACGTTCCCTATGACGAAGTCTTCGAGCTGGAGGACATCAACGGCGAGTTCGCGCAGTGCGACGTGGCCTTCATCATCGGCGCGAACGACGTGGTGAACCCCGCCGCACGCACCGACAAGTCGTCGCCGATCTACGGCATGCCGGTGTTCGACGTGGAGAAGGCCAAGACGATCTTCTTCGTGAAGCGATCGATGGGCGGCGTGGGCTATGCCGGCGTCGACAACGACGTGTTCTACATGGACCAGACGATGATGCTGCTGGCCGATGCCAAGAAGATGGTCGAGGACATCAACAAGGCGCTGGCGGATTGAAGCCATTTGTTTGAAAGCGCCCTGAAGGGCATTTGGAGGAGGGGGGAGGCGCCGCAAATCCGGCTATGGCCGGATTTCCAAACGATCGCTAAGCCGCGGCACATGCGTATTCTCAAGCGAATCCTGTTGCTCGTCGGTCTGGTCGTGGTGCTGGTGGTGGGCGCCCATTTCTATGCGGCCTGGCGCCTGCACTCCGCCTTGGTGGAAAACGGCATGTCCAACCGTGTTGCCACCTGCATGACCAAGCGGATGATGAAGCGGCTCAGCCTGATCCAGATCGTGAAGCTGCAAAAGCTGGAGGGTGAAAAGCCCACGCTGGGCGCCTGGATCCGCGCCGTGAAGTCGGTGGACGATCGGGAAGTGATCCTTGTCACCACCACCTCCGCCGCATTGTGCAAGACGGGCCTAGCCCATTGAATCTGCCGCAATGATGCTGCTGCGAGTCTGGTGTTTCCTCCGGCAGTGAAAATGCTCTAGGGGGCGGCAAGAAATTCCTACTTCGGGATAGACCAAGCTTGACCCTCGCCCCTTATGCATCCGATCCGGCCCGCACGCGCGGGCGTGAATATCCGGTCGAGGACGGCGGCACGCGCGGTCCGCGCAGCGCGTACCAGCGCGATCGCGATCGCATCGTCCACTCCATCGCTTTCCGCCGCCTGCGCTACAAGACGCAGGTCTTCATCGCGCCCGATGGCGATCACTATCGCGTACGGCTGACGCACAGCCTGGAAGTGGCGCAAGTCGCCCGCGTGATCGCGCGGCTGCTGCGGCTGGATGAGGATCTGACCGAGGCGCTGGCCCTGGCCCATGATATCGGCCATCCGCCGTTCGGCCATGCGGGGGAAGAGGCGTTGGACGCCGCGCTGCACAAGGCGGGCGGGTTCGACCACAACGCCAATTGCCTGCGCACGCTGATGCGGATCGAAAGCCCCTATTGCGAGCATGACGGGCTGAACCTGACGTGGGAGACGCTGGAGGGGCTGGCCAAGCACAACGGGCCGGTTTCCAACCCGAACTGGGCGCTGGGCGAACTCGATGCGGCCTACAACCTCGAACTCGGCTCCTACGCCTCGCTGGAGGCGCAAGTGGCTGCGCTGTCGGACGATATCGCCTACGACAACCACGATATCGACGATGGCCTGCGCGCCGGCTTCCTTGATCTGGACGAACTGCTGGCGCACCCCTTCGTGACCGACCGCTGGCGCGAGGTGGAGCGGCGCTTCCCCGGCGTCGCGCGCAGCCGCCAGCTGGCCGAACTGATCCGCAGCCAGATCGGTTTCATGGTCAACGACCTGCTGGCGCAGACCAAGGCCAACCTGATCGGCATCGAAAGCGTGCATGATGTGCGCACCGCCGGCCGCCAGCTCGTCACCTTCTCGCCCGAAGTGGAGGAGGGCGAGCGTGCCTTCAAGCGCTTCATGTACGAGAAGCTCTATTACCACCCCGAGCAGCTGGAAACCGCGCGTCGCGCGCGGGCGCTGCTGGCCGAACTCTACGCCGCCTATTCGCAGGAGCCGGTGCTGATGGAGGAAAGCTGGATCGACGGCCTGCCGCGCCATGAGCCGGAGCGCAGCCGCCACATCGCCGACTATATCGCCGGCATGACCGACCGCTACGCCATCGCCTGCCACGCGCAGATCTACGGATCGACGCCGGAAGGGCTGCGCAATGTCTGAGGCGCGCCGGCTCTGCCTTGTCGGGGCAAGCGGTCTGGTCGGGCAGGCGGTGATCGCCGGCAGCATCGGCCGCAGCGACGTGCGCGTGATCGGCGTGGCCCGGCGCGAGGTGCCGCTGCCCGAAGGCGCACAACTGGAAGTGCTGGTGGGCGAGACGGCCGATTGGCCCACGCTGATCGCCGCGGCGCAGGCGCAAGTGCTGGTCTGTGCACTGGGCACCACGCGCAAGGCGGCCGGCAGTGACGAGGCGTTTCGCGCCGTGGACTACGATCTTGTGCTGGAAACGGCCAAAGCCGCGCGCGCGGCGGGGATCGAGCATGTCATCCTCGTCTCCTCGGTCGGCGCCGACCGGGCCAGCCGCAACCTCTATCTGCACACCAAGGGCGATATCGAGGATGCCGTCTACAAGCTGGGCTTCCGCCGGCTGGACATCCTGCGCCCGGGCCTGCTGCGCGGCCATCGTGAGGAGAGCCGCCCGCTGGAAAGCCTGGCGCAAGTGCTCAATCCGGTGGCGGATGCGATCGTGCTGCACGGCCGCTTTTCGAAGTACCGCTCGATCTCCGTCCGCCGCCTTGCCGAAGTGATCTTCGCTTTGAGCGCGGAGAAGACGCGCGGGCGCTTCATTCACGAGAACGATGCGATGATGCGGATACTGCGCCGGGCAGGGGACTGAAGGGCGACCGATCCCTCCGCCCGTGGAAATAGTGCCGCACCGCAGCGCAACTGGCGTTGACTCAAACGCAAGCCTCAACCAAGGGTCAAGCCATCGCTGACAGCGCGGGAGAGACCTGCCGATTCGCACATGCGGAAAGGTGGGCGCCGAAGGAGCAACCGCCCCGGAATCTCTCAGGCAAAAGGACCGCGCCCAGTCGATAGCGAGACTCTGGAAAGTGTCTCATTCCCATCGGGATTGAGGCCGCCGACGGTGTAACTTTGGCCTGCCTGTCATGGGCTTGTCGAGGGAAGCTCTCAGGTTTCCGTGACAGAGGGGGCACCTGGAATGGTGTGCCGAACTGTGCGGAGTCATGTCTTGAGCGAATACCCGATTTCCGATTCCGATCAGGAACCCGAAGAGCTGGCCCCGATGCTGCTGCCGCTGGATGGCTGGCACCGCGATCATGGCGGCCGCATGGTCGAATTCGCCGGTTACATGATGCCCGTCCAATATGAGGGCATCATGGCCGAGCACCTCTGGACGCGCGAGAACGCCGGCCTGTTCGACGTCAGCCACATGGGCCAGCTGCTGGTCACTGGCGAGGAAGACGCGCAGACCGATGTCGAGCCCGCGCTGGAAGCCGCGCTGCCGATCGACCTCTCCACGCTGAAGCTGGGCGCGGTGCGCTATTCGTTGCTGCTGGACGAGAACGGCGGCATTCTGGACGACCTGATGGTCGCGCGCTGGCCGGGCGGCTTCTATCTGGTCGTCAACGGCGCCACCAAGTGGGACGATATCGGCACGCTGCGCGAATATCTGCCGGATGACATCACGCTGAACCACCTCGACGATCGTGCGCTGCTGGCGCTGCAGGGCCCCAAGGCCTTCGCTGCGCTGGAACGCGTGGCCGAGGGTGAATACCCGCTTTCGGCGCTGACCTTCATGAAGGGCGGCCGTTTCACGCTGGGCGGGGTCGATGCCTGGATCAGCCGCTCGGGCTACACCGGTGAAGACGGCTTCGAAATCTCGATCCCCGGCGAAGCCGCGGCCGATGTGGCCGACCTGCTGCTGGCCCAGCCCGAAGTGAAGCCGATCGGCCTTGGTGCGCGCGATTCGCTGCGTCTTGAAGCCGGCCTGCCGCTCTATGGCCACGATATGGACCCCGAGCGCGGCCCGGTCGAAGCCGGCCTCGCTTTCGGCATCAACAAGCGCCGCCGCCTGGAAGGCGGCTTCCCCGGTGCAGTGCGCGTCCAGCGCGATTTCGCCGAGGGCACCGCACAGAAGCGCATCGGGCTGAAGCTCGAAGGCCGTCAGGCCGCGCGCGAAGGCGCCAAGGTTTTCCATGGCGAACAGGAAGTGGGCGTGGTGACGTCGGGCGGTTTCTCGCCCTCGCTCCAGCATCCCATCGCCATGGCTTATGTCGACGCGGCGCTTGCTGCGGACGGCACGGCCCTTTCCATCGAAATGCGGGGCAAAAAGCTCGACGCCACAGTCGCAGCCATGCCCTTCGTCCCCAACCGCTATCACCGCTGAGGAAATTCTCCCATGACCCGTTATTTCTCGCAGGAACACGAGTGGATCGAAATCGAGGGTGACCTCGGCACCGTGGGCATTACCGATTACGCACAGGGCCAGCTGGGCGACATCACCTTCGTCGATCTGCCCGCCGAAGGCGCGACCTTCGACAAGGGTGACTCGGTTGCCGTGGTCGATTCGGTGAAGGCTGCTTCGGACGTCTATACCCCGGTTTCGGGCATCATCGCCGAAGCCAACGAAGTTCTGGCCGACCAGCCTGAACTGGTGAACACCGATGCCGAAGTCGGCGGCTGGCTGTTCCGCATCACCCTGTCGGACGCTTCCGAACTGGAAGCGCTGATGGATGAGGCGGCCTACAAGGAATATGTCGAAAGCCTCTGACGTCCAGTCCTCCCCGAAACGGGGAGGGGGACCGTCCGCAGGACGGTGGAGGGGACTCGCCTCCAGGCGTGACAGTCGCGCTAGGCCGCGAATCCCCTCCGTCAGCCTTTTCAGGTCCCCATTCCCTCTGGCACCTCTCCGTGCCGGGAGGACAATGAAGCAGGAAACCCCATGCGCTACCTTCCCCTGACTCCGGCCGACCGTGCCGAGATGCTCGGCGTCATCGGCGCCGCCAGCGTTGACGATCTCTTCGTCGACGTTCCCGCCGAAGCCCGCCTGTCCGGCCCGATCGAAGGCCTGCCTGCCCACGCCAGCGAAATGGCAGTGGAGCGGCACATGTCCGCTCTGGCGGCCAAGAACCTTTCGGCCGGCACCGCACCGTTCTTCATCGGCGCGGGCGCCTATCGCCATCACGTTCCGGCCTCGGTCGATCACCTGATCCAGCGCGGCGAGTTCCTGACCGCCTACACGCCCTACCAGCCGGAAATCGCGCAGGGCACGCTGCAGGTGCTGTTCGAGTTCCAGACGCAGGTGGCGCGCCTGTTCGGGACCGACATCGCCAACGCATCGATGTACGACGGTTCGACCGCGTGCTGGGAAGCCATCCTGATGGCCAGCCGCGTCACCCGCAAGACGCGCGCCGTGCTGTCGAGCGGTCTGCACCCGCACTACGCCGAAGTGGTGCGCACGATGGCCAAGTTCACCGAGGACGATATCGTCTCGCTGAAGCCCGAACTGGTGGCTGAAGCTGATGACGCTGCCGTGATCGCCCAGATCGACGACAAGACCTCCTGCGTCGTCGTCCAGTATCCGGACGTGATGGGCCGCATTCCGGACCTCGCCGCGATTGCCGATGCCGCGCACGCCAAGGGCGCGCTGCTGGTGGTCGTCGTCACCGAGCCGGTCGCGCTTGGCATGATCGAAGCGCCGGGTGCGCTGGGTGCCGATATCGTCGTGGGCGAAGGCCAGTCGATCGGCGTCGGCCTGCAGTTCGGCGGCCCGTACCTGGGCCTGTTCGGCTGCCGCGAGAAGTTCGTGCGCCAGATGCCGGGCCGTCTCTGCGGCCAGACCGTGGACGCCGAAGGCAAGCGCGGCTTCGTCCTGACGCTCTCCACGCGCGAACAGCACATCCGCCGCGAGAAGGCGACCAGCAACATCTGCACCAACTCCGGCCTCTGCGCGCTGGCTTTCAGCATTCACCTGACCCTGCTGGGCGGTGAAGGCTTGGCCCAGCTTGCTGCCGTGAACCACGACAAGGCGCAGACCCTGATCGAACGTCTGGCCAAGGTGCCGGGCGTGACGGTGCTGAACGAGGCCTACTTCAACGAGGCGACGATCGTGCTGACGCGCGACGCCCGCGAAGTGGTCCGTGACCTCGCCGATCGCAAGGTGCTGGGCGGCGTTTCGCTCGGCCGCCTGTTCCCGGAGAACAGCGATCTGCACAAGGGCCTGCTGGTAACGGCGACCGAGACCGTGACCGACGAGGATATCGAAGTGTTTGCCCGTGAACTTGAAGGAGTGCTGGCATGAACGCGGTAAACGCAAGCGGCTGGCGCCCCAGCATGGGTGAGACCGGTGAGGGCACGGAGTCTAAGGGGTCTTTTGGCAAGACCGCCTCGGGCGACTATGGCCTGATGCTGGAAGAAGCGCTCAGCTTCGAACTCGGCTCGTCCGAGAAGTGCGGCGTCGATCTCGACAAGCCCAGCCGTCCGGCGGCGGCCGGCCTGTCGAAGTTCCTGCGCAAGTCGGCTCCGGCGCTGCCGGGCCTGACCGAGCCGGAAACCGTGCGCCACTACACCCGCCTGTCGCGCCAGAACTATGCGATCGACCTCGGGCCGTTCCCGCTCGGTTCGTGCACGATGAAGCACAATCCGCGCCTGAACGAGAAGATGGCCCGCCTGCCGGGCTTTGCCGACGTTCACCCGCTCCAGCCGCAGAAGACGGTCGAGGGCGCGCTGGAAGTGATCGAGCAACTGGCCGACTGGCTGATCACGCTGACCGGCATGGCCTCGGTGGCGATGAGCCCCAAGGCCGGCGCGCATGGCGAACTGTGCGGCTTGCTCTGCATCCGCGCCGCGCTCGACGCGCGTGGCGAAAAGCGCGATGTCGTGCTGGTGCCTGAGAGCGCCCACGGCACCAACCCGGCAACCGCCGCTTTCGCGGGCTTCAAGGTGCAGTCGATCCCGGCGACCCCCGAAGGCCGCGTCGATGTAGAGGCGCTGAAGGCCAAGCTGGGCCCGAACGTGGCGGGCGTGATGATCACCAACCCGAACACTTGCGGCCTGTTCGAGCCGGAGATGAAGGCGATCGGCGACGCGGTCCATGCAGCGGGCGGCTACGTCTATTGCGACGGCGCGAACTTCAACGCCATCGTCGGCAAGGTTCGCCCCGGTGACCTTGGCGTCGATGCCATGCACATCAACCTGCACAAGACCTTCTCCACCCCGCATGGCGGTGGCGGTCCCGGTGCCGGCCCGGTCGTGCTGTCCGAAGCACTGGCGCCTTTTGCGCCGTTGCCCTTCGTCAGCCGCGGTGAAGACGGCCGCGTCCACCTCGTCGAAGAGGAAAACGCCGGTGAGGGCCATGCGCAGGCATTCGGTCGCATGGTCGCCTTCCACGGCCAGATGGGCATGTTCACCCGCGCGCTGACCTACATCCTCAGCCACGGCGCGGACGGTCTGCGCCAGGTGGCCGAGGACGCGGTGCTCAACGCCAACTACGTCCTGCGTTCGTGCGAGGATCTGCTGCCGGCTCCGTTCGCCAAGAGCGGCCCGTGCATGCATGAGGCGCTGTTCAGCGATGCCGGTCTGGCCGAGGGCTTCTCCACGCTGGACATCGCCAAGGGCCTGATCGACGAGGGCTTCCACCCGATGACGGTCTACTTCCCGCTGGTGGTGAAGGGCGCGATGCTGGTCGAGCCGACCGAGACGGAAAGCAAGGCCGGCCTCGATCGCTTCATCGGTTCGCTGCGCAGCCTTGCCCAGCGCGCCAAGGATGGCGACCAAAGCCTCCACAGCGCACCGCACTTCGCACCGCGCCGCCGTCTTGACGAAACGCTCGCGGCGCGCAAACCAGTGCTCGTGTGGCAGGGTACGCCGGGTGAGCCGGCGACGCCCTCGCTGAGCGAGTTCGGGGGTAGCTGAGGTTATGGGGGGATCCGGTAACGGTACGGCGGCATGGTTGCCGCTGGTGATTTTCGGTGCGGTGATGCTCTGGCGTTTCCGCAATCTGGAAAAGGCCCGCCCGCTCCGGCTCCCCCTCCTCTGGATATCGCCGCTGATCGTGTCGGCGATCGTCTGCCTGGCGCTGAGCGTGATGATGCCCAGCGCCTTGGGTTGGGCCAGCCTTGCCGCCGGCTTCATGATCGGCGGCGCCATTGGCGTGCAGCGATCGCGCCTGATGCGTCTTCACGTAGAAGGTGAGGGCGACGATGCACGGGTGATGGTGCGTCAGTCGCCGCTGGCGCTGCTGCTGATCGCCGGCGTTTTCGTCGTGCGCCGCCTCATCCTGCCCGGCGGCATGGGCATGGATGCCAGCCATCACGCCGCCACGGCCTTGCTGGTGACCGACGCCATGCTCGGCCTGGTGCTGGGAATGGTGCTGTTGAGCCGCTTCGTGCTCTGGCAGCGCGCGCGGGCGATGGTTGCCGCGCATATCACCGATAGCTGAGATCGAAGGTTGGGGGCCTGCCGACGGATCGGCAGGCCATGACCCTCACATCGCGCGGTCGACAGAGTTCGCCGCGGATTCGAGGTCCTGTCCCACACCGCGCACGGTGTTGCAGGCCGCCACGCCGAGCATGGGGCCCGCGCTCACGGCAACCAGGACAAGCTTCCTGATCATCTTTTCGCCATCCTTCTGATCCGGCGCCCCGATTGGCGTCGGATCGCCGATCGCTAGGCGATCAAGCGCGACGACGAAAGAGGGAAGCGCGCGCATTCCGGCGCTGCGCGCGCCCGTTTCAGCTTACTTGTGGATGGCGTCTTCGCCAGCCTGACCCACCGACTGAACGTCCTTGCCCGCACCCTTGACCGTATTGCAGGCCGATGCCGAGACCACGATGCCGCCAACCACAAGGGCGAGTACGAGTTTCTTGACCATTTCCGGTTCCTTTCGAGCGACCACCGGCATGGCAAAGCCGGTATCCGCAAGAGGCAACGCCCGATGGGCTGGGCGGTTCCCTATGCTCAGCGGGGTTGCGGCACAGCCTCTTCACCCGCGATCTCTTCCGTTGCCCTTTCGTCGAGGGCGGAGGTGGGCGAGATGCGCCGGGCCAGATAGTGTTCGCGCCAGGTGATGATGAGGCCGGCGGCAATGATCAGCGGTGCGCCCAGCCAGATCGAGGCAGGCGGCATCGCGCCGAACACCGTACGTTCGTAAAGCGTCGCCCAGATCAGCGCGCTGTAGTCCATGACGACCACGGTGGCGACCGCGCCGAACCGCAGCGCCGCCGTCACCAGCAATTGCGCCAGCGTTCCCGCCAGCCCCACGGCCATCAGCAGGAGCCAGACGTGTGGTTCATGCGCCTGCCCATAGAACGGCAGCAGCACGCTGGCGAACAGCGCGCCGAAGAACGAGAACCAGAACACGCAGGTGATCGGTTGCTCGGTACGGCCAAGGTCGCGGATTTGGAAGCTGACGATCGCCACGATCACCCCCGCGCCCAGTCCGGCGGCAAGGCCCGCCAGCGGAATGTCCTGCTGGCCGGGCCGGGTGATCAGGACCACGCCCAGAAAACCCAGGGTTACCGCCGTCCAGCGCCACGGCCCAACATGGTCGCGCATGACCAGCGCCGTGATCAGCACCGCGAACAGCGGCGCGGTGAAGCCCAGCGTCGTCCCCACCGGCAGGGGCAGCAGCATGGCGGCGGTGACGTTGCAGACAAGGCCGACGGTGCCCGTCGTCGCCCGCATTGCGTGGCTGCGCAGGCGTTTCGTTCGCAACAGGCCCAGCCGGCCCGTGGCCAGCAGCCAGCCGCCCATCAGCGGCACCGCCATCGCCTGCCGCCAGAACACCATCTCCGGCGCGGAAACGCCCTCGCGCCCCGCCAGCCGGATCAGCATGAACATGGTGGAGAGCATGACCATCGCCAGCAGCCGCAGCCCGATGGCGAGCATGGGCCGGTCCGGCCTGCGCGATGGTGCCGTGGGGGATTGTTGCGTGGAAGCGTTCACGCGCCGGGCTTTATCTTCCCGCCGCAAGGAGGCAAGGGCGTGGCATGATCGATTCCGACTTCATCATGGCCGTGGCCGGCGGCATCTGCCTGTTTCTGGCGGCTGTGGCATGGGCAGGCGATCGCCGGCGCATGAAGCGGGTGGACCTCGATCGCGTGGGCTTCATGCCGTGGACCGGGGTGTTCTTCATCGCGCTGATGGGCGCGGTGCTGCTGCTGGGCATTTCCGCGAAGGACTGGTTCGCGCGGTAGAGCGGCCGGGATGTCACGCGCCGCGCGGAACCAGCGCGGCACCGGCCACCTTGCGCACTGCATCGGTCAACGATCGCAGCGACCCGGCCTGAAGCCGCGTGACCGTCCAGTAGAGGCGCACCACCAGCGGCTCGCACGGCGGCAGTTCCTGCAGGGTTCCGGCGGCAATGCAGGGCAGTGCCAGCGGTTCCGGATGCAGGCCCCAGGCCAGCCCTTTTTCGGTGAAATCGAGGAAGCCCTGGGTCGAGGGCACCCAGTGCGTCGGCGCCGACAGCTTCACGCCGTGAAAATCCGCCGCCCAGCGCGTCTGCACCGCGTCGCGCCGGTCGAAACGCAGGCAGGGCGCTTTCGCAAGGCTGCGCTGGTCGACGCCATCGGCGAAATAGCGGGCGATGAATTCGGGCGAGGCGCAGGCGCGATAGCGCAGCGACCCCAGCTCGATCGTGCTGCAACCCTGGATCGGCTCCGGGTCGGAAGTGATCACGGCGGAGACTTCGCCAGAGCGTAGCCGGTCCGCCGTGTGCGCCTCGTCATCGACGATCAGGTCCAGCAGCGTCCCGGTGGCCTGCACGAATTGCGCGGCGGCCTCGGGAAACCAGGTGGCCAGACTGTCGGAATTGACCGCAATCTTCAGGATCAGCGGCGCTTCGCCTTTGCCGAATTGGGGTTTCAGGTGCGGCGCCAGATCCGCCTCCAGCAGCCGCACCTGATCGAAATGGGCGCAGAGCGCACGGCCCACGTCGGTCGGCTCGCAGGGCTGCGCGCGGACGATCAGCACGGTGCCCAGCCGCTCCTCCAGCCCGCGCACGCGCTGCGATACGGCGGAGGGCGTGATGCCAAGCGCGTCGGCCGCCCGTTCGAAAGAGCCTTCGCGAACGACGGCGGAAACGGCCGCCAGGGCAGGATAGTCCAGCATGATGAAGTAATGCTTCATCAACCTTAGGCGATCAAGTTTCATTCATGATCCGCCTTGCGATAAATGGCGTGGCCATGAACGCTCTTCTGCTCCCCTCCTGCCTGACGCTGGCCGTGGTCATCGGCCTGCTTCTCTCGCTCTGGATCGGCCTGCGAACGGGCCTGCGCCGATGACCAGCGTCGCCTATCCGTTCCTTTCCGGCTTCGCCTTGATGGCGGCGCTGATCGTCGCCATCGGCGCACAGAACCTGTTCGTGCTGCGGCAGGGGTTGCGGCGGGAGCATGTCGGGCCGGTCGTGCTGTTCTGCGCCGGTGCCGATGCCACGCTGATCGCGGCGGGCGTTGCGGGGATGGGCGCGGTGCTGGGCGCATTGCCGGGTTTGACCACGATGCTCACGCTGGGCGGCGCCATGTTTCTGGCGTGGTACGGGATCCAGGCGCTGCGCCGCATGGCGGTGCCGGGCATGGTCGAAGTCGCCGCCGGGCAGGGCATCTCGCTGGGGCGAGCGCTAGCCGCGACGGCGGGTTTCACCTTCCTCAATCCGCATGTCTATCTCGATACGCTGCTGCTGATGGGCGCGGCCGGCTCCGCACAGCCGCTGGCGCTGCGGCCGTTCTTCGTGGCCGGCGCCGCCAGCGCCAGCTTCGCATGGTTCGCCGCGCTGGGATATGGTGCGCGTCTGCTGATCCCGCTGTTCGCGCGCCCGGCGGCGTGGCGCGTGCTGGATGCGGTGGTGGGGGTGACGATTCTGACGCTGGCTGCCTCGCTGGTGGCGCGGGCACTGACGTAAACGCGCGCCTTTCCTACAGGCGGCGATTCTGGCCTAACCTTGCGGATGAAGCGCCGCACGACCCGCCGCAAAGCCCGCCATGTTCGGGTTCCCGCTTTCTCGCCCGTGCCGATGCGCCGCCGCATCGATGGCTGGACGCCCATGCGTCAGGCCGCGTTTCTTGGCGCGTTGGCGGAAACCGGTTCGATCGTGGCGGCTGCAAGGCGGGTGGGAATGACGCGTGAGACGGCGTATCGCCTGCGTCGTCGCCCAGGGGCGGGCAGTTTCGCCAAGGCATGGGACCGCGCGGCGTCACAAGGTGACAGGTCCGCACAAGGTGACGGATCTGGAAAGTGGAAGGTCACAGCGGAAGAGCGGGCGCAGCGTGCGCTGTTCGGCCTGCTGAAGGTGCGGATGTATCGCGGCCGCCATGTCGCAACCGAGCGAAAGGCGGACAATTCCGCGCTTCTCGGCTATCTCGCCCAGCTTGACCGGTTCGCGCGGGCAGGGGGGGCGACGGCACAAGGTTACACCGTTTCGCACCCGGTTCGGTGTCAACCGGGTGCGCGCGGTGAGATGCCGGGCTTTACAGGCAGGCTTCGAGGAAGGCCTGGTCGAACCCGAACTGGCGGGCCTTTTCCAAAGTGTAGGGGCGAAGGCCGGACGGGCGGAACTCGCCGATGATCTTGCCGTCGTCCGTCTCGTCCAGATACTCGAACTTGAACAGTTCCTGGGTGACGATCACGTCGCCTTCCATGCCGATCACTTCGGTGATGTTGGTGGTGCGGCGCGAACCGTCGCGCAGGCGCTTAACCTGCACGATGATGTCCACCGACTCGGCGATCTGGCGGCTGATGGCTTCCTTGGGGATCTTGATGTCGCCCATCAGGATCATGTTCTCCATACGGCCCAGGCATTCGCGCGGACTGTTGGCGTGAAGCGTGCACATGGAACCGTCGTGGCCGGTGTTCATGGCGGCGAGCAGATCGAAGCACTCGGCGCCGCGGATTTCGCCCAGGATAATGCGGTCAGGGCGCATACGCAGGGCGTTCTTGACGAGATCGCCGATGGTGATCGCGCCTTGCCCTTCAAGGTTCGGCGGGCGGGTTTCCAGCGGCAGCCAGTGCGGCTGCTGCAGGCGAAGTTCGGCCGCGTCTTCGATGGTCAGCACGCGCTCGCCCGGGTCGATCATCTTCGACAGGGCGTTCAACATCGTCGTCTTGCCCGAACCGGTACCGCCGGAGATCACGATGTTCATGCGGCAGGCGCCGGCGATCTTCAGGGCGGTGGCCATCTTCTCGCTCATCGAACCGAAGTCCTTGAGCATGTCGATGGTGATCGGCTTCTCGGAGAACTTACGGATCGAGATCGCGGTGCCGCGCAGCGACAGCGGCGGAACGATCACGTTGACGCGGCTGCCGTCCTTCAAACGGGCGTCGGCCAGCGGCGTGGTCTGGTCGACACGGCGGCCGACCTGGTTGACGATGCGCTGGGCGATCTGGAACAGGTGCTGTTCGTCGCGAAACTTGGTGGGGGCCAGCTGCAGCTTGCCCTTCTTTTCGATGTAGGTCTGGTTCGGGCCGTTGACCATGATGTCCGACACGTCGGGATCGTTCAGCAGCTCTTCCAGCGGGCCGAATCCCAGCAGTTCGTCGATCAGCACCTTCTCCAGCGCGAACTGTTCGCGGCGGTTGAAGGTGATCTTCAGTTCGGCCAGCACCTCGATGATGATCGGGCGGAATTCTTCCGAAAGCTCGTCCTTCGTCAGCGTGGCCGCCGCCTCGGGATCCACGCGTTCCAGCAGGCGGGGAAGCACCTGTTCCTTGATCTTGTGGATCGACGCTTCGAAGCTGCTCTGCTCCGATTCGCCGGAATGGACCGCATTGGCGCGGTCCGACAGGCGGGACATCGCATCGTCGCGCCCGTTCTGCGGGGCCGGCGCGGGCGCGTCCATGCCGGGAACGGGCGGGAACTGGTCGCCGCCGGGCAGGGGGCTATTGCCGGGAACCGGCGGTTTCTCACCGACGCCGCTCTTCAGCGGCTTGGCCACGCCGAACGCAGGACGCGCGCCCTGGCCCATCCCGCCCATGCCGTTACGTCGCCCGAATGCCGTCATGCTTCCATAAACCTTTCCAGCGCTCCGGCTGCGCGGGCCAAGCCGGCAACCTGTGCGAATATGCAGAGGATTAAGGTTGAAACTTTGATAACTTCCTAATGGGTCGGGGCGATTGGGAGGAGTATGAGAGAGGATGTGCGGATCTGCTGGCTATGCGGGCGGCCGCTTGGCGCGCGGACAGAGTGGCATCATCCGGTGCCCAAAAGCCGGGGAGGGCGGGAAACGGTGGCGCTCCATCCGATCTGCCATCGCACCATCCATGCCACGTTCTCGAATGCGCAACTGGCCCGTATGGAACCCCGCGCCGAAGCCTTGCTCGAATCGGAGGCAATGCGGCGCTTCGTGGCCTGGGTTGCGGGAAAGCCGCCGGAATTCCACGCGCCGACGGTGCGGCGGCGATGACTTCCGGCAGGCTAGCGCGCGCAATCGCTGTAGACCCACTGGACTTGCGGGCCGAGGTGATCGTTCAGCTCGAACCGGCGTACCTTGCGGCAATGGCTGACATAGTCCTGCAGCATGGCAAGGGTGGTCCGGTTGCGATCCAGGATGGCCAGCGGGTTCTGCACGACGACGGCCTCGGGTCTCCAGTCGAGGATCCGTCGCAGTTCCGTTTGCGGGTCGTGGCCGGTCGCCATGCTTTCGGACAGTTCGTAGTAGTGCGGGGCGAAGAGGATGGGGCTGGGCGGCCGGCTGTGCAGGCGGCTGTAAAGCGCGGTGGGCACGCCCCAGACGAAGATGCGGTGCGCGGGGCTTTGTGTGCGGACGTAGCTTTCGAAACGGGCGGTTTCGTCGCGAGTGGAGGACCGGAGCAATTGCTGTGGTGTTCCGCCGAGGACCAGCGCCGTGGCTATCGTCAGCATACCGGCGATCGGGCCAATTTGCGGGCGGGCGAAGAATGGTGCGGCAAGAATGCACAAGGGGGCTAGCAAGGGCAGGGCATAGTGCAGGAACACCGCGGGAAAGATGACGACGGCGACGATCGAAGCTGCAGCCCACAGCAGGATGAAGGTGAAAATGGTTTCGGACTCGGGGCGATCCTGCTTGCGAAGGGCCAAAGTCCGGATGCCCAGCACGGCGAACGCCAGCAGCGGTGCTAGTCGACCGCCTAGCACCATCAGATACCAGATACGTTCGGCAGGCGAGTAGTAAGTGCGGTCAAGATTGGAGGAGACCAATGCTTGCCACATCGCGGCGAAGTGGCCCTTGGTGGCAAACCAGCCGAAAGTTGCCAGCATCGGTGCCGCAACGGCCAACGCCAGCAAAGTGAGGTAGGCGAGGGCGCGCGGCTTGCCGCACGGGGATCGCCAAAGCACAATGGCGAGGAATAGGCCAAGGAAGGCCGCTTCGATCGCGACGGATTGCTTGAAGGTGATGGCGATGCCGACAACAAACATGCCGGCGAATACAATAGTGCCTACCCGCCCCTCGCGCAGGTCCTGCATGTGTGCCGCAATCGCCCATACCGCGGCGGCGACCAGTAGGTTGTAGATGACCGGGGCCTGCCCGTTCTCCCCGCCGAACTGGTTAAGCAGCGCGCAATAGCAGAGCCCGGCGAGTAGAGCCGGGCCGGGCTTGGTGAGGAGGGAGGCTATGCGGGTCGTTGCATAGCCGGCCGTCGCGGCGCAGGCAGTTGCAGCAAGTTGATAGCCCAGCGGCGAGGAGGAGATCGCCGCCAGCGCCGCGTAAAACAGGTAGAGCCCGGGGCCCTTGCGATCCCAGATGTCGACGTAAAGCATATCGCCGGCGAGCAGGCGGCGGCCGACCAGATCGTAGAACTGGTCGTCGATGTCGTAGTTCCACAGTCCGAAGGTGGGCGAACGGATCAGCAGTGCGAAGGCCAGAAGGATCAGGAACTGCCCCAGCCGATCACTGGCGGCGCGCGACAGCCAGCGGCCAATGGCACTCTGCGGATGCGTGAAGGGCGCCGTGCCGAGAGTTGGATTATCGGTTGTCACATGCATCCCTTCGCGTTCTTGCGGGGGATCATAGTCAAGAAGTGGTTACCAAAGCCCCAAAGGCAAAGGGCGCCGCCGGTTTCCCGGCGACGCCCTTCAAGCCTTGTCAGGCTGTGTCGAAGATCAGCCCTCGACGTGCTCGGCGAGCACGGTCAGGCCCTTTTCGCCCACTTCGGCGAAACCGCCGGTGATGCGGATCTCTTCCGGCATGGCGCCTTCGGCCTTGTAGACCTTGAGCGCGCCATCAGCGACAGTCGACATGAAAGGCGCGTGGCCCTCCAGCACGCCGAACTCGCCTTCGGTGCCGGGGACGACCACCATGTGGACGTTTTCCGAGCGGACGAGCTTGGCCGGCGTGACGAGTTCGAAGTGCAGAGCCATAGTCGATTACGCCTCTTCGGCCAGCTTCTTGGCCTTGGCGACCACTTCTTCGATGCCGCCGACCATGTAGAAGGCTGCTTCGGGAAGGTGATCGTATTCGCCTTCGACGACGGCCTTGAACGACTTCACGGTGTCTTCGAGCTGGACGAACTTGCCCGAGATGCCGGTGAAGACTTCCGCGACGTGGAACGGCTGCGACAGGAACTTCTGGATCTTGCGGGCGCGGGCGACGGTGAGCTTATCTTCTTCCGAA
The DNA here is from genome assembly GCF_044029535.1 of Novosphingobium mississippiense. Taxonomy (NCBI): domain Bacteria; kingdom Pseudomonadati; phylum Pseudomonadota; class Alphaproteobacteria; order Sphingomonadales; family Sphingomonadaceae; genus Novosphingobium; species Novosphingobium mississippiense. The sequence goes on along the minus strand of NZ_CP147001.1, from coordinate 1,712,088 downwards.
AGCTCGTCCATGCCCAGGATCGCGATGATGTCCTGAAGCGACTTGTACTTCTGCAGCGTTTCCTGAACCTTGCGGGCGGTCTCGTAGTGCTCGGCGCCGACGACGCGGGGCTCAAGAACGCGCGAGGTCGAGTCGAGCGGGTCGACGGCCGGGTAGATGCCCAGTTCCGAGATGGCGCGGTTCAGCGTGGTCGTCGCGTCCAGGTGCGCGAACGATGCAGCCGGTGCCGGGTCGGTAAGGTCGTCCGCGGGGACGTAGATCGCCTGGACCGAGGTGATCGAACCCTTGGTGGTCGAGGTGATGCGTTCCTGCAGCGCGCCCATGTCGGTCGACAGGGTCGGCTGATAGCCCACGGCCGAAGGAATACGGCCGAGCAGAGCCGACACTTCCGCGCCCGCCTGGGTGAAGCGGAAGATGTTGTCGACGAAGAACAGAACGTCCTGGCCTTCCTGGTCGCGGAAGTACTCTGCCATGGTCAGGCCCGAGAGAGCGACGCGAGCGCGGGCGCCCGGCGGTTCGTTCATCTGGCCGAACACGAGAGCAACCTTCGAACCGTCCGAGGTGGCGTTGCCTTCGGCGTCCTTGGCGATAACACCGGCGTCGAGGAACTCGTGGTAAAGGTCGTTACCTTCGCGGGTGCGTTCACCGACGCCCGCGAAGACCGACACGCCGCCGTGGCCCTTGGCGATGTTGTTGATCAGTTCCTGGATGAGAACCGTCTTGCCCACGCCGGCGCCGCCGAACAGGCCAATCTTGCCGCCCTTGGCGTAGGGGGCGAGAAGGTCGATGACCTTGATGCCGGTGACCAGGATCGCCGCTTCGGTCGACTGGTCGACGAATTCGGGAGCCTTGGCGTGGATCGGGGCGAACATGTCCGAACCGACGGGACCACGCTCGTCGATCGGATCGCCGACGACGTTCATGATGCGGCCGAGGGTCTTCGGGCCGACGGGGACCGAGATCTGCTTGCCGGTGTTGGCGACGGGCTGACCACGGGTCAGGCCATCGGTGCCGTCCATAGCGATGGTGCGGACGGTGTTCTCACCAAGGTGCTGCGCGACTTCGAGGACCAGCTTCTGGCCGTTGTTCTCGGTTTCGAGCGCGGTGAGGATCGCCGGCAGTTCGCCTTCGAAGGTGACGTCGACGACGGCGCCGATGATCTGGCTGATCTTGCCAGTGGCGGTCTGGTTTAGCACGGGTGCGGTGGCCATTTTGGTTTCCTTGCCTGCGGTGACTTACAGCGCTTCCGCGCCAGCAATGATTTCGATGAGTTCGGTGGTGATCGCGGCCTGACGGCTGCGGTTGTACTGGATCGTCAGCTTCTGGATCAGGTCGCCGGCATTGCGCGTGGCGTTGTCCATCGCAGTCATCGACGCGCCCTGTTCCGAAGCCGCGTTCTCGAGCAGCGCACCGAAGATCTGCGTGCGCAGGTAGCGCGGCAGCAGCGCGGCGAGGATTTCTTCCTCCTCCGGCTCGTATTCGGTTACCGCATCCGCACCGGCGGTCGCGACAGCGGCCTTGGGGGCGGGAACGGGGATGATCTGCTGATCGGTCGGTTCCTGAAGCAACGCCGAGCGGAACTTCGAGTAGAACAGGTGTGCCACGTCGAACTTGCCGGCCTCGTACATGGCGACCAGTTCGTTGGCGACGCGTTCGGCTTCGTTGAAGCCGGGGTCACGGACGTCGGTGGTGTCGAACATGTGCGCGATCTGCTTCGGGAATTCGCGGCGCAGCGGCGCGCGACCCTTGCGGCCGACCAGGTAGAACAGGACGGTCTTGCCCTGTGCTTCCAGTTCGCGCGCCTTGATGCGCGCGGCCTTGACGATGTTCGAGTTGAACGCGCCGCACAGACCCTTATCCGAGTTCGCGACGACGAGCAGGTGCACCTTGTCGCTGCCGGTGCCGGCGAGCAGCTTGGGGCTGTTCTCGCTGACCGTGATCTTGCTGGCGAGCGAGCCCATCACCTCGGCGAGACGCGCGGCGTAGGGACGCGCGGATTCTGCAGCGGCCTGCGCCTTGCGCAGCTTGGCCGCGGCGACCATCTGCTTGGCCTTGGTGATCTTCTGGGTCGACTTGACCGAGTTGATGCGGCCTTTGAGTTCCTTGAGCGAAGCCACTCGTTTCTCTCCGTTTTCCGCTCCGGTGCCCTTGCGGGCAGCCGAAGCGGAGGATCAGGTCAATCTCAGGCGAACTGCTTGGCGAACGCGTCGAGCGCAGCCTTGGTCTTCGCCTTGGCTTCGTCGCCGAAGTCCTTGGTCGAACGGATCAGTTCCAGGACGTCGGCGTGCTTCTCGTGCATGAAGTCGAGCATTTCGGCTTCATACTCGGTGACCTTCGACACCGGCAGGGCATCGAGGTAGCCGTTGGTGCCGGCGAAGATCGACACGGTCTGCTCTTCGAACTTCAGCGGCGAGAACTGCTTTTGCTTCAGCAGTTCGGTCAGGCGCGCGCCGCGGTTGAGGAGCTTCTGGGTCGAGGCGTCGAGGTCCGAACCGAACTGGGCGAAGGCCGCCATTTCGCGGTACTGCGCCAGCTCCAGCTTGATCGAGCCGGCAACCTTCTTCATCGCCTTGGTCTGGGCCGAACCGCCGACGCGCGACACCGACAGACCGACGTTGATGGCCGGACGGATGCCCTGATAGAACAGGCCGGTTTCAAGGAAGATCTGGCCGTCGGTGATCGAGATCACGTTGGTCGGAATATAGGCCGAGACGTCGCCAGCCTGCGTTTCGATGATCGGAAGCGCGGTCAGCGAGCCGTTGCCGTTCTCGTCGTTCATCTTCGCGGCGCGCTCAAGCAGGCGGCTGTGAAGATAGAACACGTCGCCCGGGTAGGCTTCGCGGCCCGGCGGACGGCGGAGCAGCAGCGACATCTGGCGATAGGCGACGGCCTGCTTCGAAAGGTCGTCGTACACGATCACGGCGTGCATGCCGTTGTCGCGGAAGAACTCACCCATCGCGGCGCCGGTGTAGGGCGCGAGGTACTGCAGCGGAGCCGGTTCCGAAGCAGTGGCGGCGATGACGATGGAGTATTCCATCGCGCCGTTCTCTTCGAGCTGGCGCACGATCTGCGCAACGGTCGAGCGCTTTTGGCCGACGGCGACGTAGATGCAGTAGAGCTTCTTGGATTCGTCGGTGCCGGCGTTCGCTTCCTTCTGGTTGATGAAGGTGTCGATCGCGACGGCGGTCTTGCCGGTCTGGCGGTCACCGATGATCAGTTCGCGCTGGCCACGGCCCACGGGCACCAGAGCGTCGATCGCCTTGAGGCCGGTCTGCACGGGTTCGTGCACCGACTTGCGCGGGATGATGCCGGGGGCCTTGGCTTCAACGCGGGCGCGCTTGTCGGCAACGATCGGGCCCTTGCCGTCGATCGGGTTGCCAAGAGCGTCCACCACGCGGCCCAGCAGGCCCTTGCCGACGGGAACGTCGACGATGGTGTTGGTGCGCTTGACGCTGTCGCCTTCCTTGATCTCGGCGTCCGAGCCGAAGATCACGACGCCGACGTTGTCGGCTTCGAGGTTGAGGGCCATGCCCTGCACACCGTTGGCGAATTCGACCATTTCGCCGGCCTGGACCTTGTCGAGGCCGTGGATGCGGGCGATGCCGTCACCCACCGAGAGCACGGAACCGACTTCCGAAACCTGGGCTTCGGTGCCGAAATTGGCGATCTGGTCCTTGATGACCTTCGAGATTTCTGCGGCGCGGATGTCCATTGTGGTGCCTTTCTTAGCCCTTCATGGCCTGGGCGAGCGAATTGAGACGGGTGCGGATCGAGCTGTCGATGCGCTTGGAGCCGATGGTGACGACCAGGCCGCCGAGCAGATCGGCGTCAACGCTGGTCTTCACGCTGATCTTGCGGCCTTCGCGCAGTTCCAGCTTCTGGCGCAGTTCTTCGACTTGCGCGTCGTTGAGCGGGTGCGCCGTGGTGACTTCGGCAGTCGCCTCGCCGCGCTGGGCGGCAGCGATCGCGACGAAGGCGCGAATGATCTCGGGCAGCGCGGACAGGCGGCGATTGGCCGCCAGCACGCCGACGAAGTTCTTCGTTAGGGCGGAGAGGCCAAGCACGTCGGCCACAGCCTCCATGGCCGCGCCGGCCGCCTTGCGGCTGATTTCGGGGTTGCGAATCAGGTCGGCGAGGTCGCCGCTTTCCTTGATCGCAGCGCCGATACGGTCGAGGTCGCCCTCGACGTTCGTTACGACGCCGTTCTCGCTGGCAAGGTCAAACAGCGCCGAAGCGTAGCGCCCTTGCAAGCTGGCTTTGATGCCGCCGGAATTCTCCACGCGTGTCCTATCCTTACATCGGGTGGGCTGAGGCACTTGGGTACACGACTTTGCCGTGCCCCCCGGCCCGCAGACGGGGCGCGCATAGCGACGATAGTGTTACTATGCAAGGTGCGGGAGGACGCCTGGGGACAATGCCTAAAAAAGCGGTTTGAAAGCAAGGTGCGGGAAGTGCCGATCATGCAGGTGCTGCAGAACTTCGGTCGAAGCGTGGCAGGAGTATGGCAGTGAGCTTTCGAATCGTTGGCCTGGAGGCAGGCCCCTTTGCCGATTATTTTCGCATGAGTGACGCGGAACTGAGACGTTCCGGCGCCCGGGTGCTGATCGCCGACGCCCACCCCGGCTATCCCTGCCGGGTCAGCCTGGAGGATGCGCGGGAGGGAGAGCGGGTTCTGTTGGTGAACTTCACCAGCCACGGTTTCACCGATGGTTCAGCGCCGCATCCCTATCGCACCGCGTATGCGATATATGTGCGCGATGGCGCGTCGCAGGCCGAACCGGTGACCGATCGGCTGCCGCCGGTGTTCGCAGGGCGCACGATGTCGCTGCGGGGATTCGATCAGGAGGGCATGATGGTGCGGGCGCTGCTTGCCGGTCCTGGCGAGGTGGAAGAGGGCATTGCCACACTCTTTGCGGAACCGCGCGTGGCTTGCATTCACGCGCACAATGCCGCCTATGGCTGCTTTGCGGCCCGGATAGAACGAGAGGGAGACGGACAGTGAACCTCATGACCACTCTCGTCGATGACGAGCGCGCCTGGCAGGCGGTGCTCGCGCGCGACAAGTCGTTCGACGGGCGCTTCGTGACCGGCGTGCTCTCTACCGGCATCTATTGCCGCCCGTCCTGTTCGGCGCGCCATCCCAAGCGGGAGAACGTGCGCTTCTTCACCGAGGCTTGCGAGGCCGAGCACGCAGGGCTGCGCGCGTGCATGCGGTGCCGGCCCAACGAAGTCTCGCGCGACGAGGAAGCGGTGACCCGCGCGCTGGCGATGCTGGATGAGCTGCGCGATGTCGCGCCCGGCCTTGCCGAGCTGGCGGAAGCGGTGGGGTACAGTCCCACGCATTTCCAGCGGGTGTTCAAGCGCGCGGTCGGCCTGTCTCCGGCTGAATATGGCCGTGCGCGCCGCTTCGACCGGGCCGGAGAAGCCCTCAGCGGCGGGGCCAGCGTGACCGAGGCGATCTATGAGGCCGGCTTCGGCGCCGCTTCTCGCTTCTACGAAAGTAGTGACGAGCGTTTGGGCATGGTGCCCTCGGCTTGGCGCAACGGCGGGGCAGGGGTGGCGATCCACTGGTCGGTGGTGTCCACGACGCTGGGGCCGATGCTGGTGGCCGCCACCGACAAGGGCGTGTGCCGGCTTTCGTTCGGTGAGGGGCGTGAAGAACTGGCAGAGCGCTTCCCCAAGGCCGAACTGGTCGAAGGCGGTGAGGGTTTCCACCGCGTGGCCAAGGATGTGGTCGCCGCTGTGGAGCAGCCCGGCCAGTCACGTGCGATCCCGCTCGATGTGCAGGGCACAGCTTTCCAGCAGGCGGTCTGGCGCGAATTGCAGCGCATTCCCGCCGGCGAGACGCGGACTTACGCACAGATCGCCGCCGCCGTCGGCAAGCCTGGCGCGGTGCGTGCGACAGGCTCGGCCAATGGCGCGAACAATGTGGCGGTGCTGATCCCTTGCCACCGCGTGATCCGCTCGGACGGATCGATCGGCGGCTATGCCTATGGCGAAGGGATCAAGCGCGAGCTGCTCCGGCGCGAGAACGCTCAGACGAAGCTATAGGGATCCACGTCGATATTTACGCGTACGCCGCGTGGAAATTGAAGCGGTTCCAGCCATTCCCTCAGAACCTTCTGAAGTTCTGCGGAGCGACGCGCATTGATCAGCAGGCGGAAGCGGTGGCGTCCACGCAGCAGCGATAGCGGTGCCGGGGCAGGGCCTAGCACCAGCATGTCCGGCAGGTTCGGCGCGGTGCCACCGATGGCGCGGGCGGCTGCCTTGGCTTCGGCCTGATCCTCCGACGAGACGATGATCGCCGCCCAACGCCCGAACGGCGGAGCGTTGGCATCGCGCCGAGCCTCGATTTCTGCAGCGTAGAAGGCGTCGCGATCACCGGCTGCCAGCGCCGCGATAACCGAGGCTTCGGGGTGGCGCGTCTGGATCAGCACTTCGCCCGGCTTCTCGCCGCGCCCCGCACGTCCGGCGACCTGTGCGACCTGCTGATAGGTCCGCTCTGCGGCGCGCAAGTCTCCGCCCTCAAGCCCAAGATCAGCGTCGACCACGCCGACCAGCGTCAATTCGGGGAAGTGATAGCCCTTGGTGACGAGCTGCGTGCCGACGATCACGTCGATGGCCTTGGCCTCCGCCTTGGCGACGAATTCGTTCATCGCCTCGGCCGTGTTCATCGTGTCCGACGTGACCAGCGCGACGCGCGCTTCGGGCAGGATTTCCGCCACTTCGTCGGCAATCCGCTCCACGCCCGGCCCGCAGGCGACCAGGCAGTCGCCGGTACCGCATTCCGGACATGCCTCCGGCACCGGCACTTCATGACCGCAGTGATGGCAGGCGAGCCGCTTCGAGAAGCGGTGCTCCACCAGCCAGGCCGTGCAGTTTGGGCACTGGAAGCGATATCCGCAGTGGCGGCATAATGTCAGTGGTGCATAGCCACGGCGGTTGAGGAACAGCAGCGATTGTTCGCCGCGCTCAAGGCGGGCCTTCATCTCCTCGACAAGACGCGGAGCAAGCCACTTGCCGCGCTCCGGCGCCTCCTTGCGCAAGTCCACGATCTGGATGTCGGGTAATTGCGCGCCGCCGAAGCGGGCGGGCAGGTCGATCTTCCTGTAGACCCCGGCTTCGGCCAGTTGCATTGTTTCCAGTGCCGGCGTCGCGCTGGCGAGGATCACGGGAAACGCTTCGAACTTGGCGCGCATCACCGCCACGTCGCGGGCATTGTAGCGCACGCCGTCGTCCTGCTTGAACGAGATTTCGTGCGCCTCGTCCACCACGATCAGGCCGAGGTTCGCGTAGGGCAGGAACAGGGCCGAGCGGGCACCTACAATGACCTGAGCCTGTCCTTGGACGATCGCACGCCATGCGCGGCGGCGCTCGCTGGATTTCAATGAGGAGTGCCAGAGGATCGGTGGCACCCCGAAGCGATGTTCGAAGCGGCGCAGGAAGTTTTCGGTCAGCGCGATCTCCGGCAGCAGCACCAGCACCTGCCGGTTGCGGCGCAGCGCTTCGGCCACGGCTTCGAAGTAGGTCTCCGTCTTGCCCGATCCAGTGACGCCATCGAGCAGGAAGGGCGCGAACTTGTGCGTCTGCACTGCCTCCACGAAAGTGTCTGCCGCCGCTTGCTGGCCTTCGGACAGTTCCGGCACCGCGAATTGCGGATTGGCGCGCGGGTAGGGGCGGTCGAGGTCGACCACCACCGGTTCCAGCAATCCGGCGCCGACCATGCCGCGCAGCACGCCTTCGGATACCGAGGCGAGTTCCGCCAGTTCCTTGATAGAGGCCTGTTCGCCCTGCAGCGCATCCAGCGCCGCCGCGCGTTGCGGGGTGAGGCGGGCCGGTTCCTCGCCCGTCAGCCGGTACTCCGTGGTCGTGCCGCCGCCGCGCAATGCCGCCATCGATCCCAGCGACATGCGCGCCACCGAGGAGAGCGAGGCGCAATAATAGTCCGCAGTCCACTCGATCAACCGGCGCAGCCGCTCGGGGATAGGGGGCACCGGCAGCACTTCCAGAATCGGTCTGAGTTTGCTTTCAGGCACTTCTTGCGCGCTCAGGCGTTCCGCTTCCCACACGATCCCCAAAACCTGACGGGGGCCGAGCGGCGCGATCACCACGGATCCGTATTCGACCTGCTTACCCTCGGGCACGCGGTAGTCGAGCACGCCCAGCGCGGCATTGAAGACAAGGATTCGAATGCGTTTCATCTGAAATGCATATAGGCATTGAGGTAAGGGCACGTGAAGGAGATGATGATGGTGAATTGGGGATCGCCTGAATCTGTCGGGCAGCAGGACGATTATGTGATGGCCCGCCGCACGGTGCTGGGCGGGCTGGTGGCCATGGGGGCGCTGGTGCTTTCCGGCTGTGCGACGAGCGGGATCGGCAGTGCACTTACCGGCGGCAGCGCCACCGATGCAGAGCCGGTGCGCCGCCTGATGCGCTTCTCCTCCGAACGCGCGTTCACCTGGCTGGTGCAGCCCGATGGCTTCTGGACCAGCCCTGTCGCGCGCATTCCGCTGCCGGTGCTGTTCACGCGCACGGGCAGGACGTCATCGCCCAGCCTGCGCGATCCCAAGTTCAAGCTGGAGCTTCAGCACCAGCTCAACACGATCGCCGGCAAGAGCGCGGGCGCGGCAGCGCCCCTGGTGGCGCAGGCCACCAAGCAGGTCGCTATCCCCGACCCCGCCGGCGTGCTGCGCGGGGGCAAGACCGAGGCGACCACGCTTCTGCGCAATTCGATGGGGCCGGCCCTCGTCAACGCGATGATGCCGGGGATCGAGGCTGCCATGCAGCAGACCACCGATCCCACATTGTCCAAGGCGATCGCCTCGCTGAAGGGGGTGACGATCACGGACGCGGCACATGCCTTGGCGCTCGAGGCCGACAATTCAATCTGGTACGAGATCGGCTCGGCAGAGGCGTCGATCCGGCAGGACCCGTCGCAGACCAACGATCCCTTGCTGATGGGCATATTCAAGGCTGGCTGAGGTTCGGGCGGGGTATCCAGAAAGGCCGTGCTTGCCTATAGGGGCGCCAGATTCGCCCCGGGCAGGTGCTTTCCGGTGGCGATAGCCATTACAGGAACCCCGCCATGAAGTTCTTCGTCGACACCGCCGACACTGCCGAAATCGCTGAGCTTGCCGCCACCGGCCTGCTTGACGGCGTGACCACCAACCCCTCGCTGATCGCCAAATCCGGCCGTGACTTCATCGAAGTTACCAAGGAAATCTGCGGTCTCACCGATGGTCCGGTCAGCGCCGAAGTCGTCGCGCTCGACCACGCAGGCATGATGCGTGAGGCCGAAATCCTCCGCAAGATCGCCAACAACGTCTGCATCAAGGTGCCGCTGACCTTTGACGGCCTGAAGACCTGCAAGGCGCTGACCAGCGACGGCACCATGGTGAACGTCACGCTGTGCTTCTCGGCCAACCAGGCGCTGCTCGCCGCCAAGGCCGGCGCGTCGTTCATCTCGCCCTTCGTGGGCCGTCATGACGACAACGGCTTCGATGGCATGGACCTGATCCGCGACATCCGCCTGATCTACGACAACTACGCGTTCGAGACCGAGATCCTCGCCGCTTCGATCCGCCACCCCGTGCACGTTCTGGAATGCGCCCGCATCGGTGCGGACGTGGCGACGATGCCGCCGGCGGTCATCAAGAACCTGGTCAAGCACGTGCTGACCGACAAGGGCATCGAAGGCTTCATGGCCGACTGGGCCAAGACCGGCCAGTCGCTCTAAATTCAAGTTAAGGCCCACCCCCAACCCCTCCCGCATGCGGGAGGGGAGTGCCAGCGCAACGCTTAGGCGTGGCGCAATTCTGCCCTCCCGCCAGCGGGAGGGCCGCGAGACTTGCCGGCTAGTCGCAGCGGGGTGGGCCGGCGCAAGCTCGGAAAATGAAACGCCGGAGCCGCATCGCGCCTCCGGCGTTTTACATTGCTGCGTCTTGCACCTGCGCGGCGATGTCGCCATTGAGCGATCATGTCCGATGAAACACCTGTCGACCGCTTCAAGTTTGCGCTGACCGGCGCCGCGCGCGCCATCGCCCACGATGCCGAAGTAGAGGTCAACTGGACCGCCGATGCCCCCAGCGCCACCGGGGGCACCTTCCGCATCCCGATGCCGGGCCGCTCCGTGCCCCGCGCCGCCGCCATGCAGGCGCGCGGATTTTCCGACAGTTTCGCGCTGAAGCTGCGCCACCACAACGAGGCGCTGCACCGTCGCAATGCGCCCTCCGAACCCTCGGCACGCGCCTGTTACGACGCGGTGGAGATGGTGCGGTACGAGGCGCTGGGCGCCAATGCCTATGCCGGCATGCGCGACAATCTGGACGCCTCGCTGGAGGCCCGCATCGCCAGCGACCCGATCTCCCGCGCCGATGCGCCGGACAAGGTGCCGGTGCCGACCGCGCTGGCACTGCTGCTGCGCGAGCGTCTGACCGGCCAGCCCGTGCCCGACGTGGCGCATGAGGGCGTGCAGATGGTCCGCCGCTGGATCGAATCGAAGGCGGGCGACGATTTCGACGCGCTGGCCGGACTGCTGGAGGACCAGAAGGCCTTCCAGAAGCTCTCGCTCGACATGCTCGCCCACCTTGAGATGACGCAGGCCGACGAAGTGGACCTGCCGCCCGAAGACGCCGATGAGATGGATGGCGACGAGCAGACCGAGGAAGACGAGACCGGCGACGAAAGCGGGCGCGAAGAGCAACCCGCCGAAGCCGCTGCCGAACCTTCCAAGGGCGAGGATCAGGGCGAAAGCGAAGCCGAGGGTGAAAACCCTGAGGACATGGACGAGGGGCAGGAAGGTGACGAGGGCGATGAGGGGATGCTCCCCGTCCGTCCGAACCGCCCGTGGACCGATATTCCCGACAGCTTCGACTACAAGGTCTTTACCGAGGCGTTCGACGAAGTGGTCGGCGCGGCGGACCTTTGTGATGAGGAAGAACTCACCCGCCTGCGCGCTTATCTCGATGCGCAGTTGAAGGGGCTTCAGGGTGTCGTCACCCGCCTTGCCAACCGCCTCCAGCGGCGCCTGATGGCGCAGCAGAACCGTTCGTGGGACTTCGACCAGGAAGAAGGTATGCTCGACGCCGCGCGACTGGCGCGCGTGGTCGTCTCGCCCGGCCAGTCGCTGTCCTACAAGATCGAGCGCGATGTCGAGTTCAAGGACACCGTCGTCACGCTGCTGCTCGACAACTCCGGATCGATGCGCGGGCGGCCGATCTCTATCGCGGCGATCAGCGCGGACGTGCTGGCGCGCACGCTGGAACGCTGCGGCGTGAAGGTGGAAATCCTGGGCTTCACCACCCGCGCGTGGAAGGGCGGGCAGAGCCGCGAGGCATGGCTGGCCAGTGGCCGTCCCGCCCATCCGGGCCGCCTCAACGACCTGCGCCACATCGTCTACAAGAAGGCGGACGAGCCCTGGCGCCGCGCGCGCAAGAACCTTGGCCTGATGATGCGCGAGGGGCTGCTGAAGGAGAACATCGACGGGGAGGCGCTGCTCTGGGCGCACAACCGCATGCTCGCCCGGCAGGAGGATCGCCGCATCCTGATGGTGATTTCCGACGGCGCGCCGGTGGACGATTCAACGCTTTCGGTGAACTCCGCCGGCTACCTTGAGGCGCACCTGCGCCGTGTGATCGAATGGATCGAGGCAAAGAGCCCGGTCCAACTCGTCGCCATCGGCATCGGCCACGACGTGACGCGCTATTACCGCCGCGCCGTGACGATCATGGATGCCGAGCAGTTGGGCGGCACGATGATCGAGCAGTTGGCGGGGCTTTTCGAGGAAGAGTGATTTTTCTACCGGTCGGTATTGAATATAGGCCGACCGGCCCCAAGTTCGGCGCCGGGTTGCAAACCCCCGCCAACGAAGGGAATTTCATGAACGTTACCGACGCCGTCCTCAGCCGCCGCTCGATCCGCGCCTTCAGCGACGAGCCGGTGAGCCTCGACGTGCTGCGCCGCGTGCTCGACAAGGCGCGCATGGCACCTTCGGGCTGCAACTTCCAGCCCTGGGAAGCGACCGTGCTGACCGGCGAACCGTTGAAGGCGCTTCAGGACAAGATGCTGGCCAGCCAGCCGCAAGATCCGGAAGAATACAACTGGTCCGCACCGATGCAGTCGCCCCGCCACGCGGCACGCCTTCAGGAACTGGGCGGCTTCATGTACGGCGCGATGGGCATCGCCCGTGATGACAGCGAAGGCCGCAAGGCGTTCATGAACCAGAACGTCACCTCGTTCGGCGCACCCGCGCTGCTGGTCTGCTATTTCGAGCGCTTCATGGGGTCGCCGCAGTGGTCGGACGTGGGCATGTGGCTGCAGACGATCATGCTGCTGCTGCGCGAAGAAGGGCTCGATTCCTGCCCGCAGGAATGGATGGGCCTCTACGCCCGGCTTATCAAGGATCACATCGGCGTGTCGGACGAGACGCATCTGCTGTTCTGCGGCCTTTCGATCGGCAAGCGCCTCGATGTGCCGGTAAACGGCTTCGACCGCCCGCGCGTTGCGCTGGACGAGCAGGTGAAGTTCGTCGGTTTCGAATGACAGGAATGCCGGGCGTGGCTTGACTGCGCCCGGCTCCTGCCTAATTGCCCTGCGTCATGACCGAACCCAAGACAAGCCCAATGCCTTTGGCGCTGTTCAACAGCCTGACCCGCCAGCTGGAACCGTTCCAGCCCGTCCACGCCGGCGAGGCGCGGGTCTATACCTGCGGGCCGACGGTCTACAATTACCCCCACATCGGCAACATGCGCGCCTACGTCTTCGCGGACATTCTGGGCCGGACGCTCAGCCATGCGGGATACAAGCTTACCCATGTCATCAACATCACCGATGTCGGCCACCTGACCGACGATGCCGATGCGGGTGAGGACAAGATGGAGAAGATGGCGCGGACCCAGGCGCAGTCGATCTGGGACATCGCCGCGCATTACACGCAGGCGTATTGGGCGGACATCAAGGCGCTGAACATCCGTCAGCCGGCCAAGTGGTCGATCGCGACGGATTACGTTCCGCAGATGATCGAATTTGCCGAGAAGATCGCGCCAAATCATTGCTACGAACTGGAAAGCGGCCTCTATTTCGACGTGTCCACCGTCGCCGACTATGGCCGTCTTGCGCGCGCCGTGACCGATGAGGGCGCCAATGTTCTGGGGGGGCGCATCGAAACGGTAGAGGGCAAGCGCAACGCCGCCGACTTCGCGATCTGGCGCAAGACGCCTGCTGGCGAAAAGCGGCAGATGGAATGGGATTCGCCGTGGGGCAAGGGCGCCCCCGGTTGGCATCTCGAATGCTCGGTAATGTCGGGCGATCTGCTCGGCTTCCCGTTCGACATCCACACCGGCGGCATCGACCACCGCGAGATCCACCACCCCAACGAGATTGCGCAGAACCAGGCGTTCTGCTGCCAGCCCGAAGACGCTTGCGGCCTAGACGTGCCTGCAAATTCGGGCGCCAACGTGTGGATGCACAACAATTTCCTCGTCGAGCGTTCCGGCAAGATGAGCAAGTCCTCGGGCGAGTTCCTGCGGCTGCAACTGCTGATCGACAAGGGCTACCACCCGCTGGGCTACCGCATGATGTGCCTTCAGGCGCACTACCGATCGGAGCTGGAATTCTCGTGGGAGGGGCTGGCCGCCGCGCTGGTGCGCCTTAAGCGCATGATCATGGTGGTGGAGCGTCTGGGCGACGTGGAAGCGGGCGATCCCAACCACCCCAAGCTCGTGCCGATGCTCGAAACGTTCGAGAAGGCGATCGGGGACGACCTCAACACCGCGGTCGCGCTGACGGCGCTGGAGGATGTGTTGGCCGCCAAGAAGGTCGATCCTTCGGTGAAGCGCGCTGTGGTGGAGCGGATGGACGCGGTGCTCGGCCTCGACCTGTTTGGCACCGGCCGTGCCGACTTGCGCCTCCGCCCGAAAACGGCCGAGATCACCGAGGCAGAGATCGAAGACGTGCTCGTCCGCCGGAAGGCTGCCCGAGCGGAGAAGGACTTCGCCACGTCCGATGCCCTGCGCGATGAACTCGCCGCCAAGGGGGTGGAGGCGATGGACGGCGATCCGCTCGGCTGGGAATGGAAGCTGGGCTGACGTTCTAGAGCCGTTGATCCGATTGCATCGGATCAACGGCTCTAAGATTTTGGTTACCGCGTTTTCCGAGTCATCAGGTGATTCCACCCGATTAAAAAACGCTCTAACTAACGCTTGGGCACGACCGTCAGCTTGTACGGCATGTACAGCAGCACTTCCGAAAGCCCCGAGCGTGCCCATTCGACCGGGCGGTTGAGGCCTTCGATCTCCACGCCGTAGCCGTCGCCAAGGCGGGCCGCCATGGCCTTGGCATCGGTGGCGATGGCATCGGCGATCTGGCCGCGATACTGGTCGGGGGCGACGACCGACAGCGAGAGGTCGTTGCTCTCCGTCAGCAGTGCGCGGCCCACTGGCTTCACCGATTTGACGTAGCCGGTGATCGCGGCCTGGGCGCCTTGCGCGTCCATCGATCCCGCCAGCGGCACTTTCACCAGGAAGCTCGTCCGCTGGCTGTCCGGCCGCGAATCGTTGCTGAGCGAAAGTTCCCGATAATTCTGCGGGGTGAGCGGTTGCAGCGTCCGCTCTCCGTAGGCCAGTTGCACGCCGGAGCGCGGCGCCGCTGCGATGGCGGCCCGGATCATGTCGTAGATTTCGCTTTCCCGTTGCGCCTTGTCGCGGCTGTCACCGGAAACGGTGACTGCCACCACCGCGAAGTCCGCTTTGCGGCGCAGGCCGACGGCGGGCATCTCCGCCGCGTAGTCGTCCGCCTCGCGCCGCGTGGCCGTGACCACCACTTCCTGCGAGCCTTCGTCCTGCGCCATTGCGCCTGCCGGGATGATCGATCCCAGAAACGCAACCGCGAATACCCATTCCCGGCTTGCCATGTCCGCTCCCCCTGCCAATTTCATCCCGGTTCAAGTTGTTACGCCGTTCCGGAGCCTGTCAATGACCATTGCCCTGATCAATGCCCAATCGCGCGCGCTGCTTGAAGGCAAGCTGCCGGACGGGGTGGAGCCACTGTGGTGGGATGGCGAGGAGGATCTGTTGACCAAGGCGCCGCGGGCCGATCTGGCGTGGCTGGATCCGGTGCGCCCGGCGCTGGCGGCGGAAGCGATTGCCCGTATGGAGAAGCTGCGCTGGTACATGGCGATGTCGTCCGGCGTGGACTGGCTGCCGCTCGACCTGTTTCGTGACCGCGGTGTCACCCTCACCAACGGGGCAGGCATCCATGCGCAGAGCGTGGCCGAATATGCGGTGATGGGGATGCTGACTACGGCCAAGGGCTGGCGCCAGGTGGTGCGTGCGCAGGATCGACACGAATGGCTGGCTGAACCGCCGGGCAAGGCGGAACTGCTCGATTCGAAAGTACTTGTGCTGGGCGCTGGGGAAATTGGCGGGCGGATCACCGAAATCCTGCGGGTGTTCGGGGCCGAGGTGACCGTGGCGCGCCGCCGTGCCGGCGCGAACGAACTTGGGCCGGACGAATGGCGCGCCGCGCTGGGGCGGTTCGATTGGGTGATCGTGATCGTACCCTCGACCCCCGAGACCTATCGCATGTTCGGATCGGCGGAGCTTGCGGCGATGAAGCCTGGGGCGGTGCTGCTCAACTTTGCGCGGGGCACGGTGATCGATCAGGATGCGCTGCTGGCGGCGATCGATTCGGGGCACCTGGGCGGAGCGTTCCTGGACGTTACCGATCCCGAGCCGCTTCCCGCCGACCACCCCCTTTGGTCGCGCGAGAATGTGCATGTTTCCATGCATTTGTCCGGCCGGGCGCAGGATGCGCTGTTTCAGCGGGGGGCGGCGCGGTTTCTGGATAATCTTGGGCGATTCGTGCGCGGTGAGTCGCTCGCGCACGTGGTCGACCTGTCCCAAGGGTACTGAGACTCAGCTTTCGTCGAGCAGCAGCAGTTCCACTTCCACGATCATGCGCGGCGGCGGCCCGGTCTCATGGCCGACCGAGGCGATCGTGGCGTCGGCCACCAGTTGCCCGGGAATCGCGAATTCGTGATCGGGCAGGGCGGCGATCAGTGCTTCGGCCGCGTCGACCGCCGGTTGCCCGGTGAATTCCAGCGCGATGGTGTGGCGCGATCCGGAAAAGGTCGCGCTGCTCCACGGTCGTTCGGCATGATGGCGGAATTCGGCCTGCGGCCCCGCCAGCGTCAGAACTTCCGACAGCAGGGCCAGCCACGGTCCGCGTGCGCGCCGTTCGGAGCCGAATGCCTGCCGGACGGCGATACGCGCGGCGTCGCGCGGCGATGCTTTATCGGCAGGATCAGCGCGCACGGCCGGTCTCCAGATAGGCGGTCATGAAGTTTTCGACGCGGGCGGCCGTGCCCTCGCGCGGCACGCGGCCATTGCGCAGATCCCCGACGAAACGCGGATCGTGCGCGGCGAGTCGGCCGAACTTGGTGCAGGGCATGTGCGTGATTTTCAGGAAATTTTCGATCTGGCGCAGGAGCATTTTTCGGGTGTCCTCCTATCGGGGTGTGGATATGTTCCCTAAATGTTCCAACTGAAATCCTACTTGTCTAGGAAATTTCCTTCGCATAGGATTACATTGTGGAAACCGCTGATGCCCGTGCTCGCCTGCTGGAACTCGCCGATGGGCGGGGAGTAAGCCTCTCTGCATTGTCCCGCATGATCGGCAAAAATGCGAGTTATCTCCAGCAGTTCATCAAGAAGGGCAGCCCCCGGAAACTGGAAGAGGCCGATCGCGGCACGTTGGCCCGCTTCTTTGGCGTGGATGAAGGAGAGCTGGGTAAGGTTAAGGAAAAATATCGCGATGCGGGCGGTTGGATGGATGTTCCGCGGCTGACGGTGGGCGCGTCGGCCGGCCCGGGTTCTCACGCGGGGGCGGAGGAGGTTTTTGGAACGCTGCGCTTCTCCGACCGCTGGCTGCGATCGATGGGGCTGCGGCCTGACACGCTTTCGGCGATTACCGTCACCGGTGATTCGATGGAGCCGACTCTGCGCCACGGCGACGAAATCCTGGTCGACAGCAATTGGCAGCCGCTGCGCGAGGGGATCCATGTCGTGCGGCTAGACGATGCCGTGCTGGTCAAGCGGCTTGGCGTGCTGGGGGCGGAGCGCATTACCCTCATCAGCGATAATCCGGCCTACCGTCCGATCGAGTGCGGGCTGGATGAAGTGATCGTGATCGGGCGCGCCGTCTGGAAGGGTGGCCGGATCTGACGGCTCATCCGGAAGCGTTGCATTCGGGCCGGCTTGCCGCCATTTCCGGGGCATGACCGAGAACACCGACGAACGCCCGATGCGCGTGGGAATCATTCCCGTCACGCCGCTGCAGCAGAATTGCTCCCTGATATGGTGCACCAAGACGATGCGCGGGGCCTTCGTCGATCCTGGCGGCGATCTGCCCAAGCTGCGCCAGGCGCTGGAGAAGACGGGGGTGACGCTGGAGAAGATCCTGATCACCCACGGGCATCTGGACCACTGTGGCATGGCCGGCGTCTTCGCCAGGGAAATGGGCGTGCCGATCGAGGGGCCGCAGCAGGAAGACCGCTTCTGGATCGCCAAACTCAATGACGATGGCCCGCGCTGGAACATGGAAGCGCACACGTTCGAGCCCGATCGCTGGCTGGAAAATGGCGACAAGGTGACGGTGGGTGAGCTTGAGCTGGATGTGGTGCACTGCCCGGGGCACACGCCGGGGCACGTAGTTTTCCATCATGCCCCCAGCAAGTTCGCCATGGTGGGTGACGTGCTGTTCAACGGCGGCATTGGCCGCTGGGATTTCCCGCGCGGCAATCTGGAGGATCTGGTGAATTCGATCACGCAGGGCCTCTGGCCGCTGGGTGACGATGTGACGTTCGTGCCCGGCCACGGTCCGATCAGCACGTTCGGTGATGAGCGCCGGAGCAATCCCTTCGTCGGCGACGCCGCGCTGGAGCGTGGCCTGCCGGCCTGAAGCCCGACCTGAACCATGGCCTGAAGCGTGGCCTGAAGCGTGGTAGGCACCGGTCGAAAGGGCCGGTGCCTGCCACACCTATAAAAGAATCAGAAGCGCCCCGGCGCGATCAGCACCGCCACCACGGCGAGGCCCAGCAGCGTCAGAATGGTGATGATCGTGCCGGCCATGCGCAGCGGGTGAGGGCGGTCCGAATCCATCCCGAAGGCGTGCAGTACGCGCCCCAGCATGAAGATCGACCCGACGATGGCCAGCCAGGCACCGGCCTTGGCGGTCATTTCGATTGCCGCGACCAGGATCAGCACGAAGGGCGTGCTTTCCACGAAATTGAGCTGCGCGCGCATCCGGCGGCTGAGCAGCACGTTGCCGCCATCGCCGTGCAGCACCTTTGCCTTGGTGCGAACTTGCCCGATACGTACTATATGCCAGAAGGTGATGACGGCGGCCGCGGCTGCCAGGCACAATGTCGTCTGAAGAATCATGCGGGGTTTCTCTCCGTTCCCGGGAACTTGAATGTTTCGCGTTCATGCGACGGGGAGGAACGGGTTGCAACTCGTCAGAAATCGGTTATAGGCGCGCCTTCGCAAGCCGCCGGTCCGGGTAATGACGGTCTCGGCGGCGTTTTTGACATTCATTTATTCCAGGAACAGGTGCCGAAATGGCTGTCCCTAAGAGAAAGACCACCCCTTCCCGCCGTGGCATGCGCCGCAGCCATGACGCGCTGAAGGTCGAGGCTTTCCACGAATGCCCGAACTGTGGCGAACTGAAGCGTCCGCACAACCTCTGCAACGCTTGCGGCCACTACAACGGTCGTGAGATCGTCGCGGTCGAAGTCTAAGACCACGAACGAGTCTCGGAGAGTGCCATGAGTCTGCCGCGTATCGCGATCGATGCGATGGGCGGCGACGAGGGCGTGCGCGTCATGATTGAAGGCGCTGCGCTCGCGCGCCGTCGTCATGAACGTTTCAAGTTCCTGTTGGTGGGGGATGAGGCGCGGATCAAAACCGCGCTGGAAAATCATCCCAACCTCAGGGCCAGCTCCGAGATCCTCCATACGGAGGGCGTTATCAGTGGCGAGGATAAGCCCAGCCAGGCCTTGCGCCGGGCCAAGGGCACCTCGATGGGACGCGCTATCGAGGCGGTGAAGGCAGGTGATGCCGGCGCCGCCGTCAGTGCCGGCAATACCGGTGCGCTGATGGCGATTTCCAAGCTGGCCTTGCGCACGATGCCCGGTATCGACCGGCCTGCATTGGCTGCCTTGCTGCCAACGCTGGGCGACAACGACATCGTGATGCTCGACCTTGGCGCCAATGCCGAGTGCGATGCGCGCAACCTGGTGCAGTTCGCGATCATGGGCGCTGCCTATGCCCGCGTCGCCACGGGTCGCGAGCAGCCGCGCGTGCGTCTGCTGAATATCGGTTCCGAAGAGACCAAGGGCACCGACATGCTGCGCGATGCGGCGTCGATGCTGAAGGCGGCTGCGGGCGATCTGTCGATGTCCTTCGACGGATTTACCGAGGCCGACAAGCTGGGAAGCGGCGACATGGATGTCGTCGTTACCGATGGCTTTTCGGGCAATGTCGCGCTGAAAGCGGTGGAAGGCACGGCGCGTTTCGTGGCGGACCTGCTGCGCCGCGGTTTTTCCAGTTCGTTGCGATCGAAGATCGGGTTCCTGATCTCGAAGCCGGCAACCGAACTGCTGAAGCACCATCTCGATCCCAATAATCATAATGGCGCGGTTTTCCTGGGTCTGAACGGTATCGTCGTGAAAAGCCATGGCAGTGCGAATGCTGCCGGCGTCGCGAATGCCGTGGCGGTTACCGCGCGGCTCCTGGAGGAAAACGTGACCGAGCGGATCTCCGCTGACCTTGCCCGCATGGGCGGTGCCTCCTTGCGCAAACCGCGCGTCCAGGAAGAGAGCGCCTGATGCGTCGTTCGGTCATCGTCGGTACGGGCTCTGCCCTGCCGCGCCGTGCGGTCAGCAACGCCGAACTGGCGGAAAAGGTCGATACGAGCGACGAGTGGATCGTCGAGCGTACCGGGATTTCCAACCGCCACATCGCAGCGGACGACGAAACCACCTCCAGCCTGGCCACCGATGCCGCCCGCAAGGCGATCGAGGCCGCGGGTATCGAGGCATCTTCGATCGACCTGATCGTCCTTGCTACCGCTACGCCGGACCAGACCTTCCCGGCCACTGCCACCCTGGTTCAGGCCAATCTGGGCTGCCGTGGCGGTATCGCCTTCGACGTGGCCGCAGTCTGCTCGGGCTTTCTCTACGCCGTGGGCGTGGCCGATTCGATGCTGCGTTCGGGCATGGCCCAGCGCGCGCTGGTGATCGGGTCAGAAACCTTCAGCCGCATTCTCGACTGGGAAGACCGCACGACTTGCGTGCTGTTCGGCGACGGCGCCGGTGCGATCGTGCTGGAAGCGCAGGAGCAGGAAGGCGCCTCGCAGCGCGGCATCCTTGCCACCCGGCTTCATGCCGACGGTGCGCACAACCAGTTGCTCTATGTCGACGGCGGTCCTTCGACCACCGGCACCGTGGGCAAGCTGCGCATGAAGGGCCGTGAAGTATTCCGCCACGCCGTGGTCAACCTGGCCGAAGTGCTTGAAGAAGTGCTGGCAGAAACCGGCCATTCCGCGCAAGATATCGACTGGCTGGTGCCGCACCAGGCCAATGCCCGCATCCTTGATGCCACGGCGAAGAAGCTCAACATGCCGGCAGAAAAGGTCGTGAAGACCGTGGGCCAGCATGCGAATACTTCGGCCGCTTCGGTTCCGCTGGCGCTTGATCAGGCCGTTCGGGATGGCCGAATCAAGCAGGGCGATCTGGTCGTGCTCGAAGCGATGGGCGGCGGCTTTACCTGGGGTGCCAGCCTCGTTCGCATGTGAATTTGCGTGGCCCTTGGCACTATCGGTTTGTTTACTGCCTCGAGCATTGCTTTTCCCTCATTTTTTCATATTATCGTAATGGGGGTTAGGGCTCGAAGGGGATGCGGTTTTGATGCGCTCCACAGAAACACTGACGAGAGCTGAAATCGCCGAAGCCATTCACCGGCGGCTTGGCCTTTCCAGGTCCGAGTCGCTTGGCATGGTGGAAGCCATTCTGCAGCACATGTCGGAAGCACTTACCGAGGGGGAGAACGTGAAGATCTCCGGCTTCGGTACTTTCCTGTTGCGAGACAAGGGCGAACGTGTGGGACGCAACCCGAAGACGGGGGTGGAAGTGCCCATTACCCCGCGCCGGGTCATGACATTCCGCGCCAGCCAGATGCTCAAGGATCGCATCGCGGAATTGTGATTCAGGCCGCTCCTGCGGGGCGGCAACGCCCAAAGGAGCCAGTTTGATGTCCGGCAGCACGGGGAAATCCCGTTCAGACGCCCATTTCGACGATGGAAAGGACGCGCAAGCGCTCCGCACCATCGGCGAGGTTACCAAGGCGCTTGGCGTCCGGCAGCATGTCCTGCGGTATTGGGAAGAGCAGTTTCCTGCGCTTCAGCCGATCAAGCGTGCCGGCGGGCGCCGCTATTACCGTCCGGAAGACGTTGCGCTGATTGCCGAAATCGACCGTCTCGTCCATCGCGAGGGCTATACCCTGCGCGGTGCGCGTCAGGCGATCGAGGCGCAATCCGATGCGCCTGCAATGCCGGCACCTCCGGCCGTGGTGCTCGCGCAATCCGTGGCGATGGCCGCTTTCGACAGTGAGATCATCGATCGTCTACGCGCGATCCGCGCGCGATTGGCGGAGGCACTCTAGGCCGCTTGACGGTCTGCCCGGCGCGCGCCGTTTACCGTCAACTTTCGATTTGCGGGCCCAGTTCCGGGTCCAGGTCACGTGGGCGGGTCAGATGGACGAGCCGCCCGCGGCCATCGGCAAGATCGCTCCACGATTCGATATCCAGTTCGATTACCGCGAAAGCGGCGGTGGGGAATTTCTCCTCCACCACGTCGCGCATCGGGCTGGATCCGTCATCGGGCACGAGGTCGAAGATCACATCTTCCAGGCCCGGGTTGTGGCCCACCAGCATGATCGTGCGCGGATCGCCTTTCTGTTCGCGCAGTACATCGATCAATGTGGCTGAACTGGCGAGATAGAGGCGGCGGTCCCAGGTGATCGGCGGCGATTCGCCGGCTGCTTCTTCCGCCAGTTCGATGGTCTGCGCCGCGCGCACGGCGGGGGAGGCCAGGATGCGGTTCCACTTCACCTTGTGATCGCGGATATGCAGGCCCATCAGCGCCGCGCCCTTGCGGCCGCGCTTGTTCAGCGGGCGGTCGAAGTCGCGCAGGCGTGCATCGTTCCAGTCGGACTTGGCGTGCCTGAAAATGCCGAGAGTCTTCATGCGGATGCTGCGCTCACACTGGGGGGCGGGCGGGATCGCCGTCCTTCACGGTTTCCCCTGAAACACTTGCCGCCACGCGATGCAAGGCCTCCTCCAGCGAAATGCGACGCACGGGGGTCCCTTGCGGGAAGGCACTGAGCAGGCGCGAGGGGAACGCGGAAGACAGCACGACGAAGTGCCCGTGATCGTTGCGGCTGCGGATCAGGCGACCGAAGGCCTGCGCCAGCTTGGCGCGGATCAGGCTGTCGTCATAGGTCGAACCGCCACCGGCAACGCGGCGCGCGCGATGTAGAATTGTCGGTCGCGGCCATGGGACTTGCTCCATGACGACAAGACGCAGCGAGTGGCCGGGCACGTCCACACCGTCGCGCAAGGCATCGGTGCCCAGCAGCGATGCCTTGGGATCGTCGCGGAAGATGTCGACCAGGGTGCCGGTGTCGATCGGATCGACATGCTGGGCATAGAGCGGCAGCCCGCCGCGTGCGAGGCGGTCGGCGATGCGGCCATGGACTGCGCGCAGGCGGCGGATCGCGGTGAAAAGGCCCAGTACGCCGCCGCCCGATGCCTCGATCAGTCGCCCGTAGGCCCCGGCCAGCGCCGGAATATCGCCGCGCGGCACATCGTTGACGATCAACACTTCGGCCTGTGCGGCATAGTCGAACGGGCTCAGATGCTCGGAAAGCTTGGGCGCCACGTCGATATAGGGCGTGCCGGAACGCTTGATCGCCTGATCCCAAGTGTCGCCATCGCGCAGCGTGGCCGAAGTCATGACGACCCCGTGAGCAGGTTCCAGCACGACGCTGGCGAAGGGTTTCATCGGATCCAGCCAGTGGCGATGGATGCCGGTATCGAATTCGCGCGCCTCGGAACGTTCGAGGGCGAGCCAGTCGACATATTCGGGATCGGCGGGACCGGCGAGGCGAGCCAGCAAGGCTTCCCACGCTGCCAGCAGGTCGATTCGCCAGCCCAGCGAATGGCGCGCGCCTTCGATGCGGGCGCGGCCGGGGCCATCCAGCCAGTCCGGCCCGTCTTCCAGCAGCGCTTCCAGTCGCAGGCTGAGGCGCATCAGCGGTTGGCGCAATTCCGCCAGTGCCTCTCGCGCGGCTTCGGACGCTTCCACGAAAGCGCCGTCAAGGCCGGCGGCCTCTGTTTCCAGGCCATAGCCCGCTTCCTGCCCACCGCTTTCGTCGCGGGCGTAGACGGTGGCGCGAACGGCGGCGAACAGTTCCTCCAGCGGACCCGAAGGCGCGCCTTCGACGATGCGCTGCATCCAGCTGTCGCCGGGCAGGGCCTCGGCGGCGGCCACCGCGGCGGTGATCGCCTTGGCGCCGGCTTCATCATAGCTGGCGACATCGGCAAGGCGCGCGGACAGGCCGCGTCGGCGGCCGCGTGCGTTCTTTTCCGGGCCGATCACCCAGCGGCGCAGTTCGATGGCCTCCGCCCCGGTAAGCGCGGCCGCGAAGGTCGAATTGGCGGCATCGAAAACGTGATGGCCTTCGTCGAACACCACGCGGGTCGGGCGCGAGGCCTGATCGCGGCCGCGCGCGGCGTTGATCATGACCAGTGCGTGATTGCCGATCACCAGATCGGCCCCGACGCTGGCCCGCGTGGCGCGCTCGATGAAGCACTTCCGGAAATGGGGGCAGCCGGCATAGACGCATTCGCCGCGCCGGTCGGTAAGGGCCGTGATCCCGCGCTGGCGGAACAGCGTGCCCAACCAACCGGGCAGATCGCCGCCGATCATGTCGCCATCCTGCGAATAGGCGGCCCATCGCGCGACCAGTTGCGCCATGATCGCGGCGCGGCCGGCAAACCCGCCTTGCAGCGCGTCTTCCAGGTTCAGCAGGCAGAGGTAGTTTTCGCGCCCCTTGCGCACCACCACGGGCTGGCTGCCATCCGGGCGATACTCCGGCCAGGCGCGGCGGCTTTCCTTGCGGAGCTGGCGTTGCAGGGCCTTGGTATAAGTCGAGACCCAGACGGTGCCGCCCGATTGTTCCGCCCACAGCGAAGCCGGCGCGAGATAGCCCAGCGTCTTGCCGATGCCGGTGCCGGCCTGCGCCAGAACCACATGCGGCCGTCCGCGCGCCTCACGCGGGGCGAAGGCCTCCGACGCCTCCACCGCATAGGCGCGCTGGCTCTGGCGCTGTTCGGCGCTGCTGCCGGTCAGTTTGGCAAGGCGTTGCAGCACTTCCGCGGGTTGCAGCGTGACCTGCCGGGGTTGCGGCGCTTCGGGGCTTTCCTCCCACTCGGGAAGGCGGGTGAACAGCCAGCGTTCGGCCTGTTGGGGCTTGGCAATGCGGCCGCTGAGCAGGGTGGACCATGGCCAGCGCATGCGGATCAGCGATTGCAGCCCGGTCCATGCGCCTTCGCGTTCGGCCCAGGTGGGGCTTTCGCAAGTCTCCAGAAGTGCGCCGGCCGCTTCCTGCAGCAGGCGGGGCACGTCGGCATCACCGGTGGGTTCTTCAAGGTCGAGCGCGTGGGCAAGGCCCTTGGGCGTCGGCACCACGAAACGCGCCGGGTGCACGAAGGCGAAGAGTTCCAGCAGGTCCAGCCCGGACAGGTCGGGATAGCCCAGGCGCGTCGCCACCAGCGGCGCATTCAGGATCAGTAGCGGCGTATCGGCAGCCGCCGTGACCGCTTCGCCTTTCGATACGGGACGAGTCGCGCCGGCACCCTCTCGAAGCCAGGAGCCGGCGTGGCTGGCATGAAGCGCGGGTAGGGAGAGGGCGGGCATGGTGACCTCTTAGGCGCGGCGGGCGGCAAGGGAAACCGTGTGACGGCGGCTTTCGTCAGAATCCCGTTGCTTCATCGAAAAATGCATCAAGATATATTTTTGTCTCTTGCGAAGTTCGTTTTAAGATATATCTTGTAGCCATCATGAAAACACACAGAGAGATGACAATGATGAACTTCCACCACAGGCGCGGCCATGGCCGTGGGTGCGAACGCGGACCCGAACGTAACGGCGGCCGCGAAGATTTTGAGGGCGAGGGCTTTGGGCGTGGCCGTTTCGGTCCGCGCGGCATGCGCGGTCGCGGCGGGTTCGGCATGGAGCGTGGCCCGTTCGGCCGTGATGGCGACGATTTCGGCGAAGGCTTTCCCGGCGGCCGTGGGCGTGGTCGTGGCGGCCGGGGCGAAGGCTTCGGTGGCGGCTTTGGCGGCGGTTTCGGTGGCTTCGGCCCCGGGGGCGGGCGCATGGGCGGCGGGCGTCGCAAGCGCCTGTTCGATCAGGCCGAGCTTCAGACCCTGCTGCTTGCCCTGATCGTCGAGGCACCGCGCCACGGCTATGAACTGATCCGTGAGATCGAGACGCTTTCGGGCGGCGACTATGCGCCCAGCCCGGGTGTGGTCTATCCCGCGCTCACCTACATGGAAGAGGCGGGCCTGATTGCCGCACAGGCCGAGGAAGGCGCGCGCAAGTCGTACCAGGCGACCGAGGAAGGCCGTGCCCAGGCCGAAACCGATGCCGAAAAGGCCGTGGAACTGAAGGCCCGTCTGTCGGCGCTGGCCGAGGCACGCGACAAGGTCGATCCCGCTCCCGTCCGCCGCGCGATCCATGCGCTGCGCACGGCGATGCACGACCGGCTTTCGAAGGACGGCGGCAATCGCGAAGTGATCCTGCAGATTGCCGATGCGCTGGACGAAGCCACCCGCAAGATCGAAAGGATCGAAGGTTGAGCCACACGATCGCGGCGCAAGTCGCCACGCCCAATGGGGCCAAGTACGTGCTGCAACTTTGCAAGCACTGGAGCCACAAGCTGGAAACCAAGGTGGAAGGGAGCACCGGCACGGTGACTTTCCCCACCGCGGTGGCGACGATGGCAGCCGATGATGTGGGCATTGCCATCGCCATCACCGGCGAGGATCGGGAGAATGTGGAGCAACTGACCGATGTGGTCGCCCGCCATATCGACCGCTTCGCTTTTCGCGAGGCACCGCTGGTCTATGATTGGCAGTGGCAGGAAACTGCGGCCCAGTGATCCACTGATCCGGGTAAAGCATCGGCCCGCTCTTCGAATGGAGAGCGGGCCGTTGTCGTTTTCCGTAGAGAAAACGCGCGGATTACGCGGCGCGCTTGCTTTGCGAAGCAGGCGCGCGGTCGATGGGCAGCGCTTCCTTGAAAGTGTTGGTGACGTAGGGATAGGGAATCTCGATACCCTCTCCATCCAGCGCGGTCTTGATCGCCTTGATCGCATCGCTTTTGGTAAGACGCATGTCGCGCGGGCTGGTGTCGGCCCACCACTGGATCAGGAAATCGATCGAGCTGGAATTGAAGGACTGTGCCACGACCAGCACGGTCTTGTTGGCATCCACGCCTTCAACGCCCTTCACGGCTTCGCGCAGCAGGGTCTCGGCGCGGTCCAGATCGGCGTCGTAGGAAATGCCGACGACCAGTTCGTCACGGCGCACGGGCTCGTCGTTGAGGATACGCACGGGGTTCTTGAACAGCATCGAATTGGGCACGACGGTCAGTTCGCCGGTGAACTGGCGGATATGCGTTTCGCGCAGCGTGATGCGCTCCACTTTGCCCTGGATCTTGTTGCAGTCGATCGAATCGCCGATGTTCATCTTGTCCCGCAGCATGATCAGCACGCCGGCCAGGAAGTTCTCGAAGATGTCCTGGAACGCGAAGCCGATGGCCAGCGCGCCGACGCCAAGGCCGGCAAAGGCGCCAGCGGGCGTGAAGCTGGGCACCGCCACCGTCAGCGCGATCAGCGAGCCGAAAATCCAGACCAGCAGGCGGACGAGTGTATCGAACAACTGCTTGAGATCGTTGCGGATGCTGGTGCGTCCGGTCAGCTTGTCAGCAATGCGCACGGCAAAGCGAGCGACGGCCCAAGTGGCGATCAGCACCATCAGCGCGATCACGAGGCTGGGCAGGGCCTGCACGAAGCCATCGGCCATGCTTTCAAGCTGCCTTTGCAGGGTGTCGACGTATTTCACGGCTCTAACTCGTCCTCTTGCGACCTAGGGATTCACAACGAGTCCCCGCTGGAGTGGTTCCCCGCTAAGCTTCGCGCTTGCGAAATGCGGCGATTTCGCGTCATAGCGCGCCCATGACTGAACAAGCCCTGATCGAAGCCGCACGCGTGTCCAAGGCCTGGCCCTTCCAGGAGGCCCAGAAGCTGCTCAAGCGTTACCCGAACGGTAAACCCGATAACGCGCCGGTGCTGTTCGAGACGGGCTACGGTCCCTCGGGCCTGCCGCATATCGGCACGTTCCAGGAGGTGCTGCGCACCACGCTGGTCCGCCGCGCCTATGAGGCACTGACCGGCGGCGCGCCGACGCGCCTCGTCGCGTTCTCGGACGACATGGACGGGTTGCGCAAGGTGCCGGACAATATTCCGAACGCCGAAGTGCTGGCCGCCAATCTCGGCAAGCCGCTCAGCCGCATTCCCGATCCTTTCGGCACCCATGAAAGCTTCGCGCATCACAACAATGCGATGCTGCGCGATTTCCTGGACCGTTTCGGTTTCGACTATGAATTCGTTTCGGCCAGCGATCGCTACAATTCGGGTGCCTTCGATGCCGCGCTGACCCGCGTGCTGGAATGCAACCAGGGCATCCTCGACATCATGCTGCCCACGCTGCGTGAGGAACGCCGCAAGACCTATTCGCCGGTGCTGCCGGTCTCGCCCACCAGCGGCGTGGTGCTTCAGGTTCCGGTCGAAGTGCTCGATGCCGCCACCGGCATGATCCGCTTCACCGATGAGGATGGCTCGGTCGTCGAACAGACGGTGTTTGGCGGCAAGGCCAAGCTGCAGTGGAAGGTCGACTGGGCGATGCGCTGGTATGCGCTGGGTGTCGACTACGAAATGTGCGGCAAGGATCTGACCGATTCGGTCACCCAGTCGGGCAAGATCGTGCAGGTGCTGGGCGGTCGTAAGCCCGAAGGCCTGATCTACGAACTGTTCCTGGACGAGAATGGCGAGAAGATCTCCAAGTCCAAGGGTAACGGCCTCACCATCGAGCAGTGGCTGACTTACGGCACCGAGGAATCGCTGGGCTTCTACCTGTTCCGCGAGCCCAAGAGCGCCAAGCAGCTTCACGTCGGCGTGATCCCCAAGGCGGTGGACGAATATTGGCAGTTCCGCGGCAATCTGGCCGATCAGGCGATCGACAAGCAGCTTGGCAACCCCGTCTGGCACCTGCTGCGCGCCAGCGGAACGGGGGCGGGCGCGGGCGACACCGTGCCGGTGACGTTCTCGCTGCTGCTCAACCTCGTCGGCGTGCTGGGCGCGGATGCGACGGCGGAGCAGGTCTGGTCCTACCTCGGCAACTATATCGAGGACGCCCGGCCTGAAGCGCACCCCGAACTGGGCGAGATGGTCCGCGCCGCGCTGGCCACCAACCGCGACTTCATCGCGCCGACCCTGAAGCGCCGCGCGCCGAGCGCCAACGAGGCCGAAGCGCTGAAGGTGCTGGATGCAGAACTGGAAAAGGCCGGAGCGGGTGCTTCCGCTGAAACGCTGCAGAACGCCGTCTACGAGATCGGCAAGAACGAGGCCTATGGCTTCGAGACACTGCGCGACTGGTTCAAGGCGCTTTACGAAACGCTGCTCGGTTCGCCGCAGGGCCCGCGCATGGGCAGCTTCATTGCCCTTTACGGCGTGCCCGAAACGCGCAAACTGATCGCGGAGGCCCTTTCGGCCGCATAACACCACGATCAGGGGCGAGAATGCGCAAAAATCCGCGAACGCCCGAGGAACTCGCCGAAGAGCTTCTCGGGCGAAAGCTGACCGAACTCGATCCCGAAGACCAGCACGTGCTCGACCGCATCGCGTCGGGCACGCTGGTTGGCCCCGATGCCGACGAACTGGCCGCCTTGCACGCCTCCCACGGCGATCGCCTTGCCGACAAGGTGGCGGCGATCGGCGGCAGCTGGGGTTTCATCGTTGCCTTTGCGGTGGTGCTGTTCGTCTGGATGCTGCTGAATTCCAGCGTGCTTCAGGCAATGGGGATCAAGCCCTTCGATGCCTATCCCTACATCTTCCTGAACCTGATGCTCTCGATGCTGGCGGCGATCCAGGCGCCGGTCATCATGATGAGCCAGAACCGGCAGGCGGATAAGGACCGGATCACCGCGCGGCACGATTACGAAGTGAACTTGCGCACGCAGCTGGAAATCATCCGGCTGCACCGCCGCTTCGATCATCTGTTCGAATATCTGGAAACGCGGCAGGCCGCCGAAGACGGCGAGGAGTGCTGACGCGCGCTCACTGCCAGTTCCGCGCGCGATACCACTTGGTGACCACGTACTTCACGCCGCGCTCCACCGGGCGGGCGGCGTGCAGGGTCCACGGGTTGGGCGAGCCATCGGGGCAGGCATTGTTCCAGAGCAGCAGGGTGCCGGGCTGGGGGCGGACGCGCAGGCCCAGCTTCGTGAAGTCGGTATAGCCGCCTTCCTCCACGGCGTTGAGGTAGATCATCGCCGTCCAGCTTCGCTGGCCGCCATTGCAATCCTCATGGTGCCAGTAATCGGCGCTGGTATCGAACCAGTCGCAGTGCTCGTGATAATATTCGCCGCAGAGATAGCGCTGGCCCTGCGCGCATTCGCTGCGGGCAGTGTCCAGCCCGGTCAGCCGGTTGAGATCCTGCTCCAGCGCGCGGACGATCGCGTTGGCGGGATCGATATCGCCCGAATAGCTGGTGCGATAACCGGCCCAGTCATCCTCTTCCACCAGGCGGGAAGGGCTGGCGACATCGTCGATCAGGCCCGTCAGGCAGCGGCAGACGGCGGCCGGTATGAAGTTGTCGACGGTGTAGATTTCGGCGGTATCGACGGGCGCGCGATGGACCGCTTCCATGCGTGCAAGGCGGTCGCGAACGCCGGCGCCGATCCGCGCAAGTGCTTCACTGTCAGGATGTCTGTCTCCCCGCATCGACGGGTAGACTAACCAAGCCGCCGGCAAGATCAATCCGCCGCGAAAATGCCCCCCGAAACCGAAGTTTCAGGGGGCATCAAGGTGTTACCAGAAGAAGTCGTAGATCACATCGACCACCTGGCCGGTGTAGACGTCCACCAGCATCACGTCGTCATAGTAGCGGACCCAGCGATAGGGGCCGTAGACGGGCGGCAGGCGGTACATCCACGGATCGTCCAGCCAGTACGAACTGCCGTAGAACAGCGATCCCAGCGTGAAACCGATGCTTACGCGGCGATAGGCATAGCCGCGATAGGGCGAATAGTACGGCCGGCCACGATAGACGTCGCGGTGGCTGTCTCGATAATCGCGCCAGTCGTAGCGGCGGTCCTGACGCCAGTCGTTGGTCCACCGACGGTTGTCGTCGTTGCTCCACCGGCGGTTGTCATTGCTGTTCCCGCGACGGTCGTCGTTGGACCAGCGATGGTCGTTCGGCTGGCTGCCCTTCCAGGAGGGATTGTTGCCCTGCCACGATGGGCGATTGCGGTCGGGGCCACCCTGCGGCGGGCGACCTTGGTTGTATCCGCCTTGCGGCGGTTGGCCGGGGTTGGGGCCACCAGGCCGGTTGCCGTTCTGCGCCCAGTCCGGTCGGCGATCGGGACCACGGTCATTCTGGCCACGGTTATCCTGCTGCTGCGGCGGGCGTCCACCCCAGCTCTGATTCTGGGGCGGGCGCTGGTTGCCGTTGCCACGATTGCCGTTCCAGTCCGGACGATTCTGCGGCTGAGCCTGCTGAGGGGCCTGCGGCCGCGATCCCGACCATGCATGGGCCGGCCGCGCCTCGGCCTGAGACGGCATTTGCGGCTGGCCCTGGGGCATGCCTTGCGGACGGCCCTGCGGCTGCATCTGCGGGCGGAACTGCTGCTGCGGCGCGGGGCGCTGCTGGGGCGGGCTGCGCCCTTCGCGGCCGTTCGTTTCCGGCCGGGCGCCTTGACGCGGACGATCATCGGCCATCGCAGGGGCCGCAAGCGACGTGAGCGCCGCCGCCATGGCCCCCGCTACACCCGCGCTCTTGAGGAACTTCGTCTTCAGTGTCGTACCCTTCGTATTCATTTCCGGTCTCCAAACCGGACTTGCCGCACCCCTTCGCGGCTTATCCTAAGACATTGGATATAGGAGACGTGCTGTCGAATCCGTGAACCGCGTTGTTGCCATTTGTTCATATTGACGCATTTTAAAATGAACAAGGCCGCCGCCCGGCTTTCCGGACGACGGCCTTGTTCCGTAAGCTAAATCGCCAGGATCAGCGGGTCAGCTTCTTGTAGGCAAGGCGGGTGGGACGATCGGCCGCATCGCCAAGGCGGCGGCGCTTGTCTTCTTCGTAAGCTTCGAAGTTGCCTTCGAACCATTCGACGTGGCTGTTGCCTTCGAACGCCAGGATGTGAGTCGCCAGACGGTCAAGGAAGAAGCGGTCGTGGCTGATGACCACGGCGCAGCCGGCGAAGTTTTCGATGGCTTCTTCCAGCGCGCCCAGCGTTTCGACGTCAAGGTCGTTGGTCGGTTCGTCGAGCAGGAGGACGTTGCCACCCTCCTTCAGCATCTTGGCCATGTGGACGCGGTTGCGTTCACCGCCCGACAGCTTGCCGACGTTCTTCTGCTGGTCGGCGCCCTTGAAGTTGAACGCGCCCACATAAGCGCGGGTCGACATGTCGTGGCCGTTGACCTTCATGTAGTCGAGCCCGTCGGAGATTTCCTCCCAGACGTTCTTCTTGGGGTCCAGATGGTCGCGGCTCTGGTCCACGAAGCCCAGGTGCACGGTCGAACCGATGTCGATCGAACCCTCGTCCGGGGTTTCCTTGCCGGTGAGCATCTTGAACAGCGTGGACTTGCCGGCGCCGTTCGGGCCGATGACGCCGACGATGCCGCCCGGCGGCAGGATGAAGGACAGGTCTTCGAACAGCAGCTTGTCGCCGAAGGCCTTCGAGATGTTCTTCACCTCGATCACCTTGCCGCCCAGACGCTCAGGCACCTGGATGACGATCTGGGCCTTGCCGGGCTTGCGACCGGCCTGGGCTTCCTGAAGCTGTTCGAACTTGCGGATACGCGCCTTCGACTTGGTCTGGCGGGCGGCGGGGGTCTGCCGCATCCACTCCAGCTCGTCCTTGAGCGCCTTCTGGCGGCCGGATTCCTCGCGGTCCTCCTGCTCCATGCGCTTGGCTTTCTTCTCCAGGTAGGTGGAGTAGTTGCCTTCGTACGGGAAGTACTTTCCGCGGTCGAGTTCGAGGATCCAGTCCACCACGTGGTCGAGGAAGTAGCGGTCGTGGGTGATCATCAGCACCGCGCCCGCGTATTCCTTCAGGTGGTTTTCCAGCCATTCGACGGATTCGGCGTCAAGGTGGTTGGTCGGTTCGTCGAGCAGCAGGATCGACGGCTTCTGGATCAGCAGGCGGGTCAGTGCCACGCGGCGCTTTTCACCGCCCGAAAGCTTGTCCACGGGCCAGTCGCCCGGCGGGCAGCGCAGCGCTTCCATCGCGATTTCAAGCTGGTTGTCGAGCGTCCAGCCATCGACCGCGTCGATCTTGTCCTGCAGTTCGCTCATCTCGGCGCCGAGCGCTTCGAAATCGGCGTCTTCCTCGCCCATTTCCATGCCGATCGCATTGAAGCGGTCGACCATGTCGGCGGTCGCGCGGGCGCCGTCCTTGACGTTTTCGAGCACGGTCTTGGTCGGATCGAGTTCCGGTTCCTGCTCCAGATAGCCGACGGTGATGTTCTCACCCGCCCAGGCTTCGCCGGTGAAATCGGTGTCGATGCCGGCCATGATCTTGATCAGGGTCGACTTACCGGCGCCGTTCGGGCCGACGATGCCGATCTTGGCACCCTGATAGAACTGCAGGTTGATGTCGTTCAGCACCGGCTTCTGGGCGCCGGGGAAGGTCTTGGTCATGCTCTTCATGACGAAGGCGTATTGCGCGGCCATCGGATTCCTCTGGATGGAAAGTCTGTAAGATCGAAATGTCGGGTGTCTTGCGCGCCGCTCTACAGGTGCGGGCACGCGTTGCCAAGGGCAGGGGCGGGCGGCGGCCTCATGTGACGGCCCGCCCGACACGAAACCCTGAAATCGGGCTGCATCCGCCGTTTTTCAAGAGCGTGGATCGGCGGTCCGGGTGTCCATGTTTTGGGCAGATTCCGGGCAGGCGCCCGGCAGGTTCTGGTCCCTTCCAATTTTTCCTACGGGCCCGTTGGCAGAACCCGATGGGCGCGCTAGCCAGTTGAGATGCAACGCTCATTCACCCGCGCGGCGCTTCTTGCCGCTTCCGCCGCCGCGCTCGTCGCTGCTCCTGCATTCGCCACACCGGTAGAGGGTTCGGGCGTCGCCTGGGATATCGTCGAGGGTTTGACCACCGAGATCGGCCCGCGCATCGCCGGCTCACCGGCAGAAGGCCGCGCGCGGGCATGGGCGGATGCCAAGCTGAAGGCGCTGGGCTTCCAGAACGTGAAGGTGGAGCCGTTCACCACGCTCGCCTGGACGCGCGGTGACGAAAAGGCGGTGCTGACCGCACCCTATTCGCAGCCGCTGGCGATTGCGGCGCTGGGCATGTCGGTGCCGACCCCGGTGGGTGGCCTGAAGGCGGACATGGTCTATTTCCCGACGCTGGACGCACTGCGTGCCGCGCCGGACGGATCGCTGAAGGGCAAGATCGCCTTCGTCGATCACGCCATGCGGCCCGCACAGGACGGTTCGGGTTACGGCCCCTATGGCGACGTGCGCCGCAAGGGGCCTGCCATCGCCTCGCAAAAGGGTGCGGCGGCAATCGTCATTCGCTCGGCGGGGACGGACAGCCATCGCAATCCGCACACCGGCACGACCATGTTTCCCAAGGGCGTGAACGCCATCCCGGCCGGCGCCGTCTCGAACCCCGATGCCGACCTGATCGCACGTATCGCCAAGCGTGGGCAGCCGATGAAGCTGGACCTGACGCTGGCGGGCAAGCCGTTCCCCAACGCGCCTTCAGGCAACGTGATCGCCGAACTGCCGGGCCGTGATCCCTCGCTGCCGAAGATCGTGGTGGCCTGCCATCTCGATTCCTGGGACCTTGGCACCGGCGCGATCGACGACGCTTCCGGCTGCGCGATCGTGACGGCTGCCGCGCTGGCCGCGCAGAAGGATGGTCAGCCGCTGCGCACGATCCGCGTACTCTGGGCCGGTAACGAGGAAATGGGCCTCAGCGATGGCGGCAACGCCGCCTATGTGCGGATGCATGGTTCCGAACCGCATGCGCTGGCGATGGAGAGCGACTTCGGCGCCGACAAGGTGTGGCAGGTGAAGTTCAGCACCGCGCCGCAGAACCAGGCGATGGTGGACAAGGTGAAGGCCGCGCTCTGGCCGATGGGCATCACCCCGCACGAAGGTGCGGCCGATGGCGGCGAGGACGTGTCCGGTATCATCCAGGCGCAGAATCTGGCCGTGATCGACCTGGGGCAGGACGGCATGCATTACTTCGATCTGCACCACACGCCGGACGACACGCTGGACAAGGTCGATCCCGCCGCGCTTCAGCAGAACGTCGATGCATGGACCGCTGTGCTGAAGGTGGTTGCCAACGAACCGGGCGAGATTGCCAAGGTTCCGGCGCACGGAGAGTAAGACTTACGGGAAGGGGCTGATGATTTTTCCGCCCCTTTTTACGTCAGCTTGCCGCTGTAATCTGCTCCGCCACGGCCACGAGCCGCTGCGCCTGATCGAGATGGAGCAGTTCGGTCATCTTGCCATCCACGCGGATTGCGCCCTTGCCCTGGTTTTCCGGCAGCGCGAAGGCCTCTATCACCGTTCGCGCCCACGCGAGATCGGCCTCGCACGGTGAAAACACTGCATTGCAGGGTTCGACCTGCGCGGGATGGATCAGGCTCTTCCCGTCGAAGCCGAACATCAGGCCCTGCCGCGCTTCCGCCTCGAACGCGTCGAGATCGCGGAACTCGTTGCACACGCCGTCGAGGATGCTCACGCCGTGGGTGCGGGCTGCCGCCACCGCCATCGACAGGAAGGGCAGGAAAGGCGTGCGACACGGGGTAAGCTGGGCACGCATTTCCTTTGCAAGATCGTTGGTGCCCATGATCCAGAGCGACAGCCGGGTCGTCTTGGCCATGGCGGCGATGGCGGGCAGGTTGCCCACGCTCGCGCAAGTCTCGATCATCGCCCACAGGCGCATGTCCGGCGCGGCGCCGGCCAGCGCTTGGTTGTAGCGTTCGATGTCTTCCGGCCCATTCACTTTCGGAACGAGCACGGCGTCCGCCTGCGATCCGGCGATGGCGGCAAGATCGGCCGCGCCCCATTCGGTGTCGAGCCCGTTGGCGCGGATCACCACTTCGCGGTGGCCAAATCCGCCTTCGGCAACCGCCTTCACTGCCGCTTCGCGCGCGGCATCCTTGGCCTCGGGCGCCACGGCGTCCTCAAGGTCCAGGATCACCACATCGCAGGGCAGGGTGCGCGCCTTGGCGATGGCCCGTTCGTTGGAGGCCGGAAGGTAGAGCGCACTCCGACGGGGCCTGTCACTGGTGCGATCATTGAGAGTGGCGGTCATCCTGTCGAACTCCTTGAAGGCGGAGGCGTTCCTTGAGGCGCACGAGACACTCCGGTCAAGCGCGAGAGTGACCCGGGGGCGATCCTTGTAGCGCGACGATTTCGTTGCGATGGTCAGTGCGCGACAGCAAGAATGCGATCGAGCATCTTTTCGCTTTCGGTCCATAGCTTTGCTGCGGCTGTATCGTCCTGCGCCTGCAGTGCCGGCTGCTCTTCCGCCAGTTCATGGAAATAGCGGCCGCCCATGCCGCCCAGTTCCACGGCCGTGGCCAGCCAGACCAAGGTGCGAGCGGGCTGTTCGGGCGGAACGCTCTCGTTCGCGGCCATCCACGCTTGCATCTTTTCGTCCGCATGGCTGGCGAAGTTGGAGGCGACGCGGCCCGGGTGCATCGCCAGCGAGATCACGCCCCGATCGCGCACGTGCCGGTCCAGTTCGCGCGCGAACAGCAGGTTCGCCAGCTTTGCCTGGCAATAAGCGGCGTTGGCGTCGAAAGCGGTGTCCATGTTGAGGTCGTACCAGCGCATCCCCTGGCAGGCTGCGTGCCCGGCGGAGGATACGGCGATCACCCGCACCAGCCCCGGCGGGCTTTCGCCGGCGGCGCGTTCCAGCAGGGGCATCAGTTCGCGGGTCAGCAGGAATGGCGCAAGGTGATTGGCGGCGAATGTCGCCTCCAGCCCTTCGGAAGTGCGATATTGCCCGTCGCGCACGCCGCCGGCGTTGTTGATCAGCACATCGACGCGGTCCGTCAATTCGCCGATCTCGTGGGCGACACGAAGCACGTCGCGCATTTCGGTGAAATCGCCACGCAGGAAGTCCACGCAGCCGCCATTGGCGGCCACCGCCGCGATTTGGCCGGCGGCATCCCGACACCGATCCTCGTCTCTCCCAGTGCCGATGACGTGCCAGCCCATGCGCGCGAAAGCGTCAGCACTCGCGCGCCCGATCCCCGAACTGGCCCCGGTAATTACGACGCAGCGCTGGCGTTTCGGCGGCTGGATCGGATCCGTGTTTCCGGACATCTTTGCTTCTCTCCCATTCTATTCGTGTGTCGTCAGCGCGGCTCCGCCCCCTTGAGGAACAGCCGCACCGCGAAATCGACGCGCGTGCGCACATCCGCCGCGCTCAGTGCATTGCCGGAAACGAGGAAGCGCACCGGGCCGCTGACCACCATGCTCATGAAGACGTTGGCCGCCAGCATCGGATCATCCACCGCAAGCCGCCCGGCGGCGGTTTCTTCGGCCAGAATACCGGCCAGGAACTCCACCGTCGGCAGCGCGGCGATCTCGTAATAGGTCTGGAAGATATCCGGGAAGCGGTAAGCCTCGGTATTGATCAGGCGCTGCATCTTCACGCCTTCCTCCGTGCCGGCCAGTTCGATGCGCAGCATGGCGATATTGACCAGCGTGGCTTCCAGATTCCCCGTTCGTGTTGCCTCGATCCGTTCGAGGCTGGCGGCGCGGCGTTCCGTTCCCCGACGCAGGGCAGCGCGGAAGAGGGCCGCCTTCTCCGGATAGCGGGCATAGACCGTGCGCTTGGTCATGGAGACTTCGGCGGCGATCCCCTCGATCGTGGTCGGCTCATAGCCCTTGTCCAGAAAGTTCTCGAACGCGCAGTCCAGCAACTGTTCGTGTCGCGCGCGCGCCTGTTCGCGCGTCGGCCGGCCGGCGCGGACGCTGGCCCCGTGGGTGGGGGCTGATGGGGCTGGGGTGTCGATCACGTCGGCTGGCTCGCTCATCGCGCCATAGGAACCGATCTCGCTTGCCCTGCCAAGAGAATCGTGAATAATGATACGCACAAGTTGCCATTAATCGAGTCGAAGCCGGGCGTCCAGTCGCGTGCTTTGACCGGCACGGATTTGGGAGAGATCGAATGGGTGAAGCCGCCGACAAGCTCATGGCGCTGGTCGCCGATCCGCAGCGTTTCAGTTTCAGCGCCGATGAACTGCGCGAAACGCAGGTGGCCGCGCTCGACGAGCGGTTTCAGGAGCGCAAGGATCGCATCAAGCTGCTCAGCCTGCGGGCCCGTGACGCCGGGATCGATAAGATCGGGTCCATCGCTGACATCGTGCCGCTGTTGTTCCCGCACACCGCGTACAAGTCGTATCCTGAGAGCTTCCTGATGGAGGAGCGCTGGGATCGGCTGACCAAGTGGCTCGGCACGATTTCGCCCTATCCGATCGAGGGGCTGAACCTCGAAAATGTCGAAGGTATCGATGAATGGATCGAGCGGCTGGCGGCGCTGGGGCACTTCATCTCGTGCTCCAGCGGTACCACCGGCAAGTCGGCCATGCTGATCGCCTCGCAGAAGGACATGGACTGGTCGAAGGTCGATACGGTCAACGTCTTTTCCTGGGGCTCCGGCGTGGTTCCGGCGCAGGATCGCGTGATCGTCGGCTGTGCGCCGGTGGCCACCGTGCCCAAGAACGCGACGATTGCTCAGGCGCAGTATGAGGCTTTCGCCGATCCTTCCGCACCGCGCTGGCACTATCCGGTGCCGCCGATCACCGTGGGTTCGCTGACCTCCATGGTGGTGATGCGCAAGAAGATCGCCGATGGCACCGCGCGCCCGGATGAGATTGCCGCGTTCGAGGAAACGTCTGCCGCCCGCGCCAAGGCGGTGGCCGATGCCATCCCGGCGACGGCGCAATTCATCATCGAGAACCGCCATCGCAAGCTCCAGCTTTCGGGCCTGTGGAGCGGGCTGTGGCAGGTCGCCAAGGCGGTGCGTGATGCCGGATATGGCCGGGCCGACTTCGATCCGGATAATTCGATCTACGTTGGTGGGGGGCTGAAGCGCGCGCAACTTCCTGATGATTATCAGGAGTATGTGTTCGATACCTTCAACATACCTGAGGATCGCCACTTCCAGAATTACTCGATGCAGGAACTCAATTCCGGCATGCCGAAGTGCCGCGAGGGCGGGCGCTATCACGTGCCGCCGTGGATCGTGCCGGTGCTGCTCGACAAGTCTGGCGACAACGCTCTCGATCACACTTCAGGTGAAATGGAAGGTCGCGCGGCGTTCTTCGATCTCTCGCTCGACGGGCGTTGGGGCGGGGTGATCACCGGCGACAAGATCTCACTGGATTACAGCCCCTGCAAATGCGGCAACCATGGTCCTTCGATCCGTGACAACATCGTGCGTTACGCGGATCTGGAAGGTGACGACAAGATCGGTTGCGCGGGTACGGTGGACGCTTACGTGCGAGGTGTAGCATGAACTCTGTGGCGCAAGTTACTGAAAATGAAGAACTCGTTTCGGCCCCGTTCTTCCTGCGTGGTGAGGTGCTGCACGGCACCGACGTGATCCAGAAGTCGCGTGACCTTGGCGTTACCTTCGCGACACCTAGGATACCCTTCGACCGCGCGGTGCCGCCACGCACCGAAGTACCGCCGCTGCTGAACGTGCCGCTGGCGGAAATCATCGATTTCCTCGTCGAGACCGGTCAGCGCCTGACCGCTTCCGACAACGATCACATGCAGGAATGCATCGAGCGGATGTGCCGTACGCATATCCTGCCGCGAGCCGTCGTCGAGAACACCGCGCGCCATGCCGCCGCCTATCTCGACAAGCGCGTGCTGATGGCGGAGGTGGAGCAGAACTTCCCCGATCCGCGCGCGCTCGATGAGTGGGTGCCGAAGCAGGATTTCACTGGTCGCAAGAGCTTCGTGCGCGCTTTCGCGCCGCGCCTGATCCATGTGCTTCCGGGCAATTCACCAGGCGTGGCGGTGAAGTCGGTGGCGCAGGGATCGATGGTGAAGGGCGTGAACCTGTTCAAGATGAGCAGCGCCGATCCCTTCACCATGGTCGCGATCTTGCGGACCATGGCGGATATCGATCCGAACCATCCGATCGTCCGCTCGATGTCGGCCGTCTACTGGCGCGGCGGTGACGATGCGACCGAGCGCGTGCTCTATCGCCCGCAGTACTTCGACAAGATCGTCGCCTGGGGTGGTGGCGATGCGATCAACAATGTTATCAAGTATTTGGGTCCGGGATTTCAGCTCGTTTCGTTCGATCCCAAGACCTCCATCTCGATGGTCGGGCGCGAAGGGCTGGTGGACGAGGCGACCGTGGACCGCGTTGCCGACCTCTGCTCGGCTGACGTCATGACGCTGAACCAGGAGGCCTGCGTCGCCAGTCGGTTCCAGTTCGTGGAGGGCAGTGAGGAGGAAGTGGACCGCTTCTGCGAACGCCTCCACCACCATATCGCCCGCCGCGCGGCGGAGAGCGGTGACGTGCGCCCGCTCGACCGCGACATGCGCGAGGCGGTCGATACGATGACCTTGATGGACGACGAATACGGCGTCTGGGGGCGGACCGACGGCAAGGGTCTTGTCATCCGATCCGAGGAGCCGGTCGATTTCCACCCGATCAACAAGACCGCCAATGTCGTGCGCGTGGACAGCCTTGATGAAGCGGTGAAGTGGATCAACGTCGCTACCCAGACGGTGGGTTTCTACCCCTTCGACCGCATGGCCGACTATCGCGACCGGCTGGCGGCGGGCGGCGCGCAGCGCGTGGTCCATCTGGGCGAGGCAGGGCCTTCCACGATCGGCAATCCGCACGATGCGATGTATCCGCTTCATCGTTTCGTCCACTGGATGGCGCATGAGGACGGCAAGGTACCGGCCTGAGGCAATTGCCCCGGCGATACCGGTCTTCATTCAGCGCTTGCGCGATGGCCGCGCCCTGCAATCCTGCTATTCACTCGGAAAAATGCGTGAATAGCAGGAAAAGGGAGATCGGCGATGAAGGGCGCAAGGCTTGCAGCGAGCATCTGCGGGGCGATTGTCGTGGCGGCGGGCGCCGCCGGCGTGGCGATAGGGCAGGCGCAAGTTGCACCTCCCGCAGCGGCCCCCGTGACGACGCCCTCGGATGCAACCAGGGCGGCCATGGCCTCCATCATGAGCCATGGCAGCTATCTGCCCCGCGGGGGCGCGCCGAACAGCCTGCTCTACAATCCCGCGCCGCCCGCGCCCGGCTCTGCGGCCAAGGCGCGTGACGAGGAGGCGGCAGCAGCGGCCATCGCGATGCAGGGCACGCCGCGCTGGGAACAGGCGAAGATCGATGCCGATCTGTTCACGCCGAAGGTGACCGACACCTTCTCCTGCGCCGCCGGCTTCCGCATCGGCGCGGATACGACGCCCAAGACGCAGGCGCTGCTGCTGAAGGCGATGATGGACTTCGGCCTGGCCAGCTATCCCACCAAGAACCGCTACCAGCGCGCGCGTCCTTTCATGGAGAACGGCAAGGCGACCTGCACACCCGATCAGGAGGCGATGCTGCGCAAGGATGGGTCCTACCCATCGGGCCATAGCGCCATCGGCTTCGGCATGGGGCTGATCCTGGCCGATCTTGTGCCCGATCGCGCCGGTGAATTGGTGGCGCGCGGTCGTGCCTTCGGAGAGAGTCGGCGGATCTGTAACGTCCACTGGCTGAGCGATATCGAGGAAGGGCGCATCGTTGCGGCCACCGTCTTCGCCCGCCTCAACGCGGAACCCGCTTTTGCGGCCGATGTTGCTGCCGCCCGCGCCGAACTGGCGGAAAAGCACGCTTCGCTGGCCGTGCCGGACTGTGCGCGAGAAAACGCGGCGCTGGCGATGTGATCGTACCGGCGAAACCTGCACGCGCCCACGCTCTCGGCCCTATGCCGGTGCGCGGACGCGCGATAGGCAACGGCAAAGACATTTGCACAAGGATCGAGAAAGACCATGGCCGTTGAAATCCTGCTCCCCAAGATCGGTTTCTCGATGCAAGAGGGCCAGATCGCAGAGTGGCTCGCCAACGATGGGGACCAGGTAGCCGAAGGCCAGCCGCTGTTCTCTCTGGAAGCCGACAAGTCCACCAACGAAGTGGAAGCGCCTGCATCGGGCACGCTGAAGATCATGGCGGCTATCGGTGAAACCTACGAAGTTGGAACCGTGCTCGGCTACATCGAATAAGTTCCGCTAAATTCAGCCGATTGCCGACGCTGGAAGGGGGCTGGACAGGCCCCCTTACTAGGTTCAGATTGCGGCCCATGCGCAAGACTCTTCCCGCTCTCGCCGCCGCTCTGGCTCTCGCTTTCACTGCCGCGGCCGCCGATGCGGCGTTGCCGGTTGGCGCCAAGGCCCCTGCGTTTTCGACGCAGGGCGCGAAGGGCGGCAAGGTCATGGCCTTCGACCTGAAGGCGGCGCTGAAGAAGGGGCCGGTCGTCCTCTACTTCTATCCCAAGGCTTTCACGCAGGGCTGCACGCTTGAAGCGCATGCCTTCGCCGATGCGACCGACGATTTCGCCAAGCTGGGCGCGACCGTTGTCGGCATGTCGAACGATGACCTGCCCACGCTCCAGAAATTCTCGACCGAGGCTTGCCGAGACAAGTTTGCGGTTGCCGTCGCTACGCCTGCGGTGATCAAGGCCTATGACGTCGCCCTGAAGCGCGAAGGCGCGCCGGCCGGGATGACCGATCGTACCAGCTATGTGATCGCGCAGGATGGCAAGATTGTCATGGTGCATTCCGATCTCGACTATCGCGATCACGTTAAGCTGACGCTTGAGGCGGTGAAGAAGCTTAAGGGCTGACTTCGACGTTGCGCGGCGGGCCCACCCCGCTGCGACTGGCTTCACTGCGTTCAGCAAGTCTCGCTGCCCCTCCCGCTTGCGGGAGGGGGATCAGAGCCACGCCCAATCGCTGCGCTGATACCCCCCTCCCGCAAGCGGGAGGGGCAGTGAGACTTGGCAGCTTGCCTGCCTAGTCTCAGCGGAGTGGGCATTCACAACACTGGCAACTTCATTCCAGCCTTGAACTCCACCCCCATCAGCAGGTAATAGCGCCGCTTCCCACGCGGTTCCTCTGCCCTTGGCAGTCGCGCGTGCTTTACTTACGTCGCCACTGCGCTATGCGCGGCATTCGTGCCTTGGGCGTGCCTGCGGCGTTTCTTGGGAGTTTGAAGTCATGCGTGCCGAAGGGCAGGCCCACATTGCGCGTATCGAGAAGGCCCTCGCGCTGGTCCGCAAGTTCCTTGACTGGGATCGCGCGCTGCGTCGCTTTGACGAGCTGAACGCGCGCGTCGAAGATCCCACGCTGTGGGACAAGCCCAAGGAAGCCGAAGCGGTGATGAAGGAACGTCGCCGCCTTGAAGCCTCCATCGGCGCGGTGAACGAAATCAGCCGCGAGATGCAGGACGCCATCGAGTTCGTCGAACTGGGCGAGATGGAAGGCGACGAGGATACCATCAACGAAGGTATCACCGCGCTGGCCGCCCTTGCCGAACGCGCCGATCACGACAAGGTCACCGCGCTGCTTTCGGGTGAGGCGGACGCCAATGACACCTACCTCGAAGTCCACGCCGGCGCCGGCGGCACCGAGAGCCAGGATTGGGCCGAAATGCTGCAGCGCATGTACACGCGCTGGGCGGAGCGGCACGGATACAAGGTGGAACTGGTGGACTATCACGCCGGTGAAGCCGCCGGCATCAAGAGCTGCACCTTGCTGATCAAGGGCGAGAACGCCTACGGCTATGCCAAGACCGAAAGCGGCGTCCACCGCCTGGTCCGCATCAGCCCCTACGACAGCTCGGCCCGCCGCCATACCAGCTTCTCGTCGGTCTGGGTCTACCCGGTGATCGACGATAGCTTCGAGATCGATATCAACCCGGCCGACCTGAAGATCGATACCTATCGCGCGTCGGGTGCCGGTGGTCAGCACGTCAACACCACGGACTCGGCGGTGCGTATCACCCACGCGCCTTCGGGCATCGTCGTGGCGAGCCAGATCGACCGTTCGCAGCACAAGAACCGCGAAATCGCCATGGGCATGCTGAAGGCGCGCCTGTTCGAGGAAGAAATGCGCAAGCGCGAGGAAGCGGCAAGCGCGGAACACGCCTCGAAGAGCGATATCGGCTGGGGGCACCAGATCCGTTCCTACGTTCTGCAGCCCTATCAGCAGGTGAAGGACCTGCGCACCGGCGTCGTCTCGACAGCGCCCGGTGACGTGCTCGACGGCGCGCTCGACCCCTTCATGGCCGCCGCGCTTTCGCAGCGCGTAACGGGTGAAAAGGTCGAAGTCGAAGACGTCGACTGATCCATGGCGGGACAGGCCCGGCGCTTGCGGCAGAGTGTTTTGCCAAGCGCGGGCCGAACCGCTAAAGGGCCGCATGGGTTTGCCCCGCTTCACTTTCCGACGGACCGTCACGCTGGCATTGGTGCTGGCTGTTGGCGCGTGCCACCAGAAGGCGCCGGATGACGGCCGCCCGGAAACGGCGCGCGCCTTTCCGGTAGCGGATCGCCCGGTTTCCAAGGCCAGCGATGTCGATTTCGGCAGCGAAATCCAGCGCGACTCCCTGCATGAAGCGGAAGTGGTCATGGATCTGGCCAAGATCGAACCGGGCACGACTGTGGCCGATATCGGCGCGGGCGAGGGGTACTATACGGTGCGCCTTGCCAAGCGCGTGGGTGCCAAGGGCAGGGTGCTGGCCGAGGACATCGACCGCGCCGCGAACGAACGGTTGGGCCAGCGCGTGCTGCGTGAGCAGCTGGACAACGTTTCGATCAAGCTGGGCAAGGTGGACGATCCCAGCCTGCCCGAAAACAGTTTCGACCGGGTGTTCCTGGTCCACGTCTATCACGAAGTGACCGAACCTTACGCCTTCCTATGGCACATGCGATCTTCGCTGCGGCCCGGCGGGAAGGTCGTGGTGGTGGAGGCCGATCGGGCGAGCGATCGCCACGGCATTCCGCCGCAATTGCTTTTCTGCGAATTTGGCGCAGTGGGCTTTCGCTTGACGGAATTTGTCCGTAAGCCGGAGCTCCAAGGCTATTTCGCCCAGTTCGAAGCCACCGGGGAGCGGCCCGATCCGGCCAGTATCGTGCCGTGTCGACTATCCGGCAAATCCACGACGCAAAACAGGTGAGCGTCAGTAACACAGGGCGTATAAGGCAGGTCTGATCGACCCGCCACGCCGGGGGAAAGTT
The DNA here is from genome assembly GCF_044029535.1 of Novosphingobium mississippiense. Taxonomy (NCBI): domain Bacteria; kingdom Pseudomonadati; phylum Pseudomonadota; class Alphaproteobacteria; order Sphingomonadales; family Sphingomonadaceae; genus Novosphingobium; species Novosphingobium mississippiense. The sequence goes on along the minus strand of NZ_CP147001.1, from coordinate 1,667,386 downwards.
GAAAGAGAAGATGGGTTTCAAGGGTCTCAAGCCGATTGTCTATGGTGGACGCGAAGTCTGGCCGCTCGTCGAGGGTGGCAAGGGCGTTGCCGCGACCAACCACATGAGCTCGGGCGCCTGGGCGGCGGCCGGCGGCATCGGCACCGTCAGTGCCGTCAATGCGGACAGCTATGATGCGGAAGGCAAGATCGTCCCCCAGATCTACCGCGCGCTCACCCGCAAGGAACGCCACCAGGAACTGATCGACTACGCCATCGACGGCGCGGTGGAGCAGGTGCGCCGCGCGCATGAAATCTCCAACGGCAACGGCGCAATCAACATCAACGTGCTGTGGGAAATGGGCGGCGCGCAGGCCGTGCTGGAAGGCGTTCTGGAAAAGACCAAGGGCATGGTTGCCGGTGTCACCTGCGGCGCGGGCATGCCCTACAAGCTGTCCGAGATCGCGGCGCGTTTCAACGTCAACTACCTGCCGATCGTCAGCTCCGCGCGTGCTTTCCGCGCGCTCTGGAAGCGTGCGTACCACAAGGTTTCGGACCTGATGGCGGCGGTGGTCTATGAAGACCCCTGGCTGGCCGGCGGCCACAACGGCCTGTCGAACGCTGAAGACCCACTGAAGCCGGAAGACCCGTACCCCCGCGTCAAGGCCCTGCGCGAAACCATGCGCGCGGAAGGCATTTCGGACGCGGTGCCGATCGTGATGGCCGGCGGCGTCTGGTATCTGCGCGACTGGGAGAACTGGATCGACAATCCGGAACTCGGCTCGATCGCCTTCCAGTACGGCACCCGCCCGCTGCTGACGAAGGAAAGCCCGATCCCGATGGCGTGGAAGGAGCATCTGCGCACGCTGGAGCCGGGCGACGTTCTGCTCCACCGCTTCTCGCCGACCGGGTTCTATTCCTCGGCCGTGCGCAACCCGTTCCTGCGCAATCTGGAAGCCCGTTCGGAGCGCCAGATTCCCTATTCGAAGGTCGAGGCGGGCGAACATACCGTGCGCCTTGACGTCGGCGTGAAGGGCAAGAACTTCTGGGTCGCGCCCAAGGATCTGGAGCGCGCCCGCTCTTGGTCTGCGCAGGGCTACACCGATGGTCTGCGCACGCCCGACGACACGATCATCTTCGTGAACCCGGCCGAGCGTGACGAGATCCGTCAGGACCAGGCCGACTGCATGGGCTGCCTGTCGCACTGCGGTTTCTCGTCGTGGAAGGATCATGACGACTACACCACGGGGCGCCTTGCCGATCCGCGCAGCTTCTGCATCCAGAAGACGCTTCAGGACATCGCCCATGGCGGTCCCGTCGATCAGAACCTGATGTTTGCCGGCCACGCGGCCTACAAGTTCAAGCAGGATCCGTTCTATTCCAACGGCTTCACGCCGACCGTGAAGGAACTGGTCGACCGCATCCTGACGGGCGACTGATTTCCGGCCGGCACGGCATGCAGATACGAAAAGGGCGGCCATCGAGCCGCCCTTTTTTCATGTCCGTCGATGTCAGCCCGCGATGCCGGTTCGGCTGTGATCGGCACGGCAGATGCGATCCCGTCCTGCGCGCTTGGCATCGTAGAGGGCCTGATCGGCAAGATGGATGGCGGTTTCGATGTCGCCGCCATCCCAACGGCAAAGCCCGGCCGAGAAGGTGATCTGGCGCCCGTCCACATCGCCGATGGGATCCTGACGCATTTGCGCGGCGATCCGGGAGAGGATCCAGTCGGCCTCTTCCTCAAGACTGTCGCGGAACAGGATCGCGAATTCCTCTCCACCCCAGCGCGCGACTGCGTCCACGCGGCGGATCTGCGAGGACAGGCGATCGGCAAAGGCGCAGAGCACGCGATCGCCCTGATCGTGGCCCAGGCGGTCATTCACCTGCTTGAAGAAGTCGATGTCGACGATCGCCAGGCAGCCCTTGCGCTGATCTGGCGCGAGCGCGGCGAGTTGGTCGAGAAATCCGCGGCGGTTGGCAATGCCGGTCAGCGGATCTTCGAGCGCCGCGATGCTCAGGTCTTTCATCTGCGTGCTGGCGACCGTGGCGGCGCGGTGGACGCCGGCATAGAGCGTCTGGATCACATCGCCCACCTCGTTGAGCGGGGTGGGCTCTTCCTCGTTGGTGAGTGCGGCCGCAAGGGCGTGGATCGGATTGAGCAGCGCGCCGATGCCGAACAGTGCCAACGCGGTTCCGGCGACGGTCGCCAGTGTCAGCAGCACGAATTCGGCAAGGGCGATGCGCCCGGTCGAAAATCCCCAGATGCAGTAACCGATCAACGGCAGATGCGTGGCGACGAAGCAGAGGGTGAAAAGCCTCAGTCGCAGGGAGCGGGGAAAGATGAAGGAGGTTGCAAGATAGAACTGCATAGGCACCCGGTATTGCTACGTTTTTCGGGGTAGATTGACTGCAGTTCTGAATGAAACCCCAAAAGGCATGGTTAAGCCATGATTGCCAGACCAGCCGTGTAAGCAGCGTGGTCAGCCGTGCGATTGTCTTTGTAGGCAATGCCGATCGCCGGGGACGAATTGCGCCCCCGGCGATCGGTGAAGATCAGATTCGCGCTTCGTTGGCAGCGCTGAGCACGGCCCGGACGGAGGCCGTGGCCACGTCCTCGTCGATGCCCACGCCCCAGATCGTTCGGCCGTCCGGCGTCACGCATTCCACATAGGCTGCGGCGCGAGCGTCGGAGCTTTTGCCCATCGAATGCTCGGCATAGTCGCGCACTTCGAGGGTGACGCCGAAGCTTTCGGCCAGCGTCGCGGTGACCGAGGAGATCAGGCCGTTGCCGCGTCCCGAAACGGTCTGCTCCTTGCCGTCCACGCCGATCTTGCCGGCGAACACGCGGGTGCCGTCAGGGCGCTTGGCTTCCTCGTAATCGATCAGAGCGAAGTGCTGTGGATCGTCGAGGCGGTAGGCTTGCTTGAACACTTCCCAGATGTCCGAAGCCTGCAGTTCCCGGCCCAGTTCGTCGGCCAGGTTCTGCACGTGCTTGGAGAAGTGCGCCTGCATCCGCTTGGGCAGCTTCAGGCCCTGGTCCTGTTCGATCACCCAGGCGAATCCGCCCTTGCCGGACTGCGAGTTGACGCGGATCACCGCCTCGTAATCGCGGCCCAGATCGGCCGGGTCGATCGGCAGGTAGGGTACGGCCCAGAGTTCGTCATTGCGCTTTTCCTGCGCGGCGAAGCCCTTCTTGATCGCGTCCTGATGGCTGCCGGAGAAGGCCGTGAAGACCAGTTCACCGCCATAGGGATGACGCTCTGCCACCTTCAGCTGGTTGCAGTATTCCACCGTCTGGATCACTTCGTCGATGTCCGAGAAGTCCAGTTCCGGGTCGATGCCCTGCGTGTACATGTTCAGCGCCACGGTCACCAGGCAGCAGTTGCCGGTACGTTCGCCATTGCCGAACAGGCAGCCTTCGACGCGGTCCGCGCCGGCCATCAGGCCCAGTTCGGCGGCGGCGACGCCGGTGCCGCGGTCGTTGTGGGTGTGCAGCGAGATCACGGCCGATTCACGGTTCGGCAGGTTGCGGCAGAAATATTCGATCTGGTCGGCATAGACGTTGGGCGTTGCCGCCTCCACCGTGGCCGGCAGGTTCAGGATGATCGGGTTTTCCGGCGTGGGCTGGAGAATCTCCATCACCGCTTCGCAAACCTCGATCGAGAAATCGAGTTCGGCGGTCGAGAACGTTTCGGGCGAGTATTCGAACTGCCACTTGGTCTGCGGATACTTCGCGGCCTGATCACGCAGGATCTTGGCACCGCCCGTTGCGATACCCTTGATCTCGTGCGGCTCCATGCCGAACACCACCGTGCGCCACAGCGGCGATACGGCGTTGTAGAGATGGACGATCGCCGAATGGACACCGGCCAGGCTTTCGAAAGAGCGGCTGATCAGGTCTTCGCGCGACTGGGTCAGCACCTGGACCAGTACGTCTTCGGGAATGCGGTCGTTATCGACCAGTCCGCGAATGAAATCGTATTCGGTGGCGCCGGCGCTCGGAAAACCGACCTCGATTTCCTTGATGCCCACTTTGACCAGCAGGTCGAAGAAGCGGTTCTTCTTCTCCGCACCCATCGGATCGATCAGTGCCTGATTGCCGTCACGCAGGTCGGTGGAGAGCCAGCGCGGCGCCTTCGTGATGACCTGCGAGGGCCACTGGCGGTTCGGCAGGTCGATCTGCGGGAAAGGGCGGTACTTGACCGAAGGGTCTTTCAGCATGGTCATGGGTAGTCTCGCTCGGATTTACGTCTTCGTCTGGAAGGGCCGTAATTTCGGCCCGGTCTGGCAGGGTCCCCTTGAGCGCCGAGCGCGCCGCAGGACCGACGCGTCAAGTCACGCCCAAGGGCGTGTAAGTCGCAGGGTAAGGCCAAGACGAAGGGTCATGGCCGTGCCTATGCGCATTGGGCGGATGCTTGTAAAGGGAAAAGGCGCATCCTTTTGCGATCGTTCGGGTTCGCCGCGCAACAAACTTGCCGATGGCGCTTCGGTGCCGCGCTTCAGGGCTGTTGCGGGGGATGGCGATCCAGGAACAGCCGGTCGAGTCCGCTCCACGGCAGCATCCAGAACACCGCGACCAGCGCCGCGCAGCCTACGCCCAACCATGGCGACAGGAAGGTAAGCGGAAGCCCGGCGGCATAGACGAAGGCTGCGGCCAGACCCTTGCGGTGAGAGGCCTTGTGATAGCGGCGGCTTGCCGAGGTCTGCGCGCCGGTGCTGGCGATCCGCCCCTGCAGCAGGACGTAGGCGAGGGCCGGCGCGATCATCGTCACCAGATAGAGCAGCGTCGCTTCGCGGCTGAAATGATGCTCGCCCAGATAGGCGGTCGAGAAGGGTATCAGCGATAGCGTGAACAGCAGCAGCATGTTCGACCACAACAATCCGCTGGTTACCACGCGGGCATGGCTGAGCAGGCGGTGGTGGTTCACCCAGTAGATCGCGACGTAGGCATAGCTCAGCACATAGGCGATGAAAATCGGCCATAGCGGCCAGAGGGCCGACAGTCCTTCGGACACGGGCGTCTTCAGTTCCAGCACCATGATGGTGATGATGATCGCCAGAACGCCGTCGGAAAACGCCTCTACCCGCGTCAGGCTGTCTTCCCGTTCGATGTCGTTGGCTTCGGTCATTGGTGGCCCCTGCTGATTTCCAGCGCCGGTGCTTGGATGAGGCTGGGGGCCGGATCAAGACGGCCGCCGGAAATCAGCTGATGAAAATCAGGTGCAGTTGAAGCCCTTGATCTTGCCGTCATCGCCCACCTGCACGTTCAGCCGGTCCGGGCGATAGTCCATGGTGACGGCCATGCCGGGCTTGAGGACGCGCATCGGCTTGTCGCCGCGCCACTGGGTGATCGCGGCGATCACTTCGTCGCTGGCGGGTTGGCCGACGTAGGCGCTGAGCTGGTCGGCGCCGCAATTCGGCTCCATCGAGGGGGGAGGGGGCGCTGCGTCGGCCACCTTGTCGGTGCCCGAGCTGGTGCCCGTGCTGGTGCCCGAGCTGGCGCAGGCCGTCAGGACTGCCAAGGCAAGGCTGCCGGCCAGGATCGGGAGGAATGTGCGCTTCATGCCAGTCTCCATTATGTCCTCCATCACATCACGGTCATCGAAAGCTGATAGGAAACCGTGCGCTTGGCATCCTTTGCATTGCCCATCAGGTAGACGCGGATGCGATAGTCGCCCGTCTTCGGCAGCTTGATGTTCGTGGCATCGGCGCCGTTCATCGCGCCGTTGTAGATCGCCTCTCCGGTGCTGCCCGGGGGGAGGATATTGAACATGGCGCCTTTTGACGTGATCGAGACGGACAGCTTCTGACCCGCTTTCGCACCCAGCAAGTAGTCGCGATACTGATTGCCGGTGACGGTGCCCTTGACGGAGGCATTGTCGTTCCCACGAGCAAAAGCGACGCGCTGGCTGGTCTGGGCAAGCAGGGGCGGCGTGGCGACGATGGCGGTCAGGGCGCCGACGATGCTGACCGCCCGCACGAAGTTGCGCATAAGAAAACCTCCATGGTCGTGGTGACCATGGAGGCAATCTATCATCGTGAAATGAGACGTCTACATTGCGCCGCGTCAATTCATGCGTCGCAATCCCGCAGTTCGTTCACTGTTTTTCGAAGGCGGCGTTGATCACCAGCACCGTCTCGTCGGAAACCACCGGCACATACTTGGTCACGCCGAAGTCCGAACGCTTGATCATGGCGCGGGCCAGGAAGCCGACCGAATCCTTCTTGCTCATCGGGTTCGCGGCGGCGCCGAAGAAATGGGCCATGATCGTGATCGGCTTGCTGACGCCGTGCAGCGTCAGGGTGCCGTCGATCGCGGCCGAGTCAGGCCCGCGCGGGGTGACCGAAGTGGCGACGAAGGTGGCGGTGGGGAACTTGGCGGCGTCCAGCCAATCGGCGCTGACCAGTTCTTCCGAAAGCTTGGAACTGGTCGTCTGAACCGAGGCGATCGGGATGGTGACGTTCAGCTTGGTGGCGGCCAGGTTCTTGGGATCGAGCGTCATCGAACCGCTGGCGCCGGAGAACGTGCCGGCGAAGGGCGAGATGCCCATGTGCGAGACGCTGAAGGTGACCTGCGTATGCGCGGGTTCGACGGCGTAAGTGCCGGCCTTCACGTCGGCCGGGGTGCCGGAGCCGTGGAGCATTTCCATGCGGCCGCCGGGTCCGCCGGGGCCGGGCTGGGCGATGATGGGCGCGGCGGCGGTGGTTGCGATGGCGGCTGTGGCGGCAAGGGCAAGGGCGATGTGCGAACGGCGCATGGAGGCTGCTCCCAAAAGGAAAAGAGGCGGCGCATTTCTGCGCCGCCTCCCGATTTCCGTCAAACGCGAAAATGCGTAATGGCGATCAGTTCTTTTCCTTGTCCACCAGCGCGTTGGCGCCGATCCAGGGCATCATGGCGCGCAGCTTCGAGCCGGTTTCCTCGATCGGGTGACGCTTGGCGGCGATGCGCGAAGCCTTCAGTTCCGGCTGGCCGGCGCGGTTGTCCAGCACGAAGTCCTTCACGAAACGGCCCGACTGGATGTCTTCCAGCACGCGCTTCATTTCCTTCTTGGTTTCTTCGGTGATGATGCGCGGGCCGGTCTTGATGTCGCCGTATTCGGCGGTGTTCGAGATCGAGTAGCGCATGTTGGCGATGCCGCCTTCATACATCAGGTCGACGATCAGCTTCAACTCGTGAAGGCATTCGAAGTAGGCCATTTCCGGCGCGTAGCCGGCTTCCACCAGCGTTTCGAAGCCGGCCTGGACCAGCGCGGTGGTGCCGCCGCAGAGCACGGCCTGCTCACCGAACAGGTCGGTTTCGCATTCCTCGCGGAAGTTGGTTTCGATGATGCCCGAACGGCCGCCGCCGACGCCCGAAGCGTAAGCCAGCGCCACGTCCTGCGCGTTGCCGGTCACGTCCTGGTGGATCGCGACGAGGCAGGGCACGCCGCCGCCCTTCACGTATTCGCCGCGAACGGTGTGGCCCGGGCCCTTCGGCGCGATCATGATCACGTCGATGTCGGCGCGGGGTTCGATCAGGCCGAAGTGGACGTTCAGGCCGTGGGCGAAGGCCAGCGCGGCGCCGGGCTTCAGGTTTTCATGGATGTCGGTGGCGTAGATCGCGGCCTGATGCTCGTCGGGAGCCAGGATCATGAGAACGTCGGCCCATGCGGCCGCTTCGGCGTTGGCAAGCACCTTGAAGCCGGCGCCTTCGGCCTTCTTGGCAGAGGGCGAACCCGGACGCAGCGCGATGGCCACTTCCTTGACGCCCGAATCGCGCAGGTTCTGCGCGTGGGCGTGGCCCTGGCTGCCGTAGCCGAGGATCGCGACCTTCTTGCTGGTGATCAGGTTGATGTCGCAATCGGCGTCGTAATAGACCTTCATCGTACTATCCTTTCGAGGACCCGGCCGCTCGTTCGTTTGAGGGGCTGGGCCGGATTTGAAGTGCGCCTTGCGGCGCGTGGTTCAGTTCCAGCGCCCCAATCTTTCAGGGGCTGGATGGGATTTTTCCGTCAGGCCCCTTCGGGGCCGCGGATCATGGCAACGATGCCGGTGCGGCCGACTTCCACCAGGCCAAGCTCACGCATCAGCGCCACGAAGCTGTCGATCTTGTCCGGTGCGCCGGTCAGTTCGAAGATGAAGCTGCCGGTGGTGGTGTCCACCGGGCGGGCGCGGAACACGTCGGCGATGCGCAGTGCTTCCACCCGCTTTTCACCCACGCCCGTCACCTTGATCAGCGCCAGTTCGCGCTGCACGTAGGGGCCGACTTCGGTAAGGTCGGTCACCTTGTGGACCGGCACCAGACGCTCAAGCTGGGCGTGGATCTGGTCGATCTGGCTGGGCGGGCCATGCGTCACGATGGTGATGCGGCTTACCGAGTGGTTCTCGGTAATGTCGGCCACGGTAAGGCTGTCGATGTTGTAGCCACGCGCGGTGAACAGGCCCGCTATCTTGGCGAGAATGCCGGCCTCGTTGTCGACCGTCACGGTCAGGACGTGCCGTTCCTCGGCTTCATGCTTGATGTGCATCATGATTGTTCTCTGATCTCTCGCAGTCTCAGACCAGCGCCTTGGCGGCATCGTCCATCGTACCGGCGACGGTATCGCCGTAGAGGATCATCTCGACATGCGACGCGCCCGAGGGGATCATCGGGAAGCAATTGGACTCCTTGGCGACAAGGCAGTCCACGATGACGGGGCCGTCATAGTCGATCATCGCCTGGATACCGGCATCGAGTTCGCTTTCGTTCTCGATGCGGATGCCCTTCCAGCCATAGGCCTCGGCCAGCTTCACGAAGTCCGGCAGGCTGTCCGAATAGGACTGCGAGTAACGGCTCTCGTACGTGAGTTCCTGCCACTGGCGAACCATCCCCATCCACTCGTTGTTGAGGATGAAGATCTTCACCGGCAGGCGATACTGCGTGGCGGTGCCCAGTTCCTGGATGTTCATCTGGATCGAGGCGTCGCCCGCAATGTCGATGACCAGGCTGTCCGGGTTGCCCAGCTGCGCGCCGATCGCGGCGGGCAGGCCATAGCCCATCGTGCCGAGACCACCCGAGGTCAGCCACTTGTTCGGACCGAAGAAGTGGAAGTGCTGCGCCGCCCACATCTGGTGCTGGCCCACCTCGGTAGAGATGATGGGATCCTTGTCCTTGCTCAATTCGAACAGGCGCTGGATCGCCAGCTGCGGCATGATCGCGTTGCGGTTCTCGGGGAACGAGAGGCTCTTCTTCTCACGCCAGGTTGCGACGCGGGCCTTCCACGGGGCAAGGTCCTGCGGCTTGCGATTGCCCCAGAGCGTCAGGATCTGGTCGAGCACGGTGGCGCAGTCGCCGATGATCGGCAGGTCCACGCGCACGGTCTTGTTGATCGAGGCGCGATCGATGTCGATGTGGATCTTCTTCGAATTCGGCGCGAAGGCATCGAGGCGGCCGGTCACGCGATCGTCGAAGCGGGCGCCGACGCAGATCACGAGATCCGCCTGGTTCATCGCCAGATTGGCTTCGTAGGTGCCGTGCATGCCCAGCATGCCCAGCCAGTCCGCATGGTCGGCCGGGAAGGCGCCCAGGCCCATCAGCGTGGAGGTAACCGGTGCGCCGGTCTTTTCCTGAAGTTCACGCAGCAGCGCGGTGGCGCGCGGGCCCGAGTTGATCACGCCGCCACCGGTGTAGAGCACCGGCGCCTTGGCCTTGGCGATCAGGTCGACCGCCTGCGCGATCTCGTCCGACGTGCCTTCGGTGCGCGGATCGTAGCGCTTGCGGCGCTGGATCGGGCCTTCGTGCCAGGGCGCCATCGCGATCTGGACGTCCTTGGGGATGTCGATCAGCACCGGGCCGGGGCGGCCGGTGGTGGCGATCTCGAACGCCTCGTCGATGATCGCGGCAAGGTCTGCCGGATCCTTCACGAGATAGTTGTGCTTGGTGCAATGGCGCGAGATGCCGACGGTGTCCGCTTCCTGGAAGGCGTCCGAACCGATCAGGCCGGTGGGGACCTGTCCGGTGATGACGACCAGCGGAATCGAATCCATGAAGGCGTCGGCAATGCCGGTGACGGCATTGGTCGCACCCGGGCCGGACGTGACCAGCACGACGCCCGGCTTTCCGGTGGAACGCGCATAACCCTCGGCCGCGTGAGCCGCACCAGCCTCGTGACGTACGAGGATGTGCCTAAGTCGCTCGTCACCGAAGAGGGCATCGTAGATCGGTAGCACGGCGCCGCCAGGGTAACCGAATACGAATTCGACTCCCTGCTTGACCAGGCTTTCGACCAGGATGTTCGCGCCGCTGCGCTCTTCAGTCACAATACGTTCCTTTACGACTCTCGGCAGACCCCGGGGGTAGGGCGCCTTCGAATGTTGCGGCTCGATACGCTCTTTGCCGCATGACACAACACATAGTCCGCATTTTCGCGCACTATAATGAAACCGACCCGACACGACGGACGCCGTGCCGGGTCTCCCTCTCCGCCTGCATCACTTCCACGGCAGGACGATGCGGCCTCTAGGGGGACGAAAATGTTACGTCAACCCCATAATCTGAAATAATCTATCGTCAAGGGTTTTTTGATCGAAATTTTCGTACTCAAGCCTGACCCAATCTTGCGGAGGCTGGTGGCGGAGCCAGGTGAACTGGCGCTTGGCGTAATTCCGCGTGGCCTGAGAGCCGCGGGCGACGGCGTGGTCCAGATCCCATTCGCCGCGCACGACTCCGGCCAGCTCGGGCACGCCGATAGCGCGCATTACCGGCAGGTCCGGGTCGAGATTGCGGGCGAGCAGCGCCTCCACTTCGCCCAGTGCGCCGCGTTCGATCATGCGGTCGAACCGCAAGTCGCAGCGGCGATAGAGCGCCTGCCGTTCGGGCAGGAGCACGACCGGAAACAGCGAGAGTGTGTGGCCGATGCCGCCGGTCAGTTCCGCCTGCCAGTGCGCGAGCGGCTTGTCGGTGGAGCGAACGACTTCCAGCGCGCGGGCAATGCGCGCCGAGTTGGCCGGGGCGAGGCGGGCGGCGCGCTCGGGATCTTCGATCTGGAGCGCAGCGTAGGCTTCGGCGACGGGCAGGGCGCGCACCGCCTCCCGCACGGTCGGATCGATTTCCGGAACCGGGGCGATCCCGTCCAGCAGGGTCCGGATATAGAGGCCAGTGCCGCCGACCAGGATCGGCACGGCACCTACGGCATGGACCTCGGCGATGGTTTCGCGCGCCGCCTTGGCCCAATCGGCGGCGGAACAACTGGTCGCGCCGTCCCACGCGCCGAACAGGCGATGCTCGATCCCGCCCATTTCATCGGGCAAGGGGCGGGCGCTCAAGACGGCCAGATCGGCGTAGACTTGCGAGCTGTCGGCATTGACGACGATCGCGCGACGGCCGCGCCGTTCAAGCTCCTGCCCGAGCCTTACGGCACAATCGCTCTTGCCGCTCGCGGTCGGCCCTGCAATGAGCGCGAGCGGTGGCCTGCTGTCGTGTGCAGGCTCGCCAGTGGAATTTTCATACGCAGCTTCAAGGGAATTCGCAGTGCTCATTGCGCGGCTGATAGCAGAACCCGACCACCTCTCGGCAAGAATCGATGCGGCCCGGGCCGAAATGGCAGAAAGCGGCGTGCGCCTCGCCTCGGCGGCCATGCTCGATTTCTGTGAACGGACCATGCAGATCGCCTCTCCGGACGACGATGCGGCGGCGCTGCGCAAGGCGTTGGACGACCATTTCGCGCCGACCGACGGGCTTGTCTGCGATCATGAGCCGACGATCCCCGGCCTGTTCATCTCCGACATGGATTCGACCATGATCGGGCAGGAATGCATCGACGAGCTGGGCGACTTCGCCGGCCTGAAGGAGCGCATTGCCGAGATCACCGAGCGGGCGATGCAGGGCGAACTCGATTTCGAGCAGGCGCTGCGTGAACGCGTGGGGCTGCTGAAGGGCCTTTCGGTCGATGCCATCGAGGAATGCCTGGCCAGCCGCATCCGTCCGATGCCCGGCGCGCGCACGCTGGTGGAGACGCTGAAGAAGTTCGGCTGCCGCACCGTGCTGGTAACCGGCGGTTTCCACCACTTCGCCGATCCCGTCGCCGCGCAGCTTGGCTTCGAATACGTCGTAGGCAACCGCCTTGCGGTCGAGGATGGCAGGCTGACGGGCGGCCTGGACGGCCCGATCGTCGACAGCGCCGTCAAGAAGGCCACCCTGCTGGCGGAAATCGAGGCGCTGGGCGGAAATGTTACCAGCCTTGCAACCGGCGACGGTGCCAATGATATTCCCATGTTGGAAGCAGCCACTTACGGCATCGCCTACCACGCCAAGCCCAAGGCCCGCGCAGCGGCCAACGGCTGGATCGACCGGGGTGACCTGACCAGCGTGCTGCGCCTGCTCGGCATCGACGAGCAGGAGTGGGTCCGCGTCTGATGTGACGCCTGATATGGGGGAAATGCGAATGGCCGGTGAGCGGGATACGATCTTCAACCGGCTGTCGCATCCCCGCTATCTGCTGTTCCTTGGCGTGATGGCGATCGCGGTGCTGCCGCTGTTGCAGGTGCTGCCGAAGGTCGAGGGTGTGATTACTGCCTTCGATATTGGCGTGATCGCCTTCGTGTTGTCCTGCGTACCGCTCTGGCGCCACGGCAATGCCGATATCATGCGGCGCCAGGCCCGGCGCGACGACGCCGGGCAGATCATGCTGCTGATGCTGACGGCGGTGATCACGTCCGTGGTCCTTGCCGCGCTGGGCACGCTGGTGCTCGACAACAAGCAGTTGCCGCCCGGAGAAATCGCGCTGCTGGTGGTGACGCTGCTGGCGTGCTGGACTTTCGCCAACCTGATCTACGCGTTCCACTACGCCCGCCTCTATTACACCGCGAGCGAGGGGGCGGATCACGAAGGGTTGGATTTTCCCGGCGATTGCGTGCCGGACTTTTCGGACTTCGTGAACTTCGCTTTCGTGATCGGCATGACCTGCCAGACCGCGGACATCGAGATCACCGAAACGAGCGTGCGGCGCGTGTCGACGTTCCACGGGCTGTTCGCATTCGCGTTCAACCTCGGGATCCTGGCGCTGACGGTGAACGTGCTGGCGTCCTCGACCGGCGGCGGCTGAGCCACAAGCGAGCGCTGGGCGCCAAACGAAAAGAGGGCGCCGAAGCGGCGCCCTCTCTCCAGTTCCATTCGCGGTGATGCGACGGATCAGGCTTCCATCCAGTCCTTGAAGAAGGCTTCGTTGGCCTGCTTCAGGGCGCTGATCTCGATCCCGGCGACCGTGGTGCCGCCGACAGTGCCGATCTTCACCGCGCCGGGCAGGGCGGTGCCGGCGGGAGCGGTGACGACATAGCGCGACTGGTCTTCACCGAAGGCTTCGGCCGTGGTCAGCGCAGCGTCGAGTTCGACGCCAAGGCCGCTGGCCAAAGCCATTTCCGCCAGCGCGACGAGCAGGCCGCCGTCGCTGATGTCATGAACTGCCGAAACCTTACCTGCCGCGATCCAGTCGCGGATGGAGGCGCCGTTCTCGGCTTCGGCCTTGAGGTCGACCTTGGGCGCTTCGCCCGCCTCCTGACCGGCAATCTCGCGCAGCCAGATCGACTGGCCGAGGTGCGAGCCCTGTCCGCCGAGCACGAAGACCTCGTCGCCGGCGTTCTTGAACGCGACGGTCGCCATCTTCTCGTGGTCGCCCAGCAGGCCGACGCCTCCGATGGCCGGGGTCGGCAGGATCGCCGAGCCACCGCCGGTGGCCTTCAATTCGTTGTAGAGCGAGACGTTGCCCGAGACGATCGGATAGTCGAGCGCGCGGCACGCATCGCCCATGCCGTTCAGGCAGCCGACGATCTGCGCCATGATCTCAGGGCGCTGCGGGTTCGCGAAGTTCAGGCAGTTGGTGATGGCGAGCGGAAGGCCGCCGACTGCGCTGATGTTGCGATAGGTCTCGGCCACGGCCTGCTTGCCGCCCTCATAGGGGTCTGCATAACAATAGCGGGGCGAGCAGTCGGTGCTGATCGCCAGCGCCTTCTGCGTATTGTGGATGCGCACCACGGCCGCGTCGCCGCCGGACTTCTGCATCGTGTCGCCGCCGACCTGGCTGTCGTACTGTTCCCAGATCCACTTGCGCGAGGCGAGGTCTACCGTGCCCATCAGCTTGAGCAGGTCGGCACCCACGTCGACGCTTTCCGCCACGTCGCCCATGGCCGGAACCTTGGCCCAGGCCTTGTATTCCTCAGCCGTGACGTAGGGGCGCTCGTATTCCGGTGCGTCGTCGGCCAGCGGGCCGAGCGGGATGTCGCAGACCACTTCGCCATTGAATTCGAGAACCATGTGGCCGGTGTCGGTCACTTCGCCGATCACGGCGAAGTCCAGTTCCCACTTCTTGAAGATCGCTTCGGCCATGGCTTCCTTGCCCGGCTGAAGCACCATCAGCATGCGCTCCTGGCTTTCCGAGAGCATCATCTCGTAAGGCGTCATCGCCTCTTCGCGGCAGGGCACCTTGTTCATGTTCAGGCGAATGCCGGCGCCGCCCTTGCTGGCCATTTCGACCGACGAGGAAGTGAGGCCGGCTGCGCCCATGTCCTGGATCGCGACGATCGCGTCGGTGGCCATGAGTTCGAGGCAGGCTTCGATCAGCAGCTTTTCGGTGAACGGATCGCCCACCTGCACGGTCGGGCGTTTTTCCTCGGACTTCTCGTCGAAGTCGGCAGAGGCCATGGTGGCGCCGTGGATGCCATCGCGGCCGGTCTTGGAACCGACGTAGACGATCGGGTTACCGAGGCCCGTGGCGGCCGAGTAGAAGATCTTGTCCGTCTCGGCGACGCCCACGGTCATGGCGTTGACCAGGATGTTGCCGTCGTAGGCCTTGTGGAAGTTCGTCTCGCCGCCGACGGTGGGCACGCCCACGCAGTTGCCGTAGGAGCCGATACCTTCGACCACGCCCTGAACCAAGTGCTTCATCTTCGGGTGATCGGGCCGGCCGAAGCGCAGTGCGTTCATGTTGGCGACCGGGCGGGCGCCCATGGTGAAGACGTCGCGCAGGATGCCGCCGACGCCGGTGGCCGCGCCCTGGAAAGGCTCGATGTAGCTGGGGTGGTTGTGGCTTTCCATCTTGAAGATGGCGGCCTGTCCGTCACCGATGTCGATCACGCCGGCATTCTCGCCGGGGCCGCAGATGACCCAGGGTGCCTTGGTCGGCAGCTTCTTCAGGTGGAAGCGGCTCGACTTGTACGAGCAGTGCTCCGACCACATGACCGAGAAGATGCCGAGTTCGACAAGGTTCGGCTCTCGACCAAGGGCGTTCAGGACGCGCTCGTATTCTTCGGGATTGAGGCCATGCGCCTCGACGACGTCAGGGGTGATTCCGGTCATGCGTGGCCCTTAGCCATGTCCGTCGCGCTGCGCTAGACGGCACGGACCCTGACATGAACTTTCACTTTCGGGCAAGGGGGCGATGTGTCACACGAAGAACTGTGATTGTCCGAATGAATCAGGGGATTTATGCGAAAAATCATTGCAGCTTTCGTCATGGCATTCGGGCTGGCGGCGGCCGGATCTGCAGAGGCGGCGGCAGCCCCTGCGGACGCGAAGGCCGAAGTGCAGATGGTGACCGCCAAGTCGCCGGACAGCATCGTGAAGGCATTGCAGGACGCGGGATACCGCGCGCAACTGTCCAAGGATTCGACCGGTGATCCCTTGATCAAGAGTGCGTCTTCGGGGTCGAACTTCACGATCATGTTCTACGGCTGCACCGAGGGCGCCGATTGTGCCAGCGTGCAATTCTATGCCGGCTGGACCGAGGCGACGCATTGCAGTCTCGATACGATGAACACGTTCGCCCAGAAGTATCGCTTCGTCACCCCGCTGGTGGATAGCGAGAAGGACTGCGTGATTCAGTACGACCTCGATCTGGACGAGGGCGGGATGAGCCAGGAACTGTTCCTGGATACGCTGGAATTCTGGACCGACACGATGGCCACCTTCAAGGACTACATTTACCAGGATGAGGCGGCGCAATAGCCCGGAAACGGGGCGTTTTCCGGTAGGGAGGCGCTCGTTCCGACAAGCATCGGCGACGAAACCGGAAAAGCGCCGATTGCTCCCTTGACCGGCCGGTGCGGCAAGCCCATTGCTGGGCGATGGTCGAAGATACAGAAACCATCGAAAGCCTGAGCTTCGAAGACGCGCTGCGCGAGCTTGAGGGCATCGTGCGGCGGCTTGAAAGCGGTGATGTGCCGCTTGAGGATTCGATCACGCTTTACGAAAAGGGTGAACGGTTGCGCCAGCATTGCCAGAAGCGGCTCGATGCCGCGCAGGCCCGTATCGAACGCATTGTGGCCGGCCCCGACGGCGTACCGACCGGCGTTCAGCCGTTCGACGCGGCGGATCGCTGATACCGTGACAGAGGTCGTGGTGAGCGACCCGCTGCTGGCCGAAGGGCTGGCGAGGATTGCGGACGAGATCGACCGCGCATTCGATGCATTGCTGCCGGTGCCGGACGATGCACGCAGCCGCCTGGTCGAGGCCATGCGCTATGCGGCGATCGGCGGTGGCAAGCGGCTGCGGCCGCTGCTGCTGACCGGGGTCGCGGAAATGTACGGCGTCGTTCGCGAAGCGGCGATTCGCGCGGCCATCGCCGTCGAATCGATCCACGCCTATTCGCTGATCCATGACGATCTGCCGTGCATGGACGACGATGCCGTGCGCCACGGGAAGCCCACCGTTCACATCGCCTACGATGAAGCGACGGCCGTTCTGGCGGGCGATTCCCTGCTCTCGTTCGCATTCGAAGTGCTGGGCGATCCGGGCACCAGCGCCGATCCGTTCACGCGTATCGAGCTTGTTCAGGCATTGGCCCATGCCAGCGGCGCGCAGGGCATGGCCGGCGGGCAGATGATGGACCTCGTTGCCGAGAGCAGCGAGTTCGATTTGCAGACGGTCACTCGACTTCAACAGCTTAAGACGGGCGCATTGCTGGCGGCGTCGGTGGAAATGGGCGCGATCCTCGGGCGTATTCCGCCAGAAGGCCGCACACACCTTCGCGGATACGCGCGCGACATCGGGCTGGCCTTCCAGATTGCCGACGATCTCATCGATCATGAGGGCAATGCCGAAGTCGCCGGCAAGGCCGTCGGCAAGGATGCAGCGGCCGGCAAGGAGACTTTCGTCTCACTGCTGGGTCCGGAACGTGCCCGCGAACAGGCGCGTATGCTGGTCGAGCAGGCCATCGGCCATCTGGCCCAGCACGGCAAGGAGGCCGATCTGCTGAGGGCGGTGGCACGTTACATCGTTGAGCGGGATCATTGATCCGTGCTTCGCTGCTGCTGATTGGCTTATTCCTGTCCGGCTGCCAGCGAACATCGGAGCAGGACAGGCAACTTGCTGCTTTGCCGGCCGAAGTGATGGTGCCGCAATGCACGACAATGAGGGTACGGTGGGCGTCCTATTGGACGGGGGAGGATAGAGGCGAGCGGTTCTATCGTGACGTGGTTCAAGTGTCGGCTACGCCCGATTGCATTGAAAAATGGCAGAAATCACTCGATGGAAAAGATTGGTGCGAGTACGACGAGCACGGTTGCCCGATGTATGTCCGCAGCAATGATCGCGAGTTTCTGATCGCTGGGGCTAGGGGTGATACTGTTACCATAAGCTGGCGCCATCCTTCGGCCACACCTGGAATGCACTACGTCGATAACGCGGAATTCTGACGCGGATCTAGATCGCCCGGGAAGGGGCGCGGAGCGGGGTAAAAATGTCTGAACGAATCGGGGTCTATCCCGGCACTTTCGATCCGATCACGCTGGGGCACGCCGATATAATCCGGCGCGGGTCCAAGCTGGTGGATCGGCTGATCATCGGGGTGACCACCAATCCCTCCAAGAACCCGCTCTTCACGCCTGAGGAGCGCATGGCCATGGTCGCGCGTGAAGCTGCCGCCATGGGGATCGACAACGTGACGGTCGTTGGCTTCAACGCGCTGCTGATGAAGTTCGCGCAGAAGCAGGGGGCGACGGTGATCGTGCGCGGCCTGCGTGCCGTTGCCGATTTCGAATACGAATATCAGATGGCCGGGATGAACCAGCAGCTCAATCCGAACATCGAAACCGTGTTCCTGATGGCCGATGTCGGCCTTCAGCCGATCGCTTCGAAGCTGGTCAAGGAAATCGCCACGTTCGGCGGCGATATCTCGCGCTTCGTCAGTCCCGCCGTGCGCGAGGACGTGGTGGCCCGTATCGCTGCGCAAGGTCTTCAGGGCGACTACTGAGAACGCTTGCGACAAATTCATTCATTGTCACGTCAGCCCGCGCGCTCTATCGCCGCGAGCCTGCACGGCTTCCTTCTGTGAGTAATCGATGACGTTTCGCCAGACTCTTGCCACGACGATGATCGGCCTTGCGCTGGCGGCTACGCCGGCGATGGCCAAGAAGAAGGAAGCGCCCGCACCCGCTCCCGCTGCTGTACCGATCCCGGTGGTTCTGCCTACCGTGGTCGATCCGGATATCAGCCACGATCCTGAAAACGTGCTGCTGCTTGATCTGTCCGACGGCGGCCGCGTTGCCATTCGCCTGATGCCGCAGTGGGCGCCGCATCACGTGGAGCGGATCAAGACGCTGACCGAGCAGGGCTTCTACAACGGCCAGATTTTCCACCGCGTGATCGACGGCTTCATGGCGCAGACCGGTGACCCGACGGGAACCGGTCAGGGCGGATCGAAGCTGCCCGACCTTCAGTCCGAATTCAACGCGATGCCGCATGTGCGTGGCACCGTGGCGATGGCCCGCACGAACGATCCGAACAGCGCGAACAGCCAGTTCTTCATCGTGTTCTATCCGCGCTTCTCGCTCGATCACAAGTACACGGTGTTCGGCCGCGTGATCAGCGGCATGCAGTATGTCGATGCGATCCAGCGCGGCGAGCCGCCTGCGAATCCGACCAAGATCGTTCAGGCTTCGATGGCTTCGGACAACAAGGCGCCGCCGCCGGCTGCGCCTGCGGTTCCGGCAGCCTCGACGATCACGGCCGATCAGCTGAGCAAGTCGAAGTCGAACTGAATTCCCCGAAAGAGGGTGACTTGACGATGGCGCGCGCCTAGACGCGCGCCATGCGCGTTGACCTTTTCGATTTCGATCTGCCGCCCGAGAATATTGCCCTGCGCCCCGCTCGTCCGCGCGATTCCGCGCGGATGCTGGTGGTGGAAGGGGCGGGCGAAGGCCCACTGGTCGACCGCCAGGTCCACGATCTTCCCGACATCCTGCGCCCCGGCGACGTGCTGGTGTTCAACGACACCCGTGTCATTCCCGCCCAGCTTGAAGGTCGGCGGGGAGAGGCGAAGATCGGGGCCACGCTGCACAAGCGCGTGGACTTGCGTCGTTGGCAGGCGTTCGTGCGCAACGCCAAGCGACTGAAGCCGAGCGACCGCATCGAATTCCCTGCCGATGTCGTCGCGATCGCGGAAGAGCGGCTGGACGATGGCAGCTGGATCCTGCTGTTCGAAGGCGAGGAACCGGTGGAAGTGCTGCTGGAGCGGGCAGGGCGGATGCCGCTGCCGCCCTATATCGCCGGCAAGCGCGAAACTGACGAGGCCGACCGCAGTGACTATCAGACGATGTTTGCCGAAAAGGATGGTGCCGTTGCCGCGCCGACCGCATCGCTGCATTTCACGCCGGAACTGATCGAGCGGCTGGAGGCTGCCGGGATCGTGCGCGAGACGCTGACGCTTCACGTCGGCGCGGGAACCTTCCTGCCGGTGAAGGCGGACGATACGCAGGATCACAGGATGCACGCCGAATGGGGCAGCATCGATCAGGCAACCGCGGATCGCCTGAACGCCGCGCGCGCCGCCGGCAACCGGGTAATCGCCGTGGGCACGACCAGCCTGCGCCTGCTGGAAAGCGCCACGGGCGAGGATGGCGTGATCCGTCCGTTCGAGGGCGACACCGCGATCTTCATCACGCCGGGCTATCGCTTCAGGGCGATCGACGGGCTGATGACCAATTTCCATCTGCCCAAGTCCACGCTGTTCATGCTGGTTTCGGCGCTGATGGGGCTGGACCGGATGCAGGCTGTCTACGCCCATGCCATCGCCGACGGCTATCGCTTCTATTCCTATGGGGATTCGAGCATTCTTTTGCCGTGAAGGGACTTGGAACCGTCATCGGTTTCGCGCATCACGCGGTCCATGGATGCCATTCTCGAAATCGAAGGTCTGACAAAGACCTATGACAGCGGCTTCACCGCACTTCACGGTGTCGACCTTTCGATCAACAAGGGCGAGATTTTCGCGCTGCTCGGCCCCAATGGTGCGGGCAAGACGACGCTGATCGGCGCCGTCTGCGGTCTGGTGCGGCCATCGGGCGGCACGATCCGCGCCTTTGGCGAGGACATGGGCCGCCACTGGCGCCGCCTGCGGGCAAAGGTCGGGCTGGTTCCGCAGGAACTGGCGACCGACATGTTCGAAACCGTGATTCACTCGGTCAACTACTCGCGCGGCCTCTTCGGCCTTGCGCCCGATCCGGCGCGGATCGAGGAAATCCTGCGTGCGCTCAGCCTGTGGGACAAGCGCAACGACCAGATCCGTGCTCTGTCCGGCGGGATGAAGCGCCGTGTCTTGATCGCCAAGGCTCTGGCGCATGAACCGGAACTGCTGTTCCTGGACGAGCCCACCGCCGGCGTGGACGTGGAATTACGGCGCGACATGTGGGCGCAGATCGCCCAGCTTCGCGACCGGGGCACCACCATCATCCTGACCACCCACTATATCGAAGAGGCCGAGGAAATGGCCGATCGCGTGGGCATCATCCAGGATGGCCGTATCCGCATGGTTGAGGAAACCCGCTCGCTGATGAAGCGGCTGGGCCGGACGGAGGCGCATATCGCGCTGGCCACCCCGCTTACCGCCGTGCCCGATGTGCTGGACGGCCTGAACGTCTCGCTGACCGACGACGGATCGGAACTGGTCTATCGCGGTGGCGACGGATCGGGGCAGGGCAAGGCCGAAGTGGCGCAACTGACCAAGCGCCTTGCCGCGGCGGGCATCGACTACGTCTCGATCGACATTCGTGAATCGAGCCTTGAAGACATCTTCGTCGATCTTCTGGAAGGAGCGGCGGCATGATCGCCTTCAACGCGCGCAGCACCTGGACCATCTACAAGCGCGAAGTCATGCGTGCCTTGCGCACCGCGATGCAGTCCATCCTGGCACCGGTGCTGACCACCGTGCTCTATTTCGTCGTCTTCGGTGCCGCGATCGGCGGCCGGATGCCTTCGGGCATGGGGGACGTGAACTATGGCGCCTTCATCGTGCCGGGTCTGCTGCTGTTGACGCTGCTGGCCGAGAGCGTCTCCAACGGCAGCTTCGGCATCTACATGCCGCGGTTCACCGGCGCGATCTATGAACTGCTCTCGGCCCCGGTGGGTGTGGGCGAAACACTGATCGGCTTCGTCGGCGCGGCGGCAACCAAGTCGCTGATCCTGGCCGCGATCATCCTGACGACGGCGACCTTCTTCGTCGATTACACGATCGTCCACCCGTTCTACACGCTGGGCTTCATCCTGCTGGTTTCGGCCACGTTCTCGCTGTTCGGCTTCATTCTGGGCATCTGGGCGGACAGTTTCGAGAAACTGGGCATCGTGCCGGCCCTGTTCATGGTGCCGCTGACGTTCCTGGGCGGCACCTTCTATTCGATCGACATGCTGCCCGAACCGTGGCGGTCGGTGGCCATGATCAATCCGGTGGTCTATCTGGTCAACGGGTTGCGCTGGTGCTTCTACGGCAAGTCGGATTTCCCGATCTTCATTTCGCTGGCGATGACGCTGAGCTTCCTGGCGGCCTGCGTGATCTTGATCGCGTGGATTTTCCGGACGGGTTGGCGTTTGCGTGCCTGACGGCTAGGGCCCGAATTGATTGGCTGAGGGGAGGCGGCCTGAGGGGGCAGGGATCTAAGTGGATACTTGATTGCTATGTCGATGCGTTTGATGGGTCTGCCACTGCTGTTCGCTGCCGTTCCGGCCCAGGCGCAGCCCTTGATTCATCTCCCCCCCGCTCCCGAAGCGGTGCCCTTCATCGTGCCGGTCTGGCCGGTGGCGCTGCCGGCCTATCCCTGGCCCATTCCTTTCGTTCCCGCCGGCCCGCCGCGTCTGGCGGAGAATGTGCGCGCCATGCTCGAATCGGCGATGCGTACCGGTGATTCGGCAACGGTGGCCGCCGTCGTGAAAGTTGCGATCGACACGCAGCCTTACGACAAGGACGAGATCCGGGCGATGCAGAAGGCCTTCAACGACGATATGGCCCGCCAGCTTGCCGCCAAGGCCAATGCGGAAACGCAACGCATCCGCAATTCGGACATTCTCGAACTCTGGACCGGCAAAGTGGAACTGGGCGCCTTCCGCGCGACCGGGAACACCAGCAATTTCGGCTATAGCGGCGCGCTGAATCTCGATCGCAAGGGGATCAACTGGCAGCACACGATCCAGGCCACCGCCGATTACCAGAAGGACCGGGGTGCGGTTACGCGTGAGCAGTACCTTGCCAGCTACCAGGCCCGCTACACCCTGAACGACGGTCTGTTCACCTTCGGCCGCACCCAGTGGGAAAGCAACAAGATCCAGGGGTATTACGACCGCTATTCGCTTTCGACCGGGCTTGGCTACCGCGTGATCAAGCGCAAGGACATGACCCTTTCGATGGAACTCGGTCCGGCCGTGCGACGCACACTCTACGTCACCGATCCGGCGGAGACCACGTGGTCGACGCTGGCATCGCTGGATTTCAGCTGGAACGTCGACAATGCGCTGAAGTTCACGCAGACGGCATCGTCCTACATCGAAACGGGGAACAGCACGTTCACGACACTCACCGGGATCGAGGCCGGCATGTCGAAACACCTGAAGGCCAAGCTGTCCTATTCGTTCGAACATGAGACGTCTCCGCCCGACGGAACGCTGAAGACGGACACGATTTCGCGCTTCTCGCTGGTCTATGGCTTCTGAATTGGATAACGGGCGGGGCATGAACCCCCGTTTCGAATTTTCCATCCACGCCACCGACGGCAAGGCCCGCACCGGCGTCATCAAGATGCGTCGCGGCGAAATCCGCACGCCCGCCTTCATGCCGGTCGGCACGGCCGCCACGGTGAAGGCGATGAAGCCGCAGGACGTGCGCGCCACGGGCGCCGACATCATCCTGGGCAATACCTATCACCTGATGCTGCGGCCGGGCGCCGAGCGCGTGGCGCGGCTGGGTGGGCTGCACAAGTTCATGAACTGGGATCGCCCGATCCTGACGGACAGCGGCGGCTATCAGGTGATGAGCCTGTCGGACTTGCGCAAGATCACCGAGAACGGGGTGACGTTCGCCAGCCACCTGGACGGTTCGCGCCACTTGCTGACGCCTGAGCGCTCGATGGAAATCCAGCGCCTGCTCGGTTCGGACATCGTCATGTGCTTCGACGAATGCCCGAAGATCGACCAGCCGCGCGATGTGATCGCACGTTCCATGGAAATGTCGATGCGCTGGGCGAAGCGCAGCCGCGACGGCTTCGACAGCGGCGGCGAACATGCCGCCAACTCCGCCCTGTTCGGCATCCAGCAGGGTGCGTTGGACGAAGGACTGCGCAAGGCATCGGCCGATGCGCTGATGGATATCGGCTTCGACGGTTACGCCATCGGTGGCCTTGCCGTGGGCGAGGGGCAGGAGGCGATGTTCGCCACACTGGAATTCGCGCCCCAGCAGCTTCCGGCGGACCGTCCGCGCTATCTGATGGGCGTGGGCAAGCCGGACGACCTGGTGGGCGCGGTGGAGCGCGGCGTGGACATGTTCGATTGCGTCCTGCCCAGCCGCTCAGGCCGCAACGGACAGGCCTTCACCTGGACCGGCCCGCTGAACTTGCGCAATGCCAAGCACGCGGAAGACAACGGCCCGCTGGACGAACGCTGCAAGTGTCCCACTTGCGCCACGTACAGCCGCGCTTACCTCCACCACCTGGTGAAATCCGGCGAGATCCTTGGCTCCATGCTGATGACCGAGCATAATATCTCGTTCTACCAGCAGCTTATGCAGGGGATGCGCGACGCGATCGCCGAAAGCCGCTTTGCCGCCTTTGCCGCCGATTTCCGCCGCGAATACTTTGGCTGACGTGTCGATATTTTAACTTCCTCCCCCGATGAATTCGGCCCTATCGCGCCGGGTTTGATTTTGGGGGATTTCATGAAAAGGTTCGTTGCGTCGGCATCGTTGGCGGCGCTTGCCTATGCCGGGTTGGGTTCGGTGGCGCAGGCTGCCGCCCCGGGACAGGAGGAGAGTGCCGAAACTGTCGCGGCGCTGTTCGGCGCGCGTGAAGCGGTGCAGGAAGCCAGCCTTTCGCCCAACGGCATGAAGATCGCGATGGTGCAGTCGATCGGCACGGCGGGTACTGCCGTGGCCGTCGCGGAATACGACAAGGATCCGAAGCTTCGCACCCTGTTGGTTTCCAACCGCTCGGCCGAGAAGATCCGGCATTGCTCCTGGCCATCGGATAGCGAGCTGATTTGCAGCGTTTCCGTGGCGGACAATCAGATGAACCTCTATTCGCGCCTTGTCGCAGTCTATCTGGACGGCAAGCCGCTGAAGGTCGTCACGCCGTCGGAGAGTTCGCGTGCGCTGGGCTTCACCTGGTACGGCGGCGGCGTTATCGACTGGACGGGCTCGAAGCCCGGCGAAGTGCTGATGATGCGTCAGTTCGTGCCTGAACGGGAAATCGGCACGCATCTCGCCAGCACGCTGGAAGGCATCGGCGTCGAGAGCGTGGACGTTCGAACGCTGCGCCGCACCACGATTGAGAAGCCGGTTCCGGATGCGATGGACTATATCACCGACGGACGTGGCACGGTCCGCATCCGCGGCCTCAACCCCACCACCAGCGGGGGGTACGATACCAACGTCGTCAACTACTTCTATCGCACGAAGGATTCGCGTTCGTGGGATCTGCTCAGCAAGGTGACCTTCAATGCGTCCGGCACGACGACCGGATTCCAGCCGGTGGCGGTCGATCCGACGATGGATGCCGCCTACGGCTTTGAGCGCAAGGACGGCTATCTGGCGCTTTATCGGCAGAAGCTGGATGGCAGCAAGACGCGCGATCTGGTGTTCAGCAAGCCCGGGATCGAAGTGGACGATCTGGTTCGCCTGGGTCGCGGCCAGCGCGTCGTCGGGGTCTCTTATGCGAGCGATTATCGCAAGGTCGACTATTTCGATCCGGAACTGGCGGCTTTGCGCAACGCCTTGGGCAAGGCGCTGCCGGGTGGTCCGTCGGTCGATTTCATCGCCTCCAGCGAGGATGAGAGCAAGCTGGTGACCTTTGTTGGCAGCGATGTCGATCCGGGGCGTTACTATCTTTACGACAAGGGAACGCGGCATCTTGAGGAAGTGTTGCCGCTGCGGCCGGCGCTTGAAGGGCGCAAGCTTGCAGCGATGAAGCCGGTGCAGTTCCCTGCGGCCGACGGCACCATGATCCCGGCCTACCTGACGCTGCCGCCGGGCAGCGACGGCAGGAACCTGCCCACGATCGTCATGCCGCACGGCGGCCCCGCCTCACGCGACGAATGGGGCTTCGACTGGCTGGTGCAGTTCTTCGCCGCGCGTGGCTTTGCCGTGCTGCAGCCGAATTTCCGCGGTTCCGCCGGCTTTGGTGAGGCGTGGTTCGAAAAGAACGGCTTCCAGTCATGGCGCACGGCTGTGGGCGATGTGGACGATGCCGGGCGTTGGCTCTTGTCCAGCGGGATTGCCGCGAAGGGCAAGCTGGCGATCGTCGGCTGGTCCTATGGCGGCTATGCGGCGCTGCAGTCCGGCGTACTCGATCCGGGGCTCTACAAGGCGATCGTGGCGATTGCGCCGGTGACCGACCTCAGTTCCCTGCGGCAGGATCATCTCAATCTCTCGGACTACCGATTGGTCGACCAGCAGATCGGCGACGGTCCGCACGTCTCCCAGGGGTCACCGGCGCAGAACGCTGCCGCGATCCAGGTCCCCGTGCTGATGTTCCACGGGGAGTGGGATCTGAACGTCAGCGTCCACCAATCGCAGATGATGGAGCGCCGCCTGCGCGATGCTGGAAAGCAGGTGCAGCTGGTCACGTTCCCGGGACTTGCGCACTCGCTGGATGACAGCGCGGCGCGAACCCGGCTCTTGCAGCAGAGCGACAGCTTCCTGCGTCAGGCGATGGGGCTGTAACGGGCAATCGAGTGGCGGATCCGGGCAGGCCGAATCCGCTACCTCACGTCAGGCCTTGCTGCATTCCAGCGTCGTTTCGGGATAGGCCACGAAACGGCCCGAGCGGGCGTCGAAGAAACCGGCGCCGATGCGGCTTGCGAAGCGCTGTGCCATTTCGAGCGTGGCGTACCATTTGCCGGTGTGATGCGGGGTTACGAATCTGAATCGAGACATGGTGCTGGTCCAATGCCTGCAATCCGTGTCGGTTCCCTGACAGTCTGCTCGTCTCGGCGCAAATTCAGGCACTTCGTCGCAGGGGAAACGATTCCTCACAAACAAAAAGGGCGGCTCCGAAGAGCCGCCCTTCCTATTTCTGGTCGAAAGACCCGAAACTTAGCGCGAGTAGAACTCGACGACCAGGTTCGGTTCCATCTTCACCGGGTAGGGCACTTCGTCCAGCGTCGGGACGCGAACGAAGGTCACCTTGTCGGTGCCGTCCTGAGCGACGTAGTCGGGAACGTCACGCTCGGGCAGGGCCTGAGCTTCGACGATCAGGGCCATTTCCTTGGCCTTGTTGCCCAGGCTGATGATGTCGCCAACCTTCACGCGACGCGAAGCGATGTTGCACTTCACGCCGTTCACGCGGATGTGGCCGTGCGAAACGATCTGGCGGGCTGCGAAGATGGTCGGAGCGAACTTCGAACGGTACACGACCATGTCCAGGCGCTGCTCAAGCAGGCCGATCAGGTTCTGGCCGGTGTCGCCCTTCATGCGCGAGGCTTCCTGGTAGGTAGCCTTGAACTGCTTCTCGGTCACGTCGCCGTAGTAGCCCTTGAGCTTCTGCTTGGCGCGCAGCTGCAGACCGTAGTCCGACAGCTTGCCCTTGCGGCGCTGGCCGTGCTGGCCCGGGCCGTAGCTGCGGCGGTTGACCGAGCTCTTCGGGCGACCCCAGATGTTCTCGCCCATGCGACGGTCGAGTTTGTACTTGGCGCTCTTGCGCTTCGACATAAGTCGTCTCCTTTTCTGCTTGCCGCTTTCACTGCGAAAGCGATCCGTGTTTTCCCGGGGCGCACCATTCCGCCTATTTCGCGGAATGCGGCCGCCGCTTCACCGGGGTGCGGGGCCGAATGGACGGACCTGTCAAGAAGGCAGGCGCCATGTGAAGGGGTGCCCCATACGGGCTCGGGCAGGAATGTCAAGCAAGACTGGCGGGAAACCCCATCAATCTCGCGGGCGACGGCTGTTTCCGAGGGCAGAGAGCACACCGCGAAGGGTGCGCACTTCGAGGTGATTCCAGCCCGGCTTCGTGAGAAGATTGCGCAAGGTCAGCCGGTTGGCTGCCGCACGCGTTTCGGGCCAGAAATAGTTCTTGGGTTCGAGCAATTGCTCGAAGTGGCCGATAAGGCCTTCCAATTCTTCCTGCGGAGCAGGGGGAAGCAGTTCCTCCACGGTCGGCTGCGCCAGTTCGCCAGAGGCGACGACGCCCTTCGACCATTCGTAGGAACAGAGGATCACCGCCTGCGCCAGATTGAGTGAGGCAAATTCCGGATTGATCGGTACCGTCAGGATCGCGCGGGCAAGCGCGACATCCTCGGTTTCGAGGCCCGAACGCTCGGGACCGAACACGTAGGCGGAGCGGCCCCCTGATACACGCACCGCTTCATGCACTTCACGCGCGGCCTGCTCGGGCGTGACGACCGGCTTGGTGACGCCGCGCTTGCGCACGGTGGTGGCATATACGTTGGCGCAATCGGCCACGGCCTCGGCCAGCGTCTCGTAAACTTTCGCGTGTTCCAGCACCACGTCGGCGCCGGCAGCGGCAGGACCGGCCGAGGGATTGGGCCAGCCATCGCGCGGGGCGACGAGGCGCATCTCGGTGAGGCCGAAGTTGAGCATGGCGCGGGCGGCCTTGCCGATGTTTTCGCCCAGTTGCGGGCGGACCAGCACGATGACCGGCTTGTTCACGTCAGCCATTATTCGGCGTCCCTGCCATTATTGCCTTGACCGGCGACGTCACGCACGGTGCCGGCAAAAGCCTCAAAATCGCGCGCTTCGTTGAAGGCGCGGTAGACGGAGGCGAAGCGGATATAGGCGACCGAATCGAGTTGGCGCAGCCCCTCCATCACCATCTCGCCGATCTCGCGCGAGGGGACTTCGGATTCGCCCAGCGTTTCCACCTGGCGCTGCACGCCGGAGACGAGCTGGTCGATCTTCTCGCGCTCGATCCCGCGTTTGCGGCAGGCCAGGGTAACCGACTGTTCGATCTTGGCGCGGTCGAACGGTTCGCGCGCATCGTCGCTTTTCACGACGGTGATCTCGCGAAGCTGGACGCGTTCGAACGTGGTGAACCGCGCGCCGCAGCTGGAACACTGGCGGCGGCGGCGGATTGCCGTGTTGTCCTCGGTCGGGCGGCTGTCCTTGACCTGGGAATCGTCGTGGGCGCAGAAAGGACAGCGCATTCAGTCAGTTACTTTCAATTCTTGAGCACAGTCTGCTTGGTGTGTGCTCAGGGGCGCACGCGCTTGTAGAACTGGTATCCCGCGCCGACCGCAAGGCCCAGCGGGATCGAGACGAACGGCAGCACGGCGCCGGCGACCGCCCCCGCCGCGCCCCAGATCAGCACCGGCTTGGTCGATGGATGGTCAAGGCCATCCTGCAACATGCCGGCAAGCTCGTGGCGTGCGTCGGCAATGAAGTCACCGGTGTCGTTGGGGCGGTCGGGGTCGGTCATGGCACCAAGGCTCCTGAATCAGTCCTCGTAGATCGGGAATCGATCACACAGAGCCTCAACGCGCGCGCGCACGTTCTGCTCCACCTGAGCGTCGCCCGCTTCGCCGCACTTGGCAAGGCCGTCCAGCACGTCGGCAACCATGTTGCCGATTTCGCGGAATTCTTCCGGACCGAAACCGCGGGTGGTGCCGGCAGGCGAGCCGACACGGATGCCGCTGGTCTTCATCGGCGGCAGCGGATCGAAGGGGATGCCGTTCTTGTTGCAGGTGATGCCCGCACGTTCCAGCGCCTCATCCGCGTCCTTGCCGGTAACGCCCAGTGGCGAGAGGTCGATCAGGGCGAGGTGGGTGTCGGTGCCGCCCGAAACGATCGCGGCGCCACGCTCCTTGAGCGTTGCGGCGAGGACCTGTGCGTTCTCGATCACACGCGCAGCGTAATCCTTGAACTCGGGGCGCAGCGCTTCACCGAAGGCGACGGCCTTGGCGGCGACGACGTGCATCAGCGGGCCGCCCTGAAGGCCGGGGAACACCGCCGAGTTGATCTTCTTGGCCAGCGCCTCGTCATTGGTGAGGATCATGCCGCCACGCGGGCCGCGCAGCGTCTTGTGCGTGGTGGTGGTGGCGATGTGCGCGTGCGGGAAGGGCGAGGGGTGCAGGCCAGCGGCGACGAGGCCGGCGAAATGCGCCATGTCGACCTGGAACAGCGCGCCCACGGCATCGGCGATCTCGCGCATACGCTTGAAGTCGATCACGCGCGGATAGGCGGAGCCACCCGCGATGATCAGCTTGGGCTGGTGTTCCTTGGCCAGGGCCTCAACCTCATCGTAGTCGATCAGGTGGGTGTCCTTGGTCACGCCGTACTGCACGGCCTTGAACCACTTGCCCGAAAGCGCGGCCCGGGCGCCATGGGTAAGGTGGCCACCGGCATCGAGGCTCATGCCCATGATGGTGTCGCCGGGCTTCACGGTGGCGAGGAGAACCGCGCCGTTGGCCTGCGCGCCCGAGTGGGGCTGGACGTTGGCGAAACCGCAGTCGAACAGCTGCTTGGCGCGTTCGATGGCCAGCGTCTCGACTTCGTCCGAAGGCTCGCAGCCCTGGTAGTAACGCTTGCCGGGGTAGCCTTCGGCATACTTGTTGGTCAGTACCGAGCCCTGGGCTTCCAGCACGGCCTTGGAAACGATGTTTTCCGAGGCGATCAGTTCGATCTGCTTGCGCTCACGCTTCAGTTCGTGGCCGATGGCCTTGGCGACGGCGGGGTCGCTGTCGGCAACGCCGTCAGTGAAGAAGCCGGCGGAACGGATGGCGGTTTCTACAGTCATGTTCGGGCTTCTCCGTTTCAGAAGACGGGGTTGGAAAGCTTTTCGACGCGGCCGGCGTGGCGTCCGCCACCGAACTCGGTCGAAAGGAAGGCATCGAGGCAGGCCTTGGCCATGTCTTCGCCGGTCAGGCGGGCGCCCATGGCGATGACGTTGGCATCGTTGTGCTCACGCGCCAGCGCGGCCGAAAGCGGCTCGGAGACGAGCGCGCAGCGGCAGGCCGGGTCGCGGTTCACGGCGATCGAGATGCCGATGCCCGAACCGCAGAGTGCGACGCCGAACTGGGCGGTGCCATCGGCAACGACCGAGGCCAGCTTGTAGCCATAATCGGGATAGTCGACGCGGTCGGCGGTTTCGGGGCCGAGATCGGCAACTTCGTGGCCGATTTCGATGAGGTATTCACGCAGGGTCGCCTTGAGGTCGACGGCGGCGTGGTCTGAAGCAATCGCAATGCGCATGGGATCGGTTTGCCTGTCCTGATGCGGGGAGTCGTTTGCGCACCCCCTTAGTCGTGAGTTCGTCGCAATGCCACCATTGTTGACATGCCGGTTTGCAATTGCCGGAAGTGGGGCATTCAAAGGGGATTTCCGAAGAAATTCGCGGGAGGCGGCATCGGGTTGGCGCACCTATGCTGCATTCGAACCAGCGGGAGTGTGGCCTGTTCGGCCCCTGTGATTGACAGTCATGGCTGCAGGACGGATGTTCTCCCTTTCTGCGAAGAGGTTAGCGGTGAAGTCGGCAAAGCTTCTGATCGTTTCACTGCTTCTGGCGGTCGTCCTTGCGATAGTGGGAACCACGCCGCCTTCGCCCGCGCCGTCCACCGCACCGGAAGAGGCCTTTGCCGTCGGCCGGGTCATGACCGATGTGGCCGAGATCGGGCGTGCCCCGCACCCAAGCGGATCGCCGCAGCTTTCAGCGTTGCGCGGCTATCTGATGGACCGACTCGGCGCCTTCGGTATGGCGGTACATACGCAGGAGGCCCTTTTTCCTGCGGACGCGCGGGACGTTCTGAACCACCGCAGCGGTGCGCAGATGGCGCAGATTCCGCTGGTCAACATAGTCGCCGTGCTGCCCGGCAAGGATCGGGACCTGCCGGCGGTGGCGCTGATGGCCCATTACGACAGCGTCTGGGGCTCTTCCGCAGCGGCCGACGATGGTGCGGGCGTCGCCTCGATCCTGGAGACGATGCGCGCCCTTTCGCAGGATCGCGATCGCCGGCGCGACGTGATCGTCATCCTCACCGATGGCGAGGAAGCCGGGCTCAACGGTGCGAAGCTGTTCTTCGGGCAGGCGCCGGAGGCGAAGCGGATCGGCGCTTTGATCAATCTGGAAACGCGCGGGGGTGGGGGCAAGGCCAACCTGTTCCAGACTTCGGCGATGAACGGCGATGTTGCGCGGCTTTGGGCGGCGACCGCGCCGCACCCGGCCGGAACTTCGCTGGCGACATTCATCTACAGCGTGCTGCCCAACGACACAGACCTGACGGTGGCGCTGCCGCATGGCTACGCGGCGTGGAACTTTGCATTCATCGGTCGGCCGGGGCTCTACCATTCGCCGATGGCGACGCCGGTCAATCTCGATCGCGGTTCGCTGCAGCAGATGGGCGAACAGACCCTGGGGCTGGCGCGGACGATGGCCAAGGCGCCGGAACTGCCCGGCAAGTCCCCTGACATCGTGTTCTTCGACGTGTTCGGCCTGTTCGCCGTGCACTATGCGGCGTGGTGGGGTTGGGCGATGCTGGCGGTGGGCTTCGTGGGCTATGGCACTTTGGCGCTACGCCGCTTTGAGGGGCGTGCTTTCCTTGGCGGCGCGGCGCGGATGCTGGGCCTGATCGTGGCGACGGCGGGCGTGTTGGTTCTGCTCAACATGCTGTCGAATGGAAGCCTGGTGAATTACTACGACCGGCTTGCCGCGATACCCAGGCTGCAGATCATGGCGTTTTGCGCGAGCATTGCCGTTGCCCTGATCGTGCTGGGCAGGAAGCCGGACGGTGTCGCGGGTGAGGCGGGGCTGGTGCTGCCGGTGCTGGTGGCGGGAACGGCGTTTCAGGCTTTCGCGCCCACGGCGGCCTATGTTCTGGCGGTGCCGCTGTTGCTGGGCGGCGCGGTGGCGCTGCTGCGCGCGTTTGGCCCCGACAGCTTGGCGCGAGCCGCTGGCGTGGTGGTTGCCGGTGTGGTGACGGGATACGCGCTCATGCTGGGCTATTCGCTGCTGCAGGCGGTGGGGCCGACGATGCCGGCGGTTGCCGTGCTGCCGCTGGCGATCGCCGCATGTGCACTGGTGCCTTTGCGTCCACCGTTTTCGTTGCGCGGGTCACGAACGCTGGCGGTGCTGCTGATGCTGGCGGCGATCGCGGT
Source organism: Novosphingobium mississippiense (assembly GCF_044029535.1). NCBI lineage: Bacteria > Pseudomonadati > Pseudomonadota > Alphaproteobacteria > Sphingomonadales > Sphingomonadaceae > Novosphingobium > Novosphingobium mississippiense. The sequence goes on along the minus strand of NZ_CP147001.1, from coordinate 1,634,886 downwards.
TTCGCTGTGGGTTCGTCTTGACGCGCCGGCGCCTACGGTCGCGGCCTATACCGACCAGCGCAAGAACACTGGTCGGCGTTGAGCAGGCTGATCAGCTTTTGGGTACAGCCTGTGGGTGCGTCTTCAGGTAGGCTTCCACCTTGGTCTTGAGATCGAGGGAAATCTGCTGCGAAAGTACGGTCACGTCCTTGAAGTAGGCGGTGTTTACGGCGGCGACATCAGGATCCGACATCACTTCCATGCTTTGCTGCAGGAAGCGGGAGCCGCTGGGCGTCTGGGCGAATGTCCGAACGTCCTGCAGCTCCGTCAGGGTGAACTTGCGGGCATAGGCCTTGGCGATGGCATCCATCTGCTTGGGCAGGAATGCACTGACGGCCGGCTTCAGAAGCTCTGGGATCGAATTGAAGTAATCGTTCATGATCTGCCTGAGGCCGGCATCGTGAATGGTGTCTATCGGGGCACCGGATTTGAACTGGGCGCTAATCACCGTCAGCAGCTTCTGCATCATCGCATCGCGCTGTTCGGGCGGCCATGCCAGCGTGACGATATCGTGTGCGACCGCTAGACGCCCTTGATCGACAGGCTGCGAATTGGCCGGAGAAGGTGCCGACTGGGCTTGCGCCGGAGCGGCGATGGCAAGAGCGGAAAGGCCGAGAACGGCCGCTGCGCAAGAAGCACGGAACATCAGGTATTTCCCCCGTTCGAACCACGCGGACGCGCGGTGGTTCGCTTCGCTATGCGGCGGGGAGATCAGGTGCAAATTAAAACGCCCGCAACCGGGGTTGCGGGCGTTTTGAAAGTCTCTCGATTCCGGTGGCTTACTGGTCGAGGAACGAGCGCATCTTGCGACTGCGGCTGGGGTGCTTGAGCTTGCGCAGTGCCTTCGCCTCGATCTGGCGGATACGTTCGCGGGTGACCGAGAACTGCTGGCCCACTTCCTCTAGCGTATGGTCGGTGTTCATGCCGATGCCGAAACGCATGCGCAGCACGCGTTCCTCACGCGGGGTGAGCGAGGCAAGGACGCGGGTGACCGTTTCCTTGAGGTTCGCCTGGATCGCCGCGTCCACCGGGATGATCGCGTTCTTGTCCTCGATGAAGTCGCCCAGGTGCGAATCTTCCTCGTCGCCGATCGGCGTTTCGAGGCTGATCGGCTCCTTGGCGATCTTCATCACCTTGCGCACCTTTTCGAGCGGCATCGACAGACGCTCGGCCATTTCCTCGGGCGTGGGCTCGCGGCCCTGCTCGTGCAGGAACTGACGGCTGGTGCGGACCAGCTTGTTGATCGTTTCGATCATGTGCACCGGAATACGGATCGTGCGGGCCTGATCCGCGATGGAACGCGTGATCGCCTGACGAATCCACCAGGTGGCGTAAGTCGAGAACTTGTAGCCGCGGCGGTACTCGAACTTGTCGACCGCCTTCATCAGGCCGATGTTGCCTTCCTGGATAAGGTCCAGGAACTGCAGGCCGCGGTTCGTGTACTTCTTGGCGATCGAGATCACCAGACGCAGGTTCGCCTCGACCATTTCCTTCTTGGCGATGCGCGCTTCGCGCTCCCCCTTCTGGACCATGTTGACGATGCGGCGGAATTCGGGAAGCGCCATGCCGGTAGCGGCGGCGATGTCCGAAACTTCCGAACGGATGCGTTCGACCGAGTCGGCTTCGCTTTCGGCGAAAGCGGCCCACTTCTTGTCCTTCTTGGACATGTCGGTGAGCCAGGTGTCGTCCAACTCGCGACCTACATAGGTCTCAAGGAAGTCGGCACGCTTGACCTTGTGACGCTCTGCCAGACGCAGCATCTGGCCGCCAAGGGCGGTCAGGCGGCGGTTGAAGGCGTAGAGGTTGTCGACCAGAAATTCGATCTTGGTCGCGTGAAACTTCACCGATTCCACTTGCGCGGTCAGTTCCTCGCGCAGCGACTGGTACTGTTCTTCCTTGGCGGCCGGGAAGTCGATGCCCAGCGCCAGCGCGTCTAGACGCTCCGACTGCAGGCGCTCGAAAGCCTGGAACAGCTCGGTGATGAGCAGGAACTTCTCAAGCGCTTCGGGCTTGAGGGCCGCTTCCATCTGAGCAAGGCTGAGGGTGTTGTCCTCTTCCTCTTCCTCGGCTTCGCGCTTCGGAATCGGGTTGCCGTCTTCGTCGACTTCTTCGGAATTGTCTTCCTCTACCTCGTCCTCTTCCTTGAACGAGGGGCCGGCGGTCTTCTCGCTGATCTCGTCGTCGTCGCTCTCGCCATCCTCGTTGAGGCTTTCGGGCGCCGGCTCCTTGGACAGCATCGCATCGAGATCAAGGATCTCGCGCAGCTGCATCTCGCCGTTGTTGAGCGCTTCGGACCACTGGATGATCGCGTGGAAAGTGATCGGGCTCTCGCAGAGGCCCAGGATCATCATGTCACGGCCGGATTCGATCCGCTTGGCGATGGCGATTTCGCCTTCGCGGCTGAGCAATTCGACGGCGCCCATTTCGCGCAGGTACATGCGCACGGGATCGTCGGTGCGCTCCACCGTTTCCTTCTTCTTCGCGTCCACGACCATGCGCGGTGCGGAGTCGTCGGAATCGACTTCCTCGACATCGTCGTCCGAATCGGCCTGACCATCGGCGTCTTCGTCGCTTTCGACGATGTTGACGCCCATCTCGGAGATGGCCGCCATGATGTCCTCGATCTGGTCGGTGGACATCTGGTCCTGGGGCAGGGCCTCGTTCAGTTCGTCAACAGTGATGACGCCCCGACGCTTGGCACGGGCGATCAGCTTCTTGATCGACGCTTCGTTGAGGTCGATCAGCGGCGCATCGTCGTTGGTGTCGCCGGTGTTGTCGTTCTTGCTCATTCTTCGCCGTGGTCCCCGTGCATTCATCCCGATTATACCATCAGGAAGAAGCCGCCTGTCTTGTCGCCATTTGCCTGAGACGACTGTCAAATTCCAGCTTTCTCTTGAGCAGACGCTGCTGTTCGGCAAAGGCTTCTTCCGACAGTTCGCTTTCGAACCGGGCCGTCGCTTGCGCCAATGCCGCTTCCAATACCGGACGCTCCACCAAGAGATCGATCGCCTGGGCCAAATCCTCTGCCGCCTGGTCCGCGCCGGTATCGGGATTCAGGAACCCGAAGCGCAATCCTGAGTATTCTGCGGTGCCGGGGATCTCCAGGCCGTTGTTCGTCAATATGGTAGCAAGACTATCGCTTTCAAGCGGTTCGTGCACACGATGGCTCACATCGTGGCAATCGAGCAGCAAGCCGAAGCGCGGATCGAGGCCCGGGGTGCGTGCCAGCGCTTCGGCGTGGCGCGCGATCTGTTCGGGCCACTGGATCAGCCCGGCAAGAATCGCGGACGACAGGGCATCGCGCGCGCCGCCCGCCATGGCGCGGCGCAGGCGTTCGAGCGATTCGGGATCGGATTCGGGAATCGGGCTCCAGCGGCCTTTCTGGAAGTTGCCGCGTCCGCCGCCGCGCTGCGGATTAGGGCGGAACTGGCCCCCGCCGCCACCTCCGCTGCCGCCACCCTGCTGCCAACGGCTTTCACGCTTGGGGAACGCGAATTCCGAATAGCGATCCTGCAATTCGCGGCGGTAGAGGCTGGCGATATCGGGGTGCTGGATGGCATCGACATGCGCCATCAGGCGGGCCTTGAGGCCGGCCTTGTCTTCCGGCGTGGTCAATGGTTGGGCATCGCGCTCCACTTCCCACAATACTTCGATCAGGCTTTTTGCCGAGCCCAACGTCTCTTCCATCGCCCGCGCACCGCGCTGCTTGATGAGGTCGTCGGGGTCCAGCCCCTCGGGCAGGCGCACGATTCGCAGGGAATGGGCAGGGCGCAACAAGGGCAGGGCGCGGGTGACGGCGCGCATCGCCGCGCGCTGGCCGGCGGCGTCGCCGTCAAAGCAGAGAACGGGCATTTCGACATGGCGCCACAACATCTCGATCTGCTGTTCGGTCAGGGCGGTACCCAGCGGAGCGACGCATTCGCCGATTCCTGCCGCCGCCATCGCAACCACGTCCATGTAGCCTTCCACCACCACCATCCGGCCGGACTGGCGCGCGGCAGGCGCGGCGCGGTGCAGGTTGTAGAGCGTGCGGCCCTTGTCGAAGAGGGGAGTGTCGGGGGAATTCAGATACTTCGGTGCATCCGTCTTCTCCTTGGTGAGGATGCGCCCGCCGAACGCGATGACGCGTCCGCGGGCGTCCTCGATCGGCAGCATCAGGCGGCCGCGGAATCGGTCGTAGGGATCGCGGTTTTCCACTTCGATCCGCAGGCCCGCCTCGATCAGCATCGCCTCGGGAAACTTGCCGAGCGCCTCCTTCATCGCCTGTCGGCCTTCGGGGGCAAAGCCGAAGCCGAAGCGCTGGAGAGTATGCGCATCGAAGCCACGCGTGCCGAGGTAGGCGCGCGCCGCTTCACCGCCGGGCGAGGACAGGTTCTGAACGAACCAGCCTTGCGCGGCGGCCATCACGTCATGAAGGGTATCGCGCTTCTCCGCCGCCTTGGCCGCGCGCGGATCGGGGGCAGGGACATCCATCCCCGCCTCGGCCGCCAGTTCCTTGACCGCGTCCATGAACGACAGGCCTTGATGGTCGGTCATCCAGCGGATCGCATCTCCATGTGCGCCGCAGCCAAAGCAGTGATAGAAGCCCTTTTCGTCGTTGACCGTAAAGCTGGGAGACTTCTCGTTGTGAAACGGGCAGCAGGCCTTGAACTCGCGCCCCGCCTTTGTGAGGCGGGTCGAGCGACCGATCAGCGCAGACAGGGTGATCCGCGTGCGAAGCTGGTCAAGCCATTGAGGGGTAAGCACGGTCCTGCCGCCCGATATCGTGTCAGGTCAGGCCAGTGCCGCCTTCACCCAGCCCGAAGCCTTGCCCATGTCGAGCTGGGTGCCGTGGCGCGCCTTCAGCGCGGCGACGACCTTGCCCATGTCCTTCATGCTTTCGGCGCCGACTTCGGCCTTGATCGCCTCGATCAGGGCCTTGGTCTCTTCCTCGGAGAGCTGGGCGGGGAGGAACGTCTCGATCACTTCCAGCTCGGCTTTTTCTTCCGCAGCCTTCTCCGGTCGACCGCCTTCCTCGAACAGCTGGATCGATTCGCGGCGCTGCTTCACCATCTTCTGCAGCACGTCGATGATCATGGCATCGTCGTCCGGAAGAGAATCGGCGGTGCGCAGTTCGATGTCGCGGTCCTTGACCTTGGCAAGGATGAGTCGGACCGCGGCGAGGCGCGGCTTGTCGCCAGCCTTCATCGCAGTGATCTGGGCGGCCTTGATCGAATCACGAAGCATTGGTTTCCTGCTGTTCTGATAGAGTTGGAGGGATATCGTGCCGCAAAACTAGCAAGCCGCGCGGCATTTTGCACCCTTGCCGCCTTGACGCGGTGCACAACCCTGTCTAGCGGGCGGGCCTTAGCACACATAGTCAGAAACGCCGTAAACGGAGCGACCCACCATGGCCGACGCCGCATATACGCTTGCGCCCAAACCTGAAGGGGCGACAGGCGTTCTCGTCCTGAGCGATGGACACGTGGTCTGGGGCCGCGGCTTTGGAGCCGTCGGCGAAGCAGTCGGCGAAGTCTGCTTCAACACCGCGATGACCGGATATCAGGAAGTGATGACTGATCCGTCCTACGCGGGCCAGATCGTCACCTTCACTTTCCCTCACATCGGCAATGTCGGTGTCAACGACGAGGATCTCGAATCCAAGGTCGATGGCGCTGTCGGCTGCGTCGTCCGCGAGGATGTGACCCTGCCTTCGAACTTCCGCTCTGCCGGTGAGTTCGGCGATTGGCTTGCCGCCAAGGGCAAGGTTGGTCTTGCCGGGGTAGATACCCGCGCGCTGACCCGCCGCATCCGCCTTCAGGGCGCGCCCAACGCGGTGATCGCCCATAACCCGGAAGGCGAATTCGACATTCCCGCGCTGATCAAGCGTGCGCAGGAATGGCCGGGCCTGGAAGGCATGGACCTTGCCAAGATCGTCAGCCGCGAGATCCAGGAGGGCTGGGAAGGCTCTACCTGGGAACTCGGCCAGGGCTTCGGTGGCGCTGAGGGCGATGCCCTGCCGCACGTGGTCGCGATCGACTACGGCGCCAAGGACAACATCTTCCGCAACCTGGTGAAGGCCGGCGCGCGCGTTACCGTGGTGCCTGCCGAAACCTCCTTCGACGCGATCCTCGCGCTGGAGCCGGCGGGCGTGTTCCTCTCGAACGGCCCGGGCGATCCGGCGGCGACCGGCGAATATGCCGTGCCGGTGATCCGCTCGCTGCTGGAGCGCGACGTGCCGATCTTCGGCATCTGCCTTGGTCACCAGATGCTCGGCCTAGCGGCCGGCGCCAAGACCTCGAAGATGCATCAGGGCCATCGCGGCGCCAACCACCCGGTGAAACGCCTGGACGACGCCGTCGTCGAGATTACCTCGATGAACCACGGCTTCGCTGTCGACAACCAGACCTTGCCGGAGAACGTGGAAGAGACGCACGTCTCGCTGTTCGACGGTTCGAACTGCGGCATCTCGATCAAGGGCAAGAAGGCCTTCGGCGTGCAGTATCACCCCGAAGCGAGCCCCGGCCCGCAGGACAGCTTCTACCTCTTCGAGAAGTTCGTGGGGATGCTGGCCTGATGGGCGCAACGGGTCGGGCGCTTCTGGCGGCATTCGTGCCGCACCCCGCATCGGCGATCATTGCCGATGCGGCCCAGCGAGCTTTCGACCCGGTATCGCACTTTGCCTATGCAGACGGGAGCCCGGCCTTCGCGCCGGAAACCCAAGCAAAGCAAGGTGCCATGCAATGACCGACCTTATCGACCACATGCTCGCTTACTATATTGCCGGACAGGCTGCCGAACTCTCGGTTGCGCCGCGGTTCTACCCTTACGGTGAACTGCAGCTCATCTTCGAGGACAAAGTCTCGGTAGCCGTTCGCAAGTTCGGCCCCAAGGTGCGCAAGCATTCGAAGGAAGCCGGCAAGACCTTCATCGACCGGATGCTCGAAACGGGCGCCTGGTCGACCACGGAGGGCGAGTACGGCGGTTCGATGCACCAGTTTCAGGCTGACCGATACCGCGCGGTGATCCGCGAGGAGCAGGACAGCAACCCGATCATTCTTCAAGCCAAAGCCGAAGGCCCGGATTACTGGGACAAGGCGTTTGGCGAGCTGGTGGCCTAGGCCGCCAGTCCGACATACAAGACACACAGGACACCCCAGGACAGCCCATGCCCAAGCGCACAGACATCTCCTCGATCCTCGTCATCGGCGCCGGCCCGATCATCATCGGCCAGGCCTGCGAATTCGACTATTCGGGGACGCAGGCGATCAAGGCGCTCAAGGAAGAGGGCTACCGGGTCGTCCTGGTGAACTCGAACCCGGCGACGATCATGACCGACCCGGACATGGCCGACGCCACTTATGTTGAGCCGATCACCCCGGAAGTGGTCGCCAAGATCATCGAGAAGGAGCGCCCGGATGCGGTGCTCCCGACGATGGGCGGTCAGACCGCGCTCAACTGCGCGTTGGCGCTGTTCAACGATGGCACGCTGGAGAAGTTCGGCGTGCAGATGATCGGCGCGGACGCCGACGCCATCGACAAGGCCGAGGATCGCCAGCGGTTCCGCGATGCGATGGACAAGATCGGGCTCAACTCGGCCCGTTCGGGCGTGGCCCACACCATGGACGAGGCGTTCGCGGTTCTGGAGCGTACCGGCCTGCCTTCGATCATCCGTCCCAGCTTCACAATGGGCGGCACCGGCGGCGGCATCGCCTACAACAAGGCCGAGTTCGAGGCGATCGTCCGCTCCGGCCTCGATGCCTCTCCCACCACCGAAGTGCTGATCGAGGAATTGCTGCTCGGCTGGAAGGAGTATGAGATGGAAGTCGTGCGCGACAAGCACGACAACTGCATCATCATCTGCTCGATCGAGAACGTCGATCCGATGGGCGTCCACACCGGCGACTCGATCACCGTCGCCCCGGCGCTGACGCTGACCGACAAGGAATACCAGATCATGCGCAACGCCTCGATCGAGGTGCTGCGCGAGATCGGCGTCGAGACCGGCGGTTCCAACGTGCAGTTCGCGGTCAATCCGAAGGACGGTCGCCTGATCGTCATCGAGATGAACCCGCGCGTCTCGCGCTCGTCGGCGCTGGCGTCGAAGGCCACCGGCTTCCCGATCGCGCGTGTCGCGGCAAAGCTGGCCGTGGGCTTCACGCTGGACGAGATCATGAACGAGATCACCGGCGCCACGCCGGCGGCGTTCGAGCCGACCATCGACTACGTCGTCACCAAGATCCCGCGCTTCGCCTTCGAGAAGTTCAAGGGCGCGAAGAACGACCTGACCACCGCGATGAAGTCGGTGGGTGAAGTCATGGCGATCGGCCGCAACATCAAGGAATCGATGCAGAAGGCCCTGCGCGGCCTGGAAACCGGCCTCGACGGTTTCAACCGCGTGGTCGAGCTGGAAGGCGCCGGGCGTGACGTGATCACCGCCGCGCTGTCCAAGGCGACGCCGGACCGTCTGCTGGTGGCCGCACAGGCCTTCCGCGAAGGTTTCTCGGTCGACGAGATCCACGCCATTGCGCATTACGACAAGTGGTTCCTGCGCCACATCGAAGAGATCATCGCCGAAGAGGCGAATGTCATGAAGCACGGCCTTCCGGTCGATGCGCAGGGCCTGCGTCGCCTGAAGGCGATGGGCTTCTCGGACAAGCGCCTTGCCACCCTGGCCGTGCGCTCGGTCGGCGTGGCTGGCGGCATGGGCGAGACCCAGGCCAAGAGCTCCGGCCTGGTGCATGACGCGCTGCGCGCCATGGCCGGTGCCACCAGCGAAGCCGAAGTGCGCACGCTGCGCGAGAAGCTGGGCGTCCACCCGGTGTTCAAGCGCATCGACTCCTGCGCGGCCGAGTTCGAGGCGATCACGCCCTACATGTACTCGACCTACGAAGCGCCGATCTTCGGTGAGCCGGAGAACGAGGCGAATCCTTCCGATCGCCGGAAGGTCGTGATCCTCGGCGGCGGCCCCAACCGCATCGGCCAGGGCATCGAGTTCGACTACTGCTGCGTCCATGCCTGCTTCGCGCTTGCCGAAGTCGGCTACGAGACCATCATGGTCAACTGCAACCCGGAGACGGTGTCGACCGACTACGATACGTCCGACCGCCTCTACTTCGAGCCGCTGACCGGCGAAGACGTGCTGGAAATCCTGCGCGTCGAACAGTCGAAGGGCGAACTGGTCGGCGTGATCGTCCAGTTCGGCGGCCAGACCCCGCTGAAGCTGGCACAGGCGCTGGAAGACGCCGGCATTCCGATCCTGGGCACCTCGCCCGATGCGATCGACCTTGCCGAAGACCGCGAGCGTTTCTCGGCGTTGGTCGAGAAGCTGGGCCTCAAGCAGCCGGCCAACGGCATTGCCCGCAGCCGTGACGAGGCGGTGAACGTCGCCAACCGCATCGGCTATCCGGTCCTCATGCGCCCCAGCTACGTGCTTGGCGGTCGCGCGATGGAGATCGTCGACAGCGAACAGCAGCTTGACGACTACATCGCCACGGCCGTGCAGGTTTCCGGCGACAGCCCGGTGCTGATCGACCAGTACCTGCGCGACGCCATCGAGTGCGACGTCGACGCCCTTTGCGATGGCGACCAAGTCGTCGTGGCCGGCGTGATGCAGCATATCGAGGAAGCGGGCATCCACTCGGGCGACAGCGCCTGCACTCTGCCGCCTTACAGCCTGCCGGCCGAAACCATCGCCGAGATGGAGCGTCAAGCCGAAGCGCTGGCGTTCGGGCTCAATGTGCGCGGCCTGATGAACATCCAGTTCGCGGTGAAGGATGGCGAGGTCTACCTGATCGAAGTGAACCCGCGCGCATCGCGCACGGTGCCCTTCGTCGCCAAGGCTCTGGGCCAGCCGGTCGCCAAGATTGCCGCGCGCGTGATGGCGGGTGAAAAGCTGGCGGACTTCCCGCCGTTCAAGCGCGAACTGCCGTACATGGCAGTCAAGGAAGCGGTATTCCCCTTCGCGCGCTTCCCCGGCGTCGATCCGGTGCTGAGCCCCGAAATGAAGTCGACCGGCGAAGTGATGGGTATCGATGCCGACTTCCCGCGCGCGTTCCTGAAGGCCCAGCTGGGTGCCAGCATGCGCCTGCCGGACAGCGGCACGGTGTTCGTGTCGGTGAAGGACAGCGACAAGCCGGTTATCCTGCCTGCCGTTCAGATCCTGGTGAAGGAAGGCTTCCGCATCGTCGCCACCTCAGGCACGCACAAGTACCTGAGTGAAGCCGGGCTGCCGGTTGAGCTGGTGAACAAGGTGGCGGAAGGCCGTCCGCATATCGTCGACAAGATCGTCGATGGCGACATCGCGCTGATTTTCAACACCACCGAAGGTTGGCAGAGCCTGAAGGACTCGCAGTCGATCCGCGCTTCCGCCCTGACCGGCAAGGTGCCGTACTTCACGACCGCCGCAGCCAGCGTGGCTGCTGCACAGGCAATTTCTGCGCAACGCGGGAGCCAGCTTGAAGTGCGTTCGTTGCAGGATTATTATAACTGAAATCGATCTAGCCTCCCCACATCGCTGCGGATCGGCCCAGTCCCCGGGAATGACCTGAGGGACGGGACAGGAAACTAGTCTCCCCCGACTGGTTTCGCGTGCGGGGAGGCAGCAGGAAGGAAGTGTTTGATGGCCAGTATCGAAAAGCTCCCCATGCTCGCGGAAGGGTATGAGAAGCTTACCGCCGAGATCAAGGCGCTGCGCGAAGAGCGCCCCCGGATCGTCGATGCGATCGAGGAGGCGCGCGCCCACGGCGATCTCTCGGAAAATGCCGAGTATCACGCCGCCAAGGAACGTCAGGGTCAGGTCGAGGCGACGATTGCCGACCTGGAAGACAAGATTACGCGCGCCCAGATCGTCGATCCGGCCACGCTTTCCAGTGACAAGATCATCTTCGGCGCCACGGTTACGCTGCTGGATGAAGACGACAAGCCGGTGAAGTACCAGATCGTCGGCCCTTACGAGGCGGATGCGCGGGTCGGTCGCATCAGCTACAACTCGCCGCTTGGAAAGGCCCTGATCGGTCGCAAGATCGAGGAAGAAGTCGAAGTGACTGTTCCTGCGGGCGACAAGTTCTACCTCGTACAGAAGATCGAGTTCATCTGAACCCGGTCCTCCGTACCGAGGGCAAAAGAAAAGGCCGGCGAAAGCCGGCCTTTTTCGTGTCCGTCGCCGTGTGGTGACGGGGAGCCCGTTCAGGCTTCCGACTGGTCCGGCTGGAGCAGGCGGTGGAGGTGGACGATCACGTACTTCATTTCCGCATCGTCGACCGTGCGCTGGGCAGCCGAACGCCAGGCGTCTTCGGCAGAGGCGTAGTCCGGGTAGACGCCAACCAGATCCATGGCATCAAGATCGGCGAATTCGAGGCTGCGCGGATCCTTGACCCGGCCACCCATCACGAGGTGTAGTTTCTGCATGGGGAGAGACCGCTTTCCTTTGGGAGAGACGAGCGTCCCCATAAGTCCAGACGGTGCACAGGGCAAGAGCCGATCGCTTGCGCGATACGGCTCAAAATGCTCCTTTAAATCAATAGCAACAATTTCTCAATGACTGATGCGTTGAGCGAAATCCTGCATGCGCTGAGCGAAACGGAAGGACTTCTCCCCGGCAACCTCGGCTGCATCGTGAGTGATCTTTCCGGCCTTCTTGGCAGCGGCGTCACTCACCTTCTCGGCACGGTCCGCCGTTGCGCGACCCAGCGCGCCGGCAGCGGCCAACGCGGCCATGCCGTACCGTTCGAGGCGTTCGGCAGCATTGCCGCTGGCCTTTTCCGCCCGATCGGCGAAATGCCCTGCCTCACGCTTGGCGCCGATGCCCAGGTCATGCGCCTTGCTGGAGGCATTGCGCCCGAACAGCAGGGCTGCACTGCTTGCCGCTTCGGCCAGTTCCACGGTGCGAGAGGCTGCCTTGCGTGTGATGCGGCGCGGAAGCAGGGCGCTCACCACCGCACCGGCCGCGATGCCACCGGCGATGACAAGAACCGGATGTTCCTTCACGAAGGCGATAACCTTGCGGGATGGGCTGTTCGCCTCGGCCGCCGGACGGATCGGCACGACCGCTCCCAGATTGGCGTCGGTTGCGGATTGGGCGGGCTTTTTGGTTTCAGCGTCGCTCACCGTGAGGCTCCTTTTCGCTTTCGTCGGTATCGTCCCCGCCGGAGATCGCGCCGTATATTTCCGTGATCCAGGCAAGGATGGGGTTTCTCAAAAGCCAAACCACCAGCGCCGTGAAAGTTCCGCCGATCACGGCGGGATGTTCTTCCACGACGGCGACAGCCTCATCCAGCACGTCAAGCGCCTTGTCGATCGCCTCGTCGGCAAGACGCCCGGCAATGCCGCGCTCTTCGATGTCGGCCTTCAGCGCGGCATAGTGGGTGTCGAATGCGGCTTTCGCCAGATCGCGCACGGCGCGGTGTTCGGCCAGTTGGGTAGCCAGCGACGCCATCAGAGGTCACCCCCGCCATCGTTGCCAAGTGCCGACCGCATCCGCCGAACCCGGCCGCGTGCGCTCATGCCGAGAGCAAGGGCGATGGCGAGCAGGGCAAGCGTGCCCACGGCCGTCGCCGCCCAGGGACCGATGACCGATGCCAGCGACAGCACCAGCCCGAACACCAACGCCATCAGCGCAAAGAAGACGAAGACGGCGGCCAGCGTCCCGAACAGCGCGATCGTGCGGACTTCCGCGCCGACATAGGCGGCGCGGGTTTTCTGGAAAGCCAGTTCCGCCTGTGCAAGCGTTCGCGCCTCCTCGGCGAGGAGGCGCAAATCCTGTGCGAACGAGATGTCCTCAACCTCAAGGTCGAGCGACGGTGCGGGGTCGAGCATTGGCGCCTTTCGTGCCTGGGCGGGCTTTGTCAGCTGCTCTTCTTGAACAGGCGGCCGAACAGGAAGCCTGCCGCCACCGCAATGCCAATCGCGGCGCCCGGGCTCTTGCGCACGAATTCGCGCGCTTCTTCGCCCAGTTCGTCGAGCGACTTTTCATCCAGGCGCGCGGCGGCATCGGCCACCGACTTGGAGGCCGATCGGGCGTAGTCGCCGTACTTGGGGCCGGCCTTCTCGTCGATCAGGCCCGCATTGTCGTCGATCAGCTTTGACAGGCCGACCATCGCCTGGCTGGTCTTGGCCTTGCCCTGGTTGGCCAGATCGGCCGCCTTGACCTTGGCGTCATCGGCAAAGGCGCTGGCCTTGGTCTTCGCGTCTTCCGAGCGGACCTTGGCCTCGCTCGACCATTCGCCCTTCGCCTGGTTCAGTTTCCCGATGTAGCCCTCGGCCGCGGCCTGCGCTTCCTTGCCCAGGGCAATGGCGCCTGCGCGGGCTTCTTCCACGGCCTTGCTGAAGTGGCCCTTGGCGTCGTGGGCGCCGTTTTCGGTTCCGTTTCCGATGCCGCTTGTAGGTTCGGCCATGGCGTAATCCTCCTCGTTCTCGGGATACCCCGGTCTTTCGCCTATATGCGATGTGCCGACAGGGTAACACAAGTTGTCCTGCTTGCTGCAACGCAACTTGTAACCTCAAGTTCCCCTGCTAAGACGCGCTCAAGAGCGCCAGGGCTTATTTCATTGGCGCCGTTCAAGAGGAAATCTCAGCATGACCGCGATCATCGATATCCACGGCCGCCAGATTCTCGACAGCCGCGGCAACCCGACCGTTGAAGTCGACGTTCTTCTTGAAGATGGCAGTTTCGGCCGCGCCGCGGTGCCTTCGGGTGCTTCGACCGGTGCGCATGAAGCCGTGGAACTGCGCGATGGCGACAAGAGCCGCTACCTCGGCAAGGGTGTGCTGAAGGCGGTCGATTCGGTGAACACCGAAATCGCCGAGGAACTTGTCGGCATGGACGCCGAAGACCAGCGCGACCTTGACCTTGCGATGATCGAGCTGGACGGGACCGAGAACAAGGGCCGTCTGGGCGCCAATTCGATCCTGGGCGTCAGCCTTGCCGTGGCCAAGGCTGCTGCCAATGCGCGCGGTCTGCCGCTCTATTCCTATGTCGGCGGCGTTTCGGCGCATGTCCTGCCGGTGCCGATGATGAACATCATCAATGGCGGCGAGCACGCGGACAACCCGATCGATTTCCAGGAATTCATGATCATGCCCGTCGGCGCCGATTCGATCGCCGAAGCCGTGCGCTGGGGTTCGGAAATCTTCCACACCCTGAAGAAGGGCTTGCACGAAAAGGGCCTGGCGACGGCCGTGGGTGACGAAGGCGGCTTCGCACCGAATATTGCCAGCACCCGCGCTGCGCTGGACTTCGTGCTCGCCTCGATCGAAAAGGCCGGCTTCAAGCCGGGCGTGGACGTGCAGCTCGCGCTCGACTGCGCCGCGACCGAATTCTTCAAGAACGGCAAGTACGAAATCAGCGGCGAAGGCCTTTCGCTGAGCCCGATCCAGTTTGCCGACTACCTTGTCGACCTCTGCGGTGCCTATCCGATCATCTCGGTCGAGGACGGCATGGCCGAAGACGACTTCGAGGGCTGGACCGCGCTGACCGAAAAGCTGGGCCACAAGGTGCAGCTGGTGGGTGACGATCTGTTCGTGACCAACCCGAAGCGCCTCACCATGGGCATCGAGAAGGGCATGGCCAACTCGCTGCTGGTGAAGGTCAACCAGATCGGCACGCTGACCGAGACGCTGGAAGCGGTTTCGATCGCCAACCGCGCCGGCTACACCGCCGTCATGTCGCACCGTTCGGGCGAAACCGAGGACGCGACGATCGCCGACCTTGCCGTCGCCACCAACTGCGGCCAGATCAAGACCGGCTCGCTGGCCCGTTCGGACCGGCTTGCGAAGTACAACCAGCTGATCCGCATTGAGGAAGAACTGGGCAAGGCCGCCAAGTTCGCCGGCGCTGCGGCATTCGGCCGTCTGGCACGCTGATCGCTCGATCTGCATTAAGCGAGAGGCCCGGTTCCCCTTGGGAGCCGGGCCTTTTGCATATCTGCTGCCGGTGGCTGACGTCATGGCGCCAGGTGGTACACGCCGGCCGGTAAATGGAAGCCGGGTGGCCGGCTCCGGTCAGGGAAAGCCAGCCACCCGGTCGCCTCTATCGGTTCCGTGCCCGGATCCCCACCCCCAGGGGCAGAACGGGTTGGCTACCGGAAGTTCAGCGCGCTGCCGAGAACTCCATGCGGGGATCGTCGAGCAGCACGACGGAGCGCGATGCAGAGGCGAAGTATTCGAGCATCGCGGCATAGCCCCGCGCGCTCAGCTTGACGTAGACGCGGCGAGCATCGCCGGGGTCGGCCTCCCGCACGAGCAGGCCCTGTTTTTCGAGGATCGTGATCCAGCGCAGCGCGGTAGTGGATGGCACGGCGGAGCCGATGCACGCGCTCGTCACCGAAACACGGCGGCGTTCCTTGGCGGCGATGAATAGGTCCAGCAGAATGTCCCAGGCCGGTTCGCCGAAAAGATCTTCGGAGCCGAAGATCTTGGTGCGGCGACGGCGATCGTCGTAAGTCTGGCGGGCAAGTTCCACCCAAATAGGGTGGTCCTGGCTGGCGGCCTTGGCTCCATCGCGTTCCGGGCCGGGCGCGGCGTCGGTGGAGATGGTCTGTCCGATTTCGAGTTCCCGCGCCATGGCGAGGAGCTCGTTGGCGATGCCGATAAGCCGAATGGCCTTCGCCCGGCTGCGCATTAGTTGATCGGTCTTCTCCATAAGCCAGAGCCCACCAGACGCCAGGCTGCAATAGTAGCGTGTCGAAATGCGTCGAAACACGAATACTGTTTGCAGCAATTACTCCCCGGATCGTGGATTTCCGCGCTTCGGGGCTCTGGTTTGGAATTAACCTTTTGCCTGAAGTCCGTATCGCACTTTCCACGTACGGTTGTGGCATGAGGTAGGGCAGTCAGTCTTGCGCAGCTTACTCCACATCGGTCCAATCTTGCTCCGTGTCGGAGGGCTTGCGCAGTGCATCAATCGCCGCCTGGAGGTGTGCGGCGGCAATCGGCGCGCCGAATTCTTCGAGTTCGGGCAGCTTGGCCATCAGCGCTTCGATCAGTTCAGCGCGTTTGTGTTCGGTGTTCACTGGCAATTACTCCGCCAGTCGAACCATGTGGCTCGACAGAGCCCGATCCCCCGGGCCTGGGTTTGCGACCCGCGCCTTTCCGGCGTGGTGTTTCTGGTGAAGTTTCCGCCGAATACAGTCGGATCGGATATTTCTCTCGAACGGCGTACTTCATTGTGAAATTTTTGAAACCGGGGAATCGGGATTGTCCAACTTGGGTACAGTCCCCGGATCAATGACTAAGCCGTGGCGAATTGCTTGCAGCTAAACTGTTTGTGTAAAATCAGTAATCTATGCGGATAGCCGCGCGTTGATGAAGTCCGCGATCGGGTCCGAGGCGTTCTGCCTTTAATCAGAAAGGATGATCGCAGCGGCACCGGCCAGTTCGCGCACCTGTTCAGGGCTGGTGGCGCTGGCCAGCGGAGCGGCAACCGTCGGCTGCGCGTTGAGCCAGGCAAGCGCGATCTGCGCCGGGGTGGCCCCGGACTGGCCGGCCTGGCGGCGGAGGTCTTCTAGGATGGCCCAGCCGCCATTGGCGACGGCCGCATTCAGGGTATGCGCGCGCGACGAGCCTTCCCAATCGGCAGCGCTGGAATACTTCCCGGTCAGGAAGCCACCGGCCAGACCGTAATAGGGCAGGGCCGCGATCCCCCGCGCCTGGCAAAGCGCCATAAGCGGACCTTCGAATTCGCTGCGGGCGACCAGGTTGTAGAGAGGCTGGAGTACGGTGAAATGCTGGACGCCAAGCCTGTCGGCTGCGGCGATCGCTTGGGAAAGTCGCTCGGCGGAATAGTTTGAGGCGCCGATTTCGCGCGCCTTGCCTGCGGCGAACAGTTCTCCGTAGACACCGGCGACTTCATCCAGCGGCGTCTGTGCATCGTCGCGATGGGCGTAGTAGAGGTCGACGTAGTCGGTGCGCAGGCGTTCCAGCGAACCCGCGATTGCAGAGCGAACCTTGTCCGGCGCTAGCATTCCGGGGGTGAGGCCCTGTCCGGTCTTGGTGGCGATCCGCATTTCGGGGCGCACGCCACGGCTTTCCAGCCATTCGCCGATGATCGTTTCGGATTCGCCGCCCTTGTGGCCCGGAACCCAGTTGGAATAGCCCTCGGCCGTGTCGATCATCCGGCCGCCGGCTTCGTAGAATGCGTCGAGAACCGCAAAGCTGCGATCCCGGTCGATTGTCCATCCGAAGACGTTTCCGCCCAGCACCAGGCGGATGCCGCCAAGATAGGGGTGCCCGGGGTGGGGGATGTCCTTCAGGTCTGCGACCGGGATCGTATCAGCCATTCAACTCTCCGTCAGGCGAAGCGCTCCTTCAGGTCGTAGAGCGCGATTGCGGCCTTGGCGGCTTCGCCGCCCTTGTCCTTTTGTGCGGGATCGGCGCGGACCAGCGCCTGTTCCTCGTTCTCCACGGTAAGGATGCCGTTGCCGATGGCAATGCCGTCCATCGTCAGCGCCATGATGCCGCGTGCCGATTCCCCTGCGACGATTTCGAAGTGGTAGGTTTCGCCACGAATGACGACGCCGATCGCGACGTAGCCGTCATAATCGCCGGTGGCATCGGCCATCGAGATGGCGGCCGGGATTTCCAGCGCGCCGGGGACGGTGATCACTTCGCCCTTGTGGCCTGCAGCCTTCAGTGCGGCCTTGGCGCCGGCGATCAGCTGGTCATTGAGATGGTCGTAGAAGCGGGCTTCGACGATGAGAAAACGGGCCATGTCAGTTCGCTCCTTCGGGGGCAGCATCTTCGGAAGTGCAAGGGATCGGTCGCTCGTCCACGATGTTCAGGCCATAGCCTTCCAGCGCGACAAGCGAATGATGCGTATTGGTGAGCAGAATCATGTCGTGGACACCGAGTTCCGCGAGAATCTGCGCACCCACCCCATAGTCGCGAAGTTCTTCGATGTCAGGCATTTCGCCGGCGCGAATCTGCTGCTTGATATCCATGACCTTCGACATGGAGCTGCCGATCTGGCGATTGATCACGACGATCACGCCGGTGCCGTCTTCCGCGATCATTTCCATCGCGCGGTGCAGCAGGTTGCCGCGTTCGGGCGATTCCTCACCGAAGACATCGGTGAACATCGAAAGCGTGTGCATGCGCACCAGCGTCGGCTTCGACGGATCGATGCGCCCCTTGATCAGGGCCATCGTTTCGTCGCCGGTGGCCTTGTTGAAGTAGCTGCGGGCAAGCCACTGGCCGCCGTGGCGGCTCTGGAAGGTGATCTCGTTCTTCTTTTCGACCATGCGGTCATGCTTGCGGCGATAAGCGATCAGGTCGCGGATCGTGCCGATCTTCAGGTCGTGGATGCGGGCGAAGCCGATCAGGTCGTCCATGCGGGCCATGGTGCCGTCGTCCTTCATGATCTCGCAGATCACGCCGGAGGGGTTCAGGCCGGCAAGGCGCGAGATGTCCACGGCCGCTTCGGTGTGGCCGGCGCGGACCAGCACGCCGCCGTCACGGGCACGCAGCGGGAAGACGTGGCCGGGGGTGACGATATCGGCCTTGCTCTTGGTGCCGTCGATCGCAACGGAGATGGTGCGCGCGCGGTCGCCAGCCGAGATGCCGGTGGTCACGCCCTCGCGCGCCTCGATCGAGACGGTGAAGGCGGTTTCGTGCCGGGTGCCGTTGTGGCGGCTCATCAGGTCCAGGCCGAGTTCGTCGACGCGCTGGCTGGTCAGCGTTAGGCAGATCAGCCCGCGGCCGTGCGTGGCCATGAAGTTGATTGCCGCCGGGGTCGCCATCTGTGCCGGGATCACGAGGTCGCCCTCGTTCTCGCGGTCCTCGTCATCGACTAGGATGAACATGCGGCCGTTGCGCGCCTCGTCGATGATCTCCTCGATGGGGACCAGCATCTGGCGATCGTCGTTGGAGAACAGCACCCGCTCCAGCTTGGTCAGCGTTTCGGCGGTGGGGTTCCAGTCGGGCTCGGTGCAGTCGCGCAGCGTGTTGGCGTGAAGCCCGGCTGCGCGGGCAAGGCCCGACTTGCTCATGCCGCCTTCGGCGACGAGCTTGCGGACCTGTTCGATCACATTGCCTGCCATTGGATTATCCATTCTCACATTTTGGTGTGAGGGCGATATGAACCGATCACATCGAAATTCAAGTGCCTTTGAGCTCGGGCCGTCGCTTTTCGAGGAAGGCATCTACCGCCTCGGCATGATCGTGCGTGGCATGGGCGGCGGATTGCATGGCGGCGGCCATTTCCAGCAGCGTGGCCAGATCGGCGCGACGGCCCTCCCAAAGCAGGCGTTTGGTCATGCGCACGGCGTGCGGGGGGTTGGCGGCAATGCGGCGGGCGAGGGCGCGCGCTTCGTCCATCAGCAGATGGTCGGGCACGACCTTGGAGACGAGGCCGCAGGCCAGCGCCTCTGCCGCATCGATCATGTCGCCGGTCAGCGCCATTTCCGCCGCTTTCGACCAGCCGACCACGCGCGGTAGCAGCCACGAGCCACCATCGCCGGCGATCAGGCCGATCTTCACGAAGCTTTCGGCGAAGCGCGCGCTCTCGCCGGCGATGCGCAAGTCGCACATGCAGGTAAGGTCGCAGCCGGCACCGGCGGCGGCGCCGTTGACGGCGGCGATCACGGGCACTTCGAGTGCCGCGAAGGCGAGGGGTAGACGCTGGATGCCGCGCTTGTAGTTGAGGCGGGTACGGACCGGTTCCCCACCGTTGACGTTGCCGCCGGGCTTCATCTCATTGATGTTGCCGCCAGAGGAGAAGCCCTTGCCGGCACCGGTCAGGATGGCGACGCGTGCGGCGGGATCGCTGTCCAGCCTTTCCAGCGCGCCCAGCAGCGCCTCGATCACTTCGGGATCGGAGATCGGATTGCGCAGTTCCGGCCGGTTGAGCGTGATCGTGACGATGCCTTCGGCGTCGATCTCGTAAAGTACGGCGTCGGTCATGCTGTGGGTCCTGCTCCTTGTTCTTGCGCCCGCCTTAGCAGGTTGACGCATACGTAAAAGGGGCCGGACGCAATCCCGTCCAGCCCCTTTCGATTTTTTACGTGATGTGCGGGATCAGGCGGGCTGCTTGCTCATCATCTTGGTGATGTCCACCTGGCCGGTCGCAAGGCCACCCATGAAGCCGCCGTCCACCGGCATGACGATGCCGTTCACCACGGCGGCAAGGTCGCTGCAGATCAGCACCAGCGGGCCGGCCTGTTCGGCGGGGGTGGTATAGCGGCCCAGCGGCTCTGCCGCCGCGTCGACCACTTCCTTGCCCGAAGTGGCGTGGAAGGTAGCCATCATCGGCGTCTGCGTGGGCGAGGGGAGCGAGCAGTTGATGCGGATGCCTTTCTTGATCAGCTGTGCGCCCATGAACTGGGTCCAGACGATCACCGCTTCCTTGGAGAAGGCGTAGCCCTCGCTCACCTGATCCATGTTCGCTTCGCACCAGGCAAGGCCGGCATCGAAGCCCTTGGTGGCGAGCAGCTGCATGTGGACCGGGATACGGCGGCTCCAACCGAGGCCGCCGGTGGAGGCGATCGAGACGATGGCGCCGCCTTCACCCATCAGTGGCACCACCTGTTCGGTCAGGTGGCGGGTGCCGAGGAAATTGACCTTCATCACGTCGATCGCCGGGAAACCGCCGCCGCCGGCAAGGCCGGCGCAGTTGAACAGTGCGTCTACCTTGCCGCCGACGCCGGCCACGGCCGCTTCGATCGAGGTCGGATCGCGCAGGTCGATCTGCGTGAAGGAGGCCATCGGAACGGCGCTTTCCTTGAAGTCGAAACCGTGGACTTCAGCGCCGAGTTCGACGAGCAGCTTCGCCGTCGCTTCGCCCATGCCCGAGAAGCAGCCGCTGACGATTACGCGCTTGCCCTTGTAGCCGAGAATGTCGGTCATCCGCTTATCCTTCCTCTCTCGGGCGCGGACGCAGGACCGGCCCCAATCTCTTGTTGCAGGATAGCTAGTCGCAGTGGGGTGGGGGCTTCAACCATGCACCGGGCTGATCGCCGGTACGATGGTCCCCGATGGGTCGCAAAGCCCGCGTCGCGCTGCTAGGCCGGGTGGCGAAATTGGCGGGAGAATGGGGTGCACAGGCATGACGCGACAATCGAGGCGGGACCGGTTCCCGCGCTCTATCGCGCGGTACCGTCCGCTGGGCGGATCGCGTTGGTGGCGGAAAGCTTCCAGCGTCTGCTGCGCAAGCCGCTTGTCGCGCCCGGCGGTGACCCCGTGGCTGCCTTGTGGCGGGCGCCGTTTGCTGTTGTCGCGCATGGGGCGGAGCCAGACCCGCTGTTCTTCTTCGGCAATGCCATCGCGCTTGCCGCGTTCGAGTGCGATCCGGCCCGGTTCGTGGGAATGCCATCGCGCCTTTCGGCCGAAGCACCTTTGCGCGAGGAGCGGCAAGCGCTGCTGGACCGCGTGACGGTGCATGGGTTCATCGACGACTATTCCGGCCTGCGCATCAGCGCGACGGGGCGGCGGTTTCGTATCGGGCCGGCCACCGTCTGGAATCTTGTCGATGCAGGCGGCATCTGTAGCGGCCAGGCGGCGACGTTCGCGCCATGAGCAAGGTTGATGCGCGCGAGGTGGAGGCGGTCGTGCGTCAAGTGCACGGCGCGCTGGCGGCGGCCCGACACCGCCCGGTGGTGACCGGGATCTGCGGTGCGCAAGGTTCCGGCAAGTCGACGCTGGCGCAAGCCGTGCAGGAACGGTGCAGCGCGGAAGGATTGGCCGGTGCGGTGCTTTCGCTGGACGATCTCTACCTCACACACGCAGAGCGGCAGGATTTGGCGCGCGACGTCCATCCGCTGCTGGCCACGCGCGGGGTGCCGGGAACGCATGACATCGCGCTTGGGCTTGAGATTCTCGACCAGTTGGAGGCAGGCGGCCCGGTGGCGTTGCCCCGCTTCGACAAGGCGCGCGATGATCGCGTTGCGGAGCGCGACTGGCCGATCGTTGCGCCGGGTTGTCAGGTTCTGCTGTTCGAGGGCTGGTGCATGGGCGCCTTTCCGCAGCGGGCACGCGATCTGGCCGATCCGATCAATGCGCTGGAGGCGGATGAGGATGCGGACGGGCGTTGGCGACGCTGGGTGAACGACATGCTGGGTGATTCGTACCAGCGGCTATTCGCCCGGCTGGACCGTCTGGTGATGCTTGCCGCGCCGGGTTTCGAGGTTGTCCATCGCTGGCGCAGTGAGCAGGAAGGCGATCTAGCTGCGAGGGCCGGGCCGGAAGCGCACGTGATGGACGAGGGGGAAATCGCCCGCTTCATCGCGCACTATGAGCGGATCACCCGCGTCATCCTGGCCGAGATGCCTGCACGTGCCGACCTTGTGATCCATCTGGACGAAGCGCGGCAGCCGCTGGAGATCACGGCGCGCTAACTCGCTTCGCGCCGCACTTTGTCTGCCCGTCGATTGCGCTTGCGTTGCAGGTCTTCCAGCGAGGGTACGTGGTCGTCGATCACGTCCGCCAGCACCGCGCCGCGTTGTCCGGCCGGAAGCGGGGGCCCGCGCGTGGTGTCGCAGAAGGTCTGTCGCTCGATCTCCGCATTCAGCAATGCGCCCAGCAATACGCCGTAGGCGGACAGGAACAGCCACATCAGAAACACCACGATGGCCGAAAGCGATCCGTAAGTGGCGTTATAGTCGCTGATGTACGCGACATAGAGCGAGAAACCGAACGACACGGCGATCCATAGCAATGTCGCCAGCAGGGCGCCCGGCGCCAGCCAGCGCCATTTGGCAGGGCGTCGATCCGGTCCATAGCGCATGATCAGCGCGAACCCCAGGCTGCCCAGCAGAATGGCGGCAATCCACGTCAGCCAATTGAAGAGCGTCTGCGTGGCATCGCCAAGGTAGGTGCTGGCCTGGGTTTGCAGCCACGCGAACACGCCGCCAGACAGGATCCCGGTCAGCGCGATGAGAACGGCGGAGAGCGTCAACCCGGCCGCGCGGGACGTCAGCACGATCACGCCGCGCGTCTCGCGCTCTTCATTGATGACGTTCAGCGCGCTGATCATTCCGCTGGCCGCACGCATGCCGCCGTAGATCGCAAAGAACAATGCAATCAACAACGCGAAGCCGGTCACCCCGCGGCTGGTGGTGACGATCTGGATCAATTGCTGCTCCAGCATTCGCGCCACTTCGGGGGGCACCACCTCGACGATGCTCTGCATCTGTTCGCGCACTGTGTTCACGTCGCCGATCAGGCCGTAAGTCATCACGGTGGCCGCGATCAGCGGCGTGAGCGCCAGGAAACAGTAGAAGGCCAGACCCGCCGCCAGCAGGCCCAGTTCGTGAAATCCGCTCATCACCCAGACGCGGCGGATCACACGCCACCATGCCCGTCCGGAAAGCGCCCAGGGCGCGTTGGCATCGGCGCCGGGATGCGCGTGGGCACTGTTTGAAGCGTTGGAAACCGTATCCATTACGCCACGGTCGGTTGATCCATCGTGGGTATCCATTTACGTACCCCCTTGCAGGCGGGAACTTTCGCTGTTGCAATGCGATACGGTAAAGCACGAGGGGGCCTGTTGCCCAGTCTCGACAGGGGGATGATCAATCGCGCCGCTCATGCCAATGCTAAGCCATCACGACGGCGCCGGTTCCCGGCGGGTGCGTGAAGGTGCGGGACTGGTCACGCTGGCTCTGGTGCTGGCGGCCTCTTCCGTGCCTGCGTTTGCGCAGGACGCGACCACGTCCACCGGACGGCTCAATTCCCCGTCCGCAAGGCAATCCAGCGAGGCTGCGAACAAGGCCGGGCAATCGGGCCCCGTTCAGCCTAAATCAGCCCAGTCGGGCACCGTTCAGCCAGATGCGGCGGCAGCTTCGCAGAACGATGACGACTTGCAAGCCGGCAAGCTGGACGTTCCCGCACCTCCGGCCGATGTGACCTTGCCGGAGGTGAAGCCGATCATCCCGGATGACGAATTCAACCGCTCCGTCCCCAAGCTCGATCCGGAAGACGATCCGGAACTCGACAAGCCACTCGAATCGATAGAGGCATTCGAGCAGCGACTGGCGACGCAGAAGCCGGCGGAAAAAGCGGCCGACAATACCGGCGACAATATCGGCGACAAGGCTGGCGAAACGCCCGGCGAGAAATCCGGGCAGGGCGCCGCACGCGCGGCTGCTGCCGATGGGACCGTGCAATCGGCTGCCGATGCAGGCGCGCCTGCAACAGCCTCTTCGGCCGCAACCGAAGCGGTCGGCCAGGCGCCGGCCCGTGATCCCGAACTGAACGCGCCGCTGCCGCCGATCGACCAGTTCGAAGTGACGCCGGTGCAGTTTGCCGAGAGTGAGGAAGCCTCGAAAGATACCGAGGTGGCCTATGCTGTCCGCGTGGATGGGCTGGAAGCGGCCGATGACGCGACCGATATCGACCTGAAGAGCGAATTCAAGTCCCACTCGGCATTGAAGAAGACCGGGAAGGCAGCCAATATCGCCATGC
The DNA here is from genome assembly GCF_044029535.1 of Novosphingobium mississippiense. Lineage (NCBI taxonomy): Bacteria > Pseudomonadati > Pseudomonadota > Alphaproteobacteria > Sphingomonadales > Sphingomonadaceae > Novosphingobium > Novosphingobium mississippiense. The sequence continues at coordinate 1,610,475 of NZ_CP147001.1, read as the reverse complement.
TGCGCGCGCGCCTTTCCGAAGATGCGACGCTGATGCAGACCGTGCTCGCGTCCGAAGGGTGGTATTCGCCCACCATTACGACGCGGATCGAACGCAATCGCAACGGGCAGGAAGGGCCGCCGCTGACTGCGGTGATCACCGTGGCGCCCGGCAAGCGATACGTCTTCTCCGACATCGTGGTGAAGGCCGATCCCACCATCCCGCCGACGCTGATCGCGGACAATCTGGCCCTGAAGGTCGGCGACCCGATCATTGCTGAGAAAGTGCAGGGGGCAGAGGCGCAAGTGGCGCTGGCCCTGCCCGAAAACGGCTATGCCTTCGCGCAAGTGGGGGACCGGGACATCCTGCTGGACCAGGATACCGGAGACGGCGCTTATACGCTGCCCATCGACGTTGGCCCGCGCGGCCGCTTCGGCGGGTTCACCACGGCGGGCGATCTGGCTTTCGACGTGAAGCACGTCGCCGTGCTGTCCCGCTTCAAGAAGGGTGAGCTTTACGACAGCCGCAAGGTGGACGACCTGCGCAAGGCGCTGGTTGCCACCAGCCTGTTCTCCACCGTCTCCGTCGAACCGCGCAAGACCGGCGAATCGGCCGGGCCGGACGGCACCGAATATGTGACGCTCCACGTCCAGCAGGATGCCGGCCCGCCGCGCACGATTGCGGGAACGGTGGGCTATGCCACGGGCGAAGGGCTCAGCGCACAGGCAAGCTGGACGAATCGCAACATGTTCCCGCCCGAAGGCGCGCTGATCTTCAGCGGCATTGCCGGTACGCGCCAACAGGGCCTCAGCTCTACCTTCCGGCGGTCCAACGCGGGCAAGCGGGATCGTACGTTCGAACTCGTGGCCGAAGCGTTCCACAACGATTACGACGCCTACAGCGCCTATACCGGCCGCATCGCCGTGCGCATGGCGCGCGATTCCACCCCGCTGTGGCAGAAGAAATTCACCTACGCTTACGGGGCTGAAGCGCTGATCACCGGGGAGACGGACTACAACGTCGATACCGGCACGCGCGATCGCAAGCTCTACTATGTGGTGGGTGTTAACGGGCAGGCCGGGTTTGACAGGACCGACAGCCTGCTCGATCCCACACGCGGTTTCCGCTTCACGGCTCTGGTCCAGCCCGAGGCGACGGTGAAGGGCGGTTTCAATCCCTACGTGCGCAGCCGGGTCGATGCTTCGGGCTATTATCCGGTGACGGACGGGCTGGTGCTGGCCGGGCGCGTGCGGCTGGGTACGATCCAGGGCGCACAACTGTTCGACATTGCGCCGTCGCGCAGGCTCTACGCCGGCGGCGGCGGTTCGGTGCGCGGCTACAGTTATCAGGCGCTTGGCGAACAGGCACCAGACGGCAAGGCCGTCGGCGGGCGCAGCCTCAACGAAGCCTCGGTAGAGGCGCGCTATCGCTTCGGCACTTACGGCGTGGTGGCCTTCGTCGATGCCGGCCAAGCCTATCGGGAAAAGATTCCGCAGTTCAATAACTTGCGCTACGGCGTAGGCATCGGCGGGCGCTTCTACACCAACTTCGGCCCGGTCCGGCTGGACCTGGCGACCCCGATCGACCGGCAGCCCGGCGAATCACGCATCAACATCTACGTATCGATCGGACAGGCGTTCTGATGGAAGAGAACGGCGAAGTCCTGCCGCCCGAAGGCGAAAACGCAGCAGCAGAACCGGCGCGCAAGCGCCCCACGCTGGGCCGCCGCCTGCGCATTCGTGCGCTGAAGACCATTGTCGGGTTGTTCCTGGGCGTCGTCGTCCTTGCCGCGGTGGTGATCTTCGGGATCGATACCGGGCCGGGTCATCGCTTCGTGGCCGAACAGATCGCCGCGCTGCGGTTCGAGAACGGGATGCGGATCAAGGTGGGGCGGATCGAGGGTTCGCTCTACAGCAAGATGACCTTGCACGACCTTTCGGTCAGCGATCCGCAGGGCGAGTTCCTGTTCTCTCCGCAGATCGACGTTGACTGGCGGCCCTTCGCCTATCTGCGCAATCATGTGGATGTGCGCAGCGCCATGGCGGAGCGGATGATCCTGCGCCGCACGCCGAAGTTCAAACCGACGCCGCCCAGCAACGAACCGCTGCTGCCCAACCTCGATATCGACGTTGGCCGCCTGCGGATCGCCCGCTTCATTGCCGAGCCGCCGGTTGCGGGCGTGCGTCGTATCCTTACCGTCGACGGCCGTGCACATATCGCCGACGGGCGGGCGGAAGTCTTTGCCAAGGGCGGCACGATCGCCATCGAGGGCAAGCAAGGTGGCGATCGCTTCGATTTGGTGCTGGATGCGGTGCCGGCGAAGAACCGATTGGCGCTGAAGGTCGATCTCGATGCGCCGACGGGCGGCGTGATCGCGGCATTGGGCGGTTTCAAGCAACCGCTGGCGCTTCGTCTGGACGGCAAGGGGGACTGGAAAGCCTGGAACGGGGCGTTCGAAGCCGATCTGGGCGGCGGCGAGTTGGCCCGGCTGGGGCTTTCCGCGCGGGACGGCACGTTCGTGGTCAAGGGGCCGACGCGGATCGCGCGGCTGTTCACCGGCCCCACGGCGGGGCTGCTGGGGCCGATCACCAATCTTGACCTGACGGCCGTGCTCGACAAGCGGCGGGCGAAGCTTTCCGGTCTGGTTTCCAGCGATGCCTTCACGCTGCGCCCGGATGGCACGATCGACCTTTCGCAGAACACGTTCGACGATCTGCGCCTGCAATTCGCCCTGCTGAAGCCCACGGCGATCGCCAAGAACCTTAGCGGCGCGGGGCTTACCGCATCGCTTGCGCTCGATGGCGCGTTCACCCGGCCGAAGGCGGCCTATCGCATCAACGCCGCGCAGATCATGATGGACGACATGGGGCTGCAAGGCTTCAGCGCTCAGGGCGCGGCCCGGGTGGATGCGGACAAGATCCTGATCCCGGTGAGTGCCCACGTCCAGCGGATCGTCGGACTGGATACCGTCGCCGGCGGCACGCTGAACAATGTCCGGCTGGATGGCGATATCGCCATCGACGGCACCCGCGTCCTGTCGGACAACATGCGCCTCAGATCCGATCGAATCGATGCCAAGCTGATCCTGGCGGCGGACCTGGCGAAGGGTTTCTATACCGGCGCCATCGACGGTAAGCTCGACAATTACCGCCTGGAAAGCGTGGGGATCTTCGACATCCGCACGAACATGGACCTGAAGAGCGAGAAGAATGGCTTCGCGCTGGAAGGGACTGTTCACGCCCGTTCGCGCAAGTTGCTGAATTCCAGCCTGGAGACATATCTGGGCGGCAATTTCGCGGCATCGTCTCGCGTGCGCTACGGTTCCGACGGGATCGTGCATTTCTCGTCGGTAAGGCTGAACGCGCCGGATCTTCGGATTGTGGACGGGCAGGGCAGTTGGTCGCCCGATGGCCGGATCGCGCTTGCCGCGCGGGGGGCTTCAGACCGTTACGGCGCTCTGGGCGTGCGGGTGACGGGCACCATCGCCAATCCGGACGCACACGTTACTGCGGAACATCCCGGCTTCGGCATCGGCCTTGCCAATCTGGACGCGCGGATCACCGGCGTGCGCGGCGGCTATCGTTTCGACGTGAAGAGCGATACCGATTACGGCCCGCTCAAGGCTGACGTCACTCTGACGACCGGCCGGCAGATGGCTCTCCAGATCAACAGCGCGAATCTTTCCGGCGTCGATTTCGCCGGCCAGCTTACGCAGACATCGACGGGGCCCTTCGCCGGTCAGCTGACCGCGACCGGCAATGGCATCGGCGGTGCCCTACGGCTTTCGGCAGACGGCAAGTATCAGGCGGTGGATTTCAACCTGCGCGCCAAGGATGCCGTGTTCCCCGGGCCTGCGAAGCTCACCATCGGCTCCGCGCTGATCGATGGTCGGGCCGTGCTTTATGACAAGCCGCTGGTGATTGCGGATGCGCAGCTGGCGGGAACGTCGCTGGGTGCGCTCGATCTGGCGGCGGCACGTGTGCTGGTCAATTATCGTGACGGACGCGGGCAGGCCAAGGCACTGATCGAAGGTGTCAGCGGCGTGCCGTTCCGTCTGGGCGTGAACGCCGATCTGGCGCCCGAACTGTGGCGCGTGGCGCTGTCCGGCCGTGTGCGTGGCCAGTCGCTGCGCACGCTGAGCCCGGCGCGCATCGTTCCGGGCAAGGACGGCTACGAACTGCTGCCCACCACGCTCTCGCTCGGACGCGGCAAGGCGCGCGTGGCGGGCAAGTACGGCGCCGGCATGAAGCTGGAGAGCCGGTTCGAGAACTTCGATGTGGGCGTCTTCAACGCTTTCGTTCCCGGTTACGGACTGGGCGGCACCGCCAACGGCAGCTTCGATTTCGAACAGGCCGGCGCGGGCAGTTTCCCGCAAGTGGATGCGCGCCTGTCGGTGAATGATTTCACCCGGACCAGTTCCAGCACGGTCAGCCAGCCGGTGGACATCAATTTCCTGGGCAAGCTGGTTTCGGACGGGGCCGAAGCTCACGCCGTCATCCGCAAGCGCGGCAGCGTGATCGGCCGGATGGAGGCGACGCTGCGTCCGCTTCCCCCCGGTGAAGGATCCTGGGTTTCGCGCTTGATGGAGGCGCCGCTGGGTGGCGGCATCCGCTACAACGGACCGGCCGATACGCTGTTCTCGTTCGTCGGACAGGCCGGGCAGACGCTCAGCGGTCCGATCGGCCTGGCGGCGGACTTCTCGTGCAAGCTGTCGGACCCTTGCGTGAACGGCCTCGTGAAGGGGCGGGATCTGACCTACGAAAACCTGGCCTATGGCACCAAGCTTACCAGCATGAGCCTGGAAGGCCGCTTCAACGGGAACAGCTTCGAACTTCAATCGCTGAATGCGACGGCAGGCAGCGGTACGGTCAGCGCCAGTGGCCGCATGAGCCTGGCCGCTGCGGCGGGCTATCCGATGGATCTGACCGTGAAGCTGGACCGGGCGCGGCTTGCGCGCAGCGCTTCGCTGTCCGCCAGTGCGACCGGCACGCTGAACCTGACCAAGCGCCAGGGTGAGACGGCGCTGCTGTCCGGCCAATTGATCCTTCCGGAAACCCGGTACGAGATCGTACGCGAAGGCGCGGTGGAAGTGCCGCACCTGACCGGCGTTCGCTTCAAGCCGAAGACCGGGCCCACCCGTGTGACCGGGGATGAGGAAGTGGAGCAGATCGGCACCGCATTCTCGTCGCTGCGGCTCGACCTGCATCTGAAGGCTCCGGACAAGCTCTATGTCTCGGGCATGGGCCTCGATTCGGAATGGAGCGCCGATTTCACCGTTGGCGGCACCAGCTCGGCGCCAAGCCTGACGGGCGACGTTACGCTGGTGCGCGGCAATCTTGATTTCGCCGGACGCTCGTTCAACATTTCCGAGGGCAAGATCTCGTTCAACGGCGGCCGCACGATCGATCCTTCGGTCTCGATCAAGGCTACCGAGACGATCGAGGATGTGAACGTGACCGTCTCGGTCAGCGGCCGCGCCTACAACCCGCAGATCGAATTCACGTCCGAGCCCAGCCTGCCGGATGACGAGATCCTGTCACGCATCCTGTTCGGCAGCTCCATCGCGAACCTTTCGGCCATTCAGGCGGTACAGCTGGCCACGTCGCTGAATTCGCTGCGGGCCAGCGGCGGCGGGCTCAACCCGCTGGGCAAGCTGCGTTCGGCTACGGGTATCGACCGGTTGCGGATCCTCAGCCCGGACGAGGCCAGCGGGCGCGGTACTGCGCTTGCGGCCGGGCAATATCTGACGGACGACATCTACGTCGAACTGATCACCGATGCGCGCGGCTTCACGGCCACCCAGATCGAAGTGAGCGTGACGCGCTGGCTCTCCGTGCTCAGCCAGGCCGGCGGCTCGGGCGTCAACTCGGTCAGCGTGAAGATCAAGAAGGACTACTGATGCGACGGCTGCTTCTTGCCGCCGCTGTGCTGGCCCTGGGCGGATGTCACCGCGAGCCGACCTTTGACGAGCGCTACAAGGCCGCACAGACGCAAATCGACCAGAAGGCGCGTGAGATCGATACCCAGGCAATGGGTTCGGGCGTGCCTTCCGCGATCGACGAGGATGAAGCCGACGCGAAGTAGTCCGTCGCTGCGCAACATGTTCCGGATATGGTGCGAATTGCCCGCAATCCGGCATTCATCCCGATATGCCCTTGCAAGCCTGCCTTAACTGGATCCGATGCATGATCGCAGAACGGATGGCCTCTTATGGGCGTGGTCGTCTCGAACGGAGGTGTTCGGTGAAGAGGGCGTTCATATCGGCTTCCCTATGCGCTTTGGCGCTGGGAGGTGCTGGACAGGCCTATGCAGGTATAAAGGCGTCGACTTCGGTGCCCGACACGCGAATCGGACATGCGCCGCCCGGTGATACAGGCGGACATTCGAGTTCCCGCAACCAGCGTGATTCGCGTGTAACCGATTCGAATCGGGTCGATTTTCAGGGACAGGATGCAGGCCGTTCCCATGACGGAACTCAGCGTGGCGCCAGAGGCAACTGGAAGTCGCACGGCTGCTGACTGACAATATGATGGGGGGGAGGTGGCCAGAATACGCCACTACGGCAATTGCCGGGAAATACGCGGTGGTGGACGCACTTGGGCTCGAACCAAGGACCCGCTGATTAAGAGTCAGCTGCTCTACCAACTGAGCTATGCGTCCACACGCGTTGCCGCGTAAGGTACGGAAATGGTGGACGCACTTGGGCTCGAACCAAGGACCCGCTGATTAAGAGTCAGCTGCTCTACCAACTGAGCTATGCGTCCACGCGTTTCCGCGTAAGGACAGGACTGGTGGACGCACTTGGGCTCGAACCAAGGACCCGCTGATTAAGAGTCAGCTGCTCTACCAACTGAGCTATGCGTCCACACTTTGCCCTGGCCGGGCTGCCGTTTCAGAGCCTTGCGGGCTCCTCCTCGGCGGCGGAGAGGCCCCTATAGCGGCAAAAATTTGGATGGGAAGGGGGTAGTTTCAGATTTTTTTCAGGAAAGGCTGCTTGGACGGTTGCTCCAGCGGCGAACAGCCATCAGCGTGCCGATGCAGATCATGTTCGTCATCATCGACGTGCCGCCGTGGCTCATGAACGGCAGGGGGATGCCCACCACGGGTGCCAGGCCCATCACCATCATCAGGTTGATTGCAACGTAGAAAAAGATCGTCGCAGTCATGCCGGCGGCCAGCAGGCTGGAAAACCGGTCCGGTGCGTTGCGGGCAACGCGCATTCCCCAGGTCAGCACGATGGCAAAGACGAACAGCACGAAATATCCGCCCATCATGCCCCATTCCTCCGCCATGGTGGCGAACACGAAGTCGGTATGCGGCTCTGGCAGGTACTGCAGGTGGCTTTGCGATCCGTTGCCGAATCCCTTGCCGAAGATGCCGCCTGATCCGATCGCGATCTTGGACTGGGTGATGTGATAGCCCGTGCCCAGCGGATCGCTTTCGGGGTCCATGAAGGTCAGCACGCGGTTGCGCTGGTAATCATGCAGCAGCGTGAAGAAGGCGATCGGGCCGGCGATCAGTCCGCTGATGCCCGCGCCCACGAACCACCACATCGGAAGGCCCGCCAGAAACATCAGGACGCCGCCGCCGAAGCAGATTGCCAGCGCGGTGCCGAGATCGGGCTGAATGGCAACGAAAGCCACGGGCAGCAGGATCAGCACGCCGGCCGGCACCAGGCCGCGCCAGCTTGCCGTCATCGCATGGGGCAGCGTCTCATAGAACCGCGCCAGCACCAGGATGATGGCGGGTTTCATCAGTTCCGACGGCTGCAGCGTCATAAAGCCCAGATTGAGCCAGCGCTGGCTGCCGCCACCCACCGCGCCGATCGCTTCCACCAGAACCAGCAGAACGACGATCGCACCGTAGATCGGATAGGCCACCATGCGGAAGAAATCCCGGCTGATGCGGGAAATCACGATGGCCATGCACAGGAACACGAAGAAGCGCAGCACATGGCTGAGCGCATAGGGCTGCAGGCTGCCGCCGGCCGCCGAATAGAGCACCGCCGCGCCGAGCGAGACCAGTCCCGTCAGTGGCACCAGCATGCCCCAGGGTTGGCGGGCGATGGTGTCGGGGACGATGGAACGGCTGATCATTGCGGAGTTCCGGGAGTTTGCACGGGTCCGGGCGTAGCAGTTGCAGTGGGAGCGGGCGAGGGTGCTGCGGCCGGTGCCGGGTTATCCCCGCCACCGGGTTCCGGTGCCGGGGATTGAGCGTCTCGCACGATCGGCTGTTGTGGTTCGGCGCCTGAAGCGCCTTGATCGACAGCCTGATTTTCCTGCTCAGGAGAAACCGCAGGCGCGCCGACGCCGAACTCGGCCGCATACTTGCGATAGCGCGCGTCAAGGCGCTCTTTCGGAGTGCCTCCCCAGCCTTTCTCAAGCTCGGTCAGGATATCCATGCCCCTTTGCTTGTCGAACACATAGGTCAGGATATCACGGGCGATCGGATAGGCGGCAGGCGAACCGCCGCCATGCTCGACAACGACCGAGCAGGCATAGCGCGGGTTTTCAACCGGCGCGAAGCAGATGAAATGGCCGTGGTCGCGGTGCTTCCACTGGCCGCCCTTGCCGTTGCCCATGTTGAGGCCGACGACCTGCGCCGTACCGGTCTTGCCGGCCAGCTTGATGTCGGGGAAAGGCAATGCCGCGTGACGCGCGGAACCCGGGCCATTGGCGACGTCCGACATCGCCTGATGAACATAGGCCAGATGCTCGTCGGGAATGCCGAGCGGCTTGGGCGGTTGGTAATCATGGCCGTGGATCAGGCGCGGCATGATGATCTTGCCGCTGGCGATTCGCGAAACCTGGATCGCCTGCTGCAGCGGGTTCACCAGGAAGTAGCCCTGACCGATCGTGGCGTTGACCGTGTCGAAGGTCTGCCATTCCTTGCCGTACTTCTTCAGCTTCCATGCCGGATTGGGCACCGTGCCGTAGGACTGGCCGGAAACCGGGAGGGGGAAATCGTGGCCAAGGCCCAACCGGCTCGCCATCGCGGCGATCGGGTCCATGCCCATGCGCTGCGCGAAGTGATAGAAATAGACGTCGCAGCTCTGGTAGATGCCCTTGGCCATGTTGACCTGGCCGTGGCCGTGGTGTTGCCAGCAGTGGAACACGCGGTTGCCTACGCGCAGGCCGCCGCTGCAGAACACCGATTCGTTCGGGTCCAGCCCGGCTTCCAGAAACGAGAGCGCGACCATTGGCTTGACCGTGGAGCCCGGCGGATAGAGCCCGCGCAGAACCTTGTTGCGCAGTGGCACATGATCGTCGTCCGCCAACATCTTCCATTCGAGGCGGCCGATGCCGTCGGAAAAGCTGTTGGGATCGAAGCTGGGCATGGAGCACATCGCCAGGATGTCGCCCGTCTGACAGTCCATCACCACCACCGCCGCCGATTCGATGCCGATCCGGCGCGACGCATACTCCTGAATGCCGGCATCGATGGTGAGCTTGATGGTCTTGCCGGGAATGTCCTCACGCGTGTCGAGGTCGCGCACGATGCGGCCCGATGCGGTGACTTCCACCCGGCGGGCGCCGGGGGTGCCGCGCAGTTCCTTTTCGTAGAACTTTTCGAGCGCGTCCTTGCCGACCTTGTAGCCGGGCGTGATCAGGACCGGGTCGTGGTCCTTTTCATACTCTTCGGCGGAAGCGGGGCCGACGTAGCCGATCAGGTGGCCCACGTCGGGCCCCAGCGGATAGAATCGCGAATAGCCGCGCTGCGTCACCACGCCGGGCAGATCCGGCAGGCGGACGCTGACGGCGGCAAACCGCTCGAAATCAAGACCACTGGCGACTTCGACGGGGGCGAACCCCCGCGACTTCTCGATCTTGTCCTCCAGATCCTGCATGGCGATGGGCGACATGCTGAGAAGCTGGCCGAGCACGTTCAGGGTGTGGGCCTTGTCCTCCATGCGTTCCGGCACCACGTCGACGCGGAAGTCTGCGCGGTTGGAGGCGAGGGGAGTGCCGTTGCGGTCGAGAATCCAGCCGCGACGCGGCGGGATCAGCGAGAGGTTGACGCGGTTGCTTTCCGCCTCAAGCTTGTATTTCTCGTTCTGCCCGATGGCGAGATAGGCCATGCGGCCGGCCAGCAGCACGCCAATGCCGCCCTGGATGCCGCCTATGACCAGGCTGCGCCGGTCGAAGCTGTTGCGCAGCGTGCCGGCACTGACGTGGCGCGGTTGGATAAGGCGCCGGAAATTGATCTTCATCGCGCGACCAGGAACGGCTTCAGGCGGAAGCGGTCGGCAATGGCGACGAAGCGGTCGACAAGGGGATAAGCGAGCACGGAAATCACGATCTGCGGTACGATCACACGGAGGGGGGCATCCGCCCCGCCGACATTGGCGAGGCCCAGGCACAGCACGATATAAGTCAGGATCAGGCCATTCGCCACCAGCCACTCGATCACGAAATTGCGCCAGGGCAGGCGGGTTTCGACAAGATCAAGCACGATGGAAGAGGCCGACCAGAGCAGTACGGCACAACCGAAAGGCTGGCCGGAGAACAGATCGTCGAACAGGCCCAGCGGCAGGCCCGCCCAGATCGGCAGAAGTCCCGGTCGCAACTGGTGCCACGACAGGAAGACCAGATAACCGAGCGGCGGCATGACCGGGGCCGACGCGACCAGCAGCCACGACGGGGCAATCGATGCCAACATAATCGTCAGCCACGGGAAAGCGCGCGCCAGCGGCGGCCAGGGCGCGCGGTTGATGCTGCGACGGGTCTGGCTGTGTCCGGCCCGGAACAGGTTCATCGCTTGCCCGCCGGCTTGATGCCATCGGTTGTCGGGGCCGGAGGTGGCGGGGGCGGCGGCGCCCAGGCCCTTTCGACCATGACGTAATCGGTATCCGAGGGATTGCTGAGCACGCGGGCAATGGCGCCGTCGCGCAGCAGTTCGGTGACGATCGCCATCGGCGTGCCGGGGCGATAGAGCCCGCCCGAACCCGAGGTGACGAGCACGTCGCCCTTCTTTAGCGGATTGATGCCCAGGTTGATCAGGCGGATGCGCAGCGTGCCGTCCGAAGCGCCTTGCGCGAATGCCGGAACGCCGTCGGTTGAACGGCGGACAGGCACCAGGCTTTCGCTATCGGTGATCAGCAGCACGCGGGAACTGGATGCCCCCACTTCGAGCACGCGGCCGACAAGCCCCATCGGCGAGCGCACCGGCATTCCGGTGATAACGCCGCGATCGTGCCCGGCGCCCAAGGTGGCGTAACGGCGGGTGCTGCTGCCGGTCGACGCGGTGAGGCGCGCGAAGGCGACCGGCGTGGCGTCGGTTTCGGGAATGCCCATCAACGCCTTCAGGCGCTGGTTCTCGACACGCGTGGCATCGGCCTGGACAAGGCGCACTTTCGCCTCAGCCAGTTCGCGGCGGATACGTGCGTTCTCGTTGCCGGAATGGAAGAAACCGGAAACGTCCGCAATCGCGTTGCGGCCCATCTCGCGTCCGCCTGCGACAGCCTGGCTGGCAGGCTCGGTCGCGTCGGAGGCAAGGCCGCGTAGCGGGGAGAACACGTCGGGGTTGACCAGCGAGACCACCACGAGCCCCAACCCCACGACAGCGCCCAACACGCCCGCGGAATAGCTCAGGAAGGTGGAATATTGCGCTCTGCGCGAATAGCTGGAGCGCCTGTTTGCGGGCGGCGCCATGCGCCATGCACTCCTGAAACAAGGGCGGACGGGCCGCCGTTAATGGCCTTGCCGACGAAACCTTCGCCGGAATCAAATGCGGGCGGCGCGTGCCCTGGGGCCGCGCCGCCCGCGCGAACGCTTATGCGGACATCAGGACGCCGCGATAGACCGGGTCTTCCATCGCGCGGCCGGTGCCAAGCGCGACGCAGGACAGCGGATCTTCGGCGACGCTGACCGGCAGGCCGGTTTCTTCGCGCAGATAGTCGTCCAGGCCCTGGATCAGCGCGCCGCCGCCGGTGAGCACGATGCCCTGGTCGACGATGTCGGCTGCGAGTTCCGGAGCGGTGTTTTCAAGCGCGATGCGCACGCCTTCGATGATCGCGCCGATCGGTTCCGCCAGCGCTTCGGCGACGTTCGCCTGGCTGATGGTGATTTCCTTCGGCACGCCGTTGACGAGGTCACGACCCTTGATGTGGATCGTTTCGCCGATGCCGTCGGCCGGGATGGTGGCGATGCCGTAGTCCTTCTTGATGCGTTCCGCCGTGGCGTCTCCGATCAGAAGGTTGTGGTGGCGGCGAACGTAGGAAACGATCGCTTCGTCCATCTTGTCACCGCCGACACGCACCGAGGTGGTGTAGGCAAGGCCGCGCAGCGAAAGCACGGCGACTTCGGTGGTGCCGCCGCCGATGTCGACAACCATCGAGCCGACCGGTTCGGTAACCGGCATGTCGGCGCCGATCGCGGCGGCCATCGGTTCGAGGATCAGGTAGACCTGGCTGGCGCCGGCGTTCGAGGCAGCGTCACGGATCGCGCGGCGTTCGACCGAAGTCGAGCCCGAGGGCACGCAGATCACGATTTCCGGATAGCGGAACAGGTTCTTCTTGCCGTGCACCTTGCGGATGAAGTGCTTGATCATCTCTTCCGCGATTTCGATGTCGGCGATCACACCGTCGCGCAGCGGGCGGATGGCTTCGATGTTGTCGGGCGTCTTGCCCATCATCATCTTGGCGTCATCGCCCACGGCCTTGACCTTCTTGACGCCGTTCAGCGTTTCGATGGCGACTACCGACGGTTCATTCAGCACGATGCCGCGATCCTGAACATAGACGAGCGTATTGGCGGTACCCAGGTCGATAGCCATGTTCTGGGAGCCGAGCTTGAAGAATCGCGAGACGAGCGAAGCCATCAGTAATCCGTTGTCTTTCAGGCCGCTTGCCGCCCTGTTGGGGGACGGCGTGGCCGGCTTGTTTGAAGGAGAGACAGCCCCTTAGCCGATCGATTTGCGAAAGGCCAAAATTTTGTGACGATTTTTCGTGGGAATCCGCAAGGCTCCGTCTCGAAATCCCTGCGGTTCGTCGCTAGGGACTGGAACAGTTCGTGAATGCGGCTTCGCGTCAATGATCTGCGCGCTGCCGAGCGCCCCCATGCCCTCCTCCCGCCCCTTGGCGATTGGCCGAACGCGAGACCTGAAAATGCCCACGATCCGTCGCCTGCCAGAGCATCTCGTCAACCGCATCGCCGCGGGCGAGGTGGTTGAACGGCCTGCCGCGGCGCTGAAGGAACTGGTCGAAAACGCCATCGATGCCGGGTCGACCGAGATCACCGTGCGCCTTGCCTCCGGCGGGCTGGACCTGATCGAGGTCACCGACGACGGCTGCGGCATGCGGCCGGACGAAATCGCGCTGGCGCTGGAGCGTCACGCCACATCGAAGTTGCCCGACGAAGCGATCGAACTGGTGACCACGCTGGGATTCCGGGGTGAGGCGCTGCCCTCCATCGGCTCGGTCGCGCGGCTGACCATCGAAAGTCGCCCGCACGATGCCGCCGAAGGCTGGAAGCGCGTGGTCGATCACGGACAGGTCGCCACCGATTCGCCTGCGGCGCTGCCCCCGGGTACGCGGATTCGGGTGGAGGACCTGTTCGGCAAGGTTCCCGCGCGGCGCAAGTTCCTGCGTTCGCCGCGTTCGGAATATGCCGCCTGTCAGGATGTCGTCCGCCGGCTTGCCATGGCCCGGCCCGACATCGGCTTCGTGCTGGAACACGAAGGCCGCCGCGTTCTGGCGGTGCAGCCGCGTGAGGAACTGGCATCGCGCGTGGCCCGTCTGGTCGCGCGCGAACTGGCCGACGATGGCGTGCTGATCGATGCCGAGCGCGGCACCGCGCGGCTGACCGGCGTGGCAGGATTGCCCACCTACAATCGCGGCGTGGCCGATCATCAGTATCTGTTCGTCAATGGCAGGCCGGTGAAGGATCGCCTGCTGGTAGGCGCGGTGCGTGGCGCTTATTCGGATATGCTGGCGCGCGATCGTCACGCGGTGCTGGCGCTGTTTCTTGAGCTTCCACCTGAGGAAGTCGACGTAAACGTCCATCCCGCCAAGACGGAAGTGCGTTTCCGCGATCCCGCGTTCATTCGCGGCTTCCTGGTCGGCGCGCTGCGCCATGCGCTTGAATCGTCCGGGCAGAAGAGCGCGCAGCCGCCGCAAGCCGCCGCGATGAACATGTGGCAGGTCGAGCCAGTGGCGCCGCGCGCGCCGGAACCCGCCCCGGCGCTTGGTTCGCTGTTCGCGCGCCAATATGCGCCCACGCCGACGCGCCCTGCCGCGCCGCGACTGGCCGAGGCAGGCACGGCCTGGCGTTCCTATGAGGCCGAAGTCATGGCCGAGCCTTCGGGCCGCGCCGAAGTCGCGCCCGAGGAGCCGCAGGAAGAAATCAGCTATCCGCTGGGCGTCGCGCGCGGGCAGGTGGCGGGAACCTATATCGTCGCGGAGGCGGAAGACGGGCTGGTCATCGTCGACCAGCATGCCGCGCACGAACGCCTTGTGCTGGAACGGCTGAAGGCGGCCGGTGCCGAGGACGCGATGGTGCGCAGCCAGGCGCTGTTGCTGCCCGAAGTCGTCGAACTGGAAGAAGCGGCCTGCGATGCGCTGGAAGACAAGATTGTCGATCTGGCGAAATTCGGCCTGACGCTGGAACGCTTCGGGCCCAGCGCGATGCTGGTCCGCGCGGTCCCTTCGGTACTGGGCAAGAGCGATGTCCACGCGCTGGTCCAGGACGTTGCCGACGATCTGGCCAAGAACGGCGACGCGTTGTTGCTGGGTGAAAAGCTGGATCTGGTGCTGGCGACGATGGCCTGCCACGGGTCGGTGCGGGCAGGGCGTTCGCTCTCGGTAGCCGAAATGAACGCCTTGCTGCGCGAAATGGAGCGTACCCCGCGTTCGGGTCAATGCAACCATGGCCGCCCCACGTGGGTTAAGCTGGCACATCAGGATATCGAGAAGCTGTTCGGACGAAAATGACGCGCTCCACCGTGCTTGCCCTTGGCCTCAGCCTTGCCGCATTGGCTTCCCTTTCTGCTTGCGGTCGGGAGGATCCGGCCCGCAAGGATGCCGAGGACGCGCATGACGTCGCGATGGTCGAACGGATGAGCAAGGAACCGTTCAAGCCCATCGTTCCCAAGCCCATCACCAGCGTTGACGTGGAACGCTACGGCCTCGACAAGCCCGGCTGCCGGTTCCGCAAGCAGGGTGAGGCCGATCCGATCTTCATCGGCAATGCCGAAGAAGGCTTCATGCGCATCGAAGGGGACTTGAAGCGTTACGCTGCCAAGCTGGAAAGTGCGCAATTACCGGGTAATGCGCGCACAACTTACGTCGGCCTCTCAACATGGGTCGATCTGGTCAGCCTGCCCGATCGCGTCGGCGGATCGAACCATACGCACTGGCCGGCGCGATTGGTCCTTCACGATTCGCAGGAGCGCGTGGCCTTCCTTGCCGATGGAGAGGTGACGTGTACCGCCACGCCGGGGCAAGCATCTGAAACTGCTGATGAAACCGGCGGGGATACTGCCTCTGGCGATTGACCCGCTGGGCTGCATCGGCATTATGCCCATTCATTGAATGGGGAAAATTCATGAAGGTGCGTTTGCTGGGCGTCGCGGTTGCGGCGCTCATTGGTGTTGCCGGTTCGCCGGCATGGGCCGCGGAAGAGGAAGCCAGTCTGCCGCCCGCCGCAGTGGCGGCAGCGAAATCGCTTCATCCGCAGCATGGCAAGATCGCCATTGCGGCGGCCCATGCGACGCTGGATCTGGGATCGGCCTACGACTTCTACGGGCCGGACGATGCGCGCAAGATTATCGTCGAAATCTGGGGTAATCCGCCGAAAGTGGCGGAAGGCGTGCTGGGGCTGGTGATGCCGGCCGGCACATCGCCGCTGAGCGATGCCTGGGGCGCGGTCGTCACCTATGAGGATACCGGCTTCGTAAACGACGAAGATGCCGGCAAGGTGGACTACACCGAACTGCTGTCGCAGATGCGCGAGGGTGAGGACGAGCGCAACGAACAGCGCAAGGCAGACGGCTATTCGCCGATGCATCTGGCCGGTTGGGCGGAACAGCCGAAGTACGACGCCGGCACGCATTCGGTGGTCTGGGCGCAGGATATCGCCTTCGGCGACGAGAAGGTCCATAGCCTGAACTACGATGTGCGCACGCTGGGGCGACACGGCGTGCTGAGCCTCAATCTCGTTTCATCGATGGACCACCTTGGCGACGTGCGGCAGGCGGCGACGGCGTTTGCCGATCACGCGGCGTTCGACGCGGGTTCGCGCTATCAGGATTACGATTCTTCAACCGACAAGACGGCCGAATACGGCATCGGCGGTCTGGTTGCGGCGGGTGTGGGTGTTGCCGTCGCCAAGAAGCTGGGCCTGCTGGCGATCCTGCTGAAGTTCCTGAAGCCGATAGCCGTCGCCGTGATCGCCGGCTTTGCCGTACTTCGCAAGAAGATCGGCGGCCTGTTCGGCCGCCGCGCGGCTGCCGAACAGGCAACTGCCGACCGGGACGAACCGGCCGGCAGCGACGTTTCAGACGCCTGATGACATTTCGGAAGGCGGGGTAGGTTTTCCTACTTCGCCTTCAGCACCGGCTTGAACGGTGCGTCATCGCCATCGCCGTCCGTGGCTTGCGGCAGGCCGAGCAGGTCGCGCAGCAGCGGGGCCACGTCGACATTGTCGAACGCCGCCAGCTTGCGGTCGGCCGCGAAGGCCGGGCCGGATGCGATGAACAGCGCCGCCATTTCCGGTGCCGCATTGTCGAACCCGTGGGCGCCGCCCGTCGAGGGCTTGTCCGGCTTGGTCGCGTTGATCATCCAGCCGGTCTCGGCAAGGCAGAAATAGGGCGCGATGCGTGGGTTGCGGCCGTAGTGCAGGCGGGCGGGAATGTCCTGCTTGCGCCAGCACTGCATATGATCGTGCTGTTTCAGCAGTACGGCGGCGAGCTTCGCGTCATTGCCCTCGGTCGGCGTGAGCGCCGCGAAAGGCCCGGTGTCGCCCGCCTTGTAAAGTGCGGGATCGGCCACCTGGTCGAGCGCGATGCTGCGCTCGCTCGATACGGCGGCCATGCCGTGGTCGGCCACGACGATCACGTTGGCGGCCTGGCCCAGTTCGCGCAGCCCGGCGACCAGCTTGCCGATGTCGCTGTCCACTTCGGTCACGGCGGCATTGGTATGCGCGTCGTCCGGGCCATAGTGGTGGCCGGCCGTGTCCACATCGTCGAAATAGAGCGTGACCAGCTTGGGGCGTGTTGCTGCCGGGCGGCGCAGCCAGTCGAGCACGGCGTTGACGCGCTGCGCTGGAGAGACGGCGCGGTTGTACTGCTGCCAATCGCTCGGCCGCGTGCCTCCGACGGCTTCCTTCCACGGCTCGGTCACCCAGGTGCCGCCCCATGCCACGTTGGATCCCGGCCAGAACATCGTCGCAGTGCGGATGCCGGCCTTTTCGGCGGTGACCCAGATCGGTTCGGCTTCGTCCCACCAATAGGGCTCATCGCTCGACATCGTGAATTTCTCGCCGGGATGGGCAGGATCCTCGAAGCCATTGGCGATGATGCCGTTGCGGTCCGGCACCTTGCCAGTCACCAATGCCCAATGGTTGGGGAAGGTTTTGCTGGGGAACGAGGGGCGCATCGATGCGCTCACGCCCTTGGCGGCAAGCGCCGAGAGGTTCGGCGTGATCCCACGGTCAAGGTAGTCGGCCCGGAACCCGTCGATGGAAACGAGGATGACCACCGGCTCGCGGCTGACTTCCGGTTTTGCGTCATTCGGTTTGGCGATGACAGGCGAAGAGAGCGCGGCGAGCGCGCCGATCAGGGGGAGGAGCGTCTTCATGCCCGCGCCCTTAGCCCCCCGATCATGACAGGTCGATGGCGGGTTAGGCCATCCGTGCCAGCATCCAGATCGCCATGGCGACCATGAACAGGTTCTCGGTCAGCGAAACGAAGCCCAGCGGCACCGCGCCCGATCCGCCGACGCAGGCACACTTCAACTCGCGCTTCTGGATATAGACCGCGTAGAATACAGAGACTGTGCCGATGCCGCCGATGACGAGGCCGATGGGGATCGACAGCCAGGGCAGGGCATGCGCGGTCATCAGCGCGCCGGCTGCGAATTCCAGGAACGGGTAGGCGTAGGCGTACGGCACAAACCGCTTGGCGAGCAGGTCGTAGCCAAGGAACATCGTCGAGAATTGCTCGACATCCTGCAGCTTCAGCATGGCGAGCAGCATCATCGTCATTGAGACGAACCATTCTGCGGTGCGCAGTGTGAAGGGCGTGTCGAACGCCGCCCAACTGGCCGCTAGCGCAAGGCCAAGGCCGGTGGCGAACACGGCAAGCACGGGGCGGTAGGTCGTGGCTTTCGGATCGTGGACTTTCAGGCCGACATGCGCGCGCAAGTCCGTATAGCCGCCGATGCGCTTGCCGCCGATGAAGATCTGCGGGGTGGTGGCGACATCGTTCGCGGCCTTGAAGGCATCGGTCTGCTCGCGCGTGGTGAGCCAGTGATCCTCCACCTTGTAGCCCAGCTTTTCGAGCAAGTGCTTCGACTTGATGCCCCAGGGGCACGAGTGCTTTTCCATGACCATGCGGTGGAGTACCGCCGTCGGTTTTCCGTTCTGTTGCTGCGTCATGGAGAAGGCTATACCTTCCGTACCATAGTACGGAGTCAAGCATGGCCCTGACGATTTCCGAATTGGCCCGCTCGGGCGGTGTAGGTGTCGAGACGGTGCGGTTCTATCAGCGCAAGGGACTGCTGCACGATCCTCGCCCGGCGGCGACCGGCGGCGCGAAAGGGCAGCGGCACTACGGCGATGAAGATGTGCGGCGGCTGCGTTTCATCCGATCGGCCAAGGCGGCGGGCTTCATCCTCGACGAGATTGCCGAGCTGATCAGCCTCGATCACACCGGAGACCGGCCGAGGGCGCGCGAAATGGCGGAGGTAAGACTGGCGGCGCTTGATCGCGAGATCGCGCAACTGGAAGCGGCCCGTCAGTCGCTGCGGCGACTTGCCCACGAATGTGCGGGGTCGGAAGAGGGGCCGTGTCCGATCCTCGAAGCGTTCGAGGAAACGGCAACATGCGGCGCAGGGCCGAAACCCTGCGCCGCCTGAACAATCAGACGTTGAACTTGAAGTGCATGACGTCGCCATCGTGCACCATGTATTCCTTGCCTTCCTGGCGCAGCTTGCCGGCTTCCTTGGCGCCGGCTTCACCGTTCAGCGCGACATAGTCGTCATAGGCGATGGTTTCGGCGCGGATGAAGCCGCGCTGCATGTCGGAGTGGATTTCGCCGGCGGCTTCGGGGGCCTTGGCACCTTTGTGCACGGTCCAGGCGCGGGCTTCCTTGGGGCCGACGGTGAAGAAGGTCAGCAGGCCCAGCAGATCGTAACCGGCGCGGATGATGCGGGCGAGGCCGGTTTCGTGCAGGCCCATTTCCTCCAGGAACACCATGCGTTCCTCGATATCCATGCCGACGAGTTCCGATTCGATCGCGGCCGAAACGATGACGGCGGTGGCGCCCTCAGCCTTGGCCTTTTCGAACACGCGGGCGGAGAACTCATTGCCTTCGGCAGCCGCTTCTTCTTCCACGTTGCAGACGTAGAGCACCGGCTTGGCGGTCAGCAGCTGGGCCTGCGCGAACACGCGGGCCTCATCGTCGTCCTTCGGTTGGGTCAGGCGCGCTGGCTTGCCGTCGCGCAGCAGTTCCAGCGTCTGGCCGAGGACCGAAGCGATGATCTTCGATTCCTTGTCGCCCTGCGCGGCCTTTTTCTGGGCGGCGGGAACGCGCTTTTCCAGGCTTTCGAGGTCGGAAAGCAGCAGTTCGGTCTCAACCGTTTCGGCGTCCGCAATCGGATCGACCTTGTTGTCGACGTGCTGGATGTCGTCGTTCTCGAAGCAGCGCAGCACATGGACGACGGCGTCCACTTCGCGGATGTTGCCCAGGAACTGGTTGCCCAGGCCTTCACCCTTCGATGCGCCGCGCACCAGGCCGGCGATGTCCACGAAGGAAAGCTGGGTGGAGATGATCTTGGCCGAACCGGCGATCGCGGCCAGTTTGTCGAGGCGCGGATCGGGCACGCCGACCTGGCCGACGTTGGGCTCGATCGTGCAGAACGGATAGTTGGCCGCCTGCGCCGCCTGCGTTTCGGTGAGCGCATTGAACAAGGTCGACTTGCCGACATTCGGCAGGCCCACGATTCCGCAACGGAAACCCATGTGTAACTCCGGAAGAAATGATTGAGCGCGCCTTAGCGTCAGTCGCGCCGAATGGCGAGTCCGCGACCCGCTTCAGTCCTGTTGGCGCAGGGCGACATCGTTCATGAAGCGAACGTCGTCCCCGGCGGTCAGGCGATCGGCCTCTGCGGCGACGGCGCCCAGCATGCCGGCAAGAGGATCCATTTCGGCCTTGGCGTAGTTGCCGAGGACGTAGCCGTGTACGCGATCCTTGTGGCCGGGGTGGCCGATGCCAAGACGCACGCGGCGGAAATCGGGGCCAAGGTGCTGGTCGATCGAGCGCAGGCCATTGTGCCCGGCATGGCCGCCGCCCTGCTTCACCTTCACCTTGAACGGGGCAAGATCCAGCTCGTCGTGGAAGACGGTGAGGTCGGACAGCGCCAGCTTGTAGAAGCGCATCGCTTCACCGACGGCGCGGCCGCTTTCGTTCATGAAAGTGGCGGGCTTCAGCAGCAGCACTTTTTCGGTGCCGATGCGGCCTTCCTGCAGCCAGCCCTGGAATTTCTTCTGGACCGGGCCGAAGCGGTGGATTTCGGCAATCGCATCCGCCGCCATGAAGCCGACGTTGTGGCGGTTCATCGCATATTGCGGTCCGGGATTACCGAGGCCGACCCAAAGCTGCATGGCTTAGCTGATCCAGAAAGAGCGGGGTCGATCCCCCAAAAACAAAAGGCCCCTCCCGCGCGCCGGACGAACCGGGGCGGAAGAGGCCGATTGCTAAAACGGTCCGATTACTCGGCTTCGTCCTTGGTCGTGTCGCCTTCGGCGCTCTTCAGAGCCGAGGGAGCAGCGATCGTCGCGATGGTGAAATCGCGGTCGGTGATCGCCGAAGCAACGCCCTTGGGCAGCTTCACGTGGCTGATGTGGATCGATTCGCCCACGTCGAAGCCGGTCACGTCGATCGAGACTTCGTGCGGGATCTTGTCGGCGTCGCAGACCAGTTCAAGGTCGTGACGGACGACGTTCAGCACGCCGCCGCGCTTCAGGCCCGGCGAAGCTTCCTCGTTGGCGAACACGACGGGCACGTTCACGTGCACGGTCGCGTTGGCGCCCAGGCGCAGGAAGTCGACGTGGAGCGGGCGGTCGTTGACCGGGTGGAAGGCAACGTCCTTGGGCTGCGTGCGCAGCTTCTTGCCGCCAACTTCAACTTCGACGATCGAGTTGAAGAAGTGGCCGGTCATGAGCTGACGGGTCAGCTCCTTTTCCTCGACGTGGATCGCGATGGGTTCTTCGTTGCCACCGTAGACGACGGCGGGAACGCGGCCATCACGACGCAGAGCACGGGAGGCTCCCTTGCCAGCCCGTTCACGCGTCTCGGCCGGCAGGTTAAGCGTATCGCTCATGGGACTTGCCTTTCAAAACTGGATATCAATACGGCATCGGTCCGCTCATCGGCCCGCGCCGTCCCGCCACGCCTCCAGGGATGACCATGACGGGAAGCGCGCGCCCTTAATGCGGAATCGGCGGAAATGCAAGCGAAGTGCGGTAACCGCTATTCGATGCGGGTGACCTTGAAGCCTTGTGTGGCGAGCATCGCGGGCAAACCATCCGGCCCGGCCATGTGTGCTGCGCCCACGGCAACGAAGGGGCGTCGGCCTTCTTGCATGGCGTGGCCGATTTTACCGGCCCAATCCTGATTGCGGCCCGTGAAGAGCACGGCGCGCAGTTCGGGATCGGCCAGCATTCCGCGGCGGGTTTCCTTCTCGATCGCCGCCATGTCACCCTTGCGCCAGCTGTCGGCAAGGCGACTGTCGTCGTCCCCCTGCTGGTCGGTGACGACGAAACCAAGCAAGTCGCGCTGGTCGCGTTCGGGCAGGCTGTCAAACAGGCCGAGTTGGCGTTCGGCGCCCTCCAGTTCGACGACGGGCTTCGCGCCCGCTTCGCCCATCACCGCGCGATCGACGCCGTTACGGCTGTCCTCATCGCTGGCGCCGATCCGGGCGAGAGTGAGGGCGGCGGCCCAGGTGTCCATCTGCGCGAAGTCGCCGTCGGAATAACCGCCACGTTTCAGAAGGGCGGCCAGGGTAGGGCGTTGTTGTGCAGAAATACGTTGTGAAAGAGCTGGTTGGTCATCACTCTTGGCAAGCCGGGCGAAAGTGGCAGCGACGGCTTTCTCATCGGCAAGGTTGCCCACTTCGACCATGATGATGTCTGACCCGGCGAGCGCCTTGCGCACTTCCGCCGTCTCCCACGCAATGGGCCGCTTCACGCTGTGGATCGTGCCGAATAGCCATGCCTGCTGGCCGTTCGGCCCTTCGACATGCCAGAGCGCCGGCGTTGCGGGCTCAGGCTGCTGGGCGCAGGCGGCGAGTGCGATGCTCGCCAGAAGGGCAAAGAATGCGCGCATCACCTTGTTATTGCACCCTTGTTGCCTTGATGCCGGCCTTCGCGAGTTGATCCTGCACGCTACCCTCGCCGGCAAGGTGCCCTGCACCCACTGCAACGAAGACCGTGCCGGGTTCCTCCATGCGGGCTTCCAGCCACTTGGCCCACGTGGCGTTGCGGTCGGTGATGAAGGCCTTGCGCATGGCTTCGTCCGATTCGTCCTCGTTCAACAGGCGTGCCAGTTCGTCGGCCCGGCCGGCCTTCCATGCGGTCACCACCTTGGCAACATCCTCGCGCAGCGTGGGCAACTGGTCCAGCACTTCGCCCAGATAGCGGTTCTGGCTGTCGACGGGCATGCCGTCGAACAGTTCGATCTGGTATTCGGGCGTCTCCAGCGCCTTGCGCGCCTTGTGCTCTTCCGCAGCCTTGGCGTCGATCAGCGTTTCCACGCCATTGGCCTTGTCGAAACCGGCAGCCTTGAGGGGCAGCAACGAAAGCAGCAGGCCGGCGTACCAGGCCTCGAACGGATCGAAGGCTTCAGTGGGCAGGCCCATGCCGCTGAGCGCCTTCTCGAAGGCGGCGCGCTCTTCAGGCGGAAGGCTGGCCCTCAGCGACGTGCCATCGGCGCGCATCCCCTTTTCAATGAACAGCTTCTGCAGCGATTCGGGAGAGTCCGTGTTGGTTTCGGTAACCAGCAGGTCTGACGAATCGAAGGCGTCCTTCACCGGCCCGGTGAACCAGTGCGTATCTTCCGGCAGGATATGGATCGTGCCGAAGAGATAGATCGTCGTGTCCTTGTCCGCGATCTTCCACATCGCCGGGCGCGCGGGCGCGGTTTCCTGCGCGATAGAGGGCGTCGCGGCGAAAAGGCCGAGGGCGGTTGCCAGGGCAAGGCGGAAGCGGGACTTTCGGAAGGATATCATCGTCATTCCATGAAGGGGCAGGAACAAACGCGGCATTAACAACCCGTCGCACAGCGCATTAGCGGGCCCGATAAGCTCAGGGTAGCGCTCTCAGTCATCATACCGTCGTTTTGCGCGGTTGATTTGCCGGGTTCGATCCGCCAAAGGCCGCGTGCCCATGAGTTTTGACGGGATTTCGATGTCGACCGCCGCGCCCTCCACTGACAGGCAGCCGCTCAGCTTTCAGGATATGATCCTGACGCTCCATGATTTCTGGAGCAAGCAGGGATGCCTCATTCTTCAGCCCTACGACATGCGCATGGGGGCGGGCACGTTCCACCCCGCGACCACGCTGCGCGCGCTGGGGCCCGAACCGTGGAAGGCGGCTTACGTCCAGCCTTCGCGCCGCCCGACCGACGGTCGTTATGGCGAGAATCCGAACCGTCTTCAGCACTATTACCAGTATCAGGTGATCCTGAAGCCGAATCCAGAGAACCTGCAGGAACTCTACCTGCAGAGCCTCGCCGCGATCGGCGTCGACCCGCTGGCGCACGATATCCGCTTTGTGGAGGACGACTGGGAAAGCCCGACGCTGGGCGCCTGGGGCCTGGGCTGGGAAGTCTGGTGCGACGGCATGGAAGTGACGCAGTTCACGTATTTCCAGCAGGTTGGCGGCTATGACTGCAAGCCGGTCGCAGGCGAACTGACCTACGGGCTTGAACGTCTGGCGATGTACATTCAGGGCGTGGATTGGGTCTACGACCTGCGCTTCAACAACGAGGGCGTCACTTACGGCGACGTCTTCCTCGCCAACGAGCAGCAGCAGTCGAAGTACAACTTCGAGATTGCCGACACCGAAGCGCTGTTCGCCGGTTTCAAGGCGGCAGAGGCCGAGTGCTTGCGCTGCATCGAGGCGGAAATTCCGCTGGCGGCCTATGACCAGGCGATCGAGGCTTCGCACCTTTTCAACTTGTTGCAGGCGCGCGGCGTGATCTCCGTGCAGGAGCGTGCCAGCTACATCGGCCGCGTGCGCGAACTTGCCAAGGGTTCGTGCAAGGCCTGGATCGACAAGAACAAGGACCAGTGGGAAGCCAAGTTCCCGGGGTGGAGCGCATGACCGACTTTCTTCTCGAACTCCGCTCCGAGGAAATTCCCGCCCGCATGCAGGCCGGCGCCCGCGCCGACCTGGAAAAGCTGTTCCGCAAGGAAATGGAAACGGCCGGCGTTGCCGTTTCCGAGGTTTCGGTGTGGTCCACGCCGCGCCGCCTCGCGCTGATCGCGCGCAGCCTGCCGCTGGCAACCGAAGCCGTGCATGAGGAAACCAAGGGCCCCGCCACCAGCGCGCCCGAGCAGGCGCTGGAAGGCTTTCTGCGCAAGACCGGTCTCACCAAGGACCAGTTGGAAATCCGCGACCTCAAGGGCAAGGACACCTACTTCGCGGTCGTCGAAAAGCCCGGCCGTGCGGTGAAGGACGTGCTGGCAGAGGCGATCCCCGCCATCGTTCGCGCGTTCCCGTGGCCGAAGTCCATGCGCTGGGGCAAGGCCTCGCTCTCAACCGAATCGCTGCGCTGGGTACGCCCGCTCTCGGGCATCGTTGCGGTGCTGGGTGAAGATCTGGTCGAATGCGAAGTGGGCGGCGTCGCCTCTGGTTACGTGACCAAGGGCCATCGCTTCCACGCGCCCGGTGAAATCAC
This sequence comes from Novosphingobium mississippiense, assembly GCF_044029535.1. Taxonomy (NCBI): domain Bacteria; kingdom Pseudomonadati; phylum Pseudomonadota; class Alphaproteobacteria; order Sphingomonadales; family Sphingomonadaceae; genus Novosphingobium; species Novosphingobium mississippiense. Next base: position 1,585,380 of record NZ_CP147001.1, on the reverse strand, counting down.
CGTCGGCGGTGCGCATGACTATGCGGACAAGCTGCGCCTTGCCCACGTCCTCGTGAACCATGAGGAACGCCAGGACATCGTCCGCACCAAGGCACACGAAGCGGCAACTGCTGCCGGCCTCGTGCTGGTGGACGACGAAGGCCTCGTGATCGAGAACGCCGGCCTCACCGAATGGCCGGTGCCGCTGCTCGGACGTTTCGAGGAAGACTTTCTGGAAGTTCCGCCCGAGACGATCCAGCTTACCGCGCGCGTGAACCAGAAGTATTTCGTCTGCGAGGACGCCGCAGGTTCGCTTGCCAACGCATTCATTTGCACGGCGAATATCGTCGCGACCGATGGTGGCGCGGCGATCGTCGATGGTAACCGTAAGGTGCTGGCCGCGCGCCTCTCCGACGCGCGCTTCTTCTGGCAGCAGGATCGCAAGACCCCGCTTTCGGTCCATGCCGAAAAGCTGGCCCGCATCACTTTCCATGAAAAGCTGGGCACCGTCGCCGACAAGGTCGAGCGCGTGGCCAAGCTGGCCGAATGGCTGGCGAGCGAAGGCGTGGTGCTGAACTGCGATCCGGTGCTGGCGCGTCAGGCAGCGGAACTTTGCAAGGCTGATCTCGTCACCGAGATGGTCGGTGAATTCCCTGAACTTCAAGGGCTTATGGGTGGTTATTACGCCCGTGCCGAAGGTCTTCCCGGTGCCGTGGCGGATGCCATCCGCGATCACTACAAGCCGGTTGGGCAGGGCGACGAAGTGCCTTCCGCCCCGGTGACGGTGGCCGTGGCGCTGGCCGACAAGCTCGATACGCTCCGCAGCTTCTTTGCCATCGACGAGAAGCCGACCGGATCCAAGGATCCGTTCGCGTTGCGCCGTGCCGCGCTGGGCATCATTCGCCTGATCACCGACAACAACCTGCGCTTCGGAGTGGCCGAGGGTGATCTGTTAGACTTCTTCGTGGACCGCCTGAAGGTCCAGCAGAAGGAGGCGGGCGTCCGTCACGACCTGATCGACGCGGTGATCGCGCTGGGTGGTGAAGATGATCTCGTCCGCCTTCTCGCCCGTGTCCATGCGCTTCAGGCTTTCGTCTCGACCGACGACGGCGTGAACCTGCTGGCCGGTTACAAGCGCGCCGCCAACATCCTCAAGAAGGAGGATTGGCACGGCATCGAGGGCGAAATCTCCCGCACTGGCGAAGAGGATCCACTCGCAACTGTCGACGATCCCGACCTCGCCTCGGTTGTTGCCGCCAAGATGGCGGACCGTCACGCGGCGGAGCAGGTGCTGCCCTACGCGGCGGAGCCTGCCGAACAGTCGCTGATCGATGCGCTGACGGCGGCGGAACCGCAGGCGGCCCGCGCGGTTGAGGCAGAGGACTTTGCTTCGGCGATGTCCGCGCTCGCTTCGCTGCGCGCGCCCATCGATGCTTTCTTCGAACATGTCACGGTGAACGACGCCGACCCGATCAAGCGCCATTCAAGGCTGGCCTTGCTTGATCGATTCCGTGCTGCAGTGCACAACGTGGCGGATTTTTCGAAGATCGAAGGCTAGGGGCTGGTCCACATAACTTCGGACCAGTTCTCGAAGAGTTTTATCAACCAGGACAGGAAAGTCAGGGGATAGATGAGCAGGCAGGTCTACACGTTCGGCGGCGGTGTCAAAAATGAAGACGCACGCGCGCGCGACAAAGTCGTAGTCGGCGGCAAGGGTGCTAATCTTGCCGAAATGGCCGGGATCGGCCTGCCGGTGCCCCCGGGTTTTACCATTACCACCGAAGAATGCGTGAAGTACCTTGCCGAAGGCGGCGACTTCTCGGCCGAATTGCGTGCCGACGTTGCCCAGGCGCTGACGCATATCGAGAAAACCGTCGGCAAGAACTTCGGCGATGCCGCCGATCCGTTGCTCGTCTCGGTCCGTTCGGGCGCGCGCGTTTCGATGCCGGGCATGATGGACACCGTTCTCAATCTGGGCCTCAACGACGCCACGGTAGAGGGTCTGACCCAGACTTCCGGCGATGAGCGTTTCGCGTGGGACAGCTATCGCCGCTTCGTCCAGATGTATTCGGACGTCGTTCTCGGCCTCGACCACGGCCGCTTCGAAGAAGCGCTGGAGATCGCCAAGGAAGACAATGGCTACATGAACGACGTCGAAATGACGGCGTCGAACTGGAAGGCCATCGTCAAGGAATACAAGGGCATCGTCGAGGAAGAACTCGGCCGCCCGTTCCCGCAGGATGTGCATGAGCAGCTGTGGGGCGCGATCCAGGCCGTGTTCGATTCTTGGGATTCGGACCGTGCCAAGGTCTATCGCCGCCTGAACGACATCCCGGGCGACTGGGGCACGGCCGTCAACGTGCAGGCCATGGTGTTCGGCAACATGGGCGATACGTCGGCCACCGGCGTTGCCTTCACCCGCGACCCGGCGACCGGCGAGAAGGCCTATTACGGCGAATGGCTGGTCAATGCGCAGGGCGAGGACGTCGTTGCCGGCATCCGTACCCCGCAGTACCTGACCAAGGCTGCGCGCGAGCGTGCCGGTGCCAAGCCGCTGTCGATGGAAGAGGCGATGCCCGAGGCCTACACCGAGCTTGCCGCGGTGTTCGAGCTTCTGGAGAAGCATTACCGCGACATGCAGGACATCGAGTTCACCGTTGAGCGCAACAAGCTGTGGATGCTGCAGACCCGTTCGGGCAAGCGCACCGCCAAGGCCGCGCTCAAGATGGCGGTCGACATGGTGGAAGAAGGCCTGATCGACGAAGCCACCGCGATCAAGCGCGTGGACCCGATGGCGTTGGACCAGCTTCTGCACCCCACGCTCGACCCCAAAGCTGCCCGCGACATTCTGGGCAAGGGCTTGCCGGCGTCGCCGGGCGCGGCTTCGGGCGCGATCGTGCTTGATGCCGATACCGCTGAAAAGCGCGCGGAAATGGGCGAGGCCGTGGTGCTCGTCCGCGTCGAGACCAGCCCTGAGGATATTCACGGCATGCACGCCGCGAAGGGCATCCTTACGGCGCGCGGCGGCATGACCAGCCACGCGGCGGTCGTGGCGCGCGGCATGGGCCGTCCCTGCGTCTCGGGCGCTTCGGGCCTGTCGATCGACATGAAGACCCGCACCCTGCGCATGGGCAACCGTGAGCTGAAGGAAGGCGATATCATCACCCTCGATGGCGCCACCGGCGACATCATGGCCGGTGAAGTGCCCACCATCGAGCCGGAACTGGCGGGCGATTTCGCCACGCTGATGGTCTGGGCCGACAAGCACCGCCGCATGAAGGTGCGCACCAACGCCGAGACGCCTGCCGACTGCAAGATGGCCCGCCAGTTCGGCGCCGAAGGCATCGGCCTGTGCCGTACCGAGCACATGTTCTTCGACGCCGGCCGCATCTCCGCCGTGCGCCAGATGATTCTGGCCGAAGACGAAGCCGGCCGTCGCGCCGCGCTGGAAAAGCTGCTGCCCGAACAGCGTGCCGATTTCATCGCCATCTTCGAGGTCATGGCCGGCCTGCCGGTGACCATTCGCCTGCTCGATCCGCCGCTTCACGAGTTCCTGCCGCACGGCGATGCCGAGTTTGCGGAGCTTTCGGAAACGATCGGCATCGGCATCGACACGCTGAAGCGCCGCGCGGATGAACTGCACGAATTCAACCCGATGCTGGGCCATCGCGGTTGCCGTCTGGGCATCACGTTCCCCGAAATCTACGAGATGCAGGCTCGCGCGATCTTCGAAGCTGCCTGCGAAGTCGCTGCCGCTTCGGGCGAGGCCATCGTACCGGAAGTGATGATCCCGCTCGTCGCCACCAAGCGCGAGTTGCAGATCCTCAAGAAAGTCGTCGACGAGACCGCCGCAAAGGTCTTTGCCGAGAAGGGCCGCACGCTCGACTATATGGTCGGCACGATGATCGAACTGCCGCGCGCTGCGCTGATGGCGGGCGAGATTGCCGAAGAAGCGAAGTTCTTCTCCTTCGGCACCAACGACCTGACGCAGACCACGCTGGGCGTTTCGCGCGATGATGCGGCGCGTTTCCTCAGCCCCTATGTCGAAAAGGGTATCTACCCGCGCGATCCGTTCGTCAGCCTCGATATCGAGGGTGTGGGCCAGCTCGTGCAGATGGGCGCCGAACGTGGCCGCGCGACTTATGCCGATCTGAAGCTTGGCATTTGTGGCGAGCACGGCGGCGATCCGGCGTCGATCGCGTTCTGCGAGAAGGTGGGCCTCGATTACGTCAGTGCGTCGCCGTTCCGCGTGCCAATCGCGCGACTGGCTGCCGCGCAGGCCGCACTGGCCTGACGGGCATTGCACTGAAAACGAAAAAGGCCGGGGTAACTCCCGGCCTTTTTCTTATTTCTTCCAACCGGATAGGGTCAGGATTTCGAACGTTTCGATGGTCCGCCCATTCTCGCCGGATTCCGCGAAAGCCTGGCGGGCGCGGGCAAGCCCCTCCTTTCCGAGCGGCGGCCCGGGGTCGGCTAGCACACCGCTGAGGGCTTGCGCGCGCAGATCGCCGATCAGCCGATCTAGGCTGCGGAAAGATACCTGAAGCGGACGCTGGTCGATCACGGGATCGGCGTAAAGCGTGCGCTGGAGCAATTGGCCGCCGGCGCGCACGTCCACCATCGGGTGAATGCGGGCGGCGGGGCGATCACCATCGGCGGCCAGCATGATCTCGCGCAGCTTGGGCAGACTGCCCGAGGACAGGAAGCTGGCGATCATCATTCCGCCCTGCGCAAGCGCGCGCCGGGCGTGGATCAGTGCGCCGGGAAGGTCGTTCACGGTATCCAGCGTGCCCAGGCTGGCAATCAGGTCGAAGCCGTCGAAAGGATAGGGCACTTCCTCGTTGAACCCGGCGGCCGGTTCGGCTTCGACCACGTCCACGCCTTGCGCTGCCAGCGATTGCGCCAGCCTTCCGGTCCAGTCGCCAATGACAAGTGCACGCTTGGGCTCGAACCGGAGGAAAGACAGGCGCTCCTCCACGTCCTCCACCATGTCGTCGAGCAGGTAATGCGGCGCATCCGGCAGCCGTTGAAGCGCCAGCGCGCGGCGGCGGGTGGCGACGCGGCGAGGGGCGGAAAAGATGCGGGGCGGAGCGGGGGGAGCGGTTTCAGCCATCGAGCGATCCCTGCCGCGTCGGCGCGGCTTGCGCAACCATGCTGAGCGGCATGAGGTGGACATTGGACGCACATGGGCGGGACATTGGCGAAACTGGGGGCCAGGATGAACAGCTTGTAGCTTGAGCTTGCCTCGCGCGGAAATAAGTTGGCGGACCAATGTCACTTGCCGCCGCCTTTGCCCCTGTGATCGATCTGGTCTACCCGCCGCGCTGCCCCTTGTGCGGTGCCGCGATCGCCGCGCAGATCGGGCTATGCCCGAAGTGCTGGGACACGCTGGCGATACCGGGCGATCCGTCCTGCGCCACTTGTTCCCGGCCTTTTGCCGAAGACATTCCGGATGGCTTGATCTGCGCGCCTTGCATGGCGCAACCGCCGCGCCATGACGGGATCGCGGCAGCGACGCTGTATAATGCAACCTCGCGCAAGCTCATCCTTGCGCTGAAGCATGGCAACCGCCTGGCGCTGGCCGGAATGATGGGGCGCTTCATGGCAGCCCGCCTGCCGCAGGTCGATGAGGCGTGGCTGGTCGTGCCGGTGCCGCTGCATCGTTGGCGGATCTGGCATCGCGGATACAACCAGGCGGCGGAGTTGGGGCGGACGATTGCACGGTTGCGTGGGGCGCGGCTTGCGGTCGACCTGCTTGAGCGGCGCAAGGCCACGCCTTCCCTGGGCGGGTTGGGCCGCAAGGCGCGGCAGCGTGCCTTGTCGGGCGCGATCACCATTCCCACGCGCCATCGGCAGCGCGTGCAAGGCGCCAGGATCGTGCTGGTGGACGACGTGCTCACCAGCGGCGCCACCAGCGAGGCTTGCGTGTCCGCACTGAAGCGCGGCGGCGCCGAACAGGTGGTGATCGCCTGCTTTGCACGTGTGCTGGATGAGGCGCTGGACAGCGTGTGACGGGAAAACGAAAACGCCCGGAACCGAAGGCTCCGGGCGTTCTCGTGACGAAACTGGTAGACCCCGCTTTCGCGGTTCGGCGGCCCCCCTGCAGGCCGCCTGGTCCGATCCCTCATTCTGCGTCGACCAGACCGGCCGACATTCCCTGAACCGTGGCGCTTGTTTCCTGGAAACCTTCGCGTGAAGCGTGGTTACCGGTCAGCGACCTGTGGTCGGAAGCAGCCCCCCAGCTGCAGGTCGACAATCGACGTAAACCCGGGGGTTGAAAAGAGGCTTGAGGGCGTTACGGGGATTTTGATCACCGGCTGTGGTTATCCTGCAACATTCATGGCCTGCGGGAAAAGCGGAGGGAAATTTCCAGAATGCGAGAGATCAGCAAGGCAGAACGCGAACAGGGCAGCGAATTTCTTCCGAAGTTCGATGCACATGGGTTGCTGATCGCGATCGCGGTGGATACCCGCACTCGGGAAATCCTGATGGTTGCCTATATGGATGAAGAGGCGCTGGCCAAGACGCGGGAGACGGGGCTTGCCCATTTCCACTCCCGATCGCGCGGGAGACTTTGGCTGAAGGGCGAAACCTCGGGCCATTTCCTGCGCGTTCAGGAAATTCGAGTCGATTGCGATCAGGACGCGCTGGAACTGCTGGTCCAGCCCGAAGGGCCTGCCTGCCACACCGGCGCGCGCAGCTGCTTCTACCGCCGAATCGTCGATAACCAGCTCGAATCATTCGAAAGCTGACGGACGCGCAAAAGATCCTGTCGTCGGGGGGCGTCGGGGAATTATGGTTGCGATTCCATTAACCATTTAAAATGGTGATTTAATTTGCCTTTCGGCGGCCTGTTCGGATCGACGCCGATTTTGGCAATTTCGGCTTAGCCCATCATTCGTCCGGATGACCGCAATGGGCTCGTATGGATCATGCCGGAAGACGAAGCTCCCTGGCGACAGCACTGATTTCTAGCGGAAATCCGCTGTCCTACGATGACAAGAAGCAATCGCGTGGCTGCTTCAAGGCTGGTGTCCTGCCCCGTCACCAGTCGTCAGGTGCGTGTGCCTTCATCGGGGAAACTTCGGCGGAAACGTCTGTCTTCCCGGCGTCGGCAAGGGAGAGGGAAGTCGGACAGGCTTCGCGGGGCATTAGAAGGAAGGGAAATGTCATGAACCGACGAGTGACAATCGTTGCAATGACCGTCGGCCTCCTGGCCGGCGTTCCAACCGCCGCATTGGCGGATCAGAAACCCGGTAACTCTGTCGTCAGCAACCAGAAGTACAATCTGGCCAGCTACTTCGGCAGGGGCGACGACCGTCGCGACAACGGCAACAACTGGGGTCGCGGCCATGACAACGGCAACAACTGGGGTCGTGGCCATGACAATGGCAACCACTGGGGTTGGGGCCATGACAATGGCAACCACTGGGGTGGCCATGACAACGGCAACCACTGGGGTTGGGGTCACGATAACGACCACGGCCATCACGGCGGTGGTGACAAGTCACACGGCTGCTAAGGCCGAATGACGGGATCGTGGCCGCCCGAATGTGGCGGCCACGATCTTGGTTTGCCACGCTTTCCCATTCATCAGGTGATTCCACCTGATTGGAAAGCGCTTTAGCCGAGAATTTCGTCGAACAGGCTGACCATGGCCGCCCAGCTCTGGCGATCGGCGCTGGCGTCATAGCCGATGGCTGCCATGCCGCGCGCGTCGCTGCCGGGGTCGGTGAAGCCGTGGCGGACGCCGGAATAGGAATGGAAGTGCCAGTTGGCCCCGGCCCGGTCCATTTCGTCCCAGAATCCCAAAACCTGTTCGCGCGGCACCAGCGGATCGGCATCGCCATGGCAGACGAGGATGCGCGGCTTGATCGTGCCCGGCTCCGCCGGTCGGGCCGTCGAAAGCGTGCCGTGGAAGCTGACGGCGGCCAGCAGATCCTGCCCGTCGCGCGCGGCTTCGAGAACGGCCTGCCCGCCCATACAGTACCCGATGCCCAGCAACGGCAGGCCCGCCGCTTCCGGCAGGCTGCGCAGGGTATCGATCGCAGCCGCAATCCGGCCGCGATAATGGTCGAGATCGGCGCGCAGCTTTTCCGCAAGCGGGAACGACGCCTCGAAACTTTCGACCGGCTCTCCATAGAAATCCGCGACCAGCGCGAGGTAGCCGCGTTCCGCCAGCATTCGCGCCCGCTTTTCCATGGGCGCGTTGTAGTTGGCGATGGTGGGGAACACGATCACGGCCGCGCGCGGCGTTCCTTCCGGGCGGGCAAGCCACCCGGTAAGGCCCACGCCGGCGTGGGTATAGGCAATAGCGTCCATCAATTTGCTCCGGCCGTCATTTACTCGGGAAGGAAATCCGGCACCGAGAGGTAACGCTCACCGGTGTCGTAGTTGAAGCCCAGCACGCGCGAACCGGCCGGCAGCGACGGCAGCTTCTGCGCGATCGCGGCCAGCGTGGCGCCGGAACTGATGCCCACCAGCATGCCTTCCACGGTCGCGCAGCGGCGCGCCCATTCCTTGGCATCGGCCGCTTCCACCTGGATGGCGCCGGCGATCGACTGGGTATGAAGGTTGCCGGGAATGAAGCCGGCACCGATGCCCTGGATCGGGTGCGGACCGGGCTGGCCGCCCGAGATGACCGGCGAGAGCGTGGGCTCCACCGCATAGGCCTTGAGCGAGGGCCAGACTTTCTTCAGCGCTTCCGCGCAGCCGGTGATGTGGCCGCCGGTACCGACGCCGGTGATCAGTACGTCGATCGGCGTATCGGCGAAATCGGCCAGGATTTCCTGTGCGGTGGTCTGCACGTGGACGGACACGTTCGCGGGATTGTCGAACTGTTGCGGCATCCAGGAGCCTGGCGTTTCCGCAACCAGTTCCTTCGCGCGCTCGATCGCGCCCTTCATGCCCTTTTCGCGCGGGGTGAGGTCGAACGTGGCGCCATAGGCCAGCATCAGGCGGCGACGCTCGATCGACATCGATTCGGGCATGACCAGGATCAGCTTGTAACCCTTGACCGCGGCCACCATGGCCAGGCCGATACCGGTGTTGCCCGATGTGGGCTCGATGATCGTGCCGCCGGGCTTCAGCGAACCGTCCGCTTCCGCAGCCTCGATCATGGAAAGGGCGATACGGTCCTTGATCGATCCGCCGGGGTTGCCGCGCTCTGCCTTGATCCAGACCTCATGGTCCGGAAACAGGCGCGATACGCGGATGTGCGGCGTGTTGCCGATCGTGGAGAGAATGCTGTCGGCCTTCATGATGCGTGCTCCCAACGTGGTGCGAAGGTTCGGGCCCGGCGGATTTCGGGGAAGCCCCAGGCCCAGATGGCGGTAATGACTATGGCAGCGGTGCCGCCGAAGACAACAGCTCCGGTCGCGCCGAGCAGGGCGGCGGCCACGCCGGACTGCATTTCGCCCAGTTCGTTCGAGGCGGAGATGGCCAGACCGGAAATGGCGGAGACGCGGCCGCGCTTGTCGTCCGGCGTGCGAAGCTGGACCAGCGAACTGCGGATGAAGACGGAGATCATGTCGGCCGCGCCGATCAAGGCGAGGAACCCGAGTGAGACCATGAAGCTGCGCGAAAGGCCAAAGCCGACGGTCATGGCGCCGTAAGCGGCGACCGAGACCAGCATCTTCACGCCGACGTTCTTCGCCAGCGGACGGAACGAAAGCCACAGCGCGACTACAGCGGCGCCGGCGGCGGTCGCTGCGCGCATCTGGCCAAGGCCTTCGGGGCCGACATGAAGGATGTCACGCGCGAAGACCGGCATCAGCGCGGTCGCGCCGCCCAGCAGGACCGCAAACAGGTCCAGAGTGATGCAGCCCAGCAGGAAGCGCTCGCGCCAGATGAAGTTGAACCCGTCGACGATCTGGCGCAGCGGATGCGCCTTGCGGGCATCCTTGGAGACCGGGGGCAGGTTGCGGATCGCCAGGATGCTGGTGGCGGAAAGCGCCATCAGTACCGCCGCAATCCAGTAAGGCAGCGCGTGATGGCTGGCGAACAGGAAGCCGAAGGCGGCCGGGCCGATGATCGTGCCGGCCTGCATGGCAATGGAGTTGAAGCCGATGGCACGCGGGATCAGGTCTGACGGAACGATGTTCGGTGCGATCGCGCTCATGGACGGGGCGACGAAGACGCGGACGGCGCCGTGCACCGCCGCGAAAACGTAGAGCACCGGCAGGCTGCGCCATTCCAGCGTGGTGGCAACGCCCAGACCCAGCGCGACCACGATGTCGATCGCCATGGCCAAGCCGGCGACGCGGCGCCGGTCGAAACGGTCTGCGATCACGCCGGAGATCGGCGTCAGCAGGAAGATGGGCAGGAACTGCGCGAAGCCCAGCAGGCCAAGCTGGAACGAGGCCTGGGTGATCGACATCGCATAGTCGGACCGGGCCACGTCATAGAGCTGGTAGCCGATGATGACGACCATGCCGGTCGACGCGAGCACCTGGAAGAAACGCGCCAGCCAGAATTTGCGATAATCGGCGATGCGTAGGGGCGAACTGGGCGGCGGGGCGGGCTGCGCTGCGGCGCCCGAAGAGTCGGGTGGCGTATTCACGATCGGGTGCATGGCAGCATGACAGGGCCTTGCCAAGTCATGCTGCCGCTACCCGTCGATAGGTTATGTTTTCGATCAATAAGTAAAGCGGGCGGTCAGGCGCACGTCCCGCCCGGAGATGGGCACGAAATCGCGTGTTTCCGAGGCAGCGAGGCGTCCGGTGACATCGAACAGGTTGTCCGCCGCCAGGATCAGCGAGACCGGGCCGTTTTCGCCCATCGGGCGCCAGGTCGCGCTGAGGTTGACGAGCGTGAAGGCGCTGGTCGGGTTCTCGTTCTCGGTCACGCGGTCCTGCTTGGCGTTCCATTCCACTTCGCCGCGCAGGGTGACTGCCGGCGCGTCGAACTCCAGCCCGCCGCGCGTGCGCAGCGGCGGAATGCGGGGTACCGGGCCCATGTTCACCAGCTTGGCGTGGGTGTAGTCGACGCCGGCATCGGCCTTCAGCGAATTGTCGCCCCAGCGCGCGAAAGTCAGGGCGCCTTCGGCTTCCACGCCGCGGAAGCGGGCAGGGGCCTGAAGGTACTGGTAGACCGGGAAATCCTCGATCACTTCGCCGGTGGGCACTGCGGTGATGAAGTTGTCGAAATTGGTGCCGAACACCGTCACCGAACCGACAAAGGCGCTGCCGTTGTAGCGCAGGCCCGCTTCGACGCTGTTGCTTTTCTCAACCGTGAAGTTGGGATTGCCACGCTCGTACGACTGGGTGGCATCGTGCAGCCCGTCGACGAAAAGCTCCTCGGCCGAAGTTGCGCGTTCGCCGTGCGAATAGTTGGCGGAGAAGGTCAGCGTGTCGGTCGCATGCCAGGCGACGCCGGCAACGGCGGCATACTGGTCGAAATTGCGATGTTCGTCGGACGGGATCGTGCGAATCTGGGTATTTTCATAGCGCAGCGCGCCTTCCAGATCGAAACGGCCCACTTCCAGCTGCTGCAGCGTGAAGACGGCGAAGCGATCGGTGTTGTTGTCCGGCAGCAAGGCTTCGTCGCCGCTGATGGCGAGGCGAGCGGACGAGTACTGCACCCCGGTCGATCCGCTCCAGATGCCGCGCTTGGCCTGATCGGCCTGGAGGCGCACTTCCACGGCCTTGTTGTGGAACTGGGTGCCGATATCGCCATCCTCGATTTCGGCATGTTCGTAGTCGCCGTAAGCGCCGCGCACTTCCAGGCGCTTGAGGAAGCCGGTGAGGTTCAGGCCGGCGCGCAGATCGATACGGGTCTGGCGCAGCGAGATGCTGGTGGCCGCGGGATCGGTCGAAGGACGGGGCGGAATGCCATAGTCGTTGGCCAGGCGCTGCACCGAAACGCCGATGTCGCCGCCGTCGTCGATGAAGGCAAGGCCGCCGCCGAGCGTCCAGCCTTCGGTGCCGCTGTTGGCGATCTTGCCCTTCTGGTTGGCCTGGGTCGTCAGGGTGGCGGCGCCCGCCGCATCGCCGGCATCGGCAAGGTCGCTGGCCTGGCCAAGCGTTTCGGCCCGCAGTTCCGGCGAAAGGACGTAGCCGCCCACGTGCAGGTCATCGCTGTGGTAGTAGGATGCCTCGAAGTGGGCGACCAGGCGGCTTGCCAGCCGGACATTGGTGGCGATCCCGCCGTTCAGCATGTTCGCGGCAGTGCCGTAGGAGCCAAGCGCGTCGACGGTGAAAGCCTTGTCGGGAACGGCCCGCGGAATGCGCTTGTCGATCGCGTTGACGGCGCCGCCCGAAGGATCGCTGGCGTAGAGCAGCACGCGGGGGCCGTGGAGAACCTCGATCCGCTCCACATTCAGCGTGTCGAGCGAAACGGCGTGGTCTGCCGAAACCGAAGAGGCATCAAGCGAGCCGATACCGTCGAGCAGGACCTGAACGCGCGGACCGTCGAAGCCGCGCAGGACGGGGCGCGAAACGCCTGGCGCAAAGCCCGTACTGGATACGCCCGGCAGGCTGGACAGCATCTCACCGATCTGGGGCTTCAGATCGCGCGTCAGGCTCTCGCCGGTCAGAACCACGGGTGCACTGATCGGATCGGCATTTCCCGAGATCACGCGGCCGGAAACGATGATTTCAGGCCCGCTGTCCTGCGGGTGGCTGCTGGTGTCGGTCGCCGCATCGGCCGGCGCCGCGCCGGCCGATGCGGCACCTGTCTCTGCAAAGGCGGTGCCGGGAGTGGCAATCGCGGCAAGAGTGGCCAAGGCGCCGGCAGAGGCCAGCAAAGCGATTCGAGCGTGAGGCGTCTTCATGGGCCTTTGGCTAGGAGTGATGATATACTATATCAATAGTCAATTGCGTCATGACGGAAAATTCATGTTGCGATGCATCATGAACGATACGCGCAAAAGCCGCCCAAAGCGATGCGGGCGGCTTTTCTTCATGTCCTGAAAGGTTTGGTTCCCTTCGTCGGCGGGAACGTCAGCGGCGCGGACGCAGCCTGGGATTGGGCTGGGTGGTATCCACCAGCTTCAGGAAATCGTCGATGCGGATGATTCGTTCGAACTGAAAGCCCGATCGGCCTTCGTGCGACCAGATCATATGCGCTTCGATTCGGCCAACCACCGGCAGGCGCATGACCAGGCGTTCACCGCGCTGAAGGTCCAATTCGCCCTTGCACATGAAGCCCTGGGCCGAAAAGTTCACGATATGCAGGTGAACGTCGCCCATCTGGCGATGTTCGGCAATCAGCTTGTGATCGACCGGGTGGCGCGCCGCACGCCGTTTGTCGGTTACAGAGAGCTGTGCTCCTGCACTCATTTCCTTGTCCGCCTCTGGTTATGGCCGTGAGGCAGAACAGTGCATCAAAATGGCAAACAATCCGTAAACCCCGGCGAATATTGTATATCCGCCGGGGTGAAGTGTGCCTGATCAGCGATCAAGCGCTGCGCAGCACCGCATGTTTCTTCTTGCCGAGGCTCAGTTTACGGGTTTCTCCGGTGGCGACCTCAATCAGGAAGCCGGGATCGTCCATCGTCACATCGTCAAGCTTCACGGCGCCTTCGCCGATCTTGCGCTTGGCTTCGCCATTGGATGCGGTGAAGCCCAGTTCGGTGAGCGCCGCACCGAGGCGGACGCCTTCGCCGGTAACGTCCAGCGTCGGCAGGTCCTGGCCAAGCCCGCCGCCGGCGAAGGTGGCCTTTGCGGTGGCTTCCGCCGCCACGGCAGCGTCGTCACCACGGCAAAGCCTGGTCACTTCGTTGGCCAGCACCACCTTGGCGTCGTTGATCGCGGCACCTTCAAGCGCTTCCAGACGGGCGATCTCGTCCAGCGGCAGATCGGTGAACAGGCGCAGGAACTTGCCCACGTCGCGGTCGTCGCAATTGCGCCAGTACTGCCAGAAGTCGTAGCTGGGCAGCATTTCCTCGTTCAGCCAGACGGCGCCGGCGGCCGACTTGCCCATCTTGGCGCCGTCCGCCGTGGTCAGCAGCGGCGTCGTCAGGCCGAAGACCTCCTTGCTGTCCATGCGGCGGGTCAGTTCGACGCCGTTGATGATGTTGCCCCACTGGTCGGAGCCGCCCATCTGCAGGCGCACGTCCTTTTCCTTGCAGAGGTGGCGGAAGTCGTAGCCCTGCAGGATCATGTAGTTGAATTCGAGGAAGGTCATCGGCTGTTCGCGTTCAAGGCGCAGCTTGACCGAATCGAACGAGAGCATGCGGTTCACCGTGAAGTGCGTGCCCACTTCCTGAAGCAGCTGGATGTAGCCAAGCTGACCCAGCCAGTCCTGGTTGTTCACCATCACCGCGTCCGTCGGCCCGTCGCCGAACTTCAGCAGGCGCGAGAAGATCGAGAAGATACCCTTGATGTTGGTCTCGATCGTTTCGTCGGACAGCATCTTGCGGCTTTCGTCGCGGCCGGTGGGATCGCCGATGCGCGTGGTGCCTCCGCCCATCAGCACGATCGGCTTGTGGCCGGTCTGCTGGAGGCGGCGCAGCATCATGATCTGCACGAGGCTGCCGATGTGGAGCGACGCTGCCGTGGCGTCGAAGCCGATATAGCCCGGCACGATCTGCTTCTCTGCGAGGGCGTCAAGGCCCTCGGCATCCGTCGTCTGGTGGATGTAGCCGCGTTCTTCGAGGACGCGGAGCAGGGAAGATTTGTAGGTCATGACCGTGCTTCTTGTTAATGGGAGCGGGGCGCCTAGCATGTGAGGCGCTGGATATGAAGCGATTGGTCGCTTGCGTGGTGATATCCGGCCGAATCCGGCGCGATCCGGATTGCCAGCCCGTCACGCGGGCCATTACGGAGGCCGCCATGTCCGACCTTACCTGCCATCCGGCACATCCACCCGTTCTCGTTCGCTCGGTCGAGGCCCGCGTCATTGGCTTCGACGATGCCTGGCTGCGCGTGCGCTGGCGCATCCTGGGCGCGGGCAAGCTGGTGGTGCCGGCTTTCGCGGGCAAGGGTCGGGCGGAAGGGCTGTGGAACACCACTTGTTTCGAGCTGTTTCTCCAGCCTCCGGGCGAGGCTTCCTATGTGGAGATCAACCTCTCCCCTTCCGAGCGCTGGAACGTCTATGACTTCACCGGCCGCCGCGAAGGCATGGCCGAGCGCCCGATGCCGCGCGAGCCGGAGTGCACGATGCGCAAGGGATCGGACATCGCGATCTTCGATGCCGCCATTCCCGCCTCCGGCCTGCCGACGCTGCCGCTGAACCACGGTTTCACGGCGGTGATCGAGGAAGAAGGCGGCGTTAAGAGCTATTGGGCGCTTTCCCACAGCGGCGATGCGCCTGACTTCCACGATCCATCTTGCTTCGCACTCCCGCTTGCGGCACCCGGGCAGGCATGAAATTCGGCATCGACCGCCTGCTGGCGGACCCTGAACTGCGCAAGCCCCTTGAGGGCCGCCGCGTCGCGCTCGTCGCCCATCCTGCTTCGGTGACCGAAGACCTTGTCCACTCGCTGGACGCGCTGATCGCTGCGGGCGTGAACGTCACGAGCGCTTTCGGCCCGCAGCACGGGCTGAAGGGCGACAAGCAGGACAACATGGTCGAGACCGCCGACGAGCTGGACCCGACGTACGGTATCCCCGTCTACAGCCTTTACGGCGAAGTCCGCCGCCCCAGCGCGGCGATGATGGACAGCGCCGATGTGTTCCTGTTCGACCTGCAGGATCTTGGCTGCCGCATCTACACCTTCGTCACCACGCTGCTCTACCTGCTGGAAGCTGCCCAGAAGCAGGGCAAGAGCGTCTGGGTGCTCGATCGTCCGAACCCCGCCGGTCGCCCGGTCGAGGGGCTGACGTTGTTGCCGGGGCAGGAGAGCTTCGTCGGCGCCGGCCCGATGCCGATGCGTCACGGCCTGACGCTGGGCGAGATGGGCCACTGGTTCGTCCGCCACTTCCAGCTCGATGTCGATTACCGCGTGGTGGCGATGGAAGGGTGGGAGCCTGAAGGCCCCGGTTTCGGCTGGCCGCAGGACCGCGTCTGGATCAACCCCAGCCCGAACGCCGCCAATCTCAACATGGCCCGCGCCTATGCCGGCACGGTGATGATCGAGGGCGCAACGCTTTCGGAAGGCCGTGGCACGACCCGCCCGCTGGAAGTGCTGTTCGGCGCGCCCGATATCGATGCCAAGGCGGTCCTCGCCGAGATGCAGCGCTTCGCCCCGGAATGGCTGGAAGGTTGCGCCGTGCGCGAATGCTGGTTCGAACCGACCTTCCACAAACATGCCAAGACGCTGTGCAGCGGGCTGATGATCCATGCGGAAGGCAAGTTCTACGATCACCACGCCTTCCGCCCGTGGCGGCTTCAGGCCCTGGCGTTCAAGGCGATCCGCAACCTCTACCCCGATTACCCGATCTGGCGCGATTTCCCTTACGAGTACGAGTTCACGCGCCTTGCCATCGATGTGATCAACGGCGGACCGGGCCTGCGCGAATGGGTCGACAATCCCGCTGCACTTCCGGGTGACCTCGATGCCGCTGCCGGTGCCGACGAGGCCGCGTGGAAGGCTGAAATCGCGGACTTGCTGCTTTACTGAATGGGTTTATTGGGCCGGTGACTTGCTTGCCGGCCCATCGTTGAACGCCGGCGGCGCCTTGAGCTTGCCATCGGCCAGCACCAGCACGGGACAGCCACCGAGCCGCTTGTCCACCGCGCGGATCAGCGTTGGCTTGCCGTCATCGGCGTTTGGCGTGGTCTTCCCCGCAGCCGCATTGGCGCGCTGGATGGTGTAGCCGCATTTTGCCTTGGCGGATGGAGACTTGCCCCCACCGTTGGGCGGAGCGGCCGCGATCGTCAGGGCGGCCATCGCCAAAACCAGAACTATCTGTTTCATCGTCGCACTCCCTCTTGGGATCGATCAGGATGATCGCGCAAACCGGGCGCTTAGGAAAGGGCCCTCATGCCTTCTTGCGCGTCAGTTCCCGCATCGCCGCATCCAGCCCGTCCAGCGTCAGCGGGAACATCGCGCCGCCCATCAGGTCGCGGATCATCCGGGTCGAGCTGGAATAGCCCCACTGGATCTCCGGCGTGGGGTTGAGCCAGACCGTCGCCGGATAAGTCTGCGCCACGCGTTGCAGCCAGACCGCGCCGGCTTCCTCGTTCATGTGCTCCACCGAACCGCCGGGATGGCTGACTTCGTAGGGGCTCATCGCCGCGTCGCCCACGAAGATCACCTTGTAGTCGTGCCCGAACTTGTGGAGCAGGTCCCAGGTCGGCGTGCGCTGCGACCAGCGGCGGCGGTTATCCTTCCACACACCTTCGTAGAGGCAGTTGTGGAAGTAGAAGAACTCCATGTTCTTGAACTCGGCGCTGGCCGCGCTGAACAGTTCCTCCATCAGTTCGATGTAGGGATCCATCGACCCGCCGACGTCCAGAAACAGCAGCACTTTCACCGCATTGTGCCGCTCCGGCCGCATCACCACGTCCAGCCAGCCTTGCTTGGCCGTGCCCCGGATCGTTTCGTCCAGATCGAGTTCCTCGGCCGCGCCTTCGCGGGCAAAGCGGCGCAGGCGGCGCAGCGCCACCTTGATGTTGCGCGTGCCCAGTTCGCGCGTGTTGTCCAGATTGGCGAACTCGCGCTTTTCCCAGACCTTGATCGCGCGGCCGTGGCGGCCTTCACCGCCGATGCGGATGCCCTCGGGGTTGTAGCCTGAGTGGCCGAAGGGTGAGGTGCCGTTGGTGCCGATCCACTTGTTGCCGCCCGAGTGGCGCTTCTCCTGCTCTTCCAGGCGCTTCTTCAGCGTCTCCATGATCTCGTCCCAGGAACCCAGCGCCTTGATCTGCTCCATCTCCTCTTCGGAGAAGTAGCGTTCGGCCATCTTGCGCAGCCATTCCTCGGGAATGTCGACCGGCTGCTGACCATAGTCGGCCAGCACACCCTTGAAGACCTTCTGGAACACTTGGTCGAAGCGATCGAGCAGGCCTTCGTCCTTCACGAAGGTGGCTCGGCTGAGGTAGTAAAATGCTTCCGGCGTCCGCTCGATCACCTCGCGGTCCAGCGCTTCCAGCAGCACCAGATGCTCCTTGAGCGAGGCGGGAATGCCGGCCGCGCGCAGTTCCTCGATGAAGTTCAGCAGCATGGCAGCATCCCGTCTCGGTTGACACGGAAACGCCAGCGAAGCGAAGTGTCACCTTGTTGTGAAATCAATGGGTTATCTGTCACTTTGCGCATGACAGTGTGACTTTTCGAAACGCGCTTGCTTCCCCGGTGTCACCTTGTGCGGGGATGCAGGTAGGCGAAGTGGCCGGGGCAGGGGCCGGTGCAAGGAATCGTGCGTGGTTCATGATCCCGAACCTACACCCTTGGCCTTGGGGTAGGAAACCGGGCCGCCCTCGTCACGCGCCTGGGGGCGGTGCACCAGCGCCACCAGCACGAACGAAATGTACATCAGCAGATACCACGCGCCCAGCTTGGTCCAGTGTACCATCGCCCAGCCATGCCGCTGGTTCGGATAGATCCACGCCTGCGAGAATGTGGCCAGGTTTTCGGCGAACCAGATGAACAGGGCGACCAACAGCCAGCCCAGCAGCAGCGGCATCCAGCGATCCTGGCGCCAGACGCGGAACCAGATGCGGGTACGCAGGAACAGCGCGCCCAGCACGGCGAACAGGCCGATCCGCACATCGGGCAGCCAGTGGTGGGCAAAGAAATTGACGTAGATGACCACCGCCAGCGCAACCGAGGCGGCCTCCATCGGATAGCCGCTGAAGCGGAAGTCGAAGATGCGCCAGACGCGGGCGATATAGCTGCCGACGGCGGCGTACATGAAGCCGGAAAACAGCGGAACACCGCCGATCCGCAGCAGGTTCGCCTCTGGATACTCCCAGGATCCGTGTGCGGTCTTGAACAGTTCCATCACGGTTCCGACCACATGAAAAGCCAGGATCACCTTGGCCTCGTCCCACGTTTCCAGCCGCAACGCCAGCATCGCAAGCTGGATCGTCAATGCCGCCAGGGTCAGGAAATCGTAGCGGGCAAGGGCGGCATCCTGCGGATAGAACAGATGGGTGGCGACCAGCAGTGCCAGCAGCAGGCCGCCGAACAGGCAGGCCCAGCCTTGCTTGAAGCCGAACAGCAGGAATTCGTAGATCCACGCCCGCCACCCCGGCCGCGGCTCGAATGCTTCGAGCCGCGCGCGGATTGCCGCGAAGCGGGTGTGGGAGGGTGTGTTCACGCGGCGCCTATGCAGGCGAGGGCGGTGAAGCAGGCGGCGGAGGCGGCTGTTGCGGCCAGGTTTCCAGCGTCGTGTCGAAATGCGCCCATTCCGGCGCATCGTCGGTCCAGATCACCATTTCCGGCTTCAGCCCATGCCCGGCATCGAGCGCGCCGAGGCGGAAGGTCTGCAAATGCGGACGCGCGGAGCTTTGCGCGAAGATCTGCGTGCCGCACTGGGGGCAGAAGCTGAACGTCAGCGTATTGCCGCTCGCCGCCGCCCATGTGGAAGAGGCGAGTTCGCCGTTCAGCGTGACGTCTTCCACCTTGAAGATCGCATTGTTGGTGGGCCCGCCGGAGGCAAGCTGCTGGCACTGGCGGCACCAGCACTGGCGCGTGGCGATGGGCTCGCCCGCGATGCGGATGGTGACGGCGCCGCAGGCGCAGCGTCCGGTATAAGGTGCACTCACTGCTTCGCTTCCTTGGCTGCCGTGTCGGCGGAAATCGAGATATGTCTGGCGGTCTTGGGCGTGCGACCAACGCTGCCGATCGGTCGTTCGGAATTTATGACATCGATCGCCTGCTGGAAACTCGGCAGCGACGTGAAGCCTCGAAAGAACGATGTTGCCGTGGCCGCCCTGAGGGCAACGGAATAGTTTTGCGAGTCGCTGGGCGTAAGCGAGATGGCCTTCGAAACCTCGATGGCAACGCCGGCATCGTTGTAGGCGATGACGTAACCGTCGTTCGCGTTGCCGCGCGAATAGACGGAGAATTCTTTGCCGGAAGTGGCTTCACGGCACCATGGCGCTGCCGGTGTTTCCTCGACGGCGCCCTTTTGCCGATCCTCCAGCGCCGCTTCGAGACCGACGGAAAGGAGAAGGGCTTCGCTCATGCTGCCCTCGCTGCGCTTCGCCGTTCCCATTGGCACGGTGCCGGAGCAGGGCGTGATCGCGTAGCTGGCACCGTGCGTCCGCTCCTTGGCCGGTTGGCCGAGTGGCAGGCCCGATGCGAAATCGAGCAGGGCGTTGAAAAGCGCCTGCTCGTCAAGGCTGCCTGAAGACATGCGCATGGCCACCAGCCAATCCCCGAATGGCGCCACGGCCGAGCCGGAAGTCTGACTGTTGCCTCCAGTCAAATGGAATGCGGCGATAGATCCGCTGCCGGCAACCCCATCCCTCGGCGTGAAGGGCGTCAGGCGCGTTTCGTTGCCATCAACATTGCCAAGGCCGCCGCCATTGGCGCGAACCGTCGAAATGATGCGATCCTGCCAGATCGAGACATCGGCCAACCCGGCGCGAAACAGGAATACGCTGAGTAGGGTGTCGGTCGACCGGTCGCGGTAAGTGGCGACGATATCGGACTGGCTGTCGGTCCAGTCCTTGACCGATTCCAGCGTGAAGCGCCCGAAACTGCCCGGCAGGGCAAGCTTCGTCTCCTTGTGCCGCCATTCTTTGCCCGCCTTGTCCGAAAGAACCTTGGGATCCGCCAAGGCTGGAGCCGGGGCAAATGCAAGGCCCGTGATGGCGGTGATGAAAAGTCCGGCGCAAAGTCGGGCGCAAAGTCGAGCCATGCGCAATTCCGGCTTAAGCGTCTTCTCAGGCATGATCATTTGACTTCCCCCGTCGACCACGCGCGGCGCGCGGTGCACTTCCACCTTGCCGAAATCGAACTATGGATCAATGCCTTGCCGACCGACTTTGGGTGGTGGTGTCAGCTTCCACGGCGCGCCATGAAGGCGAGCCTTTCGAACAGCATGACGTCCTGTTCGTTCTTCAGCAAGGCACCGTGCAGCGGCGGGATCGCCTTGGTGGCGTCCTGGTTTTGCAGCACGTCCAGCGGCATGTCCTCCGCCAGCAGGAGTTTCAGCCAGTCGAGCAACTCGCTGGTGGAAGGCTTCTTCTTCAAACCGGGCACTTCGCGCAGCTCGTAGAAGATTTCCATCGCGCGGGTGACCAGCGTTTTCTGGATGCCGGGAAAGTGCACGTCGACGATGGCCTGCATCGTCTCGCGATCCGGGAACTTGATGTAGTGAAAGAAACAGCGGCGCAGGAAGGCGTCCGGTAGGTCCTTCTCGTTGTTGGAGGTAATGATGACGATCGGGCGTTCGGCGGCGGCGACATGCTCGCCCGTCTCGTAAACGTCAAAGGCCATGCGATCGAGTTCGGCCAGAAGGTCGTTGGGAAACTCGATATCCGCCTTGTCGATCTCGTCGATCAGCAGCACCGGCAGGCGGGGCGAGGTGAACGCCTCCCACAGCTTGCCCTTGCGGATGTAGTTGTTGATGTCGTGAACGCGCGCATCGCCCAGCTGGCCGTCGCGCAGGCGGCCGACCGCGTCGTATTCGTAAAGGCCCTGATGCGCCTTGGTGGTGGACTTGACGTTCCAGGTGATCAGCGGTGCGTCGAGCGATGCGGCGATCTGCTCGGCCAGTACGGTCTTGCCGGTGCCGGGCTCACCCTTCACCAGCAGCGGGCGGCGCAGCAGGACGGCGGCATTCACCGCGACTTTCAGATCGTCGGTGGCGACGTAGCTGCTGGTGCCTTCGAAACGCTGCATCATCTGTCCCTTGATTTTTCGGCCCTTAACCGATCGCTTAAAGCGTAGATTTTGCGTCGCAGCATGGCAAGCGATGTGTGGGGGGCATGGACTTCGCCGCCGGGGCGTTGCAATCAATCGCGCATGGGGGCTGATTTCCTGCGCGAAATGAACTGGCTGGGCGTGGCGCGCGTGCGGGGATACCTGCGCCTGCTGGCCCTGCTCAACGCGGCGATGCTGGTCTGGCTGCTGGTCGGTTCGCATGGCGGGGTGGATGCCAACGGCTTCCTGCTGGGCAGCGACTTCATCAGTTTTTGGACGACCGGGCGGATGCTGATCGCGCATGGCGATCCCTACGACGCGGCGGCGCACATCGCCGCGCAGCGGGGCTGGTTCGCCTCTCCCACCGGCTATACCGCGTTCTTCTACCCACCTTCATTCCTGCCGTTTTGCTGGCCGTTGGGGTGGCTGGGGTATTTTCCGGCGCTGGCGGCATGGCTGCTGGCGACGGGTGTACTCTACTGCGCCGCCGTGCGCGTCTGGTGGCACGGCCTGGACGCCCGGCTGTCGGTCTGGCTGCCATTGGCGGCGTTTCCGGCGATGCCGATCGTCGTGACTCACGGCCAGACGTCATGGCTCGTTGCCGCATTGCTGGGCACGGGGGTGGTCATGATCCGGCGGCAGCCGCTGCTGGCCGGGCTCTGCCTTGGGCTGGCGACGGTGAAGCCGCAGTTCGGCCTGCTGGTGCCGCTGGCGCTGCTGGCTTCGCGCGAATGGCGGGTGTTCCTTTTTGCGGGCCTTGCGGCGCTGGCGCTGGCGGTGCTGTCCGCACTGGCTTTCGGGCCGGAACTCTGGGTGCATTGGCTGGGGGCGTCCACGCGGGCGCAGGTGGCGATGGCCGATGGAGCGGTGGGGTTCGGAAAGATGGTCAGCCCGTTCGCGGCGCTGCGTCTGCTGGGTGTGTCGACGGTTGGAGCCTATGCGGCGCAGGGGGCGATCACAGCTGTAGTGGCCGCCCTTGTGGTCGTGGCCGGGTGGGGCAGGCGCTGGGGGACAGGCCTTGCCGCGCTGGTGCTGGCGGGGGCACCGCTGGCGACGCCCTTCGTGCTCGATTACGACATGGTGCTGCTGGCCTTCCCGATGGTGTGGCTGGTGGGTGAGGGGTTGCGCGGCGGCTTTGCCCCTTATGAAAAGCTGGCCTTGCTGCTGGCCTTCGCGGCCCCGGCATTCGCCCGGCCGCTGGCGATGAACCTTTCGGTTCCGATCATGCCGCTGGTGCTGCTGGCCTTTTTCGCGGTAATCTGGCGGCGGGCAACCTCGGCCGCCCACGTGCACGCCCACGCGCATTGCGGCGAGGAGCCCGAACCGGAAGGAGCCTGACTTGCCCGAGAACAAGCCCCGCGCTGCGCGCAACATTGCGCTGCTGATCGATGCCGACAACGCCTCGCCCAGCAATCTGGAGGCGGCGCTTACCATCCTTGGCGATCTCGGCTCGGTCAACGTGCGGCGGGTCTACGGGAACTGGAGCAAGGTTTCGCTGAAGGGCTGGTCGAAGCTGGTGCTGCGCCACGCGTTGGAACCGCAGCAGCAGTTCGACGTGACCAAGGGCAAGAACGCCACCGACATGAAGATGACCATCGATGCGATGGACCTTCTCTACGGCGGCCATATCGACGGTTTCGGCCTGATGACCAGCGACAGCGACTTCATGCCGCTGGCCATCCGCATCCGCCAGAACGGCACGCCGGTCTATGGCTTCGGCACAAGCCGCACGCCGGAGGCCTTTCGTGAGGCTTGCACCCGTTTCATCGACCTTGAGACGCTGCCGGATGCGGATGCCGGCGAAGATGCGGCGCAGGCAGTGGCGGTGCCGCCGGTCGATGCCGATCTCGTCAAGCTGATCGGGGAAGGGTGGCGGGCCAGCAAGCGCGACGAGAACGGCTATGCCAGCCTTTCCGAAGTGGGGCAGCGCGTGGCCAACCGATCCAGCTTCGATGCGCGCAGCTACGGCTTTTCTCGCCTGTCCGAACTCGTGCAGACATTGCCGAACTTCGCCACGGAAAAGCGCGATAGCGGGTTGTTCATCAAGCGGATGCGCTGAGGCGGCGATGCGCACGGCGGCTGCTAGGCCGTTGCGTTGGATCGGCCTTTCGGGACGGTTGGTGGCGGGCATGCTGGCGACGGCAGTGGCGCTATGGGGCTTGAGCTACCTGTTTCGCGACACTTCGTCGATCGGGTCGAATTTGACGGACAATCGCGCGGGCGTGCGGGTGCTGATCGCTCACGCTTCGCTAGCCGGGATCGCACTGCTTGCCGGCCCATGGCAGTTCATCGCGGCTTGGCGGAGCAAGGCTCGGGGGCTGCACCGATGGATCGGCCGGATCTATGCTTGCGCCTGTCTATTCGGTGGCCTTGCCGGTGCGGCACTGGCGTGGGGCACGACGGCGGGCCCGGTTGCCGGGACAGGCTTCTTCCTTCTGGCAGTAAGCTGGATGAGCTGCACCACGCTCGGCTGGTTCACCGCCTTGCGGCGCGATTTCGTGCGACACAGACGCTGGATGATCCGCAGCTTCGCACTGACTTTCGCGGCTGTTACCTTGCGGATCTACCTGCCGCTCTCTCAGATCGCGGGTATCGATTTCCTGACGGCCTATATCGCCATTGCGTGGCTGTGCTGGGTGCCCAACCTGATCGCCGTCGAGCTTTGGCTGCGGCGTCATCCGCGACCGGCACCGGGGGCGGTGCCGGCCTGAGCCTTCAGGCGTCGATCAGTTCCGGATCGATCTCGCCCGCGCGGTTCTGGATGAACATGAAGCGGTGTTCGGGGTTGCGGCCCATCAGGCGGTCGACAAGGTCCTTCACCGCAGCGCGACCTTCATATTCAGGCGGCAGGGTGATGCGGATCAGCGAGCGGCTGTCCGGGCTCATCGTCGTTTCGCGCAACTGCTGGGGATTCATCTCACCCAGGCCCTTGAAGCGGCCGACTTCCACTTTCTTGCCCTTGAACATGGTCTTTTCCAGTTCCGCGCGGTGCTCGTCGTCGCGGGCATAGGCGGAGGTGGAGCCGGAAGTGAGGCGATAGAGCGGCGGCTGGGCGAGATAGAGGTGCCCGCGTCGCACGATTTCCGGCATTTCCTGGAAGAAGAACGTCATCAGCAGCGTGGCGATATGCGCACCGTCGACGTCGGCGTCGGTCATGATGACGATACGGTCGTAGCGCAAGTCGTCGGCGTTGCAGTCCTTGCGCGTGCCGCAGCCAAGCGCGAGGCCGAGGTCGGCAATTTCCTGATTGGCGCGGATCTTGTCCGCCGTGGCGCTGGCGACGTTCAGGATCTTGCCGCGGATCGGCAGGATCGCCTGCGTCTTGCGGTTACGGGCCTGCTTGGCCGAGCCGCCTGCCGAATCGCCTTCGACGATGAAGAGTTCGGTTTCGCCGTCGCCTTCGCCCGAACAGTCGGTCAGCTTGCCGGGCAGGCGCAGCTTCTTGGCGTTGGTGGCGGTCTTGCGCTTGACCTCACGCTCCGCCTTGCGGCGCAGGCGATCGTCCATCCGCTCCATCACCGCGCCCAGCAGCGCCTTGCCGCGCTCCATGTTGTCGGTGAGGAAGTGGTCGAAGTGATCGCGCACCGCCGCTTCCACCATGCGCGCGGCTTCGGGACTGGTGAGGCGATCCTTGGTCTGACTCTGGAACTGCGGATCGCGAATGAAGACCGAGAGCATCACTTCGCTGCCGGTCACCACGTCGTCCGGCGTGATGTCCTTGGCTTTCTTCTGCTGGCCGACGAGATCGGCGAAGGCGCGCACGCCCTTGGTCAGCGCGGCGCGCAGACCCTGTTCGTGGGTGCCGCCATCAGGCGTCGGGATCGTGTTGCAGTACCAGGAATAGGAACCGTCCGAATAGAGCGGCCAGGCGATCGCCCATTCCACGCGACCCTGTTCGGAACCGTCATCCCCGCGGGGAAATTCCTGACTGCCGGAGAAGAACTGCGTGGTCACGCACTCGCGGCTGCCGATCTGCTCGGCCAGGTGATCGGCCAGACCGCCGGGGAACTGGAAGGTGGCTTCGGCCGGAATGCCGTCCACCGCGAGCGAGGGCGAGCACTTCCAGCGGATTTCCACGCCGGCGAAGAGATAGGCCTTCGAGCGTACCAGCTTGAACAGCCGCGCGGGCTTGAATTTCTGGTCCCCGAAAATCTCGATGTCGGGCGTGAAGGTGACGGCGGTGCCGCGCCGGTTGGGCGCCGCGCCGACCTTCTGGAGTGGGCCGAGCGTCTGCCCGCGCGAGAATTCCTGCGCGAACAGCTCCTTGTTGCGCGCCACTTCCACGCGGGTCTTCACCGAAAGGGCGTTGACCACCGAGATGCCGACGCCGTGCAGACCGCCGGAGGTGGCATAGGCCTTGCCGGAGAACTTGCCGCCCGAGTGCAGGGTGGAAAGGATCACTTCCAGCGCCGACTTGCCGGGATACTTGGGATGCTCGTCCACCGGGATGCCGCGGCCGTTGTCGGTGATGGTCAGGCGCCCTGCGGTGCCCGGCTCCTCTTCCAGCGTCACCTCGATACGGTTGGCGTGGCCGGCGACGGCTTCGTCCATCGCGTTATCGAGCACTTCGGCGGCAAGGTGGTGCAGGGCCCGTTCGTCGGTGCCACCGATGTACATGCCCGGGCGACGGCGGACGGGCTCAAGCCCCTCCAGCACTTCGATTGCCGAACCGTCGTAGGTTTCACCGCCCGCGGAGGGGAGCTTGTCGAAGAGGTCGTCGGACATGGGCGCGACTATAGGCAGGCGGAAAAACCCCGATCAAGCGGGCAGTCCACGCTTTTCCGCAGGGATTGGGGAAAAGTGGAAGAAAAAGAGAACAAAAGGGGCGGGGCGCGGGTTCTGACGCCCCGTTCACCCCATCACTTGCCCTTGGCAAAGCCAGTGGGCGCCGCGTCGATCACCTTGACGGTGCCCGCCTGAACCGCGCGGACTTCCAGCGCGCGCTCGATCAATCCGCTGCGATTGAAGCGGAAAGCGCCGTCCACGCCCAAGAAGCCATCGGGCGCGAACATCGCCGTCGTCGGGAAAATCGTGCCCGGCTTCCAGTCGCGCGAGACGCGCAGGGTCAGCAGCACCGCGTCATAGCCGAGCGTGGCGATGCGGAACGGCTGCGTGCCGAAACGGGCGCGGTAGCTCTTGGCGAACTGGCCGAAGCGCGCGTCGGACACGGTGGAGAACCATGCGCCGTTGAGCGCGGGCGCGGTGGCCAATTCCTTTTCGCCGCTCCACAGTTCGGTGCCCAGCAGGCGAACGGGGCTGGCATTGCCGCCAGCGCGGAAGGTGGTGGCGGCGCGCGAGGAGAGGCTGCCGCTATCGGCAATCAGCAGCGCGCCGAATCCGCCCTTGGCCTTGATGCGGGTGGCGGCGGCGCTGATCGAGGCGGCGGTGCGGTCATAGTTTTCCATGGCCAGCACGGTGCCGCCGCTGGCGCGGACCGAGGCAAGCAGCGAACTGCTCACCCGCTCACCATATTCGCCACGCGGGACGAGGGCGGCGAAGCTGGAGATACCCTGCTGGCGCGCATAGGCGATCGTGCGGGAAACCGACTGGCCGGGCAGGTTACCGATAATGAAGACATCGCTTTCCGCAGCCTTCTCGTCGTTGGAGAACGAGATGATCGGCACTTTCGCGGGCTTGGCGATCGTGCGCACGGCATTGATGTCGTCCGACAACAGGGGGCCCAGAATCAGCTTGTTACCGTCCGCCACGGCGCGGCGAGCGGCATCGCCGGGATTGGTGCCGGTGTCGTAGACGGTAATGCGCAGGTCTTTCGCGCCGGTATCGAGAATCGCCATGTTCGCCGCATTGGCAAGCGACTGGCCGACTCCGGCGTTCGGGCCCGTGGTCGGCACCAGCAAGGCGACGCGGTGACGGTCGTTGTCGCTGGCGATCACATTGTCGCCACTGGGGGCGGGTGTCGGCGCCGGGGTGGGCGCAGGAGCCTTGGGAACGACGGCGCAACCCGCAAGCAGCACCATGGCGGCCCCGGCCAGAAAATTACGCCGATTGGGTCGCCCGTTCAGGCTCTTGTCGAACATTGCTTGCCGCTCCCGGGGTCCTTGGGCCATGAGGCCGATGATGGAAAACAGTCTTTCGCCGGGGCTCTACATAGTGGCAACCCCCATTGGCAACCTTGGGGATATTACAGTGCGCGCCGTGGAGACGCTGCGAGGCGTGAGTGCGGTCGCCTGCGAAGATACGCGGGTGACAGGCAAATTGCTCCACCATCTGGGCATCAAACAGAAGCTGATCCGCTATGACGATCACGCCGGGGAAGGCGATCGCGAGCGCCTGCTGGCGCTGATGGAAAGCGCGCCCGTCGCGCTGGTCAGCGATGCCGGAACCCCGCTGATTTCCGACCCCGGATACCGTCTGGTCCGCACTGCGCGAGAGCGGGGAATCACCGTCACCAGCCTGCCGGGTGCCAATGCGGCAGTGATGGCGATGACGCTGTCCGGCCTGCCCAACGATCGCTTTCTGTTCGCCGGCTTCCTGCCCAACAAGGCCAAGGCGCGCGAAGGGGTGCTGGCGGAGCTTTCGAAAATTCCGGCAACGCTGATTTTTTACGAAACCGCGCCGCGTCTGGAAGATTCGCTGACCGCGATCGATTCGGTTTTGCCGGGGCGAGAGGTGGCGGTGGCGCGCGAACTGACCAAGAAGTTCGAGGAATGCCGCAGCGGTTCGCCGCAGGACCTGATCGCGCACTACACCGCCCATCCGCCTAAGGGCGAGATCGTCCTGCTGATCGCGCCGCCGGGGGACGAGCCGATGGGCGACGTCGATGTGGATGCCCTGCTGCGCGCGGCGCTGGAAGAAGCCAAGCCTTCGCAGGCGGCGGCCAGCGTGGCCAAGGCGACCGGGCTGGATCGCAAGACGCTCTATGCGCGGGCGCTTGAACTGAAGTGAGCGAACGGCGTGCCTATGCGGAGCGGCAGGGGCGCCGGGGCGAAGTTCTCGCGCTCTGGTTCCTGCGGCTTGGCGGCTGGCGCATCGTGGCGTCGCGCGTGAAAACGGCGCGGGGTGAGGTCGATCTGATCGCGCGGCGCGGCCGGATGCTGTGCTTCGTCGAAGTGAAATGGCGGGCGCGGGCCGAGGATCTGGATCATGCGATCGATGCCTACCGCCTGCGGCGCGTTGCCGCGGCGGCCGAGGCATTGGCGCCGCGTTACCAGAAACCCGGCGACAGCATCCGGATAGACGTCCTTCTGCTGGCGCCGGGGTGCTGGCCGCGTCGGATCGCCAATGCATGGCAACCTTTCGCGTGACAGCGGGGGGTCTGGTAACAACGGAAAAATGGGATCGCACCGATGCGGTCGAAACTATTCGCACCTCTCCACGAATTTCATTAAGTGCCAGCCCCGTATTCGCCCCAGGGGCGTAATCCCCCCGAGCCCGTATCGCTGAGGAAGCTCATTTCATGACCCTGCGCATTGCCGTCCAGATGGATCCGCTCGAAACGATCAACGTCGTTGGCGATTCGTCCTTCGCCCTGATGCTGGCCGCCCAGGCACGCGGGCACACGCTGTTCCACTATGACGTGCGGACGCTGGCCTTTGATGCGTCCTACGGGGCGGGTGGCCGGCTGACGTGCTGGGGCGCGCCGGTGACGGTGCAGCGGGTGGATGGTGCACACTTCACGCGCGGCGACTATCGCCTGATCGACCTTGTGGCCGATATCGACGTGGTGCTGATGCGGCAGGATCCGCCGTTCGACCTTGGCTATATCACCGCGACGCACCTGTTGGAGCGGCTGGCCGGAAAGACCCTCGTGGCCAACGATCCCGCCTCGGTCCGCAATGCGCCGGAAAAGGTCTTCGTGCTCGATTTCGCGCGCTTCATGCCGCCGACGCTGATCGCCCGCCGGATCGAGGATGTGCGCGCGTTTCAGGAGCGTCAGGTCGCAGCCGGTCTGGGCGGCGACCTGGTCGTCAAGCCGCTGCACGGCAATGGCGGCAAGGCGGTGTTCCGCGTTCCGGCCGACGGCAGCAATCTGGGCGCACTGGTGGAGATGTTCCAGAATGCCTGGGTGGAGCCGTTCATGGTCCAGCCCTTCCTTCCCGACGTATCGGAGGGTGACAAGCGCATCGTGCTGGTCGACGGTGTGGTGGCCGGTGCGATCAACCGCAAGCCGGGCGCGGGTGAATTCCGCTCCAACCTGGCGGTCGGCGGCTCGGCCGAAGCGACGCAACTCACGTCGACCGAAGAGGAAATCTGCGCCGCGATGGGCCCGGAACTGAAGGCGCGCGGTCTGGTTTTCGTGGGCATCGACGTGATTGGCGGAAAATGGCTGACCGAAATCAACGTGACATCGCCTACCGGTATTGTCGCCATCGACCGGTTCAATGGAACGGATACTGGTGCGCTGATCTGGGATGCGATCGAAGCGCGCCACGCCGCGATGTGATCCTGCGGGAATACCGTCATGGATGAATGGGTCATCCGGTTGATCGAGGGCGGTGGTTACTGGGGTATCGCCTTTCTGATGGTGCTGGAAAACCTGGTGCCGCCGATCCCGTCCGAACTCATCATGGGCGTCGCCGGGATCGCACTGGCGCGTGGGACGATGACGTTCGCGCCGGTGCTGCTGGCTGGAACGGCAGGCTGCACGCTGGGCAACTACATCCTGTTCCTGATCGCGGACCGCCTGGGCTACGAACGCCTCAAGCCCCTGGTGGACCGCTGGGGGCGTTGGCTGACGATGGAATGGCAGGATGTAGAGCGGGCGGGGAAGTTCTTCCGCAGGCACGGGCATTGGGTGGTTTTTGTCATGCGTTTCATGCCGATGTTCCGCACGTTGATATCGGTTCCCGCCGGGCTTTCGCATATGAAACATGTGCGGTTCCTGATCTACACGGCGGCCGGCGCGGCGGTGTGGAACACGCTGCTGTTGATGGGTGGGCAGTGGCTGGGCCGGCGGTTTTCGGAGGCTGCCGCATGGATCGGCTGGGCGACGCTGGTGCTGGGGGCGGCAACGATGATCTGGTATCTTTGGCGTGTAATAAGCTGGAAGCCAACGCGCTGAATGATCCCCAAGTTGAAAAAATGAACCCGCTTATCGGCTTAGTGTAATTCCCGGCTTTCTTGATTAGGGATACTGACGTATTCTTCGCCTGCAACCATTGGGGAGCAGGCGTTATGTCCAAGAGACTGGCAGCTGAATTCTTCGGTACGTTCTGGCTTGTTTTCGGAGGCTGCGGTGCAGCCGTTCTGGCAGCGGCCTTTCCTGAACTTGGCATTGGATTTGCCGGCGTGGCACT
Organism: Novosphingobium mississippiense; assembly: GCF_044029535.1. NCBI lineage: Bacteria > Pseudomonadati > Pseudomonadota > Alphaproteobacteria > Sphingomonadales > Sphingomonadaceae > Novosphingobium > Novosphingobium mississippiense. Next base: position 1,554,447 of record NZ_CP147001.1, on the reverse strand, counting down.
GGCCTTCGGGCTTACCGTCGTGACGATGGCCTATGCGGTCGGCGCGATTTCCGGCGGACATTTCAATCCGGCGGTCTCACTGGGCATGGCCGTTGGTGGCCGGCTCGACTGGAAGGATTTGATCCCCTACTGGATCGCACAAGTGATCGGCGCCATCGTGGCTGCCGCCGCACTCTATGCGATCGCATCGGGCAAGGCGGGCTGGACGCCCGGCGGCTTTGCCACCAACGGATACGGCGAACTGTCGCCCGGCGGCTATTCGCTGCACGCGGCGCTGTTGATCGAGATGATCCTGACTGCGGGCTTCATCATCGTGATCCTCGGCTCCACCTCCCGGATCGCGCCGGCAGGCTTCGGACCGTTGGCGATCGGTTTGTGCCTGACGCTGATCCACCTCGTTTCGATCCCGGTCACCAATACCTCGGTAAACCCGGCACGCTCTACCGGCGTGGCGCTGTTCGCAGAAACGGCGGCGCTCAACCAGCTCTGGGCGTTCTGGGTGGCACCGCTGATCGGCGCGGCCATCGGTGCGGCGATCTGGCGCTTCCTGCTGGCGCCGGACGAAGGCGCGATCTGACGTAGTGGCGAGCGCAGCAATCCGGGGCGTTTCAAGCCGGCCTGGATTGCTGCGCCACGCTTCCAGCAAGATTGTCAGCCTTGTTCGCGGGGATGGGCGTTGCGGTAGACGTCCAGCAGCGTCGCCGCGTCCACTTTCGTATAGATCTGCGTCGATCCCAGGCTGGCGTGGCCCAGCAGTTCCTGCAGGCTCCTGAGATCCGCCCCGGCACCCAGCAGATGCGTGGCGAAGCTATGCCGTAGCGCGTGCGGTGTTGCGGTGGAGGGCAGGCCCAGCACGATCCGCGCGCGGGCCATCGCTTTCTGCACCATGCCCTGCGACAGTGCGCCGCCCTTGGCCCCGCGGAACAGCGCATCGTCGCGGCCCAGCGACCATGGGCACTTGGCCACATAGTCGGCAACGCCTTCGCGCACGATCGGCAGCAGCGGCACAACGCGCTGCTTGTTGCCCTTGCCGGTGACCGTGATCGTCTCGCCCATGGGCAGCGCCGCCCCGGTCAGCGACAGAGCCTCTGCAATGCGCATCCCCGAGCCGTAGAGCAGCAGCAGGACCGCGCGATCGCGGGCGCCGATCCATTCCTCCCGCGCGTCCTCCTCCACCAAGGCGGCAAGGTTCACCGCCTCGTCCGGGGTGACCGGGCGTGGAATGCCCTTCTTTACGCGCGGCCCCCGCACGCGTGGCCCGGCACGTTCCGGCACGCCCGCCTGTTCGCGCGCGAAGGCAAGGAAGCTCTTGATCGCGGAAAGTTCGCGCGCGGCGGAAACGTTACCGATCCCGTCGCCACGCCGATCGGCCAGATGCAGGCGCAGCGTGCCGGCATCGAGCCGCGATAGCGCGTCCCAATCGGTTTTGCCGCCAATGCCGGCGATCCCGTCGATCAGCCGCGCGGCAGTGGCGATATAAGCGCGGCAGGTATGCGGGCTGCGTCGTCGGGCATGGGCGAGGTGATCGCCCCAGGCTTCGAGCAGATCCGCCTTTGCCGTCATGTCTCGACGAGGTCGGCCGGGACGAGTTCGGCGAGCAGTCCGTCCAGCAGTGCCATGCCCTGATCGGTCACGCCAAGGCGGCTTCCCTCGCGCCAGACAAGGCCTTGCGTCTCATAGAACGCCGCCTTGGATGTTACGCAGAGGTCGGTCGTGGCAAGGCTGAAACGCCCGGCCAGAGCATCCAGATCGACACCTTCGTCAAGGCGCAGGCCCATCAGCATGGCCTCGCTCGCCTGTTCGCGGCGGCCAAGGTCGCGCGTTTCGTTGATGCCCTGGGCGGCTCGATCGATGGCGTCCAGCCAGTTTTCCGGCTTGCGATGCCGCGTGGTCGCCACACCGCCGCGACGACCATGGGCGCCGGGGCCGATGCCGCAATAGTCCTGATAGCGCCAGTAGGTCAGGTTATGGCGGCTTTCCTCACCCGGACGGGCGTGGTTGCTGATCTCGTAGGCGGGGAGGCCGGCGGCCGCAGTCATCTCGCGGGTGAGCGCGAACATGTCCGCACAGGCATCCTCGTCCAGTGGCTCGAACTCGTGCTGGCGAACCATGGTGGCGAACTTCGTGCCCGGCTCGATCGTCAACTGGTAGAGCGAAAGGTGGCCGGTGCCGTAGGAAAGCGCGTGCGCCAGTTCGGCCTGCCATGCATCCAGGCTTTGGCCGGGGCGGGCATAGATCAGGTCGAAACTGACGCGGGAGAACTGCTTCTGCGCCACATCCAGCGCCTTCAGCCCTTCCGAGGCATCATGCAGGCGGCCGAGAAAACGCAGCGTCTGGTTGTCCAGCGCCTGCAGCCCCAGCGAGACGCGGTTGACGCCCGCATCGGCCAGCGCCGCATAGTTTGCCGCTTCGACCGAGGACGGATTGCCCTCCAGCGTGATCTCGATCCCCTCGGCAAAGCCCCAGAGCTTCTGGGCTTCGTCCAGCAGGCGCGCGACCAGGGCAGGGGGCATCAGCGAGGGTGTGCCGCCGCCGAAGAAGATCGATGACAGCGGTTCTCCGCCGGCCACGGCATGTTCGTGCCGCATGTCCGCCAGCAGGCCTGCCTGCCAGCGATCGTGCTCGACCCGTTCGCGAACATGACTGTTGAAGTCGCAATAGGGGCACTTTGCGAGGCAGAACGGCCAGTGGATGTAGAGCGCGCGGGCCATGGGGCAGATTAGCCTGCGAACTGCTCCGCCACCAGCTTGGCGAAGGCATTGGCGCGGTGGCTGATCTTGTGCTTATCGTCGGGGGCAAGCTCGGCAAAGGTCATGTCATGGCCTTCCGGCACGAAAATTGGATCGTAGCCGAAGCCCATCTTCCCGCGCGGCGGCCAGGTGATCGTGCCGTTGGACCGGCCGTCATAGACCGCCTCTTCGCCGTCCGGCCAGGCGATGGCGAGCACGCAGGAGAACCAGCAGGAACGGTCCACGTCCGCGCCCTGTTCGCACAGCAAGCCTTCGACCTTGCCCATGGCCATGAACCAGTCGCGCCCGGCAGGGCCTTCGAACCACTGCCGTTCCGCCCAATCCGCCGTGTAGACGCCGGGGCGCCCGTCCAGCGCGACTACCGAAAGGCCGCTGTCATCGGCCAGCGCCGGCAGGTTGGCGGCCTTGGCAGCCGCATGGGCCTTGAGCAGCGCGTTCTCGACGAACGTCGTGCCCGTCTCCTCCGGTTCGGGCAGGCCGAGCTCGCCCGCCGAGACGCAATCGACGCCATAGGGCGCGAGCAGGGCCGCGATTTCCTTCAGCTTGCCCGCGTTGTGCGTGGCGATGACGAGGCGGGTGTTTCCAAGCTTGCGGGTCATGTGGGCTTCCGGTGTTCCCCCCGCCATCCGCGCTCGTGCGGGGATGGCAGGAGGAAGTTTTGGGGATTAGCGGCCGACGGCCTTGGCCTGCTCGGCGAAGATGCGATCGCAGCCGATGCGGGCCAGACGCAGCAGGCGCAGCAGGCCTTCCTCGTCATAAGTGGCGCCTTCGGCAGTGGCCTGCGCTTCGGCGATCTTGCCGCCTTCGATCAGCACGAAGTTGGCATCGGCATCGGCGGCGCTGTCCTCGACATAGTCGAGGTCGAGCACCGGGGTGCCATCGCAGATACCGCACGAAATCGCAGCGACGCGGCCCTGGATCGGGTCTTCCTTGATCTTGCCCTCGGCCATCAGCTTGTCGACGGCCAGGCGCAGCGCCACCCAGGCGCCCGAGATCGAGGCGGTGCGGGTACCGCCATCGGCCTGGATCACGTCGCAGTCGAGCACGATCTGGCGCTCGCCCAGCTTTTTCATGTCGACCACGGAACGGAGCGAGCGGCCGATCAGGCGCTGGATTTCCTGCGTGCGGCCGGACTGCTTGCCCTTGGCTGCTTCACGCGAACCGCGCGTGTGGGTGGCGCGGGGCAGCATCGAGTATTCGGCCGTTACCCAGCCTTCACCCTTGCCGCGCAGGAACGGAGGCACCTTTTCCTCGACCGAGGCGGTGACCAGCACGCGCGTATCGCCGAAGGAAATCAGCACCGATCCCTCGGCGTGCTTGGTGAAACCGGTCTGGATGTCGATAGCGCGCATCTCGTCGGGCGCACGGCCGGAAGGTCGCATGAATTACTCCGGATAGAATTGATGGCTGCCCATATCCACGTTACGTGCCGGAGCCAAGCTATGTCGTCACGCTTACACCTCTCCATCTTTGCCGCGTTGGTTTTTTCGGCGATTGTCGGCGGCTGGGTGTGGTGCCGGCACGACCCTTGGGCGTTCGCGCTGCCGCAGAAATCGGTCCAGCGTGTCGCGGTTTACGGCGCGCGGCCCGACGTTCCGGGGCTGATCGTTGACGGGGACGAGGTGCGCCTCGCTTTTTTCCGCCCTGGCAGTTGCACCGGATGCGACACGGGATTTCCGGTTCCAGCCGCCCCGGGCGACCTTTCGCGCTATTATGATGTTCACACATCGCACGATTCGCGGGTGAGGGCGCGGATTCTGGAATTGTTGGCACCAATGAAGGGCTTCGGGGGCATCCCGCAGGCGCTCGACATGGCGCGGCGCCGCGGGTTGGCGCAGTTCGCGGCGCAAAAGCCGATCGCATGCAATGGGCCGCAATACGGCGATTTTATCGTCCTGGACTGGGGTGAGCGGCGGGAACAGAATGACATCACCGTCATCCATCCGGGGTGTGCAACCAGGCAGACCGACGCGGCGTTGGATCGGATAGCGAAAGCATTTGAAATCGCCGCAGAGGCAACCAATACAGGCACAGACCCCCGAAGTCGCTTCCGTGTCGAGCGCCTCACCACGGATTGAACGAGCCTATGCCCAGCCCGCCGATCACCGAACTGACCACCCGCGCACGCGAGATTTTCCGTCTTGTAGTGGAGGGTTACCTTGCTACCGGCGCACCGGTGGGGTCGAAGGCATTGACCGGGGCCGGGGGTGTCAACCTTTCGTCCGCCTCTATCCGTTCGGTTCTGGCAGACCTCGAATCGTTCGGATTGCTGGCCGCGCCGCATACCAGCGCGGGCCGTTTGCCGACCGAGGCGGGCTTGAGGCTGTTCGTGGACGGCATCATGCAAGTAGCCGAACCTACGGTGGAGGAACGGCTCGCGATCGAAAGCCGTATCGCTACGCCCGGACCGATCGAGGCTGCGCTGGAGGCGACCAGCGCGTTGCTGTCCAGCATGTCTTCCGGAGCAGGCGTGGTCATGGTGCCCAAGCGGGAGCCACGACTGGTGCAGCTTCAACTGGTGGGGCTGGGGCCGGGCAGGGCGCTCGCCGTGCTGGTGGGCGAGGATGGCGTGGTGGAGAACCGCGTGCTGGACTTGCCCGCGAATCTGCCTCCTGGCGCGCTGGAGGAAGCGTCCAACTACATTTCCGCCCATTTGTCCGGCCGCACGCTGGCGCAGGCGGCACGTGCGATGCGCGGCGATATTGCCTCGGGCCGTTCGGCGCTGGACGCGGCCAGCCGCGATCTTGTCGAGCGTGGCCTTGCCGTCTGGAGCGAGGATGCACTGGCCCGGCCGGTGCTGATCGTGCGGGGACAGGCCAATCTGCTGGACGAAAGCGCGCTTTCCGATCTGGAGCGCGTTCGTTCGCTGCTGGACGATCTGGAAAACAAGCAGTCGGTCGCCGAACTGCTGGACATCGCGCGGGAGGCAGAATCGACGCGGATCTTCATCGGATCGGAAAACCGGCTTTTCGCGCTTTCGGGTTCCTCCGTCATCGCCTCTCCCTATCGGGATCGCGACGGGCGTGTGGTTGGTGTAGTGGGGGTTATCGGCCCGACTCGGTTGAATTATGCGCGCGTAGTCCCCATGGTGGACTTCACTGCCCAGAGCCTGGGCAAGCTCATCGGATAGCTGGAAACACAGAATAATGACCGAAGAAAAGACGCAGTCGACAGAAGAATCGGCCATGGCCGAAGAACTGAAGGGTGTGCCCGAGGATATGATCGACAATCCTGAACTCGCCAAACTGCGCGAGGAACTCGAAACGGCGAAGCAGGACGCACTTTATGCGCGTGCTGAAATGCAGAACGTGCGTCGCCGCCTTGAAAAGGACATCGCCGATACCCGCGCCTATGCGGCAACGGGGTTTGCGCGCGACATCCTTTCGGTCGCCGACAATCTTTCGCGCGCGCTTTCGGCGATCCCCGCCGAACTGCGTGAGGACGAGAAGCTGAAGGGCATCGTCGCCGGGATCGAGGCAACCGGCCGCGAGATCGAAAAGGTCTTCGGCAATCACGGCATCACCCGCGTGGCGGCCATGGGCCTGCCGCTCGACCCCAACCAGCACCAGGCAATGATCGAAGTTCCCTCGGCCGATGCCGAGCCGGGCACGATCGTGCAGGAGCTTCAGTCGGGCTACATGATCAAGGACCGCCTCCTTCGCCCCGCGATGGTTGCCGTGGCCAAGAAGCCGGACTGATTCCTTCCGACGACTTGCCCCCGCACGACGCCCAGGGGCAGGTCGTCGATTATTTGTACGATTTGAAGGAACCTGCGCAGCAGGCAGCCCGTTGGTCAGGCATGGAACCTGAAACGGGAGAATTTTCATGCGCAAGTTCATGATTCCCATCGTTGCAGTGGCGGCGCTTGGAATGGCCGGTTGCGCCAGCAACTATGGCGGCGAGGGTGCTCTTGCCGGCGGTGCGCTGGGTGCGGGCGTTGGCGCGATTGCCGGCGATGCCGCTGCCGGTGCGGCAGTGGGCGCCGCCGCTGGCGCGGCTGTGGGCTCTACCCAGAAGAAGCACAACGGATGCTATCGGTATGACCGCAATGGCAACCGCTATTGGGATCGCGATTGCTGATCGCGGTTCAGAACGGCAGTATCGCCCGGTAGCTGTCCAGTGATGGCGCACCGGGCACTTGCCACCCCCGCGCCAGCATGAAGGCGTGGCGCACGATTTCGGCCTGTTGTTCTATGCCATAGCGTTCCAGCATCCAGCCCGGGCGCAAGGCATAGTCGTATCGGCAAAAAGGGTGACGCATCAGCGGAAGATACCAGCGACCGCGCCTTTGCGTCTGCCAGACATGCACCATCTCGTGGATGAACAGCCCTTGCAGGCTGGGTGCTGCTTCCGAAAAATCATCCAGATAGAGTGGCGATCGTGGATGAAAGTGCAGGTGCCCGCACGGTGCCATGACCACGTTCGCGGGTTGTAGCGGAAACCATTTGCGCCGGCGCAACCGGACATCGGTGCAGTCCACGGAATTGCCGAAGACTTCGGCAACCAGCGCCTTTTCCCCTGTCGTAAGCATTCGTTCGCCGCCCGCCTGGCAGGCCGGCGGCGAACGGTCTTGCGCGATCAGTGGGTCATTCCCGGCATGTTGGCCATTCCGCCGCTATGCCCATGGTTAGCATCGCTGGCCGGAGCCGCACCGGTTGCGGGCGGCATCGGACCCATGCCGTCCATGTCGTCGTCACTGCTGCCCATGCTGTCGATCATCACCGGCATCTTCAGCTTTTCGCCGGTCGAGAAGGCGAGGGTAATATCGGTGGTCTGCCCCGGTTTCAGCACCGGAGAAATGTCGAACACCATCACATGGAAGCCGCCGGGCGCGAATTCCAGTTCGGCCCCGGGCGCGATCGGCAGCGAATCAACCGCCTTCATGGAACCGCCGCTGGTTTCGTGCATCTGCGCCTTGCCGGCGCCACCGACTTCCACGCCGGTAAGCGCGATCGGGGCGGAACCATCGTTGCGGACCGTGAAGTAAGCCGCGCCGGGGCGTCCCGAAACCGGGGAAAGCACCAGTTTGCCGTCGCGCGCCGAAATGCCGGCGCCCGCCTCGCTCGACATCGCGCTTGGCGCGTTGCTGGCGCTGTCCTGCGGGGAAGATGCCTGCTTGCAGGCTGCTAGCGTCGCGAGCAGGGCCACGGCAATCAGGCTGAGCGAACGAGTTTTGTCCAAGGCGGCAGCATCCCTTCCGATAGGGCCCTTGAGGAGCCGTGAAAATTTCGCGTGCCTAATGCCATTGCAACGCTCTTGTTCCAAGATAATCCGCACCTATATGCCGGATCGACGACTTGAACGTCATCGAGCCGTGCAAGCTGCCTTGCCTCTTCTGGGGGAGGCCATCCGCATGGTGTCATCCACTGACGTGAGGAATGGGGATAATGGCAAAAGTAATTGGTATCGACCTCGGCACCACCAACAGCTGCGTCGCCGTGATGGACGGCGGCAAGCCCAAGGTTATCGAGAACTCTGAAGGTGCGCGCACGACGCCCTCGATCGTCGCTTTCACCAAGGATGGTGAGCGTCTGATCGGGCAGCCGGCGAAGCGCCAGGCCGTGACCAACGGCGACAACACGATTTTCGCGGTGAAGCGCCTGATCGGCCGCCGCTTCGATGACCCGGTGACCAAGAAGGACACCGAGCTGGTTCCGTACCACATCGTCAAGGGCAAGAACGGCGACGCCTGGGTTCAGGCCGGCGGCGAAGACTACAGCCCGTCGCAGATCTCTGCCTTCACGCTGCAGAAGATGAAGGAAACCGCCGAATCGTACCTCGGCGAAACCGTGACGCAGGCTGTCATCACCGTGCCCGCCTACTTCAACGACGCGCAGCGCCAGGCGACCAAGGACGCGGGCCAGATCGCCGGCCTTGAAGTGCTGCGCATCATCAACGAGCCGACTGCCGCGGCGCTGGCCTATGGCCTCGACAAGCAGGACGGCAAGACCATCGCCGTCTACGACCTTGGCGGCGGTACCTTCGACGTTTCGATCCTCGAAATCGGCGACGGCGTGTTCGAAGTGAAGTCGACCAACGGCGACACGTTCCTGGGCGGCGAAGACTTCGACACCAAGCTGGTCGAATGGCTGGCCGACAAGTTCAAGGCCAAGGAAGGCATGGACCTGCGCAGCGACAAGCTGGCCCTGCAGCGTCTGAAGGAAGCGGCCGAGAAGGCGAAGATCGAACTCTCGTCCACCGCGACGACCGAGGTCAACCTGCCCTTCATCACCGCACGCATGGAAGGCGGCGCCACCACCCCGCTGCACCTGGTTGAAACCGTCACCCGCGCCGATCTTGAAAAGATGGTTGCGGACCTGATCCAGCGCACGCTGGAACCCTGCCGCAAGGCGATCGCCGATGCCGGCCTTTCGGCCAAGGACATCGACGATGTCGTGCTGGTGGGCGGCATGACCCGCATGCCCAAGGTGCGCGAAGTCGTGAAGGACTTCTTCGGCAAGGAACCGCACACCGGCGTGAACCCTGACGAAGTGGTTGCCATGGGCGCCGCGATCCAGGCCGGCGTGCTTCAGGGCGACGTCAAGGACGTGCTGCTGCTGGACGTCACCCCGCTGTCGCTGGGTATCGAGACGCTGGGCGGCATCATGACCAAGATGATCGACCGCAACACGACGATCCCGACCAAGAAGAGCCAGGTCTACTCGACCGCCGAGGACAACCAGCAGGCGGTGACCATCCGCGTGTTCCAGGGCGAGCGCGAGATGGCGCAGGACAACAAGATGCTCGGCCAGTTCGACCTTGTCGGCATTCCGCCGGCGCGTCGCGGCGTGCCGCAGATCGAAGTGACCTTCGACATCGACGCCAACGGCATCGTCAACGTGTCCGCCAAGGACAAGGGCACTGGCAAGGAACAGCAGATCCGCATTCAGGCCTCTGGCGGCCTGTCGGACGGCGACATCGACCAGATGGTCAAGGATGCCGAAAAGTTCGCCGAAGAGGACAAGAAGCGTCGTGAGGCCGCAGAGGCCAAGAACAACGCCGACAGCCTCGTCCACGCGACCGAACAGCAGATCGCCGAGCATGGCGACAAGATCGACGCCGGCCTGAAGTCGGAAGTCGAAGCGGCCATCGCCGCGACCAAGGCAGCGATCGAAGGCGGCGATTCCGCCGACATCACGGCCAAGTCGCAGGCGCTGACCGAAGTCGCGATGAAGATGGGCCAGGCCATCTACGAGAAGGAGCAGGCCTCGGCCGCTTCGCCGGACGCTGCGCCGGCCGGTGGTGACGACGACGTTGTCGACGCCGAATTCTCGGAAGTCGACGAAAACAACAAGGGCTGACCAGTCCTCATGACAAGCGTGGCCGCCATCGTTACGGATCGTAATGGTGGCGGCCAGGTCGCACGCGGGGAATAACGAGACGTGTCAGCTACCGAAATCGATTATTACGAACTGCTCGAAGTATCGCGCGACGCCGACGACAAGACGATCAAGTCTTCCTATCGCCGGTTGGCCATGCGTTTCCATCCGGACAAGAATCCGGGCTGCGACGATTCCGAATCCCGCTTCAAGCAGATCAGCGAGGCTTATGACTGCCTCAAGGACCCGCAGAAGCGCGCGGCCTACGATCGCTATGGCCATGCGGCGTTCCAGCAGGGCATGGGCGGCGGCGGACCCGGCATGGGTGCCGAATTCGGCGACATAGGCGATATCTTCGAATCCATCTTCGGCAGCGCCTTTGGCGGTGGCGGCGGCGGACGCCAGCAGGCGCGTCGCGGTGCCGACTTGCGCTACGACATGGAAGTCAGCCTGGACGAAGCGTTCCACGGCAAGACGACCGAGATCACCATCGAAGTCTCGCAGAGCTGCGAACCCTGCCACGGCACCGGCGCCGAACCCGGCACGGGCAAACGCACCTGCAACATGTGCGCCGGCCACGGCAAGGTGCGCGCGCAGCAGGGCTTCTTCGTGGTGGAACGCACTTGCCCGACCTGCCACGGTCGGGGTGAGGTGATCGAAAAGCCATGCCGCGCCTGCGGCGGCGAAGGCCGCGTGGATCGCCCGCAGACGCTGGAAGTGGAAATTCCGCCGGGCGTCGATTCGGGCACTCGCATCCGCCTTGCCGGTAAGGGTGAGGCAGGGCCGTTCGGCGCGCCTCCGGGCGATCTCTACATCTTCCTCCATGTGAAGCGCCACAAGGTGTTCGAGCGTGACGGCACTTCGCTGCTGACGCGCGTGCCGATCACTTTCACCACGGCAGCACTGGGCGGATCGATCGAGATTCCGGGCATCGATGGCGAGCCCATCACGCTCGACATTCCGGCCGGCATCCAGTCGGGTAAGCAACTGCGCAAGCGCGGTGCCGGCATGCCGGTGCTGCAAGGTCGCGGTCGCGGCGATCTCGTCATCGAGATCACCGTGGAAACGCCGACGAAGCTTTCCGTCCGCCAGAAGGAATTGCTGCGCGAACTGCAGTCGACCGAGACGGGGGACGAGTGCCCCGGTTCGAAGGGCTTCTTCGACCGTATCAAGGAAGCGTGGAACGACCTGACCGAATAACTTCGGCAAGTCCTTCAGCGATGAATTCCATCACGCCGCTCTCGCCCACGCGAGGGCGGCGTGATTTTTTGGGCGCCTCGCCACCTCCCGCAATGACGAACCGTGCATCGTTTAGACGCGACGCAGCACTTCGACTCGGATATTCCCCACCAGCGCCGGGTCGGCATTGAGCCGCCCGTGTTCCTCGTCCAGCACGGCCAGGAACGCCTCGCGCCGGAAGCCGTCCAGTTCGCGTTCGTCCAGCGCATGTTCGCCTTCCAGTGTCGACGCCAGCAGTTCCACCATCCGCTCGGCACCGTGCAGGCGGCCCCAGAGGTAGTCGTTCTCGCGATAGGCACGGCTGAAGAAGGCACCGAAGTTGTAGAATTCGCTGCCACGCAGCATCGGCCCCTGGCGGATGGCGTGGCAATCCTCCGGCGAGATGCGATCGACGCGGATGGGATCGAATTCGTCCAATCCCTCTCCGCGCAGCAAGGGCAGCGTCACGGTGTCATAGAAAGGATAGCCCAGATAGGCGAGCAGCAGCCGCTTGCGCAGCCCGGCGGGCATCGTGGAGAGCATCTCCGCCAGAATTTCGTCCACGCGGGTGTCGATCGCCAGCAGGTTGCGCCGATCGGCCACGTGATCGAGCAGGGCGCCGGGATCCTCGAACACGCCTTCCGCCCGCTCCACGAATTCCTTGCCCAGGAAGGAGACTGCCTCCGCTTCGATGCACAGGGCCAGCGCGCCGTAGATCGCCTCTCTCGCGGCATCGCGCTGGCTTTCGTCCACATCGCCGTCCAGGCTCCATTCCTGCGTCACCCGGCGGGCGAGCAGGCGCAGGCGGCGGATGCGGAATGAAATGTCCTGCATCCGGAAGAACGCCGCCATGCCGGGCGACGTGCCCCCGCGCAGGGGTTGCATCCGGTCGATCCCGTTTTCCGAAAGATAGGTGTAGAGCCGCTCTGCAATCGGCGCGGTCGATCCCACGCCCAGTGCCGGTGCCGCCTCGAAAACCAGCCGCGCCAGCATGGTGACGACTCCGGTGAACTTCACCTGCACATAGCCGTGATAGGCAAAGCCGGCCTGCTCGAATGCGGCCTGCTGCGCCCGTGCCCGCCAGGCGGCAAGGCGTTTAGGCGTCGGCCGGTCGAGGAACAGGGTGTGGCCGAACAGGCTGCCGACCGTCTCCTCGATTTCGGGCCGCAGCGCGCGCACGATGGCGCGCAGCGTGGCCATTTCGCGCGATTCTTCTTCCAGCGCTTCCAGATTGTCGCGAATCGGCTGCTCGCGCGGGATCGAGGACAGCGATCCGAAGATCGTCGTGAAGAACCCCGGGGGCCGGGTGTCGCGGCGCAAGTCGGCGCCGACGCGATCGGGTGCGGGGTCGATGTAGACGAAACGGCGATCCACCTCCCGAGTGGCGGGCCGGCTGCGCAGGACGCGCATGGCATCGGCAAAGGGTGCGTTCACCAGTACCGAACCGTCGATCAGTGAAACCGAATCGAGATCGCCACGCGCCGCATGCTCGGGCATGATGCGGCGCAGGAATGCATCGCGCCCCGGCCAGTCGATGCCGTTTTCGGCGACCAGCCGGTCGATTTCCTCCAGTTGGAGAGGGGGGAACGCCCCGGGAAAGCTGGCCGTGGAGCGTGCGGCCATGACCAGTTCGGGCAGGGCCGCCAACTCCTGCGCACCGCTGGGCGCACGGAAGCCGAAGGTCAGTCGGTGTTCGCTTTCCAGCACCAGTTCGGGCGAGTGCAACCGCAGTGTTTCCAGATGGCCCTTGAAGTCCGTGGCGGTGACGAACAGGTCGATCGGATGGCGCGTTGGCAGCAGGGCGGGGCCGCTGGTGTCGCCCATGGCCGACATGGCTTTGTAGAGCAGGCGTGAAAAGCCGATGCCGCTGAACGGCGGCTCGAACCAGCGCGAACGGATCAGGCGCGACAGTTTGTCGCGCACTTCCTGCCGGGTTTCCGGCGCGACGCTGGCGCTAACGGCATTGCCCGGCCGGTTGAGGATGTAGGAAGCGATCGGCTGGGCCCAGAACTTGGTCCGCCCGGACCATGGCCGCGCCTCGGGATCGAGCAGTTCGTCCACGTCGGCAACGTCCAGCCAGAGGTCGGTCAGCGGTTCCAGCGACTGCCCGGAATGGATCGCCTGTGCGAGGAAGATCGAGTTGATGCCACCCGCGCTGGCCCCGGCCACGATGTCGCACAATACGCGCAATCGCAGGTTTCCTGCCGCTTCCAGCCTGCGCAGCAGCTTGAGGTAGACCGCGGTGGTGCCGGTGGGTTCGATGTCGTTCGCCCAGTACGCACGGCTGGCCTGCAGGGCCTTCCACAGCTCCTTGGTGACCCCATGCATGTAGACGGCAAGGCTAACCCCGCCATAGCAGACGAGCGCGATCCGCAGTTCCTTTTGGCGCATGGATTTAGCTTGAAGCGCATCGCGCCGAAAGGCAATTGCGTTCTCATTCCGTTCCAGATAATCGATGCGTCATGGCAAAGCCCAAACGTCGATATGTCTGTCAGGCCTGTGGAGGCGTCACCACCCGCTGGCAGGGCCAGTGCGCCGATTGCGGAGAGTGGAACACGCTGGCCGAAGAGGCGCCGCAGACGGTGTTCTCTTCGAAGCACGATCTATCGTCCGGCGGCCGGCCGATCCTGTTCACGCCGCTCGATGCCCCGGGCGAACTGCCCAAGCGCCGCGCCAGCGGCCTTGCCGAGTTCGACCGTGCGCTGGGCGGCGGCCTCGTTCCCGGTTCCGCGATCCTGCTGGGCGGCGATCCGGGCATCGGCAAATCCACCTTGCTGCTTCAGGCGGCCGCGCACATCGCCAATTCGGGCAGCACGGCAGTCTATGTAAGCGGCGAGGAGGCTGCCGGGCAGGTCCGCCTGCGGGCGGAGCGCCTTGGTCTGTCGAAAGCGCCGATCCAGCTCGCCTCGGCCACGTCGGTGCGCGACATCCTGACGACGCTGGGGATGATGGAGGCGCCGACGCTGCTGGTGATCGATTCGATCCAGACCATGCATTCGGACACGATCGAGGGTGCCCCGGGCACGGTCAGCCAGGTGCGCGGCTGCGCGTTCGAACTGATCCGCTATGCCAAGGAAAACGACGTCACCCTGATCCTCGTCGGCCACGTCACCAAGGACGGCAATATCGCCGGCCCCCGCGTGCTGGAACACATGGTGGACGTGGTGATGAGCTTCGAGGGAGAGCGCAGCCACCAGTATCGCATCCTGCGCAGCCTGAAGAACCGATTCGGCCCGGTGGACGAGATCGGCGTCTTCGCGATGGAGGGCGCCGGGTTGGCCGAAGTGGGCAACCCCTCGATGCTGTTCCTGTCCGGCCGCGAGGATGCGATGGCGGGCAGCGCGGTCTTCGCGGCGATGGAAGGTACCCGGCCGGTCCTGATCGAGATCCAGGCCCTGATCGTGCGATTGCAGAGCGGGGCCACCCCGCGCCGCGCGGTCGTGGGCTGGGATTCGGGCCGCATGGCGATGCTGCTGGCGGTGCTGGAGGCGCGCTGCGGGCTCAATTTCTCCAGCGCGGAAGTCTACCTGAACGTGGCGGGCGGCTATCGACTGGCCGATCCGGCAGCGGACCTTGCGGTGGCGGCGGCTCTGGTTTCGGCGCTGGGGGACCGGCCCTTGCAGAAGAACACGGTCTGGTTCGGGGAAGTTTCGCTGGCGGGCGAGATTCGTCCCGTCGCCCATTCATCGATCCGACAGCGCGAATCGGCCAAGCTGGGCTTCGGTCGCGCCTATGGCCCGGTAGCGACCGCCAAGCCCGAAAAGGGGCTGGAATTCACGGGCCTTTCCATGTTGCCCAACCTCGTTGACCGTATTCTGGCAGATGCCTAGAGCCTGCGGCAAAGCCGGAGGGGTTCTCGGTACTTCCTCTTCGGCCATGCAGGCTCTAGTTTTGCGGATACCATGACCGGTTTCGATATTGCAGTTCTCGTCATCGTCGGCGTCGGCGCCATAACGGGTTTCATGCGCGGTTTCGTGCAGGAAATTCTTGCCTTGGGCGCCTGGGTTTTCGCCGTCATCGCCATCCGCACGATGCATACGCCGCTGGTCCACTGGCTGGAACCGCACACCGGCACCGGGTCTGCCACGCCGGTGCTGGCTTTCGCCATCCTGCTGTTGGTGCCCTTTGCCGCAGTGAAGCTGGTGGCGAACTGGGCGGGGCGCGCCAGCAGGGCCTCCTTGCTGGGCCCGATCGACCGCGTGCTGGGCTTCGGCTTCGGCGCGGTGAAGGGTGTGTTGATCGCCGTGCTGGGCTTCTCGATCCTGGTGCTGGGCTACGACACGATCTGGGGCGCGGCCGGCCGGCCGGACTGGATCAAGCAGGCGCGCACCTATTCCTTCATCAATGCCAGCAGCGAAGCGCTGGTGAAGATGCTGGCCGAACGCCGGCGTGAGGCGCACGCGGCCGAGGCGGCGCAGGACAGCGGGGCTTGAGCGCGCCGGTGTCGACAGCGGTACTCTACACGCCCGAAGTGCTGGGGCTTGCCGTGAGGCTGGCGGCGCATGGCTGGGACGGTGATCTTCCGTTCAAGGCAGAGGCGCGCTCGCCCAGTTGCGGCAGCACGATCGCGCTTGGCCTTGCGCTGGATGGCGAGGGCAGGGTGGAGCGGGTCGGCGTGCGCAGCCAGGCCTGCGCCATCGGCCAGGCCGCGGCCGCGATCTTTGCCGATGCCGCGCAAGGGCGCACGCAGGCAGACCTCGCTGCCGCCGCGCAGGACATTGCCCGCTGGCTTGGCGGAGAGGCGCCGCTGCCCGAATGGCCCGGTCTTTCGCAGATCGCTGCGGCGCGGGATTATCCGGCGCGCCACGGTGCCGTCATGCTGCCGTGGAAGGCTGCTCTCTCGGCGCTTTCCGGGAGGGCTGCTAACGGCTAGATTGCGCGGGCGGCCCGGGGGGAAGCGGGCCTTGGGGGGATGGAATGGCAAAAGCCGTGCAGCATTCGCAGGCTCGGGAACCGAGTGCGTCCGACATCAGGCTGGTGATCGCCGCCTCGTCGATGGGCACCGTGTTCGAATGGTACGACTTCTTCATCTACGGCACGCTATCCGCCGTCATCGGCAAGACGTTTTTCCCGGCGGGTAACGTCACGCTGGAAACGCTGCTGGTCTGGGTGGGCTTCGCGGTGGGATTCGGGTTCCGGCCGCTGGGCGCGGCTCTGTTCGGGTTTCTGGGTGACCGGTTGGGGCGCAAGTATACGTTCCTTGTCACCGTGACGCTCATGGGCATCGCCACCGCCGGTGTCGGCCTGACGCCTTCCGCAGCCAGCATTGGCATGGCAGCGCCGGCCATCGTGCTGTTGCTGCGCGTGTTGCAGGGCCTTGCGCTCGGCGGCGAGTATGGCGGCGCGGCGATCTATGTTTCGGAGCATTCGCCACCGCATCGGCGTGGTTTCCACACCGGTTTCATCCAGGCCAGCGTCGTCGGCGGTTTCGTGCTCAGTCTGATCGTGGTGCTGTCCTGCAAGGCGGTGATGAGCGCCGCGACCTGGGAAGCATGGGGCTGGCGCCTGCCGTTCGTGCTTTCGATCGTGCTGCTGGGCGTTTCGCTGTGGATGCGCCTGCAGCTTTCCGAAAGCCCCGTCTTCAAGGCGATGCGCGAAGAAGGGGAGGTATCCGGCAATCCGTTCAAGGAAAGTTTCACTTATCCGGGCAATCGCAAGCGCATTTTCATCGCGCTGTTCGGCATCGCCGCCGGGCTGACGGTGATCTGGTACACCGCCATGTTTTCGGCATTAAGCTTCCTGAGAAGCGCCATGCGGATGGAGGATACCAGCGCGGAACTGATCGTGGGCATTTCCGCCGCGCTGGGCATGGTGTTCTTCGTGATCTTCGGCAGCCTGTCCGACCGGGTCGGCCGCAAGCAGCCGATCGTCATGGGCTATGTGCTGACGCTGCTGCTGCTGTTCCCGTCGTTCTGGGCGATCGGTGCCTACGCAAACCCCGGCCTTGCCAATGCGGCGGAGCAGGCCCCGGTCTTCGTCTCCGGGCCCAATTGCAGCTACAACCCCTTCAGATCCGAACAGTCCACGCCCTGCGCCAGACTGCTCGGCGATCTTGCCGGCACGGGCGTATCGTACCAGCTGACGGCAGCGCCGGAACTGAAGATTCTGGTCGGCGAAAGGCCGCTTCCTCTCGAACAGTATCCGTGGGCAGACAAGGCAGCGCGTGGCAAGATGCTGCAGCACTGGCTGGCCCAATCCGGATACGATTTCGCCAAGGTTCGGCCCGGCATCGGCGAAGCGCTGATCATCGGCAGTGTGTTGCTGGTGCTGATGGCGCTTTCCGGCGCGACCTATGGCCCGGTGGCCGCACTGCTGTCGGAAATGTTTCCGCCACGGATCCGCTACAGTTCCATGTCGATCCCCTATCATATCGGCACGGGGTACTTTGGCGGTTTCCTTCCGCTGATTTCCAGCTACATGGTCGCCAGCAGCGGCAACCCCTATCAGGGCCTCTGGTACACCTGGGGGGTGGTCGCTCTCGCCCTCGTGGTCTCGCTCTGGGGCCTGCGGGGCGGCCCCCCGCGCGATTACGGTGACCATGCTAAAAGTTCCTGGGTTTCCTGACCTTCCCACGCCTGCCCTTCGTCTCGACATCGATCGCGATGCGCTGATCGCCAACTGGCGTGCGCTGAACGATCTGTCGGGCGCGGCACGGGCTGGAGCGGCGGTGAAGGCCAACGCCTATGGGCTTGGTGCGCGGCAGGTCGTGCCGCTGCTGCATGAGGCGGGCTGCCGGGATTTCTTTGTCGCCCATTGGCGTGAGGCGGCCGAGTTGGCCGATCTTGCCGATCCTGCCAGCATCGCCGTGCTGCATGGTCCCCTGAACGACGGCGACGTGGCATTTGCGCACGCATCGGGCGTGGTGCCGGTGCTCAATTCGCTGGCGCAGGCCAAGCGCTGGGCGGAGGCAGGCGGCGGGCGCTGCCACCTGATGGTTGATACCGGCATGAACCGTCTGGGCGTATCGCTGACCGAACTGGGCAACGAGGCGGTGCAGGCGCTCGATATCGACGTGCTGCTTTCGCACCTCGTCTCCGCCGAAGAGGAAACCGATCTCAATGCCCGCCAGTGCGCCCGCTGGAACGAGGCGCGCGGCGCGGTGCGGCATCTCCGCGCCAGCCTGGCCAACAGCGGCGGCATTGCACTCGGCCCCGATTATCACGGCGATCTGACGCGCCCCGGCATCGCGCTTTACGGCGGTGTCCCGCGCAGCGAGATGGCGCCATTGCTGCGGCAGGTCGTCCGCCCGCAGGCAGCCGTGCTGCAAGTGCACGAAGTCCCGGCGGGCGAAACCGTGGGGTATAACGCCACCTTCGTCGCACCCCATGCCATGCGGGTGGGCACGATCGCGATCGGCTATGCCGACGGTTATCTGCGCTGCTGGTCGGGCAAGGGTGTCTTCCATGCCGATGGCCTGCATCTGCCCGTGTTGGGCCGCGTCAGCATGGACATGACGGTCATCGACCTTTCCGCCGCGCCGAATATCAGGGAGGGTGATTGGGTGACCGCGGAATACGCGCTGCCCGACGCCGCTGCGGTGTCGGGCCTGTCCCAGTACGAACTGTTGACCATGCTTGGCCGCCGTTTCGGACGCTGATTCGGATTTTGCTGCGCAGCAAATTGTGTTGCGTTGCGACAATGCTAAGTGGTATCGTGTAGCCCTAAATCAATTGGGGGTTGGCCCAGGATAATCGGGGATTGGTCATGCCAGAAGCGGGTTCGCACGAAGACGATACCGTAATAATCAAAAAATACGCTAACCGGCGCCTCTATAACACTCGGTCTTCAAGCTATATCACGCTTGACCATCTTGCGAAAATGACTCGCGAAGGCGTGAACTACAAAGTTCTCGACGCCAAGACCGGGACCGACATCACCCACACGATCCTGACGCAGATCATCATGGAAGAAGAATCGAACGGCGAGCAGATGCTGCCCGTCAACTTCCTGCGCGAACTGATCAGCATGTACGGCAATTCCATGCAGTCGCTGGTGCCGCACTACCTCGAAGCGTCGATGGACAATTTTCGCGCCAATCAGACCAAGCTGCACAAGGCTTTCGAAGATAGCCTGGGCAACAATCCGCTGGCCAAGCTGGCCGAACAGAACATGGCGATGTTCAAGGCCGCCGCTGCCGCTTTCATGCCCGGCGCCGAAAAGCCGGAACCCAAGGCTGCGCCCACCGAAGACAAGGGTGACCTTGCCGCGCTGCGCGACCAGATGGCCGAAATCCAGAAGAGGCTTGACGCGCTGGGCAAATAAGGGTCTGCGCAAGGGCCCGATGCGCCGGTGATTTCCGGTGCGACGGGCCCGAATGCGGCGGATGGTCCGCCCGCATCGATGCAAGCAGGAAGAGCCCCAGTGTCCGCCATTCGCCACGCCCTCTCCGTCAAGCGCGAGGACGATTTCGCCCAGTGGTACCAGGAAGTGATTTCCGAAGCTGAAATGGCTGAGGAATCCGGTGTTCGCGGGTGCATGGTCATCAAGCCATGGGGTTACGGCATCTGGGAACGCATCCAGCGCCTGATGGATGACCGCATCAAGGAAGCGGGCGTCACCAACTGTTACTTCCCGCTGTTCATCCCGCTTTCGTTCTTTTCCAAAGAAGCTGAGCACGTCGAAGGCTTTGCCAAGGAAATGGCGGTCGTCACCCATCACCGCCTGATCGGTGACGGCAAAGGTGGCCTCGTGCCCGATCCCGAAGCCAAGCTGGAAGAGCCGCTAATCGTCCGCCCGACTTCGGAAACGGTGATCGGTGCCGCCATGGCGCGCTGGGTCCAGTCGTGGCGCGATCTGCCGCTGATGGTGAACCAGTGGGCCAACGTCGTGCGCTGGGAAATGCGCACCCGCATGTTCCTGCGCACCAGCGAATTCCTCTGGCAGGAGGGGCACACCGCCCACGCCAATCGCGAAGACGCGGTGGAAGAGACGCTGCGCGCGCTCGAAATGTATCGCGACTTTGCCGAGACCGAGCTGGCGATGCCGGTGATCGCGGGTGAAAAGCCGGAGAACGAACGCTTCCCCGGCGCGGTGTCGACCTACTCGATCGAAGCCATGATGCAGGATGGCAAGGCGCTGCAGGCCGGCACCTCGCACTATCTGGGCACCGGCTTCGCCAAGGCTTCGGGCATCCAGTACCAGGACAAGGAAGGCACCCAGCAGTACGCGCACACCACCAGCTGGGGCACGTCCACCCGCATGGTGGGCGGCATGATCATGGTCCATGGCGACGATGATGGTCTGCGCGTGCCGCCGATGGTGGCGCCGCACCAGATCGTGATCCTGCCGATGTTGCGCGACAACGATGAAGACGCCGCGCTGCTCGCCTATTGCGAGGAACTGCGCAAGGCGCTGGTCAAGCAGTCGGCCCTCGGCGAATCCGTGCGCGTCCTGCTGGACAAGCGCCCGGGCAAGGCCACGCAGAAGCGCTGGGCCTGGGTGAAGAAGGGCGTGCCGCTCATCCTCGAAATCGGCGGCCGCGATGCTGCGGGCGGGCAGGTTTCGATGCTGCGCCGCGACAAGCTGTGGAACGATGCGGCCAAGGCCAACTTCGTCGGCATGGCGAAGGACGATTTCATCGCCCGCGCCGCGGCAGAGATCGAGGACTTCCAGGCATCGCTCTATGCGGAAGCCAAGAACCGTCGCGACGCCAACGTCACCCGCCTTGGCAGCTTTGACGAGCTTGCGGCGTTCTTTTCGGAAGACAAGCGCTATCCGGGTTGGGTCGAAGTCGAATGGGCGCGCCCCACCGGCGCGGAACTGGAAGCCGTGGTGCAGAAGCTGAAGACGCTGAAGCTGACCATGCGCAACACGCCGCTGGGTGAGGAGCCGGTTAGCGGCACTTGCGTGTTCACCGGGCGCCCCTCGGTGGAGCGCATCTACGTGGCGCGTTCCTACTGATGCGATTCAATCCATGAACTGAAAGGAAGAGGGCGTGCTGGGATCGATCAAGTACAACCTGTCGAACCTGCTGAACTTCAAGGGCCGCGATGCGCGGCAGACCTTCTGGTTCTACGTCCTCTTCCTGTTCATCATCCAGTATGCCGCCGGCATGCTGATCTCCATGCCGATGATGGGCGGCATGATGCGCGGGGCCTTCAGCGCGGCGCAGCAGGGTGCATCGGAAACGGAGCTTCAGGCCCGCATGATGGCACAGATGGCCGGCTATATGCGCACTTCGATGACGTTGAGCGCGGTGGTGTCGGTCATTGCCGGTCTTCTGCTGCTTGCGGCCTTCATGCGCAGGCTGCACGATTCGAACCGGCCGGGCTGGATCGCACTGATTGCCCTGGCTCTGTCCTTTGCCTCCAAGGCGCTCATCTGGTCTAAGATGGACGAAATCATCGGCGCGATGAGCCGGATGTCGGAAGCCGATCCGGCCGGAATTCTTGGGTTTCAGTCCAAGTTCGTCGGCGCCAGCCTGATGGGATGGGCGGCGCTTCTGATCGTGATCGTCTTCGGCGTGTGGCCTTCGACGCCCAGCGCCAATCGCTATGGAGCAGCGCCAGTTCGGTTCTGATCGCAGGCTCGGGTCTTGCCAAGCGGGGCGCAAGGCCCGAAAAGCGCGTCATGAACAATAAGATCCTGGTCGCGCTTTCGCTTTCATCCAGCATTTTCAGTCCGATCGCCGCGATGGCGGCTGACGCTCCGGCATCGACGGCGGACGTTTCGGAAGCCCGGATGCATGCGGATGTGGAGAAGCTGGTCTCTTTCGGCACCCGCCATACGCTGTCGTCGGACACCGACCCCAAGCGCGGCATTGGCGCGGCGCGCCGCTGGGCGGCGGATGAGTTCCGCAAGACCTCCAAGGCCTGCGGCGGCTGCCTGGAAGTGGTGATGCCCGAAAGCATGGTCAGCGGCACGCGCATCCCGTCGCCGGTGAAGATGGTCGATGTCGTCGCCATCCAGCGCGGTACCGAACGCCCTAACGAGGTGGTGATCGTCGAGGCCCATATCGACAGCCGCGTGACCGATGTGATGGATATCAAGAGCGACGCGCCCGGCGCCAACGACGATGGTTCGGGCACCGCCCTGGTGCTGGAAGCCGCGCGAGTGCTGTCCAAGCGCAAGTTTGCCGGTACCATCGTCTATGCCGCGCTTTCGGGCGAGGAGCAGGGGCTCTACGGCGGCAAGCTGCTGGCAGACTATGCGAAGAAGCAGGGCTGGACGGTCAAGGCCGTGCTGAACAACGACATCGTCGGCGGTACGCGCGGTGCTGACGGGCTGGTGGACGATACCCACGTACGTCTGTTCTCCGAAGGCCCGCGTGCCGATGCCACTGACAAGACCCGCGCCGACGCGCGTCGGTTCGGGGGCGAGAACGACAGCCCTTCGCGCAACATCTCGCGCTTCATCGCGGGCCTTTCCGGCGGCGTGCAGTACAAGATGGAAGTCCGGCAGGTGTGGCGCACCGATCGCATGGGCAGGGGTGGCGATCAGCTTCCCTTCCTGGAACAGGGCAATCCTGCTGTGCGCTTCTCGGTCGCGATCGAGGATTACGATCATCAGCATCAGGATCTGCGCGTTGAAAACGGCAAGAAGTACGGCGACACCATTGATGAGATGGATTTCCCCTACCTTGCCCGCGTCACGCGTCTGAACATCGCCGCGCTGGCTGCGCTGGCCAAGGCGCCGATGCCGCCGATCCCCACTGCCGACGCCGCCGTGAAGACCTGGACCGACGTCACCTGGAAGCCTGTAGAGGGTGCGGTCGCCTATTCGGTCTGGCGCCGCAGGACGGACGCGAGCGAGTGGGAAGCGCAGCCGGTCGTGGCAAAAACCGCTGCGACGAGCGTTAAACTCGACGGGTTGCGTGGCGACGACTGGATTCTGGGCGTGAATTCGATAGCTGCTGACGGCAGCGAAAGCCCGGTCGCCGCTGCCGTACCGGGCGGCGGCTATACTCCTCTTGGCTCTCCGGAATAGGCATCAATCCGGATCAAGATGGTTATCCTGCGCCTATTGTCATTCTCTAGTGAATGAGTAGAAAATCCGATTTTGAGAGGGTAGCGACTTGTGGTGCGTTCCGGAGAGCCGCGGCTTTCCTTGCGCATCATGGTCGGCACAATGCCCGACACGTGCCTTGCAGGGCATTGGAAAGAGTTAACGGCCTATGACCCACCCTTTTGACATGATGCACGCGGTTGCAGGCCTGCTGGTCGGCGTGCTCGTGGGTCTGACCGGCGTTGGCGGCGGCTCGTTGATGACCCCGCTGCTGGTGTTGATGTTCGGCGTCAATCCGCAGACGGCGGTGGGTACGGACCTGCTGTTCGCCGCGATTACCAAGATCGGCGGTTCCGTCGTTCACGGAAAGCGCGAAACGGTGGACTGGACCATCGTGCGTCGCCTGGCGACCGGCAGCATCCCAACCGCGATCGTGACGCTGCTGGTGCTGGCCTATGTCGGCAAGATCGGCAAATCGACCGAGAACGTGATCCTGTTTTCGCTGGCGCTGCTGCTGTTCGTCACCGCCGTGGCCGTGGCATCGCGCAAGTGGCTGATGCGTTTCATCTCGCAAAACAAGCCGCCCGTTCCCGCCGGGAAGGTTGCCACCGGAACCATCATTCTGGGTGCGGTGATCGGTCTTGCCGTGTCGATTTCCTCGGTCGGCGCGGGGGCCATCGGCGTTACCGTATTGCTGGTGCTCTATCCCCGCCTGCAGGTTTCGCGGCTGGTCGGATCCGACATCGCCCATGCCGTGCCGCTGGCGCTGATCGCGGGCGCGGGCCACTGGATCATCGGCGACGTCAATCTGGTGCTGCTGGGCAATCTGCTGATCGGTTCCATCCCCGGCGTGATCGTGGGCAGCTATCTTTCGTCCCACGCGCCGGACAAGGTGCTGCAGCCGCTGCTGGCTTGTGTGCTGGCCGTTTCTTCCTGGCAGCTGATGATCAAGTCCCAGATGGCGGAGAAGGTGAATTCGCCGATCGAGGCGGTGGCGAAAGAGGCCGTGCACTGAGGCGAAGCGTAACGCTGGCCGAGCTACCGATGCGGGCGCGGCCAAACTGGTACGGCCAAACCTGATATTGTAATTGCCTTCGTTTGCCGCCAAGTGCGATGCTATGCCTCGCCCCATGAACAAGACGCCCAAGACGTCGAAACCGCGCCATGAGCCCGGTCTGCCCACGCGCCAGCAGGTGCTCGATTTCATCCAGAACGCCACCGAACCCGCCGGCAAGCGAGAGATCGCGCGTGCTTTCGGGTTGAAGGGGCAGGAGAAGATCCAGCTCAAGGCGTTGTTGAAGGACATGGCCGAGGAAGGCCTGATCGACGGCAAGCGCACGGCTTTCCACCGCATGGGCGGCCTTCCCAAGGTGACCGTGCTGCGCATCGTCGAGGTGGAGGAGGGGGAACCCATCGCCATTCCGGATACGTGGACGCCGGACGATGCCACGCCGCCGCCACGGATTCGCCTGATCGAGAAGGGCCGTTCCGCGCTGAAGAAGGGTGATCGCGTGCTGGCGCGCACCGAAGAGACTCCCACCGGATGGCGTGCCTATCCGATGAAAAAGCTGATGCTTCGCTCGGAGCAGATGCTGGGCGTGGTCGAGATCGATGGCGGCGGCAAGGCCTGGCTGGCCCCGGTCGACAAGCGAATCCGCAACTCCTCGCCCATCTCGGACCTTGGCGGTGCGGAGAAGGGCGAACTGGTGCTGGCCGAACCGATCGGTCGTTCCGCGCGGCCTTCGGTCAAGGTTACCGAAGTGCTGGGCGAGCCGCTGGCGCCCAAGGCCTTCAGCCTGATCGCGATCCACAAGCACGGCATTCCCAACCATTTCGACGGAGATACCATCTCCGAGGCGGAGCGCGCTGCGAAGATGCCACTCAGCATCGAAAAGCGTGAAGATCTGCGGCATCTGCCCATCGTCGCCATCGATCCGTCCGACGCACGCGACCATGACGACGCGATCTGGGCGGCCCCGAACGATCAGGGTGGTTTCGACGCGCTCGTCGCCATTGCCGACGTCTCTTTCTACGTTCGCCCCGGCGGGCATATCGATCGCGAGGCGCGGCGGCGCGGCAACTCGGTCTATTTCCCGGACCGCGTAGTGCCGATGCTGCCCGAAGTCTTGAGCGCCGACGTCTGCTCGCTGCGTTCAGGCGAGGACCGCGCGGCGATGGCCTGCCACCTGAAGATCGACGGGCAGGGCAAAGTCACCGAATGGCGCTTCACGCGCGCGATCGTTCGCATCGATGAAGTGATCGCCTACGAAGAGGCGCAGGCCCGCATCGATGAGGGCCGGGCCGCCGATCATCTCCAGCAGCTTTGGGCGTGCTGGAAACTGCTGGCCAAGGCGCGTGAGGCGCGCGATCCGCTGGAACTGGAACTGCCCGAACGCCGCGTGAAGCTGGACGATCAGGGCCGCATCGCCGAAATCGCCATCCGCGAACGGCTCGACGCGCACCGCGTGGTCGAAGACTTCATGATCTCCGCCAACGTCGCCGCCGCCAAGGCGCTGGAGGCCAAGGTCGCGCCGGTCGTCTATCGCGTCCACGAGACGCCGAGCCGGGAGAAGCTGACTTCGCTGAAGGATTATCTCGCCACTTTCGGCCGCAAGCTGGCGATGGGTCAGGTGATCACGCCGGGCCTGTTCAACCGCATGTTGAAGGACATCGCGGACGAGAGCGAGAAGGCGCTGATCATGGAAGCGGTGCTGCGCAGCCAGACGCAGGCCTATTACGGTCCGCGCAACGAAGGCCATTTCGGCCTGGCGCTGGGCTCCTATGCGCACTTCACCTCGCCGATCCGCCGCTATGCCGACCTTCTGGTCCACCGCGCGCTGGTCGATGCCTATGGGTTGGAACAGCCGAAGCCGGAAGGCGATATTCCCGCGCTGTCCGGCTTGTCCGAGCGTGATCGCGACGATCTCGGCCGCGTCAGCGAGGCGATCAGCAATTTTGAACGCCGCGCGATGGAGGCAGAGCGCGAGACGATCGATCGCTATGTCGCCGCATGGCTCTCGGCCCGTGTGGGGGACGTATTCGATACGCGCATTACCGGCGTGCAGAAGTTCGGCTTCTTCGCAACGATCATCGGCCTTGGCGGTGACGGCCTCGTCCCGGTCTCAACCCTGGGCGATGAGCGCTTCGCCTATGACGAGAAGGCGCAGGTCCTTGAGGGCGAGAGCACTGGAACCAGCTATGCCGTCGGCCAGATTCTGCGTCTGCGGCTGGCCGAGGCGAATCCGCTGACCGGCGCGCTGAAGTTCGAGCTGGAAGAAGGTGGCGGTCGCATCGAGCAGCGCGGGAAACCGCAGCCGCTCAAGAAGAAGGGCAAGCATTTCGTCGGCCAGCGTGGCCGTCCGAACAACATCCGCCATCAGGGCCGCAAGAAGAAGTGAGGCAATCGGCTCCGATCCGGAGCCGATACATCCGGGGGTTAGCCCAAGGGTGCTAACTCAGGCGCTCGATCGCTTCGGCATCGAGCGTTCCGGGTATCACGAAGACGGGGCAGGGCATGTGGCCAAGGCCCGCCCCGGTGAAGTGCGCCACCAGCGGCCCCGGCCCGCCTTCCTTCGCTGCGCCAAGGACCAGCGCGGACACTTCCGGATGCTCCTTCAGATATTCGCGCACGATCTTGATATCCTCGCCCATGCGGACGGAGATCACCGGCATTTTTGCGCCTTGCGACAGCAGGTTGCCGGCTGCCGCCGTCACCAGCGTTTCGGCGCGGGCACGCGCTTCTTCCTCGATCGTGGCCTGTACGCCGCCAAAGGCATTGAAGGGCTGCGGGGGTACCAATGCCAGCAGGTGAAGCACGCCGTCGGTCTTCGCGGCGCGGCGGGCGGCGAACTGAAGGGCGACCAGCGCCTCCTCGGTCTCGTCTACAATAACCAGATAGACGCGCATGGTTTTTTCGCCCCGATCCTGCCTCGATCCCCTTGGAGGGTGCTTATCGGGCCATTCAGGTCTCCGTGCAAGAGATCACGAATGGCGAAAGGATTGCGAAGGCGCTTGTATGCTGCGCGCAACTTGTCCAAGGAAAGGCCAACCCCGCACACCTCCCCAGGATAACAAGGGACTCACAAGCTTCCATGCCCATCGAGATCAAGATGCCCGCCCTGTCCCCCACGATGGAAGAGGGGAAACTGGCGAAATGGCTGGTTAAGGAAGGCGATACCGTCAACTCCGGCGACATCATGGCCGAAATCGAAACCGACAAGGCCACGATGGAATTCGAAGCCGTCGACGAAGGCGTCGTCGGCAAGATTCTGGTGCCCGAAGGTACCGAAGGCGTGAAGGTCGGCACGGTGATCGCCGTGATCGCCGGTGAAGGCGAAGACGCCAGCGCCGTTGCAGCCGCGCCCAAGGCGGCTGCGCCTGCCTCGGCCCCGGCTGCTGCGCCTGCCGCCGCTCCCGCTGCTGCCTCGGCTCCCGCCGCTTCGGCACCTGCGGCCGCTCCGGCGTCGAAGGACGGCCGCGTGGTGGCCTCGCCGCTGGCCAAGCGCGTTGCCACTGCCAAGGGCGTTGACCTTGCCGCCGTCACCGGCACCGGCCCCAAGGGCCGCATCGTCAAGGCCGACGTCGAAGCCGCTCAGCCCGGCACCGCCGCGCCGAAGGCTGCCGCTCCGGCTCCTGCCGCAGCGCCCGTTGCCGCCGCTGGCGAAGCCAAGCCCGCTTCGGTGGAAATGGCACCGGAAACCCGCGCTCTGCTGGACGATCGCATTCCGCACACCGTCGAAAAGCTGTCGGGCATGCGCAAGACCATTGCGCGTCGCCTCACCCAGTCGATGCAGGAAGCGCCACACATCTACCTCACGGTGGACGTGCGCCTCGACAAGCTGATGGCCCTGCGTGCCGAGATTAACTCCATGCTCGAAAAGCAGGGCGTGAAGGTTTCGGTCAACGACATGCTGATCAAGGCCCTGGGCCGCGCGCTGATCGATGTGCCGGAATGCAACGTGACCTTCGCCGGTAACGAGCTGATCAAATATGCGCGCGCCGACGTTTCAGTTGCCGTATCGATCCCCGGCGGCCTGATCACCCCGATCGTCCAGAACGCCAACGGCAAGTCGTTCTCCGAAATCGCGAAGGCGACCAAGGACCTTGGCAAGCGCGCCAAGGAAGGCAAGCTGCAGCCGGGCGAGTATCAGGGCGGCACCGCCTCGATCTCGAACATGGGCATGATGGGCATCAAGCAGTTCACGGCCGTGATCAACCCCCCGCAGGCGACGATCATCGCCGTCGGCGCGGGCGAGAAGCGCCCGTGGGTCATGCCCGACGATTCGCTGGGCGTCGCCACCGTCATGAGCGCGACCGGCAGCTTCGACCACCGCGCGGTGGACGGTGCCGACGGTGCCCGCCTGATGGCCGCCTTCCGCGAATACATCGAAACGCCGCTGGGCATGGTTGCCTGAAATGAACGACGAGACCAGTGGCTGCCCGCGTGACCCGGTGATCCGGGTCACGGCGATGCCGGCCGATGCCAACGCCTATGGCGACATCTTCGGCGGCTGGCTGATGAGCCAGATGGACATGGGCGCCGGTCTGATCGCCGCCCGTCGTTCGCGCGGCCGCGCGGTCACCGTTGCCATGGACGGCATGCAGTTTCATCTCCCTGTAAAGGTAGGTGACGAAGTGTCGGTCTATGGCGAGATCAAGCGGCTTGGCCGCACTTCGATGACGATCGCCATCGAGGCATGGCGCCGCCATCGGCACGAAGAAGAAGAAGTGAAGGTGACGCAGGCCGTGTTCACCTTCGTCGCGGTGAACGAATTCGGCAAACCGCGCGTCATCGATCAGGAGAAGTAAGACAGTGGCTGATACCTATGACGTCATCGTCCTCGGCTCGGGCCCCGGTGGCTATGTCGCGGCGATCCGTTCCGCGCAGCTTGGCCTGAAGACCGCCATCGTCGAGCGTGAACTGCTCGGCGGCATCTGCCTCAACTGGGGCTGCATCCCGACCAAGGCGCTGCTGCGCTCGGCCGAGGTGTTCCACCAGATGAAGCACGCCAAGAACTATGGCCTTGCGGCCGACAACATCACGGCCGACCTGAACGCGGTCGTCCAGCGTTCGCGCGGCGTTGCCAAGCAGCTGAATCAGGGCGTCACGCACCTGATGAAGAAGAACAAGATCGCCGTGCACATGGGCACCGGCAAGCTTGTGGCCCCCGGCAAGCTGGAAGTGACGGGCGAGAAGGGCACCGAAACCCTCTCCGCCAAGCACATCATCATCGCCACCGGCGCCCGCGCCCGCGATCTGCCCAACGCCAAGGCGGACGGCAACCGCGTGTGGACCTATCGCCACGCGATGACGCCGAAGGAAATGCCGACCAAGCTTCTGGTCATTGGATCGGGCGCGATCGGCATCGAATTCGCCAGCTTCTACAACGACATGGGCGTTGACGTCACCGTCGTGGAGATGATGGATCGCATCGTGCCGGTCGAGGATGCCGACGTTTCGGCGTTCCTCGAAAAGCAGCTGACCAAGCAGGGCATGAAGATCAAGACCGCCGCCAAGACCAGCGACATGGTCGTTGGCAAGGACGGCGTGAAGGTCACCATCACCGACAAGGCCGGCAAGGCCGAGACGGCGGAATTCAGCCACATGATCGTCGCCATCGGCATCGTGCCGAACGTCGAGAACATCGGCCTGGAAGACCTGGGCATCGAGCCCGACAAGCGCTTCCACATCAAGACCGACGATTACGGCCGCACCAACGTCAAGGGCGTCTGGGCCATTGGCGACTGCGTCGAAGGCCCATGGCTGGCCCACAAGGCAAGCCACGAAGGCGTCACCGCGGCTGAGGCGATTGCTCAGGAACTGGGCAACAAGGACGTCCATCCGCACGCGCTTGACCGCAACAACATTCCGGGCTGCACCTACTGCCACCCGCAGATCGCCTCGGTCGGCATGACCGAAGCGAAGGCGAAGGAAGCGGGCTACGAAGTGAAGGCCGGCACCTTCCCGTTCATCGGCAACGGCAAGGCCATCGCGCTGGGCGAGCCCGAGGGCTTCGTGAAGACGGTGTTCGATGCGAAGACCGGTGAACTACTGGGCGCCCACATGATCGGCGCGGAAGTGACCGAAATGATCCAGGGCTATGTCGTCGGCAAGACGCTGGAGACGACCGAAGCCGAACTGATGCAGACCGTGTTCCCGCACCCGACGATCTCGGAAGCGATGCACGAATCGGTTCTGGCAGCTTACGGCCGCGCGATTCACATCTGAGGCAGCGGCCTACTGCGAAAATGCGAAGGGCGGGCCTGAAAGGGCCCGCCCTTTTCGTTTGCAGGTGAGATGCTCAAGCGGCAGCGCGGGCGATGTGTTCGAAGACGGCGGTATGGAGCGGCTCTGCAAAGGCGCAGCCGATGGTGTTGCCGCTGGTCCAGCAGATTCGCGCGTTCAGCATCTGAAGGCCGGGAATGCGGATGCGCAGCGGCATGTCTTCGCGCGCATCGGGCAGCCAGGCGATGCGGAAGCCGCCGGGCGAAAGATCTTCCAACCGGGCGACTTTCCAGGGCCGGGTGCCCTGGCGCACTTCGCATAGCAGCGAAAGATCCACGCGTGCGCCGCGTTCAAGCTGATCCACGTCGTGGGGGGAAACGATTTGCAAGACAACCTCCGCCAAATGGACGGCTGTCTTGCAAGTTCCAGGCTTACCAAGGGGTTAGCACGGCCGGCAAATAGCGCCGAACCGGAGCGAACCCATCAGCCGAAAGTCTTGGAAAGCACCACCAGCGTGGGGTCTCCGGGGAACGATTCGGGCGTGAAGCCCTTGTCACGCTCAACTTCGATCGCGGCGCTGTTCTCACGGCTTTCGATGGACATCACCTTCCGGCAGCCGCGGGTCTGCGCCTGCTTGCCCAGGAAATCGAGCATGGCCCAGCCCACGCCCTTGCCCTTGTGATCGGCGCGCACGGAAATCGCCACTTCGGCGGTTTCCAGCGAATCATCGTAGGCAAGCACGCCGGACGCCACGATCTCTCCACTGGCCTTGTTCACCCCCAGCCACGATTCGGTGCGGAAGTGATCGGCCGTGACCAGCGGCGCGATCTGCTGTGCGCTCACCCGGTCGGCTGCCGCGAAGAAGCGGAAGCGCCGGTCTTCATCGGTCACCTGTTCGAAAAAGGATGTCAGATCCGCTTCGTCGCCCTCATTGGCGGGACGGACTTCGAGTTCAATGCCGGAACGGGTGGAAAGGGTGATGACGTCATTGAGGGACATGGACGAGACTCCGCAGAAAAGTGCTGGGTCGAGAAGTGCCGGTACCTTGGATCGTGGCGAGGGGCGTGGCCTTGATATGGATCAGTTCCATTCCCCTCATAATCCCGCCGCCGTGATCGCGGCGCGGGCCCGGGATAGCACAGGCCCCGTCGCATGTCGCCCATGGCCTCGCAGGCGCGCTTGCAAGTGCGCGAATGCGCTGCGTTTCGTCTCGACTGCGGGACACCGTTGGGCGGACGGAAATGCCGAATTGGCCCGTTGCAACTGGCACTCGTTCCGCCAATCTCTAATGTCTGTTGTCGAAGCGATTGCGCGCGCCTGCCAGATGCTGGCAGAAGGTCCGCAATTGCCGGAAAAGCTCCACCGGAGAGGAGAAATACATCATGGCCGAGGCCATCTATCCCGTGCCCGCGGAATGGGCGAAGAACGCCCTGATCGACGAGGCGCGCTATGTTGAGATGTACCAGCGCTCCATCGATGATCCCGATGGTTTCTGGCGCGAGGAAGCCCAGCGGCTCGACTGGATCAAGCCGTTCAGCGTCGTAAAGCAGACCAGCTTTTACGAGGCGGACTTCGGAATTTCCTGGTTCACCGACGGCACGCTGAACCTTTCCGCCAACTGTCTCGACCGGCACCTAAGTGCACGTGGCGATGACATTGCGATCCTTTGGGAGCCGGACGATCCGAAAAATCCGGAACGCCGCATCACCTATCGCCAGCTGCACGAATCGGTCTGCCGTTTCGCCAACCTGCTGAAGGCGCGGGACGTGAAGAAGGGCGATCGCGTCACCATCTACCTGCCGATGGTGCCCGAGGCTGCCGTCGCCATGTTGGCCTGCGCCCGCATCGGCGCGATCCATTCGATCGTCTTCGCCGGCTTCTCTCCCGACGCACTCGCCGGCCGCATCCAGGACTGCGACAGCCGCATCGTCCTTACCAGCGACGAGGGGCTGCGTGGCGGCAAGAAGGTTGCCCTCAAGGCCAATGTCGATGAAGCGCTGAAGGCCTGCCCCGGTGTGGAGAACGTGATCGTCCTTGCCCATACCGGCGCCGACGTGCCGAAGGTGGAGGGCCGCGATATCGACTGGGCTGCCGCCGTCGCCGAACAGTCCGCCGATTGCCCGCCCGAGGAGATGAATGCGGAAGATCCGCTGTTCATCCTCTACACCTCCGGCTCCACCGGCAAGCCGAAGGGGGTGCTGCACACCACCGGCGGCTATTCGGTCTGGGCCTCGATGACGCATGAGTACGTTTTCGATTATCGCCCTGGTCAGGTCTACTGGTGCGCCGCCGATGTCGGTTGGGTGACCGGCCATTCCTACGTCGTCTACGGCCCGCTGATGAACGGCGCGACCACGGTGATGTTCGAAGGCGTGCCGAATTTCCCGGACGCCAGCCGTTTCTGGCAGGTGGTCGACAAGTTCCAGGTGGAGATCTTCTACGGCGCCCCCACCGCGCTGCGTGCGCTGATGCGCGAGGGCGACGACTTCGTGAAGAAGACCAGCCGCAAAAGCCTGCGCCTGCTGGGTTCCGTGGGCGAACCGATCAATCCCGAGGCTTGGGAATGGTATCACAAGGTGGTGGGTGAGGGCCGCTGCCCGATCGTCGACACCTGGTGGCAGACCGAGACCGGCGGCGCCATGATCACTCCGCTGCCCGGTGCCACCGCGCTGAAGCCCGGTTCCGCCAGCAAGCCGCTCTTCGGCGTGAAGCCGATGCTGCTGGACAACGACGGCACCGTACTGGAGGGGGCGACCGACGGTTGCCTGGTCATCGCCGACAGCTGGCCGGGTCAGATGCGCACCGTCTGGGGCGATCACGATCGCTTCTTTCAGACCTATTTCACCACTTTCGCCGGCTATTACTTCACCGGCGACGGGTGCCGCCGCGATGAGGACGATTACTACTGGATCACCGGCCGCATCGATGACGTGATCAACGTTTCCGGCCACCGCATGGGCACGGCGGAGATCGAATCCGCCCTCGTTGCGCATCCCGCCGTTGCCGAAGCGGCGGTGGTGGGGATGCCGCATGAGATCAAGGGGCAGGGCATCTATGCCTTCGTCACCTGCAATGCCGAAATCGAGCCGGACGAGGCGCTGCGCAAGGAACTGATCCAGTGGGTCCGCCACGAGATCGGCCCGATCGCCACGCCGGACGTGATCCAGTTCGCGCCGGGCCTGCCCAAGACCCGTTCCGGCAAGATCATGCGCCGCATCCTGCGCAAGATCGGCGAGAACGATTTTTCGAACCTGGGCGATATCTCGACGCTGGCCGATCCCTCGGTGGTCGAAAACCTGATCGCCAATCGCCCGCAGCCGGCCACGGCATAAGTCGCGCCGCTTCATGCCCATGTTCCGGTCGTTCCGGGGCATGGGCAAGGCGCCGCCCGAAGAGCGGGTCGCGGCGCGATCTGCAATGTGAAGGAAGTGGTGACCCCGGCGCGATTCGAACGCGCGGCCTACAGATTAGGAATCTGTCGCTCTATCCGGCTGAGCTACGGGGCCACTGCGGTTTTGGCCGCATATGGAAAATGGCTACCCCTCCCTTGATGGGAAAATCGGGGGGCGGCCGAATTCCTTGGGCATTCCGATAACTACCCACCCCCTTCCGATCAATCCCGGATTGCACAATTGATGCCGTGCCATGCGATTTTTGGTGTGCAGTTGGGTTGATGTGACGGTGGAGGAGGCTGATCGGGCGCGCCTGGAGCAGTTTTCGTCCCGCTCCTGCGCTGTTTTAGGATCGCGTTCCATAGGTTGGGATGTATCTTGATTTCAGTCAGTCTGACGGCCATGATCATCGCGCCTGCTGGTGCCAAAAATGCAATCAACGGCATGACGGCAAGCGGTCGGGACGACCTGAGACGGCGGATTGTTGGTCACCAGCGAAGCTTAACCGATTAAGTTTTTGCAACTTTGCATCCGGTTTAACTTCTGAACGTTGTAGCTTGTGTGCAATCTCGCCTTGCATTCGTTAGTGCGGCATTCGGGACAAATGTGGTGGGCTCACTAGATAAAAACCGGTATGGTAATCACGATGATGGCGCGGCTTACATCAGTGAGAGCGTTTTTCATCATAGGCTTGATGCGATCGAGGAAAGGCTTTCCAGCCTTGTCGGTGGATTGCAGTTCTTGGTGCCGACGCATCATGAACCTGATAGCGAGCAATATGTTCCAGACATTGTAGGGTTTCCGATCAATGTCGATGGATTGAGCCGCGCGCAACTGGGCAAGGCTGCCCGGCAGATCTATCGCAGCCGTCGCAAACGGGATGCGTTGATGCCCAGCCATCTATTCGGTGAGCCGGCCTGGGATCTTCTGCTGGATCTTTTCGCTTCCACTTGCGAGGGGCGCCGGATCTCGGTCACATCCGCTTGCGTCGCGTCTTCGGTCCCCTCCACGACAGCGCTGCGATGGATCGGGATCCTGATTGACGCGGGCATGGTCGTCCGGAGCGGGGATCAGAAGGATGGCAGGCGCACCTTCGTGAACCTTACCCCAAAAGGATATTCCATGATGGCCGAATATATTCGGAATTGTCTGAATATCTAAATATACCACGGGTGTGGGTCGTATTCCCGCGGTATGCATGTTAGCCTCCGGCACGCAGATGGAGGGTGACAATGGGTGGGCAAAAAATCTCGCTGGATGGTGCGCGAGATATTCTGGAACATTTGGAGAAAGCCCTGGCCCTACTGGATTTCGCCGGACAGCAGCGCATTGCCGTCCACGTCCAGATGGCTATCGATCTCTTGCAGGGATCCGTCGCTATAGAAGCGGCGCCGAATGGAACGGCGCCGATCGTCCCTTGATCGCGGCTCACTCCGCTATCAGACACCCTATGCTGCGCACCGGGATCCCTTATCCAGCGACATTTCGAATTTGTTTGCGCATTCAATGAAAATCGCGTGATCGCGGCAGGATCCGCACGTTTCGGGGATGGCGGGCGGTAGAGCCGGGGCCCTTCTCGCGCGGGTGGCTTGGATGGTCGATCTCGTCGCCGCGTTCGTGGTCGAACTTGGCTTTTTGGGTGTGCGACAGCATGTCCAGGGTATCGGTGGCGTCGGTGATGGTCTTGACGATCAGGTGAACGACGTCCTCCTTGCTGCGTTGCACTTCCCCCTCGATCACCATCAGGCGGGCCGCCATCAGGGCGCGGCGCTGCGGTTCCATTTCGCGCGCCCAGAGCAGCGCGTTGACCACGCCGGTCTCATCCTCGATCGTGATGAAGATGGCATTGCCCTTGCCCGGCCGCTGGCGCACCAGCACCACGCCGGCCACCTGCACTTTCGTGCCGTCGCGCGCGGCATTGACCGTGGCGCAATTCGCCACGCCCCGACGCGCGAAATGATCGCGCAGGAATTGCATCGGGTGGCCTTTCAGCGAAAGCCGCTGCGTCTGGTAATCGGCAAGAACCTCTTCCGATGGCGACATCGCGGGAAGCGGGGCTTCCGGTTCCTTGCCCAGTTCGGGGCTGTCCAGCGCGGCGAACAGCGGCAATTGCATGGGGGGGACGCGGCGGCTTTCCCAACCCGCCTCGCGCCGGCTCTGCCCCAGCGACCCCAGTGCATCGCCATCCGCCAGCAGGCGAAGCGCGCGGGCGGGCAGTTCCGCGCGGCGGGCGATGTCCTCCATGGAGGAGATGGGGCGTTCGGCGCGTTTCGCTTTCAGCTTTTCCGCCCATTCCTCTCGGAAACCGTCGATCTGCCGCAGCCCCAGGCGCAGGATGCGTTCGCCTTCCAGCGTGTTGTCCCATTCGCTGGCGTTGACGTCGATCGGGCGCACTTCGACGCCATGCTCCTGCGCGTCGCGCACCAGTTGGGCGGGGGCGTAGAAGCCCATGGGCTGGCTGTTGAGCAGGGCGCAGGTGAACACCGCCGGATAATGGCACTTCAGCCATGACGAGACATAGGCCAGCCAGGCAAAGGCCTGCGCGTGGCTTTCGGGAAAGCCGTATTCGCCGAAGCCCTTGATCTGTTCGAAGCAGCGTTCGGCAAATTCGCGGGGGTAGCCTCGGCTCACCATGCCCTCGATCAGCCGGGGTTGATAATGATGGACGGTGCCGTTGTGGCGGAACGTGGCCATGGCGCGGCGCAACCCGTCCGCTTCGGCCGGGGTGAACCCGGCCGCGACCATGGCCAGTTTCATCGCCTGTTCCTGGAACAGCGGTACGCCCAGCGTTCTTTCGAGAACGCTCTCCATCTCACCCTTCGGGCCCGGAAAAACGACCTCTTCCTCCTTATTGCGGCGCCGTAGGTAGGGGTGGACCATGCCGCCCTGGATCGGGCCGGGGCGGACGATGGCGACCTGAATGACCAGATCGTAGAGTTCGGCCGGTTTCATGCGCGGCAGCATGGATATCTGGGCGCGGCTTTCGACCTGGAAGGTGCCGATGCTGTCTCCCTTCTGGAGCATCTTGTAGGTGCCCTCATCTTCCTGCGGGACGGTGGCCAGCGTCAGGTCTTGCAGGCGATGATCGCGCAGCAGGTCGAAGCTCTTGCGGATCGCGGTCAACATGCCGAGCGCCAGCACGTCGACTTTCATCAGGCCAAGGGATTCGAGGTCATCCTTGTCCCACTCGATGAATGTGCGGTCTTCCATCGCGGCATTGTGGATCGGGACCAGTTCCTCCAGCGGTCCCTCGCTCAACACGAAGCCGCCGACATGCTGGGAGAGATGGCGCGGGAATTCGAGCAATTGGCCGACCATGTCGCGCAGGCGTGCGAGTTCGGGGTTGTCAGGATCGTATCCGGCCTCGGCAAGACGGCTTTCGGGCAGTTCCTCTCCGCCCCAGCTTCCCCAGATCGTGCCGGAAAGGCGGCTCGTCACGTCCTCCGTCAGGCCGAGCGCCTTGCCAACCTCACGAATGGCGCTGCGTTGGCGATAGCGGATTACGGTGGCGGCGATACCCGCCCGATGGCGGCCGTATCGGTCGTAGATATACTGGATGACTTCCTCGCGCCGTTGATGCTCGAAATCGACGTCAATATCCGGTGGCTCGTCGCGCTCTTCGGACAGGAAGCGGGAGAACAGCAGCTTTTCCCGCACCGGATCGATGGGGGTTACGCCCAGCAGGTAGCAGACCAGCGAATTGGCCGCCGATCCGCGACCCTGGCAGAGGATCGGCGGCTCCAGGCTGCGGGCATAGCGCACGATGTCGTGGACGGTCAGGAAGTAACAGGCGTAGTTCTTGCTCCGGATCAGCCGGAATTCCTCATCAAGGACGGCCCGGTATTCCTGTGGCAACCCCTCCGGGAAACGGGCCTTCGCGCCCTCGGTCACGAGCTGTTCGAGCCAGTC
This sequence comes from Novosphingobium mississippiense, assembly GCF_044029535.1. NCBI lineage: Bacteria > Pseudomonadati > Pseudomonadota > Alphaproteobacteria > Sphingomonadales > Sphingomonadaceae > Novosphingobium > Novosphingobium mississippiense. Next base: position 1,516,691 of record NZ_CP147001.1, on the reverse strand, counting down.
CTGCGGCTGCCAGCCTTCGGGCACAGGCTCGTGCGGGTATTCGTAGACAAGCTGGTCCAGCGTGAAGGCGATGCAGTCCTGCAGATCCTGCGTGGCCGTCAGCGCATCGGGGCAGGCGCGAAACAGGCGCGCGATTTCCACCGGGGGCTTCAGGTGCCGCTCTGCATTGGGGGCAAGGCGGCGACCGGCAGTCTGGATCGTCACACCCTCGCGGATGCAGGTGAGAACGTCCTGCATCGGCCTGTCGTCGGGAAAGGCGTAGAGGGCATCATTGGTGGCGATCAACGGCACTCCGGTTTGTGCGGAAAGCGCCATGCGCTGGGCCAGACGTCGGGCATCGCTTCCCCCGCGCGGCATGCCGGCGGCAAGCCAGAGCCTAGGCGCCGCTGCGCGCAGGGATTCGAGCAGGGCGGCGTCGCCATCCATCGCGATCAGCGCCATGCCCTGCGCATGGGCCAGCAGGTCCGGCAGGTTCAGGATGCAATTGCCCTTTTCCGCGCGCAGATTGCCCTTGGTGAGCAGGCGCGTCAGCCGGCCCCAGCCATGGCGGGTCATGGGATAGGCGACGATATCGGGCGTGCCATCGGCAAAGACCAGCCGGGCGCCGACGATCAGCCGGAACCCGCTGCAAAGGCCGCCCAGTTCCTTCCACGCCCTTTGCGCGCGGGCGACGCCAGCCACGGTGTTGCGATCGGCGATGCCGATGCCGGTCATGCCCAGCGCATGGGCGCGGGCCACCATAGCTTCGGCATGCGATGCGCCGCGCAGGAAGCTGAAGTTGCTGGCGGCCACCGGTTCCATGAAAAGCGGCGGATCGATCATGGGAACAGGCCGTGAAGATACCACTTCGGGTTGGGCGTCTCTTCGAACAGGCCATGGCGGAAGAGCCAGTAGCGCCGGCCCTGCGCATCCTCGATCCGATAGTAGTCGCGGGTCGGCTGTTTGCCTTCGACAAGGTGGCCGGTCCGCTTGCGCCACCATTCCGCGCCGATCCGCTCCGGCCCTTCGGCCAGGCGGACTTCATGGAGTTTACCCTTCCAGCGGAAGCGCTGCGGCGGGCCATCGGGCACGCCGGCGATCACATCCACCGGCTGCGGTGGATCGAGCAGCAGCGCCGGGCGCGGCAACAGAACTTCCTCTACGGGCCAGTCCGCTGCCTTTGCCTCTCTTGCGGGCAGCAGTCTTTGCGCGACTTCGGGCAAATGCCGGTCGCAAGACGTCAAGCGGAGGACGCGATTGGGGCCGAGGCGGACGCTGAGCCGGTCGATCAGCGCGGAAAGGTCGTCGCTCGCTTCCTCGCGCGAACCTTCCAGCGCCATCTGCCGGGCGGCCAGCGGCTCGGTGCGGGAGACCGCCAGTTCGATCGAATCGAAGCCGAAACCGGGATCGAGCGGGTCCGACAGGGTGTCGATCCGCTCATGCAGCAGCCGCAGGACGATTGCCGGATCGCGTTCGGGCCGGCCGGTATCGACCACCAGCCGACGCCGCGCATTGTCGCTGCGGCATAGGGTGACGGCGAAACGGCGGCCGCCAAGCTGGCGCGCCTCCATGTCCCGTGCGGCCTGTTCCAGCAAATCCTCCACGGCATCGAGCGCGTCGTCGGTGCGGATGAGCGGTTCGGGAAAGCGGGTTTCCAGCCGGATCGGCGCGGAGATGCGGCGCGGAGCGATCGGGCTGGCAGCCTCGCCCAGGATCTGGCGCAGGCGGGTAACCATCTCCTCCCCGAAGCGCGCGGCCAGCGTCTGCATCGGACGGCGGGAGAGATCGCCGATCCGCTGCAGCCCCGCGCGGCGGAGGGCGGCCAGGGCATCCTCGGGCAGTTCCAGAGCCGAGACCGGAAGCGCCTGCACGTCTCCGTTCCTGGCACCATTCCCGCCGCCATGTCGTGCCAATGCTCGGGCGGCCGTGGCGTTCGGGCCGGCGGCGTAGCGCGCGGTATGGCCCGCCAGCGCCATGGCCTGTCGCGCCAGCTCGCCTTCTCCGCCGAACAGATGCGTGCAGCCGGTTACGTCCAGCACGATGCCGTCGGGCGGATCGGCCGCGACCATCGGGGTGAAGCGCACCATCGCCCTGACCAGCCGGTCAAGCTCCCGCGCGTCGAGCACCGGATCGGCCGGCTTGGTCACGAGCGTGGGGCAGCGCGCCCGCGCGTCGGCAAGCGTCATGCCGGTTTCCAGCCCCGCCTTTACGGCGAAGGCATCCACGGCGGATAGGCGCAGGGCATTGCCGGTGCGCGATACGAGGGCGAGTGGGTCAGGCGGCGCGAGGATAGTCAGGCCCGCCGCCATCCGCACCCTCTCGCACGCGAAATAGGGGAACCACAGCGCCAGGCACTGGCGCGACGTCGCCTCCATTTTCGTCCCTGTCCCTGCCTTCGTCCGTATTCCGGAATGTTCCATGATCCGTATTCCATTCCAGCCGCCAACTGCGGCCTGCGGCCCCTCCACGCCAGCGCAGCAGCCGTGCCTCCATCGCGGGCCATCCGGGCGCATCGGCTTCCAGCGGGATGGAAGGAGCGCTGGAGATGGACCAGCGCGTCTGCGCGGCGCTGGATCGCGGCTCGGCATCCTGGCGCAGCACGATCACCCGATTGCGCGATTGTTCCGCCGCCAGGGCGAGCCTTCGGCTGGCAGTCAGGTCGTACTTCGCGAAAGTCCCCTGCGTTTCCAGCAGGACCAGTTCCACCCCCGGGCAGCGGGCGGCTTCAAGTCCGGCGCGCAGGAGGTCGAGTTCGTTTTCGGTTTCCACCAGAAGCAGGCGGGCAGGCCGCATCCCCAGCAGAGCCAATCCCTGTCCATTGGGCACGGCGCGCGGCGATGTGCGCGACATGCGCACAAGTACGACCGCGCCGTTCGGATCAAGGCCGCTGCGGTTCAATGCAAAGGCGAGGGCGGTCGCCCGGTCGTTTCCGCCTGCGTGGATTTCGTGCAAGTGGCCCGCGTCCAGCGCGGGCAAGGCGCCGCCATCGGCCTGCGGGAGGCGTTCGATGACCTTTTCGGCCAGTTTGAAGGTCTTGACCGCCATGATCCGAATCGCTCAATTGTTCACTATATGTTCCATACTCCAACATGCGCGGCTTGCCAAACGGGGGCGTCCCTGTCTGCCCGGGAAATTCCCGCTGGCGGCCGCCATCGTTCTGGAAAGACGCGTTATTTGATGGATGGCCTTGGGCGCTGTCGCCAGCAGGCGTCAGCGCCCTGCCGAGAATGCCGTGGTGACGGTGGCGCCCATCGCGGCCAGCATCGTCGATCCATGGCTCTTTCCATCCAGCGAGAGGTGCTCCGCCTCCGCGCCGCGCCTCTGCCAGCGGGTGACGAGCGCTTCCGCCGCAGCCCCGCCATGATCGTCGAAGTCATTGCCCTGCATGCCGTTGACCACCAGCAGCCGCGCCTTCAGGCAGGGATCGGCCCTGCGCTCGCCAGCAGCCAGGCTGCCGCCGCCATACCAGAGCGAGGGGCTTACCGCGACGACCGTCGAGTAGGGCCTGCCGGTGAACATGGCGTGCAGCGCCAGTAGCCCGCCGAAGCCATGCCCCGCCAGCGTCTGGCGCGCGGGATCGAGATGCCAGCGGCCCTCTACCAGTGGGCGGAACACCTCATCGATCAGATCGAGGAAGCGCTCCGCCCCACCGGTTGGAAGTCCGCATGCAGGAAAGCCGTTAGGGATCGCGTAGCCGGGAGAGGGCGGTGTGTAGTCTTCCACACGCCGATCGCGGTGGCCGGATTCGATGGCGACGATCACGCCCTTGCCGATTTCCGGATGCACGTCGGCAAAGCGCCGGGCCGTCATCGTGGCGATGGCGAAGTTGTCTTCCCCGTCCAGCAGCCAGAGCACCGGCCACCCTTGTGCGGGCGGCTCGCCCACGGGCCAGGAGACCAGCAGGCGGTAAAGATGGCCATCGGGGGCGGGAACGATCTGCACGTCGGAATGCGGCAATGTCCATTCGGCGGTGCCGAGCGGGCCGGCCGACAGCAGGGCGAGCAGCGGCTCCAGGCCAAGGCTGGGCTTCATTTTGACGCCCCCGGTTGCGGGTGCTGTTGCAGGATGATGGTCTGGTGGCAGCACGAAAGGACTGCATGCGCGAGGGAAAGGGGCGTGATGACAGTCTTGGCTTTCATGGTCATGATTCCCCTCGGCTTTGATCTCGGATGGTATGCTAATGCAAGTCATTCGCAACAACAAGCCTTTGGAGGTGATCTGCCGGGAAATGTCGATAGGTCGCGCGGCGGCGAAATTGTGTGACTTGCATCACATGCACCCATGATTGCGCCGTATGGGATGGATCGCCATTGAAGCTTCATTTCCAGCCGTTAACGCCCCGATCGTGAAATCGCTTCAGGGCTCAGGGGAAATGGCAATGAAATTCGGTATTTGCATCGCGACATTGATGGCGGGCACGGCACTGGCCGGCATTCCGGGCGCGGCGTTTGCCGAAGAGGCTGCCGCACCGGCAGATGCCGCGAATGCTGCCGACGGCAATTCGAACCAGATCGTCGTCACCGCACAGAAAGTGGAACAGCGCGCGGTGGACGTGCCGATCACCCTGTCCGTCGCCAGCGGAGAGCGCATGCGCCAGCTTGGCGTGACCGATCTGGGCGAGCTTTCGGCCTATGTTCCCGGTCTGAACATCCAGATCCAGAGCGCCAATAACCCCGGCTTCGTGATCCGCGGCATCACGTCCGACAGCGGATCGGCGCAGCAGGGGCCGCGCGTGACGCTGTATTACAACGGCATAGACATCTCCCGCTCGCGCGGGGCCTATCAGGGCAACTACGATCTTGACCGCATCGAAGTGGTGAAGGGGCCGCAGGCGACGCTGTTCGGCACGGCCGCCACGATCGGCGCGATCAGCCTGGTTTCCGCCAAGCCGCAGCCCGGCCTTTCGGCGGAAGTGACGGGCGGCTACGGCAACCTGAACGCCTATCGCCTGGAAGGCTTCGTCAACGCCGGCAATGACGTGATCGCCGGGCGCATCGCCTGGCAGTGGAAGAAGCGTGACGGCTATGTGAAGAACCTGGCACCGGATCAGGACGATCTCTATGCGCAGGACCAGCTTGGCCTGCGCGGATCGCTGCGCTTCACGCCCACCAGCAACTTCACCACCGATCTTGTCTTCACGTACGATCGCCAGCGCAATTCGGGCACGCCGTTCCTGTCGAAAGATCTGGGCTCTACGGCCGTGGATGGCCTCTATGGCCCCGCCTACCTTGGCGGATCGCCCTATTCGGCGCAGGTTCTGGGCAGCGACAAGCTGGGCCTCCACCGCGACGTCTATGACGTGAACCTCACCGCCAGCTGGGATTTTGCGGACGGCTGGAACTTCACTACCGTCAACGGCTATCGCCATTTCGACGCACTGGAAGTGTTCGATGCCGACGGATCGGCCGCGTGGTATCTGGAATTCGCCGAACGCGCCAAGGGCTGGCAGGCAAGCCACGAAGGCCGCTTCACTTACAGCGACGACCAGTGGCGGGCCTCGTTCGGGTGGAACTATTTCATCGAGGACAGCTACCAGTACGTGCCGTTCTCCTCGGAAGTGGGCACTTACCTTCAGTGCACGGCGAACCTCATCCCGGCGCTGGGTTGCGTGAATTCGTCCAACGTGGCCACCGGATCGCTGGCCACCTCCTACCTGACGGGCGGCGCCTATGCCGCTGTTCCCTATACCAGCTGGTATGAGAACAAGGGTCGCAACCAGTCGTGGTCGATGTTCGGAGACGTTACCTTCAAGCCGGTGCCGCAGCTTGAACTGACCGCCGGCGCGCGTCTGCTGATCGAGAAGCGCCGTTCGGGCTATGCCGCCTACCAGCCCGACGCCCCGGTCTATGGCCAGCCGCTGCTGCCGCTGGTCGATACCGATGGCCAGACCTACTATGCGCAGCGCTCCTATGCCGCCGTGCTGCCGCGCTTCAACGCGCTTTATCACCTGACGCCGAACTTCAACCTCTACGCCACGATCTCCGAAGGTCGCCGCTCACCGGTGGTGCAGCTTTCGGCCGCTGCCGGGCCGGTTGCCGATCTCGACCTGATCCGGGCGGAGACGGTGTGGAACTACGAAGCGGGCATCAAGGGTTCGGCGGGCATCTTCTCCGGATCGCTGGGCGTCTACTATGACGATTACAGCAACTTCCAGGTCTCGGTGATCGAGAACGGGCAGGCCGTTACCCGCAGCGCAGGTTCGGCATCGAACCTGGGCGTAGAAGCCGAACTGGAAGCGAAGTTCACCGATTGGCTGAGCGCCTTCGGCAACGTGGGCTTCATCAGCGGCGGCATCGACGACAATGCCTCCAATGGCGCCTACGCGGGCGACCAGTTCCGCCTTCAGCCCAAGTGGCAGTGGGCGGCGGGCTTCAACCTGAACGTGCCGGTCACCCAGAACACCAGCGTGTTCCTGACGCCCAGCGTGACCTACCGCAGCAAGATCTACTTCGAAATCCCGAACACGGAACTCATCAGCCAGGATGCGGTGACCTTGGTGAACGTGCGCGGCGGCGTCTCGTTCATGGACGGGCGCTTCCAGGTCGCGGGCTTTGCGCGCAACTTGGGCAACGAGAAGTACCTGCTGGATGCCGGCAACACCGGCGGTTCGTTCGGCCACCCGACCTTCATTCCCGCCGAGCCGCGTACTTACGGCATCGAATTCACCGCGCGTTACTGACCTTCAGCCGACAGGACATACCCCCGATGACCTTCGCACTTGACCGCCGCCTTCTGATCAAGGCCGGCGCCCTTGGCCTTGCCGCGCTTTCGACGCCCGGCGTTGCCCAGATCCTGACCGCGCGCGGTTTCACCCATGGCGTTGCCAGCGGTGAGCCTTCCGCGAACTCCGTGCTGCTGTGGACGCGCTATGTCGGCAGTGCTGAAACCAAGCTGCGCTGCGAACTTGCGGAGGACGATGGCTTTCGCAAGGTAGTGAGCGGGGGTGAGGTTGTGGCCTCGCCCGCCCGCGACAACTGCGCCAAGCTGGTGGTGGCCGGATTGCAGCCGGGCAGGTGGTACTTCTACCGCTTCATCGCGCCCGATGGTACGATGAGCGAGGTTGGCCGCACCCGCACCTTGCCGGTGGGCGAAGTGAACCGCTTCGGCATCGGCCTGTTCTCCTGCTCGAACATGCCGTTCGGCTGGTTCAACGCCTATGCCCACGCCGCCGCGCGGGACGATCTGGACCTGATGGTCCACGTCGGCGACTACTTCTACGAATACAAGCTGGGCGAATATCCCGATCATCCGATGGCGGGCCGCCCGATCGAACCGGCGAACGAGATCGTCAGCCTGGCCGACTATCGCCTGCGCTATGCCAGCTATCGCCTCGATCCGGACTTGCGCGCGCTCCATCGCCGTTTCCCGATGATCGCGCAGTGGGACGATCACGAATTCGCCAACGACGCCTACAAGGACGGTGCCGAAAACCACCAGCCGGAAACCGAAGGCCCGTGGTCCGTGCGCAAGGCGGCGGCGGAGAAGGCCTATCGCGAATGGATGCCGATCTCCGACGCGGACTGGAGCAGCTATGAGATCGGTTCGCTGGCCACGCTGTTCCGGCCGGAAACGCGCGTCTCCTCACGCATGAAGCAGCTGGACCTTGGCTCTGCCTTCGTGGGCCAGCAGGATGTGGCCAAGGCATTGCTGGCGTTCCGCGATGGGCCCTGGATGTCGGCCGACCGCACGCTGATGGGCGCGACGCAGGAGGACTGGCTCTACAAGGGCTTTGCCGCGTCGGCCAAGGCGGGCAAGCGCTGGCAGATTTTGGCCCAGCAGATCGTCATGGGTTCGCTGAAATCACCCGCCGCTCTGGCCGATTTCGTTCCCGCTGGCGGCGATCCGAAGGTGCGCGGCGCACTGATGGCGGCCGCGGCCGCTGCCAAGGTGGGCCTGCCATTCAACATGGATTCGTGGGATGGCTATCCGGCTGCACGCGAACGCCTGCTGAAAGCCGCACGGGAGGCCGACTGCAACCTTGTCGTGCTTTCGGGCGACAGCCACAACGCCTGGGGTAACGAACTTTCCAGCAGCGGCGCGGCCGTGGGCGTGGAATATGCCGGGCACTCGGTCACTTCGCCGGGCTACGAAGCTTATCTGCCCGGCGCCGCACCCAGCGCGCTGGCCGGGGCGATGCGTCAGGCCAATCCGGGGCTGGCATTCACCGATGTCAGCCGCCGCGGCTATGTCTCGCTGGACGTTACGCCCGATCATGTGCGCGGCACCTGGCACTTCATGTCGACCATTGCAGAGCGGACGACCGCCAACACCGACAGCACCACGCTGGCCGTCAAATGGGGCGAGCGGCGCTTTGCCAAGGCCTGAAAACTCCGCCGAAACGGCCTGAAATTTACCGAGCGGGACGGTTGACGCGGGGGCAGTCACCGTCCCACAGAGTGCCGGTTTTCCAATTCCCGCAAGGATCCCCCACATGTCCGATTCCGATCCGAAGTCCGGCAATCCCGACCGCCGCGATTTCCTGGGTGGCCTTGCCGCCGCGCTGGGCGCTGCTGCCGTTGCCGGCAGCGCGACTGAAACCGCCGAAGCGAAACCCGCCAAGGGATCGTCCGCGCGCCCGGTCAGCGATGCCAAGCTGCATGCGGCGATCGACACGGTGGTGGTGATCTTCGCGGAGAACCGCAGTTTCAACAACCTCTTCGCAGACTTCCCGGGCCTTCAGCAACCGCTGTCGCAAGTGCCGGCCGAGCGCACCCGCCAGCGGGACCGTGACGGATCGGTGATGGAAAAGCTGCCCAAGGTCTGGGAAGGCCTGGTGCCCTCCAAGCAAGTGGTGGAGCACACCGAATACCAGATCGGGCCGGACGATCTTGCGCCGATCCCGAATGGCCCCTTCGCGCTGAAGACGCCGGAAGGCGATCCGCTGCCGCATGGCCTCGTCACCCGCGATCTGGTCCACGCGTTCTACCACAACCAGATGCAGATCAACGGCGGCGCCAACGATCAGTTCGTCGCCTGGGGGGACAGCGGCGCACTGGTCATGGGCCATTACGGCGACATGCGCGCCCAGCTTCGCCTCTGGCAGATCGCGCGGGAGTTCACGCTCTGCGACAACTTCTTCATGGGTGCCTTCGGTGGTTCGTTCCTCAACCACCAATACCTGATCTGCGCGCAGCCGCCGTTCTATCCCGATGCGGACAAGAGCCCGGCCGCGAAGAAGATCGCCAAGCTGGAAGGCAGCGACCCCAAGGGCACGCGCCTGAAGCGCGATCCCAAGACCCCCGCCAGCGCCATCGACGGCCCGCCGGTATTCGGCCCCAGCACGCTTTCGCCCGACTTCTGGGCGGTCAACACGATGCTGCCGCCTTACGCGCCGACGTATGAGCTGGACCCGGACAAGCCGGGTTATGCCAACGCCGCCAGCGGCAGCACGCTGGTGCCGCAGAAGCACAAGACCATCGGCGACATGCTCTCGGCCAAGGGCGTGGACTGGGCCTGGTACGCCGGCGGCTGGAATGCCGCGCAGGAAGGGCACATGAACGATGCCTCGTTCCCATCGCGCCCTAACTTCCAGCCGCATCACCAGCCCTTCAACTATTACGACCGCTTCGCCCCCGGCACGGCCGACCGCGCGAAATTCCTGCGTGACGGTGGCGAGGGCAGCACCGCGCGCACCAACAAGTTCCTGGCCGATGCTGCGGCGGGCAAGCTTCCGGCGGTCAGCTATTACAAGCCGCAGGGCAACCTCAACATGCATGCCGGCTATTCGGACATCGACGCGGGTGACCGGCATATCGCCGCCGTCATCGATGCCCTGCGCGAAAGCCCGCAGTGGGACAAGATGCTGATCGTCGTGACTTTCGACGAGAACGGCGGCTGGTGGGATCACGTCGCCCCGCCGAAGGGCGACCGCTGGGGACCGGGTACGCGCATTCCTGCCGTGATCGTTTCGCCTCACGCGAAGAAAGGCACCGTCGATCACACGATCTATGATACCGGCTCCATCGCCCGTTTCATCACCCGCCGCTTCGGTCTGGAGAAGTTGGAAGGCCTGAAGATGCGCGAGGATGCGATGCTGGCAGCGGGTGGTGTGGCACCGGGAGACCTGACCGGTGCGCTTGATATTGCCTGAGGGCGCCTGAACTTTTCGGCGGCGCACCAAAACAGGTGCGCCGCCCCTGCGAATGCGACAGAGTGTTGACATCGGGGGCGATTCTCGTCGTCCTCGGCAACAGAACCTTCGGGCAAAATCGCATTCAGGGCAGGGCAGTTTCCATGAGGCATATCCTTCTTACCGTGGCGTCGCTCGGCGCCATCGCGCTAACTTCGACTTCCGCACAGGCCGCGCCCAAGGCGTATCCCGATGCCGAGGCGCACGTGCTTGACATGGCCAAGAAGGCCATCGCCCTGCGTTCGGTGGAAGGGGAGGGCAACCAGACCCCGCAAGTGGCCGAACTGTTCAAGCAGCGCCTGATCGAAGCGGGCTGGAGCGCCAGCGATATCGAGATCGTGCCCTACAAGGACACCGCCTATCTGATCGCCACCTGGAAGGGCAGCGATCCGTCGCTGAAGCCGCTGGTCGTTTCCGCGCACATGGATGTGGTGGAAGCCAAGGCGGCCGATTGGCAGCGCGATCCCTTCACCCCGGTGGTGGAAAACGGCTACCTCTTCGGGCGCGGCGCCAGCGACACCAAGTTCGAAGCGGTGCTGGCGATGGAATCGATGATCCAGCTGCGCAAGGAAGGCTTCAAGCCCAAGCGTTCGCTGGTCATCGCCTATTCGGGCGATGAGGAAACCACGATGGCGACCTCCAAGCTGATCGCGGATAAGCTGAAGAACGCCGAACTCGTGCTCAATGTCGATGGCTCATCGGGCACCCTGTCCGAAGAGACCGGCAAGCCGCTCTACTGGACCTGGCAAGGCGCCGAGAAGACCTACATCGATTACCAGATCGAAGTGACCAACCCCGGCGGCCACAGCTCGGCCCCGCGTCCGGACAATGCCATCGTCCAGCTTTCCGAAGTGCTGACGCGCATCGGCGCCTACAAGTTCAAGCCCGAACTCAACGACGTGACCCGCGCCTACTGGACCGAGGCGGCCAAGCTGGAAGCCGATCCGAAGAAAGCCAAGGCGATGCGCGATTTCGCGGCCAATCCCAACGATCCCGCCGCGCTGGAAGTGCTGCGCGCCGATCCGGCAACCGTGGGCCGCGTCAGCACGACTTGCGTGCCGACCATGCTGTCGGGCGGTCACGCGCGCAACGCCCTGCCGCAGCGCGCCACCGCCAACATCAACTGCCGCATCTTCCCCGGCCACACGCGTGAGGAGATCATGGCCGAACTGGAAAAGGTGGCCGCGATGCCCGCCGCCAAGTTCAGCGACGTGACGGGTGACGATTTCCACCATGGCCCCGGCCTCGCCGATGCGGCCCGATTTCGTGGCCGCCGCGCGCAAGGCGGTGACGGCGGCCTGGGGGCCGGTGCCGATCATCCCCTCGCAGGCGTCGGGCGCATCGGATTCGATGTGGTATCGCGCGGTCGGCGTGCCCAGCTATGGTGCCAGCGCCTCGATGATGAAGGATTCGGACGAGTTCGCGCATGGCCTGAACGAGCGGATCTCGCTGATCAACATCCGCCCCGGCCTTACCTACTACCTGTCGATGTACAAGGATCTGGCGAGCAAGTGAGCATGAACGGGGCGAAGCGCGGCGCGCTTCTGGCAGGTATCATGGCGGGCGTTCTGGCAACGCCCGCCATCGCGGACACGCTCTACGTCCGTGCCGGGCGGTTGATCGACGTTGACTACCAGACCACGCGCACCGGCCAGTGCGTGACGGTGACCGACGGCCGCGTCACGCGCATCGAAGCCTGCGGCAAGACGCCTTCGGGCGCGAAGGACGTGGACTGGTCGAACTACACGGTGCTGCCGGGGCTGATCGACTTGCACACGCATCTTGCCGATGCCGGGCAGAGCGCGGACGTGGCGGCGCCCTACCGCACTTCGCCCCAGCTTACCGCGCTGATCGGCGCGCGTAATGCCAAGGTAACGCTGGAGGCTGGCTTCACCACCGTGCGCGATGTCGGCACCTATCGCGGGCTCACCGATGTCGCCCTGCGCGATGCCATTGCGGCGGGCGACGTGCCGGGGCCGCGGATGTTCGTGGCGGGTGCCTATATCACCAAGCCGGGCGGCGGCGGCGAACTCAACGGCGTGATCCCCAACGATCAGCTTCCGGCCGACATGCGCTACGGCGTGGTGCGCAACGCGCAGGACGCGCATGACAAGGCCGAGTTCCTGTTCCAGCAGGGCGCCGATTTCATCAAGATGATCGCCACCGGCGCGGTCCTCGCCATCGGCACCGAGCCGGGGCAGGTGGAACTGACCGAGGACGAGATGCGGGCGGCGGTGGCCGTGGCCAAGGAGCATCACTCCTACGCGACGGCCCATGCCCACGGCGCGGAAGGGATCAAGGCGGCGATCCGCTCGGGCGTCCATTCGATCGAACATGCCAGCCTGATCGATGACGAGGGGCTGCAGATGGCCAAGGATGCCGGCGTCTGGCTGGTGATGGACATCTACGACGGTGACTGGATCGACCAGCAGGGCACCAAGGAAGGCTGGCCCGCCGAATATCTGCGCAAGAACCGGGAGACCACGCAGACCCAGCGCGACGGGTTCGAGAAAGCCGTGAAGATGGGCGTGAAGCTGGGCTTTGGAACCGATGCCGGCGTCTATCCGCACGGCCTGAACGCCCGCCAGTTCGCCTACATGGTGAAATACGGCATGACGCCCATGCAGGCGATCCGTGCCGCCACCATCGACGCGGCGACGTTGATCGGCCACGAAAACGAATTGGGGTCGATCGCGCTGGGCAAGTATGGAGACATGATCGCGGTCCAGGGCGATCCCCTGCGCGACATCAGCGTGCTGGAAAACGTCTCCCACGTGATGAAAGCGGGTGTGCTCGAAAAGTAGCTGAGGTCTGAGCGTTTTCTAATCAGGTGGAATCACCTGATGACTCGGAAAACGCGATAAACCAAAAACTTAGAGCAGTTGATCCAATGCAATTGGATCAACTGCTCTAGGCTGCCATCAGGCGCCCGCCGCTCAGCACGCGGGCCGGGCCGGGCGCCGCCCGCACCATGGCGGTGCCGATCAGGATCACCGCCAGCAGCACGATCAGCGGCTGGGCCAGCAGATAGAGCGGGTAGAGCGGCGTGCCCAATTTGCCGAACAGTGCGCCCAGCAGCGGCCCGCCCAGCCAGATCAGGATCAGGTGAGAGCAGAACAGGAAGAACGCGAACGGCTCGATCCGCAACAGGAACGCGCGGGCGGGGCTGTCAGACAAGGCCCATGACAGGCGCCAGTACGTCACCGCCGCGGCAATCCTGACGGCGAGGTCCAGCGTGGTGGCCGAAGGCGTAGCCGGATCGATGTCCAGGTGAAGCGTGCCATAGAGCTGGATGCAGGTCAGCGCCGCGAACGGGACAATGGCCATGGCCAGCGGCCATGCGGCAATGCGATCGGCCACGTGGCCCCGGCGCGCCAGAATGCCGAGAAGGAAGAAGAACGGGATCGACGCGCGCATGAACACCGGCGCCCCCAGGCCCAGGATCTGGCAGATCGCGGCAATCGAGGCGAGGGCGATCAGCCAGGGATTGGCAAGGCGCACCAGCAGCGGCGCGGCCAGCATGCAGACGAACAGGTCGCGCAGGAATGGCATCTGCACGTTCACGTCCGGATTGCGGCTGGCGACGAAGACTTCCTCGAACACCCAGCCCAGCGAATGCGGTGTAGGGGCGGGCAGGTTCAGCAGCCACGCGGTGCCCGATACGAACAACAGGGCCAGCACGTTCCACAACACCATCGGCAGCAGGATCGTCCGCGCCTTGCGCGCCACGTGCGAAGGCCAGTCCCGCGTGCGGTTGGATGAAGCGACCAGCCAGCCGGATATCAGGCCCAGCAACGGAACCGCGCTGCGCCCGAACACATCCATCAGCACCCAGCGCAAGTCTTCCTGCGGGCTGCCCTTGGCCAGTTGCAGATCGTAACCGGTCAAGCCGGTCCATGCATGGACGTAGACGACGCCGAGGATGCAGATGACCCGAGCGATCGAAATCGCGGCGGACTTGCGCGACGCATCGGCGATGAAGGTTCTGGACAAACGCTAATCCGGGCAGTTGGCGACCTTGCCGGTTACCTGAGGGTGTTCGCCGGCAATGCCAACCGAATAGGGGGTGAACTGCCCTCGAAGCCGGACGGGTCGGGCTTCGAGGGCAGTTCCACCATCAATGGAAGCGGCCGAAACGGCCCTTGTCCGCAATTACCTCATGCGCGCAGTTGTGCCCGGGGGCACCCGTCACGCCGCCGCCGGGGTGGCTGCCGGACCCGCACATGTAAAGGCCCTTGATCGGCCCGCGATAGGCGCCGTGGCCCAGCACCGGCCGTGCCGACCACATCTGGTCCAACGTCAGGTTGCCGTGCATGATGTCACCGCCGACAAGGCCGAACTTGCGCTCCAGCCCCTTCGGGCTGAGCACCTGCCGGCCAAGGATCGAGGCACGGAAGCCGGGCGCATATTCCTCCACCGTAGCGATGATGGTGTCGGCCGCCTTGTCCTCTTCGGCATCCCAGTCGCGGCCGTCTGGCAGTTCCGGTGCGAATTGCTGGCAGAACAGACTGGCGACATGCTGGCCTTCGGGCGCAAGGCTGTCGTCCACGGTGGAGGGGATCAGCATCTCCACGATCGGCTTCTTCGACCAGCCATGGGTCTTCGCGTCCAGGAAGGCGCGGTCCATGTAATCGAGCGTCGGCGCAATGATGATGCCGGACTGGTGATGCTCCCCCGGCTCCGGCAGGCAGGTGAACTTCGGCAGTTCGGAAAGCGCCACGTTCATGCGGAAGGTGCCGCTGCCTGCCTTGAAGCCTTTCATGCGCCGCTGGAAATCGGGATTGAGGTCGCTCTGCGCGATCATCTTGCCGTAGAGCAGCTTGGGCCCGACATTGGCGATGACGCGCGTTGCCGCAATCTCCTCGCCGCTTTCCAGTCGCACGCCGGCAACCTTGCCGCCATCGACCAGCACCTGATCCACCGGGCTTTCCAGGCTGATCTCCACGCCCAGTTTGCGGCAGACTTCGCCCATGATCCGGGTGATATTGCCCATGCCACCGACCGAATGACCCCAGGCGCCCTTCTTGCCGTTCACTTCGCCGAAGACGTGGTGCAGCAGGACATAGGCACTGCCCGGCGTATCGGGCGAGGCATAGTTGCCGACTACCGCGTCGAAACCGAAAGCGGCCTTCACTGCCTCGCTCTCGAACCAGCCGTCCAGCAGCGATCGGGCGGACTTGGTGAAGAGGTCCAGCACATCGCGCTGTGCCTCGATCGAGAGGCCGGCCAGCTTGCGGCCCTGAAGCGCCGCGTCGATCAGTCCGCGCCAGCCGTCGCCCGCATTGGGCGGCGACTTCAGGGCCAGATCTCGCAGCACTTCGGCCACGACTTCCAGCGAATCGTAATAAGCCGGCAGCACTTCGGCATCGTGCGCGGAGAAGCGGCGGAATTCGGCCTGCGTACGCTCCAGCCCGCCGCCCAGCTTCAGATAGCCACCGTCTTCCTGCGGCAGCAAGTTGGAGATCGGCCGTTCGATCACGCGGTAGCCATGCTCGGCCAACCGCATGTCGGCGATCACCTTGGGCTGGAGCAAACTGACGGTGTAGCTGGCCACCGAGTTGCGGAAACCGGGGTGGAATTCTTCCGTCACCGCCGCGCCGCCCACCACGTCGCGGCGTTCCAGGATGCGAACCTTCAGCCCGGCACGGGCGAGATAGAACGCACAGACGAGGCCGTTGTGGCCGCCGCCGATGATGACTGCATCGTATTTCTGGGTCATTTTTGGCTCCAGCCGGATGCGGGCCGCTCACTCTGGCGGGCCTCTGGGATCAGTTCGCGGATGCGCTTGCAGAAGTGGCGCAGGCACACTTCCTTGTCGGACAGCGGCCCGACGGAGAATGTGCGGGAGGCCATGCCCGCCTGCACGCGGGTGATGAGCTGCGTATCCTCGGCATTGACCTGCCGATTGATCCGCCAGTTGAGATAACGCGCGGCGCGCATCTCGCGGCGATCATCGGGCAGGACGTAGCTGATTTCGCGGATCATGCAGGTTTCCGGCCCGGTCGGCAGCCACTGCATGAAATCGACCTGATCGGGGTAGATGTCGAAGGCGACGCCGGGCCAGAGCTTGAAATAGAGCCAGTGGCGTTGCCGGTCTTCGGGCAGGTGCGGCACCGGCGGCAGCAGGCGCTGGTACATCCGTTCGGACCAGTTGGACGAGGGCGCGTCCATCAGATCGCCCCACATGCGATCGACATGGCGCTCTGCCTCCACGCCGTAGCTGCGGCCGAACAGGCGGGTGAGGCCGGGATGGGCCACGGGGATGTGCAGGCCGTCCGAATAGTTGTCGCCCACGTTCTTCCAGTTCACCGCGCGCGGGCGCATGGTCACGCGGCCAAGGGCCTTCAGATCCTCGAACCGGTAGGGGGCGACCATCTCCTCGTAAGGGGCCATCATCTGCGCGATCGAGGGGCCGCCGTCATCCACCAGGCGCACGAAGATGAAGCCGCGCCAGACTTCGATGTCCACCGGGGAAAGGCCGTGGCTGGCCTTGTCGAAATCGGGATAGCTCTGGCTGTCGGGCACGCCGGTCAGGCGGCCGTCGAGATCGTAGACCCAGGCGTGATAAGGGCAGACCAGCTTCTTCGCGCAACCGCTTGCACCGTCTACCACGCGCGATCCGCGATGCCGGCAGACATTGGCGAAGGCGCGCAACTGGCGGTCGTTGCCGCGCACGACGATCACGCTTTCGCCGATATACTCCAGTGTGTGCCAGTCGCCGACATTGGGCACATCGCTCTCGTGACAGACGACCTGCCAGCTTGGGGCGAAGACGCGCTCCTTCTCCACCGCCATGAATTCGGGGTCGGAATAAGTCCAGGCCGGCAGGCTCCAACCATCGAGCGGATCGTTTTCCGCGAAATCCTTGAGCTGCGTTGCCATGGGCGACTCCTTGTTGTACGATCGTATAACAAGGCCATGACGACCAAGCAATCCTACACGCCCGCCTATACTCGGGGTGATCCCGACGAGCGGCGACAGAGCCTGATCGAGGCGACCGCACGGTGCCTTGCCGTGCACGGTGTGAGCGGGACTTCGGTCCGCTCCATCTGTGCGATGGCTGGCGTTTCACCGGGATTGCTGCGGCACTATTTCGGCGGCGTATCCGACGCGATTGCCGAGGCCTATCGCTGGACCGGCCACCGGGTGGCGCGCGCTCTGGATGAGGCTGTGACGGCGGCGGACGACAATCCGCGTTCCCGGCTGCTCGCCTATCTGGCCGCAAGTTTCCGGCCGCCGATCGCCGATCCGGAACTGCTGGCCACGTGGCTGGCGTTCTGGGCGATGACGCCGCAGGACCCCGCCATCGGCCGGCTGCATGCGGACATCTACGGCGAATTCCGCAGCGGCATGGACGCGCTGATCCGCGCCTGCAAGCCGGACATGGCGGATACGCGACTGATCGGCGTTGCATTGACGGCGCTGATCGACGGGCTCTGGCTCGAACTCAGCCTGGGCAAGGCGCCGTTCACACCGGAAGAGGCCGAAGGCCTGGTGGAGACGTGGCTAGACGCGCTGCTCGGCAGCCTTGCGGCGAACCAGCAGCCAGATCGGCAGCCCTAGCGCCATCAGCACGAAGCTGAGGCCGCTGGCGCCGATCCCCGCGCCCCACAGCGTCCATAGCGCATAGGCAGCGCCAAGCACGGCGGCGGGCCGACCGATGCCAAGCTTGAGGGCCGACAAGGCGCAGGCGAGATACAGCCATAAGGTTGCCGATGTGGAGAGCAGCAGCAGATACTCGAACAGCGACTGCATCGACCGGCTGGCGTTCATCGCCGCGAAGAGGCTGGCGATCACCGTGGAAATCAGCAGCGCGCGACGGGCGACGCCGCGCGCGTCGGTCTCCGCGAACCATGCCGGCAGCAGACGGCG
The DNA here is from genome assembly GCF_044029535.1 of Novosphingobium mississippiense. NCBI lineage: Bacteria > Pseudomonadati > Pseudomonadota > Alphaproteobacteria > Sphingomonadales > Sphingomonadaceae > Novosphingobium > Novosphingobium mississippiense. The sequence continues at coordinate 1,498,711 of NZ_CP147001.1, read as the reverse complement.
ATGCGCCATGTCTCGCACCATTTCCGCTTCCAGCAGCGTCCATCCGTTGAGCGCACCGACGCAGCTGATCACCGCGAAGATCGCGATCAAGGTGGCCGCGTCGGATCGCCAGAAATAGCTCACGAACGTCGCGAAAGGTGCGGCGGAATGCGAAGCGAGAGTGACCGGCAGCAACAGCGCGATCGCCGAGCAGACCATCAGGTAGAGAATGCCGGTAAGCCCGGTGCCCCACAGCGTGGCGCGGGCGATGTTCACTTCCGGATTGCGCACCCGCGCCGCCGCCACACTGGCGCTTTCGAAGCCGAGCAGGGCCCAAAGCGTCAGGCTTGCGGCTCCGTTGACGGCGCCGAAGCTGACGCTGCCCGGCGCGGGCGGTGCGATCTGGGCGCGCCCCTCGTTCAGAACGATCACCGCAATGACGACGACCACGATCAGGGGGATCACCTTCAGGCCCAGCGTCACCACCTGAAAACCGCCTGCCGCGCGGGTGCCGCGTAGGTTGATCAGCGCCATCAGCCAGAGCAGGGCCATCGCGGCGAGGGCGGGAATGTGCTCCCCCACACCCAGCACCGGAAAGATATCCGACAGATAGCTGACGGCGGCGACGGCGATGGCCACCACCGAAGTCCAGATGGAAACGAGGTAGATCCAGCTGATGAAGAACCCGGCCGTATGGCCGAAAGCGTCCGTCACGAACCCGGCCGGCCCACCAGCCTGCGGACAGGCCTTGGTCAATCGGCTGAGGACGTAGGCCAGGATCAGCGCACCGCTGATCGTCACCACCCAGCCGATCACGCCGTTCCAGCCGAATGGCGCCAGGCTGGCGGGCAGCAGGAACACGCCCGATCCGATCATGTTGCCCATGACCAGCGCGGTGGCGGCCACAAGGCCCAAGCTTCCGCCCGGGCCTGCGGTTTTCGGAGTTTGTTCTGTCACGCCAGCGTAGGTATCAGAAATCGGCGCCGAATTTTAGGCCGATCACGCGGGGCCGGATCACGTAGTCGTAGAACACGCCGCCCGTGCTGCTGACGCCATCGGGATCGCCGCAAGTCGTCTCCAGGCACTGGACGCTGGTGTTGACCACGCCATTGCTGTTGAACAGGTTGGTTGCATAGAGTTCGACGCGGTAACCGTCCCGCTTCACGCCGATGCTGACGTCGGCGGTGGTATAGGCGCCCAGATTGCCCTTGATCTGGTTTTCCAGCGTGCGCAGGTCGCTGCGGCGCTTGCCGATGTAGTTGGCGGCGAACTGGATGTGGCCATCCCACCCGCCGACCAGGAATTCGTAACGGGCAACGGCATTGCCCTTGAACTTCGCAGTGATCGGCAAATGGGTTCCGGTCGGCGCGAGCAATGCGTTTTCGGCCCCGTCCGTACCCGGCAGGGAGCAGTCGAAGGCGCTGTTGGCGATCAGGCAGAAATCCTTGCGGATCGTCGCGTCGTTATAGCTGCCCGAAAAGTCCATCGAGAGGCCGTTCTTGTTGTAGCCAAGATCGAACTCCACGCCGCGGATGCGCGCCTTGCCGGCGTTGCGGATCTCGGTCAGGCCGTTCGCGCCCAGGAACGACAGCTGAATGTCGTCCCACATCTGCTGATAGACCGCGCCGTTGAAGCGGACCGGGCCCCACATGGTCTTCCAGCCCAGTTCGTAGTTATCGAGCTGGTCCGGCTTGTAAGGCGGCAGCGTGCCGCGACGGTTGATCCCGCCCGGACGGAACCCGCGCGACCACGTGGCGTAGACCAGCGCATCGGGCGTGATCTTGTACGTCAGGTTCGCCTTGTAGATCGCGTCGGTCTTGGACGTCGACTTGTCGAGATTGGTGCAGGGCGATCCGCTGACCACGGCATCGGCAAAGCAGGCGGCAACGCCGGTCTTGCTCGAATAGCCGGCGCCGTAGCCATAGAAGCCGACCAACGAATTCTTGTAGCGGTAGAGGCGCACGCCGCCGGTGGCGCTCAGCTTGTCGGTAATGTCGTAAGTCAGTTCACCGAAGGCCGCATAGTCGCGGTCCACCCGCTTCTGCTGGGTCAGCCAGATGTCGCTGGCGGTGCCCGGAACCTTCAGATCGTCTGCCAGGCCATCGATGATATAGTTCTGTTCGATGTGGTGCTGCTGCCGCTGGTAGAACAGGCCGCCGATAAAGCGCAGCGGATTGTCCTGCGGCGAACTGATGCGCACTTCGCCGAACTGGCGGTGATAGGTGTCCTTGCCCTTGATGTACTGGTTCGGGCTGATCAGATCGCCGGCATTGTCTGTGAGATAGGCGCCCGATCCGAACAGCGCGTCATAGAAGTACGAATAGTCCGAATAGTCGGACTGGGTCCAATCCTTGCGGTTCAGGATGCCGCCGGTGGCGGTAAGATCCCAGTTGCCGATCTTGCCCTCGATGGTGAGGGCGGCCTGGATCCATTCGTCCTTGCTCTTTTCGGGGTTGTACTGAACGGTCTGGAGCTTGCCCGAAACGGCGGTGGAACGTTCCTGCGCGAAGCTGCCGTTGGTCTTCTGGACTTGCCCCATGATCGTGGGCTTCACCGTCCAGTTGCCGTCCAGATCGATGCCCAGCGCCAGGCGGCCGCCGTAGGTGTCGACGTCGTTGTAATTGTCCTCCACCAGATCGGCATTGTCCTGCGTGATGCCGGAAACGGCGAAAGTGCGGCTGCCGTGGACATTGTCGATATAGCCGCCGTCATGGCGATACCAGCCGACCAGTCGGGCAGCGATGGAGTCCGATATCTTGTAGTTGATGAAGCCCTGCATCACGCCGCCGATATCGCCGTGAGAGACGGTGTTCAGCTCGGCATCGACGGCGCCGTAAGTGCCCGATGTATCCGGGGCATTGGTGACGATCTTGATCGTGCCGGCCATCGAACTGGCGCCGTAGAGCGTGCCCTGCGGCCCGGCCAGCGCCTCCACGCGGGCGATGTCGTAGGCATGGATGTCGAGCGCGCCCTGGATGGTCGTGATCGGCATTTCGTCGAGATAAGTGCCGACGGTGGGCAGCGGGCCGGAGTGGTTGGCATTCTCGCCCGAGGCGACGCCGCGGAAATAGACCTGGCTGAAGCCCGGCTGCACCGTCTGGATCGTGACGGAGGGCAGGAACTTCACAACGTCCTGCAGTTCCTTGACCTGAAGGTCCTTCAGCTTTTCGGCGCCGATCGCGGTGATCGCGATCGGTACGTCCTGCAGGTTCTCTACCCGCTTTTGCGCCGTGACGTAGATGACGCCGCTGTCGGCAGCAGGGGGCGTGGCGGGCTTGGCGTCCTGCGCCTGCGCTGGTTGCACTGCAGCAATTGCCGACGAGCCGAGCAACATGGCAGCCATGCCACGACGAAAGGATATACCGGAAGCGACCACCCGAAGACCCCCATTATGTTGTGCCTGGGTAGGTCTCCATAATTTTTAGTGCCGGGCAATAGGGCTTTCGGATGACGATCATGTTGCAGTGCAAATATGACATTTCTGCCACATGAACGAATGTTCAGAATTGCGCGTAAGTCTCAGGCAAATCACCCAATGCTGCGCGAAGGGGAGAGAGCCATTCGGCGAAAATCCGCCACTGGCTCACGCCATCGCGGTTGATCGGGCGGCGCACCTGCTCACTGGATGCCGTGCGCACCGCGCGGGTGTTGGTGTGAAATTCCAGGCAGGCCTGTTCGAACGGCAGGCCAAGATGACCGAGCAGGGCGCGTACCTCGGTCTCGGGATCGTCCAGCAGGTGTTCGTGGATCACCCGATGGACCCGGCCGGGCATCACTGCGTCATAGTGTCGCATGGCCCTGACATAGTCGCCGTAATAGCGGCCCATGTGCGTCAGGTCATAGGAAAAAGCCTGACCCTTGGCGTAGTTCTGGCGGAAATTCGATACGCAGCAGTCCAGCGGATCGCGCCGCGCATCGATGATCTTCGCGTTCGGCAGGATCAGGGCGATGAAGCCAAGATAGGCCCAATTGTTGGGCAGTTTGTCGATATAGAACGGCTTGTCCGTCTTGCGCTGCACCCGCGTGCGTTCAAGGAATTCGGCACCGAGTTGGGCGCGCCTTTCCGGCGTCATCGCGGCAAGCGCCTGCGGCCAGTCGCGCGGCAGGCCACCGAAAGCCTGCGCCTCCCGCATGGCGAGTGCGGGAATGTCCGGCAGTTCCATCGTGCCTTCGATTTGCGAGTGGCTGGCAAGGATCTGTTCGATCAGCGTGGAACCGGCGCGCGGCATCCCCAGGATGAAGATCGCATCGGCCGAAGGTTCGCCGCCATCCGGATGCGTGGACAGGAAGGAGGGGGTGAACGTCTCGATCACGGCATCGACCTGTTCGGCCACCGCATCGGGGTCGTGCAGCAATTCCTGGCTGCGCAGTGCATTGCCTTGCGCATAGTGTGAGAAGGCTGCTTCCGCCGCCCCCCGTTCTTCCAGCGCTTTGGCGAGTGCGAAATGAAGGTGGAGGCGATCGTCCTGCGCAAGCCGATCCTCATTCGCCAGCGCGGCCTGCATCGCCGCAAGATCGGCATCGTCGAAGCGCACGGTCTTCAGGTTGGCAAGGCTCCACCATGCTTCTCCCAATCCCGGTTCGATGGCGATGCAATGGCGATAGGCCGTGATTGCCTCGGCCTGTTCGCCCAGGGTCTTCAGGATATGGCCGTAGCTCATCCAGAGCTTCGCATGTTGCGGGAAACTGTCGAGCAACTCACGGTAGATCCGGCGCGATTCTTCGTACTCGCCGATCCGGCCCAGCGCGGCGGCGCGAAGGTTGAGATCGCCGGCACTGGCGGCATCGGCGGCCAGCACGGTATCCAGCATGGCAACGGCATCCGCGAAACGGTTCTGCTTGTACAGCACGGTCGCCAGATTGGCGCGTGCCGCAGCGAAGCCCGGCGCAAGTTCCAGGGCGCGTTGCAGCAAGGCTTCGGCATCGCGATAGCGGCCGATCCGCCCGGCGAGTTCCGCCATCATGCGGATCGCGGCAACGTCGCGCGGTTGCGCGGACAGGCGCTGGCGCAAAGCCGTTTCGGCAGTCGGCAGGTCGTTCGCCAGCAGGGCCTGGGCAATGGCGATCAGTTCCGGATCACGCACCGAAGCGCGGATCGCCGCGTTCTCCGCCAGTTCCGCGTCGCGGATCTGGCCCAGCTTGCGCAGTGCCTGCCCCAGCAGGCGAAGCACGCGCGGATCCTCTCCCTTCCGCACCAGCGCCTCGCGCAGCAAGGGCACGGCACGCGCGGGATCGGTGGCAACGAGTTGGCCGAGCGGAACGGCAGGAGCGGTCTGATTCATCGGCGCCGACTATGCGGGGCCGATGCGCGCCGCTCAAGCCGGTCCATCAAAACCCGCGCGCCACCCCTTCGCGACGCGGATCGGCGCCGCCGAGATAGCCCTTGGGCGTCACGATCACGGCCTGAAGTCCGGATTCCTCGCCACGGCTGGTCGAAAGCACCATGCCGCGCGCGGCAAGGCCCGTCATGATCGGATCGGGGAACACGTCCGCGCTGTAGCTGTCACCCTTGGCGACGAGATTGGGCAGCGAAACCGCGTCCTGCGGGCTCATCTTCCAGTCGAGCAGCGCGACCAGCACCTTCAGATTGTAGGCCTGGATGGCGGATCCGCCGGGCGATCCCGCCGCCGCCACGAACTTGCCCTGCGGTGTCAGCACGATGGCCGGCCCCATGCTGGAGCGCGGGCGTTTGCCGGCGGCAGGTGCGTTGGCGGCAGGCGCGCCATCGGCATCGTTGGGAGAGAACGAGAAGTCGGTCAGTTGGTTGTTCAGGAAGAACCCGTCCACCATGCGGCCCGAACCGAAGATGCTTTCGACCGTGGTGGTCATCGAGACGACATTGCCCTGCGCGTCGATGATGACGAAGTGGCTGGTGCCGCCCGGTTCCGCCGTGGCATCGGGTCCATTGACCGGGGCACCCTTCGGCATCCCGAACGAGACCGGTCCTGCCTTCTCCCCGATCAGCGCCGCGCGATCGCCAAGATATTCGGGATCGAGCAAGCCTTCCACCGGCACTTTCACGAAAGCCGGATCGCCGACGTAACGATCGCGGTCGGCATAGGCGAGGCGGCTGGCCTGCGCGAACTGGAACCAGGCCTTCTCGTCCTTGGCAGAGCGCTTGTCGATGTCCGTATGCGCCAGCACGCCCAGCGCGATCTGCAGGCCGGGGCCGCCGGAGGGAGCCTGCGGCGTGCAGACCACGTACGTGCGGTAGGGATTGCACAGGGCCGGGCCGGAGCGGGGCTGATAGGCTGCAAGGTCCGCCAGCGTCATCGTGCTGGGGCGTGGGCCTTCGTGCAGGCGGGCAATGATGTCCTGCGCGACCGGTCCGGTCAGCAGGCCGGAGGCGCCGAACTGGGCGATCCGTTCCAGCGTCCGGGCATAGGCGGGATTGCGCAGGCGATCGCCGGCGACATAGCGCGTGCCGTCTGCCTTGGTGAAATAGCGCACGGCGTCGGGAGACGAGGCCTGCGGCGCGCGGGACTGGATCATGCCGGCAAGGCGCGGGCTGACGATGAAGCCTTCCTCCGCCAGGCCATGCGCCTTGTCGAACAGGGTGCCCCATTCCAGCTTGCCGTGATCGCGGTGGGCCATGTTCAGCATGGCGATGGCACCGGGCACCCCGGTCGATATGCCGCCCAGCACGGCATCGAAGAAGGCCAGCGGCTTGCCGCCATCATCCACGAAAAGGCGATTGGTGGCACCGGAAGGCGCCATTTCGCGCCCGTCGTAGGCGGTGACCTTGCGCGTCTTCGCGTCGTAATAGATCATGAAGCCGCCGCCGCCCAGGCCAGAGCTTTGCGGCTCCACCAGACCCAGCACGGCCTGGATCGCGACTGCCGCATCGACCGCCGATCCACCCTTGCGCAACACCTCCACCCCGGCCTCAACCGCCAGCGGGTTGGCCGCCGCGACCATTGCGTGGCGCGCCAGCCCCCATTGCTGGGGACGCGCCTTCGCAGCGGCAACATTTGCCGGCGCTTCGGCCTGAACGACCGAAGGAACGGTCAGAGCAAGGGCCAGGGCAAGTGCAGTGATTCGATGAAAGGCGGTGGGGCGACGCAAGCGCGTTCTCCTGTCTGGGAGCGACCGATTTTCCCGTGGCTTAAACAGCCTTTCGGCGTTGCACCAGCCCCGCAAGTCCAGCGATCCGCGCAATTGGCCGCCATGCGGTCGATTCACCGGGCTTCGCGCTTCGCGATCGCAGCAGACGCAATTGCCGATTGGCTTGCGTTACTTGCAATAATATCTCCGTTCGGGTGACTTGCAGGCATTAGTTAGCGTGCTAATTACCCGATCATGCAGGAACGACGATTGCGCGAGCGGGCATTGGCCGAAAGGCTGCTGCCGGTGTCGCGATCATGGCGACAACTGGCGGATGATGCGCTTTCATCGCTGGGGATATCGAATTCCTCCGGCTGGGCGCTGGTGCACTTGCTGCGTCTCGGCAAGACGGTGCGGCAAAGCGAACTTGCGCGCGTGGTCGGCGTTACCGAACCCTCGCTGGTGCGCACCCTGAACCTGCTTGAGGGCGCCGGCCTGATCGAACGTATCGCGGACGAAACCGACCGCCGCGCCAAGCACCTTGCGCTGACGGCGGAGGGAGAGGCGCTGGCAGGAAGAATAGACACGCGTCTCAACGCATTGCGCGCCAACCTGCTTGATGGCATTCCTGACGCGGACCTTGAAACCACGATGGCGGTTCTCGATCGGATCGCTGCTCGCGTGGCCGAAAGCGGCGGCAAGCCATGACCAAGCGCTTTGGATTCGATGCAGCGCTGTTCTCGGTGAAGGCGTACATCGCCGCGATGCTGGCCGTCTACATCGCGCTGTCGATCGGGCTGGACCGGCCCTACTGGGCGTTCCTTACCTCCTACATCGTCGCACAGCCGCTCGCCGGCGCGGTAGTATCGAAGGCCATGTTCCGCGTGGTCGGCACCTTCATCGGTGCGGCCGTGGCGGTTCTGATGGTGCCGCCGCTGGTCAATTCGCCCGAATTGCTGACCTTGGCGATCGGCGGCTGGCTGGCGATCTGCGTGTTCATCTCGCTGCTGGACCGCACGCCGCGCTCCTACGCCTCTGTCCTTGCCGGCTATACGGCGGTGCTGATCGTGCTGCCCAGCGTCGATACGCCGCAATTGATCTTCACCACCGCGGCGCTGCGCGTGCAGGAGATCACGATCGGCATCCTCTGCGGCAGCTTCGTGCACGCGCTGGTGTTCCCGCAGTCGGTTTCCGCCTTCATGCTCCAGCGCGTTTCCACGATCCTTGCGGATGCGGAGCGCTGGTCGAAGGATTCGCTGCATATCGACGTCGATCCCGCAGTCGATCGCGAGCGTCGCCGCCTGGCGCTGGACGTGACCGAACTGCACCAGCTTTCCACCCACCTGCCTTACGAAAGCACGCGGATCGCGCCGCGTATCCGCACCGTGCGCGCCCTGCAGGACCAGCTTTCGATGATCATGCCGCTGGGCGCCGCCGTGGCCGATCGCATCGCCCAGCTTCACGAAGCCGGCGGCGGGCCGCCCGAAGCGGTGACCCTGCTGGCCGACACGCGCGACTGGTTCGCCCGGCTTGGCACGATGCCGATCGAACAGCGCAGCGAAGAGGCGGAGGCCCTGCGCACGCGTTGCAAGGCGCTGGAGCCGCAAGTGGGAGAGGGCGCTTCCTGGCATGACCTCATCCTGCTCAGCCTTCTGTCGCGGCTGGCGACCCTGATCGGTGCGCATCGCGATTGCCGCGATCTGGCGGACCAGCTTGCATCGCCATCGATCCGCCCGGTGAGCAGCCGCGCGGCGGCGCTGGTGGAAGGCAGGCGCGGGCGAGAGCTTCATCTGGATTATGGCGGCGCCATTCGCGGCGCGCTCAGTGCCTTCATCACCATCGTCGTCGGCTGTGCCATGTGGATTTTCAGCGGCTGGCACGATGGCGGCACCGCGATCATGCTGGCAGGCGTGTTCACCGCGCTGTTCGCCGCCGCACCCGATCCGCTGGCGCCGCTGCGCTCATTCTTCGTCGGCACGTTCATCGCCACTCTGCTGGGCCTGCTCTACGGCTTCGTCCTGCTGCCGCGGCTTGACGGCTACCTCCAGTTCGCCGCCGCCATGGCGCCGATGCTGCTGATGCTGGGCATGTTGATGCAGTCGCCCCGCTATGGCGGCATCGCCGTGCCGCTGCTGCTGGGGCTGGGGTCGCCGGTTCTGGTGGCAGACCAGTACATCGGCGGCTTTGCCAGCTACATGAACGGGTCGCTCGCCCAGCTTACCGGCATTCTCTACGCCATCGTCATGATCCGCCTGCTCAGCTCGACCGGGGCGGAAAGCGCAATCCGGCGCACGCTGCGCGCGGGCTGGGTGGACATTGCCGAACGCTCCAACCTGATGGCGCCGCCCGATGTGCGTGCCTGGATCAACCGTATGCTCGACCGTATCGCCCAACTTGCCCCGCGCCTTGCGATGGCCGGCCGTTCGCCCGGAAAGCCGCTCTACGATGCCTTGCGCGATCTGCGCACAGGCATCGCCATCGGCGAACTGCGCGAACTGCGCCTTGGCATGTCGCCCGAACGCAGCGCCCCGCTTACCGCCGTGCTGCGCCGCGTGGGCGAATACTATCGCAGCCTGGTGCCGGATCGCCCCGCGCCGGCAGACCCTGAACTGCTGCAGGACATCGATGTCGCGCTGGACGCCGTCCTGCGTGACGGTGACCGTGAGGCGGCACGCTCCGGCGCGCTGGCGCTGGTGAGCCTGCGGCGCAACATCTTCCCCGAAGCCGCACCGATCGAAAGGCTGGCCGCATGAACGGGGAAATGTCCTTCGACGGGGTGTTCGTGCCGACGCTGCTGGTGCTGGCCGTGATCGCCTCCATCATCACGCTCGCGCTGATGCGCATTGCCAATCTCGTGGGTTTTTACCGCCTTTTCGCGTATCGTGCGGCGGTTGACCTGTGCCTCTATGTCCTTGTGCTCGGGCTTCTGGTCTGGGCCGCTCCGCTGATCGGTTTCCGCCAATGAAGAACCTGCTTGCCCGGATAGCCCCGAGCCTCGCAACCCTTTTGCTTGTCGTCATCGCCGCCCTCGTGGCGATCTGGCTCTGGAACCATTACGAGAACCGGCCGTGGACCCGTGACGGCCGCGTGCGCGCCGATGTGGTGCGCGTCACGCCGGATATCGGCGGCCTGGTCACTTCGGTGGAAGTGCGGGACAATCAGGAAGTAAGGGCGGGTGAGCTGCTCTTCGTGATCGACCGGCCCCGCTACACGCTGGCGATGCAGGCTGCGCAGGCCGCCGTGGCCAGCGCGCAGGCGAAGCTGGGGCAGGCCCAGCGCGAAGCCAAGCGCGACCTTGCGCTGGGCGATCTGGTCGCCACCGAAAGCCACGAGCAGAACGTGGCCGCCGTCGCCACGGCCCGCGCGGCGGTGGACCAGGCCTTGAGCGCGCTGGACAAGGCCAAGTTGGACCTTGAGCGAACCAACGTCCGCGCCTCGGTCAATGGCACGGTCACCAACCTTGACCTGCACCCCGGCGACTACGTGGCGCCGGGCAGCCAGGCGATGGCGCTGATCGATCGGGATTCCGTCCGCGTGGAAGGTTATTTCGAGGAAACCAAGCTGCCGCACATCCATGTCGGCGCGAAAGTCACCGTGGTGCTGATGGGTGAATCCCGCCCGCTGAAGGGCGTGGTGGAAAGCATCGCCGCCGGCATCAACGACACCACGCGCAGCGATTCCCGCAATCTGCTGCCCAGCGTCGATCCCACGTTCACCTGGGTGCGTCTGGCCCAGCGCATTCCGGTGCGGGTGCGCCTGACCGATGTGCCCAAGGATGTGCGCCTGATCGCCGGCCGCACCGCCACGGTAACGATCGAGGAACATGATCAGCCCGTAAGGGGAAGGCGCCAGCAGCCTGCTGCAGCCGTCGCAACTCCTGCCGCCACCCCGACCGCTAACGCTTCTGCGGAGCCGGCGAAGTGATCCGATCCGCCCAACTTCTTGGCGCTGCCTCGCTCGGGGCGATGGCGCTGCTGACCGGTTGCGTTGCCGGGCCGAACTACAAGCCGCCCGAACATTCGGCGGCAACGGAACCCTCAGCCAACGGCGCATTCGCGTCGGGGCAGGGTTCCTACTTCTCGCAGGATCCACTGCCCGACCGCTGGTGGCGGCTCTATGACGATCCGCGCCTGGACGGGTTGATCGAGCAGGCGCTGGAAGCCAACGCCAACTTGCGCGCCGCCGATGCCAACTTGCGCAAGGCCGATGCGGTTGTGCGCGAATACGTGGGGCAAAAGGCGCTCAGCACTTCGGTGCTGGCCGACGCCGATCTTGAGCGTGACTACACCAGCACGTCGGCCGGCACCAACATGCCGGGCGTCCTCACCTACGATCTTGGCTTTTCGGTCAGTTATCCGCTGGACCTCAACGGCAAGCTGAAGCGTGCCATCGAAAGCAGCCTTGCCGACCGTGAGGCGGTAGAGGCCGCACGCGATGCCGTGCGCATCAGCGTCGCCGCCGCGACGGCCAAGGCCTACGCCGATGTCTGCGCCGCAAATTACCAGCAGGCAACGGTGGAGAAGGTGATCGCGCTGCAGCAGCAGACGCTGGACGCCACGACCCGCCTGCAGCGCGGCGGACGCGGCACCGCGTTCGACGTCAGCCGGTCCCGCACGGCCGTGGAAACCAGCAAGGCCAGCCTTCCGGCTTTCGCCGCCAAGCGCAAGGCGGCGCTCTATCTGCTGGCGACGCTGCTGGGCAAACCGCCGGCCGACTATCCGGCCGAAGTGGAAAGCTGTGCGCAATTGCCTTCGCTGCGCAGTCCGATGCCGATCGGCGACGGCGCGGCGATGATCCGTCGCCGTCCGGACATCCGGCAGGCCGAACGCACGATCGCCGGGGACACGGCCCGCATCGGCGTCGCCACGGCGGACCTCTATCCCACCGTCAGCATCGGCGGCGGCATCATCAACGACGGCAAGCTGGAGAACCTGGGCAAGACGCACAGCTTCGGTTTCAGCTTCGGCCCGCTGCTGACCTGGAACTTCCCGAACCGCCCGCTGGTGAAAGCGCGCATCGATGCCGCCAATGCGCAAGTGGATGTCGATCTGGCCAAGTTCGATGCCACCGTGCTGGAAGCCCTGCGCGGCACCGAGACGGCGCTGGAAACCTATGCCCGCGACACCGATCGCGCCGCCGCCCTCGGCAGTGCGACCCGCAGCGCCGGCGTTTCGCAGGCACAGGCGGCCAAGTTGTTCCGTTTCGGCCGCAGCGATCTGCTGTCCCTGCTGACCACGCAGGCCAATCTGGCCAATGCCGAAGTCGCCCACGCCACTGCCGAGGCGGCGTTGGTGGACGATCAGATTTCGGTATTCCTGGCACTGGGCGGCGGCTGGGAAGCGCAGCCGCCGAAGTAGGGGGATCGCGGCGCTGGCGGGGCTTGTGCGGCAGGGCTTATGCGCCCTGCCGTCGAAGAACCGCTTTTGCCTGTCGTCGCATGCTTCCGTTCGCGATCACGCAGCCCGGCGGCGCGTGATCAGGCTGGCTTCATAAGCCGCGAAGAGATCGACGAAATGCTCGTCCATCGTGCGCGCCATCGCTGTCGGACGCGGACGGTCACGCATCACCTCCCGGATCGCGCCCGCTGCGGAATGGACGTCTGCAGCGGAGTAAACCCGCCCGGCGCCGTCCCGCGCGTGGTCGGCGGCGCCGCCGGCATCGGGCACGATCACCGGCACGCCGCTGGCCCGCGCTTCGGCCGCGGTCATGCAGAATGTCTCCGCCTCGCAACCGTGGACCAGGGCATCGGCGCTGGCCATGATCCGGGCGAAGGCGGCACGGTCACGCTCCGGTTCGAACAGGCGCACATGCGGATTGCCCGCGATGTGGCGCAGGATCGTGCGATGTTCGCGCCCTTCACCCAGCATGACGAGACCGATCGGGCTTTGCTGGCTGGCCATGCTGACCGCGTCGATCACCATCGGCCAGCGCTTTTCCGGGGCAAGACGACCGATGCCGAGCAGCAGGGCGGCGCTTTCCGGCAAATCGCAATCGGCCAGAAGCCGCGCGCGCAAGGCAGGGTCGCGATGGGCGGGGGAGAAGCGCCGGGCCTCCACCCCCATCGGGATGGTCACGGTGTGCTGCACGCCACCTTCGGCAAGCCGGCGGGAAAGGTCGCTATTGGCGCAGACCACATAGTCGTAACGGCGCGAATTGCGGCGCAGGTGCTGCCAGAACACGGAGAACTGGCGGTCTATCGTCTGGCGAGAGAACACGTCACCTAGCCAGCGATAGGCGTAGGCCGAAAGCGGGTCGGCATGCATGACCAGGCTTCGCGGCGTCGGCGAATCCCAGTCGGCGACAAGCCCGGCGCTGCGCCAGGGGGAGGTCGCCTCCACGAAATCCGGGGCCAGCGCGTCCAGCGCGGCGTGGAGGCGCGGTGCCTCGTTGAAATACCAGTATTTGCGGTCGAGCGGGAAGCGCGGGCTTTTCAGCGTGACGATGCGCGCATTGGGGCCACGCTCGATCACGGCATCCTCGTCACCCGGTGCAAGGATCACGATCTCGTGACCCAGCGCCGGCCCGATGCGCAGCTTCTGTTCGACATAAGTGCGCACGCCCCCGCCTTGGGGCGAATAGAAGGCGCAGACATCGACGATCTTCATGCAGGTACGACCCTAGCCTTGATTATCTTACTTGAGCGGGGCGACGCCCAGCCCACTGCGATAGTTCATCACGATGCGCAGCGGCGTCATGCCGCTGCCCGCCGAAGTGGCGACGTTGCGCACGCTCGGCTTGCCCCAGCCCAGCTTGGGATTTCCGGAAAAGCCGATGCCGTCCACCCGCCAGTTGAACTTGCGGTCGTTGTCGCGGTCATGCAGCAGGCTGACGGCGTAAGTGCCCGGCCCGGGCAGGCGCACGCAGAGCCTTGGCGTGCCGCTGGCAGGCACCGGCACTTCCACGCGGCGGAACGTCTTGCCCGCGCTGACCAGCACGTTGTCGTCGGCCAGGAAGTCCTTGTCGTTCGCCGGGTAGACTTCCAGTTTCAGCTTGCCGATGCGGTCCTTCAGCCCTTCGACATCCACCTCGAAGGCGGGGCCGCGCTCGTTCGTGCGGCATTGCCCTTCGGCCTTGCCCAAGTCCGGCGTGGAAGGGATCAGGGCCGTGGCCGCAAGCGTGAGGAGCAGGGGGAACGTCATGCGCGGGCCTCCGGCGTGGCAAGGTCGCGGATCGCCAGCAGCCCGCCCAGCAGCAGGTGGGCGGCCAGCAGCAGGCCGGCCATCAGCGTCATCAGCGCGCCGATGTCGCCTTCATGGCCCAGCGCCAGCACGGCGAAACCGGCGAACAGCAGGTCCTTGTTCGGCATCAGCGGCAGGCGCGAAACCAGCAGGCGCAGCGTTGCCAGGAACAGCCACCAGCTCAGCGGAACCTGCGGCAGGACGATGTGCCACATCACCGCGTTCGACACGGTGGTGAAGGCGATGCGGGCAAGATGGATCTGGGTGATCATCACCAGATCCGCGCGCGGCAGCGTGAAGACCTTGCGGCGGAACACCATGGCCCCGGCGGAAATCGCCAGCAGGATCGCCAGCGAATACGTCAGCATCCTGGAATCGAGGCCCAGTCGCGTCATGCCGACGATCGGCAGCATGATCGCCACCAGCAGCATGGTCACGCCGTTGCCGGTCATGGCCGACAGGATCGCCACATCCTTCACTGCACCGAAAGGCGCTGCGGCCAGCGAAACGCGCTTGCGCGCCCAAGTGTAGAAGTACGCCTCGCCCAGATAGCCGAGCAGCAGTTCGTTGTAGACCTTCTTGCGCAGGAGAGCGAGCATGCCCCCCGGCGGGATCGCCCAGAGGCGGTGGAAGATCAGCCACTCGCTGGCCGGGGTCACAAGGTAAGACGTCACGAACACCAGCCAGAAGCCGATGCTGGTCGGCATCAGCGCCTGCATCTTCGCGATTTCGAGACCGCCCATCTCGTGGATCACGGCAATGATGACCGCGAGCGACAGCGCGATCGAGAACAGGGCCTGTCGCCCCCGATTGGGGGAGCGGTCCTGCGGGGTTAGCTGAATTGCCGGGGCTGGGGATGCCAGGGCAGCGACGGTTTCTGTCACGAAGTTCTCCGGGAGTGGGCGCGGGAGATCAGAAGGTTCGCTGCCAGTTCGAAGGCGGCAGCCAGGCGCTCTCGTCGAGCATGCGCTGGCGGCTGCGTTCGTTCTCGCGGCGCAACCTTTCCATGAGTTCTATGTATCGGCTTGCGGCACCCTCGATTTCGTAGCGGGCAGCGACGTTCCGCGCGCGGGCGGGATCGCCCGGCAGATCGCGGATGCGTGCCAGCCCATCGGCAAATGCAGTCTCGTCGCCGGTGGGGACGAGCAATCCGGTTCGCCCGCTTTCCAGCAGGCACGCCATCGACACGCAGCAGTCGGTCGAAAGCACGGGAAGCCCGCTCGCCAGCGCCTCCACCACGACGCCGGGCAGGCCTTCGTAGTCGGAGCTGAGCACGAAGGCGTCCGCCTCTGCCAACAGCGGATCGATGCTGGCCAGATGGCCGGATAGGCGGACTTGCGCGGCAATGCCGAGTTCCGCCGCAAGCCGTTCGATGGCGCCGCGTTCGGGGCCTTCGCCGGCGATCGTCAGCGTATCGCCCGGCCGCGCCGCCCGGGCAAAGGCGCGCAGCATCAGCGAATGGTTCTTCTGCGCAACCAGACGGCCGGCCGTGAGATAGCGGGTTCCCCAGACCGACGCGGGCTTGCGATCGATCCGGCCAAGATCGCCAAGGCGCCGGCGCGAGAGGATCGGGTTGGCAATGACCGCCACCTGGCGCGCGTTCGCCAGCGTGATCTCACGAATTTCACGCGCCATCGGGTCGGACAGCGCGACAAGCCGGTCGAACATGCGCCCCTGGGCCCGCAGCCATGCGCCATAGCCATGGCGTAACAGCGCCGGCATGTCGGGCCGGTGCAGGGCATTGCTGACTTTCAGCACCATGGGCGGTGTCTGCTCGCCCAGCAGGACCCGCATCGCCGCGCCGACCACGGCATAGGTATTCCCGGGAAGGAACAGCACGTCGGTGGAATGTTCCAGCAGGTAGCTCTGCAGGCAGTGGATCATCCACGGCGTTTCCCACGACGCGGTGGGGAAGGGGGCGGGAAGCTGCCAGTAGTCCAGCGGCGGCGCACTGGTGAGATGGCTGCTGCCCGAACGGCCCAGCACGATGGTGACCTTGTGACCCGCGCGATCCCATTGCATCGCCAGCCCCAGGGCCACGCGCTCCACGCCACCCGGATCGAGGCTGTGGATCGGTATCAGGATCCTGAGCTTGTCCTTCATATTCCCCCCGACGACACCGCCAGCTTCGATCCGCAGTTGGTGCGTGCAAAATCCGTTGGTAAAATTCATCGGTTGCGACCCGTGGCCGCAGCACTGCGCGCGGCCGATTGTTCAGCGATGGTGGTAGTGTTCGGAATTCATGTCGGGTTGGTGACGGCCGCGCAGCGGTCACGCAGCGGACGGAAAACCGTATTCAAAGAGTCATCCAGCCAAGGGGGTTGCCCTTAGTTCGGCATAACGGGCTGGCCGATGCGTCGCGGCGAAGCGGCGCAGCGTGGCGTCGATGCTGTCCAGCAGCGATGTTTTCGTGACATCGCCGGGGTGCACCGCGATTCGCACGGTTTCCAGCGGACCCAGCGCCGCCCGGGCCAGACCGGCGAAGAACAGGGATGAAGCCGTGCGCATGGTCGATCGACTGGCCCAGGTGATCACCGGCCCCTTCGCCAGTACCTGGTCCGTCGTCGCATCCCAGACCCGCCAGTGATCTTCGGCCAGCGCGAAGTCCGCCTTGCGCAATGCGGCGCGCGCGCCTGCGCCATAGAGCCAGGCCGGCGCGATGAAGCCGGCACTCTCGCGCCCGATCACATCCTCCACCAGTGCCTTGCCTTCCAGCATGCGATCCAGCGCGGTGGCATCGTCCAGCCCCAGGAATTCGCCTTCGCCGGCCGTCATGTGCTTCGCCTTGAAGCGAGCGGCGGCGTCGACGTGCTGGGCCATGTCCTTGTGAAACCAGCCATGGACGAACATCTCGATGCCGCGATCGGACCAGTGGCGCAGGCGCGCCTGAAATGCCCGGTCCTTCACCAAGGCGTGCTGCCCCCAATGATCGGGCACCACCAGCATCGCGAAATTCGGGCCGCCAAGACGCGTTTCCAGAATGTCCGCCAGTTGCAGCACCGCGCGTTCGCTGCCCGGGCCGACGTCATGGATAGAGGCCAGCAGGCGTTTGGCAGGGCGGTTGGCAGGCAGGGGCTGGGATCGAGAGGGCATCGGCTTCGGGCTGTTCCCATGGTTGCGGCGCTTTGCCACTTCGGCGCCGACTATGCGCACCGCGTGACTGTGGAATGACGCCGCCCACGGTGAAATTCCGCAGTCTTGCGGTGCGCGGAATTACCAATGTGAAATTGGAGCGCGCCAAACCGTGATTTTTCAGCTATGGGCCGCTCAAAGACCCTTGGTCGCCAAAAACCCCACGGCAACTTACCCCCCAAGAGACCGCGCAAGCGGCACAGGACAGATTCGACAAACTCATGACTTTTTCACAGCTCCCCCAGCCCCTTGCCGACGCGTTGACGGCGCAAGGCTACGAGTCCCTCACCCCCGTGCAGGCTGCCGTTTCGGAAGCCGAGGCACGCGGACGCGATCTCGTGGTTTCCGCGCAGACCGGTTCGGGCAAGACCGTCGCCTTCGGCATCGCCATGAGCGACGAACTGCTGGCGGATGGTTCGATTCCCTACGCCGAAGCGCCGCTGGCCCTTGCCATCGCGCCGACGCGTGAACTGGCGCAGCAGGTCAGCCGCGAGCTTGAATGGCTCTACGGCAAGACCGGCGCGCGCATCGTCACCTGCGTCGGCGGCATGGACCCGGTGCGCGAACGCAAGGCGCTGGAACGCGGTGCGACGATCGTCGTCGGCACCCCCGGTCGCCTGCGTGACCACCTGGAACGCGGCAAGCTCGACCTTTCGGCACTGCGCGTCGTCGTGCTCGACGAAGCCGACGAAATGCTCGACATGGGCTTCCGCGAAGACCTGGAAGAAATGCTCGACGCGATGCCGCAGAGCCGTCGCACGCTGCTGTTCTCGGCCACGATGCCGCGCCCGATCGAGGCGCTGGCCCGCCGTTACCAGACCGACGCGCTGCGCATCTCGACGATCAGCGAGAATCGCGGCCACGGCGACATTTCCTATCAGGCCGTCACCGTTGCCCCGGCAGATGTCGAGAACGCGGTGGTCAACCTGCTGCGTCTTCACGATGCCGAAACGGCGATCCTGTTCTGCGCCACGCGCGACAATGTGAAGCACCTGCACTCGACCCTGACCGAGCGCGGCTTCTCCGCCGTCGCGCTGTCGGGCGAGCATTCGCAGAACGAGCGCAACAACGCGCTTCAGGCGCTGCGCGACAAACGCGCCCGCGTCTGCGTCGCCACCGACGTGGCCGCGCGCGGCATCGACCTTCCGTCGCTCAGCCTCGTCATCCACGTGGAAATCCCGCGCGATGCGGAAACCCTGCAGCACCGTTCGGGCCGCACCGGCCGCGCGGGCAAGAAGGGCACCGCCGTCATCGTCGTGCCGTTCCCGCGTCGTCGCCGCGTGGAAGGCATGTTGCGCGGTGCGCGGATCGAGGCCGAATGGGTTGCTGCACCGACCCCCGAAGTCATTCGCGCGGCCGACCGTGGCCGCCTGATGGAAAAGCTGCTCGCCCCGGTCGAGGCTGACGAGGAAGATCGCGAGATCGCACGCGAAATCCTTGAGAAGGTGAGTGCGGAGGATCTGGCCGCGGCTCTGGTCAAGGCGCATCGCGCCGCGATGCCGCAGCCGGAGGAACTCATCGGCAACAGCCCCGAAGCACGCGAAGCGCGCCAGCGTCCGGGCTTCGACGATGTCGTGTGGTTCACCATGGACGTGGGTCGCCAGCAGAACGCCGATCCGCGCTGGATCCTGCCGCTGCTGTGCCGCCGCGGTCACGTCACCCGCAACGCGGTTGGCCAGATCCGCATCATGGCCAACGAAACCTACTTCCAGATCCCGCGCGCGCAGGCCGAACAGTTCGTCCGCGCCGTGGAACGCACCGCGCATGACGACAGCGGCGATGTGGAGAACACCATCCGCATCGTGCAGGCGCAGGACACCCCGCGCGATGTGGCCCGCGATCGTCGCCGTGACCGTGAAGGTCCGCAGGGACGCGGCCGCAAGCCGCATGGCCGTGAAGACGGTGGTCGCGGTGGCTACGAAGGCCAGCGCTATCAGCCCCGCCCGACCGGCGGCGCGCGCCCGGAACGTAGCGGTGGCGGCGGCAAGCCGTTTCACAAGAAGCCGAAGAAGAGCAGCTGGTAAGCTCTTCCGGATCGATGCTTAGGAGAAGGCGGGGCTTGGTTCCCCGCCTTTTTCTTTGGGTCAGGGACTGGCGAACGAAGTCGAATCCGTGTTGCCCCCATCCCCGTCATCCCCGCGCAGGCGGGGATCGCGCTTCTCTTGCGATTGAAGGCTGGCAGGCAGAAGAAATCGCGGCCCCCGCCTGTACGGGGGGGCTACGTTGGGCTGGCTTGAATTGAGGTGGTTCCAGTTGCGTGGAACCGGAAGTCAGGCGCGCAGACCCAGCACTTCGATCGCCTCTTCCTGTCCGTTGAAGTCAACGAAATCACCGATCTCCGCGCCAAGCAACGCGCGGGCGAGCGGCGCGGTGAAGGCCAGGGCACCCTTGGCCGGATCAGCCTCGTCATGGCCGACGATGCGCACTTCGCGTTCCTTGCCGTTGAGCGCAAAGCGCACCCGATGGCCGAACATCGCCCTGTCGCCCGCCGGTGCCGGCTGCACTTCCGCGGTCGCCAGACGCTTGCGCCAATACCGCAAATCGCGCTTGGCCGCATTCAGGGCGGTTTCCTCTGTCAGTGTCGAAACCTCGGCTTCCAGCGCGGCGATGCGGGCATCGATCAGCGCACGGCCTTCCGTGGTGACAAGGTTCGGACCCGGCGGGATCGGCACTTCGAACTTGGGCTCGAGATGCTCCTCGTCCCCGTCACGCCGGAAGGCGACGCTCACGCACCGCCTCCCATATATTCGTCCATGGCCTCACTCGCCTCGAACCAGCCTGCTTCGGCCAGTTCCAGTTCCTCGGCCGCCTGCGTCCGGCGCTTGCCGATTTCACCGATGTTGAGCTTGGCGAGATCACCTTTGGCCGAGGCCGGATCGGCTAGCACGGAGTCCAGCGCCTCAAGCTGCTGCTGGATGCGCTTCATGCGGGTTTCCGTTTCCGAAACCTTCTTGCGCAGGGCCTTCAGTTCCTCGCGCGCGACGGCACCGTTCTTGCGAGCAGGCTTGCTGTCGGCCTTCCCGTCGGCGGATTTGGGCTGGTTCCGGCCCAGCACGAAGTCGATGTAATCCTCCATCGACCCGTCGTAGTTGGCGGCGGTTCCCTGATCGACCAGCACGAGCCGGTCGGCCGCGAGTTCGACCATGTGACGGTCGTGGCTGACGAGGATCACGGCGCCCTCGAAATCGTTCAGTGCCTGCACCAGCGCCTCGCGCGCATCGACGTCAAGGTGGTTGGTCGGTTCGTCGAGGATCAGCATGTGCGGCGCATCGCGCGTGACCAGCGCCAGCGCAAGGCGCGCGCGCTCACCGCCCGAAAGCGTGGAAATCTGCGCCGTCGCCCGGTCGCCCGAGAAGCCGAAGCGGCCAAGCTGGCCGCGCACGGCCACCGGCGGCTTGCCTTCCATGGCGCGTGTCATCAGCTCCAGCGGCGTCGAATCCGAGGGCAGTTCCTCCACCTGATACTGGGTGAAGTAGCCGATGCGGATCTTGGGCGAGAACGACAGCGAACCTTCCATCGGCTCCAGCTGGCGGGCCAACAGGCGCGCCAGCGTGGTCTTGCCGTTGCCGTTACGGCCCAGCAGGGCGATGCGGTCCTCAGGATCGATGCGCAGGTTCAGGCGGCGCAGGATCGGCTTTTCGGCCTCGTAGCCGACGGCCGCAAGATCCAGCGTGACGAGCGGCGGGCGCAGTTCGTCGGGGCTCGGGAAATCGAAGCTGAGCGAGGAATCCTCGGCCATCGCCGCGATCGGCTGCATCTTCGCCAGCATCTTGGCGCGCGACTGCGCCTGCTTGGCGGTAGAGGCGCGGGCAGAGTTGCGGGCGACGTAATCGGCCAGCTTCTTGCGCTGCGCATCCTGATTGGCGCGCGCGGCCGCCGCCTGCGCCGCGCGCTCGGCGCGGATACGCTCGAAACTGTCGTAAGTGCCGGGATAAAGCGTCAGCTTGCCCTGCTGAAGATGCAGGATGTGATCGACCACATTGTTAAGCAGATCGCGCTCGTGGCTGATGACGATCAGCGTCTTGGGGTAGGTCTGGAGAAAATTCTCCAGCCACAGCGTCGCTTCAAGGTCGAGGTGGTTCGACGGTTCGTCAAGCAACAGCACGTCGGGTTGCGAGAACAGCAGGCCGGCAAGCGCCACGCGCATCTTCCACCCGCCCGAGAAACTGTCGAGCGGACGGTTCTGCATCTCCTCGTCGAAACCCAGGCCGACCAGGATGCGCGCGGCACGCGCTTCGCCGGTGTAGGCATCGATCGCCAGCAGCCGCTCATGAACGTCGCCAAGGCGGTGCGGGTCAACGCAGACCTCGGATTCGGCGAGCAGGTCCTTGCGCTCGGTATCGGCATCCAGAACCGCCTCAAGTGCGGTTCGGGTACCGGTAGGTGCCTCCTGGGCGATGTAGCCCAAACGGGCGCGGCGCGGCATTTCGACCGAGCCACCATCGGGCTCAAGCTGGCCGATGATGGCCTTCACCAGCGTGGACTTGCCCGCGCCGTTGCGGCCGATCAGGCCTACCTTGCCGTCCTTGGGAATCGTGGCGGCGGCCTGGTCGAGAATGGTGCGCCCGCCAAGGCGGACGGTAATATCGCGGATCGTCAACATGGCGCAGCGCCTAGAGGATTTTGCGCCCGGTTGGAAACATCTTCCCGCCTTAAGTTTTTCGCGACCGGGTTTCGCGGGTTTCGGAACAGGGGTTCCCCATCTTCGCTGCACGTAGAGAAGAATTGATTTGCGCCAAGGCGGTGGCAGTATGTGCTTGGTATCGCGTGAGTACTTGACCGATCGCCGGGCTCCTCCGGCTGCAATGATCCTGGCTTGAGGAACGTCGATGAAGAAATCCGTGGTCGCCGCAGTGGTCGTTGCGGTTCTGCTGGTGGCCGGATTGGTCTGGTGGCTGACGCGGGGCCATCAGGATCCCAACGTGATCGTCCTCCACGGCAATGTCGACATTCGGCAGGTTTCTCTCGCCTTCGACGGTTCGGGCCGCGTGACGCAGATGGCCGTGGAAGAGGGGGACGCGGTAAAGGCCGGCGAGGTGCTGGCCCGCCTGGATACGGTGACGCTGGGCCTGCAGGCCCGCAATGCCGAGGCGCAGATGGCCGCCATGCAGGAGAACCTGCTCAAGCTGAAGAACGGCACCCGGCCGGAAGATATCGCGCAAGCCCGCGCCAAGGTCGAATCCGCCCGCGCCAACGCGGCCCGGGCGGCGGACGATTACCGGCGCGCGCAGTCGGTTTCCGCCAGCACGTCAGGGCGGGGGGTCAGCGCCCAGGAACTCGATCAGGCGCGTAATGCTTCGCAAGTGGCCAGTGCCCAATTGAAGGAGGCAGGCGAGGCCCTGAACCTTGCGACGCGAGGGCCCCGTGCAGAGGATATCGCCGCCGCCGAAGCGCAAGTGAAGAGTGCGGACGCTCAGCTTGCCCTGTTCCGGCACCAGATCGATCAAGGCGAACTGAAGGCCCCAGGCGATGCCGTCGTGCGGTCGCGCCTGTTGGAAGTGGGTGACATGGCGACACCGCAAAAGCCCGTCTACGAACTGGCGCTTACCAGCCCGAAGTGGATCAGGGTCTATGTGGAGGAAGCGGAACTCGGCCGTATCCGCATGGGCCAGCGCGCCAATGTGACCAGCGACAGCTTTCCCGACCAGCCCGTGCCGGGCACGGTGGGCTACATCTCCTCGGTCGCGGAATTCACGCCGAAATCGGTGGAGACCGAATCGCTGCGCACCGCGCTGGTCTACGAAGTGCGCGTGCGGGTGGATGACAAGGCCGGCCGCCTGCGACTGGGACAGCCGGTAACGGTGCGGATCGATGCGGGCGCCGCAAGGCCGGGATCGTAACCGTGAACCAGTCCACCGTCGCCTGCGAGGCCTTGCGAAAGGTCTTCGTCGGTCCCGATGGCAAACCGTTTGATGCCGTGCACGACCTGTCGTTCTCGCTCCGCTCGGGGACGATCACGGCGCTGGTCGGGCCGGACGGCGCGGGCAAGACCACGCTGATGCGGATGATCACGGGCCTGCTGAAGCCCGATGGCGGCACGTTGAGAGTGCTGGGCATCGATGTCGCCGCCGATCCGCAGGCGGTGCAGAACCGCATCAGCTACATGCCGCAGCGCTTCGGGCTCTATGAAGACCTGTCGGTGCAGGAAAACCTGAACCTTTATGCCGATCTCCACGGCGTGCCGCAGGACTTGCGGGCCGAACGCTTCAAGCGGATGCTGGACATGACCGATATGGCCCGCTTCACGGACCGGGCCGCGGGTAATCTCTCCGGCGGGATGAAGCAGAAACTGGGCCTTGCCTGCACGCTGGTGCGGGTGCCGGACCTGCTGCTGCTGGATGAGCCCAGCGTCGGCGTCGACCCGCTTTCGCGCCGCGACCTGTGGCAGATCATCGAACAACTGATCGAATCGGACGGGCTCAGCGTCCTTGTCAGCACGGCCTACATGGATGAGGCGGGGCGCTGCGACGAGGTGCTGGTGATGGACCATGGCCGCCTGCTGGCGCAGGACAAGCCGGCGGCCATCACCGCGAAGGCCCATGGCCTGTCCTATGTCGTCTCGCCGCCACCGGGCACGCCGGCGCGCGATCTTCAGGCCCGCTTGATCGATGCCCCGGACAGGGTGGTGGATGCCGTGCCACGCGGCGGTGCGGTGCGCTTCATTCGTCAGCCGGACAGTCCGGTCCAGGCCCTGGACAATCTCCTGCAAGGACAATCGGCCGAGCCGCGCGAAGAGGAACTGGAAGACGCGTTCATGCTCCTCCTTCGCCAGCATGACGGGGGCGGGAAGGGGCAAGCGGCGCCGGAGACGGCAAAGCCGGACGTCCGCGTGGAAGTCGATGCCCAGGCGTCAGGCGATGAGAACGTGATCCACGTGCGCGATCTGGTGCGCCGTTTCGGGGACTTTACCGCCGTCGCCAACACCTCGTTCGATGTGCGGCGGGGCGAGATATTCGGCCTGCTCGGCCCCAATGGCGCGGGCAAGACGACGACATTCAGGATGCTTTGCGGCCTGCTTCCGGCCACCAGCGGCACGCTAGAGGTGGCGGGCGTCAACTTGCGTTCCGCCCGGGCCGAGGCGCGGCGGCGCATCGGCTATGTCGCACAGAAGTTTTCGCTCTACGCCAACCTTTCGGTGCGGGAGAACCTTGAGTTCTTCGGTGGCGCCTATGGCCTGCGCCGCCATGAGCTGAAGCAGCGCGTTCAGGCCATCCTCGACCAGTTCGGGCTGGACCCTGCGGCAACCAGCGGGGCCTTGCCCCACGGCTACAAGCAGCGCCTCGCCATGGCGGCGGGGCTGGTGCACGAGCCGGAAATCCTCTTCCTGGACGAGCCGACCAGCGGCATCGACCCGATCGCGCGGCGGGCATTCTGGCGCACGATCACCTCGCTTTCGCAATCGGGCGTGACGGTGATCGTGACCACGCACTTCATGGAAGAAGCGGAATATTGCGACCGCATCGCCATCCAGGATGCCGGACATATGCTGGCGCTCGGCACCCCGCAGGACGTGCGCGAACAGGCCGGTGGCGACAGCATCGGAGACATGAACCAGGCTTTTATCGCCATCGTCGAACAAGGCAGGGCGCATCAAGCCGGGGAGAAAACCGCCGCATGAGCGACGACCGCGCCGAAAGCGCCTTCCTCACCCGGTTGATCGCGCTGGTACGCAAGGAAACGCGCCAGATGCTGCGTGACCGCAGCAACCTGATGGTCGGCCTGCTGCTGCCCGTCGCGCTGATCCTGTTGTTCGGGTTCGGCCTCTCGTTCGACGTGAAGAACGCGCCGGTGGCTCTGGTAATGCAGGATCGCTCTGCCCCCGCGCGGGAGATCATCTCGGGCCTGCGTGGTTCGACCTATCTGAATCCCGTCGATGTGGAGACGATGGACAAAGCGAGCCGGATGCTCCGCGAAGGCAAGGTGGACGCCATCGTCCAGATACCCAGCGATTTCGCCAGTCGGCAAGTGAAGGGTGGGGCCGAGATCCAGCTGATCCTGAATGGCGTCGATTCCACCACCGCGCAGACGCTGGAAGCCTACATTCAAGGGGCGGTGGCAACTGCCATGGCCCGGCAGGCAGACAGGGGCAGTGCGGCTGCGTCCGGCGGTTCGGTATCGCTGATGACGCGGACCTGGTTCAACGAGGAGGGCAACAGTCGCTGGTATCTGGTGCCGGGCCTCGTCGTCCTGATCATGACGCTGGTGGGCGCCTTCCTCAGTTCGCTGCTGATCGCCCGCGAATGGGAACGCGGCACGCTTGAGGCACTGTTCGTCACGCCGGTGAGGCCGCTGGAACTCGTGCTATCGAAGCTTGCACCCTACATCGTCATCGGCCTGATCGACTTGACGATGTGCCTGCTGGCGGCGGTTTTCCTGTTCGACGTGCCGATCCGGGGATCGATGCTGGCGATCGTCCTCGTCTCGTTCCTGTACCTGCTGGTCTCGCTGCTGGTCGGCCTGCTGATCTCCGGCGTCACGCGCAACCAGTTCGCCGCCAGCCAGGTGGCCCTGCTGACCAGCTTCATGCCGGCGCTGATGCTGTCCGGCTTCGTGTTCGACTTGCGGAACATACCCCTGGCCGTGCGCGTGGTGGCCGAAATCCTGCCTGCCACGCACTTCATGGGTGTGATCAAGACGCTCTTTCTGGCCGGAACGGACTGGGGCATGGTGGCAAGCAACAGCGCGATCCTGCTCGGCTACATCGCGGTGCTGACGCTTCTGACCCGCCGCACCTTGCGCAAGAAGCTGGACTGAGCCGATGGACCGGACATTCGCATGGCTGGGCGCCGTCGCCTTCCTGTTCCGCAAGGAAGTGCTGGCGCTGTTCAAGGACCCGGCGAACCGCATCATCCTTTTCGCGCCGGCCTTCATCCAGACGCTGCTGTTCGGGTATGGCGCGATCCTCGATCTTCAGCACGTACCTTACGCCTTGCTCGATCAGAGCCGGGGGCAGGCCGCCACCGAACTGATCGCCCGGCTTGATGGCACGGGCGTGTTTGTTCGACAGGCCACGCTGGATAGCGCCAACCAGATCGCCCGCCTGATCGACCGGCAGAAAGTGTTGATGGTCGTCACGATCCCCGCCGATTTCGACCGAAAGCTGGCCAATGGGCAGAATGCCGAAGTGCAGGTCGTGTTCGATGGACGCAATTCCACCACGGCGGGTTCGGCGGCGGCTTACGTCGCATCGGTGGTGCAGGCGTTCAACGCCACGCGATCGGGCGTGCAGGGTGTGACCGTCGTGCGCCGTGCCTGGTTCAATCCCAATCTGGAATCGCGCTGGCAGATCATGCCTGCCATGATCGCCACGCTCTCGATGCTCCAGACCATGCTGCTAGCGGCGCTCTCCGTCGCGCGGGAGCGGGAGCAGGGGACGTTCGACCAGTTGCTGGTAACGCCGATGACGCCGCTGCAGATACTGGTCGGCAAGGCGCTGCCATCGATCGTGGTGGGTCTGCTGCAATCGACGATCGTCCTGCTGATCGTGTTGTTGTGGTTCCGCGTGCCGATGAGCGGGTCGCCGTTCGTGCTCTATTTCGGGCTGCTCTGCTTCAACATCGCCTCGGTCGGGATCGGCATGACGCTTTCGGCCTTTGCGCTGAACATGCAGCAGGCCATGCTTTATTCCTTCGTGCTGATCATGCCGCTGACGCTGCTGTCCGGCATGCTCACCCCGATCCGCAACATGCCCGCCGTGCTCCAGTATGCGACCTACGTGAACCCTTTGAGGTTCGGCGTTGCCATCGTGCGGCGGGTCTATCTGGAAGGCGCTGGCATCGCGGATGTCGCCACCAATTTCCTGCCGTTGCTGGCGGTTGCGACAGTTACGCTGCCGCTGGCCGCATGGCTGTTCCGCCACCGGCTTGCCTGAATGCAAGGACTGATCGTCATGTTTCGTGTCCGCACCGCCGCCCGACTTTCGCTGGCGCCACTTCTGGCCCTTTGCCTCGGCGTGACGGGATGCACGGTCGGCCCCGATTTCAAGGCTCCAACCGCGCAGGCGCCGGACGACTGGTCACAATGGCGCAGCGGCCCTGTCGACCTGATCGCGATGCCTGCGGGCAAGCAACCCATGCCGGCCGAGTGGTGGACACTGCTGGGCGATCCCGTGCTGAACGACCTTGAACATCGCGCGCTTGCCGCCAGCCCAGACTTGCAGACGGCAGCGTTGCATTTGGCCCAAGCGCGTGCGCAGCGCGGCGCCGCCGCGTCGGCCGGGCTGCCGCAAGTCAACGCCAGCGCCAATGTCACGCGGGAGCGGATGAGCGAATACGGTGCCTCCACCCGCCTTTTCGACGTGCTGGCAGGCGACAATCGCGACCAACTTGCCGAATACCTGGCCCAACCCTTCACACTCTATCAGGGCGGGTTCGATGCCGGCTGGGAGATCGATCTGTGGGGCAAGGTGCGGCGATCGGTCGAGGCCGCCGATGCCGGAATCGCGCAACAGGGCGCCTTGCTGGGCCTGACCCGCCTGTCGGTTACGGCGGAAGTGGCGCAGGCCTATTTCGCGATGCGCAACGCACAGGCGCAAAGCGCGATCGCGAGTGAGGATATTGCCTTGCTCAAGGATCGTGTCGGCCTGGTGGGTGCGCGGGTCGATGGCGGGATGAGCGATCACACCGCCATCGAAACCGATCAGGCCAGCCTGCGCGCCTCTGAGGCGAACCTGCCAGCCCTTCAGGCGGAGGCGGCCGCCCAGGCCAATCGCATCGCCATCGCGCTGGGCGTGCAGCCCGGAACCTTGCGCGATACGCTGAAGCCGGCTCCTTTGGGGCCATTGCCTCCAGCGCTTCCCGATCTTTCATTGGGGATGCCGTCCGAAGTCGCTCTGCGCCGACCGGAGGTCCGCGCGGCCGAGGCAAAGCTGCATGCCGCTACCGCTCAGATCGGCGTTGCCGTGGCCGATCTCTATCCCAGCATCACGCTGGGCGGCGGGTTCGGACTGGAAAGCTACCGATCGCAGAACCTGTTCGATTGGGCCAGCAGGACCTGGCAGATCGGCCCGAGCCTCAGTCTGCCGATATTCGACGGTGGCCGGCGCCGCGCCACGGTGGAAGTCCGCAAGCTGGAACAGCGGGAGGCTGCGGTGAATTTTCAGGTTGCCGTACTGAAGGCCTGGCAGGAAATCGACGATGCCCTGACCGGCTATACCGCCGACTGGCAGGCGCGACAGCGACTGGCGGATCGGCTGGAACACGCCCGCGCCAATGCCGGTCTGGTGGAGGCCCGGTATCGCGGCGGTCAGACGAACTATCTGCCGGTGATCGATGCCCGTCGCGCGGTACTGGGCGCCCAGCGGGAACTGGATGAAACCGATGCGCGACTCCGCACGCGCCTGGCATCGATCAACAAGGCCATCGGCAACGTTCCATCCACGGAAAATCCCGTAGATTCGCGTTGATTGGGCTAGGCCTCGACTGCGGGTCGGGGCTGCGAACAAGTTATCAACACATATCTCGCCCATTTTGCAGTGCAACACGCCGCAAGACCTGTCGCAAGAGGGGGCGAATCGCGTAACATTCGTGCTTGCAACGCTGAATCACTTGTGATTCTATCACGGCATGAGGGCCATGCGTCACGATAACAACCTTGCGAAGGAGCGACTTGTTCAGGGCGGAGCCCTGGCCTTGCTGCTGCTCATGGGCGGTTTCGTCATCGCAGGCCCCAGCGGCATTCTTGCCTGGGGTGAAAATCAGCGCCTTCTGGAACAGCGCCGTGAAAAGCTGGTGGACCTGGAAAGCCAGCGTGATCGCCTGAAAAACCGCGTCGCGCTGCTGGATGCCAACAAGGTCGATCCCGATCTGGCTGGCGAATTGTTGCGGTCCAATCTCAACGTTGCCCGTCCTGACGAAATGGTCATGCTGATCAAACGTTGAGTTTCGGCCGTTTTGGGCCACGGCTTCTGAACTCCCCCACGCATCATGCTGCGATGCAACATTTCTGTTCGCCATAATTTTTGTGCCAGGTACGGCAAATTTCCGTCATCGTGCTTTCGATTTCCGTTGGGCGTCCTATAAGCAGCCCGAAATCAATCGCACCAACGATGGGGAGTCCCGTTGCCCAAAGCTAAGAGTGACGCCGGGTCCGGCGCCGAGCCAGCCGTAGTACCGGCACAGGACGAAGACTTTGCGCTGCACAGCCTCCAGCAAGCTCTGGAAGCCGACAAGCGCTACAAGCCCAACAAGGAAGAGCTGCTTCACTTCTATGAGCAGATGCTGCTCATTCGCCGCTTCGAGGAACGCGCTGGCCAGCTTTACGGCCTGGGCCTGATCGGCGGCTTCTGTCACCTTTACATCGGCCAGGAAGCCGTTGCCGTGGGCCTGCAGTCCGCGCTCGACGGTGAACGCGATTCGGTCATCACCGGCTATCGCGACCACGGCCACATGCTTGCCTACGGCATCGATCCGAAGGTGATCATGGCCGAGCTGACCGGCCGCGCTGCCGGTATCTCGCGCGGCAAGGGCGGTTCGATGCACATGTTCAGCGTCGAACATAAGTTCTACGGCGGCCACGGCATCGTCGGCGCGCAGGTCTCGCTGGGTGCAGGCCTCGCTTTCGCGCACAAGTACCGTGAAGACGGTGGCGTCGCGATGGCCTACTTCGGCGACGGCGCGGCCAACCAGGGCCAGGTCTACGAGAGCTTCAACATGGCGGCTCTCTGGAAGCTGCCGATCATCTTCGTGATCGAGAACAACGGCTATGCCATGGGCACCGCCGTGAAGCGCGGTTCGGCCGAAACGCACTTCTATCGCCGCGGCACCGCGTTCCGGATCCCCGGCATGCAGGTGGACGGCATGGATGTGCTCGAAGTCCGCAAGGCCGCCGAAGTGGCGCTGGAATACGTGCGCGCCGGCAACGGCCCGGTTCTGATGGAACTGAACACGTACCGCTATCGCGGTCACTCGATGTCCGACCCGGCAAAGTATCGCAGCCGCGAGGAAGTTCAGGACGTGCGTGAAAAGCGCGACCCGATCGAGCATGCCAAGACCGAACTGATGGCCATGGGCGTGGACGAAGCCGCGCTGAAGGAAATCGACAAGCGCGTTCGCGCCGCCGTCGCGGAATCGGCCGACTTCGCTGAGAACTCGCCGGAACCGGAAGCTTCTGAACTCTATACTGACGTCCTGGTGGAGCGCTACTGATGGCGATCGAACTGAAGATGCCGGCGCTCTCTCCGACGATGGAAGAAGGCAAGCTTGCCCGCTGGCTGGTTAAGGAAGGCGACGAAGTCAAATCGGGTGACATCCTCGCCGAAATCGAGACCGACAAGGCGACGATGGAATTCGAAGCCGTCGACGAAGGCACCGTGGGCAAGATCCTCGTTGCCGAAGGTACCGAGGGCGTGAAGGTCGGCACCACCATCGCCGTGCTTGCCGGCGAAGGCGAAGACGCCTCGACCGTTTCGGCCGCCGCGCCGAAGGCGGAAGCTGCTCCTGCCGCCGATGCTGCTCCGGCAGCTGCCAAGGCGGAGGCGCCTGCTTCCGCTCCGGCGAAGAAGGACCCCGAAGTTCCGCACGGCACCAACATGAAGACCTCGACCGTCCGCGAAGCGCTGCGCGACGCGATGGCCGAGGAAATGCGCCGCGACGACCGCGTCTTCGTGATCGGCGAGGAAGTGGCCGAGTACCAGGGCGCCTACAAGGTGACCCAGGGACTGCTGGAAGAGTTCGGTCCGCGCCGCGTGATCGATACCCCGATCACCGAATACGGCTTTGCCGGTATCGGCACCGGCGCCGCCATGGGCGGCCTGCGTCCGATCATCGAGTTCATGACGTTCAACTTCGCCATGCAGGCGATCGACCACATCATCAACTCGGCGGCCAAGACCAACTACATGTCCGGTGGCCAGATGCGCTGCCCGGTCGTGTTCCGTGGCCCGAACGGCGCGGCTGCCCGCGTCGGCGCGCAGCACTCGCAGAACTACGGCCCGTGGTATGCCAACGTGCCGGGCCTGGTCGTGATCGCGCCTTACGACGCTTCGGACGCCAAGGGCCTGCTGAAGGCCGCTATCCGCAGCGAAGATCCGGTCGTGTTCCTTGAGAACGAACTGGTCTACGGCCGCACCTTCGAACTGCCCGAACTCGACGATCACGTCCTGCCGATCGGCAAGGCGCGCATCATGCGGGAAGGCAAGGACGTGACCATCGTGTCCTACTCGATCGGCGTCGGCCTCGCGCTCGAAGCCGCCGAGCAGCTGGCCGGTGAAGGCATCGATGCTGAAGTCATCGATCTTCGCACCCTGCGTCCGCTCGACAAGGAAACCGTGCTGGCCAGCCTTGCCAAGACGAACCGCATGGTCGTCGCGGAAGAAGGCTTCCCGGTCTGCTCCATCGCTTCCGAGATCATCGCGATCTGCATGGAAGACGGTTTCGACGATCTCGATGCCCCGGTGGTCCGCGTCTGCAACGAAGACGTGCCGCTGCCTTACGCGGCCAACCTCGAAAAGCTGGCGCTGATCGACACGCCGCGCATCGTCGAGGCGGTCCGCAAGGTCTGCTATCGCTGATCCGGCATAAGCACTGACATGTAAGACGGCGGCGAGGCGAAGGCTTCGCCGCCGTTTTGCGTTAGAGGCTTGCGCCCGGGATCGCGCGGGCTAGAGAGGCCCCGTGTCAGAGCAAACCACCCCCGAAAGCCGCCCCGAAGACCTGCTTCTGCCCGCATTGCCGCAAACCATGCGGCTCGCGCTGGCTTACGCACCGTCACAGGCACGGTTGCCCACGCTGGCACTGCTGGCGCTAGACCAGCGGCTTGCCGGTCTACTTCGTCATTCGCGTGAGCCGATGATGGCGCAGATCCGCCTTGCCTGGTGGCGTGAAACACTGGATCGCGATGCGGGCGAATGGCCGGAGGGCGAGCCGCTTCTGGCGGCTTTGCGTAGCTGGAATGGCAAGCATCGCACTCTTGTGGCCCTGGTCGATGGCTGGGAAGCGCTGACTGGCGAAGCGCCGCTGGCTCCTTCCGCTCTGGAAGAGATGGTCGATGGCCGCGCGGCCGCTTTTGCGGGACTGGCCCATGCGCTGGGCCGCGAAGGCGAGGCCGAAATCGCGCGCACACTCGGCCGGCGCTGGGCCCTGGCGGACCTTGCGACGAAGCTGAACCATCCGGGCGAAAGCGTGGTCGTGCGCCGGCTTGCGCAGGCGGAAGACGGCCGCGTCGCGCGGGTTTCCCGAGCGCTGCGGCCACTGGCGGTGCTGGAAGGGCTGGCGCGCGACAACTTGGCCAGCGACGGGCAGGGCTCAGCCCGGACAGTCCTTAAGGCCATGCGGATCGGCCTGCTGGGGCGTTAATTACCAGCAATAACAGACATGTAATTTCCCTGTTTCACTCCGGCCAAGGATAAGCCGCGCGCGAATTCAGGGAGATTGGCGATGCAGCGCTTCATCCTCGGCGGCGTGACGGTGCTTCTGCTGCTGTCGCTGGGACTGTTCTGGTGGCAGGGGCGGGCCGAAGTGGAAAAGGCCGCGCCGCCGCCTGTCGCGGTCAAGCCGCAGCCGCATCCCACCGATATTCCCAGCGCCGATCTGGAGAACCTGGCTGGACCGGAGCTGCCCGAAGCGACGCCGCTCACCCGCGAGCAGCGCCGCTTTGCCCGTTACGATTTCAACCGCGATGGCAAGATCAGCCGGCAGGAGATGCTCTCCACCCGCACTGCCGCGTTCCGCAAGCTCGACAAGGACGGCAACAACCTGCTGACGTTCGAGGAGTGGGCCGTGGCGACGGTCGACAAGTTCGACAATGCCGACGCCAACCACGACGAAATCCTCACGCCGGAAGAGTTCCGCTCCACCGCGCCGCCGCCACCCAAGCCGAAGCCCAAATGCTCATGCAAATAATACTGACGCAGGCCTTGGGTCAGGCCGGCGTCAGTTCGGACAGCCAGGGCGCGAGGTCCTGCTTGGCGCGTTCGGTATAGGCTTCCTTGCGCTGCTTCTTCTTCACGTCGTGCAGCGGCGGGAAGAGGCCGAAGTTGACGTTCATCGGCTGATAGTTCTCCGCCTCGGCATCGCCGGTGATGTGCGAGAGCAGGGCGCCCAGCGCGGTCGTGCGCGGCGGCGCCTGCCATTCACGGCCGGCCAGTTCGGTTGCCGTCATCAGGCCGGCCATCAGGCCGACTGCCGCGCTTTCGACGTAGCCTTCGCAGCCGGTGATCTGCCCGGCAAAGCGCACATGCGGCGCCGTCTTCAGGCGAAGCTGACGATCGAGCAGGACCGGCGAATTGAGGAAGGTGTTGCGATGGAGCCCGCCCAGACGGGCGAATTCCGCCTTCTCAAGCCCCGGGATCGTGCGGAACAGGCGCACCTGCTCGGCGTGCTTCAGCTTGGTCTGGAAGCCGACCATGTTCCACAAGGTCCCCAGCTTGTTGTCCTGCCGAAGCTGGACCACCGCATAGGCCCAACGACCATTGGGGTGCTCAGGCGTGGCCCAGTGCGGGTTGTCCAGGCCAACCGGCTTCATCGGCCCGAAGCGCAGCGTTTCCACCCCGCGTTCCGCCATCACTTCGATCGGCATGCAGCCGTCGAAATAGGGCGTGTTGGCTTCCCATTCCTTGAAGGCGGTCTTTTCACCCTCGACCAGACCTTGATGGAAGGCCAGGTACTGCTCCTTGTTCATCGGGCAGTTGATGTAGTCCTTGGTCTCGCCCTTGTCCCAGCGCGAGGCCATCCAGCACACGTCCATGTCGATCGTTTCGCGATAGACGATAGGGGCGATGGCATCGAAGAAGGCCAGACTGTCCGCGCTGGTCGCGGCGCCGATGCTATGGGCCAGCGCCTCGGCGGTAAGCGGACCGGTGGCGACGATCGTCGTGCCGGCCTGCGGCAGCGTGTCGATCCGCTCGCGCACCACGTCGAGGTTGGGCAGGGCGGCAAGCCGCGCTTCCACTTCGGCCGAGAACACGTCGCGATCGACGGCCAGAGCGGAGCCGGCGGGAACTTCCGCCTTGGCCGCTGCCGACATGATCAGCGAATCGCAGCGGCGCATCTCCTGATGCAGCAGGCCGACGGCGTTCTTTTCATGGTCGTCGGAACGGAAGGAGTTCGAGCAGACCAGTTCGGCAAGGCCATCGCCCTGATGTGCCGGGCTTCTTTCGCCCGTGCCGCGCATTTCCGAAAGGCGCACCTTGAAGCCGCGGCGGGCGAGCTGCCAGGCGGCTTCGCTACCGGCAAGGCCGCCGCCGATGATATGGACGTCGTATGTCATGGCGGTTGCGCCTAGACCTTTGCGTCGCAATGGGGAAGGGTGAGCAGAAGGGGAATTCCGACGCCGCATCGCGAGGATGGCTTATCGCGCGCTTGCGCCAGCCTGCCTTGAACTGACAGCAGCCGTATAGCCCGGAACCTTTTCTTTTTTGGGGGGGGCGGGCGGGAAATGGGGCCGGTCAGGCCGGAAAGATCAGGGTGCCGTCGTCACGACGAGTGACCGGGCCGTGCGCGACCACGGCGGACAGCGGCAGATCGGCATAGACATGCGGAAACAGTGCGCCGCCGCGTGAAACTTCCCACTTCACCGCATCGCCAAGCATCTCGAGGTCGACAGCCGCAAGCGCCAGACCGGTCTGACCGGCAAAATGCTTTTCCAGCGTTTCCTGCGCCTGCAGCGCGGTCGACATGTGGATGTAGCCGTCGGCCTTGTCGATCGGCGCCCCGGTAAACACGCCGTCGGCGAGCAACTGCTGGAGTTGCTCGCCGGTCAGGATCTTATACGCGATCGTGTCGCTCACGCTTCGTCGTCCGGAGTCTCGGGCGCTTCCGGTGCCGGAGCGTCGGCAGCGGGCGTTTCACCGCCTTCGATCGCCTCAGCCGCCTCTTCCTCATCGGCTTCGTCGAGGCGGACGGCGCTTACCACATGTTCGTCGCCCGAAACGTTGAACAGGCGGACGCCGGCCGAACCACGGCCGATCACGCGCAGGGAATCGAGCGGCAGGCGGATCAGCTTGGCCTGATCGGTCACCAGCATCAGCTGATCGGCACGCGTGGCCGGGAAGCTGGCGACGACCGGGCCGTTGCGGGCGATGTTGTCGATATTGGTGATGCCCTGACCGCCACGGCCCGTGCGACGGTACTCGTAGGCCGAGGACATCTTGCCGTAACCGTTGGCGCAGACCGTGAGGATGAACTGCTCCATCTCGGCCAGATACGTGTAACGCTCGGCATCGAGCGAAGGCTCGCCGTCCTTCTCGCCCTTCCACGGGGCAAAGCGCAGATAGGCTTCGCGCTCGTCCTGGTCCTTCACGCCGACGCGGTGGAGGATCGACAGCGAAATCACTTCGTCGTCTTCCTTCAGCGTCATCGCCTTCACACCGGTAGAGGTGCGGCTTGCGAATTCGCGGACGAGATCGCCGGCGAAGCGGATCGCCTTGCCCTGGCGGCTTGCCAGCAGCACATCGTCCTGGTGGCTGAGCAGCGCGACGCCGATCAGACGGTCAGCACTGTCCTCATCGAACTTCATCGCGAACTTGCCGTTCGACGGGATGTTCGCGAACGCGTCCATCGAGTTGCGGCGCACGTTGCCCTTGGCGGTCGCGAAGACAACCGAGAGCTTGCTCCACTCCTTCTCGTCCTCCGGCAGGGCGAGAACGGTCTGGATCGTCTCGTCCTTGTCCAGTGCGGGCAGAAGGTTGACGATCGGGCGGCCGCGCGTGGTCGGGCCGCCTTCGGGCAGCTTGTAGACCTTGAGGCGGTAGACCTTGCCGGCGGTGGAGAAGAACAGCACCGGGTTGTGGGTGGAGGTAACGAACATCGTCGTCACCACGTCCTCGTCCTTCGTCGCCATGCCGGCGCGGCCCTTGCCGCCACGGTTCTGGGCGCGGAAGGTCGAGAGCGGCGTGCGCTTGATATAGCCGTCCATGGTCACGGTAACGACCATGTCCTCACGCTCGATCAGGTCCTCATCCTCGATGCCTTCGGCGGCACCGGTAAGGTCGGACACACGCGGCGTGGCGTAGAGATCGCGCACGGCGACGAGTTCCCCGCGCATGACGCCGTAGAGCTTCACGCGGTCGGACAGGATCGAGAGGTATTCCTCGATCGCGGCCGCCAGTTCCTTCAGCTCATCGCCGATCTCGTCGCGGCCCAGCGCCGTAAGGCGGTGCAGGCGCAGATCGAGGATGGCCTTCACCTGGATCTCGGACAGGCGATAGACGCCGCCGGTTTCCTCGGCATTGGGCTCAATCGCCTCGACAAGGCGGATGTAGGGGGCGATGTCGCCGATCGGCCATTCACGGGTGAGCAGGCGGGCGCGCGCTTCGGCCGGGTTCGGCGCGCCGCGAATGATCTTCACCACTTCGTCGAGGTTCGAAACCGCGACGACCAGGCCGAGCAAGATGTGTGCCCGGTCACGCGCCTTGTTCAGTTCGAACTTGGTGCGGCGGGTGATGACCTCTTCACGGAACTGGATGAACGAGGCGAGGATATCGCGCAGGTTGAAGACTTCGGGGCGGCCGTTCTTGATGGCCAGCATGTTGGCCGCGAAGTTCGACTGCGCCGGCGTGTTGCGCCAGAGCTGGTTGAGCACGACTTCGGGCGTGGCATCGCGCTTCAGGTCGATGACCACGCGCATGCCTTCGCGGTTCGATTCGTCGCGGATGTCCGCAACGCCGTCGATACGCTTGTCCTTGGCGGCTTCGGCAATCTTCTCGACCAGGCCGGCCTTGCCGACCTGATAGGGGATCGAGGTGAGCACGATCGAACGGCGATCGCCACGGCCTTCCTCGATCTCATGGCGGCAGCGCATGATGATCGAGCCGCGGCCCGTCAGGTAGGCATTGCGTGCGCCACCCTGGCCGAGAATCAGCGGCGCGGTCGGGAAGTCCGGTCCCGGGATGATCTGGATCAGTTCCTCGATCGTCACGGCGGGGTTGTCGATCATGGCAAGGCAGCCATCGATCACTTCGCCCAAATTGTGCGGCGGAATGTTCGTGGCCATGCCGACGGCGATGCCGCCCGCGCCATTGACCAGAAGGTTCGGGAAACGCGCCGGCAGCACGGTCGGCTCGCTTTCGGAACCGTCGTAGTTGTCCGCAAAGTCGACCGTGGCCTTCTCGATATCGGCCAGCAGTTCGTTCGACACCTTGTCGAGACGCGCTTCGGTGTAACGCATGGCAGCCGGCGGATCGGGGTCCATCGAGCCGAAGTTGCCCTGGCCGTCGATCAGCGGCAGTCGCATCGACCACGGCTGCGTCATGCGCGCCAGTGCGTCGTAGATCGCGCTGTCGCCATGCGGGTGATACTTACCCATGACGTCACCGACGATGCGGCTGGACTTGCGGTACGGTCGTCCGGCGACGTAGCCCGCTTCATGGCAGCTATAGAGAATGCGGCGATGAACCGGCTTCAGGCCATCGCGCACGTCTGGCAGCGCGCGGCTCACGATCACGCTCATCGCGTAATCGAGATAGCTGGTCTTCATCTCATCGACGATGTCGATGCGGGTATATTCGCCTTCGGGCCCGGTGTGTTCGGGGCCGTTCTGCTCAGGAATGTCGGTGTCGTCGCTCACGCGCTGGATCGTTCGTTGCTGCGGGACAAGGGATGATGGACCGCCCTAGGGCATGCCGCGCGCGAAAGCCACTGGAACGGGGCCGAGGAGGGCGCTCAGCGTTCCTTTTTCCACACTTATGGCGACAATGCCGGAAGCACATGCGGTGGAAACCATCGGGGTTGCGACGAAACGCATTCAATCAGCGTTCAGTGGCGCACTTCTAATCCGGCTGTGAGGTTGCCAAGCGAACATTTCGACGCCAAACCGGCGCAGCGTTTTTTGCGGTGCCGCTGTTCGCGGCGCGACCGTATGTGTCTTGTTGAGGAGTTGGCCTTGATGGCTCGCAAGTTCCTGATTTCCCGTATCGCTCTTGCCGTGGCCCTGGGCGGCGGCATGGCAGTGGCCATGACCCCGGTTGCTTCCGCAAAGGAAGCCAAGCCGAAGTCCGATGCCAAGTACTCGGATGCCTTCATCAAGGCTGCCGGTCCGATCGAAAAGGCAATCAACGCCGCTACCAGCAGCCTCCCGCAGGGCGCCGGCGCAGAGGCGTTCCCGGCAGCCAAGTCGAGCATCGACACGGCGCTCGGCGGTAACGGCAAGGCCGCGATCGAGGCCGCCATGCCTTCGGCCACGACGCCCGACGACAAGCTGGCGATGGGCCAGTTCGCCCGCACCTACGGCGTGCTGTCGCAGGACACCGCCTTCAAGCAGCAGGGCGTGGTCATGATGATCCAGAGCGGCAAGCTCCCCGCCGCTTCGACCGGCGCCACCTACTTCGATGCCGGCGTCAATGCCTACAACCTGAAGGACTACGCCTCGGCAGCGACTTATCTGAAGCAGGCCAAGGACGCCGGCTACCACGATCCGCAGAACCAGCTCGACCTGATCCTGGCGGATTCGTACAAGCGCGGGGGCAACTCGGCCGCGGTGATGGACATGGCCAAGGCCGACATCGAATTTGCCAAGGCCAACGGCACCAAGCCCAGCGAAAGCTCGCTCCGCCAGGTTCTGCAGGAAACCTACAACGCCAAGCAGCTTGACGCTTCGGCCGACTACGCGGCGATGCTGGTGCAGAACTATCCCAGCGACAACGCCTGGAACATCTCGACCTCGATCGTGCGTCAGCTCGGTTCGTTCGAGAAGTCTGACAACCTCGATCTCATGCGCCTGATGTTCGCCACCGGCGCCATGAAGGACAAGCGCGACTACTACGAATACCTGGAGAACGCCGATCCGCGCGCCTATCCGGGCGAAGCGCTGAAGGTCATGGACCAGGGCCTTTCCAAGGGCCTTCTGACCCAGGCCGACGTGGGCGCGGATCGCGCTACCGCCGCAGGCCGCGTTGCTTCGGACAAGGCCTCGCTGCCGGCGACCGAGCGCGATGCCATGAAGCCCAGCGCGACTGCCGCGCAGGTCATGAGCGCGGCCGACGTGTTCCTGAGCTACGGCCAGTATGACAAGGCGGAAGCGCTGTTCAAGGCGGCGCTCGCCAAGCCGGGCGTCGATGCCAACAAGGCGAACCTGCGCCTCGGCATGTCGCAGGCCATGCAGGGCAAGTCCGCAGACGCGAAGACCACCCTTGCCAAGGTTACCGACAAGCGCTCGTCGATCGCCAAGCTCTGGGCGGCCTACGCCGCCACCAAGGGCGCACCGGCGGCCTGATCGGCCCTCTACTGCCAGAAAAAGGAAAGGGCGGCGGGATTACCCGCCGCCCTTTTCGTTTGCCTTGATGGTTTGGAGGAGATCAGGTGACCGGCGCGAACTGGCCGGTATCCTTGTCCATCAGGTGCAGCACGCCATCGGAAATTGCGAAGAAGGTGCCGCGCAGCGTCAGTTCGCCGGTCTTCACCTTGTGACGGACGCAGGGGAACGTCATCAAGTTCTCGATGCTGACGCGCACGGCAGCCTGTTCCATTTCGCGCTCGGCAGGGCGGCCGGTGGTGCCGAACTCGGCAGCGACGGGTGCGCGGGCTTCGTCCAGCATGGAAATCCAGTCGGCGATGAATCCGCCTTGGCCCGGCTCGGCGCCATGAAGCTCCTGCGTCAGCGCGGCCTTGCAGCCGCCGCACATGCCGTGGCCCATGACCACGATTTCCTTCACCTTCAGCACCTGCACCGCGAATTCCAGCGCGGCGGAAACGCCGTGATGCCCGGGCGATGTCTCGAACGGCGGGACGAGCGCGGCGACATTGCGGACGACGAAGATTTCGCCCGGATCGACATCGAATATCTGCGAAGGATCGACGCGACTGTCAGAGCAGGCGACGATCATCACTTCCGGCTGCTGACCTTCGCTCAGGCGCGCCCAGCGCTCGCGATGCGGGTTCCAGCCCGAGTCGCGAAAGCGGCGATAGCCGTCGATCAAGCCATTCAGCACGCGGTTTTCGGCTACGCCGGTTTCGGTGGAAGAATCGGTCATGGGGGCCTCCGTTGAAACGCACGCAACCCATAGACCGGATATTCGCACTGGCAAGCGGCAGCGCTTGCGACTATCTGGGCCCCATGAACGACCTCTCTTCCGTGCCGAGCCCCGAGCAGAAGCCCGAACGTCAGCGCAAGCCCGACTGGATCCGCGTGAAGGCGCCGACCAGCAAGGGTTATGGCGAAACGCGCCAGCTGATGCGCGACCTGAAGCTCAATACGGTCTGCGAAGAGGCAGCGTGCCCGAACATCGGCGAGTGCTGGACCAAAAAACACGCCACGGTGATGATTCTGGGTGATACCTGCACACGCGCCTGCGCGTTCTGCAACGTGAAGACCGGCATGCCCGGCCGCGTCGATCCGCTTGAGCCCGAACATGTGGCCGAACTGGCGGTGAAGACGGGCCTTGAGCACATCGTCATCACCTCGGTCGACCGGGACGACCTGCCGGACGGCGGTGCGAACCAGTTCGTGAAGGTGATCCAGGCCCTGCGCGCGGCAACGCCGAACACCACCATCGAAATCTTGACGCCCGACTTCCGCGGCAAGATGCGCCGTGCGGTGGAGGCGATCGTTGCCGCCGGTCCGGACGTGTACAACCACAACCTGGAAACCGTTCCCCGGCTCTACCCGACCATCCGCCCGGGCGCGCGCTACTACGCCTCGCTCCGCTTGCTGGAAGAGGTGAAGGCCCACAATCCGCTGATCTTCACCAAGTCCGGCGTGATGCTGGGCCTTGGCGAAGAGCGTCTGGAAGTCCACCAGGTGATGGACGACATGCGCTGTGCGGATATCGACTTCCTGACCATGGGCCAGTACCTGCGCCCGACGCCGAAGCATGCCGAGGTGAAAGAATTCGTCACCCCCAAGGCCTTCGACGCTTATGGCGCCATCGCCCGTGCGAAGGGTTTCCTTCAGGTCGCCTCCTCGCCGCTGACGCGTTCCAGCTATCACGCGGGCAAGGACTTCGCCGAAATGCGCGCCACGCGCGAGGCGAAGCTTGCCAAGGCCGCTCCGAAGGTCTGACCCGTGCCCGGCATTCATGAGACCCAACGGCTGCCCTACAGCGCCGAGCAGATGTTCGACCTCGTCGCCGACGTGGGCCGTTATCAGGAATTCCTGCCCTGGGTGATCGCCACCCGCGTCAAGTCGGACGACGGGCACGAGATGATCGCGGACATGCTGGTCGGCTTCAAGGCGCTGCGCGAGAAATTCACCTCACGCGTCGAGAAGGTGCGCCCGCGCGAGATCAAGGTGCACTATGTCGATGGCCCGATGAAGGACCTCGACAACCACTGGATCTTCCATCCGGTGGACGCGCATAGCTGCGATATCGAGTTCGACGTGCGCTTCAGCTTCCGCAACGTACTGTTCGAGAAGCTGGCCGGACAGTACTTCGACAAGGCCTTCCGCAAGATGGTCGCCGCGTTCGAGACGCGTGCGCACGAACTCTACGGCGAGCCGCAGGAAAGCTGAGTTTTCATGATTTGGAGCGGTCGCAACGAAGACCGCTCCACCTGGCCTTCAGGCCTTTTCGGGCAGCAGCAGCTCCAGTGCGATCAGCGCCGCCTGATGGCGGATTTCCGTGCGCCCCTTGCCGTCCAGCAGTTTTTGCTCGGCATCTTCCTCTTCCGCACCGCGCAGCGCCCGCGCGAATACGACGGTTCCCACCGGCTTGAACTCGCTGCCACCATCGGGGCCGGCAATGCCGCTGATCGCCACCGCCACATCCGCACGGCTATGCGCGATCGCGCCCTGTGCCATCGCCCATGCCGTGGCAGGCGAAACCGCGCCCAGCGTATCGATGATGTCGGGCGAGACGCCCAGCAGGTCCTGCTTGGCCTCGTTCGAATAGGTCACGAACCCGCGATCGAGCACGGCGGACGAGCCTGGCACTTCGGTCAGCGCAGCGCAGACCAAACCGCCGGTGCAGCTTTCCGCCACGGCGACCTTGCGCCCGA
Organism: Novosphingobium mississippiense; assembly: GCF_044029535.1. Lineage (NCBI taxonomy): Bacteria > Pseudomonadati > Pseudomonadota > Alphaproteobacteria > Sphingomonadales > Sphingomonadaceae > Novosphingobium > Novosphingobium mississippiense. The sequence goes on along the minus strand of NZ_CP147001.1, from coordinate 1,456,512 downwards.
TGGCCCTGTTCTCGACGATCACGCGCTCGGCAAGGTCGTAGAGGTCCTGCGGGAAGAGGAGGATGTTAGACATGTCAGTCCCTAAAAAGGTCAGGTTGGGCAGAGCGTCAGGCCGGCGATCTTGGCCTTGTCGGCCACGTCTGCAGGCGCGACGTCCTTGGCCTTCGCGGTCATCTCGACGATCAGCGCGATTAGCCCGGCCGTGTTCTCGGGCGGCAAGGGGGCGAGCAGGTCGACGGCAAGGTCGATCCGGTCGCAAGACTTGAGTGGAAGGTTCTGCGAAACCAGCCCCTCGACCGTGATATCGACCAGCGGACGCAGCGAATCGTCGGGCAGGTTGCGCGCGAACTTGGCCACGTCGCTGCTCTGTCCTTCGGAAAGCTTCAGGAATGCAGCCTTGGCTTCGGGCCAGGATCGGCCTTTCTGCGAGGCATAACGGTTAGCCAGTTCGGTGCCATGCGTCCGCAGATAGGAATCGGCCGGAAGCACTTGCTGGCAACGCTTGGCAGTGCCGGAAATCACTTGCGGCAGCGCATAAGTGAACAATGCCTGCGCCTCCGGCCGGGTGAGGCAGGCGGGTGCGGCCTGCGCCATTCCGGGAACGAGAGCCAGCAGGGCGGCGGCGAAAGTCAGTGTCTTGCGGTGAACGGTCATCGACTATTCCCTAGAGGCGGAGCAGGCTCACGGCCGCCTGCGCGGCTATGCCCTCGGCCCTTCCGGTGAAACCCAGCTTCTCGGTGGTGGTTGCCTTCACGCTGATAGCAGCCTGATCGGCGCACAGAATTTCGGCAAGCCGCGCCCGCATGGCTTCGCGGTGCGGGCCGATCTTGGGCGCTTCGCAGATGATCGTCACGTCGGCATTGGCCAGCATGTAGCCCGCCTTGGCGACGAGCGATCCGGCATGGGCCAGGAAACGGTTGGAAGCCGCGCCCTTCCACTGCGGATCGCTGGGCGGGAAGTGCTGGCCGATATCCCCCGCGCCGATTGCGCCCAGCAGGGCATCGACCAAGGCATGAATGGCCACGTCCGCATCGCTGTGCCCGGAAAGACCATGCGTATGGTCGATCTTCACCCCGCAGAGCCAAAGCTCCTCGCCTTCCTCAAGACGGTGGACGTCATAACCGGTGCCGACGCGGATCGGCGGGGCAGACGGTGCGAAGTCGGTGGCGAAAGTCAGCTTGTGCAAGGCTTCGTCTCCTTCGACGAGCGCGATTTCCAGGCCATTGGCCTGTGCCACCTGTGCGTTGTCACCGGCAAAGGCAGGGCCTTCCCAATCGCGGTGGGCGGCAAGGATATCGATGAAGCGAAAAGCCTGCGGGGTCTGCACGCGACGCAAGGCTTCGCGACGAGCAGGGGCGCCCATCACGTCGCCGCTGTCGCCAGGCTCGGCATGGGCCAGGCTGTCCACGACCGGCAATACCGGGATGGCGCCGGAATGACGATCCAGTGCGGCCACGAGACGGTCGATCACGGCGGCGGGAAGGAGAGGGCGGGCGGCATCATGAATCAGCACGAGGTCCGGTGCGGTCCCCGCCAGCACTTCCAGTCCGAGTCGGACCGATTCCTGACGAGTTGCGCCTCCCGTGGCGAGTTGAATGTCGGGAAGCTGGCCCAGCATCCCCCGAACCAGCGTATCGGCGCCTTCGGGAATGACGATGACGATCGGCGATACGCCCGCAGCGACCAGCGCGTCCACCGAGTGGCGCAGCACCGGCTTCCCGCGCCACAGGGCGAATTGCTTGGGCAGCGGCTGCCCGGCGCGAAGGCCCTGGCCTGCGGCGACCACGATCGCCGCCACCTTTTGCCCATGCCCGGTTCGCGGCTGCGAAATTGTCTGGTCGTGCGACATCGTGCCTGCCGGTAATCGCTTGCCGTCGAGAGGGCAATCCACTATGCGCTGCCTGTTTTTTAGGCATGTCGCGTTTTTCAGGCACGCGGCGTTTTTCAGGCAAATCTTTGAGCGCGCATATGAACGAACTTCCTACTCCTCCGGCCATGAAGCCGATCGAAGTTGGCCCCGTGCGGATCGACTGCCCGGTCGTGCTCGCGCCGATGACCGGGGTTTCGGACCTTCCGTTCCGGCGCATGGTGCGCAGCTTCGGCTCCGGCCTCAACGTCACCGAGATGATCGCCAGCCCCGCCGCCATCCGCGAGACGCGCGTTTCGCTCCAGAAGGCGATGTGGGATCCGGTGGAAGACCCGGTTTCGATGCAGCTTGTCGGCTGCGACCCGGAACAGATGGGCGAAGCGGCCAAGCTGGTGGAAGATCGCGGCGCCGCCATCATCGACATCAACATGGGCTGCCCGGTCCGCAAGGTGGTCAATGGCGATGCCGGCTCCGCCCTGATGCGCGACGTGCCGCTGGCCACGCGCCTGATCGAGGCGACGGTGAAGGCCGTGAAGGTTCCCGTCACCGTGAAGATGCGCATGGGCTGGTGCCATGACAGCCTGAACGCCCCCGAACTCGCGCGCATTGCAGAGGATCTGGGCGCGAAGATGATCACCGTCCACGGCCGCACCCGCAACCAGATGTACAAGGGTTCTGCCGACTGGGCCTTCGTGCGTGGCGTGAAGGACGCGGTTTCGATCCCCGTCATCGTCAACGGCGACATCTGCGGGATCGACGATGCCGCCAAGGCGCTGGAGCAGTCCGGCGCGGATGGCCTGATGATCGGGCGCGGCGCTTACGGCAAGCCCTGGGCACTGGCGCAAGTCATGCAGTGGTGGCGCGGCAACGGTCTGTTGGCCGAACCCGGCTTCGGCGCGCAGTACGAGATCATTCGCGAGCATTATGAAGAGATGCTCAGCCACTATGGCCGCGAGACCGGCGTGAAGATGGCCCGCAAGCACCTGGGCTGGTACGTGCGGGGCATTCGTGGTTCGGCGGAGTTCAGAAATCACGTGAACTTCATCGACGATCCCGATCGCGTGCTTGCCGAACTTGCCGAATTCTATGCACCGTTCCGCGACGAGCCGAGCGAAGCGAATACCCTGCAACGCCGGGCGGCATGACGGACACGCCGGTTGCCGCAAGGCCGGATATGGTCAGGCTCATGGCGAGCCTGCCACTTGCCGTTGTGGTGCTGGAACCGGGGCTGCGGATCGCCTCGCTCAATCCGGCGGCGGAGCAGTTCTTCGGCCAATCCTTGCGACGCCTGGCCGGGGGGCGGCTGAATGACGTCATGACGGTGCCGGACGCGCGGCTGCTGGAACGGCTTGCCGATTACGAGACGCCGGTGTCCGCCCGTGAAGTGACGGTTTCCATCCGTGGGCGCGGCGTGCGGCGGATCGACGTCAACGTCGCGCCGGTGGCCGATACCCCAGGCTGGCAGGTGCTGACCATCCACGACAACAGCGCGACCGACGCGCTGGGTGACGACTCCGGCAGCGCCGACAACGCCATGCTGCGCGGCCCGGAAATCATGGCGCACGAGATCAAGAACCCGCTCGCAGGCATACGCGGCGCCGCGCAGCTTCTGGCACGCAACGCCAGCGAGCGCGATCTTCCGCTGACCGAGCTGATCACTTCGGAAGTGGATCGCATCGCCAATCTTATCGAGCGCATGCAAAAGCTTTCGCGTCGAACCGCACCCCCGGTCGAGCCTTGCAACCTGCATGAAGCGGCACGACGCGCGATCGATGTCCTGTCGGTAGGACAGGACAAGTCGACAACCGCAGTGCGTATCGTCGAGGAGTTCGACCCCTCGCTCCCTGCCGTGCTCGGCAGCCCGGATGCGCTGGTACAGGTCATCATCAATCTGGTCGCCAATGCGCGAGAGGCTTGCCAGGCTGAGGGGGAACCGCGCGTCACCATCCGCACGCGCTTTGCCAGCGGCCTTCAGCTCCACACCACCGATTTGGGGGAGCCGGTGCGGCTTCCCGTCGAACTGCGCGTCACCGATAACGGCCCCGGCGTCGATACGGCGATGCGCGATCATATTTTCGAGCCCTTCGTCACCACCAAGAAGGCGGGGCAGGGGCTTGGCCTGCCGCTGGTGCGCAAGCTCGTTCGCGACATGAACGGGCGCATCACGCACGAGCGTGACGAGGAAGCAGGGCTTACGCATTTTCGCGTGCACCTGCCGCTCGCGCGCGAAACCCGCGGCCGGGTGAACAAGAGGAAGGTCGCATCATGAGTGTTCTGCTGGTCGAGGACGACCTCTCGATCGCCATCGTCATTACCGCGGCGCTGGAAGCGGAAGGCTTCGACGTCGTCCACTGCCAGACCATTGGCGAGCGAGACCGCCTGCTGGACGAGCACGGCTTCGACGCGCTGGTAACCGACGTGATGCTGCCTGATGGTGACGGAATCGAGACGATCGATCGCGTGCGCGACGCGCATCCGACGATGCCGATCATCATCCTCTCGGCCCAGAACACTCTCGATACCGCCGTGCGCGCCAGCGACACCGGCGCCTTCGAATATTTCCCGAAACCCTTCGATATCGACGAACTGGCGCGCACCGTCCGCCAGGCCGCCGGCGCGGGCAAGGAACTGGCCAGCCTGGGTGACGAGCCGCTGGGAGATGGCCTGCCTCTCGTCGGCCGCAGCCTTGCCATGCAGACGGTGTTCCGCATGATCACGCGGGTCCTGCGCAATGACCTGACCGTGCTGATCCTTGGCGAATCGGGCACGGGCAAGGAACTTGTGGCGGAGGCGATCCACAATCTGGGCCACCGGCGCAGCGGGCCGTTCATTGCCGTGAACACGGCCGCGATCCCCGCCGAGCTCATCGAAAGCGAATTGTTCGGGCACGAGAAGGGCGCATTTACCGGCGCCGTCGCACGGCATGTCGGCAAGTTCGAGCAGGCTTCCGGCGGCACGCTGTTTCTGGACGAAATCGGCGACATGCCGATGCAGGCGCAGACCCGTCTGCTGCGCGCGCTGCAATCCGGCACCGTGCGGCGTGTCGGCGGGCGCGAGGAAGTACGACTGGACGTACGCATCATCGCTGCGACCAACAAGGATCTGGAGCCCGAGATCGCTGCCGGACGCTTCCGCGAAGATCTCTATTACCGCCTGAACGTCGTGCCCATCAACATGCCGCCGCTGCGCGAGCGGCGCGACGATATCGACGTTCTGGCCCGACATTTCCTCCAGCTTGCGGCCGGAGAAGGGCTTCCCCGCCGTCAGCTGTCCTCGGAGGCAGCGCAATTGCTGGCCCGGCAGCCGTGGCGCGGCAACGTGCGCGAACTCAAGAACTTCATCTACCGACTGGCGCTGCTTGCGCGAGAAGACACGATCGATCCCGAAAGCGTGCAGGCTCTGCTGGCCCCGGAAGGCCCGATCGCCGTTGGCGTGCCCGCCCATGGCAATTGGGACGGTGAGGTCAGCATTGGCGGAATTGCCGACGCGGTGTCGCGATGGCTTGCCGCCGAACGTCCGGCAGCGGGCACGATCTATGAAGCAGCGGTGGCAGCGTTCGAAAGGCCGCTTTTCTCCGAAGTGCTGCGCGAGACCGGCGGCAACCAGCTTCGCGCGGCGCAGGCATTGGGCATTAATCGCAACACCTTGCGCAAGCGCCTCAGCGAGCTTGCGCTCGATCCTGAGGAATTCACTCGTCGTTCATGATTTACGCTTGATGTATTTACGCTTGCAAATCGGCAACACTGGCGTTGTAACCGAGCCACGATGAAAGAAATAGGGGTCCGCAAGCGCGCTTGGCCGCGTTGGTGGCGGCGTGTCCAGGTCGCGGCACGCCGGGCGAACTTTTTTGCCGTCATGGAAGTGGTCTCGGGCCTGGCCTTCGTGGTCATGTCCGCGGCGACCTGGATGGCGCTGGACAACGGCAGCGACAAGCGCACGCTGCTGCCGTCGGACCTCACCGCCACGCTGCTGATCGGCACTTTGGTGCCGGCAATGGCGATCTTGGTGCTGTTCGGGCGACGCATGGCGCTCCGCCGCGCGGCCGAGCATATTGGCGGCACCGGCCAGATGCACGTGCGCATGGTGTTCATCTTCTCGTTGATCGCCGCCGTGCCGACTCTGCTGGTCGTCGTCTTCGCGTCCTGGCTGTTCCAGTCGGGCGTGGAGTTCTGGTTCTCCGATTCCCAGCGCGGGCTGCTGGAAAACGCCAACAAGTTGGCCCGGGGATACTACGAGCAGACGCAGCGCGATGTCGGCTACGAATCGGTGGCCATGGCCCAGGATACGCGCCTCATGCTGGGCGAATATCCCGTCGCCAGTCGCGAATTTCAGGCTTTCTTCGCAGATCAGGTCTTCCGCCGGAACCTGTCGGTCGCCGCGTTGATTCAGGTCGCTCAGGATGGCAGCCAGCGCACGCCGATCATCGTCGATCCGGACGGCAAGTCGGACGCCAAGCGGATCGTTCCCGAGGTGCAGCAGAGGCTGCAGAAGGGCGAGCCTTACGTCGTCACCTCGGATGCCAACCGCATCGTGGCGGCCGTGCCGGTAGAGCGACAGGCGGGGGTCTATCTCTACGCCGCCCGCAGCAACGACTTGCTGGCGCTCAGCCAGGGGCAACGCGCCGAAAACGCCGAGAATATCGTGCAGGCCTATGAAGCGCTGACGACCCGCGCCCGGGTTTATCAGCTTCGGTTCAATATCGCGCTGTTCATCGCCTCTCTTGCGCTGGTCGGCCTGGCGGTGTGGTTTGCGCTCCGTTTCGCGGACCGGCAGGTCAAGCCGCTCTACGAATTGGTCGATGCGGCACGAACGGTCGGAAGCGGCAACTTCGCGCTACGCCTGGAAGGCCGCACCGGCGCAGATGAGATCGGCCTGCTGAACCGCGCGTTCAACCGTATGACCGCGCAGCTCGAAAAGCAGACCCAGGCGTTGCTGGGGGCCAACCGTCAGCTGCATGAACGCCGCGTGTTCATCGAGGCTGTTCTGGAATCGGTGACTTCCGGGATTATCTCGCTCGACAACCAGGGCCGTATCCTGCTGATGAACAGCACGGCGCTCAAGTTGCTGACCGATCTTCCGCAGGTGCCGGAAGATATGCCGGTTGCCGATCTGGCCCCGCAGTTTGCAACCCTGGTCGAACAGAACAGCACCGGCGGTCTGGTCCAGTATCACCGCAAAGGCGACCTGCTGACGTTCGCCGTCAAGGTAACGCGCGATGCCACCGGCCATGTGCTCACCTTCGAGGATATTACCCGGCAGTTGCTGGACCAACGCACGGCAGCATGGTCCGATGTCGCGCGCCGTATCGCGCACGAGATCAAGAACCCGCTGACCCCGATCCAGCTGGCGACAGAACGCCTCAGCCGCCGATACCGCAAGCAGATTGTCGATAATCCTGAGCTTTTCGAGGACCTTACCCGCACCATCATCCGTCAGGTGGGTGACCTGCGCAAGATGGTGGACGAATTCTCGTCCTTCGCGCGCCTGCCCAAGCCGGTTTTCCGGGCCGAGGATCCCGTCGCCCTGACGCGACAGGCGTTGTTCCTGCAGGAAGTGGCACGGCCGGACATCGGCTTCAGCTTCAGCAGCGACGCGGTGATCGGCACCATCGAGTGTGACCGCCACCAGTTCGGGCAAGCGATGACCAACGTGCTGAAGAACGCGGTCGAGGCGATCGAGGCGAAGGCAAAGGATGCGCCCGAAGGCTATCGCGGCGCGATCACGGTGGCGGTGGAAGCATTGCCCGAAGCGATCCTGGTCCGCATAGCCGACAATGGCATCGGCCTGACGCAGGATCGCGAGCGGATCATCGAACCCTACGTGACGACGCGTGAGAAGGGCACCGGGCTCGGCCTCGCCATCGTCAACAAGATCATCGAGGAACATGGCGGCGACATGCAGTTCCTGCCGACCCAAGGGGGCGGCACCACGGTGACAATGCGCTTCGCCATCGACCCGACGGCGCAAGCCCGCAAGGCGGAGGCGGCCGAATGATCGCGTCCGGCCTTCACTCCCCCATCCATCCATTCAAGTTCAAGAAGATGAAGTCATGGCTCTCGAAATCCTGATCGTCGACGACGAACGCGATATCCGCGAACTGGTTGCGGGTGTGCTGAGCGACGAAGGCTACGAATGCCGAACCGCCGGCGATAGCGAGGCGGCACTGGCCGCGATCGACGCCCGCAGACCGTCGCTGGTCCTGCTGGACGTCTGGCTGCATGGCAGCCCGATGGACGGGCTGGAAGTGCTGGATGCAATCAAGGCGCGCGAACCCGCGCTGCCGGTGATCATCTTCTCCGGCCACGGCAATATCGATACCGCAGTGGCCGCGATCAGCCGCGGCGCGGTCGACTTCATCGAGAAGCCTTTCGAGGCGGAAAAGCTGCTGCACCTCGTCGAACGAGCGACCGAAACCGAACGCCTGCGTCGTGAAAATGCGCAACTGCGTTCGGACTTCACCATGGGCGAAGAGTTCACCGGGTCCAGCGGGGCGATCAACCAGGTCCGCGCTACCCTGAAGCGCGTCGCCAATACCGGCAGCCGCCTGCTGATTACCGGTCCGGCCGGATCGGGCAAGGAAGTGGCCGCCCGCCTGCTCCACGCCTGGAGTGCGCGGGCAGACAGCGCCTTCGTCAGTGTCAATTCGGCCCGCATCACGCCCGAACGCTTCGAACAGGAGCTTTTCGGCGAGGAAAGCGAAGGCGCGCTGGTCCGTCCCGGCCTTCTGGAAATGGCCGACGGCGGCACGCTCTATTTCGACGAAGTGGCCGACATGCCGCTGTCGACTCAGGCGCGTATCCTGCGAGTGCTGACCGATCAGGCATTCGTGCGCGTTGGCGGCACCCGCCAGATCCGCGTGGACGTTCGCGTGGTTTCCTCCACGTCGCGCGATCTCGAAAAGGAGATTGCGGAGCGACGCTTCCGCGAAGATCTGTTCTACCGCCTAAACGTCGTGCCCGTCTCGATCCCGGCACTGCGCGAACGGCGGGACGACATTCCCTCGCTGATCGATCATTTCTTCGCGCGCTACGCCAACGAGCAAGGCGTCGCCCCGCCGCATGTCAGTGCCGAGGCGATGACCGCACTGCAGGCCTACGAGTGGCCGGGCAACGTACGCCAGCTTCGCAACGTCGTCGAACGCACGGTAATCATGGCCCCGCGTGAGAAACTGGCACGGATCGAAGTGGACATGCTGCCGCCTGAAATCTTCGCCAACCGCGCCGGCGGAGAGGCGGGTATTTCCGTGATGATGAGCGCGCCGCTGCGTGAAGCCCGCGAAACGTTCGAACGGGAATATCTCCGCCTGCAGATCCGCCGTTTTTCGGGAAATATCTCGAAGACGGCATCGTTCATCGGCATGGAACGCTCGGCCCTGCATCGCAAGCTGAAGCTGCTGGGCATGGCCGAACGGCGCGAAGGCGACCCCGAGGGGGACGAGGAAATCTGATCATCATGGCCGTTGGAACGGGCCGGGGTTTTTCCCGATTTCCCGCATGTGACCGGCGATGTCATCCTGTTGCTACATTTTTCGCGTTTACTGCACTGCAGCAAGTCGATAGATTTTGATTCGAGAACGGTCACCGCCATCGGGCGGGGCCAGATCGCGGACTGCATGAGCAGCCGCCAAAAAAAGGAGCATGAACATGGCTGGCCGCACGCTTACCGCGCGTCCTCGTCCCACGCCGCCCCCCGCGGAAGAAACGCTTGCACCGCCCCCCGTGGCAGCAGGCACATCGGCAAGCAAGGGGCAGAACCTCCAGGACCAGTTCCTGAACCTCCTTCGCAAGAACAAGATTCCCGTCACCATGTTCCTGGTGAAGGGCGTCAAGCTGCAGGGCATCGTTACCTGGTTCGATAACTTCTCGATCCTGTTGCGTCGCGATGGTCAGTCGCAGCTTGTCTACAAGCATGCGATTTCGACGATCATGCCGTCGACCCCGATCGACGCGCGCCAGTTTTCGAACGGTGCCGAAAACGCCAAGAAGACGCGCGTTCTGCAGGACGTCTTCCTTTCCAGCATCCGCAATGCCGGCGTGCAGGTTACGATGTTCCTGATCAACGGCGTGATGCTGCAGGGCCGCGTTGCCGCTTACGACCTGTTCTGCATGCTGCTGGAGCGTGAAGGTTACGTCCAGCTTGCGTACAAGCATGCGGTTTCGACGATTCAGCCCGTGACTCCGGTCGACCTTCAGGCGCATGAAGAAGCCGACGAAGACTGAGCAAAGCTGAAACGATTTGAACGACGAACTTAAGGGCGAGGTCACGCGCGGTGCGCGTGCCCTCGTCGTCTATCCGCAAATGCGGGGCCGGAGTGATCTGGACCCCGAGGCCCGGCTTGAGGAAGCGAAGGGCCTTGCCCTTGCTATCGGCCTCGTAGTGGCGGAAGCCCTGGCCATTCCCATCCGCGAACCCCGCGCCGGCACGCTTTTCGGCGAAGGCCAGATCCAGAACATCGGCGTCGCCTGCGAGCTGAACGAGGCAGAGCTGATCATCGTCGACGGTTCGCTGTCGGCGATCCAGCAGCGCAACCTTGAAGAAAAGCTCAAGCGCAAGGTAATCGACCGCACCGGCCTGATCCTGGAAATCTTCGGCGAACGCGCGGCAACTGCCGAAGGTCGCCTGCAGGTCGAACTGGCCCACCTCGATTACCAGGCCGGCCGGCTTGTGCGCAGTTGGACCCACCTTGAACGTCAGCGCGGCGGCTTCGGCTTCCTTGGCGGCCCGGGCGAAACACAGATCGAGGCGGACCGCCGGATGATCCGTGATCGCATGGGCAAGATCCGCCGCGAGTTGGAGCAAGTGCGACGAACCCGTGGCCTTCACCGCGACCGACGTGAAAAGGCTCCCTGGCCGATCGTGGCGCTCGTAGGGTATACCAACGCCGGAAAATCTACGCTTTTCAATTATCTGACCGGTGCAGAGGTGATGGCGCAGGACCTCCTGTTCGCCACATTGGACCCGACGATGCGCGGCATCCGCGTACCCGGTGTCGAAAAGGCGATCCTGTCGGATACCGTGGGATTCATTTCCGATCTGCCGACCCAGCTTGTCGCGGCGTTCCGCGCAACGCTGGAGGAAGTGACAGCGGCAGACCTGATCCTGCACGTTCGCGACATCGCAAACCCCGATACCGAAGCGCAGAAGCGTCAGGTGCTCGACGTGCTGGCGGACCTTGGGGTGCTGGGCAGCGGCGAGGATGATGGGGAAGGGGAGGCCGAACCGGCGATCCCGATGATCGAGGTCTGGAACAAGTGGGACCTGCTCGATCCCGCTCAAGCCGAAGAGTTGCACGAAGCGATCGCCAACCGCGTGGGTGAAACGATCGTTCCGATTTCCGCGCGGACCGGCATGGGATGCGAGGCGCTGCTCGACACGGTCGGCCAGCTGCTGACCGAGGATTCCAAGCTCTACAGCTTCGTCCTGCCGGCCGCAGACGGTCAGCGCATCGCTTTCCTGCACGCGCGGGGCGAAGTCGTTTCCGAAGAGGACGCGGGCGAGGGCGAGGAGGGGCCTCTGCTGCGCCTCCAGGTCCGCCTGTCGGACCGCGAACTAGGCCGTTTCAGCGCGCTCTGATGCCTTGACGGCCTGCCAATAAGCTTCCTGTTCGCCCAGCGAGAGTGCCGCAAAATCGCGACCTTCCTTGGTCGCGAAAGCTTCCATGGCCCGGAAGCGGCGCTCGAACTTCGCGTTGGCGACGCGCAGTGCGTCCTCGGGTGCGATGCCGTTGAGACGGACAAGGTTGACGGCGGCGAACAGGAGGTCGCCGGCTTCCTCCAGCCTTTCGGCGTCGGATGCTTCCGCCAGTTCCACGACCTCTTCGGCTACCTTTTCGGCCGCACCACTGGGATCCGGCCAATCGAAACCGACCCGCGCGGCGCGTTTCTGCAGCTTTTCCGCACGCATCAATGCCGGAAGTGAGATTGCCACACCATCGACGGCGCTGGTTTCACCTTTGCTGGCGCGCTCCTTGGCCTTGAGCTTTTCCCAGCGTTCCGTCTGGGCATCGCCGGAAGTTTCATCGCCGAAAATGTGGGGATGCCGCGCTTCCAGCTTGTCGGAAATGGCCGCAGCCACGTCGCCGAAGGCAAAGTGGCCAAGTTCCTCCGCCATGCGGGCGTGGAAGACCACCTGAAGGAGCAGATCGCCAAGCTCGCCGCGCAGATCGGCAAGATCTTCACGCGCGATGGCGTCGGCAACCTCGTAGGCTTCCTCGATCGTGTACGGGGCAATCGTCGAGAAATCCTGCGCACGGTCCCATTCGCATCCCGAAACCGGATCGCGCAAACGCGCCATGATGCCGAGAAGACGATCGATCTGATGATGGTGTTGGGTCATTCCTGCCGGGATTCGAAATGGATCGGTTCGAGACCTATAGCGGCAGCGTTCGCGCTAAGCACGCTCGGTGTGCGGGGGCGTGGGTTACCCTCCACACTTGGATTGATAATATGTATTATGTTAAATACCAGAAGCCTCTCAACCGGGCGAAGTTCGGTTACTGGCGGCTGTGCAATCCCAGCGCCTGGATCAACAGCACCAGGCCGATGATGATCGCCGCCCATATCAATGCGAGCTTCAGGCCCTTCGCGAAGCCCAACTGGCGAAACCGCGAATTGCTGGTGACCAGAATGAGCGCGCCGATCACCGAGATGACACCAACGATCGTCGCCGTATTGCTCATGGTTCGATTACCATCCCGTCATAGCCGACCACCACGTTGTCCGGCACTTCGCCGCTCAGTGTGGCATAGTCCATCGACTTGTCGAGATGCGTGAGCACGGCCTTGCCGACGCGGCACACCGATGCCAGTTCCAGCGCCATGCCCAGATGCGCATGGGTTGGATGCGGTTCGCGGCGCAGACAGTCCACCACCAGCAGATCCGCGCCGTAGCAAAGATCTATCATGCCTCTGGTAATCTCACTGAAATCTGTCGCGTAACAGACTGATTTTCCGTCACAATCGAAACGAAATGCGGTGGATTCCGCCGGTCCGTGCGGCATCTGCACGTGATCCACGCGAAATCCTTCGCACAGGCGCATCGTATCCAGGTTGTCGAGGCTGACGAGCGTGGGATAGCCGAATTGCCCGGCGAAGACATAGCCGAAGCGCTGGCGCAGACGGCGGACAGTCTCGGCATTGGCAAAGCCCGGGATCGGCCCGGCACGGCCGTAGCGCAGCGGGCGCATGTCATCTATGCCGTGACAATGATCCGCGTGGTCATGCGTCCAGAACACCGCGTCGATGCGATGGATATCGTTGGCCAGTAGCTGCGCGCGCAAATCGGTCGGCGTATCGACAAGAATGCGGCTGCCGGCGTCGCTTTCCAGCAGGATCGAAACGCGCGTACGTCGGTTCTTCGGCTCATCGGGATCGCAAAGCCCCCAATCCGCACCGAATTCGCCACCGAGGCGCGGCACTCCGGTCGACGTGCCACTGCCGAGGATCACCACCTTCACGCGGCAATCCCTCGATCAGCCTTGCTGAACAGACCGAAGAAGTTGCGCGACGTAACTTCGCCCAATTCCTCCACGCTTACGCCGCGCAAGTTCGCCACGAAACGCGCCGTATCGGCGGTATAGGCAGGCTCGCACCGCTTGCCGCGATGCGGCACTGGCGCGAGGAACGGAGAATCGGTCTCAACCAGCAACCGATCTTCAGAAATAGTCTTAACTACTTCCTGCAAGTCCAAGGCATTCTTGAATGTGACAATGCCGGAAATCGAGATCGTCAAACCCAAATCCAAGACCTTGCGACCGAAATCGGCGCTGGCGGTGAAGCAGTGGATCAGCGCGGGGAAGGCCCCCTTCCCTGTCTCATCCTCCAGAATGCGGAAGGTATCTTCCTCCGCATCACGGGTATGGATGATCAGCGGCAATCCGGTTTCGCGCGACACCTGGATGTGGGTGCGAAACAGGGCCTGCTGCACCTCACGGTCCGACTTGTCATAATAATAGTCCAGCCCGGTTTCGCCGATGCCGATTACCTTGGGATGCCGGGTTGCTTCCAACAGGGCCGCTTCGCCAAGGTCGGCGTGCTGGTCGGCTTCGTGGGGATGAATGCCGACCGAAGCCCAAACGTCCGGGATGCGCGCGGCCGTGCCGACCACGCGGTCCCATTCGCTCTGCCGTGTCGAGATATTGAGGAAGCCCTTGATCCCGGCAGCTCGGGCGCGATCAAGCACGCCTTGCTGATCCTCAACAAGGCCTTCGTATTCGAGGTGGCAGTGCGAATCGATAAACATCAAGAAGTTGCTTCCGTATCCTCGGGCAATTCGAGACGGGGGAACACACCCTCCGGCTTGTCCACCTTGAAGCCGCTGTCGGCAAGAGCCGTGAACCAGTCGGCATCGTCGAGAACGCCGTAGCCACGCGCATCGGCAGCGATGCCCATCTGGTTCAGCAATTTGTCGATGGAGGTAGGCACGACCGGCCGAACGGCGATGGCAAGATCGCGCACGACGCGGAACAGCGTCATTAGCACGGCTTCCATGCGCGCAGGATCGGTCTTGCGCAGCGTCCAAGGGGCCTGCTCATCCACGTACTGGTTGCAGGCGAACACCGCGCGCATCCAAGCTTCAAGACCGTCGCTGAACGCCAGATCGCTGAAGCCGTTGCGCAGGCCCGCAATCCCTTCCGCAACGGCGGCGAAGAGCGCCTTGTCCGCTTCGGCTTCCTCGTGTCCAGCTTTCAGAGTGCCGTCCATGTTCTTGAAAATCATGGAAAGGCTGCGCTGTGCAAGATTGCCGAAGCTGTTCGCCAGTTCTGCATTGGCGCGGGTGACGATGGCTTCCGGCGACCACGAACCGTCCTGCCCGAAAGCGACCTCGCGCAGCAGGAAGTAACGCACCGCATCGACGCCGAAAGTCCCGGCCAGCGCGATCGGATCGGTGACGTTGCCAAGCGACTTCGATTCCTTCTGCCCGCGATTGAGCAGGAAGCCGTGCCCATAGACCTGCTTGGGCAGCGGCAGCCCCGCACTCATCAGGAACGCCGGCCAGTAGACGGTGTGGAAACGGACGATGTCCTTGCCGATCAAGTGCAGATCGGCCGGCCAGTACTTCGCATAGTCACCGGTTTCATCGGGGAAGCCGAGACCCGTGAGGTAGTTGGTCAGGGCATCAACCCAGACGTACATCACGTGGTTGTCGCTGCCGGGCACCTTGATGCCCCAGTCGAAGCTGGTGCGCGAGACGGAGAGATCGCGCAGGCCGCCCTCCACGAAGCGCTGGATTTCGTTGCGGCGCGTTTCGGGACGGATGAAGTCGCCCGAATTGTAGAGGTCGAGCAGCTTGTCCTGATAATTGGACAGGCGGAAGAACCACGATTCCTCCACCGTCCATTCCACCGGCGTGCCTTGGGGGGAAAGCTTGGTGCCACCTTCCCCGGCAACCAGTTCAGACTCGTCGTAATAGGCTTCGTCGCGGACCGAATACCAACCCTCGTAGCGATCGAGGTAGAGGTCTCCGTTTGCCTCCATGCGGCGCCACAGTTCCTGCGTAGCGGCATGATGGCGTGGTTCGGTCGTACGGATGAAAACATCGTAATCGATGTTAAGAGCCGCACACATATCAATGAAATGCTGCGACATTTCCGTGGCAAGCTGAGCCGGCGTAATGCCAAGGTCACGGGCCTTCTGCGCCATCTTCAAGCCGTGCTCGTCGGTTCCGGTCTGGAACCGGACATCGAACCCTTCCGCCTTGCGGTGGCGGGCGATGACGTCGGCGGCAATGGCCTCATAGGCATGGCCGATATGCGGCTTGCCGTTGGGGTAGGAGATGGCGGTGGTGACGTAGTAAGGCTCGGCCATGCGGCGTCGCAATTCCTTGCTGGAGGTTACGGGCGAGCCGCCTCTCTAGGCATCGCCGCCGATGCCAGCAAGCCGCCAATTTCCATTATGAGGAGACCGGCGTCGAAATTGTAGGTCGGCGCCTGCGCGGAAAGCCGCATCAGCGTTCCATGGGCTTCGATCAGCGCGATTTGCCCGGCACGCGATGCCAAGGTCAGTTCGCCGGCAACCACGGTGCGGGCCAGTTCCAGAGCAGCCAGTTGCCGCCCACGAGTGGGGCGCGCGCCCATTTCGTCAGCCAGCGCACCGCGCAAGTGATAATCGCGATCGCCCTCGCGGAGAATTTGCAGCATCAGGTCGTGAATGCCGCCAAGGTCGTTTTCAACGAAACTGAGCGCTATCCCGGGCGAACCTTGTGCGGCCCTGATCGCGGCTTGACGGGTCAGGGCGTCGGACTCCGGCATGTCCCGGCGGATAACGGCATCCAGTTCCGCTTCACCAAGTGCAGCGAAACGCAGGACGCGGCAACGCGAACGGACGGTCGGCAGCAGGCGGCCGGGTTGATGCGTAACGAGGAGGAAGAAAGTGCCCGCGGGCGGCTCTTCCAGCGCTTTCAGCAACGCGTTGACCGCGCTTTTCTCAAGCTCATCGGCCGGATCGATGACGATGGCGCGGCGGTCCCCCAGCGTGGGCTTCGTCGCAAGGCGGCGGATCATTTCGCGCACCTGATCGACCGAGATGCTGCGCTTGGCCTGCCAGGGCTTGCCCTCCGCCTTCTTCTTCGCCTCATCCTCGTTCGCGGGAAGCGCTTCGAGAACGTGAATGTCAGGGTGCGCCGCGAAGTCCGGCCGCGACTGCCCCGGCAGGCGCACCAGTTCGGCGGCAGCGGTGCGCGCGAAGGCCCGCTTGCCAAGGCCCCGCTGACCGGCAAGCAGCCAGGCATGGTGCATCCGCTCCGATCCGATGGCCGCCAGCCATTCCTGCCACGCTTCGCCTTGGCCGATAAAAGGCAGGTTTTCGCTCACGCGGCACCTGCCAGCAGCGGTTCGAGTGCGGCCATGGCAAGGCCCGCAGTTTCCTCTGGCGTGCCATTGCCGTCGATCCGGGCAAAGCGCGCCGGCTCGGCATCGGCGAAGCGCGCGAAAGCGTCTGCCACGCGCGCATGGTAGGCGGCTTCGCGACCGCCGATCCGGTCGGTGCCGTCAACATCGCGCCGGGCAAGCCGCGCGGCGGATTCGGCGGGAGATACCACGAACAGAAGCGTCAGGTCGGGCAGCAGCCCTTCACTGCCGATGGCATGAAGGGTGCAAATATCGGCGTCGGAAAGCCCGCCGCCACCGCCCTGATAGGCGCGGCTCGAATCGAGATAGCGATCGCAGATCACCCATGCGCCGCGCGTGATGGCCGGGCGGATAAGCTTCTCGACATGGTCCGAGCGTGCAGCCGCAAACAGCAGCGCCTCCGCACGCGGCCCCCAGCCTTCGCCTTCGGCATGGAGGACGAGGTTGCGAATGGCCTCCGCGCCTTGCGTTCCACCGGGCTCGCGGGTGATCACCACCTCGATCCCACGCACGCGCAGGGCCTCGGCCACAAGCCGTGCCTGGGTGGACTTGCCTGCCCCTTCCCCGCCCTCAAGCGCGATGAATTTCCCTCTCGTCATGCGAAGAGATTGATAAACCCGTTCCACAGCCTGTCCAGCGGTCCGCCAACGGCTACATCGCGTGCGGCGTAAAGCGGAACATGGCCGGGGGCGAGCCCGTCCACCTTGATTTCAAGCTGGCCGACTTCATCGCCCTTGCGGATCGGCGCCTGCAACGGCCCCTTGTAATGGACCGCCAGCGTAATCTTGCGATTATCGCCCTTGGGCAGCGTTGCATGGACTTCGCGATTGGCGACCAGCGGCACCGAACGGTCCGTGCCACCCTGCACCTGGGCTTCCACGACGGGCTGCCCCTGATCGAACAGGTGGCGCGGGGTCCAGGCGTCGAACCCCCATTCCAGCAGAGCGCGCGCGGCGGCATCGCGCTGCTTGGGCAATGGCGAGGCTGCCAGCACCATCACCAGGCGGCGGCCATCCCGCTCTGCCGTGCCGAGAAAGTTGTAGCCAGCCTCACGCGTATAGCCTGTCTTGATGCCGTCCGCGCCGGGCACCACGCCCACCGTCGGGTCGTGGCTACGCATGGCGACGTCGCGCCAGAAATAGTGCTTCACGCCCGAGAACTCGCGATAAAGCGCGGGGTGGCGGGTGATCATCGCATCCGCCAGGCGCACCAGATCGCTGGCGGTGACGTAGGTGTTGCCTTCGTCCATCCAACCGTTCGGCGTGTTGTAATGGCTGCGCGTCATGCCCAATCGGCGCGCGGCGTCGTTCATCTTCGCGGTCCAAGCCGGAACGCTGCCCGCGTAGCCCTGCGCCAGGACGATGGCACCGTCGTTCGAGGATGCCGTCATGATGCCATGCAGCAGGTCGGTGGTGGTGGGATGGTCCTTTTCGGTCAGGTACATCGAGGTACCCTTTGCGAACCACTCCTTCGCCGTTTCCGGCCGCACCGAAAACCGGCGATCCATTGGCAGACGGCCTGCATCGATCTCCTCGAAGGCGACGAAGGCGGTCATCACTTTCGTGACGGAGGCGGGCAGAAAGGGGGTATCCGGATGATTCTGCACCAGGACCTGCCCCGAACCGAGGTCGACCAGCAGGCTTACGGGAATGCCCGCAAGCTCCGCAGGCGGCGTCGGAATGGCGGCGTTAGCCGGGACGCTGAGTGCAAGAGCCAGTGAAGGAACGAGAAAACGGGCGGACTTACGGAACGACTTCAAGACGCGACTTCTCCCGGCGACCCCTCGCAAAAGGCGGGAACGGAGGTGGGTGCGCCGGAAGGTTTCAGTCGGCGCGCTGGATTCGTGCGTCGCTATACCCTGCGGCGCGGGCCTTCTCCAGCGCTGCGGTAGCTTGTGCACCATTTGCGAAGGGGCCGAGTCGCACGCGCCAGAACTTGCCCGCCGGGATCGCCTCGGCGCCTAGCTGCCTGGCAGCCTTGCGCGCGTTGGCTTCGACCGAGAACATGCCCACCTGCACCACCTGCAATCCCGTTGCCGGAGCGGTGACCGACGGCTTCGCAGCGGGCGGATTGATGGGCTTTGCAGCCGATCTTGGAGGCTGGGCAAGCTTCGAAGTTGCCGCCCCAGTGACGGGCGGCCTGGGATTGTTTTCGAGTTGCGGCGTCACCGCCGGCTTTGTTCCCGGCACGGGCGAAGCCGCGATGGGCAGTTCGGGCGGCAGCCCCTTCGGCATCGTCGGTGGCGTAGACGGCGGCTGCAGCAGTGGAGACTGATCAGCAAGCTTGCGGCGCAAGACCTTCAGCAAGCCGTCGGGCGTTGCCATGCGTTCCGGCGCGCGACTGCCGCTGCGTAAAAGCGCACGCTCTGCCTCCGGCGGGTTTACGCGGCGAACCCGGATCGCGGCGTTTGCGCCGGCGGCCACTCCAAGCTGGTTGGCAGCTTCGGGCGAAAGTTCGACAAGCGCCTCGTTGCTCATCGGCCCGCGCTTCGTAATCCGCACGAGCACCGTTCGGCCGGTATCGAGCGACGTCACTTCGGCGTAGCTGGGCAGGGGCAGCGTCTTGTGCGCGGCAGACACACCCGCGCCGCCGTCTTCGCCCACAGTCGCATAGCCCACAGCGTCGTAATTGAGCTGGTCCGCAGGCGTCCAGGTGGTCGTACCGATGGTAAACGGATCGCCCACCACCATCGGATAGTCTGCCGCAGGTCCGCTGGCCGCTGCCGGATGCTCCTTTGCGATGGCCGGCACCGCGGCAAGGGAAATCAGCGCAGCCAGCGGCAGCGCATGGTTAACGGGCAATCTCATCTGCAAGCAATCCCACGGACAACGCGTAGTAGTTCGAGCAGTTGTACTGGAGGATCACACGATAATTACCCGTTAACAGATAAGCTGCCGTGCCCGGCCCATCAGGCTGGAACAGCGATGCCTGTACATTATCGCCGATGGGCCCTTGCGGCGACACGCCAAGCGCGCGCCATTCGGCCACGCTCTTCCACTGCGAATGGCGCGCATGGACGGCAGAACAGGTCGGCGGTGCCAGTTTCGACGCGTAGGCGCCGGCCGAAAAGCCCGCCGGCAGCGAGGCGCGCACGCCCCAGGGCTGGCCCGGGCGCCAACCGGCATCGCGGAAATAATTGGCGATCGAGGCCAGCGTATCGGCCGGGCTGGAGAAGATGTCGCGCGTTCCATTGCCGTCACCATCGGCAGCAAGGCGCAGATAGACGCTCGGCAGGAACTGCGGATAGCCGAACGCCCCGGCCCAACTGCCCTTCAGCTTGTAAGTCGGCACGCCTTGATCGACCATCTTCATCAGCGCGATTAGTTCGTTTTCGAAAAGCTGGCGGCGGCGCCCTTCCCAGGCCAGTGTAGCCAGCGAACGGGCAAGATCGAAATCGCCGACATAGCTGCCATAATTGGTCTCATGCCCCCAGATCGCGAACAGCATCTTGGCCGGCACGCCGTAGCGCCGCTCGATCGAGGGCAATAAGGATGCGTACTGCGAATAGCGGTCTCTACCGCGGGCAATGATGCTTGGCCCCACATGCTGGGCGATATAGGGCGCAACCGGCGGCGGCGAACTGCTGCGATTGGGTTGCGCGCTATCCAGTGCCATCACCCGGTCATTCGGCGTAAGGCCCGTGAGCACGCTGGAGATCGTTTGCGAAGTTACGCCTTCGCGGCGGGCCCGCGCTGCCACCGTTTGCAGATAGGCATCGAAGCTCTGCCCATTGACGCTTTGCGCGCCGACATTCTGCACCACCGGCTGCGCTGCCGCCGGCACGAGTGACATGACGCCGGCCACCGGGGCAAGGACTGCTGCCAAAAATGAAACGCGGGCGGAACGAAGCTTCGGAGGGAAAGTCATCACCAGCAAATCTCGCATAATGCGTCCGCGATGCAAATGCCTTGCCCGTTTGAGCCGTGGACAGCCGCCGCAAGCGCGCGGCGGTCCGTCTCGATTGGCATTCCAAGATCTGTGGCTTTTACCGCTTCGGCGCTTGCAAGCCGTTCGGTTTTCTCTATGCGCATTCCCGAGGCAAACAGGTCGCCGCGAGGAAGTTCGCGATCTTGATGGCGACCTGACTGCGGAATTGGGAGTTTCATTGAAAGGGGTAGCATAGGTCGGGCTTGCCCATAAGCCTATCGTAGCAGCCAACCCCAAACGGCGTGGAAGAGTGTCCGAGTGGTTTAAGGAACCGGTCTTGAAAACCGGCGAGCGGGCAACCGTTCCGTGGGTTCGAATCCCACCTCTTCCGCCATCCCGTCAAAGAGCGTCCCTGCGGACGCCGGTCTCCCGCGCTCATGATCGTTCATGCCCTATGCTTGGGCGGCTGGTGCGGCGTTCGCCACACCCTCAGCCTAATCCAGGCATCCCCGATAGTGTGTTGATCGGAAGGTCAGGCACAACCGCCCAGCGCAAGCGAACTGTACGGAGCAGGCAGAACTTGTCATTCATCTGAATGACAGGTCACGCCTTGGCAATCGGAACGCGGCCGCATGCCCTGCCCGCTTTCCATGATCGGCTTTCATGCTCTGCTCGATAAGCACTGCTGCCCGGGCAATCGGATCGGCAGCGGAGAAGTCTACCACTCCGCTATCGTCCCAATCGAGACCGTCGAGAGCAGCCTTCGCGCGTGCGATCTGCGCAGGCCTGTACCGGGCATGGTGAAGGAAAGCCCGCTCTATCCCCCCAAGAATATCGCAATCGGGCGAAATGACGTCGCCAAATTGCCACATCGCATAATCCGGGTTCCCGTCCCACTGCGCATGGTGCGCATTGACGAACAGGCAAGGACGGGGCTGGATGAGGAATTCGTAGACCTGACTGCTGACATCCCCGATGTAGAGATCGGCCCCCAAGGTATACGTCATGTCAATCGACCGCCGAGAGCCCAGATCCACGATCACGCGCCCCGGTAGCGCCAGCGCCTCCAGCGCTTTTCGGCGAGCGTCATCCAAATGTTCCGCCAGGCGAACATGTGGCGCGACAACCAGATTGTATCGGTCATCCTTCAGGATCGCCTCGACAAGACGATGTGTGAAATCGCCCGCCGACGATAGCTTGCCGTTGAAATGCGGATTGTAGAGAATGATCGGGCGATCGTCGTCAAACAGGCGCGATCGTTGCGCTTGCATGCGAAGACTTGCGGCAACCTTGACGGGGCCGGCAGCGGCACATCCGTCCTCGCTCACCAATCCCTCGGCCAGCAGCCTGTCCCGGTCTTTCTGCCCCGCAACAACGACATAGTCGAAATAACGAAACCGCTTTTCAAAGCCGACGGCGCGATCGCCCGCGCCATGCGGGATATGAATCAGTTTCAGGGATCGTCCGGGCAGGCGCTTCAGGATGGTGGAAGTTCGTTCCGCACACAGGACAGCATCCCCCGCCCGAATTCGGCCTGCCCAAAACAGAAGCCGCGCAAGCTTGTTGAGCTTTTGCGGCATGCGCCGTTCCAATTGGGCCGGCATGTTCATGGTCGCGATCTTGGGCACGGGGTATCCCAAGCCGTAGGCAATGGCCTCGACCTCGCAGATGTCGTCCGCGTGGGGAACGAAGATCTCGACATCGAAAGACCCTCGCCGCTGCAGTTCAAATGCCACGGGCAGGAAATGTGCGAATTGGTGGCGTCCGCCGATTGCGGACACGTGCAGACGCGGCTTCACGTGGATCACCGCTTGCTGGCGATAAGCTGCAGGAGGAGATGCGCGCCACCGGCCGCGTATTCGCGCCGTGCACTGACAAGCATCAGTTCATTGCCGAAGCAAACGCTCTTGAACACGAGATGAGGCTCGTCAGCCATATCTCACTCCTAAATTTCGCGACCCTATTTGGCCGGGCGCTTAAGCAGTGTGGCATGTCGTTGTCTAGGGCACTGCAACCAAACTGCTCCAAATCGGCGCATTCCACGGGGCAGACTTCGCTCCACCGCGAGAATTGCACATGCGAAGGACAGTGCGTTCGCCAGGGTAACTATGCCCCCGCAGTTCAGGAGTTGGGACTCGGCTGACTGACTAGCCATCCCTTTCCCAAGGCGGATCGCCCCGGAAGGCATCGGCAAGGAAGTCCACCATCAGCCGGACTTTGGCCGAAAGATGCCTGCGGCTGGCATAGAGGGCGAGGATGTCGATGTCTGGAAGGCGCCAGCCGGGCAGCAACGGCACCAGCGTGCCGGCGCGCAGGTCCTCACCGATCAGGAAGCTTGGCTGCCAGGTGATCGCCTCTCCCGCCAGCGCCACGGCGCGTGCGGTATCGCCGCTGTTCGTGCGCAGCCGGGTTCCCACTCTGACACGCGTTTCGGCTCCGGCGTCATCGAGGAAGGTCCACACGTCCGGCTCCGGCGCATAGCCGTAGATCACGCAGCCGTGGTCGGCCAGCGCGGCAGGATCGCTCGGCGCGCCATGTTTCGCCAGATAGGCCGGGGCCGCACAGAGAATATTGCGCGAGGTTGCAAGCTTGCGCGACACATAGCTTTGCGATCCGCCACGCGAAATTCGGATGCCGAGATCGAAGCCTTCCTCGACAATGTCGACCACGCGATCGGTCAGCGCGATGTCCAGTTCGACTTGCGGGTGCAAAGCCATGAAGCGCGGCCACAGCGGGGCCAGATGACGCATGCCGAACACCAGCGGCGCATTGATCCGCAACCGCCCGCGCGCACCGGCCGCGCTGGCGGTTGCGGCAGCCTCCGCTTCCGCCACGTCGTCCAGAATGCTGCGGGCTCTTTCGTAGAGCGCCTCCCCCGCTTCGGTCAGCGAAACCCGGCGCGACGTACGGTTGAGCAGGCGCGTGCCCAGGTACCCCTCCAATTCCGAAACATAACGGGTAACATTGGCTGGAGAGGTGTCGAGCGCATCCGCGGCACGGGCGAAGCCGCCACGCGAAACCACAGCGGCAAACACCTCATAGGCACGCAAACGATCCATCGATCAATCCTTCATCTTTCCTGAATGAATTGCCCATCTTCTGCCCATCGATCAAGAATCGATTGAAGCATAGATGAATACCTGTCGCCGACGCGATGGACGCCGGCCCCACTCAAGGAGCTTTGAAATGACCCGTCTTGCCAACAAATTCGCACTCGTTACCGGAGCGACCAGCGGCATCGGCCTCGCCACCGCCCGTCGCTTCATCGAAGAAGGCGCCACCGTTGCCATCACCGGCACCAGCGAGGAAAAGCTGGCCGCCGCCAAGGCCGAACTGGGCGACGTGCTCACCATCCGCGCCGATGCCGGCGACGTTGCCGGACAGGCGGCCATCGCCAAGGCAATCCGCGCCGCATTCGGCCGACTGGACGTCCTTTTCGTCAACGCCGGCGTGGCGGACTTCCGCCCGCTCGAAAACTGGGATGAAGCCGGCTTCGACCGCACATTCGCAGTCAACGTGAAGGGCCCTCTGTTCCTGGTTCAGGCACTGCTGCCGCTGTTCGGCAATCCGGCCTCGATCATCCTCAACGGATCGATCAATGCGCGGCTCGGCAAGCCGAACTCGATCGTCTATGCCGCATCCAAGGCCGCGCTGATTTCGCTGGCCCGCACGCTTTCCGGCGAATTGATCGGACGCGGCATCCGTACCAACGTTGTCAGCCCCGGGCCGGTAGCCACGCCGATCTATGGCAAGCTCGGCCTGTCCGACGCGGATCTCAGCGGCATGAAGGACTATCTGATCGGCGCCATCCCGGCGGGCCGCTTTGGCGAACCGAACGAAATCGCAGAGGCCATCGTCCACCTTGCCTCGGACGAGAGCCGCTATACCGTCGGCAGCGAATTGATCATCGACGGCGGCATGAGCAATATCTGAAGAAACACGGGGCCGGCGCTCCATCGGGGCGCCACCTCCCCTCCTCTTTCACGGAGACGAACGATGCGCATGGATTACAACCGGGCAGCGGCGAACGGCATGAAGGCTTTGGGTGGCGTCTACGGCTACGTCATGACCAGCGGCCTGCCCAAGGCGCTTGTGGACCTTGTCTATCTGCGCGTCAGCCAGATCAATGGCTGCGCCTATTGCATCGACATGCACAGCCGCGATCTGATCAAGGACGGCATGGATGTGGAGAAGCTGGTGTTGGTGCCGGCCTGGGCTGAGAGCGGCCCGCTTTTCGATACGCAGGAACGCGCGGCGCTTACCTGGGCGGAAACGGTCACCCGCGTTTCCGAAACGCACGTACCCGATGCAGCCTATGAAGCGGCGGCGCAAGTCTTCGACGAGAAGCAACTGGCCGACCTTACCCTGGCGATCGGACTGATGAACACCTACAACCGGATGGCGATCAGCTTCCGCGCCGAGCCGCAGGCGGCTGCAAATGCACGGGGCCAGTCCTGAACAGGGCCCTCCCAATCTCCCTCCAACTCTGGGCCGATGCCATGGTTTCGCCTGTCGCCGAAGTGGAACGGCGATGGGATCATGGCATTGAACGGCATGATTTATATGGCATCCGGCACTCAGTTGATTTAACCCTTGGGCCAATCGTGCGCTGTGCAGCCTGAAATTTACAGGGAGCCCAAGCTTATGATGCCCAAGCGGAACCTTCTTGATCAGGTTGTCTGGCCTTCGGACTTGCGTGCTTTGCGGCCAGATCAGCTGCCGCAACTGGCTGACGAACTTCGACAGGAAGTGATTGCGACCGTCGGGGTGACCGGGGGGCATCTGGGATCGGGCCTGGGCGTCGTGGAACTGACCACCGCCATTCACTATGTGTTCGATACGCCCGACGACAAGCTGGTGTGGGATGTCGGGCATCAATGCTATCCGCACAAGATCCTGACCGGGCGCCGCGATCGCATTCGCACGCTGCGCCAGGGCGGTGGCCTAAGCGGCTTCACCAAGCGGGACGAAAGTCCTTACGACCCCTTCGGCGCGGCACACAGTTCCACCTCGATCAGCGCCGCGCTGGGTTTCGCCGTCGCCAGGAAACTGAGCGGTCAGCCGGGCAAGGCCATCGCCGTCATCGGCGACGGATCGATGTCCGCCGGCATGGCCTACGAGGCGATGAACAACGCGCGAGAGGCCGGAAATCGGCTGATCGTCATCCTCAACGACAACGATATGTCGATAGCGCCGCCGGTGGGCGGACTGTCCACCTATCTGGCCCGGCTGGTGTCCAGCCGCGAATTCCTTGGCTTGCGGGACATTGCCAAGCGGCTGGCCCGCAAGTTGCCCCGCCCGCTGATGATCGCCGCACGCAAGACCGATTCCTACGCGCGGGGGATGGCGATGGGCGGAACCCTGTTCGATGAACTGGGCTTCTACTACGTGGGCCCGATCGACGGCCACGACCTCGACCAGTTGATCCCGATCCTTGAAAACGTCCGCGACGCGGCGGAAGGCCCCTGCCTTGTCCATGTCGTGACCAAGAAGGGCAAGGGCTACGCCCCGGCCGAGGCGGCGGCGGACAAGTACCACGGCGTGCAGAAGTTCGACGTCATCACCGGTGCACAGGCCAAGGCACCGGCCGGCCCGCCCAGCTATACCGAAGTCTTCGCGCAGGCACTGATCACCGAAGCCGGGCGCGACGCGACGATCTGCGCGATTACCGCAGCCATGCCTGCGGGCACCGGGCTCGACAAGTTCGCCAAGGCCTTCCCCGATCGCACGTTCGACGTCGGCATTGCCGAACAACACGCGGTGACTTTCGCGGCGGGGCTGGCCGCGCAAGGCATGCGCCCCTTCTGCGCGATCTATTCCACCTTCCTGCAGCGCGCCTACGATCAGGTGGTCCACGACGTGGCGCTGCAGAAGCTGCCGGTACGCTTCGCCATAGACCGCGCGGGTCTGGTCGGCGCCGATGGGTCGACCCATGCCGGCAGCTTCGACGTCACCTACCTTGCCACACTGCCCAATATGGTGGTGATGGCGGCGGCGGACGAGGCAGAACTGGTGCACATGGTTCATACCGCCGCGCTGCATGACGCCGGACCGATTGCCTTCCGCTATCCGCGCGGTAATGGTACCGGGGTGCCCTTACCGGAAACGCCGGAGCGGCTGGAGATCGGCAAGGGCCGCGTGATGCGCGAAGGGCGGCATGTCGCCATCCTGTCGCTGGGCACCCGGCTGGAAGAGGCGTTGAAGGCAGCCGATACGCTGGACGCAAAGGGCCTTTCGACCACCGTGGCCGACTTGCGCTTCGCAAAGCCGCTGGACGAAGCGATGATCCGCAAGTTGCTGGCCACGCACGATGTAGCCGTGACGATCGAGGAAGGCGCCGTCGGCGGCCTGGGCGGGCACGTGCTGACGCTGGCGAGTGACCTTGGACTGATCGACGCCGGCCTCCGTATCCGCACCATGCGCCTGCCTGATATTTTCCAGGCACAGGACAAGCCCGAGAAGCAATATGCCGAAGCCGGGCTTGATGCGGGGGCAATCGTCGACACGGTGCTTTCCGCATTGGGCCACGAAACTGCGGGATATGGACGCACGCGTGGCTCCATCCATCCATAGGCTCCGTTTCCGTCCCGCGTTGCTTCTGTGCCTTATGCCCGGGCTACTGGCAGCCTCGGCGCAGGTCGGCATGGCGACGGGCGGGGCGGTGACGGGCGGGGCGGTGCTGACCATCGACATCGGCAATGTCCGCGTTTCCAAGGGGCGCGTGCACGTCGACATCTGTCCGGAGAGCCGTTTCCTGAAGGACGATTGCCCCTATTCGGCCGAAGCTCCGGCACAGGCCGGCGTCACCCGGGTCATCGCACGTTCCGTCCCGGCCGGGCGCTATGCCGTACAGGCGTTTCTGGACGAGAACGGCAATGGCAAAGTGGACCGCGCATTGTTTGGCATTCCCAAGGAAGGCGTCGGCTTCTCCAATGATGCTAAGATCACGCTCGGCCCGCCCAAATTCGCCGATGCCGCGTTCAACTACAACGGCGGCGCACAGACGATCCGCTTCAGTCTGCGCTATTTCATGGGCGTCAAGGGCCCCAGCGGGCATTGAGCAAGCTGGCAACCGGCATCGGGCCCGTTTCGCCCTCCGTGCTGGTCATCGCAAGCATCGGCCGGCCGTGGCTGACGCTGTTCCTGGGATTGATCGTCACCGGGCTGGCGCTGTTCATCGTGACCGATCGCATCGCGATGACGACCGACACTGCGGCCCTGATCTCTCCCAAGGTCGATTGGCGGCAGCAGGAACAGCGGATGGAAACCGCGTTTCCGCAACTGCGCGACAACATGCTCATTATCGTGGACGGCGAAACGCCGGAATTGGCCGAAGATGCCGCAGCCCGGCTTTCCGCCAGTCTGAGCGGCGACAAGGCGCATTTCCGTCTGGTCACGCGGCCTGACGGCGGCGATTTCTTCGCCCGCGAAGGTCTGCTGTTCGGATCGGTGGACGAAGTACGCAGCGCCACCCAGTCGATGATCGACGCCCAGCCGATGCTGGGCCCCCTCGCCGCCGACCCGAGCTTGCGCGGGGTGACGGTTTCGCTTTCCACCATGCTGGACGGCGTTGCCTCCGGCGAAATCCCTCTCAGCCGGATCGATAGGCCGCTGCACGCGCTCAGCACCGCGATCGACGGGGCGCTCACCGGCAGAAATCCGTACTTTTCGTGGCAAAGACTGTTCTCCAGCGAAGGAACCGGCGACAGTAAGGGATTGAGCCTGCCGACCCGGCGCCTGATCCTGACCCAGCCCGTGCTCGACCATGGCGCCCTGATGCCGGGCGAGGCGGCAAGCGCTGCGGTGGCGCAGGCTGCCAAGGCCCTCGCGCTTGACGATGCGCATGGCTTGCGCATCAGCCTTACCGGTGAAGTTCCCTTGGCAGACGAAGAGTTTGCCACGCTTCAGGAGAATATCGGCCTAGTCGCGATCGTCATGATGGCGGCAATGCTGCTGACCCTCTGGCTGGCCACGCGATCGGTGCGTCTTGTCGCGGCGATCATGATCACCATCCTCTCCGGCCTGATCGTCACCAGCGCCGTCGGACTGCTGGCGATCGGTCGGTTCAACCTGATCTCGGTCGCCTTCATTCCGCTTTTCGTGGGCCTGGGTGTCGATTTCGGCATCCAGATCTGCGTGCGGTTCAATGCCGAGAGGGTTGCCGGCGCAGCGCCGGATGCGGCCCTGCGACAGGCGGCCAGCGCCTTGGGCGCGCCGCTGCTGTTGGCGGCAGGGGCCATCTTCCTGGGTTTTGGCGCATTCCTGCCCACGGCCTATGTCGGCATTGCCGAACTGGGCGTGATCGCCGGCCTTGGCATGATCGTGGCCCTGCTGTTCAGCCTGACGGTATTGCCCGCGCTGATCCTGCTGCTACGCCCCGGCCAGCCCCGGGGCGACGTGGGTTTCAAGGCCCTTGCCCCGGTCGACCGCTTTCTGGAGCGCAAGCGCAGTGCCGTGCTGTGGGCATTCGGCTTGGCCATGGCCGCGGGCATTGCGCTGCTGCCTTGGGCCGTGTTCGATTTCAATCCGCTGGACCTGCGCAATCCCGATGCCCCCGCCATGCGTGCCCTGAAGGACTTGACCCGCGATCCGGATCGCACGCCCAATGTGATCGACGTACTTGCCGCCAATCGGGCAGAGGGCCAGCAACTTGCGCAACGCCTGTCGCGCCTGCCCGAAGTGGCGCAAGTCGTCTCGCTGGACAGCTTCGTGCCCGAACAACAAGACGCCAAGCTGGCGCTGATCCAAGACGCATCGCTGCTGCTGGACTTGACGATCAATCCTTTCGACACGGCCCCGCCGCCAAGCGATGCCGACTTGCGCGATGCCCTTGGCGGCCTGGAGGCAAAGCTGCACGAAGCCGCCGCAGCGCATCCCGGGGCTGACGGAAACGAGGCCCGCCGCCTTGCGACGTCGTTTCACCGGCTCGGCATGGCGTCGGCCGGCGAACGCGCGGCCGTCAACGCCATGCTGTCACAGCCGCTCAACGTGATGCTCGATCAGATCAGGCAGGCATTGCAGGCCGCGCCAGTGACTCGTGAAACGCTTCCGCCGGATCTGGTCCGTGACTGGGTGGCGCCGAACGGGTTGGTCCGTCTTCAGGTGTTCCCCAGTGGCAATGCCAACGACAATGCGGTGATCCGCCAGTTCCGCAACGCCGTCGCGCAAATCACGCCCGCGATTTCCGGGCTGCCGGTGGCGACGCAGGCTGCAGCGGGCACGGTCGCCGGCGCCTTCGTTCAAGCGGGGATATTGGCCTTCCTGCTGGTCAGCGTGCTGCTGTTCCTGGTTCTACGCAATGTAACGGAAGTGGCCTTTACCCTTGCCCCGGTGATCCTTTCCATCTTCCTGACACTGGGCAGTTGCGTGCTGATCGGACAGCCGATCAACTTCGCCAACATCATCGCCTTTCCGCTGCTGTTTGGGGTGGGTGTGGCATTTCACATCTACTTCGTCATGGCTTGGCGCGGCGGCGCGACCGGACTGCTGCAATCCAGCCTGGCCCGCGCGGTCATGTTCAGCGCCCTCGCCACCGGCACGGCGTTCGGCAGCCTGTGGCTGTCCCGCCATCCGGGAACGGCCAGCATGGGCAAAATCCTGATGATTTCGCTGATCTGGACGCTGATCTGCGCGCTGATCTTCGAGCCGGCACTGCTGGGCCCTCCACGCAAGCAGCCGGGCCGCTAGTTCCCTGCAGGATCCTTCATCGGATCCCGCAATTCCGGCGCATCGGACGGCTGCTGCGGCGTCGACGCACCCGCTGGATCATCCAGCGGCGCGTCCAGTTCCGGCGGCGTGTTATCCTTCCTTACCCGTTGCCTCCCCCGGGTTTCCTCAATCTCCGCCGCGCGATTTTGCAGATAGACGGACCGCAGAGTTGCATAAGGGTCTATCGCATCGGCAAACAGGGTTCGCAGTTCCACATCTGCCTCTGCCCGCAGGTCTAGACCGTTCACCGCCCCGGTCGAAAACTGGTACTGCCATGCCGTGAACGGCCGGCCGACCGCCAGCGGCAACAAGGCCTCATCGGCGGGCATGCTCACCGCGTCGCGCAGGGTTGTCGGACCGATGAACGGGATGAACAGGTAAGGGCCCGATTTCACGCCGTAGATGGCCAGAGTAGTGCCGAAGCCGTTCGGTCGGTGCGGTAGGTTGAAATCCTTCCTTTTCGCCACGTCGATCACGCCGCCGAGGCCCAGTGTGGAATTGATCGTGAAGCGCGCCAGGGTCTCTGCCGCCTTGCCCGGTTTCGCCTGCAGCAGGAAATTCACGAAAACGAAGGGCTCGGTCAGGTTGCTAAGAAAATTCCGGATGCCGGAACGAACCGGCTTGGGCACTACATGCTGGTAGCCCATCGCCACCGGGCGATACACAGCCTTGTCCATCGCCTGATAGATACCGAACATCGTGCGGTTGAAGCCTTCCAGCGGATCCCTTTCCGCCTTGATGGCATCGGCCTCGATATCATCGGCCGGCACGGGCGCGGGCGCGGGCACGTCCGCGGCATCGGCAGAGGCCTGATCCTGCCCAGCCTCGTCCCGCACGTCGATGAAGACAACAGGCGGCGGCAGATCGACCTGCACCGGCACGCTCGGCCCGTCTAAGGTCGACGCATCACCAGCAAGCCGCCCCACCTGAACCGCCGTTTCGTTCGGAAAGGGTAGATCGGCCGGCGGCGCGAACAGCACTGCCGGCACGATCAGGGGCGTGATCAAAATTTCTCGCCCTTCGCTGCGATGGCGTCCATGTGCGAGACCAGCGAAGCCGCTCCGCCCTTCTGCAATACCGCGGCGAAATCCGATCGGCGCGTGGCGATCTGGCTGATCGAATTGCGGTAGAAGACATCGATGATCTTCCAGTCGCTGCCGCTTTGCCGCAGCCGATAGCTTATGGCGACGGCCGCCTGCTTGGGCACGTTCAGCGTGGTTCGCACCAACCTGTCTCCGCCGCGCTGCTGCACTTGCGGATCCATGGTGAAGCTTTCGCCGGACCAGTTATCGAAGTTGCGGGCATATTGAGAGATCGTCATGCGGCGGAAACTGCGAACCAACGCATCCTGATCGGCCGGCGCCAGCTTGGTCCAGGTGGGCCCCACGGCCAGCCGCGTCATCAGCGGCAGGTCGAACGCCCGATCCAGCACCGGCGATAGCGCCGCCGTGCGCGCCTGCAACGCAGCACCGCTCTTCATCTCCTTGATAAGATTGTCATTAAGTTGCTGAACCGTCGCACGCGCCGGATCCACAGTCTGGGCTGCGACTGCAACGGGGGTGAGCGAGAAGAGCAGGCTCAGCGTTATAATCAGATGGCGCATTCAAGAACTCCGTCACTGGCGGATCGCGATCCCTCTGCGCTGACGGTGGTGCACCATCACCTGTCGCGATGGCAAGGACGAGCTGCATCCGCCCTTCGACTTCCTTAGATTTATTGTAATGTTAGCGTCTCTTCCCTCGATGCCACTAAACAAGTATCTAGGGTGCGATGCCATTCCCATGAGGGGAGATATCGGTGGTAACTCCGAATTCCAACCCAAGCGGACCGTTGCAGATAGTGCTCGCCAACCCGCGCGGATTTTGCGCGGGTGTCACACGGGCGATAGAGATCGTGGAGCGTGCGCTCGAACGTTTCGGCGCACCGGTCTACGTTCGACATGAGATCGTCCACAACAAGCACGTCGTCGATCAGCTGCGCAGCAAGGGCGCGGTCTTTGTCGACGAATTGTCCGAAATCCCCCCCGGCGCGATGACGATCTTCAGCGCGCACGGCGTCGCCCGATCGGTGGAGGAGGAGGCGCGGGAACGCAGCCTGCCCACCATCGATGCCACCTGCCCACTGGTAACCAAGGTGCATTTCCAGGGCCGCCATTACGTGAAGGCGGGGCGCACCGTGGTGCTGATCGGCCACCCCGGCCATGCCGAGGTGATCGGCACGATCGGCCAGATCGACGCGCCGATCCATCTCGTTTCCACTCAGGACGATGTGATGGCGCTGCCATTCGACGCCGACACGCCGATCGCCTACATCACGCAGACCACGCTGAGCATCGACGACACGCGTACCGTGATCACCGCTCTGCATGAACGCTTCGGCAATGTGGTCGGGCCGGAGGTCAACGACATCTGCTATGCCACGCAAAACCGACAGACCGCCGTGCGGGAACTGGCCTCGATCAGCGATCTGGTGCTGGTGGTCGGCGCGCGCAACAGCTCCAATTCCATGCGCCTGCGCGAAATCGGCACCGAAATGGGCGTCGAAAGCCACCTGATCGACGATGGCAGCGCGATAGACCCGCAATGGCTCGAAAACGTCGGAACCGTGGGCATTACCGCCGGTGCGTCCGCGCCTGATGAACTGGTGGACAGCGTGATCGCCGCGCTGAAGCAATTGCGCCCCGCCACGGTCTCCGAATTGGATGGCGTGAAGGAAACCATCCAGTTCCGCCTGCCCGCCGCCCTGCGGCGGCCCGCCACCGCACAGGTGCCCGCCGCCGAATAGGAGCAAACCCCATGACCCTGCCCCTGTCTCAGATCGCGCGGATCGGCGCCTATACCCTCAGCCGGCACATCAGGGGCGGGAAGTACCCGCTGGTGCTGATGCTGGAACCGCTGTTCCGCTGCAATCTGGCCTGCCCCGGTTGCGGCAAGATCGACTATCCCGATTCGATCCTCAACCAGCGCCTCAGCTACGACCAGTGCATGGAAGCGATCGACGAATGCGGCGCGCCGGCCGTCTCCATCGCCGGGGGCGAACCACTGTTGCATCGCGATATGCCGCGCATCGTGGAAGGTTTCATCGCGCGCAAGAAGCTGGTGATTCTCTGCACCAACGCTCTGCTGTTGAAGAAGAAGATCGGCGACTACCGGCCCTCCCCCTTCTTCACGTGGTCCATCCATCTCGATGGCGACCGGCAGATGCATGACGAAGCGGTGGATCAGGACGGCACCTACGATGTTGCGGTAGAGGCCATCCACCTCGCCAAGTCGAAGGGATTTCGCGTGCAGGTGAACTGCACCGTGTTCGACGGCGCCGACCCGGCGCGCCTTGCCGCCTTTTTCGACGAGATGGAGGCGCTGGGCGTGGAGATCACGGTCTCGCCCGGATATGCCTACGAGCGCGCGGCCGATCAGGACCATTTCCTCAATCGCGAACGCACGAAGCAGTTCTTCCGTGACGTGTTCAAGCGCGGAAATGGCGCGAAGGCCTGGACCTTCACCAACTCACCCCTGTTCCTGGATTTTCTCGCCGGCAATCAGACTTACGAATGCACGCCCTGGTCGATGCCGCTGCGCACGGTCTTCGGCTGGCAGAAGCCCTGCTATCTGGTGGGCGAGGGCTATGTGGACAGTTTCAAGGAACTGATGGAAGGCACGGACTGGGATCAATACGGCGTCGGCAAGTATGAGAAGTGCGCCAATTGCATGACCCATTGCGGCTTCGAAGGCACAGCCGCCACCGATGCGATCCGGCACCCGCTCAAGATGTTCTCCGTCGGGCGGAAAGGCGTGCGCACGGAAGGGCCGATGGCACCCGATATCGACCTGTCGCGCCAACGGCCGGCGGAACAAGTCTATTCCTCCCACGTCGAACGCGAACTTGCGAAGATCGAGGCTGCCGATCCGGCGGCCGCGAGACACGTCGCAGGTCGGCGCTGAAGCTCAGTCCCGCAGCAATTCCACCGGATCGAGGCGATCGAATCCCGCCTCGACAAGCCGGTCGAACGCGCAGGAAAGGGTACGCAGCGCTTGGTCCGCCTGCCGTCCGGTGTGAATGAGCATCGGCAGCTGACCGGGCCGCCGCGCGAGCGACCATAAGACGGCGCCCAGCGCCAAACCGCCATCGGCGCGCATCCCCACCAGCGCAGCGGGCGGCAGATCGTCCTCGGCAACATCCGCTATAGCCCGGATCGCCGCGAAAGGCAGGCGCCGGCGGGTGGCTACCCGTCGGGCGATATGGCTTTCCATGTCAGCGGCAAGAGCGCCGCTCTGCCTGGCGAGATCTCTTTTTTCGGCAGCCGTTGCAACGATGGTGTCGCTGCCGACGACCCTGCCTACAATCGCTTCCGGCAAATGGCTCCGCAAACGGGCGACAGCTGCCGCATCGCCATCGATCACCAGATTCCCGGGCCGTAATGACCGCGCCAGCCCACCCGCCACGCCGCAAGACAAGACGACGCCGGGCTGGATGGAGGCCAAACGGTCAAGCTCCCTCTCCAGCCGTGCGGAATCGCCCCCGCCTGCCACCACGAACAGATCGCGCCCCGTCCGATGCAGCCGTTGCGCCTCTCGCTTCAACCCGCAGGCGATCAGCAGCGTCACATGCCAACCGTGACGCGTCGCGCGTTCGACTGCCTGAGATTGCGGTAACGGGCCATCGCCCAGAGCGGGAAGTACTTGGGATAGCCGTGATAGCGGAGGTAGAAAACGCGCGGAAAACCACCGCCGGTGTAGTGTTCCTGCCCCCAGAGCCCTTCCCCGTCCTGATGGTCCGCCAGCCAGATCGCGCCGCGTTCCACCGCTTCGCAGTCGACCTCGCCCGCCGCCATCAGACCCAGCATGGCCCAGGCCGTCTGCGATGCCGTGGACGGTGCCGGACAATGCCCCTTGCGATCGAGCGCATAGCTATCGCAATCCTCGCCCCAGCCGCCGTCTTCGTTCTGGATCTGCTTGAGCCAGTCGACTGCCCGGGCCACCGCCGCATCGCCGGCGTCCAACCCTGCCGCGTTGAAAGCGCAAAGCACCGACCAGGTGCCATAGATATGGTTCACCCCCCAACGACCGAACCAACTGCCCTCCGCTTCCTGTTCGCGGCGGAGATAGTCGATGGCGGCCGCCATTCGCGGGCTGTCCGCCGATTCGCCGAGTTGCGCCAGCATCGACACGCAACGTGCCGAGACATCGGCGGTCGGCGGATCGAGCAGCGCGCCATGGTCCGCAAACGGCAGGTTGTTCAAATAGTCATGGTCGTTGTCCGCATCGAACGCCCCCCAGCCACCGTTCCGGGACTGAAGCCCCACGGTCCATTCCACGCCGCGATCAATCGGCGCGCGATCGGTGACTTGCGCACGGTCCATCGCCATGACCACCACCGCCGTATCATCCAGATCGGGATAGTGATCGTTATTGTACTGGAACGCCCATCCGCCGGGGCGCACGCCGGGCCGTTCCTCTGCCCAGTCCCCCTCCAGGTCGAGGATCTGGCGCGGCTTCAGCCAATCGAGCGCAGCCATCGCGAGGGCCGAATTCTCCGCTCCGCCCGCCTCCATCATCGCATGGCTGGCCAGTGCGGTATCCCACACGGGAGAGACGCAGGGCTGGCAATACGCCTCATCCTCCTGCACCACGAGCAGGTTTTCGACCGACTGGCGCGCGATCGCACGATGCGGATGGTCTTCTGGATAGCCCAGCAGGTCGAACATCATCACGCTGTTGGCCATCGCTGGGTAGATGGCGCCAAGGCCGTCTTCGCCGTTCAACCGCTCCGTCACCCAAGCGACGCAGGTGTCGATACTGCGCTGTCGCAGCTTTTCCGGCCATAGCCCGTCACCCAGCTTCAACACGCGGTCCAGCACGTTGAAGCCCAGCGTCCACAGCCACTTGGGATCGGCGGCCTGGGTGCCGTGCCGCACGGCCTTGCCCGTGTAGAGTTCGTCGACCCTGATCCCCTTGGCATTACGCGCCAGCGGTCGTTTCGCGCAGAGCACCAGCAGGGGAACCACCACCGTCCGTGCCCAGTAGGACATGCGGGACAGATGGATGGGAAACCAGCGCGGCAACAAGATCACTTCGGGTGGCATCGTCGGCACCGCAGACCATGGGCCGGCGCCGAACAGCGCCAGTTGGATCCGCGTGAAGACATTGGCCGCCTCCGCCCCGCCTGCAGCCAGAATGGCGGAGCGCGCGCGTGCCATGTGTGGCGCATCCACGGGATCGCCGATCATCCTCAGCGCGTAATAGGCCTTGATACTGGCGCTGACGTCGAAGGATCCGGCGTGGAACAGGCCCCAGCCATGATGATCAGCGGACTGGATCCGGCGCAGATAGCGCCCGATCTTCGCTTCCAGTTCACCATCGACCGGCTCGCCCAGATAGTGCCGCAGCAACACATATTCAGCCGGGATCGTGCAATCGGCCTCCAGTTCGAAGACCCAGTGACCATCGGGCCGCTGCGCCCGGGCAAGAGCGGCAGCGGCACGGTCAACCACAGCATCGATCGCCGCAAGAGAGGGGGGAGAAGCCGATAGCGCCGCCAAGATCCTCTCCTATCCCACGGCCTGCTGAGCAAGACGCGCGGCCCGCTCGCCGGAGCGAATGGCACCCTCCATGGTCGCGGGCAGGCCCGTTTGCGTCCAGTCTCCCGCCAGGAACAGGTTCCGCCAGGCCGTCCGCGCGCCGGGCCGCCGGGCGTCTTGTACGGGCGTGGCGGCGAAAGTCGCCCGCTTTTCCTTCACGATCTGCCAGGGCGGCAGCGGTGCGGAAAAGCCATAGGCTCGTTGAATATCGTCCCAGAACCGCTGCGCCAATGCCTCCCGATCCATCTCCACCATGCCGTCTGCTGCGGACACCGTCACCGAAATGCGGTCGGGAAAGGCAAACAGCCATTGCGCCGCACCGCCCAGCACACCCAGCATCGGCGGCGTAGCGGCGGGCGGAACAATGGCGAAATGGGCGTTGACGATGGCATGGAAAGCATCCGGCACGGTCAGGCCGGGAACGAGTGCGCCCGCAACGGTGGGCGGAACCGCCAGAACGACCACGTCGTCCTTCCCCACGGCTTCCGGCCCCTGCCCCCAGTCCAGCGTGACCACCCGGTCGCCCTCGGTGCCCATGGCCCGAAGCCGACGCCCCGTCGTTATCGCCATGCCGCGCTCTTCCAGCCAGACGAGCGCCGGATCGATGAAGGCTGCGGCCAGACTGGGATGGGCAAGGCGCGGAAGGCTCGCCCGCCCGCCGCGCAACAGGGATTCACGCATGACCGCCGCCGTCAGCCGGGCGGAGCCCATCTCGGGCGGGGTGTTGAGAATGGCAAGCAGCACCGGATCGATCAGACGCGACCACAGCGCGCCTTCGGTACCGATCCGGTCCGCCACGGTTTCGTTCGCCTTGCCGAAGAGCAACCTGCCCAGCGATAGGTAGTCCCTGGCGCTTGTTCCCGGCACGCGGCGATTTCGCGCCAGCACCCACCAAGGCACCGCGCCATCGTTGATGCGCACCGTCCATCGCCGCCCATCGGCAAGGTCCACGAAGGAGAAATCGGCATGCTCCGGCCCCGCCAAAGGTTCGGGCACGCCTATTCTCTCACGAAAACGACGCACGGCGAGATTACCGGCAAGCACCAGGTGATTGCCGTTGTCGATGGTCAGGCCGATCTGCGGATCGTGATAGGAACGACAACGCCCACCAGCCTGCGCGGCGGACTCCATCACCTGAACCGCCATGCCCGCCTCGGTCAGGCGGACCGCCGCCGACAGGCCAGCCAGCCCCGCGCCGACGACAATGGCCCGGCCAGCCCTCACCCGGTCACCAACAATCGCCCCACGGTCAGAATTAGCCGCACCTTGTTGGTACGTACCCGCTTGCGCGGGGGCGCCCAACCGGCACGGATCATCTGCCGCAGCAACCGGGCATAGGCGCTTTCCATCAGTCTAGGCGCCAGCAGCAGCCCACGTGGGCGAGAGGCAAGCAACCTGCCGGCCTCCTCGAAATGCCGCTCTGCCCGCGCGGCCAGCCAGCGCCCGGCGGGATCCATGCCCGGATGGGCCGCCACCTGCTGGGCCGTCGACGGGACAATCCCGGCCACCGCCAATGCCTCGGCCGGGATATAGACGCGGCCGATGGCGGCATCCTCGTCTATGTCGCGCAGGATATTGGTCAATTGCAGCGCCCGGCCCAGATGATGGGCAAGGTCAAGCCCAGGCTCCCGATCCATCCCGAAGATGCGCACGGAAAGCCGCCCCACCGCAGAAGCGACGCGATCGCAATAGAGGTCCAGCTCCGCCTCGCCGGGCCAGCAGATGTCCCGCTCCACATCCATCGCCATGCCGTCGATCACCGCTTCGAAATCGCGCCGCTCTAGCCCGAAACGCTCGACACCGGCGCGCAGGAAATTTGCCTGCCCGGCATCGCGCCCGGCGTAGAGTGCGTCGAGATCGCAGCGCCACCGATCGAGCTGGCCAGCCCGCGATGCGCGATCGCCCTGCTGGTCGTCGGCGATATCGTCGACGATACGGCAGAAATCGTAGACCGCGAAAATGGCGCTTCGCTCTACCTTGGGCAGCACGCGCATCCCCGCGTAGAACGAGCTGCGGGCTGCCCCGCTGGCGGCGACGGCCTCGCTCATGCCGCCCGCCGGAGCAGCACGGGCAGGGCAGCGGTGGCAGCGAGGAACAGCGTTTCCGCCTTGCCGTGATGGACGTGCTGGCTGAGCGGGTCGCGCTGCTCCAGCCGATACGTCAGGCTGCGGGCCAGCCGGTGGATCACGGCGACTTCCGCCGCCAAACGCCGGTCGCGAATGCGTGCGGAAAACACCACTGACTGGTCAAGCAAGCCGCGTGTCCGCCGCGCCAGATCGGCTATGATCGCGCGCAACGCCTCGCTTGCCCGATCCTTCGGCAGGTCGGCGATATTCACCCCGGTATCCAGCGGAATGTAGACGCGATCGAGCATACGATAGTCCTTGCCGCAGTCCTGAAGGTGATTGACGATCTGCAACGCCGCACACAGTGCGTCATTCGCGGGCCAGAGCGCCCGGTCCTCTCCGTGCACGTCAAGGACAAAGCGCCCGACGGGCATTGCCGAAAGGCGGCAATAACCCATCAGATCGTCCCAGGTGGCGTAGCGCGTCACGCTGACGTCGCGCACGAAGGCGTCCAGCAGATCATGCGCGTGGACCGGATCGATTCCGCGCGCGGTCATGGCATCGCGCAGCGCCACTGCCTCCGCCGTGCCGTCCCCGTCCAGCCCCCTCCGCATTCGGGCGAGTTGCGCCAGCTTCTCCTCCGACGTGGCGTTAGGGTGGTCGGCGATATCGTCGGCAGCCCGCGCAAAGCGATAGAAGGCCATGATCGGCGGGCGGCAGTCCGCCTTGATCAGCAGGCTGGCGACGGGAAAATTCTCGTCCCGATGGCCTTTGCCTGAGGCCAGATCGCGTGATGCCATTACCGCCGCGTCCATCAGCTTTCCGCCCCCGCCTGTGCCCGCCCCTTCCACATGCCACCCCGGCCGCGTGCATGCTGCCATGCCGAAAGCAGCGTGCATCCGGCATAGAACGCCGCAATGCCCGGCAAAGCCAGTCCCCACAGCGGACTGCGGCGATAGAAGCGCAGGATCGGCTGGAACGACAGCGCCATCGCCAGCCACGCGATCAGGCCGAACCAGCGGGTCAAACCTTGCCCGAACAGCGCGAGCAAGGGCGGTGCGACGTAGACCAGCAACAGTCCAAGCAGCGTGCCCGTCAGCAGCCACGGCGAATAGCGAAGCTGGGCATAGGCCGAACGCGAGATCATCGCCGCCACCGACGCAAAATCATCGTAGGGCCGGATGCTCAGCGATCGATCGGTCAGCCCCAGCCACACCGGGCCCTGCCGCTTCAGCAGCGCCCCCAGCGTGCAATCGTCGATCAGCGCCCCCCTGATCGCGTCGATGCCACCAGCCCGCTCCAGCGCCGTCCGCCGGACCAGCATGCAGCCGCCCGCTGCCGCACCCGCAGTTCCCGGCCGGTTCACCCGGGCAAACGGATAGAGCATCTGGAAAAAGAACACGAACGCCGGCACCAGCATCCGCTCTGCAAAGGTTTCGCAGCGAAGTCGCGCCATCAGGCTGACCAGCGTGAAGCCCCCCGTCTCCCCCCGTGCAACCAGCGCC
Organism: Novosphingobium mississippiense; assembly: GCF_044029535.1. NCBI lineage: Bacteria > Pseudomonadati > Pseudomonadota > Alphaproteobacteria > Sphingomonadales > Sphingomonadaceae > Novosphingobium > Novosphingobium mississippiense. Next base: position 1,416,078 of record NZ_CP147001.1, on the reverse strand, counting down.
CGCAGCGTATCTGGCGCATGGGCAATGTCGGCATCGGTCAGCCACAGCCAGACGGGTGCGCTGCCCGCGCTTTCGATCCCCTGTTCCATCGCCCAGAGCTTGCCTGTCCAACCATGGGGAAGAAGCATCCCCGCCAGCACATCCACCCGATTCGATCCCAGGGCGCGGACGATCGCTCCGGTGCCGTCGCTGCTGGAATCGTCGACCAGAACGATGCGAAATCGCCCCGGATAATCCTGCGCGATAAGGCTGCCGATGGAGCGCGCGACGACATCGGCCTCATCGCGCGCAGGCACGATTGCCGTCACATCCGGCCAGCGGGGCGGGGCGGCGGGGAGGTTCCGGTCATCGCGCTCCCGCGCCATCCAGAACCCGTCGCGCCCCAGGATCAGGCCCAGCCATATGGCAAGAACGCCAAGGCTCAGCCCCTGCACGATCACTGGATCGTTCCCATCTGTCGGAACCAGTCCACCGCATCGCCGATCGCGGCTTGCCACGGCCGCGCGGCATATCCCAGTTCGCGCTCCGCCTTGGCAGAACTGAAGAACATCCGGTGGCGCGCCATACGCAGAGAATCGAGCGTGAGGAAAGGATCGCCGCCGCCGGACAGTCGAGCCAACCCCTCGTTCATCCAGGCCAACGGCATCAGCGGCCTGCGCGGCAAGCGCACCCGGGGCGGCTTGCGGCCCACATGGGTTGCGATCGCGCCCAGCATCTCGCCCAGCATCACGTCCTGCCCGCCAAGGATGTAGCGTTCGCCGACCGTGCCCTTCTCCATCGCCAGCACATGACCGTGTGCAACATCGTCGACATGGGCAAGGTTGAGGCCGGAATCGATAAAGGCCGGCATCCTGCCCCTTGCCGCCTCGACGATGATCCGTCCGGTAGGTGTCGGCTTCACATCTCGTGGGCCGATCGGCGTCGACGGCTGGACGATCACTGCAGGCAGGCCCTGCTGCGCCACCAGCCGTTCCACCAATCGTTCCGCCACCACCTTGCTGCGCTTGTAGGCGCCGATCGCTTCCGACGGAGCGGCCGAGGCCCTCTCGTCCACCGCACCGGCGTCGGAGGGCTTCAGGGTAGCGACGCTGCTGGTGTAGACGATCCGCCCGACACCCGCCTTCAGCGCCGCCTCCATCACGCATTGCGTGCCGGAAAGGTTGTTGCGGACGATATCTTCGGGATCCCGCGCCCAGAGCCGATAGTCGGCCGCGACATGGAACAAGGTGTCGACGCCGCGCATCGCACCTGCCATCGCCGATGGGTCGCGCAAGTCACCCTCAACCAGATCGCCGGGAAAATCGAGGAGGTTCACAGGCGAACTGCCGGAACGGACCAGCCCGCGCAGGCTGTAGCCACGGCCGTCCAGCGCCCGGGCGACCGCCGAACCCACAAAACCCGAAACGCCGGTGACGAGGATCAATCGATTGGATTCAGGCATTTCTGACCGAACATCCGAATGGTTGCCGACAGACTGTGCTATTCCTATTCCCGTGACAGGAACTGGCAAGTATATTTCTTGAGTTTCAGACGTTTTCAGGTCGCCGCATCCCGTGGTGAAAGGAAAGCATGGCGGAATTGACCATCGTGACCTCCGCTGTCGGTTGGGCCCTGCTGCTGTTGGCGGCGATAGGCGTGCTTTACTTGGCAGCCGCGACGGTGGCGCTGAACCGGTTCCTGCACGGGAAGGCGGATGCGTACCCCGGCAACGAAGGGGTCACCATCCTGAAACCCCTGCACGGCTGGGAACCGCGCCTGATCGACAATCTGGAAAGCTTCATCGCGCAGGACCATGCCGGCCCGATACAGCTCCTGTGCGGCGTGCAGCGGTCCGACGACCCAGCCATCACGGCGGTCAGGACGCTTCAGGCCCGTCACCCTACCCTCCGCATAGACCTTGTCATCGGCGCCGCGCGCCACGGCGCGAACGGCAAGATATCGAACCTCGTCAATATGATGACGGAGGCTGCACATGACACACTGATCCTCAGCGACAGCGACATGGCGGTGGGCCGCAACTATCTGTCAGGCGTATTGGCCCCGCTGGGCCAACCGGGAACCGGCGCCGTCACCTGCCTCTATCGCGGCCGGGGCGATGCAGGCTTCTGGTCGCGTCTGGCCGCCACCGGCAGCAGTTACCAATTCCTCCCCAATCTGGCCTTCGCGAAAGCCCATGGCATGGCGGCTCCCTGCATGGGATCGACCATCGCGCTGCGGCGCGAGACGCTGGATGCGATCGGCGGTTTCGGCCGTTTCGCGGACGTGCTGGCCGACGATCACGCCATCGGGCAGGCGGTTGAGCGACTGGGCCTTTCGGTGGCGATGCCGCCCATACTGCTGACCCATGCCTTCACGGACGCCGGTTTTGGCGATTTGTGGCGGCACGAACTGCGCTGGGCTGCCACGGTGCGCGGCCTGGCCCCGGCCGGCTATGCCGGGTCAATCGTCACGCTGCCCTTGCCGCTGGCCCTGCTGGCGCTGCCGTTCCATCCGGCGCCGGCCTTGGCGACCGTCATCGCGTCCGTCATCGTCCGGCTCTGCACGAAACGCGTAGCGGACCGTCACGCCGGGGCTGCTTCCGCACCTTTTTGGATGCTGCCGTTACGCGATACATTGAATTTCGCGATTTTCTTTGCCAGCTTCTTCGTCCGGTCGATTGATTGGCGCGGAAGCGCGCTTACTATGCTGAGTGACGGTCGAGTCCAAGCTTCGGAGACTGCCGGGACATGATGTCTACGCTTTTCCTTCAGGCCCCCTCCTTCGATGGGTACGACGGCGGCGCCGGCGCGCGTTATCAGATGAAGCGCGAGGTGAAGTCCTTCTGGTACCCCACCTGGCTGGCCCAGCCCGCCGCGATGGTAGAGGGATCGAAACTGATCGATGCCCCCGCGCACGACCTTTCCTGGGACGACATCGCGCATGAGGTGGACGGCAGGGATCTGGTGATCCTTCATACCTCCACTCCCAGCTTCAATCAGGACGTACGCACCGCCGAACTGATCAAGGCGCGCAACCCCGAGGCCCTGATCGGCATGATCGGCGCGAAAGTGGCGGTAGAAAGCGAAAAGGCACTCGCCGCGAGTGCGGCGATCGATTTCGTCTGCCGCAACGAATTCGATTTCACGATCGTCGATGTCGCCAACGGCATTCCGCTGCGCGAGGTCGACGGCATCTCATGGCGCGATTCCGACGGCGCGATCATCCACAACCGGGACCGCAGGGTGCTGGAGGACATGGATTCGTTGCCGTTCGTGTCGCCGATCTACAAACGTGACCTGACGATAGAAAAGTACTTCGGCGGTTATCTGAAGCACCCCTACGTCAGCTTCTACACCGGGCGCGGCTGCAAGAGCCGCTGCACCTTCTGCCTCTGGCCGCAGACCGTGGGCGGGCACAATTACCGCACCCGCTCGATCGCGCACGTGATCGAGGAAGTGAAGTACGTGATGGAGAACATCCCCCAGACCAAGGAAATCTTCTTCGACGACGATACGCTGACCGACAATGGCCCGCGGGTTGAGGAATTAGCCATCGCTCTGGGCAAGCTGGGTTTCGGCAAACCGGGCTTCCCGATGAGCTGGAGCTGCAACGCCAAGGCCAACGTCCCGCGCAAGACTCTGGAAGTCTTGAAAGCCAATGGGCTACGTCTCCTGCTGGTCGGTTACGAAAGCGGCAACCAGCAGATCCTGCACAACATCAAGAAGGGCCTGCGCGTCGATGTCGCGCGGCAGTTCACCAAGGATTGCCACGAGCTGGGCATCGTCATCCACGGCACCTTCATCCTGGGTCTTCCCGGAGAGACCGAGGAGACGATCGAGGAGACGATCAACTACGCCAAGGAGATCGATCCGCACACGATCCAGGTCTCGCTGGCGGCGCCCTATCCCGGCACGTTCCTCTACAAGCAGGCGATGGACAATGGCTGGTTCGACGGAACCGACCATCTGCTGACAGACGGCGGCAACCAGATCGCGCAGCTGAGTTACGAACATCTCCCCGCGCCGGTGATCTTCGACAAGGTGGAGGAGTTCTATAAGCGCTTCTACTTCCGCCCATCCAAGATCGGATCGATCGTCTGGGAAATGGTGCGCGACTGGGACATGATGAAGCGCCGTCTGCGCGAAGGCGTGGAATTCTTCGACTTCCTGCGTCGACGCAAGGTTACCGCCTGATGCGCCTTCCCTTTGCCAACCGGCGCTGATCCGGGCCGTGAAGCGCCTTGTCGTCACCGCGGACGATTTCGGGGCTTCCCTGGAAGTGAACGAGGCGGTCGAGCGCGCGCACAGCGATGGCATATTGACCGCCGCCAGCCTGATGGTGAACGGCGCGGCGGTGGCCGACGCGGTCGAGCGGGCCAAACGCCTGCCGGCGCTGGGAGTGGGCCTCCATGTCGTGCTGGTGGACGGGCGGCCGGTGTTGCCGCCGGACCGCATTCCCGCGCTGGTCGATGCGCAGGGCCATTTCCGCACCGATATGGTGCGCGCCGCGATGCGCATCTTCGCGTCCCCCGCCGCACGCCGCCAACTTGCTGCCGAAGTGGAGGCGCAGTTCGATGCCTTTGCCGCAACGGGCCTGCCGCTCGATCATGTGAACGCGCACAAGCACTTCCACCTGCATCCCACCATTGCAGCCACGCTGGTCAAAGTGGGCAAGGCGCACGGTATGCGTACGGTTCGCGCCCCGGTGGAGCCGCGCGCCGTACTTCGCGCGGTGGAGGATCAGGGCACGCCTTCCGGCGTCGAAGGAATCTGGGCACGTCAGGTGCAGCGGTTGATGCGCCGTGCCAGCCTGGCCACGCCGGATCATGTTTTCGGGCTGGCATGGTCCGGCGCGATGACTCCGGCGCGCGTCTACGGATTGCTGGAACATCTGCCCAACGGCTTGAGCGAGATCTATGCCCACCCCGCCACCGGACCCTATCCCGGATCGGCGCCCGGCTACCGCTATGCAGAAGAACTCGCGGCATTGACTGACGCGCTTGCCAAACGGGTGATCGCGCGCAATGCCATCACTCTCGGACGCTTTGCGGATTTTATCGAAGGAGAGCGCTCATGACACTGGCTCGCTCCTGGGGCGACTATGACCAGACGGTCCCTCTACCCACCGGTCGGCTGAAGTACGGTAGTCCCGATCACCTCCTGCTGATGAGCCGGACGCTGCTGGATACGCACGATCCCTATCGCCCGGCGCTGATCGACTGGCCGAAGCTGGACGACGATACGCGGAACAAGATCGTGTCGCTGCCGATCTGGGACATCGCCGTCGCCACCGAGGGCCGCGCGGGCATGAACGTGCGCACCTTTTCCGAAGGGGTGGACGATCCGCTGCTGAAATCCGCCATCGAAATGAACGCCTTCGAGGAATCGCGCCACAAGCTGGTATTGTCCGACATGGTGCGGGCCTATGGCATCGAACTGGTGCCGGAACCCGAATACAAACGCCCTGCAGACCCCGAATTCGCGTTCATGCGCACTGGCTATTCGGAATGCATAGACAGCTTCTTCGGCTTCGGCCTGTTCAAGATTGCCAAGGATTCGGGCTTCTTTCCGCCCGAACTGGTGGACACCTTCGAACCCGTGATGCGCGAGGAAGGGCGGCACATCCTGTTCTTCGTGAACTGGGTGGCTTGGTGGCGGCGCAATATGCCGCTGTGGCGGCGGCCGTGGTTCGAACTGAAGGTGATCGCGGTCTGGATGTTCCTGATCTGGGAACGGATCGACATGGCCAAGGGCATGGGCAAGGACAATACGCGCGCGCAGGAGAACAACTTCACCCTGAACGGGTCGAAGGAACTGGGCGTGGAAATCACGTTCCCTGAACTGGCGCGGCTGTGCCTTGCAGAGAACGACCGGCGGCTGTCCGCCTATGACCGGCGCCTGCTGCGTCCCCGCTTCGTGCCGGGCGCGATCCGCTTCGTCCTGCGGTTCGTGAAAGGGCCGAAGGCGGGAGACGTCGCCTGAACCATTGGACGCGCATCGGCATCTTGCTGGCGACACTGGCAGGCCTGGGTATCGCCGTCTGGACGATTGGCGCGGCCGGCCTGAAGGATGTGCTCGGTATCGCCGGACGCATGGGTGCGGCCGGGTTCCTGCTGTACTGCCTGTGGTCGCTGGGCGTCTTCTTCCTGCTGGGCGCCGCGTGGTTTGCGGCGGCGCCTGACGAAAAGGGCCGATCCCTGCCGCTCTCTACCTGGCCGCTGTTCTCATGGGCGCGGATGGTGCGGGAGGCGGTATCCGATCTGCTGCCGTTTTCGCAGTTGGGTGGCATCATCGTCAGCGTCCGAATGCTGACGGCGGCCGCGCTGCCTTCCAGCCGCGTGCATGGATCTCTGGTCGTCGACATGACGACGGAGATGGCCAGCCAACTCGTCTACACGCTGTTCGGGCTGGCACTGATGGGTTCACTGCTGATCGGGGACGGCGCGGCGGCGCAACTGCGCCCCGCCATCCTGGGCGGCACGTTCGTCATGGTCGCGATCATCCTACTGTTCTTCGCGATGCAGCGAACCGCACTGGACGTCACCAGCCGCCTTGCCGCCCGCCTCGTCCCCGGGTCTATCGCGATGGCCGGCATCCGTGCCGAACTGTCCCGCATCTATGCGCAGCGCGACCGCGTGGCGCTGGCCTTCGGGGCCAATCTGGCGGCATGGGTCGCCAGCGGCATCGGTGCGTGGCTGGCCCTGCGATGGATGGGCGCCCATGCATCCGTATGGGACATCTTGGCCCTTGAAAGCCTGATCTTCACCCTGCGCAGCGTGGCCTTCATCATTCCCGGCGCGCTGGGCGTGCAGGAGGCTGGCTATGCCTTCGCCGGTCCGCTGTTCGGCCTGCCGCCGGAAACCGCCCTGGCCCTGTCGCTCGCCAAGCGGGCGCGCGATCTCGCGATCGGCCTGCCAACCCTGCTGATCTGGCAGGCGAACGAGATACGCGGCGTGGCGACCGGGCGCGGGAAGTAGCGCGCCTCTACGCTACGCCCGCTCCATTCCCCCTGCCGATCCCGCGCACGACGTCGGCCACCAGCCCGCGCAGCCAGCGATGGGCCGGATCGTGGCGATAGCGGACATGCCAACCCATCTCGACCGGGAAGGTGCCAAGGTCGACCGGCGCCGCCAGCACCTTCAACCGCGGATCGTGCCGCAGACGCCGGCAGATCAGATGCGGCAAAGTGGTGCAATAGTCGGTAACCGCAACCATCTCCGCCACCGCGAAGAAATTGGTGACCGACAGCGCGACAGCGCGCCGCAAATCCTGCGAAGCCAGCGCCTGATGCAGGCCGGCACGGATGCGGCCGGGCGGCATCACGTTGACATGGCGCAGCCGCTCGAACTGATCCCGCGTGATGGCGTCTCCAATCTCGGGATGGCCAGAGCGGACGACGCATTCCAGCCCTTCGTCCATCAGGTGCTGAACCACCAGATTGTCGGCGGGGTCGGTTATCCGGCCCAGCACCATCGCCGTCATGCCCGATACCACGCCCGTTTCGACCAGGTCGTTGCTGTACGGCGTCAACCGCAGCTTGATGCCGGGCGCCACCTCCGCCAGCCGCGCGACGATCGCGGGCACGAGCGCGAATTCGACATAGCCGTTGGGCGCGATGGTGAACTGGCGTTCGGCGGTGGCGGGATCGAAATCCTGCTGCCCCAGTATCGCATCGTCCAGCCGCGCCAGCGCGTCGGCAATGCCGGGCGCCAGTTCCAGCGCAACTGGGGTAGGCTGGATGCCATAGCGTTCGCGGATGAAAAGCTGGTCCTGCAACATGGCTCGCAATCTGGAGAGTGCGTTGGACATGGCCGGCTGTGTCATGCCCAGTCGTTCGGCGGCGCGGGTGACGTTGCGTTCTTCCATCAAGGCGACGAAGATCGGCAGGAGATTGAGGTCATAGCGCATGAGATATATTCTCACCGATATATCTAATATCCAAGAAATAAAGTTCTGAAATGCCTGATCGAGGCGCATTCAAGCGGTGCCCGCAAGGGACCACACCAACTTGATGGAGACTCAAAATGACCAAGGGTACAGTGCTCGTGATCGGCTCCAACGCCACCCGGATCGAAATTCAGGGCGGATGGGCAGCAACCGGACAGTATCTCAACGAAACGGTAGTGCCGGCGATGGCGCTGGTCGCTGCGGGATATGACGTGGTCCTCGCCACGCCCGACGGCACCCAGCCGCATATCGATGAGGCATCGGATTCGGCCGATCACTTCGGTGGGGACGAGGCTGCCTACGCCCGGGCCCGGGATTTCTTCTTCCACGATCCCGCGATGACCGCCGTGCGCACCTTGCGCCAGGTGATCTACGAGGGGCTGGACCGCTACGCCGCCGTCTTCGTACCCGGCGGTCAGGCCCCGGTGGTCGACCTGATGCAGAGCGCAGAACTCGGCGAAATCCTCAGGCATTTCCATGCACAGGCCAAGCCGACCGCGCTTCTCTGCCATGGCCCGATCGCACTGACGGCCGCGATGGAGCAGGCCCCGGCCTTCCGCGCCGCGCTGATCGCCGGCGATACGTCCAAGGCCGCCGAACTTGCGCATGGCTGGGCTTATGCGGGCTATCGGATGACCGTCTTCTCGGCATCCGAGGAAAAGGTGGTCGAGGATAACATCCTCCACGCAAAGATGTATTTCGACATGCCGCAGGCGTTGACTGCAGCGGGCGGTACGGTGGAAACGACGGCAACCGACTTCGCGCCGAACGTCGTGATCGACCGCGAACTCATCACTGGCCAGAACCCGCGTTCCGATCACCCCATCGCCGCGGCTCTGGTCGAAGCACTCGATGCGCGCCGGCACTGATCGCCCGGCGAGCAAATGCGAACGCGCATGACCGGCGGGGCGCTTCGGCGCCCCGCTCTCCAGAACGCCCCTCTCCAGAACAAGGGACATCCGATGACGAACGTGAAGATCATGGCCATTCTCACCGCGCGCGCCGGCAAGGAGGCAGAATTGCGCGAATTGCTGGACACGATGGTCGCACAAAGTCGCGCGGAAACGGGAAATCTGCGATACGATCTCTGGACCGATGGCTCCAACCCGGCCCGCCTCGTGCTCGATGAACTCTATGTCGACGGCGATGCCGTATCCGCGCATCGCGCCTCACCTCATTTCCAGACCTACCTGGCAACCATCAACGACCTGGCCGAACGCACGGCGCTGACACTCGACCCGCTGGTGGTCGCCTGACGAAAGGATGCAGACGATGGCACTCAAGGATATCCTTCCCAGCAAGCTGGGCTTCGGCGCCGCGCCGCTTGGCAATATGTTCCGCGCGATCCCGGAAGAGGAAGCGCTGGCCACGGTAGAGACCGCCTGGAACGACGGCATCCGCTATTACGACAACGCCCCCTTCTACGGCGCCGGCCTTGCCGAGATCCGCATGGGAGAGGCGCTGAAGGGCAAGCCGCGCGACGAATATGTGATCAGCACCAAGGTCGGCCGCATCATCCTGGATGAGGTCGAGGACGTTTCGCTGCGTGATAATGGCGAAAAGGGCGATGTCTTCGCCCACGGTCGCCCGAACAAGGTCGTGAACGACTATAGCTACGACGCCACGCTGAAATCGATCGAAGACAGCCTGAAGCGGCTACACACCGATCATGTCGAGATCGTCTTCGTCCACGATCTCGCCCAGGATTTCTGGGGTGACGAATGGATCGCCCGGTTCGAGGAAGCCCGCAACGGTGCGTTCAAGGCACTCGATCGCCTGCGCGACGAAGGGGTGATCAAGGCCTGGGGCCTTGGCGTCAACAAGGTGGAGCCGATCGAGATCCTGCTGGACCTTCAGGGGCCGCGTCCGGACGCCTTTCTGCTGGCCGGCCGCTACACCCTGCTGGACCACGGACGCGCGCTTCAGCGGGTGATGCCCAAGGTCACCGAACTCGGATTGGGGGTCGTCGTCGGCGGGCCATACAGTTCGGGCGCGCTCGTCGGCGGGCCGAATTTCGAATATGCACCCGCCACGCCGGAAATCCTCTCCAGGGTCGCCGCGATCAAGGCAATTGCAGACCGCCATGGCGTCTCTATGAAGGCGGCCGGCATCCAGTTCTCGCTGGCGAACCCGGCTGTGGCTGCCGTCATCCCCGGCGCGAGCCGCCCGGAACGCATTGCCGAGGACAGCGCCGCGTTTGCCGAGATCATTCCGGCGGCGTTCTGGGCGGAAATTCGCAAGGCAGGGCTGGTCGATCCGGCTGCCCCGCTTCCGGCCTGATCCTTGATCCCATGCAGAAACGCCGCCCTGCATAGGGCGGCGTTTCTGCATGTTCTCATTATCGGCCAAGGATCAGTTGGCGCGTTCCGGCGGAACCACGGCGAACGGCAAAGCCGCGACGGTAATGCCCTCCTCCAGCAGTTCCTTCGCCTGCTCCACGCTCGCCTCGCCGTGGATCATTTCCTGCTCACGCTCGCCATAGTGCATGGCGCGGGCGTCTTCCGCAAAGCTCTTGCCCACGTAACGGCTGTCCTTCAGCGCCTGGGCCTGCATCTTTGCCAGCGCCTGGATCATTTCGACCGCCTGTGGTGGCAACGGCGCAGCGGCAACGGGCACCGACGGCGCGGACGGATCGCCGGGCGATGGCATCGGCTGGGCGGCGCGCGTGGGTACCACCTCGTTCCGCTGGTTGCCCTTGCGCGTCAACCGTGGGGCCTGCAGCGCCTTGCCGACATCCGCCGTGCCGCACTGCGGGCAGCACAGCAGCCCGCACTCCTGCTGGCGCGCAAAATCGTCCGAGGACTTGAACCAGCCCTCGAAGCGATGACGCTCGGCACGACATTCCAGATCGTAGACAATCATTGAGGCACTTCTTCGCGAACCCGTTAGCTTATGGGCTATTTGGCGATCGCGCGGCGATTGGCAAGGCTCGGCAACTGGGCCCGAACTTCGGCAATGCGCGCGGGATCGAGATCGACGAAGCCCAGCCCCGCCTTTTCTCCGCCCATGTCCAGCAGGATATCACCCCAGGGATCGATCGCCAGGCTGTGCCCGTAAGTGTCGCGCCCATCCTCGTGATGACCGACTTGTGCCGCACTGAGCACGAAGGCGCTGGCCTCCACCGCGCGGGCGCGCTGCATCAGATGCCAATGCGCCTTGCCGGTAGGCACGGTGAAAGCGGCGGGGGTCGCGATCACATCGCACTTTTCACGGCCCAGCGCTTCGAACAGCGCGGGAAACCGCACGTCGTAGCAGATCGCCAGCCCCAGGCGGCCGAGTGGGGTCTCCACCGTCACCACCTTGTCACCCGGCGCATAGGCATTGGATTCACGCCACGATTCGCCCGTCGACAGGTCCACGTCGAACATGTGCATCTTGTCGTACCGGGCGCGGATTTCGCCCTTGTCGTCGATCACGAAGGCGCGGTTGGCATAGCGTCCGTCGCCACCGTCAGGCCGCACCGCCAAAGAGCCGATGTGGACCCACACGCCCTCACTCGCCGCCGCCTCGCGAACGGAGGCCAGCACGCGATCCTCGCCCTCGGCAACGATGTTTGCAGCAGCGCGATCACGCTTGCGGTCCAGCAGGCCGGACATCTCCGGCGTGAACAGCATCGCCGCGCCGCCTGCACGGGCCTCTGCCACCGCAGCAACGATCGCTTCGGCATTGGCCTCGGGATCGATGCCGGTGGTCATCTGGAACAGCGCGGCGCGCGTCATCGGATCAGAGCCCCAGCACGGGATCGAGTTCGCCCGCACGGTCGAGCGCGTTGATATCGTCGAACCCGCCATAGGGCTTACCGTCCACCAGAACCTGCGGCACGGTACGTGCGCCCGGAACACGCGCTTCCATTTCGGCGCGCTTCTCGCCGCCCATGGTCACGTCGTATTCCTCATAGGCCACGCCTTTGCCGTCCAGCAGCGACTTCGCCATGACGCAATAGGGGCAGCCCCACTTGGTGTAGATTTCGACCTTCGGCTGGCTCATCAAACGGTATCCTCCAAAAGGGGTAGCGTCCCCTTGAAAGCCGGGGGCGCTACCATATCTAGGGATGCGAGTCATGGCCCGCCATGGGGATGGCTCGAACAAGAGGCGCCGGCGATCCGGGCCTCCTTCAACGAAGATTGCTCATAAGAGGATTTTTGTCATGAACCGTATCGACTTTACCCCCTATCGCCGCACCATGGTCGGGTTCGACCGCCTGTTCGACATGATCGAAAACCAGGCCCGGGCGAACGCGGGCGACAAGTATCCGCCCTTCAACATCGAACGCCGCGGCGCCGATGCCTATCGCATCACGCTGGCGCTGGCGGGCTTCAAGCCGGCCGATATCGACATCACCGCACAAGCCAACCTCCTTGTCGTCAAGGGCTACAAGCCCGAGGAGAGCCCCGAAGGCGAAATGCTGCATGTCGGCATCGCCCAGCGCGGCTTCGAGCGCCGCTTCGAACTGGCGGATTACGTCCGCGTCGACGGCGCCGATCTGGCCGATGGCCTGCTGGTGATCGACCTCGTGCGCGAAGTGCCCGAAGCGATGAAACCCAAGAAGATCGCGATCGGCGGCAATACGCTGTCCGTGGTCGAAGGCGGCTCGGACGAAACCGCGGCGGCCTGATCGCCTCACGGCACTAACAGGATTGGGGGCGGTCCGGGCATCCGGGCCGCCCTTTTTGCATGGGCCGCACGCATGAGCGCCTTTTCCGCGCTGGAATCCGCGGCCCGCAGCCGATAATCCCCACGCTTTGCACAAAACGCGGGCCGCAATCCTCCCATGCTTTCGATCCTCTCGGTCGTCCTGCCGATCTTCGCGCTGACTTTCGTCGGCTGGCTGACCCGCCGCGTCGGCATTTTCGGCCCACAATCGACCACCGAACTCAACCGTTTCGTCGTCTATCTGGCGCTGCCTGCGCTGCTGTTCGACATCGTCGCCAAGGCTAAGCTCGGCCAACTCTGGCAACCCGGTTTCGTTGCCGTCTTCGCGATCGGCACTTTCCTGTTCTTCGTGCTGACCGTGGCTGTCAGCCGTTGGATGGGCCGCAATATCGGCAATGCGGCGATCCTCGGGCTGAATTCCAGCTATTCGAACACGGCCTTCCTCGGCTTCCCGTTGCTGCTGGCAACCTTGGGCCCGGCCTCGCAGACGCTTACTCTCATCGCTACGATCAACACGGTATGCGTGCTGTTCGCGCTGGCCATCGTGCTCATTGAATTCGGCAACCAGAAGGGCGGCAACCCGGCGGTGATCGCCCTGCGCGTGCTTCAGGCGCTGTTCCGCAATCCGCTGGTGCTGGCGCCGCTGGCGGGCGCCGTGGTCATGGCCAGCGGCCTTGGCGTCGCCACGCCGCTCGATGCGTTCCTGAAGCTGCTGGGTTCTGCCGCCAGCCCTTGCGCACTCGTCTGCCTGGGCATGTTCCTGGCCGAACCGCGCGATAAGGGCGAGGGCTCGCTGGGCGAAACGGCCGTACTCGTGGCGCTCAAGCTCTTCGTCTACCCCGCCCTGACGTTGGCGCTGGCGCTATGGGTATTCCCCCTGCCCGTACCGCTGCGCAATGCCGCTGTCCTGCTGGCCGCGCTCCCCACCGGGACCGGCCCATTCATGCTGGCCGAATTCCACCGCCGCGAAGGCGCGCTGACGGCCAAAGTCATCCTGGCCTCCACGGTGCTTTCGGTCGGCACCGTGACGCTGCTGCTCTCGCTGCTGGGCTGATACGAAAAGGGCCGGTCCCACTGGGGAACCGGCCCTTCGCATTTCAAACCGCCTGCCTGATCAAACGAGGCGCGCCTGACGCAGCGCCGCGGCGATGAAGCCCTTGAACAGCGGGTGCGGCTCAAAGGGCCGCGACTTCAGTTCGGGGTGGAACTGCACGCCCACGAAGAACGGATGCTCCGGACGCTCGACAATCTCCGGCAGCAAGCCGTCGGGCGACATGCCCGAGAAGATCAGGCCGTTGCTTTCCAGCGCATCACGATACTTCGCGTTCACCTCGTAGCGATGACGGTGGCGCTCCGAAATCTCGGTCGAATCGTAGATCGAGGCAACGTGACTGTTGGCCGAGAGCATCGCCGGATAGGCACCAAGGCGCATGGTGCCGCCCAGATCGCCGCCTTCGGCCCGGGTCTGCAGGCCGTCCTCGGTCATCCACTCGGTGATGATGCCGACGACCGGCTCATCAGTCGGGCCGAATTCGGTCGAGCTGGCCTTCTCGATGCCGGACGCACGCGCGCCCTCGATGCAGGCCATCTGCATCCCAAGGCAGATTCCGAAGAACGGCACTTCCCGTTCACGCGCGAAGCGGACCGAAGCGATCTTGCCTTCCGAACCACGCTCACCGAAGCCGCCGGGCACCAGGATGCCGTGCATCGGTTCGAGAGCGGCGGCGATTTCCGAATCTTCCTTCTCGAAGATTTCGGCATCGATCCACTGGACGTTGACCTTCACGCGGTTGGCCATGCCGCCGTGAACCAGCGCCTCGTTCAGCGACTTGTAGGCATCGGGCAGGCCGACGTACTTGCCGACGACACCGATGGTCACTTCGCCTTCGGGGTGTTCGAAACGGTCGGTGATGTCGTTCCAGCGCGTCAGTTCCGGCGCGGGCGAGGACATGCCGAAGTGGTGCAGCACTTCCGCATCCAGCCCTTCCATGTGGTACTGCAGCGGAACGGCGTAGATGTTCGGCGCGTCGAGCGCGGGGATCACCGCCTGCGGGCGCACGTTGCAGAACAGTGCGATCTTGCGGCGCTCGCTCTCCGGCAGTTCGCGGTCGCAGCGGCACAGCAGGATGTCGGGCTGGATGCCAAGGCCGGTCAGTTCGCGCACCGAGTGTTGCGTCGGCTTGGTCTTCAGCTCACCCGCTGCCGCAATGTAGGGCACCAGGGTGACGTGGACGAAGCAGGTCTGTTCACGGCCCAGTTCGTTGCGCATCTGGCGCAGCGCCTCGACGAAGGGCAGGCCCTCGATATCACCGACGGTGCCGCCGATCTCGCAGAGCACGAAATCGAGGTCGTCGGTATCGGCCAGCGCGAAATCCTTGATCGCGTCGGTCACGTGCGGGATCACCTGCACGGTGGCGCCCAGGTAGTCGCCGCGGCGCTCCTTGGCGATGATGTCGCGATAGATGCGGCCGGACGTGATGTTGTCGCCCTGGTGGGCCGAGACGCCGGTGAAGCGCTCATAATGACCAAGGTCGAGATCGGTTTCGGCGCCATCGTCGGTCACGAAGACTTCGCCGTGCTGATACGGGCTCATCGTGCCCGGATCGACGTTCAGATAGGGATCGAACTTGCGGATGCGGACGCGATAACCGCGTGCCTGCAGGAGAGCCGCGAGGCTCGCCGCCATGAGACCTTTGCCGAGCGAGGAAACCACGCCGCCGGTGATAAAAATATGCCGCGCCATGGGAGTCGGCCCTTAAATTGCATGGGGGCACGAGGGCAAGAGCCCTGTGCCGCAATCCACAAAACAAAACAGATCAAATGCCGCCTGACAACGCCAGACGGCATTCGCGTTACAGTGATACGCCGGAAGTTACCGGGTCAGATCAGTGACCGGCAGCACCCGAAAGCGGATCGTTGGCCGGCGCCTGCTGACCTGCCGCCGGGCTGGCAGCCGGGCTTGCAGGGGCACCACCGGCCGGGGCGGCGGCCGGATTGGCCGCGCCGGCGAGCGGATCGGACTGCGCGGGCGCGGCAGGCGCCTGGGCAGCGGGGATCGCGTCACGCTGAAGCGAGGTGTCAACGTCGTCGCCGGTCTTGCCGACGGCCAGCGCCGCAAGGACGATCGAGAGAATCACGAAGACCGCGGCAAGGCCGCCGGTCGCACGCGTCAGGAAGTTTGCCGCGCCGCGGGCCGAAAGCATCCCCGAAGGGCTGCCGCCGACGCCAAGGCCGCCACCTTCCGACTTCTGCACCAGAATCACGAGCACCAGCAGAAGAGCGACGATCGCCTGGACAACGGTCAGGAAAGTGAACAGCATCGTGTAAATCTCAATCTTTCGAAGGGGGCGAATTATCGTCCCGCGATTCAAGCCGCGCAGATAGGCGCTGCAGCGCCCCTGCGCAAGCCATCAGCCGGATTCGGGCGACAATCCTTGCCCGCCCGACCCGGCAGAACCCAAAAACGGCTTCAGTCGGCGGTCAGCAGCGCCGCCGCACCGATGATGGCCGTGAAGCTTTCGGCGCTCAGGCTGGCACCGCCGACCAGTGCCCCGCCCACTTCGGGCACGGAGAGCAGTTCGGCCGCGTTCTCGGCCTTTACCGAGCCGCCGTAGAGAATGCGCACGTCCGCACCGCCTTCGCCATAAAGCGCGACAAGCTTTGCACGGATCGCCGCATGCATTTCCGCCACGTCCTCGATCGAAGGCACGCGGCCGGTGCCGATCGCCCAGACCGGCTCATAAGCGATCGAGAGCTTGTCCGGCGCCCCATCGGCACGCGGGCACGAACCCTCAAGCTGCCCGGCGACTACGGCAACGGCGTCACCGGCATCACGCTGGGCTTCGGTTTCACCCACGCAGAGAATCACGGCAAGGCCCGCACCAAGCGCAGCCTGCGCCTTGGCGTTGACGTCCGCGTCGCTCTCGCCGTGGAGCGTGCGCCGCTCCGAGTGGCCGAGAATGGTGAAGTCCGCACCGGCATCCTTCAGCATCGGGGCGGAGATGTCGCCGGTGAAAGCGCCGCTTTCCTCAGCCCGGCAGTCCTGACCGCCAACGCCGATCAGCTCCACCGTGTCACGCATCCGGAAAATCAGCGTGGCGGGCGGCGCGAGGGCGACCTGCACCTTCGGAAAGCGTGCAGCGGTTCGGTCGACCGCCCGTGCCTCGGCAAGCATCGCGCGCGTGCCGTGCATTTTCCAGTTTCCGACGATGTAAGGCAGTGCAGCCATTTTCAACTAAAACCCTGATTCATTTATCTGCATCCGGCTGCCCATCTACCGCTTCGTCTACCACGAGAGCGGGAATCGGCCGAACGCTTGCGAGGCGCTGCTAGGCAGCCGGGCCCGAATTGTCAAAATCCGGACACCCCCGAACAAGGCAAAACCGCCCGCACGGAATGCAACTCGGCGCATTGGCCGGCGCGTTGCCGCCGGTCCGGTTATCCGCTGCGCCGACCGGTTGCCTGCCGCCACCGCGGGACAGAAAGCCCATGCCGGCATCAGGCGCGACGTCAGCCATTGCAGGATTGCATTGCGCCCCCTAAAGCCTGCGCCCGCATCGGTTATGCCTTTGCGCTTGTCCGCACATTCGTTTCACGCTGATCGGCCGGTCCATGCTCTCATTCTTCCGTAACTTCCTGAAGTCCAAGATCGGTGCCGGCATTGCGCTGGCAGTGCTCGTGCTCATCACGCTTGCCTTCGCGGGTGGCGACATCAACGGCATGCGCGATTCCGCCGGCCTTGGCAGCGCCACGGCGATAGCGACGGTGGGCGGCAAGAATATCGAGGCGACCGAACTGTCGACCGCCGCAAACTCGCAGCTTGAACAGATCAAGCAGCAGAACCCCACCGCGACGATGAAGATGCTCGTCGCCGAAGGCGGCCTGGACCATATTCTTGACGAGCTGATCGCCCGTACCGCCATCGGCGTGTTCGGCAAGGACGTGGGCGTCGTTGCCAGCAAGCGCCTGGTCGACAGCGAAATCAGCCGCATTCCCGCGTTCCAGGGCGTAGACGGAAAGTTCAGCCAGGACACCTTCCGCCAGTTGCTGGCGCAGAAGGGCATTTCCGAACAGGCGCTGCGCGACGATTTCTCGCAGGGCCTGATCGCCCAGCAGGTGATGGTGCCGGCGCAGTTCGGTGCGACGATGCCGCTTTCGCTGGCACAGCGCTATGCCACCCTGCTCGACGAAAACCGCAAGGGCCAGGTCGTCACTCTGCCCTCGATCGCCTTCGCCCCCACGCAGGCGCCGTCGCAGGCCGATCTGGAAGGCTTCTACAAGAGCCACACCAACATGTTCGTGCGCCCGGAACGCCGCGTGATCCGCTACGCCACCTTCGGCGAGAACACGCTGCAGAACGTCGCTGCGCCGACCGATGCCGAAATCGCCAAGCGCTATGAAGCGGATAAGCCCGCGCTGTATGCTGCGCGCGATGCCCGCAAGATCACCCAGTTGATCGTGCCGACCGAAGCCGCCGCCAAGGCCGTCGCCGCCGAAGTCGCGGGCGGCAAGTCGCTGGAACTGGCCGCCACCGAAAAGGGCCTGTCGGCTGCCAAGCTTGAATTCTTCAGCCATGACGAACTGGCCAGCCAGTTCTCGCCGGCCCTTGCCGACGCCGTGTTCGCCACCCCCGTGGGCAAGCTGGCCGCGCCGCAGAAGAGCGCGCTGGGCTGGCACCTGATCCGCGTGGAGCAGGAACAGAAGACCGCCGAGCGCCCGCTTGCCGCCGTTCGCGAAGAGATCGTCACCAAGCTGACCGCCGAGAAGCGCCGCACCGCCTTCACCGACCTGCTGTCGCGCATCGATGACGAGTTCACGAAGGGCGCAAGCCTGGTCGAAGTCGCCAAGGCGATCGGCGCCACGGTCACGACCACGCAGCCTGTCACCGCTACGGGTGCCGTCTACGGAAAGCCGGGCGAAACGGTTCCCACCGAACTGCAGCCGATCCTGTCGACCGCATTCTCGATGGATCAGGAAAAGCCGCAGCTGGGCCAGCTCACCCCTGGTACGACCGCCACTCCGGCCACCGCTGGCTACGTCCTCTATGACGTGACGCAGATCACCCCCTCCGCCCCGGCGCCGCTCAAGGAAATCACCGCCGACGTGACCGAAGCATGGAAGCTGGACAAGGGTTCGGTCGACGCCAAGGCCGCCGCACTCAAGCTCATGGCTGCCATCCGTGGCGGCAAGCCGCTGAACCAGGCCGTTGCCGCGCTCGGCAAGACGTTGCCCGCCGTGCAGGACGTGACGATGAGCCGCCCGATGCTGACCGAGGCCATGCGCCAGGGCCGCCAGGTTCCTCCGCCGGTCTCGCTCCTGTTCCATATGGCCAAGGGTACCGTGAAGGTGCAGTCGGCCGGTGCCGGTCGCGGCTGGTTCGTGGTCGCGTTGAATGACGTGATCGCACCCAAGGCAGAGAACGACGTCGTGGTGAAGGGCACCCAGCGCGAACTCTCCAGCCAGCTCGGCACGGCCTATACCGAGGCGCTTGCCAACGCGATCAAGAAGCAAGTCGGCTTCCAGAAGCACGACGCGGCCATCAAGACGGTGCACAACCAGCTTGCCGGCACGGCCGCCCCCGCCAACTGATACTCCCGAGAAAAGAAGGACACCCATCGGCATGAAGCGCGAATCGGATCGCGAAGAGGCATTGTCACGGCTGCGCGAGGGTAAGCCCGCGCTGCTCTGGCGCAGCCTCGTCGCCGATACCGAAACGCCCGTTGGCGCCGCGCTCAAGCTCTTCACCGAAGGGCGCGGCGACTTCCTGCTCGAATTGGTGGAAGGCGGCGCCGTGCGCGGCCGCTACAGCCTGCTCGGCCTCGATCCGGACCTGGTGTTCCGCGCCGAAGGCCACGCCTGCGCGATCAACCGCAATTGGCAGCATGATCGTGAGGCGTTCGAGCCTTTGCCCGGCGATGCCCTTGCCGAACTGCGCGGCCTGGTCGAATCATGCCGGTTCGACGTTCCCGCCGAACTGCCCAAGGCGCTGGCCTGCCTGGTCGGCTACTTCGGATACGAGACGATCGGTCTGGTCGAAAAGCTACCGCGCGCGCCGCAGAGTGCGCTCGAACTGCCCGACATGCTGTTCGTGCGCCCCTCGGTGATCCTCGTGTTCGACCGGCTGAGTGACGAACTGTTCTGCGTCACCCCGCTCTGGCCGGAAAACGGCGCGCCCGAGAGCCTTGTCGACACCGCCGCCGAGCGGATCGATGAAGCCCTGCGCAAGCTGGCAGCCCCCTTCCCCGCCTCGCCCGCGATCGCGGACCTGCCGGAGCCGGAGCGCACGCCGGTCATGGCGGCCGACGACTACAAGGCGATGGTCACCCGCGCGAAGGACTACATCGAAGCGGGCGATATCTTCCAGATCGTGCTGGCCCAGCGTTTCACCTGCGAATTCCCGCTGCCGCCGGTCGCGCTCTATCGCGCCCTGCGCCGCATCAATCCTTCGCCGTTCCTCTATTTCCTCGACCTGCCCGGCTTCGCGCTGATCGGTTCGAGCCCGGAAATCCTGGTCCGCGTGCGGGAAGGCGAAGTCACGATCCGTCCGATCGCCGGTACCCGCCCGCGCGGCAAGACGGTGGCCGAGGACAAGGCCAACGAAGTCAGCCTGCTGGCCGATCCCAAGGAACGCGCCGAGCATCTGATGCTGCTCGACCTCGGCCGCAACGACGTGGGCCGCGTCTCCGCCGCCGGCACCGTCGAAGTGACCGACAGCTACACGATCGAGCGCTACAGCCACGTGATGCACATCGTCTCGAACGTGATCGGCCGGCTCGACACGAAGAGGCACGACGCCATCGACGCAGTCTTCGCCGGCTTCCCGGCAGGCACCGTCTCGGGCGCACCGAAGGTCCGCGCCTGCGAGATCATCGCCAGCCTCGAACCCGAAACGCGCGGTGCCTATGCCGGCGGCGTCGGTTACTTCGCACCGGACGGCTCGGTCGATTCGTGCATCGTCCTGCGCACCGGCGTGCTGAAGGACGGCGTACTGCACGTGCAGGCCGGCGCCGGCATCGTTGCCGACAGCGATCCCGACTACGAACAGCGCGAGTGCGAAGCCAAGTCGGGCGCCCTGTTCGCCGCCGCCCGCGAAGCGATCCGCGTCGCCGGAGAACCGGGTTTCGGCCAGTGACGGGGCCAGTAACGGGTTCCGGACAGTGAGACGCGCCGCTCTGGCGGCTGCGTTCACCCTCGTTGCCTGTTCGTCAGGCGCCCAGCAGCCGCAAAAGCAGGCGGAAGCCCCGCCTCCGCCGCCCTGCGAAGGCGCTTCGTTCGAAGGCGCGAGTTTCACGCATTGCACCGCCACGCCCGGTCGCCACACGATCCACCTCGTTCTGGGGCCGAAGAATGGCGCGCCCTATCGCAGCCTGTCGCAACTGGCCGTAAGCCGCCCCTCGGGCAACCCGGCGGTTGCCTTCGCGATGAATGGCGGCATGTTCGATGGGGGCGGCAAACCCATCGGCTATGCCGTGATCGACGGCCAGCGCGTCCACGCGATCAACACCAACAAGGGCTGGGGCAATTTCCACCTCCTGCCCAATGGCGTGTTCTTCGGCGATGCCACCGGCCATTGGCAGATTCGCACGAGCGAGGACTTCGCCGCCCATGTCGACAACCGGCCGGACTTCGGCACCCAGTCGGGCCCGATGCTGGTGATCGACAGTAAACTGCACCCGAAGATCGATACCGATGGCCAGTCTCTCAAACTGCGCAATGCCGTAGGTGTCGACCGGCAAGGCCGTGCCCACTTCGTCATCTCGGACGAGCCTGTCTCGTTCGGCAAGCTGGCGCGGTTGTTCCGCGACAAGCTGAATTGCCCCAACGCGCTGTTCCTCGACGGCAGCGTGTCCTCGCTGTGGGACCCCGAACATGGGCGCGTGGACGGCGGACCGCCGCTCGGCCCCTTGATCGTCGTCGAGAAAAGCGCAAAGGGCTCTAACGGAAAGGACAGGCCATGATCCTCGTCATCGACAACTATGACAGCTTCACCTGGAACCTGGTCCATTACGTGATGGAACTGGGCGCCGAAGTCGAAGTGGTGCGCAACGATGCGCTTTCGGCCGGGCAGGCGATCTCCAGCGGCGCGCAGGGCTTCCTGATCTCGCCCGGCCCCTGCACCCCGAACGAAGCCGGCATCAGCCTGGACCTTGTGGGCGCGGCGGCAGATGCTGGAAAGCCGCTGCTGGGCGTGTGCCTGGGCCACCAGTCGATCGGCCAGTACTTCGGCGGCAAGGTCGTGCGGGGCGGGCTGATGCACGGCAAGACCTCGCCCGTCACGCATGACGGCACCGGCGTCTTCGCCGGATTGCCCTCCCCCTTCACCGCCACGCGCTATCACTCGCTGATCGTCGAGGACATTCCGGAGACGCTGGTGGTCAACGCGCGTTCGGACGACAATCACGTCATGGGCTTCCGGCACGCCACGCTGCCGATCCACGGTGTGCAGTTCCACCCGGAAAGCATCGCCACCGAACACGGCCACGAAATGCTGGCGAACTTCCTGCGGTCCTGCGGCATCGAGCCCAAACTGCCTGTTCGTCTCGACACCGGCCTGAAAGTAGCATGACGACGATGATCCTGCCCGATCCTCTCCACCCCATCGAGGAAGCCGAGGCCGAAGAAGCTTTCGGCGCCATTCTCGACGGACGCGTGGGTGACGACGCCGTGGTCCGCTTCCTCCTCGCCCTCACCGAACGCGGTGAGACGGCGAGCGAAATCGCCGGCGCCGCGCGCGCCATGCGCAGCCGAATGATCCCGATCGAGGCCCCCGCCAATGCCATCGACGTCTGCGGCACCGGCGGCGATGGACATCATACGCTCAACGTCTCGACCGCGGTATCGCTGGTGGTCGCCGCCTGCGGCGTACCGGTGGCCAAGCACGGCAACCGCGCCGCCAGCTCGAAGGCCGGCGCGGCCGACACCCTCGAAGCGCTCGGCCTCAATCTCGACCGCGCTGCGGAAACGGCGGAAGAGACGCTGGGCGACCTCGGCATCTGCTTCCTTTTTGCCGCGCGCCATCACCCGTCGATGGGCCGCATCATGCCGATCCGCAAGGCGATCGGCCGCCGCACCATCTTCAACCTGATGGGCCCGCTGGCGAACCCGGCGAACGTGCGCCGTCAGCTCGTCGGCATCGCCCGCCCCGCCTATGTGCCGATCTATGCCGAAGCGCTGATGAGCCTGGGCAGCGAGCACTCCTTCGTCATCTCCGGCGACGAAGGGCTCGACGAGCTGAGCCTCGCGGGCGGCAACGAAGTGGCCGAAATCAGGCATGGTGAACTGTCCATGCGCCGCATTTCGCCCGAAGACGTTGGTTTGGCGGTCTCGCCGGTCGGCGCCATTCGGGGCGGCGATGCGGCCCACAATGCCGATGCGCTCCGTCGCCTGCTGCTTGGCGAGCACGGGCCTTATCGCGATGCCGTGCTGCTCAATGCCGCCGGCGCGCTGATCGTCGCGGGCGAGGTGGAAACTTGGCGCGAAGGCGTGGAGGAAGCGGCCGAGGCCATCGACAAGGGCCTCGCCAACGCTCTGCTCAACTGCTGGATTTCCGCGCTCAAGGCTTGAGCCGCGCGAGAGGGTTATAATGTCCGACAAGCTTACCGAGATCTGCGACACCAAGCGCGAGGAAGTTGCCGAGCGCAAGGCTGTGGCCACCATGGCCGACCTCGACGCGCACGCCGCGCACCAGACCGCACCGCGCGGTTTCGAAGCGGCCTTGCGCGCCAAGGCGGAAAGCGGCTTCGCGCTGATCGCCGAAATCAAGAAAGCATCGCCGTCCAAAGGACTGATTCGGCCTGATTTCCGTCCTGCCGAACATGCCATCGCCTACGAGCGCGGCGGCGCCGCATGCCTGTCAGTGCTGACCGACGCGCCATACTTTCAGGGCCACGAAGATTTTCTGATGGACGCCCGCGCGGCCTGCGCGCTGCCGGTAATCCGCAAGGACTTCATGGTCGATCCCTGGCAGGTCGCCGAAGCCCGCGCGATCGGCGCCGATGCGATCCTGATCATCGTTGCCGCACTGGACGACGTACTGATGGCGGAGATCGAGGCTGCCGCGCACGAACGCGGCATGGATTGCCTCGTCGAAGTTCACAACGAATTTGAGATGGACCGCGCAAGCCACCTGAAATCGCGGCTGATCGGCGTGAACAATCGCGACCTCAAGCGTTTCGTCACCGACATCGGCACCACCGAGCGGCTCGCTCCGCTGGCCCCCGCCGGCACGCTGCTCGTTGCCGAGAGCGGCATCAATACTCACGCGGATCTCGAAAGGCTCGCAGGTTGCGGCGCGCGGACTTTCCTCGTCGGCGAGAGCCTGATGCGTGAGGCTGACGTCGAGGCGGCGACCCGCGCACTGCTGACCGGCGCCTGATCCTCAGGCCAACGGCAACAACAATTCGGTAAGCGCCTCTGCCGCAGACACCTGCGGATAGAGGCGCACCCGCTCGCAGAACAGCGGAAAATCGCGCAGGGCCTCTCCACTGGAAGGCAGCCAATCGCGATAGAGGCGCATCGCTGGCTCTTCCAGGTCCATCGCTGGGCCGTTCACGGCCAGAACCGCGCAGCGCCCGCCGGGAATTTCCGCCACCCGGACCCGGCCGTCTCCGACAAACCGCGATGGCACGCAAGCGCAAAGCCAAACGCGATGATCGTCTTCAGGCGTTGTACGCGGATCGGTTGGAAAAACGTTGAAAGTGCGGCTTTTATTGGGCGTAAACCCCGCCTCGCGCCGCCAGTCGATAAACCTGCGAATGGTATCGCCGATGCGCTCGGGATCGCCGCGATGCTCCATTATCGCTACGCGAACGGGCGCGAATTCCCTGATTTCGATTTCTGCCGTCATGGTGTCCACCATGGTCCTGTTCCTTGCTGTCTGAAGCGAGGCGCTCACTGCCTCCCACGCCGACCAGTCCGGTGCGGAGCGAAATGCCGATGGTGCCTGGCCGAACTTTGCCCGAAACGCCCGGGCGAAGGCTTCGGGCGTTTCGTATCCGGCATCCAATGCCGCATCGATCACGCGCGTGCCCGGCCTGAAGGCAAGTTGCATCCCGGCGCGATGCAGCCGCGAAAGCTGCACAAAGCGCTGAAGCGGCATCCCGCACAGCGCGCGGAACTGGCGATGAAAGTGATACGGAGAAAACCCCGCCCAAGCTGAGACCGTTTCGAGATCGAGTGCGGGATCCGGTTCGGCTTCAATCCGCTCCACCACGCGCGCCATCCGTTCGAGATAACGGCGCTGGAACAGCTCAGATGATTTCGAGGTTTGCGTCATGGCCACCGTATTGGCACGAATGGAGCAGGCCAGCCTGACCGATCTTGCGGAATTTGCCTTGCCGTCCCTGTCCTACGGTGGCGAAATCTGCCATCGCAATGCCATGACCTGTCGCCCGTTCCTTATTGAAAGCGCGAAAATCCGCCAGTTCGGCGTCGATCGCCTTTTGACTTCTGGACCGTGTCAACTGTGTCAACCGACCTGTCACCTTGTAACGAGCCTCCCGAAATGACCAAGAGCCTCACCCACATCGATTCGGATGGCACCGCCCGCATGGTGGACGTCGGCGCCAAGGCAGAAACCCAGCGCCTGGCCATCGCATCGGGGATCATCACCATGACCGCAGATGCGCTCGAAGCGATCCGCGCCGGCAACGCCCCCAAGGGCGACGTACTGGGAACGGCACGCATCGCCGGCATCATGGCGGCCAAGAAAACATCCGAACTGATCCCGATGTGCCACCCGCTGCCGCTTGATGCCGTCAACATCGATTTTCGTTTCGAGAACAATGGCATCCGCGCCATCGCCACCGCCTCGCTCACGGGCAAGACAGGAGTTGAAATGGAAGCGATTACAGCCACTTCCGTATCGCTCCTGACAATCTATGACATGGCCAAGGCCCTCGACAAGGGCATGGTGATCGGCGAGATTCGCCTCATCGAAAAGCGCGGCGGAAAGTCCGGCGTGTGGATGGCGGCCGGCACGATCTGATGACCGGACATCCCATGCTCACGCTCGAAGAAGCTCAGGCCCAATTGCTCCGGCTCATCGAACCGCTACCAATCGAGCGCGTCGATGTCCCCGGCGCCCTCGGCCGCTATCTGGCCGAACCCTTGCTCGCAAGACGGACGCAACCCGCACATGACGTCTCGGCGATGGATGGCTACGCGGTGTCCGAAGGCGACATCTCCGGCCCGTGGCATGTCGTGGGTGAAAGCGCAGCCGGGCACCCTTACGATGCGGCCGTAACGCCGGGGCAGGCGGTGCGCATTTCCACCGGCGCCCTGCTCCCCGTCGGAGCGGGTGGCGTCATCCTGCAGGAAGACGTCAGCCGCGATCAGCATCGCGTCACGCTCACCGGCGAAGGCCCCTCTCCGCTGCATAAGCATGTTCGCCGCCAGGGAATGGACTTTCCCGAAGGCCAGGAAATCCTTCCCTCAGGCACCCGCATCGGCGCAGCTCAGGCCGCACTCGCGATCGCCGCGGGACACAGGCATCTGCCGGTTCGCAGGATACCCCGCCTCGTTGTGATCGACAGCGGGGACGAACTGGCCGCTGATCCAGAATGCTGCGAACCGCACCAGATACCCGCCAGCAACGGCGCGATGCTCGCCGCAATGGCGCAGAGCCTTCCGGTCGAAGTCAACCGAATCGGCCCGGTGAGCGACAATCTCGACGCCTTGATCCACGCCTTCGAATCCGCTGGCGATGCAGACATCATCGTCACCAGTGGCGGTGTTTCCGTCGGTGATCACGATCTTGTCCGCCCCGCACTGGAAGCATGGGGTGCGGATCTGGATTTCTGGCGCGTGGCAATCCGGCCGGGCAAGCCGCTGCTCGTCGCCCGCAAGACACATGGCGCCCGCCAACAGATCGTCATCGGATTGCCCGGAAATCCGGTTTCCAGCCACGTCACCGCATATCATTTCATGCTGCCTGCTCTTCGCGCATTGCTCGGCGCAAATCGGCCTGCGCCTATGCCGTTGCTAAGCCGGCTGGCCACACAACTGCCGCCCTGTGGCAATCGGCGCGAATTTCTGCGCGGCCTTTGGGATGGAGAAACCGTGGCCGTGCATACCCTCCAGGACAGTGGCGCGCTGGTCTCCTTGGCCACAAGCAATATCCTTATCGACCGCCCTGCCAACGCACCTGCAGCGCAGCCCGGCGATCCGGTTTGGGTATACTTGCTCCAAAATGGCGGTATTGCTTGACGTTACCGGATTCGTTGCTTAATTGTTCCCTCATTGTTCGCGAACGAACCTCCATGTGTTCCTCGCGAAAGGAACAGGCCGCCGATCGCGGCCATGCAGGTGAGGCAGCCAGATGTTGACGCGCAAGCAGCACGAATTGCTCCGGTTCATACAAGTGCGCCTGGAAGAGAGCGGCGTCTCGCCCAGCTTCGAAGAAATGAAGGATGCACTGGACCTCAAGTCGAAGTCCGGCGTGCATCGTCTAATTTCGGCGCTGGAAGAGCGTGGCTTCATCCGCCGCCTGCCCAACCGGGCCCGCGCTCTCGAAGTGCTTCGCCAACCCGACGACGTTACCAACAAGGCGCCTGCCCCTGTGGCACCGCGGGAAGCGCCCGTCGCACTGCGCCCAGCACCGCGCGCGCCCGAGCCGGCCAACGACGTGATCGAGATTCCGCTGCACGGCCGCATTGCTGCTGGCGTTCCGATCGAGGCTATCGAAGGCCAGTCGATGCTGCCGGTGCCGGCAGCGCTGCTGGGCTCCGGCGACCATTACGCGCTTGAAGTATCTGGCGATTCGATGATCGAGGCGGGCATTCTCGATGGCGACCTTGCGCTCGTTAAGCGCACCGATACCGCGCGTGATGGAGAAATCGTGGTCGCGCTAATCCGTGGCGAGGAAGCCACCCTGAAGTATCTGCGCCGCGACGGCCCCAAGGTTCGGCTCGATCCGGCGAATGCCGCATATGAAGCGCAGATCTATGGTGCCGAGGAAGTGCAGGTTCAGGGCAAGCTGGCAGGTATTCTGCGCCGATATCACTGAGAGACAGCGACTCTGGCGGCATGAATTTGTCGCCGGAATTCCTTACAGGCTCAAGGCTGGTCGCATTTCTCAGGGATGCCACCAGCCATGATCCCCTTGGCTCTGGGCAACCGTTCGCAACACCTGCCCCTTCAGATCTATGGCGATGCCACCGGTCTGCTTCAGCATCGGGCGATCAATCTTCAACCATCGGGGCTTGCAGCCTTGCGGCAATGAACGATCGGCAATGACGATGTCGGCGCGATCACAGGCGCGGGCCAGCGAAGGGATCGGGACATAGGCGTCGCTCCGCGCGATCAGAACATGCCACGCCCTCCCACCTCGCTGAAGGGTCGCCGCACAAAAGTCCTGATTGCATCGCACCTGAGGCTGCCCGGCGAGCGGAAGCGGAGCTTCATGCTGCCCGGCGGCCTCCATCAGATTATCGAGAGCGTAGCCGCTCTTGCTTTCCCGCAGCACGGCCAGACGTTTACCATCAACGGCCATGCCAATGTAGTGGCCATCGCTACTCACCAGAATGTCGGGCGGAACGACAAACGCCAATCCAACGACACCTGCAATCGCCGGGATCAGGCCAAAGAAGCGCTCTTTTCCCGACCACAAGGCCAGCCATAGGCCGCCAGCCACAAAAAGCAGGAAATGCGGCGTCCCCATGACCGGAAGCAGGCGAACCGCCCCCGGAAGGTCCGAGACGACATGAGCCAAGCCGAGAAGCAACGCTATCGCGTGATCGGCAAGCCACCACAACGGCGCCCCAAGGCCGACGATGTCGAGAATGAGCGCCATCGCCACCAGCGGCATCACTGCGAAAGTCGTCAAGGGAATTGCGACAAGATTGGCCAGCGCGCCGTACATGCCCGCCCGGTGGAAGTGATAGAGCGCGATCGGCATCAACACCAGGTCGATAGCCACGCCGGTCACCAGCATAAGCGCCAGAGAACGCAGCACTCGCATCGGCACGCCTTCGTCGCGCGGCGCCATCCACCGGCGCACCGGCCCGGCTTTCGCCACCACGATCAGTGTCAACACCGCGGCAAAACTCATCTGGAAACTGGGGCCGACGATGGACTCCGGCCACAACAGCATCACGATGAATGCCCCCGTCGCCAGCATACGGACCGACAGAGCCTCCCGCCCCAGCAGCAACGCCCCAAGCACCAGCAATGCGCCCGCACACGATCGCACGGTGGGCACCTGCGATCCCGTCAACAGGGTGTAGCCGATTCCCGCCAAGCCACCCAATCCCGCAGCCACGATCGGAAGGCGCCATCGCAACGCAATCGCGGGAAAAGGCGCCAACAGGCGAATGGCAAGAAAGTAGACGGCACCTATCACCGCGCTGACATGAAGGCCGCTGATCGAAAGCAGGTGCGCCAACCCAGCGTCACGCATCGCACGGGCGTCATCTGAAGCGATCGCGCCCATGTCCCCGGTTGCGAAGGCTATGGCGATGCCCGCCTTGCTACCCGCAAGTCTGGAGCGGATGTGCCCGGAAAGATCGGAGCGCCAAGCGGCCAGAACATCGGCGCGATCACCCGCCTCCAGTTCTTCGACCGGCGCGAGTACCCGCCCCGAAGCGGAAAGCCCCGCAAACCATGCCGCACGGGCGAAATCGTAGCTGCCCGGCAACATCGGTGCCGCCGGTGGAACCAGCCTGCCGCGGAACCGGATCAATGCGCCCGTTTCCAACGATCGACCGTTTGCGACGCCGATCTCGTCAGGCAGACTGACTCGCACCTTGATCGCCCTGCCGCTGCTCGGCTCTCGCATAGCCACGGTCAGACGGTTCTGACCAAACGCCGGCATTTCCTCGATCGCGAGCACCCGAGCCTCAAACGTGCCAGACAGAGGGCGTGGAATCGGGGCCGTGCCGATCGTCGCGGAACGCCCCCACGCGGCCAGGCAACCAAGCGCCAGAACAGCCATCAACGACATGATGGCGAGGCGCAGGAGCGGAAAATCCTCCCGACTGTGCCGCCAGACGCCGAGTCCGATTGCAGCCACCGCACAAATTGCGCAAAATGCAATCCACCAACGTGGGTCGGGCATGGTAAACCACGCCGAAATTCCGGCCCCAAAGCCTACCGCAAGCCATGGCCCACGGTCGAAAGTGCAGTTCGAAAGAAAACACTCGACACCAGCCAAACTGCTCGACATGTGGCTCTGGCTGATCCATGGGCGATGCTGCAATGCAGCGGCTCCGGCGAGGGCCGGAACATCGGGATCATCGGTCGTGGCGGCTAGGCTGGCCATGGCTGACATAAGGACGGAAGGTAAGAGCAATGGCAAGCGGCAGCGCATCGAGCGGACAGGCGGATGGAAAGACCGTCGTCACGCGCTTTGCCCCCTCGCCCACGGGTTTTCTCCATATCGGCGGCGCCCGCACGGCGCTGTTCAACTGGCTCTACGCCCGCCACTTCGGCGGCAAGTATCTGCTCCGCATCGAAGACACCGATCGCGCCCGTTCGACGGAGCCGGCGATCGAAGCCATTTTCGATGGGTTGAACTGGCTTGGCCTTGGCGGAGACGAGCCGGCGGTTTTCCAGTTCGCGCGTTCTGATCGCCACGCCGAAGTCGCAGCGGAACTGATCGCCAACGGCCACGCCTATCGCTGCTATCTCACTTCGGAGGAACTGGCCGAGCGTCGCCAGAAGGCACAGGAAGAACGCCGCCCGTTCCGCATCGACAGCGAATGGCGCGATGCCGATCCGTCGACCTGGCCCGCTGACCGGTCCTACGTCGTGCGCGTGAAGGCGCCGCGCGAAGGCGAGACGACCATCCAGGACCTCGTCCAGGGTGAGGTTACCGTGAAGAACGAGGAAATCGACGATTTCGTCATCCTGCGTTCGGACGGCACGCCCACATACATGCTGGCGGTCGTGGTTGACGACAACGATATGGGCGTGACGCATGTGCTGCGCGGTGACGACCACCTCAACAACGCGTTCCGCCAGCTGGTGATCATCCACGGCATGGGCTGGAACGTGCCGGTCTACGGCCACGTGCCGCTGATCCACGGTTCGGACGGTGCAAAACTGTCCAAGCGCCACGGCGCGCTGGGCGTCGATTCGTATCGCGACGAGATGGGCATTCTGCCCGAAGCGCTGTTCAATTATCTACTGCGGCTCGGCTGGGGCCATGGTGACGAGGAATTCATCAGCCGCGAACAGGCTGTCGAATGGTTCGACATGGCCGATGTCGGCAAGTCCCCCTCGCGCTTCGATCTGGCCAAGCTGCAGAATCTCAACGGCCACTATCTGCGCGAAGCGGACGATGCCCGGCTTGCCGGCCTCGTTCAGCCGCGCCTTGAGACGGCCGGCTTCACAGATCCCGACATGACCCTGCTTACGCAGGCCATGCCTGTCCTGAAGGTCCGCGCAAAGGACCTCAACGAACTTGCCGAAGGCGCCGCCTTCCTGTTCGCCCAGCGTCCGCTCGCCATGAGCGAGAAGGCGCAGGCGCTTTTGACCGACGAGGGGCGTTCGCGCCTTGCCGCGATCCAAGAGCGTCTTTCCGGAGAGTCCGAATGGGCCCTGGAGGCACTGGAAGCGCAACTGAAGGCAATGGCCGAGGAACTGGGATTGGGCCTCGGCAAGCTCGCGCAGCCGCTGCGCGCCGCCCTGACTGGTCAAACGACCTCTCCGGGCATTTTCGACGTATTGGTTCTGCTCGGCCGGGACGAAAGCCTTGCTCGCATTGGCGCGCAGGCGGACGCCACGACCGGGTCGCACATATAAGGAGTAAGAACTGGTGGGTGATCAGGTCAAACTGAATGCTGGTGGCACGGAATTCGATTATCCCGTGCTCAAGGGCAGTGTCGGCCCGGATGTGATCGATATCCGGAAGCTCTACGCCCAGACGGGCAAGTTCACGTACGACCCCGGCTTCACGTCGACGGCCAGCTGCGAGAGCGCGCTCACCTATATCGATGGTGACGAAGGCGTCCTTCTGCACCGCGGCTATCCGATCGGCCAGCTGGCCGAGAACTCCTCGTTCATGGAAACCAGCTACCTGCTGCTCAACGGCGAACTGCCGAGCGCGGACGAACTGGCGACCTTCAAGAACACCATCACGCGCCACACTATGCTCCACGAGCAGCTGGCGAACTTTTATCGCGGCTTCCGCCGTGACGCCCACCCCATGGCCATCATGTGCGGCGTGGTCGGTGCGCTTTCGGCGTTCTATCACGACTCGACCGACATCTCCGATCCCGAGCATCGCAAGATCAGCTCGCACCGCCTGATCGCCAAGATGCCGACGATCGCGGCCGCCGCTTACAAGTACTCGGTCGGCCAACCTTTCGTCTATCCGGATAACTCGCTGAGCTACACCGGCAACTTCCTGCGCATGACCTTCGGCGTGCCGGCGGAAGAATATGAAGTGATCCCCGCCGTTGAAAAGGCGATGGACCGCATCTTCATCCTCCACGCCGACCACGAGCAGAACGCCTCGACCTCGACCGTGCGCCTTGCCGGTTCGTCGGGCGCCAATCCGTTCGCGTGCATCGCGGCCGGCATCGCCTGCCTGTGGGGCCCTGCGCACGGTGGTGCGAACGAAGCCGCGCTCAACATGCTCAAGGAAATCGGCACGCCGGACAAGATCCCGCACTACATCGAGCGTGCGAAGGACAAGAACGATCCGTTCCGCCTGATGGGCTTCGGTCACCGCGTCTACAAGAACTACGACCCGCGCGCGACCGTCATGCAGAAGACCGTCCGCGAAGTGTTCGACGCGCTGAAGGTCAACGACCCGCTGTTCGAGACCGCCCTGCGTCTGGAAGAGATCGCCCTCAACGATCCGTACTTCGTCGAGAAGAAGCTCTTCCCGAACGTCGACTTCTATTCCGGCATCATCCTTTCGGCCATCGGCTTCCCCACCACGATGTTCACGGCACTCTTCGCGCTGGCTCGCACCGTGGGCTGGGTGGCGCAGTGGAACGAAATGATCTCGGATCCAGGCCAGAAGATCGGTCGTCCGCGTCAGCTCTACACGGGCCCGACGCAGCGCGACTATGTGCCGATGGCGCAGCGCTGATCACGACATCCGGACAAGACCGCGCCAGTCGCGGTCGGCTCCTCGAAGGCCCTCGCGCAAGCGGGGGCCTTTTTGCATTTGCAGGGATTATTGCGGATAAGGTTGCGCAAGCCACAAATTGGCCGCAAGTTGTTCCTACACAGCCGATGGGCCATAACGGGGGCACTAAGATGCTGTTTTTGCGAATTCTCGCCTTCATCATCGGATTGCTGGCCGTCGCGCTGGGCGCGCTCTGGGTCGGTCAGGGAACCGGACTGATCCTCTGGCCGGCCAACAGTTTCATGATCGACGATCGCGGTTGGGCCGTTCGCGGCGCGGTGATGGCCAGCGTCGGCGTGATCCTGCTATGGCTGGCATGCCGGAACAACAACGGCCGCAGCGGCAACCGTCTCTGAAAATTTCGGTTTTTATATCAGCTGAATACGGGACGCTTTGCATGCGTCACCCGAAGAATTTCAGGTCTCGTAGTCGCACGGCAGTTCAAGCAGGAACCGCGCGCCCTGCCCCGGTGCGCTTTCGACGGTCAAATTACCACCCATCGCCCGGGCAAGCCGGCGCGAGATATAGAGACCAAGGCCTGAGCCGCCATCGCCGCTGCGGCCCAAACGCTCGAACTTTTCGAACACCCGCTCCTGATCTTCCAGCGCGAGGCCACCGCCCTGATCGGCGACGGTCACATAAGCCCGGCCGTTCAAAGCCTCCAGCCTCACCCAGATTTGCGAACCTTCTGGCGAATAGCGGATCGCATTGCCGATCAGGTTGAGCAGAATCTGCAGTACGCGGCGAAATTCGGCGACAGCCGGCAGGCTTTCGCTGGGATGCGGAACTTCGACGCTAATGCCCTTTTCGCGCGCCCGGACATTCAGGATCCCGGCGGCCTGACGTGCGACGTCCGAAAGGTCGATATGATCGGAAACCGTGCTGAAGCTCTCCGATTCGACGACTTCCAGATCGGCAAGGTCTTCCAGCAGCGCCAGCAAGAGCTTGCCGGCCCCCGCAATCTCTCCCGCATACTCCGCATAGGCGTCTGGAAGCGGGCCGGCCAGTCGCGTGCGAATCGTTTCGGCATTGGCAATGATCCGAGCGATCGGCTGACGCAGCACCGGCGCCAGATCCTGCCCCACCAGGCTACGCTGCGTCAGCGGCTCCGCCATCATGGGTGACGCTGCAGGAACCGCGGCAGGCGCATCCGACACCAGCAGGAGTTCGAAGCCGCTGGGATCGAATCCCGGCTGGAACTGCGGCACCAGGGCCACTCGCCACGGCCGTTCCGATCCGGCGACGCATACCGACACGCCGTCCAGCAGGCGCCAATGCAGCGGCTGTTTGTGCGTCACATTCTCGGGTGGGAGGAATTCGGTCCATGGGCGCCCTCGTCCGCATGCCATCGCCGCCGCAACGTCAGCCAGTTCGGCACTATCGGTCTCCACCGACAGCACGCGTTGGGCACCATCCAGTCGCGCCGTCAATTCGGCAAGATGGCGATCGATCATCGTGCGTCGACGGTCGACCGTTGCGGTGTCTTCGGTCGGCACCGGCGCTACCTGCCAGTTGCGGACCACGATCTCGCAGCAGCCCGCCTCACCGTCGCTCTCTTCACCGTAGAGCGGTTGAACTTCCACCCAGGCGGTGACGAATTCGGCACCATCGAACGCGGTGATCGCCCGCGCCAGACGGAAGCCATATCCGCGTGCCTTGCGGACCAAATCCAACAGGTCGGGAATGGCGATGCCGCCGGGAACCGTGCCGCCGCAACGCTCCTGCAGCCCGGCAAGCGGTTCGTCGGCACGCGTCAGGCTGTCCCGCCCGTCGCATTCGGCCCGAGCCACTATGTTGCCGACAGCAAGCATCAGCCGGCCCGGTGTCCGGACGTCAGGATGGACGCGGCCATGTCCACCCCGATCTGCTCGAACGCTTCGGGCAGATCGTACGTCGGATGGAACACCAGCATCTGGCGCTTCACCTCGTCAGGCGCTAATCCTGCTGCGCGCAGGGACAGCGCCAGGCGAGTGGCCTGCGCCTCGTGCGTGGACAGAGCCAGAGCGTCGCGCTCCGTGCCCGAACGCTGCGCCAGCGCCGAAAGGAACAGCGCCAGCCCCCCGTAATTGACCGTGAGGGCGGTGCCGCCGCTGGTGCCCAATGCCACGACAAGCCGCGCTGCCAGGCCCAGGCGGCTGACACCTTCCTCATAACGCGCCCTTACGGCAGCTTCGGTCGCGGTAATCCATGCCGGCGCGTTGGCCGTCCCCGCCAAGGCAATGCGCATGGCCTGGAGCGCGGAATAGAGCAATTCGCCTGGCAGTTCGGTAAAGGGAAGCCCCATCCGGCGTTGCATCTGGCACCACCGCGCCTGCGCTGCCAGCCAGGTCATCGCCAGCGATTGCATGTCTTCCTGTTCGGACGAGACCAGCGACTGCACCAGGGGAGAAACCACCGGATCAAGCGCAAGGCGCGCCTGTAGACGATCCGTCAGATGCCATTCGAGCGCCAGCGCATGGACATGACCCAGCAACCCGCGATCATCCATGAATGCCTGAACCAGCGCCTCGCATTCCTCCGCGCCGGGCGTCGGCTTGCCCTGTCCGCCTGCGGTTTCCAGCAGTCCGCGCGCAAGATCGCCCAGCATGCCACGCACGCGGGCGCGCACCTCGTCGCTGAACAAGGCGCCGTCCTGCGCAGACAGCAGGTGCCGCAAAACCGGCTGCACGCTCTCGGCGAGGGCATCGCCCCGCGCGAGTTCGGCGCGCAACAGGGCCTCCACGGTCTGAGCGTCGGCCGGATGGACAGCATTGTCTATCATCCGTCCCATCTACCTCGTACTTGGTTAAGCCTCGGTTATCCTTTGCGGCGCAGCGGAAGAGCCATGCCGAGGACGACCAGCGCTATCGCCAGAACTTCCACCACAGGCTCTACCTGCCCGAAACCGGCGGCAAGCGCCAGTACCACGCCAAGCAAAGCGCGATCGCCCATCAAACGTGTCGCCGGCCCGGCCACCACACGCGGCACCAGTGCCAGCAACATCATCAACATCGCCGGGGGGAACATCCACGAAAGCAGGCTTTCGCCGAACAATCGGGTAACCGAAGTCAGGATCAACAGGCCAAACGTCGCGTCGATCAGCCAACCCAGCACATTCGCGCGGGGAATCGCCGGCGGGAGCTGGCCCAGTGCCTGCCGCTCGGCCGACCGGATAAGGCGGCTGGCCTCCACCAGCACCGCCCCCAGCGATGCGAACAGGAACGCTACCGAAAGCACGCCAAACCACGCAAAACCACCGGCGATCGCCAGAACGACAAGCACGGCCGCACTCAATGCATTGCTTGCATTGCCCGCGTGGAGCAGCGACGATCCGAACATGACCACGCCCTGCCGCGCGAGCGCCCGGCCCGGCGGCATCGGCTCTCCCGCACCGAAGCGGGTGCGCAGCCATTCCGTCTCTACGCCATGGGCCTCGGAATCGGACCGGATCATCCGCCAGTTCGCGCCGGTGCGCGCATCCGCCGGGATTTCGCGCATGGGTACGCCCGATTGGAGCGCGATGCGCATCAGTGCCGAGGGCACGTCGCAATCAGCCGGCAATTCGTGAAGCTGTTCCACCAGGCGACCGGGGATCTGCATCAGGCCGGTACCGGCTCGATTGAGGTCGATGCGCTCAAACCCCTCCGCCAGCGCATTTTCCACCGGTTGCACCAGCACCGCAGGCGCCACGCCGTCGAACAGCTCGATCGCGCGGGCGGGATCGACGAACAACCCCTCGTTTACGACAACAAGTTCGTCATTGGCCGTGACCAGGCCGGAAAGCGGTCGGGATCCGGTGGAAATGTAGAATTGCAGCCCCGCATCCTCTGCCGCGTGCTGCAAGGCGATGAGTTCGGGTGAAGCGCCGCGCGCGATGCAGATCACGCGTTGGCAGTCCATGGCCAGTGCCAAGCCCAATTGATGGCGCGCAAGCGTTGCCCCGCCCACACGCAGGAACGCGCGCGGAACCGCCTGCCCCGCTGCGGCGGGCTCCGTCATGGCGAGCAATGCGATACGCAGCTTGAAAACCCTCCAGCGCCCCCCCGCCCATGTAGACATGGGACGGGCGAGTGCCAAGCATGGGCCTGCAATCAGCTGTCGGAAAACTCTTCCAAATAGCCTCGCAGGCGGCGGACGATGGACGGATCTCCCGGCGCCGCATCCAGCGCATCTTCAGCCAGAGCCAGCAGGGGCGCGCTGTGGAAGCTGGCGGCGATGCCTTTCAGCCGCATCGCGGCCATGTGCCAGTTGCCGTCGCACCGCGATCGCGAGAGAAGGTCGGCCTGTCGTGCCACGCTTTCGATGTAGGAGGCACGCAGTTCCGCAAAAAGGTCAGCGTCCCCTCCGGCCGCGGCGGCCAGCGTCGCTTCGAGTGCGCCTGCTTCATATGCCATTTCCCCAGCTTAATCCGGGAAGGGTTAAAGTAGGGTTTATCGACGCGGCGCACATGGTATCCTGCGGCCATGGCTGGGGAAAACAGGATCATCGCGTTCGGCGCGAACCATGAAGACAATGGCGCGGAAACGCAGCCGGTCATGACGGAGATCGGAAACGGCACGATGACGCCGTCTCAGGAGGAATGGCAGCAGGCGTTCATGCCTGTCGATGCCCCGGAAACCATGCGCACAAGGGACTGGATTCTCCCTGCTCTCGCCGGAGCCATGGCGCTGGCCTGGACCGGTTTCTTCCTCTGGTCACAATGGCCTCTGCTGGCATCGCTGCCGGTCGGCGCCATCCCCGCCGTGCTGACGACCTGGGCGGTTCCCATGCTGCTGATCGGCCTGGCGTGGCTGCTGGCCATGCGCCACAGCACCCGCGAGTCCAAGCGGTTCGGCAATGTCGCGCAGGCCCTTTCGCGGGAATCCGCCAATCTTGAAGCCCGCCTTGTCACGGTGAACCGCGAATTGAGCCTGGCACGCGAATTCGTGGCTGCGCAGTCCCGCGATCTCGAAACGCTGGGCCGAATTGCCACCGAACGCCTGTCGCAAAATGCCGATCGCCTTCAAGATCTTATCCGTGACAATGGCGGCCGGATTGATTCGATCAGCAACGTCAGCGTGGCCGCGCTGGACAACATGGAGAAGCTGCGCAGCCAGCTTCCGGTGATCGCCAGTTCCGCCAAGGACGTTACCAACAATATCGGCAATGCCGGGCGTGCGGCCCATGTCCAGCTTGAGGACATGATCAATGGCTTCAACCGCCTCAACGAATTCGGGTCGGCCAGCGAACGTCAGGTCTCTCGCCTGCGCGAAGCTGTGGGCGTTGCGCTGGACGAATTCACTGCCCGGTGCGACCAGATGGGTGACCTTGCCGACGAGCGCTTTGCCGCACTGGCAGTGCGTGGAGAGGCCTTCCGCACCGATCTGGAGCGTCACGAGGTAGAGGCGCTCGCCGGAATTCGCACCCGCGCCAGCGCGCTCGAAACCGAAATTGCCGATACCCGCGCGCAACTTGACCGGCACGAAGAGGAAAGCCTCACCTCCCTGCGCGCGCGCCTTGGTTCCCTGCGCGAGGAAAGCGATGTCGTGTCGCGCGCGCTGCGCGACAGCGAAGGGCGGGCTGCCGAAGCATGGCGCAAGGCACTGGAAGAACTCGAGGACGAACAGCGTGAAGTCGCCCGCGGCATCGCCAGAACGCAGGATGCGGCAATCGGCGCGCTGCGCGGCTGCCTGGAGGCGATCGCTGCCGACGCAGAGCAGCTCGACGGCACCATCGCCGCACGTCGCGAACGTTTCGCATCCGATCTGGAGGAACGTCAGTCGCGCCAATCGGAATACGAGCGTTCGGCAGCAGCCCGGATCGAACTCATGCTGGGCGATCTAGACGTGGGCATTGCCGAAAGGCTGGAACGCCATCGCTTGCAAGCCGCAACACTGGGCGAACGCGCCGGCGCAATCACGGCCGAGCTGGAGCGGTACCAAGGCCGGCTCGACGCCATCGTTTCCAGCAGCGAAAGCGTGGAAGGACGGCTTGCCGCCAGCCTCACCGCGCTGACCGAACGCCTTACCGCCGCCCGTGCGACCCTCACTGCCACCGATGGTGAGGTGGACCGTTTGACCGAGGCCAGCGTGCGCCTGCTGGAGCTCATCCAGGGTAGTGCGCGCTACGCCAATCATGATTTGCCCGAATCGCTGGCAGTGTCCGAAGATCGCCTCAATCGCCTGCAATCCGCGATTTCGACTCTGCTCGACGCCCTGCAAACGTCGAATGGCAACAGCGTGGAACTTGCCGGGACGGTCGAAAGCACGGGCAGCAACCTCAAGGTGCTGACCACCGAATTGCTCGAAGCGCAAACCGAACTCGCCCAAAGTGGCCAGGCCCATGCTCGGCTGCTTGACGAATTGCGCCAGTCCGTCTCGGCGATCGAGATCGCCACCAGCGATGCGGCTGGCAAGGCGCAAGGTGAGTTGCGCGATGCGGTGGCAACGCTTCAAACCACGTTGGCCAATGCCGTTGGCGCCATCGAGACGGACAGCGCCGAACGCATCGGCCGCGTGGCCGAATCGCTTGGTTCGGAAAGC
Organism: Novosphingobium mississippiense; assembly: GCF_044029535.1. Lineage (NCBI taxonomy): Bacteria > Pseudomonadati > Pseudomonadota > Alphaproteobacteria > Sphingomonadales > Sphingomonadaceae > Novosphingobium > Novosphingobium mississippiense. Next base: position 1,376,923 of record NZ_CP147001.1, on the reverse strand, counting down.
GCCCAGGCCATCGACAAGGCGATGCGCCAGCGGGTGGCCGAAGTGACCGGCCAGCTCGATCAGGCCGTGGCCCACGCATCGGGCGCCACGCGCGAGGCGACGATCCAGCTTCGCGATCAATTGGGCAAGGTCGACGAACTGGTCGGCAACCTGGAAAATCGCGTTGCCCACGCCCGCGAACGGGCAGAGGAGCAGGTCGACAACGATTTCGCGCGCCGCGTGGCCCTCATAACCGAATCGCTGAACTCGAACGCGATCGATATCGCAACCTCGCTTTCGGCGGATGTTTCGGACACGTCTTGGGCCGCCTACCTGCGCGGCGATCGCGGCATCTTCACGCGCCGCGCAGTGGCCCTGCTCGATGCCGGCGAAGTCAAATCGATCCAGCAACTGTTCGAACGGGACGATGCGTTCCGTGAACATGTCAGCCGCTACATCCACGATTTCGAAGCGATCCTGCGTCAGATACTTTCTACGCGCGATGGGAACGCCTTGGGCGTCACGCTGCTTTCGTCGGACATGGGCAAGCTCTACGTGGCGCTCGCACAAGGCATCGAACGCCTGCGCAGCTGACCGCAAGGAAAAAGGCGACGGATCCGGGATCCGTCGCCTTTTCAAATGCCGGTTTACCGGCTGCTTAGTAGCCCAGATCTTCGACCGGCGGCTTTCCGAAGAAGTTCAGATCGTCCACGGTCACCCACTGCTCAGCATAGTTCACGTAATATAGCCCGAACAGGACGACTGCCAGAATGGTGGCCCGCTTTGCGACACGCTTGGGCCGGAAGTTCACCGGCGCGCTGGTGGCATGTCCCTTTTCCACCCGATAGCCCTCCACCTCGTCCGGCGTACGCAAACCGAACGGCATGACGAGGAAGGCGCTCAAAACCCAGAACAGGCCATAGATCGCCACCATCGAAGTCCATTGCATGGCCATCGCTCAATCCTCCAGCAGCAATACCTGCACTTGCGGCTTCTTACCCGACCACCGCGTCGCCGCACGCCGTGCCGCAAGGCGGGCAGCCTCAACGCGGACCTCACGGTCGGACTTCTTCGCCCGGCCCAGCGCATCGGCCACGTCCCGCTGCGCCTCTTCGATGAACTTCGCATAGTCCTCGTCAAGCGGAAGCCCGATGGCGGCGACTTGCACGTGCCCCTTGCGGTCGGCTGCGACCGATACGACGCCGTTGAACGAAATCCGGCGGCGCATCACCATGGCGTCGCCATCGGCCGGCGCGATGATGTCGCCGTCAAGGATCAAGCGCCCGGCACGCACTTCGCCGAACTTGCCCGGATGGCTGGGCGCAAGACGGACGAGATCGCCGTTCTTCTGGAAAATCGCCTTGGGAATGCCACATTCAAGCCCGAGCCGCGCCTGTTCCCGCATATGGCGCACCTCGCCATGGACCGGCACCAGAATTTCGGGCCGCAGCCAGCCATAGAGAGCCTCAAGCTCCGGCCTCCCCGGATGACCGGAGACATGGATCGGGCTTTGACGGTCGGTAACGATGACGATGCCCGCATCGGACAGCTTGTTCTGGATACGGCCGATGGGGATCTCGTTACCGGGTATCTGGCGGCTGGAGAACAGAACCACATCGCCCGAATCGAGCTTGATCGGGTGATTGCCTTCGGAAATGCGGGCCAGTGCCGCGCGCGGCTCTCCCTGCCCGCCGGTGGCGACGATCAGGACCTCTCCGCGCGGCAGATCCATCGCGGTTTCGACGTCGATCAGTTCGGGCAGCTTGCCCAGATAGCCGCTGGCCTGCGCCGTCTCGATGATGCGGTCCAGCGAGCGACCGGCAACGCAAAGCTTGCGATTAGTCTTGCGTGCCACATCGCCCAAAGTCTGCAGACGGGCCACGTTGGATGCGAATGTCGTGACCAGCACGCGTTTGCCGCGATGCTTCTTCACTTCATCCAGCAGCCCGCGATAGACTTCGCCTTCCGAGCCGGACGCCTGCGGATTGAATACATTGGTCGAATCGCAGACGAGCGCGAGCACGCCCTCATCGCCGATCGCGGTCAATTCCTGCGACGTGGCTGGCGTGCCGACTTGCGGCTCATCGTCCAGCTTCCAGTCGCCGGTATGGAAGATCTTGCCGTAAGGCGTGTCGATCAACAGCGCATTGCCCTCGGCAATCGAGTGCGCCAGCGGCACATAGCGAATGCCGAAAGGCCCAATCTCGAACCGTTCGAGGTCTTCGACGACGATCAGTTCAACATCGTCGAGAATCCCTGCCTCCTCCAGCTTCGCGGCGACCAGGCGCGCGGTGAAGGGGGTGGCGTAAATCGGCACGCCGAGTTCCTGCGCGAAATAGGGTACCGCGCCGATATGGTCTTCATGGGCGTGCGTCAGCACGATACCGAGCAGGTTCTCCCGCTCGTCCTCGATAAATTCGAGGTCGGCAAATACCAGATCGACGCCCGGATACTCGTTCATGCCGAAGGTCATGCCAAGATCGACCATGAGCCACTTGCCCTGGCAGCCGTAGAGATTGACGTTCATGCCAATCTCGCCGGACCCGCCCAGCGCACAAAACAGCAGTTCGTTACCCGGAATCACTTCTTCGCAGCCCTTTCGGCTAAGATCACAAGGCCTTCCAATGTCAGGTCGGCATCCACGGCGTCAAAAATATCAGTCGCCTGATCGAACAGCACGGCAAGACCGCCCGTGGCAATGACTTTGGCCGGGCGGCCAATCTCCGCGCGCATCCGCGCTATCAGGCCTTCCATCATCGCGACATAGCCCCAGAAGACCCCGATCAACATCTGATCTTCCGTATTGCGGCCGATCACCGACTTGGTTTCCGGCACGGCGATGGCGATGCGCGGCAACTTCGCGGTATTCCCCACAAGCGCATCAAGCGAAAGGTTGATGCCCGGTGCGATGATCCCGCCCTTGTAGGCACCATGGTAGTCCACCACGTCAAACGTCGTCGCGGTGCCGAAATCAACCACGATCAGATCACCACCGTGACGTTCATGGGCGGCGATCGCGTTGACAGCTCGGTCTGCGCCCAACGAACTGGGCTGATCCACATCGATGTCGATCCCGTATTCCGCCTTGCCCTGCCCAGCGATCAACGGTTCCACTTCGAAATAGTGGCGACAGAGGATTTCGAGGTTATGCAACGCGCGCGGCACCACGGTGGAGATGATGACGCTTTCCACGGCCTTGGGATCGACGCCGCGGATCGCCAGAAGCTGCATCAGCCAGACCGCATATTCGTCGCCGGTACGGCGCGCATCGGTAGCGATGCGCCAGCGTCCGCGCAGCGTGCGACCTTCGAAAAGCGCGAAAACGACATTGGTATTGCCGGCATCGATCGCGAGCAGCATGGAAATTCCTTCAGACCAGCGAGACGTCGCCCGCATGGATGACACGTAGGCCACCGTCGGCAAGACGCAAGCGCAGAGCGCCATCAGGGTCAAGCCCGGCGAAGGTTCCGGTGACCTGCCCTTCCCCGTCCAGCATCACGTTCAATGCGGTGCCCAAGGGATAAGCCCCCTGCTGCCAGGCGGCCAGCGTACTGGCCAGCCCTTCGCGTCGCCATTGCGCAAGGCGCTCGGCAAACCGGGCGTCCAGCACCTCGATCACGCCCTGCGCATCGATATCGGCTGCGCCGGAAGCCAGCATGGAGGTTGTCGCCCGATCGGACAGTTCAGGTGCGGATACGACGTTGACGCCGATCCCGACGATCACATGATCGCCACAGCGTTCAAGCAGGATGCCGCTGATCTTGGCGCCTTCAACCAGAACGTCGTTCGGCCACTTGAGCTGGATCGTCGTTCCGGCAGGTAGTAGCGATACGACCAGATCACGAACGGCCAGCGCCGCCACGAAGGCCAGCGTGTGTACGGCTGGATCGCTGGCACGCAGCGCAACAGCGGTGCTGGCATAGAGATTGCCCGCGGGCGAGGACCACGCCTTGCCCCGGCGGCCACGCCCGGCGCTCTGTCGCACCGCGCGCAGCCAGAAGCCTTCACCAATGCTCTCGCCGGCGCCCAGGCGCCGGACGAGATCTGCATTGGTCGAAGCAGTCTCTTCAACGACCTCTATCAAAGGCCGGCAAAGAGGGCCGCAGCGGCCGTGTCAGCCAGGTGGCCCAGCCACTTGGTCAGCAGGAAACCGAGCGGCGAGATCACGACGCACGAGCCGAACAGGATCAGCTTGTGCCAGATGTCGCTTTCACCCTTCACCACGTCGGCCGGTTCGTCGAAGTACATGATCTTGACGACCTTGAGGTAGTAGAACGCGCCGATCACCGAGGCTGCGAAGCCCAGCGCCGCGAGCGGGACCATGCCACCATAAACGGCTGCCTTGAAGACCAGGAACTTGCCCCAGAAACCGAACATCGGCGGGATACCGGCAAGGCTGAACATGATCATGGCAAGGCCCAGCGCCAGCCCCGGACGGGTGCGCGAAAGGCCGGCCATCTTGTTCAGGTCCTCGACCTGATTGCCGTTCTCGTCCGTGAGCATGAGGATCATCGCGAAGCCACCGATCGACATCGCGACATAAACCGCGAGGTAGAACAGCATGGCCGAGATGCCCTGCGGCGTGGCAACGGCCAGACCGACCAGCATGAAGCCGACGTTGTTGATCGACGAATAGGCCATCAGTCGCTTGATGTTCGACTGGCGGATCGCACCAAGAGCACCGATCACGATCGAGGCGAGTGCCGCGAAAACGATGATCTGCTGCCAGGCGTGGGCCTGGTTGCCGAATGCCTCGATCGCGACACGCATGGTCAGCGCCATCGCGGCAACCTTGGGAGCCGTGGCGAACAGCGTGGTCACCGGCGTCGGCGCGCCTTCATAAACGTCGGGCGTCCACATGTGGAACGGCACGGCGCTGATCTTGAAGGCAAGACCGGCGAAGACGAACACCAGACCGAACAGCGCACCGCGCGAAAGGCCCGATGCCATCGAAGCGCTGATGCCGTCGAACGAGGTGGTACCGGCGAAACCGTAGGTCAGGCTCATGCCGAAGAGCAGGATGCCCGAAGCCAGCGCGCCCAGTACGAAGTACTTCAGGCCCGCTTCGGCCGAGCGGCCGTCGGTGCGCAGGAACGCAGCCAGCACATATGCGGCCAGCGAGTTCATTTCGAGACCGATATAGAGCGTGATGAGGTTCGTCGCCGAAACCATCATGCTCATGCCGATCGTCGCCAGCAGGATGAGCACCGGATATTCCGCGCGCATCGCGTTGAAGCGATCGAAGAACTTCGGCGCCACCACCAAGGCGACGGCAGCCGAAATATAGATCAGCACCTTGGCAAACGATGCGAAGGCGTCTGCCTTGAACTGACCGAAGAAGGCGTAAGTATCAGCCCCCATGGCACCGCCGCACAGCGCGGGGGCAACCAGGAAGCCGGCGGCGATGAGCGCCGCCACGGCGAGAACGGAAATCAGCTTGGAAGCCTTGTCGCCACCCCAGGCGGCGACAAGAAGCAAGACCAGGCTTGCGATGCTAAGCGTTTCTTCCGGCGCGATCAGGCGCAGCGACTGTGACCAGTCCATCAGTGTGCCCCCTCATGCGCAGTGGCTTCTTCGTGCGCAGGCTTTTCCTTGCCCATAGCCAACTTGGCGTCTCCTTCCGGCTTTGCGCGAGCGAGCCGGGCGTCGAGCGCGGCAATGTCTGCGCGCATCGGAGCGATGAAGCTCTCAGGGTAGACGCCCATCCACAGCACCGCGAGACCCAGCGCACCGACCATGATCAGTTCGCGAGCGTCGAGGTCGACCATGGCGGCGGCATCGGCATTCTTCTGGTCGCCAAAGGCAACCCGGCGATAGAGGTAGAGCATGTAGGCAGCGCCCAGGATGATGCCGGTGGTGCAGATCAGCGCCGTCCAGCTCGATGCCTGGTAGATGCCGCCAAGGCTCAGGAATTCGCCGACGAAACCGCTGGTGCCCGGAAGGCCGATCGAGGCCATCGTGAAGAGCAGGAAGAACAGCGCGTAACGCGGCATGTTGATGGCAAGGCCGCCGTAACGGGCGATCTCACGGGTGTGCAGGCGATCATAGATGATGCCGACGCAAAGGAACAGCGCGCCCGAGACGAGGCCGTGGCTGAGCATGACCAGCATCGAGCCTTCGAGGCCCTGCGGATTGAAGGCGAAGAGGCCGATGGTCACGATCGCCATGTGGGCGACCGACGAATAGGCGATCAGCTTCTTCATATCGTCCTGCACCAGCGCGATGAGCGAGGTGATGACGACGGCAGCCATCGACAGGCCCCACACCAGCGGCGCGAAGTGGGCCGAGGCTTCGGGGAACATCGGCAGCGAGAAGCGGATGAAGCCGTAGCCACCCATCTTCAGCAGCACGCCTGCCAGGATAACCGAACCAGCGGTCGGCGCCTGAACGTGTGCTGCCGGAAGCCAGGTGTGGACCGGCCACATCGGCATCTTCACCGCGAAGCTGGCGAAGAAGGCGAGCCAGAGCCAGGTCTGGACCTTCGGATCGAAGTCGTAGTTCATCAGTTCGGGGACAGAGGTCGTGCCGGCGGTGTGGACCATCCACAGCATAGCCACGAGCATCAGCACCGAGCCGAGCAGCGTATAGAGGAAGAACTTATACGAGGCGTAGATACGGTCAGCGCCGCCCCAGATACCGATGATCAGGTACATCGGGATCAGGCCTGCTTCGAAGAACATGTAGAACAGGAAGATGTCCTGAGCCACGAACACGCCGATCATCAGCGTTTCAACGAGCAGGAAGGCGGCCATGTATTCGCCGACGCGCTTCTCGATCGAGTTCCAGCTCGCACCGATGCAGATCGGCATGAGGAACACGGAAAGCATGATCAGAAGAAGTGCGATACCATCGATGCCGAGGGCATAGGAGAAGCCCGAGAACAGCTCATGCCGTTCCGTGAACTGCCACTGCGCGCCGCCGACGTCAAAGTTCATCCAGAGGACGATGCCAAGGGCAAGGTCCACGAGGGTGGCGACAAGCGCCACCACTCGGGCCGATTTGGCATCAAGGTAGAGACAAGCCAGCGCCGCCGCGAGCGGCACCAGCAACATCAGGCTGAGGATCGGAAAACCACTCATCATCTTATCCCGCGATCACCCAGCTGATGGCGGCAACGACGCCGATCAGCATGACAAGAGCGTAGCTGTACAGATAGCCCGACTGGACCTTCTGCGCGTAAGTCGAACCCCTGGCGACGACCCAGGCCGCACCGTCGGGACCGAACTTGTCGATCACGCCGATATCCAGGACCTTCCAGAATACATTGCCGAGCCAGAAAGCGGGACGGACAAAGATCGTGTGGTAGAGTTCGTCGAACATCCACTTGCGGAACACGAAGGTGTAGACCGGCCCGAGCTGTTCGGCGACTGCCTTGGGGAACGAGAGGTTCTTGATGTAGCCGTACCATGCGGTCAGCAGGCCCAGCGCCATCACCGTGAACGGCGCCCACTTCACCCAGGTCGGCACGCCATGCATCGCGTGGATCAGGTGTTCGTGGAAGACCAGAGCGCCCTTCCAGAACTCACCCTCACCTTCGGAGATGAAGAAGTGCTGGAAGATGAAGCCAGCGAAAATCGCACCCATCGAAAGGATGATCAGCGGCAACAGCATGACCAGCGGGCTTTCGTGCGGGTGGTAGCCACCCGTGCCATCGCCATGCAGCGTGTAGTTGGGTCCGCGCGAACCGAGTTCTTCGCTGGCGTGCGAGTCTTCGTCTTCGGCGTGATCGTCATGAGCATGCGCATCGTGAGCATGGTCGTCGTGACCGTGGCCGTGCGCATCGTGAACGGCGTGCTGAATGTGCTCAGACTGGATCCAGCGCGGCTTGCCGAAGAAGGTCAGGAAGACCAGGCGCCACGAATAGAAGCTCGTCATGAGCGCTGCGAAGATACCCATCCAGAAGGCGAAGCTGCCAACCGAAGTGCCGCTAGCGAAAGCAGCTTCGATGATCGCGTCCTTCGAGTGGAAGCCGGCAAAGCCTACGCCGAACATGCCAACGCCGGTGATAGCCAGCGTACCCGCCGTCATGGCCGCGAAAGTAAACGGAATCTTCTTCCAGAGGTCGCCATAGTAACGCATGTCCTGCTCGTGGTGCATCGCATGGATGACCGAGCCGGCACCGAGGAACAGCAGCGCCTTGAAGAACGCGTGCGTGAACAGGTGGAACATGGCCGCGCCATAGGCGCCGACGCCAGCGGCGAAGAACATGTAGCCGAGCTGCGAGCAGGTCGAATACGCGATCACGCGCTTGATATCCCACTGCGTGCAGCCGACGGTGGCGGCGAAGAAGCAGGTGCAGGCGCCGACGAAGGCCACGACGTGCATCGCAGTCTCGCTGGTCTCGAACATCGGCGAGAGACGGCAGACCATGAAAACGCCGGCGGTGACCATGGTGGCCGCGTGGATCAGTGCCGACACCGGGGTCGGGCCTTCCATCGCGTCGGGAAGCCAGGTGTGCAGACCAAGCTGCGCCGACTTACCCATCGCGCCGATGAACAGCAGGATGCAGATCACCGTCATGGTGTCGAAACGATAGCCAAGGAAGCCGATCGTCGCACCGGCCATGCCGGGCGCCGCATGCAGGATCTCGGGGATCGAGACCGTGCCGAACACCAGGTAGGTGGCAAAGATGCCGAGCATGAAGCCAAGGTCGCCAACACGGTTGACCACGAAGGCCTTGATGGCGGCTGCGCCGGCCGAAGGCTTGCGGAACCAGAAGCCGATCAGAAGGTACGAGGCAAGGCCCACGCCTTCCCAACCGAAGAACATCTGCACCAGGTTGTCCGCGGTCACCAGCATGAGCATGGCGAAGGTGAACAGCGACAGGTACGCGAAGAAGCGCGGCTGATCCGGTTCCTCGCTCATGTAGCCCCACGAATAGAGGTGCACGAGCGCGGAAACCGACGTGATGACCACCAGCATGACCGCGGTCAGCGTGTCGACACGCAGCGCCCAGTCGAAGGTCATCGCGCCTGACTGGACCCACTTGAGGACCGGAACGACGCTGGCTTCGGCGTGACCGCCGAGGAACTGAAGGAAGATCGGCCACGACAGAGCGCACGACGCGAAGAGCGCGCCGGTCGTGAGGATCTTGGCCGGGAAGTTGCCGAGCTGCTTGTTACCCAGCCCGGCAATGATCGCTGCCAATAACGGCAGGAAGACGATGATCAGGATCGACTGCAAGGCCTTATCCCTTCATCCGGTTGACGTCGTCGACGGCAATGGTGCCGCGGCCACGGAAGTAGATCACGAGGATTGCAAGCCCCACTGCAGCCTCGCCGGCGGCGACCGTAAGCACGAACATCGCGAAGATCTGACCCGTGAGATCGTGCAGGGCCGCGCTGAACGCGACGAGGTTAAGGTTGACCGCAAGCAGGATCAGTTCGATCGCCATGAGCAGAACGATGACGTTCTTGCGGTTGAGGAAGATGCCGAGGACGCCGAGCACGAAGAGGATCGAGCTCACGACCACGTAATGTTCGACGCCGATCACAGCTGGACCCCCTTGCCGACTTCCGGCTTGACGTTGACGGTCGCTTCGTCGGGACGACGGGCGATCTGCTTGCTGATCTTCTGGCCGCGCGTGTCGGTACGCTGGCGATGGGTCAGCACGATGGCGCCGATCATCGCGACGAGCAGGATCAGGCCCGCAGCTTCGAACAGGAACAGGTAACGGCTGTACATCAGCGCGCCGATCGCCTCGATGTTCGAGGTTCCGGCAGGCGCCGCGTTGGTGCCGTCCGCCGTGCCGAGCGTAAGGCCGCCGGCCTTGAGCGTTCCGATGCCGAACAGCAGTTCCGAAATCAGGATCAGCGCTACCAGCAGCCCGACCGGAAAGTTCTTGACGAACCCGGCGCGCAGTTCGGCGAAATCGATGTCCAGCATCATGACGACGAAGAGGAAGAGGACCGCGACGGCACCGACGTAGACGATGACGAGCAGCATGGCGATGAACTCGGCACCGGTGAGCACCATGAGCCCGGCAGCGTTGAAGAACGCCAGGATCAGGAACAGCACCGAGTGGACCGGGTTGCGCGAGAGGATGGTCGCAGCGGCCGACGCGATCGTCAGCACGGCGAACAGATAGAAGGCGATGGTCTGGATCATGTCCGCGGGCCCCTATCGATACGGCGCATCGGCTTCAAGGTTCGCGGCGATCGCACGCTCCCACTTGTCCCCGTTCGCCAATAGCTTGGCCTTGTCATAGAGCAGTTCTTCGCGCGTTTCGGTCGCGTATTCGAAGTTCGGCCCCTCGACGATGGCGTCCACCGGGCAGGCTTCCTGGCAGAAGCCGCAGTAGATGCACTTCGTCATGTCGATGTCGTAGCGCGTGGTGCGACGCGAACCGTCGACACGCGGTGCGGCTTCGATGGTGATCGCCTGCGCCGGGCAGATCGCCTCGCACAGCTTGCAGGCGATGCAGCGTTCCTCGCCGTTGGGATAACGGCGCAGGGCGTGCTCACCACGGAAGCGCGGCGAAAGCGGGTTCTTCTCGAAGGGGTAGTTGATCGTCGCCTTGGGCTTGAAGAAATACTTCAAGGTCAGCCAGTGCGCCTTCACGAACTCCCAGAGCGTGAAGCTCTTTATGAGTTGTCCGACGGTCATTTGAAGTGTCCGATAGCCATGAGATAACCGCTGACGAGAACAACGAACAGCAGCGATACGGGCAGGAAGACCTTCCAGCCCAGGCGCATCAACTGGTCATAGCGGTACCGGGGAACGGTGGCCTTGATCCAGCTGAACACGAAGAAGAAGAAGAAGACCTTGAGCAGGAACCAGATGAAGCCCGGCACGAGGTACAGAATGGGAATGTCGAGCGGCGGCAGCCATCCGCCCCAGAACAGCGTCGCGTTGAGCGCGCACATCAGGAGCACGTTGGCATATTCGCCCAGCCAATAGGCGGCGAAGGCCATCGACGAATATTCGGTCTGATAACCGGCGACGAGTTCCGATTCCGCTTCGGCAAGATCGAAGGGAGCACGCTGCGTTTCCGCAAGGCTCGAAATCAGGAACATCACCCACATCGGGAACAGCAGCGGGTTCGCGACGAAGCCGTTGATGATCCAGACATGTCCCTTCTGGGCCCAGACGATGTCGTTCATGTTGAACGTACCCGCCCAGAGAACGACGGTGATCAGGATGAAGCCGATCGAGACTTCATACGAGATCATCTGCGCCGAAGCGCGCATCGCCGAGAAGAACGGGTACTTCGAGTTCGAAGCCCAGCCCGCCATGATCGTGCCGTAGACACCCAGCGAACTGATCGCGAGGATGTAGAGCAGACCGATGTTGATGTTGGAGACGAAAGCGCCCGAATTGAACGGGATCACCGCCCAGGACAGGAGCGCCAGCGTGAAGGTCACGATCGGGGCGATCAGGAACAGACCCTTGTTCGCCGCCGAAGGAATGATCGTTTCCTGAAGGAAGACCTTCAGACCGTCCGCGAAGGACTGGAGCAGACCGAACGGGCCGACCACGTTGGGACCACGGCGAAGCGCCATGGCGGCCCAGATCTTGCGGTCGACATAGATGATCATGGCGACGGCCAGCATCAGCGGCAGCGCGATCAGCAGGACGCCGCAGACGGTGGACACGAACCATGCCCACTCGTAGCTCATCCCAAGAGTTTGGAAGAAAGCGGTCATTCCGCGGCCTCCGCCAGCTCTTCACCGTGCAGCAGTTCAGCCGAACAACGCTGCATGACGGCGCTCGCGCGAGCGATCGGGTTGGTCATGTAGAAGTCCTTGATCGGATAGGCGATCTGACCGGCAGCGGAACCGCCACCGTTAGGCAGAACGCTCCCGTAGTCCGCCAGGCCTTCGCTGCCAAGTGCAGGAACTTCCTCGATCATTGCATTTCGCAGTTGATCGAAAGTGTCGAACCCGACGGTCACGCCGAAGGCATCGGCGAGCGCGCGCAGGATCGTCCAGTCCTCACGGGCGTCGCCCGGTGCGAACACGGCCTTGTCGGTCCACTGCACGCGACCTTCGGTGTTGACGTAAGTGCCCGCCTTTTCGGTGTAGGCCGAAGCCGGCAGGATCACGTCGGCCGCGTGGGCGCCCTTGTCGCCGTGGTGACCGATGTAGACGATCATCGAACCGGCAAACTGCGTGAAGTCCACTTCGTCGGCACCGAGCGCGATCAGCACCTTGGGCTTGGCGGCAACGAGGTCGGCAATGCCACCCTTCTGCGCGTAGCCGAGCATCAGGCCGCCCATGCGGGCCGCTGCCATGTGGAGGACGTTGAAGCCGTTCCACTTGGTGCCGTCTTCGAGGTCGCGAACGAGGTTGAACTGGGCGGCGAGCGCAAGGCCCGCTTCCAGACCGCCACGGCCGAGCGCCGCGCCGCCGAGGATCACTGCCGGACGCTTGGCGTTCGACAGCGCATCGGCGACGTTCTGCGGAAGGTTGCCAAGGACCGAGAGGTCTTCGCCAAGGAATTCGCCGCCGAAAGTGGTCTCCCATTCGGGACCGACGAGGAACACCTTGGCGCCGCGCTTCACCGCCTTGCGCAGGCGAACGTTGAGCAGCGGAGCTTCCCAGCGCACCTGGCTGCCGGCGATCAGGATCGCGTCAGCCGCCTCGATACCCGAGAACGTGGTGTTGAAGTTGACGGCAGCCAGGCTGTCGGTCGCATAGTCCATCCCGGTCTGGCGACCTTCGATGAGCTTCGAACCGAGCGCGCCGACCAGCTTCTTGGCCGCGAACATCGTTTCGCAATCGACCATGTCACCAGCGACGGCGGCGATCGAATTGCCCGGGTTCAGCGTGGCGATGGCGGCAAACGCCTCGTTCCAGCTGACCGCGACGAGCTTGCCGTCACGGCGCAGGAACGGCTTGTCGAGGCGGCGCTTGGTAAGCCCGTCGACCATGTAGCGCGCCTTGTCGCTGATCCATTCCTCGTTCACGTCATCGTTGTTACGAGGAAGCACGCGCAGCACTTCGCGGCCACGCGCATCGATGCGGATGTTGGCGCCGGTGGCGTCCGACACGTCGATGCCCAGCGTCTTCTTGAGTTCCCAGGGACGGGCCTCGAAAGCGTAGGGACGCGAGGTGAGCGCGCCGACCGGGCAGAGGTCGATCACGTTGGCAGACATCTCGTGCTTGGCTGCATGTTCGAGATAGGTCGTGATCTGCATGCTCTCGCCGCGATAAAGCGCGCCGATCTCGTCCACGCCGGCGATCTCTTCCGAGAAGCGCACACAGCGGGTGCAGTGGATGCAGCGCGTCATCGTCGTCTTGATGAGCGGGCCCATGTACTTTTCGGTGACCGCGCGCTTGTTCTCGTCATAGCGCGAAGCGCCGCGACCGTAAGCGACGGACTGGTCCTGAAGGTCGCACTCGCCGCCTTGATCGCAGATCGGGCAGTCGAGCGGGTGGTTGATGAGGAGGAACTCCATCACCCCTTCCCGCGCCTTCTTGACCATTTCAGAATCCGTGCGGATTTCCTGGCCTTCGGCGGCCGGAAGCGCGCACGAAGCCTGGGGCTTCGGCGGTCCGGGCTTCACTTCGACCAGGCACATGCGGCAGTTGCCGGCGATGCTCAGACGTTCGTGGTAGCAGAAGCGCGGGATTTCCTTGCCGGCAAGCTCACAGGCCTGCAGCACGGTTGCGCCGGTGGGGACGTCGATCTCGACGCCGTCGACTTTGACCTTAGGCATTACTCGGCAGCCTCGCGGACGTTTTCGGCGATCCGGCGCTCAAGCTCCGGACGGAAATGACGGATCAGGCCCTGGATCGGCCACGCCGCAGCGTCGCCCAGAGCGCAGATGGTGTGGCCTTCGACCTGCTTGGTCACCTGCTGCAGCATGTCGATTTCCTCGACTTCCGCGTCGCCGGTGCGCAGGCGCTCCATCACGCGCCACATCCAGCCCGTGCCTTCACGGCAGGGGGTGCACTGGCCGCAGGATTCGTGCTTGTAGAAGTACGAGATGCGGCTGATGGCGCGGACGATGTCGGTGGACTTGTCCATGACGATGACGGCAGCGGTACCGAGACCGGAGCCGACGGCGCGCAGGCCGTCGAAGTCCATCGGCGCGTCCCAGATCTCGGCAGCCGGAACCAGCGGAACCGACGAACCGCCGGGGATCACCGCCAGCAGGTTGTCCTTACCGCCGCGGATACCACCGCAGTGACGCTCGATCAGTTCGCTGAACGGGATCGACATCTCTTCTTCGACCACGCAGGGACGATTCACGTGTCCGCTGATCTGGAAGAGCTTGGTGCCCTTGTTGTTCTCGCGGCCGAAGCTGGAGAACCACGCGGCACCGCGACGCAGGATAGTCGGCGCGACAGCGATCGATTCGACGTTGTTGACTGTGGTCGGGCAGCCATAGAGGCCTGCGCCGGCCGGGAACGGCGGCTTCAGGCGGGGCTGGCCCTTCTTGCCTTCAAGGCTTTCGATCATCGCGGTTTCTTCGCCGCAGATGTAAGCGCCGGCGCCGCGGTGGACGAAGACGTCGAAATCGTAACCCGAACCGCAGGCGTTCTTGCCCAGCAGACCGGCTGCGTAAGCCTCTTCACGTGCCGCGAACAGCGTCTCTGCCTCGCGGATGTATTCGCCGCGAATGTAGATGTAGGCCGCGCGCGCACCCATGGCGAAGCCGGCGACCAGCGCGCCTTCGAACAGAAGATGCGGGTCATGGCGCATGATCTCGCGGTCCTTGCACGAACCCGGTTCGGATTCGTCCGCGTTGATCACGAGGAAGCTGGGCTTGGGGTTGCCGTTCTGGTCGAGCGGCGGCTGCTTGGGCATGAAGGACCACTTCATGCCGGTCGGGAAGCCCGCACCGCCGCGACCGCGCAGACCCGAGGCCTTCATCTCATCGATGATGGCGTCACGACCGCGCTCGATCAGCGCCTTGGTGTTGTCCCAGGCGCCGCGCGCTTGCGCTTCCTTCAGGTTCCACGGCTGATAGCCGTAGAGGTTGGTGAAGATGCGGTCTTTATCGAGGAGAGCCATTACCACTCACTCCGATAGTCATGGTTTTCGGTGATCATGGCCGCCAGGTTAGTCGGCTCGCCCACCGGTTCCACGGTGTGACGGGCAGGATCCTGGGTCCCGGCCTTGGGCGTTTCACCACGTGCCAACGCGTCCAGCACCGCATTCAGGCGGTCGGAAGTGAGGTCTTCGTAGTTGTCGTCGTTGATCTGGACCATCGGGGCCGAGGCGCAGTTGCCCATGCACTCGACCTCGGTGAACGACCAGAGGCCGTCTTCCGAGATGTGGCCCTTCTTCATGCCGCGCGACTTGCAGGTCGCCAGCAGATCGTCCGAACCGCGCAGCATGCACGGCGTGGTGCCGCAGACCTGCACGTGGAAACGGCCGATCGGCGCGATGTTGTACATCGTGTAGAAGGTCGCAACCTCGACAACGCGGATGATCGGCATGTCGAGATAGGCGGCGATGTATTCCATCACCGGGATCGGCAGCCAGCCCTGCGTGTTCAGTTCGGCACCGACCTGGCGCTGAGCCAGATCGAGCAACGGCATCACGGCCGAGCGCTGGCGCCCTTCCGGATAACGCGCGACGACTTCCTTCGCCTTTTCGGCGTTTTCCGGAGTCCAGGCGAAATTGCCCCAACGGGCCCGAAGTTCGGGCGTGTCGGGTTCGATATAGCGGTCAGCCATGCTTACCCCTGCGCTTCAGCCACTGGTCCTGGCCGAAAAGAAACAATTCGAAACCGCCGATCGCGGTCACCAGCATCGGCAGCACGGCCGTGGGCTGGAAATCGAGATAGACGGCGGCAAAATACCACACTGCAAGGGCCACACCGGTAACGGCGGCCCAGATGCGGGTCAGTTCGAGTGTGTTGAACTTCATCAACGCCCCCTCACCGGATGAACTCGACGCGCGAGCACTTGTCGCCCTCGAAGCTGTAGACTGCGAGGACATCGAAAGGCTCGACGAGATCGGAACCGTCCGTCGCGGGTCCGCGCGTGACGTGTTCGCGGAAGACGACGTAGTTGTCGGTTACTTCTCGCGAGACGATCTCAGCCTTGTTCTCGGGCCACTTGGCGAAAGCCGTGCGCAGGCCTGCACGCGTGCCTTCCTTGCCCTCACGAACGACAGCGCCGCGATAGTTCGCTTCGCTGGCGTCATCGGTCATATAGGACACGTAGAGATCGACGTCCTGCGCGTTGTAGGCGGCGATCATGGCCTCTGCGATGGCGAGACGGCTCACCGATCGCACTCCCCGAACACGACGTCGATGGCGCCGAGAATGGCGGTCGCGTCCGGAAGCATGTGGCCCTTCGACATGAAGTCCATCGCCTGGAGATGCGAGAAGGCAGTCGGGCGGATCTTGCAGCGGTACGGCTTGTTGGAACCGTCCGACACCAGATAGACACCGAATTCGCCCTTCGGGCTCTCGGTGGCGACGTAGACTTCACCGGCGGGCACGTGGAAGCCTTCGGTGTAGAGCTTGAAGTGATGGATCAGCGATTCCATCGACTGCTTCATCTCGCCGCGCTTGGGCGGAACCACCTTGCGATCGCTCGAAGCAACCGGGCCTTCCGGCATCTGCGCCAGGCACTGCTTCATGATCTTGGCCGACTGGCGCACTTCCTCGACGCGGACCATGAAGCGGTCGTAGCAGTCAGAGTTGGTGCCGACGGGGATCTCGAAGTCCATGCGGTCATAGACGTCGTAAGGCTGCGACTTGCGGATATCCCAGGGGATGCCGGCGCCGCGGATCATCGGGCCCGAGAAGCCCCATGCCAGCGCGTCTTCCTTGCTCACCAGCGCGATGTCGACATTGCGCTGCTTGAAGATGCGGTTGTCGACCACGAGGCTCATCGCATCCTCGAACAGCTCCGGCAGGCGCGTATCGAGCCAGTCGGCGATGTCGGTCAGCAGCTTCAGCGGCACGTCCTGGTGAACGCCGCCGGGGCGGAACCACGCCGAGTGCATGCGGGCGCCCGAAGCGCGTTCGAAGAAGTTGAGGCAGTCCTCGCGGATTTCGAACAGCCACAGGTTCGGGGTCATCGCGCCCACGTCCATGACGTGCGAGCCGATGTTGAGCATGTGGTTGCAGATGCGGGTCAGCTCGGCGAACAGCACGCGCAGGTACTGCGCGCGGATCGGCACTTCGAGGTTGAGCAGCTTCTCGACCGCGAGGACGTAGGAATGCTCCATGCCCAGCGGCGAGCAGTAGTCCAGACGATCGAAATACGGCAGCGCCTGAAGATACGTCTTGTGCTCGATCAGCTTTTCGGTGCCGCGGTGCAGCAGGCCGACGTGCGGGTCGATGCGCTCGATGATCTCGCCATCGAGTTCCATGACCATGCGCAGAACGCCGTGGGCCGCCGGATGCTGCGGACCGAAGTTGATCGTGTAGTTGGTGATGACTTCGTCGCCGGTGGTCGGCGACTGCTCAAGCAACATGCTCACTTCGCCTCTCCTTCGGCCTTTTCATCGCCCGGGAGCACGTATTCGGCGCCTTCCCACGGGCTCATGAAGTCGAACTGGCGCAGATCCTGCGCAAGCTTGACCGGCTCGTAGACCACGCGCTGTTCCTCTTCCGAGTAACGCAGCTCGACATGGCCGGTGAGCGGGAAGTCCTTGCGGAACGGGTGCCCTTCGAAGCCATAGTCGGTCAGGATGCGGCGCAGGTCCGGGTTGCCGGCGAAGATCACGCCGTACATGTCGAACACTTCGCGCTCCAGCCAGCCCGCGTTGGGCCACAGCGTGGTCACGGTCGGCACCGGGGTGCTTTCGGCGGCGTTCACCTTCACCATCAGGCGATGGTTCTTCGTCACCGAGAGCAGCATGTAGACGACTTCGAAACGCTCCGGACGCGACGGATAATCGACGCCGGCCATTTCCATCAGCTGCTGGTATTCGTGATGGTCACGCAGCAGCCGAAGGGCGTTTTCGATCTGGTCGCGCGCGACGGTGAGCACGACTTCGCCATGCTCTTCCTTGCTCGCCTCGACCATGGTGCCCAGCGCGGCCGAGAGCGTCTCGATCACACCTTCATTCGAAGCGAACTTCGGGGCGGAATGCAGAACGGTCATCGTCGTCCTTACCTGGCAAGCGCGCCGACGCGGCGGATCTTACGCTGCAACTGCATCACGCCATAGAGCAGCGCTTCGGCAGTCGGCGGGCAGCCCGGCACGTAGATGTCGACCGGAACGATCCGGTCGCAACCGCGCACGACGCTGTAGCTGTAGTGATAGTAGCCGCCGCCGTTGGCGCACGAGCCCATCGAGATGACGTACTTCGGATCCGACATCTGGTCGTAGACCTTGCGGAGCGCCGGGGCCATCTTGTTGCAGAGCGTGCCGGCAACGATCATCACGTCCGATTGGCGCGGCGAAGCGCGCGGCGCGGCGCCGAAGCGCTCCATGTCGTAGCGGGGCATGTTCACGTGGATCATCTCAACCGCGCAGCAGGCGAGACCGAAGGTCATCCACCACAGCGAACCCGTACGGGCCCACTGGAACAGTTCCTCGGTAGAGGTGACGAGGAAGCCCTTGTCGGAAACTTCCTGGTTGAGGTCCTTGAAGAAGGACTGATCGGGCGGCGTGATCGCGCCGCCCTGGCTTGCGGCCGGCGCGAGAGGCTGGCCGGCGGAGTTAACGAGCGTGCTCATTCCCAGTCCAGAGCTCCCTTCTTCCATGCATAAGCGAGGCCGATGGCCAGTTCGCCCAGGAACACCATCATCGTCAGCCAGCCGGCCCAGCCGGTCAGCTTGAGCGAAACGGCCCAGGGGAACAGGAACGCGGCTTCAAGATCGAAGACGATGAACAGGATCGCCACGAGATAGAAGCGGACGTCGAACTGGCTGCGCGGGTCTTCGAACGCGGGGAAGCCGCACTCGTACTCGCTGTTCTTGTCGGCACTCGGGTTGTGAGTGCCGGTCAGGCGCGAGACGGCCAACGGCAGCAGCACGATCACCGACGAGAGCCCAAGGGCGATCACGAGGAAGATCAGGATCGGCAGGTATTGTGACAGATCAGTCAATGGTTCTGGCCTCATACCGGATTACGGCAGCCGGACTCATGCCATAAGACAACGCCCGGTCGTTGCGGGCGCTCTTAGGCCAGCCCTCCCCCTATCGCAAGGTGTCGGATGGGAATAATCGGCCCGAGTTCGTTGCGTTGCAACACGTTCGCAATAAGGACGCGTTCAGACACGAACCGTCACCATTCGGCAGCATGCCGAAACCTGCGTGAGCCGGGGGATTGGCGGAGAATGCACCAAAACTGCTCGACTGCCCCATAGATGCAAGATTTCGCAGCCAGATTGCGAAAAATGACGCTTAGCAGCGGTAGGCCAACGCCACGGGGATGGAGCATGTTCGCATCCGTTATCGCCAGAGTCGCCAATTGCAATTGATGCAGCGCAACACTAGTTCACCTGCCAAGGATACCTGTTTCCCAGCGTGAAAGGCATAATAATGGCCCAGATCTCGGCTTCGGACCCGATTGTCATTCTTTCCTATGCTCGTACCCCCATGGGCGGCCTTCAAGGCTCGCTCGCAGAAGTTTCGGCGACCGACCTTGGCGCCACGGCCGTGAAGGCCGCCGTTGAACGCGCCGGCGTTGCCGGAGACGATATCGAACGCATCTACATGGGCTGCGTGCTGCCGGCCGGCCTTGGCCAAGCCCCCGCCCGCCAGGCCGCGATCAAGGCCGGCCTGCCCAAGTCCGTCCAGGCGACCACCGTCAACAAGGTCTGCGGCTCCGGCATGCAGACGGTGATCATGGGCGCAGAGGCTCTCGCTTCCGGCTCGCTCGACGTGATCATCGCCGGCGGCATGGAATCGATGACCAATGCGCCGTACCTGTCGAAGAAGCACCGCTCGGGCGCGCGCGCCGGCCATGACACGCTGTACGATCACATGTTCCTCGATGGCCTTGAGGACGCCTACGAAGGCGGCTCGATGGGCTCCTTCGCTCAGGTGACCGCGGACGAGTACCAGCTCACCCGCGAGAACCAGGACGACTACTCGATCGAGTCGCTGCGCCGCGCGCAGGAGGCGATCGCCAACGGTTCGTTCAAGGAAGAAGTCGTCCCCGTTACCGTGAAGACCCGCAAGGGTGATCTGGTGATCGACACTGACGAACAGCCGCCGAAGGGCAATCCGGACAAGATCCGCACGCTGAAGGCCGCCTTCGCCAAGGACGGTACGATCACGGCCGCCACCTCCAGCTCGATCTCCGACGGCGCTGCTGCTGTGGTAATGACGCGCAAGAGCGTGGCCGACGCCAAGGGCCTTGCCCCGGTTGCCACCGTGGTTGGCGTTGCCGCCCATGCGCAGGAGCCCGCCAAGTTCACCACCGCTCCGGTCGGCGCGATCACCAAACTGATGGACAAGGTGGGCTGGCAGCTTTCGGACGTTGACCTGTTCGAAGTGAACGAAGCCTTCGCCTGCGTCGCCATGTTCGCGATGCACGACCTTGGCATCCCGCATGACAAGGTGAACGTCCACGGCGGCGCTACCGCCCTTGGCCACCCGATCGGCGCTTCGGGCACCCGCATCATCGTCACCCTCATCAATGCCCTGAAGGAAAAGGGCCTGAAGAAGGGCGTCGCCTCGCTCTGCATCGGCGGCGGAGAAGCGACGGCGGTGGCAGTCGAACTCGCCTGATCGCGAAATTCAGCTCTCAAGAAGAAACCCCCGCCGGAAACGACGGGGGTTTTTCTTTTATCTCAATAAAATGGCGTATAATCCTTAGAGCGAACCAGCGCCCCATAGGTCGTTCTGGTCTACGAAGCCCTTGTGACCGGCGGCATCGAACGTGCACCAACCGTCCTTGCATTCACCCAGCAGCCCCACGACTCCGGGTTCGACGCGCCACAGCATGGCAGATGAGGACTTCGGCTCCGCACGCATATCGATCACGCCTTTCGAACGGACCATCGCGGAACGGGTGCGCGACAACAGCAAATCGCGCATCCAGCCCTGCGCGCCGTCCGGATCCTCGACCAGACGCCACGGACCTTCGCGCCGGATCACTTTCACCGGCAGATGCGGGCGGCGGTACACCCAGTCGATCTTGTAAGATTCTCCGGGGCCGACCCGCAGGTTGGCGATATCGGCATCGATCGAGGCCCAATAAGGCACCTTGCCGTCGTCAGCGGCCATGGCTGGTGCCGCAACGGCGCAGGCGAACCCGCCGGCGATGGCAGCATATGCGGCCGCACGCAGCCGGAAGGAATTTCCTCGAAACATGGCACGTTCATACCTTGCCGAGCCGCATGGCTTCAAGGCCGCTTGACCCACCGCCTGTGGAAGGCCTAGCCCGTTGCCGACATGACCCTGGTTACCGAGACCGATCTGGCACACCGCACCGACGGACGCCCTCGCGTCGTCGTCACGCGGCGCCTGCTTCCGGCGGTAGAGGCGCGCATGGCCGAATTGTTCGATGCGGCCCTGAACCTCACCGACACCCCGATGTCGCGCGATGCATTGGCAGAGGCCATGCGTGAATGCGACGTTCTGGTCCCCACCGTCACCGATCGCATCGACTCGGACCTGATCGCCCAGGCCGGCGAACATTTCGGCATGATCGCCAACTTCGGCGCCGGCACCGAACATATCGACGTGGAGGCGGCCCGCGCGCGCGGCATCGTCGTCACCAACACGCCCGGCGTCTTCACGGACGACACCGCCGACCTCACCTTGGCGTTAATTCTCTTCACGATGCGCCGTTTCGGCGAGAACCAGGCCGTGCTCCATGCCGGGGAGTGGGACGGATGGGGGCCTTCGGCAATGCTGGGCCATGCGCTTTCCGGCAAACGACTCGGCATTGTCGGCATGGGGCGCATCGGCCAGGCCGTGGCACACCGCGCCCGCGCTTTCGGACTGGAGGTGACCTACCACAACCGACGCCGCCTGCCTTCCGCATTGGAAACGATGTTTGGCGCCCGTTTCGAATCCGATCTGGACCGCCTCTTGGCAGAAAGCGACATCATCACGCTCCACTGCCCCGCCCTTCCCAACGGCGTGCCGCTGATCGACGCCAATCGGTTGGCACGGATGAAGCCAACGGCTTGCCTCATCAACACCGGTCGCGGACAGCTGGTGGATGAAGAGGCCCTGATCGCGGCACTTTCCGAAGGCCGCATCGGGGCAGCCGGGCTGGACGTCTTTGCGAACGAACCCACGGTCAATCCGCGCCTGCTGGCCCTGCCGCGCCTCGTCGCGCTTCCCCATCTCGGCAGTGCGACGTTCGAAGGTCGCGGCGCAGCGGGCGAACGCGTCATCGCCAACATCCGCTTCTGGGTGGACGGCCATCGCCCTCCCGACCAGGTGCTGCCCGAATTACCGTGACCGTCACGGCCTTGCGCTTGTCGCGCGCCGAGTTCCTGCACTAAGTCATTTCCCAGATTGAGCCGCCGCTCTGGCGGTGCCGGGGGGAATATCATGATCAAGCGGACTACGCTTGCCGTAGCGCTGCCTGTTGCAGGCCTGCTGGACGTGGCGCCGTGCATGGCTCAGGCGACGGAACCGGCCCACGTGGCGGACAGCGGCGACACCGCATGGCTTTTGGCAGCCGCCGCACTCGTGTTGCTGGCTGCCCTGCCCGGCATCGCGATCGTCTATTCGGCCCGACTGCGCGCGGGGAACGCCCTGTCCGTGCGGTTCCAGGCTCTCGCGATCGCAGCGGTAGTGACGCTGACGTGGACGATCGTCGGATACACGTTGGCGTTTGGCGATGTCAGCGGCGGCTGGATCGGCGCCGGTAATGCCTGGATGCTGATCCAACTTGGCGTGCTGCGCCCCGGCACCGCAATCCCGGAAAGCGCCTTCGTGCTGTTCCAACTGGCTGTCGCCACCCTTGCCCCCGTCCTGATGACCGGCGCCTGGGCAGAACGCGCGCGCTTCGGATGGGTGCTGCTGTTCTGCGGATTGTGGTCGCTCATGGTCGGCGCCCCGATTGCGCACTGGATGTGGGGTGGCGGATGGCTGGCGAGTTCGGTCGGCACGCTCGACTGGTCGGGTGGACTGGCGGTTTTCGTCGCTGCAGGGGTCTCCTCGCTGGTGGTGGCCTTGATGATGGGACGACGGCTGGTCACACCGGAAAGCCGGAACCGTTCGCCCGCGGCACTGGTGGGTGGCGCACTGCTCTGGATCGGCGGGCTTGGCCTTTGCGGAGGCTGGGCGCTCGCCGCCAGCGATTCGGCCGCTGCCGCCGCGATCAACGCCCATGTCGCGATGGCCGCCGCCTTGCTGACCGGTCTGGGTGCCCGTCGCCTTATCGGCAATCACGGGGAGACCACCGCCACTCCGAGCACCTTCATTCTTGCCGGGCTGGCCGCGATAGCGTCCGGCGCCGGCTACGTATCGCCCGGCGCCGCGCTGGTTCTTGGCGTGCTTGGATCGCTGATCGCGCTGCAAGGGTTGGCATTGCTCCGTCGCTTGCGAATCGACGATGCGCTGGGCGTCTTCGCCTCGGCCGGATTGTCCGGTGCAGCCGGAGCGCTGCTGATCGGAGTGTTTCAAAGCCCGGAACTCGGCGGCACGGGATATGCCCATGGCTATACGATGGTTTCCCAGGTCTTTGCCCAAGCCGTGGGCCTGGGCGTGGTGAGTCTGTGGTCTGCCGTGGTAAGCGCCATCGCCGCACTCATGGCCTCGGTGCTGTTTCCGATGCGCATGTCGGAAAACGCAGAGCGCATTGGACTCGACGCCAGCACCCACGGGATTCACTCAGCTTCATGAAAAATGCGCTTGGAATTTGGCTAAAACTCGCTGCCCAGTCGGTAAGGCGAACGTTCACCCTGTCCGGGCGGGCCGCGCGTAGAGAGCTGATCGCATGGTTTGTGCTGGTCGTTTCGGTCAACATCGTAACCAACATGATCGGTGCGCTGACGGGTTCCAGCGACAGACTGGAATGGGTACGATTCACGATCACGATTCTGGCCATTCTGCCGGGCTTCGCACTCTTTGCGCGGCGGATGCACGACATCGGCTATCGCGGGTGGTGGAGCTTGCCGATGCTGCTCGTAGCGATCCAGAACCTCGTACTGGAAATGGTGACCCGCACCGCCGGATGGGGAGCCCGCGGGAACATCGAAGCGGTCACCCGTTATCTGGACTGGGTGCTGTTCCCGGCATTCGGCTTCGTCTACCTGATTTTGCTGCTGGCGCCCGGCACCAAAGGCACCAATGGGTACGGCCCCGATCCCAGAGCCGCACCCGATTTGCCGATCGCCGCAGGGGCCGCCTGACGGCTTAGCCCGGCTTTTTCGGCAGCGAAATCTCGGCCAGGCCGGCACACATCAGCGTGCCTTTCTGGTTGACCATCTTGTGTTTGACCTGAACGAGATGGCGGCCGTCCTCATCCACCATCTTGTCCACCACTTCGGCCGTCTGGATCGTGACGTCCCCCGAAAGCGCCGGGCCGCGATAGTTCGCCGTGGAATGAACCACCATGCCCCATTCGCCGGCCCATCCGGCCAGATAGTCCGTCACCCAGGCCCCCATCGAAGCGCCATAACCATACGCGCGGGGCATGCCGATCTTGCGCGCGTACTTGGGGAACAGATGACCACGCGAAGGGCCGAAATAGGCGCCGTCAGTCAGTTCGGGGTTGATCCGTTCCATGTGGGGATCGTTCTCGTGACCGGCCATTTCCGGCGTGAATCCAAGCGCGGCAAGGTCAAGCTCGCGGCGGTCCAGCGTGCCCCAGGTCGTGAACAGATAGGCACGCCACTCGGTGGTGAAGCTGGCCACGGTGTGCGGGCCGAAGACGCGTTCGGGCAGCTGATCGCCCACGTTCACGTCGTCCCACCAGCGTTCCTTGTGACCAAGGTCGTGGATCATCTGGATCCACGCGAACTTGCGCTCCTCCAGCTTTTCCAGTTCCTCGTCCGTCCACGCCGGCTCGTCAAACTCGGCAGTATTGACCGTGTCGCCGCCCGCGTGGGCAAGGTAGCGGATGGCAGTGGAGCGCTGCTTGGCAATCAGATCGCCGTGCTGGTTGCGATAGAAGTTATCGCCGCGCTGAAAGCAGGTCGGCCCGAAACCGGTGTTCTTCACCACATAGTCGAACGGAATGCGCTCGTTCGTGACGGTGTCGCCCCCAAAGACGCGCGGGCCATAGTGCCAGAACTCGTCGCCGCCGAAGAGCAGGTGCGAATTGGGAATGCACCCGACACAGGACGGTGCGGTGCCGTGGCCATCGTCCATGACGATCGGGAAACTCTGCGGCGCGACCAGGCGGCCAAAGCGGCTGGCAGCCGCATAGGCGGGATCGAAGTGAAGCAGGTTCGCATAGTGCATCGCCTGCACCCAGCGGCGAATATCGTTGTTGCCCAACGGCTCGCGGATGGGCGAGGAATCGATGACCTTTCCGAGATACTGGTCGATGTCGGAGCAGTCGAGCGTGGCGGTTGCCGCTTCGGCCATGGTGAAATCCTCTCCTAGTCCCGGCCGTTGATTGGCCCATTAGTGGTCGACAGTGCTGTCTATTACACCGTCACAGAGCAAGGTCACGCATCAACGCCCCGAACGCCTGCGGTAACGCCGTGGCGCTGCGCCGCTCTCGACAGGATGACGGCAGCCGATTATGCCGCAGTTTAATCGATCACTTAAACGGACCGGACATGACCCTGCCTGCGCTTTTCGCCAACCTGCGCCTCCCCGTGATTGCCGCCCCGATGTTCATCGTTTCCAGCCCCGAACTGGTGATCGCGCAGCTTCGCGCGGGAATCGTCGGAAGCTTTCCGGCGCTCAACGCCCGGCCCGCCAGCCAGCTTGACGAGTGGCTGCACAGAATTGCCGAAGAAACAGATGGTTGCACGGCACCGCTCGCAGTCAATCTGATCGTCCACAAGAGCAACAACCGGCTTGAGGAAGACCTGAAGGTTCTGGAAAAGCACAAGGTTCCGCTGGTGATCACCTCGCTGGGCGCGATCCCCGAAGTCAACGCGGCAGTGCACGGCTGGGGCGGATTGGTCATGCATGACGTGATCGACGATCGCTTCGCCCGCAAGGCGGTGGAAAAGGGCGCGGACGGCCTGATCGCGGTTGCGGCGGGAGCCGGCGGCCACGCGGGAACCCAATCCCCCTTCGCGCTGATGCAGGAAATCCGCGCCTGGTTCGAAGGTCCGCTGGCACTCTCCGGCGCCATAGCTTGCGGCCGCTCGATCCTTTCCGCACAGGCCATGGGTGCCGATTTCGCCTATGTCGGCAGCCCGTGGATTGCCACGACGGAAGCCAACGCAACGGAAGGCTACAAGCAGGCCATCGTCGACAGCCATGCGTCCGACATCGTCTATTCCAGCCTCTTCACCGGGGTTAGCGGAAACTACCTGCGCTCCTCGATCGTCGCTGCCGGACTCGATCCCGCCAATCTTCCCGAAGGCGACAAGAACACGATGGATTTCGGATCCGGCGGCAACACCGCGGCAAAGGCGTGGAAGGACATCTGGGGCGCCGGACAGGGCGTCGGCGCGGTCGAGCGGATCGAGTCCGTTTCGGATCGCGTTGCCGCTCTGGAAGCACAGTATCAGTCGGCAAAAGCCAATTTGCGTGCACGTGCCGGCATAGTCTGATCCGCTACGGCCGGGGATGGGGGGCATGACTTGCCTTGCCCTGCCCCGGCCGCCAGCACTTTCGTGTCCGTCAATCCTGGCGCCAGATCCATACCAGCTTGCCGACTTGCGAAGGTTCCGCAAGCAACGCCGTACCCTCGATCGAAGTGGGCGACTTTACCGGTCCGCGACGAACGAGGTGATCGGCCACCCGCAGCGCCAGCTTCACGCTATCGGCGCTCGCCCCGTTCTGCCCCGCCTCAAGCTGGAATTCCTGACCGCAGAATACCTCCAGCCCGTGGCTGGTGATGCTGCCGTCTGCCGCTGACACCAGGGCCGCCAAGCCCAGCGCAGGGAAAGCACCGCCGCTGAGCCAGCTCGTGACAATCCGCGTGAAATAACCCGGTTCCATCACCGTTCCGGCCGAATGCCATGCAATCGCCGTAACCGGCAGCTGCAAACTCAAGGCCGTGGCAAGGCCCACCAGCGTGCGAACGACGGGGGGCATCGTTCCTCCGCCTGCAATATGGTCGCTGGGCACCAGGCCTATCGCCTCAAGACCATCCAGCTCGGGCTGATGCGCAAAGCCATAGACGTGCTGCACCGCCATTGGCGCCGCGCCGATGGCAGGCGAGAGGCCGGAGATATTGAACGTCAGCCCACTTGCCAACAATTCCAGCCACCCCTCCTCATCGGGCGGCCTGTAGCTGATCCGTGCCGTAGGGGCACTGTGCTCTCCCACCGACAGGAGGGCTTCGATATCTGGAACCGATGGCCGCGACGGGGGCGCAAACAGCAGCGAGACACCCATCGCCGCAGGACGCGACAGTGCGCCAGCGTTGCGAAGACCGATGCTTTCCGGATTATCCGTTTCCACACGGCCACTTGGCATCAATGTTCACACGCCGTCGAGTTCGATTTACATCGATGAACAGGGATTAACCCGCAACGCTCGTCAGAAGATCCCCAACGCCAGACCTTCCGCAAAGGCCATGCCCAGCTCGCAGCACGCATCGAGATCACCGTGCGAGACGGTTTTTTCGGCAAGAATCTCCTTCGGCGTTTGCGCATTCAGATGCACGATCAAAGGCTCTGCAACGCGCTTCAGCCGCCATCCGGTGACGATCCGGTCTACCTGCGCCTGCGCGCCGGCGCCGTCCGAGCCGGCGGCAATCGCAGTGGCATAGGGGCGCCCTTCGAGCCTGCCGAGCAGCGGGTAATAGTTGCGATCGAACATTTCCTTCATCATTCCGGACATCGTGCCCAGGTTTTCGGGACAGACGAAGATATACCCGCTCGCGCCCAGCAGGATCGCGGGCATGGCTTCCGCGGCGGGTAGCAGGTAGGACGACTGCCCTGCCCCTTCCGCGATGGCGATGGCCATTGCGCGCGCAGCGCCGGTGCGGCTGTGCCAGATGATCGCCAGCATCGCTCAGCCCTCCCGCCCGGCAGGCAGACGCATCGCATGTTCTGCGCTTGTGGTCATGGCAGCCCTCTCCTCGGCCCTTTTTCCTGACTATACTCTCCGCGCCGGCCGTTCCCTAGTCATCATTCCGGCCAGAACCATGCCCAGATCATAACCCTGTCTTCCCGTCGGCTTCCCGCTGGTATAACCGGCCAGGATGGCTTCACGATCCACATCCGTTTTGGGCATCGACCGCTCTCTCTCCGGCAAATCCTGGCGCTGGCGCGGCGGCAACATGGACCTTTCCGAGCCCGGCGCCGGCTTCGGGGGCGGGCTTACCGACGATATCGTCACCCAGTTGCTGCTTTCGCGCGGCGTCCCGCGCGAGGATCTGGAGCGCCATCGCAATCCCTCTCTGCGCAGTTTCCTGCCGGACCCTTCGGAATTCCGCGACATGGACGCGGCGGCGGAACGTCTGGCGCAAGCCGTGCAGACGAACGAGACTGTCACGGTCTACGGGGACTATGACGTGGACGGCGCCACCAGCGCCGCCTTGCTCATCCTTCTTCTGCGCGAACTGGGGCATGAGGCGCGCTATTACATCCCCGATCGCCTGTTGGAGGGTTATGGCCCCAGCGGCGAGGCCCTGGTGCGAATCGCCGGCGAAGGGTCCAGCCTGATCGTCACTGTCGACTGCGGCGCCATGGCCTACGAAGCGCTGGAAATGGCAAGCAACGCCGGCGTCGACGTCGTGGTGGTGGACCACCACAAGTGCGCAGCGGTGCTTCCCCGCGCAATGGCGCTGGTGAACCCCAACCGACTGGACGAAAGCGAACTGGCCGCCAGCCACGGCCACCTTGCCGCCGTGGGCGTGGCGTTCCTGCTGGCCGTTGCCACCGTGCGCGTGCTTCGCCGCCGGGGCTTCTTCGCAGACCGCCGCGAACCCGATCTTTTCGCCTTGCTGGACCTTGTCGCCCTCGGCACCGTGGCCGACGTTGCCGCCTTGCATGGCCTCAATCGCGCGCTGGTGGCGCAGGGCCTCAAGATCATGGCCCGGCGCGACAATGTCGGCATGTCGGCCCTGATCGACGCCAGTCGCCTCAACCGCGCGCCCACCTGCTCCGACCTCGGCTTCGCCTTGGGCCCACGGATCAATGCGGGCGGTCGCGTGGGCGAATCAACGCTGGGCGTGCGCCTGCTGACCACCACCGACGCTGACGAGGCCCGCGACATCGCCGCACAGTTGTCGCGCCTGAACGACGAGCGCCGCGCCATCGAACAGGCGGTACAGGAAGCCGCCGAAGCGCAGCTGGCCGCACAACACAACCGCGCCGTTATCGTCGCCGCCGGTACCGGCTGGCACCCCGGCGTTATCGGTATCGTGGCGGGTCGCATCAAGGAAAAGACCGGAAAGCCGACCCTGGTCATCGCCCTCGACGCCGATGAGG
Source organism: Novosphingobium mississippiense (assembly GCF_044029535.1). Lineage (NCBI taxonomy): Bacteria > Pseudomonadati > Pseudomonadota > Alphaproteobacteria > Sphingomonadales > Sphingomonadaceae > Novosphingobium > Novosphingobium mississippiense. The sequence continues at coordinate 1,347,601 of NZ_CP147001.1, read as the reverse complement.
CCGGACAGGGCAAGGGTTCAGGTCGCTCGATCTCCGGTGTCGATCTTGGCGCCGCCATCATCGCCGCGCGTGAGGCAGGATTGCTGGTCGCCGGTGGCGGGCACGCGATGGCGGCCGGGCTGACCATCGCGCCGGACAAGCTGGACGCGCTGGGGGATTGGCTCGATTCGCGGCTTGCCAACGACGTTGCGCTGGCCAGCGCGCATCAATCCATGCTGCTCGACCTCGCGCTTGCCCCCGGCGGCCTTACGCCTGAACTGGTGGAAACCCTGGAAAGCGCTGGCCCCTATGGAATGGGGTGGCCCGGCCCCCGCGTGGCTGTGGGGCCGGTACGGGTGATCAAGGCCGATACCGTGGGCGCCGATCACGTGCGCCTGATCGTCAGCGGCAACGATGGAGGCCGTTTCAAGGCCATGGCTTTCCGCGCCGCCGAATCCGACATGGGCCAGGCATTGCTCCACGCCTCTCAAGGGCGCCGGCTCTGGCTGGCAGGACGCGCGAAAATCGACGATTGGGGCAGTCGCCCGCAGGCGGAATTGCATGTCGACGACGCGGCTTTCCTGGACTGATTTCAACAACCGCCACGAAGAATTCATTTTTCTGATCTGAGGGGGTTGACCCCCCGTAGGACCCCCGCTAGAGGGCCGGTCCTGCCTCCGGCGCAGCTCGGAATGGCCCCTTCGTCTAGCGGTTAGGACGCGGCCCTTTCACGGCTGAAACACGGGTTCGATTCCCGTAGGGGTCACCATTTCGGTGCGCTGAGTGCAGGTAAAATGCCTTTGATGGCCCCTTCGTCTAGCGGTTAGGACGCGGCCCTTTCACGGCTGAAACACGGGTTCGATTCCCGTAGGGGTCACCATTACCGACGGTCTTCAGACGGTCGCGACTGGCCATAATGGCCCCTTCGTCTAGCGGTTAGGACGCGGCCCTCTCACGGCTGAAACACGGGTTCGATTCCCGTAGGGGTCACCAGTCTTTTCAAGCACTTAGCTTGCTCCCCCGACACATCAATAATCGCCCAAGCACCTGACGCAGGATAGCCATCACAGCTTCCGTGCGTGCTGCTCCAACGCTAATGACAAGCCTTCCAACCACCTGTCCGCCTCGCCTGGTCAAGGTGCAGGTGATCGGCGTGCGCAGCGTTGTAATCGGGTGAGAGCACCGTGGAGAAGCTGCCACAGGCCCCATCCCGCACCGCATGCAGGAACGCGGCATCGTCCACACCGCCCTTCCAGTCGCGCTTGACCTCGACGCGGCGGCCGTTTGCAAGCACGAATGCGGAAACGTCGATCGCATTGCCCGTGGCATGTTCGCTCCACGCACCTTTTGCCCCGTTGCCAATGCGGCGGCAATTCACGGTGCCAAGGTGCTCGATCCGTATCACGGGACTGCTGAACATCGCTTCGGCCTGCGGCTGAACGACGTGCCGCAACCAGAACGCCATGCCCGCATCCACCGCGCAGGTCGCCTCTGCACGCTGCGGCTTCAATGTTGCATCAGGGAGCAAGAGAGGTCCGCGATCTTCGCGGCGACATGCGCCGGCTCCCTCGGGCGGCAATGGCCGGTTCGGCAGTCCGCTTCGGTCCAGAAAAGCCCGGCAGGCGACAAGGTCCGCGCGCAAGGCCGCCAGCTTGCGGCCAGTAGCCCAGCCAGGCTGCTCATCCAGCGTCAGCGGTGCCCAAGGGTTGTCTTCCGGATGATCCTGCAACCAGTTCAGCCCCGCCAGAATAACGCAGGCGAGCAGCAGGAGCGATAATGCAATGCGGTCGACAGGAAAGGACATGCATTCTCAACGCCGGCCCGGACGCTTCGCTCCGCCAAAGCTACTCAAGCAGCGAGAAGATCGCCCAGGCAAGCCCGGTAGCGCCCAGGAACAACGGCCAGGACCAGTAGAGTTCATGCCCTTGGTAGAAGGTATGGGTGATTGCCAGCATGCCACCGCTGGAGCCTTGGGAGCCAATGACCAGCGAAACCACCCAGGTGAGCAGGAATGCCGGGATCAGGGCCTTGATGATTGCCATGACAATGCCTGAGTTCTTTATCTGTGCCTGACGTGAGAGTGCCACCAACTGGTTAATTTGATCCTACCGAGAAGGGGTTCGGTCTGTGGGCAATATTGTGGATAATTCCGGGGTAGTCAGTTCGTAAAAGTGGGCAACCCCGAGCCGACGATGTCAACGCATCAAGAAAAAGGGGGCCGTAAAGCCCCCTTTTCCCGTTTATCAATGGTAGATTGCCTTACACCGGTGGAACCGGCTGCGGCGGCGCATCGACATCCGCTTCGTGAACTTCCACGAAACCACGGCCGATGTGGCTCTTGCGGTAGCCGTAGGCGAAGTAGACGATCAGGCCGATGCCACCCCAGACGGGGAGCACCATCATCGCTTCGAACGGCAGGTTGAAGAACAGGATCACGCAGCCCAGAATCGCGATAGGCGCAACCACCCACACCAGCGGCGTGCGGAACGGACGGTGACGCTTCGGATCGCGCACGCGCAGGATAAGCACCGCGATCGACACCATCAGGAACGCGAACAGCGTGCCCGAGTTCGAGATGTCGGCCAACTGGCCAACCGGCAGCAGCGCGGCGGCAATGGCCACGAACACGCCGGTGATGATCGTCACGATGTGCGGCGTCTTCCACTTCGGGTGAACGGTCGCCAGCTTCTCGGGAAGCAGGCCGTCACGCGCCATCACGAAGAAGATGCGGGTCTGGCCGTAGAGCATCATCAGGATGACCGACGGCAGAGCAAGATTGGCCGCAAGACCGATCAGGTCACCGGCAACGGTGTAGTTGATGGAGCGCAGAACGTGGGCCAGCGCCTCGTTCGAGCAGACCAGCGGCACCTGCCCCTGCTTGGCGAGGGCGGCACACTGCGCCGCGAACTCGGCCGAACCGGGCTGCACGCCCAGCGCAGTCGGCTGCGCGCCGACCGCGCCGATGGCACCGGCAGCGACCAGCAGGTAGAACACGGTGCAAAGGGCAAGGCTGCCGATCAGGCCGATCGGCACGTTGCGCTGCGGGTTCTTGGTTTCTTCAGCCGCGGTCGAAACCGCGTCGAATCCCACGTAGGCGAAGAAGATCGACGCCGCCGCCCCCACGATGCCAAGGCCGCTGCTGCCTGCCGGGCCGAACCAACCGTTGGGCGCGAAGGGCGCAAAGTGCTCCCCCTTCATCATGGGCAGCGTGAAGATGATGAACATCGTCAGCGCGCTGACCTTGATCGCGACCAGGACGGCGTTGAAAGTGGCGCTTTCCTTGGTGCCGATCACCAGAAGCGCCGTCACCGCCAATGCCACGAAGATGGCGGGGACGTTGATGATGCCATGGCTGAAATCGACGCCCGAAAGCGACCATGCGGGACCGGAGGAAAGTAAGGCGGGTAATTCGAACCCCGTCAGACTTTTCAAGAGGCCCATGAAGTAGCCCGACCAGCCGACCGAAACGGCCGACGCGGCAACCGCATATTCCAGGATCAGCGCCCAGCCAACCATCCAGGCCAGCAGTTCGCCGACGACGGCATAGCTGTAGGTATAGGCAGAGCCCGACACCGGCACCATGGACGCCAGTTCAGAGTAACAAAGCGCCGCCACCGCGCAGATGGCGCCGGCGATCACGAAGCTCCACATCATGCCCGGGCCAGCCTTCTGGGCCGCAGCGGCGGTGAGAACGAAAATTCCGGTACCGATGATGGCGCCGACGCCAAGCAGCGTCAGCTGGACAGGCCCCAACGTCCTGTGAAGAGATTTCTTTTCCGCGGTCGCCAGAATGGCGTCCAGCGGTTTTACGCGTCCGAACATTATTGGACCCCCGAGTTCTTGTATGGCGGCGACGCTAGCGTGCTGCCGCGGTATCGCAAGCGTTAAGGCGGTTGGTTCCCCATATTTACTGCATCTGGTCCATACGAAGGGACCACTCTGCAAGGATCGCCGTTCCGGGGTTTTCCCGCCGGTTGCGGCCCGCTAGAAGACCGGTCATGTCCACGACCTTCCAGCTCGACACCGCGACCAGCCGCGCCAACCCCACCCCGGCACCGATGAAGCGCCTGACGGTCCCGGCCATCCAGCGCCGCAAGGCCGGCGGCCTCACGGCCGACCCGCTGGTCATGCTGACCGCCTACACCGCCCGCCAGGCGCAGATCCTCGACGAACACTGCGACATCCTGCTGGTGGGAGATTCGCTGGCACAGGTCATCTACGGCCTACCCTCAACCCTGCCCGTCACTCTCGACATGATGATCGCCCATGGCGCCGCTGTCGTGCGCGGCAGCTATCATTCGCTCGTGGTCGTCGACATGCCGTTCGGCTCTTACGAAGAAAGCCCGCAACAGGCTTTCGCGTCGGCCGCTAGGGTCATGGCGGAGACGGGCTGCGCGGCGGTGAAGCTTGAGGGCGGCGTCGCCATGGCGGAAACGATTGCCTTCCTGACCAGCCGCGGCATTCCGGTGATGGCGCATATCGGCCTCACTCCGCAGGCCGTAAATGCACTGGGCGGCTATGGCGCGCGCGGCCGCAGCCAGGAAGAGCATGCCAAGATCATCTCCGACGGCAAGGCCGTGGCTGGGGCCGGCGCATTCTCCGTCGTGGTGGAGGGCGTGGTGGAACCGATCGCCATCTCGCTGACCCAGAGCCTTGAAATCCCGGTGATCGGCATCGGCGCCTCCGCACAGTGCGACGGGCAGGTGCTGGTCGCCGAGGACATGCTCGGCATGTTCGACCGGGTGCCGCGTTTCGTGAAGCGCTATGCCGACATGGCCACGCTGGTATCGGAAGCTGCCGCCAAGTATGCCGAAGAAGTCCGCGCGCGTGCCTTCCCGGGCCCAGAACAGACCTATCAGCCGAAGTGATCGCGGTGGATTTACGGGTCGACGACCCGACCGCACCTTACGTCGCCGAGTTGCTTGCCCATCACCTTGCCGAACTGGCTGCGGTGATGGGCGAACACGCCTTCGCACTCGATGCGAGCGGCCTGGCCGAACCCGCAGTGACCTTCTGGACCGCATGGCGCGGCGAAAAGCTGGTGGGTTTTGCTGCGCTCAAACTGCTGGGTAACGGCGATGGCGAGGTGAAGTCGATGCGCGCCGCTCCGGAAGCGCGGGGCACCGGCGTCGGCCGCGCGCTGATCGATCACGTCGTTGCCGAGGCGCGCGACCGAGGGTTGGAGCGGCTTTATCTGGAGACCGGCACCTCCCCGCTTCACCAGCCGGCCATCGACCTCTACCGCAAGAGCGGGTTCCTATCCTGCCCGCCCTTCGCGGATTACGAATCGAGCCCGCACAACCAGTTCATGGTGTTGGAGTTGCGTTAAGCGCCCTTGCCTACCCTGCCTCCGCGCCTAAAAGCGGGGGCCATGAAAATATCCCCCCTTCTGGCGCCCCCCGCCATGGCCGTCGCGGCGCTGCTCGCCTCCGTGTCCCACCCTGCCATCGCGAAGGAAGCGATCGATCCCGACCGGATGGTCGCCGATGTGAAGACGCTGGCATCCGACACGTTCGAAGGCCGCGCACCAGGCACCGTGGGTGAGGAACGCACGATCGGCTATCTGATCGCACGTTTTCAGGACATCGGCCTTCAGCCGGCCGGACCTGACGGACAGTGGGTGCAGAAAGTGCCGCTGCTGCACACCACGCTGGGTGCACCCAGGGCTCTGGCGTTCAAAGGCCCCAAGGGCACCATGCCCGTCTCGGTCGCCAAGGACATCTACATCTCCACCATCCGCCCTGACGACAGTGCGCGTATCGCTGGCGCTCCAGTGGTCTTCGTCGGCTATGGCGTAAAGGCGCCCGAACGCGGTTGGGACGATTTCAAGGGCACGGACCTGAAAGGCAAGGTCGTCGTCTTCCTCATCAACGACCCGGACTTCTACGCAAAGAAGGGCGAGCCCGCCGCCGGCAAGTTCGGCGACCGGACGATGACCTACTACGGCCGCTGGACCTACAAGTTCGAGGAAGCAGCACGTCAGGGGGCGATCGGTGCGCTGATCGTTCATGACACGGCCGGTGCCGGCTATGGCTGGAACGTGGTCACCAGCCCAGGCGGCGAGAATTACGACATCGTGCGCCAGCCGGACCACCTCACCAGCCTTGCCCTGCAGGGCTGGCTTTCCGCCGATGCGGCGACGCGGCTGTTCGCTTCGGCGGGGCTGGACCTTGCCAAGCTTTCGGCCGCGGCACGCCGCCCGGACTTCAAGCCCGTGGACCTCAAGGGCGTGACTTTCGATGCCGACGTGCCAGTGAACCACGAAGAGGTCATGAGCCACAACGTGCTGGCGCAGATTCCCGGTACGACACGCAAGAACGAAGTGGTGATGTTCGGCGCCCACTGGGACGCCTATGGCAAGGGCGCTCCCGATGCGCAGGGTCGCATCTACCGCGCGGGCGCCAATGACGACGGCATCGGCATTGCCGGCATTCTCGACATCGCCCGCGTCATGAAGGCGGAAGCCGCGCCGCAGCGCACGGTGGTGTTCGCCGCTTGGTCGGCCGAGGAGCGCGGACTGCTGGGCTCGGAATTCTATGCCGCCAACCCGGTGTTTCCGATGGAGAAGACCGTCGCCAACCTCACCATCGACGTGCTGCAGACCGCCGGCGCCGCAAACGATGTGACGCTGATCGGCAAGGGGCAGGATACGCTGGAGGACGACATGGCCCGCGTCGCCGCCACGCAGGGCCGCCGCGTCACCCCGGAAAGCCTGCCCGAGCGCGGACTGTTCTACCGCGCCGATCACTTCTCCTTCGCCAAGCGCGGCGTGCCGGTCATGCTGATGATGGGCATCGCCGGCGCCTCCGATCTCAAGCAGGGCGGCATCAAGGCGGGACAGGCGTGGATCGATGCCTATACCGGCCAGTGCTACCATCAGGCCTGCGACGCCTGGTCGCCCGACTGGAAGATGGAAGGCGCCGTGCAGGATGTGGAACTGATCCGCACCATCGGTGAAGAACTCGCCAACTCGGCCAAGTGGCCGCAGTGGAAGTCGGGCTCGGAATTCAAGGCCGCGCGCGACAAGTCCGAGGCCGCCCGCCACTAACTCAAGTCCAGTGGATGAGCAGGTCGGCGAGCGCGTGAAACACCACCGCTCCGCCGACCAGCCATCCGGCCAGCCTGATAGCCTTAGCCGTGTCCTCCTCACGCGGCGGAGGAGATGGAGCCTCCATTCGCGAAGAGGCGGCCCGCAGAAAGCGCGGCGCTTCCTCGGCTAGGCGCGAAAATTCCAGTAGCGCCGTTTCCAGCTTGTCCGGCGCGGCAAGGCGCGAAAGCCGCGAAGCAACGAGCTTGCCCCGCATGCGTTCCAATGCGTCCGACAAGTCGAAATCCGGCGCGATGCTGGTCAGCACGCCGTCCATCGTCACCATCGCCTTGAAGATCAGTACCAGATCGGGTGGCAGGACCAGCCCTTCCTGCCGCAGCAGTGGGAAGAAGTCGGCGACCATCGCATTCAGGACCAAGGCCCCGGTGCCATGTCGTGCCACGAGCCGTTCGGATGCCCGCAGCAGTTTTTCGCGAGGAACATCGCCGCCGTCCGACCATGTGGCTAGCATGTCCGCCACACCGCCGGGATCGCCACTGCGCAAGGCGAGCACAAAGGTCAGGAATTCATGCTGCCGGCGCGGACTGACGAAGCCGACAGAACCCATATCGAGCAGCGCCAGCCCGTCGCCCCCCCGCAGTCTCGGGACGCAGGCACAACAAGTTGCCGGGATGCGGATCGGCGTGGAAGCGCCCATTGACCAGCACCATCTCCAGCACCAGTTCCGCGCCAAGCGAAGCGATGCGCGATGGATCGATGCCGGCGGCCTTCAACGCCTCCGGATCGCGCGGCGGCACGCCATCGATGTAGTCCATGACCAGCACCTGCTCGCCAGTCCACTCCCAATGGATGCGCGGTACGGTAACGCGATCCAGCGAAGCGAGATCAGCCCGCAGCAGTTCGGCATTGCGCCCCTCGTTGGTGAAATCGAGTTCGTCCAGAATCTCGCGACCAAGTTGTTCGATCATGGCGGCCGGCTTCATCCGGCGAACCACGGCGCTGCGCGCCTCCGCCAAGGCGGCAAGATGACGCATCAGCCTGAGGTCCGCCTCCATCCGGGCGCGGATCCCCGGACGGCGGATTTTCACCACCACTTCCCTGCCATCGTGCAGCCGCGCCCGGTGGACTTGCGCGATGGATGCGGCTGCGAGCGGTTCGGTATCGAAATGGGCGAACGCACTTTCGGGCGGTTCGCCCAGCGCCGCCTCCACTTCACTGCGCAATTCCTCGAACGGCACACGCGGCGCATCGCTTTGCAACTGCTCGAAAGCGGTGATCCATGGATCGGGCAGCAAGTCGCGCCGGGTTGCCAGGATCTGGCCGAGCTTCACGTACGTCGGCCCCAGCGCTTCCAGCCCGCGCCGGGTGCGACTGGGCAGATCGCGCGCCTCGGAACCAGCACCGTCATCGCCCTCCCCTATCCCCAGCCGCACCGCCAGCGATTCCAGCCCGAAACGCGCGATCACGGCGGATACTTCCGTCATTCGGCCCCGGTCCCGCGCAGCCACGGCTATGGACTTGAACATGCATCGCTCCTTCAGCGGTGGACAACCGGTCGATCCGGTCCACGGTTCCGGCGGTCCGCCCCTCCCCGGCGTCAAGACGATTGGACAGGGCACCGGATGCAACGCTAGGGATCGGGCATGAGCGGCAGTTTAACGGGGGCGCTCAAGCCCATATTCGCAATTGCATTGGTCTCGACGCTGGCAGCCTGCGGCGGTGGCACGAAGTTTCGCGCCGTCAGCGATGTGCCGGTACGCGTCGGCCCGCCTTACAAAGTGCGCGGCGTCACGTACACGCCCGCCAATCAGCCCGGCTACGACGTTCTGGGCTATGCGACGTGGTACGGGAAGGAGTCCGGCAACCAGGTAGCCAATGGCGAACGCTTCCGCCCCGACTGGATCACCGCCGCACACAAGACGCTGCCGCTGCCGAGCTATGTCGAAGTCACTTCGCTCGATACCGGCCGGCGCATCCTCGTGCGCGTCAACGACCGCGGCCCTTACGGCGAAAGCGCCCGCGTGATCGACCTGTCGCGCGGCGCCGCCGAAGCGCTGGGCATTCGTGCAAAAGGCAAGGCCGCCGTGCGTGTGCGCGTGGTCGATCCCTCCGAAAAGGACCGCGCCGCCCTGCGGAAAGGCAAGACGGCGCAGGAACTGCCGCCGATCACCCCATCAGCGCTGACGAACCTGCAATCCCAGTTCGAGCGCGGCGTGGGTACTCGCTGAGCCTGAGACCTGCTGCGCTGCTAGAACGCCGATGTGACGCCGAATTCGGCGGCCACGCGGCGATAGTCGTAGATTTCGATGGTCGATCGGTTGCGCTCCCACCTCAGGCGCACCAGCGGCGCGAAAGTACCGACGTGAAGCGCGCGCAAGGTTGCCGCGATGCTGGCGTTGTAGCGGTCTTCGATCCGCCGCTTGGGATAAAGAAACAGGCGCTCGTCCGCTTCCAGGTGGCTGTAGCCGACCGTGCCGACCAGCGTGGTTCGGCCCAATTCGCGAAAGAGATAGGCAGACACGCCGCCACTTGCGAGCGAGTAACCCGGATCGCGCACCGCCTCGCGAAAGCCATAGAACTGGAGACCGCCGCCAAACCGAGCCGAAAACGCGCGATCGAGGCTGGTCGAAAGGGTGTAGTCCCATCCGGTCTGCAAGGCGTTCCGGCGGTTGGTCACATGGCTGGCGCCACCTTCGACGCGCAATTGCCCGCGCTTGCCCATCGGGTGTTGGATCGCTGCGTTGCCGCCAAGGTTCAGCGAATAGGGGTCCAGTCCGTACCAACGCCAGGTAGGACCTGCCGAAACCGTTACCAGATCCCCGCCAGACACGAACTGAGGGCCCGTCTGAAGCGCCAGCGAGATATCGTCGAAACGGCTATCCTTGTAGAGCGTCGCGCTGGTTGAAACGCGCGTCATCAGTTCCGCGCTTTTCGAAATTCCAAGCCGGAAGTAGCCCTGCCCCCGCACATCGAGCCCAAGGCCGGACTTTGCCTGCGCATCGTCGTCCAGCGTGAAGTCGCCGATAACCGTGCCCAGCTTGTCTCCCCGGGTGGCGCGGTTGATATTGCTGTCGGGGGCCAGCGCCACCTCGATCGAGCCGCCGAACGGCTTTTTCGCGGTGAGCGCACGGCTGTAGAAGCGGACCAATTGCTCGACTTCCGGCGGCAATCCGGATGCCTCCGCCGCGCGCAGTTCGCGACGTGCTGCTGCCAGATTTCCCATCTGCGCCTGCATCCGCGCCAGTTCGAGGCGCACACGCCCCGCCCCCGGCTTGTCGTCCAGAATGCGCCGCAATTCCAAGGCCGCATCCGAATAGCGATGCAATTGATCGCCCAGCATCAGCGCCAGGCGGAAGCGCGCCTCGGTACGGACTTCAAGATCCCGATCCTGCGTCAGCGCGCGATAGGCAACTTCGGCGGTGGGAAAATCGCCTTTCGCACGCGCTTCTTCCGCCATGGCAAACACCTGAACGGCCGAAAGCGATTTGCTTTCGGTCCGCTCACCCGCGCGCGGGGCGGGAACATCCTCCTGCCCCGATGCGACCTGCGCAGTCGCCCCGGTTGCGACGCCCGCCAAGGCCATCGCCGCCAGCCATTTATGAATCCGAATGTCACACCCCCCGGTTGAGGCGGCGTGCTTATGGCGAGAAGCAAGCGCTTGTCCATATGCGGCAAGCACGTTTGCCAGGGTAAATCCGCCCTCGACGGACCGACTCATCCGTTCGGGGGCGATGGATCAGGCCGTTTCCATTTCGGCGTAGGCATCGGCCTCCTTGCCGATCAGAATATCGGCGAGGAACCAGTAGGCTTCTCCCCAGGCGGCGAGCACTTCGTCCGTCGCCGCTTCGCCCAACACATCGCGGATGGCGGGAAGCAGCGCTTCGGCCACCAGCGGGTAGTGCTCCGCCTTCACACCGGTATCGACATGGCGCTGCACCATGCGCGCAACCGCGCCGGTCAGGTTCTGCAACTTGTCCACGTTCTGTGCATAGCCAAGGATCGCTGCAGCCAGACGGCGTGGCTGCTCACCCGATTCCTGCGCGGCCTGATCGAACATGGCGCGCACATCCTCATTCTCGAAAAGGCGCGCATACATGCGCGTCGTGATCTCCACACCGTGCTGCTGAAGCGCGGGTGCAGTAGCCTTGATCAAGGCAATGGTGGTTTCGCTGAGAGGAGCAGCCATCTCGAATCTTCCTTAAAGATGCAAACTGAATACATCTATACCTGCAGCCCTAAAAGATGTAAACAAAAAGCATCATTATCCGGAGACTGCGATTTGCGCCTTACCGCGCACACAGATTACGCCTTGCGCATCCTGCTTCATGCCGCTGTCGATCCAGACCGGCTGTTCTCGATCGCGCAAGTGGCCGACGCACACGCCATTTCGCGCAATCACGCGATGAAGGTGGTAAACCTGCTGGGCAACGCCGGATTGCTGGAAACAGTGCGCGGTCGCGGCGGCGGCTTTCGACTTGGCAGACCGGCCATTGCGATCACGCTGGGCGAAGTCGTGCGGCTCACCGAACCCAATCTCCAGCCCGCCGATTGCGACAATTGCCTGCTGCGGGGTGCCTGCGGCCTGACCGCTCTGCTGCGCAAGGCGATGGGCGCATTTCTGGCAGAACTGGACGCGTATACGCTGGCCGATGCGGCGAACGGAACGCGCCTTCCGCTTCCCCTTCCCGCCGTCGGCTGATAGTCCTGATGCTGGACCAAAGTCGGGAACCAACGCCGACAGTCCGCGTTTGCCGCCTTGAGAGGAGATGATCATGAACATCGGTGCAGAACTTCCTTACCGCCGCAGCCGTTTTGCGCGCCGCACCGGATCGCTGATCTTCGATCGCCAGCTTGAAGATCGCGTGCGCCAGCACGACGAAGGCCGCGATCAGCCGATGCAGATTTGGTCGAACGGTCGCTTCCGGTCGAACTGACCGGGCCGGAATCCCCCGCCGGCGATAGAGCCTCTTCAAGAGGCATCCCGCGGCCGTCGAGGCGCCGGGGCGTAAGCATGTTGCGCCCCGGCGTCATAGTTCTGGCGATCCGAAAAGCCGGCAAGCATCTTTGCGCAACCTGTCACAATTGGTCGCCAGTGCGCTTGCCTGTGGCTGTTTTCTGCGCTTCAACCCCGGTCATCCACCAACTGCGGCGCCCATGCCAGCGCGCCGGACGCGGCCGTTTGTTCGGCTCCACGTTCCGGTTGCCTTCTCTTTTCCGGGTTGCCGCCGCCAGGAGAAATGACCGATGAAGACCCGGCTCATGGCCGCCGCTGCCCCGCTCGTACTCGGCGCCGGCCTGCTTGGAGGCATCCCCATGACTGCGTTCGCCAAGGAAGCTCCGAAGGCCGCTGCCCCGGCCTATACCGGCCCCTTCGCACAGCCCAGCACCCTGCCCTACGGCGCGCCGGACTTCTCACAGTACAAGGACAGTGACTGGCAGCCGGCGATCGAGGCTGCGATCGCCATCAAGCGCGCCGAGATCAAGGCAATCGCCACCAACAAGGCCAAGCCGACGTTCGAGAACACACTGGTCGCCATGGAACGCGCGGGCAGCATGTACGATCGCGTGGACAACGTGTTCAGCCAGCTGACCTCAGCCAATACCAATGGCACGCTGGACGCTGCGGACACCGCGCTCAGCCCGAAGATTTCCGCGCTCAACGATGACATCTATCTCGACGATGCACTCTTCGCCCGCGTGAAGGCCGTGCATGACAGCGCCGAAGGCAAGGCGCTGACCGGCGAAGACGCGATGCTGCTTTCGACCACTTACGCCAAGTTCGTCAATCGCGGCGCGTTGCTCTCGGCCACGCAGAAGGTGGAACTGAAGAAGCTAAACCTTGAGATCGCCACACTGGAGACCAAGTTCTCCCAGACGCTGACCGCCGGCACCGCCGCGCACGGCGTAGTCTTCGACAATGCCGCCGAATTGAAGGGCATGAGCGACGCCGCCATCGCCGAAGCTGCCAAGCGCGCCGCAGAACAGGGCAAGCCGGGCAAGTACCTGATCCCGCTGCTCAACTTTACCCAGCAGCCGGTACTGACGCAGCTGACCAACCGCGACAGCCGCAAGAAGGTGTTCGAAGCCAGCATCAATCGCACCAGTTCGAGCGATCAGTACGACACCACCGGCATCGTCAGCCAGATCGCAGTGGCGCGCGCCAAGAAGGCGCAGCTGTTGGGCAAGCCGGATTTCGCCACGCTCAACATGTACAACCAGATGATCACGTCGCCCAAGCAGGCGATGGACTTCATGAAGGGCTTCGTCCCCGCCCTGCGCGCCACGCAGGATCGTGAGGCCGCCCTGCTGACCGAAGCCGCCAAGGCGGATGGCGTCACCGATGCGCTTCAGCCCTGGGACTGGAGCTACTATGCGGAGAAGGTTCGCAAGGCGAAGTACGACCTCGACGAGGCGGCGATCAAGCCGTACTTCGAGGTGTGGAACGTACTGGAAAACGGCGTTTTCTACGCCGCCACGCAAACTTACGGCATCACCTTCAAGCGCCGCACCGACCTTTCGGGCTATCACCCGTCGATGCGCGTCTATGAAGTGTTCGACAAGGATGGCTCGTCGCTCGCGCTGTTCTACTATGATCCCTTCGCCCGCCCCAACAAGAAGGGCGGCGCATGGATGAACAACTTCGTCGACCAGTCCTACATCAACGGCACCAAGCCGGTGATCGTCAACACGCTCAACATCGATCCGCCCGCCGATGGCCAGCCTCCGCTCGCCACTTGGGATAACGTGACGACGATGTTCCACGAATTCGGCCACGCGCTGCACGGCTTCTTCGCCAGCCAGAAGTACACGTCGCTTTCCGGCACCAACACCGCGCGTGACTTCGTGGAGTTCCCCAGCCAGTTCAACGAGAACTTCGCCACCGTGCCGCAAGTGCTGAACCACTTCGCCAAGCATTATCAGACCGGCGCGCCGCTGCCGGCGGGCCTGCTCGACAAGATCCAGGCCGCGGGCAAGTTCAACCAGGGCCTGGGCCTGGGCGAGACGCTGACTTCGGCCATGCTCGACATGCGCTGGCACACCCTGAACCCTGAAGAGGCAGCACAGCCGCCAATGGCCTTCGAAGCCAAGGCGCTGGCGGAAACCGGCCTGCGCACGGACCTGATCCCGCCCCGCTACAAGACGCCCTACTTCCGCCATATCTGGGACAACGGCTACGCGGCCGGCTACTACGCCTATATCTGGACCGAAGTGCTGGCCCACGATGGTTGGGCCTGGGTGGAAAAGAACGGCGGCATGACCCGCGCCAATGGCGACCACATCCGCGCCAGCTTCCTGGGCCAGGGCCATTCGAAGGACTTTGCGCAGATGTATCGCGATTTCACCGGGCATGATCCCAGCGTGGAACCGATGCTGGAGGCACGCGGACTGACGCAGGCCTCCAAGTAACGGCGCCACGCAGCGACAAAGGAAAACGGGCAGGCGCGACCTGCCCGTTTTTCGTTTCACCACCCATACCTTCGACCGGAATGGCGCGTTCGCTACTCCTTCATCCTTTCCGCTCATAGCGTTCCGCTTCGGGACGGCTTCGACTCCGACCATGCGGAACACCGCCCGATGCGTTACGCGCAAAGGCGCGCTACCTTGAATCTGGACCTTGGGACTGCTTGTGACGGATATCGCCCCCATCCCTAAACTCCGCGGAATGGAGCCGCTCTCGCGCGACTTCGCAGTGCGCGGTGGATGGCGTCATCGGCGTAAACAGGCCCAGAAGCGGTGGGCACTGGCGATTGGTGTGCTGGCGGCGATGGCCCTGCCTGCCTTTGCCGAGCCGGGAAGCTGGGGCCGTTTTTCCATCGGCGACGCGCCGGCCGCAAACGAGGGCGTCCTGCCAATGCCCTTCGAGCAGAAGGGCGAAAGCTTTCCAGGCTCGGCCTATTACTACCTCCAGACAGAACCGGCGGTTCAGACTACAACCACCGATAACGCCTTCAACGACCCTTCAGGGCCGATTGCACGGCCGTTCCGCTTCGAGGGATCCACCCTCGATCGCGCGCGGGCGCAGCAATGCATGACCATGGCAATCTACTACGAAGCCGCGACCGAGCCTGATGGCGGGCAGCGCGCCGTGGCCCAGGTCGTTCTCAATCGGCTGGCGCACCCGGCCTATCCCAAGACGGTCTGCGGCGTCGTATTCGAAGGATCTGAGCGGCCGACCGGCTGCCAGTTCACCTTCGCCTGTGACGGGTCACTGGCCCGCGCGCCGCAGCGCTTCTTCTGGGATCGGGCGGCCGCCGTCGCCCGCGCGGCACTGGCCGGCTATGTGTATGCCCCCGCTGGACTGGCGACGCATTATCATACGATCCAGGTCAATCCCTACTGGGCGCCGAGCCTCCACTACCTTACCACCATCGGCGCGCACCGCTTCTACAGCTTCGCAGGGGCCGCTGGCGCTCCGGCGTCTTTCCGCCTGGCCTATCTGGGCGGCGAGCCATTGGCCGCGCCCCATCCGCGCGATCTTTCCGCCGCAACCGCCATGGCCGACGCGGCGCTCGATCCCGTTGCACTGCAACGCGCGTTCGCCGTGCCAGGCGATGCTCCCGCCGCCCGCTCGGCCCCCGCAGCGAGCGACAGCGCCCCGGCGCCGCGCTACTCCGATGAAGTGCGCGCGCGCGGTGGCGACGACCTCTACCGCGCCCAAGGCTTGCCCGAGGCGCAGGGCATTCGCCCCGAATATGCCAATTCCGGCAAATGGATAGCCAAGCCGAGCACCTGAAAACCCGCGACAAAGGGCAAAGATAACGCTCTGGCAACCATAGGCCCTCACGAAGACTTAGCGGCCTGCGTGGCAGAAATAGCCCTGCGACAACGACAAAAGGGCCCGCAACGATGACCATCCGCTTTTCCGCTGCACGCGGCGATACGCCACCGGCGGTCATGCGCTTGCTCTGTTCGTGGGCCCCGCTCGACGCCGTCAACGACAACGGCGCCACGCGCCGCGCCTCTCCAGTAATACCCTCGGCCGCCAACCAGAACGGCCATGACGAGCGTATGCTGACAGAGGCACTGCGCCATTTCGCGGTCTACGGCCTCTCCGCCGCCCGCCATGCCCGCGCCAACGCAGAGGCTGCCCGCCTTGCCGGCGACGACAAGGCTTGTGAATGGTGGATCGCCGTATGCCGCCAGCTCGATCGCCGCATGGCTGAGGCCTTCGAACGACGCATTGCCCGCAGCGGGTGACTACGAAAGAGGCTCTCCCCACCATGCCCCTCCAAACGGGCGTCGCAGCAGGCGGCGCCCGTTCTTCGTTCTGCGTTCCCGTTCGCGACCACGCGCCTTGCCGATGCGCCGACTCGCTTCGGCCGTTCTTGCCAGTGTCACCGGACTGCGGGAAGATTCACGCCTTCACAGCTCGTTCATGGGCTTGCGAATAGTGCGGTCGCGATTGCGCCGATCGGTTGGCCTGAGGCGATTCCCGACACGGAATCCCGTACTTCCACCCCGACTATTGCAATTGCGAACTATTATCATTAAATTCTTCATCGTCCCGCCTTTCTGCGGCGGTTTCCCGGTTGCAATGTCGGATTGAGGGGCGTACGGCGCCCTTCGTCAACACCGGCACCTGCCTTTAGCGGGACACAGCAGGAGCCATTTCGTCCGAAGCGCCCGCCTTGTGGGAAGGACAAGCAGCAACATGGCTCGTAAGAAGATTGCCCTTATCGGCGCCGGCAACATCGGCGGCACGCTCGCGCACCTCGCTGCGCAGAAGGAACTGGGCGACATCGTCCTGTTCGACGTCGCCGAAGGCCTGCCGCAGGGCAAGGCGCTTGATCTGTCGCAGTGCGGCCCCGTCGAAGGCTTCGACGCCAAGATCACCGGCACCAACGACTATGCCGACATCGCAGGCGCAGACGTGATCATCGTCACCGCCGGTGTCGCCCGCAAGCCCGGCATGAGCCGCGACGACCTGCTCGGCATCAACCTCAAGGTGATGAAGTCGGTCGGCGAAGGCATCGCCGCCAACGCTCCCGACGCTTTCGTGATCTGCATCACCAACCCGCTCGACGCGATGGTCTGGGCGCTGCGCGAATTCTCGGGCCTGCCCCACAACAAGGTCGTCGGCATGGCCGGCGTTCTGGACTCGGCCCGCTTCTCGACCTTCCTGGCCTGGGAATTCGGCGTTTCGGTCCGCGACGTGACCTCGTTCGTGCTCGGCGGCCACGGCGACACCATGGTGCCGGTGGTCGAATACTCGACCGTCAAGGGCATCCCGGTTCCCGACCTCATCAAGATGGGCAAGTCCACGCAGGAGCGCATCGACGCCATCGTCAAGCGCACCGCCAACGGCGGCGGCGAAGTGGTTGGCCTGCTCAAGACCGGCTCGGCCTTCTACGCCCCCGCTGCTTCGGCGATCGCCATGGCTGAATCGTACCTGGGTGACCAGAAGCGCGTCCTGCCCTGCGCCGCGCACCTCGAAGGCCAGTATGGCGTTGACAACCTCTACGTCGGCGTGCCCGTCGTGATCGGCGCCGGCGGCGTCGAGCAGGTGATCGAGATCGAACTGAACGAGCAGGCGAAGGCCGGCCTTCAGGTTTCGATCGACGCGGTCAAGGAACTGCTGGTGGCCTGCAAGGGCATCGACAGCTCGCTGGCCTGATCTGACTTAACCGGCCCCGCCAGCTCCCCCCAAAAACGCGAACCAATGCGTTTCGAGGGGGCTGGCGGGGTTACGGCTTACCGGGCCGTTGATTTTACGACTTGGTTGCACTTCGCGGAATTTGCGCCATGGCGCTTCCCAAGCCGGAATCGGCCCACCCCAGGAACAGGAATTAGGATTTCCCTATGTCCATTCTCGTCGACAAGAACACCAAGGTCATTACCCAGGGTATGACCGGCAAGACCGGCAGCTTCCACACCGAAGCCGCGCTGGCCTACGGCACCCAGATGGTTGCCGGCGTCACCCCCGGCAAGGGCGGCTCCAGCCACCTTGACCTGCCCCAGTACGACACCGTCGCCGAAGCCAAGGCTGCCACCGGCGCGACCGCTTCGTGCATCTACGTTCCGCCCGCCGGCTGCGCCGACGCCATCCTCGAGGCGATCGACGCCGAGATGGAACTGATCGTCGCGATCACCGAAGGCGTTCCGGTTCTGGACATGGTCCGCGTGAAGCGCGCCCTCTCGGGCTCGAAGTCGCGCCTGATCGGCCCGAACTGCCCCGGCGTTCTTACCCCCGGCGAATGCAAGATCGGCATCATGCCCGGCAGCATCTTCTCCAAGGGTTCGGTGGGCGTTGTTTCGCGCTCGGGCACGCTTACCTATGAAGCGGTGTTCCAGACCACCAACGCCGGCCTCGGCCAGACCACGGCGGTCGGCATCGGCGGTGACCCGGTCAACGGCACCAACTTTATCGACGTCCTGGAACTGTTCCTGGCCGACGAAGCTACCAAGTCGATCATCATGATCGGCGAAATCGGCGGCAGCGCCGAAGAAGAAGCGGCTCAGTTCCTGAAGGACGAAGCCAAGCGTGGCCGCAAGAAGCCCATGGTTGGTTTCATCGCCGGCCGCACGGCTCCTCCGGGCCGTCGCATGGGCCACGCCGGTGCGATCGTTTCGGGCGGCCAGGGCGGCGCCGAGGACAAGATCGCGGCGATGGAAGAAGCGGGCATCCGCGTCTCCCCCTCGCCCTCGCTCCTGGGCGAGACGCTGGTCGAGGTTCTCAAGGAACTGGCGTAAACCAGTTTTGCCCGTGGCGGCGGTTCGCCGTCGCCACGGGTCTATAAATAACCGGTGCGCTTCTGACGCCGGACGATTTGCGAAGACACGGGACCTTCTCCCCGAATCCCGGCTTCGCGCAGACTATGCTCGGTAGCGCCGGGAATCCCCTCCCGACGCCACATGAAGGTGATTCCCATGGGCGACGAGAGTTTCGACTTCACCCCCGGCTCGGCTGACAACAGCCCCCTTGACGGCCCGCAGGCCGGCCCCAGCTGGCAGCGCAAGAACTGGCCCCTTGTCGGCGCCGAGTTCGAGGACGACCTTACGCAGGGCCTCGATCCCGCAGCGCTGAAGGTCCAGATCGAGAAGGCGGCCGCCAAGGGTGGCCCGAAGATCGACCAGTCCCGCATAGACGAAGCGGCGGCAGACGCCATCCGCGCCATGATGCTGATCCGCACATATCGCGTGCGCGGTCACCTGGCGGCGGACCTGGACCCGCTTGGCCTCAACCAGCGTCAGCTTCCCGCTGACCTGACCCCCGAATACCACGGCTTCGTGGGCGCGGCGCAGGACCGTCCGGTCTATGTCGGCGGCGCCCTGGGCCTTGAGTGGACGACCGTTCGCGAGATCGTGCAGATCCTGCGCGCCAACTACTGCGGCAAGGTCGGCCTCGAATACATGCACATCTCCGATGTCGAGGAACGCCGCTTCCTCCAGGAGCGCATGGAAGGCGCCGACAAGGAGATCGAGTTCACCGTCGAGGGCAAGAAGGCGATCCTTCAGGCCGTCGTCCGCGGTGAGCAGTACGAGAAGTTCCTCGGCAAGAAGTACGTCGGCACGAAGCGCTTCGGCCTCGACGGCGGCGAAGCCATGATCCCGGCGCTGGAAGCCGTGATCAAGTACGGCGGCACGCTGGGCGTGAAGGAAATCGTGTACGGCATGGCCCACCGCGGCCGCCTGAACGTCCTCGCGAACGTCCTTGCCAAGCCCTACAAGGTGATCTTCCACGAATTCTCGGGCGGCACCGCCAACCCGGAAGACGTCGGCGGCTCGGGCGACGTGAAGTACCACCTCGGCACCTCTGCCGACCGTGAGTTCGACGGCATCAAGGTCCACATGAGCCTGATGCCCAACCCGTCGCACCTCGAAACCGTCGATCCGGTCGTGCTCGGCAAGGTCCGCGCCTACCAGACGATCGCGGACGACATCGGCGACGACGTCGGCCCCGGCGCCAAGCACAAGCAGGTGCTGCCGGTCCTTATCCACGGCGACGCGGCCTTCGCCGGCCAGGGCATCATCTGGGAGTGCTTCGGCCTCTCGGGCGTGAAGGGCTACAACACCGGCGGCTGCATCCACTTCATCATCAACAACCAGATCGGCTTCACGACGAGCCCGCAGTTCGCGCGCAACTCGCCGTATCCGTCGGACGTGGCGAAGGGCGTTCAGGCCCCGATCCTGCACGTCAACGGCGACGATCCGGCTGCCGTTACTTTCGCGTGCAAGCTGGCTATCGACTATCGCCAGACCTTCGGCCGCGACATCGTGATCGACATGTGGTGCTATCGCCGCTTCGGCCACAACGAAGGCGACGAGCCCGGCTTCACGCAGCCGCTGATGTACGCGCAGATCCGCCAGCACCCGCCGGTCAGTCAGATCTATGCCGAGCGCCTGAAGAAGGAAGGCGTCATCGACGATGCGTTCCTGCCGCAGACCGAAGCCGCTTTCACGCAGCATCTGGAAGAGCAGTTCGAGGCGGCCAAGACCTACAAGGCCAACCAGGCCGACTGGTTCGCCGGGCAGTGGAGCGGCTTCCACAAGCCCGCCGATCCCGAAACCGCGCGTCGCAATGTCGAAACCGGTATCGAGAACAAGCTGTTCGACAGCCTGGGCCGCGTGCTGACCACGGTTCCTGAGGACCTCACCGTCCACAAGACGCTGGCCCGCGTGATCGCTGCCAAGGAAGAGATGTTCAAGTCTGGCGACGGGTTCGACTGGGCCACGGCGGAAGCGCTCGCTTTCGGCAGCCTCGTCACCGAAGGCTACAGCGTGCGCCTGTCCGGCCAGGACTGCGAACGCGGCACCTTCTCGCAGCGCCATGCCGTCTGGGTCGACCAGAAGGACGAGCACAAGTACACCCCGATCAAGACCCTGCCCCACGGCAGCTTCGAGGTGCTTAACTCGACGCTTTCGGAATATGGCGTGCTCGGCTTCGAGTACGGCTACGCCAGCGCCGATCCGAAGACCCTGGTGCTTTGGGAAGCGCAGTTCGGCGACTTCGCCAACGGCGCCCAGATCATCATCGACCAGTACGTCGCCTCGGCCGAGTCCAAGTGGCTTCGCGCCAACGGTCTCGTCATGCTGCTGCCGCACGGTTACGAAGGCCAGGGGCCGGAGCACTCCTCGGCCCGTCTGGAACGTTACCTGCAGCTCTGCGCGCAGGACAACATCCAGGTCTGCAACATCACGACGCCCGCGAACTACTTCCACGTTCTGCGCCGTCAGATGCACCGTCCGTTCCGCAAGCCGCTGGTCATCATGACGCCGAAGTCGCTTCTGCGTCACCCGCTGGCGAAGTCGGCCGCTTCGGAATTCCTCGGTGACGGCCACTTCCGCCGCCTTCTCTCGGACCCCAACGGTTCGAGCGACGAAGCGACGAAGAAGGTCATCCTGTGCTCGGGCAAGGTCTTCTACGACATCCTCGAAGCCCGTGACGCCGCCGAGATCGACGACACGCAGATCATCCGTCTGGAGCAGCTCTATCCCTTCCCTGGCGAGCCGCTGACCAAGCGCCTTGCACGTATGCCGAATCTCGAAGAGATCGTCTGGTGTCAGGAAGAACCGCAGAACAACGGTTCCTGGTTCTTCGTCGAATCGCAGATCGAGGCTGCCGCCATCGAAGCAGGTGTCGCTCAGCCCCGTCCGCGCTATGCCGGCCGCAATGCCTCCGCCTCGCCGGCCACCGGCCTTGCCAAGCGCCACGTCGCCGAACAGGCCGCGTTGGTTGCCGATGCGCTGCACCTCTCCGTCCGTTCCGAACTCCGCCGCAAGCAGAAGGCTTGAGATAAATCATGACCACCGAAGTCAAGGTCCCCGTCCTTGGGGAATCCGTCGCCGAGGCCACCATCGGCCAGTGGCTGAAGCAGCCCGGCGAAGCGGTCGCCGCTGACGAACCCATCGCCAGCCTGGAAACCGACAAGGTCGCCATCGACGTCATGGCGCCGCACGCCGGCGTCATGGGCCAGCAGCTTGCCAAGGAAGGCGACACCGTCGTCGTCGGCGCGCTGATCGCCACCATCGAAGCGGGCTCGGGCGCCGCTGCTGCCCCCGTAGCCGCTCCGGCCGCTGCCGCCCCTGCTCCGGCCCCGGCTGCCGCAGCCGTCGCCCCCGCCCCGGCTGCCGCCGCGGACGACACTTCGGCCGGTTCCTCGGTGCTGTCGCCGGCCGTGCGCCGCGCGGTTCTGGAGCATGGCATCGACCCGGCCACCATCAAGGGCACCGGCAAGGACGGCCGCATCACCAAGGACGACGTCCTTGAAGCAGCCAAGAACAAGCCGGCTTCGGCCCCTGTC
The DNA here is from genome assembly GCF_044029535.1 of Novosphingobium mississippiense. Taxonomy (NCBI): domain Bacteria; kingdom Pseudomonadati; phylum Pseudomonadota; class Alphaproteobacteria; order Sphingomonadales; family Sphingomonadaceae; genus Novosphingobium; species Novosphingobium mississippiense. The sequence continues at coordinate 1,325,332 of NZ_CP147001.1, read as the reverse complement.
CCCGCTTCGGCTGCCGCTGCTCCCGCCGCGCGCAACGAAGAGCGCGTCAAGATGACGCGTCTGCGCCAGACGATCGCCAAGCGCCTGAAGTCCGCGCAGGACAATGCCGCGCTTCTCACCACCTTCAACGACGTCGACATGTCGGCCGTCATCGAAGCGCGCGAGAAGTACAAGGACGTGTTCCAGAAGAAGCACGGCATCAAGCTGGGCTTCATGTCGTTCTTCGCCAAGGCTTCGGTCCTCGCGCTCAAGGACATCCCGGCCGTCAACGCGCAGATCGACGGTGACGAGATCGTCTACCACGACTACGTCGATATCTCGATCGCCGTCTCGGCCCCGAACGGCCTGGTCGTTCCGGTCGTGAAGGACTGCGACAAGCTGGGCTTCGCCGGCATCGAGAAGGCCATTGCCGACTTCGGTAAGAAGGCCAAGGAAGGCACGCTGACCATGGCCGACATGGCTGGCGGTACCTTCACCATCTCGAACGGCGGCGTGTTCGGCGGTCTGATGTCGACCCCGATCATCAACCCGCCGCAGTCGGCCGTGCTCGGCCTGCACCGCATCGAGGACCGCCCGGTCGTGCGCAATGGCGAGATCGTGATCCGCCCGATGATGTACATCGCGCTGTCTTACGACCACCGCATCATCGACGGTCGCGAGGCAGTCACCGCGCTGAAGACCATCAAGGAAGCGATCGAGGATCCCACGCGTCTCCTCATCGACCTCTGATCCGAATGCCCCGTCCGCACCGATCTTGGTCGGGCGGGGTTTTCACTTGAGATGTAATGACTATTTTCCGCTCGTGGCTGATTAGTGCAAAGCACGAGCGTACGGAGGCCTGAACAATGGCTGATTACGATTACGACGTCCTTGTCATCGGTGCCGGCCCTGGCGGCTATGTCGCAGCGATCCGCGCCGCGCAGCTCGGTCTGAAGACCGCCTGTGCCGAAGGCCGCGAGACGCTGGGCGGTACTTGCCTCAACGTGGGTTGCATTCCCTCGAAGGCGCTGCTCCACGCTTCGGAATACTTCGACGCGGCCAAGGGCGGCGCGATGGCGGCGATGGGCATCAAAGTGACCCCCGAACTGGATCTGGACACCATGCAGGGCCAGCGCAAGGACGCTGTGAAGGGCCTGACCGGCGGCATCGAGTTCCTGTTCAAGAAGAACAAGATCGACTGGCTTAAGGGCTACGCCCAGTTCAAGGACGCGCACAGCGTCGAAGTGGCCGGCAAGACCGTGACCGCCAAGAACATCGTGATCGCCACCGGTTCTTCGGTGACCCCGCTCCCCGGCGTCGAGATCGACAATGCCGGCGGCGTCGTGGTCGATTCGACCGGCGCGCTGGAACTGGCTTCGGTTCCCAAGAAGATGGTCGTCATCGGTGGCGGCGTGATCGGCCTTGAACTCGGTTCGGTATGGCGTCGCCTTGGCGCGGAAGTCACCGTCGTCGAATTCCTCGACCAACTGCTTCCCGGTATGGACTTGGACGTGCGCAAGGAAGCCGCCAAGATCTTCAAGAAGCAGGGCATGGCGCTCAAGCTCTCGACCAAGGTCACCGGCGTTGCCGTTGAAGGCAAGTCTGCCAAGGTCACTGTCGAGCCCGCCGCCGGTGGTGCCGCCGAAGTGATCGACGCTGACGTCGTGCTCGTCGCCATCGGCCGCAAGCCCAACACCGACGGCCTTGGCCTCGGCAACATCGGACTCGAACTGAACCAGCGCGGCCAGATCGAAACCGACCATGACTTCGCCACCAAGGTGGACGGCGTCTGGGCCATCGGCGACGTGATCCCCGGCCCGATGCTCGCCCACAAGGCTGAGGACGAAGGCATTGCCGTTGCCGAAAACATTGCGGGGCTGACCGGCATCGTGAACCACGACGTGATCCCGGGCGTGGTCTACACGCAGCCGGAAATCGCCGGCGTCGGCCTCACCGAGGAAGCCGCCAAGGCTCGCGGCGCGGTCAAGGTCGGCAAGTTCCCGATGCTCGCCAACTCGCGCGCCAAGACCAACCATGAGCCGGACGGCTTCGTGAAGGTGATCGCGGACGCTGAAACCGACCGCGTGCTCGGCGTGTGGTGCATCGCTTCGGTTGCCGGCACGATGATCGCCCAGGCCGCGCAGGCCATGGAATTCGGCGCGACCTCGGAAGACATCGCCTACACCTGCCACGCGCACCCGACCCACTCGGAAGCGATCAAGGAAGCGGCCATGGCCGTGCAGGGCAAACCGATCCACATCTGATCGGTTCCTGCCTTGATGGCATAGAAAAGGCCGGTGGCGCTCGATGCGCCACCGGCCTTTTTCTTTGGGCTTAGAACCGATCGGCCCGAAGCCTCAACTTTGCAGGTCGTACTGCTTCAGCAGATCGTAGAGCGTCGGCCGGCTGATCCCCAGCATCTTGGCAGTGCTGGAAATATTCCCCTCGCTACGAGCCAGCGCATGACGGATCACCTTGCGATCGGCCTGCTCGCGCGCGGTCTTCAGGTTGAGCGCATTGGCCACCTGCTCATCCGGCTCCGCAAGGTCGAGATCGATCGCACAGACGAGCTTCTCGTCGGCCATGATCACCGCACGCTTCACCCGATTTTCCAGTTCGCGCACGTTACCAGGCCATTGCCAGGCATCGATCGCCGCCAGTGCATCGGCGGAAAATCCACGCACCCGCGGATTCATTTCCTTGGCATAGCGGTTGAGGAACGCCTTCGCGAGCAAGGTCGCGTCCCCCGGCCGCTCGGCCAGACTGGGGATCTTCACGACGATCTCGGCCAGGCGATAGAACAGATCCTCACGGAATCGCCCATCGGCGATCATCGCCTCAAGGTCCTGATGGGTGGCGCAGACGATGCGCGTGTCCACGGGGATAGACTCCCGCGATCCCACGCGCTCGATCACCCGTTCCTGAAGGAAGCGGAGCAACTTCACCTGAAGCTGGAGCGGAATGTCGCCCACTTCGTCGAGGAACAGCGTGCCGCCGCCGGCCTGCTCGATCTTGCCGGGCGTGGTCTTCACGGCGCCGGTGAAAGCCCCCTTCTCGTGTCCGAACAACTCGCTTTCGAGGAGGTTCTCGGGGATCGCGGCGCAGTTGATCGCCACGAACTCGCCCTTGGCGCGCCCGCTGGCTTCGTGCAGGCCGCGCGCCAGCAGTTCCTTGCCGGTTCCCGACGCCCCCAGCAGCATCACCGAGACATTGGTGTTGGCCACCCGCTCGATCGTTCGCGCCACGCGCACCATTTCCGGCGCGGCGGTGATCATCCGGCCGAGAACCTTGTCGTCCTTCTCCACCTTCGAGGCCAGACGGCGGTTCTCATCCTCAAGCCTGTGAAGCTGAAGTGCTCGACGCACGATCAACCCCAGCGCATCGATGTCCACCGGCTTCTTGTAGAAGTCGTATGCCCCGCGCGCGATCGCCTGAAGCGCGGATTCGCGCGCGCCGTGGCCGGAAGCCACGATCACCTTGGTATCGGGCTTCAGCGCCATGATTTCGTCCAGAACGGCGAATCCTTCGGTCACGCCATCAGGATCGGGCGGCAGGCCAAGGTCCAGCGTCACCACATCAGGCATTTCCGAACGCAGCAGCGCCATGGCCTGCGCTCGGTCGCCCGCGATCAGCACTTCGAAATCCTCGTAAGCCCACTTGAGCTGGGCCTGAAGCCCGGCATCGTCCTCTACCACAAGCAGCTTGGGCAGCGCCTTGGAAGTCTCTGTCATCTCAGGCTACTTTCTGATCCTTGGCAGCGAGCGTCTGGTAAAAATCCGTGGCGGCGGCAAGCGGGATGCGGACAACGAAGCGCGATCCCAGCCCCTCACGCGATTCCACTTCAAGGCGGCCGCGCATCGCCCGTACCAGTTCGCGCGCTTCGAACGCGCCGATACCGAAACCACCGCTTTTGGTGGAGACGAAAGGCTTGAACAGGCGATTGCGCACGAATTCGGCAGACATGCCGCAGCCCGAATCCAGTACCTCAAACCGGGCATTGAGCCCGTCATTCACCAGCGAAAGGAACACCGGGCTATCCGCCTCGCTGGCATCGAGCGCGTTCTGGAGAAGGTGGACAAGCACCTGTTCCAGCGAATGGCGGTTGGCGGTGACCATCACGTCCAGCGTCTCTGCCAGCACCACTTGCGGGTTGCCCTGGAAGCGCGCGATCACCGAACGCGCGACCTCGCTGGCCCCCACCGGCTCCAGCTTGTCGACGGCGCCGTTACCGTAGCGTGACAAGCGCGCCAGCAGCGCATTGAGCTTGTCCGACGAATTGCGCAGCGTCACCAGCATGTCCGCGCGGAATTCCACCTTGTCCGCATGAAGCTCGGCATTGCGGGCCAGCAGGCTGAACTGGCTGGCCAGGTTCTTGATATCGTGCATCACGAAAGCGATGCGCCGGTGGAAGTCCTCGAACCGGCTCGATTCCGCCAAGGCTTCCTGACTGGAATTCTCGGCAAGATAGCTTGCCAACTGCTGGCCGATCACGCGCAGCAGGTCGAAATCCTCCCAGTCGAACTTGCGGGCCAGTTGTGGCCGGGCCAGCACGACCATGCCGACAAGCCGTTCGTAATGGACCAGAGGAACCAGCGCCCAGGCGCGCTGTTCAGCGAGCAGCCATGCCGGCACATCCACCTCGTACCCCGCCGCCATGACGCCGGTGCGCTGCTCGTCCAGATCGGCAATGAAGGCATGGTTCTCGAACGGCGCGAGTGCGCGGAGCGGGTATGCAATCGCCGGTACGTCGATGTCACGCCAGTTCCAGCGGGCCGCGAGCGTCAGGTCGCCCTGATCGCCGGGCGTCAGCAGCAATCCGGCAGTGCTGCCGGTAACGTCGGCCACCGCCTGAACCACACGCTCGCCCAACGGCAGCGCCTGTTCACCGCCGCTGCCGATGGTGCGGGTGAAGCGCAGCCATTCCTCGCGATAGTCGTAACGATGCTGGAAGAAGTGCTTGGCCATCGTCACTTTCAACCATCCCCGCACCCGCCGCGAAGGCAGCACGACCAGCGCGAAAGCACTGGCCATCGTCAGGAAGGCAAGCTCGATCAGCCGCGCAAAGTCGCCCCCGGCGTAGGCCAGCCATTGCCCCACCGCGACCATCGCAACGAGGTAGATACCGATCACCAGCAGCGAAAAGGTCTGGAAAGTCACAGCCCGCGAAGGGCGCAGGCGCAGTTCATCGCGGTTGCGCGCCGCACCGATGGCAAGGCAGGCCGCCAGCGCCAGGGTCGCCAATCCGCGCAAGGCGGCAATTTCGATTGGCCATGCGTGTCCGAGATAGGCGACCGTGTAGAGATTGAGGTCGAACGCCCAGATGACAGCCAGGCCCGCCGCCGGCCACCGCAGCGCAGTCCTCGCCTCTCGCGGAGCCCCGGCATAAAGGTTGTGCACCAGAACCAGTCCGCCGATGGCCACCAACAGGCGGAACATCACGGTGAAATCGAAAGCATTCTGCAACACGCGCGGCTCTAGCGCGAGGCGCGAGAGTCCGAGATCCGTCACCAGATGAAGCACTTCGACGAAGATCAGAGCATAGATCACTGGCCGGATCGGAGCGAGCGTGGCGTGGCGCCCATCGCTGGCGAACAGCGCGTAGACCGCCACCAGCCAGGCCAGATTGCGCGCGCTTTCCGCGAAGGAAACCGTCAGCATGTCCCCGCTCGCTGCAGCCGCCACACCCCAGATCGCGGTCAGAAGCAGTGCGACCATGACCGGAATGCCGGCTTTTCCAAACCGCACCCGACGCGGCCAGAGCCAGAAGCCCAGGCTGGCCACGGCAATGGCCCCTGCCAGGTTAAGCGCCGAACCCACGCTGGTCCAAAGCATGGTTGCCTGCCCGCCCGTCATCGTGCGCCCTCACTCCACAGCACGACTCGCAAGGTCTGCAGAATGATCAGCAGATCAAGGAAAGGCGTGTAATTCTTGGCGTAATAGAGGTCGTATTCCAGCTTGTGCCGCGAATCCTCGATCGAGGCGCCGTAGGGATAATTGATCTGCGCCCAACCGGTAATTCCGGGCTTCACCATGTGGCGTTCGGCATAATAGCGCAGTTGCTCTTCCAGATCGGCAACGAACTGCGGGCGTTCCGGCCGGGGGCCGACGAAGCTCATCTCCCCCTTAAGCACGCTCCAGGTTTGCGGCAGTTCGTCGATCCGCACCCTACGGATAAATCGACCGACGCGGGTAACGCGTGGATCGTCCTTTTCCGCCCATTGCGCACCTGCCACCTCCGCGTCCGTCCGCATGGAGCGCAGTTTCACAACGTCGAAGGGCTGGCCATAGAGGCCGACGCGCGACTGACGATAAAATGCCGGTCCACGGCTGTCGATTTTCACGACCAGGGCAAACAGCAGGATCACCGGGGCCGTCAGCGTCAGCAGCAGCGCGCTCGCGCAGATGTCGAAAAGACGCTTGGCCGCGCTGGAGACCATCCGGCCGGATGAGAACCCATCCGAAAAGATCAGCCAACTGGGGTTTACGGTATCAAGGTCGACGCGCCCCGTCTCCCGTTCAAGGAAGCTGGAAAACTCGTTGACGTGAACCCCAGCCGTCTTGATCCGCAGGAGGTCCTTCAGCGGCAGGGCATTTCGGCGCTCTTCCAGGGCCAGAACAACTTCGCTGACACCGAGATTGTCCACGAAGCGGGTAAGATCGTGGATCGCGGCACGCGAGATCGCCTCTTCCACGACCGGCTCGCCCTCGCTCATGGCGATATAGCCGACGATGGCAAAGCCCCCTTCCGGCCGCTCGCCCAGTTCCCGCAGGCGCTGCGCGCGGTGCCCGGCCCCCAGCACCAGAACTCGGCGCCGGAAGGCCGCGTTTCCGAGAAAACCGCCCAGCAGCAAGCGATTGGCCATCAGCAGGACGATCGCGAAAGCCATCGAATAGGCTAGCGTGGAGCGCCAGAAGTGTTGGCCGGCGACAAGAAAGTCCACGAACGACAGGGCAATAATGCCCAGCGAAACCGCCACCAGCAGCCGCGCGGCGGCGAACCGCATGGAGCGCAACGCATCTGCGCCATAAACGCCGACCGCAATCATGGCCAGGACGATCACCCCCGCAAATGCGGCGTGAACGCCCAACCGCCCGATCAGATCTCCGGCATCCATCCCGATCTGTTCCGCGCGCAACCGCCAGGATACTTCGTTCGCCGCGGCCAACAGCACCACGTCGACCAGCCAGAGCAGTACGACCGCGTGGGGGATGTAATGTTTGAAAAGGCGGATCATCGTCTCGGGGGAGCCATCTTCCGGGCCGGATGCGGCCTTGACGCCAGACTAGGCAAAATGGGTAAACTGTCGGTAAATCTAACAACGGCGTTTACCGCAGAAACGACCCGATTCCAGCGAAATTCTCTTGCGATCCACCCCGACTGTCGGACAGATTTACAGCTATTCAAGCGGCCCGCGACGACACCTCACTTGCGCGGCATCAGGCGCATCGCGGTCAGCGTGATGGCTTCGCTGCCAGAAGAGATGACCTTGTCCGCCACCGGCGCCCAGAACGGGCTATGCAGTGAGGGGAGCGCCGCGCCGCCCGATTTTGCCGCAGCCAGCTTGGCCGGATCCACGCCACCCACCCAGAAGATCACCGACTGGATATGCTGTTCGTCCGCGCGGCGGAATTCGCCGAAATCCTCGCCCCCCATGACCGAGGGCGTCACCACCACATTGCCCTCGCCCAGCTTCACCTTGAGATCCGCCACGGCAGCTTGCGTGAATTCGGGCGAATTCCACGTTGCACGGGTATGCGGCTCCTTCACCGTCACTACCGGCATGAGATCGTCCGGCAGGCCGGAAGCAATCGCCTCCCCGCGCGCGATGCGACGGATGCCGTCCAGCAGGTGATTGCGGGTCTCGTCGGAGTAACTGCGCACGGTCAACTGAAGCTTCGCGTCGTCTGAAATGACGTTGTGCTTGGCGCCCGAATGGAACGAACCCACGGTCACCACCACCGGATCGAGCGGATTGGTCTCCCGACTGGCGAGCGTCTGCAATTTCATGACGATGGCGCTGGCAAGGACGATGGGATCCTTCGTGGCCTGCGGGTAGGCGCCGTGGCCACCGATGCCCTTCACGTCGATATCGACGCTGTCCACATTGGCCAGCGCCCATCCGATTGCCGCGCCGACCTGCCCGGCAGGCAGATCGGCCGAGTCGTGGAAGGCCAGCGTGTAGTCCGGCTTGGGGAAGCGCGCGTAGAGCCCGTCCTTGAGCATCGCCAGCGCGCCCTCCCCGGTTTCTTCGGCCGGCTGCCCGATCATCACCAGCGTGCCCGACCATTCCGATTTGCGCGCCGCCATCAGCCGCGCGGTCTCTATCCACGCGGTCATATGCGTATCGTGCCCGCAAGCATGCATGATCCCGCTCTCCACCCCGGCAGTGGAAGTTCCGCGCCGGGTGGAGGCGAAGGGAAGTCCGGTCTGCTCCACCACCGGCAAGCCATCCATGTCGGCCCGGATCAACACGGTTGGCCCTTCACCGTTCTTCAGGACCGCGACCACGCCGGTGCCGCCAACCTTCTCGGTAACCGTGAAACCGGCTGCGCGCGCAGCCTTGGCCAGAATGGCGGCGCTGCGCATTTCCTGCATGCTCAATTCCGGATTGGCATGAAGATCGCGGTAGATCGCCATCAAGCCTGGCAAATCGCGCGAAATGGTGGCGGAAACGTCGTCCTGCGGCGCGGCGGCCAGCGCCGGAGAGGAAGCGGTGGCGATCAGGCCGAGAGTGGCGGCATAGAGAGCTGCGTTCATGGTACGAAACCTATGGCGCAACGCCGAACAGGACAAGCGCGATTCCCCATCTGCTCAAAGGCTTCGCCCCAACATTTCACGGGCCCAGCAGGCCATTTTCTTCCAACGGGCCGGTAACGAAGTCCGGCATGTGCAGTTCACGGATCAATTGCCGGCGATCGCGCGCGACTTTGGGATAGTCCCGCGCGGCCTTCTCCAGCACCTCGGCCGCCGCATCCTTTTGTCCGTTCAGGGCGTAGGCCGATGCCAGCAGGTAACGCGGGATCAAGCCCCGATCTTCCGCGTTGAGGCGCGCGAAATGTAACGCCTGCGCCCCATCCTGACGATAGAGAGCATCCATCACCAGGCCGGACCAGTACCATGCCGGGTGGCCAGGATTGAGCCGAATGGCTTTCTCGGCCAGCGCGGGGGCGACATCATGTTCGCTCAACGCCCCCAACAGACGACTTGCCTCTGCGAGAATTTCGGAATTGTTGGGGCTGATCTCCAGCGCCTTGCCGATGGCGTCACGCGCTGCGTCGAAATCTCCGGCATGGAAACGCGCGATCGCCAGATATTGGTAGGCCATCGCGTTCGTCGCATTTGCCGCCACCGCCCTGTTGGCGGCATCCAGTGCGGCGGGCGAATTGCCAGTGCCTTCCGCCACGGCCTCATAAGTGTAGAGCCAGGACAGCAAGGCCCAACCGTCCGAATAATTCGGTTTTTCCTGAACGGCGCGTTCCAGGCAGCTTCTTACCGGAGCCAGCGTGCCGGGCTCCTTGGTCCGCATGAACTCAAAGGCCCGCAGTTCGCAGAAATATTTTTCCATCGAGAGGCTGCGGTGGTTCTCCAGATTCTGCCGCATGGTCTCGTGTATCACGCCGTACGGTTGCCCGAGACGCGAAGCGACGCCGAGCGCGATGTCCGACTGCAACTGAAGCACGTGGAGAGGATCGTAGGAGAGCAGTTCGCTGTTTTCCGACCATACGACAACGCCACCCGGGATCCGCACAAGGCTGGAATTGACGCGGAACTTGTCCCCCGATGCAACCACGGAGCCTTGCAACACGAATGTACTGCCACGCGGCGCGGCCCTTGCCTGCCTGTCTATCGAAGGTGAAATCGTCCCCTCGTCCAGACCGATCACCGCCATGTTGGGAAGCTGCGACAGATAATTGACCAGATTATACTGAATGCCATCGCGCACTTGTGCGATCTGCGGCGTCGCCCCGCTGAGGGCATAGGGCATGACGAAGACGGTGGGGCCTTGCGGCATCTCTCCGGCTCGGGCGATGGCGGTATCCCGATCGTCGCCCGGCCAATAGACGATCAGCAAGGCCGCCGCGAGGGCCAGCACGGCCAGCAGAACCCAGGCCCGGCGGCGAAGATTCAGCGCACTGGTCGAATGGACCATGTCCTCCCCGGCCGGCGCCGCGGCCTTGGGGGTGTCTGTAGCGGATACCGCCGATGAGGGTTCACCGGGCGCGAACGGTTGCGCGCCACTCGCCTCGTCTTTCACTGCCGCCTGTACCTGCTCATTAGGTGCATCTGGCGGCGTTGGCTGCTGCGGTGCTGGCAGCACCGCGCGAACCGGAGCATCTTCCAACAAGGGGACATAGGAACCACGAGGAATGACGATGCGAACCGGATCGTCTTGCCCCTCTCCGGCATAGTGTTCGACCAATGCCTTGCGCAGGCGCGTCATCTGGACACGCACGATCGAATCCGAAGAGGCATCGAAATCCTCATCCCGACCGAAGACATCGAGCGCTATCGCATAGCCTTTCAGGCGATCTGCGTGACCGGCAATAGTCTGCTGAACAAGATGAGTGAGAAGTTCCGCCAGACGCGGCGAAGAACGGAAAGTAGCGGAATCGACAACGCGCGAAAGGGCGCCCTGGAATTCGGTGGCACTACGTTCCATGTCATTCCCTTCCCGAACAAAATAGTCCGGAAAGAGAGACTTGGCAAACGTACTCACCGCCCGTTGCCTGCAATCGGACGCGGTTTTGCGTTCGGCCCGCGTGTTGCGCGGGCGATCCACGCCGACATGCTCCCCCCGGAGCATGTCGGCGTGGCGGGGCGGAGCGGAAACTCACGCCCGTTTTGCGACCCGAAGGGGCCTTCACCATCCTCGGGGAACGGCGTGGCCTGGCTTGCGGGAAATGCCGGAAACCGATCGGCGGCAGTAGGGGAAGCCGCACGCGCCCGGTTCATCTCGGCACTCGTGAAACGGGCCGGATTCCAGCAGTTCTCGACGCGCATGCTTATCGCGAGGACCCGGAGGAAGACAGCCTGAGCCGGCAAGGTCCGCGACAGGGAAACATCGACGCATCGAGCGACGAACTGGTAATGCCGCAAATCGGGGAAGGATGGCAGTGTTTAACCGTTACACCGCGCGCAAGTTCATGCGAAAAGCCATCTTATCAGTGGCTTGGCAGAAAGACCGTCACCCGCCGATGACGGACGGGCAGCTAAATGATAGCTGCCGTTGCCGTAAATCGCGTGGTGCCCCTGGCCCGACTCGAACGGGCACGTATTGCTACAAACGATTTTGAGTCGTTCGCGTCTACCATTCCGCCACAGGGGCACGCTTCACGCGTGATTGCCGCCGCACAAAGGCGAACGGCTCCGGCGCGTCTCGCTTAGCCGCGCCGGCCGTCGCACTCAAGTCACTTAAGTGCGGTTACCAGCAACTTATGTAGACGGGAGTGGAGAACATCGTTGCCGGCAAGGATTTCGGTGTCGCAGATCGGCTGCGAACGGCCCTTCCAGTCCGACACGAAGCCACCGGCCTCACGCACCAGCAGACAGCCGGCCGCAGTGTCCCACGGCTTCAGATCGGCTTCCCAGAAGCCTTCGTAACGGCCGGCGGCAACCCATGCGAGGTCCAGCGCGGCTGAACCGAAGCGACGGATGCCCGCAACCTGCGGGGCCAGCGCGTGATAGATACGGGTCCACTGGCCGGCATCGCCATGGCCGGCGAAAGGAATGCCGGTGGCGATCACGCTTTCGTCCATGTGGCGACGCGACGAAACGCGCAGACGCTTGTCGTGCAGCCAGGCGCCACGGCTCTTTTCCGCCCAGTACGATTCGTCGGTGACCGGGTTGTAGATCAGGCCGGCGGTCACTTCGCCCCAGCCCTTCCCGTCCAGACGCGGTTCCTGCACAGCGATCGAGATGGCGAAGTGCGGAATGCCGTGGAGGAAGTTGGTCGTGCCGTCCAGCGGATCGACAATGAAGCGCGGCTTGTCGGGCTCGCCCAGGATCTCGCCCGCTTCCTCGAACAGGAAGCCCCAATCGGGGCGCGCGGCGCGCAGTTCGTCCCAGATCGTGCGTTCGGACGCCTGATCGGCCTTCGAAACGAAGTCCGCCGGTCCCTTGCGCGAGACCTGCAGGTGCTCGATTTCGCCAAAGTCGCGACGCAGCCGGTTACCCGCCTTGCGGGCTGCCTTTTCCATCACGCGAATGAGACCGGAGATGGCCATAATACCTTAGTCCTTCGTGGGCCGGATGTGCCGGCCGATGTTTAGTGGCTTGGGGCGGCCCCGAAAAGTGCGGCCGCCATTCTGATCAGCGCCCCTGCGGCTGAGCCGGTGCGCCTGCGGGCTTCTGATCGCTGTGATTGCAGATCGCCACCATGGCGCGCAGCAATTCGTCAGGCTTGTCGCGATGTACCTTTTCAGGATTGTCGACGATGACCTTGTCCATCGCACCGCTGATCCGCGCCAGGGAATTGTTGTAGAGGCAGCCCACCAGCACTCCCTTCACCGGTTCCTCGACCTTGTCGGACTGGAGACCGGAGATCAGCACCTTGAGGTAAAGCAACGCGTGCTGAACCTCCGGCGGGGGCGCGGGCTGGGCTGCAGTGCCCGTCGCGCCAGACTTGGTGGCGACAGGCTTGGCGGCGGCCGGCTTCGCTGCCGGCTTGGCTGCAGCCAGCGCCGGCACGGAGCCGAACGCCAGCGAGCCCATGGCCAGCGCGGAAACGACCGCCCGGCGCATCAGTCTGCCTTGCGCACGTAAGCGCGCTCATAGACGTCGACGACGATGCGGGTGCCGCTTTCGATGTGCGGCGGAACCATCACGCGCACGCCGTTGTCGAGCACGGCAGGCTTGTAGCTGGACGAGGCAGTCTGGCCCTTCACCACGGCATCGGCTTCGACGATGTTGGCTTCGACCTGTTCCGGCAGCTGCACCGAGATCGGACGCTCTTCCCACATTTCGAGGAGAACCTGCATGCCGTCCTGCAGGAAGGCGGCAGCGTCGCCCAGAAGGTCGGCCGGAAGCTGGATCTGTTCGTAGGTCTCGATGTCCATGAACACCAGGCTATCGCCTTCGGCGTAGAGGAACTGGAAATCCTTGGTGTCGAGGCGAACACGCTCGACGGTGTCGGCGCTGCGGAAGCGCACGTTGGTCTTGCGTCCATCGATCAGGTTCTTCATCTCGACCTGCATGAAGGCGCCGCCCTTGCCCGGCTGGGTGTGCTGCGTCTTGGCAACTTTCCAGATGCCCTTTTCGTATTCGAGAATATTGCCGGGACGAATGTCGACGCCGCTGATCTTCATGAGTGAGCCTTCGATGGGAAAGAGCCGCTGGGCGGCGAAGCAGCCGCCCTTAGCTTAGGACACCGACTGTGGCAATTGCTTCGCGCCAATGCTAGCGCTTTGGTCATGAATCGCGCCCGCCTCGTCCTGTTGCCCCTATCGTCCATCACGCTGGTTGCGCTGGCATCTTCGCTTGCGGCTCGCCCCGCGCCGCCCCCGGTTCCCGGCGGCACGCTGGGCACGCTCTCGCTGGGCCGATATTCCTGCGAAAAGGATGGCGATGCAGGTGGTGCCGTCGGCACCCCGGCGCCCACGCTCGATTTCCAGGTGGTCAACTTTTCCAGCTACAAGGGCGTGGACGGTGTGCGCGGCAGCTATCTGCTGACCGGCGACTCCGTGGTGATGACCGGAGGCGGGCTGAAAGGCCTGCGGCTGCATCGCATCTCCCCCGGCTTCGTCCGCATCGTCGGCGCGGACGGCAACGATACGGAGACGCGCTGCGTGCTGACATCGCGCAAGCCGCAGATGCGGGACGATTCCCCGGTCGATTCCGACGATTGATCTCACCTCCGGCCTATCGCGGCGGCTGATCGCTCTGGCGGTTTGCCCTGCTGTCGGTTCCGCACTAGCCCCATTTGCCAATGCAATTGGGAGAGTGCGGGGCAATGGATCTCGGTCTTGCGGGCAAACTGGCGATCGTTTCCGGAGCAACCGCCAATATCGGCCGAGCCATCGCACTGGAACTGGCAGGCGAAGGCGCGAAAACCGTATTGATCGGCCGCGATGAGGAAGCCGGCGCCAGACTGATCGACGATTGCCTTCGCGCGGGAGCGCCCGATGCCCTGTTCGTTGCCGCCGACCTAACCGATCCCGGCAGCCCGGCCCGCGTGCTGGAGGCTGCGCAGCCGCTGGGCCCGATCGACGTGCTGGTAAACAACGTGGGCGGCAATGTCGGCCAAGGCTTCTTCGCGGATTCCGATCCGGCAACCTGGATGGCGGACCTGGACCTCAACTTCGGCACGGTTCTGCGGATGACCCATGCGGTGCTACCGGAAATGATCGCGCGCAAGGCCGGCGCCATCGTCAATGTCGGGTCGACGGCGGCGTTGGTGGGCGACTATCAACTGGCTGTCTATTCGGCCGCCAAAGGCGCCGTGCACAGTTTCACCGTCGTGCTGGCGAAGGAGTTGGGCCAGCACGGCATCCGGGTGAACGCGGTGGCACCTTACGCCACCATCTCCCGCGACGCTGCCGATTTCAGCAAGGGAAGCCGCTTCCACCCGCAATCCGGCCTGTTCAGCCAAGGTACCGCCAGCGTGCGCGAGGAAGACCGAGCCTTGCGCCAGCGACGCACGTTCGTCGGCCGGCCATTCGCAAATCCGGATGAGATGGCGGGAATGGTCGCCTTCCTCGCCGGCCAGCGAGCAAGTTTCATCACCGGGCAGGTCTATCCCGTGGACGGCGGCGCCCTGCTTTAGAACACGGAAGATCGGGAGGGACCGGATATGGACGAAAAGGCGCTGCGCGAACTGCTGGATAAGGATGCGATCCGCGAACTGGTGCTGCTCTACTCACGAGCGATCGACCGGCAGGACATCGACCTGCTGCGGGATCTCTACACCGAGGACGCAACCGACACCCACGGCGATTCGTTCGACGGATCGGCGGACGACTACTGCAAGTTCATCGCGGGATCGTTCCCCTACATGCCCTATTCGGGCCACCACGTGTGCAATCACCTGATCGCGGTGGACGGCGATAGTGCCAGCGGCGAAGTCTATGCCCTTGCCTGGCACCTGATCCCCACGCGCGAGGGTGGCCAGCAGGAAGACTTCATGGCCGTCCGCTACATCGACAAATATCGACGCTGCGCCGATGGCAAATGGCGCTTTTCCAAGCGCGTCGTCACGTACGATTTCAAGCTGCGCCGGCCCTTCGACGGTGGCGGCACGCTCGGCCAAGGCGCGCTGGATCCCAGCTACACCGTCTGCACGGAGCGGCTGTTCGCACGGGGAGCCAGAGGCTGATCCTCTGAAATTGTCGCGGCCGGCTGATCACCGGCCGCGAATGGAACGATCACGCGGACGGCGCGTAGCCTCCGTTCAGCGGATAGGTCTGCCCCGTGATCCATTCCGCCGCGTTGGAGCAAAGGAACGTCACCAACGCAGCCACATCGGTCGATTTCCCGCAGCGGCGGATCGAATAGCGCGTCATCAGGTTCCTCATGTGGTCGCCCTGCATGATCTGCTGACGCTGATCTTCATCCATGTCCGGCAGCAGAGCAGAGAGCGATACGCAATTGGCGGTGACGTTGTAGCGCCCCAATTCCTTCGCGATCGAGCGCATGAAGCCCTGCGCACCAGCCTTGGAGGACGCATAGACCGCCAGCTTGGCCTCACCCACCCGTCCCGAATCCGAAACGATGGTGACGATGCGCCCCCGCTTCGCCTCGACCATGTTGGGAATGAAGGCGAAACAGCAATTGTAGACGCCGTAGAGATTGGTACCCAGATAGCGCTGCCAGTGGGCGGGATCTTCCTCCCAGAAATGCTGCGATGGCCGGATC
This sequence comes from Novosphingobium mississippiense, assembly GCF_044029535.1. Classification (NCBI taxonomy): domain Bacteria; kingdom Pseudomonadati; phylum Pseudomonadota; class Alphaproteobacteria; order Sphingomonadales; family Sphingomonadaceae; genus Novosphingobium; species Novosphingobium mississippiense. Next base: position 1,309,503 of record NZ_CP147001.1, on the reverse strand, counting down.
GAGGCACCGGGGCCCGCCATGCCGGCATTGTTCACCAGCACCGTCGCCGCACCCAGTTCCGCCGTGATCGCGGCATTGGCAGCCTTTGCCGCTTCAAGATCGGTAACGTCGAACGGCACTGCAAGCGCAGGCACGCCCATGGCACGCACTTCGGCCGCCACCGCCTCGGCCCGTTCGGGCACGAAATCGTTGACGGCGATACCGCCGGCATTGTGCCGCGCCAGTTCCAGCGCCGTCGCCCGCCCGGCGTTCTGGCCTGCACCGGTGACCAGCGCCACTTGCCCGTCCAGATCGATCAGATCTCTTCCCTGCATCCTTGCTCTCACTCGTCGATGTTCTGTGTCGGCAGGGATTTTTGCATGGCCTCGCACCCGCCGCGACCGTACCGGACCGGATATCGCGCGCGCGTTTACGCCATCGCGCCGGGAGTTATCGGCATCAGGCAATCGGGAGAACCACCATGCCAAAACGAAACCCGTCGGCAATGTAGGCTCTGCGACGCAACTATCCCCAGAGCGCCTCGGCGGCGGCGAGCCCCTGCGCTCCCCGGCCGCCCAGTTCTGCTGTCAGCAGCTTCAACCGATAGGTCCACAAGTGCAGCGGATGCTCCAGCGTCATGCCCATGCCACCAAGGAACTGGTGGTAGTCGTAACAGACCCGCTTGGCCGCCTCCTGCGCATGAAGCAAAGCCATCGCCGCATCGGCCTGATTCTCGCTCGCCGCCGCCCGCATGGCGAGCCAGTAGGCGGTGTTGGTCACCACTTGCGCTTCGGCAAGCCGGTGCCGCATCGCCTGGAACGTCGCCAGCGGCCGGCCGAACTGCTTGCGCTCGGAAACATAGGTCACGACGCTTGCCAGCGCCGCACCCAGCAGGCCCGCCGCTTCCGCCGCCATCGCCACGCGCCAAGCGCGCGTCACCTCTGCCGGATCGATATCGTGCGCGGTCATCGCCTCGGGCAAACCGGTGAGGAACGCGACGGGATAGGCATAGAGCGTATCCTCCTGCGCCGAAGCGATCAGGTCTTCGCTGGCCGTAAAGCTGCGCACGCCCGAGGGACCGACGACAACCACCGTCGCACCCGGCCGCAGGAAGCGCAGCAGCGCCGAAGTCCGTCCTTCCTCCACCAGGCAGAGCGGACGCGGCAGTTCCGGATCGATCAGCGGGCGCACCAGGGCCGATGCCGCAGCCTCCACCGCGAACGGCAGGCGGGCCAACTTCTCGACCACCAGCGCGGCGGTGACGGGGCCCAGTTCCTCGACCGCCATGACATCGAGGAAACCGTTCTCCACCAGGGCAGCGTCGAGTTCCTCACTCTCCAACGCCAATCCAGCATCGTGCAGCGGTGCGGAAGCGAACGGCCGCGCAAGGGCCTCGACGAAATCGAGGACCTGTGTCTGGTCTTCATTCAAGGCAAGCTGCATCAGCGCGGCTCCCGGGGCAGTTCCAGCACGTCGCTGGCGATGATGTTGAGCTGGATCTCGGCGGACCCGGCGGCGACCCCGGCAACGATACCCCGCTGGTGATGCATCTTGAGGTAGGGCGACTTGCCCGCGAGCGCTTCGGGCAGAAATTCCACCACGAATTCGCAGACGGCGCGTTCGGCCATGACGGTGGCATAGCGTGCCGAACTGGACTCCGCGCCGATCGCCAGCCCGTCCACGCGCTTCTGCACGACGGCATAGTTCGCCGTTCCCGCCGCCTCGCAAAGCGCCGCGCAGCGCGCTGCCTCGATGCGAACATACTCGCGGGCGAAATCACCTCGCTCCTGCAATGTCATTACCGCCCGGTCCAGCGCGGCACGGGCCAGCGTGAAGCGGGGGATTCCCAGTCGCTCGTTACGCAGCGAATAGGCGACGATCTCCCAGGCCTGCCCTTCCTCGCCAAAACGAGCGGTTTCAGGCACGGTCACATCGTCGAAGAAGACTTCGTGAATATCACCCTCACCGATCAGCGAGGGAATCTGGCGCACGGTGATGCCCGGCGTATCCATCGGCACCAGGACGATGGTGATGCCCTTCTTGCGGTCGTCGCTGGTGCGAGTGAGCAGGAAGCAGGTATCGGCAAGGCCCGCGTAGGACGTCCAGATCTTCTGGCCGTTGATGACGTAGTTTCCGTCCTTCAGAACCGCGCGGGTGCGCAAGCTGGCAAGGTCCGATCCGGCATCGGGCTCAGAAAAGCCCTGGCACCACAGCGACTCCCCGCGCGTGATCGGTTCCAGGTAGCGCGCTTTCTGCTCGGCAGTGCCGTACTTCTCCAGCGTCGGGCCGATCCAGTTGACGTTCATGTACTGCCCGCCGCGTGGCTCGCCGGCGATCCACATCTCTTCGGAAAGGATCTGCTGCTCCCACGGGCCGAGCCCTTCGCCGCCCATTTCCTGCGGCCAGTGCGGGAACAGCAGGCCGACTTCGGCCAGCTTCACACAAAACGTGCGCGCAAAAGCCGTCAACGCGGGCGACGCGGGGCCATGTTCGGAGAACTTTTCCCAGTCTTTCGGCAGGTTCGCATGCAAAAAGTCCCGGATCTTGTGCCGGAACGCGTCCTGTTCCTCGGTCCATTCGAACTGCATGGCATCCTTCGTCTTTGCTTTCCTCCGGCGTTACCCAGCGCACCCACGGCCCACAAGCGCAGGACCAACGCCCCGGCGAAAACCGTCTCTTGGCCATAACCGACTGGTGGTTCGTCCGGATTGACGGGCAAGGAGGATCGCCGCACCTTCGGCGGCAAGGGGTTTACCAGGCCGGCCGAAGGCCGGAATGGGGAGGAACGATGCCTGCTGCCTACAGAACCGCCCTGCTCGCCCTTGTCCTTGCAGTTCCGGCAGCGGCGCAGGCACCGAAACCGGCGCTGACGCCTGCTCAGTTCGACCAACTCATGCGCGCGGCCGGCTATGTTAAGGCCGGCAATACCTGGAAAGGCTGCGACGGAGCCACCACCGTCACGCGCCAGAACGTGGAATTCAAGGACATTAACGGAGACGGCCGCGCCGAAGCGCTGATCACGGCGGACGGCACCGAATGCTTCGGCATGGCCGGCGCAGGCTTTCAACTTCTGCGCCAGACGCCGTCCGGTTGGCAGGTCATGGCCAACGAAACCGGCATTGCCACCTTCCAGACGACGCGCGGCGTGGACGGCTACCCCGACATCGAGATCGGCGGCCCCGGATTCTGCTTCCCCATCGCCCGCTGGAGCGGCAGCGAATACAAGACGATCCGCTTCGCCTACGAAGGCAAGGCCTGCAAACCGCCCCGCTAGAGACGACGCAATTACTGGCGGACAGCCCCAATCGCGGCGGGTGATACATAGCGCGTGGTCGAAATGCCGCCATCGACGGCAATGGTCTGTCCATTGACGAAACCCGCCTCATCCGAAACGAGGAAGGCCACCATGTTGCCGATGTCCGCCGCCGAGCAGTCGCGCTGGAGCGGGGTCAGTTCGTGGTTGGTGCGGCGGAAAAAGTCGAGGTCCCAGAACGCAGTCGTCATCTCGGTACGCACCACGGTCGGCGCAACGTAATTCGATCGGATACCACGCGGACCATATTCGGCCGCCATGGTCTGCATCAGCCCGATCTGCCCGGCCTTCACGGTGGAATAGGCCCCTCCGCCCGGCGTGCCGTAGAGGCCCCAGGTAGAGCCGATGAACAGGATCGAACTTCCCGCGCCCATCTCCCGCAATGCCTCCCGGCAGAGCCGGAACGGCGCCCGCAGGGAAATGCCCAGCACTTCGTCCAACATGGCATCGGTGGTCTGGTCCACGGGGCCGAAGTTGAACGATCCGGCATTGTTCACCAGCACATCCAGCCGCCCGAACTTGTCCATCGCGGCATCGACAATGGCGCGAGGAGCTTCATCGGCCGTGGCGTCAATGGCGATGAATTCGAACTCTACCGTACCCGCGAGCGTGTCCTTCAGCGCCTGAAGCTTCTCCGCATTGCGTCCGGTGCCCAGGACTTTGACGCCCTTCGCCCCCAGTGCTCGCACGATCGCCTCGCCTATGCCGCCTGCCGCTCCGGTGACGATTGCTACATTGCCTTGCATCTATCCTGCTCCGCTTGCTCCGCCACCGCTTGAAGAAGCGGGATCCTCGCCTTTGCGGGGATGACGGAATATTATTTGCACGCATCTGATTGGCGGTGTGCTGATCGAAGCTTCGCCAAATCCAAGCTGCTTCGTCATCCCCGCGAAGGCCGGGATCCCGCTTCTTCAAGCCCTCAGCCCGCTCGCTGGTTTCCCGCCCGTTCGGCAATGTCATTGGCCGCAACGAAGCCGAAGGTCATTGCCGGCCCGATGGTCGCCCCTGCTCCCGGATACGTGTCCCCGAACGGCGTCCCCGAATTGTTCCCCGCCGCGTAAAGTCCCGCAATCGGCTGCCCTGCCCCATCCAACACCCGCGCCCGTGCATCGCAGCGCAAGCCGCCCTTGGTGCCCAGATCACCGTTATTGATCGGCACCGCATAGAACGGTGCCTTGTCGATCGGCCCGATATTCGGATTGGGGGTGGACGAGGGATCGCCAAACATCTGGTCATAGGGGTTCATGCCCCGCCCGAATTCGGGATCGACGCCCGTCTTCGCATAGGCATTCATGTTGGCGACCGTCTGCCGCACCGCCTCCACCGGCAAATGCGTCTTGGCGCAAAGCTCCTCGATCGTATCCGCGCGGAACACGTAGTGATCCCACCAGTCGTCCGGCACCTTGTGTTCGGGCGTATGGACCGTGGGCATCAAACCGCCGGCGCTGAACTTCTTGCGGAACTTGGCATCGAAGATGAGCCAGCACGGACAGTTCGCGCCGCTCTCGATCTGATCGCGTACCATCGCCTGACCGAACTGGTCGTACCCGCACGCCTCATCCACGAAGCGCACGCCCTTGCGATTGACGACCACGCTCCATGGACGGCCCACATCGAATGCTGCCTGATGGATTTCGTGAAAATTCGACGCACCCTTCATTGGCAACGTCATCGTCGGAATCCACCAGCCTTGCGATGTGTGCTCCGTGGACGCGCCCACCGCCTCCGCCGCAACCAGCGCCTCGCCACGATTGCCATCCTCAGGCGTCGAGGAGTGCCGCGTCAGCCCCGGCACCGGATAGAAGCGATCCCGCAGCGCCTGATTCCATTCGAATCCGCCCGCCGCCAGCACCACGCCGTGCCGCGCCTCCACGGTGTACTTGCGACCGAAGTTGGACACCTCGATCCCGGTGACACGTCCGCCTTCGTCCACCGCCAACCCTTCCAGCGCCGTCTCCAGCCGAAGGTCGACATCGCGCGCGAACACCTGTTCGTAAGTCGCGCCCATCAGCGCCGCGCCTTGGGTGAAGCGCTTGTCGCGGTGCGAGACTTTGCGCGTCGAACGGTCCATCCAGTATCGTCCGATCATCTTGCCCGCGACCATGCGCCAGCCCTTGGACTGCATCATCAGCGCAAAGGTCTCGGTCAGGTCCATCGCATAGCGGCCGAACAGCTTGAAGCGGTTGTACTGCTCCCGCATCAAGGCGTAGCGACCATCTCCCAGTCGACGCCCGTCGAAAGTCGGCACGATTACGGAACGATCCGCCCGCGCGCCCGCCCGGTTCGGGAAATAGTCCGGCCAAGCGGCCGCCGCTACCTGCACTCCGGTCGATTTAAGAAAGTGCAGCATCTTCGGCGCTTCATCCACGAAAGCTTCCAGCCGCTCGCGGTTCACCGGCACGCCGATGGTCGCGTCGAGATACTCCAGCGCGGATGATCGGCTGTCCCCCTTGTCGCCATCCAGCCCGTGATTGGGGATCCACATCACCCCACCGGACGTCGCCGAAGTGCCGCCGAACTTGTGCGCTTTCTCGACGATCAAGACTTTCAGGCCTAGGTCCGCGCTACGCAGCGCGGCCATCGCCCCGGCCGAGCCCGATCCCACCACCACGACATCGAAGCTCTCGTCGCTTCTGCCTTTGGTTGCCACCCGTATTCTCCCGAAGCGCATGTTCTTTCACGCGTCTTATCGCGTCGGCGGCTTGCCCACGAAATGACCGCCACGGTACAGCCTCTTGCTTGATCCTGCTTGCGACCTGCCGGCCCTTGCGCCACGAAGGCGCGACAAGCAGGTCGCAGAACAAGACCCCACGCAAAACCGGGAAGAAGATGAGCGAAAAGACCTTCGTTGCCGCAGCCAAACTGGAAGACGTTCCCGCCGGCGCCAAGATCGTTGTCGAGGTGAACGGGATCAGCATGCTCTTGTGCAACACGAAGGATCGCATCTTCGCCGTCCGCAACTTGTGCAGTCATGCCTACGAGACGCTGGAATGCGGCCGGATGCGCAATGGCTGGATATCATGCCCGGTCCACGGCGCCCGCTTCGATCTGGAGACAGGCGCACCGATGAACCCGCCCGCGACAATCGCGATCGAGACTTATGAGGTGCGGATAGAAGGCGACACCATCGAAGTCGCCGTCTGAAGTCCGCAAGCAAGCCCGGAGCGCCCGCTAATCGGCGCCCCGGTCCCTGCCATTATCCCTGGAACTTGTTATCGCGCGGGAACCCGGTCGGCGGCAGACGGCCTGCCGCGCCGCGTGCGACCTTCCACAGCCCCATGTCCTTCTCGGTCCGCGTGCGGCCGGATTCGCCGCCCATCGTCCACGAAAGGCCATCCTCCAGCTTCAGCGTGATGAGGTCCGACAGCCCGCCATCGCGATAGCGCTGGAGCGTGACGCCCTGCCCCTTCGCCATCAGCGGCAATTCCTCAAGGCTGAAGATCACCAGCTTGCGATTATCGCCAACGACGGCGACGTGATCGTGTTCGGCCGGAATCTCACGCACGATCATCAGCTTGACGCCGGGCTTCGTGGACATGACCGCGCGGCCCTTGCGGGTTTCGGCCAGCAATTCCTCGGCCTCCACCGCGAAACCGCGCCCGACGTTGGACGCCAGCAAGATCTGCGACTTCGGCTTGAACGGCAGCGCCGCCACGATGTGCGCATCGGCATCGATGTCCACCATCGTACGGATCGGTTCACCAAAGCCGCGCGCACCGGGAAGCTTGTCTGCACCGACCGTATAGAAACGGCCATTGTCCAGCGCGATCAGGATCTTGTCCGTGGTCTGCGCATGGAACGCAAACGCAGGGCCGTCGCCTTCCTTGAACTTGAAATCGCCGTCCAGCGGAACGTGGCCCTTGGCGGCACGCACCCAGCCCCTGGCCGAGAAGATCACCGTCACCGGTTCCTTCTCGATCATCGCGTCCATGCTGAATTCGACCGTGGGCGTAGCCTGCGCGATCGTCGTGCGGCGACGGCCGAGTTCGGTATCCTCGGCATATTCCTTCCGCAACGTGGTCAGGTCGCGCTTCAGACGCGTGCGTTGGCGGGCCGGGCTTTCCAGCAGCTTGTTGAGTTCGTCCTGCTCCCGCAACAGTTCCTCATGCTCCTTGCGAAGCTCCATTTCCTCCAGCTTGCGCAAACTGCGCAGGCGCATGTTGAGGATGGCTTCGGCCTGCCGATCGGTCAGTTCGAACTCGGCCATCATCACCGGCTTGGGCTCATCCTCGGTACGGATGATCTCGATGATCCGGTCGAGGTTGAGGTAGGCGATGATGTAGCCGGCAACCAGTTCCAGGCGCGAGGCGATCTTTTCCAGCCGGTGCCGCGTACGGCGCAGCAGGATGTCGATCTGGCTGTAGACCCATTCGGACAGCAACAGCTTCAGCCCCATCACCCCCGGCGTGCGGTGCGAATCCAGCACGTTGAGGTTGAGCGAGAAGCGGCTTTCCAGATCGGTGAGCTTGTAGAGGCTCTCCTTCAGCATCTCCGGATCGACGTTGCGGCTCTTGGGCACGAAGACGATGCGGATCTGCTCGTCGCTCTCGTCGCGCACGTCTTCCAGGATCGGCAGCTTCTTTTCGCCGATCAGCGCGGCAACCTGCTCGATCAGCTTCCCCTTGGGCAGCATGTAGGGGATTTCGGAAATGACGAGCTGCCACTGGCCGCTGCCCAGTCGCTCGATCCCGGATTCTTCCCAGTTGCCCGCCGCATCCTTGCCGGTCGAGAAACGGCCGCGCACGCGGAAGGCGCCCTTGCCGGTCTCATAGGCGTGGCTGATCGCTTCGGGGCTGTCCACCACCAAGCCGCCGGTGGCGAAGTCCGGGCCATGGAACACCTGCATCAGCTGTTCGTGCTCGGCATGGGGATTGTCGACCAGCATCATCGTTGCATCGATGATCTCTGCGACGTTGTGGCTGGGGATAGAGGTGGCCATGCCCACGGCGATGCCGGTGGAGCCGTTCGCCAGCAGATTCGGGAACATGCCGGGGAAGATTTCCGGCTCGCTCTCTTCACCGTTGTAAGTGGGGATGAAGTCGACAGTGCCTTCGTCCAGCCCCGACATCAGGTGGATCGCCGTGCGCGTCAGCCTTGCCTCGGTGTACCGGTAGGCTGCCGCGTTATCGCCGTCGATATTGCCGAAATTGCCCTGGCCCTGCACCAGCGGATAGCGCAGCGAGAAATCCTGCGCGAGGCGGACCATCGCATCGTAGACCGACGCATCGCCATGCGGGTGGTACTTACCGATCACGTCACCCACGACGCGGGCCGATTTCTTGTAGGCGCTGGCCGGATCCAGCTTCAGCTGCCGCATCGCCCAGAGCAGGCGCCGGTGTACCGGCTTCAGACCATCGCGCAAGTCCGGCAGCGAGCGGGCCGTGATCGTCGAAAGCGCATAGACGAGGTAGCGCTGCGAAAGCGCGGCATCGAAAGGCGCGTCGACAATGGCGTCGAACGGGTCTGAATCTTCGTCGGTCGTGGTCACCATTCCGGAAGCCTAGCAGCGCTCCTGCCGGTGCCAAGTCGGATTCCCGTGTTTTCCAGAGCTTGGTTTCCCGATTCGTTCCGATTCTTCAGGATCAGCCGATCTGCATGTCGCGCGAGACACCGGGGATGCGCACTTCCAGGCCATCCAGCGCATCGGTCAGTTCGATCTGGCAAGACAGGCGGCTGGTCCGGGTGACGCCGGCGGCAAGGTCCAGCATGTCTTCCTCGTCATTGGAGGCCGGGTCCAGAACGTCGAACCATTCAGGTGCGATGATTACATGACAGGTGGAACAGGCCATCTGTCCCTCGCAGGTTCCCTCAAGCGGCATCCCGCAACGCTGCGCGAGGGCAAGGAGGCGCGTGCCCGGCTCAGCCTCGGCCGTGATGGACGCACCTTCGGCGGTAACAAATCTGACGTTCAACAATTCAGACTCCCTGCGCCGCTGCTGCGGCATCGATACGTGCGCAGGCATCCTCGATTTCCCGGAGATCAGTATATCTCCCGAATCCCAAACGGATAGAGCTTTTGGCTTGGCCGTCGGAAAGCCCCAGCGCCTTGAGCACATGGCTAGGCCGACCAGAGCCGCTGGCGCAAGCCGATCCCGCCGAAAACGCCACGTCGCGCAAGTCAGACATCAGCCTTGCGACATCCACCCCGTCCAGCCGCAGATTGAGGTTTCCACGCCAGCGATGCGCGGCGGAGCCGTTCAGCGTCCAGCGGGAGAGAATTTCGCGCGCCCGTGCCCAGAGCGTTTCGACGTGGGCGGCGTCTTCCTCCATGCGGCGCTCCGCCAGCGCCGCCGCCGCGCCGAAACCGGCGCAAAGTGCAGGGCTCAACGTACCGGAACGCAAGCCCTGCTCCTGCCCACCACCGTGAATCAATGGCTGAATGTCGATCCCATCGCGAATCCAGAGCGCCCCGATGCCCTTGGGACCATAGAGCTTGTGCCCGGACACCGCGATGAAGTCGGCTGCGACGGGCGGGGTGATCTTGCCTGCGCCTTGCACGGCGTCACAGAGGAACAGCGCGCCGGCATGGTGCGCGGTCCGCGCCAGCGCCTCCACGGGCTGGATCGTCCCGATCTCATTGTTGACCTGCATGACCGCGACGAGGCCGGTCCCACCGGGAATGGCAGCCTGCGGATCGACCAACCCTGCGCTGTCGACCGGCAGCATCGTCACCCCGGGATCGATCGCGCGCGCCGCGTCCAGTACGGCGGCATGTTCGACGGCCGAAACCGCCAAGCGGCGCGCGCCACTGCCGAACAGCGCGAGGTTGATCGCCTCCGTCGCGCCTGAGGTAAAGACCACCCTGCCCCCCGGCGGCAACAATGCGGCAACTTGCTCGCGCGCGACTTCGACGATGGCGGCAGCACCGCGGCCGGGGCGATGCGGGCTATGGGGATTGGCGAAGCCCACGCCCTCCGGACCGCCGAGCCACGGCAACATCGCTTCCCGCGCTTCGGGGGCGAGCGGCGTGGTGGCCTGATAGTCGAGGTAGATCATCCGTTCACGCGGGCCCATGCTTCCGCAAATGCGTCGAGTTCGCCGGGCGTCGTGTTCCAGCCGATGCTGACGCGCACGGCGCGGCGGGCAAGATCCTCATCGATGCCGAAGCCTTTCAGGACGCGGCTTTGCTTGAGGGTGCCGGAGGAGCAGGCGCTTCCCGCAGAGATCGCGAAGCCCATCGCGTCCATGCGGATCAACATCGCGGTCGCGGCCAGATGCGGTGCGGCGACGGCGAAGATGTGCGAGCATTGCACGCCCGGCTGAAGCACCTCTCCATGCTGGAACAGCGCATTCTTGAAATCAAAGCGCTGTTCGGCGGTAGTCGCCCAGTCATCCAACGTCCGTGCTTCCAGCGCCGCCGCGAAGCCGAGCGCGCCGGGCAAGTTCTCGGTGCCGGCACGATAGCCGCGCTCTTGACCGCCGCTGGGTTCGAGCATGGCGAAATCCTTCACCAGCAGCGCGCCGATGCCGATCGGCCCGCCCAGCTTGTGCGCGGAAAGAACCACCATATCCGCATCGGGCAACGCCATCTTGCCCGCCGATTGCGAACAATCCGCCAGAAACAGCCCGCCAGCTGCGCGCACTTGCGTCGCCAAAGGATTATCGACGTAAGGCAGCAGGATCGTGCCCGTCTCCGAATTGATCGACTGGACTGCGACGACGGGACGGCACGGCATGGCAAGCGCGGCCGCCAAAGCTTCGGGATCGACCTCCCCCTCACGCATCTGCAGTTCCTGCGCATCGGGCGCGGCGCGGAACACGGCATCATGCTCCACTGCAGAAACCAGTCGCCGTTGCACCTTGGCCCGGCCAAGGCCGATCGCCAGCGCCTCGCTCGCGCCGGAGGTGAAAATCAGTTCACCCTGCCAATTGAGCGCCTTTTTCAACCGATCGCGCGCGTCTTCCAGCGCCGCACGCGCGGCGCGACCGGCCTTGTGCGGACTGGAGGGATTCGCCCAGATTGCCGCCCCTTGCAGCCAGGCATCGCGCGCCTCGGGCATGATCGGGGTGGTCGCGGCGTGGTCTAGATAGGTCTGTTCAGGAGCCATTGTTTGCAAAAGTTGTTTTCGGGCCGGTTGTTTCTATATAGCGAACCATTCGTTTTCCACTCCCGTGAGTGCCGATGCGGCAAATCGCCGCCGGTATTTTGCGGGAGTTTCAACAGGTCAGGCCCGCAAACACATGCCCGCAGTCATTTTTCCCGGACCCGAAGGCCGCCTTGAAGGCCGCTTCCAGCCCGCAACGCGTCCGCGCGCGCCCGTGGCCATGATCCTTCACCCGCACCCGCAGGCCGGCGGCACGATGAACGACCGCGTCACCCAGCACCTGTACAAGGCGTTCGTGGCACGCGGCTTCGCCACCTTGCGCTTCAACTTCCGCGGCGTTGGTCGCAGCCAGGGCAGCTTCGACAACGGCGTGGGCGAACTTTCGGATGCAGCAGCCGCGCTCGACTGGGTGCAGTCGATCCATCCCGAGGCTTCGACCACCTGGATCGCGGGCTATTCGTTCGGCGCGCTGATCGGCATGCAGCTGCTGATGCGCCGCCCGGAGATTCGCGGCTTCATCTCGGTGGCACCGCCCGCCAACATGTACGACTTCTCGTTCCTGGCGCCCTGCCCCGCATCGGGCATCATCATCCAGGGTGCGGCGGATACGGTGGTGACGCCGAACGCAGTGCAGAAGCTGGTCGACAAGCTGCGCACGCAGAAGCACATCACCATCCACCACGATGAGATTCCACGCGCCAACCACTTCTTCGAGAACGAGATCGACGATCTTATGCGCTCGGTCGACAACTACCTCGACATGCGCCTCTCGCCGGATTGCCCGATCAAATAACCGGCGCAAAATCGCGATACGAACAGGAAGGCGTCGGAGGGCTACTCCGGCGCCTTTTCCTTTGCGGCACTGGCCAGCGTCTCACCGCCCGGCGTCGGCAATGTCCAGATCGCAACATTCACCGCCATCACCGCCGCCAGCACGACCATCAGCACCGCTTGCTTGCGATAACCCCCTCGCCGAGACAGTGCGAATGCGCCCAGCAGCAGGGCGACGATGGTGAGAACGAGCAGGGAAAGCGCAATATCCATCGTTTTCCCCTAGCCCAGCACGGTTCGGCAATCGAGCGGGTTTGACACACGGCCCACCGCTCGCCAGTTTCGCCGCCCATGAAGAACCAAGTCATGGGAACCGCGCCCCTCTCGCGCCGCACCACTCTGCAGCTTCTCGCCACCGGAACCGCAGCGCTGGCACTGCCGGGCGCTCGCGCGCTGGCCGCCGCGCCTTCGGGCCAGCAGGCCGCTTCCGCGCTACTCGATTCGATCGCGTGGAACCTGCTTGCCCACGCACCCGAAAACGCGACCAGCCTGGGCGTCGATACCGGCGCGCACGCAGACCTCCGTTCGCGGCTTGAGGACCGCTCCTTCGCGGGCCGCAATGCGCTGGCGAAGACCCTGCGCACCGATGTCGCCCGCGTGGAGGCGTTCGACACCACCGGCCTCGACCATGCGGACCGCACCAGCCTTGCCGTGATCCGCAGCGCCTATCGCACCGCGCTGGACGGTCTGGCCCAGCCTTATGGCGACGTGGCCGTGGGCGGTTGGCGCAATACGCCCTACGTCGTGATCCAGAACGTGGGCGCCTATCTCGACACGCCCAAGTTCCTCGACGCCGATCATCCGGTGAAAAATGCCGCCGATGCCGAGGCCTACGTCTCCCGCCTTTCGCAGTTCGACACGCAGCTTGACGGCGAGTTGGAGCGTATGCGCGCGGCGACCGACAAGGGCCTTGTCCCGCCAGACTTCCTGCTGGACCGCGCGATCGCCCAGATGGAAAGCACCATTGCTGAGGCGCGTAACAATGGCGGCGGCATGGTCTCCTCGCTGGTCGGCCGCACCAAGACGATCCCCGGCAACTGGGAAAGCCGCACCAAGGCCATCGTCTCTGGCGAAGTAGTGCCGGCACTGGAACGCCAGCTTGCCGAACTCAAGCGCCAGCGCGGCCTTGCCAAGAGCGATCCGGGCATGGGCGCCCGCCCCCATGGCGACGAGTTCTACGCCTGGGCCCTGCGCGCCAGCACCACCACGACCGTTCCGGCAGAGGAAATCCACAAGCGCGGACTGGAGGAACTGGCCGCGCTGCACGCCCGCATGGATCCGATCCTGAAGTCTCTGGGCTACACCACCGGCACCGTGGGTGAACGCATGACCGCGCTGGGCGGCGACAAGCGCTTCATGTTCCCCGAAGGCGACCCCGGCCGTGCCGAGATCATGGCCTTCATCCAGAAGCGCGTCGACTGGATCCGCGCGCAGATGCCGCGCGCTTTCCGCGATCCAGTCAGCGGCAAGGTGGAAGTACGCCGCCTGCCGCTTTCCGAAGAGCCCGGCGCGCCCACGGCGTACGGCGGCGGCGGTTCGAAGGACGGCACGGTGCCTGGCAAGATGTGGATCAACCTCCGCTCCACCGACCTGCACCGCAAGTACGACCTGCCCACGCTGGTCCATCACGAGGCGATCCCCGGCCACGTCTGGCAGGGCGAATATGCCAACCGCCTGCCGCTGATCCGATCGATGCTGGCCTTCAACGCCTATTCCGAAGGCTGGGCGCTCTATGGCGAGCAACTGGCGGACGAGCTTGGTGCCTATGACGACGATCCGGTCGGTCGCCTGGGCTATCTTCAGTCCATCGCCTTCCGCGCCTGCCGCATGGTGGTGGACACCGGCCTTCATGCCAAGGGTTGGGGGCGCCAGCAGGCAGTGCAGTTCTTCGTGGAGAAGAACGGCAGCAATGCGGACGAGATCGCCAGCGAAGTGGACCGTTACTGCTCATGGCCTGGCCAGGCCTGCGGCTACAAGATGGGCCATTCGGAAATCAACCGCCAGCGCACCCGTGCTCAGCAGGCGCTGGGTTCGGCCTACGATCTGCGCGATTTCGATCAGGCCGTGGTCGATGGCGGCAACGTACCGCTGGACGTGCTGGCCACCAATATTGACGAGTATATCGCGGGCCGTAAGGCGCGCTGATCGCTCCACCGCGCTCATGGGGCACCACGCCCCATGAGCGCGGGCGGGACATAGGCAGAGCGGCGGGTTGCAGGCAGGATCGTGTCGCCGTGGACGCAAGGTTCGACTCCGGCCCTTGCTGTTGGCGGCGCTCGGTATGCACCTCCCCCGAAACTAAGCCCGCTGCGGCTTTGGCCGTCGCGACTCTGGCAAGGAGTACGTCCATGTCCATCTTCGGTTCGATCAAGGATGCCATTTTCGGAAAGAAGAAGGCCGCCCCGCCTCCCCCGGCGGCTGCGCCTGCCGCCGCGCCTGCAGCAGCAGCTCCCGCACCCGCCGCTGCACCGCCCCCGGTCGACGCGGAGCCTGTGGACGTGAATGCCGTGCTCACAGAAATGGCGGCGGGCCAGAACCTCGACTGGAAGCACTCGATCGTCGATCTGATGAAAGTGCTGAATATCGATTCCAGCCTCGCCAACCGCAAGGAACTGGCCCAGGAACTGGGCTATACCGGCGCGCTGGACGGTTCTGCCGAAATGAACCTGTGGTTGCACAAGGAAACGCTGCGCCAACTGGCCGCCCATGGCGGTGTGGTGTCAGCGGATATGCTGGACTAGCAGCTCTACCAACGCACAGAAAAGGCCGCGCTGCTTAGGCAGAGCGGCCTTTTCCTGTCACACTATGGTGCCGTTCAGCTCTTGCCGAACAGGCCCTTTGCCATGTCGGTGATATCGTCGATCACGCTGCCGTCACCGTCCTTGTCGAGGAAGGACGTGAACTTGGAGGGATCGCTGGACACCATGCTGGCAAACTGGCTCAGCGAGCCCTCGCCACCGATGGACGAGATGATCTGCTGGATCGTGCCCACGCCAAGGCCGGTCTTTTCCGCCGCCAGTTGCGCGGTATCGCCCTCTTGCTGATGCGCAAAGCCAAGTGCGGCAATTGCCTTTTCAGTCGTGGCCGGATCGAGGCCCAACTTGCCGGCAAGATTTTCGACATCGGGGTGATCGCTGACCTGTCCGAGAATACCGTCGAAAATTCCCATGGTGCAGTCTCCTTGATGGATGCGCGGCGAGTATGGATGGAAACGATGACGAACGGAAGGCTTTCCGCAAGCATCGTCAAGCAGCCCGCGATCAAAGCCCCGGATTGCGAGCCGTGACGATCCATGCCGCGCCTTCGATCTGCACGGAGCGCTCCCCAGGGCGCGCGGCGAATGCGGAATGCACGGCCAGCCGCGCCCGTTCACGAATTACTTCAGACTGGTCCGCCAGCGCCCGCGACAGTGGCCCCACCTCGAACGCCATGTTCACCGCGTCAGCCACCGCAGCATCACGGCTCTCGCCCAGGCCGAAATGGATGGTGTGATCGAAGGGACGCATCTGACATTCCACGAAGCCCGCCGCGGCGACTATGCCTTCCACCCGCGCGCGATCGCCGAACGAGAACGGCCCAGGCGCGTCGGCGGGCGGCGGTGCCGATGGCGGCACGATGCCCTTGATCGCCCCCATCGGCAGACGAACCCAATCGTTCTCCGCCGCACTGCGCCAGCAAACGAAAGCCAGCCGTCCACCCGGCCGCAGCGAAAGGCGCATATGGGAAAATGCTGCGACGGGATCGTCGAAGAACATCACTCCGAACCGCGAGTAGAGCAGGTCCAAGGCTTGCACGGGAAGCGGCGCGACGCTGACGTCCGCCACATCGAATGTAACCGGCAGGTTCGACGGCATCGTCTGGCGCGCCCGTTCCACCAGCGGCGTGGAGATGTCGAGCGCCAGAACATGCCCGCGTGGCCCCACCTGCCGTCCGATTTCGAACGTCTGGGTCCCTGCTCCGCACCCGACATCGAGCACGCGCTCCCCTGCTTGTGGTGCGGCAGTCTCCAGCGCAGCATCGCCGAACGGAGCCAACATGACATCGAGACGAGCCTGATTGCTCACCCACCGCTCACCGCTGATGCCGTTCCAATCCGACACCTGATAGACATTCCTGCGCGTCATAGTTGCCTCATAAATTGCTATTGCGAGTGAATATCAATTTATGAGGGGTATTCAAAGCCCCGAAGCGCCCCCCGAGGGACAGCAAAAAGGGCCCCGAAGCGAGTGTTTCGGGGCCCTTTGTTTGCTTGCGTCCAAGCCGATCAGGCGGAGACGGGCGCAGCCTTGCGAACGCCTTCGTCGACGTGCGCTTCGAACTGCGCAAAGTTGTCGATGAACTGCTTCACCAGCGTCTGCGCGGTCTTGTCGTATTCCGCACCGTCAGCCCAGGCCGCGCGCGGATCGAGCAGCTTGGCGTCGACGCCCGGAACTGCGACCGGGATCTCGAAACCGAAGTTGGGATCTTCCTTGAACTCGGCGGTGTTCAGGCTGCCGTCGAGCGCGGCGTTGAGCAGCGCGCGCGTGGCCTTGATCGGCATGCGCTTGATGCCTTCCATCGTGGCCTTGCCGCCCGACCAGCCGGTGTTGACCAGCCAGCACTTCACGCCGCCCTTGGCGATACGCTCCTTCAGGAGGTTGCCGTAGACCGACGGGTGACGCGGCATGAACGGCGCGCCGAAGCAGGTGCTGAAGGTGGCTTCCGGCTCGGTCACGCCGATCTCGGTACCGGCGACGCGCGCGGTATAGCCCGAGAGGAAGTGGTACATCGCCTGATCGGGCGTGAGACGCGCGATCGGGGGCAGCACACCGTAAGCGTCTGCGGTGAGGAAGATGATGTTCTTCGGAACCGGGCCGAGGTTCTTTTCCGACGTGTTCGGGATGAAGTCGATCGGGTACGAACCGCGGCTGTTCTCAGCCAGCGAGTTGTCGTCGAGATCGATCTGGCGCGTCACCGGATCGATCACCACGTTTTCGAGCACGGTGCCGAAACGCTTGGTGGTGGCGAAGATTTCCGGCTCGGCTTCGGCCGAAAGACGGATCATCTTAGCGTAGCAGCCGCCTTCGAAGTTGAACACGGCAGTGTCCGACCAGCCATGCTCGTCGTCACCGATCAGGGTGCGCGAAGCGTCCGCCGAAAGTGTGGTCTTGCCGGTGCCGGAAAGGCCGAAGAACACGGCGGTGTCGCCCTCGGGCCCGATGTTGGCCGAGCAGTGCATCGGCATCACGCCCTTGGTGGGCAGCAGGTAGTTGAGGATGCCGAAGACCGACTTCTTCATTTCGCCCGCATAGGATGTGCCGCCGATCAGGATCAGCTTCTCGGTGAAGTTGACCGCGATCACGGTTTCGCTGCGGCTGCCGTGGCGCTCAGGATCGGCGCGGAAGCTGGGCAGGTCGATGATCGTGTACTCGGGCGCGAAGCCTTCGAGTTCGGTCGTGGTCGGCCGCACCAGCAGGGTGCGGATGAACAGGTTGTGCCAGGCGAATTCGTTGATCACGCGCACGTTGACGCGGTGCTCGGGCTGCGAACCGCCGAACAGGTCGGCGACGTAAAGCGTGTCTTTCTCAGCGACCGCTTTCAGGAAGTCCTCTTTCAGTGCAGCAAAGTGCTCCGGCGTCATGGCGACGTTGGTCTTGCCCCACCACACCGTGTTCTCCGTCTCGGCATCCTTGACGATGAACTTGTCCTTGGCCGAACGACCAGTGTGCTTGCCGGTGGCGACCACGAACGGACCGTCGACGCTCAGCACGCCCTCTCCGTTCCTGACCGCATGTTCGACGAGCGGGGCCGTGCCCAGGTTCGCGAATATTTCCGCGCTTGTTTCAATGCCTTGTTTGGCGAGCGAGTAGTTAAGGGTAGCGGTCAATGTCATCTCCTCCATTTTCAGATGCCTCTCGATCGGGATCGATCGGCGTCCGGACATTTTTACGCAAGACTCGGGGGCGCGCTTAATCGCGCCCCTCTTTTCCGTCAAATCCACAGGAAAATAAACCAATCGGGTTGCGACGAACGTGATCTCTTTTGCGTCCGGAACGGAGATTGTCAGCTTGTCGCAGTGCCGCTAGGCGTAATCACCAAGCGAAAAGAGGAACCCTATCAGCCCCATGGCAGAGCCTTCGACATCGCCCGGGCACAACGAAGCGCCGCGCAGCGACAGTGCCGCACGGCCCCAGACGATCGCGCTGGTCGACGATGACCGCAACATTCTGGCGACGCTTTCGATCGGCCTGCAGGCCGAGGGCTTCGCCACCCGTGTCTATACCGATAGCGAAGCCGCCCTGAAGGCGTTGTTGGATAACCCACCGGACCTGGCGATCTTCGATATCAAGATGCCGCGCATGGACGGCCTCACTTTGCTGCAGGCCCTTCGCGCACAATCCAGCCTGCCGGTCATCTTCCTCACGTCCAAGGACGAGGAGCCGGACGAGGCGCTGGGCCTGGCCATGGGTGCGGACGATTACATCACCAAACCCTTCAGCCAGCGCCTGCTGGTCGCGCGCATTCGCGCCATCCTGCGGCGCAGCGAACTGGTTCGCGCACCTGCCGATGCCGCCACTGCAGAGAACCTGCCCGAAACCGTAGTGCGCGGACGCCTGCAACTTGATCCCGCCCGCCATCAGGTCTCATGGCAAGGCAAGCCGGTCTCGCTGACGGTCACCGAATTCCTGATCCTCGAAGCGCTGGCGATGCGGCCTGGCGTGGTGAAGAGCCGGAACCAGCTGATGGACGCGGCTTATAGCGAAGACGTCTATGTCGACGATCGCACCATCGACAGCCACATCAAGCGCCTGCGTCGCAAGTTCCGCGCCGTGGACTCCGAGTTTTCGGCGATCGACACGCTTTATGGCGCGGGCTACTCCTTCGCCGATGGCTGACCGCCTCCGCGCGCCGCGCGCCTCATCCCGCTCTCGAAAGGCCCCGCTCCGCGCGCGGCTCGGGTTGCCGTGGCGCGTCTCGCTCACTGCCCGCATTCTGGCCGTCAACGTGATCGCGCTGGCCCTGCTGGCCGGCAGCCTGTTCTACCTCGACAGCTATCGGCGCGAACTGCTGGACGAGCGCTATCGCCTTGCCGCCTCTCAGGCAGAGATCGTTGCCCATGCACTGGCCGCCACGCCGGAACCCCAGCGTCGGGACCTGATTGCGCGGATTGGATCAAGCGAAGCGCTCCGCCTGCGGCTATTCGATGCCAAGGGGCGTCTGGTGGCAGACAGCTTCGAACTGGCCCCTCCGTCATACACCCTGGTCGACCCGGCCACGGAGCCATGGTTGCAGGATGCCGCGCGCGAACTGGATCGCAGCATGGACTTCGTGCTCGGCTCGCCGCCAGTCCCCCCTTACCACGACAACCCCGATGCGGACGCTCGGGCCTGGCCGGAAATTTCAGCGGCAATCGCTGCCGGACGCACGGAAGTGAGCCACGAAGCCGCGCCGGACCGAACGCCCGTCATCATCGCCGCCACGCCGGTGGGCAGGAACGGCAGTGCACTGCTCGTCACCCGCAATGCCCGCGACATTACCGAGAACGTGCGCATGGCGCGCCAGACGCTGGCCTTCATCGTTGGCGGCGCGCTGGGCGTTTCCATCCTGCTTTCGCTGTTCCTTGCCCGCACCATCGTCGAACCGCTGCGCAAGCTGGTGCGGGCCACCGTGCGCGTACGCCTCGGCCGCGATCGCAGCGTGGTCGTGCCCCGCCTGCCTGATCGGCGGGACGAGATCGGCCTGCTGGCCCGTGCGGTATCGGATATGAGCGGTGCGCTGCGCCAGCGCATCGACGCGGTGGAAAGCTTCGCGGCCGACGTCGCGCATGAACTCAAGAACCCGCTCACCTCGCTGCGCAGCGCGCTCGAAAGCCTGGACCGCGTGGACGAACCCGGCCTGCGTCGTCAGTTGATCGGCATCGCCAAGGACGACGTGCGGCGGATCGACTTTCTGGTGACCGAAATCGCCGACGCAAGCCGCATCGACGCGGAACTCAGCCGCACCACGTTCGAGCCGGTGGACATGCTACGCCTGGTCCGCGCGCTCGTCGCCGAACGCGAACAGCGCGGCGTCAATGGCAATTGCCCGGTCGAGATCACGGAGCCAGGCGATCTCGTCGCCCAGAACGAACTGGTGGTGGCGGGCGATGCGGGCCGACTGGAACGCGTACTGCAGAACCTGCTGGACAATGCGATCTCGTTCTCACCCGGCGGCGCCCCGATCGAAATCGCCTTGGCGCGCGAAGGCCAGCGCGTGATCATCGCGGTTTCCGATCATGGTCCGGGCATTCCGCAGGCCGCGCGCGAACGCATCTTCGAACGCTTCCATTCGCTCCGCCCATCCGGGGAGGAGTTCGGCAAGCATAGTGGCCTCGGCCTCGCCATCGCGCGCACCGTCGTGGAGGCCCATTTCGGCAAATTGCGCGCGACTGATCGGACCGACGGCGAACATGGCGCCCGGTTGGTGTTCTCGCTTCCCGCATGGCAGGGCGAATGACGATGGTCCCTGCATCTTCCAGCGTTCGCCAAGCGACCTGCGTCGCCATTGATGGCCGCGCCATACTGATCGAAGGCGATTCCGGTGCAGGCAAATCGACACTCGCGCTGGAACTGATCGATCGCGGCGCCGTGCTGGTCGGTGACGACGGCGTCCTCCTGGAAGTCGCGGAAAACCGCCTTCTGGCCCACCCCCATCCCAATACGCGTGGGCTGATGGAAGTGCGCAACCTGGGGATTCTCGCATTTCCGTGCGTCGACGAAGCCCCGGTCGTGCTCGTCATCGCGCTCGATCCGGAAGCGCCGCGCTTCATCGACACGGCCGAAACCATCGAAATCGCCGGAATCGCGCTTCCGCTGGTGCGTCTGTGGCCACACGGTGGCTCCCTCGCACTCAAAGCGGAACTGGCACTGTCCCACTTTGGCAACAGGGTTTGCTGACTCTCCTACCGCCCCCTTCCCTTTCGGTGCCGCCCGGCGCAAACAGGCCCCCATGACCCTCGATTCCCCCGAAACCGATCAATTGTCGGAGCGCGGCACCGTTTCCGACCGACAGCGCGTGCTGCTGGTCACCGGCATGCTCGGTGCCGGCAAGACGACCGCGCTGCGGGTGCTTGAGGATCTTGGCTGGGAAATCATCGATAACTTCCCGGTGCGCCTGCTCGATCGCTTGATAGACAGCGCCCCGATTGCAGACCAGTCTCCACGCCCGTCGCTGGCGATCGGCTTCGATTGCCGCACGCGCGGGTTCGACCCCGAACGCGTGATCGCCCAGGTAAAGGCACTCAGCGAGCGCAGCGATGTCGAGGTGAATACGCTGTTCCTCGACTGTTCCAGCAAGGAACTGGAACGCCGCTTCAATGAGACCCGCCGCCGCCATGCGCTGGCTGCCGACGCGCCCGTGGACACCGGCATCCGGGCCGAGCGCGAATTGCTGGCACCGCTGCGTCGCTGGGCGGACCTGCTGGTCGAAACCACGGAATTCACCTCGAACGACCTCCAGCGCGTGATTCGCGAGCGCTTCTCCACGGACGAGCCCGACGATCTGACGCTGACCATCTCCAGCTTCGGCTTCTCGCGCGGGATGCCGCCGCTTGCCGATCTCGTCTTCGACATGCGCTTCGTGGAAAACCCGCATTGGGATCCGGAACTGCGCCCGATGACCGGGCTGGACGCGTCGGTCGGCGATTATATTCGCCGCGATCCCGCCTTTGATGAGGCTTTCGCACGCATTCGCGACCTGCTGCTGCTGCTGCTTCCGCGCTATCGGGCGCAGGGCAAGGCCTATGTCCACATTGCCTTCGGCTGCACCGGCGGCCGGCACAGGTCGGTATACACAGCCGAACGCATGGCTGCGGCCTTGCGCGAAGCGGGATTTTCGCCCACATTGTTGCACCGCAACCTGGGCTCGCGAGCAGCCGATCTTCTGGAAGGAGGTCAGCGGCGTGAACGATGAACAAGTACCCCGGGAACACATTACCTGGTCGCCCAAGCAAGAAAAATTTCGGAGCCCGTTTCCAGCATGATCGGCATGATCCTGGTGACTCACGGCAATCTCGCCGAAGAGTTCGTACACGCGATGGAGCACGTCGTCGGCGATCAGTCGGCGGTGGCGACTGTCTGCATCGGTCCTAATGACGACATGGAACGCCGTCGCAGCGAGATTGCCGATGCAATCGTCGCGGTCGACAGCGGCGAAGGCGTCATCATCCTCACCGACCTGTTCGGCGGCACCCCCTCCAATCTGGCGATCTCGCTGATGGAAGCCGGCCGCGTGGAAGTGATCGCCGGCATCAACCTGCCGATGCTGATCCGCCTCGCCAAGGCCCGCGCCTGCATGTCCGTGCGGGAAGCGGCCGCCGCCGCGCGCGATGCTGGACGCAATTACATTACCATTGCCAGCGAATATCTGGGACAAGATGCCGCATGAACGATTGCAGTGAGACCGTCCTGATCGTGAACCAGCGCGGCCTGCACGCGCGCGCCAGTGCCAAGTTCGTCAACCATGTGGCCGAATTGCCGACCTCGGTACTCGTCAAGGTTGGCAAGGACGGTGTGGAAGCGGCCGGCAACTCCATTCTCGGCCTGATGATGCTGGGCGCTGCCAAAGGCGACAGCATCGAGATTTCCTGCGCAGGCGAAGGCGCGCCCGAAGCGCTGAACCTGCTGGCCGGCCTTGTCCGCGACGGTTTCGGCGAAGAATAAGGGCAGTACCTTGGCCGAGCGCCGCACTATTACCGGATTTTCGAACCCGCTGGTCAAGTTCCTGCGCTCCCTGCGCGAGAAGAAGCACCGCAAGCGGGAACAGCGCTTCCTTGCCGAAGGTCTGCGCTTGCTGACCGATGCACGCGAATGCGGCATCGTGCCCGAGATGCTGGTCATGGCGATCGGCCGCGATCCGCACCCGTTGCTCGACGCGCTGGAGGATGCTGTGGTGGCTGCCGGCGGCGACGTCGTGGAAATGGACGTCGAAATCCTGGCCAAAGTCACCGGCAAGGACAATCCGCAGGCTGTCGCGGGCGTCTTCGCGGAATTCGACACGCGCCTTGCCAATCTCGACCGCGCAGCCGCGCCGATCTGGCTGGTGGCGCAAGCCCTGCGCGATCCGGGCAATCTGGGCACGATGCTCCGCACCGGCGATGCCGTCGGCGCGGGCGGCCTCATCCTGCTGGATGACTGCGCAGACCCCTTCTCGGTCGAAGCCGTACGCGCCAGCATGGGGGCAATCTTCACACAGAAGATCGTCACTGCGCGTTGGGATGAATTCCTGCCCTGGCTGCGCAGCGGTGAAGGCCAGTTGGTCGCAGCTTCGCTGCGCGATCCGACCGATTACCGCGAGGCACCCTATGCCGCGCCGTGCTTCCTGATGGTGGGCAACGAATTACAGGGGCTTCCCCAAGAGTATGAGGAAGCTTGCGACTTGCGCGTGACGATCCCGATGCTGGGACGCGCGGACAGCCTGAATGCCGCGGTAGCCGGTGCCGTACTGGCTTACGAGGCTCTCGCACATCTGCGTGCCGACTGATTTCGGTCAGGTCGGGATATTGAAGAAAAGGGCATAGGCAGGGAAGCGAAGCCTCCCTGCACACGCTTGATCGTTCTCACCGGGCCTCGCCTGCCAATACGCGCTAGTTGCCGGGCGCCCAAGTTGCCGGATTGAATGCCACCCGGCCGGGATTCTTGCGCAAGTGTTCATCACAGCCTCAGGTGGGACATGCCAGAAGCTTGCGCATGCTTCGTCACGCGATTTTTCCGGCGTCCTGCGCCGCCATGCTTGCTGCCTGTTCCAGTTCCGGCGGCAACGGCGATCCGCAGCTTGCCCGCAGTTCCTGGCGAATCACCCTGATAGACGGCCAACGCCCACAGGCAGATGGAGCCAAGATCACGTTCGAAGGGCGTAAAATCGGCATCCGCGTTGGTTGCAACCAGATGGACGGCCCATGGCATGTCGATGACGACCGGCTCATTGCCGGCCCTCTCTCCCTCACCGAGATGAGTTGCCCTACGCCTGCATGGGATCAGGAAAAGGCCATCGGCGCCCTCCTCGTCGCCACGCCCCGTCTTGTCATCGACAACAATCGCATGACCCTGCAATCCAGCGGCCACACCGCGGAACTGCAACGCGAAACCAGCGTTGCCGGCAATGATAAAGCCGGCGAGAAGGCCTTTTAAGCCTACTCCGCCGCTTCGGCACCTTCCACTTCAAGATCGCTTGAGAAATCGGCAAGCTGGCCACCGGATTCGGCGTAGCGCGGCATCTCTTCTACCGCCGGTACATCATCGGAAATTTCACGCTTGCCGATCTTGATGTGCTTTTCAGTAAGACGCCGTGCGCGGCTCATCACATTGCCTTCGTAAGTTCTGGCAAATGCGTTGAACGAGTTCACCGCGCGTCCAAGGTGTTGTCCCACTTTGCCAAGATCGTCCTGTGTCTTGGCAAGGCTGTCGTAGAGATCACTGCCAAGCTTGCCGATCTCCCGCGCTTCCTTGGCAAGACCTTCCTGCTGCCAGACTTGTGCGATCGTCCGGCAGATCGCCACGAGGTTGGTCGGGCTGGCCAGCAGCACGCGCCGTTCGAACGCGTAGTCCCACAGGCTGGAATCGTGATCGAGCGCAGCGGCGATGAAATGCTCACCAGGCACGAACATCAGCACGTAATCCGGCGCGTTCTCGAACTGGCTCTGATAGCTCTTGTTGCCCAACGTCTGGATGTGGTTGCGCATCGATGCCGCATGCTGGTCCAGGAAAGCGGCGCGCCGCGTCTCGTCGTCAGCCTCAAACGCATCCTGATAGGCGTTGAGAGAAACCTTCGCGTCGATGACGAGCTGCTTGTTGCCGGGAATGCGCACGATCGCGTCG
This sequence comes from Novosphingobium mississippiense, assembly GCF_044029535.1. Taxonomy (NCBI): domain Bacteria; kingdom Pseudomonadati; phylum Pseudomonadota; class Alphaproteobacteria; order Sphingomonadales; family Sphingomonadaceae; genus Novosphingobium; species Novosphingobium mississippiense. The sequence goes on along the minus strand of NZ_CP147001.1, from coordinate 1,284,502 downwards.
GGGCGCAGGCGCCCCTCCTCTGTCTCGACCGAATGCTCGGTCACGAAATCGGTATGTTCGGTAAGTCCGCACTGTTCGAGCACATTCTTGAGCTGTTGCTCACCCCAGCGGCCACGGGCCTTCGGGGCATTGCGCAGCGAGTTGCCGAGGCGAACGGCTTCTGCCCGCACTTGCTCCTGACCGACACGCAACGCCTCGATCTGCCCCGTAAGCTGTCCGAAGGCATCAACGCGCTTCGCCTCCAGCGCAGTGACCTGTTCTTCGTAGCTTTTCAGCCGAGCGCCGACCGGGGCCAACAGCGTGGCGATCCGCTCGGCGTTGGCCTTTTCGCTTTCTTCGAAACGCGCACCCGCGCGGCTCAGGAACGCTTCCTGCGCGCCCGCCAGCACTTTGGCGCCGGCATTTTCGAATTCCTTGCGGAGAGCCTCCTGCGCTTCGATCAGCAGGCGCTTCTGTTCATCGAAATTGGCGGACTTTTCTCGGAGCGTCGCCAGTTCCGAGGCTAGCTCACGCTGTTCGCGGCGGAGTGCATCGACCAGCGTCGCGTGCTCGGATCGGGAATTTTCGAGAGTCCGGGTCAGATCGACACGCGTGCGCTCCAACACCAAGCCCTGTTCACCGCGCAGGCGCTCAACCGCCTCGTCATGGTTGCGACGAACAAGTTCCATCGCCTGGGCCTGATCGACGCGAACGCGATCGAGTTCTTCGGAAAGGCCGTCTGCGCGGCTGGCGCGCTCGCTGGCAGAAGCGAGGTCGCGAATCGCGGCGCGGAACTTCTCATCGAGCTCGCGCGCTTCACGATCGCGGGATTCGTGCCGATGTCGCCATTCTACCACGGGCCTGGACCCGAAGAACCAGCCGGCCCCAAGGCCGACAACGAGCGCGAGAATGGCGACGACAGCGATTTCCATTCCGGCAGCATATCCGGAACATTCAGAGAACGCCAGTCCTCAAACCGGCTTTTCCCCAATGCGCTGGATCAGGCCGCCTTGCGCAGCTTGTCCAGCTTCTTGAGCGCCATCTGGCGCTTCAGGCGCGAGAGGTGGTCAATGAAGAGAATGCCTTCGAGATGGTCCATCTCGTGCTGAAGGCAGGTGGCCATCAGGCCGTCCATGTCCTCTTCATGGACCTTGCCATCAAGGTCGTGCCAGCGCGCGCGGATGCGCGAGGGGCGTTCGACGTCGGCGAAGATCTCCGGCACCGAAAGGCAGCCTTCCTGGTAGACGGTGTGCTCTTCCGACGGATCGAGGATTTCCGGATTGATGAAGATCCGGGGTTCCTTCTTGGTCGGCTGGTGCGTGTGGTGGTGTCCACCATGCGCGGAGCAAACCTCCGGCTCAGCATCTTCGTCGTCCGGCTGGAGGTCGATCACCAGCACGCGCAGCGGCACGCCCACCTGAATCGCGGCGAGGCCGATACCCGGCGCGTCATACATCGTCTCGAACATGTCTTCGACGAGCGTCTTGAGCTCGTCATCGAACTTTTCGACGGGGACCGAAACCTGCTTGAGACGCGGATCGGGAACTTCGAGGATTTCACGGATAGCCATGCCTTGCAAATAAGCGCGATGGCCGATTCTCGCAAGATGGACGCTTCGATGACAGTGATCGGCGAAGCCGGACCTAGGCGACAGGCCGCCTCGCCCGTATCGCCTGCGCCAGCGTTCCCTCGTCCAGATAGTCCAGTTCGCCGCCCACCGGCAGCCCATGTGCAAGCTGGGTGATGCGGACTGGAAGCCCTTCCAGACGCTCGGCAATATAGTGCGCGGTGGTCTGCCCTTCGAGCGTGGCGTTCATGGCCAGCACCACCTCGTCGATTCCACCCTGCTCTACTCGCTGGAGCAGGTTATCGATCGTCAGGTCCTCCGGACGCACACCGTCGAGCGCGGACAATCGGCCGCCAAGGACGTGATAGCGGCCATTGAAAAGCCGTGCGCGGTCCAGCGCCCAGAGGTCGGCCACTTCCTCCACCACGCAAAGCGAACCCGCATCGCGACGCGGATCGGCGCAGATTCCGCAGGGGTTAGTGGTGTCGATATTGCCGCAGGTCTGGCATTCGACCAGCGCCTCGCGCACCGCCGCAAGCGCATCGACCAGTTGCACCAGTGACGTCTCGCGCCGCTTGATCAGCCATAGCACCGCGCGGCGGGCGGAACGTGGCCCCAGGCCGGGAAGGCGCGACAGCGCGCCGGTAAGCGTCTCGATCTCTTGCGATGCCATGGCGCCGGAGATAGGGCCTCCAGAGCCTTAGCGGAAGCCTTCTGGAGAATTCCCCACACCATGCGCATCGTCTTCATGGGAACGCCCGATTTCGCAGTGCCCGCGCTCGTTGCGCTGGTCGAGGCCGGGCACGAAGTCGTGGCCGCCTACAGCCAGCCGCCGCGCCCCGGCGGCCGTCGCGGCAAGGAACTGACCCCTTCGCCGGTTCACAAGGAAGCCGAGGCGCGCGGCATCGAAGTGCGCCACCCGGTTTCGCTCAAGAGCGCGGAAGAACAGGAAAAGTTCGCCGCGTTGGACGCCGATATCGCTGTGGTTGCGGCATATGGCCTTTTGCTCCCGCAGGCGGTGCTGGATGCGCCGCGCCTTGGCTGCCTGAACATTCACGCCTCGATCCTGCCGCGCTGGCGCGGGGCGGCACCGATACATCGGGCGATTCTTGCCGGCGATCCGACCACCGGGATAACCATCATGCAGATGGAAGCCGGGCTGGACACCGGGCCGATGCTGGCGACGCTGCGCACCACGATCGACCGCAAGACTGCCGGTGAACTGACCACGGAACTGGGGGAAAAGGGCGCCCAACTCATGGTCGGTACCCTCCGTGATCTGGCCGCCCATCGCGCCGTCACCCAGCCCGAGGACGGCGTCACCTACGCGAAGAAGATCGACAAGGCCGAAGCCCGGCTCGACTTCACGCTTCCGGCCGAGCAGGTCGAGCGGCAAGTCCGTGCCTTCATGCCCGCGCCGGGGGCTTTCTTCGAACTCGACGGCGAGCGGTACAAGGTGCTGGCCGCCGATATCGTCGAGAGTTCGGGCGAACCCGGCGTAACGCTGGACGACGCGCTCTCCGTCGCCTGCGCTGAAGGAGCCATCCGTGTCACGCGCATCCAACGCGCCGGCAAGCCCGCCATGGACACGGCGGACCTGCTGCGTGGGCGGCCGATCCCGACCGGCACGCGCCTCGGCTGACCGTCAGGACGGGCCGATAAGCTTTTCAGGAATACGGCGGACGGGCGGCGGCTCGTTCGCCCAGCGATCCTGCGCCTCGCGCACTTTGTCGACCGCCTTGGCCCAGCCTTCCGGCGACTTGTCGCGTACGCGAATGTCGAATGCATCGGTCGCACGGAATTCCAGCACTTCCGCGCCCTCCGGCCCGGCAACGTAGGCATAGGGAACCTCGCTGCCGACAAAAAAGCCATCGCCTGCCACCAGCGTTTCGGTGCCAAGTTCCACACTGCCGGCTACGATGTAATAGAGGCAATCGCAGTCATGACTGTGAAGCGGCAGTGCGAAGCCGCTCTTGAGCAGGAGCCGCGCAAGGCTCATGCCCGGCCGGCGATAGGGCACGTCCACCAGTTCGCCGCTTTCCGGACCGGCCCCGGCAAAGAGCGGCAGCGCGGCGATCATGTTGGGGGCTTCGCCGGCCAGTGTCATGCAGCCACACTCGTTCAGAGTGGGCGCATTGCCGCCCCGGAATATCTCGAAGCGGGCTCGTTCCTCGGCCATTTGCGCTCTCCCACATGCATTGCGGCAAGGATGCGCCGCTTCGCCGCGCACGCCAAGCCGTTTGCAGCGGAGCCGCAGTCCTGTATCGGCGGCGCGATGACCCGTTTTGCTCTCACTCTCGAATTCGATGGCGCCCCGTACATGGGCCTTCAACGCCAGGCGCACGGCCCCTCGGTCCAGCAGAGCGTGGAGGAAGCGGCTTTCGCGCTGACCGGTCAGGCCACCAGCATGCATGCTGCCGGCCGCACCGATGCCGGCGTCCATGCGCTGGGCATGAAAGTGCACATGGACATCCACAAGCCGTTCACGCCCTTCCAGCTGTCGGAAGGGATGAACGCCCGCCTGCGCCCACATCCGATCGCGGTCGTCGGCTGCGAGATCGTGCCGGACGATTGGCATGCCCGCTTCTCCTGCGTCGGGCGCTCGTACATCTATCGCATCGCCAACCGCCGCGCGCCGCTGACCCTGGAGCGTGGCAAGGCCTGGCAAGTGCCCAAGCATCTGGACGAAGCCGCCATGCACCGCGCCGCGCAGATACTGGTGGGGCTGCACGATTTCACGACCTTCCGTTCGGCCCACTGCCAGTCGCAAAGCGCGCTGAAGACGCTGGATCGGCTCGACGTGCGGCGCGAGGGCGAGATGGTGCTGATCGAGGCGGAGGCGCGCAGCTTCCTGCATCATCAGGTCCGCTCGATGGTCGGCTGCCTAGCGCTGGTGGGCATGGGCCGCTGGGAGGAACGACAGGTTGCCGACGCACTGGAAGCGCGCGACCGGCAGGCGCTGGGCCTGAATTCCCCGCCGGACGGGCTCTATTTCGTGAAGGCGACCTATCCGGAGGGCTGACCCCAACCGGCACAAGGTGACAGTCCGCTTGACACAGTTGACACGGTCCTGGGGAAATATGTCCTGCCGGGGCCGAAACTGTCACCTTGCAACGAGAGAGTGTCACCTTGCGCGCGGCGGGACTTCGCCTGCGAGCGAAGATTGCCGTCGGATTCCGGAGCTTGCGGGCGACGTGAAACATGCGCACACGTCTACCGCGAGTGGCGTGGTGTAGGAAAACCGGCCGAGGCCGGTAGACCTAGAATTCCGACCAATCCTCGCCAGACTTTGCAGCGCTTACCGCCAGATTTCCGTGCACCGGCAAAAGCGCGGGACGCGCAAAGGCGGTTGCCGGCGCGGCGGGCGCGCGCCTGGCCAGCATTCGCACCGGCCCGCTTTCGCCCGAGTTCAGCTTGAAGCGCGTGGTCAATTCGGCAAGCTCCTGGGCTTCCGAGGCAAGCCCCCGCGCTGCGGCGGCCGTCTGTTCGACCATTGCGGCGTTCTGCTGGACCATCTGGTCCATGCTCACCACGCCGCCGCCGATGTCGGTCAAAGCCTCCGACTGCACTTCCGCCCCACGGGCGATCGCGTCGACCAGTCTGTTGACCTCGGCAATCTTGGTGCCGATCCGCTCCAGCATCCGCCCGGTCTGCCCGACCAGATCGACCCCTTCCGCAACTTGCGTCGACGAGGTGGTGATCAACGCGCGAATCTCGCGCGCCGCGTCGGACGATCGCTGCGCCAGCGCCCGCACTTCGTTGGCGACCACGGCGAACCCCCGGCCGGCATCGCCGGCGCGGGCGGCCTCAACGCCCGCGTTCAGGGCCAGAAGATTGGTCTGGAAGGCAATGCCGTCGATCAGGTCGATGATCTGGTTGATCTGCAGCGAACTCTGCTCGATCGCGTCCATCGCGGCGACGGCATTGCGCACGACCTTGGCGCCATCATCGGCATCCCCGCTGGCCGCGCCCACGGCAAGGCGCACCTCGCCCGCGCTGCGGGCCGTCACTTCGACCATTCCGGTCACGTTCTTCATGGAAGCGGAAGTGCGTTCCAGCGTGGCGGCCTGGGTTGCCGTGCGCTGGGCCAGATCGTCCGATGCCGCGCGGATTTCCGCCGAGCCGGTGCGCACGCATTCGGCCGAGGAGACGACTTGCGCGATGCTCGCCTCCAAGCCGATCACCGTACGGTTGAAGCTGGCGCGCAGGCTTTCGTATTCCTCGGCGAAGGCCGTCTCCAGCTTGACGGTCATGTCCCCGCCTTCAAGCGCGACCAGTCCACGCTCCAGCGCGTCCACCATCTCCTGACGGGTGGAGTTCAACTGGATCTGGACGGCATTGTCACGAAACACCGCCATGGCCTTGGTCATCCGGCCCACGCAGTCGCTGTGATCGGTAAACCGGATGGGGCTGGCAAGATCGCCTGCCGCCAACCCTTCCATGCGCACGACCGTTTCCACATAGGGATCGCAGATCAGCTTTCCGCTGATCTTCACCGTCGCCAGCGATGCCAGCAGCGAGAACACGGCCAGCCCGATCCCGGCCGTCGTGAAATGTCGGGCGGCGAGAACCGCACCGGCGGAGGAGAGCAATCCCCACAGACCATGCAGATAGAAGAGGGTCCGGAACTTGAGCCGGATCGGTGCGTATTTTTCGAACCAGTCGAACATCGTCGGCCTCGCTGACCATTTTCCGCGAGGACGGAATGCCTCGGGCGAGCCGGTGATCTAACTGGGATTTACAAAGGATTGGCGGATGCCCGCTAAGGGCTTTCAACTAAGCCGCGTAGACTGATTCTTCCGCCGCCGGGCCGCCCGATTTTATGGTTTTTCTTGAAAAAGCTGCCATCTGTCCGGTTCCACCAGAACCAGATAGATGGCAGCTTTTCACGATTTCAACCTCGAAGCCGCCTTTCCGGAGCCGCCGACATTGCGGATATCCAGCAGGCAGATTAGCGTTTGAGAAATCGAAGTTTGCGAGTTCGATGATATGCAAAGATCGCTGCGTATACTGCTTTTTTCGCTCGCTGCAGTTATTTTTGGACCAATTGCATTTGCCTTGATGGCTTCAGTTGCTCCATCTTCCAAAAGATCAGGCGATCCGAGCGATGCGTCACGTTTATTGAGAACCTTTGACGACGCCTTTCCTCAAATTATGCTGATGAAGTCAGATATTGACTTTGTCGCCCGTGAATGCGGCTATGGTACGCTTGGTGCCATCTTAGGCGACATGCCGTCATTTCGAAGCCGAACGGGCTGGACTTCATATAAGGGGTACTTTTACCTCTCCGCCGGGCTTAATAATGTGTTTGCAAAACGAGTAGAAGAAGAGAGGGAAAACCAGCTCAACCGCAGGTTGGCAAATTGGGAAATGAAATTTCTAGATCGTTGCATTAGCAACAGTTTATTTAAAAATATATGTGGATTCCGCGTTCGCCAAGCGCTAGAATCTGGCAACCTTTACGATAAATACTCACCCCCTTCATCAGTATCCCACGCCGATGACGATATAATAAAAAAGACAAAGTGCGTTTTTCTTGACGGCGTAGCGGCGAGGAATGGTCAAAAGCTCAGCTCCATTTCATTTGGCAAGTAATGTCCTTTGCCCTCATGCCGGCCTCCCCCCAGCCCTTCATGCCACATCCCCAAATTCTCGAGAGCGGACGCTTTTTGAGATTGGAATTTGTCCACACTGCCAGGTCGTGAATCAGAAAGTCTATTGCCCGCCAAACGCCACGGCGGTGCCGCGATAGGGGCTCTCGTTCAGGACATTGCCCGGCGGATCGTAGCGGCACACCAGATACTCGAACTGAACGCCTTTCGACACGGCGCAGCCAACTTCCGTCGTCCCGGACCAGATCATCTGCGTGTAGTGGCCGACGCGATAGTAATTGTCCTGCCAGGAGCGCATTCGGCGCAGCGGGATCTTCTCATTGGTCCAGCCGGAAACCATCTCCTCGACGCCGAAGGCGCCGCGCGTTCCCATCCAGAGGTTTTCCCCCTCGGTCCGGTTCGATGCGTCGTGCTGAAATACGCTGGAAGCCGCCAGCCTGTCCGCCCAGTAGCCTGCGTCGCGCGCCAGCTTGGCGCTCCAGCGCAGCGGCTGAGAATTTACGGCAGCCCGTTCCTTGTTGTGCATGGCCAGCACGATGTCCTGAAACTGAGCTTCACTCACGGCAGGCCGGGTGCCGGAGGCAGCAACAGCCGCCGCCGCAAGTACGCCAAACACCATTGAAACTCCTTGATCCCTGACCTTGCGGCCCAGCTACACCGGAAATCCTGTCATTTTGCCGAACAGCCCCACCCTATCGCGAAAACAGTTAACACAAGCACCCACGCCCCCTGGCTGGCGCGCGATCGCACCACGAAGTCGGTTGGTTTTCGGTGATCCCGCAGCACCCCCGCGAAGGCACAAAAAAAGGGAGGCCGCAGCCTCCCTTTTCCTGTTCGTTGTGGCGCGCTCAGGCCTTGGAGACGACGCTCTCGGGCAGATCGGTGCCGAACACGCGCTGGTAGTATTCGGCCACCATCACGCGCTCCGTCTCGTCGCACTTGTTCAGGAACGAGAGGCGGAAGGCGAAGCCCACGTCCTTGAAGATCGCGGTGTTCTGCGCCCAGGTGATGACCGTGCGCGGACTCATCACGGTGGAGATATCGCCGTTCATGAAGCCCTGGCGCGAGAAATCGGCCACCTTCACCATATTGGCGATCGTGGTGGCGTCCACCTGCGGCACCTTCTTCGTGACGATGTCCGTCTCGACCGGCTGCGGCAGATAGTTGAGGCCGACGACCAGGTTCCAGCGGTCCATCTGACCCTGGTTGATCTGCTGGGTGCCGTGGTAGAGGCCCGAAGTGTCGCCAAGGCCCACCGTGTTGGCGGTGGCGAAAAGGCGGAAATGCTTGTCCGGGCGGATCACGCGGTTCTGGTCGAGCAGCGTCAGCTTGCCCTCGGTTTCGAGGATACGCTGGATCACGAACATCACGTCCGGGCGGCCGGCGTCGTATTCGTCGAACACCAGCGCCACCGGGTGCTGAAGCGCCCAGGGCAGCAGGCCTTCGCGGAATTCGGTAACCTGAAGACCGTCGCGCAGCACGATGGCGTCACGGCCGATCAGGTCGATACGGCTGATGTGTGCGTCCAGGTTGATGCGGATGCACGGCCACTTCAGGCGCGCGGCCACCTGCTCGATATGCGTCGACTTGCCGGTACCGTGATAGCCCTGCACCATCACGCGGCGGTTGTAGGCAAAGCCCGCCAGAATCGCCAGGGTGGTGTCCGGATCGAAAACGTAGGTTTCGTCCAGATCGGGAACACGCTCATCGGCAACGGAGAAGGCAGGCACCTTCATGTCGATATCGATGCCGAACGTCTCGCGAACGTCGACTTCGATGTCGGGAGCGGCAAGGACGGTGGTGTCGCGGTTGTCGGGCTTCATGGTCTCTGACTCAGTCATCGTGCGTACCGGGTAGACAAGCGGGCGCTGCACCGCAACAGGCTTTGACCATGGAATGACATCGGCCGGGCCAGTATTTCGCGTCAGACCCGGAACTTGGGCGGCAGTGCGAAAAGATCGATGAAGCGCGCCGCCGTGACGGAATCTCCCTCGATCGCCAGCTTTCCGCCCGCTTCCTCCACCGAGCGCTTGCCATAGAAGACCGGGAGAAAATCGGATGCAGTGGCGGCCGAAAAGCGCAAGTCCGGCGCAATCGCGCCCTCTCCCGTCGGGCGAACCTCCAATTCGCCGTCACATAGTTGTGCTGCGAATTTCTGGTCGCCGATATCGAAAGCCGCCAGCAGCGAAAGATCGCCCGCGCGCGGCCGGTCGATCAGGGCGCGCAGCGACAGCATCAGCGAAACCGGCGTGAACGCCAGTGCGGGATCGTGACCGGGAGAGCGCAGGCCCCAGCGCACCAATTCCAGCAGCACCGGCTCCAGCCCGTGGCCCCATTCGGTAAGCCCATAGACCTGCACCGATGCCGGCGGCGCCAGTTTCGTCCGGCGGACGATTCCGGATGCCTCCAGCGATCCCAGCCGCTCGGTCAGCACTTTGGCGCTCAGCGTGGGCAACGCGGCGCGCAGTTCGTTGAAGCGGCGCGGGCCCAGCAGCATCTCGCGCACGATCAGCAGCGACCAGCGTTCGCCGATCAGTTCCAGCGCCAGCGAGCCGCCGCAGGCATCCTCGTACCAGCGGCCATGGCGCGTCTTGCCATCCTCAGCCTTGCAGGCCTCCTTTTCTCGCTTCGTCGTCATACTGGTTTCATTTTGTAACTTCATAGTTGCTTTTAGTAACCCATGAGAGCAGCGTCAGGCAATAACGATTCGCCGCAAGAGAACGCGCGGCAATCACTTCGCAGGTCGCTCGGCAGCGGACCTGTGTTATGGCCATCAGTGGGAGAAAGCAGATGCCTGTGTGCGACAACGCAGCAACGGTAGTCAGCGGATTCAACAACGTGCCCCCGCCGGTGCGCGGCGTGGTGCGCGATTTGCGCATCCGCTGGGCACTTGAGGAAATCGGGCGCGATTACCGGATGGAGCTGTTCGATGCGATGACGCCGCGTAGCGACGAATATCGCGAATGGCAGCCCTTCGCGCAGGTTCCCGCCTTCGACGATGGCGAGATTCGCATGTTCGAAAGCGGCGCCATCCTGCTCTACCTTGGCGAACAGGACCCGCGTCTGCTGCCCATCGCCTCCGCCACGCGCTGGCAGGCGATCACCTGGCTGTTCGCCGGGATGAACAGCGTTGAACCGCATGTGCTGCAGATCAACGCGATCGACATATTCCACGTCGGTGAAGAATGGGCCGCGCAGGCCCGTCCGGGCGCGGTGAAGCTGGCGGAAAAGAAGCTGGCCGTGGTCGAAAAGGCGCTGGCAGACCGCGATTGGCTGGCCGGGCCCTTCACCATCGCCGATATCCTGATGGTCACGGTGCTGCGCTGCCTGGACCATACGGACATGATCGCCGCCTTCCCCGCGCTCGCCGCCTACAAGGCGCGCGCCGAAGCCCGCCCGGCGTTCCGCCGCGCCCTGACAGAGCAACTGGAAGCCTATTCCGCCCCCGCAGGAGAGTGAACCATGGCCTACGTCGACGGTTTCGTGATCCCCGTGCCGCTTGCCAACAAGGACAAGTTCATCGCGCACGCCCGTGAATTCGACGCCTACTTCATCGAATACGGCGCCACCCGCGTCTGGGAATGCTGGGGCGACGACGTGCCCCACGGCAAACAGACCGACTTCCACCGCGCCGTTGAGGCGAAGGAGGGCGAGGCTGTCTGCTTCAGCTGGATCGAATGGCCCGACAAGGAAACGCGCGATCGGCAGATGGGCCTGCTGATGGAACTGATGAAGAACGATCCGCGCTTCGACCCGCAGAACAATCCGCCTCCGTTCGACGGTGCACGCATGATCTTCGGCGGGTTCCAGCCCGTCGTCGTGGTAGGAGAATGACCATGGGCAATCCTGTCGGCAGCTTCATCTGGTACGAACTGCTCACCAGCGACATCGACGGCGCGGCCGCCTTCTACAAGGCGGTGGTCGGCTGGACGATCACGCCCCATTCCGCCTCGGAATCCGGCGGGATGGACTATCGCATGATCCAGCGCGACGATGGCGGCATGGCCGGCGGCGCGATGCAGATCACTCGGGACATGCAGATGGGCGGCGCCCGCCCCTGCTGGCTGCCCTACCTCAATGTCGATGACGTCGATGCCGAAGTCCACGCCATCGTTGCAGAGGGCGGGCGCGAGCAATTGCCCGCCTTCGACATGCCGGTGGGCCGCATCGCCATGGTTGCGGACCCGCAGGGCGTGCCGATCTACCTGATGAAGCCGGTGCCGCCTGCGGATAATCCCGACGCCACCAGCGACGTCTTCTCCGTCACCGAAAACCAGCACGTGCGCTGGAACGAACTTGCCAGCCCGGACCAGGCCGCCTCCATGGCATTCTATGGCAAGCACTTCGGCTTCACGTTCAACGACAAGATGTCGATGGGCGAGATGGGCGATTATTGCTTCATCGGCCACCACGGGCAGACCCTGGGCGCCATCATGCAGCGCCAGAGCGACCAGCAGCCGGCGATGTGGCTGTTCTACTTCGGCGTACCCTCCATCACGGCGGCGAAATCGGCGATCGAGAACAACGGCGGCAAGGTCCTGATGGGCCCGCACGAAGTTCCCGGCGGAGACTGGATCGTCGTCGCGATGGACCCGCAAGGCGCGGGATTCGGCCTCGTCGGCCCGAAAGGCGACTGAACGGCAACGCCCGCCGATCAAGGCTTGACGGCGGGCGTTTGTTCCATAATTGTTCCACCCGGATGCACGTGAAGGAGCACGGGAATGGCCGACTACACCTTCTACACCAACCCCATGTCGCGCGGCCAGATCGCCCGCTGGGCCTTGCATGAGGCCGGTGCCGATTACGATCAGGTCATCATCGACTGGAAGGACAAGCCGGCAGGCTTCCTGGACATCAACCCGATGGGCAAAGTGCCCACCCTGGTCCACCACGCCGAATCCGGCGACCGAATAGTGACCGAAGCCGCCGCGATCTGCCTCTACCTGGCGGAAATGCATCCAGAGGCCGGCCTGCTGCCCAGCGACACCGAAATGGCGGACTATTACCGTTGGACCTTCTTCGCCTCCGGCCCGGTGGAGCAGGCCATCACATCGCGCCATTTCAAGAGCGAACCCGCGCCCGAGCAGGAAGTGATGGCCGGCTGGGGCAGCTTCGACCGGACGATGAACGCGCTGGAAAAGCACTTCGACGTCAACGACTGGGTTTGCGGCGGGCGCTTCACGATGGCGGACGTCTACGTGGGCAGCAGCGTGGACTGGGGCCTGACTTTCGGCACGATGCCTCCACGCCCGGCCTTCGCCGCCTATGCCGAACGGCTGCAGGCGCGCGATGGTTACAAGGCCGCCAAGGCGGTGGACAACACCCTGATCGCGGAGATGAAGAAATGACTGCCAAAAACAGGATATGCCTCTGGTACGATGGCGGTGCCGAAGAAGCCGCACGGTTCTATGCCAGCGTCTTCCCGGACACGCAGGTGACGCAAGTCGTCAACTCACCAACCGACTATCCGGACGGCAAGGCGGGCGATGTCATCACCGTGGAATTCTCGGTCATGGGCATCGAATGCATCGGCCTCAATGGCGGCCCCGCCTTCCCCCACTCGGAGGCATTTTCCTTCCAGGTCGAAACGCTGACGCAGGAAGAGACTGATCGCTACTGGAACGCCATCGTCGACAATGGCGGTGCCGAAAGCATGTGCGGCTGGTGCAAGGACAAGTGGGGCCTTTCCTGGCAGATCACGCCCAAGGTCCTGTCCGATGCCCTTACCCTTCCTGACCGCGCGGCCGCCAAACGGGCGATGGAAGCGATGATGACGATGCGCAAGATCGACATCGCCACGATCGAGGCGGCACTGGCGGGGAGCGCTGCGTGAACCCCGAACCCAGCCTGGAACTCTTCGGCCACCCCTTCTCGTCCTACACGTGGAAGGTGCTGATCGCGCTCTATGCCTACGAAGTGCCGTTTGCCTTCCGCATCCTGGATGCAGAGCACCCGGAAAATGCCGAAGTCGTGCAGACGGCCGGACCGCAAGGCAAATTCCCGGTTCTCCGCGACGACGAAAACCTGCTGTTCGAGGCAAGCTCCATCCTCGAATATATCGACCGCCACCACATTACTCCGGGCACGCTGATCCCGGAGGATCCCGATGCGGCAAACGCCATGCGGATGCTCGATCGCGTCTTCGACAATTACGTCATGAACGTGATGCAGGTGGTGGTGGACGAATACATTCGCGACCCCGACGCGCCGGACCTGGCCCGCTGTGCCGAGGCGCGCGCGAAGCTGGATCGGACTTACGCCTGGCTGGAAGGATGGCTGCGGTTCTATCCGCGGATGGATCACATCACGCTGATCGAATGCGCCGCCGCGCCTTCGCTGTTCTATGCGGACTGGGTCCACCCCATTCCCGAAGAACTGCCGCGCCTTCGGCAGTGGCGCGCACATCTGCTGAGCTTGCCCGCCATCGCCCGCTGCGTCGACGATGCCCGCCCCTTCCGCCCTTATTTCCCGCTGGGCGCGCCCGACCGGGACTGACCCATAGGCGCGCGACCGAACGAAAAGACGGAGAGAATGCCCGTGAGCGATACCGACCACGAACTTGTCATCACCCGTTACATCGATGCGCCCGTTGGCGAAGTCTGGGACGTACTGGCCAATCGCCAGGAAGAGTGGTGGTGCCCGCGCCCCTGGCGCGTCGAAGTGGATGAGCAGGACCGGCGCCCCGGCGGCGTCTGCCGGATGACGATGTACGGCCCGGACGGCGAAGTGGCACCACAGAACGGTATCTACCTCGCGTTCGACGAAGGCCGCCGCTTCGTGACGACGGATGCCGTGACCGGCGATTTCCAACCGGCCGGCCCCTTCATGATCGGCATCTGGGAAGTTGCCCCCGAAGGCAACGGCACCCGCTATACCGCCCGCGCCCGGCACTGGAATGCCGAAACGATGAAGCAGCACGCCGATATGGGCTTCGAGGACGGCTGGTCCGCCTGCGCCGAACAACTCGCCGAAATCTGCGAAGGCAAGGCTGCTTGAGCCGAAGCTTGAGCGGCGGAGCCGAAGGCGGCTGCGCGTGCGGCAAAGTCCGTTACCGCCTGCTGGACGATCCCATCGTCGTCCATTGTTGCCACTGCCGCTGGTGCCAGCGCGAAAGCGGAACGGCCTTCGCGCTCAACGCCGTGATCGAGGCGGACCGGGTGGAACTGATCGGCGAAGCCGCGCCCGAACGGATCGACACGCCCTCGCTCAGCGGCAAGGGACAGGCGATCCTGCGCTGCCCCACCTGCAAGGTGGCGCTCTGGAGCCATTATGGCGGCGCGGGCGACAAGGCCGACTATGTCCGTGTCGGCACACTGGACGATCCCGACACCTGCCCGCCTGATGTCCATGTCTTTACCGAGAGCAAGCAGCCCTGGGTGGTCCTGCCCGAAAATGCGGAACAGTATCCGATCTTCTATTCGGGCAAGGACGTCGTGCGCATCTATGGGGAGAACGGCGCCGCCCGCTGGGGTGTCCTGCGCGGCCGCTGATCGAACGGCTCAGGCGAAGGCATGGGCCTTTTTGAGTAACTGATAAGCCTCCACCACAGCCTGAAGCCGCGTGGTATGGCCATGATCCCCGCCGTTGTGATCGGGGTGATATTGACGCAGCAGGCGCGTGTAACGCAGGCGCAGCGTCTTGCGATCGATATCCCCATCCAGCCCAAGAACCCCCAGCGCGCGCCGCTCGTCCGGCGTAAACCGGGCATTCTCCGGCTTCATGTCGGCCTGGCGCTGGTGAACATGCGCCCTCGCCCGCCCGCTGATCGCTTCCAGCGGGTCGGCAAAATCGGCCCAGCGCGGGGCGCCGTCCACGCCCGCATCGGGGCGAAACGCGCGCGTTTGCGTTTCCCAGCCATGCAGGGGCGATTGGGCACGAAAGATTTGCTCCGCATCCATGCCTTCGAAATAGTCGTAGCCGGCGTTGAATTCGCGCACATGATCCAGACAGAACCAGCGGTAGTCGCCCGGGCCATCGAAACTGGGCGTGCGTGCGCCCGGCGCGCGAAACTCGCCCGCCTCGTCGCATCCCGGCCAACTGCATGCGCGCCCACCGGATTCGACCCTGCCATGAAATCTAGAATGTCTCACCGGCTTCCAGATGGGGGATCGAACGCCTAAATGGAAGCCATGACCGGACCTCTCGAACAGGAAATGCGGCAATTGCTCGCCGCTGCCTTCGCCCCCACGCAGCTCGACGTGATCAACGATTCCGCCACCCATCGCGGCCATTCGGGCGATGACGGCAGCGGCGAATCGCACTTCACCATCGAGATCGAATCGCCGCAATTCGCCGGCGTTTCCCGCCTTCAGCGCCAGCGGCTGGTCAATGCCGCCCTCGGCGACATTCCCGGTAACCGCGTCCACGCGGTGGCGATCAAGGCGCGCGCTCCGGGGGAATAAGCCCTCGCGGTTGAAATCGCTGACTTTGATTCAAATACCTCGTCGCCCCCGCGGAGGCGGGGGCCCCGCTTG
Organism: Novosphingobium mississippiense; assembly: GCF_044029535.1. Lineage (NCBI taxonomy): Bacteria > Pseudomonadati > Pseudomonadota > Alphaproteobacteria > Sphingomonadales > Sphingomonadaceae > Novosphingobium > Novosphingobium mississippiense. The sequence continues at coordinate 1,268,870 of NZ_CP147001.1, read as the reverse complement.
CTTTTCTCCACGCCGCGAAGAAAAGCGGGATCCCCGCCTTCGCGGGGATGACGGGTGTGTTTTAGCGTGGAACGAAATGCAGCGACGTGCTGGCTAGCCCAACCACTCGATCCACGCGCCATGCGCGTGCGATCGGGCGAGCAAATGCCATTGCTCGCCACCGGGCCAATAACGCACCTTCACGCCATGCCCCAGAAGCGTGCGATCAGCCTCCACCGCGATCCACGCCAGCGGCTTTTCCGGACTGGCCTTTTCACCCGCCGCCTCCATCGCGCGACCGATCCGTTCGCGCTGGTCCTCGGGCACGTATTGCATGACGATCGAATGCATCAGCACCCGCGTCACGCCCTCTTCCTGCGGCGCGGCAAGCTGCTGCTCCACGAAATCGGCCGCGTTCATCTTCACCAGATCCGGAGCGCGCTCCTCTGCCGCGGCAACGGCCGCGTCCAGCCGGGCGAAACGCTCTGCATGTTCAGGCCAGATATAGGCCCGCAACCGCTGCGCCTGCGCAGGGTCGGCAAGGTCCACCGGCGCCACATCGCAGCCTTTCAGCGAAGCGAATGAAATCGCCTCGGCCGGGGGCGGCGATCCGCGCCATTCCGGATTGAATGTCATCACGGCAGCCTCCGGGCCCGTCTCCACGCCGCCCAGATCATAGCGGTAGCGATCCAGCATCAGGTTGATCCCGGCACTCGCGCCGATCTCAAAGCATTCGAACCGCCCCGGCAGCCCCTGCCCGGCAAGCCAGAGCATGGCCGCCACGAAATTCGACGAACGCCCCGCCTCATTGGTCTGCGGCGGCCCATCGAGCCAGGGCATCAGATCGTCCGCCCGGCGTCTCGCCACTTCACCGACGATCGCCGCATCGTCGGCAGCCTCGCCCGCATAGATCGGCGCCAGCGAAGGTTCGACGCCCGACTGATACAGCGCATGAATCCCCCCTGCCGCGCGCAAGGGAACCGCGTCCGCCAGCGGCTTGCCCTGCCATTCGCGGATCCGGGTCAGAAATGCACCCGCATCCGGATCGTCCAACACGGCCGCCAGCGCGGCGACGATGCGCGCGGTGATCGGTGCGCCGTTCTTGCGGCAATAATCGACCTGATTGGCGAATGCCTCGGCCACATTGCCACCAAAACCACTGGCGAACCCACCGAGGGAACCACTGGCTAATCGTTTCTCGTCCTGTGCCATGTTGCCCTTTCGTCACTTGCCGCCTATGCGCGCACCATGCCGACAACCTTGACCTTTGCCGTGCCCAAGGGCCGAATCCTCGACGAAGCACTGCCGCTGATGAAACGTGCCGGTGTGGTGCCCGAGGCGGAGTTCCACGACAAGAAGTCTCGCACCCTTTCTTTCGCGTGCGAGAACAGCGACATGCGCCTGATCCGCGTGCGCGCTTTCGACGTGGCGACTTTCGTGGCGCATGGCGCAGCGCAAGTGGGCATCGTGGGTTCGGACGTGGTGGAGGAATTCGCCTATCCCGACCTTTACGCCCCGGTTGACCTCAACATCGGCCATTGCCGCCTGTCGGTGGCAGAGCGCGAAGGCGAACAGGGCGGCGCGCTGCCCTCGCACTTGCGGGTGGCCAGCAAGTACCCGAACCTCACCCGCCGCCACTATGAAAAGCTGGGCGTGCAGGCCGAGGTCGTCAAGCTGAACGGCGCGATGGAACTGGCGCCCTCGCTGGGCCTGTCCAGCCGCATCGTCGATCTCGTATCGACCGGCCGCACGCTGAAGGAAAACGGCCTTGTGGAAACGAGCCGCATTCTCGACATTTCCGCGCGCCTCATCGTCAATCGCGCCGCATTGAAGACCGACGAGCGCGTGGCCGCGCTGGTCGACGCCTTCCGCGCGCTGGTGGCCGAGCAGAAGGCCGCCGCCTGATGCAACGCCTTTCCAGCAAGGATGCGGGTTTCGCCGAAGCGTTCCAGCGCGTCGTCGCGGACCGACGCGAGAGCGCAACGGATGTGGCACGCGACGTGGCCGATATCCTGGCCGCCGTGCGCGCGCGGGGTGACGCGGCGCTGGCCGACTACACCGCCCGCTTCGACGGCCACGACCTCGACCAGACCGGCTGGCGCATCGACGCCGAGACCTGCCGCGCGGCGTTCGAGGCCCTCTCGCCCGACCTGCGGAGCGCCCTAGAACTCGCAGCCGAGCGCATCCGCGCTTATCACGCCGCTCAGTTGCCCGAAAACCGCGACTATACCGATGCCGCCGGCGTGCGTCTTGGTGCAGTGTGGCGCGCAGTTGACGCCGCCGGGCTCTATGTTCCGGGTGGCCGCGCGGCCTATCCGTCCTCGATGCTGATGAATGCGATCCCCGCCAAGGTGGCAGGGGTCGAGCGTCTCGTCGTCGTCACGCCGACGCCCAAGGGCGAAGTCAATTCGCTCGTCCTCGCCGCCGCGCACCTTGCCGGCGTCGATGAGGTCTGGCGCGTGGGCGGCGCCCATGCGGTGGGCGCGCTGGCCTATGGCACCGACAGGATCGCCCCGGTGGACGTCATCACCGGCCCGGGCAATGCCTGGGTAGCCGAGGCCAAGCGCCAGCTCTACGGCGTCGTCGGCATCGACATGGTGGCCGGCCCCAGCGAAATCCTCGTCATCGCCGATGCCAAGAACGAACCGCGCCGCATCGCTGCCGACCTGTTGAGCCAGGCCGAGCACGATCCCACCTCGCAGTCAATCCTCATCACCGACGATGCGGCCTATGCGGATGCCGTTGCCGAAGCGGTGGAGATCGAACTTTCCGCCCTCTCCACAGAGGCGACCGCCCGCCAGTCGTGGAACGACTATGGCGTGATCGTCGTCGTCGAAAGCTTTGACGAGGCTCCGGCGCTGGCCGATGCCCTCGCCGCCGAACATGTCGAGATCGCCACCGACGATCCCGAAAGCCTGTTCCGCAAGATCCGCCATGCCGGATCGGTGTTCCTGGGCCGCATGACCCCCGAAGCGGTGGGCGATTACGTCGCCGGCCCCAACCACGTGCTGCCCACCGGGCGCCGCGCGCGGTTTGCATCGGGCCTTTCGGTCCTTGATTTCATGAAGCGCACCAGCTTCATCCAGCTCGACCAGGCGGCGCTGGAGGCCATTGGCCCCGCCGCCGTTGCCCTTGCCGATGCCGAAGGGCTTCCCGCGCACGCGCGCTCCATTTCCGTGAGACTTTCCCAATGAGCAAATCGCAGCCCAATTCGAAGCAGGCCCGCTCCGCCGCCCGCCTCGCCGCCGTTCAGGCCCTCTATCAGTTCGAGATGGAAGGCACGCAGCAGGCCATCCTGCTCGACGAATTCCACCGCCACCGGCTTGGCGCGGAAATCGACGAGGACCAGTACGCCAAGGCCGAAGTCGCCTTCTTCGATGACGTGGTGAAGGGCGTGATCGCCCGCCGTGACGAGATCGACGAACTGCTGTCTGGCAAGCTGGCCGAAGGCTGGACGCTGGTCCGTCTCGACAAGACCATGCTGCAGATCCTGCGCGCCGGCGCCTACGAACTGCTCGCCCGCGCGGACGTGCCCACGGGCGCGGCGATCGGCGAGTACCTCGACGTTGCGCACGCCTTCTTCGACGCGCGCGAGGCGAAGTTCGTCAACGGCGTGCTCGATGCCGTTGCCAAGGCCGTACGCTGAGCTTTTTTGCGCAGCATGACGGTGCACTCCTGATCTCGACAATGGGCCCTGCGGGGCCCATTGTTATATCATGACCCGCGAATTCGCCTTCATCGAAGCCCTGCGCGCCATCGCCGTCAGCCCGGCTGCGCGCGGCCTTGCGGACGATGCGGCGGTGCTGGAAATCGGCGGCGAAAAGCTCGTCCTGACCATGGACACGCTGGTCGAAGGCATCCACTTCCTCGCCGACGATCCCCCCGAAAGCATCGCCTGGAAGCTGGTGGCGGTGAACGCGTCGGACCTTGCCGCCAAAGGCGCCGAACCGCTCGGTTGCCTGAAATCCCACGCGCTGGGTGAGGATGAGTGGGACCGCGCGTTCCTGGGCGGCATGGAGCAGGCCTGCCGTCATTTCCACCTGCCCCTGCTGGGCGGAGACACTGTGCGCATGCCGCGCGGATCGGCGCGCAGCTTCTCGCTGACTGCCATCGGTCGCGGCCTTGAGGACGTGCCCGTGCCCACCCGCAGCGGTGCGCAAGCCGGCGACCTGGTTTGGTGCAGTGGCACGCTTGGCGATTCCGGCCTGGGCCTGGCCCTGCTGTCGGACCGGGTAAAGGACGTCAGCCCCGATCACGCCTGGCTGATCGACCGCTATCGCCGCCCGATGCCCGAACCGGCGCTGGGCGTGGCGCTTGCCCCGCTGACCAGCGCGATGATGGACGTATCGGACGGGCTGCTGATCGACGCGCGCCGCATGGCGGACGCCAGCGGCGTGGCCATTCATTTCGATGCCTCCGAAGTGCCGCTTTCGGACGCTTATTGCGCTGTCGCCGGAGACAACGTCGAACAACGCATCGCGGCGATGACGGCAGGCGACGACTACGTTCTGCTGTTCACCGCCCCGCCCGTGAACAGCGCCTACTTGCGCGCGGCAGCCAAGGGTCTCGATACGCAGATCCACGCCATCGGCACGGTTGCCGAGGGTAGCGGCATCGTTCTGGAGTGGAAGGGGGCGCCGATTTCCCTGCCGGATCGGCTGGGTTACCAGCATTAAACTGGAGCACGCACTTGCGCGGCGACGACGGCTCCTAGCAGTTGCCGTATTTAAGCTGCCGTTTCGGTTACGCCCCATTGCCGTCATTGAACATTCAGCTAATTTCGAGCTGTGCTGTACCGCAAGCCGTCACTGATACTCGTCGCCGTTGCACTGGTCGCCTCCGCTTGGATCGGCGCAATTTCGTACGTTCAACGAACGCGCGTGATCGAAGGAACGTGGATAGACCTTTTTGAAGGGTCGAGCTTCTTCGAAAATCAAACGGCCGCGGATGCCTGTGGGCCGCATTTCCACCGCGCACCTTGGCTGGCATACTATCCGTCTGAAGCCACGGCGGAGGGCGTAATGGTGAGTGCCAATCGACAATCAGGGGTGTTCATCAGTGAATATGGGCGCTACCCGGTGGCGGCTTATCACGTGAAGTTTGTTGGGCGGCGGAAGGTTTCTGAGTTCCTTGGATTGGGTACGCTTCTTGGCTTCGGATATGGTCATTTAGGCGCATTTGGATCAGAGTTTCAGGTGGAGCGGATGATGTCGATCCGCCCAATCCCCTACGTGCATTGTGATGTCCGGTAGCCACCCAAATCGGTCAACCCCGCTGCCCATCCCGGCGACGAAATACGAGCCTTTCACCATCGCGAGCAAATCGGGATTGTTCACAATGGCTACGTATATCGGATGCCGCTTGCTTTCTGCACTCTGGCTCGCGGTTGATCCGAATGGCAACAAGCCGTCGCATTTCCTCGTCCGCGAAAATCAGATCATGTGCTTCTTGGATTGATATCCCGAATTTCTCGCGAGTGCGCTTAACCAGTTCGACGAAATCGCGATTTTGAAAGTCCATGCACGCCTCCGGGTCAATCAAGGGTAGCGATATAGACCACTACGTCTGCTTCCCACCCAAAGTTGACCTCCCCACCCGCTCAGGCTGAGCTTGTCGAAGCCCCCAAGACTTGGCGCAAGGGTCCCCATCCTTCGACAGACTCTGGATGAGCGGGATGGGTGGAGCGAGGTCCGCTTTCCGGGCAGCGTACTTCGTTCGGGCGGGATACTCCCTCAGGCAAAATGCCTCTGCCCGACAAGTCCCACCCCGACAAAATCGACTTCGGACGAAGTCGCTTGCCAGTAATCCTCCTTGTCTATAGCCCTTTACGTCCAGAACGGGAAAACCCGTCGAAATAGCGAATGTTCGCATTGGGAAAAAAGGGGGCGTTTTGTGAATCCAGTCACGATCGCAATTATCCTGGGGCTTCTTGCCATTCTCTATGGCTTCATTACGAGCAGACAGGTCCTCGGCGCTCCGGCCGGGACCGACAAGATGCAGGAGATCGCCGCCGCCATTCAGGAAGGCGCGCAGGCGTACCTGAAGCGGCAATATTCGACGATCGCCGTGGTCGGCATCGTCGTCGCCATCATCATCTCGCTGACGCTGGGGCACATCTCCGCGATCGGTTTCGTCATCGGCGCGATCCTTTCGGGCGCGGCCGGGTTCATCGGCATGAACATTTCCGTCCGATCGAACGTGCGCACCGCTGCCGCCGCGCAGACCGGGCTGCAACCGGGCCTGACGCTGGCCTTCCGCGCAGGCGCCATCACCGGGATGCTCGTGGCCGGCCTGGCCTTGCTCGCGATCGCGGTGTTCTACTGGTATCTGACCGGCCCCGGCGGCCACACCGTCGGCGGAGAGGACCGCACCGTGGTGCAGGGCCTTACCGCGCTGGCCTTCGGCGCATCGCTCATTTCGATCTTCGCGCGCCTTGGCGGCGGCATCTTCACCAAGGCCGCTGACGTCGGCGCCGACCTTGTCGGCAAGGTGGAGGCCGGCATTCCCGAGGATGATCCACGCAATCCCGCCGTGATCGCAGACAACGTGGGCGATAACGTAGGCGACTGTGCCGGCATGGCCGCCGACCTGTTCGAAACCTACGTCGTCACCGTGGGCGCCACGATGGTACTAACCGCGCTGCTGATGAAGGGCATCGACAACCTTTCCGCCCTGATGTCGCTGCCGCTGCTGATCGGCGGCGTCTGCATCGTCACCTCCATCATCGGCACCTACTTCGTCCGCCTCGGCAATTCGAAGAACATCATGGGCGCCATGTACAAGGGCTTCCTGGTGACCGCGGTGCTGTCGATCCCGGCGATCTGGTGGGCGATCAGCTTCTCGCTGGGCGACATGAGCGCCGAAATCGGCACCACCGGATTTTTCGGCAGCACTTTGTTCTATTGCGCGCTGGTCGGTCTGGTCATCACCGGGCTGATCATCTGGATCACCGAATACTACACCGGCACCAACTATCGCCCGGTCCGCTCGATCGCCAAGGCATCGGAAACGGGCCATGGCACCAACGTGATCCAGGGCCTTGCCATCAGCCTTGAGGCGACCGCCCTGCCGACGCTGGTGATCGTGACCGGCATCATCGTCGCCTATCAGCTCGCCGGGCTTCTGGGCATTGCCTATGCGGCCACCGCCATGCTGGCACTGGCGGGCATGGTCGTCGCGCTCGATGCCTATGGCCCTGTCACCGACAATGCCGGCGGCATCGCCGAAATGGCGGGTCTCGACGACAGCGTGCGCGAAAAGACGGACGCGCTGGACGCGGTGGGCAACACCACCAAGGCGGTTACCAAGGGCTATGCCATCGGTTCCGCCGGCCTTGCCGCGCTGGTGCTGTTCGCCGCCTACACCACCGACTTGCGGGAGTTCTTCCCCGATCTCGACGTCGATTTCAGCCTTGAAAACCCTTATGTCATCGTCGGCCTGCTGCTGGGGGCGCTGTTGCCCTATCTGTTCGGGGCGATGGGCATGACGGCGGTGGGCCGCGCGGCCGGCGATGTGGTGGTGGACGTGCGTGAGCAGTTCAAGGCCAATCCCGGCATCATGACCTACGAATCCAAGCCGGACTATGCCCGAACGGTCGATCTGGTGACCAAGGCAGCGATCAAGGAGATGATCATCCCGTCGCTCCTGCCGGTGCTGGCGCCGATCGTCGTCTACTTCGTGATCGGCTTCGTCGCCGGCGTGGAAAACGGCTTCGCCGCGCTGGGCGCGTTGCTGCTGGGCGTGATCGTCGGCGGGCTGTTCGTCGCCCTCTCGATGACGTCGGGCGGCGGCGCGTGGGATAATGCCAAGAAGTACATCGAGGACGGCCATCACGGCGGCAAGGGATCCGAAGCCCACAAGGCCGCAGTGACGGGCGATACCGTGGGCGATCCCTACAAGGATACCGCCGGTCCGGCCGTCAACCCGATGATCAAGATCACCAATATCGTCGCCCTCCTGCTGCTGGCTGCGCTGGCCGCGGGTTGACGACGCTGATCTGCGACAAGGGCGTTGGCGGGAATTCCCCGTCGACGCCCTTCGTTTTTCCGGAGGGTCGTTAGCGTTTCCTTGAAACCAGGGCGCTACAGACAGGGTCCATGTTCAGTTCCTCCCCCCCGCTGCACGAGGACGGCATCGTCGATCCTGCCATGCCGGTCTCTGCCGGGGATGGAACGATCGCCTGTGTCCCATGGTCAGCGATGGTGCAGGAAGAAGCAGCGTGGGATGCCCTCTCCCGGCGGGCCAGCGAGCCCAATCCCTTTTGCGAAAGCTGGTACCTGCTGCCCTCGCTGCGCCACCTTGGCGGTTCCGAATGCGTAAGCATCCTGCGGTTTGAGCGGAATGGACGACTGACGGGCCTGCTGCCGATCGTTCGCAGCCGCAGCTATTATCGCTGGCCAATCCCCAATCTGTCCGGCTGGCTTCACGCCAATGCCTTCCTGGGCACGCCCCTGATCGAACGAGGAGCCGAACGTGCATTCTGGCGTGCCGTGCTCGCTTGGGCGGATGGCGCGTCCGGAGCGGCGTTGTTCCTGCATTTACGTGCCATGCCGCTGGACGGTCCGGTGCATCGCGGGCTGATCGCCGCGCTGGGTCCGCGCCTGTGTGCGACAGTGCATCGCGAGGAACGCGCCTTGCTCCAGTCCAGCCTTTCGCCCGACGGCTATCTGGAAGCCTCGCTCTCCGGCAAGAAGCGCAAGGAAATCCGTCGCCAGTGGAACCGGCTGGCCGAACTTGGTCATCTCGCGATCGAGCGGTGCCACGGCAACGATGGGCTCGATGACTGGATTCACCAGTTCCTGACGCTTGAAGCAGCCGGCTGGAAAGGCCGCGCCGGATCGGCGCTGGCCAGCGGCGAACCCACCGCTGCACTGTTCCGCGATGCATTGGCCGGCGCCGCCTTGCGCGGCCGGCTGGAACGGCTTGCCCTGACGCTGGACGGCAAGCCCGTGGCCATGCTGGCGACATTCCTTGCCCCGCCCGGCGCCTTTTCCTTCAAGACCGCGTTCGACGAGCGGTTCGCTCGCTTCTCACCCGGCGTCCTGCTTCAGCGCGAATATCTCGACATGCTCACCCGGCCGGAGATCGACTGGACCGACAGCTGCGCGGCGGAGGATCATCCGATGATCGACCATATCTGGCGCGAACGCCGCCAGGTCGGGCGGCTTTCCATCGCCATCGGCGGACGTCTGCGCCACGCCCTGTTTCGCCGTTTCGTCGCCGCCGAACTGGCGCGCAACCCCGCAGGACCCCGCACATGAACGCCCTTCCCCCTTCCAGTCGCCCCGTTTTCGACGATGCGGCGCGCGAAGCCTTCGTACAGGGCTATCCCGAAACGCCGCACAAGCTGGCGCACGGCCTGCGCAGCCATCCGTTGCTGGAACTGGAAGCACTGGCCCTGCTCGCCGAAACACTCCCTGCCCGCTCGGTCGAATACAATTTCGGCAACCAGCCGCTGGGCGTCGACGGCAAGCCCGCGCCCACCGGCATTCCCATCGGCCGCACCATCCGCGAGATCGAGACGACCAATTCGTGGGCAGTGATCAAAAATGTCGAGCAGCATCCGGACTACGCCCACTTGCTGGATGAGCTGCTTGCGGAATTGCGCCCTGTCGTAGAGCCGCGCACCGGGCGGATGATGAAGCTGCAGGGCTTCATCTTCGTCACGTCTGCCGGAGGCGTGACGCCCTATCACTTCGATCCCGAGCACAATATCCTGCTGCAAGTGCGCGGCCAAAAGGTGATGACCCAGTTCCCCGCCGGGGACGCCCGCTTCGCGCCGGACGAAGTGCACGAAACCTATCACACCGGCGGCGGGCGCGAACTCAAGTGGCGCGATGAATTGCTGGAAGGCGGCCGTGAGTTCGCGCTGCAATCGGGCGAAGCGGTCTTCGTGCCGGTGATGGCACCGCATTTCGTGAAGAACGGCGCCGAGCCGTCGATCTCGCTCTCGATCACCTGGCGGTCCGAATGGAGCTTTGCAGAGGCGGATGCCCGGGCGTTCAACGGCGTGCTGCGGAGGCTGGGCCTGAAGCCGAAAGCGCCGGGCCGTTGGCCGGCACGCAATCACGCCAAGGCCTTGGCTTGGCGGTTGCTGCGGAAGGTCGGGATCGGACTGTAACAGAGCGGTTCGATCTGCCATTCATAGCGACGGCTGAACACAAACGCCTCCCCATCACCGTCATCCCCGCGAGGGCGGGGATCCCGCTTGTTCCTGAGAGGTAGCCAGAAGGAAGCGGGGCCCCCGCCTTCGCGGGGGCGACGAGTTAAAGCTAGCGTTTAGGGTCGCAAAAATGGGGGAGAGCCGTACGCCCTCCCCTCCCTTAATCACTTCGCTGACTTCACCCACTTCGCCACCTGATCGCGCTGGCGCGGGCGATTGGCGATGCGTTCCTTCAGAGCGGTCAGCGCCTGCACCACCGGCTTTGCCTCATCGGCGGGAAGCGTCGCGGCATAGGCCTCCACCTTGGCGACCATCGCCGGATCGGTGCTGCCAGCCACGATACGGGCGAAGAAGCGCGCACGGCCCGAATGTTCGATCAGCGCGTCGACCTTCTGCTGATTGGCGCGCACGAAATCGAACGCCATTTCCGAATGCGAACGCGCGACCGAGGTGATGATCTGCGAGGCGCTGGTGGCATCGGGCGTGCCCGAAATCGCCAGTGCCAGCGCATCCTTGGCCAGTGCATCATCCTTGGCCTGGCCAAGGTTCGAGTAATACATCTGGCGCTCGACGAAGCTGGTCGCGCCAGCGGCCTGCTTGCGCAGCAATTCCCAATCGGCACGATTGGCGTTGGCCGCGGCGACCGCGAGCCAGGTGCCCTTCAGCGGACCATCAAGTGACTTGGGATCGGCAGCAAGGCCCTGAAGGCGGCGGCGCGCCTCTGCAACCACGCGCGGATCGCCCACGGAACCCAGCGTCTCGATCAGCTGCGCGCGCAGCTTGGTGTCCACCAGCGGCTCGCCGGCAGCCGGATCGAAGCCCAGCTTGTCGAGGCGCGGCGACCAGAGCTTCGAAATGCGGGCGCCCAGCACGGTGCGAGCGGGCTTGGCGGCATCACCGTCGAGCAGGCCATAGACGGACTGCCACTGCGCGGCGACCTTGCCGGCCAGCGTGGCATCGGCAGAGTTCGGGAAGGCAGCAAGGAAGTTGAGGCCGACGGACATGTCCTGATAGCCGGCCAGCGCCAGCGACAGATTGTCGCGCACAAGTCCGTACTGGTCGATCGGCGCGAACGAGGCGAATGCGCCCACCAATGCCTTGGCCGCCGGTGCCGAATAGAGCGTGCGGTAATAGCCAAGTTGCCCCGCGTTCACGAGCACCGGACCGCAGCCTTGCAGCGTCACGCTCTCATTACGGCCCGCCATCAAGTGACGCGCAGGCTCCGCGCTGCCCACGCGAACCAGCAAAGGCATCGGCCAGAGCGGCGCTTCGGCCGGGCGTGCCGCCGGATCCAGCGTGAAGGCGGCCTGCGTCAGATCGAGGCGCGTCTGCCCGGCGTTGCACGCCACCGTGTTGACGCGCAGCAACGGCACGCCGGGCGTATGGGTGAACGCTTCTGCAATGCGGTCCACGTCCTTGCCACCGGCATCTTCCATCGCCGCCCAGAGATCGCGGCTGGCGGTGTTCGAATAGGCGTGGCGCTTCATGTAAAGCTGCATGCCGTTGCGCCAGGTATCCGGCCCCACGTAGTCTTCCAGCATGGCGATGACCGCCTGCCCCTTCTGGTACGTGATCGAATCGAAGGCCTGTTCCATCTCCGAAACGGTGCGCACCTTCTGCACGACCGGGTGCGTGGTGGGCAGTGCGTCCAGCGCCATGGCGCCTTCGCGGCCGTCGATGCCGCCCAGCTTCCAGTTCCATTCGGGATGGAAGTGATCGGTGACCTTGTCGGCCATCCAGCTGGCGAAGCCCTCGTTCAGCCAGATGTCGTCCCACCAGCCCATCGTCACCAGATCGCCGAACCACTGGTGCGCGGTTTCATGCGCCTGCACCGAATAGATCGACTGCACGCCGTTGGGGCTGGTGGTGGCGGGATCGAGCAGCAGGATACGCTCGAACGTCATGATCGCGCCCCAGTTCTCCATCGCGCCGAAGAACTGCGAGGTGCCGGGCGCTGCAATGTTGTCCAGCTTGGGCAGCGGGAACTTCACGCCGAAGTAATCGTCGTACCACGGCAGAATCTGGGCAAGACCTTCGCGCGCGAAGTCCGCCTGCTTGCCGCTGCCGGTGGGGGCGACGATGCCCACTTCCACGCCATCGGCCGCCTTCTGGGCCGAGCGTTCGAAATCGCCCACGCCGAAGAACAGCAGATAAGAACTCATCTTCGGCGTGGTGCCGAAGGTTACGCGCTTCAAGCCGCCGGCCAGCACTTCCTGCCCCTTGATCGGCATGTTGCTCAGCGCCATGCGATCGGCCGGAACGATGGCCGAAAGGTCGAACGTGGCCTTGTAGCTGGGCTCGTCAAAGCTGGGGACGAAGCGGCGCGCGTCCGGCGCCTCGAACTGGGTGAACAGGCCGCGCACTTCCTTGCCGGTGCGCTTGTCCGGATAGTCGAGCGCGAAAAGGCCGGAGGGCTGCGTGCCGATCTTGCCCGAATAGGCGATGTCCAAACGGTACTGGCCCGGCGCGATGGACTTTGGCGCGGCGAAGCGCAGCGTCTGCGCCGCCTCGTCGGCGGTGGCGGTCAGCGAAACCGGCTTGCCGTCCCCGCCTACCAGGGCGGCATTCGCGACGGTCAGGCCGTTACCATGCAGCACCAGCGCATCGGTGGCGGAAAAGACGGTGACGTCGATCGACACCTTGCCGGTGAAAGTCAGCGCCTGCGCATCGGGCGTCACCTCGATGCGATAGTGCGTCGGGCGGGCATTGCGCGGCAGGTCGCTGGGTACGCTTTCGGCAAGCGGCGCGACAGCGGGGGCTGGTGCGGGCTGCGACGGCGCAGCGGCTGCGAAAGCGTGGGCGGAAACGGCAAAAGCGATCACGGCACCGGCCGTGGCAAGGGTACGCAAGGAAGAACGCATGGGGAGGAAAGCTCCGGGAAATCGGGTGGCCGTTGCGCGATCGGAACGTCGCGCCAGTCATGCGCGCGTCGTAGCCGGAAGTTCGCAACGGGACCACCCGCGCGCCATGTCGTTCGTCGATGCGAGTCGGCTGTTGGTATCGAATTGACGCAAGGACATTCGCCCCGATTTCTGCAATCCTATCAATATCGGGGTTCGACTCGGGGGATTGAATGTACGGGGCTGATCGTGGCGCGACGCGCGCCTTTGCCATCGCGTTGACGCTTGCCGGTGCCATGGTTTCGACACCGGGCGCGGCCAGGGACTATTCCGATCTCAACGACCTTGTCGGCATGCGCGCCAGTTCCGCGGAGCGCGAACTGGACGACCGCGGTTACCGTTACCAGACCGGTTACGATGGCGAGAAGAGTGCCCATGCCTTCTGGTGGAACGGCAAGCATGACCGCTGCGTTGCGGTGGTGACGCGCAACGGCCGCATCCGCTCCATCGACGATGCCACGGACAAGGATTGCGGCAAGAAATCGGGCTCCGGCGCGGGCACCGCCGTCGCCGTGGTGGCAGGCGCGGCCCTGATCGCGGCGCTGGCGGCGGCAGCCTCCCACAAGTCGAACGACAAGAAGACGACGGATGCCGGATCCAGCTCAGGCAGCGGCACCGGTGCGGCAAACGGCGCCGTTACCGTGTCCGACCTCAATGGCTGGCGCGCCTCCACCGCCGATACCGAACTGCGCAATCGCTGCTTCGCCAATGTCGACGCGTTCCAGAGCGGCAGTACGTCCTACACGATCTGGTATCGCCGGGATTCCGGGCAGTGCGTGCAGATGACGACCGCCGACGGCAAGGCCAGCGACGTGCGCGACATCGGCACGCACGCCAAGTGCAAGTAGGCGAGATCCGCCCTCCCTACCCGTTGGGGTGATAGAAATCGTAGATCGTCTGCGCCACCGCCGCACTGACGCCCGGCGCGCGCTGAAGGTCTTCCAGGCTGGCCGCCCTCACCTTCCCGGCCGTGCCGAAGTGGAGCAGCAGCGCGCGCTTGCGGGCCGGGCCGATGCCGGGAATTTCGTCCAGCGGGCTGGCGGTGATCGCGCGGCTGCGCTTCGCCCGGTGCGCGCCGATGACGAAGCGGTGCACCTCGTCCCGCAGGCGCTGGAGGTGGAACAGCAGCGGTGAGTTCACCGGCAGCATCTTCTCGCGCCCATCGGGGAAGTGGAACACTTCGCGCCCCTCGCGCCCGTGATGCGGGCCCTTGGCGATGGCGATCAGGTTCACGTCCTCGATCCCCAGCTCCTCCAGGGCATCGCGGACCGCGCTCATCTGCCCCTTGCCGCCATCGATCAGCACCAGGTCGGGCCAGGTGCCGCTTTCGCGCTCCGGGTCTTCCTCCTGCACGCGGCCGAAGCGGCGGGTCATGACTTCGCGCATCATCGCGAAGTCATCGTTGCTCTGGGCCTCACGAATGTTGAACTTGCGGTACTGGCTGGTCAAGAAGCCCTCCGGCCCCGCCACCACCATGGCGCCGACGGCCTTGGCCCCCTGAATGTGCGAGTTGTCGTAGACTTCCACGCGCTGCGGCAGGTCCGGCAGTTCCAGGAATTCGGCCATCTCGCGCCAGATCTTCGCCTGCGATCCGCGCTCCGCCATGCGGCGATCGAGCGCTTCCACGGCATTGCGCATGGCCTGTTCGATCAGCCGGCGGCGATTGCCGCGCTGGGGCACCGAAATCTCCACCTTCCCGCCCGCAAGTTCGCGGAACGCCTCTGCCATGAGTTCGGCCTCAGGCAGTTCACGATCGACCAGGATCGTGCGCGCGGGGGGCACTTCCTCATAGAACTGGGCCAGGAAGCTTTCGAAAACTTCCTCTTCGGACAAGCCCTCGGTGTGGGTGGGGAAGAAGGCGCGATGGCCCCAGTTCTGGCCGCCGCGAATGAAGAAGGCCTGGATGCCGACCTGCCCGTTCTTGCAGGCCATCGCGAAGATGTCCGCGCTGTCCATGCCCTCTGCATTGATCGCCTGGCTACCCTGAATGAAGGTAGCCGCGCGCAAGCGATCGCGCAGCATGGCCGCGCGTTCGAAGTCCAGCGCTTCCGCAGCTTCCGCCATCTGGCTTTCGATCTTCTTCTGCACCGCGCCGGACCTGCCGCCCAGGAAGTCCTTCGCCTCACGCACCAGTTCGGCATAGCCAGCCTCGTCGATGCGGCCGACACAGGGCGCGGAGCAGCGCTTGATCTGATAGAGCAAGCAGGGCCGATCGCGCCGGGAGAAGAAACTGTCGGTGCAACTGCGCAGCAAAAACAGCTTTTGCAGCGCGTTGATCGTGGTGTTCACCGAACCGGCACTGGCGAAGGGGCCATAATAGTTGCCCTTCATCTTGCGCGCGCCGCGGTGTTTCATGATGCGCGGAAAATCGTGATCGGCGCGCAGCAGGATGAAGGGGAACGACTTGTCGTCACGCAACAGCACATTGTAGGCCGGGCGAAAGCGCTTGATCAGCTGCGCTTCCAGCAGCAGCGCCTCCGCCTCGGAATTGGTGGTGACGATGGTCATGCTGCGCGTCTGGCTGACCATGCGCTGCAGACGGATCGGCAGACGCTCCCACTGCGTATAGTTCGCCACGCGATTGCGCAGTACCCGCGCCTTGCCGACGTAGAGCACATCCCCACGCGCGTCCTGCATCCGGTAGACGCCGGGCTTGGCGGGCAGCGTGCGCACGACCTCGCGGATCGCCTCCACACCTTGCTGGAGATCGGGCTGGTCTGAACCGCGCAAGGTCGACGTCGCATGCTCCTCGTTGAAGCGTGCGGTGCCCTTGGGGTGTTCGGGAGTTCCGGCAGGTGTTCGCGCCATCACCGCCAGATAGGACATCGCGGCCGGATCGGGTAGACCCGGCCGCGATCAATCCAGAGTCTGTTTTGAAAATGCCCGACCAGGCATTTTCGGCACGGCGCCCGTGCCGCCAAAACCACTCCCTTAAAACATCTTGCGCAAGTCGATCCCGATCACGCGACCCTGCGGATTGCGGTAGGCCGGTTGGTAGGCGATCGGCACCACGCCATTGTCGTCGGTAACCTTCTGCCGCGAATTGAGCAGGTTGTCGGCAACGAACGACACGCGCATGCCCTTGAAGAACGGCACTTTCTTCACAAGTTCGGCATTGCGGCCAATATCGGCGAATACGCGCAGGTTAAGTTCGAACGTGCTGCCGAAGCGCAAATCGGAACTGTCCGGCGCGCCAGTGCCGTTCACCGTGCTGGGTGCATCCCATTCCCCCTTGAGACGCAGGCCATAGCCGTTCACGAAAACGCCGCCCTCAGCCTCGATCACATGGCGCGGGACGCCACCGGCGGTCAGCGCATCGCCATTGAGCTGGTCGAGCACCGGCACGCCGTCCGCCAGCTTCACGCGGTCGGTGAAGCGCCAGGTATGGTAGATCGAGAAATTCCAGCGCGCACCTTGCGGACCGCGTCCCCCCATCATCGACGGAGGGCCACCGGAACCGCCGCCGCCGCCACTGCCGCCGTGCGAACCGCTACCGCCGGAACCACCGCCAGAGCCGCCCGGCGGCGGCCCACCCGGGGGCGGCCCACCGAAGCCGCCGGGCCCGCCCTGCTGCTGCGGGCCGATGTTACCCGACAGATTGAGGCCCCAGCGGATGCGCGAACTGGTTTCCTGCTCGAAAGTCACCGGGCGGCGATCCAGCGCGATCAGATTGCCTTCCGCATCACGCGTGACCCGGCCAGGGAAGGCCGCTTCCACCGCCGGCGTGAACATCGGGAATGCTTCGGAAACATCGTTCGAGCGGTTGTGGAAGTATTCCACCAGCAAGTTCGACCGCTGCATGAAAGGCAGCTGCCAAGTGGCCGAAAGCTTGATGTCGCGCTGCTTTTCCTTGACCAGATCGGGATTGCCGCCACTCGTCACCGTCACCAGCGCAGTCTGGTTGTTGGTGAAGTCGTAGACGGTGACATTATAGGTCTGCACCACCGGGGCGCCCAGTTGGGTGAGTGTGGGTGCCGCCTCTTCGACGATATAGCTCGCCTGAAAACTCAGCTTGCCGGTCGGCGCCCAGGTCACCCCGCCGCTCCAGTTGTACAGCGTGCCGAAGTCCGAGAGGTGATCCAGCCCGCCGCTCAGGTTCAGCGTGATATCGCCAACCGCACCCAGAACGTCCCGGCTGCGGCTGGTCAGCGGCAGCGCAAGGTTGAGCCCGCCCGACAGGTCGCCACGCGTCAACCGCATCGCATCCATGTTGGAGGCGGAGTTTTCGCTGGTGCTATGCGTATAGTCGTAGCCCCCCTTGAACGTCAGGTTGGCATCGCCGGCTGGCATGGCAAACGGCCGGCCGGACAGGGTCGCCAGCGAGGACAGCGTCGCCGTCCGGTTCAATGCCTCATCCACCCCGTCGCCCGGCACCACGCCGGATTCGCTGCGGCGCTGATCGCTGTCGGTCTCGGTAATCGTGTAGCTGCCATCGTTGGTGACGTTGAAGTTCCACGCGCCCAGCATACGGCTGTAGCCAAGCCCGGCCTGAAACTCGTTGGTCTCCACCCGCGTCGCCAGCGGGTCGGGTTGGGTCGGCAGGTTCGCATCGCTGTCGTTCAGGCCGGACCAGCTGTTGGTGACCGAGTGCGTGAACGTGCCATTGGTGGTGAACGACCCATCGAAGCCGTCCTTGCCAAGCCCCTGGGTCATGGTGCCGTTCAACGTGAATTCGGAATCGGCCGGCGCCAGACTGCGGTAGCGCGCGGGATCGGGTTCGCCCGGCCCCGGCTGGGTGCCATCGGCCTGCCGCACGTCGCGCTCGTTTTCAGTGAGCATCGACGTGTCGGTATACTTGGCGGTGACGTTGAAGCGGCGCGGACCTGCTACCTTGAACAGGCCGGTTTCCAGTTCGTAATTGTCATAGCCGCCCTCGGTCGGGCGATTGTATTCACCGGAAACGGTAGTGGCAGCGAACTTCTTCTTCAGGATGATGTTCACCACGCGCTGGTTGGCTGGATAGCCGAACCGCAGCGCCACTTCCTCCGGCATGATTTCCAGGCGGCGAATGGCCTCAGGCGGAATGTCCCGCATCTCTCGGAAGCTGGAAATCCGCTGGCCGTTGACCAGGATCACCGGCCGACCATCGCCGCGCCCGCGCCCGCTGTTGGTCTGCGGCGAAATGGCATCGATCAGGTCGCTGATCGAATTGACGCCGTATGCGGCGATGTCATCCTCATCCATCGTCTCGATCGGCTTTTGCGGCACATCCAGCTGGCCGTCGATGCGCGCGGCGGTAACGACGATCTCGTTGTTCTTTACAACCACCGTCCCTGTACCGATGCTGCCACCTTCGCCGGACAGCACCGGCGGCCGCACAACGTGCGACTCCTCAACGGTCGCGGAGGTTTCTGCCGCCCCAGTTTGTCCCGCGCCGGTTTGCCCCATCCCGGCCGGCGCCGGATTCTCCTGCGCATGGGCCAGGGTCGGCACCATGGCAGCCAGGCTGACGCCCGCCGCAAGGGGGATCAGATGAACGCAACGCAAGTCCGGTCTCCGCCAAGAAAAAATAGTATGTTGAAAGCCCCAAAACCCCCGGCGCGCTGATGCCGTGGCGGAGAATTGCTCGCAAGACGGGGGCGGGTAACATTTTGTCGCAGTGGCAGCCGGGTAACGACAAATAGGCTCAATTTCGCCAAACGTTCGCCAAGGCTTCCATTTTCGACAAGTCGAAGCTATGTCGCGCCGCAACGACAAAGCTAGCTTATGGATATTGATCGCCGATGGCGAAAGAAGAACTCCTCGAAATGCGCGGCCGTGTGGTCGAACTGCTCCCCAACGCCATGTTCCGCGTGGAGCTGGAAAACGGTCACGAGATCCTCGGCCACACTGCGGGCAAGATGCGCAAGAACCGCATCCGCGTTCTGGTCGGCGACGAAGTTCTCGTCGAACTGACCCCTTACGACCTTACCAAGGGCCGTATCACCTATCGCTTCATGCCCGGTCGCGGTGGCCCCGGTCAGTACTGAAGCCGCGTCTCCCGCGGGAGACGCCATCGCACCGCGCCCAGACGCCTCTGCCGACGCTTCCGCCCACTTGCGGCTGATCCTCGCTTCGGCAAGCCCGCGTCGGCGCGAACTGATCGGGCGGCTTGGCGTAACTCCTCACGCCGTCATCGCTGCCGATATCGACGAAACGCACGATCCGCGCGAACATCCGCGCGCCTATGCCCGCCGCATGGCGCAGGAAAAGGCGCTGGCGGTATCCGCCGACGACGCGCACATCCTTGCCGGAGACACCGTGGTTGCCTGTGGCCGCCGCGTGCTGCCCAAGGCCGAGGATGAGAAGACCGCGCGCGAATGTCTGGCATTGCTGTCCGGTCGCCGCCATCGCGTGCTTTCCGCCATTGCCCTGAAATCCCCCGACGGCACGCTGCGTGAGCGGCTGTCCGAAACCATCGTGTGCTTCAAATCGCTGTCGAAG
The DNA here is from genome assembly GCF_044029535.1 of Novosphingobium mississippiense. Lineage (NCBI taxonomy): Bacteria > Pseudomonadati > Pseudomonadota > Alphaproteobacteria > Sphingomonadales > Sphingomonadaceae > Novosphingobium > Novosphingobium mississippiense. Next base: position 1,249,406 of record NZ_CP147001.1, on the reverse strand, counting down.
GACGAGGTGGAAGCCTACATCGCCGGCGGCGAATGGCACGGCAAGGCTGGCGGCTATGCCATCCAGGGCAGTGCCGAAGGTTTGATCACGTGGATTTCCGGCAGCCATTCCGGCGTCGTCGGCCTCCCTCTCTATGAGACCCGCGCGCTGTTGAAGGCAGCGGGCTTCGCCATTGGCTGAATGGCTGGTCGAGGACGGGATCGGCGAGAGCCGCGCGATCCTGGTCGCCAATGGCGACCTGCTCGCCGCCAGACTCGAATGGAACAGCGGGTTGCGGCCCGGCGAAGTGGCCGAAGCCGTGCTCGTCTCCCGCGCCAGGGGATCGAAGCGCGGCACTGCCCGCTTCCCTTCCGGTGAGGAAGCACTGGTGGATGGCCTACCGGTCGATGCCAGCGAAGGCGCACCGCTTCGCCTGATCGTCACCCGCGCGGCAGTTGCCGAAACCGGCCGCCTGAAGCGCGCGCAGGCGAAGCCAAGCAACCTGCCGCCGCGCCCCGCTCCCTCGCTCGCCGAATCGCTTCAGGCCGGCGGAATGCCCGTCCGCAAGATTCGCGCCTTTCCGGAAGATCCATGGCCGGACCTGTTCGCCGAAGCGTTTTCCGGCGAAGTCTCGTTCGATGGCGGTGCGATCCTGGTGATTCCGACACCGGCGATGACACTTATCGACATCGACGGCACCTTGCCGCCGGCCACCCTCGCCCGCGCCGCGGTTCCTGCGATTGCCCGCGCGATCGAACAATTCGATCTCGGCGGCTCGATCGGCATCGATTTTCCAACACTGGAACGCAAGGACGATCGCCGCGCGGTAGATCAGGCGCTGGCTGACGCGCTCGACCACTGGCCGCACCAGAGCACGGCGATGAACGGATTCGGCTTCGTGCAGATCGTGGCGAAGTTGGAGCGGCCGTCGATTCTCCACCGCCTGCACCATGACCCGGCGGGCGCCGGCGCGCGCCTGCTGCTGCGTCGGGCAGAGCGCGTGGCCGAACCCGGCACCCTGCTGCTCACCGCCCATCCGCGCGTGCGCGCAAAGGTCCTGCCCGAATGGGAGGCCGAACTGGCCCGCCGCACCGGCCGCACCCTGCGCTGGCAGGAGGATGCGACGCTTGCGCTGACCGGCGGATTCGCGCAGGCGATCACATCATGACCACCAAAACCCGCAAATGCCCGATCTGCGGCAAGCCGCGCAGCGAAGAACACACTCCGTTCTGTTCCAAGGGCTGCCGCGATCGCGATCTCCTGAAGTGGCTGGACGATGGCTACGCCCTGCCCGGCCAGCCCGCCGACCCGGATCTGCCGGAATTATCGCGGCCGAATATTTTTCCACAGGACGATTGAAGCGGTCATGTCATTTTAGGGTTGCCAAGGTCCGCTGCCTTCGCCATAGGCCCGCCACCGACACGGTACGGCAGCTTCGGCACCGCACCGGACCAGGGATGCCCGGGTAGCTCAGTTGGTAGAGCACATGACTGAAAATCATGGTGTCGGCGGTTCGATTCCGTCCCCGGGCACCACTTCCTTCACCGGAAGTGGTGCCTTTTCCTTTTCTCCGGATCAGACAATCCAGCCACATGGCAGACAGGGTTCTGCCCGGAAGCTTTCGGTCAGGCCGATCGCCTCTTGCGGGTGACGATCCACGCCACGGCGAACGTGCCGACCAACGGCCCGATCCAGTCCACCCATTGATCCAGCGTGGTCCAGACACGCAGATCGAACGGCCCCCACCACGGCATGTTCGCGCGCAGCCCGCCACCGAAGTGCTCGATCCAGCGGTACTCGGCCTGGGCGATCTCACGCCCGACGAAATAGGCCGAAGCGATTCCCGCGCCGGCCCACCAGCTGGAAAATGCGCGGGCAATGCAGAACTGGACCAGGAGAGCGGCGACGAGATGCTGCAGATAGATCATGGCCCGGCAAGCTACGCCGACCATCGCGCATCGCAAGGCCCCGCTCTCGATACCGCCAGCGCCAACCGTCGCCTCTTTCAAAACTGCCACCGAAACCCCGCGCCCTTCCGCCGTCCGCGTCATTAAATTCCAAGGAACGGCAATTGGTCACAAATTGTCGCACTCGCGAAATGGCGGCTTGCGCAGTTTCACGAATGCCTCGATAGCTCGCGCACCCTTCGACACGCGGTGCGCACCTTGAAATCGACCATGCTTTCGACGCTACCGGCCCTTCCGATGCGCCGGACCCTCCTTACGCTGACTCTCGCCTCGATCCTCGCCGGCTGTTCGGGCCATGGCGCCAAGGATCAGTCGAAGCCGCCCGCACAAGTCGGCTATATCGTGGCCGCACAGTCGACCGTGCCGGTCGCGGTGACGCTCAGCGGCCGCACCGTCGCCTTCGAAACTTCCGAAGTGCGCCCGCAGGTCACCGGCGTGATCGCCAAGCGGCTGTTCGCCGAAGGCAGCTACGTGAAGGCGGGCCAACCGCTCTATCAGATCGACCCCAGCCTCTATCGCGCCGCCGTGAACCAGGCGCAGGCAGACCTCACCAGCGCCCGCGCCACGGCAGAGGCGGCCAGCGCCAAGGCGGATCGGTACAAGCCGCTGGCCGACATGGAAGCGGTGGCCAAGCAGGATTATGCCGATGCGCTGGCCACCGCCCGCTCGGCCCGGGCCTCGATCGCGCAGAATGCCGCATCGCTGGATACGGCCAAGACCAACTTGCGCTTCACCACCGTGCCCGCCCCGATCAGCGGCCGCATCGGCCGCTCGCTCATCACCGTGGGCGCGCTTGCCAGTGCCAGCCAGACCGATCCGCTGGCCGTGATCCAGCGGATGGACCCGATCTATGTAGACATGCAGCAGTCGGCCGCGGAAATCACCGCGCTGCGCCGCCGGCTGGCCGCAGGCGGCGTGATTCAGGGCAGCACCACGGTGCACCTGAACTTCGACGACGGCTCTCGCTATGCCTACGCCGGCACCGTGCAGTTCTCCGAAGTCACCGTGGACGAAGGCACCGGCACGGTAACCCTGCGCGCCAAATTCCCGAACCCCGATGGCCTGCTGCTGCCGGGTCTGTTCGTTTCGGCCGTGTTCGATCAGGCCAATGACCCCAACGCCTTCCTGGTGCCGCAGAACGCCGTACAGCGCGATTTCGACGGTTCCGCCTATGTGATGATCGCCGGAGACGACGGCAAGGCGGTTCGCCGCAAGGTCGTGGCGGACCGCACCAGTGGCGTCAGCGCGGTCGTCACCTCCGGCCTCCAGCGCGGAGACAAGGTCATCGTGCAGGGCCTGAACGGCCTGAAGCAGGGCACCGAGATCAAGGCCGTCCCGTCCACAACCCCGCAAGAGGTGAAGCCGAAATCCGGCAAGCCGGGCGAAGCCGGCGGCGCCGGCGCGAAGGGCCACTGATCCTCCCATGTCGCGCATCTTCATCGACAGGCCGATCTTCGCCTGGGTTCTCGCCATCATCGTCATGCTGGCCGGCGCCGGCGCGCTGGCCTTCCTGCCCAACGAGCAATACCCGGACATCGCGCCCGCACAGGTCAACATCCGCGCGACCTATAACGGCGCCTCGGCCGAGACGATCGAGAACAGCGTCACCCAGATTCTGGAGCAGCAGCTGACCGGCATCGACGGTCTGCTCTACTTCTCGTCGCAGTCCTCGAACCGCGGGCAGGCGACGATCAGCGCCGTCTTCGCCAAGGGCACCGATCCGGACATCGCGCAGGTCCAGGTTCAGAACAAGGTGCAGTCCGCGCTCTCCCGCCTGCCGCAGGCGGTGCAGAACCAGGGCGTTACCGTCACCAAGTCCAACCCCGACCAGCTGCTGCTGGTGGCGGTTTACGATTCGACGGACGGCCGTTCGAACCAGGACGTTTCGGACTATCTCGCCTCGAACATCCAGGATCCGCTCTCCCGCCTCGAAGGCGTGGGTGACGTCAACGTGTTCGGCGCACCGCACGCGATGCGCATCTGGCTCGACCCCAACAAGCTTGCCGCCGTTGCGCTGATGCCCAGCGATGTGACTTCGGCGATCACCGCGCAGAACACCGAAGTCGCCGCCGGCGAGATCGGCGGCCTGCCCGCGCCCCAGGACCAGGCGATCGACGCCATCGTCACGGCCGGATCGCGCCTGCAGACGGCCGACCAGTTCCGCAACATCGTCCTGAAGACCAACCCCGACGGTTCGTCCGTCACCATCGGCGACGTCGCCCGCGTAGAAATCGGGGCGGACAACTACAGCACCGTCAGCCGCATCAACGGCCACCCCGGCGCCGGCATCTCCATTTCGCTCTCCCCCGGCGCCGATGCGCTGGCCACGGCGGAGCGGGTGAAAGCCTCGATGGAGCAGCTGGCGAAGGGCATGCCGGACGGGCTTGACTACACCTACGGCAACGATTCTACCTCGTTCATCAAGCTTTCGGTTTCGGAAGTCGAAAAGGCGCTGTTCGAGGCGATCGTGCTGGTCGTCATCGTCATGTTCGTGTTCCTGCAGAGCTGGCGCGCCACGCTGATCCCGGCCATCGCCGTGCCGGTGGTGTTGCTGGGCACCTTCGCGGTGTTCTACGTCGCCGGGTTCACGATCAACACGCTGACGCTGTTCGGCCTCGTCCTCGCCATCGGCCTGCTGGTCGACGACGCCATCGTCGTGGTCGAGAACGTCGAGCGATTGCTGGAAGAAAATCCGGGCATGTCCGCCCGGCAGGCGACCATCAAGTCGATGGAGGAAATCCAGGTCGCGCTGGTCGCCATCGCGCTGGCGCTGTCGGCCGTGTTCCTGCCGATGGCCTTCTTCGGCGGATCGACCGGCGTGATCTATCGCCAGTTCTCGCTGACCATCGTCGTCGCCATGGTGCTTTCGGTGCTGGTCGCGCTGATCCTCAGCCCGGCGCTGACGGCCACACTGCTGAAGGCGAAAGTCCACGGCAAGGAAGAGCCCACCTGGATCGACCGCCATATTCCGTGGCTGGCCAACCTCTGGCACCGCTTCCACACCTGGTTCAACAGCAGCTTCGAACGCATGACCGATGCCTACGGTCGCCGCGTGGAGCGCGTTGTGCAGCACAAGTGGCGCTGGCTGGTGCTGTTCCTGATCGCCTGCGCCGGTACGTTCATGCTGTTCAAGCGTCTGCCCACCGGCTTCCTGCCGAACGAGGACCAGGGATCGATCATCGTCCAGTGGCGCCTGCCCGCCGGATCGCCGCGCACGCGGACCGAGGCAGTGCAGCGCCAGATCGAACAGTACTTCGCAAAGTACGAAAAGGACAACATCGCCAGCATGTTCACCGTTTCCGGCGGCGGCCAGGGCGCGGCGGGCCAGAACACCGGCCAGGCCTTCGTCACGCTGGTGGACTGGGATCAGCGCCCGGGCGCGAAGAATACGGCGGACGCCATCGTCCAGCGCGCCAACGGCGCCTTCCGCGGCCTGCGGGACGCTCAGGTGTTCACCCTGGTGCCCGGCGCGATCCGTGGCCTTGGCTCCTCGTCCGGCTTCACCATGGAACTGCAGAACCGTTCGGGCATGACCCGCGCCCAGTTCCAGCAGGCGCGCGACCAGTTGCTGGCCAAGGCCGCTGGCGACACCCGCCTGACCAACGTGCGCCTGAGCGATCTTCCCGAAGTCTCGACCCTGAAGATCGCCACCAACACGCGCGCGCTGACCGCCTATGGCCTGACCGCGTCCAACGTGAACTCCACCCTGCAGACCGCGTGGGGCGGCACTTACGTCAACGACTTCCTCGACAAGGGCCGCGTGAAGAAGGTCTATGTGCAGGGCGATGCGCAGTTCCGCTCGCGCCCCGAAGACCTCTCCCGCTGGTTCGTGCGCGGCACAAGCGGCCAGATGGCGCCCTTCTCCGCGTTCTCGACGTTGAGCTGGTCTTCCGCGCCCAGTTCCACCTCGCGCTTCAACGGCCTGCAGGCCTATGAATTCTCCGGCACACCTTCGCCCGGCGTCAGCTCCGGCACGGCGATGCAGATCATGGAGGATCTCGCCGGCCAGATTCCGGGCACGGCCGTCGCATGGTCCGGCTCGTCCTATCAGGAGCGGCTCTCCTCCGGCCAGGCGCCGATCCTCTACGCGTTGTCGCTGCTGGTGGTGTTCCTGTGCCTTGCGGCGCTTTACGAAAGCTGGTCGATCCCGATCGCGGTGATCCTGATCATTCCGCTCGGCCTGCTGGGCGCGATCCTGGCGGTGACGCTGCGCGGGCTTGAGAACGACGTCTATCTCCAGATCGGCCTGCTTACGACGATGGGCCTGGCCGCCAAGAACGCGATCCTGATGATCGAATTCGCGGAGCAGGCCGAAAAGCAGGGCAAGCGCGTGATCGAGGCAGCCCTCGAAGCCGCACGCATCCGCCTTCGTCCGATCCTGATGACCAGCTTCGCCTTCATCTTCGGCGTGCTGCCGCTGGCCGTTGCCAGCGGTGCCGGTGCCAACAGCCGTATCGCCATCGGTACCGCCGTGGTCGGCGGCATGTTGACGGCAACGCTGCTGGCGATCTTCTTCATCCCGCTGTTCTTCGTGCTCGTGCGCCGTGGCGTCCGCGATGGCCTTGCCGCCGTCCGCAGCCGGATCCAGAAGCGCCGCGAAGCGAAGGGAGATGCCGCATGATCCGCCCTCGCATTCTCAAGCTGACGCTGCTCACCCTGCCGGCCATGGCGCTGGCCGCCTGCTCGATGGCGCCGAAATATGTCCAGCCTGCGCTTCCGGCGCCAGCATCGTGGCCGGTGGGCGATGCCTATCTAACGCAGAGCGAGGCAAACCTGCCGCTGGTTTCCTACACGGAAATCTTCCGCGACCCCCGCCTGCAGAAGCTGATCGAACAGGCGCTGGTCAATAACCGCGACTTGCGCACTGCGGCCGCCAACGTGGCGGCGGCCCGCGCGCAAGTGCGCGTCACCCGTGCGGACCAGATCCCGGCGCTGGGTGTTACCGCGTCGGGTACGCGCACGGCGGTGAACGGCCCGGGCGACAGCACCGCCCTTTCCCTCAAGGGTGGCATTTCCAGCTTCGAGATCGACTTCTTCGGCAAATATGCCAGCGCCACGCAGGCGCAGCGCGACACCGCCGTCGCCACCGAAGCGGACGCCCGCACCGTGCGACTTGGCCTTGTTGCCGATCTGGCGCAGGCCTGGGCCAACTATGCGGCGGACAATGATCTGTTGAAGATCGCCGAGGCCACTGCCGCCAATGCCGAACGCTCGGTCACGCTGACCGGCGCCCGCCTCAAAGGCGGTGTCGCGCCGCGGACCGATCTGCGGCAGGCCGAACAGGTTCTGGAAACCGCCAAGGGCGATCTTGCCGCGCAGAAGACCGCGCTGGCGCAGGACGTCAACGCGATCCGCCTGCTGGTCGGCGCCGATTTTGACGAGAGCCTGCTTCCGGCCAGCGTGGATGAGGTCAACGCGCAACTGGCGGTGCTGCCCGCTGGCACCAGTTCGCAAGTCCTGCTGCGCCGCCCGGACGTGGTGGAGGCCGAATACCAGTTGCGCGCCGCCAATGCCGATATCGGCGTGGCGCGGGCAGAACTGTTCCCATCGATTTCGCTCACCACCCTGCTCGGCTTTGCCAGCGGCTCACTGTCATCGTTGTTCGACAAGGGGGCGTTTTCGGCCAGCGCCGGCGGCGACGCCAGTTGGTCGATCTTCAACGCCGGTGGCAAGGCGGCCAATGTCGACGTCTCCAAGGCCAAGCGCGACGCCGCGCTGGCAACTTACGAGAAATCGATCCAGACCGCCTTCAGCGAAGTGGCCGATGCGCTTGCCGACCAAGGCACGCTGGACGAGCGCCTGCGCGCGGCCAGCGCCTATACCAATGCAGCAGCCGATACCGCGCGGCTGACCGAGGCCAGCTACAAGCAGGGCATCTCCAGTTCGCTGGACAACCTGGACGCGCAGCGCAGCCTCTACACCGCGCGCAAGCAGGAAATCGCCGTGCGTCTGGCCGTCGCCAGCAACCGCGTCACGCTTTACCGCGTGCTGGGGGGCGATCAGGCGACCGCACCCCAGCAGCCATGATCACCCGAAGATCGGGATGATCTGCGGCAGGTCCACGGTCGTCCTGATCCCTGGCGCTGCCGCGCAGACGGCGGGGATCGCGTTGACGGGGCGATGCGCGGTCAGGCCCGGCGTGAAGGCGGCATAGTCCTCCGGCGCGACCGGGAACATGATGTCCATCCGCACCGGCGCATCGCCGCTGGTCGTGACTCGCCAGCCCGATTCGCGCAGATCCCAGTCGTGCTCGATATCGGTCGTCACGTACCAGTTGGCGCGGAAGCGCATCACCGGCTCACCCTTGTGCAGGCAAGTGATCGTCGTACGCATCGCACCCACCGTGCCCGCCGGAACTTTACCGGCCGCGATGGTCAGGTCCTGCTTCGTGGCCGAAAGCTCCCCGAAAGCCTCGATCGCGTCGATCTCCAGCCCCATGGCGTCTGCCACTTGCGAAAGCGAACTGCCGAAATCGCCCTTGAGATGCTCGGCCCGGCGCTGATCGAACGGCGCCATTTCCGCGCCAAACCCCATGATATGGAACAGCATATCCGGCGAATCGCGGCTGGAGACGTCGGCAAATTCGTCGATGGTCAGGACACCGTGCCGCCGCTCCAGCGACAGCAGCGGAATCGCCAAAGCCTCGGTCACGAAGCCGGGGCTCGATCCGGTCGAATAGATCGAAACACCGCCCTTGGCGCAGGCCGATTCGATGCGCGCGCGCGCATCCTTGTCGATCAGGCGCGGATTGTGAAAATCCCCGCGCGTGGTGACGACATTCTTGCCCGATTCCAGCAGCGCGCAAAGCTCGTCCCAATCGGTACCCTGCCGCATGTAGAGTACGCAGTCGGCATCGAGCTTGACGATGTCGGCCAGCGAGTTGGTGGCCTTCACCCCGGTTGCCGGCAACCCGCAAAGCTCGCCCGCGTCCTTGCCCACCTTCTCGGGAGAGGAGACCCACAGGCCCACCAGTTCCATGCGCGGATGCTCGATCACGGTACGCAGCGCGCGGCTGCCGATGTTGCCCGTGGCCCATTGCACCACGCGCCAGGTCTTTTCCTGCATTCGCTACTCTCCCGGTTATCGCCGCATCTCGCCAATCGCCCGACCACACGGCAATTCCCGTATGGGGACTGTCACGGCGCGATCCAGCCCATGGTTTCCTGCTTCGGATCGTAGGATTCCGCCTTCCATCGAACAGAGCCGAATGGCCTTTCGAGCTGACGCCGCACACGGCCGCCTTCGCTGCGGCGATGGAAAGCGTCCGCCGCCGCCTGCACAGCCAGGTCCGCCTCGGTAAAACGGTCGCGCAGGCGCAGATAATCGCCCCAGGTCGGGCAATGATACCGTTCGGTCCAGAGCGCGGGATTGGCGATGTCGCGGGCGATGGACCACGCAAACGCGCCATTGCGCTTGCGCATGGACTGCATCTTCATCATCGCCGCATAGAATTCGCGCGCATGCACGGGATCGACATCGTAGTCGACCTCGATCACCACCGGGCCGGAGCGCAAGGTCAGCGCCATACCCACTTGCGGCTCGTGCCCCAGCGGCGCTTCGGACGTGCCGCTTAACGCATCGCGGGCGATCGGCAGGACGAAGCCCAGCAGCGCGGTGGCCGCCACCGCCACGCCCGACGCGAGTATGGCGTTCGCCACACCCGTCTGCTGCGCCACCTGCCCCCAAACCCATGCGCCGATGCCGATACCGGCGGTGATGGCGGAGGAGAACAGCGAAAGCGCGCGCGCCGTCACCCAGCGCGGGGCCGAAAGCTGCACGGTGACGTTGAGCATCGCGATCGTCAGGATGTTGCAGGCGCCGACCACCAGAAAGGCCGCGCATGTCAGCACCAGTTCATGGCTGAAACCGATCACCGCCAGCGCAACGCCGGTGCCGATCGCGAAAATCCGCACGGCCAGTTCGGTGGAAATCGCCTCGCGAATACGGCTGACGAACAGCGCCCCGGCAACCGCGCCGACGCCCTGCGCGCCCAGCAGCAGTCCGTATGTCGCGGCATTGCCGTGCAGCAGATCGCGCGCGATCAGCGGCGCCAGTGCGGAGGCCGTCGCGGTCGAAAGCCCGAACGTCAGCACCCGCAGCAAGGCCGTGCGGATGGCCGGCGCATGCAGCGCATAGCGCGCGCCGCCCAGCATGGCCCGATCCATCCGCTCGGGCGGAAGGCGGGAGGGAACGTGGCGGCGACGCCAGAGGAAGAAGGCGAACAGCAGCGGCAGATAGAGCAGCGCCGTCATGCCGAAGACAACGCGAACGCCATAGAGCACGACGATCAACCCGCCCAAGGCCGGCCCGAAACTGCGCGCGACGTTGTAGCTGATCGTCCCCAAGGCCACCGCCGCCGGCAGATGCTCGCGCGAGACTTGCTCGGGGATCGATGCCTGCCAGGACGGCGAATAGAGCGCCACGCCCGCGCCGATCAGCGCGCAGAACCCCAGCAGCAGCCATGGCGTTACCAGGCCCAGAAAGGCAATCGTCGCCAGCGTTGCCGCGCAGATCGAACTGAACGCCAGCCCGCTCATGGCGATACGCCGACGATCGAACATGTCGGCGATGGCCCCCGCGGGCAGCGTCACCACCATCAGCGGCAGCATCATCGCGCTCTGCACCAGCGCCACCATCTCTGCCGAACTGGTCAGCTTGGTCATCTCCCAGGCCGCGCCAACGCCCAGGAAAAGCTGTCCGAAATTGGAAAACAGGCTGGCGGTCCAGATCCGCCTGAACGTCGGTTCGCGCAAGGGCGTGAACGCGCCGCCCGCGGATGCACCCTCCATCGGCTCCTGGCTTGCCGGCACGCACTTCCCCTTCGTCCTGTCCCTTCCACAATGTTGGGTCGGGGCCGCTGGCCGCGTCAAGCATGGCCACTCCGCCGCCACGATCTATTGTTTCATCTGCAAAGGTTGACGGGGTGAACGTGAGCCACGATATACTTTCAAATGAAAGCAATCGCCGCTGCGATAGGACAGACCCCTCCAATTGCAATTCCCCCGACCTGCCAGCATGACCTCGGCAAACGGCGCCACACATCGCGCGCCCGTCTGGGAAATTGAGGAGATCCGATCGTGACCGAAGCCTGGATCATCGACACTGTCCGCACCCCGCGCAGCATCGGCAAGATGGGCAAGGGCGCGCTTTCGCAAATGCATCCCGAGCACCTGTCCGCCACCGTGCTCGCCGCGATCAAGGACCGCAACGCACTTGAAACCGCCGATGTCGATGATGTGATCTGGGGCGTTTCTGCTGCCATCGGCCTTCAGGGCGGCGACATCGGCCGCATGGCCGCGCTCGACGCCGAATATGACGTGCGGGCCGGCGGCGTCACGCTCAATCGCTTCTGCGGATCGAGCATCACCGCCACCAATCTGGCAGCCGCGATGATCATGTCCGGCATGTCCGACCTGATGGTCGCCGGGGGCATGGACATGCTGTCCTACGCCAATGCCCACGGCATGAAGATGCGCGAGGCCGGCGTCGGCAGCGCGGGCATGGGCGCGGGCAATCCGCGCCTTCAGGCCAAGCATCCGCAGACCAACCAGGGCGTCGCCGCCGACGCCATCGCCGCGATGGAAGGCATCACGCGTGAAGAGCTGGAGGCATTCGGCGTCGAAAGCCAGCGCCGCGCCGCCGTTGCCATGGCGGAGGGCCGGTTCGATAAGTCGACCATCGTGGTGAAGGACGATGAGGGCAACGTGATCCTCGATCATGAGGAATACCCCCGTCCCGACACTACGGCGGAAGGCCTCGCCCAGCTCAAGCCGGCGTTCGAGATGTTTTACAACATGCCCTCTGCGCCGGGCGGCAAGACTTACGTGGAACTGGTCAATCAGGTCTATCCGGACCTCGACGTGAAGCCGATCCACCATGTCGGCATTTCATCCGGCGTGGTCGACGGCGCTTCGGCGATCCTGCTCGCATCCAAGGATTATGCGGAAAAGCACGGCATGAAACCCCGCGCGCGCATCGTTGCCATGGCGGAAATCGGCGATTGCCCCACGCTCATGCTCAACGGCCCGGTGCCGGCGGCCAAGAAGGTTCTTGCCAAGGCCGGGCTCACCAAGGATCAGATCGACGTCTGGGAAGTGAACGAGGCGTTTGCCGTCGTGGTCGAAAAGCTGATCCGCGATCTCGATCTCGATCGCGCCAAGGTGAACCCCAACGGCGGCTCGATCGCGCTGGGCCATCCGATCGGCGCGACCGGCGCGATCCTGATCGGCACCGCACTGGACGAACTGGAACGCACCGGCGGGCGCTATGGCCTGATCACCATGTGCGCAGCAGGTGGCATGGCCCCTGCCATCATCATCGAACGCATTTAAGTCATTACAAGGAGATACGTGTGGCCACCGAGGCGGAAGAAAAACTGACGGGCAAACTTGGCGATGTCCTCAACGACAAGACCGAGAGCCCGCGCCGCCAGGTGAGCCTGCGGTTGACGGTGATCGCGCGCCTCCAGCGCAATAACTTCGACCGGCTCGTCACCGAACTGAACGTCACTCGCTCGCAATGGGCGATGATCGCGGTGGTCGCGCGCTATCCGGGATCGACCCAACGCACCATCGCCGAATATCTGGAGATGTCGGAAGCCTCGGCCGGACGGCTGATCGACCGGCTCTGCGCGGATGGCCTGCTGGAACGGCGCGATCGCCGCGACGACCGGCGCGCCCGCTCGGTCTACGTGACCGACGCCGCGCACCCCCTGCTCGACAAGCTGGGTCTGATCGCAGCCGAAGCCGAAGGCCGCATGTTCCACGGCTTTTCGGACGATGAGGTGGAGCAACTGCGCGACTACCTCAGCCGCATCTACGACAATGTCAGCCGCGGCTGACATTCCTTTTTTACATCGCACAAACGAAGAAGGGCGGCACCGAAGTGCCGCCCTTTTCTGTTTCCAACCGATTGGAAGGATTACTTCGCCGAAGCAAGGTCCTTCTTGCTCAGCGAGGTGGTCAGCTTGCCCTGCGCATCGGTCAGGCTGGTGGCCGGAACGGTGATCAGGCGGCCGTTGAGGATCACCTGCGGGTTGCCGTCGGCAGCGACGCGGTAGATCGGGGCGATGCGGGTGCCGTTGGCGGCATAGAGCATCTTACCGGCGGTCAGGTCGACCGGAGCGGCAGCTTCCTCGGTCACGGCGCGAACCGACTGGTTGGTTTCAGCGAAGGCAGCCGGAACGACAGCGAAAGAGGCGATCGAAGCGACAGCGGCAAGGGCAACGAACTTCTTCATGGGTACTCTCCAAAACCTTGAAGCGGGTCCATCCCGCGATTTACTCACCTAGGTTAGTAATTACCTGCCTAGGTGTCAATTGTGATTGACGCAACTGCACAAACTTTTTTCGCAACCATCGCTCCCGCGCGGTTTCGCGGGAGCCCATGCCTGTCGCAGCGCAGCATGCAAAGATCGCACAGGCGAATCCGACCGATGATCGTCGGTACGATGGCGGTGGTGTTGCCCCCGAACACCTTTCAGCGCACATCGAAGGCAAGCGGCGCGACCGGGGGAAACCCGCCTTTCGCGCCAGAACCGATACAAGATAAAACACAAGATTAGTTGGGGACTGTCAGATGCCAACAAAGGTCATGCAGGGCGTGCGCGTCCTCGAAGTGGCGCAGTTCACGTTCACTCCCGCTGCCGGTGCGATCCTGGCCGACTGGGGTGCGGACGTCATCAAGATCGAACATCCCGTGCGCGGCGATACGCAGCGCGGCTTCCTCAACATGGGCGGCGTGAAGCTGGACCCGCTGCGCCAGACCCTGTTCGAACACCCCAACCGCGGCAAGCGCAGCGTCGGCATCGACCTGTCGACCACGGAAGGGCAGGAACTGCTCTACGAACTGGCCAAGCACTGCGACGTGTTCCTTACCAACTACCTGCCGCAGGTTCGCCAGAAGAACCGCTTCGACGTGGAACACATCCGCGCCGCCAATCCCAAGATCATCTACGCCCGCGGCAGCGCCTGGGGCAACAAGGGGCCGGAACGCGAAAAGGGCGGTTTCGACGGCACCGCGTTCTGGTCGCGCAGCGGCATCGCCGATTGCATGACCCCGCCCGAACTGCCCGGCCCGCTTTCACAGGGCATGCCCGCATTCGGCGATTCGATCGGCGGCATGTTTATCGCCGGCGGCATTTCCGCCGCCCTGTTCCATCGCGAGAAGACCGGCGAGGCTGCCGAACTCGACGTATCGCTGATGAGCACGGCCGCCTGGGCATCCGGCGCCAACATCGCGCAGGCGGTGGAAACCGGGGTGATCACCAAGAACTCCATGCCCAGTTCCGGCGGCGGCGCCAAGAACCCGTTCATGGGCAATTTCTGGACGTCGGACGGGCGCACGATCAATCTGTGCATGGTCAGCCCCACCGGTCTGATCCGCGACACCTTCGAACATGTCGGCCGCCCCGAAGCGGCGGACGATCCGCGCTTCCAGGACGTGCTCAGCCTGATCGAGAATTCGCAGGCCGCCAGCGAAATCCTGGTCGAAGCCTTCGCCGAAAAGCCCTTCACCTACTGGCGTGAGCATCTGAAGACGCTGAAGGGCCAGTGGGCGCCGATCCTCAACCTGCTGGAACTGGCCGCAGACGAACAGGCACTGGCCAACGACATGCTGATCGAAGTGGAAGCGGCCGATGGCGGCGCACCGCTGAAGTTGGTGCGCGGCCCGGTGCAGTGGAACGGCGAAGCGCTGGAAACCACGCGTTCGCCGCAGGCATCCGAACATACCGAAATCGTCCTCATGGAACTCGGCGTCGAATGGGACAAGATTGAGGATCTCAAGGCCAAGGGCGCAATCGCCTGACGTCTTTTGGCCGAATTCGGAATACGAGAACAGAATACGAGGAATTGGGAAAATGAAGCCTGGAACCCGTCTCAAGAGCGCCGCCTGCGACACCGAAGTCATGGTGATCCGCTGCGCCGACGGCACGATCGAATGCGGCGGTGCCCCGATGGGCGAAGCCAAGCCCGCCGAAGCCGCCCCGCTCGCGGCTGATTTCTCGGCCGGCACCCTGATGGGCAAGCGCTACGTCGATGCCGACGGCAAGTACGAACTGCTTTGCGTGAAGCCCGGCAAGGGTTCGCTCTCGGTCGATGGCGTCGCGCTCGTCATCAAGGACGCCAAGCCCCTGCCCGCTTCGGACTGATCCCATATGAACATCGCGCTTCTTCTCGAAATGGCGGCCGAGGCCGCGCCCGATCGCGTGGCGCTGGTCTGCGACGGGCGGCGCTGGACTTATGGCGATCTGCTGGATGCTGCACGCGGTGCGTTCGAACTGATCCGGCAGAGCGAGGCCGACTATGTCGCCCTGCTCGACGAAAGCAGCGAGGCTGCCGTAGTCGCGGTATTCGGCGCCGCGCTGGCGGGGGTACCCTATTGCCCGCTCAACTACCGCCTGCCCGATGCCGACCTGGCCGCCCTGCTCGGCCGCGTCGCCCCGGCGCTGGTGATCGGTGACGAGGAGCGGATCGTCCGGCTTGCCGGCGATCAGGGCCATACCGTGTTCTCGCGCGAGGAATTCGTGCTGAAGGCACAGGAAACCGTGCCGGCCGACGACGCGCGCGAATACGATCCCGGTGAAGGCGTTGCCATCCAGTTGTTCACCAGCGGCACCACCGCTGCCCCCAAGGCTGCGATCCTGCGTCACTCCAACCTGCTCGGTTACATCCTCGGCACCGTGGAATTCGGTTCCGCGGACGAGGGCGATGCCGCGCTGGTCGTGGTGCCGCCCTATCACATCGCCGGCATCTCCGCCCTGCTCTCCTCGATCTATTCGCTGCGCAAGATCGTCATGCTGCCCAGCTTCTCGCCCGAAGGCTGGCTTGCCCTGGTGCAGAGCGAGACGGTCACCAATGCCTTCGTGGTGCCCACCATGCTGGCGCGCATCATCGATGCCATGGAGAAGGGTGCCAACGGAGACGTTTCCTCGCTGCGCGCCGTGGCCTATGGCGGCGGCAAGATGCCCATCGAAGTGATCCAGAAGGCGCTTGAACGCTTCCCCGGAGCGGGCTTCACCAATGCCTATGGCTTGACCGAAACCAGTTCGACCATCGCCCTGCTCGGCCCCGAGGATCACCGGGAGGCGCTGGCTTCGTCCGACCCAAAAGTCCGCGCCCGGCTCACTTCACTGGGCAAGCCGATCCCGACGGTGGAGATCGAGATCCGGGGCGAGAACGGCGAAGTTCTGCCGCTCGGCGAACCCGGCGAGATCTACGTGCGCGGCGAGCAGGTTTCGGGCGAATACAAGGAAAAGAGCGCGCTCGACGCAGAAGGTTGGTTCCCCACCCGCGATGCCGGTTTCATGGACGAGGACGGCTACCTGTTCCTCTCCGGCCGCGCGGACGACGTGATCGTGCGCGGCGGCGAAAACATGTCGCCCGGAGAGATCGAGGATGTGCTGCTCACGCACCCGGCCATTGCCGATGCCTGCGCCTGCGCGATCCCCTCGGTCGAGTGGGGCGAAACGGTGGGCGTCGCGATCGTCACGCGCGAAGGCCATGATCTGCCTTGCGAGACGGAGCTGAAGGACCTTGTCCGCGCCCGCCTGCGTTCCTCGCGCGTACCGGAAAAAGTCGTGTTCGTTGCGGAGCTGCCCTACAACGAGATGGGCAAGCTGCTGCGGCGCAAGGTCAAGGAAGTCCTTGCCGACTAAAACCGAAATCCCTGGCCCGGCGATCCCTTTGGGGCGCTGGGCCGACCGGCAACTGGAAGCGCTTGCCCGCGATTTCGGGTTGCCGCGCCTTTCCGGCGCCACTCTGCTGGGCGAGCGCGCAGCACATGGCGAATATCGGATTGCCGGACGCGTCTCGGCCGGACTTGGCGGCAGTCGCCTCATGCCGACGCGCGATGGCAACTGGTTCGCGCTCACGCTGATCCGCGAGATCGACCGGGAATTGCTGCCGGCACTGTTCGGCGATACCGATCTCGACATCCGCTGCGCAGATTCCATCGCTGCTGCCGTGCTGCGCAGCGACGGCGCCGCCTTACTGGAAACCGGCCGCCTGCTCGGCCTCCCCGTCGCCTTGCTGGGCGAAGAGCCTGCTTCCCCGCCAATCGAAGTGATCGCACGCGGAGCACACCGCGAACGGGCTTCGTCGCACCGCCCCCTGGTGGTGGACATGTCGGCGATCTGGGCCGGACCACTGGCCGGGCACCTTCTCTGGCAGGCCGGAATGGAAGTAGTAAAAGTCGAAAGCCGCACGCGGCCCGACTTGATCCGGCGCGACGATCCGGCAACCTTCGACCTTATCAACCAGGGCAAGGCCAACGTGCTGGTCGATTTCGCCAGCGACGGCGAAAAGGCCCTGCTGATCGACCTGATCCGCCGCGCCGATGTCGTGATCGAAAGCTCTCGCCCACGCGCGTTGCGCCATCTCGGCATCGACGCGCAGGCACTGGTGCGGGAGGTTCCCGGACTCGTCTGGCTTTCGGTTACCGGGCACGGCGCGCAGGGCGACGCGGCAAACTGGGTGGGCATCGGCAACGATTGCGGCGTGGCCGGCGGCCTCTCCCGCGCGCTGGCAGAGGTAAGCGGAGAGCCAGGGTATGTCGGCGATGCGATTGCCGATCCGCTCACCGGGATCACCGGCGCGCGCGAAGTCCTGAAAGCCTTGCGCAACGGCAAAGCCCGGCGCATCGGTCTATCCATGAGCGCAATCACCGCCATGGCCCTGGATGAAGAACGCGCCTTCGACGCGCCCCTGCTCGAAGCCGAACTGCGCGACTGGGGCGCCGCCATCGGCCGTCGCTTTCCGGCGCTGGAACGCCGCCGCTTGATCGCGCCCGTCAGCCCCATCGGCGCGGACACCGCGCACTATCTGCCGGAACTTGCACGGTGCTGATCCGCGCTGCGGAGATTTACGGCCATGGTCTGGCGGATCTGCGCATAGCGCAAACCCGCATTGCCGCCATCGGCCAACTTGCCCCCCTTCCCGGTGAAACCGTTTTCGATGCCAGGGGCGGCGCACTGCTGCCCGGGCTGCACGATCATCACATCCATTTGGCCGCCCTTGCGGTACGCGCGGCCTCCGTCAATTGCGCCCCGCCGGCCGTGCGCAGTCACGACGATCTGGCACGGGCCCTCTCCCGTCCCGGCCAAGGCTGGTTGCGCGGTTTCGGCCTTTGCGAAAGCGTGCTTGACGGCGACCTGCCAAACCTCGCCACGCTGGACCGGATGGTGCCGCATCGCCCCATCCGGTTGCAGCATCGCACCGGTCGCATGTGGCTGTTCAACAGCGCGGCGCTGGACGAACTGCTCGCCAAAAATACGCCGCCCGCCGGTCTCGAACGCGTCGGCGGACGTCTGACCGGCCGCCTTTTCGATGAGGATGCGTGGCTGCAGGCCGCGCTGGGTAGCACGCCGCCCGATTTTTCGGCGGTGAGCAAGGACCTCGCCCGCCACGGCGTGACTGGCGTGACGGACATGTCGCCCCGCAACGACGCAGCCATCGCTCAGCATTTCGCTGCCCAGTCCGAACATGGACGTCTTCGCCAGAACGCCATTCTGGCGGGGCAGCTTTCGCTGGCCGATGCCGCGCAACATGGCTGGCAACTGGGTCCGGCGAAACTGCACCTGCATGAAGCCGCGTTGCCCGATTTCGACGCGACCTGCGAATGGATCGCCAAGGCCCATGCGCAAGGCCGTGGCGTCGCCGTCCATTGCGTGACCGAAGTCGAACTGGTGTTCACGCTCGCGCTCTTCGAAACGGCGGGACCACGAACTGGCGACCGCATCGAACACGCATCGATAGTGCCGCAGGAACTTGCCACGCGCATCGCTGCTCTGGGCCTGTGGGCCTGCGTTCAGCCGCATTTCGTCCATGAAAGCGGCGATCGCTATCTTCGCGATGTCGATCGGCATCACCATCGCGACCTCTACCGCCTGCGCACGCTGCAGGATGCCGGCGTGCCCCTCGCCGGCGGCAGTGATGCCCCTTACGGAAGCACCGATCCTTGGCAGGCGATGAGCGCTGCCGTGCTGCGCAGAACCGCGACGGGAATGGCGTTCAATTCCAAGGAAGCGCTTTCGCCCGAACAGGCGCTGGATTTGTTCCTTGCCGATCCGCTCGACCTCTCCCGTCCGCGCCGGATCGCGGTGGGAGAATCGGCCGATCTCTGCCTGCTCGATCGACCATGGGCGACGGCGCGGACGCGGCTGAACTCCGCTGATGTACACGCCACCATCTGCTCAGGCCAATTGATCCACCAGCGCGTCAACGAGCCCCCAATCGAGCGCCTCCCGCGCGTTGAGACGACGGCCTGACAGCACCATCAGCAGGGTACGCTGCCGCCCGATTCGGTGGCTCAACGACACACAACCGCCCGCTCCCGGCAATATTCCCATGGCCAGTTCGGGCAATTGGAACCACGCGCGCGGCGTTGCGACAATCCGCGTCGCGAATGCTGCCAGTTCCAGACCCGCGCCGATGCAGGCGCCGTCTATCCGCGCTTCCAGACGATCCCGGCATAAGGCCGCTTCCCGCGCGGGCAGGGTAAGCTGCCGGATGCGATGGGCCTCGGCGGGATCGACGGTCGTGCCGAATTCCGAAAGATCGGCGCCAAGGCTGAACGCCTTGCCCTCGGCCCGAAGCAGCACATGCCGGATACTCGTATCCATGGCCGCCAGCGCGAACGCCTCATGCAGCGAATCGCGCATCGGCCGATCAATCGCATTGCCGGCTGCAGGCCTGTCCAACGTAATCGTCAACCGCGCATCGTCGCGATGCAGCCTGACGTGGCCCGCCTGCTCACCATCGCTCTTCCGGTGGCTGGCAATCCACCGCCGGTGCGACTCGCTGCCCTGTAACGTCGCATAAGCCAGCGACTCGACCGTCAGCGCATCCTCAATCGCCAAGGAAGGAACGATACGCAGGACCTGCGCGACCACGGCGGCAGCGTGCGGTTGCGCAAGCGCAGCCTGCATCAGCTGCGCAGCATCGAAACGTGGCTCCAGAACGGCATCGAGTTGCGCTGCCAGCGGATGGCCGCATGGCCCAATTCCGACGACCGGGCATGCCGGCAGCCGCATCTGCGGATGATCGCCCAACTCGTGCGCCAGATCCACGAAAGCGATGGGCGCGGCTTTCGCGGCTTCGGCCAGATCGGCTGCGGCAAATGTCAGGTCTTTCGGCTGCATCTTCGAACAATTCCTTCCAGATCAGCCACTTGCCGCGCGTTGGAAAGCATGGCCGGACCATCCCGGCTTGACCAGCCCACCTCGTGAAAATCACATTTTATCGCTGAACACATGGTCAAAAACCGCAGGATTTCGCGATATTTCCGCCAGCGGCAATTCAACGCAACTTATCGTCAGCGCGAAGCCTATTGCAGCCTTCCAAAAGCAATGATAACCAAGCTTAGCAAAAAACGAGTTAGGCTCAGTTTTTAAGAGACCCGACTCGGGAGAGAAGTGCGTTCACCATAACCACACTTGAGGGAGGAGAGACCTCATGCCTGGAAAGACCACGTCATCGAACAAGGCCAAGATCGCCCGTCGCGTGATCGAAGTGCTGGAATATTTCGACGATGCCCATCGCGAAGCCACGGTCATGGACATCGTCCGCCGCTACAACCGCCCGCAGTCGAGCACGTCCGAACTGCTGTCGAGCCTCGTCGAACTCGGCCTGCTCCACAAGGACCCCTACTCCCGCGCCTACAGCCTTACCCCGCGCGCCGCGCTGATCGGCACCTCGGGCCAGCCTGAACTGGTGCGCGATGGCCGCGTCGTGCGCCTGATGGACCGCCTTGTCGCCCAGACCGGCCTTTCGGTTGCGCTTCACGCGATGGTCGGGCTGGACGTCCAGATCGTCAACTGGCGCCACGGCCCCCGCGCCCTTGCCGCCACGCGTGAGCTTTCCGGTGGTATCAAGGAGCCGCTGGCACAGAGCGCAGCCGGCTGGCTGATGCTCTCCACCGTGGCCCGCCAGCGTTGCGAAGGCATGGTGCGCCGTCTCAACGCCGAAGCGGAAGAGATGCACAAGTTCGCCTTTGCGGACATGATGACCCGCATCGATGCCTGCCGCGATCCGCGTTACGTGTTCGGCCCGGCCGGTTTCGGCAGCGGCGCGGAATCGCTCTGCGGCCTTGTCCCCCGCCAGCCCGAAGGCCATCCGCTGGTGATCAGCCTGGTCTATGGCAAGGACGACAAGGTGAATCCGGAAGCCCTGCTCCAGTCGCTGAGCGATGCCATGCGCAAGTGCCTGCCCGATCCGGCGCAGTTCGCCGAACCGGAACAGCTGCCGCACGCCGCCTGATCCACGAAATCCTGAACGGGTCGCACACCGTTACGGAATGGGCCCCGCGAAATCGATCGCGGGGCCCTATTTCGTTTCGGCGCAGCGCCTTTGCAGCAGACGTACTTAGACTTCCTGCTTCTGCATCCGGGCCGTGCGGTCTGTATCCTCATGGCGCATGAACATCTTCATGATGTCGCCTGAAGTTACGGGCCGGGTTTCATGTTCTTCAACCGGCCGCTCACCGGCTGAGGACTTCGGGCTGGTATCGACGCCCTCGGCCTTCGCCTTTTCACGCAGCGCGCCGACCGTCAGTTCCTCGCGCGTGAAGTGCTGGAACGGATCGAAACGGAACCAGCGCATCGCATTCTTGTGCGTGATCTTGTCGATCTGCTCGTCGGTCAGATGGTTGATGGAGGGCCAGAGATTCTCGGGCACTTCCGGCCACAGCGTATCGGAATGCGGATAGTCGCATTCGTAGGCGATGTTGTCCTCGCCGATGAACTTGATGTTCTGAAGGCCGAAGGCATCGTCGATGAAGCAGTTCAGGAAGTGCCGCTTGAACATCTCGCTCGGCTTCATCTTCTGGAACCGCGAATTGGTCCAGGCCTTGTGCCGCCAGTTCGAGAAGTCCGCCCGCTCGGTGAAGTAGGGCACCCACCCGATCGAGCCTTCCGAAAGCGCGATGCGCATATCGGGATACTGATGCAACGCCTCAAGCTGGAGCCAGTCCGACGCGGCATAGGCGATCGACATCGGCATCGTGGAAATCCATGCCTCGATCGGCGTTTCCATCGAGGCATGGGGCGCCGGATTGCCGCCACCGATGTGGATGCAGATCGTCATGTCGAGATCGTTGATCGCCTTGTAGAACGGGTCCCAATAGCCGTTGTGGATGCTCGGCAGGCCCTGGCAGGTGGGGTTCTCGCTGATCGAGACGGTGTGACAGCCCTTGGCGGAGACGCGCTTCATCTCGGCGATCGTCGCGTCCATGTCCCAGGTCGGAAGGATCGCGCAGGGGATGAAACGCCCCGGATAGGCGCCGCACCACTCGTCGATATGCCAGTCGTTATAAGCGCTTACATGGATTTTCGCGAGTTCGCGATCGGGCACGCGATGGAGGCGGCCGCCGGCAAAGTCGAACACCGAACCGAAGTTGAGCGACGAGGCGATGCCGTTGACGTCCATGTCCTTGATGCGCTCATGCACATCATAACAACCGGCGCGCAGCTGATCGAGCGAGGTCGGCTCCATGCCGTATTCCTCGAAAGGACGGCCAACCACGGCATTCAGCCCCACGGAGGGGAACTTCATGCCCTGGTAGATCCAGAGGTCCTTGCCGTTGTCGTCCTGGATCAGCTTAGGCGCGGATTCGAGCGCGGCGCCGGAAAGGTGCTTCTGGAAAAGGTCAGGCGGTTCGCTGATATGATCGTCGACACTGATCAGCACCATGTCGTTCATTTGCATGACGGCACTCCCAAAGTTGCCGGGCCGGATCGGCTGCCGG
This sequence comes from Novosphingobium mississippiense, assembly GCF_044029535.1. Taxonomy (NCBI): domain Bacteria; kingdom Pseudomonadati; phylum Pseudomonadota; class Alphaproteobacteria; order Sphingomonadales; family Sphingomonadaceae; genus Novosphingobium; species Novosphingobium mississippiense. Next base: position 1,226,719 of record NZ_CP147001.1, on the reverse strand, counting down.
CGGGCGCATCTTTCGCGGCGCCTTGACCGGGGAAGCTACGCCCACCCTCCTCCAGCGGCCAGCGCACGTTTCCAGCTATCGCGCCTGCGATTGCGTATCCCGGGCGATTGAACGGCGCGGCGAGGTATGATGTTGACGAGGAAACACGAAAACCAAAAGCCCCGGGGAAAGCCTGAAATGAACTTCGACCTCACCGACGAACAGGGCATGATGCGCGACACCTTCGCGCGTTTCCTCGACGAGCATTCCAGTTCCGCCCGCGTGCGCAAGGCACAGGAAACCGGCGGCTTCGATCCCGAACTGTGGTCCGGGCTTGCCGAACTTGGCGCCTTTGCGATGCGCGTTCCGGAAGAGGCGGACGGCATGGGCCTTGGCCTGTTCGACGCAGGGCTGCTGATGGAAGAAGCGGGCCGCACGCTTGCCTCCGGGCCCTTGGCAGAGGCATTGGTGGCGACGCGCCTGCTCGGCCTGCTGGGCGGCCAGGAAGACCTTCTGGCAAGCACAGTGGGTGGTGAAGCGGTGGTTTCCATCGCCATGCGGGATATAGCCGAGTTCCCCCGGCAATGGGTCGCTGGCGGCCTGGTTGCCAACGCGGTTGTGGCACGCAAGGGCAACGATGTGGTGCTGGTCACCGTGCCGGCCGACGCACGTATCGCGGAACCGACCCTTGCCACCACGGCCATTGCCGAACTCGATCTGGCGGCGTTGCCGACCACGGTGCTGGGCAGCGGCGAAGACGCACTCGCGGCGTTCTCCGCCGGGCTTGAGGAATGGAAGATCCTGATCGCTTTGGCGCTATCCGGCCTCAGCCGCGCGGCGCTGACGATGGCGGCCGAATATGCCGGTGAGCGCAAGGCGTTCGGCGTGTTCATCGGTACGTTCCAGGCGCTATCGCACCCGATGGCCGACCTGATCTGCGAGATCGATTCCGCCAAGTTCCTGGCATGGCAAGCCATGCGCTCGATCGCCGATGGCGATGCCGCAGCAGGTGCGCAAGTGTCGCTATCGCCATGGTATGCGGCAGCTGCCGCCGGACGCACTGTACGCCACGCCGTCCAGACGTTCGGCGGCATCGGCCTCACCACCGAGCATGACGTCCACCTTTACAACTTGCGCGCCAAGGCTTGGCCGCTGGTGGCGGGCGACCCTGAAGACTGGCTGGCCGAAGCCGGCCGTCGCCTCTATGCGGGCGAGAAAGCCAGCCTTCCCGATGTGGGTGAAGTTCCGGTCGAATTCGATCTGGGTGAGGACGCCCGCGCGATCCAGCAGGAAATCCGCGCGTTCTTCGCGAAGAACGTTACCGATGAACAGCGCGAGAAGTTCCACTTCTCGTGGGAAGGCCACAACCCGGTCATCCACAAACAGCTTGTCGAGGCGAACCTTGCCTACCTCCAGCTTCCCAAGGACGTGGGCGGGCGTGGCCTCAGCCCCTATGCCGTCACTGCCGCCCGCTATGCGTTCGAGGAGGAAGGCTGGAGCAATCCGATTGCTGGCGTTTCGCAGATGGTGGCCCTGATCATGCACCGCTTCGGTACCGACGAGCTGAAGCGCGACGTGCTCTCCAAGGTGATGGCGGGTGAGGCGATCTGCTCGCTGGGCTATTCGGAGCCGGGCTGCGGGTCGGACGTCTTCGCCGCGCAGTGCAAGGCCACGCAGCTTGAGGACGGCTCCTGGCGGATCGACGGCACCAAGATGTGGACCAGCGGCGCCAACCTTACCGACTATGTGCTGATGCTTTGCCGCACCGATCCGGATGCGCCCAAGCACAAGGGGCTGACGATGTTCATCGTGCCGCTGAAGGCCGAAGGCGTCACGGTGCAGGCCGTCCATACGTTCATGGACGAGCGCACCAACATCACCTTCTATGACAACGTCAAGATCCCGGACACCTGGCGCCTGGGCGAGATCAACGCCGGCGGCCGCACGATGGCGGCCAGCCTGGAACTCGAACACGGCGGCGGCTTCGCCAAAGTCCAGCGCGCAATGCTGGAGAATGCGGTGGAACTTTGCGAAGAGATCCCCGTAGCGGGCGGCGGCAAGCTGATCGATACGCCCAAGGCTCAGGCGCGGCTGGCGCGCACTTATGCCAATGTGCTGGCCTCCGAACTGATCGCCTATCGTGCCAACTGGACGCAGGTTCACGGCAAGGGCAACGGCGCCTATGGGCCGATGGCGAAGATGTTCTCGTCCGAACTGTTCATCACCGACTCGCGCGATCTGCTGGACCTGACGGCGCCTTACTCGCTGTCGAAGCGCAAGGGCGCGGCCAATGCGATCAACCTCGCCTATCGCCATGCCCACGGGACGACGATTTACGGCGGCACCAGCCAGGTGCACCGTTCGATGATCGCCGAAAAGGGCCTTGGCCTGCCGCGGTCGCGGAACTGAGGGGTGAACACGATGACCGAAGAAGCACCACACCTGCTCACCGAAGACGTGGACGGCATCCTGATCGCCACGCTGAACCGGCCCGACAAGCTCAACGCCATCAGCCGGCAGATGATGGACCTACTGACCGAAGCCGTGCTGCGCTTTCGCGAAACGCCCGAGCTGAAAGTCATGCTGATCCGCTCGGCCGGGCGCTATTTCAGTTCCGGTGCGGACTTGCGCGGCGGTAACCAGAACATCGTCTCGCCCGTCTCCACCGGCGGCAGCGCGCGCGGCATTCGCGAGAACCACCGGCTCAATCTCAACAACATGCAGCAGCTGTGGGACGAGATCGAGCATATCGAGAAGCCCTTCGTCGTCGCACACCACGCCATGTGCGTGGGCGGCGGGCTGGAGATGAGCCTCTCCTGCGATTTCCGGCTTGCCGCCAGGAGCGCGGCCTACGCCTTTCCGGAAGGCCTGTTCGGCGTGCTGCCGGCCTCGGGCGGCGTCTCTCGCCTCACCCGCATCTGCGGCCCGCACTGGGCGCGCTGGCTGATCATGGCAAACAAGCCTGCGCCGGCCGACATGGCCTTCACCATGGGTCTGGTCCATCAGGTCTACGAGGATGAGACGTTCGAGGCGGACGTCATGGATTTCTGCCGTCATCTGACCAAGCAGAACCCGGAGCAGATGGGCGCGGCCAAGGTCGCCATCGAACTCAGCGCCGAAGTCGGTCGCGACAGTGCCCGGCACATCGAGCGCATGGCCAACAGCGCGCTGATGCTCAACCCGGACTACATCCGAGGCATGGAAGAGTATCTGAAGGGCGTGGGCGGGAAGAAGAAGTAAGGCTGGACTGCGCAGGCACCTGCCTTATCGTTCACACACGCCCCTTACGCCACAACACTCCGTCGCCCCCGCGAAAGCGGGGGCCCCGCTTCCTTTTGCGAGCCAAGAAGAACAAGCGGGATCCCCGTATTCGCGAGGATGACGAGACTGGTGTTGGTGCAGCCTTATCCAAATACGAGAGCGCGCCAGGCTGAAACCGAACTGCGCCGTTAACCCGCCGCCCGCTCCCGCGTATCGCGGATCGCCAGTTCCATCAGCCGCGCGTTGATCTCCAGCAGGCTCTCCTCGCGCCGCCCCGGCAGCGTGCCGAGGATGCGCCGCAAGCGCCTGTCGGTCGCCAGCGTGATCGAGCGTTCGATACCAGTCATCAGCGTCGTTGCCATCAGCACCGCCGTATCGCCCAGCACCCCGCGCGGGTCCATCTGGGCGACGAAGAGCCCGATCAGCGGCCGGGTCGAATTGACGCGCTGGTGCATGATCCGCACGTCGAACTGATCCGCCAGCGAGTTGCGCAAGTGCAGCAGGCCCGTGTGGCTGGCCCAGAATGCGTGATAAGCGCGCACGAAGGCCATGGCCCGCGCGTTAAGATCGTCGTCCGGCCAATAGTCGCGTGCCAGCGAGAAATACTCGTCCTGCGCCGAGCCCATCACCGGCTCCAGCACGGCCAGCAGCAGTTCGGTAAAGTCGGTGAAGTAATTGTAGATCGACGTCATGCCGAGCCCGACGGCGCGGGCGACGGCGCCCAGCGTTACCGGCTCGTCCGTCTTTTCGACCAGCTCGATCGTCGCGGCAAGAATGCGTTCCCGCGTGACGCGGCCCTTGCGGCCCAGTCTCTGCCCATGAAGGTTGTGACTGATCGCCGCCGAAGCGTCGGTGACGGCGGCGGCGAGGTGCGGCGGGACCGCCGGGATACCGGTGCCCTCGCCGCCGTTCTCTTCTCCGGAGTCGCTTCCCAGAAAAGCCTCTGTCGAACCGTTTACGTCAGGCCGCGACCTGGCCGACCGGCCAGGCGAGGATCTTGACGTCGGTGAACTCTTCAATGCCTTCGACACCCCATTCACGGCCCATGCCGCTCGCCTTGTAGCCGCCGAAAGGAATGTCGCCGGCAATGCACATGCCGTTGTTGACGCTCATCGATCCGGTGCGCACGCGCTTGGCGATATTGATGGCCCGGTTCAGATCGCCCGAGCTGACACCGCCCGATAGGCCATAGGAGCTCTGGTTGGCAATGCGCACGGCATCCTCGTCGTCCTCATAGGGGATGACCACCAGCACCGGGCCGAAAATCTCTTCCTGGGCGATGCGCATGTCGTTGGTAACGTCCACGAAGCAGGTCGGCTCCACGAAGTAGCCGCCGCCCTTGTCCGGGCGGATATTGCCGCCGGCAAGCAGGGTCGCACCCTCTTCCTGGCCAAGGTCGATGTAGCTCTTCACGCGCTCCATCTGGCGCTTGGAGATCACCGGGCCCATGATGTGCGCCGGATTGGCGATATCGCCCCAGTTGTCGCCGAAGTTGCCATAGGCGCCCTTGAGGATGGCCTTGGCTTCTTCATAGCGGCTCTTGGGCACCAGCAGACGCGACTGCACGGCGCAGCCCTGCCCGGCGTGAAAAACCAGCATCGCCATGCCCACTTCCATCGCGAAGTTCGGTGCATCGTCGAGCACGATCTTGGCCGACTTGCCACCGAGTTCGAGGAACACGCGCTTCAGCGTAGGTGCACCCTGCTCCATGATACGCTTGCCAACGCCGGTGGAGCCGGTGAACGAGATCAGGTCCACGCGCGGATCGGTGACCAGCATTTCACCCGCCAGCGCCGGATCGGCGCCAAACACCACGTTGATCACGCCATCGGGGAAGCCGGCTTCCTTGGCCAGTTCGCCGAAGATCGCGCCCATGCCCGGGGTATCGGGCGCGGGCTTCAGGATCACGGTGCAACCGGCCAGCAGTGCGGCGACCATCTTGCCGATGTTCACGTAGAGCGGCACATTCCACGGCGTGATCGCGCCGACCACGCCCACCGGTTCACGCACGCCCACGCGCTTGTGGATCATGCCGAAAGCGGGCTTTTCGCCGTAGTCCTTTTCCCATTCCAGCTGGTCGAAGACGCGCATGTAGTCGTCCCAACCGTCGAGAGCCATGTCCACATGCGCGCGGTTCACCGCGCCCTGCGCCGCGCCGGCTTCGTACATGGCCAGTTCGCCAAGGCGGGGACGGGCCGCTTCGAATAGCTCACGATACCTGGTCACCAGCGCCACGCGCTTTTCGACATTGGTGGCCCAGTCGGTCTCGTCGAAAGCGCGGCGGGCGGCGGCGATGGCGGCATTCACGTCATCGGCGGTGGCATCGGCCGCCTTGCCGACAGGCTCGCCCGTCCAGGGGCTGATCACGTCGAACGTGGCGCCGTTGCTGGCGCCGCGCAATTGTCCGTCGATATAGAGCTTGGCTTCGGGAAGAGTGGTCATGTTCGGGTCCTTGGCGGAAACGGGTTCTTGCGCGAGATCGGCGACGATCGTGGAGGAGGTCATGCGTGACGCGCCCCGACGGAGACGTGCAGCACGCGCACGTCGGGTGGCAGGTCGAGCACCGAGCGGAACACGCCGGTGACGTTTTCGGTCTGCGAGATCGGGCGCGTACGCAGATCGATCCCCTTGGCGGCACAGCCACCGTGGAAGCGCATCGCGGCATCGGGATCCCAGCCGGGCGCAGTCTTGCCCGGCTCGTACATCGGCCCGGCGCGCACGGTGGTGACGCGGATGCCGGCAGGCTCCAGCTCCTCCACCAGCGCTTCGGTAAAGCGTTCGAGGCCCGCCTTGGTAGTCTGGTAGAGCGAAAGCATCACGAAAGGCACGGCGATGGATTCGCTGCCCACGTTGATGATCTGCGCACCCTTCTCCATCATCGGGATCGCCGCGCGGCAGCAATAGATCGGGCCGTTGAGGTTGGTGGCGATGATGCCATCGATCTGCGCATCGGTCGCCTCGGCCACAGTGAATGGTTCGTAGATCGCGGCATTGTTGATCAGCACGTCGATCCTCGGGTGCTTTTCGGCGATGGTCGCGAAAGCCTTGCGCACGGAGGCGGCGGAGGCAACGTCGCATTCCACCGCCATGGCAGTGCCGCCGATCTCGTCGGCCAGTTCCTGCACCTTGGACAGCGTGCGCCCCAGCAGGATCACGGTTTCCCCTTCACTGGCGAAACGCCTTGCAAGCGCGCGGCCGAGGCCCGCACCGGCGCCAGTGATCACGATCGTCTTACCCACGCATCCTCCCGCTATTACGGCTTTCGAGTGCCGATCCTTGGCCGGCACGATTTCCCAAACTCTAGCTTCTCTGCAAGGCGCTGCCTATCGCGGCCACGATGGTTCGACAGGACCGTCCCCGCGATACATTACAGCACCCAATCACCCCTGAGCTGTGGCATCCGAAGCCCGATGGCGCGTCAGGTTGAGGCGCATCGTGTCCAGCACGTCCAACAGGCGCTCCTTGTCCGCATCGGACACGCCTTCCAGCGCCAGATCGGCGGTTTCCTCGGCCAGAGGCTGCAACTGTTCCAGCAATTCGCGGCCGCGCGGCGTCAGATAGAGCCGCCAGGCGCGTCGGTCCGCCGGATCGGCGCGGCGTTCGACCAGCCCGCCATCCTGCATCCGGTCGATCATGCGACCGGCCGTAATCGGCTCCACTTCCAGAATTTCGGCAAGACCGCCCTGGTTGATCCCCTCCATGCGCTGCAGCACGCTGAGGACCTGCCATTGCGGCCGGGTTACACCGATCGCCCGTGCCCGCTCGTCGAAAGACCGGCGCATCAAGCGCGCCACTTGCGACAGAACGGTGCCGATCTTGCGTTCCATTGCCCGTTAAATACTAGGCTTGCTTAGTATTTGCGAATGAAATCGCAATCGCTTCGCAGGGAACGCCCCGGCGGTGGCGCCTCAGGGTTTGGCCATGTCCACGATCAGGCGAGAAAGCGTCTGCTTCGCGATCTTCCAGCCGTCGGCGGAGCGCACGTACGTCTCGTGATAATGGCCATAACCGGTCAACGCGAATTCGCCCTTAATGACCCGGTCCTGCATGGCCCATATCACTTCGGCGCTGTCCCCGCGGAACGTCACTTCCGGCGAGTGGATCTGGTGCGCGGTCTTCGCATCGGCCAGCGAATGGCGGACCATCGCAACGAAAGTGTCGCGCCCCTTTTCCAGCGTGCCGCCTGCCGGGCGGGTATCGATCTCGCAGTCCTCGGTGAACAAGGCAGCCCAGCCGTCCCAGTCCTTGGTATCGAGTAGGCGGCAATAGCGGGCCTTGAGATTGCAAATCTCCAGCCACTCCTCGAAACTCGGCGTCTGTGCCATGCTGTCCTCCCCTTAACCGGGCGTAGATTCCGTCTCCAGCCGTTCAGCGGCCAGCTTGCGGAGGTCCGCCGTCTTGATCTTGGCGCTGCCGGTGGTCTTCAGATCGCTCTCCGCCACGAACAGCACCTTGCGCGGCACCTTGTAGCTGGCGAGCTTTTCCTTGGCGAAATCGCGGATCGAGCCAGCATCGGGGCGCGCGCCTTCGACCGGGACCACGCAGGAGACCACCAGTTCGCCCAGCAGATCGTCGGGCACGCCCACGGTCTGCACCATCTTCACTTCAGGATGAGCGCGGATCACTTCGTCGATCTCCAGAGGAGAGACGTTGGCGCCGCCGGTCTTGATGATGTCGTTCAGGCGGCCTTCCCAGAACAGGCGCCCCTGCTCATCGATGTAGCCTCCGTCCGCCGTGCGCAGAAAGCCTTCGCCATCCAGCGATTCGTCCAGCGGCACGCCCAGATAGCCGAGCATCAGCGTCGGCCCCTTCACGGCAATCTCGCCGCGTTCGCCCAGCGGCATCGTTGCGCCGGTCATCGGATCGACGATCTTGATCGTGGAGCCGGCGGTTGGCACGCCGTGCGACTTGCCGGCGATCTCTTCCGCCGTGCCCGAGGCGAAGACCGAAATCAGCGTGAACGTCTCGGTGTTGCCGAAGGCCTGCGCCGGCTCGCGCCAGTCGGTATCGATCGTCGGATGCTGCGCGCAAGGCGTCAGCGCATCGATATAGTACATCCCCGAAAGATCGACGCTTTCATAATTCGAGGCAGCCATGAGTTGGGCCCACTGGTGCGGCCAGGCGAGCATCATCGAGGCCTTTTCGGCGTCCATCAGGGCCAGCGCTTCCTCGGCATCGAACCAGCGCTGAAGCACCAGCGATCCGCCGGAGCCGAGCGTACCGCCTAGCGCCATCGAGAAATTGCCAGACCAGAAGAAGCCGTTGGCCGACCATGTGCGCGGCGGCACCTTCACGTCATACCACTGCGGCCAGCGCCAGAGTTGCAGGCAGACGCCGCGATGCGCGGAAAGGATGCCCTTGGCCTTGCCGGTCGAGCCGGAGGAGAAGAACAGCACGCCGGGATCGCTCGGTTGCACGGAGGCGGCGGCTGCATCGACCAGTGCCGGATCGACGCTGTTCCCGCGCGCGAGGAAGGTGCTCCAGCCCTCGATCGCGCCGAGGCCTTCGTCGCTGTCGATCACCGCGAGATGCCGCAGGAACGGGAACTGGGGGGAGGCCACTTCGCCCGGCTTGGCCGTGCCGATCTGCGGTTCGAGTTCGATGAGCGTTTGCGCGAAGTCCTTCTTCAGAACCCGGCGTTCGAGCAGCAGCACCGAGCATCCGCCCATCTGCAGCACGGTTTCGAGTTCGGCGGGGGTGAAGAACGTGCTCACCGTCATGGCGACGCCGCCCGCCAGTGCGGTGCCGAAGACGCCGGAGAGGAATTCCAGTCGGTTGGTTGCCAGCACGCCGACGCGAGTGCCCTTGCCGACACCGCAAGCGACGAGTGCACGGGCAACTTCCATCGAGCGCGCCCAGAGGTCGTCGTACGTCCAGCGCTCGACCTTGTCGCCAAGGTGGATCACCGCCGCTTCGGAGGGGCCATAACGGCGCGACACTTCGCGAACGAAGCCGCCCAGCGTCAGCGGGCCGATGCCCTGCTCTTCCGCGAGCGGAATGCCGCGTGCGATCGACAAGCCTTCGATTACCTCGACCATGCGTTTCTCATGTCCTTGGGCCTCATCGTCCTTGCGCGCCTTCGGCCCGCTTGTCCCATCAAATTACAGGTGCGGCAGGCGGCTCCCTCAAACCACCCGCCGCACCGGCTGCATCAGGCGTTCACGTCAACGATGTAACGGCCGGTGACCTCACCGGACATGAACTTGCGAGCAGCCTCGATGGCGTCGCCCAGGCCGATGGTCTGGCCGATCGTTTCCAGCGCAGCCGGGTCGAGATCCTTGGCCAGACGGTCCCAGGCCTTCAGGCGCTTGGCCTTCGGGGCCATGACGCTGTCGATGCCCAGCAGCGAAACGCCGCGCAGGATGAAAGGCATGACGGTCGAAGGCAGGTCGAAGCCCTGCGCCAGACCGCAAGCGGCGACCGCGCCGCCGTACTTGGTCTGTGCAATGGCATTGGCCAGCGTGTGGCTGCCGGCCGTGTCGATCACGCCCGCCCAGCGCTCCTTCTGAAGCGGCTTGCCCTTTTCGGCGAGTTCGGCGCGGTCGATGATCGTTTCCGCGCCCAGCGACTTCAGATAGTCCGCCTCACCCGGCTTGCCGGTGAGCGCGGCGACCGAGTAGCCCAGCTTCTTGAGAATGGCGATGGCGACCGAACCAACACCGCCTGTGGCGCCGGTGACCAGGATCTCGCCCTGATCCGGGGTCACGCCCCAGTCCACCAGCGCATCGACGCAAAGCGCAGCGGTGTAACCAGCGGTGCCGATCGCCATGGCCTGCTTCGGCGTGAAGGCCGAAGGCAGCGGCACCAGCCAGTCACCCTTCAGCTTGGCCTTCTGCGACAGGCCGCCCCAGTGACCCTCACCCACGCCCCAGCCGTTGAGCACGACGGTATCGCCGGCCTTCCAGTCGGCATGGCTGCTGTCGGTAACGGTGCCGACAAGGTCGATCCCCGGAACCATCGGGAACTTGCGCACGACGGGCGACGCGCCGGTGACGGCAAGGCCGTCCTTGAAATTGAGCGTGGAGAACGCGACGTCGATGGCGACATCGCCTTCGGGCAGCGCGCTTTCGTCAAGCTGCTGGAGAGTGACCGTCTGGCCCTCATCGGTCTTGTCGATCACGATAGCGGAAAACATGGCATACTCCCTCAAGGGCTGCTTTGGAGCCCGACGATGCAGGCCCTAGCTGAAAGGGAATATGCACGGCTCCGTCAATGCCGCCGCCCCACGCCATCGCCTAGGCGAAGCGGCATCACCGATGGGGTATCGTTGGCGGTCGCAAGACCCCCGCTCCGCCCCGCTTTCCCATCCCTCGTCATTGCGAGCGTAGCGAAGCAATGACGAGGGATGGGAAAGTGGAAGGCTCTGGGAAGGCTTCCTCAGCCGCCCGGAGAAACCCCGTGCGCGGCCAGCAGGTCCGCCACCTTCGGAAAGGCCTTGGCGCGCATCGTTCCGTACATCGAAAGCCGCAGAATCTCGCGCGAATAGCGGCGTGACAGTTCCTTGCGCTCGCCTTCATCGGCAGCGTGAGCGCGGGCCAGGATCGGCCAGAAGAACACCCCGGCGAGGTTCATCACCGAATAGACCTCGAAATCGATGCCCGGCTCGGCCAGATCGGTGCCGGCAAAGCGGCCCAGCGATCCGCAATATTCCCGCCAGAACGGGTCCTGCGACGGGTCCGGAGAGGCTAGCACCTGCTGGAGCCAGACGCGGCAGATATCCGGGTTTTCCATCGCGAAATCGGCCAGTCGGTCGGTAAGCGATGCGACGTCCACTTCCTCGACCCGCCGCTCGCCCACGGTCTCCGGATCGCCGAAAACGGCGTGAAACAGCTTGTCCGAAACCCACTGGATGGTCGCCTCGATCAGCTTTTCGCGTGTTTCGAAATGCTGATAGGCCGTGCCACGATTGACGGCGGCGAGATGCGCGACGGCAGAGAGGCTAACGCCTTCAGGCCCGTCCTTGGCCAAGAGGTTGGCCGCCGCATCCAGAATGACTGCGCGCGTCGCGACCGGATCGCGCGTCCTGCGCCGTGTTTTCGCCTCCATGCCCGCCCCTTTTCCTGTATCAAAGGGCGAGCATAGCGGCGTGCTTACTAATCGACAATGTTGATCAGCTTGTCCTCAAAGGAAGGCTTTCACCTTCTCGAGCACCAAATCGGCATGTTCCTTCCGGCAGATCAGCAGGTCCGGCATATAGACGTCCTCCCGATTGTAGACCAGCGGGCTGCCATCGATGCGCGAGACGTGGAGGCCCCAGCCCTGCGCGACGGCGGCGGGGGCGCAGCTGTCCCACTCGTACTGGCCGCCGGAGTGGAGGTAGATGTCCGCCTCTCCGCGCAGGATCGCCATGGCCTTGGCCCCGGCCGATCCCATCGGCACCAGTTCGGCCCCGATGGCTTCGGCCACGCCGGTCGCTTCCTTGGCGGGACGCGTGCGGCTGACGACCATGCGCAGCTTTTCAGGCGCGGGCGGAACCTCGCCCGGCTGGTCGGAGCGCAGGACTATGCCTGCGCCCGGCAGCGCCACGGCGCCCAGCACCGGAGCCCCATCCACCGCCATGCCGATGTGCACCGCCCAGTCCGCACGTTCCTCGCCATATTCGCGCGTGCCGTCGACCGGATCGACGATCCACACCCGATCCTTGGCCAGACGCTCGGCATTGTCCTTTTCCTCTTCGGAGAGCAGCCCGTCCTCAGGCCGCTGCTCGCGAAGGGCGTGGCAGAGGAACTGGTTGGCGGTCTGGTCCCCCGCCTTGCCCAGCGACTTGCCCGAGAACAGGCCGGAAGCCCGCACATCGAGCAGGATCTTCCCTGCCACTTCGGCCAGATGCGCGGCGAGATCGCCGTCGTTGAGGCTCATCAGGCATCTCCCAGCAGCGTGTCGACGATGAGGTTCGCGGCCTCTTCCGGCGAGATCGCCGTGGTGTCGATGCGGATTTCCGGGTTGCGGGGCGCTTCATAGGGGCTGTCGATACCCGTGAAGTTCTTCAGTTCGCCCGAACGCGCCTTCTTGTAGAGGCCCTTCACGTCGCGCGCCTCGGCCACCTTCAGCGGCGTGTCGATGAACACTTCGAAGAACTCGCCTTCCGGCAGCATCGTGCGCACCATCTCGCGATCCGCCTGGAACGGCGAGATGAAGGCGGTGATCACGATCAGGCCGGCATCGGTCATCAGCTTCGAGACTTCGCCCACACGGCGGATATTCTCGATGCGATCAGCCTCGGTGAAGCCCAGATCCTTGTTGAGACCGTGGCGCACGTTGTCGCCATCGAGCAGGAAGGTGTGCCGGTTCATCCGGTGCAGCTTCTTCTCGACAAGGTTGGCGATGGTCGACTTGCCGGAGCCCGAAAGGCCGGTGAACCACAGCACCGCCGGGCGCTGGTTCTTCAGGCCCGCGTGCTGCTTGCGATCGATGTCCACGGCCTGCCAGTGCACGTTCTGCGAACGGCGCAGCGAGAAGTGGATCATGCCCGCCGCCACGGTGGCATTGGTCATCTTGTCGATCAGGATGAAGCCGCCCAGCGTGCGGTTGTCGGCATAGGCCTCGAACACGATCTGCTTGTCGGTGGTCAGTTCCGCCACGCCGATCGAGTTCAGTTCCAGCGTCTTGGCCGCCAGATGCTCCATCGTGTTGACATTGACTTCGTATTTCGGCTCCTGAACCGTTGCCGACACCACCTGCGTGCCGATCTTCAGCCAATAGGCACGGCCGGGCACCATGGCCTCGTCCGCCATCCACACGAAAGTCGCCTCGAACTGGTCGGCGGTCTGCGGCGGATTGTCCGCAACCGAGATCACCGACCCGCGCGAGCAATCGATCTCGTCGGCGAAGCAGACCGTGACCGACTGGCCGGCGACCGCTTCCTCCAGATCACCGTCATACGTGACGACGCGGGTGATCGTGCTGGTCTTGCCCGAGGGCAGAACGCGGATCTTGTCACCCGCCTTCACCGATCCGGTGGCGATCAGTCCCGAGAAGCCACGGAAATCGAGGTTCGGGCGATTCACCCACTGCACCGGCAGGCGGAACGGCTTGTCGGCATCGACGGAGGAGAGAACCTCCACCGTTTCCAGATGCTCGACCAGCGGAATGCCCGCGTATTGCGGTGCCTTGTACCACGGGGTCTTGTCCGAAAGCGTGGTGATGTTGTCGCCCTTGAAGCCCGAGATGGGCATCGCGGTGAAGCTCTCGATCCCGATCGACTTCGCGAACTCGGTATAGTCCGCCACGATCTTGTCGAAGACCTCCTGGCTGTAGTCCACCAGGTCCATCTTGTTCACGGCCAGGACGATGTTCTTGATGCCGATCAGGTGGCACAAGTACGAGTGGCGGCGCGTCTGCACCAGCACACCCTTGCGCGCATCGATCAGGATCACCGCAAGGTCGGCGGTGGAGGCGCCGGTCACCATGTTGCGGGTGTACTGTTCATGGCCGGGGCAGTCGGCAACGATGAACTTGCGCTTCTCGGTATTGAAGAAGCGATAGGCCACGTCGATGGTGATGCCCTGCTCACGCTCCGCGGCAAGACCGTCGACCAGCAGTGCGAAGTCGATTTCCTGGCCCTGAGTGCCGACCTTCTTCGAATCCGACTGAAGCGCGTCCAGTTGGTCTTCAAAGATCATCTTCGAATCGTAGAGCAGACGCCCGATCAGCGTGGACTTGCCATCATCGACGCTGCCGCACGTGATGAAGCGCAGCATCGTCTTGTGTTCGTGCTGGACGAGGTATGCGTCGATGTCCTCGGCAATCAGCTTGTCGGTGACGTAGACCGCTTCCTTGGTGTCGATGTCGGCCATCAGAAGTACCCCTGCTGCTTCTTGACTTCCATGCCGGCACCGCCGGCGTCCTTGTCGATGGCGCGGCCCTGCCGCTCCGATGTAGTGGTGAGGAGCGTTTCCTGGATCACTTCGGGAAGCGTCTTCGCCTCACTCTCCACCGCGCCGGTCAGCGGGTAGCAGCCGAGCGTGCGGAAGCGGATCGAGCGTTCGACGGGAACCTCGCCCGGCTGGAGCGGGAAGCGCTCATCGTCGACCATCAGCAGCATGCCGTCACGCTCCACGGTGGGGCGCTTTTCGGCGAAGTAGAGCGGCACGATCGGGATGTCGTTCAGGTGGATGTACTGCCAGATATCCAGCTCGGTCCAGTTGGAGATCGGGAAGACGCGGATCGATTCGCCGCGAGCCTTCCGGGCATTGTAGAGGTTCCACAGTTCCGGGCGCTGGTTCTTCGGATCCCAGCCGTGCGAGGAGGTGCGGAACGAGAAGATGCGCTCCTTGGCGCGGCTCTTCTCCTCGTCGCGGCGGGCGCCGCCGAAGGCCGCGTCGAAGCCGTACTTGTCCAGAGCCTGCTTCAGGCCTTCGGTCTTCCACATGTCGGTGTGGAGTGCGCCGTGGTCGAAGGGATTGATGCCCTTCTCGATGGCTTCGGGGTTTTGATAGACCAGCAGTTCCATGCCGCTCTCACGCGCCATCTTGTCGCGCAGCTCGTACATCGCCTTGAACTTCCAGGTCGTATCGACGTGAAGCAGCGGGAACGGCGGCGGCGAGGGATAGAAGGCCTTGCGGGCGAGGTGCAGCATCACGGCGCTGTCCTTGCCGACCGAATAGAGCATCACCGGTTTTTCAGCCTCGGCGACGACTTCGCGGATGATATGGATGCTCTCGGCTTCGAGGCGCTCCAGGTGCGTGAGTGTCTTCATCAGGTTTCCTCTGCCGGGGCGCGTGCCCGTTGGCTGTTTCCTCTGGTGCTGTCCCAAACCGAATCGCAGGGATGACATTTGCGCGAACCTCCCATATGGGAGGGCATGGCCCTTACGAGCAACGACGAGACCGATCTCCTCATCCCGCTCTTTCAGGGAAATGCCGAAAATCCGCGATTTTCGACATTTCTGGAAAGATTGCGTCGCCGTACCCAAGCCGATTACGTCAGCCTGATCCTTCGCATGGGCGATGGCCCGCATGCCGCAATCGTCGAAAGCTACGCCGGAATCGACCTGCGCAAACGCGCTCGCGAATCGGAGCAGCAGGGGCCGCTCGATCTCGACCGCTACCTCTATGACGGGCTGCGGCCGGGTCGTGTCTATTCGATTGGGGAGATGATCGACCACGATCCCGTGGCGCGTGCGGATCGCAACCGGCGCATGGCGAAACTCGGCATCGGCGATGAGCGCGTGGTGCGGATCGCCGGCGGCGAACGCTACAGCGCCTGGCTGATGATGGCCCGCACGCGCGAGTGCACGGCAGCGGACAGTGCCCTGCTCTCCAGCCTTGCACCCTATGTCGGCATCGCGGTCGAAAACCTCGTCTCGATGGACCGAGAGCGCACGGCAGCGCGGATCAATGCCATGGGGCTGGAACGCACCGGCAAGGGCTGGATGCTGCTGGATGCCGAAGCGCGCGTGGTCTCGGCCGATGCGGCGCTCTCACAGTTTTGGCAGGAACATTGCGGTGCGGCTTTGCGCCCCGGCGAGCGTGTACTGGGCCTGGACCTTGGCGCCGAGCGCAAGCTGGCAGGTGCGGCGGCGGAGATGGCACAGGACCGCGCATTGCCGGCACGACCGCTGCTGCTACGCGAAAAACCGCATGTCGAAGCGCTGCTGATGCCGGCCGAGAGTCCGGAACAGCAGGCCCTCGCCGCGCCGGCGATCCTGGCGCTATGCACTCTTCCCCGCGCACTTTCCGGTGATGGCGCGGACCGACTGGCCGAAGTGTTCGACTTGCCCCGGCGCGAGGCGGAACTGGCGATGGCGCTGGCGGACGGCTACTCCATCGCCGAAGCAGCGGAGCGTATGGGCCTGACTTTGGAGACCGCGCGGAACTACTCCAAGCGGCTCTATGCCAAGCTGGGCGTGCGCGGACAGGCGGAATTGGTGCGGCTGGTTTACGAGAGCTGCGCGGTGATGGGGTGAGCAAACAGACTTAGGCTTACTTGTCCCAACCATCGGCCTCCCAAGACAAATATCGTCGCCCCCGCGCAGGCGGGGGCCCCGCTTCCTTTTGCCAAGCGCGCAAAGAAAAGCGAGGTCCCCGCCTGCGCGGGGACGACGAGGTTTTAGATTGTCAGGTTGGAGGTGATGGGCCCATCCCGCCCCCTTCAAGCGCTGAGCTTAGCCTCCATCGCCGCGATCTCGGATCGCAGCCACATCGTCTCGGACAAGTTCTTGCCCCCGGACGCCGCCAGCAGCGCCTCATGCGCCGCCTTGCGTACGGTGAGCACCGCCGCATTGTCCGGCTCCGCACTCAGCGCGATGTCGGTCAGATGCACGGCCTCCAGCGCAGCCCCGGCATCCAGCTTCGCCTGTGCGCGGTCGGCCAGCTTGGCAGCCCCACCGGCCAGTTCGACAAGGTCGACATCCACGCTCGAACGCGGCACGCCGTAGAGCGCGGTGGTGCCATCCTCGTAGTGAAGCCAGCCCGAATACTCGCGCCAGATCGACTTGACCGCCCAGGCGGCTTTGCCGTGGAACTCGCCGATCTCCAGCCCTTCCGGCCAGGCGAACTCGCGCATCAGTGTGTGGACGTCCTTGCCCGCCTTCATGCCTTCCAGCGTGTAATCGCGCACATGGCTCACCGCCGCGTGCATCTTGTCTAGATCCGCACGAATACGTTCGGCACCGCGAATGGCCTCGCCATGACCGGTGACGATGATTTCCGCGCCAAGATCGCGGATCGTCTCCAGCGACTTCAGGTAGTTGCGCACCAGCCGCGGCTTGTCCCCGCGCAGGGTGTTGAGGAACGGCATCGAGAGCCAGACCGGGCCGAAGACATTGCCGGTAAAGGCGATCTTCTCCTTGGGCATCCACACCGTCAGCGAGTCGATCGTCTCACCCTCTGGTGTGGAGATCAGTTCGAACGTGCGGCCGCCCAGTTCGATGGTCAGCTTCCGGTCGACCAGAATGTCCGGAACCACGTTCGGCGCCGGCTTCGGCGTGCCGCCGCGCTTCAGCGTCGATCCCCAGAGCTTGCCGCTCCTCGGCCCGAAGAAGGACTGGAGACCCATCATGTCGCCCAGCGCCTCGTTGAAGCCCGGCCCGCCAACGACTTGCGTGCCGTCCTCCAGGAATTCCGGCACGCCGCCGTAATGATCCGCATGGCTCTGGGTGAGGATGATGAAGGCCAGCGGCCCGGTACGCGGCGGAGTCAGCAGGCGCTTGGTGCGCTCCGCATTGTCCATGAATCCGGTGTTGACCATGACGTCGCCCTCGGACGTCGTGACCAGATAGGCGTTCGAGATATCGTTCGCCTGAAACACGAAATCGGTGATCGCGATGGCGTCCGCCTGTTCGTCGCCCGAGCGGACGAGACCAGCCAGCTTCGGTCCGGCGTCTTTCACATCACTCATCTCAAGCCTCCTCGATACCGATCATGACTTTGGCGGACTGCGGCGTTGCGGCGATTTCCAGGCCCTTCATGATCTCGCTAAACGGCAGCTTGTGGCTGATCATCGCCGCAATCTTGTCCTTCAGGCGCGGCATCGCGGCGATCACTTCGGGCATTTCAGTAGGATAGCCGACCGCCGTGGTGATGGTCATCTCGCTGGTGAGCATCCGGCCAACCGGGAACTCGATGGGCCGCATATAGGCCGCCGTGATGACCAGCTTTGCATGAAATTTGGCCATCATGATCACTTCGGTCAGGATGTTCGGTGCGCCCGCCGCGTCGATGAAGGCATCGGTGCCCACGCCCACGCGGCCATAGCTGGGCACTTCGCCGTGCAGCTTCGCCAGTTCCGCCCGCAAGTCCACTTTGCTGGGATCGAGCGCCGCCTGCACGCCCAGCGCCCGTGCGCGCTCCAGCCGCTCTTCCGAAAGATCGAGCGCGACCACATCGGTCACCCCGCGATCGATCAACCACAGCAACATGCCAAGGCCGATCGGCCCGCAGCCGAACACCACGACCTTGTCGCCCGGCTTCACGTCGGCGCGGTTGACGCCGTGCATGGCGACGGCCAGCGGCTCGCACATGGCGGCAACGTCATAAGAGATGCCCTCCGGGATCGGCAGGATCGAGTCGCCCAGTCGCGCCTCGCGCACCAGCAATTCCTGCGTAAACGCACCTTCCGGCCCGCCCGAACCGATGTTGCTGGGGGTCATCATCGGATTGACGATCACAGCGTCGCCCACCGCAATGCCGGACACTTCCGCGCCCACTTCCATCACTTCGCCGGCACCTTCATGGCCCAGCGCGGTCTCCACGCCCGGCGGGATGCCGCCCATCTTGATGTAGGACAGGTCCGATCCGCAGATGCCGACCGACTTCATCTTCACCACCACGTCCTTCGGCCCCGCCGCCGGACGTTCGTAAGCATCGAGGCGGACATCGCCTTGCCCATGGATCTTGAGCAGTTCCATCGCTTCTCTCCCTTCGCGCCGCTTACGGACGAACCATGTAGCCGCCGTCGATGGTGACGGTTTCGCCGGTCATGAACGAGCTGGCGTCGGAGCACAGATAGGCGCCGATACCCTCGAAGTCCGCCGGATAACCGGTGCGCTTCATCGGGATCGTCGGGGCGAAGTGGGCGGCCACAGCATCGGCGCGCGGCCCCTCGCCCATCATCGGCGTCATGATCAGGCCCGGCGCGACCACATTGGCGCGAATGCCCAGCGGCGCCAGTTCGATGGCAAGGCAGCGCACTGCCGCCGCGATCGCAGCCTTGGACGAGGCATATTCCATCTTACCCGGCAGGCCCTGGAACAGCGAGAGCGACCCGCAAGCGACCAGGCTGCCGCCGCTCTCGTCACCCGCCTCAACCCGCTCCTTCATCAACCGCGCGCCTTCGCGCAAGGTGAAGAAGGCGCCGTGAAGAGCGGTGTTCTGGAATTCGTGCCAGTGCTCGGTCGGCATCTCGAACACCGAGTTATAGCGCGGCGAAGCGCCTGAGTTGGCGAACACGCAGTCCACCCTGCCGAAGTCCGCCATGACCTGCTTGTAGCCTTCGACGATGTTCGCCTCTTGCGAAACGTCCACCTGATAGGCGATCACCTTGCCCGCGCCGGCCGCTTCCAGTTCGGCCTTGGCCTTGGCGCTCTTCTCGGCATTGCGGGCCCAGATCGCGACGTCGCCCCCCATCTTGGCAACGCCCATGGCAAAGCCGAAGCCGATGCCGCCATTGCCGCCGGTCACCACGGTCACCTTGCCCGTGCAGTCGAAAAGGCCCTTTGCCATCATTCTTTCCTCAATCCCAATATGCGGCGCTGACCTGCCCGCTTTCGTTGGCGCGATGTTTCCCGAGACCTGCCTTGTCCCGCAAGCGCGGGGGGCATAGAAATCAGGCCTTATCCAAGCGTCAGGGACACGAATTCGGGCCATAGACCCGAGAAGCACCTGAGGCGTTCCGGAGAACGAGAGATGCCTGCCAGCACGGCCACCCCGCTGCCGACGATGATCGTGGACGCCGCCCTGTCCGCGCCCGGAATCCATGCCGAAATCGTGCGCTTCGACATTCCGGAGCCCACCGACACCCGCCACGCCGTGGGCCAAGGCTATCATGTAAACATGTGCCTCACCCCCCGCCCGCTGCAATCGCGCGGCGGTTATCGTGAGCGCTGGGGGCCGCATCGGTTCGAGCGACTGGGCGACGTCTTCGCGATCCCGCCCGGCGAATCGCTCTATATCCGGGGCGGCAGCGGACGGCAGGCATCGCTGGTCTGCACGATCGACGCGGCGCTGGTGCACGAACTTCTGGGGCGCGACCTGCCGTGGGACGATTCACACCTTGCCGCGGCGCTGGACATCGGCAGCGCGCAAGTCCGCGCCCTGCTGTTCCGCATCACCGCCGAAGTACGCCACCCCGGCCTTGCCTCGCGCCGGATGCTGGAACTGCTGGGCGGCGAACTGGCCATCGAACTCGGGCGATATGGTCTGGAAGTTTCCGAAAGGCCGATGACCGGCGGACTGTCCGGCTGGCGCCTGCGCGTGATCGAGGAACGCCTTGCCGGAGATCTGAATGCCCCGCCGCTTAAGGAACTGGCCGACCTGTGCGGGCTGTCGGTGCGCCAATTGACACGCGGGTTCCGCGTCAGCCGTGCCTGCTCGATCGGCGACTATATCGAACAGCGCCGCATGGAGGCAGCGAAGCGCCTGCTGATGGAGGGGGAGAGCGTGAAGACCATCGCCTTTTCGATGGGCTTTGCCTCGCCATCCAGCTTCACTTTCGCGTTCCGCCGTGCAGTCGGCGCCAGCCCCAGCACCTTCCGCCAGCGGCAGGGCCGCGCGCTGGCTGCAATGCCTTCGGTAGCGGCGTAAGACACCTGCCGGTCTTGGCCCGGATTCGACATATCGACCCGATCTGAGGCGCCTGCCGCATTGCCAATCGCCCCTGCGCACGGGCTATCCTCGTATCCATGAGGCCGCCGCAGCGGCCCGCAAAGAGACACGGGAAAGAGGATCACGCAATGGCCGAGCAACTCACGGCGGACCAGATCGTCGGCGACGCCCTCGTCGAGCAGGCGATGAAGGACACCGGCATCGATGCCTTCGACAACGACACCTGGCGCGAGGGCTTCGACGTCTTCGTGAACGACTTCAACGCCGGCATTTCACGCGGACAGTACACCGAAGGCGGCATCGCTCGCGCCACGGCGGACACGCTGCATTACCTTCGCGGCCGGCTGAAGATTTCGGACTATCTTCGCCAGAATCCGGAACTGCTCACCTGTCCGGTGGAACGCCCCGTCTTCGTGATGGGCGTGCCGCGCACCGGCACCACGCTGCTGTCCAACCTGCTCGCCGCCGATCCCGCGCGCCGCTCGCCGCTGACTTGGGAAATCGAAGATCCGGTGCCGCCAGTCGCCTCGAAGGACCTGCTCACCACCGACCCGCGCGCGCAGGCCCGTCTGGCGCAGGAAAAGGCGATGCTCGAAGCCAATCCGGCCATGGGCAAGTATTATCGCGGATCGGCCGTCTACCCGAACGAATGCGTGTTCTTCATGGCGCATGATTTCAAGACGCTGATGATCGATTCCAAGGGCAAGCTGCCGGAATACAAGGAGTTCATCTTCTCCTGCGACATGACCAGCGCCTATGAGTACCACAAGAAGTTCCTTCAGGTGCTCCAGCAGAATGCCGGCGGCGTCTGGAACGTGAAGAAGCCCAGCCACGCGCTGTGGCTGGAGACGATCTTCAAGGTCTATCCCGATGCCCGCGTGCTCTGGGCGCACCGCGATCCGTTCACGGCAACGGGATCGCTCTGCTCGATCATCTCGCTCAGCCACATGGCGCACATGGGCAAGCCGGACACGGCGTGGCTCAAGGAAAACTACACCTGGCAGGCGGCGGAGCACGCCAACCGCATCATGGATTTCCGCGACAAGCATGGCGAGGACAAGGTGATCGACGTCCACTACGCGGACATGACCGCCGATCCGATCGGCACGATGAAGAGGGTCTACCAGCAGCTGGGCGACGAATGGACCGCCGAGGCAGAGGCCGGCATCCAGCAGTGGGTGGACGACAACCCGCAAGACAAATTTGGCAAGCACGAATACAAGCTGGCCCAGTACGGCATCGAGAAGGCGGAGCTTGAGCCGCTCTTCGAACGCTATCTGTCGCGTTACGACGTGGCCCGCGAAGGCTGATAGAAGGCACCGCTCGGCAGGAATCCGGTATGGACCGGACACGAACTGCCGCCTGCCCAACCCACCTCGTCGCCCCCGCGAAGGCGGGGGCTCCGCTTTCTTCTAGCCACGCCGCAAGAAAAAGCGGGATCCCCGCCTACGCGGGGATGACGGAGATGGTGGACATGGAATTTAGGAGAGACTGATGCTCGAAGGCCGCCACTACCAGAACGCCTATGTCTGCGACAATCTGGAAGCCGGGATCGACCTATTCCGCGGGCGCGGACTGACCCGCGAACCGATGATCATTCCGGTGGACCAGCAAGTGCTTACCCCACAGGGGCTGAAGCGCCAGAAAGGTCGCATCTGCTTCATCTGGATCGGCGAACTACAGATCGAACTGATCGAAAACGAGATCGACGAAGTGGGGATCTACGCCAATTGCCTGTTCGAATGGCGGCCCGCTGCGCTTCCACCACATCTGCTTCGGCGTCGATGACTGGGCCGACTTCCGCAAGCGCGTGGACGCGCAGGAATTTCCGCTCGCCATGGAGCGCCCCGAGGGCGACGATCCCAACGCGCTGAAGTTCCTCTACCTCGATGCGCGCAAGGTCTTCGGACACTACATCGAATATACCTGGATGCCTGACGCGATGTGGCAGCAGATCAGGAAAATGTGATCGGCGGAAAGGAAACCGGCAACGTGCCGTCGGCTCGTACGGCGGCACGTCCCACCGACTCCCGCGCCGCGCGATAGGCGGTGGGCTCGGGAATGTTGAGCCGGGCCCGGGCCGCGTCCAGCGGCTCGGCAAGCAGGCGTTCGTAATCCTCGCCGGGTAGCCACGCTGCGTTCTTCCCCCGACGGTAGCCTTCGCGGATCGCTCGCCGCACCAGTTTGCCGCCGGGCACGCGCAAGGACTTGAGAGCGCCGCCCAGCGCAATGAAGGCCCAGCCCAACCCGCGGGTCTGCGCATAGGAGAACGCCACGAGGCACAGTTCTCCCAGCGGCTCGTCGGCGCGATATCCGGTGAGGATGTGCCAGATATCGTGCGTGTCCCGCATACGACGGCCGTACCAGAGGTAGGGATGGCGCACGTTGAGAGCGACGCCGTCGATCTGGCTCACTTCGGCCAGGCCATTGGCGGAATAGCCGGTCGCGCGCAGGAATTCGGCGTAGGCTGCGCCCACGGTGCCTTCGCCGAATTGCGCGACGAAGGCCGGATCGGAGAAGCGTTCGGCCAGTTCCACCCGCTCGTAGGCGATGCGCCCGCCATCCGCCGTGCGCAGCAGCCGCAGATAACCGGCCTTTGCCGTGCCCGCATTGAGCGCGCGCATGATGCGGAAGACTTGCTGCGTATCGTTGGCATCCGCCAGCAAGCGGCGCAGCGCCTTGAAGGCGGTAGCCCAGTCGCGACGGTCAGGGATCACGGTGGAGATATCCGATGTCATAATCCGTTCCTTGGCAAGAAGCCGATAACGATATTAATATGAGCAAAGCTCACGTTCTGAAACTCGCGTTCCGCACTGCTCATCATGACCTCAAAACCGCCCGAAAATCCGCCATTAAAGACGCGCAGGCCACGTCAGGGACGGGCGGTGCACAAAGTCGAACTCATGTTGGAGGCGGCCATGCGGCTGCTGCAAGACAAGGGCCACGAAGGCTTCACTACCAATGCCGTCGCCGAAACGGCGGGCGTCAGCATCGGTACGCTTTACCAGTACTTCCCAAACAAGGAGGCGATCCTCGATAGCCTGGCCGATCGTGAGATGGCCGCACTGTCGGATCGGATTCTGACCGTTCTGGCCGATCAGGCCACGGTATCGGTGCGAGAGCGCGTGGGCCTGATCGTGCGCGCCGTGACGACAGCCTATGGCGACCGGCGGCGCGTGCACCGGCTGCTGATGGAGCGCTCTCTCGCGCGCGGCACGCACCGTATGGCACCGCTGCTGGAGCATTTGACCGCCCTGCTCTCCTCGCCGTCAGGTCCGAACGCGCCCGGCGGCAACCGCAGGCTGACGCGCGGAGAAGCCTTCGTGCTGACCAACGCCTTCGTCGGCGTGCTGCGCGCGATGATCATGCGCCCCGAAACCGCGCCCGGCGACACCGAAATCGAGGATGGGCTGGTGCGTCTCGTGATGGGTTACGCCGATCTGGCTCATCCAGTTCAGGCCGGCTCCGGCACCACTTCGCCATAGAGGGTGGTGCGCTGCTTCAGCGTGCGACCGACACTTTCGGCAGCCTCACGCAGTTCGGCAATCGTTACGCCCTGGCCATGCGCCGCACCCGCTGCGCGGCTGATGCTCTCATCCATCAGCACGCCGCCCAAGTCGTTGGCGCCGGCCGCCAGCACGGCGGCGGCGCCGTCCATGCCCAGCTTCACCCACGAGCACTGGATCGAGTTGATCGCCCCGTTCAGCGCCAGACGCGCCACCGCGTGCATCATCACCGCCTCACGCCAGGTCGGCCCCTTGCGGCATTGTCCGCGCCGGTAGAACGGCGCTTCCATATGGACAAGCGGCAGCGGCACGAACTCCGTGATGCCCCCGGTATCGAGTTGCAGATTGCGCAGCGCCAGCAAGTGCCGCGCCCAATGCTCGATGCCTTCGAGATGGCCGAACATCACCGTGGAGGTCGTCGGCAGGCCCACACGATGCGCAGTGCCGACCACATCGAGCCATTCCTGCGTCGTCAGCTTGCCGGGGCATATCTGTTCGCGAATGTCGTCGCAAAGGATCTCGGCCGCCGTGCCGGGCAGCGAGCCCAGCCCCGCGTCCTTCAGCATCGCCAAATAGTCCCGCACCGGCATGCCCAGCGTCCGCGCGCCCTGGCTGACCTCCAGCGGCGAGAAAGCATGGACGTGAAGGTTCGGGCAAGCCTCCTTCACTTCACGCAGAATCGAAAGATAGGTTTCGCCGGTATAGCTCGGGTGGATGCCGCCTTGCAGACAGACCTCCGTCGCCCCGCGCTCCACCGCCTCGCGCGCGCGGCCGGCGACCTCGGACAGGTCCAGATTATACGGCTTGTCGCGGAAGCCCGCCTTGCTGCTCGTCTTGGAAAACGCGCAGAACGAACAGGTGTGGGTGCAGATATTAGTGTAGTTGATGTTGCGGTTGACCACGTAAGTCACGGTATCGCCGCTGACTTCCGCCCGCAGAGCATCCGCCGCCGCAACCACTGCCTGCGCCGCCGCCCCGCGCGTGGCGAAAAGCGCGACGATTTTGTCCTCACTCAAGGTCGCCCCGCTCGCCGCGCGATCAAGGATGCGGTGGAGCGAGGCTGCGACCGGGCCATCGTGATGATGCCCCAGCGGCGCGCGCACGCTGCCCGGCGCATGTTGATCGGCCAGCCCCGGGCTCCAGACGCTGTCGCGCGCCAACCCTTCGGCATCGGCATGGCGCAGCACCGCCGGACGGATCGCCGGATCGAGCCATGAGCGATCCTCGCCCGTGACGAAGCGCGGATAGACGGTAAGCCGCTCGACCAGCGGCAGGCCTTTGGCTGCGCAAATCCCGCGCAGACGCTCTACTTCAGGCCAGGGTGCTTCCGGGTTCACATGATCTAGCGTGACCGGCGAAATGCCACCCCAATCGTCGATCCCCGCATCGATCAGTTCGACCAAGCGCTCGTCATTAAGATTGGGCGGCGCTTGAACCGAAACCTCATCGGGCAGCAGGATGCGCGCGGCGGCGACAATGCGGAGAAAGTCGGCCTCGCTCGCTTCGGGCGCTTTCGCCATCTTCGTGCCCGGCTTGGGGCAGAAGTTCTGGACGATCACTTCCTGCAAGTGACCATGCTCAAGGTGCAGATCGCGCAGCGCGAGCAGCGCGTCGATCCGCTCCTCCGCCGTCTCGCCAATGCCGATCAGCACGCCGCTCGTCATCGGCACCTTCGCGCGGCCGGCCGCAGCGAGCGAGGCGATCCGCAAAGCCGGCTCCTTGTCGGGCGAGCCGTGGTGGCACATGCCCTTTTCCAGCAGCCGCTCCGAGGTGCTTTCCAGCATCAGCCCCGCCGACGCCGAAACCGGGCGGAGCATCCGGTAATCGTCTTCCTCCAGCACACCGGCATTGACGTGCGGCAGCAGGCCAGTCTCTTTCAGCACCAGTTCGGCGCAGTGGCGGACGTAATCGATCGTGCGGGTAAAGCCGCGCTCCGCCAGCCATTCGCGCGCGACGGCATAGCGGCGCTCCGGCGCGTCTCCCAGCGTGAACAGTGCTTCTCGGCAGCCCGCAGCGACACCGGCGCGGGCGATTTCCAGCACTTCCTCAGCCGTCAGGTAGGGCGCTTCCAGTCGCGAAGGCGTGGTGGCGAAGGTGCAGTAGTGGCAGACGTCGGTGCAGAGCCGCGTCAGCGGAATGAAGACCTTGGGCGAATAGGTCATCCGTGCCGGGCCGTTTGCGTCTCGTCTGGCCCTTGCGTGGGCTGTGACCTCCTCCAACGGAGCGCCCAGCAGCCATGCCTTCAGCGTGTGGCGATCGTCCTGCATCTGCTCACCCTTCAGATGCCCGCGATGGCAAGCACCTCCTGCGCGAGCCTTTCCCTGTCGGCGGCTTCGCGCATCATTGTCTTCGTCACGGTGACCTTCAGGCCCCGTGCCTGCAAACCAGAGACATCGGCCTCATCGGCATGATCGATCAAGAGGTGGTCGAGAAGATCGCTGTAGTGATGGGCGATGGCGTGGTTGCTGACGGCTTGCCCACGCTCGGCCAGCATCTTGGCGAGCGGGCCTTTCACCGAGGTGCCGCCAACAATCGGCGAGACCGCGATCAGCGGAACCCGTCGCGTCTCCAGCGCCTGTCGCACGCCGTCGATGGCCAGGATCGGATCGACGCTGAGGAACGGGTTGGAAGGGCAAATGACGATCGCGGCAAGGTCGGTCCGCGCCAGCGCCTCAGCCAGACCGGGCGACGGCTTGGCGCCGGGCGCCCCCTCGAAACGCACATCGGAAACGGGTGCAGCGCATTGATCTCCCACGAACCAGCGCTGAAAGTCGGTCCACCCCGCGTCGGTCAGGACTTGCGTGCGAACGGGATCGTCGCTCATCGGAACGACCCTGTGCGCGATGCCGAGTTCCCTCGTCAACCGCGCCGTCACTTCAGAAAGTGTCTCACCTGCGCGCAAACGCCATGAGCGGGCGATGTGCATGCCCATGTCGCGGTCGCCGAGGTTGAACCAGCCCTCTTCACCCAGTGCGCGGAGCATGGCCAAGGTCTGCCATGTCTCGTCCTTCACGCCCCAGCCACGCTGCGTATCGTTGAGCCCGGCCAGTGCATAAGTGACTGAATCTATGTCAGGACAGATGGTTAGGCCAAGATGCTCGAAATCATCTCCGGTGTTGACGACAAGCGTCAGATCCTCCGGCGCCATGACGGCAGCCAGCCCCGCCGCCAGCTTCGCGCCGCCAACACCGCCCGAAAGCGCGAGAATATGCTTGCCGCTCATCGGAACATGTCCTGCTCGATAGGCCGCAGCCCGCTGGCCGCGCCCGGCCCGTCTTCCTCGGTAACCCAGCGTTCGCAGCCGCGCACGAGCGCGACCGGGGTGCCCTCGGCGCCTTCGCCCATCGCCAACGCCGCCATGGCGGCAACGGAGTCGGCAATGCCGATCACGGTCGCCTGAAGCGTACGGCCATACAGGTCCTGCGCGCGGCCGCGGCGATCCTCCAGCACGGCCAGTCCCGCACAGCCGATGGCAGTACCCAAAGTGCCGATCCGCCAGGCCCGCCCCATTGAATCCGCGATCACCACGCCGATCCGAACTTCAGACAATACCTGAACTTCGTGCCGCAACGCCCGTGCGGATGCATCGGGATCGAGCGGCCAGAGCAGCACCCGCCCCGCATCCCCGCCTTCGACATTCGATGCATCGATCCCGGCGTTCGCCAGCACATGCCCGGTACGATGCGCCGCGATCACCGCCGCCGGGGTGCGACGCAGGATCTGGGAACTCTCCTCCAGTATCGCCTGCATCATCTCCGGCTCACGCCCGGTTGCGCGCGAAAGCTCATGCGCTTCCTCAGAAGCCGTGAACGTATGGAGATCGCGTGCGCGGCCCTCTACCTTGGAGACGATCTTCTGCGCCACCACCAAGATATCGCCATCGCGGAACCGGTCGCCTTCAGCCTCAAGGCCTACGCATATCGCTTGCGCAATCGACATTCCGGTAGCGAACATGGGCAATCCGGCGAGCGGTCGCACGGTCAGTTCTGGATTTCGCTTCATCGATCCTCCCGAACGCCTGTCTAGAGCCGCCACGCTGGAAACGACAATGACAACGACCAAGAATTCGCGGGAGAGATAATCTGATGGCAGCAATCGCGGTGATCGGCGGAACCGGTGCACTCGGCAGGGGTATCGCGCGAAGGCTCGTCAGGGCGGGGCATCAGGTGACCATCGGCTCGCGCACGGCGGACAAGGCCCGTGCGACGGCCGCGGAACTGGGCGCCGCCGGCCATGCCGAGAATGGTGAGGCCGCCAAGGGCAAGGACGTGGTGATCGTTGCCGTGCCACACGCCTCGCAGGGCGATACCTTGCGACAGATCGCCGGTGCGGTGGGCAATGCCGTGGTCGTCGATACCACCGTGCCGCTGGTGCCGCCCAAGGTCATGCGCGTGCAGCTTCCGGCCGAAGGCAGCGCCGCCATGCAGGCGCGCGACCATCTTGGCCCGGACGCCCGGCTCGTCACCGCGTTCCACAATGTCTCGGCCCATCACCTCGACAGCGACCATGCGATCGACTGCGACGTGCTGGTCTTCTCGGACGATGTAGAGGCGCGCCAAACGGTGGTGGACCTTTGCCCCGGCATGGGCCTGCGTGGGCTCTCCGGCGGGGCTCTGGCCAATTCGGCGGCGGCCGAGGCGCTGACCTCTATCCTCATCTACATGAACAAGACCTACAAGGCCGACGGGGCCGGAATACGCTTCACCAACCTTACCGCAGCACCTGAGGTGCCGTGAGCTGCTGGGCGCTCATCCCGGTCAAGGCGCCCGGGTTGGGAAAGACCCGGCTGGCCTCCGCCCTCGATCCCGACGAGCGCGAGGCGCTGGTCTGCGGAATGCTGCGCCACGTGCTCGACACGGTGAGCGGGTGCCGCGCCATCCAGCGCGTTTGCGTGTTGGGACCGGCGCGGCCCAATCTGGGCAGCAAGGTGCTGCGCTTCGACGATCCGGGGCCAGACCTCAATGGTGCGCTGGAAAGCACGATGTCGGCCATCACCGCCGCCGGGCCGGAGCGGATCGTGGTGCTTCCCGCCGATCTGCCCTGCCTGGGCCTGGCCGATGTCGAACGCCTTGCCACGCTGCCCGCCGATACGCTGGGCATTGCGCCGGACCGGCACCGCACCGGCACCAATGCGCTGTCGCTGCCATTGCCGGCAGGGATATGGTTTCCTTTCTCCTTTGGTGAGAACAGCTTCTCAACCCATTGTGAAAACGCGAAAAATCGCAACCTTACCGTGGAGACGATCCTCTCCTGCGGACTGGAGAAAGATATAGACGACCCTCTCGATCTCGCTGATGCTGTTCGCGTTCTAAGGCGCGTCTACAACCCGGAAATCGACGGTTGGCCACGCTCCGGAGGCCGAAAACGGCCCATTTGAAGGGAGAACGGGTGTGGATGGCTCAGTCATCGACCTGACGGGGAAAGTCGTGTTCGTCACCGGCGGTGGCGGCGGCATCGGGCGTTCCGTTGCGCTCTGCATGGCCGACATGGGCGCGGACGTGGCGATCCTGGACGTGATCCCCGAACGCTGCGAGCAGATGATCGAACTGGTGGAGGAACGCGGCCGGCGCGCCCTCTGCATCGCCGGCAATGCCATGGATATGGAGGTCGTGCAGAATGCCGTCAGCGAGGCGGCGCGCCATTTCGGGCGACTGGACGTGCTGGCCAACAACGTCGGCGGTGTAACACGGCGCCCCTTCGCGGACCTGACCGAGAAGAACTGGCGGCGGCATATCGACCTCAACCTGGTATCCAATCTGGCCGCAACGCAAGCGGCGCTACCGATCATGATCGAGAGCGGAAACGGCGGATCGATCATCAACGTCACCAGCATCGAGGCCTCTCGCGCGGCCCCGGGATACGCGGTCTATGCCGCGTGCAAGGCCGGGATCAACAACCTCACCCGCACGCTGGCGGTGGAACTGGCCCACCATGGCATCCGCGTGAACGCCATCGCGCCCGACTACACGGTGACGCCCGGTACGCGCGGACAGTTCGCCGGGCCGGTCGATCCGGAACTCTGGCATCGGCCCACGCCTGCGCAGGAAGAGGCGATCCGTCGCCGCATCCCGCTCGGCCGTGCGGGAATCGATGAAGAATGCGGCCGCGTCTCCGTGTTCCTGGCCTCCGACCTTGCCAGTTACGTCACCGGCACGATCATCCCGGTCGATGGAGGAACCTGGGCCTCTGGTGGATGGGTGCGCAACGATCATGACGACTGGGTGCTGCCGCCCGAAGCGGCCGCCTGAACAAACGAAAGAGCCAAGCATGACCTTCACGCTCAGCACCAGCCTGCCCTTCGACCGGGTCGACAAGCCGCAGGAATACGGCACCATGGAAGCCGTGCACGAGATTGCGCGCACCGTGGAAAAGGCGGGCTTCTATGCCGGCACCGTCACCGATCACCCCGCGCCCTCGACCCGCTGGCTGGATGCGGGCGGGCACTATGCGCAGGACCCGTTCGTCATGCTTTCCATGCTGGGCGCGGTGACGACCAAGCTGCGCTTGCAGACCAACATCCTGGTCCTGCCCTATCGCAACCCCTTCGTGGTGGCGCGCGGAGTATCCACGCTCGATCACTTCACCAATGGCCGCGTGATTCTGGGCCTTGGCGCGGGGTACATGAAGGCGGAATACAAGGCGCTGGGCGTCGATTTCGATAGCCGCAACGATCTGATGGACGAGTACATCACCGCCATGAAGCTGGCCTGGACCGGTGAGGATTTCACCTTCGAAGGCACCGGCTACACCGCACTGGGCAACCGCATGCTGCCGACGCCGGCGCAGAAGCCGAACCCGCCGCTGCTGGTGGGCGGCAATTCGAAGCGCGCACTGCGCCGCGCTGCCGAGATGGGCGACGCCTGGCACCCGTTCTTCGTGCCCAAGTCCGTCACCGACACCGCCCGCACCGCCAATCTGGAGGGTGACGAGGATATTAGCGAAGCCATCGCCTACATGCACGCCCATGCCGAGAAGATCGGCCGCGCGGAGCCGCCGAAGGTCATCGCCTCGTCCACTTATTCGATCAAGCCGGGCTGGAGTGCGCAGGAAGCGCTAGACCACTTCGCGCATCTGAAATCGCTGGGCATTCATGGTGCCGGGGCGACGGTCTATGCCGAAACGCGCGCAGAATACTGCGAGCTGGCGTTGAAGTTCGGCGAGGATGTGATCGCGAAGATCGATTTTTGACCGGCGGGGCGGTGGACGCCCCAACCTGGCCTTTCACCACAACACTCCGTCGCCCCCGCGAAGGCGGGGGCCCCGCTTCCTTCGCGCCGCCGATGAAGAACAAGCGGGATCCCCGCCCTCGCGGGGATGACGAGGTTCTATTGGGCTAGTTTAGCGGTCATCGGGCGAACGCCCGCGTCCGCCTCAGGCCATCGCGCCGGTAATCGCCTCGTGGAAGGCCTTCACCGCAGCCGCTTCGTCGCCGTTCCACACCGCGCCCGAAACCGCGAGGAAATCCGCGCCCGCCGTCACCAACGGCGCGCAGTTCTCCGGGGTGATGCCGCCGATGGCGACGCAGGGAATCTCGAAGATCGCCTGCCACCATTCCAGCAGGTCCAGCCCGGCCATATGCTTCACGTCCTTGGTGGTGGTCGGGAAATATGCGCCGAACGCCACGTAGTCCGCCCCTGCTTCACCTGCGTCCATCGCGAGATGGCGGCTGTTGTTACAGGTCACGCCGATCTGCGCATCCCGGCCGAGCGCGTTGCGCGCTTCCTCCACCGTGCCGTCTTCCTGCCCCAGATGCACGCCATCCGCGCCAAGGCGCTTGGCGAGGCTGGTGGAATCGTTGACGATGAACGCCGTATCGCGGTCAGCGCAGATCTTCTGCAGCGGCTCGGCCAGACGGGCGGCCTCATGCTGGTCCACGTGCTTCACGCGGAACTGGAACGCCGCAACCGGCCCGGCGTCCAGCGCGCGGGCAAGACGGTCGGGGAAACCACCCGTCACGTCCAGCGGGGAAATCAGGTAAAGCTGCGTCGGTTCGCGTTCGTTCTCTTCCATGTGCGCGCACCTAGCCTTTCGCGAGGCTCAGGAAAAGACTTCCTCTTCGAAGTGCGCATCTTCGCGCTCACGATTGACGGTCCTGAGTGCGGCCACCGCAAACAGCACGATCGTCAACCGCAAGACCGCGTGCAGCGCTTCGGCTGCGGTGTCGAGGCTCCAGCCCGGCGCGGTCAATGCAAGGTAGATGCCGGTTGCAGCGGCAAGACTCACTCCGCCGATCAGCACGCGCACCAGCACGCGCGATGGGCGCCAGACCAGCAGGACGGCCAGGGCGAAACCGGCCAGGATGTCGATCGCCATCGGCATGGGGATCAGGTCCGTGCGAAAGACATCGGCCATCAGCCAGAAGGTTTCGCCCGCCAAGAGGGCAATCGCACGGCGCAGCATCGGATCGAGCGAGGGGCGAAACAGCGCGATCAGCTTCGTCGCCACCAATGCGGCAAAGAACGGCGGCAGAACCAGAACCAGCACGTTGTCAGGCAGGACCAACGGCGCAACCTTCACCGACACCACGGCCGCGATCCAGAGCAGAGTCGGTGTGCGAAGGCCGATCGATTTCGTGAAGTAATTCATGGTTTCCCCGATGGTCAGGATAGATCCTAACCATCTCGTCCATCGCCGAAAAGCACCATTCGTTCGGGACAGGTTCAGGCCCGGCCGATAGGTTCGGCACGGCATTGGGAACCACAAGTCCGTTCAAGCTATGTGGGAGGAACATGAAAAGACGCGCAGCGACGCCCGCCCTTTCGCCCATCGTCACGCTGGCCCTGCTCGCGTTCGCCATGGCCGGATGCCGTATCATTCCCGAAGGAGGAGGAACGTCCTACTCCACGCCAGCCTCCCCTCCTGCGCAAGCCATTCCTCAGCGACCGGTTGAACCGCCGCCGCCGGCCCCCGCCTACACGCCGCCGAGCAATCCGGTCTCGCCCGCAGCTGAGCCCATGCCCGCGCCGGAACCGGCAACCGCCCCACCTGCGCCGTCAGGCCCTTATCAGGGCCCGCCGCTGGCCTATACCCGCATCGGCGAGACAGTCTTTGTCGATGGCCCCAAGGTCACACCGCTTTCGCTGATCGAGGACAGCCGATGCCCGCAAGGCGTGCAGTGCATCCAGGCCGGGCGCCTGAAATTGCGCGTGCGTGTCGATCTCGGCTCCGGCTCTCACAAGATCGACATGACCTTGGGCCAGCCCGTGCAGATCGCTGACGGTGCGCTGGAACTGCGGGACGCGCAGCCCGGTCCGGTCGCCGGCAAAAAGCCCGCGCCGTTCGCCTATCAGTTCGGGTTCCGCTTCATGGGCGGCATCTGAAACGAGAAAGGGCGGCGCCTTGCGGCACCGCCCTTTCCTATCGCGTGATCGGAAAGATCAGGCGGCCGCCGCAGCGTCCACCTTCTGGGTCGAACCCTTGTAGATCTCGTCGATCGCGTCGCTCAGCGCGGCGTCGAACTCGGCATCGCTCATCTGCGAGCGCAGGTCCTGCAGCAGCGCGCGGCTGAAGCTGGCGATGATGCCCTTGTTCTTGGCCAGCTCGGCGCAAGCCTCGGGACGCTCGTAACCGCCCGAAAGCGCCACGACGCGCAGCACCTTGGGGTGCGAGACGAGCGGATCGAACGTGCCCGGCACGATCGGCAGCGAAAGCTTCAGCATCACCCGCTGGCCTTCCGGCAGCGCGTCCAGGTTCTTGAGGATTTCGGCGAGCAGGATCTTGTCGCACTCGGCGCGGGTGGCGCTCTTGATGTTCACCTCAGGCTCGACGATCGGCATCATGCCGTGCGAGAGGACCTGCGCAGCGATCTCGAACTGCTGCTTGACGACAGCGGCGATGCCTTCGGCATTAGCCGAATTGATCACCGAACGCTCCTTGGTGCCGAACACGCCCAGCGCCTTCGAACGCTCCAGCAGCGCGTCGAGCGTCGGCATCGGCTTCATCAGCTGCACGCCGCCAAAGCCGCCAAAGCCTTCGTCCTCAAGCCCCTTGTCGACCTTGATGAACGGCACCACGCCCTTGGCGATCAGCGCCTGCGGGGTGGGAACGCCGTTCACTTCGCCGTCCATCGTGCGTTCGAACAGGATCGCGCCGAGAACCTTGTCCCCGGTGAAAGAGGGCGACGAAATGATGCGCGCGCGCATCTGGTGGATCAGGCCGAACATTTCCTCTTCGGTCGACCAGGCGCCTTCTTCGATGCCGTAGCCCTTCAGCGCCTTCGGGGTCGAGCCGCCGCTCTGATCGAGCGCGGCGATAAAGCCGTTTCCGCCGGCTATCTTGGCCGCCATCTCAGAAAATTCCATGGGTTTCTCCTCCTAGATTTGCTCCGGCGAACCGGAACGAAACGGTATGTCCGCGCCTCAAGGCAGCGGATGGGCGGCCGCATGACGCATCTGCCGCGCCTTTTCGCGGCGGCGCAGCAGGCCGGTCAGCAGCGTACGGGCCGGCACGTCGATCCAGCGCACGCAAAGCCAGGCGATGGCCAGGCACGCGCCAAGGAACACGAAGGCCATCAGCACGGCATCGTAATGCAGATCGTCCTTGAAGTAACGCATCGGCTCGATCACCGCCCAATGGACGGCATAGAGCGCGAAGGACACCTCGCCCACGAACCACGCGCTGCGGGCGAAACGGCGGGACGGTTCCACGCGCGAACCACACCAGACCAGCAGCGGCGAAAGCACCAGCGCGCAGGCAAGGTCGTATTGGGTGGTGGAAATGAACTGCGGGTCGGCCATCAGCATTGCCGCTATGGCGACAAGGCAGGCAACGCCAGCCCACGTCGCCGGGCGGTGTTCAGGCTGCGGCAGTCGTGCGATCAGCATCCCCGCGCCGAACGAATAAAGCGTACGCGCCAATGCGATAGGCCATTCGTGCCAGACCGCGCCGATGTTGCCCGATCCGTTCTCCAGCACCGCCGGCACGAACCACGCTGCGGACAAGGCGCAGACCACCGCAACGCCAAGGCGCGGCAGGCGGAACAGCAGCACGATCATCGCAAGATTGGCGACCAGTTCGTAGAACAGCGACCAGGCCGGCACGTTCAGCGGAAACAGCGTGTTGGTCAGCGGCGACGGCAGCATGAGCGCATTGATGCCGGTGCTGATCAGAATGGTCTTGAGGCTCAGCGCGGTATCGCCTCCACTGTGCAGTCGGGCCAGCCCCACCACCGTCGTCAGCGCAACGCCCACGAGGAACAGCGGATAAAGCCGGACCAGGCGCTTCAGCATGAACTCGCCGGTGCCCATGCCCGCCTGCCAACGCGGCAGGTAGCTGGTGGCGAGCACGAAGCCCGAAAGCGCAAAGAAGAAGTCCACCGCCACATAGCCGTGCGGGGCCTGCGAGATGTTGAAATGGAACAGCGCGACGGCAAGCGCGGCGATCCCGCGCATGCCGTCGAGCGTTACATAGCGGCCGTGCCACGGCGGGCGCGGGCCCTGCCAGCCTTGCGGCCGGCCCTGAGCAGCAACATGGACCGGAGTGTTCATGCGCGCCGCCCGCCCTTTGCCGCGATCAGGCTTCGAGAGCCGCCACGCCGGGCAGTTCCTTGCCTTCCATCCATTCCAGGAAGGCTCCGCCCGCGGTCGAGATGTACGAGAAGTCGTTCGCCACGCCCGCGTGGTTGAGTGCCGCGACCGTATCGCCACCGCCGGCGACCGAGACCAGCGACCCTTCGCGGGTCAGCGCGGCCGCCGTCTTGGCCAGGGCCACCGTCGCCGCGTCAAAAGGCACCGTCTCGAACGCGCCGAGCGGGCCGTTCCACACCAGCGTGCGGCAGGTCTTCAGCACGTCGCTCAGCGCTTCCACCGCCAGCGGGCCGACGTCGAGGATCATCTCGTCCGCCGCCACTTCGTGGACGTTGCAGGTTCGCAGCGACGGCGGATTGGCGGCGAATTCCTTCGACACCACCACTTCGTAAGGCAGGTGCACGGTGCAGCCCGACTGATCGGCGGTTTCGAGAATCTCGTTCGCGGTGCCGGTCAGGTCATGCTCGCAGAGCGACTTGCCCACGTCCACGCCCTTGGCGGCGAGGAAGGTGTTGGCCATGCCGCCGCCGATGATCAGGTGATCGACTTGGGTGACCAGGTGCTTCAGCACGTCCAGCTTCGACGATACCTTGGCGCCGCCGACCACGGCCGCAACCGGCTTTTCCGGCTTGCCCAGCGCCTTTTCCAGCGCTTCAAGTTCGGCCTGCATGGAGCGGCCGGCATAGGCCGGCAGCACGCGGGCCAGACCCTCGGTGCTGGCATGGGCGCGGTGCGCGGCGGAGAACGCATCGTTCACATAGAAGTCGCCATTCGCGGCGATCGCCTGGACGAGTTCGGCGTCGTTCTTCTCTTCACCCTTCCAGAAGCGGGTGTTTTCCAGGATCGCGATGTCGCCCGCGCGCAGGATGCCGACGGCCTGCTTGACCACGTCACCCGCCACTTCCGGCACGAACATCACTTCCTTGCCCAGCACCTTCTCCACCGCGCCGACAACCATGGAAAGCGACATGCTGGGCACGCGCTCCCCCTTGGGGCGGCCGAAGTGGGCGAGCAGGAGGACCTTGGCGCCCTTCTCCGAAAGTTCGAGAATGGTCGGGGCAGCAGCGCGGATGCGGGTATCGTCGGTAACGACGCCGTCCTGCATCGGCACGTTGAAGTCCACGCGCACCAGCGCAACCTTGCCGTTCACGTCACCAAGATCATCAAGGGTCTTGAAAGCGCTCATCGTTCGATCCTTATCTCGTCGACGGCGGCAGATTCACCGCACCAACCGCCTGATCCAGCAAATTCCGTCATTGCGAGCGTAGCGAAGCGATCCAGAGCGCGCGCGGGCTGCCCTGGATCGCTTCGCTACGCTCGCAATGACGAGGAAGGATTGCATCCTTCTCCCGATACACTGCGCCGCGAAAGTCCCGGTGGGGACTTCCGCGGCGACAGTGGTGGGGCAGACCGCCCGCCATCGGCATCAGCACGGCTCCTCCTCCGCGCGACGCCAACGGGGCGATCCGCCGCCATCAGCTCCTCAGAGCAGGCCCGCCATCACGCCGGCCGTGTCGACCATGCGGTTGGAGAAGCCCCACTCGTTGTCGTACCACGACAGGACGCGGACCAGCTTGCCTTCCAGCACGGCGGTCTCGAGGCTGTCGATCGTCGACGAGTGCGCGTCGTGGTTGAAGTCGATCGAGACCAGCGGCTCTTCGGTGTAACCAAGCACGCCCTTCAGTTCGCCCTCAGCCGCTTCCTTCAGCAGCGCGTTGACTTCCTCGGCGGTGGTGTCGCGCTTCGGCACGAAGGTCAGGTCGACGACCGAGACGTTCGGGGTCGGCACGCGGATCGACGAACCGTCCAGCTTGCCCTTCAGGTCCGGAAGAACGAGGCCCACGGCAACGGCGGCGCCGGTGCTGGTGGGGATCATGTTCATCGCGGCGGCGCGGGCGCGGCGGGGATCCTTGTGGATCTGGTCGAGGATCTTCTGGTCGTTGGTGTACGAGTGGATCGTGGTCATCAGACCGCGCTCGATACCGATCTTCTCATGCAGAACCTTGGCGAAGGGCGCGAGGCAGTTGGTGGTGCACGAGGCGTTCGACACGACGACGTGCTCGGCGGTCAGCTCCTTGTGGTTCACGCCGTAAACGACGGTGAGGTCCACGCCCTTGGCCGGGGCCGAAACGAGAACGCGCTTGGCGCCCGCGTCGATGTGCTTGCCGGCGCTGGCCTTGTCGGTGAAGAAACCCGTGCATTCCAGCACGATGTCCACGCCCTGCGCGGCGTGCGGCAGGTTCGCGGGATCGCGCTCTGCCGTCACGTGGATGCGCTTGCCGTTGACGACCAGATCGTTGCCGTCAACTTCCACGGTACCTTCGAAAGTACCGTGGACGCTGTCACGCTTGAACAGGAGAGCATTGGCCTTGGCGTCCGCCAGGTCGTTGATCGAAACCAGCTCGAGGTCATGGTCCGTGCGTTCGAGAATGGCGCGGGCCACATTGCGCCCGATGCGTCCGAAACCGTTGATCGCAACCTTGGTCGCCATAGGTAAATTCTCCTGTTTACACGCTAAGCTTGTTGAGGATCTTCGGGACGATCGCTTCGACGGTGAAGCCGAAGCGAGCGAACAGGTCCTTGGCCGGAGCCGAGGCACCGAAGCGGTCGAGACCGATGTTCAGGCCGCCATTGCGGCTCTGTGCGGTATAGCGTTCCCAGCCCATGGTGACGCCGGCTTCGATCGAAACCTTCAGGATCGACGCGTCATGGGGCAGGATTTCGTGCTGGTAGGCTTCACCCTGTGCGGCGAAGAGTTCCATGCACGGCATGGACACCACATCGGCACCGATGCCCTGCGATTCAAGCTCCGCACGGACCTTGACCGCAAGTTCGACTTCCGAGCCGGTGGCGATCAGGATCACCTTGCGATCCGCCTCTGCATGGCGAAGCGTGTAGGCGCCGCGGGCCGAGAGCATGTCGCCGGTCTTGCGCAGCTGCGGCAGGTTCTGGCGGGTAAGCGCCAGCACCGAAGGCGTATCCTGCGATTCCAGGGCGACGTTCCAGCATTCCGCCGTCTCGATCACGTCGGCCGGGCGGAATACGTAGAGATTCGGGATCATGCGCATCGACATGACATGCTCGACCGGCTGGTGGGTCGGGCCGTCTTCGCCAAGGCCGATCGAATCGTGGGTCAGCACGTAGATCGCGCGGGTCTGCTGCAACGCCGACAGGCGGATCGCATTGCGGCAGTAGTCCGAGAAGATCAGGAAGGTGCCGCCGTAGGGGATCACGCCGCCATGCAGCGCCATGCCGTTCAGGGCCGCGGCCATACCGAATTCACGGATGCCGTAATAGACGTAACGGCCGCCGTAGTTGTCCGGAGTGAACGGTTCCTGGCACTTGGCCTTGGTGTTGTTCGAACCGGTAAGGTCGGCCGAGCCGCCGATCATCTCGGGGATCGCCGGGGCCAGCACGTTCAGCCAGTTTTCCGAGGCCTTGCGGGTGGCGACGGTGGATTCGCCTTCCAGCCATTCGGCCAGCTTGGCGCGGATCGCATCGGTTTCCGGCAGTTCGCCGGCCATGCGGCGGGTGAACTCGTCGGCCTTGTCCGATGCGGCGAGGCGGGCGAACCATGCCGCGTTGGCGGCGGCGCCCTTTTCACCGAGCGAGCGCCAGTCGGCCAGGATTTCGGCAGGCACTTCGAACGGAGCCGAAGTCCAGCCCAGGTATTCGCGGGCAGCGGCCACCTCGGCATCGCCCAGCGCGGAACCGTGAACGTCGTGGCCGCCCTGCTTGTTGGGGGCGCCCTTGCCGATCACCGTCTTGCAGGCGACGAGCGTGGGCTTGTCCGACGCGGCAGCCTGGGTCAGCGCGCGTTCGATATCGGCGAAGTCATGGCCGTCGCACTCGAACACGTCCCAGCCCGAAGCGCGGTAGCGCGCCGGGATGTCTTCGCTGGTCGAAAGCGAGGTGTCGCCGTCGATGGTGATCTTGTTGTCGTCCCACAGAACCTTCAGGCGGCCCAGCTTCAGCGTGCCGGCCAGACCGATGGCTTCGTGGTTGATGCCTTCCATCAGGCAGCCGTCACCGGCGATCACCCAGGTGCGGTGATCGACCAGATCGTCACCGAACGTGGCGTTCAACTGGCGCTCCGCCATCGCCATGCCCACGGCCATGGCCACGCCCTGACCCAGCGGACCGGTGGTGCATTCCACGCCTTCGATCAGGAAGTTTTCCGGGTGGCCGGCGCAGACCGAGCCCAACTGGCGGAAGTTCCGGATGTCGTCCATCGTCGGGCTGGCATAGCCGGTCAGGTGGAGCAGCGAGTAGATCAGCATCGAGCCGTGGCCGGCGGACAGCACGAAGCGGTCGCGATCGGCCCACTTGGGCTGTGCGGGATCGAACTTCAGGAACTTCGAGAAGAGGACGGTGGCAACATCGGCCATGCCCATCGGCATGCCGGGGTGGCCGCTGTTGGCGGCCTGAACCGCGTCCATGGAAAGCGCCCGGATGGCGTTGGCCATCGGCGCGAGACGGTCGGCTGCAAGAGTCATCGGGTGGCTCCGGTAAACGGAAAAAGGAACGATTCGGCTTGCCGACCCCCTTTAGGGAGAGGCCAGCGGGCGTCAAGTTCACCCGCACCGCAATCATGCGTGGCCCTCGGACAATCGCGTGGTGGCACAAACTCTTCGTTTCGTCGAAGCAATTGTCGGCAAACCGTGCCGATTTCTTGCCTTTTTGCGGTTTCGCGGTAACCGAGTTCCATGAATGAAGTATCGATCGGACAGGTCGTCGAACGGATCGAGGCGGCGCTGGCGCGTCTCGACCGGGCGATCCCCGAAACAGTAGAGCAGCGGGCGCGCGATGCGCGTCTGCGGATCACGGTCGAACACGCTCTGGGCGAACTCGACGAACTGCTGGCGCGCCCTGATGCGAAGATCCGGCCATGAGCAACGTCAACCTCACGATAGGCGGACGCGGGTTCACGCTGGCCTGCGCGGATGGCCAGGAAGGCCATGTCGAGTATCTCGGCCGGTTGATCGACGACAAGGTCGCCGCGGCCGGTGCCGTGGGCCAGACCGAGACACGGATGCTGCTGTTCGCGGCGATCATGCTGGCGGACGAAGTGCATAACTTGCGCGAAGCGGCGGCGGCCAAGGCGGTTACTGCCCCCCCTCCGCCCGTCGAACCGGCTCCGACCCCGGCTCCATCCGCCGAATTTCCGCCGGAAATGGCCGCACGACTGGGCGCCATTGCCGAACGCATCGAAAATCTTGCCGACCTCCTTGAGGGATCGGGCAAGACCTCCTAATTAGGGGGGGACGGGATCTGCCCGGCACGAGCCGTTCGAACATCCCTGAGGCTATAAGCAAATCCAAGGGGGCTGTCCCTGTCTGGACCCTGGTCCGGAATACATGGTCCCCACCTGACGTGAAGGCGTCAGAGGATTTCTAGGCAACCGACCCATGGTGGACCCGTCACCCCTTCCCGAATGTTCCGTTCGGGGATTTAGCCTCCCCCCTCGAAAACTCGCCCTTTCCAACATGTGTCATGTTGGAAATCCAATATGCCGATCGAGAGCACAGATGTTACTTTGCGGCTCCGAATGCCAGGAATGGGATTACCGGTGGATTCGACACACCCCCTCTCCCCCGCCACCGAAAAGGCGGCGCTTCGCAAGCAGCATCGCGCCGCCCGCGCCGAGTATGTCGCCACGC
Source organism: Novosphingobium mississippiense (assembly GCF_044029535.1). Lineage (NCBI taxonomy): Bacteria > Pseudomonadati > Pseudomonadota > Alphaproteobacteria > Sphingomonadales > Sphingomonadaceae > Novosphingobium > Novosphingobium mississippiense. The sequence continues at coordinate 1,185,524 of NZ_CP147001.1, read as the reverse complement.
TTCCGCAAGGATTGCGTGCGCTTGTGCTGAACCGTCCGCCCGCGCCGGTGGCCGAAATGATGCCGGAAGGGCTGACCATCGGCCTCTACGCGCCCGTCGGCGATGAAGCCCCGGCCTTCGGCTGGGCACGCTGGCTGTCGGAGAATGGCCGCAGGGTTGCCCTGCCCTGGTTCGAATCGCGCGAATCGCCGATGGAATTTCGCCGTTGGGACAACCCTTTCGACGAGGAGCAGCTGACGATCGGCCCCTGGGGCGCGCTGCAGCCGCTTCCCGAAAGCGATCCGGTGGTTCCGGCCATCGTCATCGTCCCGCTACTGGCCTTCACGGCCGAAGGGCATCGACTGGGCCAGGGCGGCGGCCATTACGATCGCTGGCTCGATGCCAATCCCGACGTGCCCGCAATCGGACTTGCCTGGGACTGCCAGTTGGCCGAAACCCTCCCGCTGGAACCGCACGACCGCATCCTCGACGCCGTCGTGACGCCGACCAGAATATATGAGGGAGAGATCTGACCTTGCGAGAGACACCGACTCTCAGAATCCCGCTTGGCGTGCTGGGGCTGTTCGCGGTCCTGATCGCCTATGGCCTGCTGATCGCACGTTATCTGGCCCCAGTGATGGCCGATTGGCATCCGCTGTTCCAAACGCCAGTCTATGTCATTCTAGGTGTCGTCTGGATATTGCCGCTGAAGCGGTTCCTGATCTGGATGGAGACCGGGCGCTGGGGGTGATTCCCCGGCGCTTTTATTTTCGCCTCGCGATTCCTTTTCGGCCGCTTCGCCGCCCACCTTAGCCCCTGTCTTCACGTTGACATGAGTCGCGCAGACAAAAGAAAAGGCCGGGTGTGAACCCGGCCTTTTTCGTTTCATTGCTTTACCATTTCCATGAAGGAAATGGCGCGAGTGACGGGGCTCGAACCCGCGACCTCCGGCGTGACAGGCCGGCACTCTAACCAACTGAGCTACACCCGCGCAGCAATGTATGTGAGGTTTTTAGACTACCTCAAGTCGCTGGTTTACCAGCATTTTCCCTACCTGTCACAGACAGGGAATTTCCCAAGTGGCGCGAGTGACGGGGCTCGAACCCGCGACCTCCGGCGTGACAGGCCGGCACTCTAACCAACTGAGCTACACCCGCGTTCTTGCGTTTGCGTCCGCTTGGGAGCCGCGCCTCTATGGCAGGCACCCCACCCTGTCAACGGGAATGACCCGAACAATGAAAAGTTTTTATCCACACCCCGAATTTTCTCCCGGCCAACCCATTCCCGCCTGATCGGCCCCGATTGACGTTAACCATATCTTGGCGACTGGAATTGCACGAAATGTCCCGTCCGCATGAGGACGGCAGGGGATTGTCTCTATGAAAGCAGGCCGCCGGTTCCATCTGGCCATGGCGCTCACGCTCGCGGGCAGCGCGCTCGCTTCCGGCCCGGCCCAGGCCGAAATGCACACGGGAGCCTCGGTGGCGACTGCCAGCGCCGTCTATGTGGAACGGACCGGCCCCGCCGCCTCTCGCCGCCTGGAGCCCGCCAGTCGCCTCATGCGCGGCGATCGGGTGGTCACGATCCTCACTTGGTCCCGCACGGGCGGCAGCGGCAGCTTCGTCATCACCAACCCGATGCCCACCGCCCTCTCCTATGAAGAGAGCGCACAGGACCTTCAGGAAGTCTCCGTGGACGGCGGGCGAACCTGGGGCCGCATCGGAACGCTGAGAATCGGCAACCGCCTCGCCACGCCCGAAGACGTCACCCATGTCCGCTGGCGCATCCCTGCACAGAGCGCGGCGCGCGGACGCGGGCAGATAACCTACAGCGGCATCGTCCGCTGAATCCGGTTCAGCAGCGCTCGTACTTCCAGTTCCGGCGCTTGCCCTCGGAAATCCACTCGACCGCCTGAGCCATGCGCTTCGTGCGCGTGGCCTCTGCCTTGGCCTCGGTGATCCATTCCAGATATTCGCGCCGCTGGGACGGTGAGAAGCCGTCATAATGCCCCTGCGCGGCCGGACAGGCCGCCAGCGCAGCCGCGAAATCATCCGGCATCGGAATCTCCGCCTTGGGCGCGCGCGGCGCGTCACGCTTCAGCGCGGTACCCTTGTCGAGTACCCGCTCCTGCGCAGCCTGCAATTTTTCGATGAGTTCGTTTTCGGGCGGCAGATCGCTGATCACGGCGATTCGCCCGAACTGGCCCATGGCATCGCCCTGCCGCCCGTCGCCGTGGATGACGAAAGTGCAGTGCGCCTTGAACGCGGCCATCCCGGCCACGTTCTTACCTTTCACCAGATAGTGCGGCATGCCCCATTTGATGGCCTCTTCGGCCTCGGGCAGCGCGCGGTGCGCGATTTCGCGCAAGTGGATGAGGATCGGGCGGGCAAAGTCCGCGGCCTTTTCGATATACTCGTCGACGCGCGGATCCTTGCCCATGAATGCCCTCTCCCGTTTTTAGCCGGCGAGAATCAGCGCCGGCGCCTCGATCAGCTTCTTCAGGTCCTGCGCAAAGCTGGCTGCATCCCAGCCATCTACCACACGGTGATCGCAGGACATCGAGATATTCATGATCTTGCGCTTCTCGATGCGCTCCACGCCATCGGCGCCCTTCACGAACATCGGCCGCTCGACAATGCGATTCGGACCGATGATCGCAACTTCGGGACGATTGATGACTGGCGTGGTGGCTACGCCGCCCATCGGCCCGAGCGAAGTAACGGTTATCGTTGAACCCGAAAGCTCGGACGACTTGGCGGAACCGTCGCGCGCCGCATTGGCAAGGCGGCCGATCTCGGTGGCGAGCTGCCACAGGTTGCGATCCTGCGCATCGCGGATCACCGGCACCATCAGGCCTGCCGGAGTCTGCGCCGCCATGCCCAGATGGACCGAGCCATAGCGCGTCACCACGCCTGCCTCGTCATCATAGTGGGCGTTGAGCATCGGATACTTGGGCAGCAGCTTGCAGATCGCCGAAATCAGGAACGGCAGCATCGTCAGTTTCGGACGGTCACCTCTCCCAGCGTTGAGCTGCGCGCGCGTTTCCTCCAGCGCCGTCACGTCGAATTCCTCGACATAGGCAAAGTGCGGGATCTGGCGCTTGGACGCAGCCATGTTCTCGGCAATGCGGCGGCGCAGGCCGATCACGCGAACCTGTTCGTCCTTGCCCCGCATACCGGCAGGCTGGAAACCGCCCGAGGCATTGTAGGACAGGAACGCGTCGAGATCGCCGTGCCGCACGCGCCCGTCTTCGGCGGCACGCACTTCGGACAGATCGATGCCCAGGTCCGACGCGCGCTTGCGAACGGCCGGGCTGGCCATGACCTTTGCATGAACTGCGGCCGGTACCGGCGCGCGCGCTTCTGCGGGCTCAGCCGGAGCGGGCTTGGGCGCCGGTGCCGGTTCGGGAGCAGCAACAGACGCCGGTGCCGGCGCAGGAGCCGCCTCCACAACGTCCACCTCCACTGAAGCAACCGCTGCAACGGTCTCGGTGGGCCTACCACCGTCGACCTCGTTGCCCGCGCCTTCGACCTCGATCACCACCAGCGGCGATCCGATGGCGATGACGTCACCCGCCTCACCGGCGACTTCGACCACCACGCCCGAAACCGGGCTTTCCATCTCGACCGTCGCCTTGTCGGTCATCATGTCCGCAACGCGGTCGTCTTCCTCGATCCGGTCGCCAATCTTGACGTGCCAGGCAACGATCTCGGCCTCGGCAATGCCCTCACCGATGTCGGGGAGCCTGAAAGTATACCGTCCCATCAAATCAATCCTTCAACAGACGATCGACCGCCTCGCCAATGCGGACGGGACCGGGGAAATAGGCCCACTCAAGACTGTGCGGGTAAGGCGTATCGAAGCCGGTCACGCGCTCCACGGGGGCTTCCAGGTGATAGAAGCAGCGCTCCTGCACCAAGGTCACCAGTTCGGCGCCGAAGCCGGACGTGCGGGTGGCCTCGTGTATCACCAGGCAACGCCCAGTCTTTTCCACGGACTTTTCCACAGTCTCCAGATCGAGCGGAACCAGCGTGCGCAGATCGATGATCTCAGCATCTACGCCCTTTTCGGCCAGCACCGCCTCGGCCACGTGGACCATGGTACCGTAAGTGACGACCGTCAGCGCCGCGCCTTCCCGCACGATCCGCGCCTTGCCGAGCGGGATCGAGTAATAGCCTTCGGGCACCATGCCGAGCGGATGGCCCTTCCACGTCTTCGACGGGTGATCGTAATAACCATCGAACGGGCCGTTGTAGATGCGCTTCGGCTCGAAGAAGATCACCGGATCGTTGTCTTCGATCGCGGCGATCAGCAGGCCCTTCGCGTCATAGGGGCTGGCCGGGATCACCGTCTTCAGGCCGGAAACGTGCGTGAACAGCGCTTCCGGGCTCTGGCTGTGGGTCTGGCCGCCGAAAATGCCGCCACCGAAGGGCGAACGCACGGTGATCGGCGCGATGAACTCCGCCGCCGAGCGATAGCGCAGACGCGCCGCCTCGGAGACCAACTGGTCCATGCCCGGATATATATAGTCCGCGAACTGGATTTCCGGCACCGGGCGCAGGCCATAGGCAGCCATGCCGACGGCGGCGCCGATGATGCCGCATTCGTTGATCGGCGTATCGAATACGCGGTTGCGGCCATACTTCTTCTGAAGGTTGGCCGTCGCGCGGAACACGCCGCCGAAATAGCCCACGTCTTCGCCGAAGGTCACCACATCGGGATCGCGCGCCATCATGATGTCGAGCGCGTCGTTGATCGCCTCGATCATGTTCATCTGCCGGGTCGGCGCGTCGTGGAGGCTGACCGAATCTTCCTCAATCATCATGATCAGTCCTTCCAATCCGGGAACTTGCTCTGCCGCTCACGGATCGCCTGATCCGCCTGCTCTTCAAGGTGCCAGGGCAGTTCCTCGAACACGTCCTCGAACATGGTGTGGAACGGATGGTGCAGGCCGTGGCCCAGAATACCGTTCTTCTCGGCCTCCTTGGTGGCAGCCTTCACTTGCTCGGCCGCGTCGCGGTCCATTTCGGCGTGTTGCTCTTCTGACCATTCGCCCAGCGCGATCAGGTGCTTCTTCAGCCGCATGATCGGATCGCCCAGTGGCCATTCCTCGCGCTCATGCGCGGATCGGTAGGCGGTGGGATCGTCGGAGGTGGAGTGCCCCTCTGCGCGGTAGGTGAAGTGCTCGATCAGCGTCGGCCCCTGGTTGGAGCGGGCGCGGTTGGCAGCCCATTCCATCGCGGCGTAGACGGCCAGGATGTCGTTGCCGTCCACGCGCAGGCCGGCGATGCCATAGCCCGCCGCGCGTGCCGCAAACGTGGTCCGCTCCGCCCCGGCAAAGCCGGAGAAGCTGGAAATCGCCCACTGGTTGTTGACGATATTGAGCACGACCGGCGCATTGTAGACCGCCGCGAACGTCATCGCCGCGTGGAAATCGCCCTCTGCGCTGGAACCTTCCCCCACGAAGCTGGTGGCGATGCGGGTATCGCCCTTGATCGCGCTGGCCATCGCCCAGCCCACCGCCTGCGGGAACTGCGTGGCCAGGTTGCCGGAGATCGAGAAGAAGCCGTAGTCCTTGGCCGAATACATGATCGGCAACTGGCGGCCCTTCAGCGGGTCCGCGCGGTTGGAGTAGATCTGGTTGACCATCTCCACCAGCGGATAGCCGCGCGCGATCAGGATGCCCTGCTGGCGATAGCTGGGGAACACCATGTCGTCCGAAGCCAGCGCGTGAGCACAAGCGATCGACACCGCCTCCTCACCGGTGGACTTCATGTAGAAGCTGGTCTTGCCCTGCCGCTGGCCGCGATACATGCGATCGTCGAACGCGCGCGTCAGCGCCATCATCGAAAGCATGCGGCGCAGCGTTTCGGGATCGAGGTTCGGGTTCCACGCGCCGACGGCCGCGTCGTTCTCATCCAGAACGCGCACGAGGTCGAGCGTCAGCGGCCATGTCTCGCTGGCCGGGCAGCCCTCGTCGGGCCGCGCCAGCTTGCCGGCGGCGGGAATTTCCAGATGCGAATAGTCGACCGGATCGCCCGGCCGGAACTTCGGCTCGGGGACATAGAGATCGAGGGGCGGCAGGTTACCGCGCGACTTTCCTGTACGTGTCGGGCCTTCGGCCATCTTGCTTCCTCTCCCGCCTTGAATCGGGCCGGGAAGAGTGAAACGGGCCGAAAACAACGGTTAACGGCGCGTTTCAAAATTCCACGGTCAGGTCACAATATTTCAACCAAGAGTAATGTCAATACAAACTCGATCCGACCACAGGTCGCCCCGTCAGACCGCGACAGGCGCGGCGATATGCGCCTGCGGCGCGTAGCCGGACACGACAAAATCCTCGATCCGGTAGTCGAAGATCGAATCGGGCTTGCGCGTGATATCCAGCCGCGCTTCACCCGATGGCGTGCGTGACAGCTGCTCTTCGACCAGGCTGGCGTGATTGAGATAGAGATGGACATCACCACCCATCCAAACGGCCTCACCCGGCTCAAGGTTGCACTGCTGCGCGAACATGCGGGTCAGCAGCGCCAAAGACCACATGTTGAAAGCGAAACCGAGGCCAAGATCGCAGCTGCGTTGATAGAGGATGCAGGACAGCCGCCCATTGGCGACGTGGAACTGATAGGTCTTATGGCAAGGCGGCAGCGCCATCGCGTCCAGCTCGGCAACATTCCAGCCCTCGATAATGTGACGGCGGCTGCCGGGATTGTTGCGCAGGCTCTCGATCACTTGCGCGACCTGGTTCACGCCCTGCGCACGCTTACTATAGAGTCCGTCGCCTGCCGGCTCGTAGACCGGCCAGTCGACCCACTGCTTGCCGTAGACGGGGCCGAGATCGCCCCATTCCTCGGCAAATCCTTCGTCCTCGACGATGCGGCGGGAGAAATCGGCGCGGGCGATGTCCTCGCCGGTCGCCTTGCGATAGCGATCGAGCGGCCAGTCGGTCCAGATTTCCACGCCCTGCGCGCAGAGCGAGCGGATATTGGTGTCACCCGTCAGGAACCACAGCATCTCGCGGCTCGCGGTCTTCCAATAGATCCGCTTGGTGGTCAGCAGTGGCATCAGCCCGCCGGACAGATCGAAGCGAATCGTCGCGCCGAACACGGACCGCGTACCGACGCCGGTGCGATCGATGCGTTCGTCGCCATGCTCCCAGATTTGTCGCATGAGATCGAGGTACTGCCACTCCCAATGGCGTCCGGCACCGGACGAGGAAGGAGCGGCGGCTTCGAGCAGGCTTTCGGTCATGCCTCAGACCTAACCGTGCAAAGCGCACAGGGGAAGAGTGTGCGAAGGTCGCCGAGCCACTTTACGTAATGGTCAATGCCGCCGCGCAGCGATGCGGCGATCTATAATGCAGACATGACCCCCGCCCCCGAACGCAAGACCGTCTCGCGCTGCGCCCTGGCCCTTCAGGGCCTGATCGCGCTGGCCGTGATGGCCTTTGCGCTCACCCCGGCGCGCGGCGGCGCGGCGCTCTACCTGCCGATCGGCGGCAATCCCGCCGGCGCGGTGGATTGGGCCCGACATGAGCATGCCGGCTATCTTGCCGCCGGCCCTTATACCGGCGCCGCTTTCGTGCGCGTGCCCTCCCCCGCCGCGACGCTTTCCGCCTTGCGCGAAGGCGCACTTCTTCTCGCCGTACCGGAATCCCTGTGCGGCACATCCCCCCGCAACAATCCGGCTTCTTCATCATGAACCAACTCGAAGACTTGCGAAGCAAGGGAGCCCGCGGGCTCCTGATCGTCTGCTGGCTCAGCGTGCTCGTCACGCTTGGCGGCCTGCCATTTGCCCAGACCGGCCTTGCCCCCGTGGTGGCGGCGGTGCTGATCACGATCGTTCCCACGCTTCTTGTCCTGGGCGGCGGCAACGGCGCGCAAGCCCGGATGACACTGGGCATCACGCTGCCGCTCTATCCCGCAATCCTGCTGTGGCAGTGGTCCGGCCGCGAGTGGATGCTGGACCTTCACATGATCTTCTTCGCCGCGATCGCCATGCTGGCGATTCTGGCTGACTGGCGCCCCATCCTGGCCGCCGCTGCGATCACGGCAGCCCATCACTTGCTCACCAACTTCGTGGCGCCGACACTGGTGTTCCCCAACGGCGGCGAACTGGGCCGCGTTATCCTGCACGCCGTCGTCGTCGTGCTGGAAACGGCAGTGCTGGTGATGATCGCCGCCCGGCTAGAGACGCTGATCCTCGAACAGGCCGCCGCCCATGCGGAGCGGGAGCGCGTGCAGGAAGCTGCCGCGCGCGAACGCGCCCGCGCCGCCGACGCACAGCGCGTGGTGATCGAACAGATCGGCGAAGGCCTGCGCTCGCTCGCCAGTGGCGACCTTTCGCTGCGCCTCGCGCGCGAATTCCCGGAAAGCTACGAAGACCTGCGCGGCTTCTTCAACGCCGCCGCCAACGATCTGGATGCCATCGTTCAAAGCGTCAGCGAAGCGGCCCGCCAGATCGAAACCGGATCGCGGGAGATCAGCATCGCCACCGACGATCTGGCCCAGCGGACCGAGCAGCAGGCATCCACGCTGGAAGACATCGCCAACACCCTGCGTCAGCTCAATATCACCGTGCAGGACAACGCCACCAGCGCCCGCACCCTGCAAGGCAACGCCGCCCGCGCGCGTGACGATGCGCAGGCGGGCACTGCCGTGGTGAACAACGCCGTCTCCGCCATGGGCCAAATCGAACAGTCCGCGCATGAAATCGCGCAGATCGTGGCACTGATCGACGGAATTGCCTTCCAGACCAACCTCCTCGCCCTCAACGCCGCGATCGAGGCTGGCCGTGCGGGAGAGGCCGGCAAGGGATTCGCGGTCGTCGCCAACCAGGTGCGCGCGCTTGCCCAGCGGTCGGGCGACGCTGCCAATCGCATCAAGGGTCTGATCGACACCTCCTCGCGCCAGGTCTCGCAAGGCGTGAAGCTGGTGGGCCAGTCTGGCGAGACGCTGGAAACGATCGTCACCGACATTTCGGAAATCGACGGCGCCGTCGCCCGCATCGTGCAGGTCTGCGAGGAGCAGGCGAACGAGATCGGTCGAATCAGCGAAAGGGTCGGAAACCTCGATTCGGCCACGCAACACAACGCCGCAATGGTGGAAGAAGGCACCGCTGCGGCCCGCCATCTTTCCGAAGAAGCACAAACGATGGCGCGAATAGTGGCGCATTTCCGCGTTTCCGGAGGGCGATCCGAAAAAAGTGTCGACTTGTCCACAGGAGGAAATCGCCGCGTCGCATGAAAAGCGATTTTGGCCCCTTGCCACCCCGTGAGTCGCCCTATATAGGCGCGCTCCTGCCCAGGGCGGTCTTCGGAACGCCCACCGGTCGGGGAATAGCTCAGCCTGGTAGAGCACTGTCTTCGGGAGGCAGGGGCCGGAGGTTCGAATCCTCTTTCCCCGACCATTTTCACCCTCGGGTGAGCAGAACAACCCGGCGGAAACGCCGGGTTTTTTGTTGCCTATCGCACACGCAAAGAAAAAGGCGAAGGTTCCATCCGAACCTCCGCCCTGCGGTAACGTGACTATACCGGATCAGCCCGGCTTGTGGTTCTCGGGCCGTCCATCGGGCAGCGTCAGCCCTTCCAACTGCTTCTCGGTCATGTTCTCCACGAAAGCGGGAGACAGCTTGCGCTCAAGGCGGCGGCACATGTCCGCCTGCTTGATCAGCCCCTGCGAGGCGGAGCGCAACGCATTGCGGTCCAGCGGGATATCGCCGGAGAGGAAATCGCGCACTTCCTTCTCGGACACCCCCATGTAACGCGCCATCGCGCGCTGTCCGCCGACTGCGTCGACTGCCTGGGCAAAAATGGCGAGCTGGATATCCGGTTTCTGGGGCATGGCTCAGGCCATCACAGGGCCACGCAGCCAAGTCAATCGCAGCGTCCCCCGGTTTTTGGCCCCCGCATTCCAACTCGGCCCTATCCGCCGCGAAGCAGTTGAACACCCCAGTCGCGCTCGAACAGATAGAGGAGCAACCGCGCCGCCTCTCCGCGCGGACCGGTGAGGCCGCCATCGCGCTCTATCAATAGGCGCGCGTCGTCATGAGCCAGCGGCAACAGCTTGGTGATCTGCTCAAGGCTGGCGATACGGAACGGCGTGTCGCCCGACTGGCGCGTGCCCAGCAGTTCGCCGCCGCCGCGCAGTTGCAGATCCTCTTCCGCCAGTCGGAAACCGTCCTGCGTCTCGCGCATCAAGGCAAGGCGCTGTCGGGCGGTTTCGCTCAATTGCTGGCCGCGTAGCAGCAGGCAGGTCGATTTCTCGCTGCCGCGCCCCACGCGCCCGCGCAGCTGGTGAAGCTGGGCGAGGCCGAAGCGCTCGGCCTGCTCGATCACCATCAGCGTTGCATTGGGAACGTCGACGCCAACCTCGATCACCGTGGTCGCCACCAGCACCGAAGCCTCGCCGCTGGCAAAGCGCTCCATGCCGGCATCCTTCGCCTCGGGCTTCAACTGGCCGTGGACCAGCACGACACCGTCACCGAACCGCTCCTTCAGCGTCGCATAACGCGCCTCGGCAGCGGCCAGATCATCGTTCTCGCTCTCGCTGACCATCGGGCAAACCCAATAGGCCTGCTGCCCGGTCTCGATATGCCGAGCGATAGCGCCCACGACATCGCCCATGCGCTCCACCGAAACGACACGCGTATCGATCGCCTGTCGGCCCGGCGGCAGTTCGTCGAGCTTGGAAACTTCCATCTCGCCGTATTGCGCCAAAGTCAGCGTGCGCGGGATCGGCGTGGCGGTCATCGCCAGCGTGTGCGGCGTGCGCCGCCCCTTGCGCGCCAGCATCAGGCGCTGGCCGACACCGAAGCGGTGCTGCTCGTCGATCACCACCAGCGCGAGGTTGCGGTAGGAAACCGTGTCCTGAAAGATCGCGTGGGTGCCGACGACGATGTTGATGGAGCCATCGACCAGCCCCATCAGGATCGCCTCGCGCGCCTTGCCCTTGTCGCGACCGGTCAGCAGGGCGACTTCGACGCCGGTGCCCTGTAGCATCCGCGTCAGCGTCTCATAGTGTTGGCGCGCAAGGATTTCCGTCGGCGCCAACATGGCCGCCTGAGCCCCGGCCTCCACCGCGATCAGCATGGCGTTGAGCGCCACCACGGTCTTGCCCGCACCGACGTCGCCCTGAAGCAAACGCAGCATCGGCGCCTGCTGGACAACATCGCCCTCGATCTCGGCAATCGAGCGCTTCTGCGCGCCGGTCAGCCCGAACGGCAGCTTTAACTTGGCCCGCAGCGAGCCATCGCCCTTGAGAGGCGTGCCCGACTGGCGGCGATTGCTCTCACGCACCAGCATCAGCGCCAGCGCGTTGGCCAGCAATTCGTCATAGGCCAGCCGGTCGCGCGCGGCCGCGTGGACGCCGCGATGCGCCTCGATCACCGCGTCACGCCAGGCCGGCCACTTCATCTTGTCGTAGAGGCTGGGCTCGATCCATTCCGCCAGTTCCGGCAGCACCTTCAGCGCCTGCTGGACCAGTCCCGCTACGCGCCCCTGCGTCAGCCCTTCGGACAGCGGATAGATCGCCTCGCAAAGCTGGCCGATCGGCGCGGCGCTGTCTTCCGATACGTGTTCGGGATGCACCATCTGGAGCATCTGGCCGTACTGGTCGAGCCGCCCGGCCACCCAGCGCGTCTCGCCCACCGGAAGCTGCTTCTTCGCGGTGTAGGAGGCACGGCCGAAATAGGTGATCGTGCAGACATTGCCGATCGAGTCCTCCGCCAGCACCCGGAACGGCCCGCGCCCGGATGAGGCGCGATGTTCCCGCACGGTAAGCTGGACGATCACGTTCTCGCCCACGCTCGCCTCGTCCAGATTCGTCACCGCGCGGCGTTCCACGAAGCGGTCCGGCAAGTGATAGAGAAGGTCGCGAAGACGCGTGAGGCCAAGCTTTTCCAATGGGCGCTTGAGCTTCGGGCCCACGCCATCGAGGGAATCGGTCTCGGTAAACAGGCAATTCAAAGCTTCGGGCCGCATGCTCAGCCTCTTAGCGTGACTATGGCGCATTTCGCCAGACCGCCGGGGAACGGATTTGCGGACAGCCTCGTTGGCTCTGGTGAACCCCACAGCAAAGGAGAGCCTTCCATGCTCATACCGCACGGAACCGTTTTCGCGATCGTCGATGGCGAGAACTTCGAACTCTATCGCAACTCGGGCGCCGAAGCCGTGCCCCAGTTGACGACGATGAAGCCCCCTTCGCTTGAGGCCACCAATTTCAGCGCCGGCGCGCGCCGCAACGATGCGCCCAAGCGCCATCAGGCCCGCACCGGGGATGGCAGCAACGATTCGCTGGATGAAAGCGCCCATGCCGCCGCCGTGGCCGGGTGGCTGAACCAACAGGTGCTGGAAGGCGAGATCGCGGAACTGGTCATCGTCGCCGATCCGCGCTCATTGGGCGAAATGCGGCGGCATTATCACAAGGAACTGAAAGCCACGCTGCGCGCCGAAGTGCCCAAGACGCTGACCGGCAGGCCAGTCAGCGAGATCATCAAGGTGATCCAGCGCTAATACCCAAAACCTTGCTCATGCCCGCGCCGTATCGTAACGGCGCGGGCATGACCGAACTTACACCCCAGAGGTCGGAGCGGCTCGCCCGCCTCAAGTTCCGCGCCTGGCATCGCGGCACACGCGAGGCCGACTACATGATCGGCTGCTACTTCGACAAATTCCACGCCGAATGGTCCGATGCGGAAATCGACCTCTTCGAGACGATGATCGAGGAAGAAGACGTCGACATCATGGCATGGGCGCTCGGCACCCAAAGCATTCCCGAGGAATATCGCGGCCCCTTGATGGACCGCATGATGAAGCTCGATTACGTCGATATTCCGCGCTGATCTTATAAGGACACTGGCGGCGGCATGGCCGATTTCCAACGCATTCTCTCGGCGACCGCGCCGCTTACCCTCTCCTCGGTAACGCGCGGCGCCCAGCCGCTGGTCATGGCGGACCTTGCCCGCGCGGCGGCAAGTACGAGCGCTGGAGGCCGGGCAGTCTTCATCGCCGACAATGAAAGCGCCATGCGCGCGGTTGCAGAAGCCGCGCAGTTCTTCGCGCCGGAGCTGGATGTCGTCGAATTCCCCGCGTGGGATTGCCTTCCCTACGACCGCGCCAGCCCTGCCCTGTCGGTCAGCGCCCGCCGTCTGGCCGCGCTGCACCGGCTCCAACAGAAGCGCAGCGGCCCGCAACTGCTGGTCACCACCGCCAATGCCGTGCTTCAGCGCGTGCTCACACCGTTCCGCATTCGCGAATCGGTGCGCCTGCTGAAGCCCGGCACGGAAATCGGCCATGAAAGCCTGATCGCGCTGCTGCGTCGGCAGGGCTACCAGCGCAGCGACACCGCGATCGACGCGGGCGAGTTCGCAGTGCGCGGCTCCATCTTCGATATCGTGCCCTCCGGACTTGATGGCGGCCTGCGGCTCGACTTCTTCGGTGACGAGCTGGAAACGCTGCGCCTGTTCGATACCGGCACGCAGCGCTCCACCGGCACTGTGCCCGAACACCTGCTGCTCCCCGCGAGCGAGGCGCTGATCGACGAGGACAGCGTCAAGCGCTTCCGCGGCCGTTATCGCGAGATGTTCGGCGCCAACGCTACGGCTGACCCGCTCTATCAAGCCGTCAGCGACGGTCGCCGCCTTGCCGGCATGGAACACTGGCTGCCGCTGTTCGAGGACCGTCTGGTCACGCTGTTCGACCACTTGTCGGACGACGACCTGCTGGTGATCGACAGCGCCGCACTGGGCGCCACTGACGAGCGGTTCAACGACATTGCGGACTATCACAAGGCCCGCCTCGAAACCTCGGGCCAGAAGGCGGGATCGTACCGCCCGCTGGCGACCGACGCGCTCTATCTGGCGCGCGAGGAGTTCGAGCGGGCGGTTGCCGCCTTCCCGGTCCACCGCGCCGATCCTTTCGCGCAGCCGGAAAGCAAGACGGTCATCGACTTCGGCTTCGGCAATGCCCGCGATTTCACGCCCGAACGCGCGCGCGGCGACAATGCCTATGAGGCCGCAGCCAAGCATCTGCACGCCGTGGCGAAGACCGGCCGCAAGGCCATCCTTGCCGCCTATTCGACCGGCAGCCGCGCTCGCCTCGTCTCGATCCTAGGCGAAGCACAGGGGCCCGAGCCGAAGCTGGCGGAAACCTGGCAGGAAGCGCTCGGCCTTGCCGTGCAGGGTCGCAGCGCCGCGCTGGTGCTGCCGCTGGAAACCGGCTTCACCAACGATTCGGTCGAAGTCGTCACCGAGCAGGACATTCTGGGCGACCGCCTTGTCCGCCGGAAGAAAAAGAAGAAGGATTCCGACGCCTTCCTCGCCGAGCTGGCGGCGCTGACGCCCGGCGACCTGATCGTCCACATGGACCACGGCATCGGTCGCTACGAAGGCCTGCAGTCGATCCCGGTCGGCAAGTCGCCCCACGACTGCGTGATGCTGACCTACGCGGGCGGCGACAAGCTCTACATCCCGGTCGAGAACCTCGACGTCCTCTCCCGCTACGGCAGCGAGGCGGAAGGCGTCGCGCTGGACAAGCTGGGCGGCGAAGCGTGGCAGAAGCGCCGCGCCCGGCTGAAGGAACGCATCCGCGAGATCGCGGGCGAACTGATGAAGACCGCCGCCGCGCGCGCCCTGCGCACAGCGCCCGCGCTGCTTCCGGAAAAGTCTTCCTACGATCAGTTCGTGGATCGGTTCCCGTGGCAGGAAACCGAGGATCAGGAACACGCCATCGAAGACGTGCTGGGCGACCTTTCCGAAGGCAAGCCGATGGACCGCCTGGTCTGCGGCGATGTGGGCTTCGGCAAGACCGAAGTGGCCCTGCGCGCCGCGTTCGTCGCGGCCATGGCCGGCCAGCAGGTCGCCGTCGTCGCGCCGACCACGCTGCTCGCCCGCCAGCACTACGCCAGCTTTGCAGAGCGTTTCAGCGGCTTCCCGCTGGAAGTGGGCCGTCTTTCCCGCCTCGTCCCCGAAAAGGAAGCCAAGGCCACGCGCGATGGACTGACCGCCGGCACCACGGATGTGGTCTGCGGCACCCACGCGATCCTCTCCAAGTCGGTGAACTTCAAGCGCCTCGGCCTCGTCATCGTCGATGAGGAGCAGCGCTTCGGCGTCAACCACAAGGAGCGACTGAAGCAGCTGCGCACCGACGTTCACGTCCTGACGCTCACCGCCACGCCGATCCCACGCACGCTCCAGATGGCGATGAGCGGGTTGCGCGAACTTTCGACCATCCAGACCCCGCCGGTCGACCGTCTTGCGGTGCGCACTTACGTGATGGAATGGGACGAGATGGTGATGCGCGAGGCCCTGCTGCGCGAACACCATCGCGGCGGCCAGAGCTTCATCGTCGTGCCCCGCATCACGGACATGGCCGAGGTCGAGGAATGGCTCGCCAAGAACGTGCCCGAAGTGAAGGTCATCTCCGCCCACGGCCAGATGAGCGCCGGCGAAGTGGAAGAGCGCATGAGCGCCTTCTACGAAGGCAAGTACGAAGTGCTGCTGTCGACCACGATCGTCGAAAGCGGCATCGACATTCCGCGCGCCAACACAATCATCATCCACCGCGCCGACCGTTTCGGCCTTGCCCAGCTTTACCAGCTACGCGGGCGCGTCGGCCGATCCAAGCTGCGCGCCTATGCCTATCTGACCACGCCGGCCGGCCGCGCGCTGTCGGAAGTGGCCGAAAAGCGCCTCAAGGTATTGAGCGACCTCGATTCGCTGGGCGCCGGCTTCCAGCTAGCCAGCCATGACCTCGACATTCGCGGCGCCGGCAACCTGCTGGGCGACGAGCAGTCGGGCCATATCCGAGAGGTGGGCTTCGAACTCTACCAGTCGATGCTGGAGGACGCGATCCTCGAAGCCCGCGCGGGCGGCGTTGGGCTGGAAAAGAACACTTCGGGCCTGTCCCCGCAGATCACGGTGGAAGCACCGATCATGATCCCGGAGGATTACGTTCCCGACCTGGCCGTCCGCATGGCGCTCTATCGCCGCCTTAACGACGCAGACAGCAAGGACGAGATCGAATCACTCTCGGCCGAGATGATCGACCGCTTCGGCCCGCTGCCCTCCGCAACGTCGAACCTCATCAAGCTTATCCAGATCAAGCGTCAGGCGATCGAGGCGCATATCGCCAAGATCGACGTGGGGCCGCGCGGCACGCTCGTCAGCTTCCACAACGACAGTTTCCCGAACCCGGTGGGCCTTATCGCCTATGCGGAGCGGCTTGAGGGGACGGTCAAGCTGCGGCCGGACAACAAGCTGGTACTGACGCGCGCCTGGGGCGATCCGAAGAGCCGCCTGAACGGGTTGCTTCAGTTGACCAAGGGTTTGGCTTCGGTTGCGCGCAAGGGGTAGGTCGCTTCGGGCCCACCCCGCTTCGACTAGGCAGTAAACTGCCAAGTCTCGCGCCCCTCCCGCTTGCGGGAGGGGGTGTCAGCGCGCCGACTATCCGTGGCTCTGTTTTCCCCTCCCGCAAGCGGGAGGGGCGCGAGACTTGCTGAACGCAGTGAAGCTAGTCGCAGCGGGGTGGGCCCACGCAACGCCAGCGACAAACCCTACCCCGTCGCGCGCGCCAACTTGGCGAACATCGCCACGCTCATCGGCTGTGCGCGCAGGAAGCCCTGATAATAGGCGCAGCCCTCACGCGCGGCGACCTTGCGCTGGGCTTCTTCCTCGATCCCCTCGGCGATGACCTGCAGGTCAAGCGCCTTGGCCATGGCGACGATGGCGCGCAACACGGCCACATCCCGCTTGTCGGTCGTCACCCCGTCGATCATCGACCGGTCGAGCTTGAGGTAATGGATCGGCAAGACCTTCAGGTAGCGGAAGTTGCAGAACCCCGCCCCGAAGTCGTCCAGCGCGATGCGAATGCCCTGTGCGGAGAATTCCGCCATGATCTGCGCGGCTTGGGCGATATCGCCGATCAGTGCCTGCTCGGTCACTTCCAGCGTCAGCCGGCGCGGCGCGAAACCGCTTGCCCGCACGAGGTCAAGCATCTGGCGCGTATAGTTGCCGAAGGCCAGGTCCGCCGGAGTGACATTGATCGAAAGGCGCAGATTCTTCGGCCAGCCTCCCGCCGCGGCCAGCGCTTTCGCAGCGATATGGCGGGAGAGCGGCGCAACATGGTCCGCCCGCTCGGCAATCGCGAACAGCGCACCCGCGCCGATGCGGCCCAATTGCGGATGCTTCCAGCGCGCCAGCGCCTCGGCCCCGGTCAGGCGATCGTCGGCAAGGCAGAACTGGGGCTGGAACAGGATCTCGATCTCGTCCCGGTCGATCGCGCCCAGCAGATCGGCCTCCAGTTGCGCGGCGGAATGGCCCGGCGGGCTGGCCTCTCCGTCCGCCCAGGCCAACATCGTGCCTTGCTGGTCGCGCAGCGTCTCCAGCGTATGGCTCAAGCGATCAAGCATAGAATCGACGCTTTCTTCCGCCAGAGTACGCACCAGCGCGATACGGGGGGACAGGCGCAGCACGCCAGAGGGCACTGTTACCGGCCGCGACACCGCCTCGGCCAACTGATCGGCGATCAGTTGCCACCGTTCCCGACTACACGCTTCGTTGGCGACCAGAATGAACGAACCGCCCCCGGCACGCGCCAGCAGCCAGTGGCCGTCCAGTTCCTCGCCCGCAAAATGCGCAATGCGGCTAGCAACTTCGGCAAGCGCCCCGTCACCGGCATCGGCACCGTAGGCCATGTTGATCGCATCCAGCCGGCGCAGTCCCAGCAGCATCGCGTGGATATGCGCAGAACCCGATTCGTGACCCAGGCGCCAGGCCGCAACGCGCTCTCGCACGGTTTCCAGCCCGGGAATCCCGGTCAACCTGTCTTCAAGCGCCCGGGCCTTGCCCTGCGGTGCCCCATCCCTTCTCGAGCCCATGGTCGCTTCCTTAGCGCAACGCCCTTGCCAAAGCCTTCAAAATTCGAAAGGTCGCCGAAAGGATGACGGAGACGCAGAGGTCGCGCCTTTGAGGAATTGGAAATGAGCGAAGAACTCCGGCTTGCCCTTATCGTTTCGGACAGTGCCAAGGCCCAGGAAGGCGCCGAGGCGCTGCGCGACGCGCATGCATGGGTCAGCCCAGAGGACGCGGACGTGCTGGTCGTGCTGGGCGGCGATGGCTTCCTGCTGCATGTGCTGCACGAAATGCTGGACCGTGACAGCATCAAGCCCGTCTACGGCATGAACCTGGGCACCGTCGGCTTCCTGATGAACGGGCCGCACGATCATATCCCGATCATCCACCGCGTGACCGAAGCCCACCGCGTTCCGGTGACGCCTTTGCGGATGTATGCAGTCTGCAACGATGGAAGCGAATTCAAGTACTACGCCATCAACGAAGTCTCCCTGCTGCGCGAAACGCGTCAGACAGCGAAGCTGGAAGTGCGCATCAATGGCCGCGTCCGCATGGAAGAACTGGTGGGCGATGGCGTGCTGGTGGCAACGCCGGTCGGCTCCACCGCCTACAACCTTTCCGCAGACGGCCCGATCCTGCCATTGGGCGCACCGATGCTGGCGCTGACCCCGCTCAGCCCGTTTCGCCCACGCCGCTGGAAAGGCGCGATTCTTCCCGAAAGCGCCGAAGTGGAATTTCACGTGCGCGAGCCGGACAAGCGTCCGGTGGCCGCCGTTGCCGACCAGAAGGAAGTGCGCGACGTGCGTTCGGTGCGAATCCGCGCGACATACGAGAAGGAACTTACCCTGCTGTTCGACCCGGGCTTCACGCTGGAAGAGCGCATTTTCGCCGAACAGTTCCAGGTCTGAAACCCAAGAGAAAGCACACCTTTCCGCGCCATTTTCCGGGAGTCTGCCTGCTGTGGAAAACTTTTCGCAGCATTTTGGTCAAAGTCAGGCTTGCCAATCCCGATGGCGCTGTTATAGGCGCACCCCTGCCCGCCGGTGGAGACACTGATAGGCTGGTCCCCGATAGCTCAGCGGTAGAGCATTCGACTGTTAATCGAATGGCCGTAGGTTCGAATCCTACTCGGGGAGCCACTTCTTTCTGAAGGGTTCGAAGCGGTGCTCAGGCATCGGAGGCAACCTTTCCGCCCGACGGTGGAAACACCGACAGGCTGTTCCCCGATAGCTCAGTGGTAGAGCATTCGACTGTTAATCGAATGGCCGTAGGTTCGAATCCTACTCGGGGAGCCACCTTTCCCAGGCCGTTCGGTCGGAATCAGCACCACCTCCTGCACATTCGCAATCCCGCCCCAGTGACCTTCATCGTCACCTGTGGCTGGAAAAACACGCCTGCGCGCTGAAATCCCGGCGACGTTGACATGCGACATTGCGCCTCTATGCAAGCCACTATTGCAAGTCACTCGCATTATCAAAGGAGATTTCGGTGGTCATCACGCAGGGGGTAAGGGCGGGCGAACAGGTCCGGCGCACGGTCTTTCAAAACGGAGCATCGCGCCTGGCGCTGGCCGCGTTCGCGACCATGGCCTTTGCGCCGGCCGCTTGGGCGGAAGATGCGGACGAAACCAACCCCGATCGCGAAATCGTGGTGACCGGCACGGCGACGGACTATGGCGTGGACGCGCAGAACAGCACCACCCGCCTGAACCTCTCGCTGCGTGAAACCCCGCAGGCGGTAAGTGTGATCACGCGCGCCCAGATCGAGGATTTCGGCCTCAACACCGTCGACAGCCTGCTACGCCGCGCCACCGGCGTGAACGTGGACAGTGCGGAGACCGACCGCACCTATTACAATGCGCGCGGGTTCGACATCGTCAACTTCCAGTTCGACGGCATCGGCCAGCCGCTCAGCTATGGCCTGCAGAACGGCCAGATCGACACCTCGATCTTCGAGCGCGTGGACATCGTGCGCGGTGCCACCGGCCTGCTTTCGCAAACGGGCAATCCCTCCGCCGCGATCAACTTCGTGCGCAAGCGCCCGACCAAGGATCTGGGCGGCACCGCCAGCCTCAGCTACGGATCCTACAACGAGATCCGGGGCGACGTGGATGTGAACACGCCGCTGAACGAGGACGGTTCGATCCGCACACGCTTCGTGGCCTCCTATCAGGATGGCGATTCCTACCTCGATTACTACCATACCTCGCGCCTGACGCTTTACGGCGTCGCGGCCGCCGATCTCGGCCCGGATACCGTAGCCACGGTCGGCTATTCCTGGCAGGAAAGCGATCCGCGCGGCGTCAGCTGGGGCGCCCTGCCCTTCACCAATGCCGACGGCACGCCGGCCACCTATCCTCGCTCGACCAACTCGGCCCAGCCCTGGTCGACCTGGTACTCGCTGGACCGCAACCTGTTCGGCGACGTAACCCACGATTTCGGCAATGGCTGGGTCGGCAAGGTTTCCGTGCTGCGCCGCGCGCGCAATCAGGATTCCAAGCTGTTCTATGTCTACTACAGCACGGATTCGCTGCTCGCCTATCCCGGCGCCTATCTCGACAAGCTGCGCGAGACGACGGTGGATGCCAACATCACCGGCAAGATCCATGTCGCCGGGCGCGAGCATGACGTGGTTCTGGGCGTCAACTACGGCCAGTCGAAGCTGGTGGAGCAGGAATCGGTCGATGGCGACGCGATCGGCACGCCGCTGCCGGGCAACAGCGCCTTCGAAGGCAGCTTCCCCTATCCGAACTGGGGCGATTACAGCGTCACCGCCGACTACACGACCAAGATTGCCAGCGCCTACGGCCTTGTCCGCCTGTCACTGGCCGATCCGCTGAAGCTAATGCTGGGCGCCAACGTCACCAACGCAAAGCGCAGCGGCAGCAGCTATGACGCGCCGTTCCATTTCGACAAGACGAAGTTCCTGCCCTTTGCCGGCCTGACCTTCGACCTGTCCCACAACCTGACCGCCTATGCCAGCTATGCCACGATTTTCAGCCCGCAAGTCTACCTGACCGCCGACTATTCGAACATCGCCCCGCTTGAGGGCAAGACATACGAAGCCGGTATCAAGGGCGAATGGAACGGCGGCAAGCTGACAGCCGCCGTCGCCGTGTTCAAGACGCAGCAGGACAACGTCGCCCAATCGATCGGCTTCGACCCCAAGATGCTCCAGACGATCTACGAAGCCGTCGACGCCAAGTCGCACGGCGTCGAGGTGGACGTCTCCGGCGAAGTCTTCGCCGGGATGCAGGTCTCCGGCGGCTATGCCTGGACCGATATCGAGGACGACGAGGGCAACAACGCACGCGCCTTCATTCCGCGCCACACGGTTCGCCTGAACGCCAGCTATACCCCGCAGTTCTTCAACGACCTGCGTCTGGGCGCCTCGGCCCGGTATCAGAGCAAGATCCACAACGACTACATCGCGCAGTCCGAATACGTGATCGTCGACCTGATGGCCCGCTATCAGGTGACCAGGAACGTCTCGCTTGCGGTCAACCTCGATAACCTGACCAACGTGAAGTACTGGACCAGCCTCCAGTGGGATCAGGCCTATTACGGCGCGCCGCGTACCGTGCGCGGCACGCTGGGCGTCAGCTTCTGACATAGAGAAAGGGGCCACGGCATTGCGCCATGGCCCCTTGAAGAACTCTCCAGGGAACGGCGGGCGTTGCAGATGCAACGGCCGCCGTTTTCCGTTTCCGCCTTACGCCAAAGCGCCGTGGCAGTGCTTGTACTTCTGGCCCGAACCGCAGGGGCACAGGGCGTTGCGGCTGATCGGCAGGTCCGCATAGGGGTTCTCACCCGTGGCGCCGGGGCCGACGCCGGCCTGCGGGCTGCCCGCCAGCGAGCCGAACAGTTCGGGCATCAGGGCCGAACCGTCGCCGTCGTTCGAGTTGTCGATACCGGTCAGCGGATCGATGTGGCCGGTCAGGAAGTCCGGCAGTTCGGGAAGCTGCACCGGCTCCGGAATCTGCAGCTGGCTGACCGAGAGAATGCGGGTCACATCCTCGCGGATGGTTTCCAGCATGCGCTCGAACAGGCCGAAGGCTTCGGTCTTGTACTCGTTGATCGGCGTCTTCTGGGCATAAGCGCGCAGGAACACCACCTGACGCAGCGCGTCCAGCGTGGCGAGGTGCTCCTTCCAGTAGTGGTCGATACGATCGAGCAGGATCGACTTTTCGACCTGACGCCAGATCGCCGGATCGTCATTGGCCATCTTCTCGGCCATGTGCGCCTCAGCCATGGCGGCAATGCGTTCCTCGATCAGTTCGGGATCGATCCCGTCCTCGTCGATCCACGCTTCGATCGGGACTTCCAGCGCCAGCATTTCCGCCGACTTGGTCTTCAGCCCCTCGATATTCCAGTGCTCCGGATAGGAACCCTGCGGGCAGGTATCGGCAACGATGGCGTTCACGGTGTCGTTGCGCATGTCGATCACGACATCGTCGACCGTGTCGGCATCCATGATGTCCGAACGCTGCTCGTAGATGACCTTGCGCTGGTCGTTCATCACGTCGTCGTATTCGACGACCTGCTTGCGCACTTCGTAGTTGCGCGCCTCGACCTTCTTCTGCGCGGTCTCGATCGCCTTGGACAGCCACTTGGAACCGATCGCCTCGCCATCGGCCAGATTGCTGTTCATCATCTTGGCGAACAGGGTGTCCGGCCCGAAGATGCGCAGCAGGTCATCCTCAAGGCAGAGGTAGAACTTCGACAGGCCCGGATCGCCCTGACGGCCCGAACGGCCGCGCAGCTGGTTGTCGATGCGGCGGCTCTCGTGACGTTCCGTGCCGATCACGCAGAGGCCGCCTGCCGCAAGGACGAAGCGCTTCTGCTCGGCCACTTCGGCCTTGATCGTGGCGATGGCGGCATCGCGCTCCGGACCTTCGGCCATGTCGCGCAGTTCGTCTTCCACGCGGAACTCGACGTTGCCGCCCAGCTGGATATCGGTGCCGCGACCGGCCATGTTGGTGGCGATCGTCACCGCGCCAAGGCTGCCGGCCTGCGCGACGATGTGCGCTTCCATCTCATGGAAACGGGCGTTGAGGACGGAGTGCTTGACGCCTTCCTTGGTCAGGAAGTCCGACAGCAGTTCCGACTTCTCGATCGACACCGTGCCGACGAGGACAGGCTGGCCGATCTCGTGCTTGTCGCGGATCAGCTTGGCGATGGCGCCGAACTTGTCGAGCGTGTTCTTGTAGAACTCGTCCTCTTCGTCGATGCGCTGGATCGGCACGTTGGTCGGGATGGTGACGACGTTCATCTTGTAGATGTCGTAGAACTCGGCCGCCTCGGTGGCAGCCGTGCCGGTCATGCCCGAAAGCTTCGGGTACATGCGGAAGTAGTTCTGGAAGGTGATCGAGGCGAGCGTCTGGTTCTCCGGCTCGATCCGCACGCCTTCCTTGGCCTCGACTGCCTGGTGCAGGCCGTTCGACCAACGGCGGCCATCCATCATGCGGCCGGTGAACTCGTCGATGATGACGACCTTGTCGTCCTTCACGATGTAGTCCGTATCGCGCTTGAACATGACCACGGCCTTGAGGCTCTGGTCGAGGTGGTGGACCACCTGCGTGTTCTCTACGTCGTAGAGGTTCGAACCGACCAGCAGGCCGGCGGCTTCGAGCATACGCTCCGCCTTCTCGACGCCGTCTTCGGTCAGGCTGATGTTCTTGGTCTTCTCGTCGGTCTCGTAGTCCTCGGGCAGGAACTGCTTAACGACGACGTCGACCTGCATGTAGAGTTCCGACTTGTCGTCGGTCGGGCCCGAAATGATCAGCGGCGTGCGCGCTTCGTCGATCAGGATCGAGTCGACTTCGTCGACGATCGCGAAGTTGAAGGGGCGCTGCACCATCTGGCTGCGCTCATGCTTCATGTTGTCGCGCAGGTAGTCGAAGCCGAATTCGTTGTTGGTGCCATACGTGATGTCGGCGCCATAGGCGTCGCGACGCTCGTACTCGTTGAGGTTCGGCACGATCACGCCGACGGTCAGGCCCAGGAAACCGTGCAGCTTGCCCATCTGCTCCGCGTCGCGGCGGGCGAGGTAATCGTTGACGGTAACAACGTGGACGCCTTTGCCTTCCAGCGCGTTGAGGTAGGTGGCGGTGGTTGCCACCAGCGTCTTGCCTTCACCCGTGCGCATTTCCGCGATTTCACCGCGGTGGAGCACGATGCCGCCGATCAGCTGCACGTCGAAGTGGCGCATGCCGAACACGCGCTTCGACGCTTCGCGCACGGTAGCGAAAGCTTCGGGCATGATCTGATCCAGCGTGCTGCCTTCGGACAGCTGGTGACGGAACTTGGCGGTCTGCGCGCTCAGTTCGTCATCACTCATCGCTTCAAGGACGGGCTCGAAAGCGTTGATCTGGGCGACGATCTTGTCGAGCGACTTGACGTAGCGGTCGTTGGACGAGCCGAAAATGGACTTGGCGAGTGCGCCGAACATGGCGGGAATCCCTGTTTTCGTTTTAAGTCGAGAATGTCGAATATGCGCGCAACCGCCCGTGGCGGAGCGCGTGAAATTAGGTTTTCGCGAAGATGCGAAATGCAGACGGCGCGCTTATTCGCGCGCCCGGTCTATCCCGGTCAGGACCGAAGGCACCGCCGGCGAATCCGGCACCGCGACAAGCGGCGGCGCATGGCGACGGGTGTTGCGCAGCCCGGGTTCGGGCAATTGGGCCAAGGCCACCGGCGCGCGCGGAGCCTTGGCGGCCACGGCGGCTTCGGTCAGCACGACCTGCAGGCTGGCCACCTGCGACGCGCGCGCATCGGCAGGGCCGATCTGCGCGGCAAGGCCCGTCAACAGGGCCAGCAGGGTGAGTAGCAGGCGGTTTGCCATGGCGGATCAGATAGGGGCCGCTTTCCGCCCTGTCCACACAAGAGAGCGCCGCAACCCGATTTACGCACGGAAGATCGCCATGATACTTGCGAGGCGATCTGGAATTGCAGCGACTATTGACCTGTCATGGTCATGCGCTACGCACCCGCCATGGCCTATCCCACCTCACCGCTCGCCTCGCCCTTCCCCGCCATGCCGCCGATCGCCGGCGTCACCCCGCACGTCGTGCGTGCCGGGTACAAGGACTGGGGCCGATGCGACTTGACGTATGTGGAGCTGGACGAAGGCACCGCCGTTGCCGGCGTGTTCACCAGGAACCTGTGCTGCTCCAGCGAAGTGGAATTGGGCCGTGACAATGTGAAGCAGGGCCACGCCCGCGCACTCGTCGTCAACGCCGGCAATTCCAACGCCTTCACCGGCTACCGCGGGCGTGAGGCGGTGGAGCAGATCATGGACCAGGTTGCCGCCCATATCGGCTGCCCGCGCGAACAGGTCTTCGTCTCTTCCACCGGCGTGATCGGCGTGCCGCTGCCCAAGGACAAGGCGCGCGAAGGCGTGGAGAAGGCGCTCACCGCAGAGCCCTGCTCGTGGGAAGAGGTGGCCAACACGATTTCCACCACCGACACGTTCGCCAAGGGCGCCACGGCCACCGCCATGATCGGCGACATTAAGGTCACTCTTGCCGCCGTCATCAAGGGCTCGGGCATGATCGCGCCGGACATGGCGACGATGCTGGGCTATATCTTCACCGACGCCGCCGTGGAGCCTGCCTTCCTTCAGGAATGCCTCTCCGCCGCGAACTTCCGCACCTTCTCCTGCATCACCGTCGATTTCGGACACTTCCACCAGCGACACCGTACTTGCCTTCGCCACCGGCAAGGCCGGCAACGCGCCGATCTCCTCGATCGCCTCGCCCGGCGCCCACGCCTTTGCCGCCGCGATCCATGACGTCTGCCGCCAGCTGGCCCACCTCGTCGTGCGCGATGGCGAAGGCGCGCAGAAGTTCATCGAAGTGGCTGTTTCCGGCGCCGTTTCCGATGAAAGCGCCCGAAAGGTCGGCATGGCCATCGCCAACTCGCCGCTGGTGAAGACCGCGATCGCGGGCGAGGACGCCAACTGGGGCCGCGTCGTCATGGCCGTGGGCAAGGCGGGCGAACCGGCCGACCGCGACAAGCTCTCGATCGGCTTCGGCGGCACCTGGGCCGCGCGCGAGGGGCTGCCGCTCGCCGACTACGACGAGACCCCCGTCGCCGCCCACCTCAAGGGGCAGGACGTCACCATCGAGGTCGATCTGGGCCTTGGCGAAGGCGCCGCCACCGTGTGGACCTGCGATCTGACGCACGGCTACATCTCGATCAACGCTGATTATCGGAGCTAAGCGATGGCCGCACCCGTGTTCACGATCTGGGGTCGTCTCAACTCCCACAACGTCAAGAAGGTCGCCTGGTTCGCAGAGGAACTGGGCCTGAACTACGTCCGCCACGATATCGGCGGCCAGTTCGGCTATACGGACGAGTACCTCGCCAAGAACCCGAACCGGCTGGTGCCGATGATCGAGGACGGCAAGCTCTCGCTTTGGGAATCGAACGCGATCCTGCGCTACATGGCGGCCGAATACGGCGGTGAGCGCTGGTTCCAGCGCGACCCCATCGACCGGGCGCTGGCCAACCGCTGGATGGACTGGCAGATCACCTATGCCGAGGCGCAGCGAGTGCCTTTCCTGGCGATGGCCCGCACCCCGCGCGATCGGTGGGACATGGCCGCCATCGACCGCGACGTGAAGACCTGCATCGCCCATCTAACCGTGCTGGAGCGCGCCCTCACCGAAAAGCCCTGGCTCTCCGGCAGCCAGTTCGGCATCGGCGACATTCCCATGGGCGTCTACGCCTACACCTGGTTCAGCCTGCCGCTCGACCAATTCGGGCTGGAGCGACCGGAGTTCCCGGCGCTCACCGAATGGTACGCCCGCATCCGTGAGCGCAAGGGCTATGCCCAGCAGGTCATGATCCCGCTTACCTGACCCCCACACTGAAGGCCTTTCGCATGATCACCCCCACGCTCCACATCGCGGTCGAAACGATCATGCGCGAGGTTACCCGCGATGTGATCCTGCCATTCTACCAGTCGCTGACGAGCGAGCAGATCATCAGCAAGGCGGTGAACGACGTCGTCACTGTGGCCGACCGGCAGAGCGAGGCGATCCTGACCGAACGCCTCACCGCCCTCCTGCCCGAAGCCGCCGTGGTGGGTGAGGAAGCGACCTTCGCCGACGAGAACGAACTGCTGAAGCTGAAGGACCGGCTCTGCTGGATCGTCGACCCGCTCGACGGCACCAACAACTTCGCCTCGGGCAAGGCGCCTTTCGGCATGCTGATCGCGCTGGCCGACAAGGGCGAGACGCTGGGCGGCTGGATCCTCGATTGCCTGACCGGCCGATTCTGCCACGCATCGGCCGGCGGCGGCGCCTGGGTGAACGGCGAACGCCTCAGCGCCCGTGCCACCGGCGAGGAGCCGCCCGTCGCCGCGATCTCGCTGATCTTCACCGACGAATCGCGCCGCGAACGCATCCGCACGGAAGTCGCCCCGCACTACCGCATGGTCGACATCCCCCGCTGCGCCGCCGAGCAATATCCCCGTCTCGCGCTCGGCCAGAACGACGTGGCCATCTTCGAGCGCACCCTGCCGTGGGACCACGCAGCCGGCGCGCTGTTCCTCAACGAAGCCGGCGGCATGGCCGCGCGCCCGGATGGCAGCCCCTATCGCGTGGACGAGATCGAGCGGAAGGGCCTGATCGGCGCCGCATCGCCCGCGCTGTTCGAAGACCTTGCCACCCGCCTCGCCGCCCTGGAGGCCTGATCGCCTCCGCCACAAGGTGACACTTCGGTTGACACGGTTGACACGGTCCTGAGGCAAAAGGCGTCACCTTGTGCCAAAGTGTCACCTTGGACGCTCCATCTGTCACCTTGCGAGCGGTACAGCCCCGGATTTCCGACGATTTCAAAGAACCTTGCCTTCCCGAACAGTGACAGATCGCGGCGAGGTAGGAAAATCGCTTTCCCCTGAAAGCACATGGACGCCGCCTTGACCGGCGAAGCGCGCCGGTTGAGACTTGAAGCCGCATTTCACAGGCGGCTTCGGATGCGTATCCCCTTCTTTCTGCTCGCAAGTCTTCCTTCGCTGGCACTCGCCGGAGTTGCCGAAGCCGCCCCTCAACCCCTGGGCGCAATCTGGCAGAACGGCAGCGATGCCGTGATCGTCACCCCCTGCCCGCCCGGCGGCGATACCGACGACTTCTGCCGTGGCGTCGCCGTCCAGCAGGGCAAAAAGGTTACGCCGCTGGGCGCGAGGTATATGAGTGTGACGCCCTTGTGGATCGCAAGTTCGCCAGCCTCCGCGCCGAGCCTGGTGATCCTTGGCGACAGTGGCGGCTCGGGCGGTTTTGGCGATCTGTTCGTCGTCACGCTGACGCCAGCACTTGCGATACGCCAGTTGCAGGGTGAGCGGATGGATAGCGTGGCGGTCCACTCGGAAGGCCCCTTGCCCGCGTTCGAGCTGCCTTTCGATATCGAGTTCTTCAACGGCGCCCCTCATGCCGGGGCGATAATCGTGAACCTGCCCGTTCGCTGGAAATCGAGCCCGCAAGGTGGCGATTTCGCGCTCGATTTCGTCGCCCTGGGCAAATTTCCTCCATCTGCCCGGCAACTTGAGGCCCGCCTGGCCGCGATGCGCCATGAACTGCACGAATGGGCGAAAGACAGACATGCGGTTGCCCAACTCTATCCACCGGAATCAGGCACGGGCACGCCCGTAACGGTCCAAGCCCTTGCCGATCTGGCCCTGTCGGGTCACGCCGATCTTGCGAAAGACCTGCTGCATCGCGCCTGGCCCAAGAACGACGGGCATCCGCTCTCAGGCGAAGGCGCTTTCTGGGCGGCATTGTGCACCCGAATTGCCCATCATCCGTTGTGGAAACGGCTGGCGCTCGATCAGCTCCCGCACGCCGAGTTGGTCCTTGCTGCAGCAAACCCGCAATCGCCCAACCATGCGGCCAACACCGCCCAATCTGGAATTATGCAATGATTGCATCATCCTGATCTTGACCAAATTGTAATCGCCACTCTCTGCCGAACGTAATGCATTCTTAAATTCCCGGGCGAGATAGCCGTACCCTTGCGACAAGGGGAATGAACGATGCCAACTATGCTTGCCCTGTTAATGGCCCAGACCGCGATTGCCGCCGCGCCGCCGCCCCCACCCATCCAGACCACGGCCATCCCGCCGCCGGTTCTTACGCCCAGAGCCGTCGGTACAAGCGGCACCGACCGCGTGCAGCGTGTGAATGTACGCGTGACGGCCGGATCGGAACTGCTGTGGCAGGGGTGAACTGGCGGTATCCCGCGGTGCTGGCGCACGCTATTCGCAGGAAAAGAGCGATGCCGCGCCCACCCGCTGCGTGGATGTGCCATCACGGCGCCAGAACGTATCCCGCCGGGTGACCGTATCGCTCAACCAAAGCTACTCCGGCGAAAGCAATCCGGACAGCTATGCCCTCCGGATCGAGTGGACACGCCCGGCCGATCTCGACAACTGCGCGGGCGCGGGCGATCGCACCATCCAGATGACGCAAAACGTCAGCCTGTCCAATGGGCAAGCCATCACGGTGGATGGAGACGCCGGACTGCGCGTGGCTCTGGTCCGCAAGGACTGAGAGTCCGTTTACACGAAGCAAACAAAAACCCCTCCGGCATCGCTGCCGAAGGGGTTTTTGCACTTACTGCTCGGGGAAATCGGTGCCCCGGCGAACTCTTTACAGTTCGCCTTCGAGCCAGCCCTTCAGTGCGCTCTTGGGCGCGGCGCCCAGCTTCTGCGCAACGGCCTGGCCGTCCTTGAACAGCACCATCAGCGGGATCGACTTCACGCCGATCTCGGCCGGGATGCCGGTGTTGGCCATGATGTCCATCTTGGCGATGGTCACCTTGTCGCCCAGTTCCTCGCTGATCTCTTCGAGAGCGGGGCCGATCATCTTGCAGGGGCCGCACCAGTCGGCCCAGAAATCGACGAGCACCGGCTTGTCGGACTTCAGAACGTCGTCTTCGAAGCTGGCGTCGGTAACAGCGATGGTCGCCATGAAATTGAACTCCTCGGGGGTATCTCGGGTTGAACGCAATCTAGGGACGAATTGTTGCGTGGCAACGTCCCCAACCACATAGCTTTACTGGACCTGTGCAAAGTCCGGCTTGTTCGCCTCCAGCGCCGCGCGCGGAACTTCGATCAGACGCGGAACGGAAGTGTAGAGCAAGGCCACCTCCACCGCACGGCCCGGAAAGGCCACTTCCAGCGCGGCGGCATAGGCCGCCATCTGCCGCAGGACGCCCCGCGGCACCTGATCCAGCCGTTCCGGCGGACGGCGCGCGGTCTTGTAATCGACCAGTCGCACGCGGTCGGGCTCCACCACCAGACGGTCGATCGTGCCCGCGACCACCTGCCCGCCGACGACGGCGGCCACCGGCACTTCGGCAAGGCTCTGCGGCCCGAACAGGTCCGCCCAATCGGGATTGCCCAGCACCGCCAAGGCACTGTCCAGCATGGCCTGACGCGCGGTTTCATCCAGATCGGCGGCGTTGCGGGCCAGCCACTGCCAGCCTGCCTCCTCACGCGCATCGATCGAAACTTGCGGCAGGCGTTCCAGCAGCTTGTGCACCAGCGTACCGCGCCGCAGGGCATCGCGGCCGGCTCCGGGCGGGAACGGCGGATCGGGGGCATCGTCCTCACCCAGTGCGGACGGTGCCAGCGGGCGCGGCGGGCGCGGTTCGGCGGGGGCCACGCGCTCCAGCCAACGCGGCAGCGGCTCGCGCAGCGGCAGTTCGACGGAAACGACCTCGGCCGGAAGCGGCGCGGGCGGCGTGCCGTATTCGCACCGCATGCCCCAGATCGCGTCCTCCACCTCGGCGCCGTCCTCGAACAGCGTGCGCAAGCGGGCGAACCAGCTTTTCTCAGCCGGGCCGTCCGTATCGCGCTTGCCCAGCGCGCCGCCGACGAACAGCGCTTCCTCGGCGCGGGTCATGGCGACGTAGAGCAGGCGCCAGTGCTCCTGCTCGTCCCCTTCGCGATTGTCGGCGATCTGCGCGGCGATGCGGCCGACCTTCTCGTCCTTCGCCAGCGGCGGCAGCGGCACCTTGCGGCGCGCCTCGCGCGGGTCGGAGAGTTCGAAGCCCCGTTCGCGGGCGGCTTCGGGATTGCCGGTGGCGTCGGCAAGGATGACGATGGGCGCCTGCAGGCCCTTCGATCCGTGCGCGGTCATCACGCGGACAAGGCCCTGCGCGGCATCGGCCTCTCGCTTCAACTCGCCATCCCCGGCGTCGAACCATGCCAGGAAGCCCGCCAGGCTGGGCGTATCGGTCATGACATAGGCCTGCGCGGCGTTGACCAGTTCGTCGATCGGGTCGTTCGCCTCGGTGCCCAGCCGCGCGACCAGCTTGCGGCGGGCCTGCCACGGGCCGACCAGCAACCAGTGCAGCGTGGCCTGCGGCGGTGCATAGTCCGCCAGCGCCAGCAGATCGCCCAACTGCTGCATGGCCATGCCGATTTCGGGGCCGGATTGCGTGCGCAAGTGATCCCATAGCCGCACGCGCTTTTCTCGATGGCCGAAGCGCAGCAATTGCTCCTGACTCCAGCCCACCAATGGCGAGACGAGCAGGCTGGCCAGCGTCAGGTCGTCCAGCGGCTGCACCGCAAAGCGCAGCGCGGCGATCAAGTCCTTCACCGCCAGCGGCGCACCCAGTCGCAGACGGTCCACGCCCGCCACCGGCACGCCCGCCGCATGAAGCCGCGCGACGATCAGCCCGGCCAGTTCCTTGCGCTGGCGGACCAGGACCATGATGTCGCCCGCATGGGCGCGGCGAGGTTTGCCCTTGTGCAGCGCAAAGCCCGGCCCGGTGGGATCGAGCCATGCCTTGACCTGTTGCGCGATCCGCTCCGCCATCTGGCGATCCGGACGCGAAAGCCAGTTGGGCTGCGCACCGTCGTTGTCATCGGTTTCGAGGGGTTCTTCTTCGTCGACCTCCTCGGCCACCGGCCGCCACAGCGCGACGTAACCGGGCCGTTCCTGCCCGACATGGCGCTCCGCCGGACGGTCGAGGCCGAAATTGCCATGACCGATGCCGCCGATGGCGTCGTCCACGAAATCGAGCACTTTCTGCGCGGTGCGGAAGCTTCGGTCCAGACCCAGTTCGACAAGCCGGCGCGGCATGATCGCGCTGCGCAGCATATCGGCGTTGTCCGCCGCATCGTCCATCAGCCCGCGCACGCGGTCCGCCGCGCGGCGGAAGTTTTCCGGACTGGTGCCCTGAAAGCGGAAGATCGCCTGCTTGTAGTCGCCCACCACGAAGAGCGTGCGCATCAGGTCGAGATGCCCCCCCTCATGCTGGCCTTCACCGGCCCAGAACTCCTCCGCCATGGCGAAGACGATGTCCCACTGCGCGGCGTTGGTGTCCTGCGCCTCGTCCACCAGGATATGGTCGAAGCGGCGGTCCAGCTTGTAGCGGATCCAGTCGGCGGATGCCTGCCCGCGCAGCAGGTCGGCAGCGCGGCGGATCTGGTCGTCGAAGTCGATCAGGCCTTCGCGCTGCTTCGCCTCGTCCCAGGCGATGGCGAAGGCACGGCCAAGGCGCAGCGCGGGGACGAGCCGATCGGCCAGCCCCAACAGCGCCTTCACCTCGCGAATACGGGCCAGGCATTCGCCCACGCGCGTGGCATAGCCTTCGTAATCCGGCTCGAACTTCGCAAGGTTCTTGGCGCTGCGGACTGCGTCGTCCTTGGTGAACAGCGCGCCATAGATATCGTCCACCTGCTCGGCGCGCTTGGCCGGCGAATGCATCAGCCAGGGCACCAGCACATCGGTCGCCTTGTGCGCGGTGGCGGTGTTCCATTCGGCCAGCACTTCGCAGCACCGGCGCAGCGAACGCACGTCGAACTGATCGTCCGCGCACATCGCCGCCAGCATGTCCTCGCCCGCGTCGCCGGGCAGGCCAAGCAGACGCAGCACATGATCGCGCATGTCGCCCGCCTGCCACGATCCCGGCCCGAACCACGCCTCCCGCGCGTTCGCGCAACGCAGCAGGAAGTCCATCACCGAATCCGGGCCATGGCGCAGCGAAAGCTGGGCAATGGCGCGCAGCAGATGCGTGTCGCCCAGCGCGGCCTGTTCCGCCTCCACCAACAGGTCGGAAAGCACCTGCCGTGCCAGCAAGGTCCGCTCACGGTCCTCCATCGGCCGGGTGCCGGGAACGAGCCCGGCCTCCAGCGGGAACGTCGCCAGCAGCCATTGCGAGAACGCGTGGATGGTGTCGATCCGCAACCCACCGCCCGGGCAATCGAGCACCGCAGCAAACAGCGTGCGCGCCCGGGCCATCGTATCGGGATCGGTGGGCGCGCCGATGGCGTCCAGGCGCAGGAATAGCTGCGTCTCTTCCAGACGAACCCATTCGGCCAGCGTGCCGTTGATACGCGCCGCCATTTCGGTGGCGCCGGCCTTGGTGAAGGTAAGGCACAGCACCTGCGAAGGCGAAACGCCCTCCTGCAGCAAAAGCCGCAGCACGCGCGAGGACAGCACCTGCGTCTTGCCGGTGCCGGCCGAGGCCGAAAGCCACACGCTATCGCGCGGGTCCACCGCCAGCATCTGGTTGCCGTGCAGCGGATGGACGGTAGCCGGGCCGCTCATGCGCCCTCCTCCGCCTTGGGCTGGGGACGGCCGCCGAGCGAGGTGATCCACTCGTCCAACCGCATCAGCTGGTCGTAATCGGCGTACGAGCCCAGTTCCGGATTGAGCCTAGCAGTGAAGGGTTCGGTGCCGAGGATCCAGCGGTCCAGCGCGTCGTTCAGATAGTCCTCGGTATGCGGCATGAACTCATCGGGCAGCACGCCGGTGCGCTTGCTGCCTTCCTTCAGCGGGGTGGTGGTATAGCCGATGGAATCCTTGTTCTTGGCCATCGACCAGTATTCGAACGCCTCCGCCTCGCCCTGGATGACCTTTTCCTCAAGGTCCTTGAACCCGCCCGCCTCGGCGATCATCGCCACTAGGCCGAGTTGCAGCGCAAAGCCTTCCTCCACGCGGCGCGTCGTCGGCGGCGAGCCGGTCTTGTAATCGACCACACCCAGCTTGCCATCCGCCAGCCGGTCAAGCCGGTCGGCACGGCCATGAACCTTGATGCCGCGATAATCCATGCCGCCCTTCGCCTCCGTGGCGATGACGCGGCGGCCATGGGTCTTGTGCGCGAGCACCAGATCGCGAAACGTATCGAGCGCAGCAGACAGGCGCGGCCACCAAAGCGCGCGCATCAATGGGTGCGCGTTCTTCTCCACCAGCACCTGCTGCGCGATCGCGTGCAACCCGTCGACCGGCTCACCCGCGCGGTGCCAGCGCTCCATGACAAGGTGCGCGACTTCGCCCTTCCACGCCGCGCTCGGCTCCGCATCCAACGCATCGAGGCGCGAGAGGCCAAGGATGGCATTGGCGTAGAACTCGTAAGGATCGCCGCGCAGGCGATCGAGCCCGGTAACCGACAGATCGACGCGGCGTTGATCCACGCTCGGCATCGGTTGCGGACGCGGATGGGCCGGCACCGGCACGGCATCGTCGATCATGCGGGCAAGACGAGGTGCCTCGCTCTCGACATGGCGCTCCGCCTGCTCGCCCAACAGCGCCTTCACGCGCAGCACGAAGCGCGACGGGATCACCGGGCCTCCGGCATCGCGCAATGCCCAGCTCAGCACCACTTCGGGTGCGCCCAATGCTGCGGCAAGGTCATGCGCAGCAAGGCCGATGCGGAAGTCCGCACCCGGCACGCCCAGCGCGCGCAGCACGGCAGGCGGCAACAGCGCATCCTGCGAAGGCGACGCGGGCCAGGTCCCCTCCACCAGTCCACCACAGATCACCAGATCGGCGCGGCTCATGCGCGCTTCCAGCAGACCGTAGATCGATACACGCGGATGCCCGCCCCATGGCGGACGCACCGCGGCGCGGTCCATCACATCGCGCAGCGTGGCATGGAGTTCGCGCGGATCGAACAACGTACCCGCCGAGGCGGCGGCAGCGCGCAAATCCTCCACCATAGCGCTGAGTGCGCGCCCGTCCGCACCGGACCAGATCGCCTCTCCGCAGAGAAGTTCCGCCGCATCGACCAGCTTGCCCAGCATCATGTCGAGCGGATCGCCCTCCGCCAGCGCGAAAAGCGGCGCCAGCACGGCTTCCACTTCGTCCCACCACTCGCCCAGTTTGCGAGCCTGGGCAATCTCCGCCAGTGCGGCAAGGCCACCACCGGGGCGCGGCCCGCGCAGTTCGCGGTCCAGCTTGCGCGCGGATTCCAGCCAGCGGGCGCGGCCCTCTCCCGCACCCGCCAGCGGGTGGACCAGCAAGGCGATCAGCGGCACCGGCGCGGCCTGATCGGCCATCACTTCGGCCAGCAGCAGCATGAGACGTCCGGCCGCCGTCTGCGAAAGCGGCTGACCGGCAGTGTCGTCGGCGGCAATGCCCCAGCGGGTGAGATGCGCGACCACGCGCGCCGCAAGCCCGCGATCCGGGGTGATGACCGCGACGCGGCGCTCGGGCACTTCCAGTGCCTCTCGCACCAGAATGGCGATGGCCTGCGCCTCCTGTTCCGGATGCGGGCTTTCCATCAGGCGCACACCGGGCAGGCGGCGCTTCTCTACCGGCAGGTCCACCCACAACGTGGACGCCTGCGGCGGCAGGAACAGGTTGGAAATCACCGTGCTGCGCGACGGCGGCGATGCACCGGGGCCGGAGCGATGCCATGCGGAGACTTCCTCGCGCGAGACGCCCATGCGGTTCAGCAACAGCTTCAGGTGATATTGCGGGTGCGTAACCGCGTCATGCGGGCCGAACGGCGGGTCTTCCGGCTCGGCCGAATTGCCGGCAGTGCCAAGCTCGTCCCACACGTCTTCCGGCAGCGAAAGGTCGAAGTCCGGCAGCACCACGCTGCCTTCGGGCAATTCGCTGACGACCCGCAGCATTTTCGCCAGTGCGGGCGAGGCGCTCGTCACGCCGGCCGCAACGATCGGGAACGGCGGCGGCGCGGCGCGCCATTCGCGCGCGGCATGCTCGAACAACTGGTTGCGGCGTTCCGGCGCGTCGATCTCGCCGCGCTCGGCCAGTTCCGCCAGCCAGTATTGCTGCACTTTCAGGAACGTGCGCGTGTTGTCCGTCCAGTGGCTGGCGAGTTCGCCGACGACGCCGATCACCCGCTCGCTCATCAGATCGAGCGGGGCAATCCCCTCGACCAGCAGGCGATCCATCGTACGGCCGAGTTCCCAGGCGCGGCGCAGCAGGGCCGCGCCCTTCCCCGCCGCATCGCCATCCACTTCGCGCAGAAAATGGGCAAGCCGCAGCCAGCGCCGCGTGGGATCGGCGGCAGGTGCAATGTCTGCCGCGCCCAGCGGATCGAGCAGCGGGCCCAGCGTCTCATCAAGGTCGAGATCGCCCACCACCGCCATGCGTGGCAGCAGCAGGCCGGGCTTTTCCACCGCGCCGGCGTGGCGCACGAACGCTTCCGTCACCGTGCGCACCGCGCGGCGGCTCGGCAGCAGCAGCGTCAGCCGCGCGAAGCCGAGTTCGCCCTCCCCATGTCGTGCGGCCAGCCCCGCCACCAGGGCATCGGCGAAACCGCGGTGGGCAGCAATGGAGTGGACTTTCGGCCCGCCCCTATCAGGCACGGGTCAGCCATTCCTCGGTGGGCTTGATCATGTCCGGCGAGCCCACTTCGAACCACAGGCCGGTATGAACGATGCCGAACAGTCGCCCTTCCTCGATCGCGCGGGTCCACAGCAGGTTGGTGGAGAACGGCCCTTCCGGCGCATCGCGCAGCAGGCGCTTGGAGACGATCTGAATGCCCGAATAGATAAACGGCGCGACATAGCCCGGCTTGCGGCGGATCACATGGCCCACGGTGTCGAGGTGGAAGTCCCCCTCACCCCGGTAGTTCATCGCGCGCGGGTGCGGCACCAGCAGCAGCAGCGCGTCCATCTTGTCCTCATCCCACGCCAGCGAAAGCTCGTGGAACACGTCCACCGGACCGTCGAGCCAGATGTTGTCGCTGTTGAGGCAGAAGAAGGTGTCGGGCAGCAGCGGCGCGGCCTTCACCATGCCGCCGCCGGTTTCCAGCAACTGCTCGCGCTCGTCTGAGATCGCGATTTCAGGCCCCTTGCGGCGGACCTTCAGGTGCCCTTCCAGCGCGTCCGCCAGATAGTGGACGTTGACGACGGCCTTGGCGATCCCGGCCGCATCCAGCTTGTCCAGCGTATGGTCGATCAGCGACTTGCCGGCCACGCGCACCAGCGGCTTGGGCTGGGTGGCGGTCAGCGGACGCATGCGCTTGCCGATACCGGCGGACAGCACCATCGCGGTATCGCTGGCGAGCGGCGTCTGGTTCATGCAGTGAAGCTCCCGCCATTGGCCGCGCGCAGTTCGTCCGGCACGTTGGCATCGAACCAGCGCGCCACCGGCTCCAGCGCCGGGTGGGCCAGATCGCGTTCAAGCTGGGCCCAGACGCGCGGGATCAGGTCGAGATAACGCGGCTTGCCGTCACGCTTGAACAGGCGCACGAAGATGCCGACGATCTTGGTGTTCCGCTGCGCGCCCAGGCGGGCGTAATCGGCCAGGAAGGTTTCGGCATCGACGCCGGTGGCGCGCAGGTAATGGTCGAACATCTCCGCCTCAAGCTCGGGCGAGACATCGCGGCGGGCATCCTGCAGCAGCGAGACAAGGTCATAAGCCGGGTGGCCGACCAGCGCGTCCTGAAAGTCCAGCAGGCCCTGCTTTTCCAGCGCGCCCAGCAACATGATGTTCTCTGCATGGTAGTCGCGCAGCACGGTGACGCCGGGGCGCTGGCGGGGGAGCATTTCGCCCAGCACGGCTTCCCAAGCGGCCGTGAAGCCGGCGGCATCGACGTAGAGGTTCTGGGCGGGCGCATACCATTCCAGGAACAGGCGCACCTCGCGCTGGTATTCGCTCATCGAATAGTCGAGGAACGGCCCGGGCGGCAGCTTGTGCAGTTGCACCAGCGCATCGACGGCGCCCTTGTAGATCGCGCGTTCGTCATCCGGCCACTGGTCGATATAGTCGCGCATCCGCGCATCGCCAAAGTCTTCCATCAGCACCAGGCCGCGATCGGCCCGCTCCGCCAGAATGCGCGGGGGACGCATGCCGTTCGCGTCCAGCCAGCGCGCGGCGCGCAAGAAGGGCTGTGGGTCCTCGGTGGGGGGCGGGGCGTCCATCAGCATCGCCGATTCGCCATGCGATCCACGCACGCGGAAATAGCGGCGGAAGGATGCATCGCCGACCAGCGGCTCTACAATGGCGCCATGCCAGCCGGCATCGGCAAGGAAAGGCTCAAGGCCCTCGGGGAGATTGGCGGGAATCGTGCTCATTTCGGGATTCGCCCTAGAGCATTTTCAAGTCAGGTGGAAACACCTGACGACTCGGAAAATGCGACAAACCAACAACGGGGATCGCCGTTTTGACGAAGTCAGAACGCAAGGCGATCCCGCCAATCCGCCCCCCCTTCGACAATGGCGATCCGCCCCTCTTCCGCAACTTCCAGCGTAATCGAGAGGCAGCCCGGCTCATGCGTGAAGCCACCCGCGTGATCGGGCCACTCCGCGATCAGCGCCGCGCCTTGCCGATAGTCGTCCAGCCCGATCTCGTCCGCCTCCGACGGATGGGCGAGGCGGTAGAAGTCGGCATGGACCAGCGGAAGGCGCACCGCGGATTGACCAAGAGGCGGCGGATCGTAGACTTCGACAATGGCGAAGCTGGGCGAGGGAACCTCGCCCTCATGCCCCAAACCGGCGATGATCGCGCGCGCCAGTGTGGTCTTGCCGGCGCCAAGCCCGCCTTCCAGTGCCACTACATCCTCGGGCCGCAGCGCATCGGCGATGGCGCGGCCGAAACGGTCCATCGCCGCAAGGTCGGGAAGCGCGATCTTCATTCCGGCAACTCCACCAAGGCACTGGTGCCCTTGCCGCGCTCCGAAACGAGGCGCAACGCGCCGCCATGCGCCTCTACCAACTGCCGCGCGAGCGGCAGGCCGAGGCCCTGGCTACGCTCCACGCTCTTGCCGTCGGCGCTCTGCTTCATGCCGTCCAACGCCAGCGCGAGGCTGCGACTGTCCATGCCCTGCCCGCGATCTTGCACGAGGATCTGCACCACGTCCTCCCCCTCTGTCGACCTGCGCCGCGCCATCTGCACGAGGACGCGCTGGCCACGCGGCGAGGCGGCAATGGCGTTGTCGACAAGGTGGCCCACCGCACGGGCCAGGCGGCGGCGATCACCCTGGAACGGCCGCAGCAACCCGTCCGCACGCAGATCCAGCACCAGTCCGGCGCGTTCTAGGCGGGCGGAGCGTTCCTCCACCACCGCGCGGATGAAGGGCATCGGATCGATCTCTTCCTTCTTGAGCGGCAGGAGACCGGCCTCACTCTGCGAAAGGTCCAGCAGGCTGTCGATATGCTCGCCCAGCTGATCGACCGAAGCGAGGATGGCGGCGACATATTCGTGGCCGCCGGGGTTGAGATCGCCACCCACGCCTGCTTCCAGCAACTCGGCAAAACCGCCGATAGAGGTGAGCGGCGTGCGCAGTTCGTAGCTGATCTTGGCCAGGAAGCGCGTCTTGATCGCGTCCGCTTCGATCAGCGCCTCGTTGCTTTCACGCAGCGCGGCTTCGGCCTTTTGCGAATCCGTGATGTCCAGCACTGCCAGCAGACCATTGCCGTCCGGCAGCGGCACGCCCGCATATTCCAGCATCCGCCCATCCGCGAGCGCAAGGCGTCCACCCTTCTGCGCGCGGTCCAACGCGGCAGCGCGCACGACGTTCCCCACCGTCTCCACCTCCGCCGGGAACTTGAGGCGCGGCGCGATCTTCTTGAGCAGCGCCTCCACATGCGGGTGCGTGTCGAGGAAGTCGGTCTCCAAGCCCCAATCGGCGGCGAAACGGCGGTTCCACAGTTGCACGCGGCCGTCGGGCGCGAAGACCGCCACCGATTCGTACAGGCTGTCGAACATCGCGGTGCGCGTGCGCAGCAGCGTATCGCGCACGGCCGAAAGGCGCAGTTGTTCCGTGCGATCCTCGGCGATCAGCAGCAGCCCGCCATCGGGCAAAGGCTGGGCGACGATGCGCAAATGCGTGCCGTCCGAAAGCGTCCAGGCTTCCTCGTTCGTTTCACTGGAAGCGAACCAGGCCCCCTTCTCGCGCCGCCATGCCGGGAAATCGCGGACCTCAGGCACGCGCCCGGCGTCACGCGCGGCGTCGAGCAGTCGCTCGAACACCGGCGGATCCTGGAGTGCGTTCTGGTTCAGCTTGAACAGGCGCTGGAACGGCTGGTTGGCGAAGCTGAGCCGCTTGCGGCCGTCGAACTGCGCAACACCCGCCGAAAGCTGATCGAGCAGGGCGCGCTGGGCATCGCGGAACGCGCGGAAGGATCGCGACATTTCCTCAAGGTCTTCGATGTCCACCGCATAGCCCGCCACGCCATCGTCACCCAGCGGCAGGTCGCTGACGCGCATGGCGCGGCGCTGGCCGTCGATCGTGGTGGAAACGATGCGCTGGATCGGCGCGCCCTTCTGCGCGGCGATGCGCGCCACTTGCGCGGGGGTGACGCCGTCGACGATCTCCACCAGCTCGGTGCCGGCCGCGACCACGCCCTGCGCGCTTTCCCCGCCAACCGCCGTGACATAGGCCGAGTTCACCAGCTGCAGCTCGCCATCCGGACGGCGGAACCACATGGGCATCGGCGCCGCCTCGATCAGCGAGACCAGCGCGGTGAAATCGCCACGCGCACGCGCGGCCTCGTCACGCAGGCGGACGAGTTCGCCCTCGCTATCCGAAAAGTCGAAGAGCCAGACCAGCGCGGCTCCACCGGGCGAGACCTGGGGATCGGCCAGATGGCCGCGCAGCGCCAGCGAGCGCGCGGAATTGCGCGGGGTGACAACCATGCGGAACGGCGCGGCGGTTTTCTGCGTGCGGCGCACTGCTTCGGTCAGTTCGGCCAGTTTGTCCGTGGGCAAGCCGCGATCGCCGCCATCGAGTTCGGACAGAAACTGGGGCACCGCCTCGAAACCCAGCCATTGCGCGACGCGCGGCGGCCCTTCGATGCGGCCGTCCGAACGGACCAGCAGCGGAATCGCTGGCGATTCCTCCACCATGCGGCCCAACCGGCGCGCGGAGCGAAGCTGTGCTTCGGCGCGTTTCTGGCGGCTTCTTGCGGAAAGCACCGCCCAAGCCGCCGCCAGCATCCATGCGGCGAGGAGCAGCCCGATGATGAGGGGTACGAAGCGTTCGTGATCCATTCGCTTCCGGCTATGCTTGCCCGGGACCACAAAGACAATGGGGAGAGTACCGTGGTACCGGTACTCTCCCCATGTTGTTCGCGGGTTAGGTTTGACCCTCGACGCCTCTTTTCCCGTCACCCTCGCGAAGGCGGGGGCTCCGCTTGTTGTGCGGGTAGGGAAGAAGGAAGCGGGATCCCCGCCTTCGCGGGGACGACGGGGTCTAAGGGTGACACTCCAGAGCCACACCCCAAACCCCGTCCCCAATCAGTAGCGGTAGTGGTCCGGCTTGAACGGACCGGCTTCCGGCACGCCGATGTAGTCGGCCTGCTTCTTCGAAAGCTTGGTGAGCTTCACGCCCAGCTTTTCGAGGTGGAGCGCGGCGACCTTTTCGTCGAGGTGCTTGGGCAGCACGTAGACCTTGTTGTCGTACTCGTCATTCTTGGTGAAGAGTTCGATCTGCGCGAGCGTCTGGTTGGTGAAGCTGGACGACATGACGAAGCTGGGGTGGCCGGTGGCGCAGCCCAGGTTCACCAGGCGGCCCTTGGCGAGGACGATGATCTGCTTGCCGTCCGGGAAGGTGACGAGGTCGGTACCGGCCTTCACTTCCTTCCACTCGTAGTTGTCGAGCGCCGAGATCTGGATCTCGCTGTCGAAGTGGCCGATGTTGCAGACAATCGCCTTGTCCTTCATCGCTTCCATGTGCTCGCCGGTGATGACGGCTTCGTTGCCGGTGGCGGTCACGAAGATGTCGCAACGCTTCACGGCGTCTTCCATGGTGACGACTTCATAGCCTTCCATGGCGGCCTGCAGGGCGCAGATCGGGTCGATTTCGGTGACCATCACGCGGGCGCCGCCGTTGCGGAGCGAAGCAGCCGAACCCTTGCCGACGTCGCCGAAGCCGGCAACGCAAGCCACCTTGCCGGCCAGCATCACGTCGGTGGCGCGACGGATCGCGTCGACCAGCGATTCCTTGCAGCCGTAGAGGTTGTCGAACTTCGACTTGGTGACCGAATCGTTCACGTTGATCGCGGGGAACGGCAGCTTGCCGTCCTTGGCGAGGTGGTAGAGACGGTGCACGCCGGTGGTGGTCTCTTCCGAAACGCCCTTGATGGCGTTGACGGTGCGCGAGAGGTAGCCCGGCTTTGCCTTGAGGAAGGCGTTGAGCGCGCGAACGAACTCGATTTCCTCGGCGTTCGAGGGTTCGAACAGCGGCTCGCCGGCTTCGACGCGCGCGCCCCAGAGCGCGAACATGGTGGCGTCGCCACCGTCGTCCAGGATCATGTTGCAGGTCAGGTCGGGGTTACCCTCGCTCGACCAGTCGAAGATGCGGCCCACATAGTCCCAGTATTCGGCCAGGCTCTCGCCCTTGATGGCATAGACGGGAATGTCGCGCGCGGCGATGGCGGCGGCGGCGTGGTCCTGCGTGGAGAAGATGTTGCAGGTGGCCCAGCGCACTTCGGCGCCGAGCGCGACCAGCGTCTCGATCAGCACGGCGGTCTGGATCGTCATGTGCAGCGAGCCGGTGATGCGCGCGCCCTTCAGCGGCTGGGCAGCGCCGTATTCCTCGCGCAGCGCCATCAGGCCGGGCATTTCGGTTTCGGCAATGGCGATCTCGGTGCGGCCGAAATCGGCGAGCGAGATGTCTGCAATGGCGTAGTCGGGGGCGGTGGTCGTGGCCACGGGCGCTAACTCCTGGAAGTGTTGCCTCAGCGGCCCCTGCATCGGGATGACGAAGGGTGCCGCGATGGCGCCGTCCCTACCCGTTCGATCCGCGCGACGCAAATATAAAGATATCTTTATATCCGATTTTCAGAAGCTCCTGCCGCCTGGCTTTCACGCACGGGAAAGGGGCGGGAGACCGCACTCCCCCGCCCCTTCCTGCTTCAACCCAAAGCTGTTTACGCCAGGTCGAAGCGATCGGCGTTCATCACCTTCACCCAGGCAGCCACGAAGTCGCGCACGAACTTCTGGCCCGCATCGGCCGCAGCGTAGACTTCACTCAATGCGCGAAGCTGCGAGTTGGAACCGAACACCAGATCGGTCCTCGTCGCCGTCCACTTCTGCTGGTCGCTGGCGCGGTCAGTGCC
This sequence comes from Novosphingobium mississippiense, assembly GCF_044029535.1. NCBI lineage: Bacteria > Pseudomonadati > Pseudomonadota > Alphaproteobacteria > Sphingomonadales > Sphingomonadaceae > Novosphingobium > Novosphingobium mississippiense. Next base: position 1,142,429 of record NZ_CP147001.1, on the reverse strand, counting down.
GATGAAGGTTTCGTCCGCCTCGTCATCCACTTGCTTCCACGCCGTCTTCATGTCGAGCAGGTTGACGAAGAAGTCATTGGTCAACTGCCCTTCGCGCGTGGTGAAGACGCCATCCTTCGACCCGCCGAAGTTGACGCCCAGCACGCGAAGGCCGCCGACCAGCACCGTCATCTGCGGGGCGCTGAGGCCCAGCAGTTGCGAACGGTCCACCAGCAGTTCCTCGGTGGGGACATTGTACGGCACCTGGAGATAGTTCCGGAACCCGTCCACGCGCGGCTCAAGAACGGCGAAACCGTCAACGTCGGTCTGTTCCTGCGAGGCGTCGACGCGGCCCGGCGTGAACGGCACCTCGATCGGGGTGCCGGCATCGGCCGCCGCCTTCTCGATCCCGACGCCGCCGCCCAGCACGATCAGGTCCGCAATCGAGACGCTGCCGCCGGATCCAGCCTTGATATCCTCATAGACCTTCAGGACCTTGGCCAGCTTGGCGGGCTCGTTAACCTCCCAGTCCTTTTGCGGCGCAAGGCGAATGCGCGCGCCATTGGCGCCGCCGCGATGGTCGGACGAACGATAGGTCGATGCGGAGGCCCATGCGGTGGAGACCAGTTCGGACACCGAAAGGCCCGAAGCGCGGATCTTGTCCTTCAGCGCAGACACGTCGCCAACGGTCGAACCGCCACCCTTGGGCAGCGGATCCTGCCAGAGGAAGTCTTCAGCCGGCACTTCGGCGCCCAGATAGCGCGCCTTGGGGCCCATGTCGCGGTGGCAGAGCTTGAACCAGGCCTTGGCGAACTGGTCTTCCAGCCATGCCGGTTCGGCGCGGAACCGTTCAATGATCTTGCGGTATTCCGGGTCTTCCTTGAACGCCATGTCGGCGGTGGTCATCATCGTCGGCAAGCGGCGATCCGGGCTGTGCGCGCCGGGGGCCATGTCTTCCGGCTTCTGGCCAATCGGCTGCCATTGCTGCGCACCGGCGGGGCTGCGGACCAGCTCGTAGTCGTAATCCAGCAGCATGTGCAGATAGCTCATGTCCCACTTCGTCGGCGTGGGCGTCCATGCACCTTCCAGGCCGGAAGTGATCGTGTGATCGCCATAGCCGCTTTCATGTCCGCTCAGCCAGCCGAGGCCCTGCTGCGCAATATCGGCGCCTTCGGGCTCGGCGCCGACCTTGGCGGCATCACCGGCGCCATGGCACTTGCCGAACGTGTGGCCGCCCACGGTGAGCGCCGCAGTCTCGATATCGTCCATGCCCATGCGCGCGAACGTCTCGCGAATGTCGCGGGCCGAACCGAGCGCATCGGGATTGCCGCCAGGGCCTTCCGGGTTCACGTAGATCAGGCCCATCTGGATCGCCGCCAGCGGGTTTTCCAGCGCCATCTCACGCTCCGGCTGGATGCGCGTTTCGGCGCCCTGGCCGACCCATTGCTCCTCGGTGCCCCAGTAAACGGCAATTTCCGGCTCGAACACATCGGCACGCCCGCCGCCGAAGCCCAGCACTGGCGCGCCCATCGATTCGAAGGCGACATTGCCCGCCAGGATCATCAGATCCGCCCAGGACAGCTTGGCCCCGTACTTCTGCTTCACCGGCCAGAGCAGGCGGCGCGCCTTGTCCAGGTTGGCGTTATCCGGCCAGGAATTGAGCGGCGCGAAACGCTGGTCGCCCGCGCCGGCACCGCCGCGCCCGTCGCCGATGCGATAGGTACCGGCACTGTGCCAGGCCATGCGGATCAGGAACGGGCCATAGTGGCCATAGTCCGCCGGCCACCACGGCTGGCTGTCGGTCATCAGCGCGGTAAGGTCTGCCTTTACGGCAGCAAGGTCCAGCGACTTGAAGGCCGTGGCATAATCGAAATCCGGATCCATCGGGCTGGGATCGGCCCCACCCTGCCGCAGAATGTCGAGGCTGAGCTGGTTCGGCCACCAGTCCCGATTGGTACGTCCGAGGAGCGATCGCACGGGTTCGCCGTGCATCGGGCAGCCACTGGTCTTCGCGTCCATGGATTTTCTCCTTGTTGGTTCCTCTTCCCGGCCTTTTTTTTGGATCCTCTTCCGGGCGATGGGGCTTACGTCATGGAATAGCCGGAGGCAGGCAGGCGCTTGCGGACGCCGTGGGGGAATTTACCGGAATCGTCTGCCGATGCCGGGACATTGCCAGAATCCGCGATGCGTTCAAAGGCCGCATTGCACTGACCTTCATGCAAAATTCCGATCATCAATCGAGACGGATCAGATGAGGGAAACTATTGCAGGCACCCGCGACTTGGCGATGACAGAAGGTGCGTCGGTTCGACTTGCGCAGAACACACTCCATCGCCGCTTACAAAGAAGACAAAAGGGTCGGGGGTATTTTCCGCCTCCTGTCGCGCTCGGTGGTGAATTGGGACAGGAGGCGGAAAATGACGCCGTCAGAACCCAGTCGCTGCCGGTCCTGGCGACGCACTCCCTTGCGGGCAGGCGTTCAGGGACCTGCCACGAAACTTTCGGAAGAGACTGCAAATGCCGCTCCGGGCCCGCTGTCGCCGCCAAATATTGCACGGATAAGACAATCATCCCAATGTAGAAGTCAAGTCCGTTGAAAAAATAGCGGAGTAAAGCAGGAAATATTGGCTCAAGAACTTGGTTTACATCGCGTAAACCAGAATAAGTTAACCCGCGATATCTTCCCGGCGCGTGAATAGATCGCGCTGACCTAAGGCAGCACGACCTGAAGCAGCAGGAGCAGCACGCCCGCCGCCACCGCATAGGCAAGGCAGATCGGCACGGTGCGCGAAAGCGTCTCCCCTTCCCGCCCGACCAGCCCCACCGTGGCGGTTCCGGCCACGATGTTGTGCGGCGCCATGATATTGCCGATCGCCGAACCCACGCTTTGCCCCGCCAGCGCCAGCCCGTGCGGCAGCCGCACGCCGTCGGCGGCGGCGACCTGGAAGTTGGCGAAGATGATGTTGGACGCGGTGCCCGATCCGGTCACGAACGATCCCAGCGCCCCCACCAGCGGCACCGCCAATGGCCATAACCGTCCGAACAGCGTCGTCGCCGCCACGGCCAGGGCATCGATCATCCCGCCATGCACCATGAAGCGCGCCAGCGTCAGCACCGCCAGCAGCGCGATCGCCACTTGCGGCAGCCGCCGCGCCGCCGCCACCATCGATGCGCCCACCAGGCGCGGCGGGCTGCGGCGGACCACCACTGTCACCAGGAACGCCGCGAACAGCATGGTGCCGGGGTGGTAGAACGGCAGCATCACGTCCCCGAAACCAGTGCCATAAGTCCAGTCCAGCCGATAGGCGCGTGCGGCCGTGCGCAGCGGATCGATCAGGCGGGTGGCAAGGATCAGCAGCACCAGCATGACATAGGGCAACCCGGCCAGCAGGATGGCCTTTCCGCCCGGCCCCGGTCGGGTAGAGGCGGATGGGCCACGCCGCAGCCAAGCGGCGAACAATGCCCCGCCCACCAGCGCCCCGCCCAATGTCGGCAATTCCGCACCGGTCAGCGCCGCGATCAGCGCCGCCGCGCCGAAGAAGCAGATGGCCGCCACCAGCGCCAGGCGACGCGCCCGGCCCGAGACAGCCATTGCGCCCCCAGCGCCACTCCCATCCCCAGCCCCACCCGTCGCGTATTGGACGACGAACAGCGTCATCGCCCAGCCTAGACAGGCGTGTAGCAGCAGGATCTCCAGCGAGAGGCGCCGCTCATCCATGATCGCCGCTTCCAGCAGCGGCACCATCGGCGCGCCCACGGCCCCGAACGACACGCCCACCACATGCCCCAGCAAGGCCACCAGAATCGCGCGCGATGCCGGAATGCCCAGCGCCACCAGCATCGGCGCAACAATGGCGATCGGCGTGCCGAAACCCGATGCGCCTTCCAGGAACATGGTGAAGAACCACCCCAGCAGAAGCGCCGTCGCCGCCGGGTCTTCGGAGATGGAGGAAAGCCATTCGCCGATCACGCCGGTCCCACCCACGCGGGTCTGGTATTCGTGGATCGAGAGTGCGGGAAAGATGATCCACAGAATGGTCGCCGCCGTGAACGCCGCCTCCAGGATCGGCCCGGCAAGGTCCGCCGGAGTCTCCCCGAACTGGAAGACCACCACCGCCACGATCGCCGCCGTCACTGCCGACAGCGTTCCTGCTGCCGCCGCCGACCATCGCAGCACGATCATCAGAACCACGAGGACCAGGATGGGGAGAAGCGCGAACCCCGCCACGGGTCAGCCCCGGCGTTCGACCTGAACCGGGTACAATGGCGTGCCGCTATCCTCGAAAGCGCTGATGTTGCCGATGGTGGTGCCGGCGATGGCGGACATCGCCTCCCGCGTGAAGAAGCCCTGGTGGCCGGTAATCAGCACGTTCGGGAACGTCATCAGCCGCACGAACACGTCATCGCGGATCACCTGTTCGGACAAGTCCTCGAAGAACAGGTCTTCCTCTTCCTCATAAACGTCCAGGCCGACGTAGCCGATGCGCCCGTTCTTCAGGCCGGAAATCACCGCCCGCGCATCCATCACCGCGCCGCGGCTGGTGTTGATCAGCATCACCCCGTGCTTCATCCGGCCGATCGCCGCGCGATCGATCAGGTGCCGCGTATCGGGCGTCAGCGGGCAGTGCAGCGTGATGATGTCGCAAGCGGCCATCAGCTCCTCCACCGGAACGTAACGCCCGCCGATCTGCGCCAATTCGGGGGTTTCGAAAGGATCGCTGGCCAGCACCTCGCAGCCGAAGCCTTTCAGGATGCGCGCCACGTTGATCCCGATCTTGCCGGTGCCGATCACGCCCGCGACCTTGCCCTTGAGGTCGAAACCCAGCAGCCCTTCCAGCGCGAAGTTGCCTTCGCGCACGCGGGCATAGGCCTTGTGGATCTTGCGGTTCAGGCAAAGGATCAGCGCCACGGCATGTTCGGCGATGGCATCGGGCGAATAGGCCGGCACCCGGCCGATCTGCAGCCCCAGATCGCGCGCCGCTTCCAGATCGACGTTGTTGAACCCGGCGCTGCGCAACGCGATCAGGCGCGTACCCTGCCCGGCCAGGATTTCCAGTTCCTGGCGTCCCAGATGGTCGTTCACGAAAGCGCAGACGCAATCGTGATCCCGCGCAAGATCGGCGGTGGTGGCATTCAGGCGGGATTCGTACCACGAAAAGCGGTGTCGCCCGCCCGCCGCCTGGTTGGCCTGATCCAGGAATTCACGGTCGTAGGGGCGCGTGCTGAAAACGGCGATCTTCAAGCAAGTTCTCCTGAAGTCATGGAGATTTCCAAAGGAGCAGCACGTGACCTGACAAACCCGAGCGCCGCTGTCGGCCCCCATCTGGGTTGCCATCGACGATATGTGCTGCGGGCGGGACGATCAGAGAGTGGGCTGCACCGCGTCGATCACCGTCAAGTGTTCCAGAGGACCGGAACCGACACGCGAATCGGTGACGAGGATCGTCGCCCCGGGCTGGATGGCGGCCTTCACCTTGTCATAGAAGCCGCGCGGCAGGCGCAGGCGATTGAGCACGGCCTCGTCCAACGAACGACCGGCATCCTCCGCATGGCCCGGCAGGCCGACATAGACCCATTCCGGTTTTCCGTTGCGGGTGACCAACGTGATCACATGGCTGCCGTGGTCGGTATCGTTGATCTCGGCAATGCTGCGCCCGATCTCGGTTCCGCCGCGCAACACCACCACGCGCTGGTCAAGCTTGGAAACGATGATCGACAGCGGGCCCTGCGATTGCAGTTCGGGCTGCCAGCGATATTGCTGGCCGTCCGACAGCGGCTTGTGTTCCGTGGGATGGCCGCGATTGTCGAACGGGGTCAGCAGGCTGTTCTCGCTGGTGCGCATGTGGGTGGCGGCATCGCCCTCCACCACCACGGTGACGCCCAGTTTGGTGATCGCGAACAGTTCGCGCGCGAAGCCATAGGGCATGTGCACGCAGCCGTGACTTTCCGGATAACCCGGCAGCCCGCCGGCATGAAGGGCCACGCCGTCCCACGTCAGCCGCTGCTGATAGGGCATGGCGGCGTTGTTGTACTTGCTGGACCGGTGCTGCGCGTCCTTCTGCAGGATCGTGAACACGCCGGTGGGCGTTTCATGGCCGTCCTTGCCGCTGGACACCGTGGTGGCCGCGATGCGGACGCCGTTGCGGTACACCAGCGCGATCTGCTTCGAAAGATCGACGTAGACCAGCACCGGCCCGCTGGGCGACACGGTGGGCGCCCATACCCATTCGCCCGGCTTCAGCGCATCTATCCGCCGCGCGAATTCCGCCGGCGAGGTTGCCTTGGCGCCTTGCGCGAAGCCAGGATTCGTCCAGCACGTTGCGGCCAACACCATTGACGCGCCCAGCGCCCAACCCATTCCTGACTTCATCCGGTCCTCTGCAAATTGCCCCAGAAACGGGCCGCCTGTTTCGTCAGCGCACGTTACCACGCTGAATCAGATTGACGATACCCAGCAGGACGACCGCGCCGATGAAGGCGATGATCAGCCCGGTCAGCGAAAATCTCTGCACCGTGCCGCCCATGCCGAAGAAGCCGGCGATGAAATTGCCGATCACCGAACCCACGCATCCGACAACGATGTTCCAGATGATGCCCATCGATGCGTCACGGTTCATGACAAGGCTGGCCAGCCAGCCGGCAACGCCGCCCACGATCAACGCGATAATCCAGCCCATGCCTACCTCCTGACATCGTCCGGCCGACCAAGACCATCCCGGGCGCACCGAAAGTCCTGAAATACGAAAGAACATCGAACTGAGAGAGTACACGTGGCGCGCAGACTGCGCTTTGAACTTGCAATCGTCAATCAATACTGCGCATTTTCACTTGGTCCCCATCCATCTTGTCTGGGCCGGGGCAAGCGATTGATCGCATGTCAATTCCACCGATGGGCGCCGAAACCGGCTTCCAGCCGCTTTGCACGCCGCCATACGTGCCGATTATCTTGCCGTCGCCATGGTCCGATGCCAGACATTTACCGCTTCCGCCCCCCGGGAGGTTCGATGCAGACCGACACGCTTCGCGACTGGCATTCCCTTCAAACCGGCGATGTGCTCGCCGCGCTGGACACCGGCCCGGATGGCCTGGGCGAGGCCGACGCCGCCGCCCGCCTTGCCACGTACGGTGCCAACGCCCTGCCCGCCGCGCGCGGGCGCAATTCGGTGCTGCGCTTCCTTTCGCAGTTCAACAATGCCCTGATCTATTTCCTGATCGCGGCGGCCGTGGCCGCGCTGTTGCTGCAACATGCGGTGGACGCGTTGGTGATCCTGGCCGTGGTCGTGGTCAATGCCACCGTCGGGTTCATTCAGGAAGGCCGCGCGGAAAAGGCGCTCAGCGGGATGGAGAGCCTGATTTCCGACAATGCCCATGTCGTGCGCGAAGGCATCCGCGAAAGCGTGGACGCGGCAACGCTGGTGCCCGGCGACGTGGTGATGCTGGATGCGGGGGACCGGGTGCCGGCGGACTTGCGCCTGATCCGCGTGCGCGGCCTGGCCGTGGAGGAAGCGGCGCTGACCGGCGAATCCGTGGCCGCCGAAAAGCGAGAGGCACCGGTGGAGGCCTCAGCCCCGCTCGCCGATCGCACGCCCATGGCCTATTCGGGCACGCTGGTGGCGCGCGGACAGGGAACCGGCGTGGTCATCGCCACCGGATCGCGCACGGAGATCGGCCGCATCAGCAGCCTGCTGCGGGCGGTGCCGGAACTGGTCACCCCGCTGCTGCGCCAGATCGACAGGTTCGGCAACCGGCTGACGCTGGCGATCCTCCTGGCCAGCATCGCCCTGTTCGCCTTTGCCGTGCTGGTGCGCGAATTCGACTGGGTGGACGCGCTGATCGCGGTGGTCGCACTGGCCGTGGGTGCCATTCCCGAAGGGCTGCCCGCAGTCATCACCATCACGCTGGCCATCGGCGTGCAGCGCATGGCCGCCCGCAAGGCGGTGATCCGCAAGCTGCCGGCGGTGGAGACGCTGGGGGCCACCTCGGTAATCTGCACCGACAAGACCGGCACGCTCACCCGCAACGAGATGATGGTGACGCGGATCTTCGCGAGCGGGCACGAACTGACGGTGGAGGGCAGCGGCTATCTCCCCGAAGGCGCCGTTTCCCCGTCCAACCAAGGGAGCGATGCCGCGATGGCCGCCGACATCGTGCGATGCGGCGCGCTCTGCAACGATGCCCATCTCAAGCTTGTCGACGGCATCTGGACGGTCACCGGCGATCCCATGGAAGGCGCGCTGATCGCGCTCGCCCGCAAGGCGGGGATGGACGATGAGGCGCTGCGCCGCGAATGGCGGCGGATCGACGAGATTCCCTTCGATGCCAGCCATCGCCTGATGGCCACCCTATGCCGCGACGGGTCCGGGCACACCGTCGCCTTCGTGAAAGGCGCGCCCGAAGCCGTTCTGGCACTGGGTGGCAGCGTGGCGGAAGCCGAGATTTGGGACCAGGCCATCGCCCGCGCGGCCAACGAGGGGGAACGGGTGCTGGGCTTTGCCCTGCGCGAATTGCCCGAAACGACCGATCGGCTGGACTTTCCACTGCTGCAAGGCGCGACGATGCTGGGTCTGATGGGCTTCATCGATCCCCCGCGCGAGGAAGCGCGGCTGGCCATCGCCGAATGCCGATCCGCCGGGATCGCCGTGAAAATGATCACCGGCGATCACGCCGGCACTGCCGTCGCCATCGCGCGCCAGCTCGACCTGGCGGACGATCCCCAGGCGCTGACCGGCGCACAAGTGGAGAGCATGAGCGACGAGGAACTGGCAGAGGCCGTGCCGCACATCGCCGTGTTCGCCCGCGCCAGCCCCGAACACAAGCTGCGCATCGTCCGGGCCCAGCAATCGCGCGGCGCCATCGTGGCGATGACGGGCGACGGCGTGAACGACGCCCCCTCGCTGAAGCAGGCCGACGTCGGCACCGCCATGGGGCTGACCGGCACGCAAGCTGCGCGAGAGGCAGCGGAGATGGTGCTGCTGGACGACAATTTCGCCTCCATCGTGGCCGCCGTGCGCGAAGGGCGCACCGTCTACGACAACATCCGCAAGGTGATCGCCTGGACCCTGCCCACCAACGGCGGCGTCGCCATCGCCGTGGTGCTGGGCATTCTGGCCGGCTTCACCCTGCCGATGACAGCCACGCAGATCCTTTGGGTCAACCTGGTGACCACCGTGACGCTGGGGCTGGTGCTGGCCTTCGAACCGGCCGAACCGGGGATCATGGAGCGCCCGCCGCGCGACCCCGGCGCATCGCTGCTTTCCAGCTTCCTGCTCTGGCGGGTGCTGCTGGTTTCGACCGTGTTCGCCACCGCCGTGCTCTGCGTGTTCTTCGGCGCGCAACGGCTGGGCGATTCCGTGCAGACCGCAAGGACCACGGTGGTGAACATGCTGGTGATCGCCCAGATCGCCTATCTGTTCAATGTGCGCTACATGCACATGCGATCGCTATCGCTGCAAGGCATCCAGGGAACGCGCGTCGTGCTGATCGCCATCGCCTGCGCCGTCATCGCACAACTGGCCTTCACGTATGCGCCGCCGATGCAGGACATATTCGACACCCGGCCGGTTTCGATCCGCGATGCTGCCGCACTGATCGCCGTGGGCATCGCGCTGTTCTTCCTGCTGGAGGGAGAAAAGATGCTGATGCGCAGGCTGGGCTGGTTTGAGGAACTGAATTAGGGCGTAAACCCGGACGGCCGCTCAATCAGGCAGGCGGACCATCAGCGTATCCGGCCTGATCCACGACAGCAGCGAGGATGCGCGGCTACCGCCGGTGACCCGCCGCAAACCGCCGCTGCCCTGCGTGCCCAGCACCACAAGATCGGCATCCCAATCCTCTATCGCCTGCCCCACCGCACTTTCCGGCTCACCGCTGGCAAGGGTGCTTTCGATGCGGCCAGGCGATACGGCCGCGAACTCGGCAGCGCCCAAGAATTCCGCCATGCCACCCTCCGCCCGGGCCAGCGTTTCCTCACGCACGTGGTCGGCCACGCCCCAGCCTTCGAAGCCGACATGGAACACGTGCACAACGCGGATCGCGGCATCGGGAAACAACCGCGCCGCCGCCAGGATCGCGGCTTTCGAGGCGGGCGAGAAGTCGGTTGGCGCAAGGATCCGGCGATAGAGGCGGCGCGGGCGTTGCTTGACCACCAGCACCGGCACTTCGGCATGGCGGATCAGGTAATCGACGGCGGTGCCCAGGAAATAGTCCGAAATCTGGTTGAACCGCGCCACGCCCGCAACGATCAGTGCCGCGCCGCGCTCGCTGGCGACACGGGCGATGGTGCTGGGCGGCGAGCCTTCGGGGATCAGCACTTCGGCCGCTTCGCCCTCTTCCGGCAGCGTTTCTCGCACCCGGTTCTTCAACGCGAGTTCGGGCAGGCCGTCGTGCCCCTCGGCCTTGAGAACGTGGACCACATCGACCGTCATGCCCAGATCGCGGCCCAGTTCGAAGGCCCGGTCCACCGCCCGGTCGCTGCGGGCGCTCAGATCGGTGGCAACCAGGATCGAGGGCGTCATCACGGCAAATCTCCCACAAAAACAGCCTGACGATCAGATACCTATCCGATGCCCAAGGCAAGGTCATGCTTGCAAGCGGGGCGCCATGGTGGTTCCATGCAGGTTGCGGGCATCCCAACCGAAGGGGACGACCTTTGACCGAAGCACAGCCTTCCCCATCCGCCTCCCCGTCCCATGTCGGGCGCAAGCAGGCGCTTGTCACTTATGCGATGCTGGCCGTCATGGCCTTCGAACTGGCCGGCCTGCTGTGGACGGCGCGATGGGGCCCGGCGGGGCTGGTCGTCGGCCTGATGCTGGTGATCGCGCTTCCGGTGATCCAGCGACGCGGCGTGATCGCCATGGTGCCGGTGGAAATTCAGGTCTGCACGGTGATCTTCATCTTCGCGACGCTGTTCCTGGGCGAGTTTCGCGATTTCTACATCCGCTTCTGGTGGTGGGACCTGGTCCTGCACACCAGTTCGGGCGTGCTGCTGGGCCTGCTCGGCTTCATCCTGCTTTACCTCCTGAACGAGACGGAGGCCGTGGGCATGGCGCTGCGCCCGGCGTTCCTGGCGCTGTTCGCGTTCTGCTTCGCCGTGGCGCTGGGCGCGCTTTGGGAGATTTTCGAATTCGCGATGGACCAGATCTTCGGCATGAACATGCAGAAACCGATGCTGGGCGATCCTTCCGGGCTGACGGACACGATGTGGGACCTGATCGTCGATACCATCGGCGCGCTGGTCGCCAGCGTGGGCGGCCTGATCTATCTGCTGCGCGCCCGCAGGGAGGGCCGCAAGGACTGGCTCGAACGGTTCATCCAACGCTATCCCAAGCTGTTCGGCTAGAGCGTTTTCCAATCAGGTGGAATCACTTGATGACTAGGAAAACGCGATAAACCAAAATTCTAGAGCGAGAAACTCTAGCCACCGATGGCGTTGTAACCGCTGTCCACATAGATGGTCTGCCCGGTGACGAAGCGGGCCTTGGGGCTCAGCAGGAATGCCGCCATGTGGCCGATCTGGTCGATGGTCACCAACTGGTGCAACGGCGCCTTGTCGGAAGCGAGACGGATCAACTCGTCCAGATGCGAAAGGCCGGAGGCGGCGCGCGTGCGCACCGGGCCGGTGGAGAGCGCGTTGACGCGGATGCCCTGCGGGCCCAGTTCCTCCGCCAGATAGCGCACGCTGGATTCCAGGGCAGCCTTCACCGGACCCATCAGGCCGTAACCCGGCACGACCTTTTCGGACCCGTAGAAGCTCATCGTCAGGATCGAACCGCCCTGCTTCATCAGCGGTTCCGCATGGCGCGCAAGGCGGATCAGCGAATGGCAGGATACGTCCATGGCGGCGCAGAAGCCTTCCACCGAACTGTCCACCACGCGGCCGTGCAGATCGTCCTTGGGCGCGAAAGCGATGGAGTGGAGCAGGAAGTCCAACCCACCCCAGCGCTGCGCGATCTCCGCGAACAGCGCGGCGGTCTGCTCCGCGTCGGTCACGTCCAGCGGGAGGAAGATCGGTGCATCCAGTTCCCGCGCCAGCGGCTCGACGAAGCGGCGTGCCTTCTCCGTCTGGTAGGTGATCGCCAGTTCGGCTCCGGCCGCGCGCAATGCCTCTGCGCAACCCCACGCCAGCGACTGGTCGTTCGCCATGCCCACGATCAGTCCGCGCATATACCGCCTCCTTCGCTACACAATCCTATTCGTGACGAAGCGCATCGATGGGGTTGAGGCTGGCCGCGCGGCGGGCCGGGAAGTAACCGAAGATCACGCCGATCGCCGCCGAAACCAGGAAAGCGCCGACGTTGACGCCGGGATCGAATATCCACGGCACGCTCATCAGCGGCACTGCCACGGCCACCACCAGTTGCGCCAGCACCAGACCCAGCAGGCCGCCAAGGCAGGACAGCACGATCGCCTCTACAAGGAACTGCAACAGCACTTCACTCGCCACCGCACCAATGGCCAGGCGTATGCCGATCTCCCGCGTGCGCTCCGTCACCGAAACCAGCATGATGTTCATGATGCCAATCCCGCCCACCACAAGGCTGATCGCCGCCACGGCCGCAACGATGCTGGTCAGCATCGAGGTGGTCTGCGTCAGGGTATCGGAAATCTGCTTGGTGTCGAAGATGTTGAAATCGTCTTCCTTGCCGGCCGTGATCCGACGGCGTTCGCGCAGCAGGTTGGTCAGCGTGGACTGCACCTGCTCGCTGGAATAGGCGTCATCCACGCCGACCAGGATGGTGCGAATGGTGGTCGTGCCCAGGAAGCGGCGCTGCACCGTCTTCAACGGCATGATCACGGTATCGTCCTGATCGCCGCCGAAGCCGGCCTGCCCCTTGGTGCTGAGCAAGGCGATCACATCGCAACTGACGTTGCCCATGCGGAAGCGCTTGCCCACTGGATCGGCATTGCCGAACAGATTCTTCGATACCGTCGACCCGATGATGCAAACGGCCTTGCCGGCGGTTTCCTCATCCTCCGAAAACAGGCGCCCTTCCTTCAGCGGCCAGGGCTGGATCTTGAAGTAGTCCGACGTGGTGCCGTTGATCGTGGTGGACCAGTTCGCGCCTTCGTAGATTGCCGTCGCGCTGGAAGAGGCCGATGGCGCCACCGCCGTCACGCCGCCCACCTGCTGGCGAATGGCCACGATGTCGGCAAGTTCGAAATCGCGCGGGGTTGCGCCGCCGCCGCCGCGGCCAAAGCCCTGCCCCGGGCGCACTTGCAGGATGTTGGTGCCCAGTGCCGCGATCTGCTGCGTCACTGCCGCGGTCGTCGCCTTGCCCAGCGTGACCATGGAAACCACGGCGGCCACGCCGATCACGATGCCCAGCATCGTCAACAACGAACGCAATACGTGGCGACGGATGGAGCGCAGCGCCAGGAGGAAGATCGTGCCCAGCATCAGCCCGTCACTCCACTCTCGGCCCCACTCTCGGCCCCGTTACCGTGATCGATCCGGTCGATCAGGCCGTCCTTGAAGTGGACGATCCGCCGCGCATATTCCGCCATGTCCGGCTCGTGCGTGACCATCAGGACGGTGATCGCGGAATCGCGATTGAGCGTGGAGAGGAACTCCATGATCTCTATCGATCGCTGGCTGTCCAGATTGCCGGTCGGCTCGTCCGCAAGCAGCACTTCGGGATTGGTGACGATGGCGCGCGCGATCGCCACGCGCTGCTGCTGGCCGCCGGAAAGCTCCCCCGGCGTGTGGCTTGCCCAATCGGCAAGGCCCACCCGGTCCAGCGCTTCCAGCGCCATGCGGCGGCGGTCTTGCTTGGCATCACCGCGATAGAGCAGCGGCAGTTCCACATTTTCCAGCGCGGAGGTGCGCGCCAGCAGGTTGAAACCCTGAAACACGAAGCCCAGATGCTTGCGCCGCAGCAGGGCGCGCTGATCGCGGTCCAGCGTTTCGACGTGGTGGCCGTGGAACAGATATTGCCCGCCGCTGGCCACATCCAGGCAGCCCAGGATGTTCATCATCGTCGACTTGCCGGAGCCTGACGGCCCCATGATCGCCACGAAATCGCCGCCCGCGATGTCCAGATCCACGCCCTTCAGCGCGCGAAACGCGGTCTCTCCGGTGCCGAACACCTTGGTGATCCCGCGCAGGGAAATGATCGGCCCGGTTTCGGCCATCGTCGCCGCCTCAGCTTCCGGCCGAGGCAAGCTGGCCGGTGATGACCTGCATTCCCGGCTTCAGATCGCCACCGGTCACTTCGGTCTGCTGGCCGTTGGTGGATCCGGTCACGATCTCGATCGCCTGCGGCTTGCCGTCGGCGCCCAGCACATAGATCGTCCGGCGCGATCCGCGTTCCAGCGTCGCGCTCTTGGTCGCGCTCTGGCCGCCACGGCGGGGCGGGCGAAACCCGATAGCGGACGTGACGCCGCCGCCGGACTTCCTGGCGGTGCCGCCGGAATCCGGCGCATAGGAAAGCGCGGCGTTGGGGATCAGCAGGACGTCGTTCTTGTCCGAAGTGACGATCTCCGCGGTCGCCGTCATGCCTGGGCGCAGGCGCAAGTCCTCATTGGCGACCGAAAGATCCGCCGCATAGGACACCACTTGCCCGCTGGTGCTTGTCGTCGTCGAGGACGAGCTGGAGGACGTGGCGGAGGACACCGTCTGGTTCGAACCGATCTCCACGCGGGTGATCTTCGCCGGGAAGGTCTGGCCGGGGAAGGCATCGACCGTGAAGTTCGCGCCCTGCCCCTGCTTCACCGTGCCCACGTCCGCCTCGTCGATGGCGACTTCCAGCTTCATCTTGCTGAGGTCCTCGGCAATCACGAACAGCGTCGGCGTGTTGAAGGAGGATGCAACGGTCTGGCCGGGATCGACCTCCCGCGCGAGCACCACGCCGGACACCGGCGAGACGATCAGTGCGCGCGAACGCTGCGTCTGGCTCTGCGCCAGAGTTGCACGGGCGGCCTCGACATTGGCTTCGGCTGTCTTCACCGCCGCCTGCGCGCGCTGCACATCGGCGCGGCCGGTCTGCAGCTCGGTCTTCGACGGCACCTTGCCGCCTGAAAGCCGCGCCACTTCCTCAAGCCGGGCCAGCTGTGCCTGCGATTCCGCCAAGGTGGCCTTGGCCTGCGCCACTTGCGCCTGATTGGCGTTCATCTGCGCGGTGTACTGGCGGATCTGGTCCTCGATCTGTTCGGGATCGATTTCGGCCAGAACCTGCCCCTTCTCCACCCGGTCGTTCACGTCGACCAGCACTTTGACCACAAGGCCCGAAAGCTGCGAGCCCACCGTCACCTGATTGGTCGGCGCCAGCTTGCCGGTGGCGGAAACCGTGGTGACGAGTTTGCCCTTCTCGGCCTTGGTGGTGGCATAGCTGGCCTTCTCGCCGCCGCCGAAGCACTGCGAGATCAGCAGCGTAAGCGCGATCACCACGGCCAGCGCCGCCCAGGCCACCCACTTGCGCTGCCAGATCGGCCGCTTGTCGGCGCCAAGGAACTCGTCGAGGGTCTGTTCGGCCATGCTCAGTTCGTTCCCTCTGGCTTTTTGGCAAGCGCGGTATAGTCGGCGTTCGGATCCCAGCCGCCGCCCAGCGCGTTGTAGAGCGAGATCACCGCCGTCGCGCGATCGGCATGGGCCTGAACCAGCCCGTTGCGCGCGGAAACCAGCGCCGCTTCCTGTGTGTTCAGCGTCGTGAAATCGGTCAGGCCGGAGCGGTATTGCATCCGCGCCAGCAGCGCGGAATTGTTCGACGCATCCAGCGCTTCGGCGAATTGCTTCTCCCGCGCCTCGGCAGACTGGAGCGCGACGGCGGCATTCTCCACATCTTCCAGGGCGGTCAGCACGGAGGACTTGTAGGCGGCGAACGCCCCGTCCGCCGCGGCCCGGCTGGACCGGACCTGCGCATTCAGGCGCCCGGCGTTGAAGATCGCCTGACTGATCCCGCCGAACACCCCGCCGGTTATCGTTTCCAGCAGCCCGCCGAAGCTGGCGGCATTGGTGTCGATGCTGGCCGAGATATTGAACTGCGGATAGAGTTGCGCCTTGGCGACGCCGATCTGCGCGGTGGTGGCGGCCAGGTTGCGTTCGGCAGAGCGCACGTCGGGCCGCTGGCGCAGGACATTGGCGGGAATGCCGGCCCCCAGATCGCGCGGGCCTTCGGGGATCGGCCGCGCCGTTTCCAGCAGCGACCGCAAGGCCCCCGGGGCCTGCCCGGTCAGCACGCCGATGCGGGCGACGGCGGCGGCATATTGCTGTTCGTACTGCGGGATCGTGGCCGCCGTCTGCGCCCGGCTGGCGCGGGCCTGCTGCTCGTCCAGCGAGGAGACGAGGCCCGCCATCACCCGCCAGCGGGCGATCTGCAGGTTCTCGTCCTGAATGGCCAGGCTGGCGCGGGCATTGTCCAACTGCGCCTGATAACCGCGCACCAGAATGTAGTTGCGTGCCACCTCGCTCTCCACCGAGAGCAGCGTGGTCGCGTAATCGAAGCCGGAGCCTTCGAACTGCGCCTTACTGGCTTCCACCTGCCGGCGATTGCCGCCGAAGATATCGAGCTGGTAACTGGCGTCCGCGCCCAGCGAGAAGCTGGTGCTGCCTCCGCTGCCGGCCACGACCACGGTGCCATCCGGCTGGGTCAGCGTGGTGCCGCCGCCTTTCAGCGGCTCCGTCCGGTTGACGCTGCCCGATGCGGAGACGGAGGGAAACAGCGCCGCGCGGCTGATTACCAGCGATTCACGCGCCTGCCGCAAACGCGCCAGCGCCTGCGCCAGATCGAGGTTGGAAGCTGCCGCCTGATCCACAAGCTGGGTCAGCACCGGATCGTCGAACGCCTGCCACCAGCGCGTCAGATCCTGGCTGGAAGGTGGCGCAGTGACCGACCACTGATCCGGCACGCCCAGTTCCGCCGCACTCTTCGGCGCGTAGTTCGGCCCCACGGCGCAGCCTGACAGCAGGCTGGCGGAAAGCAGGCTGAAAACTAGCGGAAGCGGAAGGCTTCGGACGATTGCGGCTCGCAAGTTCGCGGGACTCCATCAGTCCTTGGGGGAGCGGCCAGATGTCCTGTGTTTTGCCTTTGCGGTCAAGGCGAAAGGCCACAATTAATTGTGGCAAGGTGTATCAGGTATCGACCGGAAATGGCCGGCGGAAAAACCGCCGGCCATTCAAGAATCAGGCGAAGCCGATCAGGCTGCGGCGCCTTCCAGCGTGCCCATGTCGATCACGAAACGGTAATGCACGTCGGACTTTTCCATGCGTTCGTAGGCATGGTTGATCTCGTCCATGCGGATCATCTCCACTTCGGGCAGGATGTTCTTTTCCGCACAGAAATCGAGCATTTCCTGCGTTTCGGCGATGCCGCCGATCAGCGAACCGGCGATGCGACGACGGCCGAAGACCAGCGGCGTGGT
This sequence comes from Novosphingobium mississippiense, assembly GCF_044029535.1. Lineage (NCBI taxonomy): Bacteria > Pseudomonadati > Pseudomonadota > Alphaproteobacteria > Sphingomonadales > Sphingomonadaceae > Novosphingobium > Novosphingobium mississippiense. The sequence goes on along the minus strand of NZ_CP147001.1, from coordinate 1,125,095 downwards.
GATCGGTTCGTCCACCGGGCCGATCTGGCCGACCAGCACCAGGCTGCCGTCAACATCCAGCAGCGGCAGGTACGGGTTCAGATCGTGCTTCACCGGCACCGTGTCGATGATGAAATCGAAGCTGCTGGCGGCTGCCGCCATCGCTTCGACATCGCTGGAAATCAGCACGCGGGCGGCACCCAGGTCCAGCGCGTCCTGCTCCTTGCCGGGCGAGCGGCTGAACACGGTAACGTCCGCGCCCATCGCGGCGGCCAGCTTCACCGCCATGTGGCCAAGCCCGCCCAGGCCGATCACGCCGACGCGGCTGCCTTCGCCGACGTTCCATTCGCGCAGCGGCGAATAGGTGGTGATGCCGGCGCAGAGCAGCGGCGCAGCCTTCGCCACGTCCAGCCCCTTGGGCATGGTCAGCACGAATTCCTCCCGCACGACGATGTCGCGCGAATAGCCGCCCTGGGTAATTTCGCCGGTCACCTTGTCGCGGCCGTTGTAGGTGCCCACCCAGCCGTTGCGGCAGTAGTTCTCGTGGTCGCGCTCGCACTGGTCGCAATGGCCGCAGCTGTCGACCAGGCAGCCGATGGCCACGGTGTCGCCCACCGCATGGCGCGAAACTTCGGGCCCGACGGCGGTGACGCGGCCGACGATCTCATGCCCGGGAACGATCGGATAGACGCTGCCGCCCCAGTCGTTGCGGGCGGTGTGCAGGTCCGAATGGCAAACTCCGCAGTAAAGGATTTCGATGGCAACGTCGTTCGCGCGCAGATCGCGACGATCGAACTCGTAGGGAGCAAGCGGGGTCTCGGGAGACTGGGCGGCATAGCCGATGGTCTTCATGGAATTTCCTTGGAGGAGGGAACGCAAGGGGAGAGATGTGCCGCAATGCAGCATTGTCTTTATAGGGTCGCGCCGGCCAAACGAAAACGGGAGGAAATCTCAATGCAATCATGATAGAGCTTCATGAATGCAACGCGAACATCTGGCCGACCTTATCGCCTTCATCGCCGTGGCCGACGAAGGCAGCTTCACCCGTGCCGCCGCCAAACTGGGTACCTCGCAATCGGCGCTGAGCCACACGATCCGGCGGCTGGAAGCGCGCCTTGGCGTGCGCCTGCTGGCGCGCACCACCCGCAGCGTAGCGCCCACCGAGGCGGGTGAACGCCTGCTGGCCAGTCTGCGTCCGGCCTTCACCGAAATCGACCAGAGCCTCACTTCGATCAGCGAGTTGCGCGAACGGCCGGCCGGCACCATCCGCCTGACCACCACCGAACATGCCGCGCACGAACTGCTCTGGCCCTCGCTCAAACCGTTCCTGGAACGCTATCCCGAAATCAACGTGGAGGTCAGCGTCGATTCCGGTCTGGCGGACATCGTGGCGGATCGGTTCGACGCGGGCATCCGCCTTGGCGAATCCGTGGCGCGGGACATGATCGCGGTGTGCATCGGGCCGGAGATGCGGCTGGTGCCCTACGCCGCGCCCGAATATATCGCGCTGCACGGCCTGCCGGAAACGCCCCACGATCTTTCCCGCCACCAGTGCATCAACCTGCGTTTCCGCACACGCGGCAACCTTTACGCCTGGGAATTCGAAAAGGACGGCCGCGCGCTCAATGTACGGGTGGACGGGCAACTGACCTTCAATTCGATGCCGATGATCTTGAAGGCCGCCCTCGATGGAGCGGGCGTTGCCTTCATGATGGAATCCTATGCCCGGCCCTATGTCGAATCCGGGCAGTTGGTTTCCATGCTGGAAGACTGGTGCCAGCCCTTCCCCGGCTATCACCTCTACTATCCCAGCCGCCGCCAGTCCTCCGCAGCGTTCCGCCTGCTGGTGGACGCGCTGCGCTACCGCGGCGGCTGAGAGAGCAAGACGGATCAGCGGCCGACAGTCGCCATCAGTTCCGGCGGATAGCGATCGCCCTCCACCACGATGGCGTCGGCAGCGGCCTGGAGTTCCGATAGTTCGCTGGCGGACAGTTCGACATCGGCCGCACCGACGTTCTCTTCCATCCGATGCAGCTTGGTGGTGCCGGGGATCGGCACGATCCAGGGCTTGCGTGAAAGCAGCCAGGCCAGCGCGATCTGCGCCGGCGTGGCGCCCTTGGCTTCGCCCACGCGCTTCAACAGATCGACCAGCGCCTGGTTCTTCTCCATCGCCTCCGGCGTGAAGCGCGGCAGGCGGGAACGGAAGTCGCCCTCGGCCAGTTCGGTGGAGGCATTCATCGCCCCGGTCAGGAAGCCCTTGCCCAGTGGCGAGTAGGGGACCAGGCCAATGCCCAGCTCCTCGCACGTATCGAGGATGCCGTTGGTTTCCGGCCCGCGCGTCCACATCGAATATTCGTTCTGCAGCATCGCCACCGGCTGCACCGCATGGGCGCGGCGTACCGTTTCCGCCCCCGGTTCGGACATGCCGAACCAGCGCACCTTGCCGGCATCGATCAGGTCCTTCACGGCGCCGGCCACATCCTCGATCGGCACGGCGGGATCGACGCGGTGCTGATAGAACACGTCGATCACATCGATGCCCAGGCGCTGCAATGAGGCATCGGCAACGGCGCGGATCTGTTCGGGCCGGCTGTTCAGACCCTGCATCTCGCCATTGACGATGTTGAAGCCGAACTTGGTGGCGATCACCACCCGGTCGCGCAGCGGGCGCAGCGCCTCTCCCACCATTTCCTCATTGGTGTAGGGGCCGTAGACCTCCGCCGTATCGAAGAAGGTGACGCCGCGATCGACGGCGGCGCGGATCAGCGCCACGCCGTCTTCCTTGCGAACCTTGGTCCCGTATCCGAAATCCAGCCCCATGCAGCCAAAACCGATGGCCGACACTTCCGGTCCGATGCTGCCGAGTTTGCGCGTCTTCATGCGAAATCCTTTCACGTGATGTGCCCGGGGCCGGACCCCGGGAACACCGCAAATCTAGGCTCTATGCGCGGAGGCGATAAGTCGGGACAATCGGCAAGCAGCCATGAGCGCCGCTCATCAATGATGCGCGCTTTCAGGACGCGGCTTTCAGGATATCGCCGGCAATACCTCACCCGCGAATTCGCGCAGCACGGCGGCCAACGCTTCCAGTTGCAGCGGCTTGGTAAGGTGCGCCTGCATCCCGGCGGCAAGTGCGGCCGCGGTATCTTCCGGAAAGGCATTGGCGGAAAGGCCGACGATCGGCAGTTCCTCCGCGCCGATGCCCGCCTCCCGCAGGGCGCGAGCCGCCTCGTGCCCGCCCATGCGCGGCATCTGGATATCCATGAACACCAGCGCATAGGGATCGCCCTCACCCCGCGCAGCCATGATCCGGGCGACGGCTTCCTCTCCATCCTCGGCAAATTCGTGATGGACACCCAGCCGGTCCAACATCGCGGCGGCGACCATGCGGTTGACCTGGTTGTCCTCCGCCACCAGCACGCGGCCGGCAAGGTCCAGCTCCTCGCCCTCGGCCTCTTCCACGCCGGACTCGCCGATGCCGAAGCCCATCCGCAGCGGCAGGCGCAGCGCGAAGGTGGCCCCTTCTCCCGACACGCTCTCCACCGTGACCGAGCCGCCCATCAGCGCCGCCAGCCGCGCGCAGATCGCCAACCCAAGTCCGGTGCCGCCGAAGCGTTCGTGAATGGTGGAATCGGCCTGCGTAAAGCCATCGAAGATGCGCTGCTGCCGGTCCGACGCGATGCCGATGCCGGTATCGCTGACCGCCATCAGCAGCCGCCGCGTGCCATTCTCCCGTTCCACCCGCGCGCGCAGCGTGACGGTACCGGCCTCCGTGAATTTCAGCGCATTGCTCAGCAGGTTGTCGAGGATCTGGCGCAGCCTCAGCTTGTCTCCCCGTATCCATTGCGGCACCGCGGGATCCAGCGTCAGTTCCAGCGCGATACCCTTGTCGGCGGCAGTCTGGCGGAACATCTCGATGGAGCCGGCCAGCAGATCGCGAACGTCGAAATTACGCTCCACCAGTTCCAGCCGCCCCGCGTCGATCTTGGAAAGGTCCAGGATGTCGTTCAGCAGGCTCATCATGTTGCGCCCGGAATCCAGGATCACTTCCACTTGCCGATGCTGCTCCACCGGCAATTCGGCGCGGTGCAGCAATTCGGCGAAACCCAGCACCGCATTCATCGGCGTGCGGATGTCATGGCTCATGTTGGCCAGGAATGCCGTCTTCGCATCGGCGGCGGCACGCGCTTCGTCTCGCGTGCGCAGCAATTCGTTGCGCAGCACCGATTCTTCCGTGCGGTCGGCCAGCACGCCGAACAGCCCGGCCGGACGGCCCGCATCGTCCGGCTCCACATTCGCCACCACTTCCACGTAACGCAGCGCCCCGTCGGCGCGGTGCATCCGCGCTGCAAAGCGACAGGGCGTGCCATGCGCCCGCGCGGCGGCGATCGCGGCGGAGACGATCGGGCGATCCTCCTCCACGTAATAGCCCAGAACTTCCTGCGCCGAGGGAGTCTCTCCCCGTTCCACGCCGTGGATGCGAAACAGTTCCTCGGACCACATGAGCCGGTCCGTCGCGAAATCCAGCCGCCAGTGGCCGACATGGAAGGTCGCCTCCGCCAGCATCAGCAGGCGGTTGCTTTCGTTGAGGTTTTCCACCGCCAGCCGGCGCTGCTCCGACACGCGGGCCACTTCGCCGGTGGCGCGATCGACCTCGCGCGAGATCGTTGCCTCGCGGCGGACGAAATGGCCCAGCAGCAGGCCCAGCAGCAAGGTTACCAGCCCGCCGCCCAGCAGCACGCTGAGCGGTTCGTTGGAAAGCGTGCGATCCTCGAACGGGGCAAGGCTGGTCCAGCGCAGCGTCCAGTGACGCCCGGCAACATCGACATTGGCCAACCGCACGAATTGCGGATCGCCCTTTCCGGGATCGCCCCCGCTCGCGATTCCCGCCGAATAGAGCCGATGGGCGGGATCGGCCCGGTCGCCGTCGAACACTTCCAGTGCAAAGTCCTGCCCCTGCCGCGATGTCAGCCCGGCGAAGATCTCGTTCACCCCGATCGGCGCATAGACCCACCGAAACCCATCGCTTTCCCCGACATGGCCGTGCGCACCGTCGCCCAGCGGCTGGATCAGCAGAAAACCCGGCGCCGGCGGATGGTTGTGCAGTAGCGAGACCGGCGCCGTCATCGTCAATTGGCCGGTGCGGCGCGCCTGTTCCAGCGCCTGCCGCCGATGCTTCTCGAAGCCAAGATCCAGACCGTAGATCGAGCGGTTGCGCGCCAGCGGGGCAACCAGCGTGACGATGAAGTGCTCTCTCCGTTCCGCGTTGGCGTTGATCGCCTGCGTCGGCATCCCGTCGCGCCGGGCGTTGGCGATCAGGCGCGGCAGATCTTCAGGCCCTGCCGCCTCGATCGTGCCGATGCCGCGCATTCCGGGCAGATGCCGTTTGATGCCGGTAGCGTCGACATAGGCCACCCAGCGCTGCTCATCCATTGCCGGGTTGACCGAAAGCACCCCCGCTGCGCCGTCCAGCGCCTGCGAATAGATTTCGAAACGACGATCCAGCGCGCGCTCCGTCTCGGTCGTCAGCGCGAAGAAACTGGCGTGGGCGCGTGCGAATTGCTGCTCCGCGCTATGCTTCCACAAGGCGAAAGTCACGCCGATGGACAGCGCCAGACAGATCGCGACCGTCGCGGTCACCCCGCGCATCGGCCGCCCCCGCCAACGCAGCGGCACTGGCGAGCGTGGCGAGAACAGCAGCGTGGGCAGCACGACGATTATGCCCAGAACGTCGCCCAGGTACCATGTCCACCAGTTCCGCAGCGCCAACGCCGCGTTGATCCGCCCGTCGAGCGACAGCGCGAACACGCCCATGCTGGCCGCGATCGCGCAGGGCGCGAAGATCACCAGGACCAGAAAAGCGGACGTGCGCCGGATCCGCGTCAGTTCCACGCCGGCCATGAAGCAGCGCCGCAGAAGCGTGGCGCCGATCCCGGCCTGCAGGCTGGCGCCAAGCCCCACGATCGCCGCGGTACCGATGGAAAGCGCGGGCGAGATATGCCCGAACTCCGCACCGTCTGGGCTGCTCGCCAACTGATGCCAGAGGTTGATCGCCATCGAACCGAGCCAGACGCCGGGCCAGCAGCGCCGACCCCAGGCCAGCAGCCCGGCCAGCGCAATGCCCGAAGCCGGCCAGACCAGCGTCGCGTAACCGGGTGGAATCGCCAGGTCGAGCCCGATGGCGCCGCCCAGCACATAAGCCGCGGCAAGCGCCGCGATCCGCGCGAGCGTGACGCCCGAGAAGGTCCGGGGCGAACCCCCGGACGCCCTGCTGCGCGAAAGGAACCGAGCCATGCCCGTCATGACTGATCCGTACCGCGATTTCGGTCGGCGCCTTCCCGGTTGCAGAGTGCTTTTCCCCGGCTATCATCACCTTGCCGGTCGACAGTGGCGAACTGAATGACATGGTGTCGCAAAATGGAACGATCTGGCGCGCTAACGCAGCTGCCGGACATGTCGCGCTGGAGTTCGATCATGTTGGAGACCGCCGAAGCGCCGCTCATCGACGAAGCGGAACTGGGGCAATCGCTGGATGTGCTGGGCGCCGAACGGCTGGTGCCGATCTTCCATGCTTTCGCGGCAACTATAATGGATGAGGCCTGGGCGATCGCCGCGGCAGTCGCTTCCCGCGAACCTGAACGCGCGCGGCGGCTGGCCCATGGCCTGAAGGGCGCGGCCTTCAACCTTTCCGCCATCCGCCTGGCACGCGCTGCGGAGACGCTGGAAAAGATGGAAATGCCGGAAGACGGCCTGCCCGCCGATGCCCCCTCGCTTGCCTTGATGCTTGCGGCGGCACGAGAGACGGGCGACTGGATCGCCCGCCGTTTTCCCGAGTAGTCGCCGTCAGATAGCCGTCTTCAGGCGGCTTCGTCCGCCCCCTGTCGCAGCGCCAGCAGGGCCTGCGAACGGTTATGCACCCCCAGCGCCCGATAGATCGCCGAAAGGTGCGACTTGATCGTGGGCTCCGTCAGGCCAAGGCTGTAGGCGATCAGCTTGTTGGACTTGCCCTGCGCCAGTTCCGCCATGACGCGAAGCTGTGCGGGGGACAGGCGGCCGGTAAGGCTTTCGGCCTGCTCCTCCCGCGCGGGAAACCAGGTTCCGCCTTCCAGAATCACCGCAATCGCCGATTTCATCTCGGCCAGCGGCGCGGTCTTGTTCAGGAACCCCCGCGCGCCCAGCATCGCCGCCTTGGCCGGCAGGTTGGAAGCCGCGTTGCCACTGACCACCAGCACCGGCAGGCGCGGCGCGACGGCCTGTACCGCCGCCAGATTGGCAAGGCCCTGACAGTCCTTCAGCGCCAGATCCAGCAACAAGGCATCGAAGCTTTCCGTGGCCAGCAAATCCTGAATTTCGCCAAGCGTTTCCGCTGTGCGAACCTGGATGGAACTGTCAACTGCGTGAACAGCCGCGATTAACGCCGATACGCAAATCGGGTGGTCGTCGGCAATGATCAGATGTCGAATCAAGTAGCCCCCCATAGTACTCGTCTCTCGCGCAACGGCCCCGTATAGCGCGAGAATCTGCCCCCAAATCGCGGTGTACATCCGAAAGTATGTTCGTTCCAGTAACGATTGCATACCTTGGTATGAAGCCCGGCCAATGGAAAGGTTTCGCTAACCAGACCGGTTCACCTCGATAGGCATGACCTACGCGCAAACCCGTATAGTATCCAGCGTCGTCGTCCTTGCGGCGACACTCGCTGCACAGCAGGCGCATGCCGCAAACGTGGCGGCGGGAACGCTGATCCAGAACACCGCTTCGGCCAGCTTCACCACCGGCAGCGCCACTCGTACGGTGGATTCCAACGCGGTGACCGTTAAGGTTGACGAACTGCTGGACGTGACGCTGGTGTCGAAAGACAGCGCGCCAGTTTCGATCTCCACCGGCAGCGCGGTGCTGACCTATCAACTGACCAATACCGGCAACGGGCCTGAGGCCTTCACCCTTACCGCCAACCCTACGGTTTCCGGTAACCAGTTCACCACAACGGTCACCTCAATCGCCTACGACAGCAACGGCAACGGCGTCTACGATGCCGGGGTGGACGTGGTGCTGCCTTCCGGCACCGCGACGCCTTCGGTCGATCAGGACAAGTCGCTCACGCTCTTCGTGATCGTCACCGGCCCTTCGGCCATGACCGATGCGCAGACCAGCAAGGTCCAGCTTGCCGCCAGCGCCGTCACCGGCAGCGGCACGCCGGGCACCACTTACGCCGGCAAGGGCCAGGGGGGCGGCGATGCGGTGGTCGGGGCGTCCGGCGCCAGTGCAAACGCCAACGGAGCGCTGGTCGCCAGCGTCGCCACGGTCGGTCTCGTCAAGTCGGCCACGATCGCCGATCCCTTCGGCGGCACCCAGCCGGTTCCCGGCGCGACGGTGACGTACAAACTGGTCGCCACCATCGGCGGCAGCGGTTCGATCACCGACCTGCGCCTGACCGACGTGATCCCGACCGGCACGACTTACGCCGCCGGCACGCTGAAGCTGGACACCGCAACGCTCAGCGATGCCGCCGATGCGGACGCGGGCAAGGCTTCGGCCAGCGGGATCGACGTGCTGGTCGGCACCGCCGCCGCCGGCAGCACGCATACCGTCACTTTCAACGTCACCATCCAGTAAGGGTCGCCAAAGCGATGAACCGCACCATCCTCTCTTCCGTTGCCGCTCTTGCGCTTGGCCTCTCGCTGGCCGGTACCGCTTCGGCGGCGGAGCCGGTCTCGCTGAAGGGTGACGTTCAGGTCGAGAAGACCTTGACCGAAAACGGCGCGACGAAGACCGTGCTCGCCCCGCCGACCACGGTCGTCCCCGGTGACAGGCTGCTGTTCACCACGCGTTACAGCAACGACGGTGACAAGCCGGTCGACAATTTCGTCGTCACCAATCCGCTGCCCGCCCCCGTTCGCCTTGCCGCCGAAGACAGCGGCTTCGAGGTTTCGGTGGATGGCGGCAAGTCCTTCGGAAAGCTCGCACAACTGACTGTCGCCGACGCAGCGGGAACACGCCGCGCGGCGCAGCTTGAAGACGTTACGCATATTCGCTGGACGCTGGCGCACCTGGCGCCCCGCGCGGCCGGCGCGCTGGAGTATCACGCCGTGGTCCGCTGACCCGGCCGATTTCCGCCACGGGCCGCGGGCGGGGGTAGGCGCGGCCCATCATACTTGAAGGAACTTCGTTCATGACACGCACCAGCACGCTGCTGGGTGCGGTGAGCTCGCTTGCGCTCGTCGCGCTCGGCTCCAGCCCCGCCTTCGCCACGGGGACCACGGCCGGCTCCACCATTCAGAACACCGTGACGGTCGGCTACCAGGTCGGCGGCGTCGCGCAGACCTCGAAGACCGCGTCGGACACCTTCACGGTCGACCGCAAGGTCAACGTCACCGTCACCGAAGTCGGCAGTTCGGCCACCGTCGTCTCACCCGGCCAGGTTCAGGCGGTGAGCACGTTCAAGGTCACCAACCTGTCGAATGACACGCTCGATTTCGCACTGACTGCTGCGCAGCAATCGGGCGGCAGCGCGGCCTGGGGCGGCACCGACAATTTCGACGGATCCAACGTGAAGATCTATGTCGACAATGGCGACGGCGTGTTCACCGCGGCCGATACCCAGGTCACCTATCTGGACGAACTGGCCGCCGACGGCGCCAAGACGATCTTCGTGGTGATGGACATTCCGGCGACGCAAGTGACGGGCGACATCGCCACCGTCGTGCTGACCGCCACCGCCCGCGCGGGCGGTACTTCGGGATCGATGGGCGCGGCGCTCACCACCAGCGCGACCAACACCACCGGCGTCGACACCGTGCTGGCCGATGCTGCGGGCGCGACCGACGCGGCCAATGACGGCGCGTTTTCGGCCAAGGACGACTTCAAGGTCAGCGCCGCCGCGCTCACCGTGCTGAAGACCAGCCGCGTGGTCAACGATCCAGTCAGCGGGGCCACCAATCCCAAGGCCATTCCGGGCGCGACGATCGAGTATTGCATCTCCATCGCCAATGCGACCGGCAGCGCCACGGCCACCAATATCTTGGTGAACGATCCGCTGCCTTCCAACGTCACTTACGTCACCAGTTCGATCAAGCTGAATGGCACCGTCACCGGCATCACCTGCAATGCGGACGGCACGGCTGGCGGCACGTTCGCCAGCAACACCGTCACCGGCACGCTTTCGGATATTGCGGCGGGCGTAACCCGCACACTGGTCTTCCAGGCCACGATCAACTGACGGCAACTGGCAGGCCGGGGTGCGATACTGGACGAACTTCAAGCGGGCAGCAGCGTCCTTCGGGGCGCTGCTTTCGCTTGCCTGCGTCCAGATCGCCGGAGCCCCGCCGGCCGAAGCGGCGACCGTCTCCAATATCGCCGACGCAAGCTGGATGCACGACGGAACCAGCGGCGCGATCCGCTCCAACGAAGTCAGCTTCGATGTCGTGCAGACCATCGCCACGATCCAGACCTATCGTCCGGTCTCATCCTCATCGCTGTCGACGCCGCTGGCCGCGTCCACTTGCGGTGGCACCGAACTCCCCGCCACCGCGCGCACGGCGACAGCCGCAACACTGACCGCTATCGCCAGCGCCAAGACTTTCCATATCGGCGAGGATCTGGTGATCCGGATCGAGGCGGCCAGCGCCAATCTCGATGCCTCCGCCGTCGACGCTATCACCGTCACCCTCACCACCTCGCAAGGCGACGCAGAAGAGATCACGATCTACGAAACCGGCGCCAATACCGGCGTCTTCGCTGGTTCGACCCCCACCACCGCGATCCCGCCTTCGCCCAAGCCCAACGACTGTCGCCTCAGCGTCGCCAACGACGATACGATCACCATCGCCTACAACTCCGCCGCCACTCACAAGACGATCGCCAGCACCGTGGTCGCCGTGCTGGCGGACCCTTACGGCATGGTGTTCGACAGCGAGAGCGGCACCGCCGTGACCGGCGCTCGCATCACCCTGATCAATGCGGACACCGGCCTGCCTGCCACCGTCTTTGCCGATGACGGCGTTACCACATGGCCTTCCACGGTGGTTTCGGGCGAGCCGGTGACCGACGGCGCGGGCAACACTTACGCGTTCAACGCGGGCGAGTACCGCTTCCCGCTGGCCCCGCTGGGCCGTTACCGGCTGGAGGTGGAGCCGCCCGAAGGCTACACCACGCCCTCCACCGTCGCGCGATCGGTGCTGGCGGCATTCACCCGGCCGGACGGCAATACCATGGTGATCGAGGACGCCTCTTTCGGCGGCGTGGTCACGCTGTCCTCCCCCGCGCCGGTGCGCGTCGACATTCCGGTGGACGGCACCGAGAACGCGGTGTCGCTGACCAAGACCGCCTCACGCGTCAGCGCCAATCCGGGCGATGTGGTGTTTTACACCGTCACCGTGCGCAATACCGATGCCGGCCGCGCCAAATCGGGCGTGGTGCTGGTCGATACGCCTTCGACCTGGTTGCGGCTGCGCAAGACATCCATCCGCGTCGACGGCACCAAGCCGGAGGATGGCGCGGTGACTGTCGCCGCCGATGGCAGCCGCCTGAGCATCAATCTGGCGGCAATCTCCGCCGGCGGCACCCGCACCGTGGTCTATGCCATGAGCGTGCGCGGCGATGCACCGGCCGGACAAGCGCTGAACCTTGCCGAAACCACCGACTTGCGCGGTGATGTCGAAAAGGCCAGCGCCGTGGTCAAGATCGAGAAGGACACGATCGGATCGCGCATGACCGTAATCGGCCGGGTCAGCGCGGGCGACTGCATCGTGACCTCGGCCCGGCAGGGCATCCCCGGCGTGCGCGTGATGCTGGAGGACGGCAGCTTCGCCGTCACCGACGCCGACGGCCGCTTCCACTTCGAGGGCCTCGTGCCCGGCACCCATGTCGTGCAGGCTGAACCCGATACGCTGCCCGCCGGTGCCCGTTTCGTCGATTGCCGAAGCTCGGTGCGCAGCGCGGGCAAGGCCAACTCGCTGTTCGCCATCGGACAGGGCGGCAGTCTCGTCACCGCCGATTTCTACGCGGTGGTGCCCGCGAGTGCTCTGCCTGCTCCGGTCGATCCCAAGACCCCTGCCCCGGCCGAGCCCGCTCCTGACAACGCGCCCGTGCTGGACGATGCCAAGGCCGCAGGCGGCGGCGTCGATTGGCTGGCCATGGGCGATGGCCCCGTCGACTTCCTGTTCCCCGCGCCCGACCACAACCCGCGCGCGCCTGCCATTCGCGTGGTGATCCGCCACAAGCCCGGCCAGAAGGTGGACCTCACCGCCGCCGGCAAGCGGGTGCCCGCGCTCAGCTTCGATGGCGTGAAGAAGTCCGCCGATGGCCGCTACGCCGTCAGCATCTGGCGCGGTGTGCCGCTGGACGGGGAAGTGACGCATTTGGCTGCCACCGTGCGCAATGCCGATGGCTCGGTGGTGACGGAACTCACCCGCGACGTGCATTTCGCCGCAGCGCCTGCCCATGCGCAGATCCTGCGCGAGCGTTCGCACCTTGTCGCCGATGGCCGCTCGCGCCCGGTGATCGCGCTGCGCTTGACCGACCGCAAGGGCAACCCGGTGCGCGCGGGCGTTTCCGGCGCGCTCTCGATCAACGCGCCTTACGAAAGCGCCGCCGCCATCGAGCGGATGCAGCAGCGCCAGCTCAGCGGAACCGGAAGTACCTCGCCCACCTGGACGATGGAGGGCGATGACGGCGTGGCCTTGGTCGAACTGGCGCCCACCATGGTTTCCGGCCCGCTGCACCTGACCTTCACCTTTGCGGACGGCGAAGTTTCCAGCACGCAGGACCTTGAAGGCTGGGTGGTCCCCGGCGACCAGAAATGGACGCTGGTGGGTCTGGCCGAAGGCGCGGTGGGATCGCAGTCCATCGCCGATGCCATGCAGCAAAGCGGCAAGTTCGACAGCGATCTGGGCAAGCACGCCCGCACCGCGTTCTATGCCAAGGGCCGCGTGCTCGGCAGCTTCCTCGTCACCGCCGCCTATGACAGCGCCAAGCAGCGTGACGATCAGGTCCTGCTCGGAACCATCGATCCCAAGGCCTACTACACGGTGTTCGCGGACGGCTCGACCCGCCGCTTCGACGCCGCCAGCCGCGACAAGCTCTACGTGCGCATCGAAAGCCGCACGTTCTATGCGATCTACGGCGATATCGACACGGGCTTCGACCAGACCCAACTTGCCCGCTACGTCCGCACCGCCACCGGTGCCAAGGCCGAGGGCCGCATGGGCGCCGTCCATGTGCAGGGCTTCGCCGCGAAGATCGAGACCAACCACCGCCATGACGAGATTCAGGGCGCCGGTATTTCCGGACCCTACAGCCTCTCTTCCAAAGCCATCGTCGCCAACAGCGAGACGGTGTCGCTGGTGGTGCGTGATCGTTTCCGCTCCGAACTGGTGGTCGAGAGCACGCCGCTGACCCGCTATCTCGATTACGACGTGGACCTGCTGACGGGCACGATCACCTTCAAGGCTCCGGTGCTCAGCCGCGATTCCGAACTGAACCCGCGTTTCATCGTCGTCGACTATGAAGTGGACAGCAATCTCGACCATGGCCAGTGGAACGCGGGCTTGCGCGGCGACGTGACCTTGGCGAACGGCGCACTGCGCCTTGGTGCTTCGGCGATTTCGGACCGTGACGGCGACACCCATACCGAGATCGGCGCGGTCGATGCTCGCCTGCGCTTCGGTGCCCGCTCCGAACTGCGGGCGGAACTGGGCGCCAGCCGCGCGAACGACCAGACTTCGGAGGCCTGGCTGGTCGAAGTGGAGCACCACACCGGCAAGCTGGACATGCTGGCCTATGCCCGCTCGATCGACGCCGATTACGGCACCAACCAGCAATCCATCGCCGAGCGTGGCCGCCGCAAGTTCGGCGTGGACGGCCGCTACACGATTGCCGAGGGCCTCAGCCTCACCGCCAGCGCCTGGCATGACGAAAGCCTTACCGACGCTGCGCGCCGCGATGCGGTGAAGGCGCAGGTCAATTGGCGCAACGGCCAGACAGACCTGCGCGCCGGTGTCACCGCGCTGGCCGATCATCTGGCGGACGGCACCGATGGCAATTCCGCCGTGCTGGAATTCGGCGCGACCCGCCGTCTTATGGGCAACCGCCTCGAACTCTCCGCCGATTCCAGCATGCCGCTGGCCCGCACGGACTCGATCGACCTGCCGACCCGCCACCGCCTGGGCCTGCGCTATGCCGTGACGCAAGATATCCGCGCCACAGGCAGCTACGAAATCGCGCTGGGCGATGCCATCAACGCCCGCACGCTGAAGGGCGGGATCGAGACTGCCGCATGGACCAACGCGCGCGTCTCCGGTGGCATGGGCTTTCAGGACATCGGCGAATACGGCAATCGCGCCTTCGCCGCCTATGGCCTTGCCCAGAGCCTGCCGGTAACCAAGAGCCTGACGCTGGATGCCACCATGGACGGTAACCGCACGGTGGGCGGCGTCTCGGCCGCGAAGATCATCAACAAGGGCCAGCCGGTCGCCAGCGGCGGTCAGATCAGCACGTCCGATGCGCTGCTGTTCGAAGATTTCACCGCCCTCACCTTCGGCGCGGCATGGCGGCATGAGCGCTGGTCCGTCACCGGCCGCGCCGAATGGCGGGGCGGCGAAGTGACCGATCGCAGGGGCCTGACCTTCGGCGCGATCCGCCAGCTCGGCGAAGGCAGCGTGGTCGGATCCGGCATGACATGGACCCATGCGAAAGCCGAGGACGGCACGATCAGCGAAGTCATGGACGCCGCGCTGTCGCTCGCGCATCGCCCGGCGGAATCGCCCTTCGCCGCGCTCGCCAAGCTGGAATACCGCAGCGACCGTTCGGTGGTCGGCACCAGCGGCAATGCGGACGCAGCGGGCAACAGCGCGCTTTCCGCCAGCGACAATGCCACCGCGCGCCGCCTGCTAGCCAGCCTCTCCACCAACTGGTCGCCGCTCGGTTTGGTTAACGCAAAGTTGGTTAATGGCACTGTAGGGAAAAGCATGGTGCACCGCATGGAGGTCGGCCTGTTCGTGGGGGGACGCTACAGCTTTGACCGTTACGCGGATTTCGATCTGGCAGGCTTCACCGCCGTCGCAGGCCTCGATCTGGGTATCGGCATCGGTGATCGGATCTCCGTGGGAGGCACCGCCACGGTGCGCCGCGCTTTCTCCGAACGCACTACCAGCTTCGCGGTTGGCCCGCAGATCAGTGTAGTGCCCACTCAGGACATGCTCTTGATCATCGGCTACAATGTCACCGGCTTCCGCGACCGCGACTATTCGGCGGCACGCAGCACCAATAAGGGCGTGTTCGCCACCCTGCGCGCCAAGTTCGACAAGAACAGCCTGGGCTTCCTGGGGCTGGGCCGATGACCGCCCGGCTGCTCGCCCTTTTCACGGCACTGGCCGCGCTGCTGCTGGCCGGCACTGCGCAGGCGCAGAGTGCGACGGCCGCATGGTCCAGCCTTGGCCTATCCAACGGCGGATCGGTGGGAACCTCGACGACGATGACGGCGAGCGACGGCACCACCGTCAGCACCGCATGGAGCACCACGGTCGGCGGTTCCGGCACTTTCGCGGTGGCTTCGGGCTACAACAACTATGTGGTCTACAACACGGGTGCGGTCGGCAACGTCAGCCCCAACCTGTTGCTGAACTTCGATGCGTCCCGCTTCGATGCGAACAACAAGATCACGATGGACATCACATTGGGCCGCAGCGTGACCGGGTTGGCGTTCACGCTGGCCGATGTCGATCGCGAGACCGGCAGCGGCAGCACCTACAACCAGGATGCGGTCGCGGTCTATTACGACACCGGCAACGGCACTTTCGTGAACGCGGCAGGCACTTCGTACTGGACCGATGGCAGCGCCGTCACCAGCACCTCGACAGGCTGGTATGGCAACGCCGCCAGCACCAACGGGCAGACCCGCGGCAACATCGCCTTCGACTTCGGCACCCTGGCCGTGAAGCGCATCCGCATCGTCTACAACAGCTATGCCGTGTCCGGCACGGCGAACCCCAATGCGCAGTTCATCGTGCTGTCCGGCCTCGCCTTCGACGGCAAGGGCGCGGACCTTTCGCTGGCCAATACCTTGCTCACCAGCAATCCGACCGCAGGTGGCCTTGCGACCTTCCGCCTGACGGTGAGCAACGCCAGCACCTCCACCGACACGGCGACCAACGTGAAAGTCACCGACACGCTGCCGGACGGATTCACTTATGTCTCGTCCAACGGCACCGGATCCTTCAACGCCGCGACCGGCGTGTGGACGGTGGGATCGGTCGCACCCGGGGCCAGCGTCACCATCGATATAACCGGCACCGTCAACGCCAGCGCGGGCGCCACGCTGACCAACATCGCCGAGATCAGCGCCAGCGATCAGAACGATCCGGACTCCACCCCCGGCAACGGCGCCACCGGCGAGGATGACTATGCCAGCGCCACGCTGACCGTCTCCGGCAGCCGCGTGGCCGGCACGCCGCCCACGCTCTCCTGCGCGGCGGGAACGGTGGTATTCGACTGGAGCAACCGCGCCTGGACGGCGGGCAGCACCAGCAATTCCTATTCCTTCGACACGCTGGGCACGATCAACTTCGCGCTGACAAACCAGGGCACGTGGCTGAGCAGTTCGACCTATGGCGGCCAATCGCCGGTGCGGCAGAACGTCGTCAACGGCGGCCTCAACGACTATGCGCTGTTCGAGATGGTCAACATGCCCAGCGTGAGCGCCGAGGCGACGACCACGATCACCCTGCCCACCGCCCTGCCCGGCGCGCAGTTCAAGATTTTCGACGTCGATTACTACTCAGGCCAGTTCGCGGACAAGGTGACCGTGGAAGGCCGCTACAACGGCGCCACCGTCACCCCCACGCTGACCAACGGCGTTTCCAACTACGTGATCGGCAATAGCGCCTATGGCGACGGCCTGAGCGACGATGCCAGCGCCGACGGCACCGTTACCGTCACGTTCGCGCAGCCGATCGACACCATCGTCATCCGCTATGGCAACCATTCAATGGCGCCCAGCGATCCCGGCCAGCAGGCCATCGCCCTGCACGACATCACCTTCTGCCGCCCGAGCACGACCTTGGCCGTGTCCAAGACCAGTTCGGTGGTCAGCGATCCGGTGAGCGGGACCAACAATCCCAAGGCGATCCCCGGCGCAACGGTGCGGTACTGCATCCTCGTCGCCAACACCGGCAGCAGCGCGGCCACCAGCGTCACTGCGTCCGATCCGATCCCCTCGACGCTCACCTATATCGCGGGCAGCATCACTTCCGGCAGCGACTGCGCCAGCGCCACCACGGCGGAGGACGACAACGATACGGGCAGCGACGAAAGCGACCCTTATGGTGCCTCCTATGCCTCGGGCACCGTCAAGGCGAGCGCGCCTACGTTAGGGGCCGGAACCAGCTTCGCGATCCGGTTCGATGCGACGGTGAATTGAATCACCAACGCTCGGTGGGAACCTCCAGCGACAACGGACGGGCATAGGACACATCCTCCCGATCGCGGCTGCCCTTGATATAGCCGCCCGCCTTGAACTGCGGCATCTCCAGGATCGAGGCGTCGCCCGCGATCAGCAGGTCCACGGTGCAACGGCGCAAGGCGATGCGCCATTCCCCGTCGCGCTTCTCCAGCCGGTCGACATAGCGCCCGTTGATGAAGCGCACCGTTTTCCCATCCGGGTTGAGCAGGCCGACCAGCACATAGCTTTCGGCATGGGCCACATCGCCGTCGATCTCGCAATTGTGCGTGGTGATGTTGTGCAGGCAAAGCTGGCAGCCCGCGCCGTGAATGGCGTTCGCCCACTCGGCATAGGCCGGCCCTTCATTCACGGCTGAGGCACCATGTTCGTCCACGCCGTCAGGGTGATAGGCGGCGGTGAGCAGTTCCACGTCGAAGCGGTCATGTCCCCGCGCGTGGCGGTGCACGCAATCCTCTATCGCGCGGCGGTCCATCAGATAGCGCACATCGCGCGCGAGTTGCTCGGTCTGGTCCATGGCAGGCTCTCCGGTTCAGCGGATGACGGCGGGGTGGAATTGCAACGGCTCCACGCCGTGCAGTTCGGCGGCGGTCGGCGGCACGCGGCCCTTGTCGGTAAGCCCGTACTTGCGCGCCACTTCCGCGCCCACGAGCGTCTTGCCGTTCATCCCGGCGAGATAGGGATCGTTGTAAAGTTCCCAGATCACGTGGCCGGTGAACTCCGGGTTCTCGCAGTGCCCTTCCAGATGGCCGTACTTGGCGGGATCGGAAGCGATGATCGCCTTCAGCCGGTCCGTCAGCAGCGCGCCCATCCAGATCGAGACTGCTGCGACTTCGGTGCCCGCGTGGCGGAAATCGGCGGCCATATCGAAGGCCATCTTGTCCATCCCCGCCTTGTGCGCGCCATAGGCGGGGCCCAGCGAATAGTGCGCCGCCCCCGAAGCCGAAGTGAAGACGATTAGTCCGTGATCGCGCTCCGCCATGGTCCGTGCCGCATGCCAACTGGCGACATAGCCGCTGCGCACGCCGACATCGATCAAGCCGGAAAGCTTCAGCGGCTTTTCCCAGAATTCCCCGGAATCGGTCAGTTCATCATGGATGGCCGCAGCATTGTTGACGAGAATGTCGATCCGCCCCGCATCCGCGAGAATGCGATCGAACAGCGCGGCGACCTGTTCGTCGTCCGAATGATCGCACGCCACCGCAACGCCCCGACCACCCGCCGCCGTGACCGCTTCGGCCGTCTCGTAAATCGTGCCCGGAAGCGCATGATCGCCCGAAGACTGGCTGCGCCCGGTGACGTAGACCGTGCAGCCGTGACTGCCCAGCGCGATGGCGATGCCCCGCCCCGCGCCCCGGCTTGCGCCCGTAACCAGTGCGATGGGTGCCTGATCCGCCATGCTCTCTCCCGCTCTTGTTGAACAGGTGTTTAGCAAATGCGATCAGACGGACCAAGCCGAAGCGGCAAGCATCCCTCCGGCGCTGTATGATTTAGCGCATTCCGGCGGAGGGCCCGAAGTGGGCGTTCAGTTCATAGCTGCCCGCCATGAAAAGCTGGCGGACGTAAGTAATCGGTTCCGCCCCGCGCCATGTCCGGCGTTCGATGCAGAGGCACGGCGCGCCGCTTGCGACGGCCAGCGCCTTGGCCTCCGCGCCGGTAGCGGCGGCGGCGGTAATCCGGGCGTCGGCCTCAGTCCACGGCACATGTTCCAGCAGCCAGCCGCCGGGGGAGGAGAATTCGGCCTCCACGATCTCCGGCACTGCTGCCGCGTTCACGAAGCGATGTTCCCACGCCATCGGCGCATCGTCCGCGAAGTGGATGCCCGACAGTTCGAGCAGCGGCACTTCGCCGTCCACATCCCATTTCACCGCAGCTTCGGCGGCTCGCACCAGCTTGCGGCGCGAGAGCGCAAAGCGATAGGCCTGCCCGCGCGCGGCGACTTCGGCGCCAAGGTCGGGAATGTCCATAGCCATCGAATGCACGCGCGGCCGGGCGACGAACGTGCCCGCCTTGCGCCGCCGCTCGACCAGCCCGGCGGCGGACAACGCGGAGAGCGCCTTGTTCACCGTCATCCGCGCGCAGCCGTAGAGTTCCATCAACTCCTGCTCGGTCGGCAAGCGTTCGCCGGGCGCGAGCGTGCCGGAGAGGATGCGGCTCTCGAAATCGTGGCGGATACGTTCGGAAAGGGTCATGCGCAGAGTCGGTCCAGGGTCTTCCGATAGCGTCGGACGATCCCGTCGCGTGCGTGGTGGCGGCCAGAGCTAACCACCTGATTGCCGAAGCGCCAGACGCAATCGATCCCGGCGCGCCCGGATGCGAACACCAGCCCGTCGAGCACGCGATCCTCGCCCCGCGCGCAGAGCGAGGGATGGTCGAGATCGAGCGAAATCGCGTCGAACGCGCAGCCCGTTTTCAGCTCGGCTTCAACGCCCAGCGCCTGCGCACCACCCTTGAGAGAGGCTTGCCAGATCGCCTCCCCGGTCGAAGCCGTTGCGGCATCGGCCAGTAGGTTGCGCTTTCGCGTGAACAGTCGCTGCCCATATTCCAACAGGCGCATTTCCTCGGTCGCATCGATCAGCACGTT
Source organism: Novosphingobium mississippiense (assembly GCF_044029535.1). Lineage (NCBI taxonomy): Bacteria > Pseudomonadati > Pseudomonadota > Alphaproteobacteria > Sphingomonadales > Sphingomonadaceae > Novosphingobium > Novosphingobium mississippiense. The sequence goes on along the minus strand of NZ_CP147001.1, from coordinate 1,105,077 downwards.
GGAATCGCTGCCGATCCCGTAAGCGCCACCGGCAGCGAGCCAGTCCGCCATCGGGAACAGACCGTCGCCCAGATTGCCCTCGGTGATCGGGCATAGCCCGGCCACCGCCCCGCTGAGCGCAAGGCGGGATGTCTCCTCCGCCGTCATGTGCGTGGCGTGGACCATGCACCAGCGGCGATCGACTTCCGCGTGATCCAGCAGCCATTCGACCGGGCGCTGGCCGCTCCATGCAAGGCAGTCTTCGACTTCCTTCATCTGTTCGGCGATGTGGATGTGGATCGGGGCCTGCCCGGCCATCGCTTCCAGACGCAGCAGTTCATCCGGGCAGACCGCGCGCAGGCTGTGCGGCGCGACGCCGACCACTGCCTCGTCCAATCCGGAAACCGCCGCGCGGGCGCCTTCCAACAGCCGTGCAAAGCCATCCAGATCGTGCAGGAAGCGTCGCTGCCCATGGTTCGGCGCCAGCGCGCCGAAGCCGGAATGGGCGTAGAACACCGGCAACAGCGTCAGCCCGATGCCGGTCTCCGCCGCTGCCTCCGCAATCGCTGTGCACATGCGCGCGGGATCGGCATAGGGCCGGCCCTGCGTATCGTGATGGAGATAGTGAAACTCGCCAAGGCGGGTGAAGCCGCTCTCCAGCATCTCCACCGCCGCCAGCGCCGCGATCGCGTGGAGGTCCTCCGGCGTCATGCGGTCGAGGAAACGGTACATCACTTCGCGCCATGTCCAGAAGCTGTCGTCGCTATTGCCGCGCTGTTCGGCAAGGCCCGCCATGCCGCGCTGGAAGGCGTGGCTGTGCAGGTTCGGAATGCCCGGAACCACGCAGGCGTGACATTCGTCGCCTGCTTCCGGCCCGGCACCCAACTCGATCCGCGCAATCCGCCCATCCGCGACCGTCAAGCGCACATCCCGCGCCCAACCAGACTCGATGAATGCGCGGCCCGCATGGATCGTAAAGGACTGACGCGGCTGGGTTTGAGACATCGGGCACTCCCTTGGACTTCTTTTTGTCTATACATTATCGCAGGCCGATGCAATAAGACGCGGCAGAGAGTGAACCGCCCGGAGAGACTGACCCGCCATGCGCTGCGATACGATCTGGACCAACGCCCGCCTCGCCACGATGGCCCCGGAAGCGGACGGCCTTGGCGTGATCGAGCACGGCATGATCGCGGCGACGGACGGGAAGATCGTCTACGCCGGGCCCCAGGCCGATGCGCCCGCATTGCAGGGCCGCGTCGTCACCGATTGCGAAGGCCGCTGGATCACTCCGGGCCTTGTCGATTGCCACACCCATCTGATCCATGCCGGCAACCGCGCGCGCGAATTCGAACTGCGGCTGGCCGGCGCCAGTTACGAAGAGATCGCCCGCGCCGGTGGCGGCATCGTCTCCACCATGACCGCCACGCGCGCCGCCAGCGAGGACGACCTTGTCGCCAGCGCGCTGCCCCGCTTGGACGCGCTGCTGGCCGAAGGCGCGACCACGGTGGAAGTGAAGTCCGGCTATGGCCTCGACCTTGCCAGCGAACTCCGGATGCTGCGCGCCGCGCGCAGGCTGGGCAGCGAGCGCCCCGTTTCCATCGCCACCACCTTCCTTGGCGCCCATGCCCTGCCGCCCGAATTCGCCGGCGATGCCGATGGCTACATCGATCACGTCTGCGAGGTGATGCTGCCCGAAGTCGCACGCGAAGGCCTTGCCGATGCGGTGGACGCCTTCTGCGAAGGCATCGGTTTTTCCGCGCAGCAAACCGAGCGCCTGTTCGCCGCCACCCGCGCGCACGGCTTGCCGGTAAAGCTCCACGCGGAGCAGCTTTCCAACCTCCACGGCGCGGCACTGGCCGCCCGGTTCGGCGCGCTTTCGGCCGATCACCTCGAACATCTGGACGAGGCCGGGATTGCCGCCATGGCGTCATCCGGCACGGTCGCCACGCTGCTGCCCGGCGCCTATTACTTCACGCGCGAAACCGTGCTGCCACCGATCGCGGGCCTGCGCGCCGCCGGCGTGCCGATCGCGCTGGCGACTGACTGCAATCCCGGCACCTCGCCGCTCACTTCGCTGCTGCTGACCATGAACATGGGCGCAACGCTGTTCCGCCTCACCGTCGATGAATGCCTGCTCGGCGTGACCGGCCATGCCGCCCGCGCGCTCGGTTTCACGGACCGGGGCACGCTGGAGGCCGGCAAGCGCTGCGATCTGGCGATCTGGGATGTCGAACATCCGTCCGAACTTGTCTATCGCATGGGGCTGAACCCGCTCCATGCCCGCATCTGGAGTGGTCAATGAACGAAGTGCTGCTAACCCCCGGCACGGTGAGCCTCAGGGATTGGCGCGCGATCTATCGCGGCGCCGGCGTGAAGCTCGATTCCAAGTGCATGCCGGTGATCGCCGAAAGCGCCGCCGCCGTCGCCCGCATTCTGGCCAAGGGCCAGCCGGTCTATGGCATCAACACCGGCTTCGGAAAGCTGGCCAGCGTGCGCATCGGTGATGAGGATCTTGCCACGCTCCAGCGCAATATCGTGCTGAGCCACGCCGCCGGCACCGGTGAGCCTTCGCCCGTTTCGGTAATCCGCCTGATGATGGCGCTGAAGCTTGCCAGTCTTGCCCAAGGCGCCTCGGGCGTGCGGGTCGAGACGGTGGAGCTGCTGGAAGCGATGCTGGCCAAGGGCCTGACGCCGGTAGTGCCCTCGCAAGGGTCGGTCGGTGCCAGCGGCGACCTTGCCCCGCTGTCGCACATGGCCGCGACGATGATCGGCGTGGGCGAAATCTTCGTCGATGACAAGCGCCTGCCCGCCGCCGAAGCACTGGCTGAAGCCGGCCTCGCGCCAGTCGAACTCGGCGCCAAGGAAGGCTTGGCCCTCCTCAACGGCACCCAGTTCTCGACCGCGAATGCTTTGGCCGGGCTGTTCGAGGCAGAGCGCCTGTTCCAGTCGGCACTCGTCACCGGTGCGCTCTCGACAGAGGCGGCCAAGGGTTCCGACACCCCGTTCGATCGCCGCATCCACGCGCTGCGCCGCCATCCCGGCCAGATCGAGGTTGCCGACGCCCTGCGCGCACTGATGGACGGCTCCGCGATCCGTGCCAGCCATCTGGAAAACGACGCCCGCGTGCAGGATCCCTATTGCCTGCGCTGCCAGCCCCAGGTCATGGGCGCCGCGCTCGACGTGCTGCGCCAGGCCGCGACCACGCTGGAGATCGAGGCCAACGGCGTTTCCGACAACCCGCTGATTTTCCCGGAAGCGGACGAAGCCCTTTCCGGCGGCAACTTCCATGCCGAACCGGTCGCCTTCGCCGCCGACATGATCGCGCTGGCCGTGTGCGAGATCGGCTCGATCTCCGAACGCCGCGTGGCGATGTTGGTGGACCCGGCGCTTTCCGGCCTGCCTGCGTTCCTGACGCCGCGCCCCGGCCTCAATTCCGGCTTCATGATCCCCCAGGTGACCGCCGCCGCGCTGGTCTCCGAAAACAAGCAGAAGGCCTATCCGGCCTCGGTCGATTCGATCCCGACTTCCGCCAATCAGGAAGACCACGTTTCGATGGCCGCCCACGGCGCCCGCCGCCTTGTCGGCATGGTGGAGAATGCCAGCGCGGTACTGGGCATCGAACTGTTGGCCGCCGTGCAAGGCATCGACTTCCACGCCCCGCTCGCATCCAGCAAGGCGTTGGAAAAGGCCCGCGAATGCCTGCGCGCAGAGGTGCCGACGCTGGAGGAAGACCGCCACTTCCACCCCGACATGGAAGCCGCGAACGTGCTGATCCGCTCCGGCGCGCTGGTGGACATCGGCGGCGATCTGCTGCCCGGCATCGCCTGATGAGTGACGGCGTGAGCTTCACCCTCCATCGCGGGGAGGCGCCGCTGGTCGTCGCCTTTCCGCATGTCGGCACCGATCTGGCCGATGTTGCGCCGGCGTTCCGTTCCGAATGGCTTGCCCGGCGCGATGCGGACTGGTGGGTGGACGATCTCTACGCCTTCGCCCGCGATCTTGGCGCGACGACGATTGCGGCGCGCGTCTCGCGCAGCGTGATCGACCTCAACCGGGATCCCTCGGGCGCCTCGCTCTATCCCGGGCAGGCGACAACGGAATTGTGCCCGACGACCACGTTCGACGGTGAGCCGCTCTACAGGAGCGAAGGCCCTGACGAAGCCGAGATCGCCCGCCGCCGCTCACTCTGGTTCGATCCCTACCACGCCGCACTCACGGCCGAGATCGAGCGGCTGCGCGCCATTCACGGCAAGGTTGTGGTCTACGACGCCCACTCGATCCGCAGCCATGTGCCGCGCCTATTCGATGGCGAACTGCCGCAGTTCAACATTGGTACGAACCTTGGTCAGACTTGCGACCCGGCGCTTTCCGCAGCTGTCATCGAAGTCTGCGCCACGAGTGGGCTGAGTTTCGTCCTCGACGGCCGTTTCCGGGGTGGCTGGACCACGCGCCACTACGGCAAACCCGAAATCGGCGTCCACGCGATCCAGATGGAACTCGCCATTCGCGGCTACATGGACGAGCCGGAAGTGCCGAGCGAAGGCAACTGGCCCGTCCCCTTCTCGGCAGCCCGCGCCGCCGCCCTCACCCCGATCCTGCAATACGTGCTGAAGGCCGCAATCGCCTTCGCCCGCACCTGAATCAAGGAAATCTTATGACCCGCCTCGACAACAGCCGCGTCATCAAGCCTGCGACCGGCACCGAACTCACGGCCAAGTCCTGGCTTACCGAAGCCCCGCTGCGGATGCTGATGAACAACCTTCACCCCGACGTGGCCGAGCGGCCCGAGGAACTGGTGGTCTACGGCGGCATCGGCCGCGCCGCGCGCGACTGGGAAAGCTACGACAAAATCGTGGAAACCCTGCGCCGCCTGAATGACGACGAGACTCTGCTGGTCCAGTCCGGCAAGCCGGTCGGCGTGTTCCGCACCCATGCCGATGCGCCGCGCGTGCTGATCGCCAATTCCAACCTCGTGCCGGAATGGGCGAATTGGGAGCACTTCAACGAACTCGATAAGCGCGGCCTTGCCATGTACGGCCAGATGACCGCCGGTTCGTGGATCTACATCGGCACGCAAGGCATCGTTCAGGGCACGTACGAGACGTTCGTGGAGATGGGCCGCCAGCACTACAACGGCGACCTTTCGGGCAAGTGGCTGCTGACCGCCGGCCTTGGCGGCATGGGCGGCGCGCAGCCGCTGGCGGCGGTGATGGCCGGCGCATCGTGCCTTGCCATCGAGTGCCAGCCCAGCCGTATCGAAATGCGCCTGCGCACCGGCTATCTCGACGTTGCGGCCAGCACCATCGAAGAAGCCATGGCGATCATCGAAAAGGCGAACGCCGAAAAGAAGCCCGTCTCCGTCGGCCTGCTCGGCAATGCGGCGGAACTGCTGCCCGAGATGTTCGCGCGCGGCATCCGCCCGGATCTGCTGACTGACCAGACCTCCGCCCACGATCCCGTCAACGGCTACCTGCCCGCTGGCTGGACCGTCGCCGAATGGATCGAAAAGCGTGAGCGGGAGCCCGAAGCGGTTGCCAAGGCAGCCAAGGCTTCCATGGCGGTCCACGTTCAGGCCATGCTGGACTTCCAGGCAGCGGGCGTGCCCACCACCGACTATGGCAACAACATCCGCCAGATGGCGAAGAACGAAGGCGTGGAGAACGCATTCGACTTCCCCGGCTTCGTGCCCGCCTATATCCGCCCGCTGTTCTGCCGCGGCATTGGCCCGTTCCGCTGGGCCGCGCTCTCGGGCGATCCCGAGGATATCTACAAGACCGATGCCAAGGTGAAGGAACTGCTGCCGGACCACGCACACCTGCACAACTGGCTCGACATGGCGCGCGAGAAGATCCAGTTCCAGGGCCTGCCCGCGCGCATCTGCTGGGTCGGCCTGGGTGACCGCCACCGGCTTGGCCTTGCCTTCAACGAGATGGTGGCGAAGGGTGAACTGAAGGCCCCGGTCGTGATCGGCCGCGATCACCTCGACAGTGGCTCGGTCGCCTCGCCCAACCGCGAGACGGAAGCCATGCGCGACGGTTCGGACGCGGTTTCGGACTGGCCGCTGCTCAATGCCCTGCTCAACACCGCCAGCGGCGCGACCTGGGTTTCGCTGCACCACGGTGGCGGCGTCGGCATGGGCTATTCGCAGCATTCGGGCATGGTGATCGTCGCCGACGGCACCGAGGCGGCGGCCAAGCGGCTGGAGCGCGTGTTGTGGAACGACCCGGCGACCGGCGTGATGCGCCATGCCGATGCCGGGTATGAGATCGCGCTCGATTGTGCGCGGGAGAAGGGGCTGGATCTGCCGGGGATCCTCTGATCGTCTTCCGGACAGACTGACGGTTAGATCACAAAACCTCGTCGTCCCCGCGCAGGCGGGGACCCCGCTTATCTTCGCGGCCTTGCGGTAGGGGCGAAAGAACAAGCGGGGCCCCCGCCTTCGCGGGGGCGACGAGGTGATTTTAGGCTTCTAGGGGGCTCAACTTCGGAGCGGTCGGACGCTGCGGTCGCCCTTATCGGCCGAAGACCATTCAAAGTCGCAGTGCGCGCGCGGCGGAGAGGCGAGGCGCAATGCAGACATTCTGCGGGTCTGGGGGATCATCCCCCAGCATCCCTTCTCAAAAACTTGCGAGCCACTCCGCGCGTTCAGCGTCGCTCAGCGGCAGTTCCACCGAGCGCCCTTCCGCAGCCGATTGCTGCGCCGCCTCGATCACCGCCATCACGGCAAGCGACTGGATCGGCGGCACCGGATTCGCCGCGCTGCTACGCGCCGCCTCACCGACAAGACGATAGAACTCGCGCTGATCGCCGCGTTCGGCAGGAATGCTGCGCGGTGCGCCATCGGCCTTATGCAGCACCAACGGATCCAAATCCTCGCCCCAGCCCGCCGCGCCGGGAGTCATGCCGGAGAAAAGCTGGCTCTCCTGCACATCCATGCCCTGCTTCACCGCGCTGCCGGCCGTACCGTGGACGATGAAGCGCGGGACGCCGCCCGAAACCAGCATCGAGGCATGCAGGATCGCGCGCCGGCCGCCGAATTCCAGCACGACATGCGCCCAGTCATCGCTGCGCGCGCCATCGCGCTGGAGCGCGAGCGAGGCGGTCACCCGGTCCGGCAGGCCCATCAGCAGAAGGGCGTGATCGGTCAGGTGCGGGCCAAGGTCGAACCACACGCCTGCGCCAGGCCCGGCATTCTCGCGCCAGCGGTCGCGGACTTGCGGGCGGAAGCGATCGAAGTGGATTTCAAGGTGCGCGGGCACGCCCACCAGCCCCTCGTCGATGGCCTTGCGCACGGTGGCGAAGTCGCTGTCCCAGCGGCGGTTGTGGAACACCGTCAGGTTGCGGCCCGTTTCCTTTTCCAGCGCCAGAAGCGCGCGCGCTTCGGCAAGGTCCAGGGTGAAAGGCTTGTCGACGACGACATGCTTGCCTGCCCGCAACGCCGCGGCCGCCAGCGGAAAATGGGTGTCATTGGGCGTGGCGATAACCACAAGGTCGATGCCCGGATCGTGCAGCAGCGCGTCCGGATCATCGAAAACTTTCGCCTGCGGAAATCGCTCCGCAATCGGCTCCGGACGCGATGTGGCGACGGCATCGAGCGAAAGCCCCGGCACCGCAGAAATCAGCGGCGCGTGAAAAGTCGCCCCGGCATAGCCGTGACCGATCAGGCCGACCCGCACGATATCCGCCGCCCCGGCCATGTCAGGCGTACTCCGCCTTCCACATGCTGGCCGCGATGCTTTCGCGGGTCAGCGCTTCGGGTTCGGCGGTGGCAAGCCCCTCGACGGCGGCCTGCTCGGCCACGGCGACGGCGATTTCCAGCGCCACTTCACGCAGCGCAGTGACCGGCGGCAGCAGCCCCTCGTCGCCCTCATGCAGTTCGCCAAGGCGGCGGGCGGCGGCCATGAACATGCCGTCGCTGACGGTGGTGGCCCCGCTCGCCAGCGCACCCTGGCCGATGCCGGGGAAGACGTAGACGTTGTTGACCTGCGTCACGCCCGGAATGCCGAACGGGCTGCCGGTGCCGACGATGGCCTTGTTGTCCGTCCACTCCAGAATGTCCGCCGGATGCGCTTCGGCGCGCGAGAGCGGGTTGGAGAGCGGGAAGACCACCGGCCGCTCCACATGCTGCGCCATGATGCGGATCGCACGCTCGTCAAACGCGGACTTCTGGCCGGACGTGCCGATCAGTACGGTCGGCTTCACGTTGGCGATCGTGTCCTGGAGCGAGATCATGTTGGAGCCGGAAAGGTTCCAACCGGCGATCTCGGCCGGATCGTGCGCCAGCTTCACCTGCTGCGGCGGCAGGCGCGGAATGTCGGAAAGGATCAGGCCGTCGCGGTCCACGGCCCAGATCTTCGCGCGGGCATCGGCCTCGCTCAGCCCCTCGATCTGCATGGCCTGCACCAGCATCTCGGCCACGCCGCTGCCCGCAGCGCCCGCGCCGAACAGCACGACGCGCTGCTCGGTGATCGGCACGCCGGTCTTGCGAATGGCGGAAAGCAGCGTGCCCACGGCGGTGGCGGCGGTGCCCTGAATGTCGTCATTGAAGCTCAGCAGGCGGTCGCGGTAGCGCACGAGCAGGTCGTAGGCGTTCTTGCCGGCGAAATCTTCCCACTGCAGCAGCACGCCGGGGAAGCGATCGTTCACTGCCGAGACGAATGCCTCGACGAAATCGTCGTAGTCCTTGCCGCGCACGCGGGGCGCGCGATAGCCGATGTAGAGCGGGTCTTCGCGGCGGGCATGATTGTCGGTGCCGAGATCGAGCAGGATCGGCAGCACTTCGGCCGGATGAATGCCCGCGCAGGCGGTGTAGAGCGCCAGCTTGCCGATCGGGATGCCCATGCCGCCGGCGCCCTGGTCGCCCAGGCCCAGAATGCGCTCGCCATCGCTGACGACGATCACCTTCACCCGGTCATAGGCGGGGTCGGCCAGAATGTCGGCGATGCGGTTGCGGTTGGGATAACTGAGGAACAGGCCGCGCGGGCGGCGATAGATCTCGCTGAAGCGTTCGCACCCTTCGCCCACGGTCGGCGTGTAGACCAGCGGCAACATGCGCGGCAGGTCGCTCTGCACCAGCGCATGGAACAGCACTTCGTTGGAATCCTGAAGCTCGCGCAGGAAGGCGTAGCGCTGAAAGTCGCTTTCCTTGTCCTCCAGCGCATTGCGGCGCCGCTCGATCTGGCTTTCCAGCGTGCCGACGTGGGGTGGCAGCAGCCCGTGCAGGCCGAAGCGATCGCGCTCTTCCTCCGTGAAGGCCGTGCCCTTGTTGGTCAGCGGATCGGAGAGCAACGCGCGCGCGGCGGCGTGACGGGTGGGAGACATCGGCGACCTTTCTTCAGACTTCGGAAGGCCCGGCCGAAGTGGGCTGCCCTGCCCGGAAAAGGCAGCGGCGAGTGGCCCACGGGGGATCCGGCACGAGCTCGCGAGAGGTCGATAGACCGCGCGCGATGCCGTGTCACGCCGCTACGAATGCAATTACTGCACCAGTGGTTACTCCGGCGCCGCCAGTTGCACAGACTGCACGCCAGCGCCATCCGCCGATGCCCGATTGCCGATCACGGCGCGGAACTGGTCCATGTCGATGGCCCTTTCCCAGCGCGAGACGATCACCGTCGCCACGGCATTGCCGATGAAGTTCGTCAGGCTGCGGCATTCGGACATGAAGCGGTCCACGCCCAGGATCAGCGCCATGCCCGCCACCGGCACGGAGGGCACGATGGAAAGCGTGGCGGCCAGCGTGATGAAGCCCGCGCCGGTAACCCCCGCCGCGCCCTTGGACGAGAGCATGGCGACACCCAGCAGCAGCAGTTGCTCACCCAGCGAGAGATGGACGTTGCAGGCCTGCGCGATGAACAGCGCCGCCAAGGTCATGTAGATATTGGTGCCGTCCAGATTGAAGCTGTAGCCGGTGGGCACGACAAGGCCGACGACCGGGCGCGGGCAGCCGGCACGCTCCATCTTCTCCATCAGCAGCGGCAGCGCGCTTTCGGAGGACGACGTGCCCAACACCAGCAACAGTTCGGTCTTGAGATAGGCGACCAGCGCGAAGATCGAGAAGCCCGCCAGCCGCGCCGCCGTGCCCAGCACCACGAAAACGAACAGCGCGGATGTAAAGTAGAACGTCGCCACCAGCCCCGCCAGGTTGGCAAGGCTTTCGACGCCATATTTGCCCACGGTGAAGGCCATCGCCCCGAACGCGCCGATCGGCGCGGCTTTCATGACGATGGACACCAGCTTGAAGAAGACGAGCGAGATCGTTTCCAGCAGGGAAAGTGCCGGCGCGCCGCGGTCCCCCAGCATGGCCAGCGCAATGCCGAACAGGATCGCGACGACCAGCACCTGCAGGATGTTCCCCTCTGTCATGGAAGACAGGAACGTCTCCGGAATCATCGCCATCAGGAAGCCGGTGAGCGAAGTCTCATGCGCCTTCTCCGAATAGAGCGCGACCTTGGAGCCATCGAGCGTGGAGGGATCGATGTTCAGCCCGTGCCCTGGCTGCACCACGTTGGCAACGATCAGGCCGACCACCAGCGCCAGGCTGGAGAAGAACAGGAAATAGGCGAAAGCCTTGGCGGCCACGCGCCCCACCGACTTCAGATCGCGCATCGAAGCGATGCCGGTGGTGATGGTCAGGAAGATGACCGGAGCGATCACCATCTTCACCAGCTTGATGAAGGCATCGCCCAGCGGCTTCAGCGCTTCGCCCGTGTCCGGCCGGAAATATCCGATCGCCACCCCCAGCGCGATGGCGACGAGGACCTGAAAATAGAGATGGCCGTACCAGCGTTTCGGCTTGGCACTCTCACCCGGCTGGGATGAAGCGATATGCATGGACCCGTCTTATGCTCCTTGGCGCCGCGCACGTCCCTGAAGAGGCGCGGCCATCGGCGGACCCTGAGCGATTTGGCGGCCGGTTCCAAGCGGTTTCTGCGGGAAAACGGTGATGCAACTTACGTCCGCGCGCGCCTGCGCCGGTCGCTCCCGTTCCACCTCTTCCCCCACTTGAAAAACCTGCCGTCGCCCCCGCGGAGGCGGGGGCCCCGCTTTCTTTCTCCAACGCGGCGGGACGTGCGACGTTGCAGGAAGGAAGCGGGATCCCCGCCTTCGCGGGGGTGACGGAGAGTTGGATGTCATTCGATAATCAGGAGCAATCAGGCCTGTCGGTTCAAGCCAACCGTGTCTCGATCGGCAATCCGTTCTTCAAGGTCAGCGTCACCGGCGTACGCTCGGCAATGTCGGCAAGGCGGGCCTTCTGCTCGTCATCCAGCCCGGTGATGGTCAGCGTGCGGGCAATCTGCAGATCGCCCTTCCCACCCTTCAGCGCAAGGTCGACGGTAAGGTCGCCGAATTCCCAACCCTTGCGCGCGGCATACATCTTCAGCGTGATCGCGGTGCAGGCCCCCAGGCTGGCGAGCAGCAGGTCGTAAGGCGCAGGCCCTACCCCCTGCCCGCCGAGTGAAGCCGGTTCGTCGGCAGTGATGGCGTGGCCATTGACCACGATTTCAGTGCGCCAGGGGGTCTGGCCGATGGTGGCGGTAGCTTGCGTCATGATCGAAACTCTCAGGCGGGGAGCGGAATGAAGTCGGGCTCGTTCGGCACGGTGCCGAAGCGCTGGGCCTTCCAGTCTTCCTTCGCCTGTTCCAGACGATCCTTCGAGGAGGAGACGAAGTTCCAGAAAATATGGCGCTCTTCTGGCAGCGGCTCGCCGCCCAGCAGCATCAGGCGAGTAGGCCCCTTGGCCCGCAGCACCAGTTCGGCACCCGGCTGGAAGACAACCAGTTCGCCTTCCCCGAACGTGCCGCTCTGCCCCACGACTTCGACCGCGCCGCTGACGACGTAGATCGCGCGCTCGACATGCTCGGCACGAAGCTGATAACGCGCGCCGTCCAGCATCACGATATCGGCATAGATCATGTCCGAATAGGTCTTCAGCGGCGACGTCATGCCGTCCGAAGTGCCCGCGATCAGCGTGAAGCGCGTGCCGGCGTCTTCGCTGACGGGCATCTCGTCCGCCTTGTGGTGGGCGAAACTGGCGTCGATCTCCTCGGACTCCTTCGGCAGCGCCACCCAGGTCTGCAGGCCGAACAGCTTGCCGCCGGTGGCGCGGATTTCCGGGGAGGTGCGCTCGGAATGGACGATGCCGCTGCCGGCGGTCATCCAGTTCACCTCACCGGGGCGGATCGGCTGGACCGAACCCAGCGAATCCCGGTGCAGGATCTCACCGTCGATCAGGTAGGTCAGGGTGGAAAGACCGATGTGCGGGTGCGGACGAACGTCCAGGCCTTCGCCCGACTTGAACACCGCCTCGCCCATCTGGTCGAAGAAGATGAAAGGGCCGACCATGCGGCGCTGCGCGACGGGAAGCGCGCGGCGGACCTTGAAGCCATCGCCAAGATCGCGGACCGAGGGGAGGATGACGAGGTCTACGCCTTCGACATCGGAAGATTGCACCGTCATGGCTGGCTCTCCAAAAAAGGAAGGGCGGGCACCGCTGGGCACCCGCCCCTTTGTTATCAGGCTTTTGTTATCAGGCTGCGTCGACGAGAACGATCTCGCTGTCCTCGATCGCGGTCACCCGCAGCACGTCCAGGTCGCTGATCGCGGCGCCGTCACGGGCGTTGACCCGCACGTCGTCGATCTGCACCGCGCCGGTGGCGGGAACGAGGTAGCCCTTGCGGTCCTTGCCCAGCGGATACTCGGCAGTCTCGCCGGCCTTCAGCGTGGCCGCCACCACCCGCGCATCGGTGCGGATCGGCAGGGCATCGTTGTCGTTCTCGTAACCCGAAGCCAGCGTCACGAACTGGCCCGAACGCTCACCCTTGGGGAAGGGACGCGACCCCCAGCTGGGCTCTTCGCCGTTGCGGGTGGGAATGATCCAGATCTGGAAGATGCGGGTTTCCACGTCTTCCATGTTGTATTCCGAATGCTGGATCCCGGTGCCCGCGCTCATCACCTGAACGTCGCCGGCTTCGGTCCGGCCCTTGTTGCCCAGGTTGTCCTGGTGGGTGATCGCACCTTCACGGACATAGGTGATGATTTCCATGTCGCGGTGCGGGTGCGGCGGAAAGCCGGTCTTCGGGGCGATGATGTCGTCGTTCCAGACGCGCAGGTTACCCCAGTGAACGCGGGCCGGATCGTGGTAGCCGGCGAACGAGAAGTGGTGCTTGGCGTCCAGCCAGCCATGGTTGGCACCGCCGAGGCTGTCGAAGGGGCGAAGTTCGATCATGGTCCTAAATCTCCTGTCTGGGCGGTGGTGCCGGTCAATCCCGGTCCGCCTCGTCGAAGACCCATATAGCCCTTGCCATCTTTCCTGATCAGATGGATAAAATCGACCCAATTGTTCGATGGAGTTGATAAGTGAGCAATCCGGGTACGCCTACCTTCGACCAGCTTCGCATTTTCCTTGCCGTGGTCGACACCGGCAGTTTCGCGGGCGCGGCGCGCAAGCTGAACCGCGCGGTCTCCGTGGTCAGTTATGGGATTTCCAACCTGGAGGCGCAACTGGGGTTGATGCTGTTCGATCGCGAGGGCACGCGAAAGCCGCAGCTGACCGTCGCCGGCCGCGCCGTTCTGGCCGAAGCGCGCGGCGTGGCCGAAGGGATCGACGGGCTGCGCGCCAAAGTGAAGGGCCTGCTGGACGGGCTGGAGGCGGAAGTGGACCTGGCGGTGGACGTCATGTTCCCGGCCGAGCGATTGGGCGTGGTGCTGCGTGCCTTCCAGACGGAATTTCCCACCGTGCAGCTTCGCCTTCATGTCGAAGCGCTGGGCGCGATCACCGCCATGGTACTGGATGGCCGTGCGGTAATCGGCATTTCCGGGCCGCTGTTCGCCGGCACCGGCGGATTGGACAGCGTTGCGACGGGAACCGTGGCGCTGGTGCCCGTTGCGGCGCCCGATCATCCGCTGGGCCGCATGACCGCGATCCCGCCGGGCGCCGGACGCAATTATACGCAGCTGGTGCTGTCGGACCGATCGCGCTTTACCGAAGGGCGCGACTTTTCCGTGGTCAGCGCGCGCACCTGGCGCCTTGCCGACCTGGGCGCCAAGCATGCTCTGCTGCGGCAGGGCATCGGCTGGGGCAACATGCCGCTGCCGATGGTGGAGGCGGACCTCGTTTCCGGCACGCTGGTGCATCTGCAGATGCCGGATCACCCGGGCGGCACTTATCGCTTTGCCGGCATCTGGCGCCGCGACCTCCCGCCGGGGCCTGCCGCCTCCTGGCTGATCGACCGCTTCGTGGCGCAATGCGATCTGGATGCCCCCGGGCTGGACCTGCCTGATGTGTGATCGCGCAACGGGAAGTGAAAATCCCACTATCCGCAGGAATGACAGGGCGGCCAAAGTAAACGCGGCGTCCATCACGAATCGCCTCACGACTGCAATGTGACTGCGGGATCAGGATTACAGAAGCGAATCAGATGGAAAGCGCAGGCTATTGCAACCGCCCGCGCTTTCCCGCGCCGAAGGACCAGACATGCTTGCCCGTCGCACGCCGCATCACCTGATTGTCCGGTCATGCGGACATGTCCTTTCCGTACAAGACCGGGGCGCGACCACGCGCTAGGTCACGGGGGCTTCGTGCACCCACGCCTTGCCGCTCCGGCAATCTTTTCAACTCAATGGAACAATTTGGACTGATTTATCAGGATTTTTGAAATCAGCGAACCCGCCTAGCTTCCAGTCACCGCAGCAAGTGCTGCTAAGCAAATGGAGCTTTCCGATGACGATCACCGCCACCGCCAAGCCTGGCAACTCGCTGCTTTCGCCTGACAATCACGCCCTTGTCCTGATCGACTACCAGTCGCAGATGGCCTTCGCCACCAAGTCGATCGCGCCCGAATTGCTGCGCAACAATGCTGCGCTCGTCAGCCGCGCCGCGGCCTCCTTCAAGGTGCCCACGATCCTGACCACGGTGGCCGAAAAGAGCTTCTCCGGCCCGATGTTCAGCGAAGTGACCGATCCGTTCCCCGGCCAGAAGCTGCTCGATCGCACCAGCATGAACACCTGGGAAGACGAAGCGGTGATCGCCGAGGTGAACCGCATCGCCAAGCCGCGCATCGTGTTCGCCGGGCTCTGGACCTCCGTCTGCATCGTCGGCCCCGTTGCCTCCGCGATCGACCAGGGCTTCGAGGCTTATGTCATCACCGATGCCAGCGGCGATATCTCGACCGAAGCGCATGAGCGGGCCGTGCAGCGCATGATCCAGCTGGGTGCCGTGCCGATCACCGCGCTGCAATACCTTCTCGAACTCCAGCGCGATTGGGCGCGGAGCGAAACCTACGACAGCACCACCGGCATCGCTGCCGATGTGGGCGGCGCATATGGTCTTGGCATCAAGTACGCCAAGACGATGTTCGGAGCCTCCGAAGGCGGGCACTGAACAACTCGGGACCGGCAGCACCTCACCCCCCCCGCCGGGCTGCCGGTCCCCCTTCTTCCAGTTCGCGGAATTCCCCGATTCCCGAAACGCCGCCGCGGCGTTATGATGCCGCGTTTTCCTATAAGGATCAGCAACATGGCTTACGTCACCACCACTGACGGCACGCGCATATTCTATCGCGATTTCGGCCAGGGCCGCCCCATCGTCTTCTCGCACGGCTGGCCGCTCAATTCGGATGCGTGGGACGGCACGATGCAGTTCCTGGCCAACAACGGCTTCCGCGTGATCGCGCATGACCGTCGCGGCCACGGCCGGTCCGACGCCAGCGCCACCGGGAATGACATGGACACTTATGCCGACGATCTGGCCGCGGTGGTCGAACATCTGGACCTGAAGGACGCCATCCTGGTCGGCCATTCGACCGGCGGTGGAGAGATCACCCGCTACGTCACCCGCCACGGCGCGGCGCAAGGCTCCGGCCGGGTGGCCAAGATGGTGCTGCTGGGCGCGGTCACCCCGCTGATGGGCAACGTGAACGGCAATGACGATGGCGTTCCCGTCGACGTGGCGGACCGTGTGCGCAAGGCGCTGATCGACAACCGATCGCAGTTCTTCCTCGATTTTCCCGATGTCTTCTTCGGCATGCACCGGGGCGGCGCCGCGCCTAAAAGCGAAGGCTGGCGCATGGCCTTCTGGCAGCAGGGCATGGCGGCCGACATCACCGCCCTTTACGCCTGCGTCGAACAGTTCTGGGCATCGGACTTCCGTGAGGAGATGACGCGGATCACCATCCCCACACTCGTCATCCACGGCACCGGAGACGAAGTGGTCCCCTACGAAACCACCGGCAAGCGCGCGGCGCAGATCCTGCCCAACGCCACGCTGATCCCCTACCCGGATGCCCCGCACGGCTTTCCCAAGACCCATCAGGACCGCCTGAACGCCGACCTGCTGGCTTTCGCCCGCGACTGACCTTCGAACCGATCAGGAGACCGGCCATGAAAATCTATATCCTCTCGCTCGGCGCCGGCCTGCTTGTCGGTGTCATCTACGGATTGCTGGGCGTGCGCTCTCCCGCGCCGCCGGTGATCGCACTGATCGGCCTGCTCGGCATCCTGCTGGGCGAACAGGTCGTCCCCCTCGCCAAGCGGATGATCGCCGGTGAGGACGTTATCCACTTCGTCCAGACCGATTGCCGCGAGCACGTGCTTGGCCGCCTGCCGGGAGACGCGTCTCCCGAAGCCGATGCCGACCTCGGCGCCAAGGCGTGATCACCCGCCGCCAGACACTTGCCGGAGCGGCCGCGTCGTCGCTCCTGCCCACCCTGCTTACCAGCCAAACTGCCCGATCCAAGGAAGCCCCCATGACCGACACGATCATCATCAATGCCAAGGTGACCACGCTCGACCGCGAGAATCCGCAGGCCGAAGCCGTGGTCATCCGTGACGGCAAGTTCCTGACCGTGGGCAGCGAACAGGAAGCGCGTGAAGCCGCCGCACCGGGCGCCGCCGTGATCGACGCCAAGGGCCGCCGCCTGATCCCCGGCCTGATCGACAGCCACATGCACATCATCCGTGGCGGGTTGAACTTCAACATGGAACTGCGCTGGGATGGCGTAACCAGCCTGTCCGAGGCGATGGCCATGTTGAAGAAGCAGGTCGACAACACCCCAGCCCCGCAATGGGTCCGCGTGGTCGGCGGTTTTACCGAGCATCAGTTCGCCGAAAAGCGCCTGCCGACGATCGCGGAACTGAACGCGGTTGCGCCCGATACCCCGGTGTTCATCCTTCACCTCTACGATCGTGCGCTGCTGAACGCCGCCGCGCTGCGCGTGGTCGGCTATACCAAGGATACGCCGAACCCGCCGGGCGGCGAGATCGTGCGCGATGCGAACGGCAACCCCACCGGCCTGCTGCTGGCCCAACCAAACGCGACGATCCTCTATTCCACGCTGGCCAAGGGGCCGAAACTTCCGCCCGAGTACCAGATCAACTCTACCCGCCACTTCATGCGCGAAGTGAACGCGCTGGGCGTCACCGGCGTGATCGATGCCGGCGGCGGTTTCCAGAACTATCCCGACGATTACGAAATCATCGAAAAGCTCCACGCCGACGACCAACTGACCGTACGCATCAGCTATAACCTCTTCACGCAGAAGCCGAAGGAGGAACTGGCGGACTTCTCCGGCTGGGTGAAGCAGGTCAGCCCCGGACAAGGCGATGACACCTACCGCCATAACGGCGCGGGCGAGATGCTGGTCTATTCCGCCGCCGATTTCGAGGATTTCCGCGTCGAACGCCCCGACATGCCGCCCAGCATGGAAGGCGATCTGGAGCCGGTCATCCGTCTGCTGGCCGAACATCGCTGGCCTTGGCGCCTGCACGCGACCTATGACGAAACCATCGGCCGCGCGCTCGACGTCTACGAGAAGGTGAACGCGGATATTCCGCTTCAGGGCATCAACTGGTTCTTCGACCATGCCGAAACGATCAGCGACCGCAATATCGACCGCATCGCCGCGCTCGGCGGCGGCATCGCCGTGCAACACCGCATGGCCTATCAGGGCGAATACTTCGTCGAACGCTACGGCGCCAAGGCTGCCGAACGCACACCGCCGATCGCGCGGATGCTGGCAGCCGGCATCCCCGTGGGCGGCGGTACCGACGCCACCCGCGTGGCCAGCTACAATCCGTGGGTCTCGCTCTCGTGGCTCGTCACCGGACGCACCGTGGGCGGCCTCTCGCTCTATCGCGGCGACAACCGCGTCAGCCGCGAAAAGGCGCTGCGCATGTGGACGCACGAGAACACGTGGTTCTCCAACGAAGTGGGCAAGAAGGGGCAGATCAAGGCCGGCCAGCTTGCCGACCTTGCGCTGCTGTCCGACGACTACTTCAGCGTCCCCGACAACGAGATCGTCCACATCCGCTCGATCCTGACTCTGCTCGGCGGCAAGGTCGTGCATGGTGAGGGTGACTATCGCCCACTCGCCCCCGAACTGCCGCGCCCGATGCCGGACTGGTCGCCGGTCGCCACATTCGGCGGCTATTACCAGACGCCCGAAGCCAAGCAGAAGCTGGCCTCTGCCTGCGGCTGCGCCAGCAGCTGCGGCGTCCACGGCCACGACCATGCCGCCGCGCTGGGCGCCAATGTTCCCGCCGCCGACGTGCAGACCTTCTGGGGCTCGCTCGGCTGCGGCTGCTGGGCCGTCTGATCCCGCACGGCCCCTTCGGGCGAGGAGGGGCCGTGTCGCTACTATTCCATAATCTCGAACATATTGGTCGATATTATTCGGATCGTTAGATCGTCGGTCACCGCCTAGACAGGTTTTGCACCAACGACCGAGCGGCACAGCCCTCCCCCCATCGGAGCCACGGACATGAAACGCTTCACCCTGATCATCGCGACCGCCATGCTGGTCGCGAGCCCTACCCTCACGCCCGCTTTCGCCGCTGAAAAGCCGGCGGCCGACTATGCGGTCGGTGCCCAGTACGACACCACGCACGTCTACGTTCCGCAGGACCAGTTCGACACCTTCGTTGCCAGCTTCGTCGCCACCTTCGGCGGTACCACCAGCAAGCAGGGCGAATTCCAGGTGACGCCGACCAAGAGCCTCACCAAGTCGCAACTGGTGCTGACTCCCGCCGGTACCGTGTCGGTCTTCGGCTTCAAGACGCCGATCCCCTATCCCTTCGGTGACGAGCGCACCGGCTATCTGGTCACCGATCTTGATGCCGCAGTGAAGTCCGCGATCGGCCACGGCGCGGTGCGCCGTCTGGAAACCTTCCCCGATCCGATCGGCCGGGATTCGGTGATCCAGTGGCCGGGCGGCGTGAACATGCAGCTCTACTGGCACACCGCCAAGCCCAGCTATGCCCCGCTCCAAACCGTGCCGGAAAACCGCATCTACCTGACCGTCGATGCCGCCGACACGTTCATCAAGAGCTGGACCGGCTTTGCCCATGCCAAGGTCACCGCCGATGACAAGGCCGCCAATGGCGCCGAAATCGGGGAGCCCGGCAAGACCATCCGCCGCGTTGCGATCACCAGCGGCTACGGCAACATGGTGGTCTACGTCTCGGACGGACAACTGCCCTGGCCCTACGGCCGCGACATGACCGGCTATGCCGTTGGCGACCTCAATGCGACGCTTGCCAAGGCCTCGACCGCAGGCGTGGAAACGCTGGTCGCGCCTTACACGACGGGCAAGCGACAGGCCGCCATCGTACGCTTCCCGGGCGGCTACATCGCCGAAATCCACTCCGGCGAAGTGAACTGAGAAGAGCCATGTCCAGCACTGGTACTCCCAAACTCATCGCATCGGTGCTGGACTTCGCGCCGACGGGGTTCCTCGCCCGCCTTCTGCTGGTGGGCGCCTACCTCGTCGGCGGACTTGCCAAGCTGACCGACTGGCCGAGCGCGGTGGCCGAACAGGCCCACTTCGGCCTGACCCCGCCCGCGCTCTGGGCCGCGCTGACCATCGCGGTGGAACTGATCGGCCCGCTGCTGATCCTCACCGACCGCCTCGTCTGGCTGGGCGCCGGAATGCTGGGCGTGTTCACGTTCTTTGCCGCGCTTGTCGCCAATGCCTTCTGGGCCATGCCGGCCGGGCCCGAGCGCTTCGGCGCCACCAATGCCTTCTTCGAACACATGGGCCTTGTCGGCGGCTTCATTCTCGTGGCGATCCTTGCCCACCGGGCCAAGAGCCGTGCCTAAATCTTCCGTTGGGTACGCCCAAAATTCCTCGTCGCCCCCGCGAAGGCGGGGGCCCCGCTTCGGGGGAACACCAAGCGTAAAGACGGCATTTTCGGCGGCAACTTTGCTGGCCGCGTGCCTTGCCCCCGCACTAGCCCCCACACTGGCCCACGCCGAACCCACCGAAGCCTGGCAGGCGCCCACTCTCTCCATCACCCGCTACGACGAAGACTGGTCGGACCTTGCCGACGCCGAAAAGCGCGGCCACCACTGGACCGGCCAGTTCAAGTACGTGCCCATCGGCGACGACGTCTGGCTCTCCACCGGCATCGAACTGCGCGCGCGTAACGAGAACCTTGCGAACAACCTCTGGGGCAGCGCCGAAGCCCCGGACGACAGCTACGTCTGGCTGCGTGCTTTGCCCTATGCAGACCTTCACGTCGGCAAGTTGCGCGCTTTCGTGCAGCCTATCGCCTCCACCTCGATCGGCGTCGCTCCGTCGCCCGGTCCGGTGGACGGCAGCGGTGTCGACCTGTTGCAGGGCTTTGCCGAGGCCGACCTTGGACCCGTCACCCTGCGCGGCGGGCGACAGATGCTCTCGCTCGGCACGGAGCGGCTGATCGGTACGCGTTATGGCCCCAACGTGCCGCTCGCCTTCGATGGCGTACGCGGCGATGTGACGGTGGGCGCGGTCAAAGTCAGCCTGCTGGCCGTGCGCCCCGTGCAGGCGCGCAAGGGCGACTTCAATGACCGCACCTCGCCCGATAAGTCGCTGTGGGGCGCCTATGCCGCGCTGCCCGACCTCGACCTCTACTACCTCGGCTATCGCAACGATGCCGCGCACTGGGGCACCCGCGAGGGCACCGAAACCCGCCACAGCCTCGGCGCGCGCTGGCACGGCACGCAGGACGACTGGCACTGGAATGTCGAGGGCGTCTACCAGTTCGGCCGCTTCGCAAATGGCCCGATCTCGGCCTGGACGCTGGGCACCGAACTCGGCCACGCCTTCCCGGCCGCGCCGCTGGCGCCGGACCTGACCATGCGCGTCAATGTCGTCAGCGGCGATGGCAGCAAGACCGACAACCGCCTTGGCACGTTCAATGCGATGTTTCCCAAGGGCAAGTATTTCGGAGAGCTTTCTCCGGTCGGCCCCTACAACATCGTCAACGCCTATTCCTCGCTCGGCATGCAGCTTGCGCCGGACATTTCGGCCAGCCTCGCCGCGATGGCCTACTGGCGCTATTCGCGGGAGGACGGGATCTACGACATTCCCGGCAACCTGATCCGCGACGCCGGAGACAGCCGCGCGAAGTTCGTCGGCAAGGAAGCCGAAGCGACCATCGCCTGGCAGGCCACCGCCGAACTCGAACTTTCCGCTTCGCTATCGGCCTTTGCGCCGGGCGCCTTCATTCGCGAGACCGGATCTGCGAAAACCATTCGCATGCTGGGCCTCGAAAGCAATTTCCGTTTCTAGGAGACCTCCCGTGGACACCCCCGTTACCAAAATTCCCTCCAGTCCGCTGCCGGGCCTGCTCCTGCTGCTTTCTTCCACTACCGGGCTGGTCGATGCCGTCAGCGTGCTGGGCCTGGGCAAGGTCTTCACCGCGAACATGACCGGCAACATCGTGTTCCTGGGCTTTGCGGCCGCAGGCACGCCGGGCTTCAAGATCGCCCCCTACCTGGTGGCGCTGGCCGCTTTCATCGGCGGCGCGCTGATCGCCGGGCGCACCGGCAAGGCGCTATCCCCCCGCCCGCTGCGCCACTGGCTGACCTGGGCCGCGCTGATCGAGGCGAGCCTGCTGTGGATCGCCGCATGGGTGGCGCTGGACTACGATCCCACCACGCTTTCGCCCACGCCCGCGCTCTATGCGATCATCGCGCTGACCGCCGTAGCCATGGGATTTCGCAACGCCACCATCCGTCAGCTGAAAGTGCCCGATCTCACCACCACGGTGCTGACGCTAACCATCACCGGCATCGCCGCCGATTCGCGCATGGCCGGTGGCTCCGGGCCGAACCTGCTTCGCCGCCTGGGCGCGATCTTCGCGATCTTTGCGGGTGCTGCCGTGGGTGCAGTGATGGTCTCTCACCACGGCCTTTCCGCGCCGCTGGCGCTGGCCGGGTTCGTGGTGCTGATCGCAACGCTGGCCTGCGTGCGCCACCCCGCAGCTGCCACACCGCACGCGGGCTGACCGACTTTTCTGTTTTTCAGAACAAATCGATCAAACTTATCCGGATTTTCCGAAACCTGAATTCACGGCATTCCCTGCTCACCGAAGGACGCCGGCAAGAGGAAACAACGGCGCCCCGCAACCGAAAAAGTAGGGAATACCGCCATGAACACCATCGCCAACACTGCCGCAAACGACACCGAAACCCGCCTGGTCCGCACCCTGCCGCTGGTCGGCCGCGTGCTGATCGCCGCGATCTTCGTCCTCTCCGGCCTGTCCAAGCTGGCTGCCCCCGCCGCGACGATGGCCTATATCGGCTCGGTCGGCCTGCCCTTCCCGATCGTCGCACTTGCTGGTGCGGTGCTGATCGAAGTGGTCGGCGGACTGGTGCTGATCTCCGGCTATCGCCTGCGCACCGTGGCCGCTGTGCTGGCCGTCTTCAGCCTGGTTACCGCGCTGTTCTTCCACAACAACTTCGCGGACCAGAACCAGTTCATCCACTTCTTCAAGAACGTGGCGATGGCCGGTGGCCTGCTGCAGATCGTCGCCTTCGGCAAGGGCCGCGATTGAATAGTCTGATACGAAACACAGTTTCGGATCAGACCACGAACGGGCGGTTCCGCAAGGAGCCGCCCTTTTCGCATGCGCGCCTTCTTCCCCTAACCCGCGCGAACGTCTATCTGGGGCGCGCGACTACAAGAACCGACCAGATCCCCGTGACTTCGCCCTTTCCCGGTGCCGGCCTTGAAGCGGCATTCCTCGCGCACCGCGATGTGCTGCTGCGTTTCCTGCGCGCACGCGGCGCGGGCGACGCGGCGGAGGATCTGCTGCACGAGGTCTGGCTGCGCATCGCCGCCAGCAAGTCCGGCCCCGTCGCCGCCCCGCTGTCCTACCTGATGCGCACGGCGGACAGCCTGATGATCGACCGCTACCGATCCCAACGCCAGGCCGAAAAGCGCGACCGCGACTGGAGCGACAGCCATACCGACGCCTCCGCCGGCGTCGCCCCCGAACCCTCGCCAGAGCGCCACGTCGCCGCCATGCAGGAAGCCGCCAAAGTCATGGGCGTGCTGGACGGATTGGGCCCGCGCGTCGCCCGCGCGTTCCGCCGCCACCGGATAGACGGCATGCCCCAGCGCGATGTGGCCGCCGAACTGGGCGTCAGCCTCAGCACGGTGGAAAGCGATCTTCGCCTCGCCTATCGGGCGCTGGGCGAATGGAAGGAACGACACGGATGAGGCTGGTGGCCCACGTCTCCGTCATCCACGCAGAAGGAGCGCGTGATGAGTGACGAGATGATCCGCGAGGAAGCGGCCCGCTGGGCCGTGCGGACCGGCGAGCCCGGTTTCGACGACTGGGATGGCTTCATGCTCTGGCTGGAAGCCGATCCCGCACACGCCCGCGCCTATGACGCAGTGAACGCCGCCGTGATCGACGCGGTGGAAGCCGCCGCCGCCCTGCCGGCGAACGACGTGATCGACGATGTTCCCGTCACCCACCCCGCCCGCCGTGTCTGGTTGGGCAGCGCCATTGCCGCCTCGCTCGCGCTGGTGGGCGGTGTGTGGCTCTGGCAGACCCATTCGCGGGAAATCTACGCGGTGGAGACCGCGCCGGGCCAGATGCGCACGGTGGAACTGGAAACCGGCACGCGCATCGATCTGGCCGGCGGCACTACCGTGCGGCTGGACCGCAAGGACCCGCGCTACGCCGTGCTCGACAAGGGACAGGCGCTGTTCACCGTGCGCCACGATGCCGCGCGTCCGTTCCATGTCGAGGCGGGCGACGCCACGCTGGTGGACCTTGGCACCGTGTTCGACGTTTCGCGGGATGGAGCGCATCTCAGCGTCGGCGTGGCCGAAGGTTCGGTGGGCTACAACCCCAAGGGGGAAAACCTGCGCCTTGCCCCCGGAGACCGGCTGGTCGCGGATGCGGGCAACGTCACGCTGGGCCATGTACCGGCCCGCGAAGTGGGTGAATGGCGCGATGGGCGCCTGACGTTCGACGCCACGCCACTGTCCGAAGTGGCCGCGCGCCTCACCCGCGCCACGGGCATTGCCTTCGCCGCGCAGGCCGGTGCGGAAACGCCGGTTTCCGGCTCCATCCTCGTCACCCCCATTCGCGACGATCCGCAGATGATCGGCGCACTGCTGGGCCTACAGGTCCGGCACGAGGGGCAAGTCTGGGTGATCGGCCGCCCCTGAACCGATGCGCCGGGCCCTGCTTCTTCTTGCGACGGCTGCGGCCGTAGAGCTTCTTGGCGTGCCGCTTCCCGCAGCCGCGCAAGCGCCTGCGCAGATGGCAGCGGTGGCGACGCGTGAAGGCGCCATGGGCGATGCCGCCATCGAACTGGCACGGCAGACCGGCACCAGCATCGTCATCGCTGACCCCGCATTGGCCCGCCGCCGCATCCCCGCCCTGCGCGGCCGCATGGCCACGCATGAAGCCGTGGCGCGACTGGCCCGCGCGGCCGGAGCCCGCGCCGTACCCGTCGGCCCGGCCGCGTGGCGGTTGGAAGCGGCGCCACCGCCGCGCCTTTCCGTACCCGTTCCGCCGCCCCGCCCGGCACCAAAGCCCGCGCCCGAACCGGCTCCGCAGGCCATCGTCGTCACTGCCACCAAGCGTGACTTGCGCCTGGAACAGGTGCCCGCGCAAGTCACCATCCTCAGCGGAGACAGCCTGACCGCGGGCGGCGTCGGCGGCAGCGAGAAGATCATTCGCCGCCTTGCCACCGTCGCCTCCACGCATCTGGGCAGCGGGCGCAACAAGCTGTTCATTCGCGGCATCGCCGATTCCAGCTTCACCGGGCCGACGCAGGCGACGGTGGGCCAGTACCTTGGCGACATGCGGCTGACCTACAACGCGCCGGACCCGGACTTGCGCCTGTCGGACCTTGCCCGCGTGGAAGTGCTGGAAGGGCCGCAGGGCACGCTTTACGGCGCGGGATCGCTGGGCGGGATCATCCGCCTGATCCCCAATCCGCCCGAGTTCGACCGCACTGGCGGCTCGATCATCCTGGGCGGCGCGCTGACGCAGCACGGCGCGCCTTCCACCGACCTCAGCGCCACGATCAACCTGCCGGTGGCGACGGACGCCATCGCCTTTCGCGCCACGTTCGATACCGCCAGCTACGGCGGCTATATCGACAAGCCGCTGCTGGGCCGCAAGAACGTCAACCGCACCGACCTGCTTGCAGGCCGCGCCGCGCTGCGCGTGAAGCTGGCACCGGACTGGACCGTGGACGTCATGGGCCTGGCCCAGTCGATCGGCGCGGACGACAGCCAATATGCCGACCGCAACGGCAAGCCGCTGGAAAACTCCGCCCGCGTGCGCGAGGGGTCGGACGCCGACTATGCGCTGGGGCAACTGGTGATCTCCGGCCGGATCGGCGAGTTGGAACTGCGCTCCACCACCGGCGCAGTGCGGCAGAACCTGCACGAGCGCTATGACGCCAGCGAGCCCGATGGGCCTCCACGGTTGTTCGAACAGGCCAATGCCACGCGCATGATCGCGCACGAAACCCGGCTCTGGCAGCCGGAGCGACACGGTTTCGGCTGGCTGGTCGGCGCCAGCTACACGCACAATCGCACCACGCTGACCCGCGATTTCGAGCAACTGGCGCTGCGCAGCACGGCAACCGGCGTGCGCAACACGGTGGACGAGTTCACCCTCTATGGCGAAGCGAGCCTGCACTTGCGCGGCCCCTTCACTGCAACCGCCGGCGGCCGCTTCACGCAAGCGCGTCTGGGCGGCGATGGCGAGGATGTTTTGCCGCAAGTGGCCTATGCCATGGCGATGAAGGGGGTGACGGCGAAGCGGGACTTTACCGCCTTCCTCCCCTCTCTGGCGCTGCATGCGGAGTTTTCGCCGCAGGACCAGCTTTACATCCGCTATCAGCAGGGCTTCCGCCCCGGCGGCTTCGCGATCGAAAGCGACTACGTGCGCCGCTTCCGCAATGATCGCACCGGCACCGTGGAGATCGGCGCGCGCCATGGCCGCGCCGGGGTAAGCCCGTTCGATCTGACCGTCAGCCTGTCCTACACGCGCTGGCGGGATATTCAGGCGGACTTTACCGACAGCGCGGGCCTGCCCAGCACGGCCAATATCGGCGATGGCCGCGTCTGGTCGGCCAGCGTTTCCGGTGGCGTCCAACTGGTGCCCGGATTGCGGCTGGAAGGCGGCGCCGCGTTCAACCACAGCCGGATCGACAAGCCCGACCCGCAAAGCACGCTGAAGTACCAGTTCGCTGCCGGTGCGCTGGATGCCTTGCAGATGCAGGTGCCGAACATCGCCCGCTTCGCCGGCCGCGCGGCGCTGGCGTGGAACCACGATCTGGACGACGGTCTGGCGCTCTCCGCCAATGCCTGGGCAAGTTACCTTGGCAAGTCGCGCCTTGGCATCGGCCCGGATCTGGGCATGCTGCAAGGCGATTATCTGGACAGCGGGTTCGATGTGCGCGTGGGCACGCCGGGCTATGGCGTGACGCTGGGCGTGACCAACCTTGCCGACGAGCGCGGCAATCGTTTCGCACTGGGCACGCCGCTGGCCACCGGGCGCGAGCAGGTGACGCCGCTGCGGCCGCGCACGGTGCGATTGGGCTTCGACGCGAAGTTTTGATTGCGGGCGACCTCACCCGGTACGCCAAGGCCCAATCGCCAGACACATCCGCATCAAAACAAAACTCCGTCGCCCCCGCGCAGGCGGGGGCCCCGCTTCCTTCGCGCCACGCCCGCAAGGAACAATCGGGATCCCCGCCTGCGCGGGGATGACGGAGTTTTGTGAGTGTTGCGGAAGGTAAACCAAACTCCGCGAAAAATTTTCAAGGCCAGCCCCCAAAGCCTCCGTCTTCCCCTTCGAAATCGAACTGAAGGGACGACGATGCCTCGCTACCTGCCCGGTTACCTCTTCGCCTCCACTGCGCTGCTCGCCATGGCGACTGCGGCACAGGCCGAGGATGTGACCACCAAGAAGACCACCCCCCTCCTTACGTCCACCATCAAGAACGGCGCGGCGGACGCCATCAATGTGACCAAGGACGGATCGGTGGTCCTGACCTCCGGTACCGCGATCACGATGGACAGCAACAATGCCGTGTCCAATGCCGGCACCATCGCCATCAGCAATTCCGACGGCGCCACCGGCATCCGCGTGGTCGCCGGAACCAGCGGCGATATCGTCAACACCGGCACCATCGCCATCGACGAGACCTATACCGCCACCGATACCGACAAGGACGGCGATCTGGACGGTCCCTTCGCGATCGGTTCCAACCGCACCGGCATCAAGATCGAGGGCGATCACACCGGCAAGCTCACCCAGAGCGGCACACTCGCGGTGGAAGGCAACAATTCCACCGCCATTTCAATCGGCGGCACGCTGACCGGCAACTTCACGCATGACGGCACCACGACCGTGGGCGGCGACAACGTGGTGGGCGTCAAGGCCGGCACGATCAACGGCAATGTCCGCCTGGCCGGATCGGTGGGCGCGCAGGGCCTGAACGCCGTGGCCGCGCGGTTCGACGGGGACGTCAATGGTGCCATGGTCGTGCAGGGCACCATCGCCTCGACCGGCTATCGCTACAACACCGCCCCCGCCGATCCGTCGAAGCTGGACGCCGACGACCTGCTGCAGGGCGGATCGGCTCTGGTGATCGGCGGCAACGTCACCGGCGGCATCGTGCTGGCCGTGCCGCCCAAGGATACCGACCCGAACAAGGCCGACGAAGACGGTGACGGCATCGACGATGCCAAGGAAGGCTCGGCCAAGGTCGCTTCCTACGGCAAGGCCCCAGCCATGGTGATCGGCGCCGCCGACCGCGACGTGGCCATCGGCGCGGTGGCCGGCACCGCCAGCGGCTTCGGCCTGCAGATCGAAGGCGGCGTGGAAGGCAACGGCGTCTACACCGGCGTGGACGGCAACGGCCTGGTCATCGGCGGCTTGGGCGGCAAGGTCACGATCGCCAACGGCGTGGGGGTGACCGGCTCCGTCGCCGCGACATCGAAGGACGCCGCCGCCACTGCCATGCGCTTCGGCGCGGGCGCCAGCACCGCGCAGGTCCAGAACGGCGGCACCATCTCCGCCACCAGCGGCAACACCGCCGCATCGATCGCCACCGCCGTGAAGATCGACGCTGGCGCCAATATGCCCACTGTCCGCAACTCGGGCACGATCAAGGCGGTAACGGGCGAGAACGGCACCGCCGTCGCCATCCGCGATTCCAGCGGCACGCTGAACCTGATCGAGAACAGCGGCGCCATATCCGCCACCGGCGCCAAGGCCGACAGCGGCCGGAATATCGCCATCGATCTTTCGGCGAACACCGGCGGCGTCACGATCCGCCAGACGCAAGTGGCATCGGGCTTCGCCGCCCCTGCCATCACCGGCGACGTGAAGCTGGGCAGCGGCAACGATACCTTTTCCATCGCCGATGGCACCATGACCGGCAATGTCACGTTCGGTGGCGGCAATGACACGCTCGCGCTCTCCGGCGACGCGGTGCAGACGGGCAATGTCACCTTCGGTTCGGGCACCGACGCGATGAGCCTTGCGGGCACATCGCGCTATGTCGGCACGGTCGATTTCGGCGGCGGGGCGGACACGCTGACGCTTTCGGACAGTGCCGTGTTCTCCGGCGCGCTGGCCAATGCCGGCAACCTTGCGCTGAAGGTCGGCGGCGGTACGCTGGACCTCAACAAGCCGGCCTCGATCGGGTCGCTGGATGTCGGCGCCAACGGCGTGCTGGCGGTGACGCTGAACAAGGCCGCGGGCCTCGGTTCGGCCTACACCGTAGCGGGCAATGCCGCCTTTGCGGACGGTGCAAAGCTCTCCATCCAGCTGGCCGATGTTTCCACCGCGGAGGGCAGCTATCAGGTGCTCACCGCCGGATCGCTGACCGGGCGCGACAAGCTGAAAGCCTCCACCGACCTCGTGCCCTTCATGTTCAAGGCCACGCTGGACGAGGATGCACCCGCCAACGTGATCGTGGTCGACGTGGCGCGCCGCACCGTGCAGGAACTGGGCCTCAACCGCTCGCAGGCGAATGCCTATGACGCGGTATTCGCCGCGCTGGGCAAGGACGCCACCGTGGAGAAGGTGTTCCTGGGCGATACCAATGGCGACGCGTTCCGCGAACATGTCAGCCAGATGCTGCCCGATCACGCCGGTGGCGCGTTCGAGGGCATCAGCCTGGGCGCACGCACGCTGATCCGCCAGCTTCAGGACCCGCAGAGCCCGGTCTTCGGGGATTCGCGCTTCCTCACCCACCTGAACCTCTCGTTCTGGGGCAGCGACAAGGGCACCGGCAACAGCGCCTCCTACAACCTGCAGGGCTATGCCATGTCGCTGGGCGGCGAATATGCGACGGGCGTGGGCTATTTCGGCGGCACCGTCTCGTACCTGTGGAACCGTTACACGCGCGGCGCGGCCAGCGAGATCAAGTCGAACTCGTGGGAATTCGCGGGCCACTGGCGGGGTGAGACCGGCCCCCTGGCCGGCTATGCCCGCGCCTCCGTCGGTCGCGGCAGCTATGACAGCGAACGCACGTTCAGCGGCACCGCCGGCACCGAAGCCGTCAATCGCACGATCGACGGCAGTTGGAACGGCAACTTCGTGACCGGCGCGGCTGGCGTTTCCTACGAAGGCGGCGGCAAGTACCTGTTCTTCCGCCCGGCCGTCTCGGTCGACTACGTGCGCCTGAAGGAGGACGGCTACACCGAAACAGGCGGCGGCAAGGCGCTGGACCTGACCGTGGCATCGCGCACCAGCGACGAGCTGGGCGTGAACGGCGGCATGACCGTGGGCGTCGATTTCATGACTGCGGCCGGGCGTGACGATAACTGGTTCCGGATGGAAACCGAAGGCGGCTGGCGCGAAGTGGTCAGCGGCGGGATCGGCGCCACCACCGCGCACTTCGAAGGCGGCCAGGATTTCCGCCTTGAAGGGGACGACGGCACCAGCGGCTGGTTCGCCCGCCTGCGCGCGATCGGCGGTTCGATCGGCGTGACCATGATGGGCGAACTGGCGGCTGAGGATCGCCACGGCCACACCAACCTCTCCTTGCGCGGCTCGGTGGCGATCGGCTTCTAAAGCCCTTCACCATCAGGCCGCCCGCGGCGCGCCGACGCACACCCCCGCCCCCTCGTCGACGCGCCGCACCCTGCAAACCGCTCCTGCCGCCGGAATCCGGCTGGCCGGGGCGGTTTGCTTTATGGGGAATGGTTTACAGGCCACCGCAAAAGGCCGATGCTGCCCCTTCCCCGTTCAGAAAAAGAGGCAGCACGATGGGCAAGCTGGTCGACGGCGTCTGGCAGGATGTCTGGTACGATACGAAATCGACCGGCGGCCGGTTCGTGCGCAAGGAATCGTCATTTCGTGACTGGGTAACCGCCGACGGCGCGCCGATCCGCGAAGGCGGGCGCAGCTTTCCCGCCGAAGCCGGGCGCTATCACCTCTATGTCAGCCTTGCCTGCCCCTGGGCGCACCGCACCCTGATCGTCCGCGCGCTGAAGGCGCTGGACGCGATGATCGACGTTTCGGTGGTCAACTGGCTGATGCTGGAGCGCGGCTGGACCTTCGATCCCGCGCCCGGCGTGGTGCCCGACACGATCAATCACGCGCGCTACCTCTACGAAGTCTATGCCAAGGCGGATCCGCACTATACCGGGCGGGTGACCGTGCCGATCCTGTGGGACAAGCAGACCGGATCCATCGTCAACAACGAATCCTCCGAAATCATCCGCATGTTCAATTCCGCCTTCGACGGAATTGGTGCCTGCGCCGGCGACTATTACCCGCAAGCCCTGCGCGCGGAGATCGACGAGGTGAACGCCCGCGTCTACGACACCGTCAACAACGGCGTCTACAAGGCCGGTTTCGCCACTTCGCAGGACGCTTACGAGGACGCCTTCGAACAGCTTTTCGCCAGCCTCGATTGGCTGGAGGATCGGCTGTCCACACAGCGCTGGCTGGTGGGGGACAGCATGACGGAGGCGGATATTCGCCTGTTCACCACGCTGATCCGGTTCGATCCGGTCTACGTCGGCCACTTCAAGTGCAACTTGCGTCGGATCGCGGACTACCCCGCGCTGCGGGGCTTCCTACGGGACATCTACCAGACGCCCGGCGTCGCCGGCACGGTGAATTTCCAGCACATCAAGGGCCACTATTACCAGAGCCACCGCACCATCAACCCCACCGGAATCGTGCCGGTAGGGCCGCTGCTAGACCTGGATGCCCCGCACGGGCGGGGTTCCGGCCTCCCCTAGCCCGCCGCGTCGGTCAGGTAGGCGCGCGGCTTGATGTCGCGCATCGCCAGCGTGGTGGTGAAATGGCGCACGCCCGGCAGCCGGCGCAGGCGATTGCGCAGCAGGTCGTCCAGTTCGGGAACCCCGGCGGTAGCGACTTGCAACAGGTAGTCGAAATCGCCCACCGTCGCGTGGCAGGCCAGCACGGCGGGTTCATCCTGCACGGCGCTTTCGAACGCCTCGTGCCGGTCGAACTCGATGGAAACCTGTACGAAAGCGCTGGTCGAAAGGCCGATGCCGGCAGGGTCTATCATCGCGCGATACCCGGCGATCACGCCCGCCTTTTCCATCGCTTGCACGCGCTTCCAGCTGGGCGTCTTGGAGACGCCCGCCAGTTCGCCCAGGCTGGCGAAAGACAGCCGCGCGTCATGCTCCAGCGCGCGCAACAGGCGCATGTCCACGGGATCGAGATCAGGCATGGAACGAACGTTCTCCAGATTTGCCAGTCTGATCTATTATGTTCCCCAAAATCCCGCAACCACCGTCCAATCAAGTCCAATGTTTCGCCGTCACGCTGCTATCGTGCTCATTCGAACGAAATACGAAGGGGAGAGACCATGGACCGCGCGAAAGTCTACGAACAACTGGGTGCGCCCGCCGCGCTGGACTACGAAGTCTACCTGAAGACCGACAGCCTGCTGGCCTGCCAGAAGCCGTGGGACGCGCTGTGCAATGCCGATGAGTTGCAGTTCCAGATCGTCCATCAGGTCGAGGAACTGTGGATGAAGCTGATCGCTTTCACCGTGCTCGACATCGACGAATGCATCGCCGCCAAACAGGCTCTGCGCGCCCATACGCTGCTGGGTCGTTGCCATCGGCTGATGCGCCTGATGACCGCCCAGCTGGACCTGCTGGAAACGATGTCGCCGCGCGAATATCAGGAAATCCGTCTGCAGCTCGGCAACGGCAGCGGGCAGGAATCGCCCGGATTCCGCGTGCTGCTGCGCTTCATTCCAGAGCTTTGGCATACGTTCGACAAAGCTTACGTCTCCGGCGTCGGCCGCACCGTGCGCGAAATCTACGACCAGGCCTTCGCGCATGACGAAGCCTACATCCTGGCCGAAGCGCTGATCGAGCTGGACGAACTGTTCGGCAAGTTCCGCTGGCACCACATCTTCCTGATCCACCGTTCCATCGGCATGGGTTCGGCCTCGCTCAAGGGGCGTTCCGTCGATCTGTTGCAGGCCGGCGCCAAGCATCGCTTCTTCCCGGCGCTGTGGGACGTACGCGTGGAAATGACGGACGACTGGGGCCACGATTACGGCCGCGTGCGCGACAGCATTGCGCCCAAGAATCCTGAGGCTAAGGCTGACGCTGCATGAACCAAGCGCGTGACCTGTTTCATCTGCCGGAAGGCGGCCCCTACCTCCTTGCCCACTCGGTCGGCTGCCTGCCGCGCGCCGCCATGGGCGCGCTGGAGGCTGGAATGCTTGCCCCGTGGCAGACCGCAGGCGGCGGCGCCTGGCCGCGCTGGCTGGAAACCATCGAGGATTTCCGCACCGCCGTTGCCAGGCTTCTTGGCGTCGATCCCGCGACAGTGGCCCCGCAGACCAGCGTTTCCGCTGCGCTGTTCACCCTGCTCTCCGGCCTGAAGCCGCAGACCGGCAAGAACGTCGTGTTGTTGAGCGAACAGGCCTTCCCTACGATCGGCTTCGTGCTGGCCCCTCTGGCCCGCCTTGGCCTCCATGCGCGCTTCATCCCGGCCGGCGAAGACCCATCCGATCCGGCCACCTGGGAGCGGCATTTCGATGGATCGGTGGCGGCGGTGATCGCCATGCATGTCCATTCCAACACCGGCCTCGTCTCTCCAGTGTCGGAGATCGCCGCGCTGGCACGGCGGCATGGTGCGATGTCGATCATCGATCTTGCCCAGTCGGCCGGCATCCTGCCGATACCGGCACAGGAATGGGATGCCGACGCGCTGATCGGCTCCTGCGTGAAGTGGCTCTGCGGCGGCCCCGGCGCCGCCTATCTGCAAGTGCGCAGCGGCTTGATCGCCGCGTTGGAACCACTGGATGTCGGCTGGTTCGCGCACGAAGAACCATTCGCCTTCGACATTCGCGACTTCCGCTATGCCACCGACGCGCGCCGGTTTCAGGGCGGCACGCCATCCATCGCGCCATTTGCGCTTGCGGCCGCGGGTATTCGCGCGGTGCTGGAAGTCGGGCAGGCCCCGATCCGGGCCAACAACCGCGCCTGCATTGCCGCGTTCGAGGAAGCGGCCCGCCAATCGCTCGACTGGGCGGCACGCAGCGGCACGCTCTGCCTCGTCTGCGACGACCCCCAAGGGGCGACGGAAGCGCTGTCCGCTGCCGGTTTCGCCCATGATTTTCGCGGCAATATCCTGCGTGCCTCATTCCACATCTGGAACGCTCCGGAGGAAGCACGCGATCTGGCGCAAGCGTTGCGACGTGCGGGCGTGGCCTTCACCCCCGCACGCTGATTTCAGATCCGTCCACCGCCGAGCTGCAAGGCGTAGTGGACGGTGTAGCCCATGTGATCGGACAGCATCGATCCGTCCGGTTCGGTGCCGAAGGGGATTTCGATCCCCACCGGCGCCAGCCGCACGGGGCCGCCATCGAAGGTGAACTGCATGTCGCGCGCCTTCCTGTGGATCCAGCGCGCATCGGAAAGCCGCGCCATTCCCGCCGGATCGGCGCCGAAGCGACGGCTCAGCGCATCTTCGCCATCCGCACCGGGCACTCTGTCCAACGCGCCATGCAGCATGGCGATGCGGTCCGGACGCTGACCCTGATTGAAATCCCCGGCCAGAATGGTGGGTACGCCGTCCGCCCGATCCCGGGCCAGCAGATTGCCCAGAAATGCCGCCTGCCGGGCAAAGGCCGTATCGCTGCGCGTCGAACTGGTGCCCGAAGCCTTGCGGCAATTGAGATGCGTGGTCGCCACGCGCACCGCGCCGCCGCCCGGAAGGGCAAGCTCGGCCACCAGCACACCCTTGGCGGCAAGGCAATCGTACCCGGCGCAATCGGTCGGCGGGAAAGCGGCGCGCTCGATCCGGCGAATGGGCAGGTCCGACATCAGCACCAAACCGCTGTCGACCTGAGCGGAGCCGGTTTCGCCCAGCAGCCAGTTGCGCGTTGCCGCCTGATCCGCGTCGGGCGCCGCGCGCACCTGCGGGCCCACCACGACGTGGGCATATCCCGCCGCCCGCGCGATGGCCTTCGCCTCGGGGATGAATGCCTCCTGCAGGACCACGACCTGCGGCTGGCGCCCCATGCGCCGCAACTGGGCCAGCCGGTCACCGATCGCCGCCAGCGCCTGCGGCCGCCCGCTGGCAAGCGGCCAGGGCAAGCCCTTCACATTGTAGGTCATCACCGAAAGGTCGGCGTGTCCCGCCGCAGGCATCGCCGCGGAAACAACCGGCTGCGCCAGCGGAACCGCCGTTGCCGGCTGGCCGCCCAGTGCCTCCGCCAGCAGGCAGAGGACTGCCACGATCGCGAACAGCACCCCCGCCACCCGCGCATTCGACGCACGTATCTTCGTCGCGAGAAGCAGCTGCGCCCCCGCAGCTCCTCCCGCCCCAATATAACCGAACATGTCGCTCCCCACTCACGGGTTTCCGCCCATCTGCGCGGGTAGGCGCACGAATTGACGACGTGATGATGGAACGGCGTCAGTTCGGTTACGCCCCGCTCGATCGGGCAGGCTATTCCGATGACGCCGCCATGCGGATCGTTCCGCAGGTCGACATGCAGGATGAGGCTACTTTAGCGCTGGAACCCGGCTGGCGACCATTTCCGTGCTCTTGCGCTCGATGGACCAGAGCACGCGCGCCGGCCCTTGCTCCCAGCCGATCGCCTGCCCGTCGGTGGGCAATGCAATGGTGGTGACATGTTCCAGCACGCTGCCCTTTGCCGGGAGCTTTAGCGCATACATCTCCGGCCGGTCATGCCCGGTCACGTAAAGCAGTCCATCGTCGCCCCAGCTTCCGCCTGAGGCGCTGCGCGGGGCAAAGCGATCCAGCACGCTGTCGGGGAAAGTCCAGAGCCCGGTCTCGCGCATCCGGTCATCCAGCCGCACCAGCGTCGTCTGGCGATGATCGCGGCCCGGTTCGCCGCCCTTGCCATCGTAATTGGCATAGCAGGCGTACCATGCGCCATCGCGACGGGTCAGCCAGGTCAGCGATCCATGGCCATGGCCCAGCGAATAGGTGCGGCGCAGCTTCAGCGTGGTCGCGTCCAACCATAGCACCTGGCTGGACATGGGCACCTTCGGATAGTTCGACGCGGCGCAGACCAGATCCCGCCCGTTCAGCTCGCAGGAATTGAGGTGCGGGAAACGCGCGGGATCGCCATTCCAGCGGGCCACGCGCTGTCCGGTCCTGGCGTTGTACCGCCCGACTTCATGATCGCCGATGGCATAGACAGAGCCGTGCCCGGCCGCCACGCCCTGACGCGCTTCCTCTGCGGGGATACGACGCAGTTCTTCCGCCGCCAGCGGGGGCTGATGCGTGGAAACGTCGGCGGCTGTCGGTTGCAGCGCGGCGGCGGCGAGCAGAAGCAATGCACTCATCGGAAATCCGCTCCTAGCCGCCCGTCCTGCAATTTCATGATCATATCCGGTCCTTCACCGTCCGTCTAATTCGGCCAGATGACGACTGGATCACCATTCCGTGATGGTTCGACGACAATGCCATGATCGGCAAACGCCATGCCGCGCAACTGCTGGCGGGAACCCTGCCCGGCCCTTGCGGCTTATCCCCGCGAAAGGACCGGGCAATGGCCGCACGCGCATATTGGCAGGGACAGATCAGGCTCGCGCTCGTCTCGATCCCGGTGGAGATCTATCCCGCAACGCGATCCGGCGCGGCGATCCAGTTCCACCAGATCCATGAGCCCAGCGGCAAGCGCATCCGCTATGAAAAGGTTGCCCCCGGCGTGGGCCCGGTCGATCGGGAAGAGATTCTCAAGGGCTACGAGATTTCCAAAGGCAATTACGTCCTCCTCGATGATGACGAGATCGAGGCCGTGCGGATCGAGAGCCGCCGCACGCTGGAACTGGTGCAGTTCGTGGAGGCCGACGAAATCGACGTGCTCTATTACGAAAAGCCCTACTTCGTCATCCCGGCCGACGATCTGGCCGAGGAAGCCTATGTGGTCCTGCGCGATGCCTTGCGGGCCAGCCGCAAGGTGGGGATCGGCCAGTTGGCCGTGCGCGGGCGTGAGCAGTTGGTCTCGCTGAAGCCCTGCGGACACGGCATGGTGCTGGAAGTGCTACGCTATGCGGATGAGGTGAAGAAAGCGCAGGGCTATTTCCGCGAGATCGGCGATGCCAAGCCCGACAGAGACCTGCTGGATCTTGCCACCACGCTGATCGAAAAGAAGACCGCACCGTTCGATCCGGCCGAATTTCATGACCGTTATATCGATGCCCTCCATCGCCTGATCGACAGGAAGGCCAAGGCGAAATCCAATCGGCGCGTGCTGGAAGATGTCGAGGAGCCGGCCGCCACTGGCAAGGGCAATGTGATCGACCTGATGGCCGCGCTACGCAAGTCGGTCGGCGAAGGCGGTTCAGCCAAGAAGACGCCGGCGCCGAAGACTTCGGCCAAGAAGGCGCCTGCCAGGAAGCCGGCCGTCAAGAAGGCTGCCACGCCCAAGACATCGACCCCGCGAAAGCGGGCCTGATCCATGGCCACGCGCAAGTCCGCCGCCGATCCGCTGGCCACCTACAACGCCAAGCGCGATTTCGCGAAGACCGCGGAGCCTGCGGGCAAGGCCGAACGCAGCGCCGGCGGCAACCTCTTCATCGTCCAGAAACATGCGGCGCGGCGGTTGCATTGGGATTTCCGGCTGGAAGTGGACGGTGTGCTCAAGTCCTGGGCGGTAACGCGCGGCCCCAGTGCCGATCCGGATGACAAGCGGCTGGCCGTGCGCACCGAAGATCATCCGCTCTCCTACGCCGGTTTCGAAGGGCGCATTCCGCAAGGCGAATATGGCGGCGGCACGGTCATGCTGTGGGACAAGGGCACGTGGGAGCCTATCGAAGGCAAATCCGCAGCGGACCTTGAGGAGGGACATCTCCATTTCCGCCTTCATGGCGAGCGGATGCAAGGCGAATGGCTGCTGGTCCGCATGAAGGGGAGGCCCGGCGAAAAGCGCGACAACTGGCTGCTGCGCAAGGTTGCCGACGGTCACGAGGTCTCGAGCGACAGGCTGGTGGACGAAGGGCTGACCAGCGTGCTGACGGGCCGCTCCATGGCCGAGATAGAGGCAGACAAGGCGGGAACCCAGTCGCTTGCCGGCAAGAAGGGCAAGGCCTTCGCCGAGACCATGGCCAAGGCAGCCGAACATGCCGAAGCCAAGGCCAAATCGCCGCGGCGTCGCCCGTCAAAAGCGGCAAAAGCGCCGAAATTCCGCAAGCCGCAACTGGCCACACTGGTGGACGATGTGCCTACCGGCAACCAGTGGATGCACGAAATCAAGTTCGACGGCTATCGCGCCCTCATCGCGACGGCAGGGGACAGCGTGGCCGTCTACACCCGCAACGGGCTGGACTGGACCGACAAGTTCGCCCCGATCGCCGCAGCCTTCACCGCGTTGGATTTGCCGCCGGCGCTGATCGACGGCGAAATCATCGCGCGCGGGAAAGACGGCAATCCCAATTTCTCGTCCCTCCAGGCCGTGCTGAAGCGTGGACATGGCACGCAGGGGCCGAACGATGCGCTGGAATTCCACGCATTCGACCTGCTGGAAGTCGACGGAGAAGATCTGGCCCCGCGCCCGCAGATAGAGCGCAAGGAAAGGCTGGAAGCGCTACTGGCGGAAGCGCCACCGCCGATCTTCGTGGCAGACCATGTGA
The DNA here is from genome assembly GCF_044029535.1 of Novosphingobium mississippiense. Lineage (NCBI taxonomy): Bacteria > Pseudomonadati > Pseudomonadota > Alphaproteobacteria > Sphingomonadales > Sphingomonadaceae > Novosphingobium > Novosphingobium mississippiense. The sequence goes on along the minus strand of NZ_CP147001.1, from coordinate 1,066,729 downwards.
TCGGCGCGGGCGAACGGCTCTACCGCACGATGTGCGCGGCGGGACAGGAAGGCGTGATCGCCAAGCGGATCGATGCGCCCTATCTCGGCCGCCGCACGCGCAACTGGGTGAAAGTGAAGTGTTCGCGCCGTCAGGAATTCGTGGTGGTGGGCTGGTCGAAATCCGGCGCGAAGGGACGGCCGTTTTCCTCACTGATGTTGGGGCAGTACGGTGGCAAGACGCTGGTCTATCGCGGCAAGGTCGGCACCGGATTCGACGGTGCGCTGTTCGAAGACCTTGCCGCGCGCATGGCCAAACTGGAACGCAAGACCCCGCCGCTGGACGTGGACAAGGCAGAGGCGCGCGGCGTCACCTGGCTTAGCCCCCGACTGGTGGCCGAAGTGGCTTTTGCGGAATTCACCGGCGAAGGCCGGGTGCGCCACGCCAGCTTCCTTGGCCTGCGCGAAGACAAGCCGCCGGGCGTAGTCACCCAGGAAAAGGTCCAGCCCATGCCCGATGCGGAACCGACCATCGCCATCTCGCACCGCGATCGCGTGCTGTTTCCCGAAAGCGGCCAGACCAAGGGCCAGTTGGCCGACTATTACGCGAACATCGCCGCGCTGATGCTGCCCTTCGCGGCGAACCGCCCGATCAGCCTTGTCCGTTGCCCGCAGGGGCGCGCCAAGAAGTGCTTCTTCCAGAAGCATGACAGCGGCGCCTTTGGCGCGCACGTCCACCATGTTCCCATCCACGAAAAGGCCGGCGGGACGGAGGACTATCTCTATGTTTCCGATGTGGAGGGCCTGCTGACCTGCGTGCAGATGGGCACGATCGAATTCCACGGCTGGGCATCGCGCGCGGATACGGTGGAACGGCCCGACCGCATGATCTTCGATCTGGACCCGGACGAGGGGCTGGACTTCGCCGATTGCCGCAAGGCCGCGCAGGAAATCCGGCGCCAGCTGGCCGATCTGGGCCTGGTCAGCTTCGCGATGCTATCGGGCGGCAAGGGCGTGCATGTGGTCGTGCCGCTGAAACTCGGCCATGACTGGGATGCGCACAAGGACTTCGCGCACCGCTTTGCCGAAGCCATGAGCCAGGCCCAACCCGACCGTTATGTGGCCACCATGAGCAAGGCCAAGCGCAAGGGCCGCATCTTCATCGACTGGTTGCGCAACCAGCGCGGCAGCACCGCCGTCCTGCCTTATTCCGCCCGGGCGCGCCCCGGAGCGCCGGTCGCCGTGCCGATCGATTGGGACGAACTGGCCGACACGAAGAATGCCCACCCCTTCTCGATCGACGATGCCGCCGCGCTGCTGGATCGCGCCGGATCGCTTCGCGGATGGGGCTTCGCGGAGCAATCGCTGCCCGCGCTTTGAAGCCGATGAATCATCGGCACACCCGGATCTGGTGGCAATCCCTCAAGACGGCGAGCGTGGCCTTGCAGGCATCCTTCCCTCCCTTTGCGGGAAGGCGCGTTTTGCTCGCAATACTCCCTGTATCCGTTTCAGGCGTCGTCGTTCGCTGCGACGCCCCGATATTCTTCAGGCTTACTCCGCGATCAGCGCGCTGATGCGGTGCGAGAAAGGATGACCCGGCGTTGCGCCGCGCGCAATTTGAGTAAACCGGCCCTGTTCCAGCAATGAAAGACGGGCTTCCAGAAGAGGAACGTCTTCACCCTTGCGAACATCGATATGCACATGAAGCTTGCCGTTGAAGTCGAGGCTTATCGCAGCTGCTTCCGGAAACTCGGCATGCAGCAGCTTCAGAATTTGATCGAGTTGATCCGTCAAGCTTTTTGCGTCGGATTGTGCAGGAAGTACGCCACCGTCTATCGAATAAATACGTGCATCTTTTGACATATGCCAAACGGCCCCTGTTGATCTGCACAAACCATCTTAACTGAATTCCCTTAGGGAAGAACGCTATATTTTGGCTTCGATCAAAGATTTTTTCCCCAGCCAGCAAGCGGCTGGCGCGGTTGGAGACTTTGACATTTCCCCGTCGCTCTGACCGCGACTCGGAGCGGAATTTGACCCGAATCGGGATGTTTCAGGCCCGGTGCGCCATGACGACGGCACGGTTCTGGCGGTTCGCCTCGAACCGCGCGAGGTCGGGATCGCCTGCCAAAATCGCGGCGATGATCCGCTGCCGGCCCTCCCGCCAGTTTTCGAAACCGATGCCCGCCATTTCCACCACCGTGCCGCCTTCGCCGGACGCGTGGTGCAAGGTCACACGGGTCAACATCTCGAACAGCGGGCGGCGCACCATCTGGAACAGCAGTTCCTGGAACGCCCCCTCGAACTCACCGAATTCCGCCATGCTACGATAATGCGCGGTTTCCTCGCCCAGCGCCTTCAGGCGCGCGCGCAGGGGCGCATCGGTGCACCGCGCGGCCGCCGTCGCCAGTTCGGTGAACAGCAAGGACGTCATGTCCAACGCTTCCTGATACCCCGCCGGGTGCATCCGCATGTACGAGGACAGCGATCGTTCCAGCGCGGCATCGTCCGGCCGCGCGCCATAATAGCCGCCGCCGGGACCGCGCCGCACTTCCAGCAGGCCTTCGTGCTCCAGCACGCGCGCGGCCTGCTGCAGCGTGACGATGCCCACTTCCAGTTCCCGCGCGAGCTGGTGCAACGCCCCTAGCAGCGTGCCGGGCGCGCAGGCGAAAATGCGGTCGCGCAACGTCTCCGTCGTGCGGACGACCAGATTGGTTCCCTTGCGCCGCCCCGGTGTCCGTTCCACTCTCCCCTCCAATACTATGCATAGAATTCCAGATATCACGACATTTTCTGCACATTTTCGGCAAATTCAAGTCAATTGACCACGTATATTTAGCCCCATACCCTCTCCCACAACCGAGCGGCCGAAGGCGCCGCCACTGGAGAGGATTGAACGAGGATGGGCTTCCAACATCCCGACATCTCGGCATTTCCCGAGATTTCGCTGGTCATCGGCGACGAACGCGCACGCTCTGGAAGCGGCGCCGACTGGGGCCATGTCTACCCCGGCACCGGCCGCGTCACCCGCGAGATCCGCCTGGCCAGCCCAGCCGACGTGGACCGCGCCGTCGCCGCCGCCAAGGCGGCGCAGCCCGCGTGGCGCGCGCTACCGGGCGACAAGCGGCGCGACCTGATGTTCCGCCTTGCCTCGGTGATCGAGAGCAAGGCCACGGAAATGAGCCCGCTGCTCACCGCCGAGAACGGCTCGATCCTGATCGCGGGCGGGCACATGAGCCTCGATGCCGCGCAGAAGTTCCGCTATTTCGGCGGCTGGGCGGACAAGATCGACGGGCGCACCGTCTCCACTTGGGGCGGGCCCGCGCACGACTACGTGATGTACGAACCTTACGGCACCCTGGGGGTGATCGTCCCCTGGAACGGCCCGCTGTTCGCCGCGACGATGGTCATGGCGCCTGCCCTCGCCGCCGGCAACTGCGTGGTGCTGAAAGCGCCCGAACTGGCGCCGTGGTCGCTGATGAAGCTGATGGAAGCCATCCACGAAGCCGGCTTCCCGGCGGGCGTCGTCAACCTCGTCACCGGCGGTCCGGACGTGGGCGCGGCGATGGTCAGCCACCCTGGCATCGACAAGATCGAATTCATCGGCAGCGGCGCTACCGCGAAAAAGATCCTGGCCAGCGCGTCAGAGACACTGAAGCCCGTGGGCCTCGAACTCGGCGGCAAATCGGCGGTGGTGGTCTTTGCCGATGCGGACCTTCAGGCGGCCGCCAAGCGCGGACTTTCCGGAGCGGTCAGCGCCAATGGACAGGGCTGCGTCAACGGCACGCGCCTGCTGGTGGAGCGTGCGATCTACGAGCCTTATCTCCAGATGCTGCAGGCCATGGCCGCGCATGTGAAGGTGGGCGATCCTTTCGCAATGGACACCTTCATGGGCCCGGTAATCTCCCAGACCGCGCTTGATCGCATCGACGGCATGGTCCGGCGCGGTGTCGAACAGGGCGGCGAAGTGCTCTGCGGCGGCGCCCGGATGGAAGGCGATCACGGCGAAGGCTACTTCTATCCGATCACCGTGCTGGCCGGCGTCACGCCTGCGAGCGAGATCGCCCGCAACGAGGTGTTCGGCCCCGTCCTCGTCGTCACCCCGTTCGACAGCGTGGAAGAGGCGATCGCGCTGGCCAACGACAGCGACTACGGCCTTGGCGCCTATGTCCACACCACCAATCTCACCCGCGCGCACCGCGTCGCCGGGCAGATGATGGCCGGGCAAGTGCAGGTCAACGGATCGGGCGAGGCGATGACGCCCTGCGTGCCCTTCGGCGGCATGAAGCATTCCGGACACGGCCGCCTGGGCGGGATCGAGGGCCTGCGCGAATTCCAGCAGGTCCGCAACGTCTGGGTCAACCTGCAGGATTGAGGAGAGCGAGAATGGCACTGCTCCAACCCGATGAGCGCAATGCGCGTGGCCTTGCCACCGAGGCTGAAGTCACCGCCCGCCCTGCCCGTCCGCCGGCGACATTGCTGGAGGAATCGTGGCGCGATTTCGTCTTCGCGGAAGTCTGGACACGGCCGGGGCTTCCCCGCCGCCCGCGCTTTCTCGTCGCCATCGCCAGCGCCGTGACCTGCGGCCTGGAAGATCGCCAGATCGACGATTTCGTGCGCGGCGCGCTGACCAGCGAAACCCTCACGCTCGCCGAACTGCGCGAGGCGGCACTGCACCTTGCCGTCTATGCCGGTTGGGGCAATGGCGGCAAGCTGGACCGCGCCGTGACGCGCGTGGCGGAAGAACTGGGTCTGCCGCCCGCCGATGTGCCGGCGATCTGCCCCGAACCCTGGGATCCGGACGTCCGCAGCCAGCGTGGGCATGACGAATTTGCGCAAGTCATGACCTTCCCGCCCGGCCCTCCGGCGACGCCCTATCTGGAAGGCATCAACAACTTCGTCTTCGGCGAAATGTGGTGCCGTCGCGGGCTGGACGAACCTTCGCGTCGGTGGATCACGCTGGTCGGCGTTTGCGAATCCGGCGCGGAAATCCCGATCCGCAGCCATATCCACGCCGCGATGGCGAGCGGCAACTGCTCGGCGGAGGAGATGCGGGAATTCTGCCTGCAGTACGGCACCCATGCCGGGTGGCCCAAGGCTTCGCGCATTCAGGGCGTGGTGCTGGAGATGATCGACAAGGTGGCGAAGGGGCTCCCCTGGCATGCCAAGTGACAGACACGCGACTGGCTTCATCGGCCTCGGTTCTCAGGGCGGGCCGATGGCGGAGCGGATGCTGGCGGCCGGATTCGAACTGACCGTCTGGGCGCGACGGCCTGAGGCTGCGGACGACCTCGTCACCAAGGGCGCGCATCGTGCGGCCTCAATCGCCGAACTAGGCAAACGCTGCCAGCATATCGGCGTGTGCGTGGTGGACGATGCGGGCGTGGAGCAAATCTGCACCCAACTGCTGCCGGTGATGAAGCCGGGCAGCGTCCTCGTCATCCACTCCACGATCCTGCCGCAGACCTGCGAGCGACTGGCGGAGGAAGCGGAAGCGCGCAGCATCGCCGTGCTCGATGCCCCCGTCAGCGGCGGCGGCGCGGGGGCGGCCGCAGGCACGCTCACCGTCATGTGCGGTGGCAGCGAAGAGACATTCACCAAGGCACTGCCCGTGCTGGAAAGCTTCGCGGGCAAGATCGTGCTGCTCGGCCCGGTCGGCTCCGGCCAGCGCGCCAAGATCGTCAACAACGCGCTGATGGCGGCCAACATGGGCCTGGCCCATGCGGCGCTCTCGCTGGGCGAGACGCTGGACATCGACCGCGCGGCAATGGCCGATCTGGTCACGCACTCCAGCGGCCGCAGCTTCGGTTTCGAAGTCTACGCTCGTCTGCCATCGCCCACCGCCTTTGTCCATGGCGGCAAGCTGCTGCGCAAGGACGTGGACCTGCTCGGCGCGATCACCACGCCCGATAATGCCTTGGCGCGCGCCGCCAATCCCTTCCTCGACGCGGCATTGGCCGCAATGGAGCCCGCCCCATGAGCGTGATCTTCAAGACTCTGGACATGACCGGCAAGGCCGCCGTCGTCACCGGCGCCGCATCCGGCCTCGGCCGCATGACCGCGCTGAAACTGGCAGAGGCGGGCTGCGACCTCTGGCTGGTGGACGTGAACGCGGCCGGGCTGGCTGAAACCACCGAACTGCTTGCCCCACATGGCCGCAGCGTCGGCAGCGAGGTAACCGACCTTTCCGATCCCGCCGCCTGCCACGCCGTGATCGCCCATGCGGTGGAAAAGTTCGGCCGGCTCGATGCGCTCTGCAACGTTGCCGGGCTGATCTACCTCGCCAACACGCCGCAGATGCCGCAGGCGCAGTACGAACGGACCATCGACGTCAACCTCAACGCCCCGTTCTTCCTCTCGCAAGCGGCGATCCCGCACTTGCTGGAAGTGAACGGTGCGGTGGTCAATGTCGCCTCCTGCGCGTCCTACATCGGGGAGGCCTATGCCGCCGCCTATTGCGCCAGCAAATGGGGCCTCGTCGGCATGACCAAGGCCATGGCGATGGAATTCCAGAAGAAACCCATCCGTATCAACGCCGTCGCGCCCGGCGGCATGATCACCAATATCGCGACCAATTTCACCCCGCCGGAAGAGTGCGACTTCGAACTGCTCAAGCGCTTTTCGGGCCTGCGCGGGCAGGTCGAGGTGGAAGACGTGGCCGACCTTGTCGTGCTGCTCGCCTCCCCCGCCGGTCGCGGCTTTCACGGCGCCTGCCTCTCGCTCGACGCGGGCATCACGGCAGGCTGACAGGAGACGATTGCAATGACATTCACCCTCGATCAGTTCCGCCTCGACGGCAAGGTGGCCGTCGTCACCGGCGCAGGCGGACGCGGCAATTCGATCGGCCGCGCCTATGCACTGGGCCTTGCCAACGCAGGCGCTTCGATCGTCGTGGCGGACCTCAACGGCGATGGCGCCAAGGCTGTGGCGGACGAGATCGTCGCGGCCGGCGGCAAGGCCGTGGGCGTCCAGGTGGACGTGTCCGATGAAGCCTCCACCCTTGCCATGGGCGCGACCGCGAAAGAGGCGTTCGGCGGCGTCGATATCCTGATCAACAATGCCGCCCTGATGGTCGACGTCAGCTACGACAATTGCGAGACCATCGCGCTGGACGCCTGGAACAAGGCCTTTGCGGTGAACCTCAACGGCGCGCTGCTCTGTGCGCGTGCGGTAATCCCCTCGATGCGCGAACGTGGCGGCGGGCGGATCGTCAACCAGACCTCGGGCGGCGCTTTCCCGGCCACCGGCCTCTACGGCATCACCAAGCTGGCGCTGGTCGGTCTGACCACCTCGCTCGCCAAGCAGTTCGGCAAGGATGGCATCACCTGCAACGCCATCGCCCCGGGCAACGTGACCTCGGACGCGGGCAAGATGCTGGTGCCGGACGATTCGCCGTTCATCCAGTTCCTCAACATGACTTGCGCGCTCAGGGCCCGTGGTGCGCCGGATGAACTGGTCGGCACGGCTCTGCTGCTCTGCTCGGAAGCGGGTGCGTGGATTTCCGGCCAGACCATCCACGTCGACGGCGGCTGGGTGCTGCGGCCGTAAGCTTCGGCAAAGGCGCAATAAAAGGCAACCGCCGCGTAACAAATTGTGCGAGGGACGCAATCATGTCTTGCGTTCCTCGCCAAATCCTGCTGCCTCGCGCCGATCAAAACATCACGGTAGAGAGGCAGCGATGAACTTCATGACCCGGCGGAAGCCGCTCGTCCCGGCGGGACAGACCGGCAGCGGCCTGAAGAAATCGCTCGGCTGGCCGCACCTGATGGCGCTGGGCGTCGGCGCGATCATCGGCACCGGCATCTACACACTGACGGGCGTGGCGGCGGGCCTTGCCGGCCCTGCCGTGGTGCTGTCCTTCGCGATTGCCGGCGCGGTCTGCGCCTGTGCGGCGCTGTGTTACGCAGAAATGGCCAGCCTGACGCCGCAGGCCGGCAGCGCCTACACCTATTCCTACGTCGCGGTGGGCGAAGCGCTGGCCTGGGTGATCGGCTGGAGCCTGATCCTGGAATACACGCTGGTCTGCTCGGCGGTTTCAGTCGGCTGGTCGGGCTATGCCTCCGGGCTGATCCGCCAGGCTGGATGGGGCGTGCCGGACTCGCTGCTGGCGGGCGGCGCGGTCGACGTTCCGGCCATCTTCATCGCGCTGGCCGTTACCGGCGTGTTGCTGGCCGGCACGCGCGAAAGCGCGACGCTGAATTTCATCCTCGTCATCATCAAGATGATCGCACTGGCCGCCTTCGTGGCGCTGGCCTTGCCTTCGTTCGACCTTGCCCACTTCCAGCCCTTCGCTCCGTTCGGCTTCGGCGCCACCGATATCGACGGCAAGAAGTTCGGCGTGATGGGCGCGGCGGCCATCATCTTCTTCGCCTTCTACGGCTTCGACGCGATCTCCACCGCGGCTGAGGAAGCCAAGAACCCGAAGCGCGACCTGACGATCGGCATCATCGGATCGATGGTGATCTGCACGCTGGTCTATGTCGGCGTTGCCGCCGCTGCGCTGGGCGCAGTGCATTTCACCCTCTTCGCGCCCAGCCCGGAGCCGCTGGCCTTTGTGCTCAAGAGCCTGAACCACCCCGCCGCCGCCGCCCTGATCGGCATGGCCGCCGTCGTCGCGATGCCCACCGTCATCATGGTCTTCATGTTCGGCCAGAGCCGCGTGTTCTTCGCCATGGCCCGCGACGGGTTGCTGCCGCATCGCCTGTCCACCGTGAACAAGCGCGGCGTACCGGTGGCAGTCACCGTGCTGACCGGCCTTGTCGCCGCGGTGATTTCCGGTCTGATGCCGCTGGACGCGATCGCCTCGCTCGCCAATGCCGGCACTCTGGCCGCCTTCATCGCCACGGCCATCGCAGTCATGGTGCTGCGCCGCCGCTCGCCTGAGCTGGAGCGTCCCTTCGTCACGCCGCTGGTGTGGCTCATCGCCCCGGCAACCGTGCTCGGCTGCGCTTATCTGTTCACCAGCCTGCAGCTGCGGACGATCGAATTCTTCGTGATCTGGAACGTGATCGGCTTCGCGATCTACGCCATCAGCGGCACGCTGCGCGAGAAGGCCGCTCAGGCCTGAACGATCTCAATCGACGGCGATCAGATCGCCGTCGATATCGGCAAGGCGGGCGCAACCCGTTTGCGCCATCGCCAGTTCGAATTCGGCACGTAGGATATGCAGCATATGCGCAACGCCTGCCACGCCGGCGACCGCCAGCGCATGGAGTTGCGGGCGGCCGACCATGACGGCACTTGCCCCCAACGCCAGCGCCTTCAGCACATCGGTTCCACGCCGCACCCCGCCATCCAGCAGCAGCGGCACACGGCCCTCCACCGCCTCCACCATGCCAGGTAAAGCCGCCAACGGTGTGACGAGCCCATCCAGCACGCGTCCGCCGTGGTTGGATACGACGATGCCGTCCGCCCCGTGTTCCATTGCCAACCGGGCATCGCGGGGCGAAAGCAGTCCCTTGATCACGATCGGCAGGCGGGTTTCGGCACGCAGCCACGCGATGTCCGCCCAGGTGGGCGCGGCGGCAGCAAGCGGGGTGCCGAACACGATGCTTCCGCCTGCCGCTTTTGTACGCTGCGTGGTGCGGGGGAACGCGGCCAGATTGGCTGCCTCGACCCCGTGCGGCAGCGGGAATTCGGATCGCTTGATCGCGGCATCGACCGTAACCATCAGCACTTCGTAGCCTGCAGCCTCCGCCCGGCGCACCAGTTCCAGACTGTGCGAACGCTCGGGCTGGAAATAGAGCTGGAACCACAACGGCGGCAGCGCCCGCGACAGCGCGGCGGCCGCTTCCCGTGCGGCTTCGGCGATCTGTTCCAGCGGCAGGCTGGAAAGTGTGCTTACCACCATCGTCGTGTCTAGCGCGGTGGCCGCCTGCATGCTGGCCACTTCCCCATCGGGATGGGCAAGGCGGTGGTAGGCGACCGGCGCCAACAGGATGGGCGCGGCATGGCGCCGACCGAACAGGTTCAGCGCGGTGGATCCGGCAGACAGGTCCTGCAACATGCGCGGCACGAAGCGCAGCGCACCGAATTGCGCACGGTTGTCAGCCAGCGTCAGCCCGTCGTCGCTGCCCGACTGGACATGATCCCATGCATCGGCGGCAAAGTGGTCGGCCGCGCGTCGCTCGTAATCGCAAAGCGATCGCAAGTCGGCGGAAATCGCGGCGAGCGGCGGCAGGCGGGACAGAAAACAGGCTCCTTGAAACGGCGTTTGGCAGTGCCGCGTCAGGTCTGGAGCACGAAAGGAATCTCGACAAGCCCGCGCACCATCACCGCAGCGCCATCGCGCTTGGTGGGGGACCATCGCCAGCGGCGCACCGCCGAAAGCGCGGCGTGATCAAGCCGGTCGGAACCGCTGCTTTTCGAGATCGAGATGTCGGCCACCTTCCCATCGAGATCGAGCAGCAGGGCAAGCACCACGGTGCCCTGTTCATGCTTGCGACGCGAATCGAGCGGGTAGCGCGGCGGCTCTGCCGAGATCATCTTGGAGGACAGATCGCCCGCGTTTTCCACGCGCGGCGCCGGTGCGGCCGCGGCGGGTGCGGAAACGGGTGCGCTGATCGGCGCGGATGCCACCATGGCCACGGCCGGTACCGGGACCGGCACCGGCGATGTCACGATCGGCGGCGGATTGTTGGTCAGCACCACGGGTGGCGGCGGCGCGACGATCGGCGAAGGCGGCGGCGGCAGCACCGGCTTGGGCTCGGCCTGTTTGGGCGGCGGCGGCGGCACCGGCGCGCTCAGGTCCGCAACGACGATCCGCTGGCGCAGCGGCTTTTTGAAATCGACGACGTTCATCGCCAGGATCGTTGCCAGCATTCCGGCGACGACGGCCAGCGAAGCGGCTACGGCGGGCAGATTCGCACCGCGCGCATCGCCGTATCGCCCGGACGCCTGCCATGTGCCGAGGGCGGTGGCGACCGCGGCCTGCGGCATCGCGATCACTTCCCCCATGCCGCGCAAAGCAGCGGATTCCGGTCGCGAAATCGGGGCCGATTGCGGAATCGAAGCAAGTCCGGTCAAGATAGGATTCCCCTGAAGGACGGCCAACCCGCCCCAGCTATTGCGAGGCATTCTCATAGCTGTAACAAGGCCCGCCGTCGAGATCATTTCCGCGCGGGGCCTGGAACGGGCGCCCAAGCGATATGCCGGCGGTACGCTGACGGGACATTGAAGGCACCTAAACGACACCTAAACGGCAGCGGGGCAGCCCCGGGGCGGCACCGAAGCGGCCCCGCCCAGCGCGCCATGCGCCGACGCGAAGGTTATCGCTCACGATGCAAGAAGGCTCTGGCGCTATCGGCGCGATGTGATATGGGCCTTCTTGCTAATGCCTCTCAACAACGAGAATTCGCACCCATTCCTGACCGGGCATGCCTTCTGTGAACCCTTCCGAAACCAAGAACCTCCCCCGCAAGAAGTCGCGCAAGTGGCGGAACTGGTGGGTCAAGCAATTGCACACCTGGCACTGGATCAGCGCCGCGATCTCGCTTGCGGCGATGCTGTTCTTCGCAGTGACGGGCATCACCCTGAATCACGCCGCGTCGATTTCCGCAAATCCGGTGGTGCGCGATACCAGCGGCCAGCTTTCGCCCGCGCTGCTCGCCACGCTGACCGCCAAGAGCGACGATGCCCCGCTGCCCGCGCCGATCGCGGCGGCGGTGCGCGGCGCCGTCGGCCTGGACGCCAGCGGCAAGCCCGGCGAATGGTCTGACAGCGAGGTCTACGTCGCCCTGCCGCGCCCGGGCGGCGACGCCTGGGTCAGCATCGACCGCGCCAGCGGCAAGATCACGTCGGAAGTGACCGATCGCGGTTGGATCTCCTACCTGAACGACCTGCACAAGGGCCGCAATTCCGGCTCCGCATGGTTCTGGTTCATCGATGTCTTCGCCGCCGCCTGCATCCTGTTCACGGTGACCGGCCTCTTCCTGCTTCAGGTTCACGCGCGCCATCGCCCGTCCACCTGGCCCGTCGTTCTTGCGGGCATCGCCCTTCCGGTCGTGCTCGCCCTCCTCTTCATCCATTGAAGGATCCACCGATGCGTCTGACTTCCATGATCCTGCTGGGCGGCGCAGTTGCCGTTCCCGCCTCTGCCGCGACCGTCACCGTGACGATCCCGCAGCTGAAGGTTGCCGAATATCACAAGCCCTATGTCGCGGTCTGGCTGGAGCCGGTCGGCGGCGGTGCGCCGCGCACCATCGCCGTGTGGTATGACCTGAAGAAGAAGGGCAACGAACCCGGCACCAAGTGGCTTGCCGACTTGCGCTCCTGGTGGCGCAAGGGCGGCCGCAGCATGGCCCTGCCGGCCGACGGCGTCAGCGGTGCCACGCGCGGCCCCGGTGCGCAGACGATCCCGCTGCCGCGCGATCTGAAGCCCGGCGCCTATGTGCTGAACGTGGAAGCCGCGCGCGAAACCGGCGGGCGCGAGCTTGTCACCCTGCCGATCTCGGTCCCGGCAGCCAATGCCAGCGCCAGCGGCAAGACCGAACTCGGCACTGTCACGCTTTCTCGATAAACGGGGGTTTTACAGACATGAAAGCTTATGCAACCGGCCTGCTTGCCGCAGCCGCGCTTATCGCCATTCCCACCACCGCATCCGCGCATCGCCAGTGGCTGCTGCCGTCGGCGACGACGCTGGCCGGCACCGACGGCTGGGTAACCGTGGACGCCGCCGTTTCCAACGACCTGTTCGATCCCGATCACTTCCCGATGCAGACCGACCAGATCCAGGTCACCCAGCCGGACGGCAGCAAGGGCCAGATCCAGAACGCCGCCACCGGCCGCTATCGGTCCATGTTCGACGTGCAGATCGACAAGGCCGGCACCTGGAAGATCGGTACCGCGTCCAGCAATCTGGGCGGCACCTTCACGCTGAATGGAGAGACCTGGCGCGTCGGCGGCCGTCGCGGCCCGCCGGCTGGCGCCCCCGGCATGGCGCCTCGCGCGCCCGGCGGTGAAGCCGGCGGCCCACGCCCGGCTGGCGGCCCTGCCGGCCCCGGTGGTCCTGCCGGCCCCGGTGGTTTCGCCGCCGGCAAGTCGGTCGCCAGCGTGGCCGAGATTCCGGCCGGCGCCACCGACATCAAGCTGACCGAATCGAGCAGCCGCAACGAATTCTTCGTCACCGCCGGCGAGCCGACCACCACCGTGCTGAAGCCCACCGGCAAGGGCCTGGAATTCGATCCGGTGACGCACCCGGACGATCTGGTCGCCAACGAACCCGCCCGCTTCCGCTTCGTGATCGACGGCAAGCCAGCGGCCGGACTGACCGTTACCGTGGTTCCCGGCGGCAAGCGTTTCCGCGATGGCGAACATGCGCAGACCCTGACCACCGGCACCAACGGCACGGTGGAGGTCAAGTGGCCGTTCGCCGGCGTCTACTGGCTGAACGCCACCGCGACGGACAACCACGCCGCCGACCCGCGCGCGACCGAACGGCGGATGAGCTACACCACGACGCTGGAAGTCCCGGCGCCCTGACCATGCGCATCGCGCTTCCCGCGCAGATCGATGAACATGCCTTCGCCGACTGCGATCCTTCGATCGCGGTCGGCGAAATGCGTGGGGAGACGATGGGCACGACCTGGAGCCTGCGCTTCGTCCTGCCCCGAAACGGCGCCGTCGAGGCGGCGGAAATCCGCGCGGCCATAGAGGCGCGGCTGGCCGGGATCGTCGACCAGATGAGCCATTGGGAACCGCGATCACTGCTCTGCCGCTTCAACCGCGCGGCGCCCGGAAGCTGGACCACCCTGCCCGACGACTTCGCACGGGTGATCCATGCCGGCCTTGCCATTGCCGATGCCAGCGAGGGCGCCTTCGATCCCGCCATCGGCCGCCTTGTCGATATCTGGGGCTTCGGCCCGCCCGGCCCGCAACCCCGCCCGGATGCCGAGGCCATCGACACCGCGCGTGCGGCATCGGGCTTCACCCGCCTTGTCTGGGAACCGGAAACGCGGCGCCTGCGGCAGCCCGGCGATCTTGCGCTGGATTTCTCAGGCATCGCCAAGGGATACGCGGTGGATGCCGTGGCCGATCTGCTGGCCGGCATGGGCATCGTTCACGCGCTGGTGGAGATCGGCGGCGAACTGGTGGGGCGCGGCGTGCGCCCGGATGGAGAGCCCTGGTGGGTCGATCTGGAAACCCCGCCGGGCCTGCCAGACATGCCGATGCGCATAGCATTGCACGGACTGGCCGTCGCCACATCGGGCAATTACCGGCGCGGCGAACACACGATCGATCCGCGCACCGGGCAACCGACCGAGAACGGCCTCGCCTCCGTCAGCGTGCTGGCACCCAGCGCCATGATGGCGGATGGCCTGACCTCTGCACTGACCGTGCTCGGCCCCGTGGCAGGCCTGCACCTCGCCACCCGGCGCGGCATCGCCGCTCGCTTCGTGACCAACCACGGCGGCGCGCCTAGCGAACTGCTGAGCCCGGCGCTGGAAGCCATGCTGGCCGACTGATCGGCGCGCGGAACCGGGCCGGATACGGCGCGTGCCCCCTCTCATCCCCCTTCGAATGCTACCAATGGAGAACGCGGTTCCGGCTATCGGCTATTCCGGATTATAAGGTCTTGTAGATACTGCCATGCCCGTGTTCCCGCTAGGATTTCCACCGTTCAGGGGAAAGGGAGATGCGGCGGGTGACAGCCTATTCGAAGATTGAGGTGCCCCGGCGTGACCGGGAACTGGATCGCCGGCTGCTGTCGCTCAACGATGCGCTGGCGATCGACAACGAACGGGCGATGGACCTCTACGCCGCGCATCTCAATCGCTACATGCTGCAGGTCTATGCCATACTAGGCCTGCGCAACATGGACATCGCCAGCGCCCAGGGTTGCGAGATCGTGCTGCGCGACGGGCGGCGCATACTGGACTTTTCCGGCGGCTTCGGCGTGCTGGGCCTTGGCCACAACCACCCGCGCATCATCGCCGCCGAACGCCGCTGCCATGACGAACTGGTGCCCGACAGCCTGCGCATCGCCCCGCACAAGCTGCAAGGCGCGCTGGCCTACAACATCGCCCGCTTCCTGCCAGAGCCGCTGGACGTCTCATTCCTGGCCGTTTCCGGCGCGGAGGCCAACGAAGCGGCGATGAAGCTGTGCCAACGCGTGCAGGCGCCGAAGGGCAAGACCAAGTTCCTCTGCATGAAGGGCGCCTTCCACGGCAAGACCCACGGCCCGCTTTCGGTGACCACCGCCACCGACGTGCAGGGCGGTTTCCTGACCGGCGTGCCGAGGGAGAACGTGATCTATTGCCGCTATGGCGACATCGCCTCCGTGCGAGAGGCGATCGAGCGCGAAGGCGGCAGGGACAACGCGATCGTTGCGGTGATGGTGGAGACGCTGCGCGGCACCTCCTGCGAATCCCCGCCGCCCGATTACTTCAACCAGCTGGTCGCCACCTGCCGGGCGGCGGATATCCTGACGATCTTCGACGAAGTGAAAGTCGGCATGGGCCGCACCGGCCGGTTCTGCGCCTTCCAGCACGAAGATGCGGTGCCGGATGTGGTGACGCTGGCCAAGACGCTGGGCGGCGGCAAGCGCGAGATGGGCGCGATGGTCACGTCGCAGGCCTTGTTCGACAAGGCCTATGGCAAAGCCGCCGATCCCGGCCTGCACAGCGCCAGCTTCACCGCGCTGGGCGAAAGCTGCGCCGTCGCGATCGAGGCGCTGAACGTGCTGGCGGACGAACGCCTGATAGAGCGGGCGGAGGCCATCGGCGCCCACTTGCGCGCGGGGCTGGAACGGCTGCGCGCCAAGTATCCGCGCTGCATCGCATCGCTGCGCGGCAAGGGCTGCTTCCAGGCCGTGGAGCTGAATTTCGGACAATTCATGGCCGCCAAGGTGGTCGACGTCCGCAAGAACACCCTGTTCGTCACCTGGGAAACCGTGCTGGTCGGCGCGCTCACGCGTGAGCTGTTCGAACGGCACGGGATCCTGGCCCATTTCCAGCCCGGCGCGCGCGATCTGATCCACTTCATGCCGCCCTACGTCGTGACCGAGGAACAGGTCGACAAGCTGATCGTCGCCCTGGACGACGTGCTGGGGCGCGGCATTGCCGATGCCACCGTGCGCTTCGTCTACAAGAACGTCAGGCGCGTGCTGCGACGGTGACCGTCGCCATCGCCTGGGAGGGCGTGCGGCTGGTCGTGTTCGACCTTGACGGTACGCTGTACGACCAGCCGCCGCTGCGGCTGGCCATGGCGCGCGAATTGGGGCTGCATTGCCTGCGCGGCCGCAGCACGCAAACGCTGCGCACCTTGCGTCATTTCCGGCAGGTGCGCGAAAAGCTGGGCGAAGGCAGTGGCAGCGCCGACTTCGCGACCGAGCAGTACCGCCTTACCGCCCAGCTTTGCGACCGTCCGGAACGGGAAGTGCGCGCGCTGGTGGAGGAATGGATGGAGCGCCGCCCCCTGCCCCATCTGCCCCGCTACAAGGCGCGCGGGATAGACCGCCTGTTCGCCGCGATTCGCGCCAGCGGGCGCACGATTGCCGTATGGTCCGACTTTCCCGTCACCGCCAAGCTGAGGGCGCTGGGCCTTGCTGCCGATCATGCGATCTGGGCGGGGGACGAGGGCATCGGCCGGCTCAAGCCCGATCCTTCCGGCCTGCGCGCACTGATGGAACGCAGCGGCGCAACACCGCACCAAACGCTGGTGATCGGCGATCGCATGGATCGCGACGTGCGCGCGGCCACGGCCGCCGGCACGCGCGCCCTGCTCCGTTCGCGCCGGCCGCACGCGCGCGCCGCCAGCTTTCGGCACTACGACGATCCGGTCTTCGCCCCGGTCCTGCGCGACGCCCTACGCGGCGTGGGCTGAGGGAGCCGTCGGCTGGCGCTGCGCCAGTCGCCCACGCATCAGCAGCAGCCAGCCGATCCCGAACAGCGCCGTCGGCAGCCACAGCACCAGATGCGCGACCAGGATCGTCGCCGTTGCCGGTTCGGCCGGAATGCCCAGCGCCACGAACACCAGCACGCCGAACACCTCGAACGATCCGAAATGCCCCGGCAAAGCGGGAACCAGCGTGCCCAGCGTCGCCACCGCAAACGCCGTCAACGGCTTCAGCCAGGCATCCGCCGCGCCGCCCAGGCTGAGCCATGCACCGATCATCACAAGGCTTTCCAACAGCCACAGCCCGATGGAGAGCAGCAGCATCCGCGCCATGCGCCGCACTTCCCCGATCGCCCGCACCGCCTCCGCCACCGAACGTGCCGCTTCGGCCGCGCGGGCGATCAGCCGGTGGGGATAGCGCCTGGCCAGACTGCCGGCGGTCCGGGCGGCCAGCGCCGGCACCGCCAGCACGCCGATGCTCAGCAGCACGACCACGCCCGCCGCGAAGCGCAAGCGCATCATCGCCTCATGCGGCAGCGGCGCATCGACCAGCCACAGCGCCACGCCGCCGATCACCAGGATGGCTACAAGGTCCAGCACCCGCTCAACGATCATCGCCGCCACCACCAATCCGGCCGGCAGCCCGAAGCGGCGGTGGAACCACCAGACGCGGAACACGTCGCCCAGCCGGAGTGGCAACACGTCGCTGATGCCGAAGCTGGCGATGAACGGCGCCACCGTGGCCTTCAGCGTCAGCCCCCGCCCCCCCGCGGGATCGAGCAGGAAGCGAAACCGCGCCGCGCGCAGCACGAAATCCAGAGCATAGGCCAGCAGCGCCAGCACCAGCGGCGGCCAGGTCGCCCGCGCCATCAGGGCCGCCACGCGGGCCATGTCCACGGTGTTCCACAGCAGCGCCAGGAACACGCCGCCCAGCACCAGCCCCGGCAATACGCGCAGCCATTGCCCACGCCAGTTGGCAGCTTCGACGCCCGTTGCGCTCACGAACGCTCCTCCACATGGCGGACGAACAGCGTGGCCAGCGTGGTGCGGCTGGAAATGCCCAGTTTGCGGTAGATATTGTGCAAGTGGATGCTGACCGTCCCCTCCGTGGAGCCGACCGTGGCGGCGATCGCCTTGTTCGAGAATCCCCGGCAGACCAGTTCGCTGATCTCCCGCTCACGCGGGGTCAGGCTGGCGATGGCTTTCGGCACGTCGATGCCGCCGTCCTCCCGGGCGCGGGCGACCAGATCTTCCGGCAGCCACTTGCGCCCGGCACCCACTTCGCCCAGGCAATCGACCAGCGAATGAGCGGCATAGTCCTTCAGCAGCAACCCCCAGACGCCCAATGACAAGGCCTCTGCGATCTGGCTGCCGGTCATCGTCGCGGAAAGGAAGATCACGCGCACCGGCCAATCCTGTTCGTGGATCACCTTCAGGATCGCCATGCCGCCGACATCGGGCATCGTCACGTCCAGGATGGCGATGTCGGGCCGCTGATCGCGGATCACGCTGAGCGCGCGGATTCCGCTGCCCGCGGCCTCCACCAGTTCGATCCCCTCCGTGGCGCGCAGCAGGTCGGCCAGGCCGCGCAGCAATAGCGGATGATCGTCCGCCACGACGACGCGCCGGCTCATGCCGCCATCTCCCTGACCGGGATCACCATCGTCACTTCCAGCCCCGGCGTACCGCTGTTGAGGAACATCGAGCCTCCGAGTTGCAGCACCCGCGCCCGCAGCGAGACGGAACCCTGCCCGCCCGACGCGCAAAGCCCGGTGCCATTGTCCACCAACGTCAGATGCATGGCCCCGCCTTCATGGCCCGCCCGCAGCCGCACGCTGGATGCCGATCCGTGCCGCACCGCGTTCGATGTCGCCTCCGACACGAGCTGCACGATATCCTCCACCGTGCGCCTACGCAGATGAAGCGGCGCGCCATGCCAGTCGAACGGCACCGCCACGCCCCACTTGCGTTGCAGCAGTTCCGCTTGCCGACGCAGTTCGTCCGCCACATCGACCGGCCGTTCGGCACGGGATTCGCGGTGATCTTCCACGAAGCGGCGGATGCGGCGCTGCTGTTCGGTCACCAGATCCTCGATCTCCCGCACTTGCCGCCCCGCGTCCTCCGGCGACAGCGTGCCCGCGCGCGCCGCCAGCGCGCGCAGTTTCAGGCTCGTCGCCGTCAGGTCCTGCAGCACACTGTCGTGCAGATCCTGCCCCAGCCGGTTGCGTTCCTCGACACGAACATTGTCGGCATGGCGCGCGACCAGATCGATCCGCTCCAGTTCCGAGCCTGCTCGGGTGGCAATGATATCGCAGAGCAACGCGGCATCTTCCGGCCGGCAGTCCGGATCCGCGATCAGGATCGAACCGCGAAAGCGCAGGCCGGAAAAGCCCGCGATCACGGCAAAGTCGTGCACCGGCACCGACGGCAGATCGAGATTTTCCAGCAACGCCGCGAAAATATCCGCCTCGCCCCCGGTCAGCACGCGCCCTTCGCCCCGATCGAAAATGCCGCTGCGATCCACCTCCACGCGGTCCCACAGCACCGAGTTCTCCAGGTCCGCCAGCGCCACGCCGTCTCCGTTCCAGGCCGCGACGACGCCGTCCGGGCGATCATGCTCGCGCCAGACCACCATCATGTGCCGGCTTCCGGTCACGCCCCCCGCATGACTGCACAATTCGCCCAGCCAGGCACGGCGGCTGCCGAGCGCCCGCTCCATCGGCCATTTTGCCAGCCGCGTCAGCCGCTCCCGGCTGTTCTCGCGATAGGCGCCGAAATAGCCGAGCATGATCGCCGAAAGTAGGAAATAGGTCGATCTCGCGATCAGCACGTTGAGTTCGGATTCACCGTCGAGCGTATCGGGAATGCCCACGGCGAACAGCGCCACCTCCAGCAACAGCGCGCCTAGTATCGCGCCGACGAAGCCCCAGCGCACCGTCATCGCCATCAGCGTGAACGGCAGGAACGAGAAGAACGGACTGGTCAGTTCGTCCGTCAGGAATGCCAGCCAGCCCAGGATCGCGGTATCGGCGACGTGGAACACGAAATGGACCGGACTGTCGACCGGGCGGCGAACCGGCGCCATCAGCAGGACAATCGAGTAGATGAGGTAGAACGACAGCACGTGGCGTGCCTCGGGCAGCGAACGGCCCGGTTGCGTGGGGTCGAGGTAGATCGCCAGGATCGCGAAGCAGGCGGTGACAAGGCGCCCCACCGAGATCAGCCGATTGGGATCGGTGACCAGCAATGTATTGCGTACCAGCGTCAGCCCCGGGAAATTCCAGTGCGAAGCCTCACGCATTCGCCGGTTCCCTATGCGCCTGTTCGCTGCATGACTGCTCATGCCTCCGGCCTCCGCCAGCATTGCCCGCCCCCCGAGCTTTGCACGTGTTGCGATCAGGATAGCACGGCGCAATGAATTGTTCGGCCCTCATTCGAAGACATACGATCGCCTTTGGAGGGATTGCAGCGTCTATTTCGAGATGGCGTTAGCTGCGGGGTGGGCCGATACTGACAAATCTTTTTGAAAAATGCCCTTGCGGACATTTTTTTCAGCGGCACCGGCCCACTCCCCCACCCGCCCCCCAACGATAGTATCCTGAGGGTGGTCGGGTGGGGAGTGGGCCGGTGCCGCGAATTCGCCTTCAGCGAATTTCAAACGCTTCCAACCACGAGTCCATCGCATCAATAACTGCACGGGCCGAAAGTCCGCGAAGCGCCGTGTACGACGCTTTTCCATCGCGCCCCGCCAATTCCTTGGCCAATGCTGTCGTAAATTTGCGTAGGCAGCAAATGGTGCCGCTCTACACGCCTACAAAAACGATGCAGGGTGTTTCAAAAACGTACGCGTTGCAGAAAAGATGCCGGAAAGCAGGTTGTGCGACTTGCTTAATCCTTCGCGGAATGATTGTTCTATGAAATCGCATCAACAAAAAATTCGGGCAACAGGTTAAATCATGGCAGACGTCGCTCTTCTTGAACTCGCCGCCGACATCGTCACCGCGCATGTCGCCAACAATCCCGTCACGCCGGACGAACTGCCCAGGCTGATCCAGTCGGTCTACGGTTCGCTGGCGAAGCTGGGGCAGCCTGAAGAGGAAGTGGAAGAGAAACGGACGCCTGCCGTTTCCGTTCGTTCGTCGGTCAAACCGGACAGCATTGCCTGCCTCGAATGCGGTGCGCGACTGAAGACGCTGAAGCGCCACCTTGGGTCGGAACATGGCCTTACCGCCGCGGAATACCGCGCCCGCTGGAACCTTCCCGCCGACTATCCGATGATCGCGCCGGACTACGCCGAAAAGCGCAAGGCGATCGCTCTCGAAATCGGCCTGGGCAACAAGGGCGGCCGCAAGAAGGCCGCCGCGAAGGCCGCACCGGCAGGTGAGCCGAAGCGCCGCGCCCCGCGCGCCAAGGCCGAAAAGGCCGAATAATTCCGGCCCTTCGCGGGCAACCAAACAAACAGAAAAGGAGCGGATCCTTCACGGGATCCGCTCCTTTCTTTTGCATTCAGATCGCGATCACCCCCGCAGGCGCGCTTCCGACAGGTCAAGTTCGCGCGTCAGCTTGCGGATGGTCTCACTGCCCACGCGCCGGCTACGGATCAGCTCGGCCAGTGCCGATCGCTCCGCCTTCAGGCCGACAAGGCGAAAATCGCGGAACAGGCGTTCCTGCGCGCGCACGGCGTCGCGCTCATCCTCGCTCAGCCCCTCGATCCGTTCGCGATAGAGGTCCATCACCCGGCCGCCCGCCGTCGCGTAACGGTCGGCATCGCCGTGGACTTCGGCCAAATGGTGCTGGTGGCGTTCGATGGCCTGGATCGCCGCTTCGGCGGTGGACACGCGTGCGGCATCTTCCTCCGCCTGCTTCGATGGTTCGGACGGCATCGTCAGGTCTTTCAGCAGGATCGGCAGCGCGACGCTTGCCAACACCAGCGAGACGATGATCACGCCCGCCGCCAGGAAAATCGCCAGATCGCGTGCCGGAAACGGCGTACCGTCGCTCAGCACCAGTGGCAGCGTCAGCACACCCGCCAGCGTGATCGCCCCGCGCACGCCCGCGAAGGACATCGCGGCGACCAGCCGCCAGTTCGGGCTGCGCACATCGGCCTGCGCCTGCCGCTTGCGCAGGATGGTCAGCTTGAACGACAGCCACACCCAGGTGAAGCGCAGCGCGGCAAGGCCCAGCACGATCGCCACGACATAGAGCGCCAGCCAGCCCGGCTCGGTATGGCCGGTAACCGCAACCGTGCGCTTTGCACCCGCAAGGATGCCCGGAAGCTGTTCACCCAGCAGCACGAAGATGATGCCGTTCAGCGTGAACTGGATCGTATCCCACACCGAATTGCGGCGCATGCGGGTAACCGCCATCGCCTGGCGCGAGATTTCGGCGAAAGTCATCGTCACCCCTGCAGCCACCGCGGCCAGGATGCCCGATGCGTGGAATTCCTCCGCCAGCATGTAGGAGCCGAAGGGGATCAGCAGGCTGACCAGAATCTGCGATCCGGTATCCTCACCCCAACCGCGCGTGACCCATGCCTTCGCGCGCGAGACCACCACCGTCACCGCAACGCCGATGACAAGGCCCATGCCCGCCACCCACAGGAAGTTGAGCGCGGCACCGCCGGCGGAGAACGTGCCGGTCAACGCCGCCGCGACCGCGAAGCGCAGGCACACCAGGCCAGAGGCATCGTTCAGCAGCAATTCCCCCTCCAGGATGTGCATCATGCGCTTGGGAATCGGCACGCGTGCGGCGATGGCGGAAACCGCGATCGGATCGGTGGGAGAGACGACGGCGGCCAGTGCAAAGGCCACTGCCAGCGGCATCGCCGGGATCATCCAGTTGATGAACAGCCCCATGCCGATCACCGTCGTCAACACCAGCCCCAGCGCCAGTTCGACCACGGTGGATACGTCCTTGAACAGTTCGTCCTTGGGAATGCGCCAGCCATCCAGAAACAGCAGCGGCGGCAGGAACAGCAGCAGGAACAGTTCGGGATTGAGCGATACGCTGTACGACGTCGACAGGCCGATCACGCCGCCCAGCAGGATCTGCACCAGCGGCGTCGGCACCGACCAGGGCAACATCCGTGAAATCGCACCGCTGACGACCACCGCCAGCAGCAGGAAAAGAACGACCGAAACTGACTCCAAACCTGAACTCCTTCATTTTCCGCGAAACGGGACCATGGGGGCAGCAGGCAACGATTGCAAATCCGCCCCCCGCCTTGCTCCGGGCATTCTAGGCCCGGCAACACTTTGAAACGATGACAGCAACGGTCATCGGGATGCGTGGCCTGCCACAATGAACGAAGTGCATCGCTCCAGCCGATTGCATAAACCGAACCTGAACCGTGCCATTCACCGTGCGTCGGCCTTGGAACGCTATTAATAATCGTTCTCAATAAACAGCGATTATCAGGTGAGGCCTTTCAACATGCGTAATATCGCCCGCACTTCCCCCGCCCTGCACGGCAGTGCGCGGCATTCGGCGATGGCCTCCACGAGCAGCATCTAGAGCGATCCGGTCCGCTTCACGCGCCCCGTGCCCGTGCGGCGCGGGCGGTCGTGCAGGGGTCGGCCGGCGATAGCCGCTTCTCCAGAAACCGCGTGCACGGCGAATGCCGCCAATCGCGCAGCCAACAATCCGTTGGAGAACTTCCAGCCGGCCTGAAACCAGGCCGGTCCTTCCACCGCGACCGAACGGCCTCGTCCGCTCGGTCTGAATACCCATAATCATCCAGAATCAGGGGGTAACGTGTCCATTTCCCGTTTCCGTAATTCGACTGCCACGGCCGCGCCGGCCTATCTCGCCCTGTCGTGCGTGGGGCTTGCCGCCACCGCTGCGCCGTCGCTGGCGCAGGACGCCGGCGCTGCCGCCAACCCGACCCGGCTTGGCGGCGTTACCGTCTCGGACACCGCGATCGATGACGACAGCTACAAGGTAGACAAGCTTTCCAGCCCCAAGGCGACGGCCCCGCTGGTCGATACGCCGCGCTCCATCACCGTGATCCCCAGCCAGATGCTGTCGGACACCAATTCGGCCTCGCTCGCCGAAGCGCTGCGCACCGTGCCCGGCATCACCATGGGCGCCGGCGAAGGCGGCAACCCGCTGGGCGACCGCCCGTTCATCCGTGGCAGCGACAGCCAGGCATCGACCTACCTTGACGGCGTGCGCGACATCGCCAGCCAGAGCCGCGAAACGTTCGCGATCGAATCGATCGAAGTCACCCGTGGTTCGGACAGCGTCACCAACGGTTCGGGCAATGCCGGCGGATCGATCAACCTGGTTTCCAAGGCACCGCGCGCGGACCGCTTTGCCCGTCTCGACGCCAGCTACGGCAGCGACGACTACAAGCGCGTGACCGTGGACATCAACCAGCCGCTCAACGACTTCATCGGCGTGCGCATCAACGGCATGTGGCACGACCAGGACGTCGCCGGCCGCGATGCCGTGTGGCAGAAGCGCTGGGGCGTTGCGCCCTCGGTCAAGTTCGGCCTGAACGGCCCGACCAGCCTGCAGCTCGACTGGTATCACCTGCACAGCAACGAACTGCCGGACACCGGCATTCCGTACTACACGATCCTTGCCAACCAGCCGGAAGCGAATTGGCAGACCGCGCCTGCCGGCACCGACGTGCGCCCGCGCGACGCGTTCTATGGCTTGGTCGACCGCGACTTCCGCAAGACCACCGTCGATCAGTTCACCGCGCGCTTCCAGCACGATTTCGACGGCGACCTGACCGTGCGCAACACCATGCGCTACTCCAACTCGTCGCAGAAGTACCTGTGGACCCAGCCGGACGATTCCAAGGGCAACGTCGCCTCTTACGGCACCGTCGGCCGTCGCGTGAACTCACGCTACACCACCCAGTCGGGCTTCGTCGATCAGGCCGATCTGTCGGGCAAGTTCGAGACCGGCGCGCTGAAGCACAGCTTCACCGCCGCGCTGGAATACAGCTGGCAGAAGGCCCAGTACGGCAGCTACTACGCCAGCGCCGCGGGTGACGCACTGCCCGGCTCGATCGCGTGCCCCACGGCCACTTCGGGCACCAACTACAACTGCACCAGCCTTGACAACCCCAACCCGAACGACCCGTGGACCGGCACGATCGTGAAGGGCCCGTCGAACTCGCTGACGATGTCCAACAGTTCGACCTATTCGGCCTCGCTGTTCGACACGATCAGCATCGGCGAGAGCTGGAAGCTGAACCTGGGCGGCCGTTACGACCACTACATCACCAATGCCTCGGCAGCGCTGGCCAAGCCTTTCGTCGGCACCCGCACCTGGCAGCACAAGGTGGATGACCTGTTCACCTACCAGGCTGGCCTGATCTTCAAGCCTGCCCGTAACGGCACGCTCTACATCTCGACCGCCAGCTCCGCGATCCCGCCGGGCTCGTTCCTGGCGCAGGGCAGCGAAGACAACAGCCTTACCGGCACCAACGGCACGACCGGCGCCACCATCAGCATGGACGACCTGAAGGTCCAGAAGACCACCAGCTACGAAGCCGGCACCAAGTGGGAGTTCTTCGACCGCGCACTGTCGCTCAACTTCGACGTGTTCCAGACCCGCACCACCAATGCCCGCACCACCGATCCGACCACGGGCGGCGTGGCGTTCATCGGTACCAAGCGCGTGCGCGGTTTCGAAGTGGGCTTCAGCGGCAACGTGACCGATGAGTGGAGCGTCTTCGGCGGCTACACCTACATGGATTCGAAGGTGACCAACGCCGGCATGACCGGCACCAAGGGCACCGACGCCAGCGGCGCCGTGGCAACCTTCTATGCACCGGCGGCGGCGACCGGTCATGAGTTCCCCAACACGCCGAAGAACAGCTTCACCCTGTTCACCAACTACAAGGTCACGCCACAGTTCAACCTGGGTGGCGGCGTCATGTACATGGACAAGGTCTATGGCGGCTTCTCGGACAGCCGCAGCTACAAGCTGGGCGTGTTCTCGATCGACAAGACCCGCGCGACCTACGTGCCCAGCTATTGGCGCTTCGATGCGAACGCGAGCTATGACATCACCGAGAATCTCTCGCTGCGCGTCAACGCTCTGAACCTGACCAACAAGCTGTACTACGATCAGGCCTACCCGACCCACTACGCCCACCAGGCGGCGGGTCGCACGGTGATCGGCACGATCAGCGTCAAGTACTGATGATAACGGGGCGGAAGGCACGGCTTTCCGCCCCGTTCCCTTGTCCGAACACACAATAGCATGACCGACATCCTCCCCACCGCCGCAACGAAATCGACCGAGGAATGGCGCGCGATCCTGTCGCGCGGGGCCGAGGCGGCGACGCCGGAACTGGCCAAGTCCGCGGCTGAGGGCCTTGTCGATGCCCAGCTTGCCTATGGGCAATGCCTGCTCGACGGATATGGCGTGAAGGCCGACCCCGCCGCCGCGCTGAGCTGGTTCATGAAGGCGGCCCACGCCGGCCATCCGATGGGCATGAACATGGTTGGCCGCTGCTGCGACCTTGGCTGGGGCACCCGGGTGGACAAGCGCCTGGCGGCACAATGGTACGACGCCGCAGCGCGGCTGGGGCTGGACTGGGCGATGTACAATCTGGCGACGCTGCATGGGCTGGGCCATGGCGTTGCGCTGGACCGGGCAGAGGCGCTCCGCCTGTTCCGGATGGCCGCCGATCGCGGCCACGTGAAATCGATCACCATGCTCGGCAGCTTTCACGAGGACGGCTGGGGTGTGCCGCGTGACATGGCCGCGGCTGCGGATTTCTATCGCCGCGGGGCCGAAGGCGGCGACTTTCGCGGACAGTTCAACCACGCACGCATGCTGATCGAGGCTGGAGAGATCAACGCGGCGATCGGCTGGCTGCACAAGTTGCCCGAAACCGCGACACCGGCGTTCCTGGAAAAAGTCCGGCAGTGGCTGGCGGCGCGACCGGAAGCGGCGCTGAATCGTGCGGCGGACAGCCTCGCAAAGGCGTGATCCCGCCCGCACCGTCCTCCCGGTTGTTGCAAATAATAATCGCAAGCAATAATGGGTGGCTACCGCCATTTTCGAGGATCGGCCCGGATCGGACCCATGCGAATTCTAGTCATCGAGGACGATCAGCCGCTGGCGAACGAAATCGCCCGTGCCCTGCGTGAAGAAAACTTCGCGGTGGACATCGCCGGAAACGGCGAGGATGGCGGCCACTTGGGCGCCACCGAGCGTTACGATGCCGTCGTCCTGGACCTGGGTCTGCCGAAAGTGGACGGCCTTACCGTGCTCCAGAACTGGCGCGCGCAGGAGATCGCCCTGCCGGTCCTGATCCTGACCGCGCGCGATGCCTGGGCAGAGAAAGTCGCCGGTTTCAAGGCCGGCGCGGATGACTACCTGATCAAACCGTTTCGCGTGCAGGAACTGGTGATGCGCCTGCGCGCGCTGGTTCGCCGATCTCGCGGCCACGCCGCCACGCGCATCCGCTGCGGATCGCTGTCGTTCGAACATGCAACTGGGCCATTTCGAGATCGACGGTCTGCCCCTGCGGCTGACGGCGTTCGAATGGCGGGTGCTTTCGGCGCTGATGCTCCACAAGGAGATCGTGGTGGAACGGCGCGAACTGATCGACAAGGTCTACGAATACGATGCCGATGCGGATTCGAACTCGCTGGAAGTGATCATCGGCCGACTGCGCCGCAAGATCGGCGCCGAAATGATCCAGACGGTGCGCGGCAGGGGCTATCGCCTGGGCCTGCCGCTGCCCTGACCGGCGTCCGCCGCCTCAGCGCGGCAGCATCAGGGTCACCCGCAGCCCGCCCAGTTCCGAGGGGCCCAGGCCCAGCGATCCACCGTGCAGTTCGGCCAGTTCCCGCGCGATGGGCAAGCCGAACCCGTGGCCATCCTCTCGCTCGTCCAGCCGCTTGCCCGGAACCATGGCCTGTTCGATGACCGCGGAACCGATGCCCGGCCCATCGTCTTCGATGGTGATCCGCGTGAACTTGCCATCCTCGGCACCGGAAACGACGATGCGCGTGCTTGCCCACTTGAAAGCGTTGTCCAACAGGTTGCCCAGCATCTCCGAAAGATCCTGCGGATCGCATTTCATGGACAGGTCGGCCGCGATGCGCGCTTCCGCCGTTATGCGACGATCGGGATAGACACGGGCCAGCGCATCCAGAAGATCGCCGATCGGTTCGGTCACCGAAACCACCCGTCGCCCCGGCGCGCCGGGCGATGCCGCCCGGGCGCGGCCAAGATGGTGGCGAATGGCGCCATCGATCTGGGCGACCAGTTCGCCCAACTGTCCGTCCGGATCGCGCCCCGGTTGCCCCAGCTTGACGGACAGCGTCGCCAGCGGCGTCTTCAGGCTGTGCGCAAGGTTGGAGACATGGCCACGCGCGCGGGAAAGCGCCGCCTCGTTCTCGTCAAGCATGGCGTTGAGTTCCGCCGCCAGCGACTGCAGTTCCGCCGGCTGCCGGTCCGGCACGCGATGCAGCCTGCCGGCGCGAACGCCCTCTATCGCCTGCTTCAACCGCTGCAGCGGCTTCAGCCCGACATGCAACTGCAACAGCGATGCCCCCAGCAGCGCCAGACACAGCAGCCCCAGCGTGACCAGCACCGGCGCGACGGCGGCGGCACGCAGCCGCTTGTATACCGCATGGGGCGCAACCGCCGTGATCCGCACGGTGCCGGAGGGGCGCTCCAGCACCAGCAACCGCACATAGAGATCGCCTGACCGGCCAGACTGCAAGGTTTCCGGCGGCCCCTTGAAATGCCCTTCCCGGCCCGGCGTCCCATAAGGATGGAAGTCCAGGACGCCGATCTGGTCCGTGGCGCCATAAACCTGCCCGCGCGCCTCGATCCGCCAGGTCCAGCCGCGACGGTACTGCGTATAGGGTGCGATCTGGTGCAGCATCGCACCATCCACCGTGCCGTCGGGCCTTACGCTGCGCGCCAGAAGGCCGATCTGGACGTCAAGGCTTCGATCCAGGCTGCGCCGCACATAGCTATCCAGCACGACATCGATGGACAGCGCGGCGGCAAGCAGCGCGGCCCCCGTCAGCACGACGCCAACCACAAGCAGGCGTCCCCTTATCGAACTGACCACCGTGACAACGTGGCCCCTGATCGCCTTGGCCGCGATCACGCGGCTCATATGGTCGCGCCTTGCACTGCATTCACCTGGATATGTCTCCGCCGTTCCTGTCCCGAGTGGCGCATAGTCCAGGCGCTGTAAAGCGCAGTGCTATCGCCAATCATTTTCAACAATCACGCAAGCCAAACCGAACCTGAACGGCAGGATTCAGCCTGCATCTGCCTCGGCCCGCTAGACCTCTTGCCGATGGTGCACTCCGAAAATCCATGGGCCGAGCCTCGACCGGGCACGGCCAAAGCCAGCGACGCCACGGCGCCCGCATCGCAGTTCCGCAGCCTGCGTCAATGCGCGGTTCTTCCGTTTCAGGAGCGCAAGTTTATCCAACTGCTGCGCCTCCACGCCACCGCCTCACGGGTCGAGGCCCACGCCCTGACGACCGCGCTCACCACAGTGGAAGATGCAATCAAGTTGCTGGCTGCGGAAGCAGTTGTGCATGGGCTGGCGATATTCTCCCCCGGCTCCGCTTTCGTCAGCGCCGACGAAAGCGCGATCCTGGACCGGCTGGCGCGGTTCCAGCGCCCGTCGCAATGGGCCGACAGGCAGCCGGCAAACCGCCTTGAACACGTGCTGAAAGCCTGCGCCGCCCTGCTGGCCGGGCATGGCCGGCGAATGGCCCCCCGGCCACAGCAGATGGAAGACCACCCCGGTGTCCATGTCTGCTTGCGCGCGGACACGACTAGGCAGGCATTGCCGCCGCGCCAACGATCGACCCAAGGCAAAGTCCCGCCGATCTGGGACGGGGTGCAGGAACCCCCGCCGGGAACGCTTCGCGCACGCGCGCTGGACATCGTGCGCCGCCACGGAATCGCGACGACCGCGCATTTCCTGGCCATTGGCATGACCTATCAGCAGCTCAGCAAGCTGCACAAGCAGGGCTACGTCCGCAAGGCAGGACACGGCCGCTACACCCTGCCGGCGGCGATTTCCCGATAAGCCCGCGTCAGGTGCAGGCGGACTGCCCGCCGGTCCCGGTCACGCCACTGGTGATATCGCGGTCGTCGCGGATGAGGAACGCGGCTTCCTGATAGAATACCGGGTTCTTGACGAACATGGTGCCGAACAGCGGCTGATAGGCATAATAGACTTCCACGTACATCACCGCCGAATTGGCAATGGCCTTGATGGTGTGGCCGGTCTTGCCCATGCCGGTCAGCGTCGTATTCGCCGGACCATAGGCGGAGCTGCGCGCCAGACTACCGCGACAGCGCTGCCAGTGGATATATTGGCTGGTAGACGATTTCCTCTCGAGGCTGGAGAGGATGATGCGCCCGTTCGCGCCGAAGTTGAACGAACTGCCCTGCGTAAGCGCGCCAGACATGATCGAATTCACATCGGTTTCCGTAACCGAGGGCGCAACCGCCGAGTTATCGGCCTGGCCAAGACGAGAGGCGTTGTCCGCCACGGAAGTGGCAAGCTGGGACACTTCCATCTTCACCATGGCCATGTAGGCCAGTTCGGTGCCGTAAAGCCCCAGGGTGATGAGAACCGGCAGCACGAGTGCGAATTCCATCAGCGATACACCGCTCTCGTCGCGACAAAGGCGCCGCGCGAACCGCCGGATACGAAGGTGCGCGACGCGCAGATGCGAAGCCCGCGCGCTCACTTGCAGACCCCCGCGGCCGTGCCGTAATCCGCCTGCTGGCCGTAAGGCTGGTTCTTCCGGACTGTCGTCGCCGTCAGCGTGCGCGTCTGGTCCGGGTTGGTCAGGCCGGGGATCGGGAACAGCGGTTTGTAGGTGGCCTTCACCGTGTAGAGAACGACGTCGTTCGGCCCGCCGTTGCCAGACTGCCCGACGTCGGCATCCCATCGGCCGTTCTTGTTCTCGTCAACATAGGCCTCGTTATTGTCGCACGTGCCGTTGTTGTTCTTGTCGTTCCAGGCCTCTGGGCGGGCAATATCGGTAAAGTCGTAATAACTGGAACGCGTGGTGGATACGGTAGCACCGGGTGCCACGCGGCCTACGACTGCCAGTATCTTCTGGTCCAGAGTCGTCGTATCTGCCATTTCCAGCGTACCGTTACGGGCCGCATCCTCCACCGCACCATGAAGCACGGCGTTGACGTAGGCCATGTGGCCGATGTCGAAGATTCCGCACAGCAGCAGGATCAGCACCGGGGCCGCCATCGCAAACTCGACGGCTGCCATGCCTTGACGATCCTTCGCCAGCCGAAGGGCCAGGTTGCGCAGAGCCGCGCGGCGGCGCGGGGCGATGAAAACCGCCGCGCTCACTGCGTGATCCTCAGTTCGCCAATTTGCTTGGCGATTTCCAGAAAGGCCGTGTTGAGTTCGTCAGAATCGCTCGCGGTGTAGGAACTGTTCTCCGACGCGCAGTAGGTCAGGTCTTTGGACAGGGTGGACGTGAAGGCGATGGCCCAGATGCGTACGCCCTTGGCCTTGATGGCATCGCAGACAGCCCGGAAACGGGACGTATGAACCGCGTCGGCCGTGGTCTCTGAACCGTTCTGAGTCACGCGCAGATCCCACCAGTCGATCCCCCATGCCGAAGTGGAAGAATTTGCCGTATCCATCTGACCGTCGGTCATGAAGATGATATGGCGCGCCACTTCACCCTTGTTCGATGGCGCGATGTTGACGTTGCCACTGAAGATGCCGTCCGGGGAAATCAGGCGCCCGCCCCAGATCATGCCGATGTCCAGATAGGTGCCGCCGTTCGCCACCAGCGAGTCCGCATAGGCATTGAAGTCGGTCTGACTCATTTCCGTCAGAAGCTGCGCTTTCACCGGACAGTATTCACTTACCGAAGAGCCTTGGGTGGTCGTGCTTGTAGTCCAGTTTGACGTATCGCTGCTCGCGTTCTTGCCGCGAATATAACTGATCTGGTACCACTGGGGCGACCATTTCGTATTGATATCCGTGGTCGGCGCGGAATCGATATCGATGTCCCGCGCGCCCGCGGGCGAATAACCGGTGGTCGGCGAATAGCTGAAGCTCGAAGCGGTGGTAGTTGCCCGTTCCTCGATGCATCCGTCCCAGGTCGACGACTGCGTGGAGCCGTTGCTTCCGGTGGGTGTTTGTGTCCGGGCGAACGTCTTGAACACACTGGTGTCATAGGAAACGGGTTGATAGTAAAAAGTCGATTTGCTCGTAGACCACTGTCTGGACTGGTAAGTATGGCTATCCGCCAGATAACTGGGATTCAGCGCATAGAGCAGTCGCCCGACGTTAACCGTCGAACTGTACGGCACGAAGCCATAGCGTACGCGCGCCGTGGTGCCCGAAGTGGCGGAATAGAGCGTGGAATAGAAATTCTTCATGGCCGCGCGCAGCGCTTGAATGCGTGTCTGGCTGCCCGACAGCGCGCTGTCCATCGACCCGGTCGTATCCAGAACCATCATCACGTCTGCATTGCCCACGCTCATGGACGACGCACAGCTGACGCTGATATTGAAGGTGTTGAAACCGAACAGCCGCATCACCAGCGTGTTCAGCGTGGTCGACGCCACGCCCCGCACAGTTTGGCCGTTGTCGGTCGTGCTGGGCGTGAAGGCGGTACCGGTGGTCTCCTGCCCATTATCATCGAAATTGGTCGCAAAGTAGTCTTGCGCAGCCTGTATGGAGGGAGCGTCCAGCCCGCTGTTCGACACAGTCCGCCGTCCGGCCAACACACCGGCGTCGCAAGCCGCTTGAAGCTGGTTGCGCGCCTTGTAGTAGCGGCTGAAGTCGATGCCGGAGCCGACCACCATGGCCGCGACGACCATGCCCACCGCGGCCAGCGGCAGGATGTTGCCTGCGGTATCGCGGATCAGGCGTTGGATCTGGTTTCTGAGATGACGCATCGCTTGGCCAGTCGTGCTGGAGGGAACTCGGCAAAATTCAGCGACTTCCTTAGATGACATTACTTAAGGAAACCCTTCGTGGGTCTACGGCGCCCTTCCTCCACGAAGTCTTCCCAATTGCGGGAAACGCGAAATTAACCGTGTATTTGCCGATCCCTGCGGGAACCAATGGGCAACTCGGCGGTTTAGAACCTGATCCGGGGGCCGTACGTGATCGGGGAAAGCACGGCTCGCTCAGCCCATATGCCCCTGAGATCCAAGATGGCCTCGTCCAAGACTTTCAATCCGCAGGTCCAGCTTGCACTCATCATACTTGGCGTTCTGGCGCTCTGTCTGCTGGTCGACGTTACGGTTCCGCTGGGAACGGGCGTAAGCGTTCTCTATCTGCTGCCCACCGTGATTGCCTATGCCGCGCGCCGGCCGGTGACGCCGTTGCTGGCGGCGGTCGCCGGGGTCGGCTGTGCGTTCCTGGCCTATTTCATCGCGCCGCAGGGCCTCGGCCCCGAAGTCGCCATGGCCAACCGATCGCTGTCTGGCCTGACCAATCTGCTGATCGCGGGGATCGGCTTCATGCTGATCCGCTATCGCAATGCCAATCAGCACCAGCAGTGGCTGCGCGAAAGCGAGAACGATCTGGCACGCGCGACTGCCGGCAGCCTTGCGCTGGACGAGATGGGCAGCCGTGCCCTTGCCTTCCTGGGCGAACGGTTCGGTGCGATCGCCGGTGCGATCTACGTCCGGGACGACGGCGGCTTTCACAAGGTTGCCGCCTGGGGCGTACCGTCGGACGCCCAGATGCCGGAACGGATCGTGGAGGGTGAAGGCCTGCTGGGAGAGGTGGCCCGCACCGGGCGCGTCACCTCCATCGCGCATGTGCCCCACGGCTATCTGGCGTTCGGCTCCTCGCTCGGCCGGGCAACGCCTGCGCGGCTGATCATGGGTGCCACGCAGGCCGATGGGCAGATCAACGGCGTCATCGAACTGGGCTTTCTGGACGATCCGGATGCGCGCCCCGCCGATCTTGCGACGTTCCTGGACATCGTTTCGGGCACGCTGGGCATCACTTTGCGCGGCGCGAAATATCGCGCGCGGCTGGAACAGTTCCTGGTGGAAACCCAGCAACAGGCGGAGGAACTGCAGAACCAGAGCGAGGAACTGCGCGCCACGAACGACGAGCTTGAGGCGCAGAGCAAACTGCTGATGCAATCCCAGTCGCAACTGGAAGAGCAGCAGGCCGAACTCGAACGCTTCAATTCTCAGCTGGAAGAACACAGCCAGTCTCTGGAAGCCCAGCGCGACGAGCTTGCGCGCTCGCAGACGCAATTGCGCACCCAGGCCGAGGAATTGGAGCAGGCCAGCCGCTACAAGAGCGAATTCCTCGCCAACATGAGCCACGAACTGCGCACGCCGCTCAATTCCCTGCTGATCATGGCCCGCCTGCTGGCCGACAATCGCGGCGGCAACCTGACAGAGGAACAGGTGCGGTTCTCCGAAACCATCGAATCCTCCGGCAACGACCTGCTGACGCTGATCAACGACGTGCTGGACATTTCGAAGATCGAGGCCGGGCATCTGGAGCTGGAACCGCAGGAAGTGGGGGTGGCCGCCCTTCTCGGCAAACTGGAGAGCGCCTTTGCCCCTTCCGCCTCAGAAAAGGGGCTTGCGCTCGCACTCTCCGCTTCCGCCGAGGTTCCCGAAGCCATTCACACCGATCCGCTGCGGCTTGAGCAGGTGCTGAAGAACTTCCTCTCCAACGCCATCAAGTTCACCGATAGCGGCGAAGTGGCGCTGGCCGTCTCCCGCGCGGCTACCGGCCGCATCGCCTTTGCCGTGCGCGACACCGGCCCCGGCATCGCGACGGAACAGCAGGAGGTGATCTTCGAAGCCTTCCGCCAGGCCGATGGCGGCATTGCCCGCAAGTATGGCGGCACCGGCCTTGGTCTCTCCATCTCGCGCGAACTGGCGCATCTGCTGGGCGGCACCATCACCGTGGAAAGCACCCCCGGCCAGGGCAGCACGTTCACGCTGGAACTGCCGGATGCCCTGACGCCAGACGCCACGCCGATCGCGCGCCGGTCCGCCGCCCTGCCCTCGGCGCCTGCCCCCGCCGCACCGACCGCCCGCCGCGCCCCGGTGCCGCAGGACGATCGCGAGACGCTGTCCGGCACCTCCCGCGTGATCCTGATCGTGGAGGACGACCCCGCCTTTGCGCGCATCCTTGCCGATCTTGCCCATGAGGTCGGCTTCCAGTGCCTGATCGCCGGCACCGCCGACGAAGGCGCGCTGCTGGCGCGGCAATATCTGCCGCAGGCCGTGATCCTGGACATGCACCTGCCCGATCACACCGGGCTTTCGGTGCTGGACCGGATCAAGCGCGATACCCGCACGCGCCATATCCCGGTGCACATCGTCTCCGCCGATCATGACGATCACGCGGCGCTGGCCAGTGGCGCGGTGGGCTACCTGTTCAAGCCGGTCAGCCGCGATACCCTGGTCGGCATGCTGGAAGGGCTGGAGGCGCGCATGGCGCAGCGCCTGCGCCGCGTGCTGGTGGTGGAGGACGATCCTCGCCAGGCCGAAGCAATCCACCACCTGCTCGCCTCACGCGATGTGGAGACGGTGGACGTGCAGAGCGCGGCGGCCTGCCTGGAACGGCTGGGCAGCGACACCTTCGACTGCATGGTGCTGGACCTGAACCTGCCGGACATGTCGGGGCTGGACCTGCTGGAGCGCCTTTCCCACGACGAGAGCGTCGGCTTCCCCCCGGTGATCGTCTACACCGGCCGCGAGCTTTCCGAGGAAGTGGAGATGCGGCTGCGCCGCTACTCCAAGTCGATCATCGTCAAGGGCGCCAAAAGCCCCGAACGCCTGCTGGACGAGGTTACCCTGTTCCTCCACCAGGTCGTTTCCGAACTCCCGCAGGAAAAGCAGCAGTTGCTGGCCCGCTCGCTGGGCCGCGATGCCGCACTGGAAGGCCGCCAGATCCTGGTGGTCGAGGATGACATCCGCAACATCTATGCGCTGACTTCGGTGCTGGAGCCGCACGGCGTTTCCGTGCGGATCGCCCGCAACGGGATCGAGGCGCTGAACGAGCTGGCCCGCGCGGCGGACAGCGATGGCCTGCCGGTCGACCTGGTCCTGATGGACGTGATGATGCCGGAAATGGACGGGCTGGCCTGCATGCGCGAAATCCGCAAGCATGCGCAGTGGAACGCGCTGCCGGTGATCGCGCTGACCGCCAAGGCCATGGAGCGCGACCATCTGGAATGCCTGGAGGCCGGCGCCAACGACTACCTGTCGAAACCGCTCGACATCGACAAGCTGCTCAGCCTCGTGCGTGTGTGGATGCCGCGATGAGACTGGTGGGGGAAGCGCTGGAAAACCTGGAGGTCGACCTTCTGGTGGAGGCGATCTGGCGGCGGTATCAGTACGATTTCCGCGACTATTCGCGCGCATCGCTGCTGCGCCGCCTGCAGCGCGCGCAGGCCCATTTCGGCTACCCGCACCTCTCCAGCCTGCTCGACCGGATTCTTCACGATCCGGACAGTCTGGACGTGCTGATCGGCTTCCTGACCATCCAGGTCAGCGAGATGTTCCGCGATCCGGAATATTTCCGCGCCGTCCGCGAAAAGGTGATCCCGCACTTGCGCACCTGGCCTTCCATCAAGGTATGGGTCGCCGGATGCGCCAATGGCGAGGAATTCTATTCGCTGGCGATCCTCTTCCGCGAGGAAGGGCTGGCCGAACGCACCTTGTTCTATTGCACGGACATCAATCCCGCCGCGCTCGCCCGGGCAGAGGCCGGGGTCTACGACGTGGACCGGCTTGCCGGCTTCTCGCGCAATTACCGCGAGGCAGGTGGACAGGGGTCGCTGGCGGATTACTACACGGCCAGCTACGGCGTCGCCCGTTTCGACCCCACCTTGCGCAAGCGGGCGGTCTTCGCCGATCACAACCTTGCCAGCGATGCGGTGTTTTCAGAAGTGCAGTTTGTTTCCAGTCGCAACGTGCTGATCTATTTCGACCGCGCCCTGCAGGATCGGGCATTGGGGCTCTTCGCCAGTTCGCTTCCCCCCGGCGGCTTCCTGGGCCTGGGCTCCAAGGAAACCGTGCAATTCTCGGCCGAAGGCGAAAGCTTCGCCGATTTTGCGCCGATGGAAAAGATCTGGCGGCGCACCACCCTTCAGGCCGAGGAGATGGCTTTTGCTGAATGAGCCCCTCAAGATCCTCGCCGTCGACGACGTGCCGGAGAACCTGGTCGCGCTGGAAGCCGCACTGGATCAGCCGGGGATCGAACTGGTCACCGTGCCTTCGGGGTTCGACGCGCTGGAAGTGCTGCTGCGAGAGGAATTCGCGCTGGCCCTGCTGGACGTGCAGATGCCGGGAATGGACGGTTTCGAACTGGCCGAACTGATGCGCGGAACGGAACGCACGCGCGGCGTTCCGATCATCTTCCTCACCGCCGTCGCCACCGACGAGCGGCGCAAGTTTCGCGGCTATGAAACCGGCGCGGTCGACTATCTGCTGAAGCCGCTGGACATCACCGAGCTGAACTCGAAAGTCGCGGTCTTCGTCGAATTGGCCCGGCAGCGGCGGGAAATCGCCCGCCAGCGTGACGAACTCGGCCTGGCGCTCGGCCGGTTGCGCGCGCACGGCGACAATTCGCCGCTGGCCGTGCTGGAGATCGACGCCAACCTGCGGGTCGTCAGCTGGTATCGCAGTGCCGAGCGCGAGATCGGCTTTGCCGCCGAGGACATGCTGGGCCTGAAGGTGGAGGATGCGCCATTCCTGGTGGCCGGCGAGCGCGGCCATTTCCTTGAGAACATGCGCGCCCTGCTGGGCGGCGGCGACCGGCGCGAGATGCAGGAGCATCGCTACCTCCATGCCGATGGCTCGCTGCGCAAGGGCGAATGGTACTGCTCCTCACTGGCCGGCACCGGGGTGCGACCGGCCACGGTGATGATCGAACTGCTCGACGTCACGGCCCGCCACCGGGCGGAGGAGACGCAACGGCTGCTGATCGGCGAGTTGAACCACCGCGTGAAGAACACGCTGGCCACCGTGCAGGCCATCGCCTCGCAAGGCCTGCGCCACGCCCATTCGCCGCAGAGCTTCCAACTTGCCTTCACCGGCCGCCTGCAGGCGCTGGCGCGCGCGCATTCGCTGCTCAGCACCACGACATGGGAAGCCGCCAGCCTGCGACGCCTGATCGCGGATCAGGTGGCGATCGGCACCGTGAGCGAGGATCGCCTGCGGCTTTCCGGGCCGGACCTGGATCTTCCGCCGGAAATGGCGCTGCGCTTCTCGCTGATCCTCCACGAACTGACCACGAACGCGCACAAGTACGGCGCGCTGTCGAACGAAACCGGCATCGTGACGCTTGCCTGGGGCCATGCCGACAGCGTGCTGGACTTCACTTGGCGCGAAAGCGGCGGCCCGACCGTGATCACGCCCGAGCGGCGCGGTTTCGGCTCCACCCTGATCGAAAGCAGCATGACGGCGGACGGCGCGCGGATCACCGCCGATTTCGCGCCGGACGGGGTTCACTGGCACCTGGTGCTTCCCCTCGCGCTGATATCCGAGGAGTTCGAAACGGCAGCGCCCACGGCCGATCCCGCGCCGACGGCTTCGTCCAATCCGGGCACCCTGCGCATTCTCGTCGTCGAGGACGAGCCACTGGTGGCGATGGAACTGATGATGGAGATCGAGGATTCGGGCGCCGTCCCCCTCGGCCCCGCCAACACCTGCGATCAGGCGGTGGCGCTGATCCGCCAGGGTGCGCCCGATCTGGCCCTGCTGGACGGCAACCTCAATGGCGAAAAGATCGACACTGTCGCCGACGAACTGGCCGCGCGGGCGATCCCGTTCGCCTTCGTCAGCGGTTATGATCGCAGCCACCTGCCCTCCGCCCACGCCACCCGGCCCATGCTCGGCAAGCCGTTCCTCTCCACCGACGTGCGATCGACGGTCCAGCAGCTGGTGGCGGAGATCGCGGGCGCGGTTTGAACCGCCGATTCGCCGTTGAGCCGCCTGCCCCCCGGCGCTACGCCGGGGGAATGAGCGCCTATCCATCCTTCCTGTTCGTCTGCCTTGGCAACATCTGCCGTTCTCCGCTGGCCGAAGCGGCGATGCGCCATCAGGCCGCCAGGGCCGGGCTGGACCTCGCGATCGATTTCGGCCGGCACCGGCGCATGGCACATCGGCAACGGCCCCGACCCGCGCGCGCAGGCCGAAGCGCTGCGGCACGGCATCGATATCTCGGGCTATCGGGCCAGACAGGTGGTGAAGGCGGACTTCGATCGCTTCGACCACGTCATCGCGATGGACGGCAGCAATCTCGCCAATCTTGAAAGGCTGATGCCGAAGGCGCCACATGCCCGGCTTTCGATGCTGCTCGATCATGTGCCGGGCATGGAAGGGCGCGACGTGGACGATCCGTATTTCGGCGGAGCGGAAGGGTTCGTCACCACCTGGAACCAGGTCGATACCGCCGCCCGCAATCTGGTGGCCGCCATCGCCGGCTAACTTGGCCGACCCAGCCTCAAAACCGCCGCATCCAATACTGCAACGACTTCGCCGCCTCCCCCGCGTCGCGATGGTCCTTCCACGCCAGCGTACAGGTCAGCCCCGGTACCGGCGCATAGCCGCGCTTGCGCCAGAAAGCGTCCAACGGGCGATAGTCGCGCGGGCGATCGGGATGGTCCGCAGGCCGGATCACCGCGGCGAACCCGGCAGCCGTGGCACCGCACCGGCGTGCCTGCGCTTCGCGGTGGTCGAAGAAGGCATGGCCGATGCCCTGCCCGCGCCATGCCGGCAGCAACACCGATTCGCCGAAGTAGAACACGCCGGAAACGTCATGGCCGGCACGCTCCACCGGCGCGCGCAAGGCGATTTCCTGCGCCGACAGCGGCGACGCCGTGGCCATGCCCACGATCCGGCCGCCCTCGCGCGCGGCCACGAGAATCGCCTGTGGCGCAGCGGCGAATGCGGCAAGGTAGTCCCGCTCGTATTCGGGATCGCCGTCGTAGAGGTAGGGCCACTCGGCAAAGACGGCGATCCGCAGCCGTGCCAGATCGTCTATCACGGCAAGGATTTCATCGCCGGTAAGCGCATGGATCGTGACGGGCATCGTCGCTGTCGCCTCTCAAGCCCCTGAAAACCGGGGATCCGCCGTTCGGTAATCCGCCGTTTCGATCGCGGCAATCCCCCCGCGCGCCTCTCGCTCCGTCGCAGACGCCCTGCTTCCTGCGGCGCCCACTTCGCCATTCTGGCCAAGCCGGTTTGCTTTTGCCCCCCGTTGAACTATATGCCCGCTCGAACGCCCCGGCCGCGCAATCGCCTAGCGATGCCCCCGCGCCGGGGCTTGCTCTTTTACACATCTAAGGACGAACACGCATGTCCCGTCGCCGCCAGATCTACGAGGGCAAGGCC
Source organism: Novosphingobium mississippiense (assembly GCF_044029535.1). Taxonomy (NCBI): domain Bacteria; kingdom Pseudomonadati; phylum Pseudomonadota; class Alphaproteobacteria; order Sphingomonadales; family Sphingomonadaceae; genus Novosphingobium; species Novosphingobium mississippiense. The sequence continues at coordinate 1,026,581 of NZ_CP147001.1, read as the reverse complement.
AAGATCCTCTATGAAGGCCCCGAACCCGGCACCCTGATCCAGTACTTCAAGGACGATGCCACTGCGTTCAACGCGCAGAAGAAGGGCACGATCCAGGGCAAGGGCGTGATCAACAACCGCATCAGCGAATACGTGTTCACGCGCCTGAACCACATCGGCGTGCCGAACCACTTCATTCGCCGCCTGAACATGCGCGAACAGCTGGTCCGCCAGGTGGAAATCATCCCGATCGAGGTGGTGGTGCGCAACGTGGCCGCCGGTTCGATCTCGAAGCGTCTTGGCATCCCCGAAGGTGAGCCGCTGCCGCACACGCTGATCGAATACTACTTCAAGGACGATGCGCTGGGCGATCCGATGATCGCCGAAGAGCACATCGCCTGCTTCGGCTGGGCCACCAACGAAGAGATGCAGGACATCGCCGCGATGGCGATCCGCGTGAACGACTTCATGTGCGGCATGTTCGCGGCGATCAACATCCGCCTTGTCGACTTCAAGCTGGAATTCGGCCGCATCTGGGATGGCGATTTCAGCCGCGTGATCCTGGCGGACGAAATCAGCCCCGACGGCTGCCGCCTGTGGGACATGCACACCGGCGAAAAGCTGGACAAGGACCGCTTCCGCCGCGATCTGGGTGGTGAGGAAGAAGCCTACCAGGAAGTGGCCCGCCGCCTTGGCCTGCTGCAGGACGACAATGAACCCAGCGAGGTTCTTGACCTGTCCAAGCACCGCAAGCTGCGCGGCAAGTAAGGTCGGATAAAACGATGAACGGGAAAGCCCGGCCACCGCAAGGTGCGCCGGGCTTTCTTGCGTTTTAACTTCACAAAGGCGCCGGCCCCCAGCACACCGCGCCCTTGTTATCAGAAGCTTGCTCGGACATTGGTGCCACATGCGAACGATCCTCATCACCGCGCTTCTCCTCACCGTATCCGCCCCGGCCATCGCCAGGGAGGCACCCGCCCCGCGCCCTGACGACACCAGTTGGGCTTTCGAGAAGAGCGACGTTCCGGTCGATCCGGACTTTCGCTTCGGCCGCCTGGCCAACGGCATGCGCTACGTGATCCGCCACAATGCCACGCCCGCCGGCACCGCGGTGGTGCGCATGGAAGTGTCCGCCGGGTCGCTGGACGAGACCGATGCAGAACAGGGTTTCGCCCATTTCCTGGAACACATGGCGTTCAACGGCTCCACCCACGTGCCCGAAGGCCAGATGGTGCCGTTGCTGGAGCGAGAGGGGCTGGCCTTCGGGGCGGACACCAATGCCTCCACCACGTTCGAGCGCACCGTCTACAAGCTGGATCTGCCCCGCGCCGACACGCACTTGCTGGACACCGCGCTGATGCTGATGCGGGAAACCGCCAGCGAGCTTACCCTTTCGCAAGCGGCAGTGGACCGCGAACGCGGCGTGATCTTTTCCGAAATGCGCGATCGCAACACTTTCGCCTATCGCAACAGCGTGGCCTCGTCCGGGTTCTTCTATCCGGCATCGCGTTATGTCCGCCGGTTCCCGATCGGCACGACCGAGACGCTGAACGCTGCCAGCGCCCAGACGATCCGCGCCTTCTATGAACGCGAATACGTTCCATCCCACGCAACGCTCATAGTGATCGGCGATTTCGATGCCGATGCCGTGGAGGCCGCGATCCGCACCCGGTTCGACAACTGGCAGCCCCGCACTGCAGACGCCCAGCCCGGTGCCGGTCCGGTCGACCCCAAGGACAAGGGCCGCACCGCGATGTGGATCGATCCCGCCCTGTCCGAGCGGCTGGTGATCCAGCGCAACGGCAAATGGCTGGATGAGCCGGACAGCGTGGCCCAACGCCAGGAAAACCTGCTGCGCTCGGTCGGTTATGACATCGTCAACCGGCGGTTGCAGCGCCTGTCCCGCACGGCAGAGCCGCCGTTCCGGGGGGCTGGATTCGGCACCGGCGATGTCTTCAAGGCCGCCCGTTCCACGCGCCTGATCATAGACAGCGTCGACGGCCAATGGGCCACCGGACTGGCCGCCACCGCGCGCGAGTATCGCCGCGCCCTCTCCCACGGTTTCACCGAAGCGGAAATTGCCGAGCAGGTGGCGCAACTGCGCTCCGCGCTTACCGATGCGGCGGGATCGGCCAATACGCGCAGCAACGCCGCGCTGGCCGCGGCCGCGCTGGCGCTGGTGGACGATCGGCAGGTGCCCGGAACCCCGCAATCGGTGCTGGACCGCTTCATCGCCTTCGCCCCGCAGATCACGCCGGACGCCGTGTTGGCGGCCATGAAGCGCGAGGCACTGACCCTCGACAAGCCGCTGATCCGCTTCGAAGGCCGGACCGCGCCTGCCGGTGGAGAAAAGGCCATCCGCGACGCCTGGCAGCAGGCGATGCGCGCGCCGATCGCGGCGGAACAGGCCGGCGCCGTCACGGCCTTTGCCTATACCGATTTCGGCAAGCCCGGCACCGTCGTGTCGGATGTGCGCGATCCCGTGCTCGGCATTCGCGAGATACGCTTTGCCAACGGCGTGATGCTCAACATCAAACATACGGACATCGTGAAGGACCGCGTCGACGTCAGCCTGGCCATCGACGGCGGCGACATGCTGGACACGCGCGAGAACCCGCACGCGACGGACATGGTGCCCTACATCGACGAAGGCGGCCTGGGGAAGCACAGCCGGGACGAACTGGACACGATCATGGCCGGCCACACACTGGGCTTCGGCCTGTCCACGGGCGAGGCCAGCTTCGTCGCCCAGGCCGGCACCACCCCGCGCGATCTGGAACTGCAACTGCAACTGCTGACCGCCATGGTGACCGACCCCGGCTACCGGCCCGAGGGCGAAGTGCAGTACCGGCAGCAGATCAACAATTACTTCGCCCGCCTGCGCGCCACGCCGGGTTCGGCCATGCAGGCCGATCTGGGTGCTATCGTTTCCGACAACGATCCGCGCTTCAGCCTGGGCAAGGTGGAGGATTACCGCGTCCTGACTTACGCCAAGCTGCACCGCGACATCGGCGACCGGCTGGAGCACGGCGCGGTGGAGATCGGCATGGTCGGCGATGTGGACGAGGACAAGGCCGTGGCCATGGTGGCCGGCACGCTGGGCGCCCTGCCCACCCGCGAATCCACTTTCCGCCCCTATGACGACCAGCCGCCACGCACTTTCACCACCGATCGCAAGCCGCGCGTGGTGCGCCACACCGGCCCCGCCGATCAGGCCCTGCTGCGCGTGACCTGGCCCACCCGGGACGATTCCGATCCCGTCGAGACGCTGAAGCTGCAATTGCTGGAACGCGTGGTGCGCATCGAACTGACCGACAGCCTGCGAGAGGCGCTGGGCAAGGCCTATTCACCGTCGGCCGGGGTCTCGCTATCCCGGCACTGGAAGGGATACGGTACCTTTGCGGTCGTCGCCTCGATCGACGTGAGCGACGTACCTGCCGCGCGCAAGGCGATCGACGATGTCATGGCGTCGCTGCGCAAGGCGCCGATCAGCGACGACGTGCTGCTGCGGGCGCGCCAACCGCTGCTGGAAAGCTATCAGAATGCACTGAAGAGCAACGGCGGCTGGCTCTCGCTGGTCGATCGCGCGCAAACCGAAGCGGACCGCATCGACCGCTTCAACCGCGCGCACGACCGGCTGCTGGCGCTGACCGCCGCCGATGTGCAGGCCGAGGCGCGGCGCTATCTCGATCCGGCGCAGGGGCTGGAAGTTCTGGCACTGCCGGAGGGTGTGTCGGAGCCGACGAAGTAAGGGGCAACGAGTAACGAACCGAAGGAAACGCCGGCCGTCACCTCAAAAATAGCGCCCTCAGCTTAATATCATCGTCGCCCCCGCGAAGGCGGGGGCCCCGCTTTCTTCCCAGCCTTGCGGCGAACATAGAAGTCGCGTGGGTTGGCTACGTAGAGAAGAAAAGCGGGATCCCCGCCTTCACGGGGATGACGGGATCGTTTGGGTAGTCCTTAGCCTTTGCTTTGCTTTGCTTTGCTTTGACTAGCCTTGCCCTTGTCCGTTGCAGGCAGGCCAACGCGGCAGGTCTAGCGCTCGCCCGCCGCTTTCCTATCGCGCGTGATTGGGCCGCGTCGGCCGCCCCGTCCGCTCCGCCCACTCGACGATCAGGTCGTCGTAGAGGTTCTGGTCGATCAGGTCGTACTTTTCCGGGAAGTTGGCGAAGGCGTTCATCGCGCTTTTCACCGATCCGGTTTCCATCAGTTCGCGCGCCATGGCGAGGTGGCCGACCGCCGCCGAAACCCAGCCCCACGCCGTGGAAAGCGTGAATGCGGTGTTGGGCAAGTTAAAGCCCAGCGTGCAGACCGGGATCTTCATCTGCGGGATTACTTCCGCCTGCTGCTCCGGCGGGGCGCTGGCGAAGACGATGGCGTCGGCCCCCGCCTCGGCATAGGCATGGCCGCGCCGGATCGCTTCCTCGATCGATCCGCTGCCGCCACCGCCATTGGCATTGGTGTAAAGCTCATCGCAGCGGGCGATGATCACCAGCCCGGAATCGCCCCGCGCCTTCACGCCGGCCTCGATCCGAAGCTGCATGTCCTCGATCGAGCAGAGTCCGTTCACATGCTTGGAATGCTTGGGGTTCACCTCGTCCTCGACGTGGTAGCCGGCAATCCCGGCAGCGGCGTAGCGGCGGGTGAAGTGATAGGCATCGGCCACCGTTTCGCCCAGCGTATCGGCATCGACGATCAGCGGAATGTCGATGGCCTGCGCAATGCGGGTAGCCTGGTCGATCATCTCCACTTGCGAGAAGATGCCGTTGTCCGGCACCGCGTAGTGAAACGCCGAACAGGCATGGCCACCCAGATAGGCCGCCTTGAAACCGACATGCTGGACGACGCGGCCGGTCAGCGCCGAATAGGCTTCGGCGGCAACGAAATGCTCACCGCTTTCGATCAGCGCCCGCAGCTTTTCACCCGGTGTCGGCATCGTCGTCATCTCCCGTCATCGCGGCCCTTTCGGCCGTCCGTGGGAAGAATGGCTGGCACGATCCGGACATAGCGGCAAGCACATCGGACATCGTCACGGCGCTCATCGCCCCCGCATAAAAGAACACGCGGCGGGACCGAAGTCTCGCCGCGTGCAGGAATGCAGGCAGGACCTGCTGGCAAGCCCCGAGGGAAGGCCTGCCGGGTTGGTTCGATCAGAAGTGGACGGTGCCTTCCACGCCGAACGTGCGCGGCGGGTTGAAGTTGCCGTAGGCACCCAGCGTGTTCGCGTTGGCGTTCGACATGCGGTAGATGTGCGTCTCGTTGAGCAGGTTGCGGCTCCAGACCGAGACGGTCAGGCGGGTGCCGTTGTCGCTCATCGGGATATCGGCCAGCGCGATGCGGCCGTTGACGATGAAGCTGCTCTGGGTCTTCGTGCTTTCGTCCTCGAAGCTGTACTGCGCGTCGGCATAGGCAGCGTCGAGGTGGAACTGCACGCTTTCGTCGCCCGCACCGACCGGGATGCTGTAGTCGATGAAGCCCGACGCCGCGTTCTTCGGCGTGTAGACGATGAAGACGTTCTGGTAGACCGGCTTGGCAGCGGTGCTGAGGAACGGGTTCAGCGTCTGCGGAACCTTGGTGTAGGTGTAGGCATAGGACAGGCCGAGCGACAGGTGGTCGATCGGATTGACGTTCAGTTCAGCCTCGACGCCACGGATCTTCGTCGTGCCCGGCGCATTCAGCGTTTCCTGCGTGTGCAGGTTGAAGTACGGGCTGCTGGGATCGGTGTTGACGTTGTCGAAATCGACCTGGGTGCCGTCGCGATCCATGATGTAGCCGGCCAGGTTCAGGCGAACCTTGCGATCCAGGAACATCATCTTGGCGCCGACTTCATACGAGTTCACCGTTTCCGGGCCGAATGCGTCGAAAGTCTGCGAACGATCGTTCGCGCCGCCGGCGCGGTAGCCGGTCGAATACTTGGCGTAGAGGTTGATGTCCTGCGTCGCGTCGAAGGCCACCGTGACCATCGGGTCGAACCGGTCCTTGCGGTAGTGGAAGCCAAAGTCGACGACCGCGCCGTTCACCATGTCCAGCGTACCGTCGCGCTTGTCGTGCGTGTAACGGCCACCGGCAGTCAGGTGCAGCTGGTCGAGACCGGCAGGCGTGTAGGTGGCCTGTGCGAAGGCGGCGATGCTCTGCGCCTTGGCGTGGCTGTCACGCTGCAGGAACAGCGAGGTGTCGTCCCAGCCCTGGTTGTTCGAGGTGATCGGACCGGAAACGATCGGGCTGAGCACGGTATAGCCGGTGCCGTCCGCGTTCCACTGGTTGGAGCTGGGCGTCGCCGCGTTCTCATTGGCGTGCTCGTTGTAGTAGTAGGCGCCGGCGACGAAATCGACCTGCGGCAGGCTACCGACGAGCTGCAGTTCCTGGCTGAACTGGTGCTGGTCAAGGAACGAAAGCGAGTAACGGCTGAACTTGGTGTTCGGCAGGAACACGGTGCGCGCCGGGCCGCCCGAGTTGTCGTACTGGTCGGTGTCGACCTGGCGCCATGCCGTGATCGAGCGCAGCGTCAGGGCCGAGTTCAGCTCATAGCTGAGGTTGCCCATGATGCCCTGCGTGCGGTCGGTGCTGACCTGCTGCGGAACGCCGACGTCGGCGGTCTTCACGCGTTTGTCACCAGTCACGTCGACCAGGGGCGACAGCGGAGCGATCGTGCCGCTCGGCAGCTTTCCGCCGTTTGCTGCGATCTGCGCCAGCGTGGCGACCGGCAGGTTGTTCGGGTTGTAGTTGATCAGCTGGCTGTACATCGGCGTGTTGTCATCACGCGACTTGTCGAACGAGATGTTCGCCGTGAAGCCATCCACCGGCTTCCACTGCGCCTGGATGCGGCCGCCCACGCGGTCGTAGTAGTTCCAGCCCTTTTCGCTATCCAGCGGGTTCTTAACCGTGGCGTCCTGGTGCTGGTAGACACCGTCGACCTTGATCGAGATGTTGTTGAATTCGGGAAAGTCGATGTGGGCTTCGCCGGTGCGCTGGCCATAGTTGCCGATGCCGGCTTCCACGCGGCCGCCGAATTCGCCGGTGGGCGCCTTGGTCACGATCGAAAGCGCGCCGCCTTCGGTGTTGCGGCCGAACAGCGTGCCCTGCGGACCACGCAGGACTTCGATGCGCTGCACGTCGAACAGTGCGGCGTTCAGGCCCTGCTGGCGGCCAAGGTAGACGCCGTCGAGATAGACGCCCACGCCCTGGTCGCGCGCGGTCTGGTTGGCGTCGAACGGCACGATGCCGCGAATGCCGACAGTGAGAGCCGACTGGCGCGCTTCGAACGTGGCGACGCGCAGCGAGGGAACGGTGCCGCTGGCCAGGTCGATCAGGCTCTGGACATGCTGCTTTTCGATGTCGGCGCTGGAGACCACGGCGATGGCGATCGGCGTCTTCTGCAGATCGGTCTCGCGCTTGGTCGCGGTGACGATGATGGGAGCGCCTTCACCGGTTTCGGCGGCGGCATCGGGGGCAGCAGCGGCGTCAGCTGCGAACGCGGCAACCGGCATCTGGGCCAGCGCGACGATGCTGCAAGTTGCCGCCAGACGGATGGCGTGGCGAATCATTGTAAACTCCCTGAAACCCTTGAGTTTTCCTCGTGCAAGTCGCAGCACGGGGTCGCCCGTCGGGGCGACAGGGAGGCTGACTAGGCAGCGGTCGGGTCAGAACTGTGTTGCTTTCTTGTGAAATTCTTGACCGGATTGTGACAGGTCAAACATGAAAAATTTGACACGTGTGTGGCGAGCCTAGTGCCACTATGTGGCCAGATCATTTCCATCGAATTGCAGGATGTAATGATCAAATCCGGCGACATCGTGCTGACTTCGGGCGACCTGACCCATGTTAGCGCCATCCGCGACAACTTCCTGACCTTTGAGGCGGAAGTGACCGACGCAACCGAACTCTGCGCACGCGCGCTGCGGGGCCCCACGTGGGTCTTCGTCGACTGGCTGCTGCCCGACATGTCGGGCCTGCAGCTGTGCGGGCTGCTGCGTGATCGCATCAACGATCATCCGCTTCACATCACCATGGTCCTGCCGGAACCCGATCCACGCGCGCAGGCCCGCGCGCTGGAAGCCGGCGCGGACGACTACCTGATCGGCCCGCTGACGCCCAAGGCGCTGGTGCAACGCCTGCGCATCTATCAGCCGGTCTCCGCCGCGCGGAAGGAAGCGCCGGCGATCCAGATCGGCGAACTGGTGATTCAGCCCGATTCGCACCTGACGCGGTACAAGGGTCTGGTGGTGCCGCTGCAGTCGAACGAGCAGCGTCTGCTCAACCACTTCGCACGCAATCCCAACCGGGTGTTCACGCGCGGCGAACTGATCGGCGTGCTGGGCAAGAGCGTGGAAGTCTGTGACGAGCGCACGGTCGATTCGTGGGTCAGCCGCCTGCGCCGCAAGCTGCGCACCATGCAGGTGCCGCACCTGCCGCGCACCGTGCGTTCGTTCGGTTACGTCTTTGACAACATGGAAGCGTGAGTTAGGGCCAGCCCCTCAAGCGTCGGGATCAGTTCGTCGAAATGATCTATCACCGCCGTGGCGCCCAGTTCGTGGGCCGGCTTGTCGTTGAAGCCGAAGCTGACGGCGACGCTGGGGATACCGGCCGCTGCCGCTGCCCCGGTATCGTAAGTGGTGTCCCCCACGAAGGCCGCGCGAAGCGGCTTGCCGGATTCGCCGGCCCGCTCCAGCATCAGTTCGATCAGATCGGGCTTCGGCTTGGCACGGCCGGGGCCCAGCGTATCGCCGCCGATGACCGTGAAGAAACGGTCGGACAGGCCCAGTTCCGCGAAAATCTTGACCGCCAACGCTTCCAGCTTGTTGGTCACGACCGCAAGCTTCACGCCGCGCGCCGCCAGCCCGTCCAGCATTTCCGCGCCACCGGGATAGAGGCGCGTGGTACCGGCGATGTGATCGGCGTAAAATGCGATCAGCGCATGGTGCAACTCGTTCAGCCGCTCGTCCGAGACCCCGCCGCCGGTGACTTCCAGCCCCTTGGCGAGCATCTTCTTGGCCCCGCCGCCGACAAGGTCGCGCACGGTGTCCACGGGAATGGGTGGCCGCCCCTCGATCGCCAGCGCATGGTTGAGCGCCACGGCGAGATCGCCCAGCGTATCGAGCAGGGTGCCGTCAAGATCGAAGCCGACCACGTCGAATGGGAATTGCGTCATCCGCCCCTCAGTGGCCCGCCGAAGTAGAAACCGCAACAATTTGCTGGCAAGTGATGAACATGGTCGAAAATTCCAATCCGCTCGCAATCGTCGTCCTCGCCGCCGGCAAGGGCACCCGCATGAAGAGCGACCTGCACAAGGTCCTTCATCCCATCGCCGGCCGGCCGATGCTGGAACACCTGCTGCAAAGCGCGGCGGCGTTATCGCCGGAGCGACAGGTTGTGGTGGCCGGGCATGGCCGCGAACAGCTTGAAAAGGCGCTGGGAAGCCGCGCCAGGATCGCCGTGCAGGATCCGCAGCTGGGCACCGGCCACGCGGTGCAGCAGGCGGAGAGCGCGCTCTCCGGCTTCTCGGGCGACGTGCTGATTCTCTATGGCGATGTGCCTTTCGTCAGCACCGAGACCATGCGCGCCATGATCGAGCGGCTCCATGCGCCGGACGCACCGGCGGTGGTGGTGCTCGGCTTCGAGCCGGAAGACCCGCTGCAATATGGCCGCGTGCTCGCCCATGACGATGGCCGCATCGCCATGATGGTCGAATACAAGGACGCCAACGAGGAACAGCGCGCCTGCCGCCTGTGCAATTCGGGGCTGATGGCGGTGAAGTCGGCCGATCTGTTCGACCTGCTCTCGCGCGTCGGCAACGACAATGCGCAGGGCGAATACTACCTGGTCGACATCGTCAACGTGGCCACGCTGGATGGCCGCACTTGCGCCGTGATCGTCACCGGCGATCCGCACGAAGTCGGCGGCATCAACAGCCGTGGCGAACTGGCCGAGGCGGAAGGCCGCTGGCAGGCCCGCCGCCGCGTGCAGGCCATGGCGGACGGCGTGTCGCTGATCGCGCCCGAAACCGTGTTCTTCGCCTGGGACACGAAGCTGGGCCGCGATGTTACCGTGGAGCCCAACGTGGTGTTCGGCCCCGGCGTTTCGGTGGCCGATGGCGTGACCATCCACGCCTTCTCGCATATCGAGGGCGCGACGATCGAAACCGGCGCCACGGTCGGCCCCTATGCCCGCCTGCGCCCCGGCGCGCTGCTGCGCAAGGGTTCCAAGGTCGGCAACTTCGTGGAGATCAAGAACGCCGAACTGGGCGAAGGCGCCAAGGCCAACCACCTGACATACGTGGGCGATGCCACGGTGGGCGCCAAGGCCAACCTCGGCGCGGGCACCATCACCTGCAATTATGACGGCTACTTCAAGTACCGCACGGTGATCGGGGAGCGGGCCTTCATCGGTTCCAACAGCGCCCTCGTCGCGCCGGTGAAGATCGGCGCGGATGCCATTGTGGCAGCGGGAAGCACCGTCACTCGCGACGTTGCCGATGGCGAGCTTCGCCTTGTGCGCGGTGAACAGCTGGTCAAGCCCGGCTGGGCCGACCGCTTTCACGATGCGATGAAGAAGAAAAAGGCCGAGAAGGCCGCCGGCGGCAAGTAAGCCGGGATTTGAAAGGCGGGAGGGCGGCGGGTGCCGCCCTCTCCGTCATTCTCAGGAACCGATGGCCTGACGCTGGGCGATGAAGTCCAGCTCTGTCTTCGCGGCCGAATTGGCCGAATCGTACGAAAGCGACTGGGTGAACATGGTCTTGGCCTCATCCAGACGGCCAAGCTCGATCAGGTTGAAGCCCATGCCCCGCAGCGAGCGTGCGGCGATGCCGGCGTCTGGCCCCTTGGTATCCTTGTCCACCACGGACCAGGCCCGCGCGAACAGATCGTAGCTTTCCTGGAACTGCCGGCGAGACTTGAACAGTTCGGCATATTCGTTGGCGTAATGCGCATTGTCCGGCGCCAGTTCGGTGGCGCGGCGCAGTTCAGCCTCGGCCAGATCGCCCCGGCCCAGGTCGACCAGCGCATAGCCCTTGCCGAAATGCGCATCGCACACGGCGCTGCTGACCATCACCGCGTCACCCGGCACGGCATGCGCCGAGGTCTTCTCCGACTGGCAGAGGCGCGGCCGGGCATCGCCCGCCAGCCCCTGCTCATTGGCGGAGATCACCGAATCGAACAGCTTTACCGCCTTGCCCGGCTTGCCCGCGCGGATCATGTCGAAACCCCGGCTGACCGTGCCGACATATTCGGCATGGGCAGCACTGCTCACCAGCGCGATCGGCGTGGCTTCTCCGGCCATTGCAAGCCCCGGCACCGCCATAGCGGCACTGCAGACCAGCAACGAAACCGACTTCAACGTGAAGTTCATCGGCATTGTCCTCTCCCGATCGGACCTTCGCGCGCCAGTCTTTGCCGGGCTGTTTCATCGAACGGTCTTCGTCGAAGCAGGTAGACTATCCCAGGACTACGGTTTGACAAGATGTTTCGCCGTTCCCACATCCCGGCAAGCCTTATTTCAATCTCGCCTCACCTTTCGGATGTTTTCGATTCCGTCGGCCGTTTCTCTCGGCCCTTGCGGACGATTCCGATCGGACGGCACGTGCCAAAACCGCGCGACTTCCTCTCGCATCAGGGCTTTGCACACATTACCAAGGCTTCATGGTGGCGCCACCAAACGCCAATCTCTAACGGGTTAGGGCAAAGCTCTTTCCGCTCGAACAAGGTAACGTAAGCGCAATGTGTGGAATCATCGGCATCGTCGGCAAGGAACAGGTCGCGGACCGGCTGGTCGACGGCCTTCGGCGCATGGAATATCGCGGCTATGACAGCGCAGGCGTCTGCACCGTCGAAAACGGCCAGCTCATCCGCCGTCGTGCGCAGGGCAAGCTGATCAACCTGGTGAACGAACTGGCGCGCGATCCCGCCCCGGGCCTGATCGGCATCGCCCACACCCGCTGGGCCACCCATGGCGCGCCCACCGCCGCCAACGCTCACCCGCATGCCACCGAACACCTCGCGCTGGTCCACAACGGCATCATCGAGAACTTCAAGCCGCTGCGCGAAGCCCTCGAATCGCGCGGCCGCACGTTCGAGAGCCAGACCGACACCGAAGTGGTGGCACACCTCGTTTCCGAGCAGGTCGAAGCCGGTCTTTCCCCCGAAGACGCGGTGAAGGTCGTGCTCCCGCAGTTGCGCGGCGCCTTCGCGCTGGCCATCGCCTTCCGCCAGCACCCGGACCTGCTGATCGGCGCCCGCCTCGGCTCTCCGCTGGTCGTCGGCTATGGCGACGGCGAGACCTACCTCGGTTCGGACGCCCTCGCCCTCGCCCCGCTGACCCAGCGCATTTCCTACCTTGAGGAGGGCGACTGGGTGGTCATCACCCGCGACGGCGCGCGGATCTTCGATGCGGACAACAACCCGGTGGAGCGTGAGATCGTCTCCTCCGGCGCGTCCGCCATCGCCATCGAGAAGGGCAATTACCGCCACTTCATGCAGAAGGAGATCTTCGAGCAGCCGACCGTGGTGGCGCAGACCCTGCGCAGCTACATCCACCAGGTGGACCAGTCGGTGGCCCTGCCGCAGATCGATTTCGACCTCTCCGCGATCAAGCGCATCACCATCGTCGCCTGCGGCACCAGCTTCTACGCCGGCATGGTGGCGAAGTACTGGATCGAGACGTTCGCCCGCCTGCCGGTCGACATCGATGTGGCATCCGAATTCCGCTACCGCGACCCCGTGTTGGAGCCCGGCGGCCTTGCCCTGTTCATCTCGCAATCGGGCGAGACGGCGGATACGCTGGCCGCGCTCAAGCACTGCAAGGCGGCGGGACAGACCATTGCCGTCGTCGTCAACGTGCCCACCAGCACGATGGCGCGTGAGGCGGACCTGCTGCTGCCGACTCACGCCGGGCCGGAAATCGGCGTCGCCTCCACCAAGGCCTTCACCTGCCAGCTAGCGGTGCTCGCCGCCCTCGCCGCGCATCTTGCCGTCAAGCGCGGCCGCATGGATCGTGAGGAAGAGAACGAGGTCGTCCAGCACCTGCTGCAGACCCCGGCCAGCCTGAACGCCGCGCTGGATCATGACGAAGAGATCGCCGCGATGGCGCACCTGATCGCGCCGGCGCGCGACGTGCTCTACCTCGGGCGTGGCCCGGACTATCCGCTGGCGCTGGAAGGCGCGCTGAAGCTGAAGGAAATCAGCTACATCCACGCAGAGGGCTATGCCTCGGGCGAGATGAAGCACGGCCCGATCGCGCTGATCGACGAGGCAGTGCCGGTGATCGTCCTCGCCCCGTCCGGCCCGCTGTTCGAAAAGACCGTCAGCAACATGCAGGAAGTGCGTGCACGCGGCGGCAAGGTCGTGCTGATCTCCGACGCCGAAGGCATTGCCGAGGCGGGCGAAGGCTGCATCGCCACGATCGAAATGCCGCGCGTCCATCCGCTGATCGCCCCGCTGGTCTATGCGGTGCCGGTGCAGCTGCTGGCCTATCACGTCGCCTGCGTGAAGGGCACCGACGTCGACCAGCCGCGCAACCTGGCGAAGAGCGTGACCGTCGAGTAAGCTGAACGCGAATTATGCGACCAGCCGAGTAAGCATGGTCAGCGGCCGCCATGGAAGGTTTACCTGGTAATAACCCTTCCAAGGTTATGCCCCGGTCCGTGGAAAAACGGTCGCAAACCCCTCAAGCGCTCCCGAAGGAGCTGCCCGTCCTCGCCGTGCTCGGCTTTTCCGAGCCGGCCGAGGGCGACTGGGCACGCCTTCGCGGTCTCCAATATTCCTGCCTCGGTCGCGGCCGTCCGGCGCGAATCGCAACGCAAGCGGCGGCGGTGATCGCCACCGTCGCAGTGCTGTTCGGGCATTTGCATCCCGCTGCGATCGGTGCCTGGGTCGTGGCCGTCTGCGCGACGCTCCTGTGGGGCGCGCAAGTGGAAGGCAGCCTTGCCGATGCCGACCGTCGCCGCCTCACCAGTGCCGAGATTCGCCGCCATGCGATGACGATGGCCGCGCGGGCCGTGGTCTGGGCCATTCCGGTCTGTGCCTTCGGCCCCTTCATCGACGTTCAAGCGCAAGTGAAGCTGTGGGCCGTGATGGCCATGCTGATGACGGGCTGCGCCGTGCTGGTGCCGGGCGTACCGCTGGGCACGCTGATCTTCACGGCGATCGTCGGCGGATCGACCATCGGCTACTTCATCGTCTTCGGCAGTTACGACATGGCGCTGGTCGGCCTGGCCTTCGTGGGCGTGATCATTGCCGGCGCGGTCGAAAGCGCGCGCCAGTACCTCTCCACCAAAGTGGCCGAAGCCGGGATGCATGAGCGGGATGAGGTCGTCTCCATGCTGCTGCGCGAGTTCGAGGAGGGCGAGGCCGACTGGCTCTGGCAGATCGACACCGCGCGCCGCGTGCGCGCCGTATCGCCGCGCTTCGCTTATGCCCTGGGGCGTGACGCGGTGGAGATCGAAGGCGTGCCCTTCATCCAGCTGATCGCCGGTTCCGCTTGGGACAGCGGACAGTTCCCGCCCAGCCTCCACGATCTGGCCGAGCGCCTGAAGCGTCGCGAAAGCTTCTCCAACCTGCTGGTGCGCGTCACCATCGACGGCCGCCCGCGCTGGTGGGAGCTTTCCGGCACTCCGAAGGTTTCCGACAGCGGCCAGTTCGACGGCTTCCGCGGCGTCGGCTCCGACGTGACCGAAGCGCGTGAGAACAGCGACAAGATCGCCTGGCTCGCCCGGTACGACACCCTCACCGGCCTGCCCAACCGCCTGATGCTGACCGAGGCACTGGGCGAAGCGCTGGGCTATGCCGAACAGTGGCGTACCCGCTGCGCCTTCCTGATGATCGACCTTGATCGGTTCAAGGCCGTCAACGATACGCTTGGCCATCTGGTCGGCGACCAGTTGCTGGCGCGCGTGTCCGAACGGCTGAAGGGGCAGATGACCGACAAGGAACTCTGCGGCCGCCTGGGCGGAGACGAGTTCGCGGTCGTGATCCGCGACGCCACCGATCTGGAACACGTCAACCGCGTGGCGCAGCGCGTTATCCAGTCGCTCTCGCAGCCCTACCACGTCGACCATCACACGCTCTACGTCGGTGCCTCTGTCGGCTCGGCGATCGGCCCGCGCGATGGCCAGACGGTCGAGACGCTGATGCGTAACGCGGATTTGGCGCTCTATCGCTCCAAGGACGGCGGCGGCAACGCCCACTATACTTACGAACCTGCGCTCCACGCCCATGCGGAAGAACGCCGCCAGCTGGAATTCTCGCTGCGCAATGCGCTTCAGCGGCAGGAATTCACGCTCAACTACCAGCCGGTGGTCGATGCCGATACCGAAGCCGTGGTCTCGTTCGAGGCGCTGCTGCGCTGGAACAGCAAGGAGCACGGGTTCGTCAGCCCGGCCAAGTTCATCCCGCTGGCAGAGGACACGCGCCTGATCGTCCCGATCGGCGAATGGGTACTGAAGGAAGCCTGCCGGGAAGCGACCAACTGGCCGGAGCACGTACGCGTGGCGGTCAACGTCTCGGGCGAGCAGTTGCTGGACCACAACTTCGCCGCCAGCGTCGTTGCCGCCCTCACCCAGAGCGGCCTCACCGCCTCCCGCCTCGAACTGGAAGTCACCGAAAGCATCTTCCTGCGCGACGCCACCCTCGCCCGTTCGGCGCTGGAGCAGGTCATGGCGCTGGGGTGCAAGGTGGCGCTGGACGATTTCGGCACCGGCTATTCCTCGCTCGGCTACCTGCGCAAGCTGCGTTTCTCGACCATCAAGGTGGATCGCTCCTTCGTGCAAGGCGCGGCAACCGGAAACGCCGAAAGCCTGGCGATCATCCGCGCGGTCGTCGCCATGGCAGACAGCCTCGACATGTCGACCACGGCCGAAGGCGCGGAAACCGAGAAGGAAGTCGAGATGATCCGCCAGCTTGGCTGCCGCAAGATCCAGGGCTACTACTTCGGCCGCCCAATGGCCGCGAAGGACGCGCTGGGTCTGTTCCACAACCGCAGCTTCGTCCACGACCAGACGGCGGCCTGAAGGCGGCGGCCACTCGTCCTTCGCGTCTCACCCGGCGCCCGTCACGAATTAATTGTGATTGCGCGCCGGAGTGGCTTTGGCTGAACATCGGATCATGTCCGACGAGACCATCGACCTCTCGAAGCTGAGCGAGACCGAACTCCATATCCTTCGACTGTTCGCGCAAGGGCACACGGCCAAGAGCGTTGCGACCGAAACCGAACGCACCGTTGGCGCGGTGAACGAGCGCTTGCGCGAAGCGCGCCGCAAGACCGGCATCGCCAGCAGCCGCGAACTGGCACGCATCCTGGCCGCACAAGAAAATCGGGACAAGAAAATCTATCTCGATCAGCGGGATGAAGACGATCCAGATGGCATCCCGGCCGACGCATCGAAGCGGCGGCTGTGGTTGGCTGGAGGTATCTTAACCATGATCGCAATCGCGTTTGTCGGCAGCGTCGTCACCGCAACGATGCTTACGCAATCCGCACCTTCGTCGGTTACCGACGCAACGCCTGAGGATCCGATGCTCGGGACGTTTGCGTCCAGTATTTCTCCCGGCGACAAGTACAGGCTGGTTCGAACCGAGCAGCGCGACGCGGCATGGGCGGATCCTGCCGAGCGCACTATCACAGCGGAATACAAAAGGATTCTACAAGGCCGAGGGGTCAAGGACGAGACCCTGCGTGTCCACTGCGCCGCCACCCTCTGCGAAGTGGCCCTGCGTGCAGCGATCAGTAACACACAAGCTCAGTCGCTTACGGAAGATTTCCAGACGCGCGCCTTCTACGACAAGTTGGCCGCGAAGGGATACATAGGACAAACCGCCGGTTTCGGTGGAGACGGGCCTGCAAAAGCCCCGATTTACGTCCACTTCTCCTATTGGGCGAAGCGCGGGTCGGAAAACGAAAAACGCCCCCGGTAACCGGGGGCGTTCATTCGATCCGTCAAATAGGAAAGCGGCGTCTTCAGGCGCCAACCATGCCGCGGATGGCGCTTTCGAACAGCGCGCGGCCGTCGGTGCCGCCATGCGTCGCCTCGATCGCGCGTTCCGGGTGCGGCATCATGCCCAACACGTTACCGGCGGCATTGAGCACGCCGGCAATCTGGCGGGCCGATCCGTTGACGTTGTCGACATAGCGGAAGGCCACGCGGCCTTCGCCTTCAAGTCGGTTCAGCGTTTCCTCGTCGGCATGATAGTTGCCGTCGTGGTGAGCGACGGGGACCGAGATCTCCTGCCCGGCCTCGTAGCCGGAGGTGAACAGCGACTGCGCGTTCTCCACCTTCAGCGTCACGTCGCGGCAGACGAAGCGGATGCCCGAGTTGCGCAGCAGCGCGCCCGGCAGCAGGCCGCTTTCGGTCAGCACCTGGAAGCCGTTGCACACACCGAACACCGGCACGCCGCGATTGGCGGCCTCGATCACGGCACGCATCACCGGCGAGCGCGAGGCGATCGCCCCGCAGCGCAGATAGTCGCCATAGGAGAAGCCGCCGGGGAGGCCGATGAAGTCCAGATTGTCGGGCAGGTCGGCATCGCCGTGCCAAACGCGGATGCATTCGTTGCCCGAGATCTTCTCCAGCGCCACCGCCAGATCGCGGTCGCAGTTGGAACCCGGGAACGTGACGACAGCGGAGCGGAACGACATCAGGCGACCTTCTCGATGCGGTAGTTCTCGATCACCATGTTGGCGAGAAGCTTCTTGCACATGTCGTCAAGCGCTTCGTCGGTGACGGTTTCGGCAACGTCCAGCTCGAACAGGCGGCCGGCGCGCACGTCGTTGACGCCTGCAAAGCCGAGGCCTTCGAGCGAGTGGTGGATCGCACGGCCCTGCGGGTCAAGAACACCGGGCTTGAGGCTGACGTGGACGCGGACTTTCATCTGGGGACCTTTCGCTTCGCGGAGCGCAGATTCGTTTCAAAGCGCCTATGGCCCCGAGAACGCTTCGGGGCAAGGTGTGAGGGACCGTTCGATGCCACCTTTGCAATTGAAGGCGGTTCGCCAACCTGCCATTTCGGCGTGATGCAGGATACCATCTCGTTTGCCGGACAAGTTGCCATCGTTACCGGGGCCGGTCACGGCCTGGGCCGCGCCTATGCCCTGGAACTGGCGCGGCGCGGCGCGAAAGTGATGGTGAACGACCTGGGTACGGCGCGTGACGGATCGGGCCATTCCGACGCCGCCCTCTCCGTTGTCGAGGAAATCCGCGCACTTGGCGGCGAGGCCATGGCCGATGGCGGCGACGTTTCCGATTTCGCGCAGATGGAGGCGATGGCTGCCCGTGCAAAAGAGGCCTGGGGCGGCATTCACGTGCTGATCAACAACGCCGGCATCCTGCGCGATCGCACATTCGCAAAGATGGACATGGCCGATTTCGAACTGGTCGTCCGCGTCCACCTGCTGGGAAGCGCCTGCGCCACCAAGGCGGTGTGGGAAACGATGCGCGAACAGAACTATGGCCGCGTGCTGATGACCACCAGCTCCAGCGGCCTTGGCGGCAATTTCGGGCAGGCGAACTACGGCGCAGCCAAGGCCGGCGTGCTGGGGCTGGCCCGCACCTTGCGCATGGAAGGCGCCAAATACGGCATCCGCGTCAATTCGCTGGCCCCCACCGCCGGCACCCGGATGACGGCCGATATCTTCCCGGATGAAGCCTATGCCGCTTTCGAGCCGGAGGCCGTGGTGCCCGCCGCGCTTTATCTTGTTTCGAAGGAGGCCCCCACCGACGCCATCGTCGCCGCGGGCGGCGGCGTATGCCAGGGCGTGTTCATCACCATGAACCAGGGCGTGCTGCTGGAAGGCGATGCGCTCACCGTCGAAGGCTTTGCCGCCGCGTGGGATCGCGTGCGCGACCGGGCGGGTGACCGGGTGCTCGAAACCGGTATGGAGCAGGCGCATCATGCCTTGTCGTTGCTGCTGAAATCCAACGGTTAAATTTTGTACGGCGACATTGACCACCCCCTCCCCGCGCTACAATTCCAGAGAATGCGACTTAATCGGGGAAATACAGGGCAATGCAGGGGCAGATTGCACCGCGCGACAAGGCGCGGCTGAAGACCTATTCCATCGTTACGCAAGTGGCCGTGGCGGGCAGTGCGCTGTGCTGCATCGTGTTCGTTCCGGCCATGGTTGCGATGCAGTACATAATCCGCAGCGGACTTTACAGGTCTCCCCAATTTCAGGTCTGGGCGATGATCGCCGGGTTCACGCTTATCATCGCTACCGTCCTTTTCCTGATCGGCGCGGTCGCGTTCCTGCTGTGGTTTCACAAGGCGATCACCAATTTGCGCAATGTCGGCCTGTCGGGATTGGTGGCAAGGCCGCTTTGGGCGGTCGCCAGCGTCTTCGTGCCGGTGGCGCAACTGTTCATCCCCTTCGCGACGATGCGGGAACTGTGGAATCGCAGCCATGGGGAAGACGAATATCAGGCGCGTGCCAGCGTCGGCACGGTCACGACATGGTGGACCTGCCTGCTGACCGGAACGCTGCTGATGACCGTGCAGTTCATTACCGCATTCATCAACCTGCTGACCCCATTCAAGATCATGACGCCCAAGGTGCTGGCCTTGGGACTTAGCCTGGCCGGCCTGGCCTTCTGGTGCCTTGCCGCGGGCTATCTGGCGGTGATCGTGCGCCGGATCACCACCGCGCAAGACTCGCTGATGGACGGGACGTCGATCTTCGCCTGATCGGCGGACCGATCACGCAACGACAAACTGACAGACGGGAAAAGCAGATGACGGAAACGAGCCTTGCCCATGGCCTGGCGATATTGAGGCTGCGCACGAAGGCGGTGCAGGTGATGCTGTGGGTCTATATCGGCGTGGCCGCCATGGCTGCAGTTGGTCTTTGCGCGGCCGTGGCGTCCGGCAGGGACCTGGCAGACATCAACACGACGATATCGATCCTGATGCTGCTCCTGCTTCTGGCTTGCGCCGTCGCCGTCGGCATGTGGATCCATCGCGCCCACGCCAATCTCTTCGCGGCGGGATTGGAGGCGCTGGAGTACACGCCGGGTTGGTCGGTGGGCTGGTTCTTCATCCCCGTCGCCACCCTGTTCAAGCCATTCTCGGCAATGCGCGAATTGTGGGAACGTAGCCACCTTGAGCCGAACGATAACGATCAGGCAGACTATCGGCTGGTCGCGTGGTGGGCATGCTGGATCATCGGCCAACTTGCAGACAACGTGGCCTCCCGCATTCCCTATCCCACCGCAGTCGCCGGCCTCATGATCGTCCGGCTGATCTTCGGCATCTGCGCCGCGTGGTTCCTGTTGGCGATCGTCAACGGGGTTACCCGCGCGCAAAACTTCGACCTGGAAGCGAACCACGCCTTCGCCTGAGCGTCAGTCCTCAACCACTTTCAGCAGCTTACGCTCAAGCGGGCTGAGCACGTTGGCCAGCTCATGCCCGCGCTTGAGGATTTGTCCCGCTTCGCCGAACAGCGTCCACATGCCCTGCTTGGCACGCAGGGCGGGGCGCTTTTCGATGCGCGCCTGCGGCCGCTCCGCCGCGCGGCGGAAGGCGGAGAACTGGGCGGCGTCCTTGTCGAAATCCATCGCGTAGTCGCGCCACATCCCCGCCGCCACCATGCGGCCATAGAGATCGAGGATGCGCTGAAGTTCCAGCCGGTCGAAACCGATCTGCAGCGGCACGCGGCCGGGAAAGGCAACTACGCCTGCTGGAAGGGGACTCGCACCGCCGTGGGGGCCTGCCGCCATCCGCCCGTCAGACGCCCTTCACGACCGGTTCGGCGTGCTTTTCTTCTTCGCGGGCACGAAGCAGCTGATCGACCTGCGCGCGCAGCGCGGCCACCTGCTCTTCCAGTTCGTCCACGCGCTGGCTGCCTACCGGCTCGCAAGGCTCCTTGCAGGGCGTGCCATAAGGCATGAATTCCTTGGCGTAAGTCTCCGCCTTCACCAGCGTGGAGCGGGCCTTGACGCCGATCATCGTCGCGCCTTCCGGCACGTCTTCGGTCACCACCGCGCTGGCACCCACGCGGGCGCGCTTGCCCACGGTGACGGGGCCGATGATCTGCGCGCCGGAGCCCACGATCACGTTGTCCAGCAGCGTCGGGTGGCGCTTGCCGCCCTTGCCGTTGGTGGGGTTGGATCCGCCCAGCGTCACGCACTGGTAGATCGTCACGTTATCGCCGATATCCGCCGTTTCGCCGATCACGGTGAAGCCATGGTCGATGAAGAAGTTCTTGCCGATCGTCGCACCCGGATGGATGTCGATCGCGGTCAGGAAGCGGGAGATGTGGTTCACCACGCGCGCCAGGAAGAACAGGTCCGCACGGAACAGGCGGTGCGCGATCTTGTGAAAGAACAGCGCCCAGACGCCCGGATAGAGCAGCACTTCCCACCGCGAACGCGGTGCAGGGTCGCGCGCGACGACCGAGTCCAGATAGCGGACGAGATTACCCAGCATCGCGCGAATCTCCCATCAAACGGTCCGCATGGCAAGTCACCTGCGTGATCCGATGGTTCATGTACCCTTGGTGTCGCCGCCCTTAACCTCTTCCAGCGCGTCGCGCCAGATCGCCAGTGTGGGCGGCTGCTTGCGTTCCAGACTGAGACGGTCGATCGCGGCGACCAGCCGTTCGACGCCCAGATGGCTACGCTCCGCACGCGGTACAAGGTAGTCGATCGCCGCGGGATCGAGCGGCAGTCCGCGCATCTGCGCGTGAACGTCGATCAGATCGGCCATCATCGCCTCATCGGGCGCGTCGATTTCCAGTTCCAGCGCGGCGCCAAGGCGCGAACGCAAGTCCGGCAGCGCCACCTGCCAGCGCCCCTCGCCTTCGCCACGGCGATGGCTGGCAACGATCAGCAAAGGCCGGCGGCTTTCCTGCGCGCGGTTCCAGGCGTGGAATACCGCGTCCTCGTCCATGCGGTCCGCATCGTCCAGCGCATCGCCCTGCCCGGTCTCCACGAACCAACGCGCCAGTAGCGACTTGCCCGAGCGCGGCGGGCCTGAAAGAATCGCGGCGTGGAACGGCCACTGGCCCGGCTCCAGCAATGCGTCCACCGCATGCGCATTGGCATTGCCGACGGCAATGCGCGGCGGGCTGTCGCTCGCGGTCGACAGCGGAAGTGGTATCTGCCTCATCCCCCGAAACCTTCTAGCGGCTGATCCTCAGCGCGCCGCCCCCTGCCGAAACCTTCCAGCCCTGCGCACGCAGGGCGGCAGCCAGCCGGTCGGCGCCGCCTTCGGCGCTCACCCGCAATACGGAAATGCCACCGATCGCCAGACTGACGGTGGCCGCGCCCTTCACGCCCGGTGCGCCGCGTACGGCAGCCAGCGCGGCATCGACCGATGCGGCGTCGGGGCTGGCGAACTGGACCGACACGGTCTCTACCGGCGCGGCGGCAGTCGGCGGCGGCGCAGCGACGGGCGCGATGGGCACCAGCGGCGCGATGTCGCTTTCCGGCAGCGTGCCGCCCTTGGGCATCAGCTTGTCACGCAGTTCCGCAAAAGCGCGGTCCAGCGCGGCCTGGCTCATCGTCAGAGTCGGATCGGGCCGCAACTGCCCGCTTGCCAGCGCGGTGCGATAGATGCCGTCGATCCGGTCCACCGCCTTCGCCATCATGGCAGGCAGTTCCTGATCGCTGGCGGCATCCAGCTCGAAACTGTCGAGATAGGTATTGTCCGGGCCGTAGCGCGCGGTGAACGTGCCGTGGATCGGCCCGCCGGGCCACTGTCGCTCAAGCCGGGCGACCGGTATCAGCACGTCCGTCGCGCCGAACTGGTCGAGCACGCCGCGCCACCACAGGCGGCTGCGGCGAGTCGCCTGTCCGGCGGTCAGCAGCAGCGAATCCCCGCCAGCACCCACAGGGCGAACGTAATCGACCGGGCTTTGCGATGCCTGGAACTCGGCCCAGGCCTTCTGCCACGGGCCGCGCACTTCGAAGACCTGCTGCACGCCGCCGGAATTGAGCACCGGCACCAGCAGCAAGGGCGCCGACCGCGCCACGGCACCGCCGCCACCCACGAACTGCCCCGCCTTGCCCTTGTCGAAAATGACGCCCAGCGTGGCGATATAGCGGCGCGGGCCGACCTGTTCCTGCCCGATTACCACCGAGGAGACCATGGCATCGATCGATTCGACCGGCATGTCCGGGCCGCCCAGTTTCTTCCAGGCTTCCTTCTCGGCTTGCTTCCAGCCTTGGAGTCGCGCTTCCGCGCCGGTCTTGGCCGTCACGTCGACCTGAATGCCGTTGACCTGAATGTCTTCGGAATTGGCGAGCGGGGGAATCCCTCTGTCGCCTTCGACTTGCGCAGCGATTCGCCACGCCCCGAATCCGACCGTTCCAAGCGCCGCGCAGCCGCCAAGCAGCACTGCTGCGCGCATCGCAGTCCAGCGCCGACCCTTGTCGTGGCCGGCCAATTGCCGGAAATTCTGGGGGAACGTCATCGCCATCGTCGAAACCGATTGGCCTTTTGCCCAAACGGGAATGGAAATCCAAGCCGGAAAGCGATAGGGGCGCGCAATGTCCGACGATAACTCACCCAAGAGCTACTCTTACGAGCAGGCTGGCGTCTCGATCGCCGCAGGAAACGCGCTGGTAAAGGCCATCGGCCCGCTGGCGAAATCCACCGCACGCCCCGGCGCCGATGCCGAGCTTGGCGGCTTCGGCGGATTCTTCGATCCGCGCGCCGCCGGCTACAAGGACCCGCTGCTGGTCGCCGCGAACGACGGCGTGGGCACCAAGGTCAAGCTGGCGATCGACCACGACCGCCATGACCATATCGGCATCGACCTTGTCGCCATGTGCGTGAACGACCTTATCGTGCAGGGCGCGGAGCCCCTTTTCTTCCTGGACTATTTCGCCACCGGAAAGCTTGAGAACGGCGTGGCCGAGCGCGTGGTGGCCGGCATCGCCGAAGGCTGCAAGATGTCGGGCTGCGCGCTGATCGGCGGCGAAACCGCCGAAATGCCGGGCATGTATGCCGCCGGCGACTACGACCTGGCCGGCTTCTGCGTGGGCGCGGTGGAGCGCGGCGAGCAGCTGACCGGCGACAAGGTTGCCGATGGCGACATCCTGCTGGGCCTTGCCTCTTCCGGCGTGCACTCGAACGGCTATTCGCTGGTTCGCCGTCTGGCAGAGGACAAGGGCTGGAAGCTCGACCGCCCGGCCCTGTTCGATTCGGACACGCTGCTGATCGACGCGCTGATCGCGCCCACGCGCATCTACGTGAAGAGCCTGCTGCCGTTCATCCGCGCGGGCCGCATCCATGCGCTGGCCCACATCACCGGCGGCGGCCTGCTGGAGAACATCCCGCGCGTGCTGCCCAAGGGCCTGCACGCCCGCATCGACGTGGGCGCCTGGCCGCAGCCGCGCCTGATGGCGTTCCTGCAGGCGCAGGGCAATATCGAGCCGGGCGAGATGGCCCGCACCTTCAACTGCGGCATCGGAATGGTTCTGGCGGTCTCGCCGGAAGAAGTCGCCGCGCTCAAGGCCGAACTCGAAGCCGCTGGGGAGACGGTCTACGTCATCGGCGTGATCGAAGAGGGCGACAAGGGCTGCACCGTGCAGGGCAAGGCCGAGGAATGGTCCGCCCGTGAGGACTGGGAAGCGATCCACCTTGCCTGAGAAGGCCAAAGTCGCGGTTCTCATTTCGGGCAGCGGCACCAATATGGCTGCCCTGCTCTATGCCAGCCGGCTGGAGGACTGTCCTTACGAGATCGTCCTCGTCGCCAGCAACAAGCCGGACGCCGGAGGCCTTGCACTTGCCAAGGTCGAAGGCGTGCCGACCTTCGCACTCAGCCACAAGGGCCTCAGCCGCGACGAGCACGATGCGGCGATGGACGCAGCGATTCGCGAATCCGGCGCGCAGTGGGTGGCCCTCGCCGGCTACATGCGCATCCTGACCGACGAATTCGTGGTCAAATGGCAAGGCCGGATGGTCAACATCCACCCTTCGCTGCTGCCCAAGTATACCGGCCTCCACACCCACCAGCGCGCGATCGAAGCCGGGGACAGCCATGGCGGCGTGACCGTCCACCTCGTCATCCCCGAACTGGATGAAGGCCCGGTGATCGGCCAGATTCCGGTCGCGATCCATACCGGCGATACGGCGGAAGACCTTGCAGCGCGGGTACTGTTCGCCGAACACCAGCTCTATCCGCGCTGCCTGGCCGATCTCGTGACGCGTGAAGCCTCGCCCGAGTGGCTGCTGGACCGTGTGCGCGAACGCGCGATGGCTCTGCCGGAGAGCGACGAGATCTCCAGCCACGGCATGCCCTGCTTCGGCATCGTGAAGGGCAAGAAGTTCGCCTACTTCACCTCGAACCACCATGCCGACGGCCGCACCGCGCTGCTGGTGAAGATCAGCGGCGTGGACGAGCAGACCATGCTGATCGAGCAGGATGAGGATCGTTACTTCCGCCCCGCCTATTTCGGCGACGGCTGGGTGGGCATCCGCCTGGATCTGGGCGAGAACGACTGGGACGCGATCGCGGACTGGCTTTCGCGTTCATGGCGGGCAGTGGCGCCGAAGAAGCTGACCGCGCTGCTGGATGTGGCCGATCAGTTCTGAGGCAGGGAAAGCGCCATAAACTTGGCGCCCACTCCTATTCCCTATCGCCCCAAGACCCCGTCATCCCCGCGAAGGCGGGGATCCCGCTTGTTCTTGGGACGTAGCGCACAGGAAGCGGGGCCCCCGCCTTCGCGGGGGCGACGAGGTGATATTCGGTTAAAGTCGGGTCACTGCCGGAAGCGGACTGAACTGCTCAGTTCAAGCCCCGACCGCCCGCGCATCGCGGATCATCCGACCGATCTGGTCCAGCAAGGTCAGACGCTCTTTCTTGAGGTCTTCCAATCGCGCATCGGAAGCGGCCTCAAGCTGCTCCTCGATGCGGTTTATCTTGCCGTTGACCTCGTTGTAGCGATCCACCAGCACCGCGAAATGGCCCCGCGTGGCCTTCAGATGCTGGAGGACTTCGATGTCCTCGGGAAATTCCTCGGCGAGTTCGTGGGGCTTGTAGGTCATCGGCTCTCCTCTGCGCTCGATTCTCTTACTTTTAACCCCTCGCCCACCCCGCCCACTTTGCGCGAGATCAAGCGCAAGGCGGGACAATTCAGATTTGCGAGTAATCCACTTGCGGCCGGCTCTCCCGCGTGCCGCGATAGCGCTTGTCGGGCTCGCGCGGGTCACCCGCGATCAGGACGTGGTCGTCATGCACTTCCACCAACGTGCCGACGAAGGGAAAGCCTTCCAGGCTGCCGTTCACGCGGTAGCTGACGGTATCGCCCACCTTGAAGCTGGTGGCATCGAAGTTGAATTCGAACGGACAGGCTTCGCCCGTCTCACCCATGCCTTGCATTATTCTCTCCTCTTGAGCGGGAGGGTAACAAAGATGCGCGCGCGGCCAAATCGAAATTGGCGACGCTCAGCCGATTTCGTCGAAGTGGCATTGCTTCTGGGTGTCGCCGGGCAATGTCAGCATGGCGTCGTCACCTTTGGTGAAGAGGCTGGCCTTGCCGGCATAGTTCTGCCCTTCGTAGAGCGCGCCCGATGCGCTGACGACATGAGCCAGTCCAACCCCCTGATCGCGCCAGAAAAGCCAGACTGCACCGGGATCGGTATTTACGAAAGTGACCGAAACCAGGAAGTCCTGCCCCTTGCAGGCCAGCGCTAAGGGGCCCTTCGACACGCCTTTGGCATCATCGGCCCGGGCATCGGCATAGCCCTGGCGGAGTTCGTGGATGCGCATGGCGTACTGGTCGCGCACGCAGGCGGGCTTGTCATCCGCCTTCCAGCAGTCGTCGCGGCCCTTGATCCAGCCGCGCTGGGTGGCCTGCAGCTCCGACTTGCGCGCCGCACTGATGTGCGGGCCGGTAAGCGCAAGATCGTAGAGCCGCATCAGTTCGCGATCCATTGCCGCCAGTTCGGGCGTGGAACAGACCAGCTTCTGCGCATCGCCGTCGGCCTTGGCGCAATCGAAGCTGGGCGTCGCCACCGCGACGGGCGCCGCATCGGTGGCGGCAACGGTTTCGGTGACCACTTCGGTGGCGGTATCCTCCACACTGGGGCTGGCCGAAGGGCTGGGTTCGGCACCGCCGCCACCTGAACAGGCGGCAAGGAACAGGAATACGCTCAGTCCGGAAAATTGCTTCATCGCCTGCCTCCAGTCGCATGAGACCGGCCATGGATATCAGCGAAACCCTTCGAGCAAAAACAAAAAGGCCGCCCAAACGGACGACCTTCTCATTGTCTTTGTTTGATCCGGCTGTCGCCGGATGGCGGCGCCGGCCCTCTCCCCCACCCGACCACCCATAGGGTACTATCGTAGGGTGGTCGGGTGGGGGAGAGGGCCGGCGCCGCTCAACGAATGCGCTTACACGCATTCGTCAAACAGCTTGGCTTCAGCCGACGATTTCTTCCGGCTTGAAGAAGTAGGCGATTTCGATCGCCGCGTTCTCGTCCGAGTCCGAACCGTGGACCGAGTTGGCTTCGATCGATTCGGCGAAGGTCTTGCGGATGGTGCCTTCGGCAGCGTCGGCCGGGTTGGTGGCGCCCATCACGTCGCGGTTGGTCTTCACGGCGTCTTCGCCTTCGAGAACCTGCACGACCACCGGGCCGGAGATCATGAACGACACGAGGTCGTTGAAGAAGGGACGTTCCTTGTGGACGGCGTAGAAGCCTTCAGCCTGCTCCTGCGAGAGCTGGATGCGCTTCGAAGCGACGACGCGCAGGCCGGCTTCTTCAAGCAGCTTGGTCACGCCGCCGGTCAGGTTGCGGCGGGTGGCGTCGGGCTTAATGATCGAGAAAGTGCGGGTAACCGCCATGGTAGGTTCCTTGCGAGAGGGGGTTTTGAATTGTTGCGCGCGCAACTAACCGGGTACGGCGCAATTCGCAAGGCAGGCGCGATTAACTTGCGGTCGTTTCGGAGGGATCATCCATATGCCCCTCGTCCATTCCGAAATCACCCGGCCTGAACCCATCTCCCGCCGTCCTGTTTCCAGTAATAGTGTTCCACGCCCTCACGCTCGCGCAGCGCGCGCCAGGTATCGCGTGCATGCTGGAGGGTGGATTGGTCGAACAGGAAGAAGGTGCGTTCGAAGGGCTGCTCGCCCTCGCGCCACTGGCCGTCGGCAATGGCCATGAACTTCGCGCCGTTGGCAGGCTGCGGCGCTTCGGAAATGAGGATCGGCTGGCGATCCTCTCCGCCCTCACCCGCGAAACCGTTGGCCAGGAAGCTCTCCGGGCCGCTGGACCACAGGGCCTGACAGATCCGCTGGCGCTGGCCAAGGTCGGCGGAGACGACGAGCAGACGCTCGCCATTCCCCGCCACCTTTCCGGCGATCAGCGCCAAAGCGCTTTCAGCGGGGTCGCGACTGAGCTGATAGAAATCGACGCGCATGTCGCGGCCCTGCCTTTATCGATCAGGCTTCGAGATTGTCGCGCACGAAGCGGTCGAGCAGGCGCACGCCGAAGCCCGAAGCGCCCTTGTCCCAGGTCGCGCCCGGCTTGTCGGTCCACACGGTGCCGGCAATGTCGAGGTGCGCCCACGGGGTGTCGTTCTCGATGAAGCGCAGCAGGAACTGCGCCGCGGTGATCGAACCGCCAAAGCGCGGGCCGACGTTCTTGATGTCGGCAATCGGGCTGTCGATCATCTTGTCGTAGTTCGGGCCCATCGGCATCCGCCACAGGCGGTCGCCCGAGGCATCGCCAGCGGCGGTCAGCTGCGCGGCAAGATCGTCGTTGTTCGAGAACAGGCCGGCGTATTCGTGCGCCAGCGACAGGATGATCGCGCCGGTCAGCGTGGCGAGATCGACCACCTTCGCGGGCTTGTACTCACGCTGCACCCAGGTCAGCGCGTCGCAGAGCACCAGGCGGCCTTCAGCGTCGGTGTTGATCACTTCGATGGTCTGGCCCGAGAGAGAGGTGACGACGTCACCGGGGCGCTGGGCATTGCCGTCAGGCATGTTTTCCACAAGACCGCAGACGCCGATCACATTGGCCTTGGCCTTGCGCAGTGCAAGGGCGAGCATGGTGCCGGCCACCGCACCGGCGCCGCCCATGTCCCACTTCATGTCTTCCATGCCGGCCGCCGGCTTGATCGAGATGCCGCCGGTGTCGAACGTCACGCCCTTGCCGACGAAAGCGACCGGCGCTTCACCGGCCGTGCCGCCCAGCCATTCCAGCACCAGCAGGCGGGCGGGACGGACCGAACCCTGCGCCACGCCCAGCAGCGAACCCATGCCCAGGTCGGCCATTTCCTTCTCGTCGAGCACGCGCACCTTGAGGCCGCTGCCCGCCACTTTCGCCTCGACGCGGGCGACGAAGGATTCGGGATAGATCACGTTCGCCGGCTCGGTCACCAGTTCGCGGGTGAAGGACACGCCGGCAACGATCGCCTGCTCCACGGCCCAGACCGCCTCGGTGCCTTCGGGCGCGCCGACCACCGCGATGTCCACCAGGCTGGGCTTGGCGTCATCGGCCAGCTTGGTGCGATAGGTGTCGAGACGCCATGCGCGCAGCACCGCACCCAGGAGAGCACCCGCCGCCTCGTCAGCCGAAAGGCCCGCGCCGGTCAGGTCCAGCGTAACGGCGGTTTCGCCCGAGGTCAGGTACTTGCCCACCACGCCGGCACCCGCGCGCTCGATCGCGCCCCGGCGATCCTTGCCATCGGCGGAGCCAATTCCGGCCAGCGCCACGCGCACGATCTTGCCGTCACGCTCGACGAAACCCTCGAACACCTGCCCCGCCTTGCCGGCGAAGCGCGAAGCCTTCGCGCCTTCCACCAGCACGGCTTCCAGATCGGCGGGAATCGCGTCCTGATTCACGAAGCGGGCGACCAGACGCGCCGTGGGGGCGGCAGCGGCGTCAAGGAACTGGATATTCATGGGATCTCCTGAATTCTCGTGGGCGAGCGACGGACTTGTGCGCTTCGCCGCAACAGCGGATTGCAGTTAGGCACAGGCGGTGCGATAGGCAAGCCATGCTCCCGGCCGCTCAGACCCTGCTGCATGCCCGCAAATTGCGCTTGCTCTCCCTCCCACTGCCCTTGCTGGCCGTGGGAATTGCTTCCATTTCATTGCCTTGCACGGCATCGGCGCAGGACCTTACGCGCCCGGTGGATACCACTCCGATCCAGGGCGCGCCGCCGGCACCTCCTGCAGAAACTGCGGACCAGGTGCCCGTCGCGTTCGAGGCGGACACCGTCGAATACGATCAGAACGGCGAAACGGTCACCGCCAAGGGCAATGTCGTGCTGCGCAAAGACAAGCAGTCCGTGCGCGCCGATACCGTCACCTGGAATCGCAATACCGGCCAGATCGTCGGCACCGGCAACGTCCGCCTGGTCGATCAGAACGGCAACCAGCTCTTCACCGAGCAGGTGGAACTGACGGACGAATTGAAGACCGGCGCGATGGAAAACCTGCTGCTGGTGCTGCGCGAGGGCGCGCGACTGGCGGCGAACAAGGGTGAACGGCTGGCCAACGGCGATGTCGTCCTGCACCATGCCGCCTATACCGGCTGCGCGGTTGCCGACGACAGCGGATGCCCCAAGAGCCCGACCTGGAGCGTGCTGGCCAAGACGGTGGTCTACAGCGAGGAAAAGAGCCTCGTCCGCTTTTCCGACGCGCGGCTGGAACTCTTCGGCAAAGTGCAGATTCCGCTGCTGGGGCTGACGGTCAGCACCAATGGTGGCGCGGTTTCCGGCTTCCTGGTGCCCGACATCAAGTCCAGCCCGTCCAACGGGATCGAGGTTGCACAATCGTACTACTGGAAGATCGCCCCCAACCGCGATCTGACCGGCACGGTGCACGTCTTCACCAAATCCGCGCCGATGGCCTCGTTCGAGTATCGCGCGCTGACCGATCTGGGTGCCTACCAGATCACCGGCTATGCGACGTCGAGCAACCGCATCTCGATTGACGACACCAATCCCGATCCCAATCGCCAACGCGCGTTCCGCGGCTACCTCTTCGCCAACGGCAAGTTCCAGCTGGACGACGCCTGGAGCGTGACCGCATCGATCCGCCGCGCCACCGACCGCACGTTCCTGCGCCGTTACGACATCAGCCGCGACGACCGCCTGCGCTCCAGCGTGGAGGTCGAGCGGATCGATCAGGACAGCTATTTCTCCTTCGCCGGATACACCACGCAGACCATGCGTTCCGGGCAGGATCAGGGCCTGATGCCGGTGGCCCTGCCGGTGATCGACTATCGCCGCCGCATCGACGACCCGCTGCTGGGCGGCAAGTTCGAGCTGGAAGCGAACACCATGGGCATCTCCCGCAAGGAAGGGCAGGATACCCAGCGCGCCTTCGCCAGCGCCCAGTGGTCGCTGCGCAAGGTCACCAGCATGGGCCAGGAACTGGTGCTGACCGGCCTGCTTCGCGGCGACGTCTACCACTCGGACGAGAACGATACGACCACCACGCTGCTCTACCGCGGCGAATCGGGCTGGCAGGGCCGCGTGATCGCGCTGGCCGCGGCCGACGTGAAGTGGCCGCTGGTGGGGCAGGTATTCGGCGGCACGCAAGTGCTCACCCCGCGCATCCAGTTGGTCGCCACGCCGCATATCCGCAACCTGGAAATTCCCAACGAGGATTCGCGCGCGATCGAACTGGAGGATACCAACCTCTTCTCGCTCAACCGCTTCCCCGGTTACGACCGGTTCGAGGATGGCGTGCGCTTCACCTACGGGTTCGACTGGACGTTCGAGCGGCCGCGCTGGCGGATCAAGAGCACGATGGGCCAGTCCATCCGGCTCAGCAACGAAGAGCAGATCCTGCCCGACGGCACCGGCCTTGCCGACAAGGTGTCGGACTTCGTCGGCCGGACCGAGGTGCGCTACCGCAACTTCGTCAGCGTGATTCACCGCTTCCGGCTGGACAAGGACACGCTGGCCTGGCGCCGCAACGAATTCGACCTCTCGCTGGGCAGCAATCAGACCTATTTCGAAATGGGTTACGCCAAGCTGGACCGCAACATCTCGAACATGATCGAGGATCTTCAGGATCGTGAGGAAGTGCGCGCCGCCGGCCGCGTGGCCTTTGCGAACTACTGGTCGATGTTCGGATCGGCGGTCGTTAACCTGACCGACAAGAGCGAGGATCCCACCAACGGATCGGACGGTTTCCAGCCGCTGCGCACGCGTCTGGGCTTCGCCTATGAGGACGATTGCCTTGAAATCGCGCTGACCTGGCGCCGCGACTACGTATCCAACGGCGACGCGCGCAAGGGCAATTCCTTCCAGCTTCACTTCGCCCTCAAGAACATCGGCGTGCATTGAGGCCGACGCTGAGGGCGGACCGCTTACTTCAGACATAGGTATCGACAGACGCATCAATTGGTTGATCGGGTGCGTCCGGAGCGTTGGCAGGCCATGCCAAAGCCGCTATCGGACGCACTCAGTTTCGGTTAAGCCGCAGGCCGACATAGGCCGGAGAACGTGCGCGGGGCGCTTTGCCCCCGTGTCCGGGACCGGGAATGACCGGTCGCAGACGGGATAGAGAACACGGTGACAGCAATCCAAGGTAGCAGGTTCAAGCGCGCGGCACGCAATTGCGCGATCGCCGGTGGCGCAATCGCGTCCGCCCTCTCCCCTCTCGCGTCGTCGACGGCCGCGTTCGCGCAGGCCGAAGCCCCGGTGGCATCTTCCACGTCCGAACAGGGCGACATCGTCATTCCCGACGACGTCAAGATCTTCGGCAACGACAACCCGAACCTGCGCCGCGCCACGGCCGTGGTTAACGGCGACATCATCACCGGTACCGATGTCGACCAGCGCCTGGCGCTGATCCTGGCCGCGAACCAGGGCAAGATCGACGAGGAAGAGAAGAAGCGCCTGCGCCTTCAGGTGCTGCGCAACCTGATCGACGAAACCCTGCAGATCCAGGGCGCCAAGGCCGCCGACGTGACGGTGGACGATGCGGACATCGAGCAGACTTATGCCCGTGTCGCCTCGCAGAACTTCGGCCAGGATACCAAGGCCATGGACGGCTACCTGAAGCGCGTCGGCTCCTCGCCCGAATCGCTGAAGCGCCAGATCCGTGGCGAGCTTTCGTGGCAGCGCCTGCTGCAGCGCAACGTCCAACCGTTCATCAACGTCTCCGACGACGAAGTGAACGAAATGCTGGAGCGCATGAAGGCGGCCAAGGGCACCGACGAATACCGCCTGGGCGAGATCTACCTGTCCTCGACCCCCGAATCGTCGCAGCAGGTCTACCAGAACGCGATGCAGATCGTGCAGCAGCTGAAGCAGGGCGGCAGCTTCGTGGCCTATGCCCGCCAGTATTCGCAGGCGTCCACCGCCGCGGTCGGCGGTGACCTCGGCTGGATCCGCCTGGGCCAGCTGCCCGCCGAACTGGCCACCGCTGCGCGCGACATGCAGCCCGGCCAGCTGGTCGGCCCGGTCGAAGTGCCCGGCGGTTTCGACATCATCTACCTGATCGACAAGCGCCAGGTGCTGACCGCCGATCCGCGCGACGCCGTGCTGTCGCTGAAGCAGATCTCGATCAACTTCCCCAAGGGCATCAGCGAGGCGGACGCCAACGGCAAGGCCGAAGCCTTCGCCAAGGCCATCGCCACCGCCAAGGGTTGCGGCGACGTGGACAAGGTTGCCACCGGCATCGGCGCGCAGGTCGTCACCAACGACCAGGTCAAGGCGCGCGATCTGCCCGGCCCGATCCAGACCTCGATCCTCAACCTCTCGCCCGGCGAGACGCTGCCGCCCTTCGGTTCGCTGACCGAGGGCGTGCGCATCCTGATGCTCTGCGGCCGCGACGATCCGCAGGTCGATTCGGGCCCCAGCTTCGAACAGCTTCAGGCCCAGATCGAGGACGACCGCGTCAACAAGCGCGCGCAGATGTACCTGCGCGACCTTCGGCGTGACGCGATCATCGAATACAACTGATCCCTTGATGAGCGGCTTCGAAGCCATGCCTGCGGCGCCGCTCGCCGTTTCGCTGGGCGATCCTGCCGGGATCGCCCCGGAACTGATCGCGGAAAGCTGGGTCCGCCGCAGCGAGGCTGCACTGGCCCCGTTCTTCGTGGTGGGCGGCAGCCGGGTTCTGGCCGCCGCCGCCCGCACGCGCGGCATCGACCTGCCGGTGATCCGCATTGCCGATCCTGCCGAAGCCGTGAGTGCCTTCGCCAGCGGCCTGCCGGTGCTGGGCGATGCGGATGCGCCGGTTCAATTCGGCCAGCCTTCGCATGAAGGTGCCGAACTGGCGCTCCATTCGCTGACTCAAGCCGCCGCGCTGGCGGTTTCCGGCGCGGCGGGTGCGATCGTCACCGGCCCCATCGCCAAGTCGAAACTGGCCGAAGTGGGCTTCACCCAGCCCGGGCAGACCGAATTCTGCGCCGATGCCTGCGGCGTGGCGCATGACGATGCGGTGATGATGCTGGCCGGCCCGAATTTGCGCACGGTGCCGCTGACCGTCCACGTGGCGCTGACGCAAGTGCCCACGCTGCTCACCCGTGACCTGATCGAGCGCAAGGCGCGGATCGTCGCCCGCGCGCTGGCGCGGGACTTCGGCCTTTCGCCCGCACGCATCGCGATCACCGGCCTCAACCCCCATGCCGGCGAAGACGGACGCATGGGGCGCGAGGAAATCGACACCATCGTGCCCGCCATCGCCGCGCTGGCGGCAGAGGGCCTTGCCGTCACCGGCCCGCATCCGGCGGACGCCCTGTTCGCCGCGCATGAGCGCGACCGGTTCGACGTGGCGCTTTGCATGTATCACGATCAGGCACTGATCCCGATCAAGACGCTGGACTTCGACGCCGGCGTCAACGTCACGCTGGGCCTGCCCATCGTGCGCACCTCCCCCGATCACGGCACCGCCTTCGCCATCGCCGGAAAGGGCGTGGCCAGCGCGGGCGCGATGATCGCGGCCCTGCGCATGGCCGGCGAATGCGCCGCACGCAGGGCCACTGCAGGAATTACCGCATGACCACCCCCACTCTGCCCCCTCTGCGCGAAGTGATCGCAAGGCACGGACTCTCGGCCAGCAAGGCGCTGGGCCAGAACTTCCTGTTCGACGAGCAGTTGCTGGACCGGATCGCCGCGATCCCCGGCAGCCTCGACGGCGCCAACGTGCTGGAAGTCGGCCCCGGCCCCGGCGGCCTGACCCGCGCGCTGCTGCGCGCCGGCGCGAACGTCACCGCCATCGAGATGGACCGCCGCTGCCTGCCCGCGCTTGCGGAACTGGAGGCAGCGTTTCCCGGCAAGCTGAAAGTGATCGAGGGCGATGCGATGAAGATCGACCCGGCGACGCTGTTCGACGGGCCTTACCATATCGCCTCCAACCTGCCCTACAACGTCGGCACCGCGCTGTTCACCGGCTGGCTTTCGGGGGAATCCTGGCCGCCGCAGTGGCAATCGCTGACGCTGATGTTCCAGGAGGAAGTGGCCCGCCGCATCGTCGCCGATCCCGACACCTCCGCCTATGGCCGCCTGGCCGTGCTGGCCCAGTGGCGTTCGAAATCGAAGCTGGCGCTGAAAGTGCACCGCAGCGCCTTCACCCCGCCGCCCAAGGTGATGTCCGCCATCATCCACGTGGTCCCGGGTGAGGCACCCGAAGGCGTTTCCATGCGCGTACTGGAACGGGTGACGGAAGGCGCCTTCGGCCAGCGCCGCAAGATGCTGCGCCAGAGCCTGAAGGGGGTTCCCGGCGCGCTGGCCGCGCTGGAACGGCTAGGCATCGATGCGCAGCGCCGCGCGGAAACACTCTCGGTTGCCGAATTCGTCAGCGTGGCGCGCGAACTGTCCTGACGGGCATTTGGTTGAAATCGGGGTCTTCGGTCAGCCCGTCATGCCGGCGACGTGGAGAACCCATGCCGTGCCGCATGTCAGGATCGCCAGGATGACCACCGCCTGAAGCAGGCGCCCCTGGATCGGCCCGTCCGAGGCGAGCGCCGCCATCAACGTACGGCGCGGCTGAAAGGCCATTTCCGTTGCGGGCGGCAGCACAAGGGGAACCACGTCGCCCGCCAGCAGCGCGATCACGTTGATCGGCTCGGCCAGCCCGATGCCGCAACGCCGGCCGATCCGCCAGCGCACCCAGCCGACCAGCGACTGCCGGCCCACCATGACCTCGACGATCTCCCCACGCGCCGGCGGCGTGGCCATCGACAGGCGCAGCGCGCGCGTGCTGGCGCCTGTCACATGGGCATCGCCTTCACGCGCAGAACCCCGCACCCGCAGTCGCACAGCCATGTGCGTCCGCTTTCCGGCGAGTATCTTCTGCTCCTTCATGGAATACGGCCCCCGGAACTCAACACCCGGGGACCATATCCGCCAAGCTTCAAAAGGAAGTTAAGACCGCCACTCGGCCGATATCAGGCATCCACCATAGTCGACGCCTCGGCCTTCTTGCGCAGGCGCCAGGCATGGAGCAGCGGCTCGGTATAGCCGTTCGGCTGTTCCACGCCCTTGAACACCAGATCGCAGGCCGCGCGGAAAGCGAAGGAGGTATCCCAGTTGCCCGCCATCGGCTCATAGAGCGGATCGCCGGCGTTCTGGGCATCGACCTTGGCCGCCATGCGGTGCAGCGCGTCCATCACCTGCGCCTTGCTGCAGACCCCGTGCAGCAGCCAGTTGGCCATGTGCTGGCTGGAAATGCGCAGGGTGGCGCGGTCTTCCATCAGGCCGACATCGTTGATGTCCGGCACCTTGGAGCAGCCGACGCCCTGGTCGATCCAGCGCACGACATAGCCGAGCAGGCCCTGCGCATTGTTCTCCAGTTCCTCGCGAATCTCGCCCTCGGACCAGTTCACGCCGTCGGCCAGCGGAACCTGCAGCAGCAGGTCGAGCCCCGGAACCTCCCCCTGCGCGATCTCTTCCCGCAAGCCGAACACGTCGACCTGATGGTAATGCATCGCATGCAGCGTCGCCGCCGTGGGCGAAGGCACCCATGCGGTGTTGGCGCCGGTTTGGGGATGGCCGATCTTCTGCTCCAGCATGTCCCGCATCATGTCCGGCGCGGCCCACATGCCCTTGCCGATCTGCGCCACGCCCGAAAGCCCGTGCGCCAGGCCGATGGCAACGTTGCGCTTCTCGTAAGCGGCGATCCAGGCAGAGGCCTTGATCGCATTCTTGCGGATCATCGGCCCCGCCCGCATCGACGTGTGGATCTCGTCCCCCGTACGGTCGAGGAAGCCGGTGTTGATGAAGACGATGCGGTCCTTCACGGCATGGATGCAGGCGGCAAGATTGGCCGACGTGCGCCGCTCCTCATCCATGACGCCAACCTTGATCGTATGGCGTTCCAGCCCCAGCAGGTCTTCCACGGCATCGAACAGGTCGTTGGTGAAGGCGCACTCTTCCGGCCCATGCATCTTCGGCTTGACGATGTAGATGGACCCTTCGCGGCTGTTGCCGAACCGGGTGAGGCCCATGACGTCCTGCTTGCCGATCGCGCTGGTCAGCACGGCATCCATCACCCCTTCGGGAATCTCGCTGCCATCGGGCAGCAGGATGGCCGGATTGGTCATCAGGTGGCCGACATTGCGGATGAACAGCAACGAACGCCCCGGCAGATCGACCGACTTGCCGCCGGCCACGGTGACGGTCTTGTCGTCCGCCAGCGCCCGGGTCAGCGTCTTGCCACCCTTCTCGAAGGTCTCGGTCAAATCGCCGCGGATCACGCCAAGCCAGTTGGCATAGGCGGCCAGCTTGTCCTCCGCATCGACCGTCGCGACCGAATCTTCCAGATCGACGATGGTGGTCAGCGCGGATTCCAGGACGATATCGGCAACGCCCGCCCTGTCGGTCGCACCGACCGGGCTCGATGGATCGACGACGATTTCGATGCCAAGCCCGTTCGAGCGATAGAGACGGCCCTTCGCCGTCTCGCCCACATACTGCGACGGATCGGACAGCGGCGCATCGACCGTTTCCGCATCTGTCCAGGAACCTGCGGCCAGCGGCAGCGCCTTGTCCAGAAACGCGCGCCCGGCCGCGATCACCGCTGCGCCACGCACCGGGTCATAAACCTTGCCCTGTGCAGGCGCCGCATCCAGCGCATCGGTGCCGTAGAAGGCGTCGTAAAGGCTGCCCCAGCGGGCATTGGCGGCATTCAGCAGGAAGCGCGCGTTGAGCACGGGAACGACCAGTTGCGGCCCCGCCATGGTCGCGATTTCGGGATCGACGCCCTTGGTGCCGATCGTGAAATCGCCCGGTTCGGGAACCAGATAGCCGATCTGGCGCAGGAAGGCCTGATATTCGCCCTGATCGATCGGCTTGCCGGCGCGGGCCAGATGCCATGCGTCGATCCGGGCCTGAAGATCGTCCCGCTTCGCCAGCAGCGCCCGGTTGCGCGGGGCGAAGCCACCCACCAGCGCTGCAAAGCCGCTCCAGAAAGCCGCGGAATCCAGCCCCACCGGCGGCAGTACCTGTTCTTCGACAAAGCGCGCCAGCGCAGCGTCAACCTGCAGGCCACCGCGTGCGACGCGGCCGGAACGTTCCAAATTG
This sequence comes from Novosphingobium mississippiense, assembly GCF_044029535.1. Taxonomy (NCBI): domain Bacteria; kingdom Pseudomonadati; phylum Pseudomonadota; class Alphaproteobacteria; order Sphingomonadales; family Sphingomonadaceae; genus Novosphingobium; species Novosphingobium mississippiense. The sequence continues at coordinate 988,188 of NZ_CP147001.1, read as the reverse complement.
TCAGTCATCATTCCTCGCAGTCCATACGCGCAGCTCGTGGGAGCACGGCGCGTCCGTGATAGTAGCCAAGACTGTCCCGGGGAGGAATCGCCGCCCGTATGCCCCATCGATCCGCAAATGGCAACAGGCCCTTCACCCGCATTACCGCAGTGTGCCGCAAAGGGAGTACCTCGTCGGCCCCTCTTACAACAGCGTCGGAAAGGCTTACATTGTAAGGACTCGTCAACCATCAAGTCCGCCTGGAACCCGTGACTGGCATGGACGTTGCTCAGTGGAATGAGAGCAAGGTGGGGGCGAGGCCGAGAAGGAACGTCATGTTTCGCAAGATCGCCCGTCTGTTTGTCATCAAGACGAATTGGGAAGCCTACATGATCATCTACGCGCTCGCATTGGGCGCGGTGGAGCGCGGCAGCGTCTATCTCACCCGCTTCCCGGGCTTTGGCGGCAAGCTGCTGTTCCTGGCCTGCACCGGCGCGGTGTTCATGGCCGGCGGCAAGATCCTGGACGCCCTGAAGTACGAGAAGGCGCAGCGGCTGGCCGCAGCGGAGCCAGCCCCGGGCCGAGCCGCGCTTCCGGAGCGTGAAGCCGCCTGATCTGCCGAGAGGCCTTTCGGGCTCCCGATTCTTCCGCCCTTCCTTTGCCGTCCGCAGTCCTGATTCTTGCCCGGGCGGCGCCTTGGCTGACACTCTGCGGCCATGGCGGAGAGTCGCACGAACTATACGGTCATCCAGGCATTGCGCGGAATCGCCTGCCTTTGGGTCCTGCTGTTCCACGCCGCCGAAGGCGGGCACCTCAAGAGCCTGGCCCCGCTTTCGCCGTTCCTTTTCGCGGACGGGCATCTGGGCGTTGCGATCTTCTTCACGCTCAGCGGCTTCGTGATCGCGCATAGCCTTATCGGCAGGAGCCCCGCAGACATACCGATCGCAAACGGCGCCGACTTTGGCCGGTTTCTGGTGCGGCGGTCGATCCGCCTTGCCCCGGCCTATTGGGTGTCGATCGCGCTTGCCATCGCCTTTGCCGGGTTCTCGGCGATGGTGCGGCATCAACCCCATCTGATGCCCACCGCCGGACAGATCGCCGCACACGTATTCTATCTGCAGGATCTGCTGAAGATCGCGCCGATCAACCTCGCCTATTGGACGCTGGCCTACGAAATCCAGTTTTACGTCTTCCTTGCGCTGATGCTGCTGATCCGCGCGAAATGGACGCGTGCGGGATGGCCGCTGGCGCCCTGGCCCGCCCTGGCAATGTGGGCTTTGGCGCTCGCCTCCGCCCTCGGCCAGTTTGGACAGGACTGGTCAGGCGTGTTCGTGCAGCACTGGGGCGTGTTCTACCTGGGCGTACTGGCGCGGAGAGCGGTGGATTCGGAAGTGGCCAGGCTGGCCTGCCTGATCCTCGGCGCGGTGCTATTGGCAACGCCGGGCTTCGATCGCACCGCCGCACTGACCGCGATCCTGCTCTATCTGGCGATGCGCAGCGGCTGGGCGCAGGGCGGCCTCAACTGGCGCTGGCTGCAGTTTCTGGGCGCGATTTCCTACAGCCTCTACCTCGTCCACAACCCGTTGACCGGTGCCGCAGCTTTCGTGGGGCATCGGCTATTCGGCGATGGGCCCGCCGCCGACCTGATCTGCCTGGTGCTGATCCTGGCCGTCTGCATCGGTGGCGCCACCCTGCTCTGGGCAGCAGTGGAGCGTCCATCGCACTGGCTTTCGCGCCGTATCCGCGCCAACCCGCGAACAGGCACCGGCGCGCCGCTTAACCCGGCTGCCGTGTGACGGAAAATGAAAGGAAGGTAGGGCGATTCTGTTGCAAGGCTCGCCCCCAGCCCCTGGAATCCGCTTCTGTTACCCGGTGGGTCCAACCGTGTTCTAACTTTGTAACTTCAGGCCGCTAGGCCCTAGAATTACGCCGCGAGAGCAAGTGCTTCGTTGTCGTTGGCACTTATGAGTTTTGAGCCTTGAACGGGTTACTCAGCCCGGAAGAAAACACCGCTTTTCAACACACGTCGATCCTAGTTCGGCCCCGTCATCACCCCTGCGACAACAGGGTTGCCCAGCCTGGCTGGACGGGTGATGGTGGAGCCGCCGGGTACCGCCCCCGGGTCCGCTGTGCCTATTGTACGGCGCAGTTTATCATCATAGCCGGCAAGCCGGCAGAGACGCATATAGGGCGTCCGCCGCAAAAGAAAAGGGGGGAGAGCTTGCGCCCTCCCCGCCCTCCGCGCCGGATTTCCCGGCAGTTTCCCCTGATGGATTATTTCTGCGACTACTTCTTCAGCGCGTCGCGGATTTCGGCCAGCAGTTCCACTTCGGTGGGGCCGGCAGGCGCGACTTTCTTGGCGGGCATGAGGCGATTGGCCTGACGCACGATAAGAAAGATGACGAAGGCCAGGATCAGGAAATTGATCACGGCATTCAGGAACGCGCCATAGCCGAACATGGCCACGCCTGCGGCCTTCAGCCCGGCATAGGTCATCGGCCCGGTGTACCCGGCGGGGACCGATCCCAGCACCACGTACTTATTGCTGAAATCGATGCCGCCGGTGATCAGGCCGATGAACGGCATGATCACATCGTCCGTCAGCGAGGACACGATCTTGCCGAAAGCGGCGCCGATGATCACGCCCACCGCCAGATCCAGCACATTGCCGCGGGCGATGAAGGTCTTGAATTCCTGTAGCATAATGAACTGATCCCCTGAGTTTCTCGGGCAAGTCTGCCTGGCCGCACCGCGCAGATTTGCCACAATGGCCCTTTGGTAACAATCGGTTGCAACCATAAGTTGCAATGGCGCCGGTGCTTGAACCGGCATATACGCCTGCTATCTATGCCAACAGGACGAGACGCGACCGTTCCGGTCCGTCTTTGAGCATAAGTCCATCAGGAGGATCACCCCCCATGCGCCTTTCCCCTGCATCGCGTATCGGCCGCGCCGCCCTTGTCGTGGGCGTGACGGCATCGCTGGCCGGCTGCGGCTTCAACTCCGTGCCGACCAAGCAGGAAGCTGCCAAGGCCAAGTGGGCCGACGTGCAGGCCGCCTTCCAGGAACGCGCCAACCTGGTGCCCAACCTTGCCGCCGTGGCCAAGGGTGCGGCCACGCAGGAAAAGGAAATCCTGACCGGCGTGGTGGAAGCCCGCGCCAAGGCCACCAGCGTGCAGGTCAATGCCAGCGATCTCAACGATCCTGCCAAGATGCAGCAGTTCCAGGCCGCCCAGTCCCAGTTCGGCGACAGCCTCTCGCGCCTGCTGGTCAGCGTGGAACGCTATCCCGACCTCAAGTCGATCGTGAACTACCAGATGCTGCAGAGCCAGCTTGAAGGTCAGGAAAACCGCATCCGCATCTCCGTGCGCGATTACAACGCGGCAGTGCAGGACTATAACACCGAAGTCCGCACCTTCCCGACGATGATCGGCGCCAAGCTGCGCGGCGCGGACCCGCTGGTACCCTATCAGGCGACGACGCCGGGCGCGGAAGTGGCGCCCAGCCTCGAAGGCAAGATGTGATCCGGTGAACGCCCTCCGGGCCGTTGCTGCGGCCATCCTGTTGGCCTTCGGCGCGCTGCTTGCCCAGCAGGCGGCCGCCGAACCGACGTTCCCCAAGCTGACCGGCCGCGTCGTCGACGATGCCAACATCATCCCCGACGATCAGGAGGCGCAGCTGACCCAGAAGCTGGACGCGCTGGAGAAGAACTCCGGCCGCCAGCTGGTGGTCGTCACCCTGCCCAGCCTGCAGGGCTACGAGATTTCCGATTACGGCTACCAGCTCGGCCGCGCCTGGGGCATCGGCGAGAAGGACAAGAACACCGGCGCCCTGCTGATCGTGGCACCGAACGAGCGCAAGGTGCGGATCGAGGTCGGCTACGGTCTGGAACCGATCATCACCGACGGCCTCTCGTTCCTGATCATCAACAACCAGATTCTTCCCCGCTTCAAGGCCAACGACTATCCCGGCGGAATCAATGCCGGCGCCGATGCGCTGATCAAGCAATTGACCCTGCCGCCCGATCAGGCCCGCAAGGTGGCGGCGGATGCCGATGCCGCGCGCAAGCCGCAGGAAGGCGGCTTTCCGATCGGCACCATCATCTTCATTGGCTTCATCGTGCTGTTCGTGGTGCTGCCGATGATCAACGAGGCGCGCGGCGGCGGCCGCCGCCGCAGCGGCCTTGGCGGTCCGATCATCTGGATGCCCGGCCCGTTCGGCCGCGACGATGACGACGATCACTGGGGCGGCGGCGGCGGTTTCGGCGGAGGCGATGGCTTTTCCGGTGGCGGCGGCAGCTTCGGCGGCGGCGGCGCGAGCGGAAGCTGGTAGAGGAGAGAGACCCGGACATGCCCTCACCCATCTACCTTTCGCCCGAGGATCACGCCCGTATCAGCGCCGCCGTGGGCGAAGCCGAAATGCACAGCTCGGGCGAAATCGTCACCGTGCTGGCGGACCGTTCGGACGGCTATACCGACGTTGCCCTGGCCTGGAGCGCGGTCGTGGCGTTCCTCGCCCTCGCCGCGCTGACGATTGCGCCCGGCTTCTACATGGGCCTTTACGACCACATGCTGGCCGAGTGGGGCCACGAATGGACGCCGCGCATGATCATCGGCCTGGCTGCCGGCGTGGTTGCGATCAAGTTCGGGGCGATGCTGGCGCTGCAACTGTGGCAGCCGCTGAAGTTCTGGCTGGTGCCCGGCCCGGTGAAGACCATGCGCGTGCACGCCCATGCCCTGCGCGCCTTCCGCATCGGCGCGGAACAGCGCACGGTGGGCCGCACCGGGGTGCTCATCTACCTTTCGATGCGCGAACACCGGGCGGAAATCGTGGCGGACAAGGCCATCGCCGCCAAAGTGGACCCGGAAGTCTGGGGCCATGTGATGTCCGCGATGCTTGCCCATGTGGGCGAAGACCGCGTGGCGGACGGCATGGTGGTGGCGGTCGGCAAGGTCGGCGCGATCCTGTCCGAACATTTCCCGCGCGCCGATGACGATATCAACGAACTACCCGACAGGCTGATCGAAGTATGACCGAATTGACCCACCTGCCCCTCCCCCCCGATGCCGACGCGCCTGACGAGGTGATGTGGCAGGGCAGGTTCATCACCACCCGCAAGCGCGGCCGCTGGGAATACGTCAGCCGCGCGCGCGGCATCCGTGCCGCGGTGATCCTGCCGATCGATGCCGAAGACCACGTGATCCTGGTCGACCAGTACCGTGTGCCGCTGGGCAAGCGCTGCATCGAACTGCCCGCCGGGCTCGTTGGCGACCATGACGATGTGGTGGGCGAAGACGCCAGCGTCGCCGCCGCGCGCGAATTGGAGGAAGAGACCGGCTACCACGCCGGCCGCATGGAAAACCTGGGCGAATTCTACTCATCGCCCGGCATGGTCAGCGAAAGCTTCACGCTGTTCCGCGCGCACGATCTGGTGAAAGTGGGCGAAGGCGGCGGCGTGGATAGCGAGGACATCATTGTCCACCGCGTGCCCATGGCCGGGATAGAGCGCCGGATCGCCGAATGGCGCAACGCGGGCTATGCCTTGGATGTAAAGTTGCTCATGCTGCTGGGCGCCCGGCTGCTGGGCTGACGCAATCAGGCTCTGTCACAGGCATGGACATGCAGTCATTGGCCCTCGGCGTCGCCACTCTGATCGGCGGGCTGCCGAAAGCGCTATGGCCCGCCCGCAAACGCGCGGCCAGCGTGGCGCAGTGGCAGAATCGACTGGCCGAACTGGATGGCGGCGCGCCGGAAACCTACTTCGAGGAACGGCGGGCGCTGTGTGCATATCCGCCGCACCGCACGGATCGCGGCACGCGCATTGGCGGGATCATTGCGGCGGCGATCGGCCTGGCGCTGATCGCGCTCTCCTTCCGGCCCTAAACCGGATGAAGACGACGCTCGGCATCTGCCAGCGCAAGAAGCGCTTCGAAACGGAAGAAGAGGCTCTGGCCGTGGTCGCGCGCGCGGAGGTGACACTGCGCCCCTATCGCTGCCCGCTGTGCCGGCGCTGGCACCTGACCAGCCGCACCAAAGGCATGCGCCTGCCGCGATTCGAGCGCGAACGACGCGCACCACCACCTGACGCGCCGTAACTGCTTCGCGCGCTCGATTCGTCGATTTTCGGGCAGGTGCCCAGCAAAAAGTTGGCCCAATGCAACCGATTGAGGTTGCAAGAATCCTACGATTGACCGAGGGCGGAGCCTTGCCCTCTATGGAGTTTCCCTTGGTCGGATCGTTATCCCGGCGCATCGTCGTCCTCTGCGCCATTCTCAGCGTGGTGCTGGCCGTTCTGGCCGGCCTGCTGCTCGATGCATCGGCGCAGATGCGCACGAGTCTTGGCTGGGTGGCGCATTCGTCCGAAGTGCTGGAAACCGGCAGCCGCTCGATGCGCCACCTGCAGGCCGCAGAGTCCGGCCAGCGCGGCTTCGTGCTGACGCAGAATGCGGAATTCGCCGCCAGCGTCGCCAATGAGATTGCCGCCGCCCGCCGCGATGCCGCCACGCTGGTGGCCTTGACCTCCGACAATCCGTTGCAAAATACCCGTGCGCGGCAGGTGCAATCGCTGATCGCCCAGCGCGCCCAGGCGCTGGACGAGACCGGCCGCCTTGCCCGCGCGGACGATTTTGCCGGTGCCCGCAGCCGCGTCGCCACCGGCAAGGGCCGTGACCTGATGATGCTGGTCAATGCGCGCCTGAACGACCTGCTCGACGCCGAACGCGCATTGGCAGCCGAACGCATGCAGGCGGTGCAGATCCGTCTCGACAGTATCCGCTGGCTGGTCATCTTCGGCACGCCGATCACGGTGATCACCATCACGTTCATGGCCACCGCGCTGATCGGCCGCCTTCGCCGCCCGGTCGAACAGATGATGGCCGTTATGGGCCAGCTCGGTTCCGGAGACCGCAGCGCGCGCATCACCGCGCGCATGGAATCCAGCGAGTTCCAGCGTCTTGCGAAGGGCTACAACGCCATGGCGGACGAATTGCAGGCCGCCGTCGCCGATCAGGTGACCAGCGCCGAGCAACTCCACCACGCCAACCACGAACTCAGCCGCAATGCCGAAGTGCTGCGCGAACGTGGCGAGGTGATCGAACTGCTGGGCGGCATGGCCCATCGCATGCAGGCTGCCCGCACCGACGAGGAGCTGGCCTCCATCATCCGCGTCTTCGTTCCGCGCGTGCTGCCGGAGATCCCCGGCGCACTCTACGCCCACAACAATTCGCGCAACCTGCTGGTGCCGATCGCCTCCTGGGCCGGGCTGGAAGTGGAAACCGCCGGTTTCGCGCCGGACCAGTGCTGGGCGCTGCGCCGCGGCCAGAGCCATTTCGTGATCGAACCGGGCTCGGACATCGTCTGCGCCCACGTGGGCGACCATACCGACCACTACCATTGCGAACCGCTGTTGGCCGGTGGCGAAGTGATCGGCGTGCTTTACCTGAAGGGTGTGGTCGGCGCCGAAAACCGCTTCCGCCTGACCGTGTTGACCGAGAATATCGCGTCCGCCCTCGTCAACCATCGCCTCCAGCGTGGCCTGCGCGAACAGACCATCCGCGATCCGCTGACCGGCCTGTTCAATCGCCGCTACATGGAAGAGACACTGGCGCTGGAAATCGCCCGCGCCACGCGCACCGGCAGTCCGCTCAGCCTGGTCATGTGCGACGTGGACCACTTCAAGCGCTTCAACGACGAATTCGGGCATGAGGCAGGCGACGCCGTGCTTCACGCCGTGGCGGCGGAGATGCGCACGCGCTTCCGCGACGGCGACGTGATCTGCCGCTTCGGCGGAGAAGAATTCACGATCATCGCGCCGGGGTCATCCGCCGGGGTGCTCGCCGAGCGGGTGGAGATGGTCCGTCAGGCAATCAGCGAGCTTACCGTCCACCAGGGCGGTCGGATGCTGGGCCTGACGACGATGTCGTTCGGCATCGCCACCTGGGAAGAGGCCATGGAGCGCGACGGCTCCACGCTGATCAAGGCCGCCGACGCCGCGCTCTACCGCGCCAAGCGCGACGGCCGTAACCGCGTGGTGCTGGACGGCCGCGCGGAGATGATGGCGGCTTGAGCGGGGCTACGGTCGCGCCCTGACCCCAGACTTTCAACCTTACACACCGTCGCCCCCGCGAAGGCGGGGGCCCCGCTTTTCTTGGTGACGGTGCGTCTCAGCCTTGGCGTTGAAGAAGGAAGCGGGATCCCCGCCTACGCGGGGATGACGAGGTTGGTTGATCAGCGAGATTGCAATCCGATCAAAGCGTCGTGAAGATCGCCCCGAAATCCTTGCCGCCATTGCCGGCCTCAACAAAAGCCTCGTAGATCTTCGTCGCATGCTCGCCCATCGGCACGGTCGCGCCCGAAGTCTCCGCCCCCGCCATCGCAAGGCGCAGATCCTTCAGCATCAGCGCCGAGGCGAAACCGCCCGCATAGCCATTGTCCGCCGGACTGGTCGCGCCGACGCCGGGCATCGGCGTATAGTCGTTGAGCGACCAGCAATAGCCGGTGGCCTTCGAGCTGATCTCATAGAACGTCTGCGGATCGAGGCCCGCCTTCTCGGCCAGCGCCAGCGCCTCGCACGTGCCGATCATGTGGATCGCCAGCAGCATGTTGTTGCACATCTTGGCAACCTGCCCTGCCCCGGTGTCGCCCGCATGGATCACCGCCTTGGCCATCGGCTCCAGCACGCCCTTCGCGCGATCGAACACCGCATCGCTGCCGCCGACCATGAACGTCAGCGTGCCGCCATTGGCCGCCGCGATCCCGCCGGAGACGGGCGCGTCTACCATCTCGTACCCTTCGCCATGCGCCAGTTCGACCACTTCGCGCGCGGTGGCGAGATCGATGGTCGAACAGTCGAGGAACAGCGCACCCTTGGGCGCCTTGCCGAAGACTTCCTGCGTGTAGACGGCGCGGACAATCCCGCCATTCGGCAGCATGGTGACGACGGCGTCGACACCCTCAACCGCGTCGGGAACCGTCTCGAACACCGCGCAGCCTTGCTCCGCCGCGCGGGCAAGCGCATCGCCGGAAAGGTCAAAGGCGTTCACGGAGTGCCCGGCCTTGACGAGATTGGCAGCCATGCCGCCGCCCATGTTGCCGAGACCGATGAAGGCGATTTTCATGACATTCTCTCCCAATCTCACAGGCACAAGCCCGTCATCCCAGCGAAAGCTGGGATCGCTGTCGCTTTACGCTAGGTCAGTTGCATAGCCGGGCAGCCATAAGTCGTGCCCGGCCCACAACGATCCCAGCTTTCGCTGGGATGACGCCAATGGATATTACCGGCCCTTCCAGACGCCCGGGCGTTTCTCGACGAAAGCGGCCATGCCTTCAGCCTTGTCCTCGGTGGCGGTCAGCACCTGGAACATGCGGCGCTCCATGATGAGGCCGGTGTCCAGCGTCGTCTCGAACGCCAGGTTGACCATTTCCTTGTTCATCATCGCGGCCAGCGGCGGCATGCCGGCAATGGCCCCGGCGGCCTTCAGAGCCTCATCAAGAAGCTGATCGAGCGGCACCACGCGGCTGACGAGGCCCGAACGCTCTGCTTCGGCAGCGTCCATCATGCGGCCGGTCAGGCACATGTCCATCGCCTTCGACTTGCCGACCGCGCGGGCCAGTCGCTGCGATCCGCCCATGCCCGGCGCCACGCCCAGCTTGATTTCCGGCTGGCCGAACTTGGCATTTTCAGAGGCGATGATGAAGTCCGCCATCATCGCCAGTTCGCAGCCGCCGCCCAGCGCGAAGCCGTTCACGGCCGCGATCCAGGGCTTGCGGGTGGTCTTGACGATCTGCGCCGTCCAGCCGGCGAAGAAGTCCTGCGCGTAGAATTCGGCGCTGGCCTTCTCGACCATTTCCTTGATGTCGGCGCCGGCAGCGAATGCCTTCTCGCCCGATCCGGTCAACACCGCGCAACCCTGCGTCTTGTCCGCCTCGAACGCGGCGAAAGCTTCGATCAGTTCGGCCAGAACCTTCGAATTCAGCGCATTCAGCGCCTGCGGCCGGTTCAGCGTGATGAGAGTGACGTTGCCCTTCTTCTCGACCAGAATCGTCTCGTAGCTCATCAGTTTTCCTTCAGGTGTTCGCTTCGATGTTGGCGATCAGCGCGGCCAGATGGGCCGGGCTGGCGTGTTCGTGCGCCTCGTCGGCGGAGGTCAGCGTGTTGTCGTAAGGGATCGGCTCGTCGAACTGGTCGGCCGCCAGATCCCAGAACCGGCCGTCCACCCGGTTGTAGAAATGCGTACCGCCCTTGGTGGCCGTCTTGAAGATGTCCCCGCCGAAGTAATGCTGCACCGCCAGCGCCGTTACCGCGCACTGGTTGCGGCACGGGTTCGTCGGATCGAACGGGTCGGGAATGCTGTCGGGGCCCCAGGATTTCTTGACGACGTGGTAGAGATCGATCGGCGTCGCAAACGTCAAATCGGCCTCCATTCTTCCTCGGGCGGCAGCGGCGCAAAGATCGCGTCGAGCATCTCCGGGGTCACGCCCTCCGGTTCGGCCGGCTTCCACTTCGGCGCATGGTCCTTGTCGACGATCACTGCGCGCACGCCCTCGGCAAAGTCCGGCAGGACCAGCACGCGGCTGCCGATGCGGTATTCCATGGCCATGTTCTGCGCGAAAGTGCCCAGCGTCAGCGAAGTGGCAAGCTGCCGCAGCGAGACCTTGCAGGCCTGCGGGCTCTTGGTGCGCAAGGTGGCGAGTTCGCGCACGGCCCACTCGCTCTCGTCGCCTTCCAGCGAGGCCAGCACCTGCTCCAGCGTATCGAACGCGAAGTGCTTGCGGATCTGCGCATCGTGCGCGGCGATCTTCGGCTCCGGCGGCGTTACCGACAGCGCGGTGAGCACAGCGCCGATGTCATGCCCGGCGGCGATGCGGCGCTTGGCTTCGGGCAGGTCCTCGCTCTGCAGGTAATGGGTGGCAAGCCCGGCCCAGAGGCATTCGGCCCCATCCAGCCGCGCGCCGGTCAGCGCCAGGAACTGACCCAGCCGCCCTTCCAGGCGCGAGAGGTACCAGCCGCCGCCCACGTCCGGGAACAGGCCGATGCCGGTCTCGGGCATGGCGAAGCGGGTGTTCTCCGTCGCCACGCGGTAATGCGCGGGCTGCGAGATGCCGACGCCGCCCCCCATGGTGATACCGTCCATGAAAGCGACAACGGGCTTGGGATATTCGAACAGCTGATGGTTCAGCCGATACTCGGCAAAGAAGAACCGGCGGCCGGAATGGCCGTCATCCTCCAAGGCCGAACGGCGCAGCAGGTTGATGTCCCCGCCGGAGCAGAAACCGCGCCCCTCGCTATGCTCGATCCACACGGCCTTCACGCCGGGATCGTCGGCCCATTCGGAGAGCGAATCGCTCATCGACTCGCACATGCCCAAAGTCAGCGCGTGAATCGCCTTGGGGCGGTTCAGCGCGATCACGCCGGCAATGCCTTCGCGGGACGTAAGCAGTTCTTCTGTCAGCAAATCGGTGGTCATGGTCGTCCCCGTAAAGGCTTACTTGAGGAGGTCACGCCCGATGATCATGCGCATGACCTCGTTGGTGCCTTCAAGGATACGATGGACGCGCAAGTCGCGCCAGAACCGCTCGATGGGATAATCCTTCAGATAGCCGTATCCACCGAACATCTGGAGCGCCCTGTCGACCACGGAGGAGCCGGTATCGCTGGCCATCATCTTGGCCATCGCGGCAAAGCGCGTCTTGTCCGGCGCGCCAGCGGTCACTTTCGCGGCGGCGAGGTAGAGCAGCGCGCGGGCGGCTTCCAGTTCGGCGGCCATGTCGGCCAGGCGGAACTGGGTGTTCTGGAATTCGGCGATCGGCTGATCGAACTGCTTGCGATCCTTCACATAGGCAATCGCTTCGTCGAGGCAGCGCTGTGCACCGCCCAGCGAGCAAGCGCCGATGTTCAGACGGCCGCCGTCGAGGCCCGCCATCGCGAATTTGAAACCGTCCCCTTCCGCGCCCACGCGGTTCTCGACCGGAATGCGCGCGTCCTCGAAGATCACCTGCGCGGTGGGCGAGGCGTTCCAGCCCAGCTTCTTTTCCGGTGCGCCGAAGGAAACGCCGGCCGTGTCCTTGTCCACCACGAAACAGGAAACCCCGCGCGACTTGTGCTCGCCCGTGCGGGCCATCACCACGTAGACATCGTTCACGCCGCCGCCGGAGATGAACTGCTTGGTGCCGTTGAGCACGTAGTGATCGCCGTCCAGCCGCGCCGTCGCCTTCAACGCCGCCGCGTCGGAACCCGAACCGGGTTCGGTCAGGCAGTAGGAGCCGATCTTCTCCATCGTCACCAGATCGGGCAGGTACCGATCCTTCAACTGCTGGTCGCCGAACTTGTCGATCATCCAGGCGACCATGTTGTGGATCGAGATATAGGCGCTGGTCGCCGGGCAGCCGTAAGACATGGCCTCCATGATCAGCGCCGCATCCAGACGGCCCAGGCCGATGCCGCCGTTCTCTTCCGAAACGTAGATCGCGCCGAAGCCCAGTTCGCCCGCCGCCTTCCACACGTCGACCGGATAGTGGTGCTTCTCATCCCACTCGGCCGCGAAGGGCGTGATGCGGTCGGCAGTGAACTTGCGCGCCGTTTCCTGGATCGCGAGTTGGTCTTCGGTGAGGCCAAACTGTTCGGTCATAGTATCCTGCTGCTGTCTGGTGGCGCCTCTAGGGGCACTTCTTGTATGTGAGCGTTCCCGGCGCCGCATCCGCCCCGGTGTCCTTGCGGACCAGCGTCTTGCCGCCGTCGGGGCTGGAGAGCGCAACGTCAAGGTTCCAGCTCTGCCCTTCGCCCGAAAAAGCAAAATCGGCGTCTATCGCCTTGTCGGAGGCCGACTTGATGGTGCCCAGCGAGGCGACGGCTTCATAGAACGTTAGCCGCTTGGCATCGACGGTCAGCAGCCCCTTGGCATCGCCGGCGGTGCTGGTGCAGTCCGCATCGACCATGCCCCAGCGGCCGCGCAGGCCCTCCGGAATTTCGGTCGGCAACGGGGCCGGAACGGCTTGTGACGCCGCGTCCGCCACCGGGCTCTCGCTCGTCGCAGTCGCTTCGGGCTGCGGCTGCTTGTGGCAGGCCGCAAGGCCCAGAGCGAGCGCGACGGTGAGGGAAAGCGGGGCAGCTACGGTCCTGATATTCATCACGAAACGTCCTTTTGCACTTCAGGCATTCAACGAAGAACGCCCTGGGCAGCCCCGCTGTTCCTGCAACGCTATATCACCCCATGGTCGGAATGATGAAGGCGCTGTCGCCCGCGCCGCCATCCGGCCAACGCTGGGTCACGGTCTTCACCTTGGTCCAGAAGCGGACGCCTTCCATGCCGTACTGGTTGTGATCGCCGAACGCCGAACGCTTCCAGCCGCCGAAGCTGTGGTAGGCGACCGGCACCGGGATCGGCACGTTCACGCCGACCATGCCGACCTGAACGCGGTTCACGAACTCACGCGCGGCGTGGCCGTTGCGCGTGAAGATGGCGACGCCGTTGCCGTACTGGTGCCTGGTGGGAAGCTCCACCGCTTCCTCGAACGTCTTCGCGCGAACGATCTGCAGCACCGGGCCGAAGATCTCTTCCTTGTAGGCGCTCATCTCCGGCGTCACGTGGTCGAACAGCGACGGGCCGACGAAGAAGCCTTCCTCATAGCCCTGCAGCGAGAAGCCGCGACCATCCACGACCAGTTCCGCGCCCTCGTCGACGCCGGTCTGGATCCAGTTCTCGATCTTCTGCTTGTGCACGGCGGTGACGACCGGGCCGTACTGCGCCTCGGGATCGTTCGACACGCCGACCTTCAGCTTGTCGATCGCGGCGATCAGCTTTTCGCGCAGGATGTCGGCAGTCTCGTCACCCACCGGAACGGCGACCGGCAGCGCCATGCAGCGCTCGCCCGCCGAACCATAGGCGGCGCCCATGATGTCGTTGACGGCCTGGTCCATGTCCGCATCGGGCATGACGATCGCGTGGTTCTTCGCGCCGCCCATCGCCTGCACGCGCTTGCCGGCGGCAACGCCGCGCGAATAGACGTAGTGCGCGATGTCGGACGATCCGACGAAGCTGACGGCGGCGATGCCCGGATGGTCGAGGATCGCGTCCACCATCACCTTGTCGCCATGGACCACCTGCAGCACGCCTTCGGGGGCGCCGGCTTCCAGGAACAGTTCGGCCAGACGGTTCGGCACCGAGGGATCGCGTTCCGACGGCTTGAGGATGAAGGTGTTGCCCACCGCCACGGCGGGGGCGAACATCCACATCGGGATCATCGCCGGGAAGTTGAACGGGGTGATGCCCGCGCCCACGCCCAGCGGCGCGCGCAGCGAATAGACGTCGATGCCGGGGCCCGCGCCCTGCGTGTATTCGCCCTTCAGCATGTGCGGGATGGCGCAGCAGAATTCCACCACCTCAAGCCCGCGCTGAATGTCGCCCTTGGCGTCGTCCACCACCTTGCCATGCTCGCTCGCCAGCAGTTCGGCGAGGCTTTGCATGTTCTGTTCGATCAGTTCCTTGAACTTGAACAGCACGCGGGCGCGGCGCTGCGGGTTCATCGCCGCCCATTTGGGCTGCACGGCCTGCGCCGTGGCGACCGCACGGTCCAGCAGAGCGGCATCGCCCAGCGGCACTTGCGCCTGCACCACGCCGGTGCTGGGGTTGAAGACATCGCCGAGACGCGCGGACGGACTGCCGGGTCCGCCGACTACGAAGTGGTCAATCAGGCGCATTCCTCATCCTTTCGAAATTCTGTCTTCGGGCACAGGCGCGCCCCTTGGAAGGTTAGGTGGTCCCGGCTCGATTTGCAGGCAAGCTGAAAATACGCCATCGATAACTGCACATTTGCAGCCCGAAGGGTGATTTCCCGCAGTGACGATGCCTTACCGATGCCGACCATAGACTGGAGCGACTACCAGGCCTTCCTCGCCATCGCCCGGGCGGGGCAACTCGCCGCTGCGGCGCGCGCGCTGGGCGTGGACCCCACCACGATGGGGCGCCGCCTGCGCAGGCTGGAAGCCGCACTGGGCACCCGCCTGTTCGAACAGACCCGCAGCGGGCAGGACCTGACCGAAGCGGGTGAGGCTCTGCTCGCGTCGGTGGAATCCATGGCCAGCGCCGCAGGGCGGATCAGCGAGCGGGCAGACCAGAGCGACGGACTGTCGGGAACCTTGCGCATCAGCACATCGGAAGGGTTCGGCTGCTGGTTCCTCGCCCGCCACTTGCCCGAATTCCAGTCCGCCCATCCGCGTCTTGCCATCGACCTTGTCGCGTCCAGCGGCTTCCTCAGCCCCGGCCGGCGCGAGGCGGACGTGGCCGTCATGCTCTCGCGCCCGCGCACCGGGCCGTTGGTGGCGCACAAACTGTCCGACTACACGCTCGCGCTCTATGGCAGCCTCGATTATCTGGAGCGGCACGGTACGCCGCAACGCCCGGCGGACCTGCTCGAAGGCCACGGCTTGGTCGGCTATATCCCGGACCTGATCTACGCGCCCGAGTTGCGCTATCTGGACGAGATCCACGGCGGCCTGCGCGCCACGATCCGCTCCCCCAGCATCACCGCGCAGCAGAGCCTGATCGCCAGCGGCGCCGGGCTTGGCGTGCTGCCCTGCTTCATGGCCGATGGCGATCCGCAGCTGGTGCCCGTGCTGCCCGAAAAGCGCATCCTGCGCAGCTTCTGGTTCGTCACGCACCAAGACATCCGCAAGCTCCCCCGCGTAGTGGCGTTCCGGCAGTGGCTTGACGAAACCGTCAGGCGCATGGAGGGAGTTCTCACGCCATGACTGGCAATATTCAGGGACAGCACGCACAGTGACCACGACGACCATCGATCCGGCCGAATTCCGCAAGGTTCTGGGCAGCTATCCCACCGGAGTCTGCGTGATCACCGCGCTGGACGAAGACCGCCCGGCGGGCATGGTGGTGGGATCGTTCACCTCCGTCTCGCTCGATCCGCCGCTGGTGGGCTTCTTCCCCGACCGCCGCTCCACCTCGTGGCCGCTGATCGAGAAGGCGGGCCACTTCTGCGTGAACGTGCTGGCCAGCGATCAGGCGAACGTCGCCCGCGCGGTCACTGCCAAGGGCGCGGAGAAGTTCGTGGGCGTGGAATATACCGTGTCCGCGCACAACCTGCCGATCATCGCCAACTCGATCGCGGCGATCGAATGCCGCCTCTATTCGGTGACCGAAGCGGGCGATCACTGGTTCGTGCTGGGCGAAGTGCTGCGCATGGAAACCGTGCGCGAAGACGATCCGATGCTGTTCCACAAGGGGCGCTACGGCGGTTTTGCAGAGCGGATGTGACGCGATGATGCAGGACTTTCGCATCGACCTGCCGGGCGGAACGCTCGCCGGCGTGCGGCGCGAAGGGACTGGCCAGGATGCCGGCACGCCGCTGGTGCTGGCCCACGGCTTCGGCGGGTCATGGCAGGACTGGGACGCGGTGATCGCCGCGTTGCCCCCGGAACGGCCGCTGATCGCCTACGACGCGCGCGGCTTCGGCGCCTCCACGGCAGAGCCCGGCGTGCCGTTCTCCCACGCCGACGATCTCCTAGCCCTGCTCGACGCGCTGGAAATTGAGCGCGCAGACCTTTGCGGTCTTTCAATGGGAGGCGGCAACGTTCTGCACTTCGCGCTCGACCATCCGGACCACGTGCGACGGCTCATTCTGGTGAGCCCGCTGATGCTGGGCTGGTCATGGACAAGCGACTGGATAGACCGCTGGAAAGCCATGGGCCGTGCCGCCCGCGCCGGAAACATGGCGGCCGCGCGCGAACTCTGGTGGCACCATCCCCTGTTCGACAGCACACGCGAAATTCCGCAAGCGGCGGCGCATCTCAAGGCGTCGATCGAAGCGTTCCCCGGCCGCCAATGGGCGCAGGACGACCAGCGCGCAGAGTTGCCCGAAGTGGACCGCCTGACCGACCTTTCCGTACCGACGCTGCTGTTGACGGGTGAGCGCGACACCGAGGACTTTCGCCTGATTGCCGAACTCATTGCCGGCGCCGGACAGAACGTGGCGCGCATCGACCATGCCGGGGCCGGGCATCTGCTCAACCTCGAAATTCCCGAAGTGCTGGCGGGAGAGATTGCGGCGTTTCTGGGCTAATCCCGCCCCCCTTTCCTTGACGCGCCAAGCCATCCTCCAACCGATTGATCCCAATCACCGTCATCCCCGCGAAGGCGGGGATCCCGCTTTTCTTGCGGCACACGAGAGGTTGCAGAAGGAAAGCGGGGCCCCCGCCCTCGCACAGGACGACGATGGGGAGGATGATACGCGGACTTCAGGCGTGGACATATCGCCGCCTGGCAGTCAGGTTCAGCCCTCACGACTTACCGTCCTACTGGTTGGAGATTTCGCGTTGAACGCCTTTGCACATGGCACCGTCCACGAAGCAGGCGAAGACCTGCAAACCGCGTTGCGCGCGGACCCGGACGTCCTGCAGCTATGGGAAAACCTGACGCCGCTCGGTCGGAACGAGTTCATCTGCTGGGTGGATGATGCGAAGCAGGCGAAAACCCGTCAGCGCCGGATCGAGCGGACTTGCGAGGAACTGGTCGAGGGCAAGAAGCGCCCCTGCTGTTGGCCCGGCTGCATTCACCGCACCGACAAGGCGCCGAGCAAGTGGCAGCAGGCCGTGTTAATCGAGAAGCAGAAGAAGGCGCGGTGAGCTGGCGGTAGCGTGGCGCCGGGCTCCCATCCTTCGACAAGCTCAGGATGAGCGGTGTGTGTTGGAGGGCGGGAGCGATCAAAGCAGGGGCCGAAACAATCCCCGGCCCCTGCTTTCAGATCAGAACTTGCCCGAGATCGAGGCGCCGATCACGCGCGGTTCGTTGAACACCGCGGCCATGTAGTTCTCGATCACGCCCTTCAGGTTCTTCTCGTTGGTGATGTTGCGGGCGAAGGCCGCGATCTCGTACTGGCCGCCGGGGGCCGAGTAGCCGATCTTCAGGCCGCCCTCGAAGTCACCCTTCGAATAGAACTCCTTGGTCTTGTAGAGCACGAAGTTGGTGTAGCCCTGGAACATCCAGTCGGTCGCCGCGAACAGCGATCCGCCATTACCCAGCGGCACGTCGTAGCGGGCGGTGACGTTGGCGGTGTACTTCGGCGCGTTGGGCAGCGGGTTGCCGTCGATCTGCGCGAAGACGCCCTTGCCCGCCACCGTGATCGTCGGATCTTCCACCGTGCAGACCACTACGCCGTTCAGCGCGCAGACCTGGGCGTAGACGTTCTTGTCCTTGATCTCGGTATGCAGCAGGCTGAGGCCGGCGGTCAGCGTCAGGTTCGGAACCGGGCGCGCTTCCAGTTCGGCTTCCATGCCGTAGGCCTGCGCCTTGTCGGCATTGAACAGCACGCCGTTGCCATCGGCGTCGTTGCCGTTCAGCTGAATGTCCTTCACCCGATAGGCGAAGCCCGAGAGGTTGAAGCGTACCTTGTTGTCGAACAACTGCGTCTTGATGCCGGCTTCGCCCGACAGGATCGTTTCCGAATCCGCCGTGGTGAAGTCGGAGTTGAACACGGCAGAGCGGCCCTGAATGGTGGGCCCACGGAAGCCGGTGGCGACGCGCGCATAGACGCTGACGTCCGGGTTCACCTTGTAGTTCAGGCTGACGTCCCAGCTGGGCTTCTCATCCGACAGGCGCACATTGTAGCGGCCCTTGTAGGTCACCGCGCCGGCGGCAGTGTCGGCGGTCTTGATCAGGCGGGTCTTCTTGGTGTCGTTGGTATAGCGCGCGCCGGCGGTCAGCGTCAGGCCGTCCACCAGTTCATAGCTGGCCTGGCCGAAGAACGCCCAGCTGGTGTTGACGTTGCGCAGGCGCACCCAGTTGTTCGGGTTGTTGGCCGGCGGCGTCAGGAAATAGGCGCGCTGGTAGAAGTCGGTGATGTCGCGCGAATCGAACCACATTGCGCCGACCTGCCACTTGAAGCGGGTATCACCATTGCTGGCGAGGCGCAGTTCCTCGCTCAGCTGGTCCAGATCGCGCACGTTGCCCTGCGACTGGCCATAGCCGTTGGGCACGCCGTTAACCGGGAAGTCCGCCGCCGCACCGCCGTCGGTATCGCCACGGCTGTAGCCGGAGGTCGTTTCCCATGCGGTGATCGAGGTCAGCGTGACCGGACCGAAGTCCATCGCGACGCGGTTGGACGCGCCGTAGGTGTCATAGGCCTGCGGGTTGTTGTGCGCCTCGTCCAGCGCAACCTCGTCGCGCGGCGTGTCCGAAACGTCGTTCGAACCTTTGGTGAAGGCACCGCGATGGAAGATCGTGGAGGTGCCGTCGTACTTGCGGGCGTGGAAGCTGGTCAGCATCGAGAAACCGCTGCCCGCCGGTTCCAGCAGCAGCTGCACGCGTGCGTCGCGTTCCTCGAAACCGCCCATCGCATCCTTCTTGGGCGAGACGGTGCCGTCGGCGCTGGGGCCATCATAGGTGTTGTCCACCCAGTCGTCGCGGCGCTGGTAGAGCGCGGAGACGCGGATCGCCAGCAAGTCCTGGATGATCGGGCCGCCCACGCCGCCGTCGAACGAGACGGTGTTGTACGAACCGTAGCTGGCGCTGGCGCGGCCGGTCCAGTGATCGGTGTTCGGCTTGATCGTGTCGAACTTGATGATGCCCGCCGTGGTGTTGCGGCCGAACAGCGAACCCTGCGGGCCGCGCAGCACTTCCACCTGGTCCATGTCGAAGACCGGGTTGGACTTCAGCACCACATGCTCCAGCACGACATCGTCCTGGATGATCGAGACCGGCTGCGAGGCGCCAAGGTAGAAGTCGATATTGCCAAGGCCGCGAATGTAGAAGCGCGGGAAGATGCGGCCCGTGGTGGTTTCGGCGTAAAGGCCGGGCACGCGGCCGGCCAGCGAGAGAATGTCATCGCCCGCCGCCTGGAAATTGCGCAGCTGATCGCCCGAAAGCACGCCGACCGAAACCGGCACGTCCTGCAGGTTTTCACGGCGACGCTCGGCCGTTACGACGATCTCTCCCAGGCCTTCGCTGGCTGCAGGTGCCGCATCGGTCGCATCCTGCGCCAGGGCGGCATCGGCAAAGCCGAGCGATGCCAGCGCGGAGCCAAGAAGAAGGGCGGGTCGAAGGCAGGAAATGTGTCGCACGGGGGGAGTCCCTTATGGGTTGAGCCGAACGGGCAGCTAGAAACGCGCTGTTACATTTCCGTTACAAGAACTTCACACGCCAGTCCGGGCAACATTCAGGGCGATGATTTCCAATTCAGCGATGCAATTGGGCAACGCTTTTCACATCCATGATGGATTGAATGGGCAATTGGCGGGTTCGCAACAAATGCGTTGCCAACCCGCCGGTAATTCAGAACTTGTAGTTAATCTCCAGCCCGTACGTGCGCGGTTCGCCCACGGCGGCGGCGTTGTGGCCCAGCGCGGCGGCCAGCGTCATGCCGCCGACGAAATAGGCCTTGTCCGTCAGGTTCTTGGCGAAGAGCGCGGCAGAGAAGTTGGAGCCCATGATCTTGTTCCAGTCCAGCCGGCCGTTCACCAGCACATAGCCCGGCAGCTTGGTCCCCGGCGCAATCGAATCCGCCGCGTTGGAGAAATACTGCGCGGTCTGGCCATAGAGATCACCGCGCAGGGAAACCTCGCCGGCATCCTCCCCCACCGGCAGGAACACTTGCGCATAGGCGGTGCCGGAGAACTTCGGCGTGTCCCCCACCGGCCCGTAGGAATAGGGCGTGCCGAACAGTTCGATATTGCCATCGGTAAACGTGGCGTTGGTATAGGCCGCCGAACCGCCGATCTCCAGCCAGTCCGCCGGGCGCAAGTTGCCCTGCGCCTCGAAGCCCCAGATGCGTTCGGACGGCACGTTGGCGGTCACCGCGATCGAGGCGAGCCCGCCCGGACCGTCCGGATCGGGGAATTCCACGCGCTGCACGTCCTGCACCCACTGGATGAACACGGCGCTGGCGAAGTTGGCGGCGCGGCCGGCAATTTCGCCTGAGAACTTCACGCCGCCCTCGATATCCTGCGTATGCTCTGAACCGAACAGGTTGCCGCCCTCGGTCGCGGTGGCGTTGACCGGCGGCGCGGCGCCGTTGAACCCGCCCGAGCGGAACGAGCCGCGCGTCTTGAGATAGGCGAACCACTCCGGCGTGACCTTGTATTCCAGCCCCACTTCCCACGACGGGTCGGAGAAGGTCTTCTGCTGGTCCGGCGCGCCATAAGTGTAGGTCGCGGCCGGAAGCTGCGCGATCGAAACGCGCTCCCAGGTGTAACGCAGCCCGCCGGTCAGCTTCAAATCGGGCACCACCTCGTAGGAGACCTGCCCGTAGACGGCGTTGGTCCGGTTGCGCGTGCGGAAGTTGTTGGTGACGTAGCTGGGCGGAATGATCGGCGACACGTCGAAATAGGTCTGCGGCCAGAGCGTATCGCTGCGCTGGTTCTGGAAGTAATAGCCGAAGATATAGTCCAGCTTGCCGTCCATCGTATTGCCGACCAGCTGCAATTCCTCGGACACGGAGCGGACCTTGAGCTGGTTGCCGTATTCGCCCGCCGGCGCATTGGCAGTGAGGATCGTGACGAAGGGCGCGCCCAGCTGTGGCTGTTCGGACCGGGTCTTCGAATCGGACCAGCCGAAGATGTTGCGCAGCGTCATGTCGTCGCTGATTTCGAACTCGGTGGTGTTGGTGACGAACCAGTCCTTGCCGTGGTGGCTGGCCCCGCCCGGGTGGCGCGTCTTGTAAGGCCCGATGCGGCGCTGTTCGTTCACGTAATCGACCAGGCCCGGGGCATAGGCATCCGGATGGGCGGCGAGGTAGGCGGCCCAGGAGCCTGCGCCGGTGATCGCATCCAGCCCCGGCCCGAACAGCGATCCCGCCCCGCAGGTGAGCGCATAGCCGTTGTTGGTCTGGCCGCAGGAATAGACGCTGTAGGTGTACGAGGCGCCGGTATTGGTGCCGCGCGTGTTGGTATATTGCAGCATCGTGGTGTTGCTGATCGTGTCGGTGGGCTTCACCGTCAGCGTCACGCGGCCGCTGTCGCGGCGGATATCCCCCAGCCGTTCATCGTTCAGCAGGTTGCGGATATAGCCGTCCTTGCGGATCACGTCGAAGGCGCCGCGCAGCAGGATCCTGTCCGCCAACACGGGGACGTTCAGCATCCCCTCGCCTTCCCACATGTCGTAATTGCCGACGCGGCCGGTCAGCGCCGCCTCCAGCTTGTCGCTGGGCTTGGCCGAATTGTAGAGCACCGCGCCGCCGGTGGCATTGCGGCCGAACAGCGTGCCCTGCGGCCCCTTCAGCACCTGCACGTTCTCAAGATCGTAGAACGAGGAGGCGCTGTTGATCGTCAGCGGCACTTCGTTGAGGTAGGCGATCACCGCCGAGGGTGAGCCCGAGAAGGTGTCCGCCGACTGTCCACGGATCGAGTACGTCAGCGAGTTGTTGCCCTGCGTCTGGCGGATCGTCAGGCCCGGGGCGATGCGTTGCAGGTCGGAATCGGTCTTTACCCCCCGCTCGACCAGATCGGTGGCGTTGAGAGCGGTGATCGCCGCCGGCACGGTGGACAGGCTTTCATCCCGTCGCCGCGCGGTGACGACGATATCGCCTTCATGGATGGTAACGCCGCCCGATGGCGCGGCGTCCTGCGCCTGAGCGCCGTTCGCGCCCGACAGCACGGTGCCGGCCGCCAGCGCGGCCTTCAGCCAGTTCCTCATGTTCCCTCTCCTCCCCGGAAGTGGCACTCGCCGCTTCCAATGCCGTTGCCTCGCGTTCGAGGTCTTCAGCCTTCCACGCGCTCCATCGCCGCGAATGCCGCGGCGCGAGCGTCGAAAATCTGTTCCAGATGGTTGACCGGATCGCCCACGGTCACCCCGCCTTCCACCGGGATCACTGCGCCGGTCATGTGGCGCGAACGGTCGCTGGCAAGGAACAGCGCCACTTGCGCCACATCCTCCGGCTCGCCCCGGCGCTTGATCAGCTGGTTGGAGAGGTAGACGGCGTTCACCCCCTCCTCGATCCGCGTGGCAAGCCCGGAATCCGCGCCCTTTTCGCCAAACGAGGACAGTTCGGTGCGCACATGCCCCGGTACGATGCAGTTCACGCGGATGCCATGCCGCGCAAGGTCGATGGCGGATGACTTGGAGAACTGCACCAGCGCCGCCTTCGACGCGCGATAGGTCATCATCGCATGGCCCGCGAGCGTGCCCGCGATCGACGCGTTGTTGAGGATCACGCCGCCTCTACCTTGCTTCGCCATGATCCGCGCCGCATTGCGCGTGCCCAGCATCGGGCCCAGCACATTGACGCGCATCACCCGGTCGAAATCCTCCAGCGTATCGTCAAGGAAGCTGGGAAACGCGCCGCAAGACATGCCCGCATTGTTGAACAGCACGTCGATCCCACCGAAGCGAGAGACGGCAAGGTCGATCATCGCCTCCACCGCCGCCGGATCGGCCACGTCGGTGCGCTGATAGACTGCCGAAGCACCCAGCCTTTCGGCCAACGCACCGCCCGCCTCGTCCGCGATATCGGCGATGACGACTTTCGCCCCCTCCGCCACGAACAGTTCCACGGTGGCGCGGCCGATGCCGCTGGCCCCGCCGGTGACGACGGCGACTTTGCCTGCCAGTTCCATCAGCGTGCCTCGAACGTGATCGGCAGCGACTCGATAGTGCGCGTGGCGACGGTGGGGGTGTAGCGGATGGCGCTTTCCGGGATCGCCAGCTTCAGGTTCTTCATCTGCCGGGCGATCTCCCGCGCGGCCACCTTCACTTCCATGCGCGCGAGGGCGAGGCCGACGCAGCGGTGCGGGCCGCCGCCAAAGGCGACATGGCGGCCCAGATTGGTGCGAGTGATGTCGAACTTGCGCGGTTCCGGAAACACCGTCTCGTCATCGTTGCCCGATCCGTAGACCAGCAGCATATGCGCGTGCGCCGGGATCGTCGTGCCGTTCACGGTAACCTCGCGCGTGGTCATGCGGCTGAGCGCGCGGACGGGCGGCTCGGCCCGCAGATGCTCCTCGATGAAGCGATTGAGCTGGCGGTCATCGTCCACCACGCTTTCCAGCAGCTCGGCCATGCCGGGCCTTGTGGTGAGCACGTAGAACAAGTTGCCGATCGCCGTCGCGGTCGTGTCGTTCCCGGCGATCAGCGTGGCGCGCACCAGCGAGACGGCCTCTGCGAAGGTCAGCTTTTCCTTGCCGCCATCCTCATTGGTGACTTCGGCATGGACCAGATCGGAAAGCATGTCTTCCGACGGGTTCGCCTCGCGCTCCTTCATCTTGGCGATCAGATACTGCTGCAATTCGGCAATCTGCGCGGCATTGGCCAGCATCGTCTCGCGGCTCTGCATCGCGCCGATCTGCGCGGTGACCGCGACCGACCAGCGGGAGATCTTCTCCTCCATACCTTGATCGAGGCCGAGTTGCTCGACGATCACGCGGATGGTGAGCGGGATGGCAATGTCCTTCACGGCATCGCACTCGCCGTCTCCGCGCGCGGCGACGCCAGCGATCACATCGCGCACGACTTCGGTGATGCGCGGCTCCAATTCCTTCACGCGGTGCGCGGTGAAGGCCTGTTCCATCAGCCGGCGGATGCGGGTGTGATAGGGCGGATCCGACATTATCGCATCGGGGAAATAGCCGCCGCCATGTTCCTCAAGATAGGCCTGGAACTCCTCGCGCATGCCGCGCGCCTGTTGTTCCGAATAGCCGTGCTTGACCGAGAAGGTGACCGGATCGGACTGGATCTTCGAGATATCCTCGTGCCGCGTCACCAGCCAGGAGCCGAGCCGTTCGTCATAGTGGATCGGATCGCCGTGGCGCATCGCGCGATAGAACTGGTTCGGCTGCGCCTGGATCGCGGTATCGGCCAGCGAGCCGCTATCGAGCAGCACCTGTTCGTCGGCCGTCAGTTCCTTGCGCTCACTGACGCGATCTTCGGTTGCCCCAATTTGCGTTGACGTTGCCATCTACCTGTTCCGTATTCTGTGTCTTTGCGATCTTTTATGGACCGGACAGCGACGGCCAGCCATGCCCGCCCTCGAACCCAGGCTTGCCCCGAGGGGCACACTCTCATTAGCCGGAAGCAGGCGCCACGGTGACTTCCAGCCCGTCCAGATCGTCGCTCATCTTGATCTGGCAGCCCAGGCGGCTGGTGTCCTTCATGACGTCCGCCACCATGTCGAGCATGGCGAATTCCACATCGTCGGGCTCGCCCACTTCGTTCCACCAATCCTGCGCGACATAGACGTGGCAAGTGGCGCAGGCGCAGCCGCCGCCGCAATCGCCCATGATCCCGGCGACCCCGCGCGCGCGGCCCAGTTCCATCAGGCTGACGCCCGCATCCACATCGGAAAATTCGTGCTTCACGCCGTCGATGTCGGTCATGGTGACATGAAGGTTGCCCATAAATCCGGCCCGGTCCTCTTCGCTTGATTTTCACAGGTGATGCCGCAGGCCCGGGCCCACGCAAAGCGCTCCCCATGCCCTGCGACTTGCCCCAGCGGGAAAACCGCCACCGCGAAGCGGGGTGACGTTCCCATACAGGACAAGCCCTCTGCCCGGCCCGTCATTTGCCGCGCCCGCCGCCGCTCCTAACCTGCGGAGCGAGAGCCGCGACAACACCCGTGGCCAGCAGGAGAAAGAACGTGGGACGGACACTGATCCAGAACGCCACGATATTCGACGGGACAGGAAAGGCCGCGATCAAGGGAGACCTCGTTGTCGAGGGCAACCGCGTAATCTCCGTGGGCCAACCGACGACCGCGCGGCCGGAAGACGTGGTGATCGATGGCACCGGCCAGTTCTGCATGCCCGGCATGGTCGAAGGCCACGCGCACCTCTCTTTCGAGAACGTCTGCGCGACCGAGGACCTGATCACCCCCTGCCCCGAAACCCAGGTCTTCACGGCGGCGCGCGGTGCCAAGGCGCTGATCGAGGCGGGCTTCACCAGCGCTTACGGCGCCTCCGAAGCCAAGCTGAAGCTCGCCGTCGCCGTGCGGGACGAAGTGAACGCCGGCCGCATTCCCGGCCCGCGCATCCGTGCCGGTGGCCTGGAAATTTCCGTCACCGGCGCGATGGGGGATGAGAGCAAGCTGCACAATCCGAGGCAAGGCCCCTCCGCCATCGTCGACGGGGTGGAAGAGATGCGCAAGACCGTGCGCCTCCACTGCCGCGAGGGGATCGACAATGTGAAGCTCGATGTCTCGGGCGACCCGTTCTACCCCGGCACCCCCGGCAACACGACGCCCATGACTTTCGAGGAAGTGCGCGTCGCCGCCGAAACGGCCCATGCCTATGGCCGCAAGATCAACGCCCACACCCGCTCCATCGAAGGGTCCAAACACTGCATCCGCGCGGGCGTGGACGGGTTGTTCCACTGCGAATACGCAGACGAGGAACTGCTGGACATGATGGAGGAGGCGCGGGACCGCATCTTCGTGGTGCCCACCGTCGGCCTTTTCGCGCAGATCATGGCGGGCGAGGCTTCGGCGCACGGCCTCTCGCCCGAAGTCGGCGGGTACATGAACATCCCGGACCTGCTGGAAAATTCGCTGAAAACGCACACCGAACTGCGCAGGCGCGGCATCCGCCACCTGATCGGCGGCGACTACGGCTTCGGCTGGAGCCCGCAGGGCACGCAGGGCCGCGACCTCAAATCCTTCGTCGATTTCTACGGCTACACTCCAGCAGAGGCGCTGGTCTGCGCCACCCGCAACGGCGGCCTCGCCATGGGATACGGCGGCGAACTCGGCACGCTGCAGCCGGGCAAGCTGGCCGACCTGATTCTGATCGACGGCGATCCGATCGCCGACATTTCCATCCTCGCCGGGCCGGAAAAGGTCTCCTTCGTGATGAAGGACGGCGTGGTCCAGAAAATCAGCCCCGCCCTCGCCGTGCGCGCGAATACGCCGACGCTCGAAGCGGCGGAATAAGGAGCCCCAGAATGAACGTCGTCACCGGAACGCTGCAGCCCGGCGAAGCCCGCTGCCCCGCCGAATCCACGCAGGACATCATCGCCGCGGACCGCAACGCCGCCCCCGCCTGGGCCGCCAGCGAAAGCTATCACTACCTCGGCAGCGAGGACGTTTCCAAGGAACGCTATACCGATCCCGCCTTCGCCAAGGGCGAGTTCGAGCGAATGTGGACGCGCACCTGGCAGATGGCCTGCCGTGAGGATCACATTCCCGAAGTGGGCGACTATTACGTCTACGACATCGGCCAATACTCGTTCGTTGTAACGCGCTGTGACGACGACGAAATCCGCGCCTATTTCAACGCCTGCCTCCATCGCGGCACCAAGCTGAAACCCTCTGGCACCGCTGGTTTCGCCGCGAACCTCAAGTGTCCGTTCCACGGCTGGACCTGGAACCTGGACGGATCGCTGAAGGAAATCCCCGAAAAGTGGGACTTCGCGCATACCGCCACGCGGAAGATGTGCCTGCCCGAAGCGCGGGTGGAGCGGCTGGGCGGCTTCGTCTGGGTCAACATAGACCCCGCCGCGCCCAGCCTTGAGGACTACCTCGGCGCCGAGGCGCTGGCCCATCTCAAGGCGTGGAAGCTGGAGGACCGCTACATCTACCTCCACGTCCAGAAGAGCTATCCGGCCAACTGGAAGCTGACGATGGAAGCCTTCATGGAGGCCTACCACGTCGGCGACACCCACCCGCAAGTGGCGCCCGCCAATGGCGACGTGAACTCGCAGTACGACGTCTATGGCGATCACGTGGACCGCTTCATCTCTACGCTGGGCGTCGTGAGCCCCAAGCTGCGCGACAAGTACAGCGAGGCGGACATCATCGCCAACTTCACGCTGGGCGACAGTTCCTCGCTCGGCGGCAGCAAGCCCGAACTCAAGGCCGGCGAACGCGCGCGGCAGGTGATGGCGGACATGTTCCGCGACATGTTCGAGACGGCGACGAACACCGATCTCAGCCATGTTTCGGACACCGAACTGCTGGACACCTACAGCTACACGTTCTTCCCGAACCTGTTCCTGTTCCCCGGCATCTCGCTGCCGATGATCTACCGCTTCCGCCCAGACGCGCGCGACCATCGCCGCACGATCTACGAAGTGATGTTCATGCGCCCCAAGCCCAAGGACGGCAGCGAGGTGGAAACGGCGGAAGTCGAAATCCTGCAAGATCACCAGTCGTTTGCCGAGGCGGAGGGCATGGACCCCGGTTTCGGCCATATTCTGGATCAGGATACCGATAACCTCTACGCCCAGCAGGAAGGGCTGGAAGCCAGCGCCAAGCCCGGCCTGACCCTGGGCGATTATCAGGAAGTGCGCGTGCGCCATTTCGAACAGACCATCGACAAGTACATGGCGATGCCGCCCTATCATCCCGACTTCCAGGCCTTGCAGCGGCCGTGAGTTTCTCCCTTGCAGGTCGCACCGTTTTCGTGGCCGGCGCCTCCTCCGGGATCGGCGCCGGTTTCGCGCGCGCCATTGCCGCCGCCGGGGGCCGCGTCGTGCTGGGCGCGCGGCGGGTGGACCGCTGCGGGGCGCTGGCCGCCGAACTGGGTAACGCGCTGGCCGTCGAACTCGACGTCACCAGCGAGGCATCCGTCAGTACCGCTTTCGACGCAGCGGAGGCACAGTTCGGAACGATCGACGGCGTGATCTGCAACGCAGGCGTCGGCACCGGGGGTCGTTCGACCGATGTGTCCGAAGACAACCTCAGGCGCGTGCTCGACACCAACCTGCTGGGCACAATGCTGGTCGCCCGCGAAGGCGCGCGGCGGCTGATCGCCGGGGGCAGCCGCGAGCATGGCCGGGGCCGCGTGGTGCTGATCGGTTCGATCACCGCGCAGCAGAACGGCACCGGCGATGCCATGTACGCCGCAACCAAGGCGGGCCTCGCCCACCTCGGGCGGCAACTGGCGCGCGACTGGGTGCGGCAGGGGATCAACGTCAACACCATCCAGCCCGGCTGGATCGCCACCGAGATCAACACGGACTGGTTCGCCAGCGAGCGCGGAAAGGCCGACATTGCCGGCCTCCACCGCCGCCGCCTGCTCGATGCCGAAGCGCTGACGCCGATGCTGCTCTACCTGCTTTCCGACGCCTCCGCGCAAGTGACCGGAGCCACCTTCACCATCGATGACGGGCAGTCCTTATGACGAGCAGAGGCGCCCTCGATGGGCTGACCGTGATCGAGACCGCCGAGCGGGTCAGCGGCGAATACACCGGCAAGCTGTTGGCCGATCTCGGCGCGGAAGTGATCAAGATCGAGCGCCCCGGCGGCGCCCCCACCCGCGCGATGGGGCCGTTCGCGGCGGGGGAATCGACGCTGTTCGCCTATCTCAACACCAACAAGAAGTCGGTCGTGCTGAACCTTGCCGACGCCGCCGACCGCGCAGTGCTGGACCGTCTGCTCGCCCGTGCCCATGCCCTGATCGACGATCACGATACCGGCTGGTGCCGGGGCATGGGCCTCACGCCCGAAATGGTCGCCGCCGAATATCCGAAGCTGGTCCACACGCTGGTCACGCCGTTCGGCCAAGGCGCGCCGGCCGAGTGGCAAACCGCCCGCCCGATCAACGTCATCGCCGCCGGTGGCTGGGCCTATCACAGCCCCAGCGAAACGCCCGCCGACAAGCCCCCGCTGAAGGGCGCCGGCCGCTTCCTTTCCGACTACGAAGCCGGGATCGACGCTGCACTGGCCACCATGGCCTCACTGCTTCGCCTGCGCCGCACAGGTCAGGGCCAGTTCGTCGACCTCTCCGAAGTCGAAGTGCAATTGAACCGCATCGACTGCGTGCTCGATAGGATGCTGGCGGGCGAGGCCGAACCCAGCGATGCACGCACCGCCTATGACATGGGCGGCCCCGGCACCTCCTTCGCCTGCCGGGATGGCCACGTCTTCCTGTTGATGACCACGAAAGCGCACTGGAAAGGCCTCTGCGCGCTGATGGGCGATCCGGCCTGGGCGGACGAACTGCGCGAAGACTGGCTGGAGTTCGACTGCACGCCGCCGAACGTGGCCGTGTTCCGCCAACATTTCTCCGCATGGATCGCTCAGCAGGACAAGCACCCGATCACCGAAGCCGCGCAGAAGGCCGGCGTCGCCATGGTGCCGGTGCAGACGGCCACCGACCTGCCCCGCCACGAACAATTCGCCCATCGCGGGTTCTTTCAGCAGGCAGTGCATCCGGCGCTCGGTGCGGTATCCTACCCCACCGCCGCCTATCGCATGAGCGCCACGCCTGCCTCCGTACGGAACCCCGCGCCCAGCCTCGGCGCCAATCAGGAGGCAACCGCATGAGCGCGAGCAAGTCCTCCCCGATACGGGGAGGGGGACCGCCCGAAGGGTGGTGGAGGGGATTCGCGCCCCACCGCAACGGCCAGGTCAGGACGCACCTCCCCTCCGTCAGCGCTTCGCGCTGCCACCTCCCCGCACCGGGGAGGACCGCATGACCGCCGACCGAAAAGGCCCCCTATCCGGCATCCGCGTGGTCGAACTCACCAAAGTCTGGGCCGGCCCTTACGCGGGCAAACTGCTCGCCCACCTCGGCGCGGAAGTGATCAAGATCGAATCCCGCTCCAACCTCGACGAGATGCGCGCCTATGGCGGCGTGGACATCGATGCGGCGCCCTATTTCCTCTCGATCAACCAGGAAGTGCTCTCGGTCCAAGTCGACATGAAGACCGCCGAGGGGCTGGACCTCGTCAAGCGCATGATCGCCAGCGCCGATATCCTGATCGACAACATCCGCCCCGGCGCGATGGAGCGGTCCGGGCTCGATTACGAAAGCCTCAAGGCGATCAAGCCGGACCTGATCCAGTGCGCGATCAAGATGTGGGGCACCGATGGCCCACTGGGCTATCAGACCGGCTACGCTCCCTGCTTCGCCGCGCTTTCGGGCCTCACCGCGCTGGTCGGGCATGAGGGCGAGACGCCGAAGGGCATGAACATCCGCTACGGCGATTCCACCGCCGGCGCCCTCGCCGCGCTGGCCTGCGTGGCGGCACTGCATCACCGCGAAAGCACCGGCGAAGGCCAGTTCATCGACCTTTCGGCGGTGGAAGCGATGACCAGCCTCGTCGGCGACAGCCTCTTTGCCGCCAGCGTGACAGGAGTCGTGCCGCAAGCGGATGGCAACTTCCATCCGGAGATGTGTCCGCACGGCTTCTACCCCTGCGCGGGCGACAGCTGGACAAGTATCGCGGTGGCGAACGAAGCCGAATGGCGCGCGCTGTGCGACGGGCTCGAAGCCCCTGCCCTCGCCGCCGATCCGCGCTTCGTCAGCCTCTCGGGACGGCTGGCCCATCGTCACGAACTGGATACCGAACTCGCGGCGCTCACCCGCGCTCACGACGCCGCAGAATTGGCCGAAAAGCTCAGAAATGCAGGCGTTCCCGCATTCAAGGCGATGAGTTCGATGGACCTCTGCTCGGACGCCTTCCTCTGGCAGCGGGAGGCGTTCCGCATGGTCAGCGACCATCGCAACGACACCCGCCCGATCATCGGCCCATCATGGCGGATCAGCCCCGATGGCCCCACCGTCGAACGCGGTGCCCCCTTGCTCGGCGAACACAACGCATACGTCTACCGTGACCTTCTGGGCTTGTCCGAAAGCGAAATGGACGATCTGATCGCCCGCAAAGTGATCGACTGAGGGTTGGACTGTGAAATGCCCATCCGGGCATTTCATGCGGCACCGGCCCACTCCCCCACCCGACCTCCCACGAGTGTACCCTGTTGGGAGGTCGGGTGGGGGAGTGGGCCGGTGCCGCATCCGACCGTCAGGTCGGCAATAGGGAGGGATCCAATGAAACTCGCATTCGCGATGCCGCACATGCTGGAACTCAAGGCGACGATGCAGCCCTGGGAACTGGCCGTCACTGGCGCCGATCAGACGGCACTGGCGAAATGGGCGGAAAAGCTAGGCTTCGAGATGATCGCTGTGCCCGAGCATCACGTGATCCCGAAGCGTCATGTCGATCTCTCCGGTCCATTCTATTTCAATGCCTACACCGCGATGAGCCACTTCGCCGGGGCGACCGAGCGTGTGCGGGTCAACTCCTGCATCGCCATCCTCCCGGCGCAGCATCCGATCGTCACCGCCAAGGCGCTGGCGACGATGGACTGGCTCTCCTCCGGCCGGGTGACGATCACTTTCGCCGTCGGCTGGCTGGAGGAGGAGTTCGCCCTGCTGGGCATTCCGTTCCACGAACGCGGGGCCATGGCAGACGAGTACATCCAGGCCATCCTCGCGCTCTGGACTCAGGAAAACCCGGCATTCGAGGGCAAGTACGTCTCCTTCCGCGATGTCGCTTTCGAACCGAAGCCGGTGCAGAAGCCGCATATCCCGGTGTGGTTCGGCGGCGATGCCGATGCCGTGCTGAAGCGCACTGCGCGCCACGCACAAGGCTGGTGGCCGTTCCTGACCAAGCCCGAGACGATCCCGCAGCGGCTGGACTTCATCCGATCGCAGCCAGACTACAACGGGCAACTCTCGGACGTGTTCTACGGCATCTCCACCGCCCGCGTCGGCGAGGGACACAAGGTGTTGGACGCCGATCCCCGCGCCCGCCCCGGCCAGTCGAAGCAGGAACTGATCGCCCGCCTCGGCGAACTGGCCGACCTTGGCGTTACGTGGAGTTCGATCCCGATCCCGCCGCTTTCCGGCATCGAGGCCTATCGCGATTACACCCAGTGGATCGCCGAGGAGATCATGCCTGCCGTTTCGTGAAGCGCCCCTTAAAGCCCCCATTGAAGCGCTGCCACGATCAATCCCGCACCCGCCTTGACGCGGCAGCCCCTGCGCCGGACTTCTCATCCCAACGAATTGGGAGAGATACGATGAATCCACCGCGGCCAAGGCCGAAGCTGGACCAGGAGAACACCGCGTTCTGGACGGGCGGCAGCGAAGGCAAGCTGAACATCGTGAAGTGCGGCGATTGCGGTGAATTCACCCATCCGCCGCGCCTGCTCTGCCGTCATTGCCAGTCCGAAAACATCGCGCCCCACGCGGTGCCCGGCACCGGCACGATCGACAGCTTCACCGTAAACCACCAGCCCTGGGCCAAGGATCTGGAAGTGCCCTATGTGATCGCCCGCGTGAAGCTGGACGGCGCGCCGGGGGTCTACCTGACCACCAACATCGTGAACTGCCCCGTCGACGCCGTCGACTTTGAGGACAAGGTCCGCGTCGTGTTCGAAGAGCAGGACGGCATTTTCTACCCCCTCTTCGAGAAGGCGGACTGATCCGATGGCCAGCAAGGAAGCCTATATCACCGGCCTCGGCCAGTCCGAAGTCGGCGTGCGCCTGCCGCGCCACCCGTTGCTGCTGACGGTAGACGCCGTGCGCGAGGCGCTGGCCGACGCGGGGCTGACGCTCTCGCAGATCGACGGCGTGTTCACGTATCCCGGCAAGATGAACGGCTACACCGCCTTCTCCCCCGTCAGCAGTGACGATCTGATCGAAGTGCTGGGCATCAAGTCCAAATGGCACCTCGGCGCTGCCGAACAACCCGCCCAGCTTGCCGCCATCGGCGCGGCGGTGATGGCGGTGAAGCAGGGCCTCGTCCGCCACGCGATCTGCTTTCGCACCGTTTACGAAGCCGGCGGCATGGCCGATCCGGGCACCTATATGTCCGGCGCACGGCAGGATACCGTCACCGGCTCCTCGCAGTGGACCAGCCCCTTCTGGGCCACCTCCGCCGCCTGCTGGACCGCGCAATACGCAGCGCGGCACATGCATCGCTATGGCCTGACGCGCGAACAGCTTGGCCAGATCGCCATCAACGGATCGAAGAACGCCATGCGCAACCCGCGCGCTAGGGCGATCACCAAGGAAGAGCTGACGCTGGACAAGTACATGTCCGCAAGAATGATCACCACGCCGCTTTGCCTCTACGATTGCGACCGCTTCTCCGATGCCTCCACCGTGGTGATCGTCTCTGCCGGAGATGCGCTGGGCGACGTCAAAACCACGCCTGTGCGCGTGGCCGCCATGTCCGGATCGGTCGATCGCTACTCATGGGATCAAGTCGAATGGCCCGCCGCCTATGAGACCGGCGCGGACCTCTGGACCCGCACCGATTACGCGGTGAAGGACGTGGACACCGCCCAATTCTACGACGGTTTCGCGTTCCTGCCGATCACCTGGCTGGAAGGGCTGGGCTTCTGCGAAAAGGGCGAAGGCGGCAAGTTCATCGAGGGCGGCACGCGCATCGCGCTGGATGGCGAACTGCCGCTGAACACTTTCGGCGGCCAGCTTGGCGCCGGGCGCCTGCATGGCTTCGGCTTCGCGCATGAGGCGGTGAACCAGCTTCGCGGCACGGCCACCGGGCGGCAGATCGCCGGCGATCCCAAGGTGGCGGTGGCGACCTCGGGCGGCGGCCCGATGGCGGCGGCACTGCTGCTGGCGCGGGATTGATCGACCTTCCGGCCTCGCGGGCTCTCCTCCTGCGAGGCCGGGGGATTTCGAGTTTCGCCGCGACCTCAGCCGGGTGGCTTCCCGCATCGGGCGGCCACTGGCCTGCAACAAATTACCTCGTCGCCCCCGCGAATGCGGGGGCCCCGCTTCCTTGAGCCGCAGCACTGTGGATCAAAGAAGAAGCGGGATCCCCGCCTACGCGGGGATGACGGGTTTGTTGTTTGGAGACGAATGTGGCGACTAGCGATGAGCGCGCCGGTCAGAGACGTTGACCGCCTCTACCCCCCTCAAGCCGCCGTCGAAACCGCAACCTTCTCCACCACCTTGCGCGGCGCGCGATGGCGCTTCAGCCCGATCAGCGGACGCAGCGGGCCGATCTCGCGACCGATCAGGTAGAATATCCACGATCCCCCCGCCACGCTGAAGCACAGCGTCAGGAATTCCGGCAGCGCGGTCAGGCCCATGTCGCGAATGGCATAGCTGACGAAGACCATCACCGTCTGGTGCGCGATGTAGATCGGGAATACCGCCTCCACCAGCATCGGCCGCCATTTGCTGTCGAAGTTCCAGTAGCGATCGGCAATGCCGAACAGCGCGATCACCGTGCCCCAGCACTGCACGGACTTGGCGAAGGACAGCGGTTGCTCCCACTCCGCCGGGGTCGGCGTGTTGCCGGGCCACAGCAGCGTATCGCCGATCACCCAGGCATAGCCCAGCACGCCCAGCACCAGCGCCGTCTTCCACTGCTTCGCGATTGCCTGCCGCATCGGCTCGGACCCGCGCAGCAGGAAGCCGTAGAGGAACATGCCGAAGTAATGGAGGTGCGCCGCGCGATCCACGAACAGGCTGTGGATGTCCGTCCAGCCATCGTAGAACATGCGGATGCCGAAGATCAGCACGATGCCCAGCGGCAGCATCAGCGGGCCGGACAGCAGCTTTTCCGCCTTCTCGCGCATCCACGCCCGCCATGCATCGGGCAGGAACATCAGCCCGGCACACAACAGCAGCGTGTAGACCAGCAGGTAGATCACGAACCACAAGTGCATGGTCGCCGGCAGGTCTTCGTAGCCCACCTTGCGGAAGCTGAAGGCGTCATGGAACAGGAAATAGCCGTAGCCGTGCTCGTAGCCGCTATTGATCAGGCCCATGTAGGGCTGCGGCGGCACCACCACGGTCAGGCCGAACAGCAACGGAATGCCAAGGCGCAGCAGGCGGCTTTTCAGGAAGACGCGGTTGTTGCCGTCCTTCTTCAGCAGCGCCGCGCTGGCATAGCCGGAAATCGCGAAAAGCAGCGCCAGACGCCACGCGCTGAGGCCCAGCAGCGGGATCTCCGCCCAGCTCACCACACCGCGCGTGGGGGTCTGAAAACCCCACGGCGTGAACGAGAAGCCGACATGATAGAAGATCAGCAGAACGAAGGCGCCAACGCGCAGCCAATCCATTCCATAGTGGCGTTGCGACGGGGCGGGCTTCATCGTTCTCCAATGGGAATGGCGGTTCCACACGGCGGGAACGCGGCTCACACTACTCAAGCGCCGGGCTTGCGGCACGGCCTATGACATTGGGGCCCACTTAGGGATTTCTGCGCTTTTCCGCAATGACGGGGTTGTATCATTCCGTCGCGTTTGGCGCGCGACCCCGCGCGGATCGCACATTCGGGGGGCGATTCCGCAGTCCATCCGGAACGGATCAAACTGGCCTTGGGGTGGCACGCAGGCCCCGCCATCATGGCGGCATGACGCCGACGAACCCACGCCCCACGATGGACGATGTCGCCCGGATTGCCGGGGTGTCGAAGAAGACGATCAGCCGCTTCATCAACAATTCGCCGGACGTCAGCGCCCGGATGCGCGCGCGGGTGGAGGCGGCGATCGCCCAGCTTGGCTTCGTGCCCAATGCACAGGCGCGCGCGCTGGCGCTGCGGCGCAGTTTCCTGGTCGCGCTGGTCCATAACGGATCGGATCGCGGCATCCGGGACGCAGTGGAAACCGGGATGGTGCGGGCGATGGAAGGCGGCGAACTGGCGCTGGTCCTCTGCCCCCTGCGGCACGAAGAAGCCGCTGGCCTTCGCGCGTTTCTGGATCGCCATTCACCCGCCGGCGTGGTGCTTCTGCCGCCGCTGGCCGAGCGGGACGATCTTGCCGAGGTCTGCCGGGCGGCCGGCACGCGCTGCATCCGGCTGGGCCAGGAACAGAGTGAAGCCGCACCCGCCCATGACGAGCGCGCGGCCATGGCCGAACTGGTGCGCTGGCTGCTCGACAACGGCCACCGCCGCATCGGCCTGATCGCCGGCCCGGAAGAATCGCGTGCGGCACGGCAACGGACCCTGGGTTATCAGGATGCCTTGTCGGCGCGTGGGCTGGATCGCGGGCCATGGCTGGTGGCCCCCGGCGACAATTCCTTCGCTTCCGGGATGGAGGCCGCATGCCTGCTGCTGGAACTGAGCCCCCGCCCCACCGCCATCGTCGCCTGCAATGACGAGATGGCCGCAGGCGCCCTCGCCGCCGCGGCCGGGATGCGGATCGCGGTGCCGGATCAGCTGTCCGTGGCCGGGTTCGACGATACGCCGCTGGCGGCGATGACCGTGCCGCCGCTCGCTTCGGTGCATGTGCCATGGGATCGCATGGGCTATGCGGCCGTGATGCACCTCTCCAGCGAAATGCAGCCGCTATCCGTGGAGGAGACCGGCTTCGACGCCAGCCCGGTCCTGCGCGCCTCCGTCGCGCCCATCGGCGAAGTGGCGCTTGCGCAGGCTGCCGCTATGCCGCGCTGACCGTCCCTTTGGCGGCGTTCGCTGCGTGCAGTTCCTCCAGCGTGAAGCCGTTGGCCGGCATGCACTGCTGCACCTCGATCACGTTGCCTTCGGGATCATAGCCATAGAGCGTGCGCACGTGGCCCACGTCCACGAAATCGCGATCGTTGAAGGTCATGCCGCAGGCCTTGAGGTGGACGATGTCGGTTTCGATATCGGTCACGTCGATGCACATGTGGGTGTAGCCGCGATCGTTGGGGCGTAGCGGCCGTGCGATATCCGAAGGCGGCGCGGAATATTCGAAGAGTTCGAGATAGCACTGCCCCGCCCGTAGCATCACGCCTTTCGCGGCGGAGCCGGGCAGATCGACGATCAGGTCCATCACCGGCTCTTCCGACCAGCCGAACCCGTCGTCCACCGGCTCGAACCCGAAAGCTTCGCAATAGAAGCGCTTCATCCGGCCGATATCCCGGCAATTCACGCCCACATGGTGGATACCCCGGATCATGGCCTGCTCTCCCTTGCGATCTGGCCGCGACTATCGGCGGGCCACCGCGAACGGGCAATCGGCACGGCTTGCCTGCTTCGGCGGCATGCTTGCCTGTCGATGACGGTCATTCGACATTTACCTTTTTTGTTTATTAACTTGAGTGCTTTCCCGGAGACGCTACAGTCGCCCCCATCCGAGGACATTCGCTTGCTGCACTCGCCCGTCGGCACTCTGCCCACAGCCGAACCGAAAAACGGACCTACCGCCAGTTCCAACCCGACGCTGTTCGCCAATGCGGCGCGCCTGATCGGGCTGGGCGCATGGTCGTGCGATCTGACGACGCAGGACCTGTCATGGACCGAATGCGTGTTCGACCTGTTCGGCCTTCCCGCCGACCGGCGAATCGATCGGAGCGAGGCGGTATCGCTCTATTGCGAAGAATCGCGGGAAACGATGGAGCGGCTGCGCGCCCACACCGTCGCCACCGGCGCCGGCTTCACGATGGATGCGCAGATCCGGCGCACGGACGGCGAACTGCGCTGGATGCGCCTGACCGCGGCCGCGCGCATGGAAAATGGCCGCGCGGTCGAACTGTTCGGCACCAAGCAGGACGTGACGGAGGAACATGCCCGCTGGCAGCGCCTGCGCCGCATGGCGGAGAACGACGCGGTTACCGGCCTGGCCAACCGCGCGCTGTTCGAAATGCATTTCCTGGATCGCCCCGCGACCGATCCGATACTGGCCGACCTGGGCACGCTGGTGCTGTTCGACCTCGATTCGTTCAAGAAGGTCAAC
Organism: Novosphingobium mississippiense; assembly: GCF_044029535.1. Lineage (NCBI taxonomy): Bacteria > Pseudomonadati > Pseudomonadota > Alphaproteobacteria > Sphingomonadales > Sphingomonadaceae > Novosphingobium > Novosphingobium mississippiense. The sequence goes on along the minus strand of NZ_CP147001.1, from coordinate 949,860 downwards.
GATTGCTGGGGCCATGTCGCGGGTGATGCCTGCCTGGCCGCCTTCGGCCAGCGCCTGTCCGAATCGTTCCCCGAAGCACGCATGATCGCACGGATCGGGGGGGACGAATTCGCGATGCTGCTGAACCGCACGGGCGAAATCGAAATGCCCGACCGGATGCTGCGCCGCCGGATGCCGCACTTGCTGACGCCGGTGCCCTGGGGCCGCGAACTGCTGCCGCTAAGCGTGTCGGCAGGCGTCGCCCAAGTGCCCTGCCGCGTCGTCATGGACCCGGAAGTCCTGTTCGTGCAGGCCGATACCGCCCTTTACAGCGCCAAGCGAAAGGGCGGCGGCGCAATCATCGTCAACGCTTGAGTTGCCGGCGGCCGGGCGCTCAACCCGCGTCCGGCTCCACCCAGGTGGTGCGCGTCACGCGCGGGCTGAGGTACTTGGTGGCCGTCCAGCCGCCGTCGACGACGATGGACTGGCCGTTGATCATCTCGCTGCCCGGCAGGCAGAGGAAGGCGATCACGCTGGCGATATCCTCCGGCAAGGCAAGGCGCGGATAAGGCGTCGTCTCCACATTGGCCCGCTTGAAGCCCTCATCCTCGAACCGGTGGCGCACCATGTCGGTCATCGTCACGCCCGGCGCCACGCAGTTGGAGCGGATGCCGCGCGGGCCATATTCGCAGGCCATGTGCTCGGTCAGCGACTTCAGGCCGCCCTTCGCCGCGGAATAGGCCCCGCCGCGCCGCCCGCCGATATGCGCGAACGTGCTGGTGACGTTGACCACGCTGGCACCCTGCGAAAGGTGCGGGATCACATCGCGACAGAGCCGGAACGGCGCGACCAGCATGATGTCGAGGAAATCGTCCAGCGTCTCGTCATCGGTCTCGTCCAGCGGCTTGGGGCTGCCAACGCCGGCATTGTTCACCAGCGCATCGATCCGGCCGAAGCGTTCCAGCGTGGCCTTCACGATCATCGCCGGCGCGGCGGGATCGGTCAGATCGGCGCTGATCGCCAGCACATGGTCGGGATTGCCGATCGCGGCTTCCAGCGTGGCCAGCTTGTCCTTGCTGCGGCCGACGCCGACGATGGCGAAGCCCTCGGCGTGGAGGATCTTCGCAGTCTCCAGCCCGATGCCGCTGCCCGCGCCGGTGATGATCGCCGTCTTCATCGCAAACTCCCGTATATGTCTTTCGCTTTCGGCTAGGCGTTTTCGGCGCATCGGATAAGCCTGACCACGCCGGCAGCGATGCTTGATCGTCGCTGCGATAAGCGGTGCCGCTCGCCTTGGCCGCCCCCGAAGGCGGGTCTAGCGTCGGCCCCATCATGAGCACGAACCCGAACGATAAAGCCGCTTTGGCCGGCATCCGCGTCATCGACATGAGCCGCGTCTTCGCCGCCCCCGTGGGCGCGCAAATTCTTGGCGACCTTGGCGCGGACGTCATCAAGATCGAACGCCCCGGCGTGGGTGACGACGGACGCGGCTATGGCTTTTCGTGGGTGCCGGGCAAGGACGGGATCGAGACGCGCCATTCCAGCTTCTTCACCGTATCCAACCGCAACAAACGCTCCATCACGCTCAACCATTCCAAACCGGAAGGGCAGGCGATCCTCAAGGAACTGGTGAAGACGGCGGACGTACTGATCGAGAACTACAAGGTGGGCGATCTGGCCCGCTTCGGCCTCGATTACGACAGCCTGCGAGAGATCAACCCGCGCCTGATCTACTGCTCCGTCACCGGCTTCGGCCAGACCGGTCCGATGGCCGCGCGGCCCGGCTATGACGGGCTGTTCCAGGCCACCGGCGGCATGATGGCCGTCACCGGCATTCCCGAAGGCCAGGCCGGCAGCGGCCCGCTGAAGACGGGGCCCAGCCTGGTCGACTTCGTGACCGGCCACAACACCGCCCTCGCCATCCTGGGCGCGCTGCAATACCGCAACCGCACCGGCGAAGGGCAGTTCATCGACATCGCCCTGCTCGACAGTTCGGTGGCGATGGTCAGCCACATCATGCAGGACTACCTGATCAGCGGGCAGGCCCCGCCCCGCCTTGGCAACGGCGGCAATGGCGGCGGCCCGGCGGATCTGATGCGCTGCGCCGACGGCATCATCTACCTCACCGCCGGCACCGACGAGCACTATCGCCGCCTGACCGTGCTGATGGAGCAGCCCGAATTGTTCACCGACCCGCGCTTCGACAGCAACCTGAAGCGCGGCAAGACCAACCGGGCCGAGCTGATGGACATCATCAACACCTGGAGCAGCGGCTACACCGTCACCCGGATGCAGGACATGCTGGACGGCGTCGGCATCCCCGCCGCGCGCTACAACGAACTGGCGGACGTGTGGGAGGATGAGCAGGTCCAGCACCGCAACTTGCGCGCGACCACGCCGCATGCCTATGCGGAAAGCGGCACGGTGGACCTGATCGCCAGCCCGCTCGCCAAGATGTCGGCCAGCCCGGCAACCATCCGCATGGCCCCGCCGATGCTGGGCGAGCACACCGCCGAAGTGCTGGCCGAAATCGGCATCGGCGAGGATCGGTTGGCGGAATTGCGGGAGGCTGGGGCGATCTGATCGACGTCACCCTGTCGCCTAGCCACCGGCAAAGGCTCACAACGCCGTCACTTGACCGTCCCTAAACTCCGTCGCCCCCGCGAAGGCGGGGGCCCCGCTTTCTTGAGCCGTAGCGCTGCGGATTGAAGAACAAGCGGGATCCCCGCCTGCGCGGGGATGACGGGATAGATTATCCTAGGCTCTATCAGCCCCCTTCCTCTCAGCCGCGCGCACCGCGATCGTTCAGACCAGCAGCCCCTTCAGCGTCGCGATCACCACATCGAACGGCATCGTCAGGAACAGCGCCGCCACGAAGGGCAGCAAGGTTGCCACGCCCAGCACCAGGATGCTGCGCGGGTCCACCGGAATGAAGCGCATCGACTGCACACCGCCGGTCACCGTGAACAAGTCCGCCGCGGCGGAGAAATCGGGCGCTTCCAGTATCTCCGGCCGTTCCCGCGCCGCCACGTCCTTTTCCTCCGCGCGCTCGCGATCGGGCCGGCCCAGCCAGGTGGCCTCCAACCGCGTGCCCAGATCGGTCGCCAGCGCGCCATAGGCCATCGATCCCCAGCGCCAGGTCTGCATCATCCCGTCAGAGAACACGCATAGCGGCCCCACGCAAAGCACGGCCACCAGCGCAAGGCTTCCCCCCGCCAACAAGCCATCGGTGAACGAGGTCGAGATGCCGAGCAGGTGATCGTGCCCCAGCCGGCCCGCGGCGATCGTCCCCAGCGCCATGCCGAATGCCGAGAAGGCCCGCAGCGACTGCCCCAGAAAGCCCAACCCGCCGCACTGATCCGGGTGCGATGCGATCAGGTTGAGATCCAGCCGAGACAGGCGCACCAGCAGCCGCGCCCAGACCCCGATGCGCCAGAGCCAGCCCAGCAACAGCGTCAGCAGCAGCGGCAGACTGATCGCAAACTGCCAGAACCCGGCAAGCGACAGGACCTTGCCGCTGGGATCGCGCGTCCAGGCGGCCAGATTCTCGTTGATGGTCAGCCCGCTCAGGGTCGCGATCGCCACGGCAAAGGCCAGCATCACCACACCCACTTCGACCACGTGCAGGTCCAGCAACTGCCGACTTACGGCCAGTTGCTCCCGCAGGACCTGCTTGCCATGATCGTCCAGCAGCCCGGATCGCGCGAAGTTGCCGGCGATCAGGCCCAGCCGGCGGCCGCATGAGGCATAGGCGACCACCAGCAGCGGCGTCGCCACGGCATAGCGGGCATGGACCGCGATATCGCGAAACAGATCGTGCAACTCGTTCGGCGCGGTCAGCAGCGTCAGCAGGAACAAGGGCAGCCAACCGACCACCAGCACCAGCAACACGCGCGGCGTCGGCTTGACGAACGGCGGGCGGGAGGCGCGCACGAAGTACGCCAGTCGGCGGGGTGGGCCGTGCCGGAACAGGGCTTCGAGGTCGGTCATGGCGAAGGCCTTGGCGCTGGCGTATCGAACGCGGGGCCACCAGACTATCCAGCCCTAGGGATGTACCGAAATCGGGTGAAACCCGCAGGTTGGCGGACGGACATCCCGACGAGGGGCTTCGCGGGCGCCATCACACATGGCGGCAGGTGGTTTTCCTACACCCCGTCGCCCGCGCTATCCTGCCCGCGATGCTCCCCGCCCAGCCCTTTCCTATCGCCCGTTGCCTACCGGACGACCGCCTTGCGAAACGCGCAAGGTTACACTTTGCCGCTCAAGGTGACGGTTCCGGCGGCAAGGTGACACTTTTCGCTCTGGACCGTGTCAACCGTGTCAACCAGACTGTCACCTTGTGCCCAGCCACGTTACGCTCAGCAGCCCTTGAACGCGGCCGCTCGCTTCTCGGCAAAGGCAGTCACGCCCTCCACGAAATCCTCCGTGCGGGAAGCATCGCGCTGGCCAAGGCGTTCGTTGGTCAGCGCCTGCTCCAAGGTGCAGTCGGTCGCCGCCCAGGCCACCTGCTTGATCCGGCGCAGCGACCACGGGCCCTGCGCCAGCTCGCTCGCCAGCGCCATGGCGGCGGCGTCCAGCTCCTCGTCCGGCACCACGCGGTTGACCAGGCCCCATTCCAGCGCCTTGGCGGCCGGAAGCCGCTCACCCAGCAGCATCATCTCCATGGCGCGCACACGGCCGACGGCCTTGGTCAGCAGCCAGGAGGAACCGCCATCCGGCACCAGCCCCACATGGCGGAAGGCCTGCAGGAAGAAGCCACTCTCACCGCAGAGAATCAGGTCGCCCGCCATGGCGAGGCCCGCACCCACGCCCGCCGCCGCGCCGCGCACGGCGGTGACGACCGGCTGGTCCATGTCGCGCATGGCAACGATCACCGGATTGAAGTGCCGGTCCAGCAGCGTGCCCACGTCGCGGCGCGGATCGGCCAGCATGTCCGCCGCGTCACCCAGGTTCGCGCCGGAACAGAACGCCTTGCCCTCGCCCGTCAGCACCACGGCGCGCGCCTCGAAAGAGGCGCGGTTCATGGCGTCGAACAGTTCCTCGCCCATCTGCGCCGATCCGGCATTGCGCGTGGCCGGATCGTTCATCGCGATCCGCGCGACGCCGTTCTCAAGGCTGTAGACGATCTTCTCGTAAGTCATTTCCGCCATCGCTCCGTCCCGTATCGTGCCGGCTCAGACCAGCATCCGTCCCAACCGGCCTTTCACGATTTCCTCCGCATCGGCAACGATCCTATCGATCAGTTCCTTGCAGGTGGGCAGATCATGGATCAGCCCCTGCACCATGCCGGCCCAGAAGATGCCCTTGGTCAGATCGCCGCTCTGCAGCAGTTCGCGGCCCACGGCCCCGGCGACGAGGTGCTTGATGTCGTCGAAGGTCGATTCGGGGCGGGCGGAAATCTCGACCACTTCGTCGGACACGCCGTTCTTGCCCACGCGCGCGGTGTTCTTGAACTTGCGGAAGATCAGGTTGGTGCCGCGCTCGTCGTTCTCGATGTACTTGGCCTTCACGTTGTCATGAATCGGCGCCTCCTGCGTGGCGCAGAAGCGGGTGCCCATGTTGATGCCCTCGGCCCCCAGCGCCAGCGCGGCAACAAGGCCGCGCCCGTCGCCGAAGCCACCGCTGGCCAGCATCGGGATCTTCACCTTGTCGGCGGCGGAGGGGATCAGGATCAGGCCGGGAATATCGTCCTCACCCGGATGGCCGGCGCATTCGAAACCGTCGATCGAGATGATGTCGCAGCCGTGCTTCTCGGCCGAGAGCGCGTGGCGGACGGCGGTGCACTTGTGCAGCACGGTGATGCCGTGCGGCTTCACCATCTCCCAGATTTCGCGCACTTGCTGGGTGCCGGCGGTCTCGATGATCTTCACGCCGCCGTCGATCGCGGCCTGCGCATAGGCCTTGTAGTCGGGCGGCAGCAGCGTCGGGAACACGGTGATGTTCACGGCGAAGGGCTTGTCGGTCATCGACCGGCAACGCTCGATCTCCTCGCGCAGCGCGTGCGGGCTGGGCTGGGTCAGCGCGGTCAGCGTGCCAAGACCGCCCGCGTTGGACACGGCGCTCGCCAATTCGGCCAGGCCGACGCCCTGCATGCCGCCCTGCACGATCGGATGTTCGATGCCGAGCATCTCGGTAACGCGGGTCTTGAACGCCATGCCTGTGAACTCCCCAAAAGCCTCTTTCCGGCGGTCCTAGGGGGGATTGGCGCGCTTGGGGACACCGAAGGCGCATCCGCCGAAGCAATTCGCGCAGGCGATGGGATTGTTCGAAATCCGGCCGGTGGCTGGATTTGCGGTACCGGTGCCGCATCCAAATCGTTCCGGATATTGAAAGCGGCGGCGTGATACCCAGATTCGACATTCAACGATTTCAAGGAGTTTAAGCAAGTGAACGGGATGAAGACGGCCATGCTGCTGGCGGCGCTGACGGCGCTGTTCATGGGGCTGGGCTATGTGTTCGGCGGCAGCGGCGGCGCGGTGATTGCGCTGATCGTGGCGGCGGGCATGAACCTGTTCACCTTCTGGAACGCCGACCGCATCGTGCTGAAGATGCACGACGCGCATGAGGTGGACGCCCGCTCCGCGCCGGAGTTCTACAACCTCGTCGCCGAACTGGCGCGCCGCGCCAACCTGCCGATGCCGCGCGTCTACCTGATCGAGAGTGCCAACCCGAACGCCTTCGCCACCGGCCGCAATCCGGAACACGCCGCCGTTGCCGCGACCACCGGCCTGATCGACCGGCTGACGCGCGACGAAGTGGCCGCGGTGATGGCGCACGAGCTTGGCCACGTGAAGAACCGCGACACGCTGACCATGACGATGGTGGCGACGATTGCCGGTGCGATTTCGATGATCGCCAACTTCGGCATGTTCTTCGGTGGGCACGGAGAAGACAAGCCGAACCCGGTCGTTGCGATTGCGGCCATGGTGATGGCGCCCTTCGCCGCGATGATCGTGCAGATGGCGATCAGCCGCACGCGCGAGTTCAGCGCCGACCGCGCCGGGGCAGAGATCAGCGGCAATCCCCGCGCTCTCGCCTCCGCACTCGCCAAGATCGCAGGTCCGGCGCAGGCGATCCCCAGCGTCGCTTCGGACCGCAACCCGGCTGCCGCGCAGCTCTATATCGTGCCGACAGGCGTGTCCGACCTGTTCTCCACCCACCCGGCGACCGAGAAGCGCATTGCCGCGCTGATGGCGATGGAGCCATCGCAGCCCGCACCTGCGGCTCCGGCACGCAGAGCCTCGGCGCTCGATCCGCTGCGGAAGTGATCCAATCGGGGAGGTTCCGCCCTCCCCCCTCACTTAGCGCGCCCACGATGCGCCTTGCGTCTCCGGCCATTGCCTGCCCCGCACAGGGTTGTACATTCGTTCAACACGAATGAAGAATAACCCGAGAGGTGTCGGAGTGCTGAAATCTGTCGACGGCGGGCTGCGGACCGTCCCCTATCCGATCGACGATCCTGAGCGGATCCCGGTCAAGCGCTACTACGATGCCGAGTTCTACCAAGCCGAGCTGGACCACTTGTGGCCGCACGTCTGGCAGATGGCCTGCCGCGAGGAGCAGATCCCCGAGGTGGGCGATTGGATCGAGTACGAGAATGTCGGCAAGTCCGTCATCATCGTGCGCACCGCCAGCGGCGTGAAGGCGTTCCACAACGCCTGCCGCCATCGCGGCGTGCCCTTCGCGGGCGGCACCGGCCACGCGCACGGCAACTGCACGAAGTCCGGCTTCGTCTGCCCGTTCCACGGCTGGCGCTGGAACATGGACGGCGAATCCACGCAAGTCTACGGCAAGCACCTGTTCTCCGACCGGCAGCTCAATCCGGACGACATCAACCTGATCCCCTGCCGCGCCGAAACCTTCATCGGCTGCGTCTGGATCAACCATGACAACGACGCGCCCTCGGTGCGGGAATCGCTAGGCCCGGTTGCGAACAACCTCGAAGCGCGCAATCTGGACAAGATGCGTGCCGAGTGGTGCTACGGCGCCGAACTGCCGGCCAACTGGAAGGTAGCGATGGAGGCCTTCATGGAAGGCTACCACGTGATGCAGACGCACCCGCAGCTGCAGCACGCCGCGCCGATGATGTACGATTCCATGTACAAGACCCCGCGCGGCCCGGTGCCGATCATGGCCGAACAACACCTCTCCTATCGCGAGAATCAGGAGTTGCAGGTCAAGTCCATGGCCCTGCTCAGCGAAGGCATGGCGGGCATGGTCCACGAGAAGGAAGTGGAGATCGCACGCGGGCTGATCGGGATCGAGGAAGGCCTGCCCGAAGACCAGAACATGGCGATGTTCCACTGGCTGGGCATCGTGATGCACCAGATTTCCACGCAACTCTCCGCGCGCGGCGAGCCGGTGCCGGACCTCTGCACGGTGGCGCAGACGCATCCGGTGAAGGCGGTGGAATTCCTGTTCCCGCACTACTTCCTGCTGCCCTACTTCACCTCGATGTCAGCCTATCGCATCCGGCCGACCGGCCCGGAAAGCTGCTTCTTCGAGATCTGGTCGCTGACCTATGTGCCGGAAGGCGAGGATTTCGAAACGGTGATGGAACCAACCGTGCTGCCGTACAACAGCCCGGACTTCCCGCCGATCCCGCGGCAGGACTATTCGAACATCCCGATCCAGCAGAAGGGTCTGCACGCCACCGGGTTCGAATTCATGCGGCTGTCGAAGGATGTCGAAGGGTTGATCAGCAACTACGAACGGATCATCGACGGCTATCTGAAGGGCGTGCCGCAGGAACAACTGGCCCAGGCGATCCACAAGCTGGGCGGCAATTTCGACGGCCCGATCGAGGATCTCGGCTTCTGAGAATGGCATCCGGGGGCGGAACAGACCGTCCCCGGAACACTTACTTGCCCACGCGCATGGCCGGCGGGATCGGCAGCATCTCCACCTTCCCGGTCGCGACATCGTAAACCGCTGGAACGACCTTGAGTTCGCCCGCCCGCACCTTGCCTTCCACCACGGGGGAGGAATTGATCAGCGTCGCCGCCTGGATCACTGCATTCTGTCGCGTGACGACCATCGGGTCGCTGCTGCTGCTCATGTAGACGGCCGGCAGGATCGCCGGGAACAGCGCGCTGATCTGACCCGGCACTTCCGGATTCTCGATCGCTGCCTTCACCGCACCACAGTTGGAATGGCCCATCACCACCACCGCCTTGATGCCCAGCACGGCGATCCCGTATTCCAGGCTGGCAATGATCTCCGGCGTGGTGATGTTGCCGGCCACCCGGGTGACGAACAGGCGGCCGATCGGCTCGTCGAACACCATTTCCACCGGCACGCGCGAATCCGCGCAGGAGAGCACGCCGACGATCGGCCACTGCCCTTCGGCGGCGCGGGCCTTGATGATTGCCAGATCCTTGGTGTGAGCCGTGGGCGCGCCGGCAACGAAGCGGGCGTTGCCGTCCATGATCTCCTTCAAGGCCTGATCCGGTGTCAGCATCTCGGGCGATGCCGCCGCCGCCATAGCTGGCTCAGCGGCCAGCCCCAGTGCGGGCGCAGCCGCCAGCGCGGCCATCGCGCCGATCATCTCTCGCCGAGAGGTTCGGCAGCCCGTTTCGGGATTTTCCGGGGAGATATCGCTCAAGGACATGGCAGTCTCCAGCGTGACGCACGCCGGAACCTACCATGCCCTTCAAGTCATCCGCTATCAGGGTTTTCAGTCGCCTTCGGTCAGCGCGGCGACCAGCGCCTTCACCTTTTTCTGGCGCCACTGCGGCAGCGGCGCGACCAGCCAGTAGGCACGCCGGCAGGGCGAACTGGCACCGACCTTGATCTGCTTTCCGGCGGAAAGCCCCTCAGCCAATAGCGCCGGAACGCGCACGCGGCCAAGGCCGGATGCGGCAGCAGCCACGGCCTGCCCGGCATCCGCAAGTTGGATGGCCGGCTTCGCTTCCTCGCCGTCCGGACCTTCGTTGCTGTCCGGCGCGGGATCGCCCGGCCATCCGATCCAGTCGCCCTCACCCATTTCGACCCATTCGGCCGCGCCGAGGCGCACGCCTTCCAGATCGTCCGGCCCTTCGGTCCAGCGCACCGCAAGGTCGAGGTTGGCCTCGGTAAAATCGGTCAGTTCGCCATCGACAAGGACGTAGCGCACTTGCGGATTGTCGGCGCGAAAGGCGGCAAGGCGCGGCGCCAGCCAGGCAGCGAAGAACTCACGCGGGGCGGCGATGGTGTAGACGTGGCTGGACTGGCCGGCCTGCATGGCCTGCACTGCATCCTCGAAATGGAGGAACCCGGTGCGCAGCGCGGAAAGGCCAGCGCCGGCCTCCTCGGTCAGTTCCAGGCCCTTGCTGGTGCGGCGGAACAGTACGACGCCCAGCAGATCTTCCAGCGCGCGAATCTGCTGGCCGACCGCAGCCGGCGTTACCGCCAGTTCGTCCGCCGCGCGGGTAAACGAGAGATGCCGCGCCGCGGCATCGAAGACCCGCAGGGCGTTGAGAGGCAAGTGCGTCCGCTTCATGGCGCTTCCCTAAGCGCTTGGCGTTTCGGCGGCAACGATGAAGTCTGCCGAGTTCGCAGACTCACCCGACGCGGGCGGGTGCGGCCAGCGGGAAGAAGGGGATCAGCGCCTCAACCTCAGTGCCGTCACTGCGGACGAAGGTGTAGTAGCCTTCCATCGAGCCTTGCGGCGTCGAGAGCGGGCAACCCGATACATAGTCGTGGCTGCGGCCAGGCCGGATCAACGGCTGTTCGCCCACAACGCCCTCACCTTCGACAAGGTTCACTTCGCCGTTGGCATCCGTGATGCGCCAATGGCGCGTCAACAGTTGCAGCGTATCATCCGAATCGTTCTCGATCCGGATGTGGTAGACCCAGAACCATTTGCCCGCCTCAATACGCGATTGCTCGGGCAGAAAGTTCACCGCGACGCGGACGGTCACCCCTTCGGTGATGGCGCTATGTTGGAACAATTCCTTCATGATACGGCCAACCTTACCGGCTAACGACGTGTAAGCAACTCTTAGACCCATTGACCTGCTCCCGCAAATCGCAGGAAAATTATCAGTGGATCACGATAATGCCGAAACGGGACATTGGAGTTGCCAGGCGAAACCGCCAGCGTCGTAAGTCGTCTCGACATGCGCGTTCAGCTTCATGCGCGGCACGTCGACGATGATGCGGGTGCCGAAGCCGGGGCGTTCGGGCGGGGCGACCGGTGGCCCGCCCTGTTCGCGCCAGGAAATCCGGAACACGGGATCGCCCGCTTCGGGCGCATCGGCGGGAATGACCGACCAAGCGATCGCCACGCGCCCGGTCATGCTGGAAAGCGCCCCGTATTTCAGCGCATTGGTGCCCATCTCGTGCAGCGCCATCGCCAGCGCCTCTGCCGCGCCGGGCGAGAGCATCACTTCCGGTCCGTGGCAGTCGACCTGCCCGCGCGCATCGCCCAGGGTCTGCAACTGGGCATCGACCATCTCGCGGACCGGAATGTGCGCCCACGCCTTTCGCACCAGCAGATCCTGGTTCGCGGCCAGGCTGCGGATGCGCTGCTCCAGCCGCTCAAGGAAATCCGGCCGCGCCACATCGGTCCGCCGCGCCAGCGACTGGATGATGGCCAGCATGTTCTTGCTGCGATGGTTCACTTCCTGCAGCAGCAATTCGATGCGCTGTTCGGCATCCCGCATCTCGGTCACATCGGTATTGGTGCCGAACCAGAAGAGAATTGCCCCGTCGATGTCCAGGATCGGAGTGGCGCGGGAAAGGAACCAGCGCCATTCACCCGTCGCACTGCGGAGGGGGAACGTGTCCTCCCAATCCTCGCCCGAGATCAGATGATCGCGGAAACGCGCGGTGACGGGTTCGATGTAGTCGGGGTGTTGCACCGTCTCCCGGCCCTCGCCCTGCATCTCTTCAGGCGTGGTTCCGGTGTAGTCGAACCAGCGCTTGTTGCGCCAGATGACCTTCCCGTCGCTTTCCGCGATCCACGCGAGTTGCGACATGTTGTCCGCCAGCAGGCTGAGGCGCGCCTCGCTCTCTTCCAGCCGGCGCAGCGTCTGCTTCTTGGGTCCGATGTCCCGGGCGATCTTGCTGGCCGCCACCACCCGCCCGCTGGCGTCACGCACGGGCGAAACGGTTACCGCCACGTCGATCGCGCTGCCGTCCTTGCGGCGACGCACGGTTTCGAACGTCGGCACGCGTTCGCCGCGCGTGATGCTGGCGATGATCGCGTCTTCCTCGCTCTGCCGATCTTCCGGGATCAGCGTGCGTACGTTCATCCCCACGATTTCAGCGGCCGCCCATCCGAAGATACGCTCGGCCGCCTGGTTCCAGCTCAGGATCGTACCGTCGAGCGACTTGCCGACAATGGCGTCGTCGCTCGATTCGACGATCGCCGCAAGGAAGGCCGCGGCGTCGGTCCCAAGCTGGGCCCCAGGTTCGGGAGGGTTCAGAGGCCCGCCTTGGCCAGCGCCTGATCGAGATCCGCGATCAGATCTTCCGGATCTTCCAGGCCGACGTTGATGCGCAGCATGCCTTCACCGATGCCCATCGCCTCTCTCGCTTCCGGGCCCATGTTATGATGGGTCGACGAGGCAGGATGGCACATCAGCGAACGCGAGTCGCCGATGTTGTTGGAGATGTCGATCAGTTCCAGCGCGTCGAGCAGCGCGTGCGCCTGCGCGCGGCCGCCATCGAGCACGAAGCTGAAGATCGGCCCGCAAGCATCCATCTGCTTCATTGCCAGCGCGTGCGCCGGATGGCTGTCCAACCAGGGGTGCAGGATCTTCGGCACGCGGCCGGCGATAAACTGGCCGACCTGCAGCGCATTCTCGCTCTGACGCTTGGCGCGCAGGTCCAGCGTTTCCAGCCCCTTCAGCACCACCCAAGCGTTGAACGGCGAAAGGTTCGGGCCGGTGTTGCGCTGGAACGGCAGCAGCTTCTCGTTGATGAATTCCTCGCTGCCGCAAACGGCGCCGGCCAGCACGCGACCCTGCCCGTCCATCAGCTTGGTGGCAGAATAGGCGACCACGTCGATACCGAATTCCAGCGGGCGCTGAAGCGCGGGGCTGCAGAAGGCATTGTCCACGACGGTGGTGATGCCGTGCGCCTTGGCGATTTCGGCAATGGCGGCCAGATCGGCAACGTCCATTGTCGGGTTCGCCGGGGTTTCGAAGAAGAACACCTTGGTGTTGGGGCGGATCGCCGCTTCCCATGCGGAAAGGTCGGTCGCGTCCACCACCGTCACGTCCACGCCGAAGCGTGGCAGCAGGCTGTCACCCAGCCAGCGGCACGAACCGAAAGCGGCGCGCGCGGAAACCATGTGGTCGCCCGCCGAAAGCTGACAGAGCAGCGCGGCGGTCATCGCCGCCATGCCCGATGCCTGCGTGCGGCACGCCTCTGCCCCTTCGAGCAGCGCGATACGCTCTTCCAGCATCTGCACGGTCGGGTTCTGGAGGCGCGAATAGGTCATGCCATCGTCCTCACCCATGAAGCGGGCGGCAACGGTGGCGGCATCGTCGTACGTGAAGCCCGAGGTGAGGAACAGCGCTTCGCTGGTCTCACCCATTTCCGAGCGCCAGGTTCCCCCGCGAATTGCGCGGGTGGCGGGGCGCCAGTTGCGGGTCTTGGTGCGGTCCTGTCCGGTCGTGCGTTTCATGGGCACGGCTCTAGGATTGCAAAGGCAAGGATGCAAGCGCCGGTGACACGCGACAGGGCAGCCTTGCAGTCACCCCGTATCCCCCTTATTCCGCGCCCTCAATGCTGCCGAACGCTTCCCGCAACGATCGTGACCCGCTCGGCTGGTGCCTTGCCGTTACCGCGCTTTTCTTCGCCCTGGCGTTATGGCGGCTGGCAACGCCCAGCGTCTATTATTTCGACGAGGTTCACTACGTTCCCGCGGCGCTGAAGATGCTCCAGCTGATTCCGACGAATCGCGAGCATCCGCTGTTCGGCAAGGAAGTGATCGCCACCTTCATCCACTTCCTGGGCGACAAGCCACTTGGCTGGCGGCTGGGGCCGCTGCTGTTCGGGACGCTGGGCCTGTTCGCGTTCGGGCGGTTGGTATGGCACGCGTCCCATCGCCGCCGGGCGACGATCACCGCGATCGTGCTGCTGGCAACCAACTTCATGTGGTTCATCCAGAGCCGCATCGCCATGCTGGACATGGTGGAGGCGGCAATGTGCATGGTCGGCCTGTGGCAATTCGCCGCCGCGCTCAATGCCAGGTCGACCGGCAAAGCGCGCGTGCGCCTTGCCCTGGCCGGCATCGCCATGGGCCTCTCCCTGGGCGCCAAATGGAGCAGCGCGCCTGCCCTGATCATGCCGGGCCTGTGCTTCTTCGTGCTGCGCGTGCGGGAGACGGGCTGGAAGTTCCTGGGCCAGCGCCGTGCCGGGCCGATTCCGGGTGTCTCGCTGGTGGAGGCCGTGTTCTGGCTCGGCCTGCTGCCGCTCGCCGTCTATTGGGCCACCTACACGCCCGCAATGTTCTACGCGCGCCTGACGCTCTCTCCCTACGATTTCATCGGCCAGCATGAGCTGATGGTGCGCCTGCAGGACAGCGTGAAGAAGCCGCATCCCTACCGCAGCTTCTGGTATCAGTGGGCGGTCGACTGGCGGGTGATCTGGTATCTGTTCAAGAACGTGGACGGCGCACATCGCGGCATCGTCATGCTGGGCAATCCGTTCTCCATGCTGGCAGGTCTGCTGGCGTTCTTCTGGGGCCTGTGGGCGGCGCTGTTCCGCCGCCGGAACGACATTGCCGCTTTCTGCGCGCTCTATGCCGCCACGCTGATAATCTGGGCGGTCAACGGCAAGCCGGTGCAGTTCTACTACCACTACCTGCTGCCGGGCGCGTTCCTGATGGCCCTGCTGGCCTTCGCGCTGGACGCGTTGTGGCAGCGCAAGGACCGCTGGCGCAAGCTGGCCACACTGTCGATGGCGGTGACGCTGGGCATGTTCGTGCTGTTCTTCCCGATCATCTCGGGCCTGCCGCTGCCGACCGAGGAGACCTACAACTTCTGGATGTGGCTGCCGAGCTGGCGCTGAGGGTTGACGCCCCCCTTCCGCTACCTTTGTTTCGTCATCCCCGCGAAGGCAGGGATCCCGCCGCCTTGGCCACGTCGTGAAGAAGAACAGGCGCCCCCGCCTTCGCGGGGGCGACGGGATGTTTTTGGAAACGCCGCGGCCTACTGAAAAGGGTTGGCCGCCTTACGCCATGATGCGCTGCGTCTCGTTGCGGTGGGCCAGCATCGCCTTCCAGTTCGGCAGCGTCGTCGCGGCGAGGTACTCGGCCTGCATCTCCGGCGTCAGCACCTCCACCATGCGATTGCCTTCCATCCACAACTCGATCACGCCGAAAGCGCCGCCACGTTTGCAGTACTTGGCGGGCCAGCCTTCGCGCGCGGCGATCAGGAAGATCTGAGCCGGGCCCAGCTGCGTCGCCATGGCGAAATGCGTGGCGCTGAGCCCGCCCTCACCCAGCGCACCGGGGGCGCCCATGTACTCGCCCTTGCCCGGTGCCTCGATCAATTGGGTGCCGCGCGGATAGACCTCCACCATCGTGTTGCGATCGTCACCCGCGTGCGCAAGCCAGCTGCCCTCGGCGACCGGCGGAAACGGCGTCGCCTCGCCACCCAGCAACTCGGCCAGCACTTCGGCCACCCGCTGCGGATCGCGCGCGTCTATGGAAAGATGAAAGATCATGCGCTTCTCCCCGGCCCTGCTGGGCCCATTTCATCACTTGGGAGAAACCGCATCGGCACGGCCTATTCAAAACGTTTCCGGCGAACGTCGCTTCCCTCTCGATGAAGGGCCCTGAAACGACAAACGCGCGCCGAAACACGGCGCGCGTTCATGGGTACGATTATGTCATGCCGGCCGAAAAACGGCCGGCAAAACCTCAGTACTTGCCCCAAACGAACTTGTTCGACAGCGCGAAGTTCCACACCGAAGCCAGCACGATGCCGATGATGGCGGCGGCATAGTCATGGAAACCGATGCGCACCAGCGCGGTCGATGCGCCGATGTTGGCGATCATGCCGAAGGCGCAGGTCAGGGCGAACTGCGCCCAGCCACGCACCAGCGGGCCGAAGCCGCGCAGGCGCTTGTCGGCATAGGTCAGTTCGTTGTTCAGCACGAAGTTGAACGTCATCGCGACGATCGCCGCGATCGTCTGGCCGGTGATGAACGCCGCTTCCTTGGGATAGTGGCTCATCGCGAATTCCGCGCCGAACAGGTGCAGAACCAGCGCCAGCACGGTCATGTGCAGCACCGCGCCCAGGCCGCCGACCGTGCCGAACAGCGCAAAACGGGTGGGAATGAAGCGGCCGAGCCACTTGTCGTAAAGACCGATGAGGAATTCGAACACGACCGTCCTGTCCAGCTTGCTCTCGCCTTCCGCGCGCGCGGCGAAGTTCAGGGGAAATTCCTTGACCCGCAACGGCGTGTCCACCGTGGCCAGGATGTCGAGCAGGATCTTGAAACCCACGCCCGAAAGCCGATGCGCGTCGGCCCGCAAAGTCTTGGTCTGCAGCATGAAGAAGCCGCTCATCGGGTCGGTCAGATCGACGCCGGTGACCTTGTTGGCGATCTTGTTGGCAAAGCCCGAAGCCTTCACGCGATCGGGTCGGCCCCAAGCTTCGGTGCTGGCGCCTTCGGCGAAGCGCGAGGCATAGGCCAGGTCGTACTCGCCGGAGGTGATCGCCTTCAGCATCTGCGGCAGCAGCGCGGGATCATGCTGGTGGTCCGCATCCATCACCGCCACCACCGGCGCGGCGGTGGAGCACATGCCCTCGATCGCCGCACTGGCAAGGCCACGACGGCCGATGCGCTGGATGCAGCGCACGCGCGGATCGCGCAACGACAGGTTGCGCGCTTCGTCCGAAGTGCCGTCCGGGCTGTTGTCGTCGACGAAGATCGCTTCCCACGCGACGCCCTGCAGCGCCTTGTCGAGGCGATCGATCATCGTCGCAAGGTTCTTGCGCTCGTTGTAGGTCGGCAGGACGACAGCCAGCTCAAGCGGCCTGGATGCCTGAGCGGCGGCTGCGTCTACGGCCTCTGCAAGATCGGAAGAGGTAATGTTCATGCGCCCTGTTTTACGTGGTAAACCTGAAGAAACCTTATTCGCGATCAGAGACGCGCAACCACGGCATCCCCGATCTCGCGAGTGCCTGCGGAACCGCCAAGATCGCCGCCCTTGATTCCGTCGGCCAGCGTCTTCGCCACCGCAGCCTCGATCCGCACTGCCTCGGCCTCAAGGCCGAGCGAATGGCGCAGCAGCATGGCTGCGGAAAGGATCGTCGCCATCGGATTGGCAAGCCCCTGGCCGGCGATGTCGGGCGCCGAACCGTGGATCGGCTCATAAAGGCCGTAGGAGCCTTCGGCAAGGCTGGCCGATGCCAGCAGACCGATCGAGCCCACGCACATCGATGCCTGATCGGAAAGAATGTCGCCGAACAGGTTGCCGGTGACGATCACGTCGAACTGGCCGGGGTTCTTCACCAGCTGCATCGCCGCGTTGTCGACATACATGTGGCTGAGTTCGACCTCGGGGTATTCCTTCGACACCTCGATCACCACGTCGCGCCACAGCTGCGAGGTTTCGAGGACGTTGGCCTTGTCCACCGAGCAGAGTTTCTTGGAACGGGTCATCGCCGCCTGGAAACCGGCATGGGCGATGCGGCGCACTTCGTCTTCGGCATAGGACATCATGTCCCAGCCCTGACGGCGGCCGTCTTCCAGCGTGCGGATGCCCTTCTCGCCGAAATAGACGTCGCCGTTCAGCTCACGCACGATCAGCAGGTCGATCTTCGCCGCCACTTCCTCGCGCAGCGTGGTCAGGTCTTCCAGACCCGGGAACACGCGCGCCGGGCGCAGGTTGGCAAAGAGACCCAGTTCCTTGCGCAGACCAAGAATGGCCTGTTCGGGACGCAGGTGGCGCTCCAGATGGTCGCACGAGAAATCGCCGACCGCACCGAACAGGATCGCATCGGCAGAGCGCGCGGTCTCCAGCGTTTCGGCGGGCAACGGATGGCCGTGCTTGCGATAGGCGACGCCGCCCACATCGCCCTCGACCAGTTCGAGGCCGGGAAGTTCAAGCGCCTTGAGAACACGCACTGCCTGCTCGGTGACCTCGGGACCGATCCCGTCTCCTGCAAATACTGCAATGCGCATGTGTGTTCTCCGTTTGGCGTCTAGCCGTGAATCCGCCTCAGCCGCTCACGCAGCAGGACGCGCGCCCCCATAGCGTCTCCGCGCCGTTCGGCAAGCGGATAGCGCGCAAGCTCCGGGCCGAGCCGGTCGAAAGTATCAAGGATCGCCCCCCAGTCGTCATCCGCCGGGCGGCCCACCGGAACCCCGTATCCCAGCTCCCGCAACAGCAGGACTTCGAAGGAAAGCAAGGGCATGACCCAACCCCGCGCGGAGGGTGCAACACAGATCGCATCGAGCACGGCGGCCAGCGCCTGATAGAGCGTGGGGAACGCCTGTCGTTCGGGCAACGCGGCGGCCGTAAGCGCGGTAACCCAGGAAATCGCGGCGGCGGGCAACGGCTCGCTGAGCCATGGTCCACGAGATTCGATCAGTTCGATGCGTGCGAAGGGAAGCTGCTCGTCGGTTTTCGAGCGCAAGTAGGCGTCGACCAGATTACCGGGGATCAGCGCCGGGCGAAGTTGCCGCCCGCGCCCACCGGCGACATAGGCGGCAACGATCCCCGCCTCTTCGGTCAGCAACAGGGCGATGACGGCGGTTTCGCCGTGGGGCCGCGTGGCGCAAACGATGGCAGGGGCACGCAACTGCATGGCTGCGGCTGTCAGGGGTTCAGAAAACGCGGAGCGAGATGAAGCGAGGCAGGCTCACGAAAGACTGCCCCGGCAGGCGATCACTCGCCCGACTTGCCTTCAAGCTTGGCGATGCGGGCCTTCAGGTCCTCGATCTCGCCGCGTGCGGTGGCGGCCATTTCCTTCACCGCCTCGAACTCCTCGCGGCTGACGAAGTCCATGTCGCCCATGAATTCACGGAAGCGTTCGCGCGCGTTGTCGCGCGCCTCGCGGCCGACACCGGCCAGCGTGCCGGCGGCGCTGTTCATCATCTTGACGAAATCGGCGACGAAAGGGTTTTCGCTTTGCATGGGCGCTATTTGGTCGCTTGCGCCGCCACGCGCAAGAGCGCGCGTAATTCTTCGTTTGAAAATCCGGCGCTGCCGGATTTTTAAAACACGTTCAGATGTTGAAACGCTCCACGGCGCGCGGGCCTTCCACGCCGTCCATGTCCGGATTGAGCTGGAGAAACGCGAAGTTCAGGTAGCTCGCGAAGCAGATCCACAACAGATAGGGCACCAGCAATATCGCGGCGACCGGCCGGACGCGCGCGAACAGCAGGATCGTCACGATCACCGCCGCCACCATCAAGCCCAGCACGACCAGCCCGCCGGTCATTTCGTGCAACGCGAAAAACACCGGGCTCCACGCCAGATTGAGCACGAACTGCACGACGAAGACGACCACCGCCGGCCCGCGCCCACGCGCACCGCGCGCCGCGCAGATCATGGCGAGCGCCAAGCCCATCAGCACATAGAGCAACGTCCAGACGATCCCGAACGTGACCGGCGGCGGATAGATGCCCGGCTTGGCCAGTGCATCGAACCACGCATTGCCCGGCCCGCTTCCGGCAATCTTGCCCGAAAGAAAGCCCAGCAGCACGATCAGTGGCACAAGCACCAGCGACCAGCGCAACAGGCTGGCACGCAATTGGGCCGGTGAGGCAATCGGGTTCATTCCCTGGCAACCCCCGAATCAGGAAAAACCATCCAATGTGGCGGTTTGTGGTACGACTGCGGCGAACACGCAATGCGTGGGCAGCGTAAAAGCTGCCCGGTCCGTCCGTTCCGGGTCAGCCCCGTGAAGCGGAGATCAGGAATTCGACGTTTCCTTCAGGCCCCTTGATCGGGCTTTCTACGATCCCCTGGATCGCCCAGCCTTCACCCTCCAGCCAATCGCGCACTTCGTTGCAGACCCGTTCGTGCAGCACGGGATCGCGCACGACGCCACCCTTGCCCACTTCATTGCGGCCCACTTCGAACTGCGGCTTGATCAGCGCCACCACCCGGCACTGCGGCGCGGCCAGACGCAGCGGCACTTCCAGAACTTTCGACAGCGCGATGAAGCTGGCGTCGCAGACAACCCATGTGCACGGCCGGTCGATCTCGTTCGCCGTCAGGATGCGCGCGCTGGTCTGCTCCAGCACGGTAACGCGCGGATCCTGACGCAGCTTCCACGCCAGTTGGTTGGTGCCCGAATCGACCGCGAAGACATGCTCCGCCCCATTGGTCAGCAGCACATCGGTGAAGCCGCCGGTGGAACTGCCGATGTCCATCGCGGTCACCCCGGCGGGATCGAGTTCGAAATGCGCGATCGCGTGCGCCAGCTTGATCCCGCCGCGCGAAACCCAGGGGTGATCGCGCCCGCGCACTTCCAGCGGCGCGTCGGCCTTGATGCTCTGCCCGGGCTTGGCGATCTTGGTCTCGCCCGAGAAAACCAACCCCGCCAACACCATCGCCTGCGCGCGGGTGCGGCTCTCGACAAGGCCGCGATCGACCAGCAACTGGTCCACGCGGGCCTTGGAAGGGCTTTTCTTTTCGATATGTCGGGGCTCGGACGGGTCGGTCATGGCTTTGCGTACTTGAGAAGGAGCGCGCCTCATTCCATACCGGGGCCATGAAGGCAAATCCGCGCCGGCTCGCAGCCGACCCGTCGTTCCCCCGCAAACTTGCCGCAAGCGCCCCGCTGACCGCGCTGGCGTTGCTTGCCGCCTGCGTGCCGGCGCCCAAGGCGCCGCCACCGGCTCCGCGCCCGATGCCGACTCAGGCACCGCCACCGCCGGCACCCCCGCCCGCCAATTGGCAGGACGCGCCGCAGACTCCGGGCGACTGGCGCATGATCGCACCGGGCAACGCCACTTTCGCGGATGGCCTTGTGACGCTGCGCTGCAACCGGCAGGCCGGCACCGTCACCCTGACCCGCGCCGGCGCCGCAAGCGCACCCACGCTGGTGGTCCGCACCTCCGACACTGCCCGCACGCTGCCGGCAACCGCAGGGACGACCGGCCTGTCCGCAACGCTGCAGGCGCGCGATGCGCTGCTCGATTCGATGGCCTTCAGCAAGGGCCGCTTCGCCATCGAGACGCCCGGCGCGGCGACGCTGTACGTGCCGAGTTGGACCGAAGTGTCCCGCGTGGTCGAGGACTGCCGATAAGGCCTGCCAAAGTGCACTGGTGAACGGGACTCGCCGAACAAGCGAATACCCGTTCCGGGAGCCTCTCTCCGGCGGTCAGAATTGCAGCAAAAAGGGCGTTTTCAGGCCGCACTCGGCTGCCCCGGCAATCGAGCTTCAATGTGGCTCAAAGGCTGGGGATAACTGGCCCGAAGCATCAATAATGACCGCAAAAAAAACGAATACAAGACTTGTTGTGCGCTGCGGAATCGGAGACACATTTGAACAGGGCAGAGGGACCCTGGGAAACGCGCCCGGAACCATCCTTCAGCCCAGCCGCTTTAACCAGCGGCGCCCTATGGCTCAACAGCGCGAAAGGAGGTGATCCGATGTCTCATGGTTCAGCAGAGAGGTCGGCAATTTCCGTCGCGAGGCATTATCGCTGAGTTGAATTTGCGATAAAGGCTTTCGCTGGCGGCACTTCCGGCCGCTGACCATGCGAAGGGCCGCACCGGGCAACCGGGGCGGCCCTTCTCATTTGGGGCTTCCCGTTTTCTTGCATCGGCACGCCTCGCCATTGCGCAAGCGCGAAGGCGAATTTCGCACTGGCCCTCGCTGCAAAGCGGGGGCAAGAGCATGCTGCCGCAGCCTCGGCCAAGTTGCCGGTTCATCCGCCTTTGCCGCCGTGCTAAAGCTATAAGACAGAGTATCAAAATTACTTTCTGATTGCCTTAAGCGTAATTTTCGTTCAGAGGGCGCAGGCAATCGCAGTCTAGAGGATTTCGTTCGATGGCGACGCTCGCCGATGCCGGCCTGACTTTCAGCACTCTGCCCCACCCCGCGCCCACCAGCGCCGAAACGCGCGAGACGATTCTCGCCAACCCCGGCTTCGGCACCAATTTCTCCGACCACATGGTCGTGGTCGAATGGACCGAGGGTAAAGGATGGCATGACGCCGTGGTAGGCCCCCGTCAGCCGATCGCGCTCGATCCCGCCGCGGCCGTGCTGCATTATGCGCAGGAAATCTTCGAAGGCCTGAAGGCCTACAAGCAGGCAGACGGTTCCATCGCCCTGTTCCGCCCCGAAGCCAATGCCGCGCGCTTCAACAAGTCGGCCGAACGCCTGGCCATGCCCGAACTGCCCGAAGCGCTGTTCATCGAGGCGATCGAGCGTCTGGTCCAGGCCGACCGGGACTGGATCCCGGCGGCCGAAGGTGCCTCGCTCTACCTGCGCCCGTTCATGATCGCCACCGAGGCGTTCCTGGGCGTGCGCCCGGCCAAGCAGTACAAGTTCATCGTGATCGCCAGCCCGGCCGGCAACTACTTCAAGTCTGGCGCCCCGGCCGTCTCGATCTGGGTTTCGGACTATACCCGAGCGGCACCTGGCGGTACCGGAGCGGCCAAATGCGGCGGCAACTATGCCGCCAGCCTGGTGCCGCAGGCCGAAGCCATCTCGCGCGGCCACGACCAGGTCGTCTTCCTCGACGCTGCCGAGCACAAGTGGATCGAGGAACTGGGCGGCATGAACCTCTACTTCGTGTTCGAGGACGGCACGCTGCTCACCCCCGCCCTCACCGGCACGATCCTGCCCGGCATCACCCGTGACAGCCTGCTGCAGCTCGCCCGCGAGGAAGGCCTGAAGGTTGAGGAAGGCAAGTACAGCCTGGACCAGTGGCGCGCCGATGCGACTTCCGGCAAGCTGATCGAAACTTTCGCTTGCGGAACGGCTGCCGTAGTCACTCCGGTGGGCAAGGTTTCGGGCCGCGATGGCGAATTCGTCGTCGGCTCGGGCGGGCCCGGCCAGATCACCGCCAAGCTGAAGAACCGCCTGGTCTCGATCCAGCGTGGCGAAGCGGCGGACACCCACAACTGGATCCACAAGATCGCCTGAGGAAATACTGGCCCAGGGTGTCACCGCGCCCTGGGTCGTTCACCCCAAATCGGCAAGGCCGCACTGGCGCAGCATCGCCATGTGCGTGCGCGTAAGGCGCTCCACCGTTTCATCGATCGACAGTTCGGGCCGCACGCTGTTGCGATAGATGCGCGGCCCCACCATCGACCATGTCAGCATGAAGGTGGCGAAGACTTCGCCCTCCATCTCGGAGGCCCGGGGCTCTGCAGCGAAATGGACGCCCAGATCCTCCGCCAGTCGGCCGAATGTGACGTAACGGTCGCTGATCCGGCCGGGCGCCAGGAATTCCTCCGTCCAGAGCGCAACCACTTCCGGGTTTTCCAGCACATAGCGAATCACGCCGCGCGCCCGGTTCTCCGATGTGTCGGAGGGCGCCAGTGCCGTGGCCAGCTGGCTTTTCGACCATTCGCGGATGGCATCGATCAAGGCATCGCGGTCCGCGAAGTGGTAATAGACGGTGGTGCGGTTCACCCCTGCCTCGCGCGCGACTTCCGACAGCGAGAGCGCTTCCATGCCCTTCGCCGAAACCAGCTTCACGGCAGTCTCGATCAGAACCTGATGGGTTTCTTCAAACCCCTTGTTACGGCGACGCGACAGACGGCTGGCTTCCCCCGCATCTTGGGCGGGTTGCTTTTCAATCGATTGAATCATGCACGTCCTGCTTGGCCACCCCTGGCACGGCAGTCAACGATTTAAGAGGGGTTAGGTTCCTCATACTTTCGGCTCACGAGATTGATTTATTTCCTTTATTTAATACGCGCCAGGTGCCTTTCCCAACCGCGGCAAAGGGTTGTCGGCGGGCATGGGCACTCCTACCTCTCCGCCAACGACACTGACGGAGCGCCCGCATGTTCAAGAACACCTACGAACCACCGAAAGTCTGGACCTGGGACAAGGACAACGGGGGGGAATGGGCCAAGACCAACCGCCCGGTTTCCGGCGCGACCCATCAGCAGGAACTGCCGCGCGGCACGCATCCGCTGCAACTCTACTCGCTCGGCACGCCGAACGGGCAGAAAGTCACCATCATGCTGGAAGAACTTCTCGCCGCCGGGGTGACCGGCGCAGAGTACGACGCATGGTTGATCGACATCGGCAAGGGCGACCAGTTCGGATCGGATTTCGTATCGATCAATCCCAACTCGAAAATCCCCGCGCTGCTGGACTGTTCCGGCGAAAAGCCGATGCGCGTGTTCGAGTCCGGATCGATCCTGTTCCATCTGGCCGAAAAGTTCGGGATGTTCCTTCCCACCACGCAGCCGGGCCGGGCGGAGTGCATGTCGTGGCTGATGTGGCAGATGGGCACGGCCCCGATGATCGGTGGCGGCTTCGGCCACTTCTACGCCTATGCGCCGGAAAAGTTCGAATATCCGATCAATCGCTATGCGATGGAAACCAAGCGCATTCTGGACGTTGCCGACAAGCGGCTGGCGCAGACGCGCTATCTGGCGGGGGACGAATACACCATTGCCGACATCGCCGCCTACGGCTGGTTCGGCGGTTTCCTGCGCGGCGATGCTTATGGCGATGCGGCGACGTTCCTGGACGTGCCCAGCTATGCCAACCTGGTGCGCTGGGGTGAGGAACTGGCTGCGCGCAAGGGCGTGCAGCGCGGCCGCATCGTCAATCGCAACGGTGATGGCTTCGTGCGCGAACGCCATTCGGCTGCCGATATCGACGCCGTGCTCGCCGGATAAGCGGCCCGCAGACGCGGCGGTCGGAAAGAGTCCGCGCCGCCGCGTCAAATCCTGTGGCCGCCGGACGGCCGGGCGTTTCCCGCGATCATTTGCGGGTTAGTCCGGATATGCCGAAAACGGCACAAGCGTAATCCGCTTCGTGCATGCGTGCACGAACGCCACCCGCCCCGCAAAGGAACCGCGCCCGGCGCCGAACGGCGGGGTCGGTTGCTGCCGTCGTCATCGCCTGTGCCTGCGTCATGACCGGCACCGCATGGGCAGCGGAGCCCGG
This sequence comes from Novosphingobium mississippiense, assembly GCF_044029535.1. Taxonomy (NCBI): domain Bacteria; kingdom Pseudomonadati; phylum Pseudomonadota; class Alphaproteobacteria; order Sphingomonadales; family Sphingomonadaceae; genus Novosphingobium; species Novosphingobium mississippiense. The sequence goes on along the minus strand of NZ_CP147001.1, from coordinate 924,838 downwards.
CGATCAGATGGACGAAGTGGACGATCAGGCGCAGGCCATCGCCAAAGTCGCGGGGAAAGACAGCGGGCGCGATATTCTGGCGATTCCCCTGCCGATCACGAACCCGTCGCTGGGCACCGGCATCGTCGTTGCCGCGGTTGCCTTCTACAATCCGAACGACGCGCCATCGCCGTGGATCAGCGGCGGCGCGGCAATGAAGACCAGCAACGGCAACTGGCTGCTGGGCGGCTTTCACAGCATGTCTCTGGATGACGACAGCTATCGCATCACTGCAGCGGCAGGCGCGGGAAAGCTGGTGACCGATTATTACGGCATCGGCCCCGAAGCCGGCGACCGCAATGTCGCGGTGAAGCTGGACGAGACCGTCGTGGCGGTTCGCATGCAGGCGCAAAAGCGCGTCTCGCCCAACCTCTACGCCGGGCTGCGGCTTATCTATGCGATGGTGGACATCACCAACAGCGATGTGACGCCGCCCTACCCGGACCAGACGATCCCGGCGGACGAGGCCAAGTCCGGCATCATGCAACTGGGCCCGGCGATAACCTACGATACGCGGGACGATACGCTCAATCCGCGCAAGGGCCTCTATGCCCATGCCGAATGGCTGTGGAGCGTAAAGGTTCTGGGTGGCGACTTCACCTCACGCAAGCTGACTGCCGGGGCCAGCTGGTACATGCCCAGGGGAACGAACACCGTGCTCGCCCTCCACGCCGGCATCTGCGCGGCATCGAACGGGGCGCCGTTCTACGACTTGTGCCTCTATGGCCAGAAGAACGACCTCAGAGGGTACAAGAGCGGCCGCTACCGCGACGGTGCAAGCTGGGCGCTGCAGGGCGAAGTGCGCCAGCACCTGTTCTGGCGAGTCGGCGGCGTGGCCTTTGCGGGGATCGGCGGGATCGCGCCCGGTCTGGGCCGTATCGGCGACAGCAAGCTGCTGCCTGCAGGTGGCGTCGGCCTGCGATTCCAGCCATCGCGCAAGACGAACATCAACCTGCGCCTGGATCTGGCGGTGGGGAAGGATTCGAAAGCCGTCTACCTGGGCATTGCCGAAGCCTTCTGACCCGCCGCCCGGCGCCGCCCCCGTGTCGCATACCCCATTCCCCGGCAAATTTCAGGCGCGGAACAATGCCGTCATCCGTCTGTTCGTTCAGGCAACGAAGAGAGGATTTTCACCATGCGCTCAGCACTTCTGTGGATCATCGGCGTTCCCATTCCGCTTATCCTTCTGGTCGCCTATTGCACCGGACACCTGTGATCGCCCGACGGGCACGATAAGGCCCGCCGGGTCGCGCATAAGCCACGAAGATCGCGTATCTTTGCCCGGACAGCGGCGCCTAGCCGCTGGTGACGGGCACGCCCCCCACCGCGGCGTCGACCATGACCTGCCATGCATCGTGCGCATCGCTGGTGCCGACGGAGTGCCCCTCCTCCAGCAACAGCTTGTGCCCGGCGGCGCACATCCCCGGCGTGGGAACGCGAAGCGCCTTGATCACCGCGACCACGGTGCTCTTGAGTTCTTCCTGAGTTTTCGTGTCGAGATGATCCCAATCGTCGCTTCCGCTTCTGGACTTTGCCAGTACCCGTGCGGCCCGTTCGATCAGCGGCATCGTGCTCTCCTTAGCAGGTTGCCAGGGCAGGCTATCACCTTGTTCGCGACCGTACAGCTAAAACGGAACCGGCGCCTGAAACGGAGTTGGAAATCGCCGGCTCCAGCGCCTGCAATCGCCAGCTGCGATTGAACGACAACACCGTGCGGGACAGCGGCGCGATGTCGATCGCCAGCGCGGCGGAAAACGGCATTCCCAGCGCGTGGGCCAGTGCCGCGCGCACCATCATCGGGTGGGTGATCGCGCAGACCGGCCCATCTTGCGCAACGATCGCATCCATCCACCTGCCGATGCGCTGGCAAGCCAGCGGCATCGATTCCCCGCCCGGCGCTCCGCCGGCCGGATCGGCAAGCCATGTCGCCAGTGCGGCCGGGTCGATCCCGGCGAAGGACAGCCCGCTCCATTCGCCATGATCGATGTCCGCCAGCGCCGGCTCCACGCTCGCCGTCAGCGCCATCGCCGCAACAGTCTCTCCGGCGGCGCGTGCCGGGCTGCAATGAACGCGATCGTGGAAGCGAGCGGCGACAGCCATCCCGGCCGCATCGCGCAGCCCGCCGTGGTCCAGCGGCTCCCCGGGATCGGGAAACCGACCCTGCCGGCTGGACGACGTAGCGGCGATACAGATCAGCAGAAGCGTGGTGGCCAAGGAGAAAAGCTCTGAAATCGTTGACGGGAGAAGACGCCGCGTCCTAAGGGACAGCGGTCAGGAACGAAGAAGCCGGTGTAATCCCGGCGCGGTCGCGCCACTGTAATCGAATGGCATTCACGCCGTCGAGAGCCAGACCTTCTTCCCGGCAACAGGTTTTCCAAGGGACGCGCAATCCCCAAAAGGAGCATGACGATGGCCAGCGCCGCAGTTTTCGACGATGCCTTCATTCCGGTGCAGGGCGGCAACGCCATCCCGATCGAGGATATCGCCCCCTGGGCCGTGCTGGGCACGCTTCTGGCCCTGATCTTCCTCTATTTCGTCAGCACCGAACAGGGCGCCTTCGCGCTGTTCCAGGGCATGTACGTGCACGAATTCGTGCATGACGGACGCCACCTCCTCGGCTTCCCCTGCCACTGAGATAGCACATGACCCGTAACCTGCTCTGGCGCGGGATGCTTGCCGGCATCCTGGGCGCGCTTTTGGCCACGCTTTTCGCGCGTGGCTTCGCCGAACCCCAGATTGACCGCGCCATCGGCTATGAGGAAAGCCACGCGACTCATCACCCCGGAATGCCGGAAGAAGAGGAACTCGTCAGCCGCGATACGCAGAAAGGCGCCGGGCTGATCACCGCGCTTGCCCTCTACGGCGCGGCGGTGGGCGGCGTGTTCTCGCTGGTCTTCGCCTATGGCTACGGCCGCATGAGCCACCTTGGCCCGCGCAGCTTTGCGCTTGTGCTGGCGGCGCTGACCTTCCTGCTGGTGGTCATCGTGCCGGCGCTGAAATATCCGCAGACGCCGCCTGCGGTGGGCAAGCATGAGACGGTGGCGCTGCGCACCGCCGCCTATTTCGCCATGATCGCCCTTTCGCTGGGCGCCGCCGTGATCGCCGCGCGCGTACGCAGCGCGATGGCGCGGCCCGGGCGCGGCTTCGACGCGACGCTGCTGGCGGTCGTTGTCTATGTCGGCGTGGTCGGCGTCGGCCAGTTCCTGCTGCCGGTGATCGACGAGGTTCCCGGCGATTTCCCCGCCGTCCTCCTGTGGAACTTCCGCGTCGCATCGATGGGGACGCAGCTGGTGCTGTGGGCCACAATCGGCCTCGCCTTCGGGCTCTGGGCGGAACGCGTGCTGCAGCGACAGCGCAACGCCTGACAGCGCCTGGGCGCCGACAACCCGGACGCCTCCTCACAATGCAAATGCCCCGCCCGCATACTGCGCGGCGGGGCATTTGCGTTTAGCCGGGTGCAGATGGCGGGACTCCTTCGAACTTGACATTGGATCCAAATTTACGATTATTGGATCCAATAATCGACGACAGGAGTGGATTCATGAACGGCGCGGCGCAAATTGCCACCACCGACAGCCCCAGCACCCAGATTCCCAAGGCTCAGACCTGGCCCAAAAACGCCTGGTACGTCGCCTGCATGCCGGACGAGATCGCGGACGGGCCACTGGGCCGCACGATCTGCGGCGAACGCATGGTGTTCTTTCGCGGCGCGGACGGTCAGCCCACGGCGCTGGAAGACTTCTGCCCCCATCGCGGCGCTCCGCTCTCGCTGGGTTTCGTGCGCGAAGGGCGGTTGGTCTGCGGCTATCACGGGTTGGTCATGGACTGTCTGGGCAAGGCGGCGGAAATGCCCGGGCAGAAAGTCGGCGGCTTCCCGGCCGGCCGCCGCTTCGCCACGATCGAACGCCATGGCTTCGTCTGGGTATGGCCCGGCGATCCGGATCAGGCCGACGCCGCCTGCCTCCACCCGCTGGAATGGGCGGATAGCGAGGAATGGGCCTATGGCGGCGGCTATTACCACATCGCCTGCGACTATCGCCTGATGATCGACAACCTGATGGACCTGACGCACGAAACCTACGTCCATTCCAGCAGCATCGGCCAGAAGGAAATCGACGAGGCCCCCGTCCGCACCCACGCGGATGCACAGGAAGTCGTCACCAGCCGCTTCATGGACGCGATCAAGGCCCCGCCGTTCTGGCGCATGGCGCTGCGCGGGGCCGGGCTTGACGAAGACGCCACGGTCGACCGTTGGCAGCTCTGCCGCTTCACGCTGCCCAGCCACGTCATGATCGAGGTGGGCGTGGCGCTGGAGGGCCAGGGCGGCTACGACGCGCCGGAAGCGGCCAAAGCATCCAGCATCGTCGTCGATTTCATCACGCCGGAAACCGAGACCAGCCACCACTATTTCTGGGGCATGGCGCGCCGCTTCGCGGTGGACGACGCGGAACTGACGGACACCATCCGCGAAGGCCAGCGCAAGATTTTCGGAGAGGATCTGGAAATGCTGGAGCGGCAGCAGGCGAACCTGCTGCGCTGGCCGGAACGGCGGCTGCTGAAGCTGAACATCGACGCCGGCGGCGCACGATCACGCCTGATGATCGATCGCGCCATCGCTGCCGAGAACGTGGCGCAGGTTTGACAGGCCGCACCCGTCCGCCGAAAGCAAGCCATGGACGTTGAAGGGGATTCCCAACCGCAGGGCGGACGCCGGCTGAAGCCGGGCCAGCACGTGATCATCTCGCTACGGCGGATGATCGCGGAAGGTGCGTTCCGCCCGGGCGAGCGGATTGCCGAGATCGCCACGGCCGAAACGCTGGGCGTATCACGCATGCCCGTGCGCACCGCCCTGCGCGCGCTGGAGGCGGAGGGGCTGGTCGAAAAACTGGGCGCGCGCGGCTATACCGCGCGGGCCCTGACCTCGGCAGACATCAACGGCGCGATCGAAGTGCGCGGTGTGCTGGAAGGCCTTGCCGCACGGCGGCTGGCCCTGCGCGGAATGACGCCGGCGGAGGAAACGCGCTTTGCCGATTGCCTTGCCGAAGGAGAGGCCATCTTCGCAAAGGGCACGCTGGGGCAAGGCGACGTGGACCGATTCCACGACTACAATCTGGCATTTCACACCCTGCTGGTGGACGCCAGCGGCAATCCCTCCATCGGGCAGGCGCTGGCCCGCAACGACCATTTGCCCTTCGCTTCCGCCGTCGCGCTGGCGCTGGAGAACGAACCGGCGGACGAGTTCACCCACCTCTGCGCCGCACACCGCAAACACGTGGCCGTGATCGCGGCGATCCGGCGCATGGACGCGGACGCTGCGGAACGCGCGATGCGCGACCATGCGCGCGCCGCGCTGGGCAGCGAACGGCTGTTCCGGCGCTTCTCCGGCGAAAGCTGAGAACAGCGCCTCGAGATTCGCTGCAGGCGAATTTCACGGCCACAATAATGCCCGCGCTGGCTCGATTGCCTTAATTCGGGCATTCTCCATCGATGGTCGCGTCGATTCCCAAGCCTACGGACGCCCTACGCAACTTGCTGGTGCGGCAAGTGCGTGCGGTCTTCAACGATCGCACGAAGGGCGAGGCGCCCGTAGTCCCTTCCGCCGATGCCCTGTTCCCGCCGGACAGCCCGATCCGCATGGTCCACGCCGATGTGGTGGCGATGATGGTGGGCGGAATGCGCGCGCTCCTGCTGCAGATGCTGCATCCCGTGGCGTTGCAAGGCGTGCTGGACCATTCGGATTTCCGCCACGATGTCGAAGGCCGCTTGCGCCGCACGGCACGGTTCATTGCCACCACCACTTATGCGCATCGGGATGAGGCGCTGAAAGCCATCGCCACCGTCAACGCTATCCATACCCGGATCACCGGAACCATGCCGGATGGACGGCCCTATTCGGCCACCGATCCACGCGTGCTGGCCTGGGTCCACCTGGCGGAAGCGACCAGCTTCCTCGAAGCCTATCTGGCCTATGCCGATCCCGACATGCCAGCGGCCGATCAGGATCGCTATTTCGAGCAAAGCGCCAGGGTCGCCGAATTGCTGGGCTGCGCGCCAGTGCCCCGAAGCCGGGCCGAGGCGTTCGCCCTCATGGCCGACATGCGCGACGACCTGGCCGGAAGCCCCGCCGCCCGCGAAGTCGCCGCGTTCCTGCTGGAGGGTGAGCCCGGCCGACGCCCTGGCACGGTGCTGCAAACGCTGGGCACCGCAGCTGTCGATCTGCTTCCGCCGTTTGCACGAACGATGCTGGGCATCGGCCGCCCGGGCCTTGCCGCCCTGCCCGTGCGCGCCGGCACCCGCGCCATGGCCGCTACGATACGCTGGGCATTTGCCGGAAAACGCTGACGCGTGATGCTGGGCCCGGCAGGATTCAGCCCGGCAGGCTGGCCGTCTGCCGCAGCCCCTCGCCCAACGCGAGTGCCGCCGAAGTGGCGAGGTTCATCGAACGCACCTGCGGCCGCATCGGAATGCGCACCCGCTCTGCACAGGCGTCAGACACGAACGCGGGAACGCCCATGCTTTCCTTGCCGAACAGCAGGACATCATCGGCCCGGTACTGGAAATCGTAGGCCGACCGATCGGTCTTGGTGGTGAACAACACCAGCCTTTGCGAACCGATGGAGGCCCTGAAAGCGTCGAAATCGGCGTGGCGCACGATCGTCACGTGGTCGATATAGTCCATCGCCGTCCGGCGCACGCGGCGATCGTCCCATTCGAACCCCATCGGTTCGATCAGGTCCACCGTCGCCCCCATACAGGCGCAGAGGCGCAGGACGGCGCCCACATTTCCGGCAATCTCGGGTTCGAATAGAGCAATACGCATTCGCGCCAATTGGCCGCGTTGCGCCCACCATGCAAGCCCGCTTTGCTGCGGGATGCGGGTGGGGAACTTGCGTCGCAGCTTCCGTCATGACGTTGGAACAATCGTTCCACGCCCGGAGAGAAGAACCCCGCGCAATCCGAGATAATGTCCAGTTTTCCATCGTATACGCGATCTAAGCCGGGCCAGTTTGACCGAACGAATGTCACAGGAGATACATACATCCGTTCTAGAAGCCCGCGTATCCTGCCACCCACCCTTGAGGTATCGAACAATGCGCAAGGCCGCATCCACTGCCCTTATCGCCCTGACCGCAGCGCTGGCCGCCGTGCCGGCCGCCGCCAACGAGCCCGTCACCCTTGTCCGCATCGACGACCAGACCGTGGAGCTTTCGCGGACGGACACGGCCTCGGCTGCGGTGTGGATCAGCACCGATACCGTGCTCGACAAGGGCGACCAGCGCTTCGCCGCTGCCAGCACGGATGCCAGGCTCACGCTGCCGATCCCGGCCAGCGAACGCCGCTACGTCATACTTCAGGGCAGGAACGGGAAAACCACGGTTGTAGCCGAACGCGTGCTGCCGCTTCAGCAGGGCAGCAACTTTCGCGATATCGGCGGCTACGCCACCCGGGACGGCCATACCGTGAAGTGGGACAAGGCCTTCCGCTCCGGCGCGATGCCGCTGCTGACCGATGCCGACTACGCCCTGCTGGGCCAGCTGCACCTCGGCGCGGTGGTCGATCTGCGCTCGATCGAGGAACGCGAAGTCGCGCCCGATCTGCTGGATGATCGCACCGGCGCACTGTTCCTTTCCAACGACTATTCGCTGAAGCCCCTGTTCGCGAAGATGGCCAAGAGTGGCGGCGAGAACATCTACCAGGGCATGGAAATCATGCTGGTTCCGCAGTTCCGCGCGCTGTTCAACCGCCTGCTGGCGAACGAGGGTGCGGTGGTCTACCACTGCTCTGCCGGGCAGGATCGCACCGGCATCGCCACCGCCCTGATCTACGACGTGCTGGGCGTCGACCGCGAAACCATCCTCAAGGACTATCACAGGTCGACCGAACTGCGCCGCCCGCAGTGGGAAATGCCCAAGGTCGATCCCGCCGACTTTCCGAACAACCCGATCCTGAAATACTACGCCGCCCGCGCCGACGGCCAGCCACCCAAGGCCGAACCGCTCTACACGCCCAGCGGCGCGTCGAACCTGGCGCAGTTCTTCACGTATCTCGACCAGCAGTACGGCGGCTCGGAAGGCTACCTGAAGCAGAAGGTGGGCCTGACCGACGCGGACTTCGCCAAGTTGCGCAAAACCATGCTGGACTGATCGTCCGGCCGACGCGGCCCTTCAAGACCGGCGGGCAACGCCCTGCCCGCCGGCGCGCCGCGCCCCTTGGTATCAGCGCAAGTTCTCGACCAGAAAATCCACGAACACCCGCACCCGGCGCGGGACGTTGGCCCCGCCCACGAACACCGCGTGGATCGGCTCGACATCCCCCGGGTTGAATTCCTCCAGCAAGGGAACCAGCCCGCCAGCGGCCAGTTCGGCCGCCACGCTGAACGCGCCGACGCGGGTGACGCCCACGCCATTGGCGGCAAGCTGGCCCAGCGTTTCGCCGTTGTTCGCCTCGATATTGCCCTTCACGCAGAGCACGAAGTCCTGCCCGTCACGGCGGAACGGCCAGGTCGGCTCGGCACGGCGAAAATTGAAGTTCAGGCAATTGTGCCCGTGCAGATCCTCCGGCGTGCGCGGGGTGCCATGGCGGGCCAGATATTCGGGGGAGGCCACGATCACCCTGCCGGTCTCCCCGATCTTGCGCGCGGTCAGCGCACTGTCCGCCAGCGGGCCGAAACGGACCGCGACATCGGCCTGGCCGCCCGCCACGTCCACCAGCGCGTCGGTCAGCGCGATGTCGACAAGAATATGCGGATAGCGGCGGGCGAACGCGCCCAGCAGCGGGACGACGCAGAGCCGGCCGTGCGACAGCGCCGCACTCACCCGCAGGCGGCCGCGCGGCGCGCCCTGGTCCGCGATCTCCTGTTCGGCATCGTCCAGGTCGGAAAGAATGCGCCGCGCCGCCTGAAGGTAGGCCTGTCCTTCCGCGGTCAGCGTCAGCGTGCGGGTGGAGCGCAGCAGCAGCCGGACTCCCAGCCGCGCCTCGATCCGGTCGATCGTGCGGCTGACGCCCGAAGGCGTCAGCTCCAGAAGACGCCCGGCCGCCGAAAAGCTGCCGGTATCGGCCACCGTCGCGAATATCTCCAGCGCCCGTGCCCGATCCGCCCCCAGCGTTACTTTTGCATCCACGTCAAAAATCCTTCGCCACCAAGGGCGCTTCCGCCGCCGTCATCCGTAATCCATTTATGCGCCTGAATATGAATTCGCGAATACAAATTGGCGAAAGCAAATCTGAAGGATCGTGCAATGGAATATCGGCAGCTTGGCGCATCCGGCCTGCGCGTACCGGCCTTGAGTTTCGGCACCGGCACGTTCGGCGGCAGAGGCCCGCTGTTCAGCGCCTGGGGCCAGAGCGACGCGCGCGATGCCCGTCGGCTGATCGACATCTGCCTTGAGGCCGGCGTCACCCTGTTCGACACGGCGGACGTCTATTCGAACGGCGCATCCGAGGAAATCCTGGGCGATGCAATCAAGGGCCGGCGCGACGCGGTGCTGATCTCCACCAAGACCGGCCTGCCGATGGGCGATGGCCCGGCGGACTGGGGCACGTCCCGTGCGCGGCTGATCCGCGCCGTGGAGGATGCCCTGCGCCGCCTGGCCACCGACCATATCGACCTGCTGCAACTCCACGCCTTCGATGCCTCCACCCCGGTGGACGAACTGATGGAGACGCTGGGCGGCCTGATCGACGCGGGCAAACTGCGCTATGCCGGCGTGTCGAACTATCCCGGCTGGCAGCTGATGAAGGCGCAGGCCCACGCCAGCCAGCACGGACTGCCGCGTTTCGTGGCGCATCAGGTCTACTATTCGCTGATCGGCCGCGCCTATGAGCAGGATCTGATGCCGCTGGGTGCGGACCAGGGCATCGGCGCGCTGGTCTGGAGCCCGCTCGGCTGGGGTCGCCTTACCGGCAAGATCGGCCGCAACCGCCCCATCCCCGAAGGCAGCCGCCTGCACGAGACCGAGCAGTTCGCGCCCCCGGTCGCGCAGGAGCATCTCTACCGCGTGATCGACGCGATCGAGGCGATCGCCGCCGAGACGGGCAAGACCGTGCCGCAGATCGCGATCAACTGGCTGTTGCAGCGCCCCACCGTCTCCTCGGTCATCATCGGTGCCCGCAATGAGGAGCAGCTGCGCCAGAATCTGGGCGCGGTCGGCTGGTCGCTCTCCACCGAACAGATCGCCGCGCTGGATGCCGCAAGCGATGTACTGCCGCCCTACCCCCATACCCCCTACCGCCAGCAGGAGGGTTTTGCCCGCCTGAATCCTCCGCTGGTTTGAACGGACCTCCTGCCATGAAGCTCAACCCCGGCCTGCTGGCCCTCGCACTTGGCGCTTTCGGCATCGGCGTGACCGAATTCGCGCCGATGGGGCTGCTGCCCGTCATCGCCGAAGGCACCGGCGTCTCCATCCCCGTCGCCGGACTGCTGATCAGCGCCTATGCACTGGGCGTGATGATCGGCGCCCCGCTGATGACGCTGACCACCGGCCGCGTGCCGCGCCGCACCTTGCTGGTGGCGCTGACCGGCATCTTCACCCTCGGCAACCTGCTGGCGGCGATCTCCACCAGCTATGCGATGCTGCTGGTGGCGCGAATCGTCACCTCACTCAACCACGGCGCCTTCTTCGGCGTCGGCTCGGTCGTCGCTGCCAGCCTGGTATCGCCGCAGAAGCGCGCGGGCGCCGTCGCGGCGATGTTCATGGGGCTCACCATCGCCAACGTCGTCGGCGTGCCGCTGGCCACCTGGGCGGGCGAGCACATGGGCTGGCGCGCGGCCTTCTGGGGAACCGCCGGGCTTGGTGTCGTCACCATGGCGGCACTGTGGCTGACGCTTCCCAAGCTTCCCGCGCCGGCCGGTGGCGACGCGGTTGCCGAACTGCGCGTGCTGACGCGTGGCCGCGTGCTGGGCGCACTGGGCCTGACCGTCATCGGATCGAGCGCGATGTTCACCGTGTTCACCTATATCACCCCGATCCTGCGCGAGGTGACCCATGCCTCGCTGGGATACGTTACCGCGATGCTGGTCACGTATGGCCTGGGGCTTACCGTGGGGAACTGGCTGGGCGGGCGCTTTGCGGACCGGTCGGTCGATCGCACGCTGATCGTCGCGCTGGGTTCGCTGGCTGCCATCCTTGTCGCCTTCGCGCTGCTGATGCCGCTGGCTGCACCGGCCGCGATCCTGATCTTCCTGTGGGGCGTGGCGAGTTTCGCGCTGGTGCCGCCGCTGCAGGTCCGGGTGATGGCGGCGGCTGCCGATGCGCCCAATCTGGCATCCTCGGTCAACATCGGCGCCTTCAACCTGGGCAACGCGATCGGCGCGGCGCTGGGCGGCGGCGTGATTGCGGCTGGCCTGGGCTATCCTGTGGTGGCGCTGGCCGGAGCGGCCACGTCCGCGATCGGGCTGGGCATCGTCCTTCTCGTCGCCCGTGGCGGCATGACCGCGCGCGTCGCCCCGGCCTGAACGCTATCCGCCTCAACCCGATAGGTTTCTTGCCCCGCTTTCGGTTTGCAACCGACAGCGGGGCAAGGCACGATGGCAGGTGGAGCAGAGGAGACCGGGCGTGAGCCGAGTAAAAGTTGCGGGATTTTCCATTTCTCTGGACGGCTTCGGCGCGGGGTCGGAGCAAAGCCTGCAGGATCCGCTGGGCAAGCGCGGGACCGAGCTTCACCAGTGGATCTACGGAACCAGAACCTTCAAGACCATGATCGGCGAAAGCGGCGGGTCCGATGGCGTGGACGAAAGCTTTGCCCATCGATCGATGGAAGGGTTCGGCGCCTTCATCCTGGGCCGCAACATGTTCGGCCCGTCACGCGGCGAATGGTCCGACGATGGCTGGAAAGGCTGGTGGGGCGACAATCCGCCCTACCACGCGCCAACCTTCATCCTGACCCACCATCCCCGCGAACCCATCGTGATGGACGGCGGCACCACATTCCACTTCGTGACCGAAGGGATCCATGCCGCGCTGGAACGTGCACGGGAAGCCGCCGGCCCACTGGACGTGAAGATCGGCGGTGGTGTCTCCACCGTTCGCCAGTATCTGCAGGCCGGCCTGATCGACGATTTGCACCTTGCCGTTTCGCCCGTGCTGCTCGGACAGGGTGAAGCGCTGTTCGAAGGACTGGATCTTCCCGCGCTGGGCTACCGCGTGACGGAATCCACCGCCACCGACCTCGCGACCCACATCGTGCTTGGCCGCGAGACAGGCGTGTAACGACGTCAGCCCTCTGCGGCGACCACTTCCATACGCAGCGGCGCACCGCCGGCAGCGGTCGCCAACAGCAGATCGACATTCGGATGCGCGCCGGGCCGGTTGCGCGCGTCCTCGGTGTGTTCGCCGAATATCTCCAGACCGTGAGCGGCCGCCTTGGCATCCAGCACCCCGAAGCACTGGTTCAGGTACTGGTAGACCGCGAGCGATCCCTGCTTGCCCGGCTTGTTTTCGATGCTGGCCACCACCGTTCCGGCGTCATCGACAAGATCGAGGCGCTGCACGCCGTCGATCGAGGGCAGCTTCTGAAGGGTGTCCTTGAAGGTCGCGCCCGGTTGGATCGTTGCCAGCATTTTCTAATATTCCCGTGTCAATTGCGCGGGCGCCCCTAACATCTTCCGCCGCCGTTCGCCATGCGGCGCGGGGCGACAATAAACGCTAGGACGCATCCCCGACATCAAGCCGCGCCAGCACCCAGTCGGCGCGGGCCGGCACCGGCATGCGGGGCACCGATTCCACGCAATATCCCAGTTGGCCATAGCCGCGAACGAGCCTGTCATACTCGGCCACCGCCTCATCGAAGCCGTGGAGACGGTCGCCGTCGTTGCGGAAGATTTCCGGCCAGGGCGGCGTCATGAAAACGCGGCGGTGATAGCGCTCGGCTCCGCAGGTGTGCGCGGCCGGGATTCCGGCAGCATGTTCCAGCGCCACCGCCGCATCGATCAGCCCCCGATCGAAGAACACCGTGCCCGGCAGAACCGTCGCTTGGCGGCGATCCTCCAGCGCCATTTTGACCGCGCGCCGGGCAAAGGCGGCAAGGTCGATCCATGGCAAGGCCGCGCCACCGTTCAGCCGCTCCTGCGCGACGATCCGGCGGCCAGGCTCCTCCACCACTGCGAAGCCGCGCCGCGCCAACTCAGCCAGCAGGGTCGACTTGCCGCTGCCGGAGCAACCGGAAACCACCACGAAACGGTTCATTTTTACCCTTTTGGTCATGTCTGGCGACACTCGAACGGGATTTTCCCTTCAGCCCGACGCAAAACGGTTCGGCTTCCTACCCAAGCGGATAATTGACGACGTGGGGTGAAAACGCGAGATCGAACCGCCCATGGAGGATGGACATGAAGGTCTACACGCTCAAGTTTCTGGAAGACGGCATCGGCCTTGCCAAGCGCCTCGAGTTTTCGGCTCCCGACATTGCCGGCGCCCTGATCATCGCCCATCAGCAGGCCGCTCGCCGCAGTGCGGAGCTTTGGGAAGGCGCCAGGAAGCTCTGCACCATCCGGCGCGTCGCCCAGAACCTGGAAATCACCGGGCTGGCCTGATCCCGATATCACCGCCGGCGATCGCACGGGATTTTTCCTTCCGATTAACCGGTTCTGGCAGTTGTAGCGGAAAGATATTTCGACGTAAGTCCCTGCCCGGGGGGACGACATGTCGAAATATCTTGCTGCAATCTGTCTTTCGGCCGTTGCCATGGCGGCCACATCATCACCGGCCTTTGCCAGGAAGCTGGACTTCGCAATCTGCGACGGGCTGGAGGCACCGAAAGCCAAAGGCGACGGCATGCGCCCGCCCGCTTCAAGCATGTTCTTCAGCGGGCCGGATGCCGCCGCCAAAGTCCGTTCCTGCACCGATGCGCTGGCCGATCCGCTACTGCTGCCCAGCCAGCCCGTGCGCCGCGCCAGCCTGCTGCGTTCGCGCGCGGTGGCGCATCTGGCCGCCAACGCGCCCGATCTTGCGCTGGCCGACGTGGATGCCGCCCTGGCGCTGTCGCAGCCCTATCTGAACGATCCGATGTTCGCGCGAACCATGGGGCTTTCGCTGCAACTGGTGAAGGCCTTCGCGTTTCAGCAGAAAGGTCAGGGCACCACGGCACGCGCGCTGGCGCTTTCCGCAGCGGCCAGACGGCCCTATTCGCTGGAAATCCAGCAGCTCACCTCCGCCATCCTGCGCAATACAGCGGAGGCGGAGGCGCAAACCTCGCCTTATCTGGGCCTGCTTCCGCTTCAACCGCAGGCGCGCAACCTGCAGTTCTCATGGCTGTTCGATCAGGGCCGCTTCGGTGAGGCAATCCGGCTGTTCGACCAGCTCGACACCGAATTCCCGGATCCTCATGCAGAATTGAAGACCCCGCAGGACTTTGGCAGCCGGTCGAACCGTTTCATGGTCAGCACGATGACCAGCATGCAGGGTGCATACGCCTTTGCCGCCAGCGGCAGGCCAGATCGCGCCGAGAAGCTGGTTGCCGACGTGCGAAAGCAGATGGATGCAACGACGCAACCGGCCGGCGGAATACTGTTCGGCCAATCTCTGGAAACTCTGAAGCGCGCCGTCGACATGTGGGCCGAACTGGTGCAGGCGCGCGCTCGCCTCACCCCCAGCACCGCGATTGAAATCGAAAAAGCCGTCCTTCACCGGTCCCTTCCCGCGAACGCGGCCGGAGTCGAATTCCTGACCGCGCTTCGCAAGGACCTGCCAGAGGCGGAACGCGCCCACGTGCCGCCTCCGGAAGCCATGATGAAGCTGCTGGCAACGCAGCGAAAGCCGGCCGATATCGCCAGCTTGGCCAGAGACCTGCCGGACATCGAATTTTCGCAGGATCAGGCCGCGTACAAGAAATCCAACAAGTCGGTCATCGACGTGCTTGGGCCTGCCGGCTATCGGCGCGATGGCTTCCGATCGCGCGACGATGCCGCGACCGGGCTGACGACCGTGGAGTTCGTGGGCAACAAGGCCACCGCATCCGCAGTCGACGAGATGACGCTGCTCTATGCCGCCGATCTGGCCAGGCAAAAGGGGAAGACCGGCTTCGTCATCGCCGCGCGTCGCGATTTCACGCGCACCTGGAATGTGACGCGCGGTTTCGATCATGTGCCCGTCTCTTCGTCTCCCGCCGGCTTCAAGACCGAACTGGACATCCGGTTCGTCGACCTGAACCCGAGCCAGGCGGGCGGAAATCCATCGTCGATTCTGGATGCCGACAAGGTCTACACGGACCTTGCCGCCATCTACATCCCGGCGCAGCCGGGCGGATAAGAGCCGGTTTCGACGGAACGGTGCCGGAAACCGATGGGGTGGTGGTCGCACCGCCTTGCCGCTTTCCCCGCCTTTGCATCATGGGTTAGTCTCAAGCCTCCACACCGCGCCGCGGAGGCCCCATGAGCACGATCGAGACGCGCGAATACCAGATGTTTCCAGTGCTGTCGGCAAGCGAGCTGTCTCTGGCCAGGCGTTTCGCCAGCGGGCCGGAGCGTCGCTTTGCCGCCGGCGAGACGGTCTATGCCATCGGAGACACGCAGGCGCCCACCTGGCTGGTGCTGGAAGGCGCGATCGAGGTGCAGCGGCGCGATGGCCTGAACCGGGCCGCCCGGATCACCACGCACGGCCCCGGCCAGTTCAGCGGCGAGATCAACCAGCTCTCCGGCCGCCCCACCATCGCCGGCGGAACTGCCGGGCCGCACGGCTGCAGTGCCGTTCCCATAGACGACGTTCACTTGCGCGCGCTAATGATCGGATCGGCCGAACTTGGCGAAAAGGTCATGCGCGCGCTGATCCTGCGCCGGGTCGGCCTGATCGAGGAAGGCGGCGCTGGCCCGATCATCATCGGCATTCCCGAGAGCGCGGAAGTGCTGCGCCTGCAGGAATTTCTCCGCCGCAGCGGCTACCCCTCCCTCGTCCTGGACGCGACGCGGGACGAGGAAGGCAAGGCCATGGTCGAACGCCTTGGCGTGGAACCGGCGCAGTATCCACTGGTCGTCTGCCCCAGCGGATCGATCCTGCGCGCGCCGCACGAGGAGGATCTGGCCGCCTGCCTTGGCCTGACCTCGCACATCGATTCCGACGTGCTGCACAACGTTGCGATCGTGGGCGCAGGGCCGGCGGGGCTGGCCGCCGCCGTCTATGCCGCATCGGAAGGGCTTTCGGTCGTCGTGCTCGATTCGCGCAGCATGGGCGGGCAGGCTGGCGCATCGGCGCGGATCGAGAACTACCTGGGGTTTCCCACCGGCATTTCCGGCCACGCACTGGCGGGCCGTGCGTTCAACCAGGCACTGAAGTTCGGCGCCCGGATCGCCATCCCGGTCTCCGTCGAGGCGCTGATGCGGGAGGAGGAGAACTTGCGCATCACCCTTTCGGCGGGACGCTGCGTGAAGGCGCGAACCGTGGTCGCGGCATCCGGTGCGCGCTATCGCCGGCTTCCCATCGATGGCCTCGAACACTTCGAAGGCACGGGCATTTCCTACTGGGTGTCGCCCATAGAGGCCCGGCTCTGCGCGGGTGAGGAAGTGGCGCTGGTCGGCGGTGGCAATTCGGCCGGGCAGGCCGTGGTCTACCTTGCGCCGCAAGTGAAGCGTCTGCACCTGATCGTGCGGCGCCGCCTGGAAGAGACGATGTCGCGCTATCTGATAGAGCGCATTGCCGAATTGCCGAACGTGGAAATCCACGTGGGCGCGGAAGTCATCGCAGTGGACGGGCAGGAGGACGGCACGCTGGCGACCATCGACATTCGCTGCGGTGACGGCGTGATCCGACAGCGCGATTTGCGCCACATGTTCCTGTTCATCGGCGCCGATCCCAATTCGGACTGGCTTCCCGTCGATGTCGAAAAGGATGCCCACGGCTTCGTCGTAACCGGCGCCGCGCAGCAGTTGGAAACCGCCATGCCCGGCGTCTTCGCCATCGGCGACGTGCGCGCCGGGTCCACCAAGCGCGTTGCCGCCGCCGTCGGCGAAGGCGCTGCCGTCGTCTCGCAAATCCACGCCCTCCTTGCCCGAAAGGCCGTGCCATGAGTTCCTGTCCGCACAGTTCGACGATCAACGTGGTCACCCCCAGCGCGCGCGGCTGCGAGGAGTGCCTGAAGACGGGCAGCTTCTGGGTCCACCTGCGCCTGTGCCGCAGTTGCGGCCATGTCGGCTGTTGCGACGATTCGCCCAACCGCCACGCCCGCGCGCATTTCCAGGCGACGCACCACCCGATCATCGAAGGCTATGACCCGCCCGAAGGCTGGGGCTGGTGCTATGTGGATCAGGTGGAGGTCGACCTGCCCGACCAGACCCCGCAGCTTGGGCCCATTCCCCGGTTCTTCTGATCCCCCGGTTCTTGATTCCCCGGTTCGTCTGGGGCCGTTCCTTCCCCCTTCCCTCCGCACCGGTTCATCACCATCTTCGCGCCCAAGGAGAACAGTTCATGCCCACCTACCAGAAGTCCGCCGAAGCGATCGCGCGCCTGACGCCGGAACAGTTCCACGTCACCCAGCACAGCGGCACCGAACGGCCCGGCAGCGGGGAATATCTCTACAACAAGAAGCCGGGCATCTACGTCGACATCGTTTCGGGCGAACCCCTTTTCGCCTCTTCCGACAAGTACGAATCCGGTTGCGGCTGGCCCAGCTTCACCCGGCCGATCGAGCCGGCCAACGTGAACAACCTGGTGGACCACACCCATGGCATGACGCGCACCGAAGTGCGTTCTGCCCATGGCGACAGCCACCTTGGCCACGTGTTCGAGGATGGCCCGCTCGATCGCGGCGGCCTGCGCTATTGCATCAACTCCGCCTCGCTTCGCTTCATCCCGCGGGAGGAGATGGAAGACCAGGGCTACGCCGCCTACCTCGATCAGGTGGAAGATATCGGCTGAACGGCCGGGGTTGATCGGACGGATCATCTTCGCCTGCGGCCGCCGTTCACCACGGCGGTCGCAGCATGTTTGCACGGGTCATGGATATCCCGTGCGGACCTTGGGATTCTTCCCGATTCCGTGACGCGAAGAATTCTGGGAAGGGATCCGGGCAGAACCTTTTCTGCATGATCGCATCGGCGAACGGACGGGTATTTCCCCTCGCCGCGACATGAACAGCGTGCCGATGCGACAAGCTCGGATGCATGGTGATGGCAGATCGGCCCTATCTAGACCGCCGCGCCCAATATCGGGCGCATGGTAAGACCCGCCGTCAGGTGATCGCAACGGCGCTAGCCTGCGCTTCCTTGACAGGGCTGCTGGCCAGCGGATGCTCCCAGCCGAAAGAGCAGTCGAAAACGCCCGATCGCAAGGAAGTCGCGACGGCTGCGGCCGTCGATGCAACGCCCACGTACGAACAGGGCCTTCCGCCCGACATGCGCAAACTGATGGACATCAAGTTCACAGGCGACTTCGACGCGCTGGTCGCCCGGCGCCTCATTCGCGTGGGCGTGCCGTTCAACCGCACATTCTACTTCATCGACAAGGGCGTCCAGCGCGGGCTGTCCTTCGAATATCTCACCATGCTGGAGCAGGATCTCAACAAACGGCAACCGCCGGGCTCGCTGAAAATCCATGTCGTGCCGATACCGATGCCGCGGGACGCGCTGTTGCCCGCCCTGCGCGATGGCCGCGTGGACATGGTGATCGCCCAGCTGACGATCACCCCCGAACGCCAGAGCCTGATCGACTTCACCAACCCCACGCGCACGGGCGTTTCCGAAGTCCTCGTTACCGGACCGGGCGCCGCCGCCGTTCATTCCACCGAAGACCTTGCCGGGAAGACCATCTTCGTGCGCAAGAGTTCCAGCTATTATTCCAGCCTGCAGAAGCTCAACGCCACGCTGAAGGCGGCGAGCAAGAAGCCCGTCGATATCCGCGCCGCGCCCGAATCGCTTGAGGATGACGACCTGCTGGAAATGGTGAATGCCGGGCTGATCCCGGCAACGATCGTCGACGATTACCTCGCCCGCTTCTGGAAATCGGTCTTCTCCAATATCCAGATCCACGATGACGTTGCCGTTCGCCGCGATGGATCGCTGGCGGTTGGAATTCGCAAGGATTCCCCGCAGATGATGGCGAACCTCAATCAGTTCATCCGCGACAAGGGGCTGAATTCCGCGATCGGTCGCGTGCTTCAGAAGAAATACCTGCAGAACACGGATTTCGTGAAGGATGCCGCATCGACCGCAGAGCGCCAGAAATTCCTGAACCTTGCGGGACTGTTCCGGCGCTACGGCGGGGAATACGACTTCGACTACCTGCTGATGGCCGCGCAGGGCTATCAGGAATCCCGGCTGAACAATGACGCGCACAGCCCGGTCGGCGCGATCGGCATCATGCAGCTCATGCCGAAAACGGGAGAGACGCAGAACGTCGGCGACATTCGCCAATTGGAACCGAACATCCACGCGGGCGTGAAATACATGCGGTTCCTGCGCAGCCGCTATTTCGACAATGAACCGATGGACCCGCTGAACAAGGCGCTGTTCACGTTCGCGGCGTACAACGCCGGTGCCGGCCGGATCGCGCAGCTGCGCGCCATCGCCAAGGAACGCGGCCTGAATCCGAACATCTGGTTCGGCAATGTCGAACGTATCGCGATGGAAAAGATCGGAACCGAAACGACCACCTACGTCAGCAATATCTACAAGTATTACGTCGCCTACAGCCTGATCCAGGAAGCGCGGGAACAGAAGGCAGCGGCCAAGGCCAGTATCACGGGTCACGCCGCCGGAACGTAGTTCTGGCCGCACCGCACGTTCCCTGCCGGCAGGGAACGTTGTCTGCGGTGAATGGTTGTTCCGGGGCATGACGCCCGCCCATCTTTCACGCAGCGTTTTCCCGATGTCGCGATCGTGGATGGCGCGCAT
Source organism: Novosphingobium mississippiense (assembly GCF_044029535.1). NCBI lineage: Bacteria > Pseudomonadati > Pseudomonadota > Alphaproteobacteria > Sphingomonadales > Sphingomonadaceae > Novosphingobium > Novosphingobium mississippiense. The sequence continues at coordinate 904,983 of NZ_CP147001.1, read as the reverse complement.
GTCATTGCAATTGCAGGGCTGACCAGGATGTTGCGATCATTCCCGGAAAGATCGGCGGCGGGATCGGCAGAAAGCCGGGCGGTCTGGCTGGACCTGTCATCGCCCGACGATGGCGAGAAACGGGCCGTCGAACAGCGCTTCGGCATCCGCATTCCCGATCTGGCCGCGCTGCGCGAGATTGAAACGTCCAGCCGCCTTCGTGTCGACGGCAAGACCCTCTACATGAGCGCGCCGCTGATCGCCGGGATCAACACCGGGCATTGGCAACTGGCGCCCGCCGGCTTCATCCTGACCCCCGATGCCCTGGTGACGGTACACTATGCGGAGCTTGCGCAGTTCGACGCGGTGGAGAAGGCGGTGCGCGATACGCCCGATCTCACCCCCGCTTCCGCGCTTGCAACGCTGCTGGAAGACATCGTCGACCGCGCTGCGGATCATCTCGAACACGCTTCGGAAGTGATCTCCCAAGCGTCGCAGTCGCTGTTCTTCGAAGACACTTTCCGATCCGGTCTCGGCAGGGAGACGCGCAAGATCCGGGAGATCATGCGCAACATGGGCCAGGCCAGCGATCGCGCGTCCCGCGTGCGGTACGCGTTTCTGAGCATCGGCCGCATGGTCAGCTTCGTGCTGGACCGCTGCACCCCCGAACTCGATCAGGCGCTACAGGACCGTTTCGAGGCCTTGCAACACGACATCGCCTCGCTCGACGAGTTCGAGACCAGCCTCGGCGGCCGCATCCAGCTGCTGCAGGACGCGGCGACCGCCTTCATCAGCATCGAGCAGAACGATGTGGTCAAAGTGCTGACGGTCGCCTCGGTGGTGGGCATACCGCCGGTGCTGGTGGTGGGCGTCTATGGCATGAACTTTCACGTCATGCCCGAACTGGGCTGGCCGCTCGGCTATCCCTTCGCGCTCATTCTCTGTCTGCTCTCGGCCCTTGTCCCCTACCTCTGGTTCAAGTGGCGGGACTGGATATGAACGATCCGGACCTTTGACCGCAATTCAGCCGCCATGCCTTTGCCGAGGCATGGCGGCACGATGGAACGGTGCAGTTCAACAGAACCCACCTTGCCGCTTCAGATCTCGTCAGCCGGGCAGTAGGACTTCAGGAAATCCGGATGCGTCGGCATGATCGCGGCGATTTCGGCAATTTCCGATCGCATCCGATCGAGATGACCGCGCAGTGCTGCGTCCGGCATCATTTCGGCAAGACGGTGGTAGCCACGGGGATCGAGGCGCTGCCCCAGCAATACCGAGGTCCAGCTGTCGACGCGGAACAACTCGTCCTCCAGCTTGAAGGCGCGCGCGTCTTCACGCCAGATTTCCAGCCGCTCCTTCAGCGAATCGGGAATGTCCATCGTCCGGCAGCGGCGCCAGAAGGCGGAATCGTCCCGCTCGGTGACGTGATAGTGCAGGATGATGAAATCGCGGATCGATTCGAATTCCAGGCGCGATTTCTCGTTGAAATGGCCGATCAGCGCTTCGTTACATCCGTTGAAGGGGAAGTCCTGGATCAGCCGGGTGACAGCCGCCATCATCAGGTGGATGCTGGTCGATTCCAGCGGCTCGATAAAGCCGCCGGCCAGGCCCAGGCCCACGCAATTGCGGAACCAGCTCTTCTTGCGCATCCCGGTCTTGAAACGCAGGAGCCAGGGATCGATCGTCGGCTCGCCATCGATCTCCGCCAGCAGCTTTGCCTGCGCCTCGTCATCCGACATGAACTCGCTGCAGAAGACAATGCCATTGCCTTCGCGGTGCTGCAGCGGGATCTTCCAGCGCCAGCCCGCCTCATGCGCATAGGCGCCGGTGTAGGGCTGGGGTGGATTGGACGATCGCGACTGGACGGCGACGGCGCTGTTGGTGGTGATCCAACGCCCCCAATCCTCGAACTCGACGCCGAGGGCCTGGCCCAGCAGAAGCGAGCGGAAACCGGTGCAATCGATGAAGAGGTCGCCTTCGATCCGCTCCCCCGATTCCAGCGTCAACGCATCGATGAAGCCGCTTTCGGGATGGAGATCGACAGTGCGGATCTTTCCTTCGATCCGCTTCACACCGGCCGGCTCCGCAATGGCGCGCAGGAAGCGAGCATAGCGGGTGGCATCGACGTGATAGGCATAGCCCATGTTCGGTGCGGCATTCACCGACATGCGGTTCGCCTCCCCCGCCACCCATTCCAGACAGTATTCGCCCAGTTCGCCGCCAAACCCGCGCGATTGCGCGTGCAGCCAGAAGTGATGGAATTCCGCCATCCAGGAAACCCGCGAGCCGATCGTGCCGAAGGGGTGGATGTAGCGATCGCCGACGCGGCCCCAGTTCCTGAACTCGATCCCCAGCTTGAAGGTCGCCTGCGCGGCAGCCATGAACTGGTCTTCCTTGATCCCCATCAGGTCATGGAAGGTCTTGAACGTCGGCACGGTGGATTCGCCGACGCCGACGGTCGAGATTTCTTCGGATTCGATCAGGGTCACATCGATCAGCGGCCCCAGATGGCGCACCAGCGCCGTGGCGGTGACCCAGCCGGCGGTGCCGCCCCCTGCCACCACGACGCGTTTCACCACACGATCCGACGAAGGATTCTGCTGCATGTCCATTTTTCCATGATGGCGGCACACCGGCCGCATTGATCCGTATTTCGGTCTTCGGCCTGCAGACCGATCAGATGGCGGAAGGAGCGGCGCGATCGGCCGCTTCATCGACATCCTCGCTCAAAGCACCCAGTTCGCCGCTGGCCCGGGCGCGGCGACCATAGACACGTTCGAACAGCGGCGATGTCATCAGCGTCGTCCCCAGCGCCATGACCACGAGCATCGAGAACAGAGCCGGGCCGATAATGCCCTTCTGCAACCCGATGTTGATGATGATCAGTTCCATCAGTCCACGCGCGTTCATCAGCACCCCCACCGCAAGCGCAGTGGGATTGTCCTGCCCGGTCAGCCGCGCCGCTGCCCAGCAGGCCCCGCCCTTGGCCAGTATCGATCCGGCCAGGATTACCAGCGCGATCGCGACCAATCCGACGCTGTTCACCAGCGTCAGTTGCGTATTGAGCCCCGAAAAAGTGAAGAACATCGGCACCAGCAGCGCCAGCGTGAACGGCTCCAGCTGGGCCTTCAGTTCACGGCTGAGCAGGCCGCGCGGCATGGCTATTCCCAGCAGGAAGCCACCGAAAACCGAATGAAGACCCGTTGCATCGGTCACCCACGCACACAGCAGGAACAGTGCCATGACGGTTGCCAGCAGCGATGGCGCGATGCGGCCTTCGCGCTCGGCCCAGCGGGCGAGCGGCACCAGCAGACGCGGCCCAATGGTAATCATGAACAAGGCGAACAGCCCGCCGCCCAACACGGCCTTCACCGCAACGGCAAGGCCGCCACCGAAACTGGCCAGAACGATGGCCAGTACAGTCCACGCCCCGGCATCGTCGATCGCCCCTGCCGAGAGGGACAGCGAACCAAGCGGAGTACGCGAGAGGCCCCGTTCCTGGATGATGCGGGCCAGGACCGGGAAGGCCGTGATCGAAATCGCCGCGCCCATGAAAAGCGTGGCCTGAAATCCGCTCACGCCCGCGCCGAACAGGCCGAAACCGAACAGCCATGGCGTCATCACCACCGCCACAAGGAAAGGCGCCGTCATACCGGAAAGCGACACCGCAAATGCGCTTCTTGCGTTCACACGGAAGTGGTCCGTCCGAAACCCAAGCCCGACCAGGAACATGTACAGGCCCACGCCAAGCTGAGCACCGACAAAGAGCACGGACTTCGTCTCTTTGGGGAACAGGAAATGCTGCACATCCGGTGCGAACAGCCCAAGCAGCGAGGGGCCGAGCAGGATGCCGGCGATCATTTCACCGATCACCTGCGGTTGATCGAAGTAACGCTTCATGGCCCAGCCGGTCACGCGACATGCGGCAACGATCACGAACATCTGCAAGAAGAACGTAACGCTCAATTCCGCAGGACTCATGCATCCTCTCCAGTTCGACCGGCCGCCGCATCTTGATCGTGCGGCCCCATCCGGGACGGCGGAAGAGAGACGGACCGGAAGGCTCCTGCAAGCAAATTTCCAGCCCGCCGCCCCGCTCCGGCACGATTTTCAAACGGAAGCCCGGCTTTGTTGCCAAAGGGACACAAAGCGCGGAAAACCGTCGTTGACTACGATGTCATGTCTCGTCCGAAAACCGGTGAAGCCTGCTGGGTGGGGGAAAGGCCGGAACGAACGCAAGCATCAGCCGGAATGGCCATCGACCAGGGCCGCAAGAACGGTACGGGCCGGCGCGAAGAACGTCGTTCCGGTATGCGCCGTCGAGAAATCGAGAATGCGATCGTATGCGCCCGCCGGCTCTCCGACGAACATGCGTTGCAGCATCTTCTCGATCACCCAAAGGTGCCTGGTATACCCGATGAAATAGGTTCCGAACTCGCCCTGGCCCGGCCTGCCGAACGGCATGTTGTCCCGCAGAATATCATGCTCATCGCCATTCTCGTCGACGATAGTCGCAAGCGACTTGTGGGATTTGCGAGGGGCATCGTCGTCATCGATCTCGATATTGTCGATTTTCGTGCGACCGATGATCTGCTCCTGAAGCTGGCTCGGAATCCTTGCCCATGCGTTCAGGTCATGCAGGTACTTCTGGACGACGACGTAACTTCCGCAGGAAAAGTCCGGATCTTCATCGCCGACGATCGCCGCATCGGGAATGTCCGCGCCTGTTGGATTGGCCGTGCCATCCACGAAGCCCAGCAGATCGCGCGCGTCGAAATAGCGAAATCCCGAAACCTCATCCACCAGCGTCACGGCATCGCCCAGGCTGTCGAGCAGGATGCGTTCGAATTCGAAGCACATGTCCGCGCGCTCCGCCCGGATATGGAACAGGACGTCCCCCGGCGTCGATGGTGCCGAGTGCACCGGCCCCTTGATCGGCGCGAACGGCCTGAGTTCCCTGGGCCGCTTCGGCAGCGCGAGCCGGTCCCAGAAATCGCTGCCGATCCCCACGATGCAGGAAAGCCTGCCGGACAGGTCCCGAAAGCCCACGGTTTTGACAAGGTCATCCAGTCCGCTGAGAACGGATGCGACCTTGGCAATGGCCGCCTGCCCGCTTGCGACGTTCAGAACGAGAAACACCGCCGACGACGACAGCGGGGCATTGATGCTCTGCGCATCGATCGGAACCCTGTCCCAACTGTTTCCCGCCATGCCTGACTCCCTTCGATTCTGCCGCCGTCACGGTCACCCCCGCCAGCGTACAATGCGTAACCTTCCAGGGCTTGGCCCGTCAATTTCCACGCAAGCGACTAGCCCATCGAGCCACCGAATGAATGCCATTTCACGAAGCGTGAAGCGGTTGGGCGCCGAATTTCCGCCTTCGCAAACCGGTTCCCTCCCCGGTTACGCAATCGCTGTTGCCAGAGCCGGGCAGGAGATCGAGACGAACAGGGCCAATCGAGAGAGGAGAAACCGTGAAAGGACGCAACTGGGCCATTCTGCTTGTGCTGATCGAAGGCCTGACCTCCGCCGCCCATGGCGCACCGGCGGCGATCGAAAAGTCGGCGGCCGAACAGTCGGCAGTTGGCCGCTACAGCGTTGCCACCATCCCGTTCGACGCGGCGATGCAAGTCAGGAGCGCGACCTTCACACCCTCGGGAAAGGTATTGGTCTCCTACGCCCCCAGCGATGAGCGGAACGAGCGCCGGATCACTCTGGCCACGATGGACGATGACGGCCGGAACCTGCGGCCGTTCTTTTCCGGAACGGTTCCGGATCGCCCCGGCGACAACGGCCTGCGCTACATGGTCTTCCCCGACAACAAACGCATCTTTCTGGGCGATTTCGTGGCCGAATGCCCGACCGTGCTGGAAAATTGCAAGCAGGCGACCCTGGTTCCGGTCGACTATCCGACCGAGGTTGCCGGCGGCGCGAGCATTTCCCATCGCTGGTCGGAAATCGTCGTTGCGCCGGATAACGAACATGTCGCCTGGACGACCCTGTTGGCGAACTATTCGGCGATGGTCTTCACGGGAAGGCTTGAGCGTTCCGGTGATCGTTACCGGATTGCGGACACAAGGATCGTCAGCACGCTGGACCCGTTCGTGCCCGATCCGCGTCACGCCGACGGCGTGCTGCCCCAGCCCGTACTCGGCGGCGAAGTAAAGCAGTTCGTGCACGGCGGCAAAGCGCTCTCGCTGGCGGGAGCGGCTGATCACGACCTGCCGGATTCGGTAACGCAGGACCTTGCCAGCGGCCGCAAAGTCGCCGTCACGTCCACCCCCGGCTATACGGAAACCACGATCTTCTCGCCCGACGAACGATTGGGGCTGACGATGACCACGCGATTTTCGGAGAAATCCGGCCTCGCCATTCTGGGACTTGTGCCTCGCCCCTATCCCGACAGCCTCAACATGGGCCTGAGCATGTTGGCGTACACCTACAGCGTAACCGGCGTTCGTCAGGATCGGCTCGGCAATGTCGGCCCCGCGCTGATCGACATCGCGGCCTCCATGAAGGGCGGTGGCTATCTGGGTACCGACCTTGCCGCAAACGATGACTGGGTGTTCCGCTCGCCCATGTCATGGCATCCCGGCGGCAGGAAGGCGATGTGGCCGGAAGGACGGCGCACCGACGGTGCCGTGCGCATCCGCATGGTCACATTGCCCGACTATCGCCCGGGCAAGCCGCCCGCGACGGTGGCCACTCCGGCGGACCGCACGGGCAGCACCGACCTGAGCTTGGTCGCGCAATATGCGCGCAAGAGCCAGGACATCGACGTCAAGGTCTACGGAAAGGCCTCGGGCTATATCGTCTATCGCCGCACGCCCGGGGGGGAAATCGGAAAAACCTACGTCAACTTCGCCGACGATCCGCGGCAGGTCTACTCGGGAACCGAGACCATGAAGGCCAATCCGCGCGGCCGCTCCACCTATACTGCAAAGCTGCAGGTAATCGGCGAGCGACCGGCAACGATGGACCTGACGATGATGTTCGGCCCGCTATCCGGCCGCATGCCGGCCCGCTTGCTGTTCGACCCCGACGAGAACGGCGTGCCCCTCTCGCACGGCTTTGCCGAATATGCCGGCAAGCGCCTCGACGTGAGTTCGCTGATCCCCTGATCCAAAGCTGTTTTCCCGGTTTGACCGGAAATATCCCGATCAGCCGCTGCGCGGGGTCGGCCATCGCGACTTGCTACACGGCTCGAAACATGTCGTTCGTGCGTGCAGGCTGCGATGGCCAGCCCTCTGCAATTTGCCAGCCCTCTATAATTTGAACGCCGCGCGGTGGGCTTCCGGTTACAGGTTCACCGCCGTCATCTGCGGCGCCGCATATCGCAGACCTTCCGCGGCCCCCGGCGGCAGCACCTCATCGATCCGCGCCAGGTCCGCATCGGCCAGCGTGACGGTCAGCGCTCCAAGGTTGTCCTCAAGGTAAGACCGCCGCTTCGTGCCGGGGATCGGCACGACATCGTTGCCCCGAGCCAGGACCCAGGCGAGTGCGAGTTGTGCCGGCGTACACGCCTTGTCCCGTGCCATCCGCTCGATCTCGGCCACCAGTTCAAGGTTCCTGGCAAACGCTTCGCCCTGGAAACGCGGCGCATGGCGGCGATAGTCATCCTCGGGAAGATCCGCCGTCGACTTGAACTGGCCGGTGAGGAACCCGCGCCCCAGCGGACTGTACGGTACGAAACCGATGCCCAGTTCCCGCAAGGTCGGAAGGATTTCTGCCTCCGGCTCTCGGCTGAACAGCGAGTATTCGGTCTGCAGCGCCGAAATCGGATGAACCGCGTGTGCGCGGCGGATCGTTGCCGGCGCCGCTTCGGAAAGGCCAAGGTAGCGAACCTTGCCTGCGGTCACCAGTTCCGCCATGGCGCCCACGGTTTCCTCGATCGGCACATCGGGATCGACCCGGTGCTGATAGTAGAGGTCGATCTCGTCGATACCCAGCCGCTTCAAGCTGGCATCGCAGCATTGGCGAACGTAGTCGGGCCGACCGCTCACCCCCAGAAAACTGCCATCCTCGCCCCGCACGTTGCCGAACTTGGTGGCGACCACGATCCACTCGCGACGTTCGCGCACGACACGGCCGACGAGTTCCTCGTTCGCGCCGACGCCGTACATGTCGGCGGTGTCGAGGAAATTGACGCCGAGATCGAGCGCGCGATTGATCGTGGCGATCGATTCCGCCTCATCGCGGCCTGCATAGAATTCCGACATGCCCATGCAGCCAAGGCCGAGGGCAGAGACTTCGAGGCCTTGCGAGCCAAGCTTGCGCATTTCCATTCCAGAACTCCCTTTGATCGATGACACATGTGCCACCCCGCCCTGCCGATGGCACGCGCGGGGTGACGGAACGGTCGTCAGAAACGCTCACCCACCAGTTCCTCGCTCTTTGCCCAGAGCGCGGCGGCACGGTCGGCAGCGAGCGCATAGGGGCGCACACCCGGGCGCACGCCCTCACCCTCGACGACTTCGGCAACACCGCAATCCTCGCCGTAACGTCCGCCAATGGCATCGGCATCGGCCACGACGGCAGCCCAGACGGAGGTGGCCGACCCTTGCGGGATCGTCTTCCAGGCAAACGCAGGCACGCCTTCTTCCTGCGCATCCCTGATCGAGGCGACCAACGCGTCCATTTCTTGCTGGCTCATGTGCCGGCCCAGTTCGGTCTCCTCGATGCCGCCGGGATGGACCGCCGTCGCCCGGATACCACGATCCCGATGCCGGCGATCGAACTCGACCGCGAAGAGAATGTTCGCCGTCTTCGAGCGGCCATAACCCACCCACGGATCGTATGGCGTTTCATCGAAGTTCGGATCGTCGAGGTTCACATCGGCCAACCGGTGCCCCGAGGAGGAAAGGTTCACCACCCGGCCGCCTTCGGCGATCAAGGGCGCCAGACGGTTGATCAGCACGAAGTGACCAAGGTGATTGACCCCGAACTGGGTTTCAAAGCCATCGGCGGTGCGGCCGAAAGGCGGTGCCATGACGCCGGCATTGGCGATGATGATATCGAATGGCCGGCCATCCGCCAGCAACCGGTCGGCACAGGCGCGCACGCTTGCCAGCGATGCAAGATCCAGTTCGGTGAGTTCGAAGTCGCCGACGATGGCCTGCGTCGCGGCGCGGGCCTTGTCGAGATCGCGCGCGGCACCGACGACCGAGGCGCCATGCGCCACAAGCGCGCGCGCCGTCTCGACCCCGAGCCCTGCCGAAACGCCGGTCACCAGAATGCGGCGGCCGGAAAGGTCGATGCCCTCCAGCACCTCGTCCGTGGTCGTTTGCACACCGAATGTCTTGGACATGCTGATCTCCTGAAACTCCGCTGCCCCGAATGACCGGGAAGCCGTGAGCGCCATCTGGGGACGAACATGCCAAGCGCCGCGCCCATTCCGCGCTGTTTCTTGCCCGATCCGATCAAATTGCCCGGCAGGCGTCTTGCAACCTGCCCCTGGAACGCCAAGATCGCAGCCATGCAGGACCGACTTACAGCTCTATGCGACCTGGCGATCCGCCATGCGGATGCGCCGGCCGCAGCATCGATCCCGCGGGTCGGTTTCCATGTCGCGCAGGAGGCCGCCGCCACCGCGAGCCCGGTTCTCTACCGCCCGATGGTCGTCATGGTGCTTCAAGGTGCGAAGCGCGTCCTTATTGGCGAGCGGGAGCTGCGATACGATACGGCAAGTTACTTCGTCGGTTCGGTGGACCTGCCCGCATCGAGTTGCATCATCGAAGCCTCGACCGGCACGCCCTATGTCGCGGTCAGCCTTGCGCTTGACCAGCAGTGCCTTGCCGACCTGATGGCCGGCAATCCCGGCGCGGCATCGCGCGAAACCATGGGCTTTGCCGTAAGCCCGGTGACGCCGCAACTGCTCGACGCCTGGTCACGGCTGATCGGCCTGCTCGATACGCCGGCCGACATTCCGGTTCTGGCGCCGCTGGCCGAACGCGAGATTCTCTATCGGGTGCTGCAGGGGCCGCAGGGCGATCTCATCCGCCAGGCCGCCCGGGTCGAAGGGCGCCTCGCCCAGGTTCGCCAGGCGATCGAATGGATCCGAACCAATTTCGATCGTCCCCTGCGCACCGAGATTCTGGCAGAAGTGGCCGGAATGAGCGTTGCCTCCCTGCACCGGCACTTTCGCAAGGCCACGGCCATGAGCCCCCTTCAGTATCAGAAGGCGCTGCGACTTCAGGAAGCGCGCCGTCTGCTGATCGCGCAAAGTGACGCAGCGCGCGCCGGCTTTGCCGTCGGCTATGAGAGCGCGTCGCAATTCAGCCGTGAGTACACGCGCATGTTCGGCGCGCCACCGGCTCGCGACGCGGTTCGCCTGCGTCAGGCCGAGATATTCGCGGACGAAGTCGCCTAGCGGGACGCTGACGATTGATGGGCTTGCGACTGGCCCGGGCGCCCCGCCAGAGTATCATGGAGCCGACGACGGCATTCCGGTGACGCCTGCAGCCGATCGAGACCTGAAGCCGCTTCACCGCCTCCTGCGCGCGAAGGATCAGATGGATGCGGCGCCCGATAGGGAGTGTTCGGTATCCCAGTTGGCGAAAATCAGCGGCACGTCAGGGGCCTATTTCGCACGATCCCCGGAGAACTGGATCGGGTGCCGCATCGTTTCGTTCGTGCAGCACAGCAGCCCGGCCTCACAGTGAAGTCGCCGGACTTCATGTTCACGATCAGGAAGAGGCGCTGAACGCGTGGGCTTTCGCGTTCAGCCCGGCAATTGGCGAAAGTCCTGATCGCTGACGATGTTCAATACCTGCACTCGGGTATAGTTATTAAATATTAACGCTCTTATCCGATATATCCCCTTGCGACGAATTGTGCCGCGGGGGCCGGGATGAAGACGAGCGTGATGACAGCGGCGTGTAAAGCCCTGTCTAAACACTCCGGCACCAGCAGTCACCTTGTCGCTCTTGCGGAGGTGACATGAAGATTCGTTCATTCGGTGATGTACCCGATTTCAGCGCTACGGTGGATGTCGCCATCATCGGCGCCGGACCGGCAGGATTGACCGCTGCCTATCTGCTCACCAAGGCAGGTCGCAGCGTGGCCTTGATCGAGAAGGATGACCGCTATGTCGGCGGGATCAGCCGCACGGTCGAGCATGAAGGATACCGCTTCGATATCGGCGGCCATCGCTTCTTCTCCAAAAGCCAGCAGGTCGTCGATCTGTGGAACGAGATCCTGCCCGACGATTTCATCCAGCGCCCACGGATGAGCCGCATCTATTACGAAGGCAAGTTCTACAGCTATCCGCTGCGCGCCTTCGAAGCGCTGCGCAACCTCGGCTTGTGGCGATCCACCCTGTGCATGGCCAGCTACGTGCAATCCAGGCTTTTTCCGGTCCGCAACGTCGCGACGTTCGAAGACTGGACGGTCAATCAGTTCGGCCGCAAGCTCTATTCGATCTTCTTCAAGACCTATACCGAGAAGGTTTGGGGCATGCCCTGTGACGAGATGAGCGCGGACTGGGCGGCCCAGCGCATAAAGGGGCTTTCGCTGTGGGGGGCCGTCAGCGATGGGATCAAGCGCAGTCTTGGCCTCAATCGCAAGCCGAACGACGGGCAGGCGGTCAAGACCCTGCTCGAAACCTTCCGCTATCCACGCTTCGGCCCCGGCATGATGTGGGATGCGGCCCGGCGCAAGATCGAGGAAACCGGGTTGGGCCAGGTGTTGATGGGGCAAAACCTCTCGCGCCTGGTGGACCTGGGCGAGGATGGCTGGTGCATGGAATCGACGGGGCCCGCTGGCATGACTTCGATTAATGCCCAGCATGTCATCAGTTCGGCGCCGATGCGCGATCTGGCCCATTGCCTTGCCCCCGCACCACAATCGGTACCGGACGCGAACAACCTGAAGTACCGGGATTTCCTTACGGTTGCGCTGATGATCCGGTCGGAGGACTTGTTCCCCGACAACTGGATCTACATCCACGACAGCAAGGTGCAAGTCGGTCGCATCCAGAACTTCCGCAGCTGGTCGCCTGAAATGGTGCCCGATTCCGAGATGGCCTGCGTCGGCCTGGAGTATTTCTGTTTCGAAGGCGACGGTCTCTGGTCCATGGCGGACGATGACCTTGTTGCCCTCGCCACCCGCGAAATGGAAACTCTCGGCCTGTGCACGCCGGCGGAAGTGACCGGCGGCGTGGTCGTGCGGCAGGAAAAGGCATACCCGGTCTACGACGAGGATTACGCCGCCCATGTCGCCGCCATGCGCGAAGAATTGGAAGATCGCCATCCCACGCTGCATCTGGTCGGCCGCAACGGCATGCATCGCTACAACAACCAGGATCACGCCATGATGACCGCGATGCTCACCGTGGAGAACATCCTGGCTGGCCAGCGCCTCTACGACACCTGGTGTGTAAACGAAGATGCCGAGTATCACGAGGCGGGCAACGAGGGCGCCCAGACCTCTCTGCCGAAGCAGGCGCCAAGCGCCGACCAACTCGCCGCTTTGGCATCGCTGCGCGAAGTGCCCGCACGGGCTGCGCGCGAGGCGGCCTGAAATGCCGGACACCGGGCGGATCGCGGAGGCGTGCGCGCTCCTGAGGAATCAACGCTTCCTGCGCTATCTGATCGCCAGCGTCGGCGCCTTGGCAATGGACATGGGGTCATTGCTGGCCCTGCTCCGGCTGGACGTTCCGGCAGGCTTGGCCGCAGCCATGGCCTATTCGCTGGGCATCGTCGTGCAATGGCTGCTGCTGAGCAGAGCGGTGTTCAATGACGGCGGCGTCGCCCAACGCGGGATCGGCCGCACCCGGCAGAAGGTCGTTTTCGTAAGCTCGGCATTGCTGGGGCTGGCCGTTACCAGCGGCATCGTCTCGGCCGCGGCAGCGCTGGGCGTCAGCGTCCTTGCCAACAAGGTGCTGGCGGTGACGATCAGCTTCACGCTCAACTGGTTGCTGCGTAAGCGGATCGTGTTCAGAGTTCCGGCGGAAGGCTGATCTCCCGCATGTCCCGTTTCATTGTCGCTGCCCTGATGCAGCAGCCATGACCATGCAGGCCCAGGAATCTGCCGGTGCGCGCGCGCGCCTTGTGCTGTTTGCGCTGTGGCTGGCAGTTACGATCCCGCTGGTGCTGACCCATGTGTTCTGGCGCGATGAAGTTCGCGCGATGAGCTTTGCGGTCCAGGGAAGCACCGTCATAGATATGTTCAGGGGCGTGCGTGGCGATGGCCACCCTCTCTTGTGGTATCTGCTGCTGCGCGGCGGGCACGCGATCATGGGAAATGTCGCGCTGCCGGTGGTGGCTTTCGCGATCGCGTCGGCGTCGATGGCCCTGCTGCTGTGGCGAAGCCCGTTCGGGCCGCTGACGCTTGTCCTGGTCGTGTTCAGCCACTTCGCCGCCTGGGAATACGTGGTGATGGCGCGCAACTACGGCATTTCGATGCTGCTGATGTTCGCCTTTGCCGCCGCGTATCCCCGACTGAGAGATCGGGGTATCTGGCTGGTCGTTCCTCTGGCCCTGCTGGCCGAGACGAACGTGCATTCGGTGATCCTTGCGGGCGGACTGTTTGGCGTCTGGCTGACCGACGTTTTCCCAGGTAAAGAGCGGATCGGGCAATGGTTCGCGCGGCGCGTATTGCCGGCAGGCCTGTGCATGGCCGCCGCCGTGATGATGTGCATTCTGACGGTCTGGCCAACATTCAACGATGCGGCCATGAACCAGGAGCCGATCACCGCATCGCGCCTGCTCGTCGCGGCAGTTCTGCCGGCCGTCGGATTTGCGCCGGAATTCCCATTCCTGGCGATTGTCCCGGTGTCTCTGGTTCTTGTCGGCGCCACCTTGGTTTTGCTGGGGCGCCCGTTCTACATCCTGGCCGCACTGGGCGCATTGAGCGCCATGTCACTGCTTTTTGTGCTCACTTATGGTGCAGGCGATCGTCACCGCGAGCTATGGATCGTATACCTGATCGCGCTTTACTGGATGCGCCTCGATCGGGATCGGGAGGACGGCGACCAAATACGCGCAAGGCGCGCCAATGCGATCGGGCACGCCGCATTTACCGTTCTATTGGCAGTGCATGTGGCCAAGTTCGGCATGACCGCGGCCTTGCAGTGGCAGGCGCCCTACAGTCGTTCCCAAGACCTGGCACAGCTTCTCATCACCGCCCCGAATCTTCACGGGGCCATCGCCATTTCCGACCCCGACTATGCGGTGGAAGCCCTCCCCTACTACGCGCCCGACACGCCGATCTGGCGGCTTCGGCAGGGCGGCTTCAGCGCGATCAACCACTTCACCTCCCACGGCGCGAAGCTTGACCTTTCCTTGCACGACATCACGCAGACAGCCCGCCTGCTCAGTGCCTGCAACGAAAGGCCGGTAGCAATTCTGCTGCAAAGGCCGCCGGTGCCGGGCCAACCCGCCAAATTCGCAAGCGGCTACAACTGGACGACGCGCTATTCCCTGCCGGACATTTCCGAATTCCTGTCTGCGACCGAAATGGTCAAACAGTTCGCCTCCGCCGTGACCGATGAAAGCTTTGCCGCCTATCGACTGAGGGAAACAGCCAAGCCTTCTGCCTCCGCTTGCCGGGGTTACCGCCTGCCATAACAGCGCGGGTCGAGCGCCCGGATCAAAAAGGCATACCGAAATCGGCCGTTACGTGAAGCCGCATCGGCGCCAACGGAAATGAACGAATTCCGGGAAACCTGCACTTTGCAGAAAGTTCTTGGCGAAAAGGGTGGGGTTGCCGCTCCCGCCCATGGAAATGGGTGATTTTCGCAACTTCCGTTGCAACAACTGGAGCCTCTTGCACTTGATGGCTGCGCCCAGCCAAGCGTCCTACCCGCCTCGGAGTTACCTAGGCGACTTGGACAAATTTGGGCCAGTATCTGGTCGGGGCGAGATGACAGCTTCGATGTTCCGTTCGCCAAGGTCGGCACGGTTGACGTCGGCATCGTAGCCGTTTCCTGCGAGCAGAGCGTCATAAGCTTTGCAGTCTGCAGCCTTGCCGCCCGTCAGAAGGAAGGCGAAAGGCCAATAGCGCATCTACGAGTCCGCTGGGCAAGATCGGTATGCGACGGTTGCCAGTCATTCGCGGTATTGGCGCGCTCAACGCGACCTAACCGGTCGCAGCGGCAGAAGACACCCCTGAGCACCGTTGGCAAAGCAGACCTTTTAGCGGAGATAAAAGACCGCGCCGCAGGGAAACAACTAGGAGCAGGTGTGCACGGGGACTTTCCCCTTTCATGGCTACACGCGGTGGCTACTGGCCGAAATCCGCGCTTTGCCGCACTCCTATGTCAGCGACTTAGGCTATCCTGGCTGGGGCGGCAGGATTCGAAAATCCAATACAACTATTTGAACATTATCATCATGTACGAAAATTTAATTTTTGATTACCATCAATGTATTCTTCATGTTTGTGATCAGAAATGGGATTCACTGGGCTTGTATGAGACTTTCCCCGCCTTTCGTCAAGATTTGTTTGATGCAGATTATCCGCTTTTTCAGCTTAGAACGGATGTTTCCTAGGGCGACTGCGTCAAGTTTTTCTATGATGCTTCGTCAATGATAGTGATGCGTTTATCTGCATCCCGCACGAGCCTCTCTTGCCGGAACCGAAATCCTTTAATGCCTGCATATCGGCGGCCGGCCCATACTGCGCACGGCCGCGCTCCATTGCGCTGACGCTCAATGAGCCGCCGCGAGGTGTCTTATCGACGTAGCCGTAGCGATCGCTGCCCAGGGCGCCCCGCTCATCGCGGCCCATCAGCGGTCTGCGCGCCTGGATCGTCGCTAGGAATCAATCTTCCGGGCTGCCAGTGTAGGCGCATGGTGGCCGATTTCCTCCTCACATTCTGGAAGGGCCTAGGCCGTAGTGACATTTCAGGGATTCACGACGGAAAGTATTTCTGATTCAACACTGGGTTTTGGAGGCCGGTGTGGAAGGCGAAGTGCTTCGGGACGATCAGTGGGAGCGACTGCGGGAGTTTGTGCCGGGGGGGGCGCAAGGGCAAGCGTGGCCCGCGCAGCGACGGCCGGCGCTTCCTGGATGCCTTGTTGTGGTTGGCACGCTCGGGTGGTCGCTGGCGTGATCTGCCCGAGAGGTTCGGGCCGTATCAGACGGCCAAGCGTCGCTACTATCGATGGATCGAACAAGGTGTGATCGACCGGATCTTCGAGGCTGTGTCCGATGATCCCGATATCGAGTGGCTGGCGATCGACGCTACCGTCATCCGTGCTCAGGCCCAATCGGCCGGGGCGCGGGTCAAAAGGGGGGCGTTCAAGCCCAGGCTCTCGGTCGTTCTCGAGGAGGCTTCGGCACCAAAATCCACGCCGTAGTCGATGCGCTTGGCCTGCCGATCCGCTTCATACTCGGCCCCGGCCAGCAGAATGATATGGCGCCCGCATGCGATCTGATCCGCGACATCCCGGCCGGCAAAGTCTTGGCTGACCGCGCCTATGATGCCGACCGTTTGCATGACCTCATCTACGAGCAAGGCGGCGAGCCGGTCATCCCGCCCCGCCGCCATCGCAAATATCAGCATGAATATGATCGCATCGCCTACAAACAGCGCTGGGGCATTGAAGGCTTCTTCGCCAAGCTCAAGCAATGGCGCCGCATCGCTACTCGCTACGACAAACTTGCCGCCAACTTCCTCGGCTTCATCAAACTCGCCAGCATCATGCTTTGGCTCAAATAGTTAAATCGTCACTACAGCCTAGCATGATCGGACATGCCTGATGGCTGGAACAGCGCATCCGCGAGGCGTACTTGCGCAAACGCGGCCCGACTACGAGCAGCCGGAACGGCGCCGATTCGCCTGAGCGTTCCAGTCGCCGCTTTATCTGTCCAATGCCGTCTTCCGTCTCACGCTCTTCGAGCCTTACTGACGCGCAGATCTAAGAGCGGCTCGGGTTCAGCGTTCACCGGGCCGAGATCGAGATGGGACACGCGATCGTATGATCCAGCGATCGAGAGATCGGCGGAATAACAGGCCGGGTGAGGATTGCGGCGCGCCCTCTACGGTGGGCGCTTCAATTTGCCTTCCGGTACGGCGCTTTTCCAAGCCGGAGGCGGCAAGTCATCTATCAGTACGAGATCGGATTTTTCATCCATTCGATAATGGCGCTTCCGTCGTTTTTCGGCGATTTCTCGACTCCAAGGCGCAATCAGGGCAGCTTCCAGGAAGATGTCGACCCAAACCTAGTCATTCCAATTAGCCGCCGTTGAACGACCGCGCTCGACTAGAGCGAGCCGATGGAAACCGAGTGTGTCGGGGTCACTCTTGCGCCTTTTGGACTAAACCTAAAAACAGGCATGCATAAATTACCCGGATCCTTGTGCTACAACATATTTTGATTGGGCCCGCTTGTGCGGAAGAATGGGCCGGTTCACGTATTGAGCGTGCAAGGGAGGACGCTCGTGACAGATGAACTGGAAGACCGGGAGCGCGATATCGACCTCACCGACGAGGAACGCGAGGCGGTCGCTGAGCGATCGTCGACCAATGCGCGTATCATTCACGAGGTGATCCGGCGCCATGGTGACGAAGAAATGGAAAGGCCAACGTGGTCACTCGTCTGGTCGGGCTTGGCGGGTGGAGTGGCGATTAGCGCGTCAATCATCGGACAAAGTCTGTTCGAGGAAATGCTACCCAGAACTTCTTGGGCGCCTCTGGTGTCGAGCTTCGGCTATACCCTCGGTTTTCTTATTGTCATTTTGGGGCGTCTCCAACTTTTTACGGAAAGCACGTTGTCGGCAGTTATACCAGTTGCGACACACCCCAGTTTCTCGAACCTGGGGCGGCTCGCACGCTTCTGGGCCGTCGTTTTAATCGCGAACCTGGCGGGCACCTTATTTATTGCCATCCTTAATGGCCATCAGTGGATCACCACTCCCGAACACCACGCTGCCATGCTCGAATTATCACGCAAACTCCTTAGCCACAGTTGGTTAAAAACGCTTCAGCTAGGGGTGCCAGCTGGCTTTCTGATCGCTGCGGTGCCGTGGGCTCTGCCCTCCGCGCGTGGCCAAGAGCTCTGGATAGTGGTGATATTCACCTACTTCATATCTTTGGGTGGCTTTGCCCATGTGGTCGCGGGATCCGGTGAGGCCTGGCTTCTAGCTATCGCCGGCGAGATTTCGTTCCAGCATGCCCTGTTGGGCATTATCTTTCCCGCTCTGCTTGGCAATATAATAGGCGGAACAGGTCTGTTTGCGCTGTTGGCACATGCACAGGTTCGGATGGAATTAGGTCGTTGAGCAACGCCTAGCCCGCACCAATCCAAGTCGGTCCGCCCGCCAGATGCCATTCCCTGTCAAACAACGCCGGGAATTGGGCCCGGGGGTGACCTGACGTGCTGGCGTAGCTGAGGGGAAGATACCATTACTGGGTGGGGGAACAACTCGGCCTTACGAGATATTAATGGATACTGTCCGCAAGACAGGTTCCGGTGTCGGCTATCCCACCCCCGACCGCACCGAATTAGAGGCCGTCTTCTCGATGAAGGCGGCCTCTTTGCCTTCCATTTTCCAGTAGCTCGCCAACCAACAAGCGGCGTTGCCGAGGTGCCAATTCGCTCCCATAATCCCCGACGTCGGAGCGATGGAACCTTTTCGCTGCTGGGGTAATTAACTACCAGGTGTTGGCGTCTTGGATCCCGCAGGATGTCAATGATAATTGATGAATCCCCCGATCATCAAACTCAATAAGCCCCGCAATTTTTCATATTGCGGGGCTTAATTTCGCTTTTACGCCATCTGATATCGCACCGGTAATTTGCACAGCAGGGAACTGCCACGACTTACCCGCACAATCAATACTATTGCGGTACCTCTTACCTCATGTGGTACCACATTGCGACTGACTTGAGCCCCGCGTGGTCCCTGCCATGAGACCACCGGGGCTCTTTTTAAGCGCGCAAGTGCCCAGCGAATAGCTGACGTCCGAAATAAGCGGAAGCGGACATTCAAGGCCGGATTCTGCCGGCAGCGTGGAACGGTCGGCGTCGTTAGGATGCAAGACCGCGCTTTTTTGTAACAAAGTCGCCATAGGCGAAACGGAGTTTAAATGCGGGTTTCTGATCCGCCGGTCCTTCTCGGGCTATCAGAAGCTTCCCGTATTCCTTGGAGATAGCGAATGAGCGAGTTGATCCTCACGACCTACGATTGGGTTCCCGAGATGCCGCGGGGCATGGTGCGCGATCTGAGGGTGCGCTGGGCCTTGGAAGAGGCCGGACTGCCCTATCGGGTGGAGAGTACTCCATTTCGAGATCGCGGCCCCGACCATTTCGCGGCGCAGCCCTTCGGCCAGGTTCCGTGGCTGACCGACGGGGACTTCACAATCTTCGAGAGCGGCGCGATCCTGTTGCACCTCAGTGAGAAGAGCCCCGTGCTCATGCCCACGGATTCACGCGGGAGGACCGAAGTGCTGGAATGGGTTATTGCCGCGCTCAATTCGGTGGACCTGCCGAGCCAGCCGTGGGCGCTGTTCCGCTTCATGGGCTTTCCGGGCCAATCGCCCGAGGCGAAATTCATCGATGACTTCATGAAAGCCAGACTCGAACGCATGGAAGGGGTGCTGGCCGGCCGCGAGTGGCTGGTCGCCGGTCGTTTCACCGTTGCCGACCTGCTGATGGCGGACGTGCTGCGGCAGGTGCACAGGTTCGATGGGCTCGAAGAGTATCCCGCTTGCCTCGGCTACGTCGTTCGGGCGACGGCTCGACCAGCCTTCCTGAAAGCATATGACAACCAGATCGCACACTTCGCTGCGGCAGATGCGGCTTGATGGCCTCGTCAACGAATATCTGGGACTCGAGTCAGGAAAACTAACCGCAACCGGCGTGTCGCCGATCGTCCGCTTCTGCAGGCAGCTTCCGTAAAACCAGACTTTAACCGAGCGGAAGACCGGTTCTGGGTCGACATGCGACACCACCGTTTTGTACCTAGAACTGGCTACCATCCTGTGTCCGTTGCCGGCGAACTGCCCCTCTCTTCACGGCCAGACTTGGCGATCGGCCGGGTCAAACACGGCTTCCCCACGCACCTGATGCGTATCAGTCCGTGGGATAAATTCCATGCATGACCGTGTCGAAATGATCCTCGATCATCGTCGTGCAGTCGCACGCCGCCCGTCGCAGGCGTTGCTCGTCTTTGATGATGAATACCCCTCTCTTCGTCTCGATAGTTCCGGCATCGCGCAAACGCGTAACGACGCGAGTGACGAAGGAGCGCCCAACCCCGAGCATTTCAGCAAGCTGCTCGTGGGTCATCTCAAAGCGATATCCATGCGTTCGGCTGACGGCCGCTAACAGCCACTTTGCGGTCCGTTGCGATATTGTATGCGTCGCATTGCACGCCGCCGTCTGGAAGACCTGGGCAAGGAGGCAATCAGAGTACCGGGAAAACCAATGGCGAAGGGTCAGTGAGTCCAGCTTGGCTTGCTCCAACGCGGCGGTCTTGATGCGAAGAAAGCGCCCGCCATATCGGACCTGTGCGGTGGCGAACGCAGGCACATGACCGTTGGAAACTATTCCACCGACCGCGCCTTCCCGTCCCACGAGAGCCACGTCGACGGCTGTCGCTTCCTTAGTAACAACGCAAAAAGCCGCCATGGCCGGACCGCAGGGAAACCAAGTATCGGTAACTTCGTCACCCGCGTGCTGCAGCACATGATTGGCATCGAGATCGAAAACAAGAATGTGCGGTGTGAGGCGAAGGCGGTCGGCATCGCTCAAAGTCGCCAGCAGCGCGTTGTTAGCCAAATCGTCCGGTGTGGGGGTCGACATGCCTTCTCCTCACAAAGTCTGCAATTCGCAAACGGTCGGTGCACTAGTGGACAGACGCCTCACCGGACCAATGTTACCAGCACGCATAACTCACCCGACCACGGTGGGGCGCCCGGAGGCGAATTCGATTTCCGCACGACGATTTTCGTGTTTTACCGGAGCCTTGAACGCCTGTTGCACCACAAAAAATTAGGGGTGCCGCGCTTTATCAGGCAACGTCTGCCGCAGTTTTTTGTTGCGACGTCTAGCAGAAACAAGCCGCCGACCAGGCATGGCGCAAGGATAATAAGGCATGGCGTTGCCCAGCACATTTCAGGTCGATCTGACGAATTGCGATCGCGAACCAATCCAGATTCCCGGCAGCATACAGCCGCACGGTGCTATGCTGGTCGTATCACCGCTCGATTATCGGACACTTTTCGCCTCCGTCAACGCGAGCGATTTTCTCGGTCTTGAAGGCACCATCGAGCCGGGTATGGACCTCGTCGAATTGATTGGCGCGGACGCTGCGCACGCCATCCGGAACGCAAGCGCCAAATCCGGCGGCGGCGAGATTGCCGGCGTGGAACTCGGGATGAAACTGGCCCATGTGAAGGCGCGGGTCGACATTATCGTGCACCGTTACAAGGATCGGGTTCTCATTGAATTCGAACCTGCCGCGGACGAAGGACAGAGCGCCAAGGACGCACTCGACCTTACCCAGGCACTGGTTCGCAAGATCGGAACTGAAACGGAAATCGAATCCCTGGCAAAATCCGGTGCACGTCTCGTAAGAGCGATGCTTGGTTACGATCGTGTCATGATCTACCAATTTCTGCATAATGGCGCCGGCAGGGTCATTGCGGAATCCAAGCGCGCCGACTTGCAAAGCTTCCTGGGGCAGCACTTTCCCGCTTCGGACATTCCCTACCAGGCGCGCCGACTTTATGAGCTTAACGCCATCCGCATGATTGCGGATGCCAGCTATGCTCCGGTCCCGCTCCATCCCCCGATCAAAGCGGGCGAACAGCCCGTTGACATGTCATTTGCCCAGCTTCGGTCAGTTTCCCCCATCCACTGCGAGTATCTGCGCAAAATGGGTGTACATGCGACGCTGTCGATCTCGATCATAGTCGATGGAGAACTCTGGGGCCTCATCTCCTGCCATCACGACAGCCCACGCACAGTACCCATTCCTCTGCGGATTGGCGCCGAGCTGTTCGGCCACTATTTTTCATTGCAGGTTTCGGTCGCGCAACGGCGCGCGCAAATCATTGCATCGGGTATTGCCCGGGAACGGCTCGACAAGATCCTTGCGGGCCTGGCCGTCGATGAAACGTTGATGGAAGGGCTGAGGGAGAATCTCCCGGCGTTCAATTCTCTCTTCGATTGCGATGGAGTGGGGATTTGGGCGGAAAATCGCTGGGCGTGCTGTGGTATCGCCCCCGCAGAAGAGGCAGCCCTGCACCTCGTCCAATATCTTGCAGGGGAAGGCCAGGCGTTTCCGCGATCGGCATCATCCAAGCTGGGACTGTGGCATACCCAGGACCTCAGAGAAAACACAGGATCACCGGAATTCGGCCAGTCGGTAGCTGGGGTTCTAGCTATTCCGCTCACCTCAACGCCCCGCGACTACCTGCTTATTTTTCGGAGCGAAGAAGCTCATGAAATCGAGTGGGCCGGTGAGCCGACAAAGTCCGTCATCAGCACGCCTGATGGCGATCGCCTCACTCCCCGAGGTAGTTTTGAGACGTGGCGCGAGGAGGTCCGTGGCAAATCCAGGCCCTGGATCGAGACCGATCTTGCCGCGGCGGATGCGGTGCGCAGCTATCTGCGCGATGTCATCCTCAAGCAAAATGAAATCACGGCGGATGCCCGCAATAGATTGGAACATCGGCGGCGTGTGCTCAATGACGAGCTCAACCACCGCGTCAAGAACATCATCACGCTTATCAAGTCGATTGCCGTCCAGACAGGTGCACATGCCGCGACTGTCGCGGACTTCTCCGCTTCGTTCGAAGGGCGTTTGCGCGCCCTGGCGTTCGCCCACGATCAATCGCTCAGTGCGAGCGTGGGGGGCGACCTTGGCACGCTGATTGAAGCCGAGGCCGGGCTTCACCGCTATGGGTCGGGGCCCGATCGCGTCGTCACCAGCGGCGAGAAAGTTCGACTGAACGATCGTGCTTTCGGCGTTCTTGCATTGGTCGTCCACGAATTGATGACGAACGCCGTCAAATACGGCGCACTGTCAGAGGAAGAGGGCAAGTTGAATATACATTGGACATTCTCTCACGACGAAGGGTGTGTGATCCAGTGGACAGAAACGGGCGGCCCGGCAACCGAAGCACCAACCCGCCACGGCTTTGGATCGAAACTTATTCAGACGACGATGGTCTACGATCTGGGAGGAACAGTCGAAATCAATTATCCGGCAACTGGGTTGTCCGCGAGGCTGGTTATCCCTGCCAAGCACGTCTCAATCGCAAACGAAGACGAACACGAATTCCCAGTGCAGGAGGAGAATGATGAAACCGTCTCGTCGTTAGCGGGCCTTTCCGTCCTCCTTGTTGAGGATCAGTCACTGATCGCACTTGATACCGAGGATCTTCTTCGCCGCCTCGGAGCAAAGGAAGTGCGCCTCTCCCCGGACGCGGTGCATGCCGTGCGCAGCCTGAGCTCCTACAAGCCGGACGTAGCGGTGCTGGATTTCAACCTTGGCGAAACAACGTCCGAAGAAGTCGCTGACCACCTTGTCGCGATGGGTGTGCCCTTCGTGTTTGCCACCGGATATGGCGATAGCGTGATGATCCCGGAGCATCTTCGTGATGTTCCGATTGTTCGAAAACCCGCGAGCGCAAAAGGCGTGCTATCACAATTATCCGAAGCGCAGAGGATGCTTTTCAGCGACTAGATCAGGGCCGTCGACGTCTCTCCAGCACGACCATCTTCCTCGTATGATTGTCCGCCATTTCGACAAGCCAATTCTTGGATGACTTGTCGCATATCATGCGAGCCATTCGGCGGCATTTCTCAGCCTGTTCGCGATGGTAGCTGATCTTGTCCATTTTCCATCAATTCCAGAATTGTAAATGAGTTCCCGTACGCCAAGGCCATTGCGGCGAAGCGGGCGTGGGCTTTTACCGGCCTCGAGCGTCTCGTCGGCGCGTTCGAGTCCGGTGAACTGGGGCATTCACGATCATGGAAGCCCCAGCCAAGGAGCTGCCCGAAATCTCCTCGGTTCTCGGCCCGTCGCGGCTGGCCGATGCGCTCGACCGTCTCGAGAATGTGATAGCCGTCGCCCCACCACGCCCATCGTGGCACATACAAAGGCCGCATGGGCTCGGATCCGCGTTATAATTGCGCCCCGTTGATCGTTGGCAAACGTTCGAGGCGACCTTACGCAATTCTGTGAATCGGATGTGAACCTCTGCCTCGAGCGCAACGCCACTCGGCTCAAGCCCTTTCACATTATCTCGAGTTCGAAATGCGTGCTGGTCCGGACGGGGAAAAGTCAGATGCGCGCGGCCAGTTCACCACTCTGCGGCCGTGATGTGTCTCCTAAAAACCGGCCAGATCTCGTTCGCTGACCACAACGGACCATTCCTTTGCCCCGGTGAGATCGGGCTTTGCCAAACCTACCTCTACTACCACGCTGTCCCCCGATCGTGCGATGGTCCAACCATTGTCGTGTTCCGCCAGGGAATACTTGCCGCGTGTGAACAGATCGCCGTAGCGCCGCCGAAGCGATAACAACTCCCGGGTAAGTTCGTATTTGCGAGCCGACAGCGAGCCCGGGGGAAAGCCGACGGCGCCGAGCGCCACGGGATCGATCGGACGACGATTATCGGGATCAGTGAGGCCCAAGCTGACCCATTCGTTGCCCTGGTAAATGTCCGGTATGCCCGGCGAAGTCATCTGGAAAGCTACTTGGGTGAGAACGATGCTTTCGAACGCCCCCTCAAACCGGTCCAGCACACCAGAAGGCCACGCATTGTCGCTTTCCACCAGCCGCAGCAAATCGGCAATCAGTTCGGACCCGCCTCTTTCTGCATCCAGATTGGGCGCCTCATGAGACGAAATGTCCTTTGCCTCGCGCATCGCCTTGGCGATATGCTGGGCAAGCCGCTCCTTCGCCTGCGGCTCACCACGCAAGGCAAGGGCGGACTGAAGAGCATAGATCCCCCACCGTTCCGGCAGGCCGAGAGCATCGGCGCTCCGTTTGGCCCGGCGGATGAAGATGTCGGCAAGGTCGGGGAAATAACTAAGCGCGATGATCGCCGCGCGGGCGTCTGCGGAGCGCTTGGTGTCGTGAGTGGAAAGAGCATTAAGGGCCAATGGCCTCTGCGCAGCACGGTCCTGCATCCGCAGTTCGAACGCGCTTGCATCGATCGACGAGCAATCGGGCCCGATGCCCACCTCACAGAAAGGCAGATAGGATACCGCGCGAAAAAAGACGGTGTCTTCTTCCGACTTCGCGGTCAATGCCCCGGTAAGTTGCTCGAACCGCGCGGCAAACCGGCTGGCAGCCGGTTCGTCGGCCGCAGCGTGGAGCAAGTCGATAAGACACCCCGCTCTCCCCTCGACGCGCCGCAATGCGTTGAATTCGGCGTTCAGCACATAACCGTCAGCCGTGTAGGAACGATAAACCGGCCAATGCGCGCCCAGTTCAGTGACGCTTCGGGCAATGTCTGGTGCCTCCGCTGCGGCACAGCCAAGCGCTGCAATGGCAGTCGCCGTCACCCGGCGTAGCTCGGGCCCGAGAGATTCTGCCAGCAGCTCCCGCCGAACGCTTTCGACCTCCCCGGCGGAGGTGCACGGTGTCGCTTCGGCGCAAGCAGCGCGAATGGACGTCCACCCCTCCTCGTTGGTCAGCAAGCGCGTCAGCGGAGCCAGGAACTCATAACCGCTCATTCCCTCGACCGGCCAGCCGTGGGGCAGTTCCTCAGCGTGCTTGACGATCTTTTCTACCCAGAGCGGAATGTCGCCCACCGCTGCGCGAAGGCGGTGAAGGTAGGCGGTGGGTCGGGCCAGCCCATCGACGTGATCGATCCTCAAGCCCTGGATGCGGCCAGCACGCACCTTTTCGACGATCCAGCGATGCGTGAGGGCGAAGACCGCTGGTTCCTCCTGCCGGACGCCGATCAGCCCGGAAATGTTGAAGAAGCGGCGATGGATGATCGCGCCTGCCGTGGCGCGCCAATCGCCGATCGTCCAGACCTGCTCCTGGAGCAACGCGGATAGCGCAGCTGCGTCGAAAATCTGGTTGCATGCGGCAAGTTCGCGGGCGAGCGGCGTATCGCGCAGCGGATAGTCGAGACCCTGAACCCGCAGTACATCGCCGTCAGCGGACAAGATCACCTCGCCGGCCGCAAGCAAGGCGTGGGGATCTCGGTCGAGGAAGGGAAAGTGCAGCGGCCCTTGATCCCAATCAATGTCGAAGACCTGCGCAAAACGGCTCCTGCGGCCTTGGCGCATGATATCGGCAACGAAGGGATTTTCCGGAGTGAACGCCATGTGGTTGGGGACGATGTCGAGCACTAGACCTATCCCGGCCTCAAGCGCCGCATCGGATAACGCAATGAAGCCCTCCTCCCCGCCCAGCACCGGATCCACTTCATTGGGATCAAGAACGTCGTAGCCATGCGTCGATCGCGTCGCCGCGCGAAACAGTGGCGACAAATAGAGATGGCTCACGCCCAGGTCTGTCAGACACGGCAGCATCGCCTGTGCCTCGGCAAGTCCCACTCCGTTGCGGAGCTGCAGGCGATAGGTGGCAACCAGTTCGGGACGGGAGTGGAAGGGAGTTGTCATATGATCAGTCCCGATCGATGGCGGCGGAAAAGGCGAAGGCGCTGCCCTCACTGGTAACGACCACGAGCGGATCGTCGTGCGGCGTGAACTGGCTCGCCCCTGCAGATCTGCTGGCGGTCGCCGTCGGCGAGGGCAAGTTGGCGCGCAGCGACAGGCGGCTCTTCCCGAAATCCCAGCTCGCTTCGATCCCGAAGCCATCCCTCCGGACGGAAACCTGCGGGTTTCGTGTAGTTTCGAACAGGGCCACAAGATGCGCCCGGCGCACGGACAAGAGTTCGCGCACGAAGCGCTCATGTTCGCCCTGTTCCGCACGCTCCGCCCTCCCGATCTTGCAAGCCTCGAAAGTCTCTGCCGCGATCGGATCCGGCACTTGATTGCCGAATGCCTTGAACTTCGCGAATTCCTCGGCGCGACCCTTGCGCACCGCTTCAGCGAGATCGCCCTCGAAATCCGCGAAGAACAGGAACGGGGCGTCGGTCAGGAACTCATCGCCCATGAATACCATCGGCACGCAAGGTGACAGCAACGTCAACGCGGTCACGACGCGCAGAGCGGTGCGATCTGCCACCAGGTGGTGCAGCCGCTCTCCCCGTGCGCGGTTGCCGACCTGGTCATGATTGCCGAGGAAATTCACGAAAGCCGTGCGCGGCAAGCCGGCGGAGGACTCCCCGCGCAAGGGCGCCAACCCACGCCGAGGCTGGCCCTGCTCCACATAGCCGTCGCGCAGGGCGACCTCGATGTCGCCAAGTGGATCGACCGCGAAGGACGCGTAATAGGCTTCGTCCTCGCCGGTCAGCAAGCAGTGGACGGCGTGGTGCCAATCGTCGTTCCACGTCGCGTCGAAGGCCTCTTCCGGTCCAAGATGGCGCGTCAGGTTGCGCTCGTCCTCGGTCACGAGGTGGATCGGGCGCCCCCAGTCGATAGCCCGCACCCGCTCGCCCAGTTCGTCGAGAAAATGGACGGCAGACCGGTCCTTAATGGCATGGACGGCATCGAGCCGCAGCCCGTCGAGCCTGTATTCGGTTAGCCAGAAAAGCGCGTTTTCGAGGAAATAGTCGCGCACTGCGGTAGTTTCATAGGCAATGCCCTGCCCCCATGGCGACGGCCGACCGGCATCGAAGAACGAGGGGCACCACGCCGAGAGATAGTTCCCGGAAGGTCCAAGGTGGTTGTAGACCACATCCAAGAGCACGCCCATTTCCAGAGCGTGCGCGGCATCCACGAAGCGCCGGAATTCGTCGGGCGTTCCATAGGCGCTGTGCGGCGCATAAGGCAGGACGCCATCATAACCCCAGCCCCGCTGCCCGTTGAACTGGGCGACGGGCATCAGTTCCACCATGGTCACGCCCAGGTCACGCAGCCGCGAGAGCGCGTCGGCTGCCGCGCTAAACGTACCCTCTGCAGTGAACGTGCCGATGTGAAGTTCGTAGACCACCGCCTCGTCCCACGGGCGACCTGTCCATTCACCGTGCCATTCGTACGCTTCGGAATCGACTAGCAGCGACGCGCCGTGGACATCGCTCTCCTGTGCTCGAGCGGCCGGATCGGGGTAGCCAGTGCCGTCGACGATGAACCGGTACGCCTGCCCCGCCTCCGCTGCCGCCTCACCGCTCCACCAGCCCTCGGCCTCACGAGCGAGGCCCATCCGACCCTCCGGAAGCTCCACCGAGACCGCCTTTGCGTCGGGGGCCCAAAGACGGAAACGCCAGTGGCCTGTTTCCAGCTGATCAGCACCCCACGATTTGGCAAAGCGGGACATGGTGACCGGAGGACGTCGAGCGGGCGCCGAGGTCGAGCCGGTCATCCGCCTCACTCCGGCGCGAAGACGCTGACGCTGGCGGCAGGGACGATCGCCATGCCGTTCTCCACGGCCTCGGCCTCGAACGCCTCCTCGCGCGAGCTATCCACTACCCGGTGCCATTTCGCGATGCCGTTGTGACCAGGCAGAGTAAAGGTCACCTCGTCGCCGGCGTTCAGCACGATAAAGAGCGGCCGCTCGCCCTCGACGAAAGCCTCGTGCGCTGAGTAAGTCAGGAAGAGGCCGAGCACGCGCAGTTCAGCCTGCCCCCAGAGTTCGGCATCCATCTCGCGTCCGTCCGGCTGGTGCCAGGCGATTTCGATGCGGCCGTCCTCGGTGGGTTCGCCGTTGAGGAAATTGTCCTGAGACAGGACCGGGTGCGCGCGCCGAAAGCCCACCATCCTGGCGCAGAAAGACAGCAAGGCGTCATCCTTGCCCACCCAGTCCACCCATGCGGTCTCGTTGTCCTGACAGTAGACATTGTTGTTGCCGTCCTGACTGTTCCCGAATTCGTCTCCGGCAAGGATCATCGGCACGCCCTGGCTGAGCAGAAGCGTCGCGAGCATGGCGCGGCGGCGGCGAGCCCGGGCCGCATTGATGTCGACGTCTTCGGTCGGCCCTTCCGTGCCCATGTCGTGCGAGAGGTTGTTGTCATGCCCGTCGCCCCCGCCTTCACCGTTCGCCTCGTTGCGGCGCTCGTTGTAGGAGACGGTATCGAGCAGTGTGAAGCCATCATGCGCGGCCAGGAAATTGACCGAGGAGGTTGCGCCGCGATCGGAGTGGTTGAACTGCTCGGGCGACCCAATCAGATGATTGGCAAGACCGGCTACGTGCTCCGGATCGCCGCGCCAGAAGCCTCGCGTGGTGTCGCGGAACTTGTCGTTCCATTCGCGGAAGGGATAGGGAAAGCCGCCGACCTGATAGCCGCCGCTGCCAACGTCCCACGGTTCGGCGATCAACTTTATACCCGATAGGATCGGGTCCTGCCGGATTGCATCGAAGAACCCGCCGTCGCGATCGAAGCCCATCGCTTCGCGCCCCAGGGTGGAGGCAAGGTCGAAGCGAAACCCGTCCACATGCATCACCTGCACCCAGTAGCGCAGGGAATCGAGCACCATGCGCATGACCATGGGATGCGCGACACTCAAGGTATTTCCGGTGCCGGTCTGGTCGAAGCTGTAGCGCGGGTTATCCGGCGAGAGAACGTAATAGCTGGCATTGTCGAGCCCCCGAAAGCTGAGCGTCGGCCCACGCTCGGATCCTTCGGCGGTGTGGTTGTAGACAACGTCCATGATCACTTCGATTCCGGCCTGGTGGAACCGCTTCACCATGTCCTTGAACTGGCGAATCGCTCCCGAGCCACCACGTCGCGGTCCTCGATCCGGCGCCAGATAACGCGGTTCCGGTGCGAAGTAGCCCAGCGTCTGGTAACCCCAGTAGTTCGACAATCCCTTGTCCAGCAGCATGCGGTCGTCGAGAAAGAACTGGCAGGGCAGCAGTTCGATCGCCGAGACGCCCAGCTGTTGAAGGTGGTCGAGGATGGGCTCGCTGACCATGCCTGCATAAGTGCCGCGCAGCTCTGCGGGCACGTCGGGGTGGAGCATGGTCAATCCGCGGACGTGCGCCTCGTAGACCAGGGTTTCACCCCACGGCCGACGGAGGGAGTTGTCCCCCTCCCAATCGAAGGCTGGGTCCTGCACAACGCCCTTGATCATGAACGGCGCCGAATCTCGATCGTCAAACGTCAGATCGTCGCCGGTCGAAAGATCATAGCCCCACAGCGCATCGTCCCATTGCAGCGCGCCTGCGACTTCACGCGCGTAGGGATCGAGCAGCAGCTTGTGGGCATTGAACCGATGGCCTCGTTCCGGGTCATAGGCGCCATGCGCGCGGTAGCCGTAAAGTTGGCCAGGCCGCGCTGATGGCACATAGCCGGAAAAAATCGAGCCTTCTCGGCTGGGCATTTCGAGCCGGGCGAGTTCCTCCGCTCCGTCCTCGGAGAAGAGACAGAGTTCCATGGCCTCAGCATTTTCCGAGAAGATCGCGAAGTGGGTACCTTCCCCTGTAAATTCCGCGCCCAGTTCGTGATATTGCCGGTCCGGCTTGGCGAAAGCGAATGTCATCGCGTCAAGCCGCCGGAACAACGGGAGCCATCGCGGCAGCCGGTAGCTCCGCGATACTCCTGATCAATGGTCTCGCCGGAATGCTGGTGTGCTGGTGGCGCAAGTGAGCAAGGTGCCTGAGTGCTCGCGCAGAGATCAGGCGAATGCCGCCCGGCGAAACGACGCACCAGTTTCCGAAGTGAGCAATGGTCTCGTCAAGGTCGAAGCCATCGGGAACCACCGCATCGCCAGTCACGATCGCATTGGAAATGGAAGCCCATCGCCCGATGCGCCCGCCCGGCAGAACCGCGACATTGCGAAGGATCGAACCTCCCCCGGCATTGCTCCGAGGATCGTCGGCCCGGCTTGCCACCGGCCAGGTCGGATCGAGAACCAGAGCCCCTGACGCCAGCTTCATCTGCACCGCGTGGTAGGCATCGAGAGTGCCCAGGTCCTGCCATAGCGGCTCTTCGTCGCCTCGTCCCGGCAGGGCGTAGGCAAAGGCGGTTCCGGCGGTGACAAGGTGGGGGACGATATGCTTTCCGAAATCGAGATCGGCCACCTCCCCCATCGTGTTCAGGAGTGCGCGCAGCGCTTTCCAGTCGAACACATAGATGCCCATCGATGCCAGCGCATGGCCCGAACGTTCCCTGGCTTCGGGCGCAACCCGGGGCTTCTCAACGAAAGCGGTGATGCGATCGGAGGCGTCGGCCGCCAGAATGCCGAACTCGCTCGCCTGTGAGACCGGGACATGAACGACACCCACCGTGACCGAAGCGGCGCGATCGATATGCCGCTGCACCAGAGGGCGGTAGTCCATCTGGTAGAGGTGGTCTCCGGCCAGGACCACAACGTGCTCGGGAGCCTCCCGGTCGATCTGATCGATCACACAGGCCACCGCATGCGCGGTACCGGCGAATGGACCATGGTCCGCCCCGTCAAGGACAGTGAACGTGCACCGTGCCCGATCCGGCTGCCATGAGCGCTCCAGATGAGCGTGCAGCGTTGCAGGCGCATGCTGGGTCAGCACCATCGCCTTTTGCAGCCCGGAATTGATGACATTTGCCAGCGTAAAATCGATCAGCCTGAGATTGGGACCGATCGGAATTGCGGGCTTTGCTTCGCAGTCGGTCAGATCATGAAGACGGCTTCCTTTGCCGCCGGCCAGAATGATGGAAAGAACTCCATCGGGCGACGGAACGACTTTCGCAGATTCCATGTATCCCCTCAGTCGGATCTTGGGTTCTGCGGCTCAATTCGCCAACTGCCATCCTAGTTCCGAAGGTATAACTCAGGCCATGTCGATTTTCGCTTACCACAACCCCGCCCCCCCACCTCATTCACCTCAGTCCCTGTTCGCGCGCGAAAGGGCGCCGTGGGAACGCGTTCGTCCGGTTAGGGCTTATATCGGCGAAGGAGAATTCCGATGGCCGAATACACACCCGAAGACTCTCGCGATGTCACCGGTAGTGCTGCCACTTCGAACAGACAATCGAACACTCGTGAAAGAAAGCCGCCCAAGGTCTCTCCTGATCATAAGTCCGATCGGGCCCGGGAAGCCGAACTTCATCCGGACAAGGAGGACGAACGCCTTAATCCCGGTCAGAACACTGGGTCGACCAGCGGTGTTGGTTGATCGACCGACGCGCGGCCTGCCCGAAGTCAAGCTAATATCCCGAAGCGACCTGCCCGAATGGTGGACCTTCCATCCCAGTTGAAAGGTTCTGCCCATGATGAAAAGGGACGTTCTGATAGATGTAAACAGCGCATCTGCCGAGAAACTGGATATGGTCGCTTGCCTGCAGGGCCGCCGCTTCGAAATCGCAATACAGCGGTGCGTTCTTAATCCCTTTTATATCATTTCAATTCCCGAAAGTGCGAAGGATGCAGTCCGATGCCAGATCTGAATTTTACCACAGCGGTGCGGAATTGGTCGCATGAGCGCTATGCTGTCGAATTCCCGGGTCAGTGGGAAGCGAAGCGTTATCTGTTTTTCGTCCCTGGCGAAGCCCTTGAGAAGATCGGCGATCTCGACCCTGCTTTCGACGCGAATAGCGCGCTAAGGGTCTTCGATGATCACTTGGGGATTTTGCTTGCAGCCGCGGATTTTCTTTGGGAACAAAGCGACAAGATGCAGGACGAATACGTCATTACGGCCGAAGTTCTTGAGAACTTCGAGGAGCGCACCGCACCGCGGCATGGGAATGCCAAGATCACAAAGAGCGGCCGTGCCGCTGATAATGACGATATCGCACCCAGCTGATGCCTGCCATCGCGGGCATTATCACGAGATGGAACTCTCCAAATCCGTTCGTCCAAATGTTCGATTACTTCTGCCTCGTTCCATGAACGCCTGCCGGCTACCGCCATATTTCCCGCGTCCAAAGCGGCCGCTGAGACCTCTCCAGCAGGATTCCATCACGCGTTCGCTCTGATTTTCGCGCTCTTACACTCGATTGAAGCATAACCGCCGCGTAAAAGGGACGGAAACGGACTTGGACCGCCGGCAGGCGGGGAAAACTATCGGACAGTAGGCGGCAAGCCGATCGGAAGGGGCGGGAACTCCCAACGATGCGATCCGTTTCGCATCCACATCGACAATGAAGTCGAAAAAGGGAGAAGCAACATGGGTAAAGGCATTCTTCTTTGGTTACTCGGAATTCCGCTGCCGATCATCCTGATCCTCTTGCTCCTGTGGCATTGATCATGAGCGTCGCTCCCTATAGCAGCGTCGACCCGGCGCTTTATCCGCATGGTATCCCGGCAGGTTCGGGTACTTCCGCGATGTCATGGTCGGCGATCCTGGCAGGCGCCGTCGGCGCGATCGCGATTACGCTCACGTTACTCGCGTTGGGCTCGGCGTTCGGTCTCGCATCGATCTCGCCATGGCCGGGCCTCGGCGCCAAAGCCTCGACGTTCGCCATCGGTACGGGAATATGGCTCATCGTAACGCAATGGGTGTCGGCCCTCACAGGCGGCTACCTTGCCGGGAGGTTGCGCACGCGATGGACAGGACTTCACACTGACGAAGTGTTCTTCAGGGATACCGCGCATGGTTTTCTGACCTGGGCGACGGCAACGTTCATTCTCGCAATTGTGGCAGTTGTGGCTGGTGCGCTTATGGATTCAGCGGCACCTGACACCACGGTCGTTGTCACACGAGAAGCAGCCGATGCGGCGCGCAAAGTCGGGGCCGCATTTGCCGGCTTTACGGCGCTGTCGCTAATTCTGGGTGCCTTCATCGCCAGCGCCGCCGGTGCGGTAGGAGGGCGGCTGCGCGACATGCATCCCTAAAAACGTCAATAGGTTTTGCGGTGATAAAGATTACGCCAAGGCCTTCGGATAGATGTCGCCTCCGCGAAAATCGATATCATCTGCGGAACTGCGGACGCTATGAAATGCAGTAGCATGATAGAGCGCCCGCCGAGGCGATAATCATTATCGCTTTCGCGAAATGCGACATTTTCTAGCCGGCCCACGTGGCCGGCTTTTTTTGACCTCCCAATACGAACTCTCGACTGATTCTGCCACCCTGCTTCCAGCCACTTTGAATACCCAAGTGACGGAACTGAAAATCCCAGACATTTCGCGGAAGGAAGTAGCATCGATCCGCCTGTCAGATTCTCACATTCCGGGCGCTGCATCGGGGTGAACGACAACCCTTTCAAGATCGTGGGTGAGCCGACCTTCAAAAATATCGAAAACTCAGCGATGAGTGCCGCGAATCAACGCTTTGCAATATCGCTTTTCTTGTCGCGGCTTTTCTTGGCTGCATATCCGCCGATAGCAAATGCGACGATCGTGAGTGGACTTAGCCGACGCAAAAGCGTTGCCGCGCCAACACCCATCAAAGCACCGCCGCTTCCGCTAATTCCGCTGAAATCTTTCGAGATACGCTGGCCAGCGATCGCGCCCAGGATTTTACCGATCATATCATTCTCCTCAATCCCACAAAGGCGCGGAAGCGCGTTTGTTCCGAACAAACTGAATGCCGATCAAACCATTGCAAGCGTGCCGCACATCGCCTTTCCACCAGACAAGAACGGTGAGATATGCACCCCAAAGAAAATGATGGCCCAATCGTTCACCGAAAAGGTAACCCGGAGGGCCAATATGAAGGGCCTAGATTTGGCTTGCAACCGCAGGAAGAGCCTTCCTAAATCGGGTTCCCGCCTTCGCGCGCCGAGTTAATCACCGGTGTGCGGAGGACGCCCCAGGGGGTGAATCTCATCCCCCTGATCTTCGATGCAAACCTGCCTTGAGGCGGTGTGATTTTTGTCCCATCGCTCAGTCGGCGGTTCTTGGTGACACCTTTGTACAAAAGCTCTGTGAACAAGGTACATCTTGAAGGTCAGATAAAAACCGAAACCGACGGCGGCCACGTACCCATCCGGCGGGTCCCGCCTTGTCGATGAGCTGAGGGACGGGTCTTAAGTGCGCTCGTAAGAGTGCGCTTTGGAGCGGTCGATGGGGCAGATCACAGTGTTTTCCGGGCCGGAGCGGCGCCGCCGTTGGAGCGACGAGGAGCGGCTAGAGATCCTGAACGAGGCGTTCGCTCCCGGCGCTTGCGTTGCCGAGGTTTGCCGGCGGTACGATATCTCGTCAGCGCTGATCTATACTTGGCGGCGGAAGCTGCGCGAGATGCAGGCTGAGCCGCAGGCCGATGATTTGCCAGCTCCCGATTTCGCCGCGGCCGTGATGATCGAGGATGCCGAGGGCGCGCACGCTTGTGGGCAACCGGCGATCGTCATCGACCTCGCGCGCGGCAAGCGGATCAGCATCTTTGCCTCCGCATCGCCGGCTCTGGTGGCCTCAGCGTTGAAGGCACTGCGATGATACCTTCGGGTGCGCGAGTGTGGATTGCGATGGGGCACACGGACATGAGGAAGGGGATGCAGGGGCTGGCTTTGTTGGTCCAGCAGGGCCTCAAGCGCGATCCCCATGGCGGCGACCTGTTCGTGTTCCGCGGGCGGGCCGGCTCGCTGGTGAAGCTCATCTGGCACGATGGGATCGGCATGTCGCTATACGCCAAACGGCTTGAGAAGGGTCGCTTCGTCTGGCCATCGGCCAAGGACGGGATGGTGTCGCTGACAGCCTCGCAACTCGCCTGCCTGCTCGACGGGATCGACTGGCGCAACCCGCAGTATTCCTGGCGTCCCCAGAGCGCCGGATAGGGCGGTCGTTTTCTTCTCGCCCGGCGCATTTTGGGCTTCATTCGGGCGGGTTTCTGTGATTCCATCGCGGTCATGGAAGCCGTCATTTCGCCCCTTCCTGACGATATCGAAGCGCTCAAGGCGCTGCTGGTGAGCGCGACCCAGCGGGCCAATGAGGCCGAGGCCAAGCTCGCCAATGCCCATGCCCGCGAGAGCGCCACCGAGGCGGTGATCGCGCACCTCAAGCTGCAGATCGCCAAACTCAGGCGCGAGCAGTACGGCGCCAGCGCCGAGCGCACCCGCCGCCTACTCGACCAGATGGAACTGCAGCTCGAAGATCTCGAGGCCGACGCCGCCGAGGATGATCTGGCTGCCGAAGCCGCGGCCGAGAAGACTGCAACCGTCACCGCCTTCGAACGCAAGCGGCCGGCCAGGAAGCCGTTTCCCGAACACCTGCCTCGCGAGAGGATTGTGGTGCCGGCGCCGTGCTCCTGTCCGACCTGCGGCAGCATCCGGCTGTCGAAGCTTGGCGAGGACGTCACCGAGACGCTCGAGGTGATCCCGCGCGCCTGGAAGGTCGTCCAGACCGTGCGCGAGAAGTTCTCCTGCCGGGACTGCGAGACGATCACGCAGCCGCCCGCGCCCTTCCACGTCGTGCCGCGTGGCTGGGCTGGCCCCAGCTTCCTCGCCATGCTGCTGTTCGAGAAGTACGGCCAGCACCAACCCCTCAACCGCCAGGCGGAGCGCTTCGCCCGCGAGGGCGTACCGCTAAGCACTTCGACGCTCGCCGACCAGGTTGGTGCCGCTGCCTTCGCGCTGATGCCGCTCTATCGCCTCATCGAGGCACACGTCCTCGCCGCCGAGCGATTGCATGGCGACGATACGACCGTGCCGGTCATGGCCAAGGTGAAGACCGATACCGCCAGGCTATGGGTTTACGTGCGGGATGATCGACCATTCGCCGGCGCCGATCCGCCCGCGGCGCTGTTCCACTACTCGCGCGATCGGCGCGGCGAACATCCAAGGGCGCATCTCGCGTCCTGGTCAGGGATCCTACAGGCCGATGCCCATGGCGGTTACGGCGAGCTTTATGCTCTCGGTCGTTTGCCTGCGCCTGTGCATGAGGCCGGCTGCTTTGCTCACGCGAGGCGCAAGTTCTTCGAACTGGCCGACGTCGCCAGCGCAGCGCGCAAAAAGAGCCGTCGCGATCATGCCGGCATGATCTACCCGATCGCGCTCGAAGCCGTGCAGCGGATCGATGCGCTGTTCGATGTCGAGCGCGGCATCAACGGCCAGGACGCCGACAAGCGCCTCGCCGTACGCCGCGAGTTGAGCGGGCCCCTAATGGCTGAGCTCCACGCTTGGCTGACCAGCCAGCTCACCAGGCTGTCGCGCAACCACGATCTCGCCAAAGCCATCAATTACATGCTGCGGCGCTGGGATGCCTTCGCCCACTTCCTCACCGACGGGAGGGTCTGTCTGACCAACAACGCGGCAGAACGTGCGCTGCGCTGCGTGCCACTAGGCCGCAAGGCCTGGCTGTTCTGCGGATCCGATCGCGGCGGCCAGCGCGCGGCGGTCCTCTACACCCTGATACAGACTGCTCGCCTCAACAACGTTGATCCGCAGGCTTGGCTCGCGGATGTGCTCACTCGCATCGCCGAGCATCCGGCCCGCCAACTCGACGAACTGCTGCCCTGGAAATGGCTGCCAGCACGGCGCTCCATCACAACTTGATCAGAGCTGCGCCGCGGCTTTCACCGGATGGCTACGCGGCCACCGCAGCCCAGATGAAAACGCTCATTCGGCATCTCCGGTCAATTAATGACCGGGTAACGCGCTACCTCGGCTCATCGTTTCGCGAGCCTCCAATCGAGAAGAGAATGGGCGAGCCAGAGCCTTCCGCCTCGCTCGGTCAGGAGGGTGCGGTCAAACCGATGCCGTGTTGGCAGTACTCGAGCTATATTTTGAATCTTGGCGGCAACGTATGGATGCCGTCAACGCAAGAGAAAATCTGAAAGCCGGAGCATCATTTTCGGAGGCCTGCGGCATTCCCCGAAAGGACACAAGTCACCAAATCCAGAAAGGCACACCTCTCAACGCAGCGCGAGTGCCTGGATGCGTTTGGATTGGCCCTTGCCAATTTCCAAGTGAAAGCGTTGCATACTGGCCGTTGGCGCGTCGACGCTGGTGACGGAGGCACGCTCGTTGATCGCAGTGTCCCCCGAGGCGTCATGCGAGCAAGCAGATGTGCCTGATGCAAAGACAACAGCCATGGACAATACTGCGGCAACTTTAATGTTCATGCGGCCAACTCCCTGTCGAACCAATCTTTAGCGGTTGGGCGCTTAAATTGTTCCGTATTTATGGGGAGTGCGCAGGTGTGCTG
The DNA here is from genome assembly GCF_044029535.1 of Novosphingobium mississippiense. Taxonomy (NCBI): domain Bacteria; kingdom Pseudomonadati; phylum Pseudomonadota; class Alphaproteobacteria; order Sphingomonadales; family Sphingomonadaceae; genus Novosphingobium; species Novosphingobium mississippiense. The sequence continues at coordinate 867,022 of NZ_CP147001.1, read as the reverse complement.
ACGCCCGCAACGATCTCTCAAACAACGCCTCGCGATGGCGCATATTTTTTTCGGGATACTCGTCCTCTTGCTCCCACTTCTGCGCGAAGTCGCCTGGGTCTTCCGTATCTGCCTGCACAAAAAGCCTGATGGGGAGGAAGCTCATCTGGTCACCGAGGTTGATATCGAGCAAGCGAGGCTGCCGAACACCCGATTGTCTGTCGAGGCGTTTGTAAGCATCGCCACTAGAGCTATCGATTAAACTCTCGGCCCAAAGCTTGCGATGTGTTGGAAGGCATACGTTCTACCTGTCGCGGGTCTTCGCACCGCGATGGTGAGCGAGAACCCCGGAATCCAAGTAGTTTCGGGATGCTTGCCCGAGACAACCACTGTGTTCAGAATTATTGGCTTTTGGCCGCTTTGGCTTGGTCGTTCAAATCTTGCGCCTGATTGCGGGCAGCAGCTCGGATTTGCTTGGCCTGCTGCTCAAGCCGCTCCGCCTGCGCATCAGCCGTTGCGCGAACCTGCTTGCCTTGTGCGATCAGCGCATCAGCCTGGGCGTCGGCGGCATCCGAGTGGGCCGCGTCGATTTTGTCCTGCGCCTTGCCTGCCCGCTCATTCGGGCCCTCACCGCTGTAGGGGACGCCAGCAGCGGCAGCCTGTGCCTTATCCTGCTTCTCACCTGCTCGTTGCTTGGGACCACTGCAAGAGGACAGAGCAAAGGCTGCAATCAGGCCAACGAAGATAATACGCATGACATCGACACTCCGCGTAAGGGGGAACGTCTTTCCGACGCTCCCCCTTAACATCAGATCTTATCGCCAAGGGCTCCCTTGACGCTGCCCTTGATGTCCTGACCCGTTCCCTTGAGCTGCTGCGCATCACCCTTGGCTTCGAGTTCGGTATCACCGGTTGCCTTCCCAGCAACCTCCTTGGCCTTGCCAGCGATCTTGTTACCGGCGGCCTTTGCCTTGTCGGTCAATTCACCCATGTCACTCTCCAGCAGTTCGATTGCCTCTCGTGGCTCTTGAATAAACCCTCCGCCCGCCATCCCGTTCCAGCGGATTTGTCGCCAACTTTGCGCGGTGAACTACTTCATGAGATCTGCTTATCCGCGAAGGTTATGCTGCTCATGCGAAGACCCGAAAGAGCCAAGCCAATGACGATCGCATTTCCCGTTGACCGAATTTCTCGGTGTGGCTGGGCGTTACGGCCTTACAATCAAAACGAGAAGGTCGGGCGCTTTTCGGAATCCGTGGTGGGAGATCCATCTGTTCTGTGAATTATGATCTCAACCGTCTGCCCCCGGTCAGAATGAAGCGGCTCCGGGCGATTGACGGTTTGACGACACTGGTTTCGGTTTTGCGGGATGCCTGACGGTAACTCCGACAATGCGATGGCATTTTGAGGCTTGGTTTCCCGCGCCATTACAATTCATCGCGTAACTCGATGAGATGGCGTCGAGAGTCGTTTTTTGGGCAGTCTACTTTGCGAAGGTTTTTGGAAGACTGAGCCTGGCAGCGCGATTACATTCCCGCTTGGATGGGTCTTCAGGTTGTATGGCGCGAACTTCTCAAAAAGGTTCGCCGCCCAGTTCCCGGCAGGTACCAGAAAACCCATTTCCCGCACCGATTGGCAGCCGTCGGTGAGCACGCCATGCCCCGGTGCAATTATCTATCAGGTGTTGACGTCTTGGATCCCGCCATAGGTCAATGGATCTGATGCCAATCCCCTGGTACATCAATCGCAATAAGCCCCGCATTGTTTGACTTTGCGGGGCTTCGTTGCAATTGACGCGCTTCCAAGCACAGGTAACCACGTTGCCTTTGGGGGAACTTACACGCTGGCTTCGCGGTTCCTCCCCTATCGCGGCTCCTCATCCCTCATGAGGAGCGACAAGGCGACTGACTGGAGCCCTGCGCGGTCCTGCCATGTGGCCGCCGGGGCTCTTTTTTCGGCAGGACAAGTTTAGCGCGGATGCCGAATTGAGACGGCCGCACAGTGTTTCGGAACTGGATTGGCTCGCGAACATTATTTCGGTCATGTCCTTACTCGATAATTCCGATGCAACCATGCCCGAAAAACTGTTCAGCCTGTTCCGCAAGGAATGCGAGCGCCTGGAACAAGCAATCTTGGCAGTGGAAGGGGCTGGCAAAGAGGCTCGAAGCGAAATCCGACGCCTTGAGGCTTTGCACCGCGCGGTTAACGATCAGATCCAGTTCTGGGCCCGAGACTTTGAAGAACTTCGGCCGCCTTTCCTGAAACGAGCTGCCTAGTCCGGTTCAAAAGCAACCGGGACATGACTTTCATGCCTGCGACAAATCGGCTCACTTTAAGTCCACCCACGCCGAATGTCTTCGCTCGCCCCCCTCCTGAACAAATTCCGACTTATGCTTGTTATTGCAATAGGCGATAGTCGCTGCAACTTCTTGCATGTTCCCGAGTTCACGGGTGAAGACAGCACAAGAAGAGGACTTGAGAATGGTTGAACCCACTCGTACAACAACCGTTGTAGAAGGCCGCCGCAGCTCCGGCGCCGGGCTGATTATCGCGCTGGCGGTCCTGATTGCCGTGATTGCCGGAATCTACTTCTACAGCCAAGCCAGCAACAGCGAGACCCGTAAAGACAACGCGGTCGAGAATGCCGCGAACAGCGTTAGCAAAGCTGCAGACAAGGCCGGCGATGCCGCGCAGGATGCCACCAAGCAGTAACAAAAATTGATTGTGTCGGTGCGATAAGACTTCCGCCTTTGAAGGCGGCAAGCTTGTTCAGCCAGCGGACTGGAGCCTGCGGCGGTGGTCACGCCGCCGCCCGTTCCGCCCGCTCCTCACCCTTCAAGACAGGCAAAGCCTCCAGAACCCTTCCCCCAAGGGTGAGGCAGCGGAAATTCGACCAAAGGCCGCTCCTTCCCAAGAAATTTCCCGCTGCATCGATTTGCCCCTGGTCGCAGCAGGGTCGGCAGGTTCGGCACGGAAGCCGCAGGCTGGCGTAATCGAAACGACAAATCCGTGACGCCCACCGTCCAGAGTGAGAGCAGCGAACCTACAGGTCCTAGCCGCAAACTGCGAGATAACCCTTCAACGTCGCCAGCTATCCAATGCATCGCCGATTGATGCTCGATTGACTGGCCATTGCTCGCGCCCGGACCGGCAGTCACGTCCGTGGGCACGCTGAGCAGCGCCCGCCTACGACCTTCAGGGATGGCTTTGCTGCTACCTCATTCAAAGGAGGGCATCGCCGCTCGGAATGAAGCGCTAACGGCGGCGACCACATCATTGAGACCGTCCTAAATCTGATACTGAATGGCGCCAGTAAGTCCCCACCGGTTGGACATGCGATTTTCTCCTCCTCTGTTGAAGAAGGCATGCCCCGGAAAATTTTTTCGAATGGGTCTGAACTATGATTCGAGCGCTACCCGTTTTCGTTTGCACTTTTCATCATATCGCACGCGATCAGTACGCAGAGTCGGGAACGCGGCAGCGGATGCGCGATTTAGCAAAGGAGGAACCGATAAGGAGGACCCCATGACAGAATCCTTTACCGACGCAATTGCCCTCTTGAAAGCAGACCATCGCAAGGTCGAAGATCTTTTCAAGAAATTTGATGCCGCCAGTTCTTCATCTCGAAAGCGTAAGCTCGCCAACGAAATCTGCACAGAGTTAAAGATCCACACGATGCTTGAAGAGGAAATCTTCTATCCTGCATTCCGAGGCAAGATCGAGGACGATACCCTCGACGAGGCTTATGTGGAGCATGACGGCGCTAAAGTGCTGTTCAATGACATCTCATCGGGATCACCGGACGATGATTTTTTCGATGCAAAGGTGAAAGTGCTATCCGAAGAAATCAAGCACCACGTCCATGAGGAGGAAATGCCCTCAGAAGGGATGTTTGCCCAGTGTCGCAAGGCCGGCGTCGATCTCGTCGAACTGCGTGATCGAATGCTCACCCGCAAGTCCGAACTTCTCGCGAAGGCGAAGGCGTCGGGGCTTCCCCCGGCGGAGCCCAAGGCAATCAACCTGATTGCTGCGTGAGGGTAACATAATAGAATAAGCACGATCAGTGAAACCGAGCGCGGCCCACCAGGCGACACATTCCGACACCTGGTCGGCGCGCTCTTTGATAGCTAAACGCAACTCTTATTACATTTAACGATACAAATAACATTTTATAAATAAATTCTTTTCATTGCTAATTTTTTCAACATTAACACCATTTCGTATTGCAACTACTGCGCCTTCATTCAAATCGCACGTCGCTTTGATTCGAACCGCATATTGCCAAGCACAGGCCTATTACAGGCAGTTTATGATGCCCACAACTTTAGGATAGCGCGATAGCGCAGTTCTGGAGGCCCCTTATGATCCACTACAAGGGCGTACAAATTAGCAGTCGATACGACATGGTATCCGAAATCGGAGAGATGAGGCGCGTCATTGACGCATTCACTCCCATGGTACTTAAGCGAGTGCAAAGCATCTGGTGCGACTCAAAGGCAGGAGCCATGTATTCAGTGAGCATTCTGCCTGGACCTTGGGATGAAAGTATAGCCGCAGGAATTGCCCGGGCTTTTAGATCTGGGAAAGGGTTCAATGCAATTGTTCTGACCTGCGGTAAACGGCAAGTGTTCATCGATCCGAGCTGGCAAGATTGAGGCTAAAAATAAGCCTGATGCCCGTCGAAACAGCGCATCCACGCCATGCCTTCTCGAAGCTCAGCGCCAAGGATCGCCCAATCCTTTACGTACTGGTCAAGAATTGATTGCAATCCGTCAATGCCAGGTGCTGCATTGAACAATGCACTAGACGCTTTCGATCCCCGAGCGGCCTGAAAACGTTTTCAGGTTCTGCTGCGGCCTATTGATCAGTCTGGTGGCGGAAGTTCTGTTGGCGCGGTGTCAGGCTGATCGATGTTGGGGCCCGCAGGAGGCATATTATCTGGCGCCCCCGGACTGCCAGGATCGGGAACTTCAGGCGGAGTATTTCCAGCGCTATCGTTACCAGGATTTTCAAAAGGTTGACTGGCCACGTTAAATTCTCCGTTGGATATTGTTACGGAACGTCTCTTGCAGGCAAACGGTTTCACGGCTCGCAAGCGATCCCAAAAAACTCCAATCATGGAGTGCTCTTTGCAAATTGATGCCGTTTTCAGGTCCCACTTCCAGGGCGGATGACGTGTCACCCTCCTATCGGCGATGGGATTAAGATATAGGCGTCGGCAAGTTCAGCGCGAAACAATGTTGCGCTCAACATTCGCCCGTTGATAGGACCACCCTCTGCCGGAGTTGCTACTTCCGAGAGGTTGTCAGGCGAAAAAAGTTGCAAGAGATTGACAGCAACACCGCCTCGCTCATCACTCGGTCAAGCGTTGCTTTCAGAGGCAATCGGGGCATCTCGCGCAACACCCGAGGACCGCGGCTATCCAGGCGAGCCGGAGGTTTTCCCTACGGCACTTCACCACTTTCGCCTCAATAAAGCACCGACGCCCCAGCCAGCGCTTGATCCAACGAGCCTCTTGATCGCGCGAGGGCCCGCCCCTGAGAACCGGCTCGCCATCACATCACTTCTTGTTACGGTACGATAGCTTAGGGCGCCCGAGTGCCAACTACTCCCAGCAAGCAACAATTCCGGCAACTATAAAGCGACGACCACGTTAGGGCAGCAGAGAGAGGAGAAAACACATGAAGCATACTCTTACTGCCGCGGCGCTTGTCGCCCTAGCCTCGTTTTCCGCATCCGCTCAATCGCACAATCCCGCCGTAAAGGATCCGTCCGTAGCGACGACAAACGCCACTGCAAAAGGGCACAACTCCTTCACCGAGAGCCAGGCTCGGGGGCGTTTAGCCAAGGCCGGATATACCAACATCGGCCCTCTTGCCCAGAACGAAAATGGCGTCTGGCAAGGTAAGGCCACGAAGGGAGGCAAAACGGTGACTGTCGCGCTCGACTACAAGGGCAACATTACCGTTCACTAATCGATCGCACCGGGAGCCAAAAGATGACCAAAACCATTACCCGTCTCTTCGACAACTATGCCGATGCAGCACAAGCTATCCACGAACTCGAAAATATTGGTGTTCGGCGCGATGACATCAGCGTTATCGCGAACAATACGCGTGGCGAGTACGACACCAGACCGAAGGGCGTGAACAGTGAATCAGAAGTTACCACTGGAACATCTGCCGGTGCAGTGATCGGGGGAGCCGGTGGGTTGCTGGCAGGCTTGGGAATGCTGGCCATTCCCGGTCTTGGCCCCATTGTTGCTGCTGGCTGGCTTGCCGCGACGGCAGTCGGTGCAGGTGTAGGGGCGGTCGGCGGCGCGGCCGCCGGGGGCATCGTCGGCGCCTTGAAGCATGCAGGTCATTCCGATGAAGAGGCACAACTCTATTCTGAGGGCGTCCGGCGTGGAGGCGTGCTTCTCAGTGCCAAGGTTGACGATGCCGAAATCGATCGTGCCAACGCGGCTGTCGATACCGTACCTGCGGTTAACATCGCCGAACGCGGCACGAGGTATCGCCAAGAGGGGTGGACTCGATTCGATGAGGCCGCTGCGCCTTACACTGCGGAGGAAATCGATCGGGATCGGGCCCTCTATGGCGTTCCGCGTAGCTGACGCCTAGGCCCTAAAACCCACGCAATGAAGCACCGTGACGACGGCTCGGATAACCAAATCCGAGCCGTCTGCTTGTGGTATTCGGAATTAGCATTTAATTAGCGCCCCGGCTCATTGCCAAGCTTGATCGGCGATTGAATCGCGGCGTGCGCCGACCACATTGAGTTATCAACGTGCATAGAATTTCAGTTCACAAACGGGCTATTTATTCGTCGACGCGAGTTTAAAAAGCCATCATGATTATAATTTAGTTTATCGTTATCAATAGGCAAATACTGATTGCGTATTTCATCTCTTGATTTCAAGCTGACTTCAGCTTGAGGACCCAAGGCGTTAAAAATGATTGTTTCGATCGGCACCTTGTATCGCGTCAATGATGAAGATTTAGAGCCCGGGATTGCCGCCCCAATTGGGGACCAGCTCATGCATGGGACTGTCGGTGATCTTGTACAGCAAGCCATCAACTGCGATGACGGTCAGACTTGGCGATACAGCATAGTTGCTGGGGACGGCAGTATTCTCACAGCCTATCAAATAGTGATTGTCGCACAAGCACTTGGAATTAGACCAATCTAAACCAAATTAATACGTCATCCATGCAGCAACTTCGTTCAATATCTGGAAAGATGTTGTCCGATTGATGCTAATACGGCCGCGTTCGGGTGACAGTCTTAACGCTCAAGCGTGATGAGCAAAACTCTGAGTTCGCAAACCCGCTCGGTGCGCGCATCACGAATCGCGGCACAAATTCAGGCTTCATCTTCAGCGGCCAAAGCCACCAATGGCGCGATAAAGCGAGGGTTCGACGGGAACGAGCACCCGTCGATTCGAATTTGATCAGCAAGCGCTAGCTATCTTGCCAGGAGACTTCCCGATGCCGTCCCCCAAGGAAACCCGTCAAGACGATCGCAGCCCGGCCACCAACAACGCCCTGGGCGAAATCAGCCCCGGCGCCGGCAAGACGGTTGCCGAGGACCACCCCGGCAACGGTGGCGAACTTCATCAGGACGTGGGGGGCAACGCGGCCGCACCGGACGCTTTCCTGACCGACAATTTCGGCCATCGCATTGCCGATAATCAGAACAGCTTGAAGGCGGGTGAACGCGGACCAACACTGCTGGAAGACTTCGTTCTGCGCGAGAAGATCTTCCATTTCGACCATGAACGCATTCCCGAACGCATCGTCCATGCCCGGGGCTCGGGCGCGCACGGCGTGTTCGAATGCACGAAGGCGATACCGGAACTGACGAAGGCGGCGATCTTCCAGGAAGCGGGCAAGACCTGCCCCGCCTTCGTCCGTTTCTCCACCGTGGCGGGCGGCGCCGGATCGGTGGATACCCCGCGCGATGTGCGGGGCTTTGCGGTGAAGTTCTATACCGAGGCGGGCAACTGGGATCTCGTCGGCAACAATATCCCGGTCTTCTTCATCCAGGATGCGATGAAGTTTCCGGACCTGGTTCACTCCGTGAAGATGGAGGCGGATCGCGGCTATCCGCAGGCGGCCTCTGCCCATGATACCTTCTGGGATTTCGTGTCGCTGATGCCGGAAACGCTGCACATGATCATGTGGGCCATGTCCGACCGGGCGATCCCGCGCTCCTTCCGGATGATGGAAGGCTTCGGCGTCCACACCTTCCGCTTGGTCAACAAGGCGGGCGAGGGCAAGTTCGTCAAGTTCCACTGGCGTCCGGTGCTGGGCATGGAATCGCTGATCTGGGACGAGGCGGTGAAGATCGCCGGCGCGGATCCGGACTTTCACCGGCGCGACCTGTTCGAGGCGATTGCCGCCGGCGACTTCCCTGCCTGGGATCTTGGCGTGCAGGTCTTCGACGAGGCATGGGCGGCAAAGCAGCCCTACGATGTGCTGGACGCAACCAAGCTGATCCCGGAGGAAGAGATCCCGCTCGATATCGTCGGCCGCCTGACGCTCAATCGCAATGTCGACAATTTCTTCGCGGAAACCGAGCAGGTCGCCTTCCTGCCCAGCAACGTGATCCCCGGCATCGATTTCACTAACGACCCGCTGCTGCAAGGCCGCCTGTTCTCCTATCTGGACACGCAGAAGTCTCGGCTTGGCACCACCAACTTCCACCAGATCCCGATCAATGCGCCCAAGTGTCCGTTCCACAACTTCCAACGCGACGGCTTGATGCAGACGCTGGTGCCCACCGGCCGCGCCAACTACGAGCCGAACAGCCTTGCCGAAGTCGGGGAGAGCAACGGCCCGCGCGCCTGCCCGGAGACGGGGTTCACCACTTTCCCGGAAAATTCCGAACGCAACGATCCGGGGGAAAAGCTGCGGATCAGGGCGGAACTTTTCGCTGATCACTACAGCCAGGCGGCGCTGTTCTATCACTCCCAGACGGACAGCGAACAGGCGCACATCGCCTCTGCCATCGTCTTCGAACTGTCGAAAGTGGCGCTGAAGCATGTGCGCGAGCGGGTCGTCTCGCGCCTGCGGAATGTCGATGAGGGATTGGCGAAGCGCGTGGCCGCCGGGCTGGCGATCGACATGCCCGAAAAGGCCAAGGCCGCCCGCGCGCCGGTCAAGATGGCGCCTTCCGATGCCCTGTCGATCCAGAAGAAGGCCGTCGATACGCTGACCGGGCGAAAGATCGGCATCCTGTTTGCCGAAGGGTCGGACAAGGCCGCGATCGACAAGCTGCGCAAGGAGATCGAGGGCGCGGGCGGAACGCCGTTTCTGGTCGCGCCGAAAGTGGGCGGGATCGCCGTGAAGGGCGGCACGCTGGAGGCGGACGGTCAGCTTGCCGGCTCTCCCTCCATCCTTTTCGACGCGGTCGCTTCGATCCTGATGCCCGAAGCGGCGGAGAAGCTGGCGACGCAAGGTGCCGCGGTCCAGTGGTTCATGGATGCATTCGGCCATTGCAAGACCATCGCCCACTGCCCCGGCACGCAAGTGATCCTGGACAAGGCCGGGGTGGAAAAGGACGAAGGCGTGGTGCCCGTGGAGGATTTCGCCAAGGTCGGCACGAAGCGGCACTGGGCACGCGAACCCAAGGTGCGTGATCTGGCGTGAGCGAAGCCGAGTGGACGATCCCGCTTACGGAATCGCGTGATTTCAGAGCCGGGCTGTTGCGGCGAAAGCACGGGCCGAGGCACAAGGAAGCAAATAGCACGGATCACAAACGTCGCTTGCAATCCTTGGCAACGAGAGCATCGCGGCCGCCAACTTATTCACACCAAAGCCGACCGGATCATTCCACGGTGATTACAGGCTGGGCCTAGTGCGGATCCGCCCCCTGCAATTTTGCGCGACACGCATGCGACGATGCTCCAACCACTTTGTCCGGGGCGCCAAGCAACAGGCAGGACGGCGGGCGAAAGCCCACGATACGAAACCAGCGTGGCCCCAAAAGCGGACTTCAGGGAAGCGGTACGGCGTGCGCTGAGCGTTACTAAACGACCACAGATGAAGGCAGCGGCAACAAATTTCCATTCGGCAAGTGGCCGTTGTCGCGCCTTAGTGAAACATGAAACGACAAACCCGGCACGTCGTCCACTCGGTGGGATACGACGCCGTGCCGGGCATGAAGAGCAAAGGCGGGGCCATAGCAGCCGCGCTTTCGCTAAATCAGAAGTGAGCGATGATCCCTGCCATTGGACGGATGCTGTCGAAGTCGTAGGTCTCCGCCGATAAGCGGAGGCGAATTCCGCTATTGCCAGTCACACCCCCCAGACCAATGTCCTTCGGTCCGACCTCGACGCCGACACCGTAGATCCAGTCCTTCTCGTCTGCGTAGGCGCGCCTGCCGTTGACCCACTGGTAACCTGCCGACGCATAAATGAGGCCGCTTTCACCGGCCCGTCCCCCGACCCGTCCCTTCACCCCGTATTCCCAGTCGATATCTCCGAAACCCTTGGTGGCGTTGCCTTCAACACCAACGAAAGCGGGCCCGAGCGGAATATTGACGCCAGCGACGCCGCTGACGAGGCCGCCATTCATTCGACCGCCTCGCGGAGAACCGAACTCGCTGTTTCGCGAAAATTCATGGTAGCCGCCCAAGACGCCGATGTAGGGCTCGATGCCAAAAGCCTTGGTTCCGTCGGGCGCGGTTGCTTCCTGCGCTTCCTGCGCGAAAGCACCAGTGGGGATAGATGCCATCAACGCCAAAGCGAGGAAGCCGTTCTTCATTTTGCGAGCCATAGTAAGAAGCCTTTTTATCGGTGTTCATCCCTCTAAACTTGAAAACGAAGGCGAGGTTTCAGTATAGGTAACGAGTTTGTCAGATGAGTGTCATTTTTGCATCACAACGATGTTGCAGCACACATGCAAAGACAACAACAGCGAGCATCTGGATAAAGTGCGCCCGTGTGCCGCTCCCGAACAGTTGCCGACATTGCTGCCGGCACTTTCAGAGGCATAATTGGCGACCGGCGGGATCAGATTCGGCGCCTCGCGCATTTCATCATGCTCGCTCACCACAGGACGGCCACCTATGATCCGCTCCCTTCTCATCGGCCTCGTTGCCGGACAACGCGGAATCGCTCCGCTCGCCGCGATTGCAGTGGCTACCAGGCGTGGATCGGTGCCCCCCGTCCTCCCCCTCCAGGGTCTGCTTAAAAGACCTTTCTTCGCTTCCGCTGCAGCCGCGCTCACCGCTGCCGAAATGGCTGGCGACAAAATGAAATCGGCACCGGATCGGATCGAACCTGCAGGCCTCGCCGTCCGCACCGTGACTGCGGCCTATGCCGGCGCAGCCCTAGCCCCGCGCGGAGAGCGCGTATCTGCCGCGATGGCCGCCGCAGGAACGGCATTGATCTCTTCGTACATTGGCTGGCGCCTGCGCTGCGCCGCCATGCGACGCTATGGACAAACGAAGACCGGCCTTGTCGAGGACGCAATCGTCTTAGGAACCGGAATCGTCACAGCCAACCCCGATTTACTCCCCTCACGCTTCACCGCACGGATTTAACCGTCGATCGTGTCCGGGCCAGCGTGTGGGGAGCCATCAGACATCGCAATTCGCGACGACGCGGCGCAAATGGTAGATGAATTGAGGGATTGTGCGACAGACGGCTGCGCTCCCGCAAAAGTGCCGCGCATCTTGTCGAGGAGATCGGTTTGGCCATCGTCGAACTCGCCCTTGAGCAACTGGAAGCAGGTACGCTTGCCAACGCCTTTTGCGGAGGTGCCGTCGCCGCGCTGATCAAACGCAACAGCATCGTCGGACAATTATGGAATCGACTGCTGCGAGATACTCCCGAGCGAATGCCATGGGAAACCCCGCTGAGTACAATGGCGGAGAACCATCACGGAACTGGCAGCATTACTGAAAGCATCGGTGATGTGATCTACTTCCAGACCAATTTTCATGGCCACATCGCCCGCAAGTTTGAGATCATTCGACATGGGGACCGGTTATCCACCCGTCCGGATGGCTTCACCCAGGACGGCAGAATCCTGTCGCCCGCCGCCGATCTGGTCGCGGACTGTTGGCTGCTTTCGTCCCGCATCCTGATTGCCATGACTATGCCCGCAGTCAGGCCGCCGGATTACCGCGTGGCGGTGCAACGGATAAAGTACCTTCACGATGCCGCCGCGCTCGATGCGACAACCGCGATGTTTCGCAATTCCCTGGGCCGGTGGGGCAAGCTCGGTTTCGCGATGGACGTTGCGCGCGCAAGTGCCGCTGGCCCTTTCTCCACGAAAGTCATTGCCGACCTGTTCGGCGTGGTCGGTGCCATGCCGCTGATTTCGGCGCCGCTGAGGGGAATAAATTCGCGTCTAGCGAAACGCGGTACGGTGAACGGGTTGGAAGAGGGCCAACAACTCATCGAGATGCCACACTACGACAGTCGTTATTTCAGCGCGATCTGCGGCTCACGCGAAACGATCCGCACCCAAGTTCACGCCGCTGGCGAGTGGATCGACCTGCCGATTTCTCCCGATACAATGGCGATATTTCCTGGCAGATTGGCCAAGCGACAATTTGGAATTCCCGCGACTCTTCATCGCGTCATTCAGTGCGAGGCCTTGGCTGCCGACAGGTTGCCCAGCGAAGCCGCGCGTTCCCACAACACGACGCTGCTGCTCGGCGCGAAATAACCTTTCCGATATGCTTGCCGTCGGTGCCGAAAACGACTGTCTTAGGGGCGAGGCAACCTCCGACTTGCGAGAGGTCGTTCGAAAGCAAAGCTCCACGCCGCTTACCCGCCCCTTCATCGGCCAAGGCTTTGCGGATGCCTTCCCGGGCCGGAAAGCGTTCTCGACAGGCGGAAGATTGGGGGGCAGATCCACCCCCGCAGCATCACGAAGAGATAGTGTGCTTGCCAGACCGTCGGGGATGAGCGCAAATCGCTTGGCAAGGGCCTCTCGTGCCCTCGCCTTGTCTTCTTGGGAGGCTCGGCTGACGAACGGCCTGATGCCGTTGTGCAACTCCACCAAGATATATGCGAGCGCTTCCAGCACCCTTGATTTGCCCATCTCACCCGGGAGCCTGAGATCGCGCGCCTGCTCTGCAATATAGCTGAGGTTCGCGACGTTTCGGTAAAAACGGTCCCGTCGTCCAGTCCAAGAACACGCACGTAGCCCTTGGGATTGATCACGCCGAAATCGCCGCCGTCCTCACTGATCTTGGCCTTGAGGTCGACCTTTATCCCTCGACGTCAATAAGCGCGATATGACTGGCAAGGCTGCACGTACCCGGTGAGTAGTAGAGCTCATCGCTCTCCCCCCAGCTTGTCTAGTCGCGGCAACTTTCGTTCGGCCCAAGCCCTGCCCGCATCGCCGCCCCAAAGCAGCCAGGCGATAAAACCGGCGGAAGGGTCGCTGTCCGAATTCCACGTATGGGTCTTCGTTTCCCGATCGACGGCATGGCGGGCGAAGGCGCTATGCATGCCCTCGCCCTGCGAGAGATCGCGCCGCTCTGCCAACTGATGCCCTCGGTCAATGCCCACGCGCGTACCGCGACGACCGAACCTCTGGCGAAGACCCAAGCCTAGCCGCACGGCCGATGCCATTTTGAGAGTTGGTCTGAAATGAAGTTTCACCATCGAAGCTCCTGATCCTCGATCGCTGCCCACCTCGCCCTTGACCTAATTTCTCGGGCAGTGGCTGTGGAGCGATCGGGTCCGTCGGCACGCCCGAGACAAACGCCTTCCCTCCCGCCAATGTCGATCACTTGTCCGCTGGCGCGACCTGCGAGGCCGGAGCGGGTTTATCGGACCCCGGCGCTGCCCATTCGTGACGCAGGGCAAATACGATCAGCCCAGCCACAACGAACATCACCAGGATGGCTATCACCATCAGCGGAAGAAATCGCGGCGTGCCGCCTTCGTGGGGAGCTGGAGTGCGGGGATGCGCACTGTCTCTGTCGCCATCCATTTGTGCGCTCCTTGCCAAGCTCGCGAGCCAAGCCCGCGTATGACCAACACACCAGGGCGCCTTGGAGTTGCCGAGAGCGCCAAGTTTCGAAGATTTATTCGCGGGGCGCGATCAACGCGTCGCCACGTCGGCGGCGACAAAAGCGAAAAGCAGTACAAGCCAGGCAAATCCCGCGAGAGCCGCCAGCCGCGCAAGCTGCGGTTCGCGGCGCATCTCCATGAAAAACCAGAAGACCAGCGCGGTCTTGGCCGCCGCCCACCCGTAGCTGACAAGCGGCAGGATCGGGCCGAGCGGCAGCAGGCTGGCCCCGATCGTCAGTGCCAGCATCGCCAGAAGCGCTAGCCAAACCAGGATGAGACGAGGCAGGTCAGCCATCGTCAGCGCGCCAGATAAAGCGTGGGGTATAGGAATATCCAGACCACGTCGACGAAGTGCCAATAGAGCGCGACGTTGCCAAGCGTGGTCGCAGCCGGATCGCGGCGCGCGCTGCTGAAAGGCCTGATCATCGCAGCAAGCAGTACCAACCCTATGGTCACATGGACGGCATGAAGGCCGGTCGCGGTGAAATAGAGCGTCATGAACAACGTCTGCACGCTGCCCTCCAGCCCCTTTGGCCGGAGGACGGGTACCATCCCATCCCGCCATTCCAGACCATATTCGAAGCCTTTGACGGCCAGGAATGCAAGCCCCAGCGCGATGGCACCCGCCAGTGCCCAGCCCGCCGCACGGGCCCGGCCTTCGCGGCAAAGCGAAACGGCAAGAGCCACCAGCAGGCTCGACGTCAGCAACAGCGCGGTGTTGATCCCGCCAAGCCAGAAATGCATCGCGGCCGAAGCGGCCGCATAGTCCTGTGCGTGGGTCATGCGGATCAGCAAGGCAGCAGCGAAGACGCCGCCGAACAGCATGAGTTCGCTGGCAAGGAACAGAAGCATTCCGAGCCTGTCGGCCTCACGCTGCCGGGCCAAGGTGGCGAACGGTTCGTGCCGGCATTGGGAGAGCGAGGGATCAGCCATGTTCCGCCTTCTCCTCCTCGTGCGTGCGGTCTCCGCCTTCGGGTACCGGCTCGTCCGGGGTGACCGGATAGCAATAGGGGACGGTGTCGACCCAGGGAATCTCATCGAAGTTGTATTTTGGCGGCGGCGAGGAGACCGACCATTCCAGCCCCGTCGCGCCCCAGGGATTGGGCCCGGCCGGCTTCCCGTAGCGCAGCGACCAGGACAGGTAGACCAGGGGCAGGAGATACCCCACCGCCAGGATCGACGCGCCGATCGAGGACATGACCTGCAGTACCTGGAATTCCGGCGGATAGACATGATAGCGGCGCGGCATCCCTTCGTAACCGAGCAGGAACTGCGGAAAGAAGGTAAGATTGAACCCTATAAAGATGGCAAGCGCACTCACGCGCGCCCAAGTGTCGTTGGAAAGGCGGCCGGTGATCTTGGGCCACCAGTAGTGCAGCGCCCCGAAGAAGGCGCTGACCGTGCCGCCGACCATGATGTAGTGGAAATGGGCCACCACGAACATCGTGTCGTGCACATGGACGTCGATCGCCAGCATCGCCAGCATCAGGCCGGTGAGGCCTCCGACCACGAACAACCCGATGAAGCCCATCGCGAACAGGAACGGACCATCCAGCAGGATCTCGCCCTTGTGGAGCGTTGCCGCCCAGTTGTAGACCTTGATCGCGGAAGGGACCGCCACGATCACCGAGAGGAACGAGAAGATCGTGCTCGCATAAGGGCTTTGTCCCGAGACGAACATGTGGTGGCCCCAGACCATGAAGCCGATGACCGCAATCGCGATCGACGAGCCGGCGATGAACCAGTAACCGAACACGCGCTTGTGCGCCGCGGCGGTGATGAGTTCGGTGACCACGCCCATGGCGGGCAGGACCATGATGTAGACCGCCGGATGGCTGTAGAACCAGAAAAGGTGCTGGAACAACAACGGATCCCCGCCCAATCGGGGATCGAAAATTCCCACTCCGAAGATCCGCTCCAGAGCGACCAGCACCAGCGTGATCGAGAGCACCGGCGTCGCCAGCACGAAGATCACCGAAGTCGCATAGTGCGACCACACGAAAAGCGGCAGCCGCCCCCATGTCATGCCCGGCGCGCGCAGCTTGTGCACGGTGACGATGAAATTGAGGCCGGTGAGGATCGAGGAAAACCCCGAGACGAAGACCGCGGCCAGCGCCCCCAGCACATAGCCGTTCGAATAGGTGGAGCTGAACGGCGTGTAGAATGTCCAGCCGGTATCCACTCCGCCCATCACGACGATGCCGAGCGTGATGAGGCCGCCGGCCATGTAGATATACCATGAGGCCAGGTTGAGCCGGGGAAAGGCAAGATCGCGCGCACCGATCATGAGCGGGATCAGGAAATTGCCGAAGACATTGGGGATCGAAGGGATCAGGAAGAACCAGACCATGACGATGCCGTGAAGGGAAAACGCGCGGTTGTAGCCGTCGTTGGTCAGGAGGTCGGCCTCGGGCGTCAGCAGGTCCAACCGTATCAGCGAGGCGGCGCTGCCGCCCACAGCGAAGAAGAAAGTGACCGAGACCAGATAGAGCAAGGCGATCCGCTTGTGATCGGTGGTCAGCAACCAGGATCGCAGTCCATGGCCCGCGTTGAGGTAGCTGGCCCGCTCCTCGGCAGTGTCGGGAATGGCATCCTGCGAGGTGCGCGCGTTCATGAGCCCTGCTCCCCCTGCTGAGCACTGCGGTACGACTTGAGGTAGGCCACGAGTTCGACCACCTGCTCCTCGTCGAGGACATGGCCAAAGGGCGGCATGATCGGACGGTAGCCGGCGACCACATCCTTGTTGGGCAGCATGATGGCATCGCGCAGATACTGATCGTCCGCGCGAACGCCATGCCCATCGGCCAGCGTCACGGTTCGCCCGTAGATCCCCGCCAGACCGGGCGCACGCGCCGTGGAGCGGGCACTGTGGCAGCTTGAGCAGCCGAGACGGTGGAACAATACCTCCCCCCTTCCCGCCAGCCCGCCGTCGGTGCCGGCCCTTGCAAGCCAGCGGGCATAGTCCTCCTCCCGCTGCACAATCACGCGGCCAACCATCACGCTGTGATCGGTGCCGCAATATTCGGCACAGCGCAGCGGATAAGTGCCCGGTCGATCGGCATTGAACCAGAGCTCGGTATAGCGTTCGGGCAGCGCGTCCTGCTTGATGCGCAATGCCGGAACATAGAGGCTGTGAATCACGTCCTGCGACGTCATCGCCAGGCGCACCGGGCGCCCGGCCGGTACGTGCACCTCGTTGATCTCACGCGCGCCGCTCGCGTGCTGGAACTTCCACATCCACTGCTTGGCAACCACGTTGATCACCAGTGCATCGCCGGGCGGCGTCCGCGCATCGAGGAACATCGCGGTCGACCAGAAGAAAAAGCCCATGATGAGCAGGAACGGGATCACCGACCAGCTGACCTCCAGCCAGACATTGCGATCTTTCCCCGGGGTACGGTCTGCACGCCGCCCCTTGCGATAGCGCGCTGCCCAGATGGCCATGAGGATGAAGACCGGCGCCGAAAGGAGAGCCACGAGCGCGCCGAAGCAGGCGATCAACAGGTCCACCTGGCCGGCATAGGCCGATGCGGCGGCTGGCCACAGCAGGATCGGGGAACTCATGCCCTGCGCTCTCCCCCGCCCGGCTTGCGCCCGAGCCACAGGATCAGCGCCACGATACCCAGCACGGTGGCGACGCCCGCCCAGCGGATCAGCCGCTCGATCGCCAGCGAATAAGTGCCGGCCACGGGGTCGTAATGATAGCAGAGCAGGATCAACTGCCGGGCCAGCCCCCCGGTGCGGCCTGCTCGTGCGTCGCTCAACGCCTTGTCCAGCGCGGCGGCATCGGGCGAAAGCCCGTAGAGCCAGCCCACCAGACGGCCGTCCGGGGTCAGCACGGCGCTGGCCGCCGCGTGGGCGTACTGGCCGATGCGCGGATCGAAGGCATAATGATAACCCAGTGCATCGGTCACCGCATGGACGGGCCCCTGCCCGCCGGTCGTGGCCGCAATCGGCACCGGGAGGGAGTGCGCTTGTACCGTCTGGCTTTCGAGCCGCGCCAGATCGGCGCGTGCGGCGTCGGCCGTCTCGGACGGGTCGATGCCGAAGGCGACGATCGCAAAGTCGCGCCCCGCCACGAAATGCCGCTGCTGCCGCGCGGCATCGACCACGCCCGCCAGAGTGATGCCGCAGATGTTCGGGCAGTCATGAAGCACCGGCACCACTATGAGCGGCAAGCCGTGTCCAAGCCGGCGTAGGCTTGTGATCCGACCATCCTGATCCCGCAGGATGCCGTCCAGCGGAACTATGGCTCCCGAATTTCCGTCGATACGGGCGATGCCGAAAGGATCGAACGGCGCGGCCGCCGATGCCGGCAATGCGATGATCATCGCCATCAGAAAAACGATGAGCGCGCGCGTCACCGGCCCTCTCTCTTCGCGGGCCGATCCTCTCGCCAGCCCTGCGCCGCGACTTGATCCATCGCCCGTTCGACAGACACGGGAGCTTGCCTGAGGTTGCGGTCTTGCCCCTCGAAGTTGCGCGCCAGATCGCGTGCCGGATGCGGTTGAAGCCGGGGCGGCGGCGGGGTTTCAGCCACCGTCCCTTGCGCGCCGGCCGCTGGCCGGTCGGGCTTGAGCATGGAGATTGCCAGCCAGCCTGCGCCAAGTGCCACACCCAGTAGCAGCGCCAATGCCGGTGCACTCCGGAATATCAGCCCCACCGGCCAGTCGCTCGGCTCGTAGCCCAGTTCGCGTGCCTGGCTGCTGACGTCCTTGGGATCGCGCGTGCGCTGCGGGCGCGTGTGCGGATGGAGGTCGCGAATCATGGCGCGATCATGCCCGACCACGACGGCGCCGCTGCGGCCACCGCGCGGTTGCTGGCGCCAGGTAGGACAGGGAAAAGGCGCCCAGGGCAAGGGTCGAGAACACGAAGGACAGCCCGGCCACGGGGCCGCGCCCAGGGATCGCCAGCCACGCGAATTCGATCGCCTTGCCGGCCAGCACGGAGATGCACGCCAGCGCCAGCGCACGCGGCGATTTGCGAACCTGGGTAAAAAGCAGCGCCAGCAGCGGTATCCCGCCAAAGGCACCCGCCAGAGCCAGCAGCCAGGGCCATTGCCCGGTCGACCGCATCGCGTACCAGCGGGCACCCTCCGGCAGGTTGCCCGACCAGGTGATGAGGTAGGGCATGAACTGGAAATAGAGCCAGAGCAGCAGGAACACGAGCAGGAGCGCGCCGAGCATTGCCGGGGCGGTGGACGAAGCTCCAAACCTCTGAGCGCCGGGTTCGGGCCGGCTCACAAGCCGCACGAGCAGGATCGTCGCGTAGGCAGTGCAGGTTTCCAGCGCGAGGACTTGCAGCCCGAAGCCGGACGAATGGAAATCGACGTCCAGCGACATCAGCCAGTCGACCGCCATCAGCGATCCTCCCAGCACCAGCACGATCAGCGCGAGCGCACAGATCCCCTGCGAAGCCCGGCCTCCGACGAGCGCGCGGGCAATGACGCCCAGCGCGCCGAACCACAGGACGGTACGCAAGACAAACGGCACCGGGCTGAGCCAGAAGCGCTGGAATGCCGTTGCCGGCGTCACGCTCATCCAGTCGTAGATCGCGCCGATCCCCAGCAGCACGGGCACGAAGGCCACGATCGCCAGCGTCCACAGCCCGATCGCGGCCTCGCAACTGTCGCGCAGTTGCCCCTCCCACTGCCCTTTCACCAGCGGCATCATCGCCAGCAGGATCAGCCCGCCCACCGGAATGCCCTGAAGCAGGACGGCCGCCGCCAGCCAGCCGGTCAACCCGGCCCTAGGCGCTTCGACAATGCAGGCGATCGCCCCCAGCACGCCGACGATGCCAAGGCCCGGCAATCCGAAGGCACGCAGCGTTTCAGGGAGCCGCATGGACGCTCTCCTCCTCGCTGCCCGGCTTTTGGCCGGTGGCCTGCAGCGCGCGAATATAGGCGGCAATGGCCCAGCGATCGCGCGGCGGCACGCGGTCTGCGAAGGAATACATGACGCCATAGCCCTGGGTCATGACAGCATAGAAGTGACCGTCAGCTGCCTCAACCAAGCGTTTCTCATGGAAATCCGGCGGCCGGGGAAAGCCGCGCGCCGGCACGATCCCATCACCGGACCCATCGCGGCCGTGGCAGGGCACGCAGAAGATCGCGAAACGCTCGCGCCCGCGCTCTACAAGCGCGCGGTTCATCGCCGGGCGCTGCTCACTTGCCATTCGGGCGGCATCCTCGCGCGAGAGGGTGCCTTCAGGCGCGCGCTGCATTGCCATGCCGTTGCCGAACAGGCCCGCAGGCTCGTACGAATCGTATCGCGCTTGCTGCACCATGTTTTTCCCGCAAGCAGCCAGCAGCACAAGGGCAAGAGGCATCAGGCGCCTCACGATGCTTCGCTTTCGGCCACGTCGGTCACCTCGTCGGCCTTGAGGCGCCACAGCGCGGCACGGGCCTCTTCGGACGACGGGCCGCCCTGCCCGATGAATACCGCCAGGAAGAAACGATCGTCGCTGGCAAGGCCGAAGCGTTCGGCATCGAACAATGGATGATGGAGGCGTGGCAGGCGATTGGCCGAAAACATCGCGCCGATCCCGCCGAATACCGCGAAGAGGATCATGAGTTCGAAGGTGATCATCAGGAACGCCGGTACCGCAACCAGCGGGCGGCCGCCGATATCGAGAGGAAAATCGCGCGTGGCCGCTGCCTGCATGGCAAAACCCGCCACGGCGCCTACCGCGCCCCAGATCAGGAAGGAGCGCGGCACCCGCGTTTCGTGCCAGCCCAGCGCTTCGGCCAGGCCGTCCAGCGGAAAGGGCGAGAAGACTTCGACCCGCCAGCCCTGTTCGCGCAGCGTGCCGGCGGCGCCGAGAAGCGCGTCCGCCTCCGAAAACTCGCCGAGGACGGCGTAGGGGATGCTGCGCTCAGCCATCGCCGGCCTCGATCCGCTCCTTGATCTCGAAGACGGAGATAACCGGCAGGAAGCGCACGAAGAGCAGCAGGGCACTCAGGAACAGGCCTATGAATCCGGCATAGAGCGACCAGTCCCAGAACGTGGGATGGAACAGGTTGATCGAGGAATCGAGCCAGTCCCGATAGAGCGAAGTGACCAGCAGCATGTACCGTTCGCACCACATGCCCACCGCCACGCAAAGGCAGACAAGGAACGCCGTCACCGGCGATACGCGCCACTTTCGCCACCACAGCAGTTGCAGGGGCACGAAGTTGAACAGGATCGCGCCCCAGAAGGTCCAGGCATAGGGCCCGGCATAGCGGTCCTGAAGCGTCTCAAGCTCGTAACCGCCGCCGTAAAAGGCCGTGAACACCTCCATGACATAGCCGTATCCGGTCATCAGCCCGGTCGCGAGTGTCATCCGCCCCAGCATGTCGAGGTGCCGCGCGGTCACGAGGTCTTGCAGGCGCAGCATGTGCCGCAGCACGATGGCGATCATCGTCACCACCGCGAAACCCGAAAAGGCCGCACCCAGCACGAAGTAGGCGGGAAAGACCGTCGAGTTCCATCCCGGGATCGGGCCTGCGGCAAAGAGCATCGAAATCTCGGAGTGGACCGAGACGACCAGCGGCACGGCAATCGCGGCGGTTATCACATAGGCCTGCCGCCAGCGCAGCCAGTGCCGCCCGGCACCCCGCCAGCCCAATGCCAGCAAGCCGTAGAACACCTGCCATCGCCGCTTCGTCGCCCGATCGCGCGCAGAGGCAAGATCGGGGATGATGCCGATGTACCAGAACGCGGCCGAAACCAGCAGATAGGTGAGCACCGCGAAGAAATCCCAGGTCAGCGGGCTGCGGAACTGCGGCCAGATATCCATGGTGTTGGGATACGGCGCCATCCAGTAGAAATACCAGGGACGCCCGAGGTGGATGATCGGATAGAGACCGCCACAAGCAACGGCGAACAGGGTCATCGCCTCGGCAAAACGGTTGAGCGAATTGCGCCAGCCCTGCTGAAGCAACAGCAGCATTGCCGAAATCAACGTGCCGGCATGGCCGATGCCGATCCACCAGATGTAGTTCGCGATCGGAAAGCCCCAGCCGACCGGGATGTTGTTGCCCCACACGCCCGGCCCGTTCACCAGCACCATCCCGGCAGAGACGAAC
The DNA here is from genome assembly GCF_044029535.1 of Novosphingobium mississippiense. Taxonomy (NCBI): domain Bacteria; kingdom Pseudomonadati; phylum Pseudomonadota; class Alphaproteobacteria; order Sphingomonadales; family Sphingomonadaceae; genus Novosphingobium; species Novosphingobium mississippiense. The sequence goes on along the minus strand of NZ_CP147001.1, from coordinate 844,937 downwards.
AGCAGCAGCGTCATTGTGCCGGTGACCGCGAACATGATCCACCAGGTGCGCGGCGCGGGAAAGCGCAAGGGAATGGTGATCACTTCTCCCGTAACGCGGCGGAAGGTCTCGTTCCGGCTCATGCCTTGCCCTTCCCGCTTCTGATCCGTGCACCGTAAGTCGTTCGCGGGCGGGTATTCGCCTCTTCGAGCAATGCGTAGTCGCGCCCGTCCGCCTTGCGGCGGCTGACGGCACTCTCCCGCTGGGACAGGTCTCCGAAAACGATGGCCTGGGTCGGGCAGGCCTGCTGGCACGCGGTCAGCACCTCGCCATCGCGCAACGGGCGGTTTTCCTTGTCCGCCGCGATACGCGCCTGTGTAACCCGCTGGATGCAGTAAGTGCACTTTTCCATGACGCCGCGATCCCGCACGGTGACTTCGGGGTTGCGCTGCGCCTTCAATTCCTCGGGTGCCTTGCGCGTATAATCCAGCCAGTTGAAACGCCGCACCTTGTAGGGACAATAGGCCGAGCAGGTGCGCGTGCCGATGCAGCGGTTGTAGACCTGCAGATTGAGCCCGTCAGGGCTGTGGAGAGTGGCATTGACCGGGCAGCCCATCTCGCAAGGGGCATCCTCGCAATGCATGCAGGGCACGGGCTGGAAGCGATGCTCGGGGGTTTCGGGCGGGCCTTCGTAATACCGGTCGATCCGCAGCCAGTGCATCTCGCGGCCCTTTGCCACCTGTTCCTTCCCGACCATCGGCACGTTGTTTTCCGCAACACATGCAGTGGCGCAGGCGTTGCAGCCGATGCAGAGGTCAAGATCGATCGCCATGGCCCAGGCCGGCTCGTCCGGCACGCGCTCCTGAGGGGGATAGAAATTCGCCTGCTCCCGCTTGGGCGGCAGGCTCTCACCCGGTTCGCCGACCTCTCGCACCCACTCGTGCCCGCCAAGCGCCCAGTGGGTCTGCGTGCAGGCGAGCGCACGTTTGCCACCAAGCTTGCGCAGCTGTGCCCCGCTCCGATATCCGGGCGAGGCGGAGGATTGCAGCGCATGGGCATCGAAGCCGCAACCCAGCGCCACCTCACCACCGGCGCGGCGCCCATACCCGAGATGGAGCAGGATCGTCTGCGGGGCTTGCCCGGGCACGATCCAGACTGGCCCTTCGATGCGCGCGTCGCCGATGCGGACTTCGACGAGGTCTTCATTCTCCAGCCCTTCGGCTTGCGCCATCTGGGGAGAGACATGGACGGCATTGTCCCAGGTCAGCTTGGTCAGCGGCTTGGGCATTTCCTGAAGCCAGGGATTGCCGGCGAGGCTGCCGTCATGAACGGTGGGATCGAGGCGGAACAGAACGTCATAGCCCGGCGGGGCGTCGCGCACCGGCTCGGCAACAGGCGCTGGCATGGACGGAGCAACGGCGACGCCTTTGCCATGTCCACACTCTTCGATAATTCCGCCAAGCAACATCGCCTGCCAGCCCGCATCGTCTGCGGCACTTTCCCCCCAGGTATCGCGCACGAAATCGCGCCCGCGCGTCGCCTCCTGCGCGCCCAGCAGCAGGCCGACGATCTCATGGCGCGAACGGACGTCGAGAAACGGCCGCACCATCGGCTGAACCACGCTAGCAGAGCCTTCGGCGCAGCGCACGTCGCTCCAGCTTTCGAGCAGATGCGCCAGCGGCAGGTGCCAGTGGCAAAGGCGGGCGGTCTCGTCGCGATGGAGCCCGGCATGAATGCGCAGCGCCACTTTGCCCAGCGCCTGCGCGAACGCCAGATCGGGCGCCGCAGTATAGACCGGGTTTGCATCCAGGACGAGCAGCGCCCCTACCGTGCCGCCGCGCATCGCCCTTGAGAGCGATACCACGTCTTCGGGCACAGGATCCTCTACCCGGCGGCTCCATTGACCGGATTGCCCGCCGTTCCCCAGAGCGACATTCAGCGCCGCGACCCGCTCCTGAACCCGCCGACCGTGCCGGGCACCGACCAGCAGCACCCCTTGGCCCCGGTTCGCCTCCAACAAGGCAGCGGCCTGATCCGCCCAGCCCGTTTCCTGCGGCGAGAGCCCTTCGACTGCGGCGCCCGCGATCCGCCTCTCCAGCGCAGCGAGCAGCGGCTCGATGCGGCCATGCGCTACCACCAGTCGCTCCTGCGCCATTGTCCCCGTCAGGGTGGGGGTGGGTTCGGCAACCATCAGCGCGGCGCTCCCCTGCCCTTGCTGGAATGCCCGGCGACGGCTAGCCCAGCCTTGCGCATGCCATGTCTGCAGGGGTCCATTCCCCAGCGGATCGGCATCGAGGCACACCAGCGCCTCCGTCCGGTCGAGGTGCAGCACGCTCTCGGCCGGAGCATTGGCCGAATGAAGGCCGTCCGACGCGGGCGCATGGACATGCCAGTGCATGCCCGGCCAACGCGCCTTCATCGCCGCAATCTGGCGCAGCAGGGTCGGCGATCCCACCGGCCCGGTGAGCAGCCGGAAACCTTCCCCTCCCCGCGCGTCCAGCCGCTGACGCAAGTCCCGGATCGCAAGCGCCGCGGCACCCCAGTCCGCAGTCTCGCGGCCTTTCTGCGGCGCGGCGCTGCGGAAGGGATCGTAGAGACCTAGCAGCGCCGCTTGGGTAAAGGCATCGGTGGCGCCGCCGCTTGCCGGATGCCGGGGATTTCCCTCCAGCTTGATCGGGCGCCCATCGCGGCAGGTACCGATGATCGGCTGCCCCACGCCATCAAGCTCCACTGCGCTTGCGTAGTGACGCACGTTGCCCGGCTCGCTGCCTTCCGGCATACGCGCCATCGGATAGGCGTCCTCGTCAGCCTTGCGCTCGCATCCATCCAGCCCGGCAAGCGCAATGGCACCGGCCAGAAATTGGAAAGCTCCCCTACGGTCCGTTTCCGGCCGCAGCCGCGCCAGCATCGGAAATTCGCGGGCGATGCGCTCTTGCATGTCCGGCATTTGCAGCCGGTCCTCAAGGGCTCGCCACTGGGTCATCGGTGGCACAGTCCGCAATTGTCGAGCCGGCCGGGCACGATATGGAAGCGCGCCAGCGCCGCATTGCCGTAGCGCGTGGCTATGTCCTTGTTCCAGCCGCGCCAGTCCATCCGGGTGACCTGCTCGGGCGGGCGCAAGTTGGGTGCGGGATTGCGATGGCAGTCCAGGCAGAACTGCATCTGCAGTGCCTTGGCACGATAGGTCAGCGGCATCTCGTCAAGCCGCCCATGGCATTCCACGCAGGCCACGCCGCGCTGCACATGGATCGAATGATCGAAATAGACATAGTCCGGCAATTGCGCGACGCGGTGCCAGCGCAGCGGGCGATCAAGAGCAAAGCTGCGGCGAACAGGCGCCAACATCGGTGCGTCGGTCCATATCTGGGAATGACAGGTCATGCAGACTTGCGTGGCGGGAAGGCCGGCATCGGCTGATGTCTCGACACTGCTGTGACAGTAACGGCAATCGATGCCCAATTCGCCCACGTGGTGCTTGTGGCTGAACGGCACCTCCTGATCGCGGAACCAGCCGACTTGCGTCGCGTAGCCGGAGTTGGCGTAGCCGGCCGCCGCCAATGCGCCGCAGACCAGCAGGAACAGCACGCCGACCATGCCGAACCGCAGCCAAGTATCTGCCGAAGGCGAGAAGACCTGCAATGCGCGCGTGATCCCTGCCAGTGAACTTTCGCCATAGGCAACCGATCGATGGGCGCACGGTTCCCGGTTGCTGCCATGACGGCGCCTCAAGCCATCCCGTTGCCGATGGAGGGAGGCCCGCTCGGCACAGGAAACTGCCCTTGCAGCCCCCGGAACGGGCACGCACCCGCTTTTTCGATCCCGGCACGATCAGGCGGGCGATCCACCGGCTTTGGACAGGCGGGCCTCCCCCTCGTCCTCGCCATCCCGGTAACGCGCCCGCTCGCCGGCCACCTCGACCTGAAGATCCCGGGCGAATGCCTTGCTGCCACCAGCGCTCCTTGGTCCAGTGCTCGGCATAGCGGTTCTTGTCGCGCGCCGGCATCGCACGTGATCATCCGGGTATTCTTCGGAACGTCCGGCAGGATCGACCCGGCTCCCAACTTTACCCTAACTCTGGTGGGGATGAAGGGACCGATGAGGTGTTGGAATGCACTAAAGCAGTTTGTCCAGCGTAATGGGCAAATCGCGTACCCGCTTGCCCGTGGCGTTGTAGATTGCATTGGCCACCGCCGCTCCCGTACCGGTGATGCCGATTTCTCCGATCCCACGCGCGCCCATCGGCGCGTGCGGATCGGGAATGTCGGTCCAGATCACCTCGATGTCCGGCACGTCCATGTGCACGGGTACGTGGTATTCGGATAGGCTGGGGTTCATCACGCGCCCGTTGCGTTCGTCGAACTGAGCCTCCTCCATCAACGCGAGGCCCAGTCCCATGATGATACCGCCCCGAAACTGGCTGGCGGCGGTCTTGGGGTTGAGAATTCGGCCGCAGTCGAACGAGCCCAGGAAGCGGCTGACCCGCGGCTCGCCGGTAACCGCATTAACCCGCAATTCGCAGAACATTGCGGCGTGGCTGTGCATCGACCAGTGCATCGTCTCAAGCGGTGGCGGCCCTTCCGCCTCAACGCTGATGCACTCCTGCCGCGCCCGCGACAGGATCGAGGCATAGCTTTCATGACGCGTGGGCTCATCGCTTTTGCACAGACCCTGGTCGCGGCTGATCACCTCGTCCGGCTTGAGGCCCGCGAGCGGGGAATCGTTGCCGGCCAGCTTGAGCAAAGCCTTCACCAGTTCGCGATGCGCCGCTCCCACCGACGCGCCGATCGCGGCCGTCTGCTGCGAGCCGCCGGCGAGTACGACGCCCGGCAACGTGGAATCGCCGTAATGGAACTCCACCGCCGCAATGGGCAGGCCGAGCCGCTCGGCGGCGACCTGGGTCTGCGCGGTGGCGGTGCCCATGCCCATCTCGTGCGCGGCGATATCGACCACGGCCCGACCCTCACCAGTCAGAGTGATCCGCGCGGCCCCTCCGGCCATGCGGTAATAGGGATAAGTCGCGGTGGCGCAGCCCATGCCGATCAGCCATTCGCCCTCGCGCCGCGCACCGGGATGTGGATTGCGTCGATCCCAGCCGAAACGCTGCGCGCCCGCACGCCAGGCCTCGACGATATGGCGTGAGGAGAACGGCAAGCCTGAGCCCGGGTCCTTTTCCGGCTCGTTGCGGATACGCAGTTCGACCGGATCCATTCCTAGCACTTCGGCAAGTTCATCCATCGCGCTTTCCAGCCCGAATGTGCCGACCGACTCTCCTGGAGCGCGCATGAACGTGTTGGCCAGCATGTCGAGTTCCACCGTCTGCACATCCAGTTTCAGCGTCTCGGAAGCGTAAGCGCTACGCGTGGGCAGGATGAAAGGCTCCGGCATGGCGTTGGTGGCCGTCTTCACCGTGAGACCCGTATGGATCAATGCCTTGAGACGTCCGTCCCGATCCGCGCCAAGGGCGACGCGTTGCTCGGTCGGTGAGCGACCGCCGACCACGCGGTAGACACCCTCGCGCGAAAGGACCAGGCGCACCGGACGGCCGCACATTCTTGCGGCCATCGCGGCCAGAACCTGATGCTGCCACAGACACTTGCCACCAAACCCGCCGCCCACGAAGGGTGAGGTGATGATGACCTTGTCTTCCGGCATGTCGAACATGCTGGCGATCGACCAGGCCGTATGCGCAACCAGTTGCGACGCATCGTGGATGCGCAGCACATCGCCCTGCCATGCAACAGTGACCCCGTGCAGTTCGATGGCGTTGTGATTGTGGCGCGGGGTCGAGTAGATAGCGTCCACCTTTGCGTCTGCCTGCGCCAGCGCCGCTTCCGCGTCGCCGCGCTCATCATGAAGCGGCTGCCCCATGAACATGGCGGGCTTCATGCCCCTCGCTCGCGCTTCGGCGAGCCCGGTAAGCGCGGGGGTCTCTTGATAGGCGACCTCGACAAGCGAGGCTGCGTGGTTGGCCTGTTCCTGCGTCTCGGCCAGCACTACGGCGACGGGCTGACCATTCCAGTTGATCTCCCCGCCCTGCATGATCGGCAGGCTGTCCCCGTTGGCCGCCTTGGGCGCCGACATGAAGACCGGTGGCGGTGCAAGACGAGGAGCGTTGCGGTGGTCCATGACCGCGACGACGCCGGGCGCGCACCGTGCATGCGCCGTTTCCAGCGCGGCGATCCGTCCTTTGGGGATCGTACTGAACACCAACGCGGCGTAGACCATGTGCTCTATGGGAAATTCCGCCGCGAAAGTTGCCCTCCCCGTCACTTTGAGCGGGCCATCGATGCGCGATAGCGGCTTGCCGACATGGCCATAGCGTTCGCGGATCAGAGGATCCGGATCGCCGCCCGGAATCCAACTGTCGGGAGCAAGCGCAACTGCCTTTGCCATGATACCCTGCATGGCGCCCTGAACTGCCTGCTTGGCGTCGTCCGCGATGCTCATGCGTCTTCTCCGGCAAGTTCCTTAAGGACGGCGACCAGCGTGCGGCGCGCAAGCTCGATCTTGAAGGCATTGCCGGAAAGCGGCTTTGCCCCCGCCAGTTCTGCATCCGCTGCCGCAATGAATGACGCAGCGGTCGCGGGTGCGCCGCGCAGCGCGGTCTCGGCCCGCTCCGCTCGCCATGGTTTAGGGGCCACGCCGCCCAGCGCGATCCGTACGTCGCGCACTTGCCCGCCCTCGACTTCCAGCGCTGCCGCTACCGAGACGAGTGCAAAGGCGTAGCTCGAACGGTCACGCACCTTTCGATAGGCGGAACGCGCGGCGAAGGGGAGCGCCGGCAACTCGATCGCAGTGATCAGTTCGCCCGGTTCCAGCACGGTCTCGATGTCCGGACGCTCGGCCGGCAGGCGATGCAGATCCGTCAGCGCCAGACGGCGCTCGCCGTCAGCCCCTCTTAAATGGACCACGGCATCCAGTGCCGCGAGGGCGACGCACATGTCCGACGGGTGGACTGCTACGCAAGCGGTAGAGGCGCCCAGAATTGCGTGGTTGCGGTTAAACCCTTCCATCGCATCGCACCCATCGCCGGGCCGACGCTTGTTGCAATGCGATCCCGCCGCGTCATAGAAGTAAGAACACCGCGTGCGCTGGAGGATGTTGCCGCCTACGGTCGCCATATTGCGGATCTGCGCGCTGGCACCGGCCACGATGGCTCGGACAAGCATCGGATAGCGGTGGCGGACCAGCCGGTTTTCAGCAACGGCCGTGTTGCGCGCCGCCGCACCGATTAACAGCCCGCCATCGGGCAACTCGGCGATTGTCTCCGACAACCCAGTAACGTCTACCAGCCGCTCCGGCCGCTCGATCGTCTCGCGCATCAAATCGACGAGGTTGGTGCCGCCTCCCAGGTACTTCGCGCCTGTCCCACCGCCTTGCCGGACTGCGTCTGTCGCATCGGCGGCGCGGGCGTAGGTGAACGGCGTCATTCGACTGCCTCTGGCAGCGGGCCTTCCACATAAGTCTCGGCTATGGCCGCCACAATACCGTTGTAAGCACCGCAGCGGCACAAGTTGCCGCTCATTCGCTCGCGCAATTCACCGGGGGTAAGCGCGATCGACTCGGCCTCTAGATCGAGAGTCAGGTGGCTCGGCACCCCGCGTCCGATCTCCGCCACCATGCCAAGGACGGAGCAAATCTGGCCTGGCGTGCAATAGCCGCACTGGAATCCGTCATGATCGACGAAGGCCTGCTGCAAGGGGTGTAAATGCCCGGGTTGGCCCACTCCCTCTATCGTGGTCACCGACCGACCCTGGAGTTGCACCGCCAGCGAAAGGCATGAGAGGATCCGCTGACCATCCACGAGAACGGTGCAGGCGCCGCAGGCTCCCTGATCGCAGCCCTTCTTGGTGCCTGTAAGGTGAAGGTGGTCGCGCAGATAATCGAGAAGCGAAACGCGCGGATCCCGCGGCATTTCAACGGCGCTGCCATTGACGGTCATGTTCATCGCCATCGACCTTTCTGGTCCGACGCCGCCCAATCGGAATGTCGAACCTGGAAAATCAACTCGGATCCACGAAGATTGTGCCCGATAAAACCGCCGGACCATTAGCCCGCGCCGCGCACTGAGGGGGACATTCGATCCTTGCTCCGCAGCCTTCAGTGGTCTCCTCGGTGGGCTTCGGATCGCCGTGAGCGTCGTATCCGCCGGAGCCCCTCGGTCTGTTCCTTTTCCCCTTCCACCACCAGATCGGGGCGCGGTGACAATTCACCGGCAAGACGTTTGGCATAGCCTTTGAAGATCGAAGCAACGCCCTTTGCAGTCTCCTTTTCGTTTCGTTCGGTCATGTTTCCATCCTTTTTTCAGCCCCGCCCTGCTCGCCGTCGTCCAAAGAAACGCCAGGCGTGATCTTGAGAGTCGACGGCGCATACCGTCTTGGTGACGGCAACCTGCCTTTCGGCGAACGCCTGTTTCAGGACCGCGATTATCGGATCGCTGGAGGAAACGCTCCTTCGGTTCTGATTTCAGTGTACAGTTGATTGCCTGCGCCTTGATGGCCGTCGGCGATCTTGTCGGTTGCGGACCCGCACCTGGGTCCCCGCCTTTGCAAATACAACGTCTGGGCCGCGGATAGGTTCGCGCCAACAACGGGGCGGCACCTTCAATGCGATGGAACTGCCGCCATTTGCCGCCAGTCGATCAGCCGACCCCTTCCTTTATGGGGCTCGGAGCAGCGACGATCGATGCCGTTTCCTCATTCGGCAAGCCTGGGGTGAATGCTCTCCTCGAAGAAGCGGATGAAGCCTCGCTGATCCGGCCCGATGCCTGTCAGCACGATGTGATCGAAGCCGGCATCGAGAGCTTTCCGGATCGCTTCCAAGTGCTTGTCCGGATCCGGGCCGACGGGGATGGTCTCGGCAAGATCCTCAGGTCGCACGAACTTCGTCGCCGTCTCGAAACCTTCGACAGTCGGAATTTCGCTATTTACCGACCAGTCGAATGCCGAAAAGCGGAAGCGCTCATGCGCGATCTTGCGCCCCTCGTCCTCGGTTGGCGCGTAAGCCAGAGCGACCTCGACATATTTGGGGCCATTGGAAAATCCATTCGCGATTTCAGGTGAAGGGTCGGTTGTCATGATTCCGTCCGCCTTCGAAACGGCGAGCGCGATCGATGCAGGCCCGCTCACTCCCAGGATGATCGGGATGGGCTCATTCGGCCGGTCGAAAATTTGCGCGTGATCGACCGTGAAGTAACTACCCTGATAGTTGTGTGCCCCTTCGCCCCACAAAAGGCGGAATATTTCGACGGCCTCCTCCAGCATGGCGTGACGCTCGGGAATCGAAGGCCAATGTTCTCCTGTAACATGCTCATTGAGCCGCTCGCCGGCGCCAATGGCGAGCGAGAAGCGATTGTCGCTCATCACTGCAATTGTCGCTGAGGCTTGAGCGATGATGGCAGGATGATAGCGGATGATCGGACAGGTCAGGCCGGTGGTGATCCCGACGCGCGATGTGCCGTGCGCAATCGCCCCCAAAACACTCCAGGCGAAGGATGCATGACCCTGGTCGAACAGCCACGGGTGATAGTGATCGGAGATTGATACGAAATCGAAGCCTGCCGCTTCTGCCGCGATCGCATTTTCCACGAGCGATTTGGGACCGTGTTCCTCGCTCATGAGCTTGTATCCGAAACGCGCCATCGATCGTCTCCCTGTCAGTCCTGCATCCAACGCTCGCGCAACCGGAACGGTTCAGCGAGGCGACGATCCGTGTGGGGCTCGGTGTGAATTCTTGTCCGTCGACCTGGCCGATGCCGGGAACCACTTTCTCGTACTTGATGCGCTTGCCGGAGGGCTCATGGATCTGGTTGAAAGCGATAGTCGCTCCGCTCTTGGTCGCTGAATAGACCTCGACCGGGATCGAGACCAACGCCAGACGAATCTGGCCTCTCCAATAGGGGCGTGCCGGCATCGCAACTTCCTTCCAAATCCTAGCCAGAAAGCCCAGACCGACGTCCACGTTCCAGTATTTGCCGTCGATTATTTGAAGCGTTAGCTCGCTGGCGTGAAGCCGAGAATCCTGGAAACCTTATGGGTTTCCGATGTCGATATCGCTTATAACCTCCACTCGTCCGGCAGTCGTCGTTGCGAAGCGCGCTGCCAACAAAGGAGCGGTTCAGGCGATTAGCAATGTCCGTGCGCCCCGGTCCTATCGCTATCTATCCGTTCCGGTGTCGGTGCGGCCATCACATCGCGCGCGGCCGACTTGCGGCGCGGGGGAACGCCAAAGTCACGCGACACACAGGGGCTTTCGGCATGACGGGGCTGGCTGGCATCGGGCTTGTCCCGGATCGGTGGATAGGCGGGCCTGGGGGCGAGACTGGCGCTTGGGATGGGACCTGGGTCGGTCGGGTGCGTGGAACGGGGTGCGGTCATGATACGAGCCTCGAAGAAATCCTGAATACAGGCAGAACGAAATCGACACCCCTTGCGTTCCTGTGAGACCCGCTGCCGTCGGCACAATCCCTCGCAAAGGCAATCAGGCAAGCGCATCTCGGTCCGGATCGCGACCGTGCCTACGATCGAGCCAGCGCATGGCCGGGGTTACTGTCAATCCGTGCAGCAGAATGGAAATCAATATCGCAAGCCCCACAATCGCCCAGAGCCGCTCGGGATCCGGCGTTTGCATATGGTTTAGCCCGTAGGCCAGATAGTAGATTGAGCCGACGCCGCGAATGCCGAAGAAGGCCAGGGCCCATCGCTCCGTTTTTTGGGCCGCCAGCCCCGCCAAGCCCAGAATGCCCGTCAAAGGACGTACGATAAATATCGCCAGTGCAACGAACAGCACGTCCGTCACGCGCAGCGGTGCCAGCAGGCCATGCATGACCGCGCTGCCACAAAGCAGTAGCAGCGTCATCATCGCCAGCCGCTCCACCTGTTCGGTGAGTTCGTGCATATCGACGTTGAAAGTATGCTCTCGGTGTGAGGCGCGCAGCGTCATGGCCGTGACGAAGACGGCGAGAAAGCCGTAGCAGTGGACGATCTCGCCCAGGCCGTAGGAGACGAATGTCGCAGATAAGGCGATCAACCCATCGCCGGTCCTGGCCAGGCTCTTGCCCCGGGGTCGGTGGAAGGTCAGCCAGCCAAACAACTTGCCGACCAGCCAGCCCACCACGATGCCTGCGGCAATTCCCCATAGGACATGCACGGAAACCCAGTGCGCGGCCCATGCCTTGCCCGACGCCGCAAGCGCGCCCAGTGCAATTGCCAGGTGGACGAAGGGAAAGGCCAGGCCATCATTCAGGCCGGCCTCCGATGTCAGGCCGAAGCGGACTTCATCTTCCTCCTCGGTTTGCGGCGGCCCGACCTGGACATCGGCCGCCAGAACCGGATCGGTCGGCGCCAGGCTTGCCGCAAGCAGCAAAGCGACGGGCCAGCTGAGGGCGAGGAGAGTTCCGCCCAGAACCGTCAGCACGGCAATGCCGAGCGGCATGGTGATGGCCAGCAATCGCCAGGTGACAGCCCAGCGCGGCAGGCTGAACGGCCGGTCGAGCTTCAGGCCCGCCCCCATCAGCGCGATAATCACCACGAATTCGGAGAACCGTTCGGCAAGCAGCGGCTGGTCGAGCGGAGACACTCGCAGACTGACACGCGGCAGCGTCGAGATCGCCGCCCCCAGTCCGATGCAGACAATCGGCAGCGATAGCGGCAGCTTCCTGAGGGCCCGGGGCAACCAGGTGACGAGCGCAACGAGAATGCCCGCGCCGGTCACGACCAGGATGTATGGATCGGGTGCGGGGAACGGGAAGTTCATCATGCTGCAACGCACGGCCGGCCCTGTCGTTCGGCCGGACAGGTCCGAACGGTACCCTAGCGGGCTCGGCCGGCGGCGACATCAGTGGCGCCGGTAGTGCGCAATGCTTTCGCGACAAGGTCGGTCTCAGCCTCGTTCATATCGACCGAAACCATTCAGCTGCCCTTGGCAGGACGCTTAGCTCGTGTGCGGATGGCCAGGATGGCCGCTCTCGACGTCAGGCACCGGCGTTTCCGTCGCCGGCGCTGTTACAGTCTCCGCAAGGATCTATGAAAATGTCGGCACACTCGATCCCGTAGTCCTGGATGAGATGCTGTACCCCCAGTTCCACGTCCCTTCGGCTGGGGGAAGAAGGCTGTGATCGTAATGGCCAAGGCTTTGTTCCATTGTTGCCTCTTATCAGTGCCGGTCAGCGGCCAAAGATCCGGAATGGCCGTTGGTTTACCGCGTGCCCGTCCCTTCCGTGGTACGGGCACTCGTCTGGCGTTCCAGTTCTGAATTGAGTTCGGCACCCAGCACCAGCACGTAGGACGATAGATATAGCCAGGTCAGTAAAACTATCACTGCGGCGAGGGATCCGTAAGTAGCGCCGTAATCGGTGAAATTGGCGACGTACACGCCGAAGCTTGCCGTCATCGCCAGCCACAGGACCGCTGCGCCGACCGACCCTGGGGTCAGCCACGACCAACGCGCCCGGTGGCGAGAGGGCGCGAAGCGGTACAGAGTCGCCGCGCCGGCGGCACCGGCCAGCACGAGGACGACGTAAGAAAGGATCTTGCCCGCGACGAGAGCGTACCAGGGCAGCCAGGGCAGCAGGTCCTCCAGATGTCCCAGACTGGCGATCGCAATCACCGCGAGGATGCCGACCGCGACCGCACCCGCCGTGATGGCGAGTGCAAGCAGGTTGATCCAGATGAAGTTGCGCCGCTCCTGCACCTCGTAGGCGATGTTGAGCGCGGTGATGATGCTGGCAGCGCCGTTACGCGCGCCGAACAGGGCGAGCGCCAGCGCAAGGACCAGCCCTAGCCCCTTCTTCTCACCCGACGTACGCTCGATGTTCAGAAGCTGGTCGCCAATCAGGGCGGCTGCATCCTTGGGCAGCACCTCGCTCATACTGGTGACGTGCCGAACGATGTCCTGGGGATCGGCGATCAGCCCATAGGAGAGGATCGCCGCGCCCAGTAGCGGCACGAGTGCGAGAAACCCGTAGAAGGCGACGCCCGCAGCGACCAGGCTGACATTGTCGACGCCAGTTTCCTTCCAGGTCCTGACGAACACCGCCCTCCAATCCCGCCATGACAGGCGCCACGCGGATGTCGCGTGCGACTGCCCCCCTTGCAGGTTCATGCGAGCGGTGCCGGGCAAAGCGAAAATCGGAGGGCCAGTAGTGATCTCCCTGTCTCTCGCCGACCGCGCGGCGTGTGCGTTCAGAGCGGTAACGCCGCCTGTCGGTGCAGCGTTCCGCTCTGGTCCGGCAGCCTAACTATTCCCGCTCGTCACGCGCCCGAAACAACCGCAGCAGCATCGCCCGAGCCCGCACTGAGACAGGCGCGACGAGGATGCCAAATTTTTTCATTCGACACGGACGCGCCGCGACTGTGCGTCAGGGGCCGGGATAATCCGCCCCTCGACCGCACGATGGTCGACGAGTTTGAGAAATCTGCATCTTCCGCAAATCTTCAGCCGGCCGATGACAGTGAGGCATTCTACCTCGTCCAAAATGGAAATTGCGACCGATTTGCGCAGTCCCGCGCCGAAGTGGGGATAGCGGAACGTTTCTGCGGCGTTCAGCAACCAGAGCGCGGAGAAACACCTCCGCGCTTCCTCGAAAAGCTGATGGAGAGCAGAAATGGGCCAACGAGACGAAGCTTACCGGAACCGCCTGTCAGGGAGTTATTCCATAAATTCCGATATCGGCGCCATGCCCCGTCAGCAGAGGGAGCAACGGCCCAGTCCGCCACGGCAGGCAGGAGACTACCTTGACCAAGGCGAACGCGCCGACTTGCGCTCCGGTGGATCCTATCGCCAGAACCGCGACCCTGACGGATGGAATTCGGTCGAGCGCAACGAATATGGCGAATGGCGGTCTTATGGGGAAGAGCGCGGGTTCTTCGAACGCGCTAGCGACGAGGTCGCCAGCTGGTTCGGCAACGACGATGCCGCGCGACGCCGCGAAAACGATCACCGCGAAAACGGTCGCCGAGAGAAAGACTATCGCGGCCGCGGGCCTTCGGACTACACGCGGTCCGACGAACGCATCCGCGAGGATGCCAACGAACGCCTGACCGCCGACTGGCAGATCGATGCCAGCCACGTCAAGGTCAGCGTATCCGGCGGCGAAGTCACGCTGGAGGGACAGGTGGCCAGCCGACCGGAAAAGCGCCGGGCCGAGGATATTGCGCACGACATATCCGGAGTGAAGCACGTCCAGAACAACTTGCGCGTAGGCCCCGGCATCCGCTTGGGCGACACGGGATCGGAAACGATCGCCGGGACTAGGTCGGAACCGGGCGTATCCACCAGCTGAAGGCGCGTCGGCGCATAAGCGAGGACGCGCGGGTACAGCCCCTCGCGCGTCCGATTCGCTCAGGTTCTTTGGGACCCTCTCCCCCTCCCCTCGCCGAAGAAGACGCGCAGATGCGAACCTGACCAACCGCTTTACGCCCAAAGCGTTTCCCGAGCAGAAGCACCGCCGGGCAGCGCCCCAGTGCACCGCGCACCCGCCCCAGATTGCGGCGCGATGACTTATCGCAGGAGCTGCCGCCTGCAGCTAGGAAAACGATGGGGACCGGCGGCGATAGCGAGATTGGAACTGCGGCGACGCTCGCCTTCTGCCGCGACGAGACGGCGGTTCCGATCAACCATTGCCCGACAGAAGCGCCTGGCGCACAACATATCGGCAACTTGCTGCGGGGCGAGGATTGCGTCATCGTCGATCGCCGTCGGAGGAGCATGGCTAGCCTCTATGCCGTGATCGATCTTGCGAAAGTTTATGATCAGATCATTCATCTTAAGGTCGAGCGAGTGTCGCAGTGAAGACCATCTGAAACGAAGTTGCCCGATCGCAACGTTTTCTACCGTTAGGTAAGACGGCGGGATGCTAGCTTGCGCGAACTGCTCGATCCACGGCTTGGACTTTCCGCAAATCTCGCCATGGCAAAATTGTGGGCCTAGTTGATAGGCTAGAACGCCCGGCATCCGATGTTGAAAGTTCCAGTTCGAAAGTCCGGAGGTGCTCCGCCATCACATCAATGCCGACCGACCGGGTTTGCCTTCCGGCTCACGGCTGTGGGAGCCAAGCGCCACAATCGCCCACTTTCAGCTACCTTCCCACGCAACTCTTGTCCTGCCAAAGCATTTCCCGTTTACCAGCCCAATCCGGGAGGAACGCAAAGTGCCTCGTGCGATCCTGCGTGGTGTCCCAGCGGCACTACATCCCCTTCACGCACTTCTTCTCGCTTTTCCTGTGGCGTTGTTTCCAGCAGCGCTCGCGACCGACGTCGCCTATTTCAACAGTGCCGAGATGCAATGGTCAAACTTCGCCGCATGGCTAATCGCCGGCGGCGTACTATTTTGTGGATTGGCATTTGTCTGGGGCGTTGTGCGCGTCGCCATCCGCCGCCCCGGGAGCGCTTGGCTCACCCTCATACTCGCTCTCCTTTTCTTGGTGGGCCTGATCAACTCGTTTCAACACAGTCACGACGGATGGACCTCGGTTGGCATCACAGGGCTCGTGCTTTCGGCAATTTCCGCAATCCTGGCCCTCGCCGCTGGCTGGACCGGCTACAGCGCGCGCCAGGAGGCACACCCATGAATACACTTCGCATCGCCTTCGCCGGACTGGCTGCATCGATTGTTCTGGCTGGCTGCAGCAGGACGCCGGACCTGGATCAAACTGGCTCGCAACCCCAGTTACCCGGACAAGATGAGACACTCCTGCCACCGATGAAGATCGCGCGGCCAATTGACTGGCACGGCGCCACGCCCACTGTCCCGAGAGGCTTCACGATCACGCCTATCGCCACGGGGCTCAAGGTGCCGCGCCAGACCATTGTTCTGCCCAACGGTGACGTACTTGTCGCGGAAGGCCTTGGCGGGACGGAGCCGAAACTCCGGCCCAAGGATTTCATTGCTGGCTACATCAAGAGCTTGGGCAAGAGCGGCGTAAAGGGCGGCGACCGCATCACGCTGTTGCGCGATCGCGACGGGGACGGAAAATACGAACTCCAAACGGAATTCATCGGCGGGCTCAACTCACCTTACGGCATGGCCTTGGTCGGATCCGACCTGTATGTCGCCAATCAAGACGCGCTGTTGCGCTTTGCCTATGTCGACGGTGCGACGCGAATTTCCGGCCCGGGGCAACTCGTCACAAAGCTGCCGGCCAACCCCAACCACCACTGGACAAAGGCGTTGACCGCCAGCGCCGATGGCTCGTTGCTCTATATCGGTATCGGGTCCAACAGCAATATCGGGGAGCGCGGTCTCGCCGTCGAGGAGGAACGCGCGCAAATCTGGGAAATTGATCCATTAACGGGTGCTCACCGGACTTATGCATCGGGAATCCGCAATCCCACTGCACTTGCAATCAATCCTGCAACGAAAGCCCTCTGGGCCGTTGCCAACGAACGCGATGAGCTGGGCGCGGATCTGGTGCCAGACTATCTCACCTCGGTGACGCCAGGGGCATTCTATGGCTGGCCTTACAGCTACTACGGCCAGCACGTTGATCCGCGTGTTCACCCGCAGAAACCCGAGATGGTGCGAAAGGCCATTGCGCCCGATTATGCGCTGGGATCGCATGTAGCCCCGCTAGGTCTCGCCTTCACCGATGGAGGCGAACTAGGTCCCAACTACGCCGAAGGCGCATTCGTAGGTGAACACGGCAGCTGGAATCGTTCGGAACCTGCCGGGTACAAGGTCGTCTGGATACCGTTCGCCAATGGGCGTCCGTCCGGCAAGCCTCGGGATTTCATCACGGGCTTCATCGGGACCGATGGAAGGGCGCGCGGGCGCCCAGTCGGCGTAACTTACGATACTGTTCGCCACGCCGTACTCGTGGCGGATGATCTTTCCAATACCATATGGCGGATCACATCAGCCCGTTGAGCCAGCGGGAGTACTGTTCTGATGATGCTCAATCGTTTCCAGGCGTCGCCGCCAGCACGCGCGACCGGATGGCGAGAAGCCGACGGGATGGAACTCGGCGGGGCGCGGATTTCATAAACTTCGTCAAGACATGGGGACCATCTCCGATCACTGCGCGCCAAGATGCACCGGGAGAAGCCATGATCGACCCGTTTTGCAGGGTGCGGCCTTCGCGAAAGCTGCTGAAACGGTAGAAATCCTTACTCCAGAGTTCATCAAGACAACGCTGGGAAAGGCGCCGACAAATCCCTAGAAAGATCAAAAGTGCACACAATTATCGTATCATTTCAATACAGTTAACCAAGTTATTCACCCTGATAGTTGACCAATTTATTGCCGCCTGTGAACCTTCACGCAGGGCATCGGGGGCATTTCATGTCTATCGGAAGAGTAGTGTTTTTCAGCGCGGCGAAAGGATACGGATTTATAAAATCGGAAGACGACGGCAGCGAACATTTTGTTCATTTGACGTCTGTGAAGGCTGCCGGCCTGAGCGTTCTACGTTCCGGACAGCAGGTTTCCTATCAACTCTTGGTGGCCCGTAACGGAAAAGTCTCCGCTGTTGATCTGGCACTCCTCGACTAGTTCCCGCAATCCGATCGCAATGCAGACCGGCTAGACACAGTGCGCTACGCAAACTTCCGGCGACTTGCGACCCAGCTCAAGACATTCAGCATCGTTGATGTGAACGGCAGCTATTTCTGAAACCCGTCACTCGTGCCGCGTGATACAGTCGCCACTCGCGCTGATATGGTTGAGGTCGCCTGTCTCACTGCGCCGCGCATGTAGACGGCGCTTCACGACGACGGCGACGCGGCTTTAGCTCGCTGGCCAAGACACCTCCGACGATGAACGTGCCTCCCAACAGGGCCAGCGCAGGGAGCCTATCGCCCGCGAGGCGTCCGATCAGACCAGCCCATACCGGCTCGCTCGCATAGATGATTGTGGCACGGGCAGGAGAAACAGACTTCTGGGCCCAGTTCATGGTCAGTTGGATGAGCGCGCTCGCCACACCGAGCCCGACCCCCGCCGCCAACCAGATCCAGGAGAACGCAGGAATAGCTTCTCCCGCGAGCGGCATCGCGGCGAAAGACAAACCGCCGCCCACCAGCAACTGCACTACGGTTACCCGGCTGCTGTCGACCATGGATGCGAACCGCCCGATAAGAATGATCTCACTAGCAATGGCCACGGCACTGAGCAGTGTAGCGATCTCGCCTACCCCAAGGCCGAGATGAAGGGCGTCCGGGCCGGCAAGCAACACCAGACCGATAAAGGCCAGCGCGATCCCCACCCATGTCATCGCTTGCGGCGGTCGGCGCATTGTCGCCCATTGCAGGAGCGGCACCATGGGTACGTAGAGCGCCGTCAGGAAAGCCGACGTGCTGCTGTTCACGCTCTGAAGCCCATATGTCTGAAGCGCGTAGCCCAGGAAAATGGTAACGCCGATGGCGCTGCCGGCCATCAACTCCACTCGCGTCAGCCCGCTCAGCGCCTTGCGAAAGACGATGAGGCTCAAGACTCCAGCCGTGATGAAGCGCACGCCGACGAAAAAGAGTGGCCCGGCGTGGGAAACGGCGGAGTGCACGATGAGGAAGGTTCCGCCCCACAACAGGGTGATCCCTATCAACGCCAATTCCTGACGGGAGAAGAGCGATTTGCGATTCCGCGGACTGTGCATCATAATGCCCCATATGAGCAATATAATGCACAGTCAATCTGATCGTAGCGACGTGTTGGCGCACGCCTCCAGCAACCTCAGGAGACTGCGGCAGTCTGCAGGCCTTAGCCAGGAGGCGCTTGCCAAGGCGTCCGGTGTCAGTCGCAGGATGATCGTCAATCTGGAGGGGGGCGACACGAATATCAGCCTGTCGAGCCTGGATCGCCTTGCGTGGGCTTTGGGTGTCGATTTTGTCGCGATGGTCGCGGACCCTGCAGCCACCGTTCAGCGCATCGAGGCCTTGACCTGGCGTGGGGGCGACGAGAAAAGCGTCGCTACCTTGCTCGGTAGCGTACCGGCGGCCTCATCCGCTCAGCTCTGGTCATGGACGCTTGGACCTGGCGATAGCTATGTTGCCGAGCCTGATCCTCCGGGCTGGCACGAAATGATCTTCGTCTCGGAGGGCCGTCTGCGGATCGACAAGGACGATGGGGCGCTGACGGTCAGCGCCGGGGACTTCGCGATCTATAGCAGTGCTCAGCAGTTTTCATATTCGAACGCGGGCGATGCCGTGACGTGCTTCACGCGCGTCGTTGTATGCTAGGAAAACTCTCGGGATTAGCGCAGAGTGAGATGAACGGCAGAAACTGGGCCTGAAGCTGCCGAAAGACCGAACCGCCGATCATGGCAGTTTTGTCCCCAGAACTGACGCTTCAGGCCAGCAGGCATTAGATTTCTCGTAACGGCAGGTCCTAGAAAAGGAGTTTGGTTGCCGGGTGGTCAACAACAAGGCACACGTTAGTAACAGCATGCGTGAGGTCATGCCGGTCCCACCCCGACAAAGTGAATCGTCACAGGTCCGCCGAGCCCTGCAGGCACGGGCGTCAACGCATCGTAGCCTGGGCGCTTGGTCCCGATCACACCGTTCTGAGGCACATTGGCAATGGTGATGCCCAACGCATTGCGTCCGGCGCGCAGAGCGTCGGTGATATCGACGGACCAGGGCTGGTCAAAAAGCGGTCTGAACTTTCGGCCATTGACCGCGACAAGCGCGATGTCGTGAACACCTTGAAGGGTCAGTATCGCGCGCTGGCGTTTGCTCTGCCATTCAGCGGGGACGTCAAAGCTGCGAGTGTACGTTCCTTCGCCAGAGAAGAAACGAAAGTCGGCTTGATCGCGCCAATCCCCAAGCCGCCCGTCCGGAAGATCACGGACATATGGGGTGCCTCCAGACACATGCCCTTGGAATGAAATCTGCCAGCCATCCATGGGAAGCTGGATCGCCGCCAGTTCGCGGCTTGTCTTGGCAGAGCCTCGCGGATTGCGGCGATCCAGAACGACTAGCGCGCTTTCTCCTGCCTCGAGACTAAACGAAACCGCGGTCCCGGCCTTCGCCTGCCGCGTTCCAAGCGCAGATCGCTGCCCGTGCATGGCGTCCCACCGCTCGGCGCCGGCGGTGATCGGCGCGACGAAGCTGGCATCGCGGGTTACGGCGCCTGCGTTATATAGGAAATAGACGAGACGGTTGCCGACCTGACGCTGCGTGAACACGACGTCTTCGACAGTGCCGTTCAGGTATCTCAGGTTTGGCGACACGCGGGCGCTTGCCAATGCCGCCACCAAAGCCTCTTCAGCGACGATCTTGGCGCCGTGCGTTAGACTGCTCTTCGTCGCGTTCCTCACCCGGGCATCGCGTTGACGGTAGTCGAGAAAGCCTGTCTCGCGCTTTGGTGCGGAGCCCATGTAGACCACCGGCAAGCCTGCGGCGGCGAAGCGCGCCACCGCCTCGGCAGTCTCAGCCCGCAGCGACGTGACAGCCGGCAACACCAGGACTTCATACCTGTGACCGCCCGGCGTCACGAGTGCGCCTCCGACGACCCGGCTGCGAACCAGCCCATCGGCATTGATGCGATCGAAATCGTATCCGCTGGCCATAAGCCTCGCTTCACGCTTCGCTTCGGCCTCTCCTTGGCCGTCGATCCCCTCGTAATAGCCGATCTCACCGAGATAGATCGCGACAGGGACGACGCTGGAGCCGGCCCTCATGACCGCGTTCATGCGGGACATGTACTGCGCCAGCACCGGTATTGCGGGCCAAACTGGGTTGGCAGGAGCGATCATGGTGGAGAAGCCGCCGCCGAAGGGGCTCGGCGCGAAAGGGAACCAACCCGGCCACTTGTCCGCATGGAGTGAATAGGGAAATCCGTGCATGGTCTGCGCGTTCACCCCGGAGGCGAACAGTAGGTCGGCACGACGCCGCATATCCTGCGGAGTGACGGAGAACGGTCGATCCTTCCAAGCCATGCTCTCGGCAGATATCACATTACGACCGTAGATATTCCCGGCAGCCCGAGCGAGGCGCATGAAATGCCAACTGCCGCCATCGTGGAGGTCCTCGGTCTCGGGGAGATCCGCCATGCCATAACCGAGCAGCACATCGATTGGAGCGCCATGCGCCTGGAACTTCGACGATAGGTGATGAACTTGGTTCCAAGCTGTCCAGGGTTTCAGGAAGCCATCCACCAGAAGATCGGAAACGGTCTGCTGGTAATCCGCTCGAACCCGGCCCGAAACGTCACTGTCGTCGCCGGATTCGAAATACGGCGAGCCATAGTGCCCGGCCCAGGCCTGCATCCAACCGGGTTGTAGGATATAGGGCAACCACGGCCGCAGATCGTAGCCGCGACGCTTCTCGAACTGGGTGAGGAAATCTTCGCTCCACGGGAGGTCCTGGAACAATTCGAGAGAATCGACGAACGTGGCCCGCAGGCCCGAACCTGCCGGCAGGGTGTGCATCAGCGGGTCGCCTACCCGCGCCGCGTGTGCGGCGAAGGCTTTGGGATCATAGTGATTGAGAACCAGTTGCGGACCGCGACCGGCAGCGCCTGTGACCGGCATATTGGACGCATGCTGACGAAATGTCAGAATAATCCAATGCCCAGGCGGAGGAGTCCAATCGAGCGTGCCGTCGGCGGCCAGCTTGGAGGTCAGATCGATGTACGTACCACTGTCTAGCCGACCGGGCGCCTCGACATCGCTCCAGGCGCTCATTTGCAAGCCGCCCGTGGGCTTTGGTTTCAGGATCGGCGCGGTGCCTCGCATCGCCATAACGGCGACCGTCTTGGAGCGTGCATCGAAGCGTTGTCGCCAATCGCTCCCTTCCGGGGTGCGGAAGAAGGAATCCATGAGGTTGAGCGCACCCATCCGCTTCGTGCGCGGCGGCAGCGTGATCATGATCGGCTTGCCCGTACCGCCGTCGACCGCCTGAACTGACATCGTGAGCTCAAGCAGTGCGCGTTCTGGCGTGATGGCCGTGCCGCCTCCTGATGGCCAGGCAGATCCGAACGTGTAGTCGAGAGTGAGGCCGTGTTGCCCAGCTGCTTTGGCCGCCGCAGCTACGTGCTCGAAGAACGAAGGCTGCCCATAGCGATCCACTGCCGCGCGCTCGTCGGCGGAAAGCCCGGGAATACCGGGGTTGAACGCCTGGATTTCTGCGCCGCCAAAGCCCGCATCGTCGAGGAGCGCAATTTCACGCTCGATTTCTGTGATGTCGACAGCATCTCCTGGCCACCACCAACGCACCTGCGGTCTCGCAGCCTTGTCCGGATGTGAGAACGCTTCGACGAGTGGATCGGCGGAACTGGATTTTGCGACGGCGACCGAGGAGATCAGCGCCAATGCACTGGCAAAAATCAACATCGATTTGGCCTGGGATCTTTGCACTGAATTGCCTCTTTCGCGTGAGTGCACACATGATCGGGCGAGCTGGGACTGCGCTCGCGCATTTGGGCTCATTCCCCGAGCCCCTTGGCGATCCGATCGAGCACGGCATTGGTCAGGAGCTCAGGCATGAGCGGCTGCAGGTCGCGGAGCCGAGTTTGCGGAAACAGAGCGCGTTCGGGCGAAGTCTCGAGCCCGGGCGCTTCGCGCAGGACGATTGCCCTGGCCTTCGGATCGGCGAGCAAGTCACTGGTGAAGGAGTCGATCCCCATACGGCTGGGAGACGCACGCTTCACCGGCCCGGGTGTCACCGTAAGTCGCGACAAGGCCGCATCGATCGCAACGAGGCGCGGTTCGTCCAGCGCTCCGCCAGCCAGTTGTTGGATCTGGACCAGCGTCATCTTTTCCCAGCCCTGGAGTTGCTTGAGACCGGTCGTCAGACCCGGAACCTGGCTTTCGAGCGCCTCGCGCCCCCCAGCCGTCAGTACGATATGGCCAAGAAGTGATTTGCGCGTGAGCGGGGCATTAGGAATGGGCGGCAGCGCATAGAGCGCCTCGTCTGCGGCGTTCGACAACGATGGATCCGAAGGCAGGGGCGCAAGAGTGCCGGTACGCATAAGCGTAACGTTCACCTCCGTCGCCCCAGGAAGGTTTTGCAACACAAGCGGGGAGGCTCCTGCCGGAGACGAGACCGTCCCCCCTGTCACCGTCACCTGATAGCCGCTCGGATAATTTGCCTGCGGAACAGCAATCTCGGTGGTCAGGCCGCGCCGGGCCTTTGCACCGGATGGCAAGCGCGTGGAGTAACGCAACCGCATGATCCCGGCCTCAGCATCGAAGGCTAGCGAGAGCGGCGTTCCGGCAACCGCTTGCGGATAGGGGCGCGCATAGGCCCGCAATAGTGCGAGACGATTGCCGTTCCCACGATTGTCGAGATCAGGATCGGCCAGTGCTTCGAACGCCCCGCGAGGCCACGCCAACCAAGGGATCAGGCGGGCATCGAAATCGGCGGCTTGCGCCGCAATGACAGCCGGATCGTTATCGAAACCCCACTCCGTGTTGAGAATGGCTGCGCGCTGACCGACCGCAAGCGCCAAAGCCCCGTCGTTCACGCGATCCCGCGTTTCCTTCACGGGCCCATAATTGTGATACGAAAGCCCCCGACTGCCTTCGGATGCTGCGATCGGCGTATTGATCGGGGTTCCCATCGCGCCCTGCAACATGAAAGGCTCGACGAAAACGAGCATTCCCGGAGCAGCCGTGCCGATAGCGCGGCTTGCCTTCTCATAGAACGGCGCGAGCAGCCTTTGCTCAAGATCGATACAAGCCCTCCAGGCGTCAGGGTCCGGCGCCGCACAAAGGCTCCCAGTGGCCGGTTCATTCATGATGTCGATGCCAAGCACGCCCGGTTCGTCGCGGAAACGCCTGGCAACGCCGGCGAGGGCATCGATATAGAGGTCCTGTACCCCCTTGCCGGTTCCCTCGACGGGATGGTTACCCCAAAAGTTGTCGAAGGCGTGCTGAACCGCCGGGTCCTTGAAGTAGCCCATCGGGAAAGCCATTCCCGGGATGCGTTCGTGCCCGTCGGTAAACACAGCCCAAGCCGGCATTCCCCGCACGCCCACAAGCGCGCTGTACTCATCCTGATGAAAGTCGATCAGGGTCTGGATACCTGCGGCATGATAATCACGCACCACTGCGGAAACGCGATCAAGGAAGCCCGCATCGATCCGACCCGGTTCGGGCATGATCTGCGAGAGGAAGAGCACCAGACGAACGGCATTGAAGCCCTGGTCCGCCATACGTGCCGGCGTCCGAGGACTCCAGGAGGCCCCCCTTCCCTGCTCCGCGTCGGCGGGCAAGCTCACGTTTCCGCCATGCAGCAAGATCGTGCGCCCCGCTCTGTCGGTAATCCACCTGCCGGTCTGGGAAAGCTTTCCCAAATCGCGAGCGGCTGCCGGTGGCAGGGTGCTCTGCGCGAGCGCTGCCCCCCCGCTCAAGCCGCCCAGCGCCATTCCGATCGCAAGCACTTTGCCCACTTGCGCTGCCCAAGGCTTCCACCTTCTCACCGTCATCCACCCACCTTCCCAAACATGTTTGGGAATTAATCGAACACTATCGTTCGATTATCAAGCGTTTTCGAGCGAGAGGAAGATTGCGAATTTCATCAGCGTGCACGCGGCTCTGAAGCGCTTGGGCCCGCCCCAATAGCATGAGCCAAACACCTCTATTCACCCGCCCCCCTCGCGCTGACGAAATTCACGGGGAGTCATCCCGGTGGCCTTTGCGAACGCGCGCGCGAAGCTGTTGGCATGCGCATACCCTAGCCGTGCTGCGATCCCCTTGATCGGCTGCTCATGGTCGCCAAGCAGCGCGCGCGCTCGCTCCATTCGGAAATCCTCGACATACGCTCCGAGGGTACTCCCCGTGAGCGCATGGAATTGACGGTTAAGATGACGCGCGCTGAGCCCGCACAACGTCGCCAGTTCATCGTTGGAGGGAGGCTGCTCGCACTCGAACAGCCGGGCGCGGATTCGCTGGTACCGCCATGCCGCTAATCGCCCGCTTCGCGATGAATGAACCTGCTTCTCAAAGTGGCGCTGCAGTTCGGTTGCAAGAAGCGCGTGCAGGGCCTCGAGCGCCGGCATCGACAATCCATCGCCCCGAGTGACTTCGCGTAAGACGAGCCCCATCAAGGTGCGCAGAATGTCGCTGCGAATGTCGAGGAGACCTTGCAGTACCTCCACGGAAAGCTCGATTTCTTCGCCCATGATCGCGCGGGCCAGCGATCGTGAGAACACGGAGCGCAGGACCCTGATTCGCCCGCCTTCGCCGCGGCCGTGCACGACCACACCGGGATAGCGGACAAACAGCGTGCCCATGAAGCAGTACCGCCCGGCAGCGACCTGCGGGAACTCGGCCGATGCATCCGTTGCATAGGGCGGCAGGGACATTTCGAGCATCAGCTCGTCTTCGGCCTTCACGAAGTCGATCATGTCGGGCCAACGCCATTCTAGAAGCTCGAACCAGCCCTCCTGAATGGCAAGGCGATTGCGGCTGCTAGGGGTGAAGTCCATCTCGGCTCGCCTGATTTGATGTCCGAACTTGTTCCAATCGTCCGCTTCGGCTCCTGGACCGTGATGGGCTGGCCTGGCGAGGCTTGGTAGATCGCTCACTCCAACAACATGGGAGAGCGAGGCGAATGCGCGTTGTCGCCAATCTGGGCCTTTGCCAAGGCCACGCACGCTGTGAGGATTTGTGTCCTGCGGTCTTTTCGACCGACGCGATAGAAGGAAAAGTCGTCGTCGAACGGCCTGAAGTGCCGGAAGAACAAGAGGATCGAGTGCGTCTTGCAGTACGCAACTGTCCCGAAGGAGCCCTGCGGATCATCAAGCGAGACGCGGCATGACGCAACTTTGGGCGCCGCCGGCATCTGACCATGTGCCGGACGATCTCGTGGTCGACTTCGACTTCTTCGACGTGCCGACTAGCGTTTCCGATCCGGTCCGGATTTGGCACGACCTGGTTGATCGAGGTGTTCCTCCGATCTTTTACACCCGTCAGAACGGCGGTCACTGGGTGTTTCTCAGGTACCATGACATAGCGGAGGCCTATCGAAGCCACGAGGTCTTCTCGACCTACCAGACGCCGATTCCGCCGATCGAACCATTCCCGGTCATGCAGCCGCAAGGCATCGATCCGCCGCAGCATGACGTCTTCCGCAAGGTCCTGGCGCCAATGTTCACGCCGCTGGCGGTTCGCCGCATGACGCAGGACCTCCAGGACCGGGCGCGCGGCATGATCTCCTCCTTCGCAGGCCAAGGTAGATGCGATTTCGTCGCGGACTATGCCTCGCGCTTTCCGACCAGCACGTTCCTCGATCTCTTCGGTCTTCCCGAGTCTCGCCTCTGCGAATTTCTGGAGCTTGCCCACACGTTCTTTCGAAGCACGGATCCTCAAGTTCGCGCCAAAAACGCACAGGATATCTATGGGGTTCTGGATGCTTTGTTCCGAGAGAAGCAAGCTGCTCCCGGCAGTGACATCGCATCGACCATCGTCGCTGCCCGGGACGAAAGCGGCCAGCCCTATCCCTGGCAGGATGTGCTGAATTGCGGCTTCCTGCTCTTCGTTGCCGGACTGGACACGGTGACCAATACGATGGCCTACGTGTGGCGCTACCTGGCGACGACGCCAAAGGCACGGGTGCATTTTCGCGAAAGGCTGAATGATCCATCCGCCTTTTTGCTCGCGATCGAAGAGCTGATGCGCATCAACGCCGTTTCCAACCTGTTCCGCCGCGTGACGCATGACTGCGAATATCGTGGTATCCGGTTTCGTCGGAACGACCGCGTGATCCTGCCCAATACCGTCGCAAATCGTGATGCCACGGTATTCGAAAATCCGCACGAGATCGATCTTGATCGCAAGATTAACAATCACGTGACCTTTGGCGTCGGTCCGCATCGCTGCATGGGCTCTCACCTCGCCAAGCGCGAGATCATGATATCGCTTCAGGAGTGGCTGAAGGCCATTCCCGATTTCGAACTTGATCCCGACCAGGACGCGGGGTCGGCTTTCGGAGGGTCGGTGATGGGCTTCACCACGTTGAAGTTGCGCTGGTGACCGGGAATGTGCTTGTGAATGTTTTGCTGCGCCCGGCGCGGTCCAGAGATCGCACAAGGCTCTACCGGGGAGCTTGGCGGGTCCGGTAATCAGGGACCGCCGTGATCCCAAGGTCAACGCGATCAACCATTGCGCCACAGCCGCAAATTGTTGTCGGTGCCAATAAGCCACGTCAGCTCCCGGAACCGGAGGAACTGACGTGGCTCAGTAATAGCCCCAGGCGTCGATACGCCGGCAATGCTGACCGCACGGAAATCCCGTGCATCAGCCAAGCATCTGGATCACTTCGTTGATGTGCCCTTCGGGATCGAGCACGAACACGACCTTGATTCCGTATTCCGGAATCTCGCGGATCGGCCCGGGTACCGTGCCACCATTCGCCAGCGCGCGTTCGACGACGCCTTCAAGGTCCGTCGCCACGAACCCCTGAACGGCCTCGCCCACTTGCGGCCCGGTAGAGTCCACGTACTTGATCAGCGTGAGCGCTGGCCCGCCAGGATAGCTGGCCTGGTACATGATCTCATCGATCTTGCGGCCGAACATTTCGTCCTGGTGCCGTGCAAACGGCACGAGACCAAGGACCGTTTCGTAAAACTTGCCCATCGCTTCGAGGTCATGAACAAAAGTCTTGGCGAACATATAGGTCATGCCGAGCAATGAGCCGGTAGGACGCTGGTCACTCATACGGATAGTCTCCCAATATTTCTCGCAACGTTCTTGATGATAGGGCGGGGCTCATGAGTCCCTCTGCTTCGCCGCCCTCAGTCGGTGTCTGGCCAGACCTGTTTGAAGAAGGGATTTACCTCCGCATTTCGGCCGTACGCATCCTGGTCGAGCATACAGGTCGGGCACCAATGCCCTCCCTTGAGATAGAGCCGCGGCGTCATCGTGAAATCATGGCCGAGTGCGCAGCGCCACGAAGTTGGCTCATCTGCACCGCAGCCGCCTCCGAGGTGCACCGCGCCGCGAAACTCTGCGGCTTGCGCATAATCGGATGCCGACCAGCCGGAGACGTCTGCATCGGCGGCATACCCGTGATCCAACAGCATAACTTCGCGCGAAGGCTGCCGCAGTTGGAAGTTTTCCCAATCGGTCGGAAGCGCTTCCCACGCCGCGCGGGAACCAAAATAGGCCTCGATATGCGGGCGATCGTCCTGCGCCAGCCAATGAAGCGTGCCACCTGGCCCGCGTGCCAGCTTTTCGAGCCGCTTGCGGCCCAAACCCGGCAGATGCCGGGCTACGAATTTCACATATCCTGGGACTGCCTTCGACAATCCAGCGGCAAAGTCGTCGAGTGTTTCACGACGAAATGGCACGAGCGCCTCAAGCCGATCTGAATCTGCGTACCACTGTCCATGGAAGTTGCGGGTGGCAAACCAGTTCGGCCGGTAGTTCGAGAACGGAGCTCGCGCTCCCAGTGCACTGGCGGTCAAGGTGGCGAATTCGTGGTTGACCACGCGCATCGCCTGGCCACCACCGATATTGTAGAAACCACGCCAGAAGCTCTCAGGGACCGCGTCTTCACACGTGTTGGCCGCAAGGCGTCCGGAATCGCCAACCGTCACCCACTCGAGAACCCCATTCCACGGATTGTGGAAAATGATCGGATCGAAAATCTTCCACATGTTGGGGTGGGCGATCCCGGTCTGCCGAAGCGACACCCAGCGCTTGATGCCGGACTGCGCCACGATAGCCTCGGCCATGGTCTTGCTGACCGCGTACTGATCGAAGCGGCTGATCTTGATGGGATCGCCGGTGCGTCCCCAATGGACAGGCGGGTTGCGATGACCGGTCTGGGCGACCGTCCCGATGTAAACGAGGGCGATGCGATCGGGATCAGGCTGGGCCTTGATGGCCTCGACAATATTGCGCGCGCCGCCAACGTTGACCTTCATGGTCAGTTCGGGAACGTGATCCGCCATTGGCGAAACCAGACCGCCGATATGGAGGACCTGATCGACCCCGGTAACGGCTTCGATAACATCCTCGTAACGGGTGAGGTCACCCCAGACGAACTGCAGACCAGGATGCCCCTCGTACCGTTGGACGACGGGATGGGCCCTTTCCTCGGCGCGGACCAACGCCCTCACCTGCATCCGATCCGTTCGAGAAAGCAACTCGGCCAGAGTGGCGCTACCCATGTTGCCCGTCGCACCGGTCAGCAAGATTGTCTTCTTGTCTACGTGCGCCACCGGCACCCCTTCCACTAAATGTTTCAGCCTTCGGCGAACTTGCGATCCTGGCAACGCGAATGGGCGGAGCGCAAGCGCTCCGCCCTGGGATTCACCAGCGGAAGATCGTGGTGAGGCCAAATTCGCGAGGCGGCGTGATGGTGGCCGTACGATAGCCGGAGTTGAAGGGGATCCCGCCCGCGCCAGTCGGATTGAACGTGAAATCAAGCTCGCTGGTCGCCTGCGTGAAGACGCTATCACCGACCGAAAGGGCTCGGGTCTGATTGAGCAGGTTCTTGGCGAAGAGATTGACCTCCCAACGCCCGTTCTCTCCGCGAACGCCGAGGAATAGATCCATCTTCACATAATCGCGATAGCTGTAATTATCACGCAGCGAGTTAAATCCCGGGCGGTAGGTCACGAGACCGCGCAGGAAAGGCGTGACCGATCCCACCGGCATGCGAAACTCCCCATTCGCACTGAGGTTGAACTTGGGGATTTGCGCCAGACGGTCCTTGCTCTGGCACGTCGAGATCTGCTGGCCGACTGGTACCGTCGGATTGCCCGCTGCGTCATAGGTATTGCAGGGGATGACCGCGTTGTCGAAATGCGCATCGGCGTAAGAAGCGTTGATCGAGAAATCGATATTCTCCGTCGGCCGCACGGACAGCTGAATCTCCGCGCCCTGCGAAATTGCGTTGCCGGTGAAAGGCAGGGGTGAAATCGCCGAGTCGATCACACCATCGCGAGCCGAAGCGGTGTGGAACGACGGGAAGTACGAGATGTAGTTGCTGAACTTCTGGTAGAAACCGGCGACATTCAGCGCGACCTTGCCGCGAAGCAGATTGAATTTTACGCCGATTTCGCCGCCGTCTGAGGTTTCATCCTTCGTCTGGAGCAGCGAAGGATCAAGCGGAGTGGTCACGCCCACTGCAAAGACGCCGGGACGGAACGAGTGCCCGTAGCTCGCATAGGCGGTGATGTCAGGGGAAGCCTGCCAACTAATATTGGCGCCACCTGTGAACGCCCTCGCCTTCTGCGTCGCATCGTCAACCGTAGCCGGCAGCGAAATCCCGAAGTCGGGGAGCGACACGACTGTGCTCTGGACGCGATGAACATCAGTCCAGGTATGCCGAAGGCCTGCGGTAATCTTCAGGTCATCGGTGATCTTGTAGCCCAGTGTACCAGCGAGGCCATACTCCTTGAGCTTCACGGAAATGTCTGCGTCGACAATGATCGGGAAATAGCTAACCGACGGCGGGATCGGCCCCACCCCCATCAAAGCAAACAGCTGGTCATTGCTCTGTGTCAGAGGGACCGAATTGTCCTGCCAACGGTAATTGCCCGAAAGCGCCCAGCTGAAACGAGCGGCGGGAGCGGATTCAAGCCGCAGCTCGTTGTTCCAAATCTTATATCCGGTAGCGAGGCTCTGGTTGCGAACGTAATTCGGTACTGCGTTGCCAACGTCCTGATCTCGCTCCTGCTTCAGCAGGCTGTTCTGATAGCCGCCGTTGTAGACCAGACGCGGTCCGCCGAAGTCGTATGCCGCGTTGAAAGTCACGAAGTCCGTGCGGTTCTGGAAACGAAAATCACCTTCCGTCACCGACTTGCGATCTTTGAGCGTCAGTACCGGTCCGGTCGACGTAGGATCCCCCAGAGCAAGACTTGGCTGGTTCCCGTCACCGAATACTGCCACGAACGGCGTCGTGTCGGCATTGAGATGCTGATACATCAGGTTTGCAGTTAGCGGCCCTGCATCCAGCGCGAAGCTGACGCGCCCGCTCATAGTCTTGCTGCTGGAATGCCGTCCATCGACATTGGTGACACTGCCAACGCGGTTCTGATCGTAGAGCAGCGCGGCGCGCATGCCGAGTACACCTGGAACGATCGGGAGGTTCGCCGCCACTTGGGCATTGATCGCATGACGATCGGTCGCAGTCCCCTGCGCATAACCGGTAAAGTCGTAGACATTGGCCTTCTGCGTGCCGAGCAGGATCGACCCCGCCGGCGAGGTGCGTCCGCGGAACAGTCCCTGAGGCCCGCGAAGCACTTCGATCTGGCCGACGTCGTAGATTGCCGTGAACACCGTCTGCGCATCGGTCGGCACTTCGTTCAGGAAAATCTCGACCGCCGGACTGCTGCCGGAGTCCGGGTCGAACGTCACGCCACGCAGCGTTGCGATGTTCGAGCGCCCATCGTTGTTCGTGAGTTGCAGGCCCGGTGACAGATTCTGGATTTCCTTGGCGTCGAAGACGTTGAGCTTGGACACCGCATCCGCGGTGACGACATCGACGGCCATCGGCGTATCCTGCAGCGTTTGCTGCTGACGTGTCGCGCTAACGATAATCTCGTTCACCGAAGTCGCCGCCTGTGCCGACGCATCCTGCGCCTGGCCGTCGGGTTCGGCCGCCCAAGCCATCTGCGGCAAAGCAATAGCGCTGGCAGCACAACACAGGAGCCATCCCCGATTGCGCGCAATATTGGCTTTATTCATTAGTATCCTCCCCTGGATCCTTCTGGGACGCCCCGCCTCTTGTCGACAAGTTCATCCCGAGTTTGAACAATCGCCGGCCAATCAGGCGGCGTGTGTGTAGAGCGCCGTTACTGGCGCTTCAGACGGGTAAGTGGCGGGTGTTCCGAAGTCGTACGCCGCAACAAGAGCGCGGATGAACTGCGGATCATGCAGCGGATCGCTGGGGGTCTCGACGGCAATTCCCCGCGCCCGCATGTCCTTGAGGAAAGTGTCGAAAACCTGATCGTACGTCAGGTCATCGCTGCCATCCATGTTCTTCTTGAGTTCCGTGAAATCTTCGAAGACTTCCGCCGACCAGTGCACCAGAAAGCGCAGATCTTCGGTGCGCACATTGGCGATCGTCTCGCTGCCGTTCATCAGCCTCCAGTTGTCGCGATCCGAGGGATCGCCGGTGAAGACCGTGTCGAACGCGAGGCCTGCGGGACGCTGCAATTCGACGGGGCCATTCGCCTCGCCGCGGTGCATCATCATTTCATTCTGAACCACCACGCCGCGGTTCCATACCGGCGGCTGCAGCCGCTGCGGTGCCCGTGCGGGACCTTCCGGCCAATAGGTGAAGCCGCTCGCCGGATCCCGACTGAACCAGGTTATCACCTGGGCCATTTTGATGAGGTAGTCGCGAAAAAGTCCCGATTTGCCCATCACCGAGCACAGCCAAGTTGGCGCGTTTTCATAACGGATCCCGCGAAAGCTGGGCGAGTCGAGATGGCCGGGGTCGGTGTTGCCGCAAGGCCCGTTGATGTTGAACAGCATCATCTGAGGCTTTGCATACTGGGCGCCCCAGTAGGACTTGGCGTGCTCGAGGAATGCTTCGTTGTAAAAGCAGTCCTGAATTTCCGGAAACAAGGCCGCCGAATAGTTTGCGTAGAATCCGCGGAAGGTCGGTGTCAGGAACATGTCCAAGCTGGGCGCGAAACCTTCCGGCAACGCCCCTGACATTGTCGCAATCAGTTCTTCGGCACTGGCAAAGTGCTGCGCGATGATCAGCCGCCACGGCCCCTCAGTCCGGACAACTTCGAGAAGACGTTCGCGCTGATCTTCCGTGTAAACGTTCTCGAGAACACGTGGCATCGAGACCGGGCGCAGGACGTCGGAAAGCGCCTGCCGGTTGGCCAAGCCAGTCATCAATCTTCTCCCATTTTGCACCTTGCAGTGCATATAAGTTAGTTCATACTTACTACACTCGCAGGCGCCGTCAACGAGATTCGCACGGACGCGTTCAATTTTTAAGACTCAACACTGCATTCCAGCATTTTGCCATGCATGAATTGACGCTTTGCGTATCAAAACCGGCATTTGCATTCGCGATTGCGATATATAAGTGTGCACTTACAAATAGGGAGAGTTCAAGTCTATGGAAGCAACCCTTGAGGCTGGAGCGGCGACGCGTCTCGCGGATACGCCAGCATTGGCAAAAGCGCTGGAAGAGGCGAACATTCCCACGCTTTTGGCGGCCTATTCCTACCTGTCCCACGATGGCGCCTTCCTCGAACGCTTCGCGGATCATATCAGGCCAGCCTTTTCACCAAATCCGACGCAAATCCCCGATGCGCTTGCTAACGAGCTGCGATCGCGACTGCATCGATTGCTGACCTCGGGAGCCGGCTTCACAGAAGGCACCCCTTCGGATGCACTGATGCTGCGCATCATGAGCGTGACGGTAGGCGAACCGGTCGACGCCGAATTTCTCGAGCTAGTTTATGATCAGTGCGGCTTTCGTCCGTGGATCGATCGCTCCAAGGTCGCCGGACGTACCGAACCACCTGCCGGCTTTAAGGTCTTGGTGATCGGTGCTGGCATGACGGGGATGGCCGCAGCCATCAAACTGCGCGAGGCCGGTTATGATTTCACTCTGATCGAGAAAAATCCCGACGTGGGCGGTACCTGGTTCGAGAACCGCTATCCCGGCGTAGGCGTCGACACGCCCAGTCATTTCTACAGCTACAGCTGGGAGATTTGGCCAGATTGGCAGCACTATCATCCGCACGGCGCCGACATGCAGCGGTACATGCTCGCGATCGCCGACAAGTACGAACTGCGTGCCGACACGCAATTTGGAACGAAGGTGGAAACCTTGGTCTACGACGAGATCGATGCCGTCTGGCGCGTCTCGGTCCGCAAGCAGGATGGCACAGTCGAGATCCTCGTCGCCAACGCTGTGATCAACGGGCATGGGCCGGTAAACCGCTTCAAGTGGCCCGACATTGCCGGGCTCGACGAATTCCAGGGCACTCTGGTGCACACGGCAGCCTGGCCGGACGATTTGGACTTACGCGGCAAGCGCGTGGGAGTGATCGGTACCGGTGCGAGCTCGGCGCAGCTCGTCGGCGCAATTGCCCCAGAAGTTTCCGAGCTTACCGTCTTTCAACGCACGAAGCACTGGGTGATCTACAACCCGGAAATCGCGCACGAAGTGAACGAGGGTATGAAGTGGGCTCTCGCCAACATCCCCAGCTTCAAGGAATGGTTCCGCTTCAGGGTATACTGGTCGGCGGCCGACGGCCTGTTCGCCAACGTGCTCAAGGACCCAGCTTGGGAAGGCAACGACCACTCCGTCTCCGCCCACAACGAGCAGGCGCGCCAATATGCGCTCTGGTATCTCAATCAGAAATTCGGGAGCCGGCCCGACATGGTCGCCAAGCTGACGCCCGATTTTCCCATTTTCTCGAAGCGTATCATCCTCGATAATGGTTGGTTCGACGCACTCGCGCGCGCCAACGTCCATTTGGAGGACAGCGGCATCGCTCGCATTCTGCCGAACGGCATCGAAGCGAAGGATGGCTCCGTCTTCGAATGCGATGTGATCGTGTGCGCGACAGGCTTCAATGTCGCAAAAATGATCGGGGACCTATCCATCAAGGGGGTCGGTGGACGGGAGCTCGGCGAAGAATGGGGGGATGAGGATCCTCGCAGTTACCTTGGCATGTGCATACCCGGCTATCCGAACTACTTTCACACGGTCGGGCCCAACAGCGCGCCCAACCATGCCGCCGGACAGAATCTTATCTCGGAAGCCCAGGTGAACTGGATCATCGAGGCCCTCGACCGCACAGTGGCCGCCGGCGCGCGCGCTTTCGAGGTCACCCAGGAAGCGTTCGATACCTGGAACCGCAAGGTCGAGGCGCGCATGCCCGAGATGATCTGGACCCATCCCCGGGCCAATTCCTACTACAACAATTCGAAAGGCAGGGTTTTCCTGTCCTGGCCCTGGCGTCTCGTCGATTTCTTCAACGAGACGCGTCATCCTGAGGACGGCTCCTATCGGCTGCACCCGTGACGCAGGGTCATCAAATTGTGGGAAAGCCTGCTCGCCCTTGCGCGAGCAGGCCTTTCGCCCCTAGGATTTCCAGCGATGACCCGGACCAGGATGAAAGCAGGCGAACGCAGGGCATTGATCCTGGAGGCAGCGCGCCGGATTTTTTCCCGCCAAGGCTACGAAGCCGCGCGCACGCAGGATATCGCGCGAGGGGCCGGCGTTTCCGAAGCCCTGATGTACCAGCACTTTCCGTCCAAACAGACGCTGTATCGCGCAGTCCTGCGGCAGACGATCCGCGAGCAGGACGAGAGCTATGCCATGCTGGGGCTGCAGGAACTGAACGGCAGAGGTCTGGTCGTCAACATGCGTTCCTATTTCATGCTTGTGGCCTCCGATGGGCATGAGCACTTCAAGGAAGGCTTTCGACTTCTGCTGGCGAGCCTTACCGGCGACGGAAGCTTTGCCGCGCTTGTCTATCGCCGCTCCCGACGCATCATGGGCGAACGCATCCGCGTCGCCCTTGAGAAGGCGCGCGCCGACGGTGACGTTGTCGGGATTGCGATCGACGACCGCAACACCTCGATGTTCATCGAACACGTCGGCACCATGCTCAACGCCATCCAGGCGTTGGGCCCGCAGGCTTCCCCATACGAGGGAGATCGCGACCGCATCGTGCGCGATGCCGTCTGGTTCTGCTGCCGCGGCATTGGCTTCACCGACGAAGCGCTCGAACGGCACTACGCCAGCTAGCCTCGATGCTGGCAAAGCCAGCGCGCGGCCGCAAAACCTAACATTCCACCTCCTCGATCGGCCTTTTCGCCGATCCCGCGGACGCGCCCGGCGCCCAAGCCCGCACGAGCAGAGTCGCCGCGGGACACCGCCGCGTGCGCCGTCGATCTATCCACTCCACCTGGTGGCACCCGACCGACCGCTGCCCTTTCAGATTAACAAGCGACGCCGACACGGCAGCCAATCTAATTTCATGGGAGAAACCTAAATGCTTGCACGAGTGACACTTGGCCAGACCGATCTTTCGATCAGCCCGCTATGCTACGGCACCAACATGCTGGGCTGGATGATCGACCAGCCCCGGTCGAACGCCATCCTCGATACGTTCGCCGCCCACGGCGGCAACTTCATCGACACCGCCCGGTCCTATGGCGACTGGATGCCGGATGCTCCGGCGGGCGCCAGCGAGCGCGCGGTCGGCGCCTGGCTGAAGACCCGCAAGCGCGAGGATTTCGTGATCGCCACCAAGGGCGGCTTCTTCGACTTGCGCAAAGGCGACTATCGCAACCGCTGCACGCCCGAGGATGTGGCGCAGGACCTGCAACAGAGCCTCGATCACCTCGGCATCGAGACGATCGACCTCTATTTCCTGCACATGGACAATGAGGATGCGCCGGTCGAGGTGATCGTCAATGCCCTCGTCCAGCATCAGGAGGCGGGACGCATCCGCCACTTCGCCGCCTCCAACTGGTCGGCCGAGCGCATCAAGGCGGCTAACTCTTACGCCGCCTCGATCGGCAAGCCGGGCTTCGTCGCTTCCGAAACGTTCTGGGGTCTCGCCGTGCCTGACGCGGCCGCCGCTGCGCAGCAGGGCTATGTCCATTACTACGAGGGCGAGTACGAGGGCGTCCACACCGCCGGCTTGCCGATCCTGGCCTACGCCGCACAGAGCGGCGGTTATTTCACCAAGCGTGCGAAAGGCGCAGACCTCGGCGAGCAACTCATCGCGCGCTACGCCAACTCTGCCAACGACGCCCGCCTTGCTGCCGCAATCGAACTGGCCGAACGGCACCGCGTATCGGTAAACGAAGTGGTGCTGGCTTATCTCACCAACCAGCCCGACCAGACGGTGCCGATCTTCGGCGGCTCCAGCCCCGAGCAGGTGCGCGAAAGCGTCAAGGCCGCCTCCCTCACCCTATCCGCAGCGGAACTCTCCCGACTCCGCGCGATCTGACCCACCCTTGGGTCAGGGACGGCGGAGAGCTGGGGGGCTCTCCGCCGTTTTTCTTTCCTCCCAGCCAAGCGCCGCACGAACGCTGTCCACCGCATCGGCTACGCGGCGTTCGCATGACTGAGCCAGCGCGTGATCGCGCGGGATTTCCACGCTGAACCGGGTCTCAAGTGGCAGCGACGCCACGAAACCCGCAAGATCGAATTGCCCTTCACCGGCTAGCATGCGCGCGCGGGAGGCTTCGTGCTCGATATCCTCGGGCGCAGCAAGCATGCCATCGCAGAGCTGTCCGTAGAGGATGGAACCGGCCGGTGCAGCCTTCAGTTCGGCCAGCGTTCCGCCTGAGCGCACGAGGTGCAGAATGTCGACATTTACGCCCACTCGCCCAGGCCTGTCGACCGCCCCCACCAGCTCAAGCGCCGCCGCCAGCGAACAGATCTGCGAAGGCGGATAGAATTCGACCGCAACGCCCAGATCAAACTCAGCCGCACTATCGCAGAACCGGCCGAAGTTATCGAGGCGGCGCGCCGGATCGCGATCATAAGCCAACACGTTCACCAAACGCGCGCCCAGTTCGGCGGTGGTTTCGAAGGCCGTGTCGAACAACGCAAGGTCGCTTCGCCCGGTCAACGTGAACGGATAGGCAAGATCGAGCGAGAGCGCGAGATCGGCGAAACAACTGGCCAATTCGCGCCGGGCTCGCGGAGCACCATAAAGATCGAATGGCAGCATCGCGGGCAGCACGGCCATGGGTTCCATGAACAGGCAGATTCCCGCGCAGCCGGCTTGAGCGGCCGCCTCGGCCAACTGCCGCGGCGTCGTATCGACGGCGGTGATATGGTCGAGAGCGAGAGTTCTCAGAGCGGCACTTTCGGCGGCCGATTCATACAAAATCCTAGGTTTCGGCATTTTCTCGCTCGTCACGACAGGAGCCCTTTACACCACATACGCGTGATTTCGGATGAATCTGAATGCGTAGATTGCTACATATGCACGAATTCAATGGATAAATGCGCAGCGCGATGGATTGATGTCAATTTATCTTGTAAGTGCTCACTTATTTAGTTAGCCCCTGTAACGACCACGGGCGGGTGCCCGGGAATCATCGGCAAAATATCGGTCGGGACACCACTGCAGGTTCAGAGGGAACACCGAAACATGACTGGCGTAACCGTACGCGAAGAGAGCGAGCACATTACCAGCCCTACGGGTCGCACCGTGGGCCATTTGGCACTGCATTACCGCAATCCCGACGACGGCCCCCTGGCCGCCCAACTACTTGCTCTGTTCGGGTTGGAGGAAACGCAGATGCTGCCGCTGCCCGGTGGCAATTTCTATCGATTTGTCGTTGCTCCGAGCCACTATGCGCGCGGGGACGGAATCATCTACCTCTCGGCTCTGCCTGAGCCCCAAGTCAGGCTGATCGATGCAATTCGCAGCGCCCTGGGCGTTGGCACGGATCAGCAAGACGACGCCGTCACCGCCTACCGCGCCATGCTTGCGGCTGATCCCGAAGCCAGCTTTCACTTCGGCTTCCTTATCC
Organism: Novosphingobium mississippiense; assembly: GCF_044029535.1. NCBI lineage: Bacteria > Pseudomonadati > Pseudomonadota > Alphaproteobacteria > Sphingomonadales > Sphingomonadaceae > Novosphingobium > Novosphingobium mississippiense. Next base: position 806,590 of record NZ_CP147001.1, on the reverse strand, counting down.
GTGAGCTTGAAGACCTCGAAGCCCTTACCGTTGCCTTGCAGGACCTTGCTACGAACGATCCGGATTTTCGAAGCCGCATTCACATCAGCATGAATCGCGCCCGGCCGGGGGATGCGGCGATCGATGCTCGGCTCGACGCTTCGCCGGTCTTCGGCCAGTGCCAACGATTTGCTTACGGCCGCGCCGGTGTACAGGTATTCGTGGAGACCGACCTGATCCGTGCCGGCCAATTGGGCGAGAGCATGCACTTCGAATTCGACTACGTATTCCCCGGACAGGCGAACCACATCCTCTCGGTAGTTGAAATGTGAAATCCTGCGGGAAGCGCCTTTTCGCTTCCGACGCTATCACCCGCCTTGCATGGAATTGTGAAATGACGAGCTACAGCACGATCCGCTACGAACATGACGACGGGCTGTTGCGTCTGACACTCAATCGCCCTGAAGCCCTCAATGCCTTCACCGTCACCATGGCCGATGAATTGGTCGACGCGTACCGCCGCGCGAACGATGACGACGCGGTACGCGCCATCGTCGTGACCGGGGAAGGACGCGCCTTTTGCGCCGGCATGGATCTTTCGGTCGAAGGCAATGTGTTTGGCCTCGATGAAGCTCTGGCGCCGTCGTTGGCGGACCTCAGGGAACGCCCGCTACCCCAAGAGATGGAGACGGGTGTTCGCGATACAGGTGGCCGGGTCGCGTTGGCCATGTTCGCATGCAGCAAACCAATCGTTGGCGCCATCAACGGAGCAGCGGTCGGTATCGGTGCCACCATGACCCTGCCGATGGACTTTCGGCTTCTGTCCAACCAAGCGCGAATGGGCTTCGTATTCGGTCGTCTTGGCATTACGCCAGAAGCGTGTTCCACTTGGTTCCTGCCCCGCATAGTCGGATTATCCCACGCGCTTGAATGGTTCTATCGCGCGGACATTTTCGGCGCTCAGGAGGCGTTCGAAAAGGGGCTTGCCCGATCGCTTCACGCTCCCGAGGCGCTTATGGAGGACGCCTGCACCTTCGCTCGCTCATTGGTCCGGGATCGTTCGCCCGTCAGCGTCGCGCTGATCCGTCAAATGGTTCTGCGCAACAGCGCCGAAACACATCCTCGCAGCGCTCACGATGTAGAGTCGCTGGCGATGTTTCACACCAGCATCGGCGATGGGAAGGAAGGCGTCGCAGCCTTCCTGGAAAAGCGTAGTCCGGCATTTGAAGGAAAAGCGTCAGACCTGCCGTCCTTCGTCCCATGGCAGGCAGAATAGCTTCCTTCACACCAGAGCCTGTCCAGAATCCAAGGGCTTCAGCGAGGCTCCATTCCGACCGGAAATCCAACGCGAATGCGAGTGTCAGGGTGGCGACGCCAGAGGCCACGACGACGCGGATCAACAGAAAGGTCGCCTGAGAGCGGCCGCTGCAAAGGAGATCGATGACATGAATCAGACCACATCCATCTTTCGACCGATCGCGCCGCCACGTGTGATCGAAGACGCATTCTCCGCAGATCAGCACGCCCGCCTTCTCGACGTTGTGCGCAGGAACGGACCGTGGTCGTTGATCCTTGCCCAGCACTTCAATTCGCCCGAAGAAGTTATCGCCACAACCTCGGGGGCAGTACCGGAAGGCTTTACGCCAACGTGGGATATGTTTCTCACTCCCGTATTCCGGGGCTACCTCGCCCAAGGCCACACGGTAATCCATCCGGAGATCGAAGATTGCTTCTTCAACACCGGCTTTCTGGATCTGGTTCGCGGATATTGGGGAGCTGAATACGCAACCCCGGAGAACATGCTCTTCAACATCCAGGGGCCTTGTTCCGGCGGTGGCAGTCCACATGTCGACGCCACGCGCTTTCGCGGCATCAATTACCAGAACACCCCGATCTGGCTCATGAATACGATGGTCAAGACCGGGCTCTTCAAGCGCTGGCAGGCCAAAAAAGCGCAGGTCATCACGTGGTACTACAAGGGTCGCGTCGGCGGCGGCTTCACCTGTTGGCCGGATGGGCCCCAGGCAGCGCCCCAACAGATCAGAGCCCCTATGTGGGGGCGCGCGGTAGTCGTTGAAAACGAGATGATGTTCCACACGGCGGAATCCAACGGTCCGGCAGCGATGCGTCGCCCCGAAGGACTCGCGATCAACTCGCTCATGGGAGCCGACCCCGACAATCCAACGGGCTGGCAAATCACCACCAACGGCAAGGTGATCCAGCAGATTCCCGAGGAAGAGTTCCGCTTCCTCGTGCACTGGGGAGCAGACGTCTACATGGACTACAACGAACTTAAGGTCGCGCTGGACCACTCTGACGATCTGACACACGATCAGATCATCGACATGCTAATCGCGGACCTGCGCGCCCGCGGCGAAGTACTGCAGACGCCAAGCGAGCCCATGACCGACAAGGCATTTATCGCTCTGCTGACCCGCACATACGATCCGGGTCAGCCAGCCATTTTCCCGCCCGAACCCGACGAACGCCTCCGCCCACAGGCGGCCTGACACCTGCGGACAGAAAACGATCAGACTTTCGCGAACATATGCACGCGCAGGTCTGATCGGCGTAGCGTGAACCGATCAACCTGCAGACCAAAAAAACCCCGCGTACTGCTTTCGTGCGCGGGGTCACTTTTTCGCAGAACTGCGGTTTACTTCAACTTCGCAAACTCGGCATCGATAGCGGCAAGGCGCTCATCGGTGACGTCTGTCGGCGCGAATTGCTGGACCGCCTTGAGCGTCATCCCGCGCGCCATCTCGACCTGATCGTTGGTGGTGAAACCCGGGATATTCTTCTCGACAATCGCCTTGGCTACGGGATCGTCAAGCAGCGTGCCAATATCGGTGTCGGCGGTTGTGTACTTTGCCTTGGCTGCGGGAGTCGCCGCAGCCGGTTTTGCCGGCGCCGGGGCCGCGGTTGCAGGCTTGGCGGCGAGCGCGGGCATCGCAACAACACCCAACGTCGCGGCGGCGAAAACAATCGAAAACTTGCGCATCAGTCATCCTCATCGAGTCGAGGAAATGGATCCTCAGACTCGATTATATTGAACGGTATCGTTCGAATATCAAGAGGTCACCAAGCATTCCGCCCCGCGACAATCACATCGACCAGCCGCTCGGCAAAGGTTTCCAGACTTTTGCCGCTATCTGCCAAGCCCTCTTCCTGCATCTGGAAGCCGGAGAGCGCAGCAACGAGCATGGCAGAGACCGCTTCGGGCTGCCGAGGTGGCAAGCCATCGCGTTCACCAGCGGCGACCATATCGGCCGTGATAAGGTCGACGATGTAACGATAGCCGCGCTCGTGCATGGTTGCGGCGAGTTCTGGAAAGCGCGAGCGTACCGAAAGCAGGAGGCGCTGCAACGCCATCACATCTGGTTTCTGCAGAAACGTTGCGATCGTCCGCGCGTGATGACGCAATCGCTGGTCAATGCTGTCGCCAAGCTGATCATCCTGTTTTGCGGCCTCGTCCGACCAGTCTTTGATCGACGCCTCGATCACGGCGCTGAACAGCACCTCCTTGGACGGATGGCGGGCATAGAGCGTGCCTTTGGAGATACCGGCTTTCGCCGCGATCTGCTCCATCGGGACGGCGTCGAAACCGTCAGCAAGAAACTGCGCGCGGGCAATGTCGACGATCAGCCGATCGATCGCGGACGCACGGGCCAGGCTCGGGCGCCCTCGGCGAGTTTGTTTAGGCTTGTTCTGACTATTCATCACGGTGGCTTTTTTCACATGCTCAACACGGCGGCAAGCCGCCCATGCGTAGCTTGCATCACTAAATCGAACGGTATCGAACAATTTATTGACAGGACGCGTTGCTCGCCAATATTCCCGTCTCAAGTTTTCGCCGGAGCGCGAACAGATTTGGGAAGGAATGACTCGATGGCGAAGATCACGACGCGCCTGTTCGCAAGTACCGGTCTATTCGCACTCGCTGCGACCGCGATTTCTGCGAACGCGGCGCCTGGCTCGGACGACGTCGATGCCCGAGCAGAAAAGGCTCTCGCCGAGATGACAAGAGAGGAAAAGGTCTCACTTCTCCACGGGCGCATGCTGATGATGGTTGCCCCCGCATCGCGCCCCGAAGGCGTCACACTTGGCGCCGGCTACGTAGACGGTATCCCGCGCCTGGGCGTCCCGCCGCAAATAGCGACGGATGCGAGCCTTGGGGTTTCCAACCTCATGGACATGCGTCGCGGCGACGTTGCGACCGCCCTCCCTTCAGGCTTGGCGCTTGCCGCTACCTGGAACCCCGCACTGGTTCGGGACGGCGGACGGATGATCGGATCAGAAGCGCGCGCCAAGGGTTTCAACGTGATGCTTGGAGGCGGCGTTAATTTGGTGCGCGATCCCCGGGCCGGTCGAAACTTTGAATATCTGGGAGAGGACCCGCTGCTCGCCGGTACACTTGCCGGTGCGCAGATCCAGGGCATCCAATCCAACCACGTCATCTCAACCATCAAGCATTTTGCTCTCAACGACCAAGAGACCGGTCGCTCGAGCGCATCGGTGGAAATGGACGAGGCGGCCATGCGCGAAAGCGACCTCCTCGCCTTCGAAATCGGCATCGAAAAGGGAAATCCGGGCTCGGTGATGTGCGCCTACAATAAGGTTGGGGGCATTTACGCTTGCGAAAACCCGTTCCTGCTGACGCAGGTTTTGCGCAAGGACTGGGGCTTTAGGGGCTTTGTCATGTCGGACTGGGGCGCTGTTCACTCGCTTTCCGCGCTCGAGGCGGGTCTGGATCAACAGCAAGGCGAACAGCTCGACGCCAAGCGCTGGTTTTCCACCGAGCTGATAAGCGCACTTAACGCCGGGCCCCTCGCTGAAAGTGCCGTAGATACAGCCGCTCGGCGTATCCTGCGCAGCCTCTATGCGCATGGGCTCGACACCCATCCATCGACAACCTCGAGTATCGACTATGACGCCAATGGCGTGGTCGCTCGCCGTGCCGCCGAAGAAGGTATTGTGCTGCTGCGCAACCAGCAAAACCTGCTTCCGCTGAGGGCAGCGGCGCGGAAGATTGCGGTGATTGGCGGCCACGCCGATATTGGCGTGCTTTCCGGGGGCGGATCCAGTCAGGTCGCTCCAGTTGGAGGATTCCGCAAGGTCGAACCGGTACGCGAAGGCGTGGCCGCCTCCTTCGCCCGCAAGGGGTACGGTGGTACTCCGCCTCTCGAGGCGATCCGCCACGCCTTCCCGACTGCCCAAGTAACATTCCTCGACGGCAGCGATGTCCAGGCCGCAGCCGCCGCAGCGCGCGTTGCCGATACGGTAGTAGTCTTCGGCGAGAAATACGCCACCGAAGCACTCGATCAGCGAGACCTTTCGCTCGATGCCGGGCAGGATGAGCTGATTGCTGCGGTTACGGCGGCCAATTCACGCAATATCGTCGTGCTGGAGACGGGCAACCCCGTCGCAATGCCGTGGGCCGACAAAGCGGGGGCGATCCTGCTGGCCTGGTTCCCCGGCCAGCGCGGGGGCGAAGCTATCGCGAATATCCTTGCCGGTAAGGTCAATCCCTCCGGCCGCCTGCCCGTGACGTTCCCTGCACGCCTCGACCAGTTGCCCAATCCCACTCTGCCTGGCGCCAACTTGCCTCCTCCCAGCAAAGAGGACCGCGCTAACTACGGCATAAACACCAACTCGCCGGCATTCGACATTCGCTATCCAGAAGGCTCGGACGCAGGATACCGGTGGTTCGATCGCAAGGCGGCAAAGCCGGCCTATGCCTTCGGATATGGCCTCAGCTACACGCAGTTTGCGTACTCCAAGCTCCAGGCCAAAGGCGGCAAGGCTCTCACCGTCCGCTTCACAGTGACCAACGTCGGAAGCGTGGCCGGCGCCGACGTGCCGCAAGTCTACGTGACGCTCCCCGGCAAGGCGAAACGCCTCATCGGATGGGACAAGGTAGCACTTGCGCCTGGTGAAAAACGGACGGTGACACTTACCGCCGACCCGCGCCTGTTGGCATCCTACGATGTCCCTAAGCGGCACTGGACCGTCTCGGCAGCCAATATCCGCGTGGAACTGAGCCGATCGGCTATCGACCCCGTGTTGACCGCACAAACCCGCATCGACGCCGCAACCCTGCGTCCGTGAAGGAAACACGCGCTATGCAATTCAACCGTCGAGAAGCGATCGGCATCGGCGTTGCCGGCTCCTGCCTGGCGCTCCGCCCCCTCGATGTCTGCGCACGGACCTCAGGTATCCCCGAGGTTTCTACACTTCGGACCTGCGGCCTTGCGAACCCTTTGTCGCTTGGCGATCTGCCGCCGCGATTCTCCTGGCAGTACGGCGATCCAGCGGCGCGTACAGCTCAGACCGCATATCGCGTTACTGTCGCGCGGAGCGATGAGGACCTGGCCGCCGGCCGAAATCTGCTGTGGGACAGCGGCAAAGTCAGCTCCGCCCAGTCGGTCGATGTTCCCTATGGCGGGACGCCTTTGCCATCGCACTCACGCGCGCTTTGGCAGGTCGAGGTCTGGAACGGGTCATCCCCGGCGCCCTTGCGCAGCCCCGCAGCCATTTGGGAGACCGGTTTGGCGGCTGCTAACGACTGGCAAGCGCAATGGCTCGCCAGCGAAACCGAAGTCGCGCGCGCCGACCGTTTGGCTGGCCTACACTGGATTGCGGGAACCGAGAATCCCAAGGCTGGCGCCCATCGGCATTTTCGATGGAGCTTCGATCATCCGGGAGGCGCCGCTGAATTTTGCATTTCGGCAAATGAAACAACCGGCCTGTGGCTGAATGGCGTCCCCCTTCCCGTTCCCCAGGAGTATCCGCAGGACGGGCCGATCCATTGGACCCAGATGGCGGTCTACCGGGTCGCCTTGAAGAAAGGGCGTAACGTGTTTGCCGTGGCGGTGCGGCGGGAGATCGGCTTCGGTATCGCGCCCGCCGTTCTTGCCGCGGTGCTCCGCCACGGTCCGGGCATGAACGAACGTCTGAGTTCCGCGTCTCCTGGCTGGAAGATTACGAATGAGGCGCCAGATGGATGGGAACGCACAGAGTTTGACGACCGCGCCTGGACCGATGTGCTCCCGGCCACCGGAACCCTGCCGATTGGAGAGCCTTGGCCGGTTTATCCGGCAAATTTGCTCCGCAAGACATTCACACTCAACGGTAAGGTGCGCGCTGCGCGTCTCTATGCCACCGCGCTTGGAGCTTACGAGGCACATGTAAACGGCACAGCGGTCGATGATCGCAAGCTTGCACCTGAGTTCACCGATCCATCGAAGCGAGTGCTTTACCAGGCCTACGACATCACGCATGCGCTCCGTGACGGGGATAACGCCCTCGGCTTCATGATCGCCGATGGCTGGTATGGCTCGAAGTTCAGCGTCAATGGCCGTTTCTCATTCGGCCATGCCCCCTGCCGCCTCAAGGCCCAGCTCGAAATCGAATACGTCGACGGACGGCGCGAAACAATCGCGACGGGGCCTGGATGGCAGATCTCAGAGGCACCGATCCGGGCTGCCAGCATCTACGATGGCGAAATCTACGACGCACGCCTGGAGAAAGCCGATTGGGCAGTTGCCGATGGAAAGACGCAAGGTTGGCGCGACGCTGAATTGATCGATGCTCCCTCGGTTCCGGTCGAACCGCAGCGGTGCCCGCCAATCCGCGTTTGCGAAACCAAAATGCCCGTATCGACCCGGCGCCTTGGCCCTGGGCGGTTCCTTCTCGACTTCGGCCAGAACTTCGCCGGGTGGCCGCGCCTCACGGTCACGGCAAGTTCCAACACCTCAATCGAAATGCGGTTCGCGGAGCTGCTGACTGCGGATGGCCGTGCCGACCAGTCAAACCTGCGGACGGCCTGGCAACGCGATATCTACATCACCGCCGGTCGCGGGCATGAGGTATGGGTACCGCGCTTCACCTATCATGGCTTTCGCTATGTCGAAGTGTCTGGAGTTCCCGATGATGTCACGGCGTGGTCGATCGAGGGGCTCGTCGGTCATCAGGATCTGGAGCTGACTGGCGAGTTTCGCGTGGGCGACCCGGTAGTCCGCAAGTTCTGGCAGAATGCGGTGTGGAGTCAGAAGTCGAACTTCTTCGGCCTTCCGACAGATTGCCCCCAGCGGGATGAGCGTCTGGGCTGGATGGGCGATGCGGAGGTGTTTTGGCCCGCCGCTGCCTTCAATATGGATGTCGGCGCATTCACGGCCCGTGTCATGGAAGATGTTCGGCACGGCCAATCGGCGAAAGGTGGCTTTCCCGACTGCATCCCGCCCTACGTGCCAACCGTCAACCTGTCTTCTCCGGGGTGGGCCGACGCCGGGATCATCCTGCCTTGGACTGCATGGCGGCAATACGGCGATACCGGCGTGATCGCCGCCAACTGGTCCGCCATGGAACGCTACATGGAGTGGATCCTTGGCGCGAACCCCGACCATCTGTGGACCAAGGGACGCGGAGCCGACTATGGCGATTGGCTTTCCGTGGATGCGACTACGGCCAATCCAGGCATGGAAACTACGTCAAAGGCTCTCATCGGCACAGCATTTTGGGCCCAAAACGCACGAATGATGGCCGAGATGGCGCAAGCCATCGGCAATCCTGCGGCTGCCGCCAAGTACCAAGCCCTATTCGAGACGATCCGGGCCGCTTTCAATTCCGCCTACGTCAAACCGGACGGCACGGTCGGTAATGGTAGTCAGACAAGCCATGTCCTGGCCATCCGGTTCGGGCTCCTGACGCCTGATCTAGCGTTGGAAGCCGGCAAGCATCTGGTGACCGACATCGTGCGACGCAAAAACCATCTCTCGACGGGCTTCCTCGGAACCCCGCACATCCTCGATGCCCTCGCTTTGGCGGGGCAGGTCGAAATGGCGGTGACCCTGTTGCTTCAGCGCTCGAAACCCTCCTGGGGGTATATGGTTGAGCAAGGGGCTACCACGATGTGGGAGCGATGGAATAGCGACGAAGGCGATGTCGGAATGAACAGCCGCAACCATTACGCATTCGGGGCCATAGGTTCGTTTCTGTTTCGACGCATAGGGGGGATTGCCCCTGCCGAACCCGGCTTCACAAAGGCCGAGATCGCGCCGATCATGGACCCAAGACTGGGTGGCGGCGGCGCCACCTACCACAGTATTCGCGGTACAATCTCAACCGATTGGAGCACGTCCGGTAATCGCTATCGCCTGGACGTCGAACTCCCCTCCGGCGTCACTGGGATGGTTGCCCTGCCCGGCAGGCGTGCGGCAACGGCGCGATCTGGCTTGAACCGCTTTTCCGGCACGATCCCGCCGATTGCTCACCGCGACGCAAGCTAGGGGAGCACCGGCAATGAAACGACAAGAAGGGCTCTGCATAGACCGCCGGCAGATGATAGCTGGCGGTGCAGCGACTATGCTGGCCGCTTCGCTCCGCCCATCGTTCTCCATCGCCGCTCCGATAGCCAGGCAGTTGCCTGCATTCATGCCTCCGCTCGGAGCGCGTGCCCGCTTCCTGCTGGTGAACGATCTGGCCGGCGATGTCGACGGACTGTTTGCGGCGGTACACGCCGTGTTGTCCCCTTCATTAGATCTGCGCGGTATAATCGCCACCGGCACTCCAGTCCGCTCGGAATCCGCGGCTAACGCAACGGCCATTGCGCACGAAATGCTTTCGGTCATGGGGCGCGAAAGCCGAGTGCAGGTCGTCACCGGTGCCGAGCATAAGCTTCCAACACCGGTGACGCCTGATCGGTCGGCCGGCACAATGGCGATCATCAAGGAGGCGATGAGGACTGACAGCGCATTACCGCTGTACATCGCTGTGGGCGGCGGACTAACCGAGGTCGCCAGCGCGCTGATGATCGCACCGGAAATTGCTCAGAAATTCACGCTGATCTGGATCGGGGGGGGGGCCTATCCTGCAGGCGGCGCTTCCGAATACAATTTCGGTATCGACCGTCAGGCCGCTCAATACGTTTTCAACGATACTGTCGTGCCGCTGTGGCAGGTTCCAGACGCGGCATATTCGCAGTGCCAAGTCTCGATCGTCGAGCTCCATAATCGCGTGGCGCGCCAAGGCGCGGTTGGAGAGTGGCTGTACACGAAAATGTACGAGACGATCCGCACGTACGGCGAGCGCTACAAGTTGAACAGTGGCGAAACGTGGACGATGGGCGACAGCCCCTTGGTGCTGCTTTCTGGACTCTCGGCCGCACAGCCCACAGAAATGTCACCCGTGAAGCGGTACGAGGGGACCGGCGCGAGCCGCTTCGAAACGATCTTCGCACCATTGCTCCAGGCCAATGGAACCTACCAGCCTCGCACTGACGGCAGGCGCATCAGGGCCTACCATAGCCTCGACACTCGCCTGATGTTTGAGGACTTTTACGCCAAACTTCAGCAGGCAGCGGAGTAGTGCGCAAAACCGCAGTCAGCTCATGCTGACTGCGGTCCGAACCCAATCAACGGAGCGTGCGCACGAACTCAGCCGCGCCTGGCCCAAACTCGCGGACCAGTAGCTTTCAGCACCATCGGCCAGTCGCCAATCGTGCAGGCGACGCGTAAGCAACTGAAGGTCAAACTCCTCACTGATGCCGATCGCCCCATGGATAGCGTGTGCCGTTGCGGCAATGCGCCCTGCAGCGGTGGATGCCGTAACCTTAGCAACCGCCGCGGCCAGCGGATTGGGCTCGAGACCACACGCACAGCCTATCTGTGCGGCGATCCTGACGGCTACGATGTCTTGCGCCATCACCGCAAGGTTCTGCTGAAGCGCCTGCTGCCGCCCGATCGGCTTGCCGAACTGCGCACGCTCATTGGCGAATGCCACAGTAGTTTCCAGCAATCGGCCGGCCGCACCTGCAATCATCGCCGACCGCAGAACGGCAGCCAGTACGCGAAGTCCTCCGGCCGGCCGCGGAATCACCCGTTTCGGGAGTGCCGCATTCGACAACTCGAAAGTGAATGGCAGCGCGTTAGAACACGGTGCGACCATTGGAGTGTCAACGAGCACCAAGTGCTCCCCGTCATCGACCAGCACCTGATCGGCGACGCACCAACATGGCACCGGCCCGAAGTGCGAAGTCGCGAGAGCGATAGGGCCTTGTCCGAACTCGATTTCCGCTTTTGCCAATAGCGCGCGCGCAATCATCGTTTCGCCAACCGGCAGTGGCACCGTGTTGGCCCCCATTGCTTCAAACAACGGCTCCAGGTCTGAAAATGAAAGCCCTGCCCCACCTCGGTCGTCGTCCACCAGCGCGTCCAGAAAGCCGGAAGCGTTGAATTCGTTCCAGATCGCTTCGATCGGTTCGCCTTGTTCGACTGCGCGAACCGCCGCAGGCGGACAGATTGTCTCGAGCATACGCACGAAGGGTTCGAGAAGTTGATTGGTGTCCATCTTGCCCTCCGTCAGCGCAGGCCCATGCCACGCGCGATAATGCCGCGTAAAATCTCTCGAGTGCCGCCGCGCAGCGAGAAGCTTGGTGCGATGTGCGTGACGTAGAGCAGTGTGCGATACAGTTCCGGTGCGACCGGCTCGTCGGGATGCCCGGCGAGATCATCGCCGATGGCGATCGGCAGTTCTTGCTCGAATGTAGTACCGCGGTCCTTCACCAGACTCGCCTCAACCACCGGGCTTTCACCGAGCGCCAAACGTGCGGTGCAGGCGATCGACATAGCACGCAGCGTTGCCAATTCGGCCATAAACCGGCCCACCAGCGGAGCAGCATCGGTGCGGCCAATTTTCTGCAAATGCGCGATCCACGCGTCGAGCAGAACCACGCTGGAATAGATCCGCTCCGGCCCCGAGCGCTCGAACGCGAGCTCGGCGGTGACTTGCGCCCAGCCCTGCCCCTCCTGACCAACCAGCGCGTCGTCGGGCAATTCGACGTTGTCGAAAAAGACCTCGGCAAAATGGGCATCGCCAGTCAGGTCGATGATTGGCCGTATAGTGATTCCTGGCAGCGAAAGGTCGACGATCAACTGCGAAAGCCCGGACTGGCGATCAGCAGGCGTTCCCGAAGTCCGGACTAGCGCAATCATGAAGTGCGAGTGCATTGCATTGGTCGTCCAGATCTTCTGCCCATTCAGCAGCCATCCGCCAGCCGTGCGCTCGGCTCGGGTACGCACGCTCGCAAGATCCGAACCGGCTCCCGGCTCACTCATGCCGATGCAGAATAGCGCCTCGCCGCGGCAAATCGCGGGAATGTAACGCTTTCGCTGCTCCTCGGTCCCATAGTGAAGGATCAGCGGAGCGCTTTGCCGATCGGCAATCCAGTGCGCTGCGACCGGCGCGCCGGCAGCGAGCAGTTCTTCGACAACCACGAAGCGGGCAAAAGGTCCCCGCTCCTGCCCCCCATACGCCTTGGGTAAGGTCAGCCCGAGAAAGCCCGCCTCGCCGAGAGAACGGCTGAAGGCGGCGTCGAAGCCCTGCCAGGATCGTGCGCGACGGTCGAGCGGCAGTCCTTCGACATGGGCAGCGACGAAATCACGAATGAGCGGCCGCAATGCCTCATCCACGGGCGGCAGCGACGCCAACGTTAGCGTATCGAACACTTCGGGCATCCTCTCGGAACGTGGCGGGTATCGTGCCGCCTGGGTCCGCTGCGATGCCCCTGCCCGACGCCTCATTCAAATATTTAATCGGGCGCTTCCGATACCGACTGAATATCAAGAGCGGTGGTCACGAAGTTTCGCGCCAATGGTCCCGCGTCGTGCGCGGAGGCGATTCCCATATCGATCGCGATGCGATCAACCAGAGGCAGCAGGGTAACCCCGTCCGGCACAAAACGTGCTGTGCGGGCCGGCACCAGCGCCCAGCCAAGTCCGGCCTGGACCAATCCGAGAATGGTCTGCACTTGCGTTGCCTCTTGTGCGATGCGCGGAATGATCCCGGCGCGCTGGAAAGCAAGCCGGATCACCGATTGCAGCACGCTGACCGGGCTGTAGATGATCAGGGGATGGTGAGCGAACTCGGCTAGCCCGATGGAGCGACACGCTTTTGGCACCTGGTTCGACGGCAAAGCGGCGTACAGACTGTCCCGCTCGATTATCTCCATCGCGACGGGGCTATTGTCCATTACAGGGAGGCGGACGAGCCCAACATCCAACCGCCGCCCTGCGATGGCGCGCACAATCTCAACGCTGTTCATTTCCTCAAGGACGAGATCGACCTGCGGGTATTTCTCTCGAAATGGGGAGACGATGCGTGGCAGGACTCCGCCAACGGCAGAACCAATGAACCCTATGGCCAGGCGGCCGCTAAGGCCCGCCGCGCCAAGCCGAACTGCGTCACGCACCATATCGGCTTGTGCCAGCGCCGCTCGCGCCGGCCCGAGTGCTGCCAGGCCAGCGGCGGTCAGGCGAACCCCGCGTGTCTCGCGCTCGAACAAGGGGGCTCCGAGATCTTCCTCCAACTTGCGGATGGAAACGGTCAGCGGTGGCTGCGACATATTGAGCCGCTCGGCTGCCCGATGAAAATTGAGGGTCTCGGCGAGAACCGAGAAATAGCGCAGTTGGCGAAGATCCATGATATCGATCGCATATCGGTTTAATGAAAATCAATATTAGCCAGACCGCGCAGCGTGGCATAGCCCTTTGTCCATCCCAACAAGAACTGAGGGGGGCGGCTATCCTCCCCCCAACCGGAGAGGATGACGAGATGGCCGAAGAGCCGTTCCTGCGCGTAGCTCGCGATGGTCCTGTTGTAGTGGCGACCCTCAACCGCCCTGAGACCCGCAATGCAATCTCGGAAACTGCTCACAGCGAGGAAATCGCGGAATTCTGCGCAAGCATGGCCCGCGACGCTTCAGTGCGCGCCGTCGTCCTCACTGGCGCAGGCAAAGCCTTCTGCGCCGGCGGCAACGTCAAGCACATGCACGAGCGCAAAGGTATGTTCGCGGGGGCTCCATTCCCGCTCCGTAACGCCTATCGCACCGGCATCCAGCTCATTCCCTTGGCGCTCTATGAACTCGAAGTCCCGGTTATTGCGGCCATCAATGGTCCGGCGATCGGCGCGGGCCTCGACCTTGCATGCATGTGCGACGTACGGATTGCCTCGGACACCGCGCTATTCGCAGAAAGCTTCGTGAAGCTGGGCATCGTTCCAGGCGATGGCGGCGCATGGCTGCTTCCCCGGGTGATCGGCATGGCGCGCGCCAGCCTGCTGACGCTGACTGGCGAAACCATCGATGCCCAGAAAGCCCAGGAGTATGGCCTCGTTTCGGAAGTCGTTCCGCCCGAATGCGTCCTCGATCGCGCCCTGGATGTCGCCAGGCAAATCGCTGCCAATCCAGGCCAGGCCACCCGCATGGCCAAACGGCTTCTTCGCGAAGGTCAGGACATGAAGCTTGCGCCTCTTCTTGAGCTGTCGGCAGCCTATCAGGCGCTTGCGCACCACACCCAGGACCACCACGAAGCCGTCGCTGCGTTCCTCGAAAAGCGCGCCCCAGAGTTCATCGGGCAATGAGCGAGCTGACTGCCACCGGCCCACTGGCAGGCATTCGTGTGCTCGATCTATCGCGAGTGCTTGCCGGCCCATGGTGCTCGCAAATCCTTGGCGATCTCGGCGCCGAGGTCATCAAGGTCGAGCAGCCCGGCCATGGTGATGACACGCGCCGTTGGGGGCCACCGTTCCTTGAGGATGGGTCAGGCGATTCCGCCTATTACCTCTGCGCCAATCGCAACAAGCGTTCGGTCGCAATCAACATGGCCGATCCCGAGGGCGCCGAGCTGATCCGTAGTATGGCGAGCCAAGCGGATGTCGTTCTCGAAAACTTCCGCGTTGGCGGGCTTGTCAAATACGGGCTCGATTACGAAAGCCTCAAGGCAATCAGATCGGACATTGTCTATTGCTCAATCACCGGGTTCGGCCAGCACGGTCCTCTCAAGGACAATGGCGGCTATGACTTCCTGGTCCAAGGCATGAGCGGGCTCATGAGCGTAACAGGGCTGCCCGATGGACAGCCGGGCAGCGGTCCGATGAAGGTCGGCATTCCAATCAGCGATCTCACCACCGGACTTTACGCGGCAATCTCCGTTCTGGCTGCGCTCAATCACAGGGACCGTACTGGTGAGGGCCAGCAAATCGATCTTGCCCTGCTCGACACCCAAGTTGCGCTCCTTGCCAACCAGGCGTCGAATTGGATGAACGGAGGGCTGATCCCCCGTCGCCTCGGCAATCAGCATCCCAATACCGTCCCGTACCAGGATTTTGCCTGTGCGGATGGAGAAGTGTTGGTGGCACTCGGCAACGACCGTCAATTTCGCAGTTTTTGTGAACTTATCGAGAGGCCTGACCTGCCGGAGGACCCACGGTTCGTCGTCAACGCCGGACGTAGTATCCATCGCGACGCACTTCTCGCTGAAATGCGCCCCGCCGTGGCGCGATGGAATTCCGCGGAGCTCATTGCCGCTATGGAAATGGCAAAGCTGCCAGGCGGCAAGGTCAACACCATCCCGGAAATCCTCGAACACCCACAGATCGTCGCGCGTGGGCTGGTCAACTCGATCGACCGCAGCGATGGTGCCAAAGTCCAGTTCGTTGGATTTCCTGCAAAATTTAGTGCGACACCGGCAGATTATCGGCACGCCCCTCCTCGTTCGGGCGAAGACACCTTTGCAACTCTAAAATATAAGTTAGGACTTACTGATAATGATATTGCGCGGTTAGAGTCGACCGGCGTGATCGCGGAGAAACTCTGATGGAAGGCAGGAACTTTATCGACGGCCGATGGCGCGAAGGTGCCACGCCGTTCGAAACGATCAACCCTTCCGATCTCGACGAGGCAGTCGGGCACTACACGAAAGCGGGGATCGCAGACGTCGAGGAAGCGATGGACGCTGCGCGCCGCTCGCAACCGGGTTGGGCCGCATTCAACATGCAGGCGCGCGCGGATTTTCTGCACCGGGTCGGAGAGCTGCTTGTCGCTCAAAGCCGGGATATCGGCACGCTGCTGGCGCGCGAAGAAGGCAAGACACTCGCCGAAGGAATCGGCGAAACCCTGCGTGCAGCCCAATGTTTCCATTTCTATGCCGGCGAAGTCGTCCGACCCCAGGGCCAGTGGTACAACTCGATGCGCGAAGGCCACAACGTGCTGGTTACACGTGAACCGGTGGGCGTAGTCGCAGCGATAACGCCGTGGAACTTTCCCATCGCATTGCCGTCCTGGAAGGTCGCTGGCGCGCTCGCCTATGGCAATTCGGTCGTGCTTAAACCTTCGACCTTCGTCCCAGGTTGTGCAGTAAAGCTCGCAGCCATTCTTGAAGAAGCCGGACTGCCTGGCGGGGTGTTCAACCTCGTCATGGGTGATGGCCGCGCGGCCGGCAACGTAATGATCGACGCCGCAGATGCACTTACGTTCACCGGCGGCACCGAAACCGGGCGCGTCGTCCTGAAGCGGGCGGCCGAAACGATGACGAAGTGTCAGCTCGAACTCGGCGGAAAGAACCCTCTGGTCGTTCTCGACGATGCCGATCTCGAACTCGCCGTCGAGATTGCAGCCAACGGCGCATGGATTCAGACCGGTCAGCGCTGCACGGGAACCGAGCGATTCATCGTCACCCGCGGCATCCATGACGCGTTCGTGGAGCGCCTGGAAAAGGCAGCGAAAAGCTATCGGGTCGGGCATGCGCTTGATGCCGACACACAGATCGGACCAGTTGCAAATCTACCCCAGTTCAATGCCAACCTTGAATTTGTGAAGAACGCGCAGGTCGAAGGCGCAGAACTGGCCGCAGGCGGCATCGCACTCGAAGCGCGAACCCGCGGATACTACATGGCGCCCACCCTGCTTGTCGGAACACGCAACGAGTGGGCATGCAATCAGCAGGAGTCATTCGGTCCGATTGCATCGGTCGTCATGGTCGAAGATCTCGACGAAGCGATCGCCGCAGCCAATGGCTGCGACTACAAATTGACCGCCGGTATCGCGACAACGAACCTCAAGAGCGCGGAACGCTTCCGCAAGGGCTCACAGGCCGGCATGGTCATGGTCAATACACCGACCGCCGGCCTCGAGTATCATGTCCCGCTCGGCGCTCGTGCTCCGTCCGGATATGGACCGCGCGAAACAGGCTCCGCCAGCGCCGAATTCTTCACCGAAAGCAAGACATCCTACATCAACCACGGTGCCGCCTGATGCGCCCGGAGGAGAGCCTGAAATGACGACGAAGATCGCCTACATAGGCCTTGGCGCAATGGGGCTGCCATTGGCCCGCCATCTCCAGCGCGCCGGCTATAACGTGACCGCGTTCGACCTCGATGCCAACCGTGCGGACGAAATCGTCGCTCTGGGTGGCAGCAAGGCCAACTCGGTGGCGCAAGCGACCCGTGGCGCCGAAGTGATCATCACCTGTCTACCCGCGACGCCGCATGTCGAAGCGGTGGTACTGGGGAACGATGGAGTGCTGGCTAATGCAGCTCCGGGCGCACTCCTCCTCGACATGTCGACGATCGATGCCAACGGCACCGATCGCGTGGCCAAGGCTTGCGCCGAAAATGGTATCGCCTTCGTAGACAGCCCGATCGGGCGCCTCGTACTTCACGCAGAGCGCGGGGAATCGCTGTTTATGGTCGGAGCCGACGACGGCGATTTCGCCAGGGTAGAGCCATTGCTCAAGGCAATGGGCAAGGACATCTACCGCTGCGGTGGCACCGGCACCGGCAGCCGCATGAAGCTGGTGAACAATTTCCTCCTTCTCACCATCGCGGAAGTGAGCGCGGAGGCAGTCGCGCTAGGCGCCAAGCTTGGCCTCGATATTGAAACGATCCTCAAGGTTACAGGGGGCACAACCGCGCAGAACGGCCAGCTTCACACCCTGATGGTCAACAAGGTGTTGAAGGGCGATACGACACCGGGTTTCACCATCGACCTGGCCTTCAAGGACATGACCCTGGCGATGACTGCTGCAGCCGAGCAGCGTATGGGCCTCCCCGTCGGGGCGGCCGCCCACGCTGTCTACGGCGCGGCGCGTGCCAGCGAATTTTCCAATCAAGACTATTCGGCGCTGCTCGATTTTGCCTGCAGCAACGCCGCCATCGTCTCTCCGCGCACGGCTGCATGACGGGATCCTGGGGGGGATTCCACTCCCGTCAGCCGTGCGTCATAGGCCCTTTCTCACGGTAAGGGCCATCACCTGAGCCCCGGGGAGCGGTCAGCCTTCCCGGGGCTCTTTTCTACGCACTTCCTAGAGTGGCACTGTGAACCGGGCGATACCAAGCGCCTCGATCGCCAGCAAAACGCCAGGCAATGTGAAGGCGGCTCCTATCGTTGAAAGAACAACTGCGGCGGCTCCCAATTGCCGTTCACGTGGTCCTGTTTGCGCCGCGAGAATGAACGTGGAGGTAGCGCTGGACGCGCCCGCCATAATGATCGCGGTCGCCGCCCAGACAGGCGGTAGCGGCGGGAGTACGGCAAGCAGACAAAGCGTAATCCCCGGCAGGACTAGGAGCTTGCCGATAACGGCGATGCCCAAGCCTCGCCCGGCTCGTCCTTCCAAGGGTTTTGCCACGACCATGCCGATCGCGACCAGCGCGCAAGGTCCGGTCGCATTGCCAAGCGTCTCCAGCAGTCGATCAACGGGAGGTGTGAGAGGTAGGCGCCCCAACGCAAAACCAATCCCCAGCACGCAGCCAATCACCAAGGGACTGCGGCAAAGTTGCCTCAGCACGGCACCGCAGGCTTGCGCCACGCTATGCTGCCCACCTTGCGCCAAGACGCCAACGAAGACGCACCAGGAGAACACCACCATCGTGTAGAGCGCCATGGCCACCGCGCAGGGCCCCAAGCTAGCAGGACCGAGCAGTGCCAAACTGACCGGCAATCCGATAAAGGCACCATTACCGAACGATGCTCCCATCGCGACCACATTGGCCATGCCCGCTTGCTCGCCGCGCCAACGTTCGAACAGGAATGCGCTGATCCAGACCAGCGCCGGCCCTGCGATGGCCACCGTCGCCATTGCCGGAACGCCGAGATCCTCCGGTGTCATCGTCGCAATCGCGCGAAAGGTGAGCACGGGAAGCGTAACTTGGGCGACGAAGTGACTGAGAACGCCATCGGCGCCCTCGCCCAGATACCCCGTCCGTCCGGCAACGAAGCCAAGCGCGATCAGCCCAAACACAGGCAGCAAGGCGCTCAAAATTGTCAGCACAGATCGTCCCCGTCAGTAGCGAAGGCCGATAGCGCCATCGTGGTAGATCGATGCACCGGTGACGAACCGCGCGTCGCAAGACGCGAGGTAGACAAAAGCGTGAGCAACGTCCTCGGGCTGGCTGGCCGTCCCAAGCGGGTTCATCGCCGCGAGTCCCGCTTCCGCCGCTTCAACCGACTCCCACATTCCCGAAGCGACCCAGGCATCGAGACCTTCGCGAATGATCGGGGTCATCGTCACGCCCGGATGGATCGAGTTCACGCGGATCTTGTGCGCGCCAAATTCAAGCGCGGCACAAATCGTCAGCATCCGTCCGGCGGCCTTCGAGACGTGATAGCCGATGTTGGTCGCGTTGGGCATGTAAGACGCCATCGACAGGTTGTTGATGATGGCACCACCGCCGTCGAAGCGCTCCACGGCCGACGATAGATGGGGAAGACACGCCTTCATGCCCAGAAACAGCGCGTCGTGATTGACGGCCATCACCTTGCGTAGATCGCCAAGCGCCGTATCGGCTATCCCGCCATGGATGGACATGCCGGCATTGTTCACCAGGACGTCGAGCTGCCCGAACTCACTTATCGTTGCTTGGACCACCTGATCCCACGCAGCTTCGTCTGTGACATCGTGCTCTATCAGACGGAAATCACCCGAAGCCCCGTCATTGGCGATCATTGCCGCAATCTCATCAGCATGTTCCCGTCGATAATCGGTTCCGATCACCGCGCGCGCGCCTTGTGCGAGATAAGCCCGCACGACTGCAATCCCGATGTTTCCCGGTCGGCCTGTACCCGTGACAATGGCGACCTTGCCGTCCAGCTTTCCCCTGGTTCAACCCCGGAATGACGCCCGTCGCGTCGATGCGCATAGGTCATTTGGGCTTCGGTTCCCCAGCGTCCGTCGCTCATCTCAATCTTCTCCCGCCTACTTCTCGTTGGTCGCCGCCATCACCCCGCTGTCCAACACGACGATGGGATTCCCCTCCTCCCGATTGTTCAGGCAACGAATTGGCGAAAGACGTCCCAAGGCACCTCTGACGTGTAGAGTTCGGCCTCATCCATCGAGCTTGCGGGGACTGAAAAGCGCTCGGTTGTGAAGGCTTCGTCAAAATGAGCGATCGCATCTTCGGGCGACCAATCCTTGTCGGTGCCGCGATATCCCTGCGAAACCCCAGCAAATACGCGAGCGTACCCTCCCCCGCCCACTGAAAACATTTCGCCATTCGACGGCGCTTCGGCATGTGCCAGCATGGCGACCACCGGCGCCACCGCGCGCGGAGGAAAGTCGCGCTGCATCAAGCCGTTGATCGGTTCTCCCATCAGAGCAGTCATCCGGCTGCCGGCGATCGGCATGATCGCATTTACCTTGATGTTCCAACCATTGGCTTGCGAGGCGGAAGCTAGCGCGCGGGTCATCGCCCAGATGGCCCCCTTTGCGGCCGGATATGGCACACCCGAGCCCATCCCGAACCACGAGCCAGAGGCGACGTTGACAATGCGGCCGTAGTCTTGCGCCTTCATCGACTCCCAAACCGCACGGCATAGCCAAAAGGTGCCGCCTGCGGAAACCGCAAGGTCGTTCGTCCACTGCGCGTCGGTGATGGTGGCGATGGGTCCAGAACCGCTGACAATGCCGGCATTGTTAACGAGGATATCGATCCGCCCCCAGCGAACCATCGCATCTTCAACGATGGCTGCGGCCCCCTGCGCTGTCCCGACGCTCTCGCCGTTGGCTTCTGCTTCGCCGCCCTCCGCCCGAATTTCTTCCGCAGCACGGGCAGCGTATCCGCCGTTTGCGCCATTGCCGATGAAATCGCCGCCGAGGTCATTGACCAACACTTTGGCGCCGCGTTCTGCCAACAGCGATGCGTAGGCCTTGCCGAGCCCACCCCCCGCTCCAGTGACGATGGCGACTTTTCCGTCGAACCGCATCTCACTCATCACGTTCTCTCCCGAGTGTTCGTCGCTCCGTTCAATCGACGGCGATCTCACGTGCAATGTCAGGCATGTAGGGCGGCGTTTCGTGCTGGAAGAAAGCTATGCGCCCCTCCAGCACTTGCCGGCTCATTTCGGGCTGGCTGTGAACCCAGAACTTGTTTTCGGCGATCTGCTCCAGGAACAAGCGGCAGCCTTCGTCCAGATCCATGCCATAGGAACTCATCATTTCGGCCATTTTCCGCCGATGACTGACCGCCGCTGCTGGTTCACCCAGCCCTGCCTCGACATTGAAGATGTTGGTCTTCAGCATGCCCGGAATGATCGAGGAAACGTGGATCGGCGCGCCCTTCAGCTGCATCTCCAGATAGAGGCACTCGCTGAAGGCCTGCACTGCGTGCTTGGTGACGATATAGGCCGTCTGCGCCGGCATCACCGAAAAGCCGCCGATCGAGGACAAGTTGGCGATCCACGCCTCCTTGCCGCTTTCCAACATGCGCGGCACGAAGGCGCGGACGCCATGGATCACGCCGTGGATATTGATGTCCAGCGTGGCTTCCCAGCGCGACACCGGGATTTCCCAGGTGAAGCCGACCGTCTCGATCCCCGCATTGTTGACCAGCAACCGCACTGCGCCATGCCGTTCGAATACGTAATCGGCCAACCCGTCCAGTTCCTCCGGCCGAGAGACATCGACGCGGACAGCCTCCCCTTTGCCCCCGGTTGCCACAATGGCGTCGACGGTCGCGGTGGCCGCCGCCTCGTTGATGTCGGCTGCCACCACGGTCATGCCCAGTGCACCCGCGCGCCGGGCAAGGCCCGCGCCGATGCCCGAGCCCGCTCCGGTTATGACGGCGACGCCGCCCGCAAAAACTTCGGCGTCGCGCGCCATGGCTGTTCTCCCGCAGTTTTGATTGTCGATTTACGCTGCGCAGTGCGTCTTGAGGAACGCCCCTGCATCTTTCAGTGCTTCGCGGGCCCCCGGGAGGAAACCAACCCAGGATGCAAAACCGTGCACCATTCCAGCGTAACGCTTCGCTTCCACAGTCACCCCCGCATCAGCGAGTTTGGCTGCATAGAATTCGGCATCGTCCCGCGAGGGGTCGCATTCGGCAGTAACAACGAAATGAGGGGGAAGCCCGGCATGGCTCGCCGCACGAACCGGTGAGGCGCGGTAGTCCTCGGCCTGGGCCGGGTCGCTAAGGTACTGTTCCCAGAACCAGCTTACATCATCTTGCGTTAGCAGCGGCCCGTCAGCGAACTCCAGCGCCGACGGTGTCTCCGTTTCCGGACAATTGCATGGCCCATAGATGTTGATGACGGCTCGCGCTTGTGGGCCGCCTGCATCGCGCGCCATCAGCGCAACGGCACAGGCAAAGTTTCCTCCCGCGCTGTCGCCGGCAAGCGCCAGTCGGTCAGGGTCACCGCCAAGCTCGACTGCATTGTCAGCGGCCCATCGAAAAGCAGCGAAGGCATCTTCAGGACCGGCCGGAAAAGGATGTTCCGGGGCCAGGCGATAGTCGACAGAGACTACGATGCTATCGCCCCAAGCACAGAGCGCGCGCGCGATCATGTCTTGTGTGTCCAGGTCCCCGACGACGTAGCCGCCACCGTGCATGTAGACGGTGATCGGCAGTCGGCCTTCTGCCTCTGGCCAATACAGTCTGACCGGAATTTCGCCTCCCGGCCGCGGCACGAGACGCTCTTCGGTTCGACCGATTATTGCATCAGCAGCCGGCGGAATGGCGATAGAGCTTTCCCGAACCGACTTACGCAAGATGTCCAGCGGAACGTGCCGTACTCCAGGCCACGTCGGCATGGCTGCAAGCATCTGCGCGATCTGTGGATCGATGGCCAATTCTGTCGTCCTTTCCCTGGCGAAAACCCAGACGCCAAACCGGGGCCACCGTGGACTGGTAGCCGCTCTGGATTCAGCGTCGGCGTTCAAAATTCGGCATTATTTCTCGAATTTAATGAGCGCTCACTTACTTCTTATATGATACGCAAAATGCGAGTCAATGAGATCTGTCATCAGAACATTCGAAACATCGATGACGCGGTTCTGCGCATTAATCCGTGTTTCCGTCTTGCCATGGCGGAACGCAAAAGTAAGTAAGTGCATATGAAGAAACCAAGGATGCCAGCTAATGAACGCCGCGCTGCAATCGTAACTGCAGCACGCAAGGTCTTTTCGCGAGACGGTTACGAGGGCGCAAAAACCTCCCAAATCGCTCAAGAGGCCGGCGTTTCCGAAGCGCTAGTCTACCGCCATTTCCCCTCCAAGTTGGCGCTCTACAGGGCGGTCCTTCGGCAGCTATTCATCGAACAGGACGAAAATTGGCAGCAACTTGGATTTCACCAAAACGGTGCGGAGGGGCTGGTTGCCGCGATACATAGTTTCTTCGTGCTTGCTGCGCAGGGTGATCTCACGCCTGAGTCTCTCGACCGTTATCGGCTGACCTTGGCCAGTCTCTCGGGAGATGGGTCATATGCAAGCCTGATTTATCGGCGATCTCAGCGTCGAAACGCAAAAGCCATAGCCCAGGAACATCATGCAGCGAGGCTTGCCGGTGATATCACCGGAGAGCCGCTGGAGCCGTCAACCACCGCGATGTTTATCGAGCACATCGGTACGATGATGGGAGCGATCGTCGCACTCCCTGAAGCCTCGCGACCTTACGGTGAATCGGGCGAGGACCTTGCACGGCACGCCACGTGGTTTTGTTGTAGAGGCATCGGCTTAAGTGATGCCGCCATAAAGCGCTGCCTGGGAGGCGACCGCAAAACTTAAACCCCTGGTCTTAGAGGCAATCGGTGCAGGCGAATTAGCGCGATGATTGACTTTGGGAAATTCGCGAAAGCCGGATTCCGGCTCCCAGGAAGCGGCCGTTCACAGCTTGCAGAAAAGCCTACCGGCGGAGGGCGGCAAGGCGCTCATGTCAGTCGTTCCGCAGTTTTAGGCGAACTCCTGAAACCCGCCTCGTCGGAAAACACCTGATTTGCGGTTAGGCAGGCACCATTCTTACCGCCGGGTCGCAATAGTCGATGATTCCCGTTTCCATGGGCCAAGCCTCCATCTTCACCGACAGGAACGTAGGAAGCCGAACAGTATCAGTATGCACGAGATGTCGCTCTGCGGCTTGGCAAAAACGCAGGAAAACGAGGTCAGAGGCGAGTTTTTGAATGGTGCTGTGCGTCTCGGCCCGATCCTTCCAGCCCTCTCCCGGCTCACAAAATCGTTCGTAAATGGGGCTGACGTCTTCCATTCCGACAAGCCTAGGCTCGGGATTGAGCGGGGCGGGACTGGAGTGCGGGCGGTCTGGCAATCGCGCAAATGAGCGCGCTCTGTTGAGCCGCTCTACATAATCGGCGGCATCTCGGTTAAAAATCGAGAACGGCAGTTCCACGAACGAAGCTTCCGCCGCGCTTCTGGCAAAGGTCACTTCGATGGTCATGTCGAGATCGGGAGCGTTGCGATGCACAAGGCTCAAGATCATCGCCCCCATTATCCCCTCGGTAAGACCGTTTCCCGCATTTTTCATCGCAGTATCGATGGACGGCCACCGATCAATTTGAAAGTCAGCCACCCGCCTCTTGATCAGCGATACAAGCAACGGATCATCGGACGCATTTATGGCATGGTGTAAAAGATTTTCCACTTCCGCCAACGGACTCCGCTCGACCAGTTCGCGAAACTGCCGCTGAAAACTTTGTCGGTCTGCATCGTTCATTTTTCTGATATAGCCAGCCATCTTTAAAAATCGGTGGCTGACGAAATTCGCATGATTTCCGACAGGGTGCCTGCAGTTTTCGCCAAACACATTTCGCGCATACGACTTCTCACCGCTGGTGCGGAGGGGGTGCACGAAAAACTCGGTCGGAACGGCGAATTGTCGGAAATCACGTTAGTCGAGAATTCTCGACACAACCCAGCCGCGGCAATTCACGGAACAGATCCCGAAGGCGACATTCAGCAATCGGCCATTCTTGCTCGTCTGGTGACTGATCCGCACTGAACCTCAAACCGCCGGATTGATCGCTTTCCGGCGGTTGGAGGCGACCAGATCAAGTGCCAGGAGGGGGCGATCGTTCAGCTGAAGGGCGGCTTTCGACCCAATTGTTGCCGGTCCGAGCCGGCACCTGGAATGGCCGCTCCCGCCAGAACCTGACAGATGGCAGCTTTGCGCAATTTTAATCCGGAACCCGCATTTCCGGAACCGCCGACGAGGCGGTCATTCTCAAGATCGTCGCCCCTAGAGTAAGGTGCTAAGATATTAGAGATCAGGTAACTTTATAATGACACAAGGGCCGGATGACTGATTGGACAACCTTAGGTTTCGCAGAGTCTTGGACCGATGACTGTTGGGGAATTAGATCGGGATTTACGCTCCAAGTTTTCAACGTTTATCCTCGCATCAGCGACATTCTGTGTGGTTTATTTATTGGGTGGGAAGAGGAAATTCATTGGTGGCGTAGGGCTCTAGATGGATTACCGCCTGAAGCGATTAAGCGTGCTCGCATTCAGGTCGCACACCACCAAAATAGTGGGACTGCATGTCGACCATTCGCCGGTCAGTTGTCACCAGTAGCGATCGCAGAAGACATGATGTCTCCAGTAATAGACCTATGTCGTCATTATTATCAAAGCAATGCGGGAGCCTTCACATATCCTTATGAAAAATATCCTGAAATTTCTAAAGATTATCGCGACAGGGTTGAGGGCATTGGCCTGACGGCTGATCATTTATTAGGCGAAATTAGAGAAGGTGTTTATCCTCTCGATGCGACCGAGGAAAATGTTTGCAAACTATTGGCGGATCCGGGTGAGGCTGTCCGCATGACGGAGATTATAAATAATTTCCCCGGAGCTAAGGAAAGATTGAGGCTGTTTGTATTAGCCGACAATTCTGATTGATAAAGTTGACGGGTCGCCCCGACATGCCGGTCACTCGCGAACCGCGCATCGCTCCTGAAACGCGGAAAGGCAGATTTTCAGGATTTTAATCTGATACCTGCCGTTCCGGACACGCCGACATTGCGGACGTAGCTCCGTGTGTTATTTTGAAGTCATAGGAGTTTTAGCCTATGACCTTGGTTATCACTGCTGCGCTCTTCAGTTTAGTGCTTTTCGGTCTTGCCTGGAGGGCAAACGGACGGTTCCTGCGTGAAAATCGTCTGCCAATGCAGTGGTGGTTGAACGGCGAGGTCACGTGGTCTGCGCCGCGCGCAATAGCCCTCGCTTTTATCCCCGCATTGGCGTTCTGTGTGTTTGCAAGTCTGATCGTTCTGTCTCGCAATGTAGCGCCTCGGCCTGGGCAAGAAGGCATGGTCCTTCCAACCCTTATCGGGCTTGGTGCCACGTTCGTTTTTATCCAGATTCTTCACTTTTGGTTGATCGAAAAGACGCTTCGTCGGAACGGCAACTAACCACCCCTTTCCATCATAGGCGGCGCACAGCTGCGCTCCCGAAACCGGAATGGCAAGATTGCACGATTTTAATCCGAAAGGTGTCTGACCAGACCCGCCGACAATGGCGACATTTAAGGCACGTCAGGCGCCGATGGGCACGAATGATCTCGTACCGCCAACCGGATGATACTATTTCCATAGTGCCAAATTCTTACGCTGCTGTCAGCGTGTATCGGGCCGCCGTGCGCTTCTGTATTGTTGAAGGCGGGCGAACTCTCGTCGAAGTCGGAGTAGCTAAATCGCCGCCCAGCTATTAACAAACGCTCCGAGTCATGCCCCGAATGCGGCATAGGGTGAAAACCCTGCAGGCACCCCTCAACGAACGCCAACTGCTGTCTTCGTTCCAACGCTTCAAAATCTGCCTTTGTACGGAAATGATTTATAGTCGTGAAACTCGCGATTGATCCCGTGAACAGAAAGAAAATAAAGCCAAATACCTTCGCTGCATTTCCTTTAGGGCCGTGATAGAAAGGAGAATTGAGTATTTTTTCCGGTATAAACATCGAAAGTACCCCCGCAAGCGGAAGCAAGAACATCCAACCAATGTCCCTCCACCATTGATCGGGAGACGCCCCCAGATCGTAAACTAGCCGAAACACATCCACCTCAATTCCATCTGCGGTAAGCCGACATAGCGCCGATGTAGGCCGCGCTAAAGGGCGGCTTCCCCCGACTGTCCAGTGATTTGCCGCCGTTCCGGACACGCCCCGTTGCGGACATTTGAACCGCAGGATAGCTTCTGGCTATGTCTACAACGCACACGATTGTCTTGGCGGCCATTGTAGCGTCAGGTCTTCTGGGATGCCTCCGCAGGAGCAGGATGCGGGCGCTACTGATTACGGTGTTATGGCTTGCTCCTCTGTGGTTCGCGTCGTGGTTCACGATGAGCTATTCTGCCGACATAGCTTACGAGTTTGGTGTGTGGTGGGCCTACTTGGCATTCACTCCACTGTTTCTCGCGGTATCAGCAGCGGTGACGCTGTTCCCGTTTATGCTCGTCCAGCGATTGCTAGAAATTCGGCGGCAGCACTGATCGACCCTGACGTCGGCTTTCCACCCCTCCCAGTCATAGGCGGCGCGCAGCCGCGCGCCCGAAACCGGAATGGCAGGATTGCACGATTTTAATCCGAAGGCGGCCTTACCGGATCCGCCGACATTGCGGACAATGGGGAGGCGCGACCGTCCGCTCGGAACCCTCACTCCGTTCCCGCGATAGGTTTGAAGTCGTAAACTTGGCAAGTGATGCCCAGTCGCTTGAGAGGTACGGGGGGTGCAGCCCGCTTTATCCACTTGTTCCGAAACCAGTAGTCGAGCGTGCAACGATCTACGAAGTCAAGAACCGGGAGATTGCCTTTGAAAGCCAATACTCCGTATTCCCCTTTCTTTGGAAAAAGTGGGCCTACGGCAGGCGGACAAGTTGGATGGCCGAGTGTGAAGTAATCGACCGACCAAGCATCCAGCCGTTCGCCAACACTCAATGAACCTGCATACACATGTAGCACACGGAAACGAGCTTTCCCGCCATGGTCCGGCGCGTCGATGATAACGCCGTACACGATGTTGTACGAATTTTTGAAACGCCTTGTTGCCGCCTCACGCGCCTCAGCCCCAAGATCGGGTACAGGCTGGTCGGGTGGCGGCGGAGGCGGTGGGACACAGGCCAGCGCCGAAGATGCATGAAACAGCAAGGTCGCTGCCACAACTTTCGTTGCGAGAAACCGCATCAACATTATTCCTTGTTGCGTAGACAGGCAGTCAGAACAGGACTTCCTTTAGACGACTTTGATTAACTTCCGGTTCCCCGCAATTATGGTTATTCGGGCGGCGCGCTGGCGTTCCCGAGACCGGAACGACCGGATTTCACGATTTTAATTTGAAAACAGTCCTCCCGGACACGCCGACATTGCAGGGGTTACGCCGAGGCGGAGGATGGAAAATAAACTCAAATTAATGCAGAATGCCCAGGCATTTCTGGAAGGGATGTAATTGATGGCCGAATTGAATAAAAAGAATAACACGCATCCCGATTGCGGCAGAGAAATTACAGCACCCTTATCACGCACTTTGATAATAGTGGCATTTGCGCCCTTATTCACGAATCTAGCGCATGCCCGCACCTACGAAAATTCTGTTCCCGCCGAAAACGCTGCTATTTATGAATTGTTACGTAGCGACACCATCGGCAGAAGTATGAAATCATTCTGTCTCGAGGCACGTCTTCCTGCGGTGGATGAAAATACTCCTGGGATGTTTGCGAAGCCCATCAATGACACAGGATCACCCGAGTCTCGCGGCTTCCGGCGAGATCTGAAGACGTTGACTGCGAAGAGAGCGGATCTTCGAACCCGTAATCTTGATGAAGTAAGCTTGCGCGGCGCCGGTTTCAATGTCCGGGAAGCGACCGATGACGAGTGTGCGGAAACTCTAACAGTGCGGCTTCATCGACCTATGGCTAGTCGGAAGATTGTGATTGTGTTTGCAAGTTTGTTCACGAAATGTGCGACCATCCCCCTTGGAGTGAGTTTCCATCTCAATGAGAAAGCATGGGTGCAGAAACACATCGCCTACTATTACTCCGTCGTAGGCCCGCCAGGGTGTTCGTTCAACCCAACGGTTGTGTCGGCTAACCCAACTGACAAGCTCTACATGCTGGAGAGGGCGGGCGCGTCAGAGTAAGCTTCCGCGGGTCACCAGCCAAAAGCGGCATTAGCCCACTCGAAAGGCTTTAGGCGGCAAACCCCAACATTTTGGTCGTAGCGTGTTTCAATCCGACCCATCTAAACCGGTCATCCGTTCAGATTGTGATCGACCAAGGCAACGAATGGCCGCTATCAGGGGGCCGAAGAGGCCACCTGAAGGACGGCTAAGTCGGGGAAGCGGTCATTACAATTAACCGTTTGCGGATAGAGTGAAGCTTCGCAATCGATGGAATAAGAATGGGTGCACAACAGAAAACGCTGGTTATATTGATTGCAGCAGCGCTCTTTACAACGCAGAGTTGCTCACCTTTTGGCCGGAGCTATAGATATCGAATGACGATTGAAGTCGAAACGCTGGAGGGATTGCGAACAGGGGCAGCGGTTCGTGAAATAACGTATCAAGAAGCCCTAAAGCTGGCTGATTCTTCGGGTGCGCATGTCACGCAACAAGGGGAAGCCGTAGCTGTTGATTTACCTGGCGGACGGACGATGTTTGCTCTGCTGGAATCTGATCCTTATATCACAATGCAGACGGCCTTTGGGGCAGATTCCCGGGCGATATTGGATTCTGCGCAAGCAGATATGCGCCTGGCTGTGGTGAAACCGTATCCCCCGACGATTGGAACTGATCCTCGCGCGCCGAGCAATTACTACCACGGGTATCCACAATTAGTGACATTCGAGGATATCAAAAACCCTTCTACGGTGAAGATGGTGGACCCTGGACACCTCGAGAAAACCTTCGGAAGGGGCGTAAAGCTGCGACGGATTACCGTTAGGATGACTAAAGAGGCGATCACGCAGGAGATCGTAAAACGCCTTCCATGGCTGGAGGATTATCAAATCAGACAGGTCAACCTCAATAACACGCCCAATAGTTCAGTGGCATCAAATGAATTAGCCGATCGCTTGGGCACTGGGTATTTCCAAATTTTGAATTGATCAGTCCGAGGCTCTATCTTGGCCTGCCACGCCACGATCAACAGGAAGTTGGCGGCTCCGAAGCTGGCGCGTCCGGAACGTCAAGTTTCCCGTTAAATCGTTGAAAATCAGCCAATCCCTTTTGTCGGGTTTGCGACCTTCCTACGACATGTAGGTTGCCACATATCAAGTGTTATCCCTTGGAATCCCGCGCCAGCATTCCAACGCGGCATCGTATTTTAGGGAGCCTACAAATTCCAGTTCATCAGGCATGTACAAGATGACTTTCGCCCCATCTCACCGTTCTGGTGGGATTTGGGAAATATCCTCGCGGGACTGGTCAAACCACAAAATGTAACCGACCTCATGGTCGCCAGCATTGCTATCAAAAAACACGCGATACATTAGCACTCCTTTTTTCGGACCGGTGGCCAATCAGTGGTTCCTGCAGGATACGGCATTTTCGTGAATTGTGTGGCAGCGGAACGGCAACTGTCTTTAATTTGGAACTCGCATGCGATCAGGCTGAACGCGGCCAGACTCGCCAGCGGCGGTCGCATTATCTCAGGACAGGTTTCGGGGAGGCCGCGTGCCCCGTCGATGTCCGCTATGTTGGCGGCTCCGGAATGACAGGTTCCGGGTCAAAATCGTGAAAAGCCGCCATCTGTCCGGTTCTGGCGAAACCCGACATTGCGGCGCACGCTCGGCAACGGCCGCTTCGTCCCCAAAAGCAGCCTCTCTTGCAATGTCGATGACAGCCTTTGCAGACCAAGAAACCGTGCCTGGACGGCGGCCGCCATGACCCCGAATTCTCACCAACTCCTTTTGTGCCAACCACACGACGATGCCATCTGCGATGACGATTTTCCTTACTGAGGCTCATCGCGTATGCGGAGACTGGGAAACTTTTGTCCGGCCTCGCGATCGCCCCCTTCCCGGCGACCCACTGACGTCCGATACGATCTGATCTGTGTTTATGACGTTGGAGCCGGGGTCCTTCCCGCGTTCCCTGACGGCAGCCAGTGAGAACTACACCCGACCTTAGGGGTGCAGTGGAAAAGAACGCTGCAATCCCGCTGGCACATCCAATTGCTCGGGATGTAAAAGTAGCCCGCCCCCCGCGGCCAACGAGACTGACCTCGCGATTTCTCCGGCGCTCCGAACGCATTCGGCAGATGCCCGGTTACGTGCAGCCGCCCTCTCCACCAAGTTGGCGCTGGCCCCGGCAAAATGTCGCCAGATCGTTGAACGGCCCTTTTCATAGGCGCGCATCTTGAGAGCGCTGAGGCATCCCGGAGTATCGAGCAACTTGTTTACTGCATTCGAGATTGCCGAAGGTTCTCCGGCCGGCACTAGCATGCCGACGCCATCGGCTAGAAGCTCTTGCGCATGGATATAAGTGGTAGACACAACCGCTTTGCCGAGAGCAACGGCATAGCTGAGCGTCCCCGACGTAGACTGCTGAAGATTCGGATACGGCGTCAAGTAGATGTCACAGGCCTCGAGTTGGTCTAAGAGCTCATCCGTATCGAGGAAGCGATCCTCCCATACGACGTTGTTTTGCAGATCGAGCTCCGCCACGCGCTTTTTGAGCCGTTCGCGGTACGTCTCCCCGTGATCTCGCACGAGATCGGGATGTGTTGCGCCCACGATCCGATAAAGCACGTCTGGATGTCGGCGGGCTATCGCCGGAAGTGCTTCGATTGCATGCTCGATACCCTTGCCAGGCCCCAGAAGGCCAAAGGTCATCAGGACAGGTCGATTGGCGATCCCGAGGCGGGATTTGAAATATTCTTCGCGACCAAACGGACGATCTGGCGCTCCGTGTGCGATGACGGTGATACGCTCCGGCGAGACTCCATAGAGGCTGATGAGGAGATCTCGACCGTGCTGGGACATGACCATCACCTCGCACGAGCGCGCGAGTAAGCGCTCCATCACCTGGCGCTGACCGTCAGAAGGTGTCGAAAGGATGGTGTGAAGGGTCAAGACGACCGGGACTGCGAGCCTCTCGACGAGATCGATGATGAGTTTCCCGTCCGGTCCTCCGAAAATCCCGTACTCGTGCTGAAGCCATACGGCGTCCGCGCCAGAAGCGTTGATACGCTCGGCCGCCAGACGATAGGCTTTGGGATCGTCCTGGGCGATAACATGGACGTCGGACGAATAGCCGAGCTCCGAACGGCTGCGATCCAGCGCGTAGACATCGAATGTTATGTTTGGATGGAACTCTTCAACTTTTGTCTTCAAGTCTTCTGTGAACGTCGCGATCCCGCACTTACGGGGCGCATACGTGCCTATGAGGACTACCTTGCAAGTATCGGGTCGGGAAAGCGCTGAGAGTGAGAATCGAATGGGGGCTGCCGATTTGAGGTCGAATGAAACGTTCGTGAGATGAGGCATGCCGGCACCAATGATGAAGGATTTCCTGAGTAAACGGTCGGAAATTCCCGCAGTTCCCCTGCCTGCGGCCGCGAATTTCCAACATCCATTTTTCCCGGGCACGCGACAAGTTCGGGCCCCCCGTTCGGCTACTCGCAACAAGGCGTAGCGGCATGCTCACTCATTCCGCAGGGATTGAGCCGAACGATGCGGGACCAGCAGCAATCGCGCTAGCGGTGCGCAAGGACCGAGATGCGGGACGCTCCGATCTTATCAAGCAGAACGGCCGGCCGCGTCGGGAGAAGGAGAAGAGCGAAATCCAACCCGGATAGCGACGCTCCTCGAAATCGTTGACGCAAGAACGACACTAGAGGTGCCCAAGCCGCAAACCACCTTCTCAACCGCCTTATCATCGGCGGCTATTGGGCATTGACACTCGACATCTCGCGGTTCGCTAAAGAGCCGGAATGTCGGCCTTATCAGCCAGCCTCCGCTGCAGAAACGCAAGCACGACTGCTTCTTCGGGCCGTAGCATGGAGACGTCCTCCCGCAGTTCCTTCTCCACTGCGTCACGCGCTTCCAGAACGAGCTCGTCGCTCAGGTAGCTCTCGAAGATCTCGGGGTGAATGTAGCACTTGCGGCAGACCGCCGGCGTATTTCCGAGCCGCGAGGCTACCGCCTCGATCGCCTCGCGGACATTGCGCTTTGCCGCTGCCAGGCTATCGACCTTCCTATATTCCGTAAGCGCGAGCGCTGCGAGCACAGTCCCGTTCCAGGTCCGAAAATCCTTTGCCGTGATGTCCGATCCGGAAACGTCCTTCAGATACGCATTTATGTCGCTCGACGTAACCTCACATTGCGTGCCGTCTTCACCCAGATACTGGAACAGGTGTTGGCCTGGCAGGTCCTGGCTCGCCTTCACGACCCGGGCGATGCGTCGATCCTTGAGCTTCAGCCTCCATTGCTTCCCGCTCTTGCCCTTGAAATTGAAACGCAGCTCAGCGCCATCGATCGCGACATGCCGATCCTGGAGCGTGGTAAGACCGTAGCTCTTGTTATGCTTGGCATAATCGGCATTACCGACACGGATCATTGTTGTTTCGAGGAGATGGACTACAGCGGCCAGGACTTTTTCCCGAGGCAGTCCGCGCTTGGCGAGATCAGTGTCGATACGTTCGCGCACCGAAGGCAGCGCCTTTGCGAATTCGAGCATGTGTTCGAACTTGGTTCCGTCCCGCACTTCGCGAAAGCGTGGATGGTATCGATATTGCTTGCGGCCCTTCGCGTCCCGGCCTGTCGCCTGGACATGGCCGTTGGCTTTTTGGCAAATCCATACATCGGAATAAGCGGGCGGGATCGCGAGTGAGGCGATCCGCTTAAGCGTCTTCTCGTCCTTGACGAGATTACCCTTGGAGTCGCGGTAGCGGAACTTGCCACGCCAACTCTCCCGGGAAATGCCCGGGCGCTCATCCGTCATATAGACGAGCCCAGCATTTTCAGCCGCTTCCTGCGGGTCTACGATCGTGCCGGACTCGGCGCCCTTGTCTTGCTTGTCGTTCACATCCTTCATGTCGGCAACAGCGCGCGGAGGGGCTTTTTCGTTCCCCGTTCCCATCGCGCTGTCCCGTTCGCCGATCGATGGCCCGTCCCCTGTACGAATCGAGGTTGGTCCCTCTCATCGCATGCCGGTGAGCGCTCGTTGCGCGAGAGCGAAGCTGTATTAAAAGACGCCTCGCAGGCGCTGGAATTACCAGCTTGCCATCGAACTCGATCCCATTTGCTGGCGCCGGAAAGAGATCGACAGCTCTGCGCCAGGTCTTACTCTTCGCTCGCAATCCCCAGCATTCGCGGCAAGGCGATCAGCAGCTCGCGGGCGAGATAGCCCACCGGCCCGATCGTTTGCGCGCAGTGCCGGCCGGCCTCGCCGTGCAGCCAGACTGCCCACAGCGCGGCATCAAGCGGCCGAGCGCCCCGTGCCAGAAGAGCCCCGACGATCCCTGCTAGAACGTCGCCTGATCCGCCGGTCGCAAGGCCCACGTTTCCGCCACTATAGACGAAGCATGCGCCTCCCGGATCGGCGACCAGCGTGGTTGCGCCCTTAAGCACGATCACTGCGTCGAAACGGTCCGCGGCTTGACGCGCAGCAGCCACTCTATCGCGCTCTATGTCGCTTGCCTCGCGTCCCAGCAGGGCTGCCATCTCGCCGATATGCGGCGTGAGCACGCAAGACATTTGAAGGGTCCTCAAGCGCGCAGCGTGATCGGCCAGCCTCATCAGCGCAGATGCATCGATGACCAGGCCCAGTTCCAAGGCGTCTAACCTGGCCAAAGCCATCGCGTCCAGCACAGCCTCTACAAGGCGCGACGCATGGTGCTCGCACGCCATCGCCGGCCCGACTACGAGAGCGTCGGAGCGCGAGAGATGCGGGACCAGCAATTGGACATCCGCCTCGATCTCGCCGCCCGGCCCCTCGGGCAGCGGCAACATTCCGACTTCGGGAAGCAGGGTGCCGATGGGGATGACAGCCGAAGCCACCGTGCCGATTCGCACTTTGCCGGCGCCTGCGCGCAATGCCGCCTCTGCGGTCAGCTGGATGCCGCCGGGAACTTGCAGGCACCCACCAATAACCAGCACGCGCCCACGTGCATTCTTGTCAACGGCCTCGGAAGGCATTGGTACCGGATTCGCGCTAAGCCAGGACGCATCGAGCGAGACGCAGTTCGTCTCCATATCCCTCCGCTCAACCACGAGCCGCTATCATTGGATCGGGCTCATGGGTGGCGGGCGTGCCTTCGCGCTCCAGCGGCGCGACCACATTGTACCGTTGCAGCGCGAGCCGGCCGACTTGCGGGTCAAACCGATACTGCGTGACACTGCAATTAGCCACGTCGCCCTCCGCGTCGATTCCCAGGACTTCAGTCTCGGTCAGGTTTTCGAGGACATAGCGCATGCACAATACTACCACCTGATGGGCGATGATCATCACGCGTTGTCCGGCATAGTGCAGCGAGACCGTGTCCAGCAGCGCGCGCAGCCGGAAGATCACATCAACCCAGCTCTCCCCGCCCGGAGGACGGTGATAGAACTTACCCAGAATCTTCCGGAAGTTCGCTTGCTCCGGTTGTAATTCGCGAATGCCGGCGGTGGTCAGCCCGTCGAGTATTCCGAACTCTTTCTCGCGAAGGCGCTCGTCAAGGCAGATTCTGAGGTCTGATGCGCAGCCCCCTGCCTCGCGGAAAATCTCGCCGGTTTGAAGCGCACGCAAGTAAGGGCTCGAAAGTATCACTTCGGGCCTTTGACCTTCCTCGCCGGTTGCGAACCAGTGGCCCAGCGCTCGCGCTTGGTCCATGCCGAGCGGCGAGAGTGGAACGTCGACGTCGCGATGGTCCAGCGCGATGCGATGCAACCCGTTGGCGTGCGCCATGTCGCGCGCAACGTTTCCGGCGCTCTGGCCATGGCGGATGAGCCAGAGCATGCTCGGCCAGCGGGGCGATCGGTTTGCCTTACTCTCCATCTCCATTGAACGGAGGCTCAGCAGGCTGGTTCCAACTGGGACGACGCCCGAACTATATCGAGTGCCGTAAGAATACGTGTTTTTCGGCTCTTGCGCGGTGCTGCGCATTGAACTTTTCCGACCGGCGCCGGGCGGCGGCGTTGGCGGCGAGGGGAAGAATTGAGTATTCGCCGACCGAAGGAGAATGGATAGATCGGGAAGCCTGTCAGCGACATGCGGCCCATCAAGCTCAACCACCTTTCGCTGATCTCAATCCTCGATGCGATAATCGATGGGTTTGAAAATGCCGCCATTGCTTGCGTAAGC
Source organism: Novosphingobium mississippiense (assembly GCF_044029535.1). Classification (NCBI taxonomy): domain Bacteria; kingdom Pseudomonadati; phylum Pseudomonadota; class Alphaproteobacteria; order Sphingomonadales; family Sphingomonadaceae; genus Novosphingobium; species Novosphingobium mississippiense. Next base: position 770,286 of record NZ_CP147001.1, on the reverse strand, counting down.
TGAGCACGCTGTAAGCCCAATAATCACATCTTCCACCGCTCGCAGCGCGATTGAGTCGCCTGGGTTGCTCGGAGGGGGAAGCACCGATAGCTGACCTGCGGCTGCCCGCTGGCGCTCTGACAAACGAAGCTTACTGGATCGGTCGAAAATCCCCCATGGCGCGCATTGCCGACCTCCGTTCATCTCCCTCCCGCAGGAAAGCACGATTCAGGATGAATCGTCCTCGTATGACATTGGATCTTTAAGCCACTCTATGATCGCACTTTGACGCCATCCGGTACAGCGTTCCGCGATCCGAAGCTGCCGAGGAAACGTGCCAGCCTGGATCTTCCTGTACAATGTTGAGCGCGTAAGACCCGTTTGGTCAAGAACCGCGGAAAGGCGCAGAATTCGTTCGTGAGATTGGACGCTAGCCGCAGCCCCTCGTCCCTCCCCCTTAGCCAGCTTCGGCTGATCCCCGCCAGTCATTTTTGCCCTCTCTGCCGCTGAAAACCGCGGTCGCCCTCGAGGTATGCACTCAAGATGGCAGGGACCAATTCCGCGACAGGCAACGCGCCTCCGTACGCGGCCGCATATGCGCCGGCATAGTCCTGCAAGCTTTGCTGGAGATCCGGTGTCATCATAATCGTGAGTTTGATCGGCGTCTTGTCCGGCAGCTTCGCCAGCTTGATCGTGCTCATCGCGATCCCTCCCCATTCCACGGTGCCAAGACCAGATCCTGCCGGACCACCAGGCGCACCGGCGCGCCCGGCCGGATATCGATGGTCGGCTGAACGTCGAGATTGCGCTGGGTGATCTGGTCCCCGGCCCGCGACACGCTGGTCTGTGCGGACTCGCGGATCGCCTGCACCAGATCGCTTTCGCCGGTGATCGATAGCTCCGTGCCGACGCCGAGGAGCGTGGCGATGGCAACACCCTTCAGCAGCCGGCCCGTATGGAAGTTCACCTTGTCGGATAGTCCGGAATAGCCCGACGGATCGGCCGCCGGCATGTTATCGAGCCGCAGCGATTTCCCATCGGGCATCACCAGCCGCTGCCAGATGACCAGCGCCCTGCTCTGCCCATAGGCAACGACGCTGTCATACTTGCCAACGAGCCGCGCGCCTTGCGGGATGAGCAAGATTTGCCCCGTAGTGCTGTCGAATACGCTCTGGGTAACCTGGGCCACGACCATTCCCGGCACATCGGAATTGACGCCCGTCACAAGGCTCGCGGCAATCACACTGCCCGCCATCAGCATGTAGGGCGAGACTGGCGCTGCCACGCTATGCGGGTTCACATCGCCGCGCTCCTCGAGCTTCTCGGCGAACTGGCTTTTGCGATCAGTGCCCCCAGACGCAGCGGTTTCGCCACATTCCGTTGGTCCCGCATCAGTGCCCGTTGCCGCCACCGATGGGGCGGCGGCCACGTTCGCCCCGGCAGCGGGATGCGCACCTTGAACCAGCAGCGAAGACTGCATCGCCGCCTTGAGCTCGGCCGCGCGCTGTTGCTGCACCTCACCGGTACCCGGCGCGACGACAGGCGCCAGGCCAGCACCGGCCAACTGACGCTGCTGCGCCATCAGGATCGGCCGGCCGAGGTCGCCGGGAAGCGGAGGTCCGAGTTTCGGCACGTCGCCATAGCTCTTGGGTAGCCCTGCCAGTGCCTCATCCGAAGGCTTCCGGTCCGGCTGTGACACGGTGCTCTCAGCGATCATCCGGCCAGCCACGCGGGGTTGGAGCGCGATCCAGGCGATGCCGATCAACGCGAGCGCCGCCAGGACGCTGCCACCGATGATCACTTCCTTCCTGAACCGCGTGACTCGCGGCGTCATCGCCCGGATCGCCAGCGTCTCGGGATCGAGCTTCGCCGGTGACCGAACCTCCGCCTCGGGTCGCTCTGCGGCGTCCCGGGACGATGCCGAAGTGGGCGGGGCCGCGTCCGGATTGGGTTGTGTCGTTGGTTCGTCGCTCATCGCCGCGCCCTCCCCTCGCCGCCTCGGGTGATCCGCACGACCTGCTGCTTCCTGGTGCCAAGCCGAAGCTCCGCGACCGCAAAGATCCGATCGACCACATAAAAGCGGCCTTTCATGCGGTAATTGACCAGTTCGGCCGCGCCATCCGCGCCAATCAGGAACAGCGGCGGCGCTTCGTCCACACCGATCGAGGCCGGAAACTCGATGAAGGTTTGCCTGCCGTCATCGAAGGCGCGCAGCGGGCGCCAGCTCGGCACGTCGCCAGTGATCCCATAACCGAAGTAGAGCTGATCAACGCCAAGCCCGGATGCAACCGGCCTCACCGCTTCGGCCGCAGCCTGTGCTGCCTTGACCGCCACCAGCTCATCGAGCGGATAGTTCCACGAGAGCGCCGTCATTCCCGCGCTGGTCTGGCTGGTCAGCAAAAGATGATACGTGCGCCGATCCGTGGTGATGACGAGGTTGGTCGCGAGCCCGGCACTGAACGGCTTCACCAGGACATGTGTGCGCTTGTCGTCGCCAGTTCCACTGGAGGTATCGCCGATCACCCAGCGCGCCGTGTCACCGGCGGCGACCGCGATCAGGCTCTCGCCCGCCTGCAAGGCGATATCGGTGATCATGCCCGGTTGCGTATAGGCATGATACACGGTGCCATCCGACCAGAGATAGACCTGCCGGGCATTGACCCAGGCGTTGGATGACGGTTCCGCGCTGCCGTGGCGTATGACGCCCACGGGCACCTTTGCGCTCGCCGGCAAATCCACCGGATGGACACCCACGGCAAAGGCCGCTGCGGCCAGCAGCGAAGTCTTCATGGCAGAACCTCCTTGGCTTCATCAGGATTGGAAAGGGTTGGTGTGACCGGCGCAGGCTCTTCGCGGACTGGGTCGGACAGATTGGATGGCAATGGTGATGGCGGCCGCGAAGCAGCCACCGGCGGTGCGGGGACCTCGAGCTCACGGCTCCAATCGATGGCATCGACGTAGATGCCGAGCGGGTTCTTGCGCAGCGTCTCGCTGTCTTTGGGCGGCTGCTCGACGATGCTCAGGATCGCCGTCCAATGGCTGGTCCCCGAGGCACTGCCGCGCTCGTATGCGTTCTCTATCCACTTGACCTGGAAGCTGGTGTCCGAAGCCCGGACAACGCTGGTCACCTGGACCGACACGCTGCGTTCCCCGAGCCCCGTCAACGCTCCCGATGCCCGTGCATATTCACTCAGGAAACGGCTCCCGCGCTGGGTCGAGAAATCGTAGGCCTCGAGCCAGCCCTCGCGCATGACGACCGGGTCGAGCGAGATACCCCGCACATGACCGATGAATTTGGACAAGGCCCAAGCGATCTGCGGATCGGTCGGCTGGTAGCGGGCCTCTGCCTCGCTGACCGCGCGCGGCTCGCCGAGCCTGTCGACGGCCACGACATAGGGCACCACACGGCTCTGTAGTGATTGCCAGATGAGGCCGCCCGCCATGCTGCAGGAGAGCCCGAGGCAGCCGAAGGCCATGATCCGCCAGTTCCGGGCCTGAACCCGGGCCGAGCCGATCCGCTCGTCCCAGAGCTGCGCGGCGCGTTGAAAAGGCGTCTCGGGAAGCGGAGTGCGCCCATAGAGCTGGACGCTGCGTTTGAAGCGCATGGGTCAATCGTTCCTTTCGCTGATGTCGGGTGTGGTGGAGCCGCCGCCGCGATCCCCCTGCTGGACGGCATGGATCGCGACATCGCGGCGATGACGGGCGGTCTGTTCGGCCCGCAGGGTCTTGGCCCATTGCGGCGTTCCCTCTCCGCCTTCGGCCGTCGTTTCCGATGGCGATGAGGAAGCGTTCGAATTGTCGGATTGCGAATTCGGGGAGGAGGTACCCGCGGAGGGCTGCGGCGCTGATGGCCCTGACTTCGACGGAGCCGCGGCATGCCCAGCCCCTCCGGCTGGAGCCGAATGGCCGCCGCTCGGCCCCGCATGGCCCGGGCCGCCGTGGCTACCCGATCCTGCGACGGATGCGCTCGCACCCATCGAGGTACCGGCGCGGATTCCCGTCAGCGCAGTCTCGGCAAGACGGGCACCCGCGACCACGCCGCCGCCTGCCAGCATGGCAACGCCGCCGGCGCCAAGCGCCGTACCGGCGGCCGCGCCGGCTCCGAGCTGCGGTGCCCCTGACGCCAGACCGCTGGCGACCGACGGCGCGAAGATACCGAGGCCGAAAAGCGCGAGGCTCGCGAGCACAAGGCTCATCGCCTGGCCGACATCGGGCTCCTGCCCTTGCAGCGCCTGCGTGAACTGATCGAAGAAGTTCGAGCCGATGCCGACAATGACAGCGAGCACCATGACCTTGATGCCCGAGCTCACGACGTGGCCCAGCACGCGCTCGGCCAGGAAACTCGTCCGGTTCCACAGCGCAAACGGCACCAGGATAAAACCGGCAAGCCCCACCAGCTTGAACTCTATGATGCAGACGAACATCTGCACGGCGAGGATGAAGAAGGCGAGGATCACCAGCAGCCAGGCGAGCAGCAGCACGACGATCTGCAGGGCATTCTGGAAGAAGCTGGTGACGGTGAGCAGCTTGCCCGCCTGCTCGAGTAGCGGCCATGCTGCAGAAAAGCCGGTCCCCGCCAGGCGCCCGGGCCGCAGCAGGTCGTCGGCGGTGAGCGCGCCGCCGCCGGCGGTGATCCCGGCCTGCGCAAAGGACCGAAAGATGATGCCCGCGAGCGTCGAGAAGTTGTTGATGATGAACGCGAAGGCGCCGACGTAGAGCACCTTGCGGATGAACCGGCCAAGCACATTGTCCTCGCCGGCGAGCGCCCAGAACAGGCCCGCCAGCGTCACATCGATCGCGATCAGCGTCGCGGTCAGGAACCGGACATCGCCGCCCAGCAGCCCGAAGCCGCTGTCGATGTAGCGGACGAAGGCGGTCATGAACTGATCGATGATGTTGAGGTCGTCCACGTGCGTTCATCCTGTTTGGCTGCGTGAGCAAGGCGCGAGACATCGCGCTCAGCGCAGCACTGAGTTGGAGGGTGTCGCGGGGCACGGCCGGGGATAGGAGCACGTGCCCCGCGACGCGGCGACGGGAGAGGCAGTCCGCCGCCGCTATCGGATGTGGCGAGCCGGCTGCGACCTATTGCGGAGTGTACGCAGAGCCTGAGCCAAGGAACTTTGTCATCGCGGCCTGCGCTTCGCTCTCGGCCTGCGCCCGGTTGGCATCGCCCACCGACTGGGCGCGGAACTGGGCGGCCAGCATCTGCTGGATCTGGAACTGCTGCTTGGCCGTCAGTGCGAGCAGCTGGTTGGTCACCTGCAGTGCCTGCAGCGCCCCCTCTGCGCCCTGGCTGCGCTGGACCAGCGCATTCATCGTCGTCGCATCGGCCTCGACATTCTCGGCGATCTGCGCCTGCATCACCGCCGTGTGGCGATAGGCCGTGACTTCGGTGTCGAGCCGCGAACGTGCCGCCGTCACCTGCTCATCGAGCTTTAGCGACTGACTGAAGGCGCCCGGATAGAGCCGACTGAACTCCTGATCGACGCTCGCGATCTTGAACTGGATGTTCTGCGCCTGCCCCATAAGGATGTCGATCTTCTGGAGCGTCTGCGTCAGCGCCTGCAGCTCGGGGAAGCTCACCGTCGAGAGATTCTTCGCCTGATTGGCGAGACTCTGGGCCTCGTTCTGCAGCGACTGGATCTGGTTGTTGACCTGCTTGAGTGCCCGGGCCGCCGTCAGCACGTTCTGCGCGTAGTTGCTCGGGTCGTAGACGACCAATGCATGGGCAGGCGGACTGGCAATCATCGCATCGAGCACAAGGCCGCAGGTAGCCACGAGCGCCACGACGGCAACGCCGGTACCGAACCTGCGGATCGGCTTGGTCGGAAATGGGCGAGACGAGATCTGCATCATCATTCTCCTTCAGGTCGGTGTCAGTGCTTCACTTCGGGCAGCTCGGGTCAGGCGCTTGGCCCCGGATACGTTCCGATCAGATCGCCCGCCCAGGCAGCGCGCGTTCCCTCAAGAAAGCGCGCGAAGAACTGGTCGCGACCATGTTCGGCAAGCACTGCATCGATCCGCGCCTGCGTCATCGGATCGGAACTGCCGCACAGCGCCAGCGCCACATCCCCCAGCCCAAGCTCGAACAGCCGGTTCCCTCGGGCCGATTGCAGGTAGTAATGGCGCTTTGGCGTCGAGCGGGCGATCAGCTCGATCTGCCGTTCGCTGAGGCCGAAGCGCTCATATATCTCGCGGCTTTGCGGCTCGACTGCACGGTCGTTGGGCAGAAGGATGCGCTGCGGGCAGCTTTCGATGAGCGCGGGCGCGATCGGCGAGCCGGCGATGTCGGCGAGGCTCTGCGTGGCGAACAGCACCGAGACGTTGCGTTTGCGTAGGACCTTGAGCCATTCGCGGATGCGCGCCGCGAACAGCGGATGATCGAGGAAGATCCACGCCTCGTCGAGCACCAGCAAAGTCGGCCGACCGTCGAAACGCTCCTCGAGCCGGTGGAACAGATAGGTCAGTACCGGACCGACGACCGAGGCATGCCCCATCAGCGCGTCGGTCTCAAAACATTGCAGGTCCGCGAGATGGAGCAAACTCTCCGAGGCATCGAGCAGACCGCCATAAGGCCCGTCGATCGTGTAAGGTCCGAGCGCCGTGCGCAGCGCCTTCGATTGCAGCAGCAGGGTAAGGCCCGTGATTGTACGCTCCGCAGGCGGCGCGCTCGCGAGGCTGCCCAGCCCCAGCCAGACTTGATCTTTCACCTCCGGGGTGACGACCACGTTTTCCTGCGCCAGGATGGCACCGATCCAGTCGGCTGCCCATGCGCGCTGCGCCGGGTCATCGATCTCGCGCAGGGGCTGGAAGGCCATCTCACCTGCTTCACTGCCGAGCCCAAGCGCATGATGCGCGCCGCCGCAGGCGAGTACCGCCGCCCGCGCCGACAGTCCCTTGTCGAACACATAGACCTGCGCGCCCGGATAGCGGCGGAACTGCAGGATCATCAGCGCCAGCAAGACGGATTTGCCCGCGCCGGTCGGCCCGGCCACGAACATGTGCCCGACATCGCCGACGTGGTTCGACAGCCGGAACGGCGTCGATCCCGAGGTCTTGGCATGGAGCAAGGCCGAGCCACGCAGATGATCGTTGCCAGCAGGTCCGGCCCAGACCGCCGAAAGCGGCATCAGGTGGGCAAGCTTCAAGGTGTGAACCATCGGCTGGCGGACGTTGGCGTAGACGTGACCCGGAAGCGAAGACAGCCAGGCTTCGACCGCGTTGACGCGTTCGCGGATCGTCGTGAAGCCGAGACCACCCAGCACACGTTCAATTTGTCGCATCTTGGCTTCGACGGCACTGCAGTCGGTATCGCTCACCGTGATCGTCGTCGTCAGATAGCCGAAGGCGACATGGTCGCCCCCCAGCGCCTGGAGCGCGAGATCGGCATCGGCGACCTTGTTGTCGGCATCACTGTCGAGGAGCTGCGTGGGCGTGTTGTACATCACTTCGCGCAGCATGGCGGTCAGCGACTTGCGCTTGTTGAACCATTGCCGGCGCAGGCTGGTCAGGACTTTGGTGGCCTCCGCCTTGTCGAGCGCGATGAAGCGGGTGACCCAGCGATAGGCAAAGTCCTGATGGTTGAGCGCATCGAGGATGCCGGGCCGACTGACATTGGGAAATCCGAGCACCGAGATAGTTCGGATGTGCCGATCGCCCAGAATCGGTTCGAGCCCGCCCACCAGCGGTGTGTCAACGAGGAGCCCATCGAGATACATCGGCGTTTCAGGCACGCGCACCGGATGCCGCCGGTCCGAGATCGTCGTGTGAAGGTAGGTCAGCAGCTCCGCGCTATCGAGCGCGCGGATCTCTGGCATGAAGCCGTCGAAGAGATCGAGCGCGCGGTCGGTCTCAGCAATGAAGCCTGCGAGCGAAGCGCGCCAATCGCGGCCCTTCTCATCGTCGGCGCGCTCGACAAGCCGTCGCCCTGCAGCATCCTCGCTGTCGGCCGGCGGCAGCCAGGTCAGCGTCAGGAAATAGGCGCTCTCGTAATGCTTGCCCTCGGCCAGGAAGGCGGCGCGTCGTTCGCGGTCGACCAGCCAGCTTGCCGCGTCGGGAAAGGGATCGTCGGGATAGCTAGCCGCTTCGCGCCGCTCGGCCTCGAAGAACAGCGCCCAGCCCGAGCCGAAACGGCGCAGCACATTGTTGGCCCGCGCCGCGATCGAGACGAGTTCGGCTTCGGTCGCCGATTCCAGATCGGGTCCGCGAAAGGCAAGGACCCGCAGGAAGCTGCCGTCCTTGTTGAGCACCACACCGGGCGCGACCAGCGCAGCCCAGGGCAGATGGTCGGCAAGGCGGGCGGCCTTGCTCCGATATTCGGCGAGGTTCAGCACGCGAGATATCCTTTCTGGCGCAAATGGCGGAGCAGGACAGGCGCAAAGTCGGGATCGCGCCGTGCCGCGAGCACGGCGAGGCTATGCCCCGCTGCCCAGATGAAGAGGCCGGCCAGCCATTGCTGGAGCCCGAGGCCGACGGCCATGGCGAGCGTTCCATTGACGATGGCGATCCCGCGCGGCGCCCCGCCCAGAAGGATCGGTGCACCGAGGCTCACATGGATCGGGACCTCGAAGCCCTCGATGTGCTGGCCGGCCGCCATCATGCGATCAGCGCTCCGCCGCCGAAGCTGAAGAACGAGAGGAAGAAGCTCGAAGCGGCAAACGCGATCGAGAGGCCGAAGACGATCTGGATCAGTCGGCGGAAGCCGCCCGAGGTCTCACCGAACGCCAGCGTCAGACCGGTGACAATGATGATGATGACCGCAACGATCTTGGCGACAGGTCCCTGCACGGATTCCAGGATCTGCTCGAGCGGTTCCTCCCAGGGCATGCCGGAGCCAGCAGCCCAGGTTTGCACAGAGACCGTGAGCGAGGCAGCGATCGCGATGATCGCGGGCACCGCCGTGCGCGGGTCGATGTGCTGAAGTCTTGACGTCTTCATGGGGTCATTCTCCTTGCTTGGTGGAAGGGAAGCAGACGGACGGAAAGCAGAGCTCGTGCAGGCGGTACTCGCCGCTAACCGCATCGAAGCCATCGAGAGTGGCTATGGCCGAGATCCGGCGGGCAAGGCCGCGCCCCGAGATCACGACGATGAGATCGATGGCTTCGGCTATGAGGTGACGCGGCACCGTAACGACGGCCTCCTGCACCAGTCCTTCAAGCCGGTGCAGCGCGGCGGATGCGCCGTTGGCATGGATCGTTGCGATCCCGCCCGGATGACCGGTGTTCCAGGCCTTGAGCATGTCGAGCGCTTCGGGTCCGCGCACTTCTCCGACGATGATGCGATCGGGCCGCAGGCGCAGGGTCGAGCGAACGAGGTCGGCGATCGTCGCGACGCCCTGCCGGGTACGCAGCGCTACCGTATCGGGCGCCGGGCACTGGAGTTCGCGCGTGTCCTCGATCAGCACCACGCGTTCATCGAGCGCGGCTATCTCGGCGAGCAGCGCATTGGCGAGCGTGGTCTTACCGGAGCTGGTGCCGCCGACGACCAGCACGTTCCGGCGATCCAGCACCGCCATGCGCAGGATCTCCGCCGCCTCCGGCGTCATGATGTCCTCCGCCACATAGTCGGCGAGCGTGTGGATGCGCGCGGCCGGTTTGCGGATGGAGAAGCACGGCGCCAGCGACACCGGCGGCAACACGCCTTCGAAACGCTCACCAGCACCCTCGCCATGCGGGGGAAGTTCCGCCGATACGATCGGGCTGTCGGCGTGGACTTCGGCGCGGGCGTGGCTTGCAACCAGGCGGATAATGCGCTCGACCTGTTCGGCTGCGAGACGCACATCGGTATCCACCCTGCCCTCGCCAAGCAAATCGACCCGCAGCGTGCCGTCAGGATTGACCATGATCTCGATAACGCGCGGATCGCCGAGCGCTGCCTCAATCGCCGGGCCCATCGCCGTGCGCAGCATTGCGCGCCGGCGCGCGGCGGTTTCGTCGCCGCTCACCGCCCGGTCTCACCACCAAGCGTGCGCTTTCCAAGCGCGACCTGCCGAGCGACTTGCGAGAGGAATGCTTCAAACCGCAGGCTCCCGGCAGCCCGCCCCGATTGATCGTCTTCGGCAAGCGGCGGGCTCACCGTGAGAACGTAGCGAATGAAGAGAGCCAGGGTCTCGAGTTCGATGGAGCTCTCGCGGACCAGCCGATCCAGCTTATGCGTCATTGCATCGAGCCTGCGGCCGAACATCTCGTCCAGCTCGGAGTACGCTGCGCGATCGAGCCAGGCGACGAATGCCGTTGCAAGAAGATCGGACTTGCTGACACCTTTGCCTGCCGCGAGATTGGCGAGCCTATCGCTCACGGGCTGTGTCAGGAAAACCTGATGGCGGATCTTCCTGCTCATTCGCCGAGCCCCAATTGAAGCTGGTCGGCGCGTTCGCCGGCATTGAGCGCGTAGGTAGCCCGAACCAGTCGCTGCTGGGCCAATCGGTCGAGCGCACGCTTCTCGGCGGCGAGATCGTCGACATCATCGGGTAGACCCAGGGCATCGGCGGGCGCCGGCTCATCGACGGGAGCAGGCGGCCCAGCGGCTTCTGGCTGGCGGGCCTGATCGAGGCCATCTTCGTCGTTATCCCCATCGCCAAACATTGCCGCCAGACGATCATCGACCGCGCGAATGGAGCCCGACCAATCGTTGGGACTCGCCGGTGGCACATCCCGATATCCGGTCTCACCTGGCTGCGGGGGAGCAAGTACACAGCCGGAAAATGTCGGATCGCTGTAGTAGCGCAGCTTGGACGCGCGGATTGGGCGAGTGCCGGAGACGAGCACCAGCTCCTCGCTTGGTTCCAGCTGCATGACTTCGCCGGGCGTCAGCAGCGCGCGGGCCGTTTCCTGGCGGCTCACCATGACATGGGCGAGCCACGGCGCGAGCCGGTGCCCGGCGTAATTGCGCATAGCCCGCTGCTCGGTCGCAGTGCCGAGGGCATCGGAAATCCGCTTGGCCGTGCGTTCGTCGTTGGTCGCGAAGGCTACCCGAACATGGCAATTGTCGAGGATCGAGTTGAATTCGCCGTAGGCTTTCTCGATCTGGTTTAGGCTCTGCGCAATAAGGAAGGCGCGGACTCCGTAGCCCGCAAGGAAAGCAAGGCTGGTCTCGAAGAAGTCGAGGCGGCCAAGCGCCGGGAACTCGTCTAGCATCATCAGGATCTGGTGGCGCGAGGCTTTTGTCGAACGCTGACCCGCGACCGGCTGGCTTGGCAGTTCCTCGGTCAGCCGGCGACCGATCTGGTTGAGGATCAGGCGAATGAGCGGCTTGGTGCGACTGATGTCCGAGGGCGGAACGACCAGATAGAGCGACAACGGATGCCGGCCACTGACGAGATCCGCGATGCGCCAGTCGGACACTGCCGTCACCGCCGAAACCGTTGGATCGCGGTAGACACCCAGGAACGACATCGCGGTTGAAAGGACGCCGGAACGCTCGTTTACCGACTTGTTGAGGACCTCGCGAGCAGCCGAAGCGACGACCGGATGAACACGGGGCGCTTCCTTGCTGCCCAAATGGTTGGTCGCCATCATGGCGTGCAACGTGTTGGCGAAGCTGCGGGATGGATCGGAAAGGAACGTCGCGACACGCGCCAGCGTCTTTTCCTCCTCGGCGTAGAGCACATGGAGGATGGCGCCCACCAGCAGGGAGTGACTGGTCTTTTCCCAGTGGCTGCGGCGTTCCAGAGCGCCTTCAGGATCGACGAGGATGTCGGCAATGTTCTGGACATCGCGCACTTCGTGGATGCCGCGGCGCACTTCCAGGAGCGGATTGTAGCGCGTAGAGCGCGGATCGGTCGGATTGAACAGCAGACAATGCGAAAACCGCGACCGCCAGCCGGCCGTCAGATTCCAGTTTTCGCCCTTGATATCGTGAATGATGGCAGAGCCGGTCCACGCGAAAAGCGTCGGCACGACAAGCCCAACGCCCTTGCCCGAACGGGTCGGCGCAAATGCCATGACATGTTCCGGACCGTCATGGCGCAGGTACTTCCCGTCGACATGGCCGAGAAAAACACCACGGGAAGCCAGCAAGCCAGCGTTGCGGATGTCGCGAAAGCTTGCCCAGCGGGCGGAGCCGTAAGTCGTGACGTTCTTGCCTTGGCGTGCGCGCCAGACTGAACCGGCGATGGCAACGCCGCAACCAACAAGCCCGCTGGTCGCAGCAATGGCCCCTGCCTCATCGAAGATAATCGGCGCGTAGGCATCGAAGTGGTACCACCAGACGAAAATGGACCAGGGGCGATAAACGGGAAGTTTTCCGATCCAGAACCATGCGCCGCCGAGTTCAGGCTGGTAGGCCAGCTCCGCCGCCGCCCATTGCGTCGAAACCCAGACGCCGGCGACGACGATCGCCAGTACAAGCAGGATTTGGTCGATGAGCAGTCGGGTCGGGGTCATGGCGCTCTCCGGCGCGCCGAAGGAATATCCTTCGAAGCTCCGGAAGAGTCCCGAATTTTGCATCCTCGGGACAGATACCGATAGTGCCCCTTAAGGTTCACATAGTGAGCAGTTAGTGCCCGTCCTAACCAGCTGCCACAGTCAGCTTCCGAATCGAGATCCGTTCCACATTCCCCGAGTCGCGGTGATGTGAACCCGGCTTGCGCCAACCAACAAAAACGCAATCGGGGACTTCAGAGTTTCAGGCAGTCCACCACGAAGGGACCGCTGATTTTGGTGATCTCGGTCTTCGACTGCTTCTAAGTCCCCGTCCGTGCAGCCCAGAATATGGAATACCGATCGCCCCACGCCAAAGACGACCTCATCACAGATCGTGACGTAACGCTCGACGCGCGGTTCCTCGCCGACCTGACCGAGAGCATGCGCGGCACAGTCGTAAGCGTACGGCCTCCGGCGTGTTGTCGCATCCGGCGTTGGCGCTGATGGACTTCCGCTAAGGAGTCTCTTTCTGGACTCCAGAAGGAGGCCGAGTGAAGGACCGGGTAGAGATCATCACACGCACCGAGCGGCGCAGAAAGTTTTCGGATGCCGAGAAGACGGCGATCCTCGCCGAGGCAGATGCAGACGGAGTATCGGTCCGTCAGGTCGCAGAGCGCCACGAGATTGCCGAGAGCCGAATTTACAACTGGCGATCGGCGCGTCGTCAGGCGGCGGCCATCGCCAGCGAGGCGCTCGAGTTCATTCCCTATGGCGCGATCATAACGGCGGAACCTGCGGCCGCGCCGGCGGTTCCCGAGCCCCAGAAGGCGCCGCGACCTGTTTCGTCGCCGATGCCGCCAGCGCCGGACGAACTGGTCCGACCGCATCCCGGCGCTCGCCCCGGCGCGATAGACATAGATCTGCCCAGCGGCGTTCGCCTGTCGGTGGACAGCTACGTCAACGAGAAGGCATTGGCCCGCGTTCTACGGGCATTCCGGGACGTGTCGTGATTTCGCTGGCGCCCGGAACGAAGGTCTATCTGGCGAGCAAGCCGGTCAGCATGCGGCTCGGTTTCGATGGGCTGGCTGCATTGGTCCGCCCGCTATTCGCGGTCGAGCCCTACGGCGGGCATGTCTTCCTGTTCCGCAGCAAGAGCGGCAACTACCTGAAGGCACTGCATTGGGACGGGAGCGGGCTTTGTCTGTTCGCGAAGCGTTTGGAACGCAGCCGTTTCGTCTGGCCGCCGCTCATCGACGGCGGTGTCGTACTCACCCCAGCGCAGTTTGCGCTGCTGATCGAAGCAATGGATTGGCGGCGCACAGTAGCCCCTGATCCGCCCCGCCTGCCGGTGCAGATTTGACGCGATAATCGCCGCATTTCCGGGCTTTCTGCTTGGGCGGAAGGCCGGATTCTGCTAACGGGAAGCGTGTCTCCCGACGATCTCGAACTCCCTACCGATCCCGCAGAACTGCGCGCTTTTGCGGAGGCCATGCGCGCACGTCTGGCTGTTTCGGAGCAGGCGCTGGAAGCCGAACGGGCGGACCATGACGCGACCCGCGAGAAGCTTCAGACTGCTCAAAACTCGATCAAGCTGACGGCGCTGCAGATCGAGAAGTTCAAGGTCCAGCTGGCCCGCCTCCGGCGCATGAAGTTCGGTCAATCATCGGAACGCCTTGCCCTTCAGGCCGACCAGCTCGAGTTGACGCTGGAGGATCTCGAGGCCGAGCATGCCCATGCGGAGTGTGTGATCGAGGGGCATGTGCCCGAAGATTCCCCGGCTAGGGCTGCCCCTCGCAAGCCTCGCCGTGCTCCGCTGCCCGATCATCTTCCTCGCGACGAGGTCATGCACGCAGCGCCGGATGCCGACGGCTGCTCCGCGTGTGGGGGCACGATGGGCAAGCTCGGCGAGGACGTGACCGAAGTGCTGGAATATGTCCCCGGCCGCTTCCGCGTCGTCCGTCATGTCCGGCCCAAGCTGTCCTGCAACCGCTGCGATGCAATCAGCCAGGCACCGGCCCCGGCGCTTCCTGTGCCGCGCGGCCGTGCTGGTCCCGGCCTGCTGACCCACGTTATCGTTTCCAAGTTTGCCGATCATCTGCCGCTGTACCGCCAGTCACAGATTTACGCTCGCGAGGGCGTGGAGATCAGCCGTTCGACCATGGCGGACTGGCTCGGCCAGGCAAGCTGGCTGCTGCAGCCGCTGGTCGATCGGATCGCCGACCACGTCATGGCCAGCGTGAAGCTCCACGCCGACGACACACCCGTCCCGGTATTAGCGCCGGGGACCGGGAAGACGGCGACCGGCAGACTATGGGTCTACCTTCGCGATAACCGACGATGGAGCCATCTGGACAAGCCGGCAGCGCTGTTCCGCTACAGCCCCGATCGCAAGGGCGAGCGACCGCGTGAGCACCTCAAGACATTCGCAGGCTTCCTGCAAGCCGATGCCTATGCCGGTTTCGAGCGCCTCTACGCGAGTGATCGCCAGCCAGCCCCGATCACGCCCGTCGCGTGTTGGGCGCATGCGCGGCGCAAACTCAACGATGTCTACAAGGCGGATCCGCACTCAGTTGCGCTCAAGGGCCTGCAGATGATCGGCGCGCTTTACGACGTCGAGCGGCAGATCGTGCGTGAGCCGGCGGATTTTCGTCGCAAGGCCCGTAAGCTCTCGAAGCTCAAGGCGCTGGAGTTCTTCGTCTGGGCCGATGACGTACTGTCCAAGGCATCGGCCCGGTCGCCGCTGGCCGAGGCGCTGCGTTATGCCGTGAAGCTCAAGCCGCAACTGCTCACCTACACCGACGACGGCAGGCTGGAGATCGACAATAATCCGGCGGAGAATGCCCTGCGGAGTATCTGCCTCGGCAGGAAGAATTGGCTTTTTGCTGGCGCCGACTGCGGCGGTGAGCGAGCTGCCGCCATGTACTCATTGCTCGAAACGGCCAAGCTTAACGGCGTCAATCCGCAGGAGTGGCTCGCGGATGTGCTCGATCGCATCGGCAAGGGCCACCCGATCAACCGGGTCAATGAATTGCTACCGTGGAACTGGCCCACCCCGCTGGAGTGAGCGCCCATTTTGAGTGGTCAGCTGCCGTTCCTGCGGAGAGTCTTGTCGATCATCCAGAAGTGAAGAAGCTGGATGAGAACGAACAAAGCACCAATCCCGATGAGTGTCGGAACTACCATGCCCTCTTGGCCTGGCCTCGGTTGCATGTTGAGTGACAAAACGACAAAACTCAGAAGCACACAGAATGCCAGCGCCGGAATAAAAGCGAGGGCCACTAGCCGCGGCACCGACCAGGTCACGTTCCCGTCTAGCCACCACTGCATCGGCAATCGATCTTCAAGGCGGAACCGGGCATTAGCCGATCGAGCTAGGCCACAAAGCGCCAAAGCAAAGAGAACCGCAATGATGACTAAGGTCATGCGCCAACCTCCGAGACTGGATAGCATCCTACCATGCAACAGCGGTTAGGGGGGCATTTTTCTGCGACCGACCTTTAAAATCGGACGCTTACGCACAGTCAGCTTGCGAGTGAAAGTGAATGCCGGAATTGCGCGCCGCTGCTATGTATTCACTGCCCCAAAGCCGCCGCCTAATATCCCTGGGTCGGTATTTCAGGTCCGCTGGAGCAGCCGTCCAGTGTCCGCGCTGCAGCAGGACCGTTTGGAAAATTCATCATGTGGATTGCGTAGTACGATGAGTAGCTATGAGAACGGATACTCCGCAAATTCCTAGCTGAGGAGTTCTGTCAGCGGTGTTCGCATTTCCAGCTTGAAGCCATTGGTTTCGTAGCTGCGCATCAAGGTACTTCGGCTCCCCAGCCCCATGTCTACGAGGCGAGTGCCAAATCCCTTTCGGTCCGGCTCGGAAACCGGCGGCCCTCCCGCTTCCAGCCAGCAAAGGGTCAGGTTTTCGTCCTCGATCGACCAGCAAAGGCTTACGCGGCCCGAAAAACGAGAAAGTGCACCATACTTGGCTGCATTGGTGGCAAGTTCGTGGAGGATCAACGAAAGAGAGATGGCTGTTTGCGAGCCAATCGGAAGCTCAGGGCCCCTCGCGGATATACGATGATCGTGGTTGTGCGGTTCCAGCGAGGCTTGAATTACCTCGGTCAGAGAGGCGGCAGCCCAATCGCGGCGCAAGAGGACGTCATGGGCATGTCCAAGTGCCTGAAGCCGACGGGAAAGACTTTCCATTGCACTCGGATCAGCTGCGCCACGTAACGTTTGCGAGACAATCGCCTGGACAAGCGAAAGCGTGTTTTTGAGGCGATGCCCAAGTTCTGCGTTGACCAACGCCAAGTTGGCTTGCGCCTCCATTTTGCCAGTGGTTTCCACCACGGTATCCAGCATGCCCGCGATACTTCCATCAGCCAAACGCAGAGGGCTGTAACAAAACGTGAACCAGGCTTGCTCACTCTGACCGGAGCGGTTGATGAGGAGCGGAAAGTCCTCGATGTATGTTGGAATGCCGGCATAGGCGCGCTCGGCAATGGGCCCAATCGTATCCCATGCTTCTGCCCAGATGGCCGCAAACGATTGTCCGAGGGGTTCTGGTTTGTTTCCCAGGATGGGCAGGAAAGCGTCATTGTAAATCGTTGTCAGGTCCGGCCCCCAGACAATTGCCTTGGGGAAGCTGGAATCGAGAATTTGCCCAACTAAGATCTCAAGTTCGGACGGCCACTCGGCGCGAGGGCCCAGAGGGGTCCTGCTCCAATCATACTCGTCGACCTTGCGGCGCATGATCGAGGAGGGCGAGAGTCCTTCAACAGCCGGTCGTTCCGTTATGATGCCGTCGGCCGGTGCGATTTCTTCCGATGCATCCTTGGTCTGATCCATTGCTTTCCGTTCACAGCACCACCCCTCAGTGTGCCAACCCTCGTACCGCCTCTTCAATTTCTGACAAATGAAATCTCGATGAAAGAGGTTATGATGGCGGCATGATCGTTTTTACGCTGTCGGTGGATGGGTGCTAGCCGCTCCTACTTCCTTAGCCCGCAAGTCGGATTGACATGGTGATGGCAAAATCCAGCATGTTGGCTTGGGGAATGGCTGCTCTTACGGTGACCACCAAGTGTGTTGGGCGACTGAGTTTTGGATCAGCCACGAATGGGCTCCTCGAAATCGCGAAAAGGAATGGCCGACATTCTGTTGCCTCGGTGCCGACGTCTTTGACCGATCCATTACTGTCCTTCAGTCATCAATTTTTTCTGGCGGCAGAACCTCGGCCATTCAGGATCTACACCTGGATTTTACGGCGCTAGATGCAACGGTTTTCAAAATGACTGTCCTAACGCAGCGGTCGCTGCGTTTCGCATTTGCCGGCGTGCTCGCCTCTTCCCGATGCCTTTCAGCAAAGTGAACTGCACCATGAACAGCAGCGACTTGATGGCCATCGACCAGATTGCCATCGCACTGGCCCACGCCACCACGCTGTACCTCAGGGCCAGCACGAGGTTCAGCGCTGCCGAGACAAACATCAGGCCGGACCAGACGTAGCCTGAAATGACGATCAGATCCGGCACGTATTCGCGCGCACGCGGAGGCATGTATCGGTCCATCCAGCCTCGCTGCAGCATGGCGCAGCCTATCAAAACATAGACGACCGAAGGCTTGGCGAGCATGAAGCGAATGTCGTGCGTCAACAACGTCGCACCGGCTCCCGAGAGGACTACCACCAATCCGATCCACTGCAGGGCGTCGATCCGCTGGCGATGCCACAGCCGCCAACCAAATTGACCTAGCGCCACGGCGAGCCCGAGAAGCAGCGCGGGAATGAGGCTGCCGGTCCATGCGTGGAGCGCGAAGAACACCAGCGTCCCGGCCAAATCAAAAAGAATTCCACGGGCGGCTCCGAAGAGGTCCTTCATGCCCGGTCATTCCAGGAACGCCGCGGCATCACGGTGTCGGGATTAATCGGACCAAGATCCCTACCGAAGATGGCGGTTCGGCGCATAAGACAGCAACTCCGGTTTTGAGCGATGTGGCGTCGCTGTATACAAAATTGTCAGTAGTTGCTATCCCCAAAAGGTGACTGAACGATCCAAACGCATTCGCCGCACCGCTGAAGAAGCACGCGAAATGATTCTCGATGCTGCAGAACGCACTACGCGCAACGGGCCGGCGGGCATGCGGCTGCAGGATATCGCACGCGAGGCCGGGGTATCGCATCCCACGATCCTACATCATTTCGGAAGCCGCGAAGGGCTGCTCCAGGCCCTGAACGCGCGCGCCATCCGACAGCTCACTCGCGACCTATCCGGGGCGATGGCCTCCGCGCAATCGGGCCGCGAAAGTGTGGCGCGCACCTTTGCGACCTACCGCGATGGCGTTGCGCAACGCCTGATCTGGTTGATCCAGTCTGACGCCCTGCAAAAGGGGCGGCGGCTTGAGATGTTCGACGAAGTCGTCGAGAGCCTGCACCGAGCTCGCCTTGGCTTCGCAGGACCTGGTCCCGTTCCAGACATAGCCGACACGAGAAGGACCATCCACCTCATCACAGTGGCCGCGCTCGGCGACGCCCTTCTTGGCGGGCAGTTACGTAACGCGGGTGCCAGCGAAGCGGTTGAACGAGATGCCTTCGAACAGTTTTTGTCCGAGCTGATTGCCTGCCATCTCACGCAAGGAGCCTGAACGAGCGCAAGCTGTTCAGGGGGTTATTCCGACCCAACTTACGCCCTTCCCGTGAGGTTGCTGACTGTCCGCTGACGTCAGACCAGTCTTTCGCAAATTGGACAGCTGCCATCGGCTAGGCGACGACGCAAGTCGTTCCGCTTGCCAAATGCCGTTCCAGAACCTGCCGTTCAAGACGTCCTAGCGCTAATTGGCCTGAACGACGGTGACCAGAGGCGCTCTCGGGCGGGTGGAGATGGCGCTGGCCCCGTTCATGACCAACCACGCCATTGTGATGAACCCGCTGTTCGCCGCGTTGGGCATTGCCAGATTGTTCGCACCGTTCAGGGTCGCGCTACTCAAGAACCTACGTTTCGTGCCATTGCAGCAATTGTCGTGGTTGTCATTGTCAGGTTGGACCACGGCAAGGACTATTATCTAGCCCCGCTCCATCCCTCACTCTTCGCCATCGGCGCCGTTACGCTCTTCCACTTGCCAGGAAGCGTCCGAGAAAGGTCATTAAGGTCACCGCCGGTATCGGCATGGCTTGTGCCGTCGTCATTCCGCCCGTTGTCGCACCGACGGCGTTGCCGGTTCTCTCTCCAGCAGCGCTTGCGAGCCATATGGGCCGGATCGGTATCGCTCAGCAGGCGCAGTTTCAAGTTTACCGTCCTGCCTCAGCTTTTGCGGGCCAGTTGGGCGGGCACGATTCGCCGGTCAGGTTGAAGCGGCATGGGATGCGAATTCGCGCGGAAACAGGCATTAAGGTCATAAATTACGGCGGAGCTGCGGCGGTCGATTTATACGGCCAGCACCTGCCCCTGCCCTAACGAGCCACAACCAGTAGTTCCTGTGGGATCTGCGCGAACAGAACCCGCGAAATCTGCTAGTCGCTCAGGTCAATCCGGCAGCCCGCAGCCCTACGGCGAAGCAGTGACCCTGCCAGGCAAGATCTGTTCGCAGTGGAATGGCTTGCGAGAACGACAAAGTGATTGCGCTTTGCGAAAGGGTGAAGCCGCCGTCCATGCAGTTCTGGCCAGAAAACAATAGCTTCAGCTAAGCTCGGCCTGATACACCGTGCGGGTTCCGCCCGTCAGCAAATTGCCATTGATCCAACTACCGAAAGTGCCTTCATTGCCCACTTTTTCCATTCGCCTATGCGTGTTGGCATTTCTCCTAGTTTTCCTGCCTCGACAGGCCGAAAGTAAGGTTGATGGAAGTTTGGCGCGGAGCATGATCTCGCTGGATGCGGGGTGGATGTTCCATCGCGGCGACGTCAAAGACGCGCAGGAACCCGCGTTCGACGACAGAGAGTGGACGGCGATTACTCTCCCTCATACCTTCAATGGCGCCGATGGTGACGACGGCGGCACATATTTCAGAGGTGCCGGTTGGTATCGGCGCACCATGACGCTCGAGCGGTTGGTCCCTGAACGACGCGTCTGGCTACAATTTGATGGTGCGGCCATAGCCACTGAGGTCTGGGTGAATGGGCAAAAAGTGGGCCGCCACGAAGGGGGATATGCCGGGTTTCGATTCGATGTAACTTCTGTGCTCCGCGCCGGAAACAACACCATTGCCGTTCGTACCGACAATGCACCATCACGTTCCATCACACCTCTTGGCGGTGATTTTACGGTATTCGGCGGCCTGTATCGCCACGTTTGGCTGGTCGAAGTCCCGTTGGCTCATATCGATATGGCCGATTTGGGAGGCCCCGGGGTCTATGTTACGACCCGTGAACTAGATGCAAAGCGGGCGAAAATCGAGGCCCGCGTGCTACTGCGCAATGACGGGCCTGCGGACGACCGAATGCCACTTACCGTGCTCGTACGTGACCCAAGCGGCAACATCGTTTCCACTTCGCGTCGCCTGGTGCGAATAACGGCGAACATGGCGATCTCAACCACGATTAGCCTTTCGATTGATGCTCCGCACATGTGGCAAGGCCGCAGCGATCCGTATCTGTATTCAGTCACTGCTGAGCTTGGAGGCGATGCCGTTACAGTCCCCCTAGGACTGCGATCCATTGCTTTCGACCCCAAGCGCGGTTTCTTGCTCAATGGGCAGCCATACCTCCTTCACGGGGTCAATCTATTCCACTCAGGCAGACCCGGCAGAGGTCTGGCCGTAAGCGATTCTGAAGTTGTTCAGGACATGCAGACTCTGGATGAACTAGGCGTCACTGGGGTGCGCTTTGCGCACTTTCAACATTCGCAAACGGCCTATGATGAAGCGGATCGCCGAGGCTTTGCGATCTGGACCGAACTCGGGCTGAACGGAGTAAGTGATCCAGGCCAGAAATTCTTACAAAATGCAGCGATGCAACTGCGCGAGCTTATCCGCCAGAACTACAATCATCCGTCAGTAATACTGTGGGGGTTGGGCAACGAAGTTTACGCCACCACGCCGGATGTCCCGCGCTTGCTCGGGGCGCTGCAGGCCGTTGCCCACGAGGAGGACCACAGCCGGCCGACCGTCTATGCTCATTGCTGTCAGGCAGACGACGACAAAAAAGCGATGGTCACCGACGTGATCGGATTTAATCGCTATTTCGGTTGGTACCCCGGACAGGAAGGCACAATCGGGAGTTGGGCGCAGCGATACCATGCGCAACATCCCTCACGCGCGTTTGCAGTCAGCGAATACGGCGCCGGTGGCAGCATCCTCCACCAACAGCTTGTCCCTCCTGAAGACAATGCGCCTGCCAGTGGCTGGCATCCAGAACAGGCGCAGACACGTTATCACATCGAGAATTGGCGTGAACTGAAGGACCTTTCCTACGTCTGGGGCAAATTCGTGTGGGTAGCCTTCGACCTTGCTTCCGACGGTCGACATGAAGGAGACAGGCCCGGGATCAACGATAAGGGCTTGGTCACCTACGATCGATCAGTACGAAAAGATGCGTTCTACTGGTACCAGGCTAATTGGTCTTCGGTGCCGATGATCCATCTGGCGGACAGGCGGTTGGCCCGTCGCAGTGAGGCGCAGACCTTGGTTCGCGCCTTTACCAATGACTCAGAAGCTACACTCAGCGTCAATGGTCGCAGCTTGGGACGTGCCGAGGTAACAGACCATATAGTGCAGTGGCGGAGCGTGCCGCTGCAGATGGGCGATAACCTGATAGTCGTAGAAACACCCGGTGCCCGCGATGAGATGCATTTGGTTCGGATTGTACCCTCGGCCCTCGGTGCATCCGAGATACCGCAGAACGTAATGCCCCAAACGTCCTCAATCCCAACGAACAAACCACCAGGACAATAATGCAATAATTACCCCCGGCGGCCTCATAAAAATCGTATATCTTCGCGAAATCAGCCTCACCGCGACTTGCTCTAGAGGCCCACGCCAGTCTTTGTCTTACAGGGATCGAAGTAGGGCTTTCTCGACGGCGATGTGTATCGCTACGATATCGATCACTACCTCGCCATCCGGGCCGGCGGTTCGCCTTGGCGTAGCCCGATCTATAGTGGGCCATGTTCATGAACTTCGGCCGCTCGGCATTGGCACGACCGGTTCCTCCCGAGATGGATCGTTCCGCCTCCAAAGCGCTGCGACACCAGCTCATCAGATCGTGCCCGCGACCGAGGGCGGCTCAAATCGAGTTATCCAGCACTGCCCCTGCCAGCGTCTAAACTACGACGAGCTCGGAAAAGTGCCGGCCCGTCTAGGGGTTTCCATCGATCCTCCCGCACAGCAAGCTTTGCTAACTTGCGAGTAGTCTTCACGCATGACCCGACATATTGAGGCTTGCCCCCGGCTGTGAGGACAATGGCACCTTCGATGCTGGCCTGCTCAATGGCTGGACTGCGTCGGGCACCCGCCCATGGTTGGGGTTGTAGCCGGGATCAGTGCCGGGGCGCTCACCGCGCCCTTCGCGTTTCTGGGCCCGGACTATGATAAGCGATTGACAGAAGTCTACACGGCCATATCGCCGGCCGACATCATGAAGAAGCGCGAACTGATCAAGGCCATTTTCAGTAACGGGATGGCCGATACAACCCCTTTGACGCAGCTCTTCAGGCGCTTTGTCGACAAACCGCCGCTGGATGCGATTGCCGCAGAATATGCCAAGGGACAACTACTGCTGGTTGCAACCACT
This sequence comes from Novosphingobium mississippiense, assembly GCF_044029535.1. NCBI lineage: Bacteria > Pseudomonadati > Pseudomonadota > Alphaproteobacteria > Sphingomonadales > Sphingomonadaceae > Novosphingobium > Novosphingobium mississippiense. Next base: position 747,231 of record NZ_CP147001.1, on the reverse strand, counting down.
GATCTTGATACGCTCGAGCCGATGAGCTGAAGCGTTTTAACCCCGGCTTAGCCGTCCCGACAAAGATAAACAGTCCGCAAATCGGGCACTTTTGTACTTAGGAGCCAAACTCGCTCTTGAGGCTTTATGATCTGCCACGCGTTATCGTGGCACCCCCAAAGGAGAGATCGATGAGCATCAAGGGCGAAATGAAAGAAGCCGCTGGCTATATCAAGGAAGAACTGAACGAGCACGGCAAGTCGCCGGAAGCTCAACGCAAGGCCCAGGAAGGTCGCGACCTGCGCAATGAAGGTCGTATCGAGGACGGCAAGGCGCCGAAGACCTCCGAGCCTGGTGCGGACAAGCCCAAGTAAACCTGACAGGAGCCAGCGCGCTCGTGTGCGCTGGCCCTTTCTTTACGATCAAGAGGCCCCGAATGTTCACGCAGCTCAATCCCACCATTCCCCTTCACGTCGTAGGCAAGGGCGACGGCTATGCGATCGGAATGATCGACTACGGCCAGGAGCACAATCTTATCTGGGTCACCGCGCTCGACAGTTCGGGTGAAATTTGGTGCGCGCCCAACGCTACCGTTCGCCTCGGGAAAAACTGGACTATGGGACGCCAGGAAAACCCGTTGATCACGGAAGACAAAAAGGCGGAGCGGTCTCAGCAGGCGGCCTGCTGAGTGAGGTCGATCATCCAAGCCTGGCAGAATTTTCATTACATTTCATTGGGTGCACCACTAAGCAATCGCCGTGCCTCCGATCCTTGCCGCCTCAACGGTCGCCTGCATTGCTTTCCGTGAACGACGGACTCACCGTCCGCCTCTGCGACGGGCAGCGGATGCGCCTGGTCAACGTCGATTTCTGCGGAAGTGGCAGGGTCGTCGCGCTGCAAGCCGCGCGAAGCTGGCATTGTCAAATAACCCGCCCTGGTGCCACTACGAGGCCGGCTCGCGAGCCGCGACAAGCTCCGGTCCTTTCCGTCATCGGGCTCACCGCAGATCCTGCACACCGAAACCGATCGATATGGTCGCACCATGGCGTGGCTTTCCGTCAACGGCCGGGATGCGGGCAAGTATCTCGTTTCGATGGGCCTGGCGCGGCCGTGGCAATAAACTGGCGCAACCAAGATTGTGCTCTGGATCTGCTGCGCTTCGCCCTCGGCGTCGCTCAGACACTTTGAGAGCGCAGAACGAAGGCGAGCGCGTCGCGCGCCGATCCATTTCATCCCGCCAGGTGCAACGCTTGTCCGAGGTGCTACATGGGTTGAGTGAGAAGGTCGACTAACTCGAATGCTGCTCAGAGCCCCTCGCTGTCTTGTCGATAGCGACTGTACCGCGGAGCATGTCGATTGCCATCTGGACGTGTGTCGCGACCATCGCTTGCCCGCAAATGTCGAGACGCGTGAGAGCCTCCTCCAGATGCTCAAGAATTTCTCGAGCTTCATGCATTGGAATGGCCGTTTTGCCCACGTTGCGCCCCACTTTTGAGGCTTAGGGGGTAACACATAGTTTGAACGTTAGCGAGCCGAAGGCGGAGATTTTACTCGTCAATTGCGGCCTTGAGATAGGCAATCATGGCAGTTTGAGTAGCCTCGAGTGAGTAACCCTAGTGGTCGGTATAATCTTCCGAACTCGCCGCCTGCCGGGAAATATGCAGGTATGACGTCCGAGTTCCGCCCAATCCTGTCCTTTCCGATACGAACGCGAATGGCTGCAAAGCCCCCTTCCGCCTACCCATGTAGCCCTTCTTTGCCGTTCAGCTTGTCTCGGTGCGACCGAGCTTGAGCCATCCGGGGGCGGACCCTGAGCGTCTGCTCGGGCCGATACCAGTCCTTTGCCTGCGGCGTATCCACGAGCGTATGAGCGTGCCAATGACGACGCAGGCGTGCGGGTAGCAATCGGTAACGGCGAAATCGCCGTTTGATGCGGCGAAAAGCCGATGCTCCCCCGCCATGTCGCCGACCATTGGCCTGAGGTCGAGATCGTGGTCGCCAGCGGCCGGATGACGCCAGGAGATGGTGAGATGCCGGAGAAAGCGACGTTCACTGCCAAGCCGTTCAGCGTCGAGATCGTGCGTAGTCATTTGCGTGAAAAGCTACCGGACGGGAAAAAGCCCGAACCGCTCAAGCAGGCCGTGTAGGGCTCGCCAAGCAAGCTGACCGGAATGCTATCCGCTTGAAACCGGCGCGCCAGCTAGATCGGCGGACGGCGCCACATTCCGCGAATAGGTGCCGACCAGCACGCCAACGGCGAGAACCGGAATCGCGCGCAGGGCGTCGAGGACGGCACCGCGGCCGGGATGCGCGCCGAGGCCCCGCGCTTCGGCCAGCGCGTAAAGCTGGAACACATAATCATGCTCGCCATGTCCGGTCGGCGGATCGGGCGGCAGCCATCCGCTCGCGAGGTAAGAGTTGCGCCCGATCGCGGCGCTGCCGACATCGGCGTCGCTCAGCGCGCCTTCCGCCAGACTATGTTCGGTAGGGTCGATGCTCCACAGGATCGCATGAGTGAGCGGATGCGGCGCCGGCGCATCTGGGTCCTCGACGACGAGCGCCAGCATCTGCGTACCGGCGGGCGGCGCGTTCCAGATCAGGGGTGGCGACAGCCCGGCGCCGTCGGCCGTGAAGCGGTCCGGTAACCGACCGCCAGCGGCGAATGCCGGGCTGCCGAGATCCAGATGCGCTTCGGGAACGGCGACCTCGGGATCGGCGATCATCAGAGCGCCATGGCCGGCGCGGACGTTGCGTAGCGCGGAGCCGAGCCACGCGGGCACATGTTCAAGCATGGTGGCTTTCTTCAGGCCCCGGCCTGCCGACCTTCAGCGAACTCTTCGACGAGCTTTGCGCAAAATGCCGGCAGATCGTCGGGCTTGCGGCTCGTCACCAGGCCCTCGTCGACCACCACCTCTTCGTCGACCCAGCTGCCGCCGGCGTTCTCGATATCGGTGCGGATGCTCGAGAAGGAGGTCAGACGACGGCCGTCGACGACATCGGCCTCGACCAGCAGCCAAGGGCCGTGGCAGATCACCGCGACCGGCTTTTTCTGATCGAAGAACGCCTTGACGAAGGCGATCGCGTCGTCGGCGGCGCGCAGCTTGTCCGCGCCGACGCACCCCCCCGGAATGATCAGGCCGTCGAACGCGTCCGCGGAGACATCGGCGAAGGTCTTGTCGATTGCATATTCGCCGCCAGGATCGAGGTCCTTGTTATTGGTCTTGGCCGTGCCGCCTTCCAGGCTGATGACCGTGACCTCGGCCCCGGCATGCTCGACCGCCTGCTTGGGCTGGACGAACTCCGGCTCTTCGGTGCCGCGCGGCGCGATCAGGATCGCAATGGATTTGCCTTCAAGGGACATCTGATGCCTTTCGATATGTCTGCGGCGATCCAAGCTTATGGCGCCGACCGTGCTGTGCCGGCATCCGCCGGGCCTGTATCGATAACCAACTGGTCGGCCAGGCCGTTCCCGCGGGTCGCGCAACGGTGCCGCATCGAGCGTTTCAAGCGGCATCCGCGACCGCCTTGGCGGCCTCGACGGGCCGATGTGAGCCCAGTTGCTTCCTCGATCGTTCGCTTTCCAGGCTCCGCGCAGGCGCCAACTACACAGGAGATGGTTGTATGACCGAGAAGAAGGGCAAGGGCAGCGAGACCGCGAAAAAGGCGAACGCCAAGGCGGCGAAGGAGGGCAAGAGCAATCCTCGCAAATCATCCGCGGCTCAGGCCGAACTCGGGAAGAAGGGCGGCAAGAAAGCGTCGCGCTGCTAAGGCCGTCGCAATCTCCCGAGCTGAAGCATGTTCGGTACATAAGAAGGGCGTGTGGCCGCGATCTTAATCAGCCGATTATTGGTCCAGTTCGGCTACGCCCGAATTGCCAGCTGATTCGCTCCGCACGCATGAGGCCCGAAGCCGGTTTCCCACGATTGCGTTCAAGGACGTCGCGCCATAACTTTAGGGTCATGTCACGTGTTGTTTGACGATGATGAGACCGCTGCTTTCGACCCAGACCTAGTCGTTCACCAGAAACCCTGAGAATGTCCGGATCTACTTAACTCCGCCATTTGAATAACAAGGCGCACCGCGCCCCGAGAACCTGACGCCGGAGGAATAACAGTACTCGGGAACTTTCTTGCAAGTCCGGTTATGGCTCGACTTAAGGCAAAGCCGTCGTTGCCGAAATATGACGAGATTCGGGTAGTGGTGCGGACTGTCCGGTTTCGGCAACTCGCGACCCAGCAAACGCCGTTTGCTGGTCGGGTTTTGAACGACAGCATCCGCTGAAACCGGTCTTCCAGAAGCTGGACCGCCACGGGTCGGCTATGCGCCCAAGCTGGTCATTTTGCCGACCCTAAAAGCGGCAGGTCGGTTTTGTTAGAGAAGCGTCCTGGCGATTGGCTGAAATGGTGAATTGGCTAATCAGCCCAAACGGCTCGGCGTAAATTCCGACGCTGATTGTCGCAGCTTATCACCGCAAAGTGTTTCGACGCGACAGATCATGCCATCCCGGATGGGATCAAACTTCAGGAAATCGCCTTAGTGACCGGAGAAGCGCGCGCGGTGAGTGGTCGGGTTGGAACCGAAGTGGCGTTGGAACGCGCGACGCAGCTTCTGTTCGTCGGCATAGCCTGATTGGGCGGCGACACTTTTGAGCGGAAGGTTCGTTTCTTCAAGGGCCCTGCAAGCAGCCTCCAACCGCATCCGCTCTACCGTTTTGGCAGGTGTTTGACCGACCCTTTTCGAATAGGTGCGCGCGAAGGTGCGCGGAGCCATGCCAGCGTGGTCCGCAAGGCGGGGAACAGATAGGTCTGAGGCGAGGTTGGCGGCCATCCAGGCGTGCAACTCGACGAAACCATCGTCTCGTGTCTGCGCGGCAAGGGGTACGCTGAACTGCGATTGTCCGCCTGCCCGCTTCATGAACACCACCATCTGCCGTGCGGCATCGATCGCTACTCGTGGGCCGAAATCTTCCTCGATCAGGGCAAGCGTCAGGTCAATGCCGGAACTGACACCCGCCGACGTCCATAACGCCCCGTCCCGAATGAAGATACTGTCCGCATCCACCTCAAGCGTGGGATGTCTCCCCTTCAGCTTGGCCAGCCATGCCCAGTGCGTCGCCACCTTGCGACCATCGAGTTGACCCGCCGCGGCCAACAGAAACGCACCGGTGCACACCGAACACAGGCGCCGTACCGAGCCCGCGCGAGCGACGATGAAGTCGCGCAGCGCCGGATCGACGTCATATTCCTCACCCCAGCACCCGCCTGGTGCGATCAGCGTATCGATCGGCAACTCAGCGAGAGACGCAGTCGAGACTGTGATCACGGGCAGCCCGGAACTGGTGACGATCGCGCCCCCGACGCCGGATGCCACAATCGTCTCATAGCGGGGAGCATCTCCCACAACGACACTGCGATTAGCTGTCGTTAGCGCCTGTAACGGTCCGGCAAGGTCAAGAAGGTTCATACCGTCATGGGCGAGAAGGACCACTCGCAAGGATTGCGTCGGGCGCCCAGCAGACATCTCAATGGCAGCGTCAATCATGGAAGTCGGGATACTCGAATCCGAGTGCTACGCCATAGGCCGTCTGCCTGCCGTAAGACCGGGCGATATCGGCCAGTACGTTGTCCAGGGCGAGCGCAGGCTTACCGGCGGGAACGGTCACGGTGCGCTTGACGTGGATCTCGGCGGGATCATCCAGCAGAACGGTCAGCCCGTGAAGCGTCTGCACGGACGCCTTCCCGGCACCGATCGCGTAAGCCCGCCCTCGGCCGGTCCGGCTATAAGCGTCAGCCGCAAACGCCAAAGCGACCTCGTCTACGCCTGTGGTTACCGGAAACCCAAAGGCCTCCGGCTTGTGGAGCCAGCGATTGAAATATTCCGTCGCGGCAAAAGCCGACAAATTACGGCCAAGTTTGGGATGGAAACGCCGACTATCATGGATCGGGCTCCAGTCGGATGCGCCGATCTCCGCTGCTATCGAGGCGGCGCGCTCATGCCCCGCAATCGCCTCCACCAGTGCCAGCGACGTGGGTATGGCGGCACTGATCCCCGCGCTGGAAACTACCGTTCCATCCGCGACATAGCGGCGGTTATCGATCCAGTGAATTTTGGGATATTGCTTGCGGCGATAGCCTGCCGTTGCCCAATGTGCGGTGGCGCGATGGCCGTCCATCACACCGCTGCCAGCAACCACGAGTGCGCCGTCGCAGATGCTCACCAGCGTAGCGCCTTTCGCTGCCTGCTCCCGGATCCAGGCAAGCAAGGCAGGGTCATCGCGCCGAGATACCGCCGGGACTACCACATAGTCTGCCCCCTCCGGATATCGCCCGTCGAAGTCGGCCGCGGAGGCCTGCGGCTGAAGGCGCAGCGCAGGTCGCATCGTCATCGGCTCGGGCTTGGTCGCAACCGCGAGAACCTCTCCGACATCGGCTTCGCGCAGAATTCCGTAGGGAATGACGTAGTCTGTCAGTTCGGTTCCGCTGTTCTCTCCGACGATGGCGATGACAGGCCGCGTGCGGCCAAAGCGCGCCTGATAGGGCGTGATGTGCTCGTCTACTGTTTGCGAGGCGGCACGATTCTGTTTGGGAGCGCTCGCTGCCATTGAACCGCAACCGACAAGCAGGCTTGCTGCGGAGAAGAAAGTCATGGAGGCGCGAACGCTGCGGTTGAGATACATGATAGAGCCGTTCTGAGTGAATGTGGCTACCGTCATGGGCTTAAACCTGGATGGCTCAAATGCCGATGTTCCGTCATTTTCTGCCAGTGTGGTCCCACAACCACGGCGGAAGAGATCAAGCTCAACTTCGCGTGGCATCGGAATGGCAGCTGTCCCCATATTCCGGGCAAAAAGCTGTCGGGCAGAAAACGGCTAGATTGATCGTTCCAAGGCCAATTGCCTTGGATCCGCGAACGTCCGCTTCGAGCGTGTCTTGCCCGTCACCCGCATGTTCGCGAATGGCACGTTTGTCCCTGACGTGGCATTTGGCGCTCGGCAAAACCAACCCTTCCTAGTCGCCCAGGATCCGATTTTTCGTTCCCAGTCGCGGCCTGTCCGCTTTCCCAATCGGGATGCCCACGACTGGCCGATAGGCGAATGTCAGATTTAGAGGGAAGGCACTATAAAAGCAGCCCCTAATTGCCTGCCTTGAGCGGTGCCGTCAGAGTCGAAAACCGACGGTTAGATAAGCTCTCCCTGGTCTTGTCCAAGCATCTTGTTGATGAAGGGGCGCATATAGGCGTTGGCCGTGTCGAACTGGTCGCTCTGAAGCAGCGACTCTTTCACCTGCGGGTTGATGACGTGCCCGCCATACTCGGCGCCATGTAGCGAGACAGTGCCAAGGACCAGTTGCATGTCGCGCGGCCTGTTCTTGAGTGCAAAACCGATGATCGCGGCGGCATTCGTATCGTCCTGGTCCTGCTGAAGCGGAGTATCCAAGATGATCGGACACAGGCAGGACGTCGTGAACTCGCGGATCGTATGTAGCAAGGCGAAATGATAGGCCAGAATAGCTCTCGCGCCGTAGCTGCCGGTCTCGTTTATCTTGGGCGAGATGTTTTTCTTAGCAGCGGCTCCGAACGTCACGCCGAGCTCTACAGCGAAGGCGCTGAGCTTCTTGGTGTAGAAGGCTGTGATCTCTGCCTTGCGCTTGGCGCTGCTATGCGCCTTCATCAGCTTGAGGGCCTCGTCCTCCTTGGACTGCCATTCAACGATACCCCCGTCGATCACGGCGCGCTCGGCCGCGATTGTGGCGTCGACGATGCGCTCACTCTCGTCGTTGAGCATGTCGCGGAGCCTCACTTCGCCCCGCTTTTCCTCCAGCAGGGCGTCGATCCGCCCTATCCGGTCGTCATACGAACGTAGCGACTGCATCTGTCGTGCCACATCGGCCTCGACTTCTACCAGAGAGTGCCGCGCGCTCGCAAGGAACCCCCTGCACGCATCCGCATCGCTGATAAGGCTAAAGCGGTTGGCAAAATCATTTTCATGCACGGTATTGCAGGTGGGGCATATAACCTGCGCCTCCGACAGGTTCTGGGTAAATTTCACATCCGCATCGAGCTCCGCCAACGCAGTGCGAGCGATCTCGATTTCCTCGACTAGCACAGCGCGTCGAGACTGGAGTTCAGATATCTTGAACTTCACGCCCTCATAGATGGCGCGAAGCTCGTTCAGCTCCGCCAGCAACTGTTCGATCTGATCCCCGAACAACTCCGGCGAGAAAGTTGCCGTCACCGGCGACCGCCCGTTCCGGAGCCGAGCGCTCGCGCGGTCGAGTGCGCGCCGCTCGGCCTTGAGCTCGTTCTGCTCGCGCTGCGCATCCGCGCGTTGCGCTTGAGCGCTGTAGTATTCCCTAGGACGTATCCCAGTGTGATAATCGAGGATGCTCTTCTTGAAATTGGGAATCATAGCGAGACTCTTGAACGAGCTCCAGCTGTCATCCCAGCCCCGGTCTTGGTCCTGGTAAAATGGGAGGAAGCAGAATTGCGGCGGCGGAACCACGAGATCGTTAGATTTGGTGGTCAGTTGAATGGTGAAGTCGAGTAGTTCGGCGACCTTCGGGCCGACCTCCTTCACCAGCGAGGTTCCGGTCCAGAGGAGATCACCCGCAGCATCGAACAAGGCGAACTGATTGTCGAAGCGAAGGATCGAGTGGATTGCGCCGTCCAAGGAAAATTCGAGCATCGTGGCGACGGATGCCTTGGTCCACTTCTCGTTCGCGACCGAGGCGTCTGCCCCAAAGGCACCATAGATGGACTTGATGAGATGCGATTTCCCGGTGTCGTTCTCACCGAACACAACCGTCGTGCTTTCGTCAAAATTCTCCTGCCTCGCCTTCCCCTCGAGGCGAGAGAGGAGAAGAAGCCTTCGCAACTTCAAGTTTTTCATAAGACTTCTTTCTGAGACTTCTAACTAATCGCTTGTATTGTTCGGTTTTAATGATGAGCGTATATTTCATATATTATCATCGCCTTCAGTCTTAAGGGACTAAATGGTGAAAGGTACTTCTTCCCTACCTCTTCGGCATGAAGGTAGAGCTTCTCGACCATATCGACGAGACTGAGCGTTGCGTCCTCGATGACGGTCGGCAGCGCTTCTGCGATCCTCATGCGGATGCGCTGAACCGCGCGGTCAGCCGAGTTCAGCGCGGCAGCACGATAAACCGCATATTCCTGGCTGATGCGAAGCTGATCTGCGAAGGGATATGTTAGGCTTGGCGCGATCGTTCCCCAATCCGGGGACCGGCTGTTGCTCTGGATGGCATCCAACCATTCCTGAACATTGGCCTTGGTCAGCCCCTTTTCCTTGATAACCTGCTGGAGAGAGGTGGTTTCGCCAGAGAAATTTGCCTTCCTGCGACATTCGTCGGCGATCGCCTGATAGACGGCCTCGGGACTGAACCAGACTGTACCAAGCTGTTCCGCGATGAAGGTCTGAAGCTTGCCCTTTGTGTGGGAGGCCACGTCCCCGAGACTGAGATCGGTGCGTTGAAATCCGAGCAGTCCGATCTGTGCCTCGGTCGCACTGGGATAAGCCTCTTGGATCGACCCGACGATTTTCTTGAAATGACCAGGCTCACATGCACTCAGGCGAAAGGAAGTCTTGCCAGCGTTGAACCCGCAAAGCTGGTTCGAAACAAAATCAGCAGAAAGGACCGCGTTCGAAAACTTGTCGACATTGTCGAACATTTTGTCGACGAAAGAGGGCTTCTCTTTCGTACCTTCTTCAGTCTTGACTTTCTCTCGCTTGAGCAGCGCGGTCAGCGTCCAGCCGCCGTTGGTGTCCTTGGATTTGACCTGATAGAAGCGGACATTTGTGGGATTGGTTGCGCTATCGAGCAATGCGACATCATCGTGAAACTCGAAGACGATCGCATAGTCATCATTGGTCCCGTGCTGCTGGAATAGCAACGCCAGTCCCCACATGGTCTGAAAATCGTATCGACCTCCAGTCGCTCCCTTCTCACGTAAAGGCTTGCTGACCAGATCTGTTGCTAAAACCATGCCGCCCCCCAATAGACGTGACTTGATGGCCTCAAACGCCTGATAATTCAATCGTCAAGAACGTAGTACTCGCGCTGGCCAGTCATTAACGGCCTTCCGCCAACAGAAGAGGCCCAAGAGACCTGAGTTGACGGCAGCTTCGTGAATAGCCACTTATTAGGAGCAAAGCGGGCATCACGCCTTCCGGCCTTAGCGCCTCGCTATCGAGCCGATGTTGCTTCAAAGCCGACGGAGCACAAAATTCCAGGCTACGGCGTGCAAGAACAACAGCGGCTCCGAGAATGCGAAATAGCGGACCGTCGGTAACGGCGGTCGGCTCGAACTCGCCGCTATGGCCGCCTTGGGGCGCCTTGCCGCCCTCCGGCTGTAGGCTTTCAAAGGGCCGTGAATGTCAGCTTACCTCGATTTCTCGTCCTGCAGCTGACTGTCGCGTATGTCCCAAAGTCGGCCATTTACCGCCGCTCACGGCCTCGTGAACGATGCGCCGCTTCAGAGGGCGCAAATGAGACGCGGTATTTTGACTTTCGGCGAAATCCGAATGGCCGGTTCCAGGTTAAAATCTTAAAAGGCTGCAATCTGTCCGATTTCGTCAGAAGCCTTCATTCCGGCAATTAGAGGGAAATGTCTTGAGTTGAATCGATGGTAAGAGCGTTTGCTACCCGTCTACAGCACCCCAGTCGGCAAGTCGCTTTTCTCACACTGTCGCTTTGCCTTGGGGCCGACCGCTACTGATGACTTGCTTCCCATTTTCGCACGGCCGTCCTAAGTTCTCACCGTGAAAGTGCTTGCTGATCCTGAGCGCGTCCTTGTTAAGGGGCTCGCAGCCATCCGCGCGCAGTACGCGGTACCGCGTGATTTTACGGCGCCAGTGGTTGCAGAGGCTGACCGAACGCGACATCGACAGCCCACGGAACACGCGGACTGGACCGAGCGCGCATTCGTCACGCTCGACCCCTCCTCCTCGACCGATCTGGACCAGGCGTTCCTGATCGAACCGGCGGGCGCCGATCTTGTCCTGCACTACGCGCTTGCCGACATCGGCTGGTTCGTGCCCGATGGCGGTGCACTCGAGGTCGAAGCGTGGAAGAGAGGCGTTACGCTCTACTTGCCCGACGGCAAGGCGCGCCTTTACCCTTCGATGCTTAGCGAAGGTGCCGCTAGCCTGCTGCCCGGCGGCGCACGGCCCGCCATCGTGGCAAGCATACGGTGCAGCCCCGAGGGCACCGTCATGCTCGATGGCATGACGCGCGCGATTGTGCAAAGCCGCCACAAGTTCGGTTATGAGACAACAGGGGTAGACGACATTCCCCACCTTTCCGACTTTTCCGAGCGCATGTGCAGAGGCGAAGATGCTCGCGCTGCTACCCGGGTCGATCCTCCCGAACAGACTGTAGAGCGCGATGAACATGGGCGACTCAGTTTGACCTTCCGGCCGTGGCTTGCTTCGGAGAAGGCAAATTCCCGCCTCTCACTGGCGGCGAACATGGCGATAGCAGAGACCCTTCTGAATGCCGGCACGGGCCTCTTTCGCGAGATGCCACAACCTGACGAGCACGCTGTATGCAGTCTGCGGAACACCGCCAAGGCACTCGGACTGGCTTGGCCGGCTGCTATGTCCCTGGCGCAGTTCGAGCGATCGATCGATGATACGTCGCGAGCGGGCGCATGCTTTCAGCTGGCGGTGCGACGATTGACCGGCCGCGCGCAGTATGTCCAGTTCACCCCAGGGCATATCCCTTGGCACGCGGCGTTGGGGGCTACCTACACACACGCGACCGCACCCATGCGGCGGCTTGCGGATCGCTATGTACTGGAAGCAACGCTCGATCTGGCGAGCGGCCGGAGCGTGAGCCCGGGCTGCATGCGCGCATTCGAGCAGCTCCCGGCAATCATGAACACTGCCGATGCGCGCCAAGGCGCGGTCGAGAGGGCAATCATCGATCTGGCCGAAGCCTCTCTTCTGATGGGCCACGAGGGTGAAATCTTCGAAGCCACGGTGACGCAGTTGGACGAGAAAGGTGCACGCATTCAGTTGCGTGATCTTCCGGTGCTAGCCAGGGTCGACAGCGAAAACGCGCGCGCCGGGCAAAAGGTGACCGTTAGACTGGTTGTGGCTGATCCGGAGCGCCGGGAGCTACGCTTCGCGGCAGTAAATGCATCGCGATGATGAGAGGAAGGGCAACGTTCAAGCGTAGTTCGCCCACCTCAAGCTGGATCGGTTCGCCGGCGGGGTCTGATTGTTATTGCAGGCGTTGCGTTTTGTACGAGCCGAAGGAGCAACTGCCGCCCCGCGCCCAATTGGCATGGGCTCGCAAGCAGCTGATTTAAGCCGAGCTTCAGTGTGCCGGTAACCCTCATGATATTCCCGGTCCCGACCGGCCTCGACCAAACTCCCAATTGCTGCCGCTCTCACGCATGATGCCGCTGGCCTGCTTCCCGACTTGCTTTTCCATGACAGGACGCCAAGGGACGAGCGTGAATTCCCAGCTCTTCTCGATGAGAGCGAAGCGCCCGGAAATGGCATCGATCCGCCGGGTCAGCTTGCCCTCGACCCTTTGCCCGGGCTTCGCTTCCACAAACCCCTTTCCGAGTTCGACGGCGAGACCTTCCGAAATGCGAAGTAGCTCGCGCCGCTGCAACACCGCCAGCACGCCGCGATCGATACGCCCCCGTTTTCCCTGCACCGACTCCTCTTCCACCAGCCCCTGTTCGACCAGCCATTGCCGCCGCGCGTTCAAAGCCTCGCGAACCTCGCGCCCGAACCCGGAAGCGCGCATGTCCCTGCCCGCAGAACCGGCCAATTCCCGATCCAGCCACGATGCGCCCTCGACGGAGGCCAGGCGCTCTGGTCCGCCGAAAGCCAGGACCTCGACATCCACAGGACGGGCCCGATGCTGCCGCGCCTCGTACTGCTCAACGCGAGCGAGATGATCCGGTCCTATCGACCAGGTTCCATCGACCTCACGCGTCAACTCGATACCAGACCGGCGCATCGCCTCGAGACGGCGCAAGTGGCCGTCGGCGTACTCGGCCGAAACTGATGGATCTTGAGCGCGATGAAGAGCCGACGAATAACGCCCTTCGTTGGACTGGGACACCGCAAAAATGGTGCGGTCCATATCCCGCACCCGCGCCGGTCTCGCCGTCACCCTGACGGTTGCTCCAGCCGGAAACGGCTCGACCGATGTGGCATTGCCGATTTCGACATAGTGCGATCGCCCGTCCGTGCCATCGACCAGCAGGTAATGGCGATCCCGATGCTCGTCGGAGAGCCCCCGCTGCACCACCCTTCCGATCAACGGACCTGAGGCAGGCGTGTGGATTTGATGATCCCGCCGGTCGATCCGTGCCCGCGTCAATTCACGTTGCATGAGCCGGATGATATCACCGCGTTCACCCAGGCCCTTGAGTCTGTCTTCCATCCCGTCCGACAGCCGCCAGGAACCCTCGCCGACCTCCTCCGCCAACCCCAACTTGCCGAGGACACGTAGGCGTCCCGTCTCGAGCGACTGGAACAATCCGTCCTCCCGCTGCGGTGCGACGATCCGATCGGGCCCCATCCGCGCAAGCAGTCGCCGATCGATGACCGTCAGCCTTTCCTGGGCGACGTCGTGCCGAAGCCGCTCTTCGATTTCGAGATCGGTTCGCGGCCCCAGATCGCGGGTCATGATCTCGGCTGCGCGCTCGCGAAGGCCGTGCGAGATGTACTCGCGCGCGATCACCAGATCCTTGCCCTGCTCGTCGATGCCGCGCAGCACGATGTGGCTATGCGGATGGCCAGTATTGAAGTGGTCGACAGCAACCCAATCGAGCGTGGTTCCAAGGTCCTGTTCCACCTGCTTCATCAGGCCTCGGACATAGGGCTTGAGATCACCATAACGGTCCCCATCTTCGGCCGAGACGATGAAGCGGAACTGGTGGCGATCGTCCTTGCTGCCCGCGAGAAAATCCTCGCCCGAAACCCGGTCCTCGCCGGGCCCGTAAAGGACGCCGGCCCTGCCCTCCCGAGTGACGCCATCACGCTGGATGTAATGGAGATGTGCGCGCGCTGCGGCGAAGCCCTTGCCGCCAAGCTTCGCCAAGCGCGTTTTCACGATAACGTGCCGACCACGCAGACCTGCAAGGTCCTTGCGCGTGGACAGCAGACGCCCGACCGACGCACCCCGTCCGATCCGACTACCATCGAACCGGCCGGACTGCCCTGGAAGACGCCTCACGTTCAGTCCTGCCCCTACAGCAATGCGCGCCGCATAGCGCCGGGGCCTGCTTCGCCCCGCCCTTCCCTGCCGACCGAGCCAAGGCTCGAAATCCTCATCGTCCGACATCAGCGTCCCCCATCAAAAAGAGGGCCTCGCAAAAGGCTCGCGAATGAAGGGAGAGGCTCGCGGTAACATATTGTGCAGACCCGGAAACTGCAGGGCCGCGAGGCAATGCTTCTATCTTGTTCTCCGCGCCCTTCACCCTCCAACCGCCCGTCAATCCTCGAAATCCAGGGGGCAGCGCCGTACCGACGCCGCCCCCAAGCATGGCCCCGCGTCAGTGCGCCCGGGCATAGGCCTGTTCTGCGGCTCTGCGCCTCGCAAAGTCGCGGCGCGCAATGAGCCCAACCGCCTCGCCATCGCCATTGACAATGACCGTGGCAGCGAACCAACGGCACCCCAGCCGACCGATGACAGCGACCCGATCCAGCTCAACTCCTTCGTCGGCATCAAGGCATTCGTAGCCTCCGAGCCAGCGCTCCGAGACGCGTGCATCCCAGAGGAAGTCGCTTTCCTCAGCCTCGATAAACCGTTGCGCAAGCGCCTGGCCTGCGCCCTCTCCGAACTCGATCTCGAGCCCGTGAACGAGACTTGCAAAGACGCCGCTATGCGTGCCGGCGATGGTGCGATCGATCTGCATGTGAAGCTCCTCAAGTGACCGTTCCCGACGATGAGAACGGCCCCTCGAAGACGGGCGACGGGCGGTCTGTCATGGCCGCAGGGCTTCAGCCCTGCGCCGCGAAGCGGACGTGGGGGGAACCGATTTGCGCAGCAAATTGGGGGGTACCCGCGGACCTTGATAGACCGGTCGGCGCCCGTCACACTTGGAATTCTCAGACGAGCATTAAACCTCTCGTCTGGGCGCCAGCTCTCAGTGCGCATCGTGACGAACCGCGAACAACGGATCGACACCCTCTGCTCTTCCATCCGCAGGGGCCAATTCCGGCGCCACGCCGTCCGGCCGGGCGACGAACAGAGGAGGAGCGGCAATCGCCTCACGCTTGACCCTGCCGCTTCCGACCGCAGCAAGATAGCCGAGTGTCTCGGCCGGCAGCGGCGTGCCAGAGAGATACTTTTCGTAGCGCCCCGGCCCCGCGTTGTAGGCTGCGAAAAGCCCTGGATAGCCGTAGCGATCGTAAAGCTGACGCAGGTAGAACGTACCGGCCAGGATGTTGTCGCGAGGATCGTCAGGATTGTCGCCGAGACCGAGCTGTGCGCGTACTTCGCTCCAAGTTCCCGGCATCAGTTGCATGAGCCCCATAGCGCCTTTGAGACTGCGGATCGGTCGCCCATCGATCTGCGTGCGCCCTCGGCTCTCCGCATGCATGACCCGCGCAATCCAGCTGGTGGGCACGCCGAAACGCTGCGACGCCTCGGCAATGAGCGGATCCCAGCGCGCGACTTCATCGGCAGTGGCGGTCGGCGTCACGACCATCGCGATGGCTACGAGAAGCCCCTTCACCGCGCCCATAAAAGCCTCGCCGGACCAACAATTTCCGAGGCGGCAGTGACATCGAAATAACGCCCGTCGAACGAGTCGGGTGAGCCTTCCATCAGCAGGAAGAACTGCCCACCCCGCAGGAGCCGGCATCCCTCCCATCGCGGCATTAACCGGCCACGGCCATCCAATTGACGGCGAATCGCAACGGGAATGCCCTCCACGAATATGCGCGGTCCGATCGCGCAAACCTGATCTCCCGGGCCAGCCGCAACCCGCTTCACCAGCGGGACGTTGGAAGGCAGATACCGACGGCTCGCCGCGAACGCGCGCCATGGTTCAGGCAGTCTGGCAATGACCATGTCGCCGGTCGAAACCACCGTCCCGGGGGAGACGGAATAGAGTCCGATCGGCGCGCTCGCACTGGCGTTCCAGACCAGGCGAGGCGCTGGCTGAAAACTGATGGTCCAGCTCACCGCGCTGACCAGAATGCCTATCGAAATCGCTGCGCGCCGGATGCGCTTCCGATGCATCCGGGCTTTGCGCAAGGCTGCGCCCCAGGCGTGCAGCGGCGCGTCGCCGCGCGAGGTCCTGAGGGCGCTCATCGGCCCACCTTCCGGCCGAGGTTTTCCTCGCTCCAGATGTCCAGGTCATCGATGTGATATTGCAGGTACTTGCCGTGTCGACGGTAGTTGGGACCTTTCCCGGACTGCCGCATCCGGCGCAAAACTCGCGGCGTGAGTTTCAGATAATCGGCGGCCTGAACCGGGTTCAGGTAGGGCGAACCATGCTTGGCCCGCTGGGCCCTTTCGATGTCGTGAGACTTGTCCATGTCGGGGTGCCTCCCTGACTGCAGACGACCCTATGTCGCCGCATGGACACCTCATCTGTACGGAAAAAAGCATTTGCGGCAGGGTCGAAAACGGGGGGTGGCGGTATTCGACCCCCTCCCCGATTGCGCGGCAATGATGCGCGCGGATCACGCCCAAGAGTTTCCGAAACTCGGCCGCAAAATGCCTGACCAACGGCCGGAATTTGCCTCAGATGTTGGAGATGCGCTTCTCGGCCAGCGCCTGCACTTCGGCCTGCAGCAATTCGACGCGCTCGACGATCCATTCCAGTTCGATGTCGCGGATCGTGTAATGAGGCGAGTAACGAGCCTTGATGTAGGCCTGGTGCAGAAGCTCAAAACAGCGCCGCGTGAACTTGGCATCGCGCGGCCAGATCGGGATCAGATCGCGCGCGATATCCTCGGCGCGACCGCGCAGGAAATTGAGGTTGTGCGAGCGCGGGCTGTAGAGCGTCTGCACCAGCAAAACGGTGTGATAGAAGTGCTCGGTAGCTTGGTGCAGCATGAAGGCCGCGTGGTTGGTCAGGCCATCTGCAATCGCCGTTTTTGCAAGCTTCAAGAACCCACTCGCGCTCTTGAACCACTGGTCGAAGTGGTGCTGTGCCTCCGTACGAATTTCCTCGGGATCGAGCAGCTTCGGCGTCTGAAACGGAGTGGCGCCAAGCTCGTAAAGAACGATGCCGTCGCGCATCATGTCGACGAAGAATGGACGGCCGCGCGAGAGCTGATAGTTCACGTCGTCCAGCGAATGGACGACGAGATTTGCAGGGGCCGACAGACGCTCGAACATGGCATGCTCACGCATGAGCGTGTCCTTGGCTTTGCCCCAGTATTCGATTTCGTCGGCAAGTCTTTCGTCGCTGACGACAACGAGTAAATCGTAATCCGACTTGTAGCCATTGATGTTGTCGTCGACCCAATCACCGCGTGCATAGGATCCGTAGAGGATCACTTTCAGGATCCGGCCCTGCTTCTTCCAGCCCTGGGTCGCAAGCGCGAGAACATCGTCGAATTCGGTGAAGATGATCTTCATCGCATGCGAAAGGTCGCGGCGCTTCCTGTCAGGCAGATGTTCCAGATCGGTCTTCATAATCACCTGATTCTAGACGAGTTCGGGAAGAGAACAACACCCGCATTGTTCTTGAGCGGAAGAAATCCCCGCGCCGTCTCCGGCGCGGGGATGAGCAGTCAGTCGGCGGGATTCCAGATGATCGCAAAGCTGTCCTCGTCGTCCTTGCCGGCAGCCCGGCCGAGGTTCGCATAGAGGCGACGGGGTCCGAACTCAGGAGCGGCAAGGGTCAGCGACACGTAGTCGTTGCCGGACGCTTCGCTACGGCGAAGCCAGCCTGCACCGACCTCGATGCCGTTGGAGGTGACCCGGAAATCCGGATGAGTGTCGGACGTCTTGCGGGGGTTGGGCGCGATCTCGATTTCTGCGCGGATCGAAAGGGTGCGAAGCTGACCCTTGAAGCTGCGGCCTTCGCGGGTGACATATCCAATTGCGGGCATTTCTCGTCTCCTTGGACGGTTCGCCCGAACCATTTCCGGGCGATGGCCCGAACTTCAGGGACGGTTACAGCACCGCTTCGAACCGGCAGGCCGAAGCCTTGGCGAAGGATCGGAGACGTCGGTCATATTTGAGAGCGAAGCGGCCGCGAGGAGCCCGCTCTGGCGGGCGGGGAAATATGCCGATCGGCGATGGTTTCGAAGAGGTGCGACCGTTCCAGGTCGGTGGCCGGGAGCCGGAATTGGCCCGGCGTCCTACTGCGGAGACAATGCTCTCCCAATCGGGTTCTTACCCTGCAAAACCGCGTTTCTGTCAAAGCTACCGCTAACTGACGCCGCCGGATGGTTGTCCCCAAGACCAACCTACCGATACCCTCATCCTAACCGTGGTAGCTTCCGTCGCTTTTCGCGAGGGACGCCGCAACTAAGCAGCTTACCGACCAGAACCTGCAGAGGCTAATTCGGTTACTGCCGCGTGATGGAATGCCCATTATTCACGATCATTCCGGCGCAATTGCGAATGCGAAACCATTCCTGCACCTTGTCGTGTTGATTGCGAACTCGCGCCAGTTCGAGCTGGGCTTCAAGATACGGGCCGACGCCCTCTCCGAGTTCCTCGATCAGGTCGCGCGCACGTTGAAAGTAAGCCGCGTCGTCGGGCGCGGTCGCGATCTGGATGGCGCGAAGGATCGCTGCTTCTTCCTCACTGTCCGTGTCTTCCATAGGCGGAAGTGTACCCGGCGCAGAATTTCTCGCCAGCTGTTTCAACTTCGGCCCGGGTGAACCCACGCCTCTGCCCATAAGCATCAGCGCGGAACGTCTTTGATCGGCAGCGGCACCCACGGAATATGAGGCTTGCGGCAAGTCGTAACTTGCGCGCCGCAGGGACTGGCTTTGCAAGCGCACAAAAGGCAGAATTCTCTGGACCACAGCACGACCAGGAGAGGCCGATGGATGAGGATGCCGTGTTCGCTTTCGGCAGCACGCTCGCCGCGATAACCGGACTACTCGAGGAGAAGGGCGTCTGCACCGCTACCGAAGTATCCCAGTCGCTTGGCCATGCTGCGATGGTCCACCTCTAGGCGGGCGAGCAGTACCAGACGCGCGGTCATTACCTCAGGGCCTGGGCCGTCTCGGTGAAGGCAGCGGCCGATGTCCGGACGGCGCCGACGCGCAACTAGCGAGCCGGACCGTCCTTTCGGACAGACGGCAACCCAGGCCTCAAGTCGACCGCGACATTTTCGCAGGCCGCTAAAGTGTATCGCCAGCCCGCGCAGGCGGCGCGTGACAGCTTCGGTTCATGGGCGGTCCTCTCGATAGGCCGAGCGGGACGCGACGCAGATCGAAGGACAACTCTTATATGATATCGATCATTTTCCGGGCCCTGCACTGCCGGTTCGACCGGCATCGCCCCGAATCGGACAAAGTATTCTGGGATGGCCTCTGCTATGTCGGGAGGTGCGAGAATTGCCGGACAGCAATCCGCCGGGCCAGCCGGACGCGCTGGCACCGGGACGAACTGGGCAACGGACCTGGCTTGGCCTAGCCGGGCCTGATCGAGGAAACACACTTCATCGTGAAAGCGGTCCTGTGTCGGCGCTTCAATGACGCTTTGTGACGAGGCGGATTTCTCCACACAGGCTGCAGGTGTCTTTCCGGCGTTCGAAGCCATTCGAACCCGCCAGCTCGCGCGCCGCATGGTCTGCGTTTTCGAGCGGAGAAAGCCCCAGCGTCTGGGTGATGCAGTCGTCGCAGACCGGCTCGGGGGAGAGCCGGGTGACCAGCTTTTCGATGGCTTGAAGTTCGGTCATGGCCCTGTCCTCGTGATCCCGCATTCGTAAATGCGGTGCCGTGCCGTGTCGTTTAGCGGCAGGCAATGAACTTTTAGTGTGGGCGGCGGGACCGCGCCTTTCAAGGTGCGGTCCCGTCGCAGATTTTCCAGCGCCGGCAGGAGGATCGACCGGAGGCGGGATATCCGTCTCCGGTCGATCTTTTCAGGCGGCCAGCCCATCCCCCTCGCAAGCCGGTGCAGCACCGACGTCGCAATCGGGATCAGCGCTGACATCAACCTCGGGCGAGTCGCGCTCATCGCCATCGACACCTTCGATTCGCTCGGGCTCGTCGTCGCCGACCTGCGGCCTGGCAAAGGCGAGCGCGTGCGCGGCTACCGTGCCGACACCCCCGCGTTCGGTGTAGGCGCCGGGCGGGAATGCCATCCAGCGCGGCACCCAGGCCTCCCGCCTGGTGCGGCCGCCAGCCCCTTCGAGGTGATTGCGGATGATCGTCCGCAAGGTCTTCGCCTTCTCGCCCGCGTTGGCCTGCGCGACCAGCTTCCCGGCCACCTCGCCAACCATCGCCAGCAGGACTTCGCGGTCGCGCAGCGTATCGAGAAAGGCATCGTCCGCCTCCCACCACTTGGCCATGTCCACGCCGATTGCGCAGCCTACCGCTTCCACCGCCGCGCTTCCCGCCGCGAGCCCTTCGCCCATGACGAGGGTCACGACCTCCATCACGGTGCTATCGGGCAGTTCGACGAGACGGGCGAACAACCCGCACAGGTCGCGGCCTCCCCCTCGCGTTCCATAGCCAGACCCACCAATCAGGGTCGGCTCGTCATCGGGCAATCCCAGCAGCGCCAGAACCGGGCGTCGCCGCTCATCGAAGACGGCCTCTGCCCAGCTGTCATGGAGGCTTGCCTTGACGGCATCGCTCTTGGCGGCCTGCGGTTCGGGTACGATCCGCCAGAGAGGCGAACCGGCAATGGTGTGCGCGACCATGAGCCGAAGCGCGATGCCGGGATGATCGATCAGGGCGGCGCGCATGGCGGCATGGCGATGGAGGTCGATGTACGTCTGGGTCACCGAAGTCAGTTCGGGCCGGTCCGCTTTCAACGGAAACGACGCCCCTTCTCCAGCCGCTTCCGCCTTGGCGAGCCGCGCCGCTTCCTTGCGCGAGAGGTAGCCCTCGTGGATGACGACTTCCCCGCTGGCGCGCACATCGAGATAGACCCGCCCGCCCTTGCGTTTGGCGATTTTCTCATGCTCCCACGAATGGAAGTGGGTTTCGGGAGGAAGGATCACGGCGTCGGCCCAGCCAGCCTCGAGGAATTGCGCCCGTTTTGCCTCGATCGCGGCGTTCTGGGCCGACCAGAATGCTTGCCCGTCCACGAAATAGGCCTGTTCCCCGAAGAGGTCCGCAACGGTGGCAAGCCCGCTCGCCTCGACATCGAACAGGGCGTGGCCGGTCGGCACCGATTGCCCGCCAAACAGCCACGATTTCGCCTGATGCCCACGCGGCGCGTAGGCATCGGGATCGTCCATGAGGGCCAGCCATGCCTTCTGCTGCGATTTGGATGCCATCGTGAGATGCCGAACCGTTGCCGCGTCGATCTCCTCGGCCCTGTAGAGTTCACGGATGCGAGGCAGGAGATTGCCGAGAGCGAGAATGCGTTTCACGGCAAGGTCCGGCAGGCCGAAGGTCTGTCCGATATCCTCGGCGGTGCGCCCTTCCTTCACCAGCCGGGTGAAACAGGTCCAGCGCGACACTTCGTCGGGTTCAAGCCGGGCAAGGTTCTCGATCAGCGAGGCTTCGATGGCGCTGGCGTCGTCGGCATCGTCGAGAATGGCACACGGCAGCATGGCCGCTTCGGGTTCGGGCTCGCCTGCCTCGCTGCACGCCGCCAGGCGTTCGGCGGCGACGGCCAGCGCCGCATGAAAGCGGCGGCAACCGGCGACGATCTCGTATAGCGCCCCACCTTCCCCGGTCCCACCGTCCTCGCTCCCACCTTCCTTGGCACCAGCTCCGTTGGCCGCGCCGCTCGGCCGTACAAGGACTGGCTGGATCACGCCGCGCGCCCTGACGGTCGGCAGGATATCGGAGATATCGGGGGCCTTGCGGGCGTGACGCATATTCGATTTGCTGACGACAAGGTTGCACAAGGCGATGAATTCGAGTTTCATGGATAGCACTCCTGATGTGAGTGCCGGTCCACCGAGTTTGTAATGGGATAAGGTGGACCGGCTTAGGTTTGGCGGGAGACGCCCGCCTTTCGTCATCCGCCCTTCAGCGGGGCAGAAGCCTGATCGCGGACGGATCCTCATGTACGAGGCGGTCCAGCAACAACGCAGCATCGGGAATCGAGCCGGTGAGTCGAGCGGCCTCGGTCCAGACGGACAGCCGGTGCCGGGTCGAAAAGCCGATGTCGCGCTCGATGGCGAGCCCCATGGGAAGGCGGATCGCCTCGATTTCGCGAAGCGAGAATATGCCAAGTTCCGGGCACCCGAAGCCGAGATCGGCCAGCCCGAACAGGGTATCGTCATCGGCATAGAGTTCGGTCACCAGCCAGACCGCGCGTCCCATCGGATTGAACAGGCGGACCAGCGGCAGCGGATCGAACCGGGGGTTTGCCATGCAATGCTCGAAATTTGCGCTCAACATCGAGCGTATCGAACGGGTCAGGAGGGTCATTGCGCCGCCCTCCCCGTGCCGAGCGATGCCGGGTCTGGATCGGATGGCGCATCCGCGCCGCAAGCGTTCTCATAGCGGGCCAAAAGCCAGTCGGCAGCCTTGCTTGCCAGTGACGCCGCTCGAAAGATCGCGCGGTTGTCTTCGCGCAGCACCTCGAGCCACGCTCCCAGATAATCGGCATGGCGTACGGTCGGCACGATACCGAGCTAGGCACAGAGGAAAGCCGAGCCCATTTCCGCAATCAGTTCCTCGCGGGCATAGTCCCTGGTTCCGAAGGCATTGGTCAGATTTCGGCCGAGCCGCGAGGCATGGCCCGTCGCGTGGGACAGCTCATGCAGGCACGTGCGGTAATAATTCACCTGATCGTGGAAGGCCGGTTGCGGCGGAACAGCCACGAAGTCCGCGCCCGGTGAATAGAACGCCTTGGGTCCGCCGATGCGGAAATCGACGCCGCTTGCGCGGATCACCGCCTCGGCCACCGGCACGATCTCGCGCTCGGGCAGTGCGACCGCCTGGGTTGGAAGCTCTTCGGGCAGACCCTCGCACTGCGAGACGTTGAAGACCGTGAAACGCTTTAGGAATGCAATGGAGCGGGCATCGCAGCCACTCGTGCGCGCGCGCTCCATCTCGGCTTCGGGCGTGAAGCGATCGGCATAGACGACGCATGTTCCGTGTTCGCCCTTGCGGACATGGCCACCAAGGCCGAGCGCCTGGCGGAAGGTGAGCCAGCCTTGGGAAGGCCAGCCGCGCGCAATGACTTCGCCCCACAGGATCAGCACGTTTATTCCCGAATAGGTTCGCCCTGTCAGAGCGTTGCGGGGAAGGCCCGGCACCGGCGCACCCGATCCGCCGCCCACGCAGGCCTCGCTGCTCCACGGCTGCACCCACGGCACCCGGCCCTGTTCGAGTTCGCGGATTATGCGGGTCGTCACCTCGTCATAAAGCGACGCCCTGTCAGCGCCGTGCTTTGCGGTCGCAGACTGGTAGCGGATTAC
Source organism: Novosphingobium mississippiense (assembly GCF_044029535.1). Taxonomy (NCBI): domain Bacteria; kingdom Pseudomonadati; phylum Pseudomonadota; class Alphaproteobacteria; order Sphingomonadales; family Sphingomonadaceae; genus Novosphingobium; species Novosphingobium mississippiense. The sequence goes on along the minus strand of NZ_CP147001.1, from coordinate 723,735 downwards.
AGGCTTGCTCGCCTCGACAAGGCACTTGGGGTCCGATGGCTGGCATTTTCTTACAGTATGGCCATTGGCTGCCTGGGAGGCGTTGCCCGTTGCCTTCCTCTTTCGCGGCTCGCGCCCCTGCGAATCCTTGCGATTGCTGCGCATGTCTCACCTCCAAGACCCGCCCAAAACCCACCATGGGCCTCCCCGGCAAAGGCGGGGGTGGGCGGCCCGGACGACCGCCAAGGCCCGCCTTCAGGCGGCACCTGCACGCGCAGCCGGGATCCCTACCGCGCAGCGGCAGGGTGGCAAGGGCCGAAACGAAGTGGAGGAGCCGCAGTCATGCGGCTTGCAGGGGCCGGGGGCGGGCCTAGACGGGCGTCGAGCCCACCCCCGGCTTTGCCCGGGAGAGGCTCACCAATAGCGCCGCGGGCGAACGAAGGACGCCCGCGCCCGCATCCGGGCGAGCCTGCTCGCCCGCCACCCCCGCGCCAGTGATCGTCACCGACAAGGTCGAGACCCGGGCACGGGGCTCGGTGCCGCTCGAGCCGGCTCAGGGCGATTAGCCCTCGGCGAGGGGCATGGAGCACGATCGCGCCGAAGGGCGCGAGGCGCACCGCTCCCCCCGCCCTGGTGGCCAACTCCGAATTATCCGGCGCGTCGGCGCCTGACCGTACGCCCTGCCATGACGCGCGTCACACATTCTGCGGCTTCGGACTTCCCGCGTTCGGACCCGAGGGTTCGAGGAGCCACGGGACGCAGGTACCATTCAGAGATGAGAGCCCATTTCGCCGGCATGACAAAGGGATCGCGATCCGCGCTCCCTGGATACCCTTACGCCGCAGACGTTAGCGTGATTCCTCCGACCTCGATTTTATCTCGCGCCTGCCATTCCCCCGCGTCGGACAGGAGAGCGGGGCGGTATGCCGGGAGGAGCTCGCCTCGTCCCGAGAAATGCGCTCGAGCGTGTCGATGCCATAGAGGGACGCTAGCGGTTCTTCTGCAGCTCGCGCGATGCCGAACAACACGATGCTCGGTCAGAAACAGCGCCCAGAGCGCCAACCACGCCGCCGCTGCACCCGAATACGTTCCTCCAGACGCGATCCGCCATCACCAATTATCCCTGCCGGCCCAGCACCGGTGGGGCGGACGCTGCCTACCGACTGACTCCCTCCAATTTGCAGTTGCCCGTCAGCCCCTCTCGTTCATATTGACCTCCTTCGTCAGAAGGGAACAGGGGGCCGGAAGGTGCGACCCGATCCCGGCAGCGGCGATCGGCCTAACGACCCCCTGGCCGTCGCCGTCCCTAACCTTCCGGGACGATCCCATGCACTTCGCGGCAGGCATTGCCCGCCTCGACGGTAGCGTCAGGCAGGAGCGAGCATGAGCGATCCCCTACCCTACAAGACGACACCGGTCTTCGACGCCGAAACCCTTCCCGCAGCCATCCGTAGTGAACACAGCACCAAGCCCGGAGTATGGGGCGTGCTGCGCGTGCTGCAGGGAAGCGTCGACCTGGTGTTTCACGCGCCGTATGCGGTGCACACCGTCACGCCCGGCAATCCGGCCCAGATCAACCCGGAAGACATCCATCACGTGGAAGTTGGCGGGCCGATGCAGATGCAGGTCGAGTTCTACCGCGAACCGCCACTTTCGGACTGATGAGCGGCATTCCCGCACAGCAAGCACTGCATGGCATGAAGGGAAAGCCCGCGCATGGCCACCCGCGTCGTGAAGGCTGCCAGCCAGGGCCGGCCCCAGCGTCGGGCCAAGCGCCAGTTTTCCAGAGCGCCCCCCGCGGGAGCGACGAACCAGGCGAGAGGTCAGTGAAGCAAGGCCGCAACCAGACGGTCGGCGAAATGACGCATGTCCTCAGTGACGCAGGTCGAGAGACGTGAGCGTTGCGACAACTCCTCAATGACGTCGGCAAGTCGTCGAAGCTCACGGGCGCAGGCTATCGCGTTTTCATTGGGCAAACGACGCACCTCGGTGTCGACATTCGCACAGGTCGCGATAAGCCGCATCGAGGTTCCGGCCATGTCGACGGCGGCGGCAAGCAGTATGTCCAGGGTCATAAAGTCCTCAAGAATCCTGTGAAGATGCGCCCGCGAGATGCCGTCATAGACAACCCGGCTCCTCGGTATTCGTGAGCCGCGTCACACCTGGTGGTTATTCCAAGGCCGCAGGGTGGTATACTGGCTTCGGAATCGACGAGGGACACTGTCGGAAACGCTCGTCGCGCCCCGGATCAAGGTTCGCGCGCTCAACTCGTTGGAAAAACGCTGCTTTTACGGACTTTACAGCACCCAGAACGGGAATACAAACGTTTGCACGGGTACAGCAAGGAAACACAGCAAAGTGATCCAAGAAGAACTTCTCGAACTGACGTCCGACATCGTCTCGGCTCACGTCGGCAACAACCTCGTTTCTGTCGACACCCTCCCCCAGCTCATCGAGGCGGTCTACGGTTCGCTGGCATCGCTCGGGAAGGAACCTGAGCCGGCAGAGCCGGAGCACAGGGGCAACCCTGCCGTCTCCATCCGAGCCTCGATCAAGGCGGATGCACTCACATGCCTCGAATGCGGCTCGAAGCAGAAGATGATGAAGCGACATCTCGCGAGGCAGCATGGCCTCACCCCGGACGAATACCGTGCGCGCTGGAAGCTTGCCGACGACTATCCGATGACGAGCGCCGACTATTCGGCAAAACGCGCTGCGTTGGCGAAAGAGATCGGCCTTGGCAGCAAGGGCGGTCGCAGGAAGAAAGTCCCGGGCCCCGTCGAGGCCACAGCCGGCGCAGAAATGCCCGCAGCAGCGAGCGACATGCAGCCGTCTGAAGCACCTGCCACAGGCAAGGCAAAGCGCACGGCGTCAGCCAGAAGCGCATCCAAGGATCAAGGGAATACCCAGAGCACAGGCCCAACCGAGGAAGCCTGATCAACAGACATCCAGGGAGAATGGCGCGGACCAAGAGCAGTTTTCGATCCGATTGCATCGGATCAACTGCTCTAAGATTCTGGTTTATCGCGTGTTCCGAGTCATCAGGTGATTCCACCCGATTAGAAAACGCTCTAATGCTCTGCGCCATTCATCAGTTGGCGATAGGCTCCCTGCGCGAACTGACGTGCGAGGCGCACACGGCGGCGCACGCGGGACCGGACGGCATCGGCGGCGCCCTCGGTGCCATCCTCGCGGGTCATGAATCCGAACAGGACCTGCGCGATCTCGCGTTGGCTGGCCCGCCCTTGAAGCGCGTCATGGACGCGCAGGATTTCCAGCCAGTGCTTCATTCTCGGATCTGCCGGAAACAGCGCAACTACGAAGCGGCCACCTCTGCAAAGCGCTTCCAGCCTCCGCAGTGGCATAAGCTTGGCGCCAAGCGAGGCCATGCCTGCAACTTCGAAACGCAGGATGACCGGGCCGCCCCGCAGCGTTCCCGAAGTGACGTCGAGCCTGACACGGCGCGTACCATCGCTCAGCACCGCATGTTCGTAACCATCGTTTCCCCTGACTACGGTCAGCCACCGCGAGAGAATCGCGGGATCGAATGCCTCGGGATCATTCGGGCACGCCGGCACGGCATCGACCACCAGGGTTCCGGGATCGACCTGCGCATGCCAGATGAGCCGCGCGGCCGGCGCAGGCGTGCGTGGATCTTCCGCGAAAGTGGAGCCCCCACCGCAATGCCGCCTCCGCATCATGGCCCTTGGTCCTGTGGCTCGCGCAACGATACCACTCGATGTAGGCGGCATCGCGGCGCAGCCATTCCCACATCAGCCCGGCACGATCGATGCCCTGTAAATCCTGGTAGAATGCCGGATCGCGCCACCCGTCCATATCGGACGGCGGGGACCGTTTCATAGAGCCTCGCCAGAATGGCAGAAGAAAAATGACACTTTAAAGACATTTAGGTGTTTGCGCGTCGTGGCGAATGTATTAGAACCGACTAGCGACCAAACCGCATCGCCTTGCCGAAATGAAGGTCGGCTTGGCGTATGCCTCAAGTGACGAAGGACGGCCCGGCACGAGTCTGCGGCATGGACCGCCGTGCCGGGGCGATGCAGCCAATGCATATTTTCGACACGTTCAGCGCGTTCATGCGCTCGACAAATGAAGCCGCAAATCTTTTCGACCTCAATCTGGTGCTGGCACATACTGCCCGCGAACTCGGCTATGACTATTTCGCACTCACCCATCATGTCGATTGGAGGCGGCGAGTGCCGGGAGCCGTTCGCCTGCATAATTATCCCGAGGCATGGGTCCAATTCTTCGATTCGAGCGGCCTTGGCGGGGCCGATCCGGTCCAGCGGGCGAGCGAGCGCGCCGGTTTCGGGTTCCGATGGCGCCGGATCGGCGATTTCATTCCCCTCAGCGACCAGGATCGCCAGATCTTCACGCTGGCAGAGGAACACGGAATTGGCGATGGCTTCACCGTCCCGTTCCACCTGCCGGGCGAACACATGGGGTCCTGCTCCTTTGCCGTAAGGCCGGGCCGGGCCATGGTGGCTCCCAATCTGCTGCTGGCGCAACTGATCGGGCTCTATGCATTCGATGTCGCGCGGCGACTCCTCGATCCACACCTGCTTGCGATGCCGCCACGCGCCCCGCTCCTCACCAATCGCGAAGCCGAGATCGCAAGGCTCGTGGCCGCGGGCAAGAGCAACAAGGAGGCCGGAAGGATGCTCGGGATCAGTCCGCACACGGCAAGGCAGCATGTCAGTGAAAGCTTTGGAAAGCTGGGTGTCCATGACCGGGCCGCTCTCACCTATCGCGCATTGCGCAGTGGAGAGATCAGTTACGCCCAAGTACCCATCTGACTGTATCCTACACTTGTAGGATACAGTCAGATCCCTCCTGAGTTCAGGCTGCAGCCTCCAACTCATGGAGGCCCAAGTGATCCACGACATTTCCCAATTGCAACAAGCGATGGAGCATTCCGTCCTACGAAGCATGTTCGAGGCGCGCAAACGCGTCTTCATCGACATCCTTGGATGGGATGTTCCGTCTCTAGCCGGGAAGTATGAACTCGACCAATTCGACACGCCTGAGGCCAAGTACATCGTCCTCGCCAATGGCCAATCGCTGCACCGGGCATCGGCACGACTGCTGCCGACCCATACCCCGCATCTGCTCGACTCCATCTTTCCCTGGCTGTGCAGGGACGGCGTGCCACGGGGGCCGACTTGCAGGGAGATATCCCGGTTCTGCCTCGACCCGCGTCTGACCAGCACCGAGCGGCGTGCGGTCAGGAATGAGCTGGTTCACGCCCTTGTCGAGCATGCGCTGGAAAACGGGATCACCCAGTACACCGGCATCGCCGAGAAAGCCTGGCTGCAGCAGATTCTCGAATTCGGATGGCGGTGCCGTCCGCTTGGGCCGATCCACCATTGGGGCCGCTCACGCATCGGCGCATTGATCATCGACATCGACGCCGACACGCCGGCCCTTCTTGAACGCAGCGGAATATCTGCACTCCAGCCCGCCAGGGAGATTGCCCATGTCCACTGATCTTGCACCGGCCAAAGCGAGCCATCTTTCGACGCTCATAGCAGCGGACCTCAAGGCGCACGGCTACGCAGTGCTGCGAGGGATCGTGGACCCCGATCTCGTGAACGCCCTCGATGTCGGCCTTGCACCTGCGTTCGAGACCACGCCTTTCTGCAACGGTGACTTCTACGGACCGAGCACCAAGCGATTTGGCCGCGTGCTGCTGCGCTCCCCTCTCGCCGAGCGGTTCGTCCAGCATGAGGCCATCCTCGGCGCAATCCGGCAAATCCTCTCGCCGTGGTGTGATACCATCCAGCTCAACCTCACCCAGGGCCTTGCCCTCCATCCCGGCGCGCCGCCGCAGTTTCCGCACCGCGATCAGGACATGTGGCGCGGCGTGACTGGTGAAGTCGAATACCTTGTCAACGTGATGTGGCCGTTTACCAGTTACCGGCAGGAAAACGGCGCAACCCTCGTATGGCCCCGAAGCCACGGCCCTGCAGCGCTCCGGCCCGACACTGACGAGGGTCCCATCGCGATCGACATGCAACCGGGAGATGCCCTGCTGTTCCTGGGCTCGACCCTGCATGGCGCCGGCGCCAACCGAAGCGATCAGATCCGTCGCGGCATGATCGTCAGTTACTGCCTTGGCTGGCTCAAGCCCTACGAGAACCAATGGCTTGCCTATCCGCCAGCCATTGCCAGGCGATTCTCGCCCGAACTGGCAGCGCTTGTCGGCTACGCGCAGCATCGGCCCAATCTTGGAAACTACGAAGGCCTGTGCCCGTCGGTCCTGCTCAGCCAGCAGCCCTTCGACCTGCCTGGCGCTACCGATGCGCTCCGTCCGGACCAGGCGGAAGCCCTCGCTGCCTGGTCGGCTGATCAGGTTCAGTCCCTATGAATGCCGGCACCCGAGCGGAACTCGCCTACGAGGAGGTAAAGCGCCTTGTCCTGTCAGGATCGATCGCCCCCGGCCAAAGGCTCGATCCCATCCGGCTTGCGACTGGTCTTACCGCCGGCGTTACGCCGGTGCGCGAGGCTCTGCTCCGCCTCGCGGGCGAAAGGGTCGTCGAAATGCGCAAGAATACCGGCTTCCAATTGCCGGTGATGACCGAGACGACGCTGATGGAGCTCTATCGCTGGACCTTCGAGGTCCTGCGCATCGCTGTCGCGTCTCCCGGCTGGAAGGAGGGAGAACGCGACAGGGCGCAACTCGCCCAAACCCCGGCGAGCGACGCCGCCTCGTTGTTCGCAGCGATCGCGCAAAAGTCGGCCCGAGCGGAAATCGTCGCGCAGATTGCATCGGCGAACGACCGCCTTATGGCGGCGCGCGCGGCCGAACACCTGCTGTTCGGCGATGCTTCTGCCGAAATTGACGGTATTTGCGAATCCATCGCCCTAAAGTCCGGGACCCTGACAACTGAACTTCGCAAGTACCACGCGCGCCGCCTTGGAAATTCGAGAGAAATTCTGGCAACGATTTACAAAATCGCCGGCACAACCCACGATCCAATATCAATTCTATAAATCGATTATAAATTTTTTATATTTTTCAAAAGGGGACATCCTTTTGTGCCGCATGCATGCGGCAAACAAAGAGGAGAAACGAAAATGGAGCGAGGAAACGACACGATCGACCTGGGTACTGCCAGCGTCGAGACCAAGGGACCTTACGGAGTGAACGGCGATCTTGTCCTGGCGCAAACAGTAGAAGGCACCCTGGAGGATTGATTTCCCGCCCGTAAAACAACTTCCACGACCGCCGTTATTCCAACCGGAATACAGCATCAACAACTAACAATCAGACCATTAAAACCGGTTCATTTGCAAAGAATACAGTATTGATGCAACGAAAATAACTAACGTCTATTTTATATTTTTATTATAAATTTTTTATAATCCACGAATCACGTCACTATTGCTCTGCCGCAATTCCGCGGCGTCAGACGAGGAAGTGACATGGTACAGGAAAGCGAAACCATCGACCTGGGCACCGCCAGCGTCGAGACCAAGGGACCGATCGGTCAGGGCGATGACGTCGTCCTCGCCCAGAAGAATCCGGGCCTGTCGGACGACTGACGACGAGGATGCGCGGCGCACGCCGCGCATCCTTCCCGATTTATCGCCAAATTGCACCGGGTGCCGACATGACCACGTCCTTGCGCGACGGCCTCACATTCTGCCGGCTGGACAGCCGGCCAGTGTTCCTCGACATCCCGGCCGATCGCTATTTCTGCCTTTCACACGAAGTCGAAGAGGTCTTTTCAAGAGCCTGCGCAGGCCAACCCATCGCGCAGTTCGAACGCGCCATGCTTGCGAGGTCCGGCATCATCAGGCGAGCGGCGGGCCCCTTGGTCTTCCGGGAATGCGCCAGAGTTCCCGTCACTCGAAGTGCGCTTGACGAGACTTCGGTCCCCGGTAGCCGTTTGGCGGTTGCTCGCCTCTGCGCGCGTTTTCTCCATGCTCGAAGCATGCTGCAACGCCGTGGGCTCGCCTCAACCCTTGCCTCGATGCGCAGGGCAAAACCCGCCTCAGATCATGCCGATCCCGGCGAAGTCGCCGCCGTTGCCGATGCCTATCGCCGATGCGCCGCGATCATCGGATCCCACGATCGATGCCTTCCCTACGCCATCGCGGTCGCGCGAAGCCTGTACGCAGCTGGAGCGGCGGTCGATTTCGTGATCGGCATCGGAATGCCGCCGTTCCGGGCTCACGCCTGGGTCCAGTGGCGCGACGTGCTTGTAAACGAGCGTATCGAGACGGCGGCTCATTATACGCCCATCGCGGTGCTGTGATGGCGGCGCACTTCACGATCGCGAACAATCTGGACGAGAACGCGCAAGCACGGCTGCGGTCGGCCGCAAACCTGGCAAATCGCCTGATCGCTCTTGATAGGCCGGGCCTCTTTGTCTCTGCATGGCAAGTTGGAGAACCGCTGCGTCTGCTTGACGCCGGCGTGGTGATCGGCGCCCTCTATTGCCGCCAGCGAATGGAACGGATCGCCGTTCTCGACGCACAGGAATGCGAGGAAATCCTGAGGTCGAACGGCCGAAGGTTGATCGAACACTACTGGGGGGATTGGGTTGCGATCATTCGCAAGCCGGATGCCGCATTCCTTTTGCGCAGTCCGTTTGGCACTCTTCCCTGTCTTTACCGCAGCCGGGCTGGCGCAACGATCGCCGCCTCCGATATCGACGCACTGGAGGAGGCTTCCGGCACGCAAAACGCGGTCGATTATGGAGAAGTCGCGTTCCAGCTGTTTGCAGGCGACAGACGCGGCTCCGAGACCTGCATCGCCGGCGTGCGTGAGGTTCGGGGCGGCGAGGCTGTCATACTATCCCATGCGAATGTGGCTCACGAGGCTTTGTGGTCCCCCTGGATGATTTCGGCGGGTGCACATGATCGGCCATCTTCGGACGCCGACGCCCAGATTCTCAGGGACGTTGCGATCGACTGCGTCGCCGCAAAGACTTCCACGATATCAAACCCTCTCGTCATGCTGTCCGGGGGTCTCGATTCGTCGATCGTTACGGCCTGTCTCGCTGCACGCGGACGCGACTTTTGCTGCCTGAACCTCGTGGCGCCGGCGGCAGCGGGGGATGAGCGCGCCTATGCCCGCGCGGTCGCGGCTTTCGCAGGTCGCGGCCTCACGGAAAGGGACATGCCTGAACAGGCGCTTGCGCTTGGGGACCTGCCAGCCGTTCGCTTGCCACGCCCTGTCGCGCGGAGCTTTGAACAACGTCTCTATCAGGATGCGCAGGCCTCGGCCGATCAGCTTGGATGCGATGCAATCGTCGATGGCGGGGGCGGGGACAACGTATTCTGCTCGCTTCAATCCGCTTCGCCTGCTGCTGATTGCCTCCTCGGCGGCGGCGGCGTCGTGTCATTCTGGCGAACCTGCCAGGAAATTGGCGACATGGCCCACGCCTCTGTCTGGCGCGTGGCGTGGAAGGCCGTGCTCCGGGCCAGCCGCCGATCGCGGCCATATCGCTGGACGACCAATGACACGCTGCTGGCTCCCGACGCTGTGGCGTCTGCCGGAGAAAGGAGCCTCCACCCCTGGCTTGCGAGCCAGTCGCCGGGAATGCCCGGGCGCGCGGGCCAGATCGCCCTGCTGGTAGCTGCGCAAAGCTTCATGGAGGATGGACCCAGCGGGACGAAGGACGCCGTGCTCTCGCCGTTGGTTTCCCAGCCGCTCATCGAGCATTGCCTCTCGATTCCAAGCTGGCACTGGTTTGAGAATGGGTGCAATCGCGCCGTCGCCCGCCACGCGTTCGATCGCAACCTTCCCCGCGAAGTCGCATGGCGGCGCGGCAAAGGCATACCGGACAGTTTCGTGGTAAGGCTATTCGAGGCCAATCGCGCTTACATCCGTAAGAACTTGATCGACGGACTGCTTGCCAGAGAGGGCGTAATCTCTCCCACCTGCGTACTTAAGGTGCTGGACGATCCGGCTCCGTTCCAGGGTCGGGAATTCAGCCGGATCGTCAGATTGATGGATGCGGAAAAATGGGCCCGGGAGATCAGTGCGGTGACGGCTGCGCGGCCGACCTCGCTTTCGCGCGAAGGATATCCCAACGCATATACTGATCATGCTTCGCTGGCGACGGATCCCGGTAGCCGCTCAACCAGAATTTGAACCAGTCGATGTCGCGATCGTACACTGCCAGACGGTGCGCGGGCTGCCACTTGTTGTGATACTCGTCATCGAAGACGAACACCTCGAGCGGTTTATCGGCTTCGACCAGCGCTCCCATCGCAGGCAATCCAAGCGACGCTTCGCGATCGGCCAATTGCATGAGAATGGGGGTGTCGATGTTGCGCGCGTTGATCGAGAGCGAAATCGGTTTCCAGTAGTCACGATTGTTGTCCACCGACGGCGGAATTCCGCCGCGCCGGTTTTCCTCGCCCCATGCAAAACCGCCCAGGACGGTTTGAGTGAGGAGATCATCGCAACAGGTGCTCATCGCCGCCGCTTTGAAGCGGCGCGAATTTATCAGCGCGAACTCCACGGTAGAGGCTCCGTCGCTCAATCCGCTGATCCCGATGCGGTCGGGATCGATAGTGCCGGTCGCGATCGCCGCCTCGACGCCGTTCTCGAGCGCCGACAGGATGCTTCGGCGATCGGCCCAGTTGCGCCTGCTGGCCGCCCGGTTCTGCTCCCATGTCTTTACCGATGGATCGCTGTTCGCGACATCCGGTGGACGCTCGAAACTCAAGACAGCGAGCCCGTTCGCCGCCATCGGGTAGATCGGGTAGTCATCCCCGACACCCCCGCGCAGAAACCCATCGCTATGGTACTGCACGATGACGAGCGGAAGCTTGCTTTTGCCGTCATAATCGGGAGGAAGCACGAAATCGCCCCAGGCAGGAAGACCTGCATTGGTCGAGAACTTCAGGCGCGTAACTTTGCCGAGCCGGAAATCAGCGAACTCGGGATTGGGATCGAAGATCAGGCGACTCCGCCCCGACGCAAGGTTTACCCCTACGATGCGCCGGGGCGTGGCGGCATTCTCGCGGCCGCATATCAGTTCGGGACCCGCAAAGATGCAGGCCGTGAGCGCATCGGTGGTTCGCAGGATGGTCGTCAGGCGCTTGGTCCTGGGGAACCAGCGGTGAAGGACATATTCTTCCCTGTTCCACCCTTCGTTTCCAAGAAAGACGACTGATTTTCCGCCCTTTTCCCAATACAGCCGGGAGATTCTGCCTTCGCACCCAATTTGATCACAGGAAATCTTCGGGCCGCCGGGGAACTGCGCCCAGACCTTGCGCTTGGACGCGGGATGGTCGCCTACACGCGCGGTCCATGCCAGAGCACCTTCTGCATTTCTCACGCTCAATTCATATGGGGATCCGGGCGGCGGCGGCGGATTGATCGCCTTCTCTTCGTCCGGCGTCGCGGCGCGGATCTCGCCGGAGGAAAGATCGGCTGCGAAGCTCTTGCGAACGAGATCCGAAGCCCATGGTTGTGGCGCCCACGATTGCATGGGCAGGATGCTTTTGTCGTAAAGCCAGCCGGAAGGGGCTTCCCGCGCGATCCTCTCCTTTGCAAGCTGCCGTCCCGGACGAGTGACGTAGAGCAACCGCGCGCTGTCGGCCGTCCACGCGAAGTCCTCGACGTTGCTGGTTTCGTGCGTGACGATTTGCGTGCCGCTGCCATCGGCATAGACCCGAACCAGTTGCACGACCCCGTCGATCAGCTTGCGATAGGCAATCGATCGGCCGTCGGGAGACCAGATAGGAACGATCAATTCTGGAAAACCCGTCGTGATATAGAGATCACGAAATGGGGCTGCCAATCGCGGGATCGCACCTCCACGATCGATGATCCTGGGTGCCTGCTTTCCGGTAACCGGCATGACGACCAAAGCGGAGCAGTACCGGTTGGACTTCGGATCTCCGCGCGATATCACGAAGGCCAGCGACTTGCCGTCAGGCGCCAGAGCATAAGGGCTACTCGCATTGCCCGTGTCGTCGGGGTCGCCGATATCGCGGAACCGAGCCAGATCCATCGTTGTAACGGTGCGAGGCGCAACAGCGGTTTCGGCGCTTGTCGGGAGCAAGTCTTCACAGGCGGCCCGAGCCGGATTCGACAAACCGAAGGCGCCCGTAATCACGAGAGCGCTAAATAGGGACCTTACCATTTCTTGGACACCGTGAGGCTGAGAACGCGGCCGTAGGGCGAGTAATTCGTGCTGTCGTAAGGGGTGTCGAAGTAAGACGTGATCGCGATCGAACTGGGCTTGTCGTTCAACGCGTTCTGAATCGAGGCAACCACATCGACGCCGCCAAGAACGCCTTCGGACTGATCGAAAGAATAACGAACAGTCAGGTCGACGGGCAGCATTCCATCCACCCGAACAGAGGGCGCGGAGCGGGTGTCGCGAACCGGGCCGATGTAGTTCACGGCACCCACCAGCGAAATTCCGTCCCTGCCCCAGGAAATCTCGCCTCGACCGCGTAAATGCGGCGGATTGAAGACGGTACCGGCCAGCGGCGTCACCGGTTGCGCCGCACTCAGCTGCTGCTTGCTGTCGATATAGCTGGCGTTTACGGCCGACCGCAGCGTCCCGCCTCCAAGCTTGCATTCGTAGCTGGCGATGAGATCCACGCCGCGAACGGTCTGCCGGCCGGCGTTGACGTTCGAATTGTCGACAATGGCGACGACCGTGCCCGGATCGTACGGACTTCCCGTGTAATTGGTGAGCGTCGCTCCCCTGGCGATGGCCGCCGCTTGCTCATCAACCGTGGGATCGAGGGTTACGTAGTCGGCATAGTCCGGGTTCGACAGCGCCTGCGATGTGTACGTGATGGGCGCGACGATGCGATCGCGGTAGCGAATGTCGAAATAGCTGACTTGGACCTGCCCGCCTTCCAGCCAATGCGGGTGGATGTCGAGCGTTGCCGACCAGTTGGTCGACCGTTCGGGCTTGAGGCCGGCAGTGCCTCCCGAAACATAGATTGCCGTCCCGCCGGCCGTGCCGCCCAGTGTCGAAGCATTGTAGAGCAAGGTGGTCCCGGGCCGGTACTGTTCGTAAAGCGTCGGTGTCCGGAACGACCGCCCCCAACTTCCCTTGATCGAAACGTCGGCATTCAACGCGTAGACCACCCCGAGCTTTGGTGTCACCACGGAATCCACATCGGGATAGCGCTCGTATCGGGCGGCCAGACTGAGATCGAGGCTTCGACCCAGCACCGGCACTTGCCCTGCGCCGAACACCGGCACGCTCAGTTCGCCGAAAGCGTAATAGCTGTCCTGCGACGCGTCGACGAAGGCATTGGCGCTCGATCCCGTTCGCCGGAAAGTACTCTTTCGGTAGCCGGCGCCGACGGCAGCCTTGATGTCGCCACCCGGGACCTTGATCAGCTTGCCATTGCCCGACAATTCGATGTTGGAAGTCTCGTTCCGATAGACACCGGAGGCAGCGTCGATCTTGGTGCCGCCATAATCGTACGTCCCGCCGAACTTCGAGCGGTTCCAACCGTAGCTCCCGCCCAGGGTTACAAGCCAGTCTTCCGGCAGAGTGAGCGTGAGCGAGGGTGCTGCACTCCAGGACTTGGAAGGGCGTGTGAAATCCGCCCGACTGACCGAAAGATCGCCTGCCGCATTGAGCGGGATCGTCTGCTTCCACCACCTCTGGTTGAAGAGCCCGTCAAGATCGAACCGCAGGTTGTCGAGAAGGTTCTGCCTGAACACCAGCGAGGCATTGTGATGGCGCAGATAAGGCGACAGTGTCAGTCCGGGGACACGGTGTTCGGCATAGGACCGCTGGTCCGCCTCGATGGCCGTGGTCCGCGCGTACTCGTAAGAGAGCGTCGCGCTTCCCGACTTCCAGATCTTCCCTGCCGTGACCCCATACTGTTGCTGGAAGTTGCCGCCGTCTGTCGATCCGGCAAGCCGCGCGCTCGCATCAAGCCCGTCGAACCCCTGCCGCAGAATGATGTTGGCAACGCCTGCCACGGCATCGGACCCGAACAATGCCGAAGCGCCGTCCGGGACGATATCGATCCGCTCGATCGCGCCAAAAGGTATGGCGGAGACATCTACCGCCTGCGCCGCCCCCGCATAGCTCATCCTGCGACCGTCAAGCAGGGTCAGCGTGGCGTCACTTCCCAGGCCACGCAAGTTGATGGAGGAGCCGCCGTCGAGATCCGCCCCGCTCGCAGAGGGCACGTTGTATCCCAGCCCGGCGTTCTGACCGCCGCCGAAGTTCTGCGGAATGGTGCGAATGACATCGGCAACCGACGACTGGCCGGCATTGCGCATGTCCTCCCGGTCGTACGTCAGGGTCGTGGACGCCACCGGCGCGCCCCGAATGCGCGATCCGGTGACGACGATGGAGCCCGCATTGGCTTCACTCTCGGCAGGCCCGATGACAACCGCCCCGTCTCCTGCGGACCTCGCCTTGAGCTCGTTATCCGTCAGGACCGCTGAAAGGGCTTCTTCGAATGTGAGATTGCCGTCGACGGCCCTGGCTTGCCGGCCAGAAATGGCATCATCGTCGACACTGACGTTGCGCCCGAACAGGCGCCCGATTTCACGAAGCGCTCCCGCCAATGATTGCGCCGGCATGTGAACTTCGGCGCGGACATCGGCTTTCGCCGAGACAGGCGCGCAAAGGACCGTCGCGGCTGCAGCAGTGCTGCAGCACGCCAAGAATTGGTAACGCACTTATGAACCTCCGTCCCCCGGGATCCGCTCGCAGCGAGATCCTTCAAGGCCGAGACACCGCGCGCGTGCGTCCCCCTACGGCAGTCGAAAATTTTTATGGCTTCTGTCGACCAGGGCCAAACTCCCGTCTTCGCGCGTCTCCACGGCAAGCCCGAAAGTCTGGGCCAGTTGGCTGGCGAAGAGGTGTGGGTCGGAGCGTTTGAATGCTCCGGTGACCCGCAGCGAGCGGGTGGATCGAACATCGAAGCTCACTGGAACCGAAGCGGTACGATTGAACGCGCTGACGGCATCGCCGATATCCATGCCGGTGATCACCAGCATATCATTGGGCCATTCCCGATCGACGGAGGCAATCTTGCCGGTCTCTCCGAGAACACCGTCTTTAACGGCTACCTGCTGACCGGCCTTCAGCTCGATGCTGCCACGCCCCTGTCCGCCTGGTCGGCTGCGCACCTCGACCGCCCCCTCGAGCAGGCCGACTCTCATCGATCCTTGCGCCAAATCCACATCGAAGAGTGTCCCGTGCGCCGTCACGCTCCCTGCCCCGGTCTCAACGACGAAGGGCCTGGACCTGTCATGGGCGACCGAGAAGCGCGCCCTCCCCGTCAACAGCCGCAGCCGCCGCTCCTTGCCCTTGAAAGCAATTTGCAAACGAGCCCCGCGATCGAGTATCAAGGTCGAACCATCGGCGAGGGTCAAGGTCCGCGGCGCCTCTTCAAGCGAGGCCATCTCCGTGCGAACGGGCTCTGAGGGGGCGACGTTCATCCGCCACACCGTGCCGACAGCAAGGGTGGCTATGACCAGCCCGCCAAGGGTTGCTGCAGCCATGCCCCAAACCGGGCGACGGGACGACCTGGGCTTTGCCAGATCGAGATCGCGCGCCTTGCCGGTGGGCGTATTTGTCAGGAACTTGGTGGCGTCCCACAGCCGCGCCCGCCTGTCATAGGCTTGCGCATGCTGGGGAACCGCGTACCAGGCCGCGAAAGCGTCTTGCGCCTCGCTTGCCTCCGGACCGCGCATCTGCGCAAACCAATCGTTGGCATCCTGTTCGAGATTCATGCAATTCCCACAGTGCTGGATCTCCGGATCATGCCTCGAAACGCCGGATCACATGCCCGATGGCTCGGCTCATGTGCTTCTCGACCGTCTTGATGCTCAGGTTTGTCCTGGCCGCGATTTGCGCATAGCTCAAGCCGTCGATCCGGTGTGCGAGAAAGATCTCGCGTGTTCTTGGTTCCAACTCGGCAACGACCGCCTCAAGCCGTTCCAGCATATCCCTCGCCTCGTATCCGGCAACGGGATCGACATCAGCAAGCTCGATGTCGTCGCATGAAACATGTTGATTGATTGATCGCCGCGCCTGCGAACGTGCATCATTGCGAATGAGGTTGATGGTTGCCTGGCGCAAATAGGCATTGGGAGCGTCGACTTTCAGCGGGTTGCCTTTCCCCCTCGCCGCCAGGCGAACAAACAATTGCTGGACGATATCTGCTGCCTGGTCTGACTGCGCGTGACGCAAGGCAAAACGAACCAGTCTGTCCCTGTGAGCCCTATAGAGCCGCTCCAGCCAATCTGCTTTTCTTATCGAAACACGGTCCTCGGGAGGCAATGGATCACTTTCGGCGATCCGCGTGCCATCGCATGCGTCGTCATCGAACTTCAGCAGCATGGCCGGATCTTTCCCGACAATACCTTCCTCGCCATGCCGCGTTCGACATGCGCAAAAACGGTGCCCAAAGTCATGGGCATTCTCCAATCAAGGAGGCCATCCGGCGTAGCCAGACGGTGCCATTTCACCCCGGTTCGCTTGTTGCCGCCTTTAGCTGACGCCTGGACATTCGCGGCAACGGCCCGGCTCAAGTCCGAGCTGCAGTAACCCATCGGTGTGGCTGACTTGCCTCGGCGCAGCCTGACCGCGCCAACGTCCAAGCTACGGATTGGCCGCCGACTTGCAAGGGGAAAAGAAACAGAGAACTTGCCGGGCGTGAAGAGCCAGCGTCATGGAAGCTGGGCCGACGCCTTTAGTCAAATAATGGCCTGGACATTCGCTACGGCCACCCGGCATGGAAAGTTTTCGATCACTGAAAAAGCCAGCGCAAAAGAATTGATCCATCAAAGGATGGATGGGAAATAGACACTCACCTAACGGTGTTTACTTGAGCCCCGCCACGGTCAATACAACCATAGTATCCTCTCGAATGTCGGGAAGTTAAATTTCTGTATACCTCGTGCCTTGAACCATGTGACTCAATGATCCCCCGACCCGAAAATCCGGGTCCCTGTTCTCGGGAAAAGACAAGGGCTCGCGAGGAGATGGAGGCACGCTGTTGTCAAGCCGACGCAGCCGAAACGACGGGTCATCCGAACCGAGGCTGGTGGCGAGTGTGACGTTGGCGCATCCGTAAAGCCTGCTGAATAATAAGGATCAGCATTCGCCCGGATACTTCCGGGGTCAAAGGTCCCCGCCAATGAGGCGCACAAGATGCGTTCACTTTTGCAACCCCGACTGATCGTATGTGTTCTGGCAGGACAACTCGCCAAGGAATGTGACATGGATAAAACCTTCACCGCAATCGCAAGCAAATGTGCTCAGGTGATGGGGCAGCCCTTGACCTTCATTACCTCGGTCGCTCTGGTAGTCTTGTGGGCCATAAGCGGGCCTTTCCTCCACTATTCCGACACCTGGCAACTTATCATCAACACGGCAACCACGGTGATGACGTTCCTTGCAGTATTCCTCATCCAGAATAGTCAAAACCGGGACGGCGCAGCCATGCAGGCAAAGCTCGATGAAATTCTGAGGGCGCTTGATAAGGCTCGGGTGGAGTTCGTCGGCATCGAGCATTTAACCGATGCGCAAATCTGCGAGATCCGTAATGCCCTCGAAGCCGACATCAAGGAAGATAGCGACGACAAAACGAAAACTGCCGAACGCACAGTCGAAACGTTGTTGAGCCGATATTGAAGATCGCATCCGCCTCGGGGAATTTTTAGCGACATCGGCCTGGCGTTCTGAGTAGACCGGGCCTGATCGGACGGATCACGATACAGTTCGGCAGACTGTTCGTCGACGATCCGGAACGCACCCTATCGCCGAGATCGTCCAGCGGTGCAGGACTGTTTGCGATAGTAGTGAAAGAACTACAGGCCTTCATCGGCAAGCCGGTCGATATCGGACGTCCCGTAACCCATCAGGCCATGAGAGTAGGCACTTGTGTTCGATATCCCGAATCGTCACCCCAGATAGCGAGGATGTTGGGCTTATCATCGGCCATGACCGTCTCCGCAGTTCTGAACACCCTCGACACTTCAACATGGCCTCGATGTCGGTTACAGGTTCCGGTGGCCGGATCGGCTTCGAAGGAAGACTGTCCTTATTGCGGGCGGCTCGCTCGTCTGGCGAAGCGATCCGCCCCTCTGCCCCACGGCGTCGGCGGCATGCAAGCGCGCGCACTGCGATGTTGGAGGCACTTGTCAAAACCCGGCATATGGCTAAAATTGGGATCAATCCGCGCTGGTCGGATGCAAAAGCGATCGGCTAGCATTCGGTCAGAAAAAATCGGCTTCCGCAGAACTTTATGCAATCGGGTTCATCAAAGGGTACCGACGAGAGCATCGTATCGGCCGAGATCCAGCGGCTGAGATTGTTCAGTCTCATCGCGCAAACAGTCGCCGGGGATTTCGACCTAGAAGAACTCGTTCAAATGGTCACCGATGCCGCGACCCAGGCTACAGGCGGAAAATTCGGCGCTTTTTTCTACAATCAGATTGACGATAAGAGCGAGATATACAGCCTTTATACGCTCTCAGGAGTTTCGCGGTCTCACTTTTCCGGCTTTCCGATGCCGCGCAACACGGCAGTTTTCGCACCAACGTTTGACGGCACGGGCGTGGTGCGATCGGATGACATTCGTGCGGATCCCCGTTTTGGCCGTAACGAACCCTATTTCGGCATGCCAAAGGGGCATTTGCCCGTTGTGAGCTACCTCGCCGTTCCGGTAATTTCGAGAAACGGTAAGGTTCACGGGGGGCTTTTCATTGCCCACGATGAGCGAGGCATGTTCGACGAGGAAGCGGAGGAAGTCGTCAAGGCCATCGCAGCTCACGCCGCCATAGCCATCGACAACGCGGCCCTCATCGCCGAAGCAAGGCAAGAGGCGGAATTTCGCCGCGCCGCGCACCACACCAGTGCTCGTCTCGCCGCGATCGTCGAAAGCTCGGAAGACGCGATCGTAAGCAAATCGCTGAATGGCACGATTACAAGCTGGAATGAGAGCGCGCAGCGCCTGTTCGGTTACGCGGTCGACGAGGTAATCGGGAGACCGATTACCCTGCTTATTCCTGAAGATCGACTTCATGAGGAAGACGAAATCCTCGCTCGTATCCGGACTGGCGAGCGGACCGACCATTTCGAGACGGTGCGACGGCGAAAGGATGGTTCCCTGCTCCAAGTTTCGCTGTCGATTTCACCGATCCGCGACGAGGAAGGCATTGTCGTTGGGGCGTCGACAATCGCGAGGGACATCGAAGATCGCGTCGAAGCGCAATCGCGACAACGCCTGTTGCTGCGAGAGATGGACCATCGCGTCAAGAACCTGTTTGCCCTGATCGATGGCCTAGTCGGAACCAGTTCGCGCATGGCAGAATCCGTCGAAGAGTTGGCCCGAACCCTTCGCGAACGTATACATGCCCTGGCCCGGGCTCACAGCTTGACAATGCAGCTGGATGAGGATGCAACTATCCAGACGGGCGCCAGGCTGACCGATCTGCTCAAGGCTGTCTTGGAACCTTATCATTCATCGCAGGGAGTTGATGTAGAGATCGCCGGGGACGAGGTGATGATCGATGGAGTGGCGTTTAACTCACTGGCACTTCTCTTCAACGAATACGCCACCAACGCGGCGAAATACGGCGCATTGTCGACGCCGTCCGGCAGCCTCAAGATTGACGTGAGAAGTGCGGGAGAGGCAGTTCATGTAGATTGGTGTGAACGAGGGGGGCCGGCTGTGTTGGCACCGCCTGCACACAACGGCTTCGGCAGTAAACTCGAGGCTGCAAGCCTAGCGAGTCTGAACGCATCGGTATCGAAGGCATGGAATACCGAGGGCCTGGCCTTGGTCCTTGCGCTTCCCGCAATGGAATCATCCCGTTAGGTGTGAGCGAGCCTTGAGACCAAAGGGCGCTCTGATGGATTTCCGCTTCGCTAGCCCTTGCAGGAAGACAACGAGGAGCGCTCGGCCCTGAAAACTCGGCCCGCGGCGCGCGAAAGTGGTCGATCGGTGGCGAGCCCTCCGGCCGATACCTAAAGGTTCTCACTCGCCAAGCCCACTTTAGCGCTGATTTCGTCTGGAGGTTGCAGGCTCGGGTAAAGGCGCTGGGTTATGATTTGCCCCTCATCCGACGCAAGCAGCATAGGGCTGTTCTTCGGCGGATGCTTCCATGCGAAGGGAAGACACTGGCGATGATCGGCTCTTGCAGAAGATGGCCAGACCTTGGGAGGCCAATGATATAATCCGGGTTCGAGTTGGTGGTTGCAACTCGGCGATTTGCCGGCGCCCCCCAGCGAAATTCCCACGGTTCGGCCGGCGGTGAGACCAATTGCGGATTTCGACCATCGCGCGCAATTGCGTGTTTCACCTGCCTACGTCCAATCAACTTCGATGGCGCGCAGCGCCATCATTTCCCCCGTTGATGCCGGCCAGTACCGAGGTCTCATTCCAGTTCCTGAGCATCGCGGGGATATGTGAGGCTGGAGTGGGTCTTCCAAAAAGAAAGCCTTGGCCGTGATCACAATACTTCCGGGCCAGATGGGCAGCTTGAGCAGCAGTCTCGATACCTTCCGCCACTGTGCTGATACTGAGATTTCGGGCGAGATCGATTACCGCGCCCACGATTGCGGCATCCTCTCGCTCGAAATTTTCGAGCCGGGAAATGAATGAGCGATCGATCTTGAGGGTATCCACGGGGAACTGCTTGAGATGCGTCAGCGACGCATAGCCCGTGCCAAAGTCGTCCAGCGCTATCTTGACCCCGGCCCTCGACAGCGTATGCAGCGCCGAGCTCACGTTCTGGGCGAGTTGTCCGACAAAGACGTTCTCCGTTACTTCCAGTTCGAGCGCCTCGGCAGGGAGGCCCACTCTGGCCAGACGCCCGAGTATCCTGTCCGCAAAATCACCTCTGCGAAAGTCGCCTTCCGCGCCGTTGATCGCGATTCTTCCGACATCCACGCCGGTATCTCGCCAATGACGCAGATCGGAAATCACCTGATCGAGCATGCGATCGGTCAGGCTGGTGGAAAGGTCGGGATCACTGAGCGCCGCGCCGATTGCGTCCGGAGACCGCAAACCGGAAGCGTGATGCCAGCGTAGCAACGCCTCGAACCCCACGCATTTCCCGGTACAAAGGCAAACCTTGGGTTGATAGAACGCGACCACCCGGTCTTCCAACAAGGCCTCTCGCGCATCGTGAAGCATTTGAGTTTCGCGCTCTGCCGCCTCGCGAAGATCGTTTCTGAATGAATAGAACCGCCCGGGACCATCGTTTTTCGCGGCATAAAGAGCCAAATCAGCGCTCTTGTGCAACTCTTCCGGCGTCTGCCCGTCCCGAAATCCGACTGCCGAGCCAGCACTCAGGCTGATGTCGAGTTGGCGTCCGCGAAAGAACACCGTCTGTCCTGCCCGGGATAGCAGTGTCCGGGCAAATTTCCTCCCGTTCTCGTCTTCGATCCGCTCGTGCAGAATGATTGCAAATTCATCTCCCCCAAGCCGAGCCACGGTCGCTGAGGAAGGAGCGTATTTCACAAGGCGATTGGAAATCTCGCGCAGCAATGCGTCGCCGGCATCGTGCCCCAGATCGTCGTTTGTGGCCTTGAACCGATCGACATCGACGACAAGGAGGCGAACTTGGGTGCCGTTGCTCGCGGCATCGCCAAGAGCCCGGTCCAACCGATCCGCAAACAGTCGTCGATTGGGCAACCCCGTCAAATAATCGTGGTTTGCCGCCCAGCGAAGTTTGTCTTCGTAGCGCTTCTGGCTGGTCATATCCTGAAGTGAACCGATGAGCCGCACGGGACGCCCCTCACCGTCGCGCACGACGTGACCGCGCCCGAACAGATCGAGATAGGCTCCGTCTGCTGCCAGGAAGCGAAAGTCCTGGACCCAATGCGCAACGCCAGCATCCTCAAATTGAGGGAAGCGGGCCAGCACCCGGTCACGATCGTCGGGATGTATCCGCTCGACCCACCATTTGCGGGAAGTTCCGGCCACTACTTCCGGATAGCCGAGAACCGTTGCCGCACCGCCGCTCCAAACGATGAGATCGTTTACCAAGGAAACATCCCAGATGATATCGTTCGTGGCAAGCGACGCCAGCCGATAGCGCTCTTCGCTCAGCGTCAATGCATCTTCGGCCAGTACCTGATCGTGAATATCCTCCAGCGTGCCATACCAGCACTGCACATCGCCCTGCGCGTCGCGACGCGGGAGCGCCCTCGCGCGGAACCAGCGGTATTCTCCATCCGACTGGCGCAGGCGATAACGCACATCGACATCGGCGCCGTCGGGCAGCAACAGCGCAGCACTCCACAGCTCCCGCACCCGCGGCAAATCATCGGGATGAACAGCCTCCGTCCATCCCCACCCCAGCGCCTCCAGGGAATTGAGCCCGGTATAGGCTGACCAGCGTGGACTGACCTCGATGATTGCGCCCTCTCCGTCGGCTATCCAGGGAATTTGCGGATTCAATGCAACCGAGTGTCGATAATGCTCCTGACTGGCCTGAAGCTGTTCGATAAGCACTGTCATCTCGGCACGGGCTTCGATGGCTTCCTCGAAAGCTGCATTGGAATTGGCAAGCATGCGCAAGATTACGCACGCCGCGATCAGGAACGTCAGGCCGATACCGGACAGATATGGGTCGCCCGACACCACGAGGCGCACCGTAACTGGAAGCGCACCGCAAAACAGGACCAGCCGGCCCGCAATCGGCAAGGCCTGGAGGCAATAACAGCAACTGATTGCCCCTAGGAACACGTAGAGGGCCACAGCAGTCACCCTGCCCGGCTCGATCTCTCCCATCAGAACGAAGCCCCAACTCCCGAACGCCAGGCCCAGAACGACCGATGTGACGATCAATCCCTTCACAAAGCGCTGGATCTGGCTCGGACTCGCAGGTTTCCGACGCCGAGATATCCATAGGGCAGCGCGCAATGCGATCAGGACGGAGAGGAAGGCCGGCACCCCCAGACTAAGGATGTCTGCGACTTTTCCGTAGCTTACCAGCGCTAGAAAACAGGCGTCGACAAAGATCAGACCGTACATCAACGGAATTTGCGCTCGCAAATCGCTGTATCGCGCCTGAAGCATTGCCTCCTGACCTGGCTCGGCAGGTATCACCCGACATCCTCGGTTCATGTATTGATTATAGCAGCATTGTACGTTCA
The DNA here is from genome assembly GCF_044029535.1 of Novosphingobium mississippiense. Classification (NCBI taxonomy): domain Bacteria; kingdom Pseudomonadati; phylum Pseudomonadota; class Alphaproteobacteria; order Sphingomonadales; family Sphingomonadaceae; genus Novosphingobium; species Novosphingobium mississippiense. Next base: position 700,657 of record NZ_CP147001.1, on the reverse strand, counting down.
AACGTCCACGCACAGGTCCAGCATCAGCAATATGATCATCTGACGCCGAATTGTGCCGCATTACCGATCGGCGTGTCCACGCTAAAAGACTGGCCAGCCTCGAAAGCCGAAACGCGTAAAGCTGCACTCTTGCTCAGAGAAGACCCTCTGGCAATCAACCAGACCGAGAGATCCTCCCCCTTCCTGTGCAGCGCCGCCGGTCAAACGGATCCCACACCGGGTCTTGTCGACGCGCTCAAACAGATCATGCCGCGCGATGGCATAGCGGCACCGGACCATCTGCTGCAGCCTGGTGATCCGGCCAGGGCTTGGGACGCAAACTCTTAAATGGCACATCGCGCCCTAACGTGACACATCCGAAGCGGGCTTCACGATCTTCGCGTCATACTGCTCTGCGGTGCGGCCAGAGACGATGAAGTCGCGCATCATGGGGAAGTATCCATCCGGTGCGCGGGTCGATACGCGTGACCCGTCTGGGGCCAGTTCGTATCTGTACATGCCGTGATCGGCACCTGCGAAGATCGCCGTCGTGATTGGAAGCCCGGATTGCGCCAATGCGCCGAGGCGACGTGCGGTTTCGGCACTGGGCGCCACCACGTCATCCTCCGCCAATATCCATAGCTGCGGCACGTCGAGATTTCGCAGGACCGGCTGCGGATCGTAGTAGAGCGAAATGTTCGGCGCCAGCGCGGGTGCCTCGCGCCTAAGCTGGTCGGCCGACATGTCGAGTATCATTCCGACGAAGCTTCCGCGCACATACCCGAACCACGGTTCGTGTTGATAGCGCGAGCGAACCTGCTCGAGTTCCTCGTAGCCTGTCTGGAAATTGCTATCGACGAGGGTTTCGACGGCCTGCGAAATCTCAAGGGCCTTGGCTATTGCTTCCGGCCCGTAACCGTGGCGGGTCAAATCGGCGGAAATCAGCTCGTGCTCCGCAGCCACGACGGATATCGCCAAACCGAAGCTGACAATCACGAAATCGACAGGCTCGATACGCGCAGCAAGGGGAGCCACCCACCCGCCTTGGCTGCCGCCTTGATAGCCGATGCGTGAAATTCGGGCACCGCCCATTCGGCGAGCGGCATGCAATGCAGCAATCGCATCCGTTGCCAGTGTCGCGTAATCCTGCGTGTATTGTCCGGTCGATGCGCCAGTGCCGCGCTTGTCATAGACGAATACCCCAACACCGGCAGCCGGAAACATTCTTTGCAACGCATAGTCCTGACGCGCCGAGGCGTGTTCAGCGCCATGGATGAGGACGACGACGGGGACCGCTCCATTGCCTTTGGGCATGACAAGGCGCCCGGCAAGCGACGCACCGTCCACTTCGAAGCGGGTCTCTGTCACGTCGAATGCTATGCGTTCCGCCCTCCGCCCATCGTAGCGCATCAAGTCATGCGCGCAGTCGAATGAAATTCGATGGCCGTCCGGTCGTCCGGTCCATCCGTAAGTGCTTGTCCAGCGCCCTTCCTTCGTTTCCGAAAGCTCACCGGTGGTGCCGTCGGGCCGGCGCCAACGCAGGTGCTCTCCTGCGCCCGCCGCAACGTCGATGAAGTCGCGGTTCGCAAACGCATAAGTTCCGACAGCGCAATTCTCGTGCGCGGGTGCGGGTGCGGCCGCTCCAAGAAGGAGCAAAAGCGGCAGCAACGCCAGCCTCATAGACGATTCCTCAAACCCGTTGGCCTCGTCCCGCATTTTATGTAAAGTTTTACATATTATGTCAAACGGCGACTCCAGAGGCAAACCCATCGACGATTTTATCCGCGCGCAGGGCCCTGCCTACCTCGCGCACATTCTGCGGCGCCTGGCGGACGAACTCGTGCGCGGGGGTAGTGAATGGTATCCGGAAATGGGTGTTACCGCGCCACCACGGACCACCTCGACACTCCTCGCGCTCGATGAACATGGTCCGTTGGGAGTGACCGAAATCGCCGCCTTGCTCAGCCAGTCGCACCCGCTGGTCATCGACTGGTGCCGACAACTCACGTCGCTTGGTTATATCGAGGCGCAGACCGATGTTCGGGACCGCCGACGCTCGATCATCGCGCTGACGGACGAGGGGCGCCAGGAAGTGGTGCGCTTGCGCAGCGCGCTGGTGCTCATGGAAGGGGCATCCGTGGCGTTGATGGACGAGGTCGCGCCGGGCATTTTTGCAGAGCTCTGGGGACTTGAGGCAGCTCTGCGCCAAAGGCGCTTCGCGGATAGGCTGCGCGATGAAGCTGCCGCTTGCGAGAGCGATCCTCACTAAGCTCAGCTGTCCGAAAAGCGTCGGTTATCAAGTTCTACAGCAGCCTAGCCGATGATGGGTGCCGCGGCCGATACCGGCAGTTCACGCCAGCCGCAGTCGCTCGTAGACCTTGCACGTCCGCTTTTTTGTAAAAAGCGTCTAATATTTGCTCGGCGGCATTCAGGACTCGAGCGCTGAGTGCTGGGTAGGAGCGATAAGGCATCGTCCTCGCCGCGCCCATGGAACTCCGTTCCGCCATACGACCTCCCCAGATCCGTTAACCCGGCCGCATTTCAGCACCCTGCGAGATGCGCGGTAACCTGCAGGCTGATCCGCGTCGAGAGCAATAGTCCCACGGCAATCCGTTCGCGTCCGAGCGTTCCTCCTGCCTTCGAAGTCGCGGCTTAGCCCGGACGGCCCCAACCACGCGCTGTTCGTCTGCGACCGGCAGGCGCGCTTGGCGCCAAGATGAAGACACATAGCATTTGGTCGCAGCGGAGAGGCCGTCTGTCGCAGCAGATATGGATCGCGGCGCCCGTCGATTGAAGAATTCAGGAGTCGTTTGGTGATAGCGGGGCAAGGCCCGCGCAAGGAGAACGCTATGACGATCTTCACACTCAGATTCCCCGAGCATCGGCACGGCCCGGCCAAAGACATCCAGTTCGAAGCTGTCGATCCGGGCGCCGCCTTCCTCCTCGCACAAAGAGAAGCGCCCGAGCGGCCCGCCGAACTCTGGGAGGGCACCCGCAAAATCTGCACGCTCACACAAGGCGCCGGCGGCGTTTGGCAGCTTAGCGCCTGAAGACGGATGCCGCAGCACAGTATCGTTGCGGCCGTGGGGGTTACCTGGCGGCTATCGATCAACCGCTGGAGGAGCCGGGAACTCTTGGACGATCATTGCGGTTTGTCTGTCCGCATACGTCCGCAAGACCGATGGAGGAAGGACATGAAAATCTATACGCTGCGTTTCAGGGACGACGGCCAGGGTCTGGCAAGGCGCGTAGAATTCAAGGCCGAAGACCTGCCAGCGGCGCTCATCATTGCCCATCGCGAGGTCGCCACCCGGACTGCGGAACTCTGGGATGGCGAACGCAAGCTTTGCACCGTGCGGCGCGAAGCAAACGAGAATGATGCGCAAGCACTCTCGCCCATGCGACAGATGGCCTGACGGGCTCGCATGAAGCGAGCGGATTTCGGGCAAGACCGCGCCGAGGGGGGAGCGGTCCCCGAAAAGGACGGTGCGGCGCGGATACCACGCCGCACCGTCCACAATCAAAGATGACCCATGATCGGCAAAATTCTCGTTCGCCAATGCCTCGGCGTGGCGCGCTAGGGGTAGGTCTTGCCGTACAAGCTGCAGGCATCCTGGTTGCGTTCGAAACCGTTGGCGTCCCGTTGACATGCGGCATATTTGGCCTGTCCCCCAGCGAAAGGCGGAAAGCGTCTCTTCGATTTATCTATCGCAAGCTGGCTAGGGAGCGAGGCTTGCGATCAGCTCTTCGATAGTGTTGCAGCCATGCGCCTTCCATTGGTACCCTTTCCGTGCCGGCACGGTTATCCTGTCGAGGAACCGTCGAAAACCGTGCCAAGGGCGCACTCACCCTTGCGAAATTCCCTCTTCATCCCATAGCCCGTCCTGCCGATTACGATCGGCTCGCCCCCGGGCATCCCCAAGCTATCCGCACCGCGCGGCGCGCCTGGTAAAATGCGCCTGGCCAGGCGGTTCTTGCCAGTTTCCGTCACCGCCTCCGTGTTGTTGCCTTCGCGGCAGCGAGCAAGGCACATCGCCGAACTCATTTTTGGGTGTCCGCTCGGCAACGGTTGACCGAATCGCGAGCTTTCCTCCACCGAAGCTTCCTTTCGAAGAGCAATGGGATGGAGCAAATCGACATTATTCGCGACGCAGTCGCCAAGGCCCTCGAGCAACGCGGCTTGGAGAACCGTGAGTTCCTACGGCAAATCCGGTCAGGCGAGCAGGATGATGGCCCATATATGACGGGCGCGTTTGCTGCCGCCGAGGCGATCAGGAATCGTCTGGTCGATCGCCTGCGCGCAGAGAAGCATTCAACGTGAGCGCCTCATTTCAACCAGCCAACAGAGTGAATTGCGCCCAACCAAAGGGCCTGCATTGCCGTCCTAAATTGTGACGACGTACTCCCAAATGCCAGCACGCAAGCCAAGATTCTGTCGACAAACGGTAAATCAAAAAGCGGTCAATCTTGCCCTTGGCGCAGCGAAACGCTTTTCTCATTTGAAGTGCGACACATCAATTAAAACGGGTAGCGATTTCACATGCAGGAACAGATACTTCTCGAACTCACGTCGGATATCATTGCCGCGCACGTCAGCAACAACGCTGTTACGCCAGATCAAGTGCCAGAAATGATCCAGGCGGTTTACAGCTCGCTCTCAGCGTTGGGCGCCCCCCAACCGACTGAACAGGAGCGGACGCCTGCCGTTTCCGTACGCGCTTCGGTGAAAAGCGAGGCGCTCATTTGCCTTGAATGCAGTGCCAAGCTGAAAACCTTGAAGCGCCATTTGCAAACAGAGCATGATCTGACGCCCGAGGCCTATCGCGCGCGCTGGAACCTTCCGTCGAGTTACCCCATGGTTTCGGCAGACTACGCTGAACGGCGCCGGGCCATCGCTTCCGCAATCGGTCTCGGCAACAAAGGAGGCCGCAAGAAGCAAGCGCCGGCCGGAACCGCGACTGATGTTCCGGAACCCGGGGCCGGCAAGCCAGCCAAGGGCCGCCGCAAGCTCGGTATCACCACCTGACATCTCACCGGCCATGCGGCAGGTTCACTCGCACTGCCGCATGTCCCCCACGTTGGCACTGCCATCGGCAAAATGTGGCGAGACGCGGAACAGGACCATCGTCCCCGATGCACGCGCGACCAAGCTGTCGGTTCACTTGCCCCTGACCTTTAGCAGGAGTCGAAACGTTCCTCCTCCTCGGCCTGGCAAGAGGTGACGCCAAGCCCGGTGCGATCGAAAGGGGAACTGCGCCGCCTCGCTCGCGTTTCGGCAACGCAGGGAGCCGCTTGCTGCTCGAACATGCCACCGCGAATGGTGACCGGTTCGGATAATCGACCGCTGCCGAGCCGGCGAAGCGCCCTGAGTTTGAAGCAGTTATGCTCGACGGGTGCCCCCGCAAAATGGAAGGGAGAACCAGGCGCCATGATGAAGGATGAAGACAAGCCGAGTTCCCGAAGGCTGGGTCGGGCCGGGGCGTTCGTCGCCGGGGTGATCCTTCTTGTCATCGTCCTGGTTTTTGTAGGACGCAACGTCTGGCACGCCGAGGAACTCAAACACGAAGAACAGACCGGCGAAAAGGAACGCAACGGTCTGAACTGACGCCGAGGTTGCAGGAAGGGAAGTCGGCCTTCGAGATTTGCGACGACAAACCGCGCTTGCGAAGAATTGGACGTCGCATTCATTATTTTGGAATTGCTATGCGGCACGAAGCCTTGAGGCGCGCGCGAGGCACACCCACTCCCTCACGACGCCAGTAGCGACGTTGCTCAGCGTGGGCATTGCTCGGCACACCTTCGTACGTGGAAGGCACTTTTCAGATATCTCCTCAGGATCGGCACCAAAGGCGCGGCTTGGCGTTCTTGGAGACTGACCTTTGCACTCATGGAGCGGCCTCTTTGGAAGACATTGCCGGGTGGATCGCCCCAATCACCACGATGATTGCAGCAATGATGACCGCATCCAATCTTGGCGCGCGCGTAACGGGATGGGGCTTTGTCGTTTTCACGATCGGCTCGGTCGCCTGGTCGCTCGTCGGGCTATCATCCGGACAAACGAACCTCGTCGCCACCAATGGTTTTCTGACATTGGTAAACCTGATCGGTATCTGGCGCTGGCTCGGCAAACAGCGCGCGTATGAAGACGGCGGTAAATCTGCAACCGCAGCGAGTAGACGCTCCGGCTACCCCGACCTTTTCACAGCGACAGGCATCGCCGGCATGCCTGTCGTCGCCGACGGCGAGACGATCGGCAAAGCCGTCGAAGCGCTGATGACGTGCGATTACGGCAGCGTCAGCTATGTGGTGGTCGCAACGAACGGTACGGGCGGCATCGGCGAAGAACTGCGGGCCGTTAACCGAACGCAAATCGATTTCGCCTGCAACCGATTGACTCTGCGAGGGTCGCGCGCATGGTTCGAGGGCCTCCCGCCCCTCTCGGAGGGGAATTGGCCCGCGACACCAAGCGAACTTGCTCAAACGGACCAGCGATGAGCCATTCCAAAACTCGTGGCGAGACCATCCTCCTGCTTGCTCGCGCATTACGGGAGGGCGATCTTCTCTATCTCGCCGACGACGAGCAGGAAGCAGAGGCATTGGCCGACGCGCTGGCAGCGCTATTCCCCTGCAATCCTGTGGTCTTCCTGCCGTCGAGCGACACGTTGCCGGGGGATCGTGCGCCGGCCTCTCCTGCAAATATTGGCCGCCGGATAGCTGCCTTGCGACATCTTCGCTCCCTCGCTCAGGATCGCCAGAGAGCCCACCTCGCAGCAATCATGAGCGGGGAAGCCGCGGCACGACTATACGCCGCACCTGCCGCGTTCGATGCAGTTCCTCCCCTCCTGTGTCTCGGTGAGACCATCGATACAGCAGGGTTCGCGAGCCAAATGGAAGGTCTCGGCTATGTCGCCGATGACCGGGTCGACGAGCCTGGTGAGGTTGCGGTGCGCGGCGATGTCATCGATATCTTTCCCGCCGATGCCGGCTCGCCTGCACGCATTGATGTGGCGGAAGGAAGGATCGCCGGGATCCGGCGCTATGATCCTGCGTCACAGCGCACGGACGAACCGCTTGAAGCCCTTGAGATTGGCAGGGCTGTCGAACCCGAAAACGCCGGCAGGTCATCAATCCTCGATCACTTGGTGCCCGGGCAGATAATTATGTCTGGAAAGGCCAACGAGCGGCGAAGGCGTTTCATTCGTCTTGCCCAGGACGCTGCCGGTAAAAACGCTGCAGCCATCGACGCGGTATCGGAGGTGGTTTGGGCAAGAGGCCTCGCGTCCTGGGCTGAACCCGCGCCTTCCGCCACCTATCCGGTGCCACGCTTCGCCGAGCAACCGTCGCCCATGCTGGCCTTGCGCCACTTCGCCGCTCCGCTTCTGGCTGATGGTAAGCGGCTGCTGCTTGTCGGCAGCGAGCGCGATATCCGGTTCCTTCGGCGCCGGATCGCTGAGTCTTTGAAGAGAGACATACCAACGGTCCAATCGCTTGACGATGCGGCGGATCTGCCGCGAGGGGCTATCGCTGCGCTTCCCGCACCGATCGATCGGGGTGGCGGTGATGAGGACACGGTGATGATCGCCGCCGCCGACATTCTCGGCAGTCGGGCGCTCGTCGGCGAAGCTCCGCAAGGCGCAGGCGAACTGCTCATTGCTAGCGGCGACATCCGCACCGGTGATCTCATCGTCCATGAGGACCACGGAGTGGGGCGGGTCCTCGGGCTAGAGCCGGCACATGACGGCCCCGCTTCAGAATTCATTGCGCTCGAATATGCTGCCGGCAGTCGGCGCCTGTTACCAGCCCACGAGGCCGGCCGGTTGTGGCGCTACGGCGCCGATGGGGAAGCTGTAAAGCTCGACAAACTCGACGGGTCGAGTTGGCATGAGCGCCGCGGCACCATCGATTTGGCGATCGCCGAAAATGCCGGCCAGCTGCTGCGTCTCGCACAAGAGAGGAGGGAACTCGCAGCTCCCGTCATAGAGCCCGAAGCCGCCGCCTATGAGCGCTTTCTCGCCACTTTTCCGTTCAACGAGACCGCCGACCAACTTCGGGCGATCCAAGCGGTCCGGGACGATCTTTCCTCCGGCAGCCCAATGGACCGCCTTGTCATCGGTGATGTCGGCTACGGGAAAACGGAAGTCGCCCTGCGGGCAGCCGCGCTCTGCGCGCTCGCCGGCTATCAGGTCATTCTAGCTGCTCCGACGACCGTACTTGTGCGCCAGCACCTCCAGACCTTCAAGCGCCGGTTCGCGGATACTGGGATAAGCATCGCGGGTCTCTCCCGTCTAACCAGTGCGAGCGAAAAGAAGTCGGTGAAAGCCGCGCTGGCCGATGGGTCGGTCGATATCGTCATCGGTACCGCAGCAGTCATGGCGAAAGACGTGCGATATGCGAAACTGGGCCTCGTGATCATCGATGAGGAGCAGCGCTTCGGGGCCGCGGACAAATCAAGGCTGCGCGGCCGCGCCGAGATCCATCTCCTGGCAATGAGCGCGACTCCCATCCCGAGAACGCTGCACCGGGCCATGATCGGGCTTCAGCAGATATCTGTCATTGCCACGCCGCCGGCACGGCGCCAGCCGGTCAGAACCTCCCTCGCCAATTCCGACGACGCCATGATAAGGACCGCATTATTGCGTGAACGCAGCCGCGGTGGCCAAAGCTTCGTCGTGGCCCCGCAAATCGAGGATCTGGGCCCTCTCTCCCAACGGCTCGCGCGCATCGCTCCCGATCTCGTGCTCATTGAAGCCCACGGCAAGATGCCAGCAAGCGAGATGGACGACGCCATGGTCCGGTTCGGCGACGGCGAAGGCGACGTCCTTCTCGCGACCAACATCATCGAGGCCGGCCTCGACATTCCACGCGCAAACACAATGATCGTTTGGCGAGCAGACCGCTTCGGCCTGGCGCAGCTGCATCAGCTGCGCGGCCGGGTCGGACGGGGCAACCGCCGGGGCCAGGTTATCCTCCTGACCGAAGAAGGCGAGATCGCCTCCCGCACCGTGAAACGGCTGCGGACGCTAGCGACGTTTGACCAACTTGGTGCCGGTTTCGAGATAAGTGTGGCAGATCTGGACCAGCGTGGTGCCGGCGACCCTCTCGCTGACACCCAGGCAGGCCACATGAAACTGATCGGCATCGATCTCTACCAGCGCCTGTTCGAAGCCGCTCTGGAGCAAGTGCAGGGGCGAGATCCCGGCCTGTGGGCTCCCGACCTCAATCTCGGGGAGGCCGGCGGTTTGCCCGCGGAATGGATACCCGATCCCGACATCCGCCTCGGGCTCTATGTCCGCCTTGCGCGCCTTTCCAGCGAAAGCGCACTCGGTGCTTTCGAAGAGGAACTCGCCGACCGGTTCGGGCCGCCTCCGGCTCCCACGGAGCGTCTCCTCGCAACAAGGCGTATCGGCATTCTCGCGCGTGCCGCGGGGATCGCGCGGATCGATGCCGGACCAGCCGCAATCGGGCTTACCCCGCGCAAGGACCGCAGCGAGATGCCGGACGGCACTGATCTCGTCGAGCAGAATGGCCGGTGGCTTTTGAAGAAGGAAACAGGCGAAGCGGACAGGCCGTCGCAGGTGGCGGCCCTCCTTGAAACACTGACGCTGGAGGGAGACTGAGCGGTGTCCAGGGAGCAAACCGGACTTCTCGATTGCCTGATCATCGGCGCCGGTCCCGCCGGCCTTACAGCGGCAATCTATCTTGCACGCTTCCGTTTGCGGGTCGGGCTGGTCGATGCTGGGAACAGCCGAGCCGCACTCATTCCCCGCACGCACAATCACGCCGGTTATCCCAATGGTATTCCTGGAAAAGAATTGCTGGCTCTGATGCGCGAGCAGGCAGCAAACTTCGGCGTCACCGTGCGCTCCGGTCTGGTGGAATCGCTGAAGCAAAATGGCGAGCACTTCCTTGCCCAATTCGGGGGCACGACGGTTGAAGCCCGCAGCGTCCTGCTCGCCACTGGCGTGGTGAACAATCGTCCGGAAATCGCACCGGAGATTCACGACGTGGCACTCGCGCGCGGTCTGCTGCGCTATTGCCCGATCTGTGATGGCTACGAGGTTACCGACAGGCGGGTTGGGGTCATAGGAACGAGGACGCGTGGTCATAACGAGGCGCTGTTTCTGAGGATGTACTCCAAGGATGTGACGCTCATCGCTCCCGATGGCGAACTTGACCTCAGCAAGGATGAAATGGCCCGAATTCAGGAGGCCGGGATTACCCTGCGTGACGGCCCGTGCGCACCGCTGCGAATAGAAGGCGACGCAATCCTTGCACCGGTGCCGGGCGGGACGCTCGCTTTCGACACCATCTATCCCGCGCTGGGTTCAATTATCCGCTCGGATCTCGCGATCATGCTCGGCGCGGATGCAACCGAGGACGGTTGTCTGGTCATTGACGACCATCAGCGTACAAGCGTACCCGGGCTCTATGCCGCCGGCGATGTCGCGAAGGGGCTTGATCAGATCAGCCACGCCATGGGCCATGCCGGAGTGGCCGCCACGACCATCCGCAACGACCTCTCGGCGAAAATGCTGCTGTTGCGCTGAGCGTCCAGCTGTTCCCCCGCCGTCCTTTTTGTGCGTAGGAATTCGGCGCAGAGCGCAGTTCCTGCCTCACCTGGATTGTCTGGCCTTCTAAAGGGCGAGGCTCCGAAATGTGATCGACCATCGGGGACTGTCCAATTCGGCGATGCTGTGTTCCCACAAATGCCGAGCCTCTCCCCCCAGAAGATACAAGCCACGTTGGCTGGCCTCGTGGGTGAAGCGCTCGAAGCCTTGACTGATCCGGCGCCGGAGGCGAACGGGTGCCGATCTGCCGAGCGACAGCCCTGCCAAATGCTCGAACATGGGCCTGTCGCGGTGCCAGCCGATCCCTGCACCCGGATCATAGCGGATCACAAGCGCTTGCTCGAAACGCTCGGGCACCAACCCGACATGGGCGGCTACGACAGTTCTGACAGGAAGCAACCAGTCCGGAATACGTGCCCCGCGCTCTGCGCGGCCAGTGACGTGATCGTACGTCCATCCAAACGAGCAGGTGAGCCGCTTGCCCATCCACTTCCGAAACCGGAACGGCTCGAGATTCGAGGCATCGATCCGGGCGATAAGCTCGATTTCTTCGCCACGGGAAATAACGTCTCCCCAACTCTCGAGGCCGGCAGGCCCCCTCCCCGGCGTAACCGGGAGCCCCCCGAACAAGCCAAGTTGCCCTGCCTCTGCGTAATCGTCCTTTGCCCGCAATCTGGCACCGCGATAATTCATCGAAGCTGGCTGTCCTTGCTGCCGCGTCGATTGATTGCAGAATACACCGGCCGGCGCTCGCGCCCCGATTGGCACGTCACGCAGGTACGCACGCCGGGCAACGCGCGGCGGCGACCTTCGGGGATCGCGTCACCGCAGACCTCGCAATCAGCGAGGCTATCGCCTCGCGGTATCGATGCCCGGGCGGCGGACACCGCGTCGTTGAGACTGTCCTCGATCTGATCCTGCACAGCGCCATCCGGCGCCCAGCCATTGGCCATTGGGTTTCTCCTCACCTCAGGAGATAGGAACAGGCTCCCCGATTTCACCCTCTTCCTGTTCTTCTGTCCTCGGCTTGCCAATCGCTTTGCGCACCGTTCGTCGCATATCCAGCCCGAAGCCTGTCGCCGGATTTGAAAACGGGAAACGCGATCGGTGGGAGCGCGATTTAGAGGGAGGAACCCACAAGAAACACAGTTTCGGATTGCCGGACGAGGACCTCAGCCCGGATAAGTGTCCCCCTTGAGCAAACCGGCAAGGTGGACGGCATTCGAAGAGAGCATCCTTGCTGTCTTCGCCACCATTGCCGGGGTCTCCGTGAGGTCCTTGAAATCAGTCGAGCCCATCGCCTCTCCGACCCAATAGCACACACCGATCGCCGGGATCGTCCAGCCCACGTCGTTGAGCGCTTGGAAAATCTGTGCCGAGGCGGCATGGGCGCCATCCTCGTTGCCTACGATTGCTGCGACGGCGATCTTCCCGTAGCTCGGCATGCGATCCCTTTCATCGGTCTCCGACAGGAATGCGTCCATTCGCTCCAGCACACGTTTGGCAATGCTGCCCGCCTGACCCATCCAGATCGGCGTACCGAACAGGAGCACGTCGGCCGCGAGGATTTTCTCGCGAACTTGGGGCCAATCGTCGCCCTCTCCTTCGTCCGACGTCACGCCCGGCTTGATGTTCAGCGAAGCGATGCGGATCGTCTTCTCGACGCTCGCCCCCTTCTCCTCGAATGCCGTTTTGACGACTGCGATCATCGCTTCTGTCGAACTCTCGCCGCTTGCCTTTAGCGTGCAATTGATCGGCTGCACCACCACGCTCATTGTGATCCTCCCGAGCCAGGCTCAGCCATCTTGCGGTGCTGCTCGGCCAGCATCGATTGCGGGACGACGCCCGCGGCGGCCACTTGCAGCTTGTTGCTCCAACCTGACACGACATGGCCCTTACCGGCCATCAGCGCATCCCAACCGTCTTTGGCGACATAGGCAGGGTCCGCTTTGCTGTCGTCCTGGCCGACGCTGGTATCGCTCAACCCGGCACGCTTGAAGAATTGGGTTTCGGTAACGCCCGGCATCAGCGTCGTGAGCGTCACACCCTCGCAGTCCTTGATCTCGTTGCGGAGCGCCTCGGTGAAATTGTCCACGAATGCCTTGGTGCCGTTGTAGACCGCGTTGAAGGAGCCCGGGATGAAGCCCGCGATCGACCCGGTGACGAGGATCCTGCCGCTCTTGCGCGCAAGCATCGGCCCAAGCACTTGCTGGATGAAATAGATCGTGCCGGTTATGTTGGTGTCGATGACGCTGCGCCAGGCCTCCACGTTCTGGTCGATGAACGCGTGGCCCAACCCGTGGCCCGCATTGGCGCAGGCAAGATCGATCTGGCGCTCTGCCGCCCGAGCCAGGAGTTCGTCGACACCTTCCAGGGTCGAAAGATCCACTTCCACCGTCTCGATCGCAACACCCAGGCCTTCGAGTTCGCGCTCCGCCTGCGTGAATGGCGTATCGGCGCCCAGCAGGAGGTCATAGCCATCTTTCGCGGCGAGCTTGGCAAGTTCCAGTCCGATGCCACTCGAAGCACCGGTAACAATCGCAAATTTGCCTGCCATGGGAAGCTCCTATGCTGATGCCGCGCCAGAGGCAGCGGGCTGGAGGCCGGGCTTGAGGACGACCTTGGTCACCTCGTTCTGCTTGTCGTGAAACATCTTGTAGCCGTCGGGCGCCTGCTCGAGCGGCAAGGTGTGGCTGATCAGGAAGGTCGTATCTATCTTGCCTTCCAGGATCGCGGTCAGCAGCCCGGGCATGTAATGCTGGACGTGCGTCTGCCCGGTCTTGAGCGTCAGGCCCTTCTCCATGAAGGCACCGAGCGGGAACTTGTCGACGAAACCGCCGTATACCGCTGGCATCGACACTCGCCCGCCCTTGCGGCAGGCAACGATCGCCTGGCGGATCGAATGGGTCCGGTCGGTGCCGAGGAATGTCGACGCCTTGATTTGGTCAAGGACGTTGTCGAGGAAGAAACCGTGCGCCTCGAGCCCGACTGCGTCGATCACCGCGTCCGGACCGATCCCCCCGGTCATCTCCATCAAAGCTTCGTAGGTCCTGGTTTCCTCGTAATTGATGATCTCTGCCCCGAACCTCTTTGCCAGCTCGAGGCGGTGCGGAAAGTGATCGATGGCGATGACGCGCGCAGCGCCCATGAGAAATGCCGACTGGACCGAAAACAGTCCGACCGGTCCGCAACCCCAGACGGCAACGGTGTCCCCGGGCTCGATCTGCGCATTCTCCGCCGCCATCCATCCTGTGGGAAGTATGTCGGAGAGGAACAGTACCTTCTCGTCCGGGACGCCGTCGGGAATGACGATCGGCCCGACGTCCGAGAAGGGAACGCGCACAAACTCTGCCTGGCCGCCAGAATAACCGCCAGTCATGTGACTGTACCCGAACAGGCCGGACATCGGCTGACCGTAGAGTTCCTGTGCAATGTCCTGATTGTCGGCGGGATTTGCGTTGTCACAGGCGGAATATTGGTGCTTGCCGCAGTGGAAGCAGTTCCCACACGCGATCGTGAACGGGACCACGACTCGATCGCCTTTTCGGAGCGTGGAACGGGGACCGACCTCCACGACCTCACCCATGAACTCATGCCCCAGGATATCGCCAGCCTGCATGGTCGGAATGTAGCCATCGTAGAGATGCAGGTCCGAGCCACAGATCGCGGTCGCCGTGATCTTGATGATCGCATCGCGCGGGTTGAGGATTTCGGGATCGTCGACAGTTTCGACACGGACATCATGTTTGCCATGCCAGGTCAGCGCGCGCATCAGGCCTTCTCCTCTTCGAGCTGCTTGTGCGTGCGCGCAGCCGTAGCGATCTCGCCTGTCTCCATAAGCTGCTTGAACCGTCGGAGGTCGCGGCGCGCCTGGATAGCCGGCTCACGCTGGAAGACCTTGGCAATGACCTTGCCGATAACGCCGGCGGGCGGATCGTAGATGATAGTGGCGGTAACCTGGGTTCCGCGCCCGCCCGGCGCATCTCTGAATTCAATTCGGCCCCCGTTGGGAACATCGGCGCCCTCGGCCGAGCTCCAAGCGATCAGCTCGCCGTCGCGATCCTCAGTGATGACTGCATCCCACTCAACGGTCTTGCCTGCAGGCGCCCGCACCACCCAATGGCTGCGGGTATCGTCGATCACCTCTACCCGCTCGACATTGTCCATGAATGTCGAAAGTCGCGCGAAATCCCTCCAGAAAGCGTAGAGTTCATGGCGATCGCGATTGATGGTCACAGTGCGTCCGACCAATTGGTCTGCATGCGCGTCGACGCTCAAGTCGGCAGCTTCGCGAGCGACTTGAGCGGACTTGGAGGTGGACAGGGGCGCGTCATCGCGCACGGCACGGGCCGGCGTGTCGGTCACAGCAGTTCTCCCTTGATGAACCTGTGTAACCTTATCGGTGCGCTGCCGTTCCCGGCGATCGCAGGCTTAGGGCAGCTTTGCGACGAACGACTATTCCCTGCGCTAAGCGGATTTTCAGAACATCGCTGCTGTCGAACAAATACAATCAGGAAATGACTTATCCAGCGCGGACGAGAGGGCAGCTCTATGACTGCCCGCCACAAAAACGAGCCTTGACGCAAAACCTCTCCGCGACGACCTGCGCGCGATGGCCCACAAGCAATCGCGCCCCGCGCAGAGCGCCCACGCAAGAGCCACCGAGCGAAAAACTGCGCAAGCTGTGCCTCTTCAGCGAGCTGGGGTTTAAAAACCAAAATGAGAGCCTGATACCGCCAGTGTCGTGTCCGACCGGATGCGCCAAGTCCGTCATGAGCCTCGGCCGCTCGACTCGACGCAATGGCAGATGCTCATGCTGCCAGCGTCTCATCCGGCGGTTGTGAGCGCGCGGCGAAATACCTCTTTAGGGATGTGGCTAATCCGGCATGCGAGGTCGGCCTCGCCGGACGCGACAACGTAATGGTCTCCACCATCCACGATCCCGGTCGTGAACACGACATCTCGAATATACATCTGGTGATCGATGGGCTGCGTCAGAGCCGGATTTGCTTCCAGCAGCGGCACATGCTGTGTCCATATTACCTTGCTCGGATCATCTCGGTCGAGGATCGACCAATAGGTCCGGTAAATACCGATAATTTCCTTAGGCTCGACCCCGTGCCAAAGGGTCAACCAGCCCTCGTCGGTAAGGATCGGGGGCGTCCCGCCACCGATACGGGCAGTTGCTACTGTACCGGAATGGGGCCTTATCCCTGGACCACGGAATGGCTTCCAGAAATGGCCGTCTGGGGACAGCGCAAGGTTGATGGAAGGACCGGCGCGCCATTCGCTACCAGGCGGATAGGCGAAGTAAAGATCACCGAGCGGCCGTGTCTGTGCCCAATATTTTCCGTCGATCAATCCTTCGAAGATCAACATGTCCTTGTTTTGATGGTCGAGCAGGATGTCCTCGAACGTCCATTTCAGACCATCTGCCGAGCTGTAGAGCGTCGTCGACTGACGTTCTGGGCTTACCGAGCAGGTCGTCATGAGATAGCGGTCATCGACCTTGCTGATACGCGGGTCTTCCACGCCGTAGCACTGCCAGCTCGCGCGCGGTGCGATAACGCGGTCGTAATGCATCGCGACAATTGTCAGCCCATCCGGTGCCAGTTCTACTGGCAGCAGCCAGGATATGGAGGTCAGCGCCATCACCTTCCAGCCGCCGCCACGCAGCATGAACGTGCGCGGATCTGCCGTATCGGCATGCTCGAGAGGCCAGGCGTCGAGCAGGTAGCGGCCAGCCTCCTCCTCGCTGGCTTCCCAACGGATCGAATGGACATGACCATTCATGATCGGCTGGCGAAGCGCTTCTGCGACGCGGGCGATCATCATGAGATTGCCGCTGGCCAGCCGCGTCAGGCCCGGATTGAACACGCCCAGCACATAGGTTTCGACATCCAGGTGACCAGCCAAGGGCGACCGGGTCAGATCGATATCGTCAGGGAGCAGCACCAAGGCATCGGTGTCGAAATTCATGGGAGAACCTCGTGGCGTGTACGATGCTGTCATAAACTCGTTTTGGCCGGAAAAGTCCCCGCTCATCCGTCCGTGACGTAAGCCCGCATCACCCCGACACAAAATCGTATCCAAGGCCGACCGGCGGCAGAGCTGTCACTTGTCTTTGCGATACTGCAGACTTGAATGGCTGCCCGCTTCTACCGGAACCTGCCGAGGCCACGTAGCGCGGCGATAGTTTTGCGAGGCAATCTGCGGCCTTGAGCGGTCGGCGGCGCGGTTTGCCGCATTCTTCAAGGTACCGCTGCAGCGAGCCGCGGACAGTGGCCTTCGCGCGTCTCATGGATTTGCTGCGCGCAATTGCGACCGATGGGAAGCCAATTCGTTGCTGTGGCGTTCAGGGATCAGTGGAGGCACGCAAGCAAGGAGACGGATCATGCCCCGCGGCGACAAGTCGAGCTACACCGACAAGCAGAAGCGCAAGGCTGAGCATATCGAGGAAGGCTATGAGGATCGCGGTGTCGGCAAAGAAGAGGCCGAGCGACGGGCATGGGCGACCGTCAACAAGGAATCGGGCGGCGGCAAGAAGTCCGGCTCAGGCCGCGGCAAAGCGGAGAACCACGACAGTTCGCGCAAAGGCGGCCGCAAGGGTGGCTCCAGCCAGAGCGCCGAGAAGCGCTCCGAGGCGGCCAAAAAGGGTTGGGAAACCCGCCGGAAGAAGGGTAAAACCTGATGTCGATCCACAAGATGATTGCACTTCACCCCGATGTGGGTGAGGACTTCAACGAAACGCTTGCGACCGCCGCACGCCACGCGATGTTTTGCGCGGAAATGTGCACCAGCTGCGCCGATGCCTGCATCGCCGAGCCGATGGACATGCGCCAGTGCATCCGGTCCTGCCTCGACTGCGCCGACATTTGCACCGCGACCGGACGGCTCGCGGTGCGGCGCACCGGGCAGAATATCGAGACAATGCGCCTGCTGCTCGAGGCCTGCGCTCAGGTCTGCGAGGCATGCGCCGCGGAATGCGCGCGCCATGATCACGGACATTGCCAGCTCTGCGCCGAAATGTGCCAGGAATGCGCTGCCGACTGCCGCGCCGCACTGCTCACCGTCAAGTGACGCACGCACATGGCTACCGATTTCGAGGTGCAGCGTGATCGAATGGTCGATACGCATCTTGCCGGCCGCGGAATTCGCGACGCCCGGGTGCTGGATGCCATGCGCGCGGTCCCTCGCGAACGTTTCGTGCGCGAAGGACTCGAAGAGTTCGCTTACGAGGATTCCGCGCTGCCAATAGAAGCGGGTCAGAGCATCTCGCAGCCGTATATTGTCGCCGCCATGATTGAGGCGGCCGAGGTTCAGCCGGGCGATCGTGTGCTCGAGGTGGGTGCCGGCTCGGGCTATGCGGCGGCGGTGATCGGCCGCATCGCGAAGCAGGTGATCGCGATCGAACGCCATGCAAGCCTGGCCAAGCTCGCCGCAGCGCGGTTGACAACGCTCGGCTATGACAACGTCGAGGTGCGCGTCGGCGATGGAACGCGTGGCACGCCCGAAGACGCGCCCTTTGACGCCATCCTGGTCGCGGCGAGCGGACCCGACGTGCCGGCGACGCTGAAGCACCAGCTCAAGGTCGGCGGAATTCTCGTCGTGCCGGTCGGCGGTGCTGATGAACAAACGCTTTGCAAGGTGACACGTGTCGCCGCTGACCGCTTCGACGAGGAGAGTCTGGGCGCAGTCAAGTTCGTGCCGCTTATCGGAACACAGGGCTGGCGGGAGGATGGCAGCCGGGCGGCGAGCAACCATTTGCCCGGCGCATCGCGCGATCAGAAACTGCCCGATATGATCGCCAACGCCGCAGAACCCTTGCCGGACTTCGACGACCCAGCGTTCGGCAGGCTGTTCGATCGCTTTGCCCACCGGCGCGTGGTGATGCTCGGCGAAGCGAGCCACGGGAGCAGCGAATTCTATCAGGCGCGCGCCGCGATCACACGCCATCTCATCAAGCATCACGAGTTTACCATCGTCGCGGTCGAGGCCGACTGGCCAGACGCGGCGACCGTCGACCGCTATGTGCGCCATCGCGAGCCCGCCCTGACCGCCGAACCGCCGTTCCAACGCTTCCCGACCTGGATGTGGCGCAATACCGATATCCGGGCTCTGACGGAATGGCAGCGCGCGCAGAATTCCGAGCTTCCAATGACCGAGCGGGCCGGCTTCTACGGCCTCGACATCTACAATATGTCAGCTTCGATTGGCGCGGTGATCGACTATCTCGACGAGGTCGATCCCGAGGCTGCGGCGGTAGCGCGCGAGCGCTACGGCTGTCTCACACCCTGGCAGCGGGAGCCGGCGACCTATGGGCGAGCCGCGCTCAGCAGAGGCTATGCAGCCTGCGAACAGGCGGTAATCGACCAGTGCCGCGATCTCCTCGCCCGCAGGCTCAACTACGATGCGAACGACGGCGATGATTTCCTCGACGCGGCGCAGAATGCCCGACTGATCGCCGCCGCGGAGCGCTATTACCGCACCATGTATTATGGCGGCGCGGAGAGTTGGAACCTTCGCGACAGGCATATGTTCGAGACGCTCATGCATCTTCTCGAAGCCAAAGGCGACGCGGCGAAAGCTATCGTATGGGCACATAACAGCCACATCGGCGACGCCCGCCACACCGATATGGGGATGAACCGGGGCGAACTGAACATCGGTCAGTTGGCACGCGAGCGCTGGGGCGATGCCGTCGCGCTGATCGGGTTTGGCACGCATACGGGCACTGTCGCAGCCTCGACCGACTGGGACGGCGACATGGAGGTGAAGCGTGTCAACCCGTCAAGGCGCGACAGCTATGAGCGCCAGTTGCACGACAGCGGCGTCGACCGCTTCCTGCTCGATCTTGGCGCAGCGGCGCATCCGCCGCTGCGCCGGCGGCTGTGCGAACCGCTCCTCGAACGTTTCATCGGGGTCATCTACCGGCCAGAGACCGAGCTCTGGAGCCACTATAGTCAGGCAATCCTGCCTGAGCAGTTCGACGGTTTCGTCTGGTTCGACGAAACCCGGGCTGTGACACCGCTGGGTCCAGAGCATCATCGCGGGATGCCTGAAACCTATCCGTTTGGCGTCTGAGGCGAACTCATGGCGAACACATGGCGACCCCATGTCGATTCGAAGCTTCGGGCCACTTGACCGAACATTTCCACGTTTTCGCTCCAGTAACATCCATCTCAGGCTCGCGAACGTGGAAAGGTATTCGCTGCTCGGTTACACATAGGCAAGGGTCAAGACACGGATGGCGCCAAAATGCTTGAAGACAATCTGACCACCACACTCATGCGTCTCGGCCTGGCTACTCTCCTGGGCCTTGCACTCGGCTTTGAGCGTGAGCGACGAGGTCATGACGCAGGGATTCGTACGCACGGTTTGGTGGCGCTCAGTTCAGGCATGCTGACCCTGTCCGCTCTGGAACTGGTGGAGGTGCATGGCGAGGGCGATCCCGTCCGGGTGATTCAAGGGCTCGCCCAGGCGATCGGATTTATCGCTGGCGGTCTCATTTTTGTGCGCGGGGGAGACGTGCGCAATATGACGACTGCGGCCAGCCTCTGGATGGCAGCCGCCATAGGCATAACCGCCGGTGCCGGCCAATACGTTCTGGTTCTGGCCGGCACCGGGTTGGCGCTGATGTTGCTTGCCGCTGTAACTGCCGTGGAACGCTTTTTCCCGGATCGGAAACGCGAGCCGGATTGCCAGGGAGAAATACAGATGCCGAACCGCCGCGGCTCTACTTCGCAGTCCCCCCACCCAGATGATCGAGAAGACAGGTCTACGCGCGACGAGCGATAGCGCTGCGGCTGATCCGGGATAACGCTCCGATCAGCACGAGAAGCATCGAGCGCACGAGAGTTACATCGGCTGTTGTATCCGAAGACGTGGCGGCCGCCGATCTTGGCTGGCAACTACGCCTTATTCCTGGCGTTTCGTATTCATGCGAAGCTAAGAGCTGGAGGTTCGCCAATGCCGTCTCCTGCGGAAACCATCATAGATTTCCCGAGCCCAGAGAAACAGGGCGCGGCTTTCGAACTCGCAGACCCACTGCCCAAGATAATGCGCTGCGGGAAGGAAAGGTGGACTTGCGACAAATTGCGTCGGCTCGGCGAAGACCTCGGCCTCGCAGGAAAATTCGATCGTTTATCGTCTCATCTGATTGCGTGTTAGGTTCCGCATATGGGTTTCGCTGGAAAATATCGCGTCGATACTCACGACAAAGTTCGCCTTGGCGCGCTCAAGACCCGAACGGCCGATGGCATCGAACGAAATCCTGCGAAATCGAAGACGCGCAAATTGGTCGAGACTATCGGCCAATTCCAGTATCTGCTCTATGCGGGAGCCGATCGGTCGCTACTGGTCGTGTTGCAGGGTCCCGACGCCTCGGGAAAGGACGGTCTGATCCGCCATGTCTTTTCCGGCGTGAACCCGCAAGGTGTCAAAGTCACCCCTTTCGGTGAACCAAGCAAGGCTGAGGCAAGTCACGATTTCCTGTGGCGCGTGCATTTGCGGACACCTGCGAAAGGCGAGATCGCGATATTCAATCGCTCGCACTATGAGGGCGTACTCGCCGAGCGGGTGCGCAAGTTGGTGTCACGGGAAATCTGGGCCGAACGCTATGCGATGATCAACTCGTTTGAATCTCTGCTCGCCGAAAATGGCACTGAAATCCTCAAGTTCTATTTGCACATCTCGCCCGAGGAACAGCTCAATCGTTTCCGCCGCCGGTTGGAGGACAAGTCACGTCACTGGAAGATCGACGAGGCTGATTACGACGACCGAAAGCTCTGGCGGGAATACCAGACGGCGGCCGAAGAGATGCTTGGACGAACAAGTACGAAGATCGCGCCCTGGTACGTCATTCCTTCGGATCACAAATGGTTCCGTAATTACGCTGTCTCACGGATCATACTTCGATCATTGCGGCGGATGCAGCTTCGCACTCCCCCGGTCCAGGCGGACATCCAAGAGATCAAGCGCAAATTTCACGATACGGCGGAAAAATGATGTAAGGCAAACCTTGGTCAAGACTCCCATCCCAATCTCGTGGGCAGCTAGTGGGACATGACCGGTTTCAGGATCGAACAACGATTTCCCAAACGAGTGAAATCACCCGGACAAGGACGGGCACCTCAATCCCGGTCAGAACACAGAGTCGACCAGTGGTCGTCGGCTGATTCGGCCGAAACCCGGCCTTGAGGCAACCTGCCAACGGGGGGAACGTTTGTCGTTTGAGAACAGATGAAAGGTTCGCCCCGCCATGGAAAGAAACGGTTTGATCGACGTGAACCTCGCGTCTGCCGAGGAACTGGACACAGTCGCCTGCCTCAAGGGCCACGGCTTCGAAATCGTGCGCTATCGTGACGAACGGGGGCGCTTCACCGAACTGCGGCAGCTTGAGGAAGTGCCCGGCCTCGCCGGCAAAGTCGATTACGACGATCGGCTGACGGTCGGCGAGCGCTGATCACGCGGCAAGCATGCCGGTGCCCTGCAAGCCTTCCCGCCACTCTTCCTCCATTCGCAGGTCTGAACACGATGGCCCAACCCTATTCCGCGCTATCTGCCGCAACGGTAGCCGTGGCAGGTCCCAACACCAAGCTGGGCCCCCTCTACCAACAGACCTCGGAGTGGATTAGCGCCCGCTGGCTGGACGTCCTGCTGGCATGCGCCGCCACCGCAACAATCTATCTTCTCCTCAATCTGATCCGGGCGACGGGTATCCGCCTTTGTCGCCGAGGCACGAGGACGGATTGGGACAACATCATCGGACGCGCGATTGCGAGAACTAGCCGGGTCTTTCTGCTGCTGGTCGCCATCCGTCTCGTGGCGGGCTACACCAAGCCGCCTCCGCTTGTTCTGACCACCATTGTCTCCCTGTTCACCGTGGGAACCGTAATCCAGGCGGCGTTCTGGGCGAGAGAAGTCGTCTTTGGCGCGATCGAACAGCGAACGGTCGAGCACTCGGAGCACCGGCAGGCGCTTGCCAGCGCGTTCGGCATCATCCGCCTGCTCGTCACGCTCGCGCTGGCGGCCGTGGCGCTGGTTCTGATCCTCAGCAACCTGGGGGTAAACGTCACCGGGTTGATCGCCGGTCTTGGCGTCGGCGGCATCGCCATTGGCCTGGCCGCCCAAGGCATCTTCGCCGATCTCTTCGCGGCGCTTGCGATCCTGTTCGACGGGCCATTCCGGGTGGGGGATGCGATTTCCTACAACAATGGGGCGGGGTCGGGCACGGTGGAGAAGATCGGGCTGAAATCCACCAGAATTCGCGGCGCGGCGGGTGAGGAGCGGATCGTTGCAAACAAGAACCTGCTGGATTTCGAGATACTCAATACCTCACGCCGGCTGCACAATCGTTTCAAGTTCGACTTCCATCTGGGTTACGCCACACCGGCGGACGTCGTCCTGCTGGTGCCCGCGATGCTCCGCGAAGCCGTTGAGAGCGAGGGATTTACCCTCGTCCATGGTGGATTGAAAGGGTTCGGCGACAGCGGCCTCAAGTATGACGTGGAATTCGAGTCCGCCGAAACCGATTTCCCATCCGACGCGCGCGACAAGGTGGCTGCCGCAATCCTGTTGCGCTTTCGCGGGCATGACATCGGCTTCGCCTATCCCACGCAGATCAACCTCGTCACGGAGAAAGGCGCGCCAGAAGCGGCCGCCCCGCAGGCGAATGCCAACCACCACGAAGAGCGAAAGTCCGTCAGGGAAGTCCGCTGATCAACCCGCCGCCACATCCTCCATTTGCGATCGCCGCATTGAAGGGAGCCTGCCATGCCCAATCTGACATTGACGACGGCTGCCCGGGCATGGTTGCTCGATCGTCGCGCGGTCGAGTTCTCCCGCCAGTGGGAAGCCACGCAGTATAGATTCTATGTCACGGACGAGGCGCTCGAAGATATGGTCGGCCCGAAGCATGGCGTGAACATCGACAGTGCGCTGGAGGTGTTCGACGACCACCACGCGTCTTGGTACCTGCCGCGGACTTCCTTTGGCCGCACAGAGACAAGGTGAAGGAGGAATATGTGATCACGCGGAATTCCTTCGGAAATTCCAGCGGGATGATAGAGCCTCCTAGTTTGTCCGGTTAGGCATGGCGGGCTGGGTCGCAAGGGGTTCTGGAATGCCTGAGTTGATAACGGGATGGAAACTGCCGGCGGAGGAACGGGACCGGCTGCTCGCCCGCTTCCCGCCCCGCTACATCTGCCTTGTTGCCGACCATGTGACGTTGCGCTTCGGCACCGACGATGAAACTCCTCTTCCTACCCAGCGGACGGCCCTTGTGGTCGGCGAGGCTGACGACGGCAGGGGCGTCCAGGCGCTGGTGGTAGAGATCGCGGGTACCACTCATCGCGGCGATGGCAGCCATTTCCACATCACCTGGACACTGGCGCAGGGACGCGTGGCGCGGGAGAGCAACGAGTTGCTGAAGGCCGGATGGCTGGAAATGCATCCGCCCATCGCGATCGACGTCTATCCCGCGCGGTGGAACCGATAGGCTGGACGATGCCTACCAAACCGGAATGATCGGGCTATCTTCGACTACCCTGCGATCATGCGGTCGATCGGCCGTCGGCGGGAAGCGAGATGGTGCCTCGGGCTGGTTGGCTTGCGCGTACCGCGAAGTCGATGTCCTTCATCTTTTCCGAACTCTGCCCGATCGTCATGGTCATGGCGTTGTTCTGAAGAAAACCCCGCCCGGCGATTTTCGCTCACCCCTCGCCGAGCGGTCAACCTTGATCGTCCACGTATGGCAGACACCCAGTTCGTCGCAAAGTGGCGCGCCTTCGCGGCTACCCAGTGCTTCACGCAGAACCATACATCCGCCCGTCAGTTGACCTCAACATAACACAGGCATTTGCGATGAGGACGTGATGGCAAAGTCATTCAAAAAGGGCGACCCGGTGGACTGGAACAGCCATGGCGGCAAAGCCCATGGCAAGGTTGTCGGAAAGCTCACCGAACCGTTGCGGATCAAGGGCCATAAGGTCGCCGCATCGAAAGAGAATGTGGAATATCTTGTCGAGACAGATGAAGGCAAGCAATCCGCCCACAAACCGGCTTCGCTCCGCCGGGGCCTTTGACCTGCTCTTTCATGACACCGTCGGCTTCCCATTTTGCACTCCTGCCCCGCAAGCTAGGCCGGAGGTGCTATGAGCCTTTCTAACGCGCTCTCGAGCGATAGGCGGGTGAACGGTTTCTGTACTACCAGCTGGCTGCGGTACGCCGCATCGATACCGGCTTCGCCATAACCCGTGACGAAGACATAGGGTATGCCACGAGCCGCAAGCGCATCCGCAATCGGATAGCTCCATTCGCCGGCCAGATTGACGTCAAGTATGGCCGCATCCACCCGCTCGTTCTCCAGCGCAGCAACGGCATGGACCACTTTCGAAACAGGCCCGACAATCGTACAGCCGATTTCCTCGACAATGTCCTCAAGAAGAATTGCGACGATCGCCTCGTCCTCGACGATCAGGACACGTCGACCTGCAAGAAGTGAAGCCATCAGGCCGGTTCCTCAACCATCATGTCGATCGTGCAAACCAGCCCGGTTTCTCGATAATCCAGGTTCACCTCTCCATCGAGTTCGCGGGCAAGGCCGCGCTGCAACAACCTCGTACCGAAGCCCCGGTGAAGCGGTGCCGCTACGGATGGTCCGTCTTTTTCCGCCCATTCCAGATGCAACTGTCCGGCATCGATCGTCCACCTCACCTCCACCCTGCCAGTCGCATTCGACCATGCACCATACTTGACGGCATTCGACGCCAACTCGTGCAACGCCATCGCTATCGCCAGCGAAACCTGCGGCCGGAGGCTCTTGTCGGGCCCTGCGATCGTAAGCCTGTTATCCGTGGTCCCGTCATCGAATGGCGACAATGCCTGCGCGACGATTTCGCGCAGATTGGCACCCTCCCAGTTCGTACGGGTGAGGACGGTGTGAACGTCCGACAGGGCGATCAATCGCCCTTCAAACGCGACGCGGGCTTGCGGGCTGGCGGCGTCGCCGCGGAAGGTCTGGCTGGCGATCGAATGGATCGTCGCAAGCGTGTTCTTGACGCGATGGTTGAGCTCGTTGACCAGTAGCCTTAGGTGTTCTTCCGCCCGCTTGATGTCGGTTATGTCTCGGGTCGTGCCGGCAATCGATTCCACTTCGCCAGCGTCGTTCAACATCGGCATGAAAATGTAGTCATAGGTTCGCCAGCCCAGCGTTGCGTGGGGAAAGCCGACTTCGCCGCGGATCCCCTTCTTGGTGGCAATGACCTGATCGATCTCTCGTTCATGCATTTCGGCATGCCACGGCTCGTACCCGACCTCAATCAAGCGCTTTCCGATCGATTCCTCAAGCGTCCTTCCCCACATTGTCAGGAGCGCGCGATTGGCGAAGGTGAAATGATAGTCCTTGTCGAATGCGTAGATGAGGTCCGGTGTCGCCGATATCAGCCCCTCGTAAGAGCGCTTCTGCCGATCGAGCTCGCTGGTCATGCGGGCAAGGGCATCCTGCATCTCGCGGCGCTCGGTCACATCGCTGGCAGCCCCGAACCATTCCGCTATCTCCCCACGCTCGTCAAACAGCGGCACCGCTCGGGAAAGTGTCCATCCGACAGACCCGTCCACTCGCCAGACGCGATGCTCGACCTCGAACTTTCGCTTGTTACGAATGGCAGCATCGATCGCGGCGCGCACGTGCGGCTGATCGTCGGGAAAAATGTAGTCCGCGATCCAGGACCGTCGGCTCGCATCAACGTTCTCTACAAAGCCGCGCCCGTCGAGCTCTCGTATCTCGGACCAATCCGGACTCATGCGGTAGACCATATCGGTGCTAGCATTCACGAAAGCGCGAAATCGCGCTTCGCTTTCCCTCAGCGCTGCCTCGGGCGATCCGCCACTGTCCTTGTGCGACGGCATCGCCGACCTATCGCCCATACACAAAGTCCTCGCTTGCCTTCCAATGTCCAGCAACGCCGTCGGAGGACAATCGCTCCATCCTTACGAGTTGCGCTACCAAGATTGCCAGCCGTACCGTTGCAAGATGCACAAAATATTTCCCAAGCTTACCTGGATAAATCCACTTGAAGCCGCAACGTGCACGTCCTTCACAAACCGATCGTGATCGCTCGTCCTCGCGTCGCGGTCATGGGAGTTCCCCTTGGATCGACATGCTGCCTTACCCGAGGCTAACCCGCGGAATGTCCGAGGCGTTCCCCGCGCGCACAAATGCACACGCGTCCTGGCGCGGCGATGCGACAAGATAGCGCCAGGCGCCGATCGCGTTGATGACCGGCAAGCCGGTGTGCCCGCAGAACTGCGTGTTGGTCAAAATGCCAAGTCGGTCCGGCTATTATTTTTCAGGCCATTCCATCGACCTCGCCTGCGCCAGACCCCGAACGGTGCCCTCCCTCCGACGGGAATCGCGCGCGGTATCACTGACCGAACCATTAACGCCCCGTGATGGTGCCGGTTCGCCCCACCCTGCGCATGAACCGTTCGGCATGCGCCTTGTTCAACCGGCGGGGCGGACGGCATCCATCCACCCGCTGATGCGCGGATCAAGCGCTCGCACGCCTAGGGTTCGAAGCACTGCGCATCGTCATCCGGCGCCCGCCAAGCGCAGCGCCGATATGTTCGGCCGCCAAGTACTCCGCTCCTCGCCCTCGCATTGTCATCGCGTCGTCGCGTCCGGAGCATTGGAAACTGGACATCACTCGCCTTCCTGTTTGCGCGGGGCAATCGTGATCTGCTGGATCACGGCGCGTCTCGGCTGGGTGAGCAAATAGTGTACGGCGACGGCGATATCTTCGGCACGCAACATGGTTTCCTTACCGATCATGTCGCGTTGCTTTTCGGCGGAAATGTCAGGATACTGAAAGTCCGCACCGGTCTTCCCGGGCTCTATCAGACCCACCTTGATGCCCTGAGGTCCCAATTCGCGGCGAAGTGCCTCGGCAAAGCCGGCAATTCCTGCCTTCATCCCCGCATAGACGGTGGAGCCGGGACCGAGCACGTGAGCGGACATCGAGCCGATCAGGACAATGTCTCCTTTGTCGGCAAGCATGCGCTGAGCAGCACTGGCGCTGAGAATGTAGGCGGTAAAATCGACCGCGACCGCATAGCGGATCTCTTCGGCCGTCATGCTGGAGAGCGCACCTGCAGGGATAGCCGCATTGATGATGACGATGTCCGGAGTGCGAAGGGAAGCCTGCGCCTGCGCGAAAAAGCTTTCGAGTTGATCGGGATCTGCAAGATCGAGGGTAATTCCATCGCCCTTCCCGACCTCACGTATGCGCTGCAACGCATCGGCCAGATGATCGGGAGAGCGGCCGCAAATAAACACCTCTACTCCCTCGCTCGCCAGCAGCACGGCGATGGCGCGACCGATGCCTGTAGTCCCGCCTGTTATGACGGCTTTGCGGCCGCGAAGGGAAGTGACGGCGGTGTGTGCGTCGGACAGGTCAGTCATGTCGCAAAGGTTCCTCAGCCCGTTGTGATGCAGCCCGCCCAAGCAAACCTCGCGGCATCGCAAGTGTTCCGTTGGCCGGTGTCGGGGACAATGACCCGTGCTTCCGGACACTATCGATCGCCGGTATCCTCGATACGAAGCGAGCCAGTTAGTCCCTGAAAAATCTGCTTTCAAAACCACGAGGTAAGAGAATTATCGCGCAATCTTCCAATCACTCGCCGGGCGGGCTCAAGTGTGCGTTCCCAGGCCAATTGCCTACCATTTCTGGTGACCCGCTCTCGAAAATCGACGGGCGGTCCCTTCGCGAGCCGGGAAAAATCCAATTCGCTGATCTCCCTATGGTGAACGAAGCAATCGTTGCCGTTGTCATAGCGCGCGATGAAGCCGTAACCCCCGGTAACGCGACCATTTCAGCTTTCATCTCCCATGTTGAACGTTCCGCAAACGGGGCCAGAACGCGCCATTCCCATGCATCCCCTATCCGACTTGTGCGTTATCCAAGCCAGTGGACGAAAGCACCTGGCGGTTACACATGAGGGCCGATTACACCCGTTCCGAGCCGGCACGAGGCCAGTTCGACAACGAACATGACAGGTCTTCCCGTCAGGAAATGGCTCGGAGACTAGCGGCTCTCTGCCGCGGCATTGCATCTCATGAACAGGACCGAATTACCTGCTTCGATGCGGACGGCCATCCCAGGCCGTTCTACATTCCGCGCGATACGCTCACAATAGACGAGGCAAGTGCAATCAGCATCCTTGGCGAGAGCGATCTTTTGGGCGGCGTCGTCCCTTTCCGCTTTGTTGCCACCAAAGCTGTCGGCCATCCGCTGGTGCACGACGCTGCCGTGATCCCGGATGGTTGGGATCCGGACCTTGGTCCTTCGCTGGAGGGGACCGTACTCTCGGGATTTTCCGCGTTTGACTTGGACGATGCGCGCCGCGCAGGGCTCAGCCTCCTTGCCGTCGGCCCGACCCGCATCAAACAGGTTGAGGCGACTGCGGGTCGCGGTCAGACCGTGGTGCGAACACCGGACGAACTTGAGGCCTCGCTCCGCCAGCTACACCCTGAAACCGTGCGTCGAGAGGGGCTGGTGCTGGAGGAGAACCTGCTGGACGTAAAAACCTACAGCATCGGTTCCGCCACGATATTCGACAGATCCATCGCCTATTGGGGAACACAGGCCATTACCGCCAATCGGGAGGGCGAGACCGTCTATGGCGGTACATGCCTTCACGCGGTTCGCGGTGGCCTTGCCGATCTTGCCGCATGCGAATTTCCCATTGAACTCGCTGAAGCGATCGAGAAGGCTCGCGATTACGATCGCAAGATCTTTGAACGGTTTCCGGAAATGTTTGCCTCGCGGCGCAACTATGACGTGGCCGTCGGCACCGATCATCGGGGCCAGCGGCGGATCGGGGTACTGGAACAGAGCTGGCGTGTCGGCGGCGCGACACCAGCCGAAATCGCGGCCTTCGAACGGTTCGAGGTAGATCCAGCATGCAATGCAACGGTCTGCGCAACCGTGGAGGTCCATGGCGATCACAACGCCGCGCCGATCGGCGCGATGGTTTACTATGCAGGCGTCGATCCGGTGGCCGGGCCGATGACGAAGTATGCAATGGTGATGGAATGAAGACGACGCATCAGGTTATGCTCGACATCGGGGGGCAGACACTGGACGGAACAGTCCTGACCCCCGCAAAGCTCACACCCGGCGTGCTTTTCATCCATGGCTGGGGTGGGTGTCAGGATCAGGATCTGCTTCGCGCGGAGGAGATCGCCCAATTGGGGTGCGTCTGCTTCACGTTCGACCTGCGGGGCCATGCCCGCCACGACGAGGACCGGAACCGGGTTACCCGGTCTGATGGTCTTGCGGACGTGATCGCCGCCTACGATTTTCTCGTCGCGCAGCCGGGGGTGGATGCGTCCGCCATTGCCGTCGTCGGCACCAGCTACGGCGGCTATTTGGCAACTCTGCTGACCGCCGAGCGCCCGGTGGCGTGGCTGGCGTTGCGGGTGCCTGCCCTCTACCCGGATGCGGACTGGGACGTACCCAAAGCTCTGCTCGATCGCGGCACGATCAACCGCTACCGCAATCATTTCCGCAGCGGCCACCAGGATCGCGCCCTGGCAGCTTGCGAGCGGTTCACAGGGGATGTCCTGATCGTCGAGTCCGAACGGGACGATTATGTTCCGCATGCCACCATCAGCTCGTTCATGGCGGCCTTCCGCTGCACCCGATCGCTCAACTATCGCGTGTTGAAGGGCGCCGACCATGCCCTGCGCGACGAAACCCACCGCAGGAAGTACAATACGCTGCTGATCAACTGGATCGAGGAAATGGTCCGCGAGATCCGGCGCGCATCCTGAACGGGCGACAGCGTTTGCGGTTGATTGCATTTCAAAAGTCGCGCTTGGCAATTGCCTGCGCCTTTGCGGCAGATTTCGGCGAACGGAGTGCTATGATCGGTTCCTCCTTTTCGCATCCTCGCGGGCTTCCTAGCCCTAGTTCACCGCTGCGGAAGCTTTCGTGACGATGCGCCGATGCGGCCGCCTTTGTGGGAGGCCGCACGGTTCTCCTTCTTGCCCAGAACTGCGCACAGCCACGTTCAAAATCATCAATTGCGAAGAAGAATCCCCGGTTCGCCAGGGCATGGGCAATGCGAAACGGGAAGCCTTTCCAGCATCCGATGCTAACGCTTTGGGAGTTGAAGGTAGGTCTCTGGCAGGAACTGGCCGCCCCTTCCTTCTCTTTCAAATATGGCTTTATGCGTAACCGGATGACATTCTTGCCGTTCGGATCGTATCAAATGGCGAGTTGCGCTTATGGCATACGGCTTAGATCCTGAACGGCAGGCCCAGGTTGAACTCTTTCAGGCCGTGCAAGCCTTGGGATCAAAAGCGTTTATCCGTAGTGCTTATAATGCATGGCGCGTGCGTGAAGTTGTTCTGCACGTCGTATCCCCTCGGGTCGAACTCGATGTGATGCTGACCGAAAGATCGCTTGGAGAGAATGCGCTGATAGTGAGTGTTTCGGAAAAGGGAATGTTTGGAAGGTCGCTGGTATCCATCGAGGTCGAAAGCCTTGTAGGAAAGGTGGATATTGTGGCTGAAGAAGTGCGACGTTGGCTTTTGGGCTAGCGTTTGCCGCAGCCGGTGCCTTCTCCCTCATTGGCTATCATGTGAACTTGCCCGACTATATCGGCCCCGAATGGCCAACGAGAATGGCGTCTTCGAGTTCGAGAGCATCGATCACAGCGGCCAGATCGTCGGCGAGCGTGTCCGTGTCCTAGCCGCTTACGGGCTAATCCGAGCGGCCGTGGCCACGCCCACGCCGCTTCGCCGCCCCCAGGATGCGATCGGGGCGGCGGCGTGCAAATCATCGAGGACGCGCTACGGAACGTAGGATTGATGCGATGACGGTCACCCCCGCGTCAGGATTTGCCAGTCCGCCCGTCGTCCCCTCGAATGCTTTCATCTCCAAGAGCAGGAAATTCTTGCGCTGACCTGTGACGCATCGGCGAAATTCCCGCGGCCCGTCGCGCCGCTTTGGCCAGAAGTGATGCCCAGGCTTCTTGTGTGGGCTGGCTGTCGATAAGATCCTGTCGCACCTCGATCTCGGCATAGTTGAGATTTCGCGGGAACGCATGGAACGGGACGGTGTAGTCGGTCTCATCCATGCGATAGGGAACATTGTCACCAACGACCAGGTCTGCCTGCTCGGCGAGTGCATTGCGCAGACCATGGGCAAATTGCGTGCGACCCGAACCATGCAATATCCCCACCTCCCAAGGCCGAGTTAGCCCGTCCATTTCGGGCGTGAAGCTATGCAGCGACAGTAGAATCGTCTGTTCGCCGGCAGTGCGCCGGGCATCGAGGAGTGACGCGATCGCGGCATGATAGGGCCCATGAATCGCGGCGGTCCGGGCATCGCGCTCCCGATCTGCAAGATGCCGGTTGCCGGGAATGGGGGTTCCATCCGAAACCTCAGGGATAGCGTCGGGCCGAGCAGGCAGACGATTGCAGTCGATGACGAGGCGCGAATAGACCTGATACAGGAATGGCGCGTCCAGCAGGAGAGCCATAGCCTGGCCAAGGCCGAACACGCCGATGTCGATCGCTATGTGGCGTTGCAGGTCATCGGCGTGCATGCCGAGTGATGCCAGGGCGCGGGGAACGGCTGATCCCGCGTGGTCGCCGATCAACAGGAACGGTGAGGCTCCGTGTGCGTTGAAAACACCAAATGGCGCGGGATCTTCCGGACCCAGCACGCTCTCAGAAATGAGCCCGGTCAACAGGAAGTCCGTTCATGCCGTTGCTGACAATCCATCACACAACGCTGTATCGCTACCAACAACCCGTTTCGCTTGGTGAACATCGCATCATGATGCGGCCACGGGAAGGATTTGACCAGCGATTGCTGTTCGCGCGCCTGATCATCGACCCTGAGCCCAGTGAACTGCGATGGCTGCATGACGTCTTCGGCAATTCGGTCGCAGTCGCCTCGTTCGAGCGCCGCACCGCGCGACTTACGATCACCAGCGAGACAACGCTGGAGCATGCACCGCTCTCCCAGACGCAGGTGGACGTCGAGAACTATGCGCGTCTGTTTCCATTTACCTATTCAGCGGAGGACATGCCCGACCTTCTGCGATCGATTGAGCGGCAGCACCTCGACCCCGAGCGCATCGTCGACAATTGGGCCCGCGCATTCCTCAATAACGACGCAAGCACCGGGACTATTCCCCTGCTGACTAAGATCGCGACCAGCATCAAGCGAGACTTCACCTATGTCCCGCGTCACGAAAAGGGGACCCAGTCCCCGATCGAGACGTTGAAGCAGCGTCAGGGGACCTGCCGCGATTTCGCGGTGCTGATGATCGAGGCGGTCCGCGCGCTCGGCTTCGCGGCACGGTTCGTCTCCGGCTACGTCTACAATCCATCGCGGTCCGAGGGCGTGGTCGGCGGCGGCAACACCCATGCCTGGGTCCGCATCTTCCTACCCGGTTCCGGTTGGGTCGAGTTCGACCCCACCAACGGCATCGTCGGCAATCGCGGCCTCATCCGCGTCGCCGTGGCGCGCGATCCTTACCAGGCGCTGCCGCTGTCGGGTACGTGGTTCGGCCTGCCGGCCAGCTTCCTCGGCATGGATGTAACGGTCGACGTTCACCGGGCCGATCCCGACCAGTTCCCTTCAACCGGCCATGGTGCCGTAAACAGCCGCCGCACCGGCGCTACAGGAAAATGACACCCATGCTGATCCGCTGTGGCTATGATATCCGATTTGAAACTGAAACGAAGACCGCGATGATGGCGATGCTTAGCCTTCATCCATCACGCCACCAGGACCTGCGCACGGCCCAGCGCCTTTTGGCCTACCCTGATATCCCGCTCTATCAGTTCGAGGACGGCTTCGGGAACGTCGCTACGCGCCTCGGCATACCGTCCGGCGGCGTGACCCTGTCATGTGATTTCGTCATTGAGGACAACGGCGAGCCGGATATGCGCCCGGCCAATCGCCCGCAGCTGCCCGTCGAGGATCTGCCCGATTTCGTCATGCCTTTCCTGCTGGGCAGCCGCTATTGCGAAACCGACCGCCTCATGGACGTGGCCTGGAGCAACTTCGGCCACTACACCAATGCTCGCGACCGCGTGGACGCGATCGTCGAATTCGTTCACCGCCATCTCGAGTTCGGTTACCACTACGCCCGGCCCGACAAGACCGCCTGGAACGGTTATCAGGAGCGGCAGGGCGTGTGCCGCGATTTTGCGCACCTAGCCATCACGCTCTGTCGCTGCATGAACCTTCCCGCCCGCTACTGCACCGGTTACCTGGGTGACATCGGGGTGCCACCCGTCGATGCGCCGATGGACTTCAGCGCCTGGTTCGACGTATATATCGACGGCAGCTGGTATACTTACGACGCTCGCCACAACACACCGCGGATCGGCCGTATCCTAATGGCGCGAGGACGCGATGCGACCGACGTCGCTTTGACGACGGCATTCGGTCAGGCGAACCTGGTGCGGTTCGAAGTCCATACCGACGAGATACAGTCCGCTGAATGATCAACTGGTGTACCCGTTTCGGGGTCACCGAGACGGTCCAAACGGCGCGCCGCCGTTTGCGCAAGATCGGTCCAAGGATTTCGTGCCCGCATTCAAAGTCGCAACCGAACATGATTCGGCGCAAGGGCCGCTCTCCTAAG
The DNA here is from genome assembly GCF_044029535.1 of Novosphingobium mississippiense. Taxonomy (NCBI): domain Bacteria; kingdom Pseudomonadati; phylum Pseudomonadota; class Alphaproteobacteria; order Sphingomonadales; family Sphingomonadaceae; genus Novosphingobium; species Novosphingobium mississippiense. The sequence continues at coordinate 666,437 of NZ_CP147001.1, read as the reverse complement.
GACAGTACCATGGCTTCTAAGCCGGGAGCTGGCTGTCACTTCCTGGTCAAAATGGGCTAGCGACGGATGTCGGACACCGTAAACCTTATCCGTCCATTCCTGGCGAAGCCGGACATTCCGACCCTCGCTCGGGAATGGCAGCGCTTCGTCCTCAACCCCCGTCACTTGAAATTCCGCCCCTTCCCGACGCTGAAGCTGCCCCTCGATGCCGAGCATGCGAGCACCCATGACGATCCGCCGATTCTCCTCGAACATTCGGCCAGACGATCAGGTTCGCAATGCCGGTCTGGTCCTCGATGGTAATGAACAGCACGCCCTTGGCAGAGCCCGGTCGCTGACGAACAAGCACAAGGCCCGCCAAAGAAATGTATCGGCCGTCGCGCGCGGCCTCAAGCGCAGCACACGGCAGGACTTTCCACGCCGCCAGTTCCTCGCGCAGGAATGCAACCGGGTGCCGGCGCAACCCCCGGCGATTGCCGGTGACGTCGAGATAGGCCTCGTCGAGCGGGAGCGGCTGGATGAGATCGGTATAATCGGCAAAGATCGCATGGATTTGCCGCGATACCTCCTTGTAGACGTCGAAGCGCGGCGGCACGAAGATCAGGTGCGGGCAGCGGCGCAGCGCGGTTACGGACGGCAAGGCGGAGCGAATCTCAAAGGCGCGCGCTTCGTAGCTTGCCGCGGCGACAACACCGCGCGCGGCCGGGTATCCGACCGCTACAGGCTTACCGCGAAGCTCGGGATTGTCGCGCTGTTCGACCGACGCGAAGAACGCGTCCATGTCGACGTGAATGATCTTCCTTGCCGCGGAATCGGCCATGGGCTGACCCTTACGTCAAAAAAGAACATTAAGTGAACACAATTTGAGAAAAGGGATGCCTTGCAATTGATTTCGCCTTCACGGATCGTCATCGTATGGAACGATTACCGCCGTGACCCGCTCCTTAATCAGGAGATCGCCGATGGCTGCCAAACTGAGAGTTTTCCGAACGGCTGTCGGTTTCCACGATGCCTATGTCGCTGCGCCCAGTCAGAAAGCCGCGCTCACGGCCTGGGGCGCAGACAGCAATCTTTTCGCCAGTGGATTTGCCGAGCGGGTCGATGATCCAGCGCTGACGAAGGCTCCGCTCGAAAGTCCCGGCATGGTTATCAAAGTTCCGCGGGGCACCACCGCAGAGCACTTGTCCTCGCTTGCTGATGCCCCTCGCAAACCGTCATCCAGGCACTCGGCCCCGGCGGCCGGGGATAAGCCGGCCCCACAACGGCGCCCAAAACCTGCTCCACCGCCAGAGCCAAAACGTCCTCCGCCACGACCGAGCAGGACCAAGCTCGAAGAAGCTGACGAAGCTCTCGCCCGACACGACCGTGACATTGAAGTGGAAATGGCGGCCCTTGAAGCAGAGCAAACGCGAATTTCGGAAAAGATTTCTGCCCGGCGCGCAGCGGCCGGTCGTCGCCGCGCCAAACTCGCCAGCCGCCGCGATCAGGCTTGCAAAGCCTATGAGGCAGCCATGGCGCGTTGGCGCGAGGCGATTTGAGGTATGAATTGGCTCCGACATGAACACGAGTTCGGCAAGCATAGCCCGAAATGTGTAGGAGCATTACGCCAAGGGGAGTACTGTATCCCCATCGTCAGCCCTGAACGGCCTGCTGGCGCCTGAGAGACATCCGATCGTTGCGTGCTCCCGCCCATTACCGAGGAGCACAGTCATGCATCGCTTCACCATCGTGCCCGTAGACACGTCCTATCAATTAGTCGAGATAATCGCTCTGGACGCCGGCGCTGTTCTTCCCCTCATCGAGCGGCTCGGTTGCGGCGAGGTCCATGTGCATCGCGATCGCACTTATATTTTCTCGGCTCAGCCCAACGGAACCGGCCTCTGGTCGATCTTCCGGCAGACGGATGCGGTCGCGATGCCCGCCCCCGCTGGATAATCAAGTGCGGTCGCGTTTAAGCTGATGAAAGCCCGTCAGGCTCGTTCGTATCCGCCCACCAGCGCTCCCAAAAACTGGGCGGACGCGATTTCACGGAATGTAACCATGTGAAGCAACACCGAGTGCATTTCTTGCATTTGCGAGACCGGCTTTCGGAACACATATGCCGGGGGCCTTTCAGGCATCCTCTCCCAAAAAACTTCCCAAGCCGGCCCATGTGGTCGGCTTTTTTTTGGCCCTCCGCTGATGAGGGCCTGAGCACTTCAGCCAAACAACCCGTGCAGGAACCAGCCCTGCCCGCCGGTTGCCAGATCCATGCCGTCACCCTGCCGGAACACCCAGTAGCGCGCGCCCGTCTCATCCTCGACCAGGAAATAGTCCCGCACACTGAGCCACTCTGCCTCGCTCAAATGCCATTCGCCATAGATGCGCTCGGGTCCATCGGCACGCATCACGCGCCGCCTGACACCACGCCACACAAAATGGACCGGCGGATGGTCGGGCAGAAGCGCCACCGTCTCGATCGTCTCGGGTCGCGGCAAAAGCGCCGGGCGAGCGTCGCAAGCTTGCGAAACGTGTCTGGCTCCAGGCGAAGCGCTGCCGTCGACAGGTCCGCTATTGCATCTGCCAGTTCGAGCGGATCGATAACGCGAAGCGGGCGAGCGCATGGGCCGCCTCATAAGTCGGGGCACAGACCGCCCTTCCCGCCGTCTCGACATCGGCGAGCGCCGCAGCACGTCTCTCAGGAGGCCGGCGGCACCACCATGAGTATGGGTGACTCCGGTCACGTCCAGCATCAGCCCATCCGGCGGATCGAGTGCAATCATCGGCGAGCAGCGGCGCAGCGACCACAGGGCGAGCTTTTCCAGGGCCTCGGCATCGGCACTGGGCTCGGCATCGATCATGACGAGATCCGGCACCAGCGGCCCACGCCTGGGAAGGGAAAATCGGATTCCGGATCAACTGGCGCTGACGTTCAATTCGCAAGTTCGAAATCGCCGGGTTTCCAACTGCCGTCGAACGCCCCCTGCTTCAGGACCATAGATGCGGAAATAGACGAACCAGCCTTTGCCAGGTGTGGTTTTGATCCACCGGGCATCGCCGGCGGAGGGAGCTTGTGGACCGAACCACAGGTCCACGCTATCGCCCGAGACGTCCTTCAACTCGAACATAGAACGTAGCGCAGCCTTGTTCTGATCGGTCCGGATCTGGCTGCGCGTGTCGGTCTCATAGACGGTAACCGACCAGAAAAGCCGTCCTGGCACGGGCAGCGGCACCGCCAGCCTGTAGTTCTTTCCGCCGTCGAGATAGGCGCCGTCCTTGTCCCTCAGGCCGAGCCAGTAGAGCGAGCCGGCCTGGGCATCGCGTCGAAACATCGCGGGCGAGGCCCCGATCGCCTGGAAAAACCACTTCTCGCGCGCTTCAATATCCGTGTGGAAAGCGGTGTTGAAGTCGCCGTCCTCAAAACGAAGGCTCGCCCATTCCCATTTGCGGTCGGCCCACGGAAAACGGTCGGGACGACGGTCGGCAAATGACTGGACGCGCATCTGGTCGTTGGCGATCTGCGCGGCGCGGGTGAGAATGTCCTTCATCCGCACGTCGGGCGCAAAGGGCTTGCCCTTCTCGATGCCGAGCGCGGCCAGTTCGCCGTACTCGTTATGGTAGCCCCTGATAGGCCGGCTCATGGTCGACGGTCTCGTGCAGCACCTCCCAAAAGTGAAAGTCCCGTTCGTAGGCAATCGGCGTCCCGTCCTGCCGCACACCGGTGAGGTCGATCCACTCGGGCTCGCTCCATTCGGTCGCCGGATCGAGCGGGTAGACTTTGATAGTGGTCAGCAAGCGTTTGGCGCCTTCCACATCGCCTCCCACGGGCAGTGCACGGGCTCCGATAACCTGGAGGTTGCTGCTCGCCTCATGAATGTAGAAGCTACCGTCTGAGGGAAGCTCGCCCTGGTAAGCGGGGGCACAAGGATATGCTTCCCGCCCTTGCCTCCGTCCGGTCCGGGTAGGCCCATGTCGGCGACCCAACGCTGGTTGACGTCGATCGAGCAGACGATCAGCGGTCCCGGCTGAAGCTCGATCACCAGCGGACCGACCCCGAGGTCCAGCAGCAACGGGCCGTACGGCGTGTCGTTGTTGGTCGTATAGAGGACTTGCTCAGGCCCGGAATGCATCGTGCCGAACACCTTGTTGGGCACAAGTCCGCAATCCAGATCCCCCTTCACGATCGCTGCGCCGACCACAGTTGGATAGAAAAAGCGATAGGCCGTGACCGCGCGGCTCAGGTCGGCCGCATCATAGGCGCGCTGCGCGTTTTCCGGATCGGGAAATCCGAGGCGGAAAAGGACATCGCTCGCATTCGTTGAAGCGCTGGCATCGGCCATGAGACTTGCTCCTCCAGAAGATGGCGAGATTGCGCGATGGCTTGGAGGGCCTCCATTGGGATTGTCCCTAGGTCCACGTGGGGGAAGCCCCTCGATCCCGGGGTTACCCCCGATGGCAGGCGTCTCGAGCGAGCCATATGCTGACTCTCATTTCAATGGAGAGGTGACTTATGCCACGGCCATTCCAGGGACGCGTTGAGCTGGACATTCGCGATTCGCAGGCGGACTGGGATGCCTACCTGGACGCGAAGGCGCCCGAAGGCGCGCCCAATGTGCTCGTCATCCTCTACGACGACACCGGCCAGGCGGCCTGGTCGCCCTACGGTGGCGGTATCCAGATGCCGACGATGGACAAGTTGGCCAGGAACGGCCTCACGTACTCCCAATGGCACACAACGGCAGTCTGTTCGCCCACGCGGTCCTGCTTCCTGACCGGACGGAACCACCATTCCAACGGCTTTGGCACCATTTCGGAAGCAGCCACCGGTTTCCCCGGCTACAACGGCCACATCCCGCTAGAGAATGGCACAATCGCCCATATCCTGCGCGATGCGGGATGGAGTACATTCTGGATCGGCAAGAACCATAACGTGCCCGTCGATGCCTTCAGCATCGGGGCCTCGAAGAAGCGCTGGCCGCTGGGCCTTGGATATGATCGGTTTTACGGCTTCATCGGCGGCGAAACGAACCAGTGGTATCCTGAACTGATCGAGGACAATCACTTCGTCGAGCAACCCTACCAGCCCGAGGAAGGCTATCATTTCTCGAAGGACATTGCCGACAAGGCGATCACGTTCATACGCGATACCAAGCAGTCCGACCCCGAAAAGCCCTGGTATATGTGGTATTGCCCGGGCGCGAACCACGCGCCGCACCATGCCCCGCAAGACTACATCGACAAGTACCGGGGCAAGTTCGACGACGGCTATGAGGCCTATCGCGAATGGGTGCTGGCAAGAATGATCGAGCGCGGCATCCTGCCCGCAGACACGGAGCTGACGCCGATAAACCCATTACCGGAAGGCGTGTTGCCCGAGGCGGACAGCGTAAGCCCGTGGGATAGCCTGAGCGATGACGAGAAGAAACTTTTTGCCCGCATGGCGGAGGTCTACGCCGCCTTTTCCGAATACACCGACGTGCAGATCGGGCGCGTGATCGACTATCTGGAGGAATCCGGCCAGCTCGAGAACACGCTGATCTTCTATTGCGCGGACAACGGCGCCTCCGGGGAAGGAAGCCCCAACGGATCGGTCAACGAAAACCGCTTCTTCAACGGTTATCCCGACGATCTCGAAAGCAATATGGCGATGATCGACAAGCTGGGATCGCCGGACACTTACAATCATTATCCCACAGGCTGGGCGGTCGCCTTCTCCACGCCCTATCGCATGTTCAAGCGCTATGCCTCCTACAGCGGGGGAACATGCGATCCCCTGGTCATCCACTGGCCCAAGGGCATCGCGGCCAAGGGCGAGATCCGCCACCAGTATCACCATTGCACGGACATCGTGCCCACCATCCTGGAATGCTGCGGCGTCCCGATGCCCGAGGCCCTCGACGGCGTGAAGCAAGCGCCGCTGGCCGGTGTTTCGATGCGCTACAGCTTCGATGACACGTCGGCCCCCACCACCAAGGAGACGCAATACTACGAGATGTGCGGCACGCGGGGCATCTGGCACAAGGGCTGGAAGGCTGCTGCTGAACATGGGCCGCTTCCATCCGACCAAGGCCATTTCGACAAGGACCGCTGGCAGCTGTTCAACACCGAAGAGGATCGCTCAGAAGCACGCGACCTTGCCGATCAGCACCCCGAAAAACTCAAGGAATTGCAGGAGCTTTGGCTAGAGGAAGCCCGGAAGCACGATGTGCTGCCGCTCATAGATCTGGGCGTCGTTACCATGCACGCAGCGGAGTATCACGCTGCCCCACTCAAGAGTGGCCGGTATGTCTACTATCCCGGCACGACCGAAGTGCCCGAGGCCTCGGCAGCCCGCACGCTGGGAGCATCGTGGAAGGCCCTCGCCGAGGTCGAGTTCACGCCTGACAGCAAGGGTGTGATCTTTGCGCAGGGATCGCGCTTCGGCGGCTATTCCTTGTTCGTGAAAGGCGGCAAGCTGATCTTCAGCTACAATTTCCTCGGCATCCCGCCCGAGCAGCGCTTGATCAGCGATGCGCCGGCGGATGGAAAACACATCGTCGGGGTCGAGTTCATCAAGGAAGGCCATGGCCAGTATGCCGAGGCGACCGGCAAGATGACGCTCTACCTTGATGACAAGGTTACCGCGCAGGAAAACTTCCGCACCCAGTCCGGGCGCTACGCGCTATGCGGTGAAGGTCTCGCGATCGGCCGCGATGCGGGAGATGCGGTCAGCAGCGAATATGGTGCGGGCTTCGATTTCGTCGGCGGGAAAATCGAGAAAGTTATCTTCGACATCGCGGATGACCACTATCTCGATGTCGAGCAGCACCTCGCCGCGGCGTTTGCAAGAGACTGATGCGCAGGTAATGCGAGGGGCGTGAAGTACGAAATCACTGGTCCGCTCGGGGCGGCGGCGAACTTTCATTGCACGATGTGTCGCAACCAGACACCTAAGCAGTCGGCCGCCTAAACCCACTCGCGCGTATAGCCGGGTCCATAGCCCTCCCCGGCATCTTCATCCATGAACCTGCCATTCCCGCCTACATGACGTCCGGCATGATGAAGAAGGTGATCTCGATCCCGGTCTGGGATCCGGTGCGCGAATGGCGTGACTCGCACGACCTCACCAGGCTGGAGGACGAGGTAAAGCGGCTGGACCTGATCGTCCGGGTGGAGGAGGTCGAAAACCTGCGCGGCATTTGCAGCGGCGCGCTGGTCGTCATCACCAAGTCACTCGCCGCGTCTGCAAAAACACAAGGGCTGCTGCTCGCAAATACGGAGGCCCTCAAGTTAAGACCGACCATGTGTACAAATCAGCACACAAGGTCGCATCTCAATTGTGTCGTTACAGAATTGATAATCTTTCTCGGAAGTAGTCTTATTGCCTTGATCGCGATGATGTTTTGCGCAATTGTGCGACCGCGACCCGAGGGGACGACGACTACGTGTCCCTATTACCTAACCCGGACTGGCAGTGCTGGTCCGGGTTATTTTTTGGTTACAGAGATCAACGAGTTTCTCCTATGAAACTGATCGCTTCATGTCCGAAAAGTAATTTCACGTTGCTGGCTGCACGCGCTATGGATCGGGCAACACCCCTCGGGTCGCACCAAGGGGGCGCCGGTGAGAACTAAGTTCCGCCGGCGCCAGGTCTCACAGGTTAAAGCGGTAAGGCGCGGGGCCGCGTGCCGGCGGCGTCCCGTATCGGGAATGCTCCGCCCAGATCGACGCGGTCGCCCCGCACATGCGCGAGGTCGAGGTCTACGTTGATACGGATGTTGCGTTTATCATCTTCGGCGAGCCGCTGAGCGGCGGTCGGAACCCGAGGTTCGCAACGAGATCCTGAAGGGGTCGCACGTGGGCATCTGGTCGGCCGACTTCATTGAGCGTGACACGGCCGCTCTCGGTTGAGTCGGACGGGCTCGCCGTGCCAAGCTGCGCCCTAATCCTTGATAGCGTCACCCTTTTCCGCGATGGACCGCGAGCCGGTCCGACTATCCAAGCTTGTCCGGCCGTGAGCTACCTATTCGTTGCGGGGGCGACTATGGCATTCCTCGGCAAGTGCTCCGTTCCGGGGTGCATCAGGCGCGGAAATCTGCGCAACGGCTATTGCGAGCCGCATAATGACCGCGTGCGGAAATATGGCACCCCGTACGCTGGGGTGACTTTCGCGGCGTTCCCCTTGCGTGGCTGAAGAATCGCCGCAGCTACAGAGGTGACGATTGCCTGCTCTGGCCGTTCGGTCTCAGAGCCGAAGGTTTCGGCGTCGTGCACGTCGACGGCCGAAACGAGTATTGCCACCGGGTCATGTGCGAGTGGAAGCATGGCCCGGCCCCGTCACGGAATTACGACGCCAGGCAGAGCTGCGAGAACGGACGCAAGGGCTGCGTCAATCCCAACCACCTCGGTTGGGCGCCTCGAACCGATCGTCGCCGGGCGCCCGCAGGCACGGTAAAGCAGCGGCGGAGAACATCCCCAGACGTGACAACGGATAACTTTCTCCTCCGCCGGGCCCGACGTGCAGTAGCGCGCGAGGTTTAAGCATGCCGCTATCGGCGCCAAGGCGCACGCCGCCTGCTTCAAGAACGAGATGGGGCTGTTTATCCATTCGGTCATGGCGCTCTCGCGCCACCCGCAGCAGCGCTCGGCAATGCGAACCTGCTTCGGGAAGTCCCAGACTGGATCTTGCGGTAGAGGGTCGCGCGCGAAAGGAAAGGCCCGTGCGATCGAGAACGTCATTGAGGCGAACGAAGCGAACAAAGGGAGCAATGTTCATGTGGCATGTCCTCCGGTTTTCGTGAGGTGGACTGGCCGGCCATGAGCAAGATTGGGCTAAATCAAGCCCGGTGCAAGGGCGCAGAACAGCGCTAAACAGCGCGGAACGTACGAGATTCCTCTCCGTGCACCGTAGTGAACCTTGGCGGCACTCTCCGGACACTCAAAAAGTTGCCGCCGGGAGCCCGCGACCGGCGGTTCGGTCTCAGGTCGTCTCAGAGCGCGGCCTGCATGCGTCGTGCGCGAGCAATGCCGCGATGTCGGCAGCGCGAATCACGCCGCACATCGACGGTGGATCGCTCCGTGCGGCCGTCGTTCAGATTGCCGCCGTGTGCCGTCCGCTCAGGATCGCATAGACCGCTCTCGAGAACGGGCATGGCCCGTCACGTGGCAGACGTGATCGATCAGCGCGCCGACGAGCCCTCGGATCTGGTCCGGGGTGAAGCCGCCGTCATCGAGAACCTTGTCGTCGACCAGACGCGTCTTGTTCCATTTCCAGTACGGTGACAGCATCTGCATCAGCCGCGCGGTCTCGGCGCAATCGTAGCCGAAGCCGGTGACGTTGGCGTAAGCCAGCGACCGGTCGACATGGAGCCCGACATGACGCGCGCACCAGCTATCGGGAAAGCCGACATCGAGCAGGTGCGAGGACAGCGCCAGCTGGGTGACGATCCCCGAAGTGTAGAGGAAATAGTGCCAGTCGAAGGGCGCGTCGGGCGCAAGCGAGCGCATGAACTCTTCGGCCCTTCTGGAGCGCGCGCGGCTGAGGCTGCGACCCTGTTGGGTGCGCAGCAATCGGACCGGCTCAGCGCCGTAGATTTTCCAGAGCGCAGCGAGCGCGGAATTGTCATCGGGCAAGGAAGCAAGCGCCGCAGAGACAGCGGCGATTTCATCGGGTGAAGCAGCAGGAACACAAACGTCCATTGGCACCTCCGGGTCCGCATCAAGGCGGGTTGGCGGAAGGCTCGAGACAACTTGCGGACCGGTCCCGAACTCCCGCACGCTAACGCGCGGGAGCCGCCGGAGCTGGTAACATGCAAGTGACATGCGCCGCCGCCTTTCACCCGAAGGTTTGGACATGCGCGACGGCACCCCGGAAAACTGTGTTTTCCGAGCTTGTTTCACTTGCGGGATTACCAGTCCCGGCGCTGCCCTTTGCGCAGCGCCCTGGCAGGATAACAGACGGGAATCCTTACGCCAAGGGCGTGCGAAGCGATCGGAAATCAAGACTGGAAAGCCGCAGATGAAGGCCAACAAGCCCGGCACCGCTCACGCCTGCTACGTCAAAGCGTTGCGCGACCGGGAAATGAACATCGCCCGCCATGCGGAGCAGGCGTACGAGCAATTCGCCGCGCAGTGGGAGGTAAGGTCAAAGGTGCGCGGACGCTCCAAACCGGCAGGACTGTAAAAAGGCGGCCTGATGGAACTCGCAGCCGGGGTTCCACTCTTCGCCACGGAGTCGTCCGCGCACCGACTATATAGCACAATTTTGCGAGGCCAGTATCGTCCATTTCATCCGTCCGCGTCGGACGCAGAACAACAAAACCGTCCCTGCCGATTTTTTGACTGCGGCTAGCTCACTCTCGATCCACGCCAGCAGGTTCTTGAGCGAACGCCCGCATGCCGCGCCGCCGCCATAGCGCCAGTGTTTGTTCGCGATCTTCGCCGCGCAACCTGGCCGCCGCTTCGACGAGCAGTCCGAGGATCACCGCACGGTCATCCTCGGTCAGTTCCACCAGCTCAGCCTTCGCGACAAGCCCGCCCAGCTCGATAAGCTGGCGGGGCGCCGCTTCACTTGCCACGCGCGGGCATCATGTCACGCCTGGCTCGCCAAGTGGCAATTGCGCGCTGCCTGGTTCCGCCGCAGCGCTGCCCAAGTTGCTGCGAGGTTCGCTGCCAGCTCCTGCGCGAGCGACTTTGCTTTCCGCTGAAAAGAACGCGGCACCTCTCCCTCGCCACGCTTCCTTTCTCGCCGCGTCGGTGGTGGTGACGGCGTCGAGCAAAGCGCCGGCCAGCACCTCGGCGGAAAGAGCATCGGCACCTGTCGCGTTCACCAGTTCTCCGAGCTGGCTGGTCTTGCGGGTTTTGAGTTGCCGCGCCTTGTCGGTGAGTGCCTTGAGTTCGGCGTCATAGTCACGGGGTTTGCGCATCGTCCGTCCTTTCGTTGTTCGAGGCGGACGGTTCAGCTATCGGGAGTCTCAGCGCCGAACAATAGCGTGAAATCTCTCGGGATTTCGGTTCCCGAGTGCGATGAAATCGGTCGAGGGCACGGCTATGCCGTCACGCCACAAGGCCCAAGGCATGACCGTGGACCGGGTGCAGGCGCCGGCCACGCTGCGGCATCTCCGTATTTCCTTTCAAAGGCCAAATTTCTACCACATCTCCACGCTGCTTCAACTTGCGGCATTTCCAGCCCTGCGGATTGCACTCAGTTAAAATTAATAACGTCGATACACGACCCACAAGAGTTGAATAATCAAACACTTACCAGGCTGTTTCTGACCGCATATCGCACCAATTGCGCGCCAGATATCAAATTTAATTTACTCATAACTGCAGCCCCATGGCTTTCAACTGTCTTTGTGCTTATTCCAATATGGCACGCCACCTGCTTGTTTATTTTCCCTTCGGATATCAATTGAACAATTTCTCGTTCGCGCGGCGTCAATGCCGACTGCGCGCATCCTTGCTCGTCAGTGAGCTTTTCGGCCAGAGTGCCCGAGATCGACGATGACAGGTACGGCTTACCAAGAGAAACTCTCTTCACCGCGGCGACTAATTCTTCGCAATCATCGCTCTTAAGCACGATACTTCGAGCACCTGATCTAATGTAATCGATTATTAAATCGTCTTTGTAACATGAAGTGTAGGAAATCACCCTGCAGTTCGGCAGATTTTCTCGAATTCACCTCGTTAAATCCAGGCCATTCAGTGTCGGCATCGCGTGTTCGAGAATAATAATGTCAGGAGCTAATTCCTGCGCCATTTGCAACGCTTGATGACCGTCACTCGCCTCGGCCACTATGTCCGCCCCCCCCATGGCCGGATAATATATCTCGCACACCTAGCCGAAGGACTTCATACGGGTCTGCGAGCAGAATTCGTGCCAATCGTTGAGCCATAAGCCACCGTGAAAATTTCAATAGTTCAGGACGATTATGGCAACCCGTATTCGTTCCACACTACCTAAGGGATTGGAGTAGGGGTACTCCATCGGTAAAAACCCTGACAGGGTTAGTGGTGCCCAAATCCTGAACGCCGTAAGCATTTGCCCGAGGATAGATTTTCGATTCCCACGCAACCTTCAGCATCTCCCGAAGGATCGTTCGTCAAAGGAAACGAACCTCTGCCGAACAGGGTCAATCGCTGCATCTTCGCCGATTCACGCCATTAAACTGTCGACCATCAGCTATACCAAGCATTGGCAATGCCAGGCCTCACCAATCGGTCTGGAACCAGGCGAGCATCTTTTCCTGCTTGCGCGAGGTGGTCTTGTATCCCTCGAGGACGAGCGGTGCGGCCTCCTCGGCAGAATCCAGATACTGCGCCCACCACCCCATCATCTTGCGGCGATGTGAAAGATACCGCGCCGAATTATACACCCCCCTGACGCCACGGGGCATATGGGCCAGTTGCATCTCGATCCAGTCGGGCATGAAAAGACCCGATTCGTTCAGCACCGTGCTTGCGAGTGACCGGAACCCGTGGACGGTTGCTTTCCCGCGCAGGCCCATGCGGTACATGACATCGAGCATGCGGTTCTCGCTGATGACGTCAGAACGCGATCCAGCAACTGGAAAGAGAAATTTTCCGAGCCTTTCGTTGCCGGCTTTGCCAAAGGGATTGGCATCGCGGATCTGGCGGAGCAGATCCACAGCCTGCGGTGGTAATGGCACCAGATGTTCGGACCGCATTTTCATGCGCTCGGCCGGTATCCGCCAGATCGGCTCATCGCCACCCAGGCCCTCGAACTCGGTCCATTGCGCGAATCGGGTCTCTTGTGTGCGAACCATGGTCAGGATGGTCCAGCGAAGAGCCAGATGGCTCAGGCGTGAGCCTTCATCGGCATTGAGGCGGGCAAAGAATTCGGGGAGATCCTTGATTTCAATTTTGGCGCGGTGGCGGACCGGCGGCGGCTTGATCATTGCGGCAGACAAGTCGCGGCACGGATCGCTTTCGCAGCGCCCATCCGGGATGCCGAAACGGAATATCTCGCTGCAGTGGTTCTTGATGCGATGCGCCATTTCGTAGGAGCCGCGAGCCTCGATGACGCGCAAGGCTTCCAGCATCGTACGAGGCAGGATCGAGCGGACCGGTTTGTTGCCGATGACGGGAAGGATATCGTTCTTGAGGCGCCCTTCGATCAACCGCGCATAGCGGGGCGACCATGCCGGCCGGCGGGCCTCGATCCATTCGCGCGTGAGCATTTCAAACGTTGTCTTGTCGGCGGCGACCTGAAACTTCGCCTCCTTCTTATGAGCAATGGGATCGATGCCTTTTGCGACAAGATCCTTCATCTCTTCGCCCCAGACGCGGGCGCGGTGCAGGCTCACGGCGGGATATTCCCCGCCATCGACGGTCTTCTGCTTGCCATCGAAGCGATAGGCCAGACGCCATCGCTTTTTTCCGCTCGGCATGGCGACGATATGCAGGCCGCCGCCGTCGGATTTCTTGATCGGCTTGTCGCGGGCAGCGAGGGTGGTGAGCAATTGATCGGTCAGCATGGTCGGCACTCCGGCTTTGCCGTCGCGGATCCGAATCCTGCCTGGTCCAGTTTTCTGCCTTCGAGACCTGTTTTTACCAACAGGATGACCAACAAGTCGCATGAAACTGTCTGATCGGAATGGCTCCGGGCTGGGACAGAATATGCGAAATAAGTCTTTGAAAACAGGATTTTTTACTGAGACCCCTTGGGACCTTGTTGGTCAAAATGGGTCAAAATATTGGCTGGGGCGGCAGGATTCGAACCTGCGAATGCCGGTACCAAAAACCGGTGCCTTACCACTTGGCGACGCCCCAGCAGGGATTGCGCGCTTAGCGGGTTAGCGGCGCGGTGAAAAGAGGCTTTGAGAGAAGTTTTCCGCAGGATCCTTCGCGGCCGGTATTTCCTTCCCGGCAACCTGTGCGTCGCGATGGGGCAAGGGCATGCCGGTCCCCGCCAGCATCATGGCGATTCCCGAGGTCTGCGCCGCCGCGCTAGCTGGCAGGGTTCCGTCCAGCGACCAGTCGCTGCCGATCGCCCGCGTGCCGGATGCGCTGGATCGCCACACTGCATCGGCGTTGCGCCGAACCCAGTCGGTCAATTCGCTGCGTTCAGGGCCCGGAGCCATATCGTCCAGCAGATGGCCGAGGTGAAAGGCGAACACGCCCTTGAAGATCAGCCCGTCCGACCCGATTGGAACGGGCTCTCGCAAGATGCCCTCCGGCGTCGAAAGGCCGCGCGCGGCGGCGATGGCCGTCTTCACCGCAACGGCGCGATAGCGGGCATCGCCGGTGATCGTCGTCAGATCGGTCAGTCCGCCCAGCAGCACGCCCTGGTTATAAGTGAAGTACGGCTGGCCGTTGTTGCGGCAATTGGCATCCAGCCCGTCGTTCACCAGGCCATCCGGGCCGATCATCGACGAGTGTTCGAACCAGTTCCAGGTCCGCAGCGCCCAATCGCGGTAGCCCTGCTCTCCCGTTGCGAGGAATAGCTGGCTGGAGGCATAGAGCAGGAGTTCGTTGGTGATCGCGTTCTTGTAGGTCCGCGCCGGATTCCACCACAAGCCGCCCCCGCAGCGATCGTCCCAATATGTACCGACGAGTTGCTTATAGGTAGTCGCAGCGTAGTCCAGCAGCGCCGGATCGCGATCGTCCTGCCAGGCGTGGATGTTGGCGATGACGGCCCACAAGGCATCGTCGTTCAGATAGAGCCCGGTTCGGTTGCGAACGGCAGCACCGACCTTCTCGTGCAATCGGCGGTCGCCGGTCCGTCGCTGATAATCCAGCAAGGCATCGACCACGACGAAGCGCTGCCAGGCCTCGATCCCGTTCCAATCGGCAGGCTTGCCCCATTGCGCATCCAGATAGTCGACCGCCGTGCGCGCGCGGGCCGGCCATGCTGTCTCCTGAGCCTGGGCGGGAGCCCCCGTCTGCGCAAATGCAGGCACTGTCGCCTGTGCCAGAAGCAGCCCGGGCAACAGGGCCAGAAGCGCGCGCCGCATCCCGAAAACAGCCCCTGCCCGCATCAGCCTTCGTAACCCGAACACGTCAATCCAAAATCCCGTAATCGCGGAGCGCACCGATCATCGCCGCAGCCACGCCTCCATAACAGACCCGTGCCGATCTGGGAGCCCATACCCTTCGAAAACGCGGATCGCCGTGGCGCTGCCCGCCTGCTTGACTTGCGGCACCCCCGCCAACAGACCCGGTAAAGACAATGCGGGAGCGGATCGTGGACGAAAACCTGGCCGACCGGGCAGTGCCGGTGTGCAACGCCATCGCGGCAGGCATCTATCTGGAAGGACTGGCCTTCGATCATGACCGCGACGCGATCTGGTACAGCGATGTGATCGGCGGCGGCATCCATGGCGTGCGGCCGGATGGGACCGCAATTGCCACGCTCAACCCCGCGCGCATGTGGACCGGCGGGGTGATGATGAACGCCGACGGCTGCGTCCTGTCCAGCGGGCAAGGCGGGATCATGTGGAACGATCCGGTCTCCGGCAGATCGGGCTGGTTGATCGATACGCTGGGCCAGCAGCCCGTGAACGGCATCAACGAGATGGTTTCGGACGGTGCCGGCGGCATTCTGTTCGGCACAATCGACATCGCCAGCGTGATCGCCGGAACGACGCCGGAAACCACCGAAATCTATCGACTGACGGCAGACCGGCACCTCGTTCGCGTTGCCGACGGCATCGGCTTTTCGAACGGCGTGATGTTCGATCCCGCCCGTCGCCACCTCTATTGCAACGACACCTTCCGGGGCACCTGGAGGTTCGATCTTGCCGCCGACTTTTCCGTTACGGACCGTCGCCTGCTGCTGGAGAAGGAGGATGCCGACGGCATGGCGTTGGACAGCGCGGGCAACCTCTGGCTGACCGGCTTCCGATCCCGCCACCTGACCTGCCTAGATCCGGACGGCGCCGAACTGGCGCGCCTCGACATGGAGAAGGGATCGATTACCCAGTTGCGCTTTGGCGGGCCCGACATGCGCGATCTCTATTTTAACTCGGTGCCGGCCGATGGCGGAGATACGCTGAAGGAAGGCGGCGAGATCACCGCGCGCAACTCCCACCTCTACCGCACCCGCGCGCCGGTGGCGGGGATGCGGCTGGAACCGGCTCGTTTCGTGCTGGGCTAGGGCGTTCGATTGGCCAGGAGGCCGATCCTCCCGCCCTCCACCTCCTTGTGCAGCGCCACGAGATCCAGCTTGAATTCAAGGTCTTCACTGGGCGTTTGCACGCGCGGGTTGCCGGTCCAGTAGATCACCCGGCAGGTGCGCCGCGCGATGCGCCAGCCTGCTTCGGTTCGGCTCCATTCGTCATCGTAGTAACCGCTGCCGTCCCACACCGGCGGGTCGCCTGCCGCATGGCGGATCAGCCGCCACTGGCCGTAAGTCATGGAAAAGGCGCGATCTTCCTCCACGCGGACGAGGTGATTGCTCATCATGTGCTGCGTCGCGTCGAACAGCGCGTGAAACGCACCGAAGGCGTCCTTGAAGGCACCTAGCGCGTTCCAGCAGGAACCGGGGCCGTAATCGACCGCACAATCGGGCGTGAAGATCTGATCGAACAGATCCCAGCGCCGGGTATCCATGGCGAGCCCGTAGAGGTTCAGCCGTTCGACGATGTCGTCCCGGTCCGCCATGGTCCCCTCTCCCTTACAGCGGCAGCGAGACGGTGGCGGTGCCCTTCAGGATCGTCGACCCGTCCTGCGTCGTCATCCGCGTCTCCACCGTG
The DNA here is from genome assembly GCF_044029535.1 of Novosphingobium mississippiense. Taxonomy (NCBI): domain Bacteria; kingdom Pseudomonadati; phylum Pseudomonadota; class Alphaproteobacteria; order Sphingomonadales; family Sphingomonadaceae; genus Novosphingobium; species Novosphingobium mississippiense. The sequence continues at coordinate 649,761 of NZ_CP147001.1, read as the reverse complement.
ACCACCGGCATCCCGAATTCGCTGGTCTCCTGCTTGTCGACCACGGTGGCGTCCACATAGGTCACGTCGCCCTCGAAAGCGGGGCTGCGGAACTGCGTCTTGGAGTGCCAGATATAGCCCTGATGCCCTGCCCAATAGGCCACCGTGTCGAGATGCCAGGCGTTCATCGACGCGCCGTAGCCATAGGCGCCGCCCATGCCGACCTTCTCCGCCTTTTCGGGGTTGATGTGGCCGGAACTGGGGCCGTGGAACAGGCCGTCCGCCTGGCGCGGATCGATCTTGCGCGCTTCGAAATCGTAGGTCATGTCGCCGCCGAAGCCGGCGTCTTCCTGCGCGGGATCATGGATGCCCTCAGGCGCGTTCCAGCGCCAGGTGCCCCAGACGTTCTGGCGATGCGCGCGGCATTCCAGCGCGAACGTCACGCGGCTGTGCGGCCCGATCACGCGGCGCTGGAGTGCATCGCCCACGTTCACCGCGCTCCAGCGCGGCGAGATTCCCTCGCGGCCGGACTTGATCCAGTCCAGCCGGACTTTCGCCACTTCGTCCAGCTCCGCCTTGGTCCACAGCTTCGGCGTGCGGTTCTCCTTGTCGTAGACCTTGCGCTTGTTCGCCTCTTCCACGAGGTAGCGGATCGAGGTCGCCCGCTCCTTGGCGACCAGCGCGCCGTGCTGGTTGCGGTGCACGGTATCGCCATCGGCGAACATCGTCGGCCCGGCGAAGCCCGTTTCGGCAATGCGATAGCCGGCGAACGTGCGTTCCTGCGTCAGTTTGTCCCCGGGGCGGACGGGGTTGCCGTAGAACCACCATTCCTCCCCCGCGAAGATCAGGTGCGATCCCGGAATCTTGCCCACGCACGAAGGATGGCAACCGTGCCCGTAGTCCATCGCCACCGCAAAGCTCTGCGGCGCGACGATGCCACCGAACGTGCTGGAACGGGCAAAATTCTCGTCCCAATGCAGGGGGTTGGCATAGTCCATCGCCTGCACCCAGCGGCGGATGTCGGTCGCATTGCAGGGGTCCCAGAACTCCGCGAAGATAACGGGCTTGCCCACCCACTTGTCGACATCGCTGGTGTCCAGCACCACATCCCCTTCGGCCATTGCACTCTCTCCCGCATTCTCGTTTGCCGGACGGTCTTCCACTGCCGCCCGCCCCGCGCCTGTCCGAAGGTGCAGCGCCATCGGCAATCGGCGCAAGCCTGATGAGGCCATCGCGTGGGAGCGATACTTGCCGCCCGCCCACAATCTTCCCGCGCGGCCGCCCGTCCACTTGCGCTAGCCCTTGCGCAAATACGAATCGTGCCGGGAGACCATTGATGAAGATCGACACCACGCTTGCCGCCGTCGTCACCGGGGGCGCATCGGGCCTGGGCCGGGCAAGCGCCAAGGCACTGGCCGATGCCGGCGTGAAGGTTGCCGTGTTCGACATCAGCGAGGAAGCGGGCGAGGCTTTCGCGGCCGAAATCGGCGGCGTGTTCTGCAAGGTGAACATCCTGGACGAGGACAGCGTGGAGGCCGGCTTCGCCAAGGCCCGCGCCGCCCACGGGCAGGAGCGCGTGGTGGTGCACTGCGCGGTAGTGGCCGGCGGCGGCAAGACCGTCTCTTTCGACAAGGCTACCGGCTCCTACAAGCGCGCGCCCACCGAACAGATCGCCAAGTCGGCCGAGGGTATCTTCACCGCATCCTACCGCGTCGCTTCCATCGCCGCGCTGGGCATGGCCAATTCCGATCCCATCAACGACGATGGCGAGCGCGGCTGCATCATCCTCACCTCCTCCGCCGCGTCGCAGGACGGGCAGATCGGCCAGGTTGCCTATGGCGGCGGCAAGGGCGCGGTGAACGCCATGGTGCTGCCGATGGCGCGCGACCTGATGGACCTGGGCATCCGCGTCAACGCCATCCTGCCCGGCACGTTCGCCACCCCGCCGATGCTGCGGGTGAAGGAAATGAACGAAGCTGTTTACGATGGCCTCGGCAAGGCGGTGCCCTTTCCCAAGCGCCTGGGCAATCCGGACGAGTTCGCCTCTCTGGTGATGGAGCTGACGCGCAACACCTACTTCAACGGCCAGTGCATCCGTCTGGACGGTGGCATCCGCATGCCGCCGAAGTGATGGAGTGACGGTTTCGAAGTGAGCGCACCGCGCACCCCGACCCAGCTAAAAAACGAACCGTCACATCCCGTTCTCCGCACTGCCCAAATACAAAACACTCCGTCGCCCCCGCGAAGGCGGGGGCCCCGCTTTCCTTTCGCCACACCAGAAGAACAAGCGGGATCCCCGCCTTCGCGGGGATGACGGGGAGTTTTCGGCGGGGGTTGTGTTAGCTGAGGTGAGGCGGGCATCGGAAACGACCTCACGGCTTGAGAATCGCCCGCCAAACCTCCAGAGCGGCCACCCGGTCGGCAAAGGAGGCAGTGGGCAATGCAGAACGTCATCGATTTCGTGATGGAGCTGGACCGGCTCAAGGCCGTCACCCGCAAGGTGAAGCCGATCGGGCTGGACCGTTATGAGAACTCGGCGGAGCATAGCTGGCAAATCGCGCTCTTCGCCGTCGCGCTGGCGCCTTACGCCTCAGGCTCGCCGGACATCGGCCGCGTCATGGCCATGCTGCTGGTCCACGACATTGGCGAGATCGAGACCGGCGACGTCATGGTGTTCTTCGAGGAAGGCCTGGCCGACCGCAAGGCCGCCGAACGCGCCGCCATCGACCGGATTTTCGGCATCCTGCCCGATGCCGAGGCGGATTACCTGCGCGGCCTGTGGATCGAGTTCGAGGAGGAGAAGTCCGTCGAGGCCCGCTTCGCCCATGCCATCGATCGCGCGATGCCCGCGCTGCTGAACTTGCGCAACGAAGGGCAGAGCTGGCGCGAGAACGGCATTAGCCATGATCGCGTGGTCAAGCGGTTGAAGCCGCAGATCAGCCTCGGCGCGCCGGCCTTGTGGGAATATATGGAGCGCGAACTGGCGGCGGCGGACGCGAAAGGCTGGTTCGGGGCCTGAGCCAGTCCTCCCCGGCACGGGGAGGGGGACCGCCCGAAGGGTGGTGGAGGGGAATCTCGCCAAGGCGCAACCGTCTGATGAGGCCGCGACTCCCCTCCGTCAGCGCTGCGCGCTGCCACCTCCCCGTGCCGGGGAGGACTGATCTCACCCAAATTCCTCCTTTTCTCCCAATACCCGCCTTGACTCTCGCCCACCGTGAGGCCCAATCGGCGGCGATGCGACGTCCCGCCGTCAATGCCCTCAAAGCCCTGATCGTCCGCCAGCGACGGCGCATGCGCGAAAGCGAACTGGCGTTCATCCTGCTCGCCGTCGGCGCCGGCATCGCTGCCGGGTGGCTGACCAACCTGCAGGGCTTCCTGGCGCATGCCATCCAGCAGGTGCTTTACGGCGTCACCGGCAACCGGCTGAGCGCCATCGGCGAAATCCGCCACCCGATCCGCCTGCTGGCCCTGCCATTGGGCGGACTGGTGCTGATCGGCATCGCCTATCTGCTGCGCCGCCGCCGCCGCGCACCGATCGACGTGGTGGAGGCGAACGCCCTGCACAGCGGGCGGATTCCGTTCATCGACAACCTGATCATCTCCGCCCAGACCATCGTTTCCAACGGCGCGGGCGCCTCCGTCGGGCTGGAAGCCGCCTATGCGCAGATGGGCGGCGGCGTTGCCTCGGTGCTGGGCCAGTGGTTCAAGCTGCGCCGCGCGGATATGCGCACTTTGGTCGGCGCCGGTGCCGGCGCAGCCGTAGGCGCAGCGTTCGGCGCGCCGCTGGCCGGTGCGTTCTATGCCTTCGAGATCGTGATCGGCACGTATACGCCGGCGGCGATCGCCCCCGTCATCGCCGCTGCCCTCGGCGCGGCGTTCATTACCCGCCAACTGGGCGTGGAGCCCTATCTGATCGCGGCATCCAGCACCCGCGCGCTGACCACGCCCGACTATTTCATCTACGCCATCCTTGGCCTTGCCTGCGCACTGGTGGGCATTCTGGTGATGCGGCTGGTGACGTTCATCGAGATCCACGTCCAGAAGCTGACCCGCATCGCCCGCTGGCGGCCGCTGATCGGCGGGCTGCTGCTGATGCCGCTGGCGTGGCTTTCCCCCCAGTCACTCTCGGCCGGGCATGGGGCGATGCACCTCAACCTGGCGATGCAGCCGGCGATCCAGTTCCTGCTGATGGTGCTGGCGCTGAAGATCATGGCCTCCGTCATCTCGCTCAGCTTCGGGTTTCGCGGCGGCCTGTTCTTCGCCTCGCTGTTCCTGGGATCGCTGGTCGGGCTGATCTTTGCGGACGCGGTGCAGATGCTGCCGTTCGGCATCGAGCTGGACCCCACGCAGTCCGCCCTCGTCGGCATGGCTGGCGTGGCCGTGTCCATCGTCGGCGGGCCGATGACGCTGGCGCTGCTGATCCTGGAGACCACGCACGACTTCGCGCTGATGGGCGTGGTGCTGACCGCCTCGCTCGTGTCCAGCGCCTTCACACGGGAGACGTTCGGCTACTCCTTCTCCACCTGGCGCCTGCACATCCGCGGCTCGATCATCCGGTCCCCGCGCGACATCGGCTGGATGCTCAGCCTTACCGCCGGGCGGATCATGCGCACCGACTGGGTTTCCGCGCCGGCCGACCTGCCGCTATCCGAATTCCGCGCGCGGGTGCCGTTGGGCTCCACCAGCAAGGCGATCCTGCTGGATGCGGAAGACCGCTATGCCGGCATCGTCACCACTGCATCAGCGTGGAACCCGAACCTCGATCCCGAAACCGAAGTGGGCACATTGGCGACGCTGGTGGACACCACCCTCGCCCCGGCGACCGACATCCGCGCGATGATCAAGGCCTTCGACATTGCCGTGGCGGACGAACTGGCGGTGGTCGACGGCGTGGGCAAGGTAGTCGGTGTCGTGACCGAGCGCCATGCAAGGCGGCGGTATTTCGAGGAAATCGAAGCGTCCCAACGGGAACTGTTCGGCGAGAGTTGAGCCTGTCCTCCCCGGCACGGGGAGGGGGACCGCCGAAGGTGGTGGAGGGGAATCGCGGTTTACTAAGACGCCCCCTAACGCCGCGCCTCCCCTCCGTCAGTGCTTTGCACTGCCACCTCCCCGTACCGGGGAGGACAGTTCCATTCGCCCCGGCGATGCCTGCTCACCCCCGCTTCCCGCGCCCGGCTAATCCGCTTACCTAGCACTCACTAGGTAACGAAAGAGGCCCGCCATGCGCACCCGCATGAACCGCGAAGACCGCCGCGCCGCGATCCTCGATACGGCCATCGCCGTGATCGGCGAGCGTGGGTTCCACGGCTTCTCCATCCGCGATCTGGCAATGCGCTGCGCGATGACCGACGCCGGGCTGCTCCATCACTTCGGCTCCAAGACCGACCTGCTGCTGGCCGTGCTGGACCATCGCGACGCGCAGGATGAGCACGCCATCGCCGCCCTGTTCCCCCGCGACGCCCCTGCCCGCGACCGCGGCGAAGTGCTGCGCGTGTTCGCCGCCGTGGTCGCGCGCAACGCGGAGCGGCCGGAACTGGTGCGGCTCTACGCGATGCTGCGGGTGGAGGCCCTGGCGCCCGACCATCCCGCCCACGCCTACTTCGTCACGCGTGACCGGCTCGCTCGCCGGCGCTTCGCGGAAATTCTCGGCCCCCTGAGCGACAGCCCGGACCGGCTTGCCCGGCAGGTGATCGCGGCCATGGACGGGCTGGAACTGCAATGGCTGCAGGAGGATCGCGACTTCGACCTCATGGCAAGCTGGAACGAAACCGCAGACCGGCTGATCGCATAAGCCGGCGCGAAACAGGGAGAGAGAGAGATGGACCGTAGAACGATGTTGGCATCCGGGCTGGCGGCTGGCGCGCTCGCCACACAGGCGGGCAAGGTGATGGCGGCGACGCCGAAGGGCTTTCCCAAGGGCTTCCGCTGGGGCACCGCCAGCGCCGCGCATCAGGTGGAGGGCAACAATACGCTGAGCGACCTCTGGCTGGTCGAACAGGTGAAGCCCACGATGTTCATGGAGCCTTCGGGCGACGCCAACAATTCCTTCGAACTCTGGCCGCGCGACCTCGATCTGGTGAAGCAGATGGGGCTGGATACCTATCGCTTCTCGATCGAATGGGCCCGGATCGAGCCGCGCCCGGGCGTGTTCTCCATCGCCATGCTCGATCACTATGCGCGGATGATCGAAGGCTGCCACGAACGCGGGCTGACGCCGATGGTGACGTTCAACCACTTCACCCTGCCCCGCTGGTTCGCGGCGCAGGGCGGCTGGACGCAGAAGGACGCGGCGGACCTGTTCGCGCGCTATTGCGACAAGGCGGCGCGGCGGCTGGCGGCGGGCATGGGCTATGCCACCACGCTGAACGAGCCGAACATGATCCATCTGGTGGACAAGGGCCTGCCGCCGCAGATGGCCGGCATGGTCAAGGCGATGAACCAGGCGGCCGGGGCCGCGTGCGGGGCCAGCAACTTCAAGAACGGCATGCTGCCCGAGCATGACGACATTCCGCTGCTGGAAGCGAACATGCTGGCCGCGCACAAGGCCGGCCGCGCCGCGATAAAGGCCGCGCGGGGCGATCTGCCGGTGGGCGTCAGCCTGACCATGAGCGACGATCAGGCCGTGGGCGCGAATTCCCAGCGCGATGCGATCCGCAAGCAGTTCTATGGCGCCTGGCTGGAATTGGCCAAGCAGGACGACTTCATCGGCGTGCAGAACTATGCCCGCGCCATCTGGAATGCCGAAGGGCAGGTCCAGCCGCCGGCGGATACCCCGCGCAACCAGATGGGCACGGAAATCTACCCCGCCTCGCTCGCCGGTGCGGTGCGCTATGCCCATGAAGCGACCGGACGGCCGGTGATGGTCACCGAACATGGCATCGGCATCGAGGACGATGCGGTGCGCGCAAAGTTCATTCCCGAAGCGCTGGCCGGGCTTCAGCAGGCGATTGCCGATGGCGTGCCGGTGCTGGGCTATGTCCACTGGACCCTGGCGGACAACTTCGAATGGGTGTTCGGGTTCAAGCACAAGTACGGCTTGTGCTCTGTCGACCGCGCGACATTCGCCCGCACGCCCAAGCCAAGCGCGGCGGTGCTGGGGGCGATTGCCAAGCGGAATGCGGTGTAGGGCGGGATGGCCGCTCCGGTGGAGGCGCGGCCAATACGTCTCGTGCACTACACTCACACCCCGTCGCCCCCGCGAAGGCGGGGGCCCCGCTTTTTGGAGTTCACGCAGAGACGCAGATGAGCAGCGCATCGCTGCGCAACCTCTTTTCGTCTCCGCGTCTCTGCGTGCATCAAAAAAGAGAAGCGGGATCCCCGCCTTTGCGGGGATGACGGGAAAGGTTGGTTGGTGGCCTAAGGGAAGGAATTGAGCCTGCTGGTGGGGCGGGCACCTAAGTCACCGTAAACCCGCCATCGACGGCCAGCACCTGATTGGTCACCTTCCGCGCCATCGGCGTTGCGAAGTAGAGCACGGCGGAAGCGATGTCCTCCGCCGTGCATTGGCCCAGCGGCGGCACGCGATTACCGGGGCCTACCGGCGGCGGTCCCTCCGCATGGATCGCGCCGGGGGTGCCGACGCCGCCCGGCAGCACGGTGTTGACGGTGATCCCATGCGCCGCCAGCTCGAACGCCGCACTGGTGGTCAGCGCCGCCAGCGCGCCCTTGCTGGCCATGTAGGCGGCCAATCCCTGCACGAACTGGCCGACCAGCCCGGAAGAGGAGCAGTTGACCACGCGGCCACCCTCTCCGCCCTCGATCATCATGCGTGCCACTTCGCGGATCATCAGGAACGGCGCGCGGGCGTTGATCGCCTCGATCCGCTGCCAATGCGCGGACGTGCCCTCCAGCAGCATTTCGCGGTGCTGGAGCCCGGCGTTGTTCACCAGCAGCCAGGGCGTTCCGTGCCGCCTGCCCACCTCCGCGCAGGCGGCGACGATGGACGCCTCATCGGCAAGGTCCACCGGCACCGCGTCCACGGCCACGCCGGCGTCGACTTGCGCGCGGGCCCCGGCCTCATCCCGATCGAGGATCACCACGCGCGCGCCGGCGGACGACAGCACCGCGCAGATGCCCGCGCCGATCCCGCTGGCGCCGCCGGTCACGAGCGCAAGGCGCCCCGAAAGGTCGAAAGGTCCGCTCATGATCGTCTCCCGGTGTCTTTTCTGTCCACCGGGAGACGATCCGATAAGCGTCAGTTCCCGGCGATCGGCAGCCAGACCGCGCTGGCCGCGTCGCCGCCATACTGCACGGTCTCCGTGGCCTTCACATAGTCCTTCGGCATCGCCTCCATGATGGAAGGCACCCAGGACTGCGGGTTGCGGTCATAGAGCGGGAACAGGCTGGACTGCACCTGCACCATGATCTTGTGGCCCGGCAGGAACACGTGATCGACGTTCGGCAGCGACCACTGGAAGGTATAGCCCTTGCCCGGTTCCAGCGGCTGCGGCTTGTCGAACCCGTTGACATAGCGGCCACGGAAGATCTCGATGCCGATACCCAGCTGATAGCCGGCCAGTTCCGGATTGGCCGAGTTTTCCTGCGGATAGACGTCGATCAGCTTCACCACATAGTCGCTGTCCTGCCCGGTGGTGCTGGCGTGCAGTTCCACCTTGGGCGCGCCCATGATGTGGACCGGCTTGTCCAGCACGCCGGTGGTGTAGCTGAGCACGTCCGGACGGCCATCAACGAAGCGCTGGTCATGCACCAGCCAGGTGCGCCACTCGTCGCCCTGCATGTGGACAGGGCGCGGCAGCATCGGCACCGGCTTGGCCGGATCGGAGACATAGCTGTCGCTGCCCGAGGTCGGCTTCGCCCACGACAGGCCGTAGTTCCCCGAGAGATAGAGCGGGGTATAGTTCCCCGCCGGCCACTTCTGCGAAACTTCCCAGCGGTCCACGCCGCTGGCGTACGTCAGCACCGGCGGCGTATCGCATTTCGGCGCGTCGGTCTTCAGGTGGCAGTCGAAGAACGGCTTCATGTAGCGCTGGCGGAACTGCTTGCCGGTATCGCCTTCCCACTTCAGCGGGCCAAGTTCACGCGCTTCATAGTTCACTTGCGAATGGCGCCAGGGGCCGATCGCCAGCGAAACCATGTCGTTGTTGGTATCCTGCGGCTCCAGCGCCTTGTAGACCGCCGGCGCACCATAGCTGTCTTCCTGGTCCCACTGGCCCACGACCAGCATGGTCGGCACGGTCAGCTTGCGCGCGGCCAGCAGCTTGTCCACCGCCTGACCCTGCCACCATGCGTCATAGCTGGGATGTTCCAGCACCTTGCGCACCACCGGCAGTTGCGTGAGGCCATAGGCCTTGGCGTATTCCATCGCCGAACCGGCCTCCAGATAGGCCTGGTATTCGTCGCCCGTGCCCTTCGGCACCGCGCCGCCGCCCTTCTTCACCGTCTGGCCCAGATCGTAATCGAAGCCGAACATGCGGAAGGCGCCGTTGTGGAACCAGTCATCGCCCATCCAGCCATCGACCATCGGGCTCTGCGGCACCGAAGCCTTGAGCGCGGGATGCGGATCGATCAGCGCCATCAGCGAGGTGAAGCCGAGGTAGGACGATCCGGTGATGCCCACCTTGCCGTTGCTTTCCTTCACGTTCTTCACCAGCCAGTCGATGGTGTCATACGTGTCGGTGGCGTGGTCCACCTTGGTGGGGTTCAGCGGCCCGCGCAGCGGCCGGTTCATCACGTAATCGCCTTCGGACCCGTCCAGCCCGCGCACGTCCTGATAGACGCGAATATAGCCATCGTTCACGAAATCCGCGTCCGCGACCGGCAAGATCTCCTCGATCTTCTGGCTGCGGTTGCGGCTGGTCATCTTGTCCGCATTGTAAGGCGTGCGGCTGAGCAGGATCGGCCCGTCATGCGTGCCCTTGCGCATCACGATCACGGTGTAGAGCTTCTTGCCGTCGCGCATCGGGATCATCACCACGCGGCGGATGTAATCCGCCTGCGGGCGCACCCAATCGTACGCGGCGACCTGCTCGTTCGCCATGGTGTCCGTGTGCGCCACCACCCTGTCTTGACCCGCATCCTGCGCGGAAAGCTGCGTGGCAGCGGCGAGAGCGAGCGGCGCGCAGGCCAGACTCGCGGCGATCCCGATGTTTCTTATCATGGCCGCGATTGGTGGCCCGTGCATTTCACACGGTCAAGCGTGAAGCGGCGTTGGACCCGACGACCGCTTGATTTCTATGTTTTCCGGCCCCCTCCACCGTCATCTCACCGGGAGGAACCGCAGCTCGCAGTCAGTTGGGCCCCACGCCGCGCGTGATTTGCGAGCGTTCGATGTTCATCCGGTCCTCACGCCTTTGCGCATCCCACTGGCTTTTCGTGAGGCACACCTTCTTGACCTTCAGCCGGGAACCGATTTCCTGGATCTTCTCGCAGACCACGGGATCGGCCTGATCGATCGCGGAGGGAGAAGCGGCGGGCTGAGGCGCCGCTGCCGGCTTGTCCCCTTGCACGACGATCGGAGAGGTGGGGGCGGGCTGGGTCTGCTGCGCATGAACGGAGCCGGGCGCCAGAGTGGCGCCGATCAGGGCAACAGATTCAAGAACTCGTCGCGTAAACACCGCCATCGCCCAGCCTCCCCATGAATGCCCCGGCGCTTCGCCCGGTCACCCTGCGGAAAAATCTACGGCAACATCGTCGGGTCGGCAAGTTCGGGGGACGCTGGGCGAGTGGGACCGGAGGAGTGGGCCCGGAGGAGTGGGCCCGGATAGGCAAACGGGCAGGAGAGCGCTTGCTCCCCTGCCCGCTTATCCTTGGCTTCAGGCTTTCCGGGAAACGGCGGATCAGGCCGCCTGCTTCTGCCGTTCGGTCGCTTCCAGATTGAGCAGATCGGCCAGCTCGAAAGCGAGTTCGATCGACTGCGCACCGTTGAGGCGCGGATCGCAATGGGTGTGGTAGCGATCCTTCAGCGCCTCGTCCGTGATGGCGATCGCGCCGCCGGTGCACTCGGTCACGTCCTGCCCGGTCATCTCGATATGGATGCCGCCGGCATGGGTGCCCTCGGCCCGATGAACGGCGAAGAAGCCGCGCACTTCGGACAGGATGCGGTCGAACGGGCGGGTCTTGAAGCCGCTTTCCGCCTTGATGACATTGCCGTGCATCGGATCGCACGACCACACCACCGGATGACCTTCGGCCTTCACCGCGCGCACCAGCTTGGGCAGGCCGGCTTCCACCTTGTCATAGCCATAGCGGCTGATCAGCGTCATGCGGCCGGGCTCACGCGCCGGGTTCAGCGTGTCCAACATGCGCAGCAGTGCATCGGGCTCAAGGCTGGGTCCGCACTTCATGCCGATCGGGTTGCCAACGCCGCGCAGGTATTCGACGTGGGCCGAACCCTCGAAACGGGTGCGATCGCCGATCCACAGCATGTGGGCCGAACAGTCGTACCAGTCGCCCGTCAGCGAATCGCGACGCGTCAGCGCTTCCTCGTAAGGCAGCAGCAACGCTTCGTGGCTGGTGTAGAAGTCGGTGCCCTGAAGCTGCGGAACCGAGGTGGGGTCCACGCCGCAGGCGGCCATGAAGTCCAGCGCCTCACCGATGCGGTCGGCCATCTGTTCGAACTTCTGGCCCCAGGGGCTGCGGTTGATGTGTTCCATCGTCCACTGGTGCACCTGGCGCAGGTTTGCATAGCCGCCATGCGCGAAAGCGCGCAGCAGGTTCAGCGTGGCCGAGGATTGGGTGTAGGCGCGCAGCATCCGCTCCGGATCGTTGCGACGCGCTTCGGCGGTGCCCTCGATGCCGTTGATGATGTCGCCGAAGTAGCTGGGCATCTCGACGCCATCCACCATCTCGGTCGGCGCCGAGCGCGGCTTGGCGAACTGGCCCGCCATGCGGCCCAGCTTCACCACCGGCTGCTTGCTGGCGAAAGTCAGCACCACCGCCATCTGCAGCAGCACGCGGAAGGAATCGCGAATATTGTCGGCGCTGAATTCGGCGAAGCTTTCCGCGCAGTCCCCGCCTTGAAGCAGGAAACCGCGACCGGCGGCGACTTCGGCCAGATCCGCCTTCAGAGCACGTGCCTCGCCCGCAAAGACCAGCGGCGGAAACTTTGCAAGCGTGGCCTCGACCTCGCCCAGCTTCTCCGCATCGCCATAAACCGGAAGATGGCGGGCTTCCTTGGCCTTCCAGCTTTCCGGGGTCCAATTGCTAGCCACGTTACGTACTCCTGGCGGTTCCTTCGCCTTCTCTCCCCGCGCCAAATGCATGGGGCCAAACCGGCAAGAACCGCAAACAAGGCGCGCGCCATAGCCGCTCCAAGCAATTTTTGCAAAGCCGGTTTAGCCGATCAGCGTGATCGATTGCGCCGCAACACCGGGGCGATGGGCAAGATTGTTGCGATGCTGTGAGCGGGGAAGAGTTTTTCGATCGATGTCATCGATCCGGTCAAGGCTTCCTTGAAGGATCAGCACCTCGCCATTCCTTACGCGGGTACATCGATGCTCTTTACGCTGAATGATCGGCGGGTTTCGGCAAAACGGTCTAGCGATCCGTTTGACAGGAATGTTGGGGGAATCAGTCGTTCGAGTGGTTTCCTGACTTCGCCCGCCAGGGCCAAAGCAGAAAACCGATCAGTACCCCTGCGCTAACAACGACCAGCCGCTCCCAGGTCGCAAACCAAGGAAAGAAGGTTCGAAAAACGAGCCATATGAGCGCGTTGGTTATAAGCGCACTAACCAAACAGGGTAAAAACCGCTGGAAGAGCATCAATGTTGATCCTTAACCATCCATAGCCGGACAGGATGCGAAGCCTATTTCTGCGACAAGCAGTGTACGACTGCAATGTTGGCGGCTCCGGACCGGCAGAAAATCGTTGTAAGAACTGCGGAGCTGCCTTTCCGCTGGACCGCCGACCGCTTCCCAGGGCTTACACGCATGCGTTGGTGCGGTGGAGTTGAGGGCTACCCAATTCCACGATCCGCGCCGGGTGAAATTATTAGGCGTGCGTCCATTTCGTGACGTCTGCACTTGGCCGCGAAGTCGGCGGCATCTGCGGCATTAGAGTAAAAAAGGTCTAACTCCACCTCAGAGAGCTTATAATATTCGTCATAGTCGACCATTCGATTGGCGACAAGGATGCTTAGGTAATGCTCCCCTGTTACCAAGTCAGTACCGAGCGCATAGCGATTATCGCGAGAAATTTTCGAGTCGACAAACCTCATGTGCAGCACATACGATCACTCTTTGGTGACCGCTATGCTGGCACCTCCAAAACGGCTGCTTTTTCAGCGAGAATCGCGATAGCTGCCGTGAGAGAAAACTGCGTATTTCTTCGCCGCGCCGCTAGAACAAGCGGGATCCCCGCCTTCGCGGGGATGACGGTGAGTTTATAGCCGGTGGTTTTGTAGTAGACGCATTCAGCGTTGCGGACGCCGGCGAACACCCACACGTCATCCGAAACGGAACACTAATACGAAAACGGGAGGCCGAAGCCTCCCGTTTCATTCAGCGCTTGGCCACCGTGCCGGAGCTTTTGCCCTCCGGCATCACCTCCAGCCGCCAGGACTTGTCCTTGCCCAGATAGCGCGCGGCAAGTTGCTGCATCTGCTGCGGGGTGACCTGGGTGTAGTCGTTCAGGATCGTGCGCACCGTGCCGATGCGCGTGGGATCGTAGGTGGCGCCTTCCAGCTGGCTCATGAAAAAGGCCGTGCTCGATGCCGCGCGGGTTACCTGCTGCCGCATCGGCTCCGTCACCAGCGCCAGTTCCTCGGCGCTGGGCGGGTTGGCGATCAGGTTCTCGGCAATCTCGTCGGCGGTCTGGAAGAACACCGTGGCCGACTTGGGATCGATCTGCGCCATCGCGGTGATCGAGCCGCCGGTATTCATGTCCACCGGCCACTGCGAATAGACGTAGGGCGAATAGGCCACGCCCAGCTTCTCACGCACGGCATCGAGCAGGCGGTTGGTGAAGAGCTGGGTCAGCACTTCCAGCTTGCGCGATTCGCTGATGCCCATGGCGCCGCCGCCGGTGGGCCACGAGATCACCGCCGCCGCCTGATCGGGATCGCCATGGTGGTGCAGCACGATCGGCACGTCCGAAGGCGCGGGCACCTTCACCTCGGCAGCGGGCACGATCGGCGCCGGGCTGCGCGGCTTCAGCGCGCCGAAGGTCTTCTCCAGCGCGGTGATGGCGGCCACCTTGTCGAAATCGCCATAGATCTGCACTTCCACCGGCCCGCTGGCCAGTGCCTTGCTCCACGCCGCCTTGAAGCCCTTGGCCGTGGTGCCGGCCAGCTGCGCGGGCGTGGGCGTGGCGAAGCGCGGATCCTGCCCGCGCTGATAGAACGTCAGGTCGCGGTTGAGCACGCCCTGCGGCGAAGTGGCGAAAGTATCGTACTGGATCTTCGCCGCCGCCTTGGCGCGGGTGAACGGGCTGGGATCCCAGCGCGGCAGGTCCAGCTTGGCGGCAAAGAGGTAGAGCTGGTCCGCCAGATCCTGCGGACGCGTTTCGGCCGTGAAGACGAACGAGGCGTCCTGCGTATTGAAGTCGAAGCCCATCTTGCGGCCGGTGGAAATCCGGTCGAGGTCTTCCTGGCCCAGCGTGGCCAGGCCGGAGCCGACCAGCGCATAGTCCGCCAGCCCAAGGTACGGCGCGTCCTTGGGCGAGAACGAGCGGGTGCCGCCGCCGAAGCGCACCTTCACAGTAACGCGGCCCGGCTCTTCCTGAACCGGCCAGAGCAGGACCTTCACGTTGTTTGCAAAGTCCAGCTGCTCGATATCCAGCAGGCCGGTCGGCTTGTCGGAAATCGCCTTCTGCGGCTTGCCGATGGCGGGCAGCGTGTCGAACGAGACCGGCGGCGCGTTGCTGGCGGTGCGCGTGGCGGCATCGGGCTTCACCGGCTCCATCAGCGCGGTGCGCAGCGAATCGTCGGTGACGACGCCCGGCTTCTGCGTCGTGAACAGCGCGCGGGTGACGGTGCCGGAGAACAGCTGCTGGGTGTGTTCCAGCACCTTGGCCGGGGTGAACAACGGCTTCGATTCGCGGAAGATGTTCAGCACGTCTTCCGGCCCGGCCACCGTCTCGCGAATGTCCAGCGCGTTGACCATGTCGTCGGCCAGCTTCGATCCCGGCAGGATGCGGCGCTGTTCGACGGGGACCTGGAAGCTGACGTCCAGCTCGGCCACTTCGCGGTCGATCTCTTCCTGCGTGGGCGGATGGGTCAAGGCATCGGCGATCACCGCGCGCACATCGCGCAGCGCCGCCTTCCAATCGTCTCCCAGCGGGGTGATCGAAACGAAGGTGGCATCTGCCGAACGCGAGACGTCCTGCTGGTCGACCGAGGCGGAGAGATAGCTGCCGCCTGCCCGCGCGCGCGTTTCCAGGCGGCGGTTGATCACGGCCTGCGCGATGGCGTCCACCATCAGGCCCTGGTTATAGGCGATGTTGTCCGTCACCTGCCGCCACGGGCGCAAGGTGGCGTAGAGCAGCGAGGGCGGCAGGTCCGGCTCCACCAGCACGCGCGTCTCGCCCACCGGGTTCTTCGGATCGGCATCGGCGGGCGCGGCCGGATCGCCGAAGCTGGGCGCGGTGGCCAGCTTGCCGGTGGCCTTCCAGTCGGCAAACCACTTCTTCACATAGCTTTCCAGCGTCGCCGGATCGGCGTCGCCCGCCACGATCACGGCCACGTTGTCCGGACGGTACCAGCGCGAATAGAAGGCGCGCACGCTTTGCGGCGTGGCGGCGGTCAGCGTTTCCACCGTGCCGATCGGCTCCCGCTGGGCTAGCGGCTGGCCGGCGTAGAGCACCTGCTGCATCGCCTGCTGCACGCGCTTCGACGCGCCGCCGCGCTCGCGCATTTCGGCCATGACGATCGGCAGGTCCTGCTTCAGGTTCGATGCCGAAAGCGCCGGCGCAGTGACCATGCCGCTCATCAGCTTGAACGTCTCGTCCAGCGAGGTGGGCGTGGCGTTGGGCAAGTCCAGCTTGAACACGGTCTGCGTGGTGGACGTCACCGCATTGGTGTCGCTGCCGAAGGTCGCGCCCAGGCGCTGGAAGGCGGCGATGGCGGTGCCTTCGGGAATGTACTTCGATTCGCGGAACAGCATGTGTTCCAGCAAGTGGGCATAGCCGCGCTCCGAATCGGTTTCGTAAAGCGACCCGGCATCGACGCGGATGCGGATCGAAACCTGGCCCGGCGGCACACCGTTGCGGCGCACGGCGTACTTCAGGCCGTTGGGCAGTTCGCCGAAGTGCCATTCCTTGTCATGCGGGATGTCGCTGCCGCGATAGAGCCAGGGATCGGCGTCGCCCACCAGCGGGGCATCGTCCCCATCCTGCTTCACCACCACCGGCAGCGGCCGCTGCCGGGCAGAGGCAGGCACGGAAGCCGGGGCGCCGGGTTGCTGCTTCCTGGTGCCTTCCATCGGCTTCTGCGCGGTCGTGGCGGCAGCACCCTTGCCGGTATTCGCCGTCGTTCCGGCAAGTGCCGGTGCAAGGAAGGGCTGCGGGAGCGGTGCCAGAAGCAGCAGGGCGGCGAGCGAGCGAGCGGCGCGCGAAGTAGTCGTCATCACTTTTGGTATAAGACCGCGATTGCTTAAGGGCCAGTGAATAGAAATAACACCGGAAACGCACCATCGGTTGCAATGCACGCGCGTAATTTGCCGCATTCCGGCAATCGCCGCACTTGACCCGATGGCCACTGCTCCTACATCGCGGGAACCATGTACATCGAAACCGAAGCCACGCCGAACCCCGCCACGCTCAAGTTCCTGCCCGGCCGGCAGGTCATGCCCGCGGGCACGCGCGAATTCACCTCGCCAGAGGCGGCCGAAGCCTCGCCGCTGGCGCAGGGCCTGTTCGACCTTGGCGACGTGACCGGCGTGTTCTTCGGCGAGCATTTCGTTTCCGTCACTGCCGCGCCCGGCGTGGAATGGTCGGACCTGAAGCCGCAGGTGGTTTCGGTGCTGCTCGATCATTTCGTGTCGCAGGCGCCGCTGTTCGCCGGCGGCAGCGCCAGCGGCTTCTCGGTCCCGCCCGAAGAGGAAGAGGACTATGGCGAGGATCCGGCCGATGCCGACATCGTGGAGCAGATCAAGGACCTGATCGAAACCCGCGTGCGCCCGGCCGTTGCCAACGACGGTGGCGACATCGTCTATCGCGGCTTCCGCGACGGCGTGGTCTATCTGGCCATGCAAGGCGCCTGCTCGGGCTGCCCCTCTTCCACCGCAACGCTGAAGCACGGCATCGAAAGCCTGCTGAAGCACTACGTTCCCGAAGTCACCGAAGTTCGCGCCGCCTGATCCCGACGCGATCGTGACCGCATCCGCCGATAGCCGAGCGCCGGATCTTCCCGGCCTGACTCTCGCGATAGACAGCGCGACCGAGGCTTGCTCGGTGGCGCTGTTCGCCGATGGCACGCTGATCGCGGGCGATTACCATATGCTGGGCCGCGGCCATGCCGAGGCGCTGGTGCCGATGATCGCCGCCCTGCCCGATCGCGGCCGCGCCGCCCGCATCGCCGTGGCCCTGGGCCCGGGCAGCTTCACCGGCGTGCGCGTGGGGCTTGCCGCCGCCCGCGCACTGGCCCTGGCCTGGGGCGCCGACGTGCTGGGCTATCCGACGATGGACCTGATCGCGGCAATGGCCCGTCAGCAACGCGGTGACGCGCCGGTGGCCGTGGCGATGACCGGCGGCCACGGCGAATGGTTCGTGCAGGGTTTCGACGCGGCAGGCGCCACGATCCGCCCGCTCGCCTCGCTGCGCCCGGATGCCGCCTCGGCCGAGTGCGCGGAAAGACTGGTGGCCGGCACGCAGGCAGAGGCCTTGGTGGCCGCTCGCGGTTCAGGCGATGCGCTTGCCCTTTGGCCGGACGCGCGCTGCCTGCCGCTGCTGCCGGCCTTCACGCTGACGGCAGAGGCGCATCCGCTCTATGGCCGCGCACCCGATGCCAAGCCGATGGCCACCACCGGAGCCCAGTAATGACCAGCGCACGCATGTTCGACGATCTGGACCGCATCATGGACGTGATGGCAGCGGCCTTCGATCCGGCATGGGGCGAAGCCTGGAGCCGCCGTCAGGTGGATGATGCGCTGGCGATCGGCAATTGCCATTACCGACTGGTTTCGCCGCAAGGCCAGCCGGTTGACGAAGGCGAAAAAGCGGCCGGCTTTTCTCTTTCGCGCACCGGTTACGAAGAAGAAGAGCTGCTTCTTCTTGGCGTTAAACCCGAATATCGGCGACTTGGACTTGGCCGCACCCTTCTGGACACCCTTCGCGACGATGCCGCATCGCGCGGCGCCCAACGGTTGCTGCTTGAAATGAGAAAAGGCAATCCTGCCGAGTTCCTTTATTCCGGTTTCGGCTTCTATCCCATTGGCGAACGCAAGGATTACTATCGCCTGCCCAATGGCGAGCGGATCGATGCAATCACCTTCGCCTGCAACATTTGCAACGCTATTGCGACCGGCTTGCACTGACATTGCAACCAAATCGGCAGTATTCACGCTGGATTAACGCGCAATAATTACGACAAGTAGGAACCAATAGGGAAACGCCTTGTTTTCTGCACAAGATTGGTTCATTGCGAAGTGCGGAACGTGAATCGCCCTGTCGATCCCGCTCCTATAGGTCGCAAAAATAAAAGGTCGTAAGAAAATGGACGCTATCCAGGCTGACGCCAACGAAACACTTATCACGCTTACTTCTGACATTGTCGCCGCACATGTCAGCAACAACAGCGTCGGTGTGGAAGATCTCCCTGCGCTCATCACCAATGTCTACGGCGCCCTTGCCGGTCTCGGCAGCACGCCCGTGGTCGAGGAAGAAAAGCCTGAGCCCGCCGTTTCGGTGCGCGCCTCGGTAAAGCCTGACTACATCGTCTGCCTTGAAGACGGCAAGAAGCTGAAGATGCTGAAGCGCCACCTGATGACGCACTACAACATGACGCCGGAAGAATATCGCGCGCGCTGGAACCTGCCCGCCGACTATCCGATGGTTGCCCCCAACTACGCCGAAAAGCGTCGCGAACTGGCCAAGAAGATCGGCCTGGGCCGCAAGCCCAACGCGCGCCGCGGCCGCAAGCCCAAGACTGCCGCCGCCTGAGCGACAGCACCCTGAGGCCGCCTGATCGCCGCCTGGCACCGCAAAAACACCCCTTCGCAGCATCGCGAAGGGACCAAACTGCGGAAAGGCGGATGGTCCAGCGCCCCCAAAGGTTGTGATTGGAGGCGCACCAGCCTAAATAGCGGGTGCGCCTCTTTTCATTGATACAGGTCAAACGTGCATCAACCTATCGACATCGAAGCCCTCTGCGCCGAACGCGGCCTGCGTATCACCGAACAACGCCGGGTGATCGCCAAGGTCCTGTCCGAAAGCACGGACCACCCCGATGTGGAGAAGCTGCACCAGCGCGCCTCCGCGCTCGACCCGGGAATCTCGATCGCCACGGTCTACCGCACCGTGCGCCTGTTCGAGGAAGCGGGCATTCTGGACCGCCACGATTTCGGCGACGGCCGCGCCCGCTATGAAGCCGCGCCCGAAGCGCATCACGATCACATGATCGACGTCGAATCCGGCGCCGTCATCGAATTCGTCGATCCCGAACTGGAAGCGCTGCAGCGCCAGGTTGCCGAACGCCTCGGCTTCCGCCTCGTCGATCACCGCATGGAACTGTTCGGCGTGAAGATCGAACGCGAGGACGGCGAAACCCGCAAGTGACACAGACGGCAGCGGCCGTGCCGGGGCGCGCCATCGCGCTCTGGGGCTGGCCGCTTGTCGTCATCCGGCTGGCCGCGCTTCTTGCCACGCTGCTCGTCAGCCTTGCCGCCTATTACCTGATCGCGATCTTCACGCGCACCAACCCCGCGCCGCGCGTGTTCCTGCGCGCGGTGGCGGCGATTTCCGGCCTGCGGATCAGCATACACGGCCCCCGCCCCGCCGCGCGCAGCGTGCTTCTGGCCAATCACGTATCCTGGCTGGACGTTCCCGCGCTGGCCGGGACGACGGGCACCGCCTTCGTGGCGCATGACGGCCTTGCCGATTTCGGCCCGCTGCGCTGGCTCTGCGAATTGAACGACACGATCTTCGTCGCCCGGCACGAACGCCGCAGCGTCGCCGCGCAGATCGAACAAGTCCGCAACGCCATCGCCGATACCGGCAGCCTGACGATCTTCCCCGAAGGCACCACCAGCGACGGCACGGGACTGCTGCCGTTCAAATCCTCGCTGCTGTCCGCCGTCGAGGCGAACTGCGATGATTTGGCGATCCAGCCGGTCTGGCTGGACTATGGCCCGCGCGTGGCGGACATGGCCTGGGTGGGTGAGGAACCGGGTCAGGACAACTTCCTGCGCATCCTGGCGCGCTGGAAACCGCTGCACCTGACGCTTCATTTCCTGCCGCCACTGACCGCCGAACAGCGCGCCGATCGCAAGACGATCGCCCGCCACGCGCGTGAGGCGATCGAACGGGCGATGGCGGAATAAGGCTCAAGGTCGCCAATTGACGGGCCGCCACCCGCACGACGATTTGTTGCCATAGGTCGGCCTGTGTGAGAGCCTGAAAGCTGGCATCAGCGACGGGAAGCAGACATGCTCGGCAGGATAATCTTTTCGCTTCTGATGTTAAGCACGCCTCTGGCGACAGAAGCTCAAGTACCGCCTCCGCCATCGTTGCCGGGGCAAGCCGTTTTGGCGGAGCAACTGGTCCGCACCATCGAGAGCAAAGATGTGGACGGTTACGCCGCCCTCTTGGCCGATGACGTTGTCGTTACCGAAGACGGCAAGGAAATAGCGCACGGCAAACCTGACTGGATCGCCCAATATGGCAAGAAGCTGGCCGCACATGGTGTGGCGTTCAAGATATCTCCCGGCTTTTCCTCCACGCGCCGCCTGCTGTTCATTGAATATTTCAATTCAGCCGGAAGCTGGGGCACCGACATCCCGTCGCATTGCTGCTGGTCCTATGATGCGGTGGCCTATGATGTGGCCGATGGCAAAGTAACGACCATCCAACGGCTACGCGGAGGCGACATGAGACTTGATGAACGCGGAAAGCCAGTGAAATAAAAGGCCCGCCCAGTCACCATAGCCGCAGGCTTGTTGTCCCTGGACTGGTTCCGCCGGAAGACATCCCAAAGGGCAGCTAATCCGAAGCCGAGCAGGCGTGCACCCCCGAACGACTCTGCGGCTCGGGGTACAAGCCGCCCACCAAACTCAACGCGTGGCGTTGTACGCCAACTGGCTTTCGTCGAGCTGGAAGCCCACCAGCACTTCGAAGCTGGCGCGTGCCACGGCGGTCTTGACGTCGGGCTGCGACAGCGGATCGACCGCCGCGTCCTGATCGCCGGCCTTGCGCGGGCGGGTGATGCGTTCGCGAATGTCGGCGGGCAGCGTGGCGGCGGCGCGATCGATGAAGGCGGAACCGGAGAAGTGCGCCTGCGCGCGGTCCTGACCGGCGGCGAAGCTGACCTGCACCTGGCCCACGCGCTTGGAGACCACGGCAGAGCCGCCCTGCAGCACGCTGACGAAGACCGGCAGCGTCACCTGGCGGGCGCCCTGCGTATCGTTGCGGCGGGCCAGCACGTCGAAACTGACTTGCGAGGTAACCTTGTCGTTCGCCTGCGCGCCGTTCTGGTCGCCACACTGCGAACGCACGTTGGTGATCGCGGCGACGACGTCGATATTGGTCGAGGTCTTGTCGTTCGGCGCACGGAACAGCGTGATGTCGCCCGTGTAGTCGGGAACGCCCACCGCCGGGCATGCCGTACGCACCGCCGTGATGCCGACACCCGAATCGACCACGATATCGCCCTTCTTTGCACAACCGCTCAGCGCGGTCACCGCAGCAGCGGAGCAGAGGACGGTAGCAGTCAGGCGGCGTGCATTCATCGGTACATCCCTCGAGTGGCGTGCGCTTGCCCTAGCGGCGCGCGCGGCAAAGCGCTAGAGGCCCATTCATGAACGCGCCCTTTCCGCCTGAGAAGACGCTCGAAACGAACGAGCCCCTGCGCCTGCTGATCGCTGCCCCCCGTGGATTCTGCGCCGGCGTCGACCGCGCCATCGAGATTGTCGAGCGTGCGCTCGAAATCTATGGCGCCCCCGTCTACGTGCGCCACGAAATCGTGCATAACAAGTTCGTGGTCGATAGCCTGAAGGCCAAGGGTGCGGTCTTCGTCGAACGCGTGGACCAGGTGCCGGACGGCGTGCCGGTGATCTTTTCCGCCCACGGCGTGCCCAAGTCGGTTCCTGCCGAGGCAAGCGCACGCGGGCTTGAGTGGCTGGACGCCACTTGCCCGCTGGTCAGCAAGGTGCACCGCCAGGCCGAACGCCAGATCGCCGATGGCCGCCACATCCTGTTCATCGGCCATGCCGGCCATCCCGAGGTGATCGGCACGTTCGGGCAGGTTCCCGAAGGCAACATGACGCTGATCGAAACGGTGGAAGACGTCGCCACCGTGGACGTGCCCGCCGATCGCGAACTGGCCTATCTGTCGCAGACCACACTCTCCGTCGACGATACCCACGCGATCATCGCCGCGATCGAGGCACGCTTCCCCCATGTCGTCGCCCCCAAGGCGGAAGACATCTGCTACGCCACGTCCAACCGGCAGGCCGCCGTCAAGCAGATCGCGCCGCAGTGCGAACTGGTGCTGGTGATCGGCTCTCCCAAAAGCTCCAACTCGTTGCGTCTTGTCGAAGTGGCGGAGCGTTCGGGGTCGATCGGCCGCATGATTCAGCGCGCCACCGATATCGATCCGGCCTGGTTCGACGGGATTTCCAACGTCGGCCTTACCGCCGGCGCCTCCGCGCCCGAGGAACTGGTCAACGAAGTGATCGCCCGCATCGCGGAACTGCGCGACGTGACGGCGGAGCAGGTCGTCACCGCCGAAGAGACCATCACTTTCAAGCTGCCCCGCCAGCTCGTCCGCTGAGGATTTTCCAGACATGGCAGTCTATACCCGGCTCGGCGCCGAAGAGATGGCGGCGATCGTCGATGCCTTCGACGTCGGCACGCTGATCTCCGCCAAGGGCATCGCCGAGGGCGTTTCCAACAGCAACTGGCTGATCGAAACGCAGCAGGGCGACGAAGCCCGCCGCTTCATCCTGACCGTCTACGAAAGCCGCACCGAAGTGGCGGAGCTGCCGTTCTTCCTCGATCTGCTGGACCATCTGGCAGAGCGTGGTTGCCCGGTGCCGCGCACCATGCATGATCGCGACGGCGCCAGCCATCGCCTGATCGATACGCCGGAAGGCAAGAAGGCGCTGGCCCTGATCGAATACCTGCCGGGGGTTTCGGTATCCGAACCCACGGTGGATCAGGCCCGCTCAGTGGGTGCGGCGCTGGCGCAAGTGCATCGCGCCTCCGCCGATTTCCCGATGAACCGCGCCAATTCGCTGGACTTGCCGGCATGGCAGCAGTTGCTGGGCGATTGCGGGCATGACGGGCTGGCCTCGATCGATGCCGATCTGGCCGCGCTGGTGGAGCGTGAACTGCCGGCGCTTGCGATCGAATGGCCGGCGGACCTGCCGCGCGGCGTGATCCATGCCGACCTGTTCCCGGACAACGTGCTGATGCTGGGCGACCGGGTGACCGGCCTGATCGACTTCTACTTCGCCTGCACCGATCTGCTGGCCTACGACGTGGCGGTAACGCATGCGGCGTGGAGCTTCTCCAACGACGGCACGCGGTTCGACGCCGCGCTTTCGGCCGCGCTGATCGAGGGTTACGAAAGCGTGCGCCCGCTCTCCGCCGCCGAACGCGCCGCCCTGCCGGTGCTGGCGCGCGGTGCCGCCGTGCGCTTCCTTGCCACCCGCGCCTACGACTGGCTGAACACGCCCGCAGACGCGCTTGTCACCCCGAAGGACCCGATGGCTTTCGCACGACGCCTTGAATTCTATGCCGATCCGGCGAACCACGGTATCTTCGGCGCATGAAGAAGGTAGACGTTTTCACCGATGGCGCGTGCAAGGGCAACCCCGGCCCCGGCGGCTGGGGCGTGCTGCTGCGCATGGGCGTGCATGAGAAGGAGATGTCGGGCGGCGATCCCGACACCACCAACAACCGCATGGAGATGACGGCCGTCATCAAGGCGCTGAACGCCCTGACCGAGCCTTGCGAAGTCACGCTGCATACCGACAGCAAGTACGTGATCGACGGGATCACCAAATGGGTCCACGGCTGGAAGAAGAAGGGCTGGATCAATGCCAGCAAGCAGCCGGTGCGCAATGCGGACCTGTGGCATGACCTGATCGAGGCCAGCGGCCGCCATCAGGTGGAATGGCAATGGGTGCGCGGCCATTCCGGCCATGTCGAGAACGAGCGCGTGGACAAGCTGGCGAGCGACGCGGCGGTCGCAGCCGGCAAGAGCTGAGAGTCGGTTTGAAAATGCCTGAAGAGGCATTTTTGCGCGGCACCGGCCCGCTCCCCCACCCGACCTCCCACGAAGTGTACCCTGGTGGGAGGTCGGGTGGGGGAGCGGGCCGGTGCCGCAAAATCCGCCTGCGGCGGATTTTCAAACGGGACCTGACGGTTTGCCGGATCGGGCTCTGACACTCGACGCCTTCCGGCAGGCATTCCGACAGGAAACACGCGCGCTGGTCACGCCCGGGCCACGCATGGCGGATGAGTGGGCCTGCGTCGCCTCGGTCATGCTGGCCATCGTCATCGCCCACCTGATCGGCGCGAAGATGGTCGGCTGGGCCGCCTTTACCGCGTTCGTCCTGCTCAAGAGCCAGGCTTCGGAAACGATGTTGCGCGGGGTGCTGCGCATCGCCGGCACCGCGCTGGGATCGGGGCTAGCGCTGATCGTGGTGCCGTGGGCGGCCCGCTCTCTGCCGCTGGCGATGGCCAGCGCGGCGATCGTCGGCACCATCGGCCTCTATGGCATGATCACCGCCCGGCGCGCCTATGCCTGGCTGCTGTTCGGCCTGACGTTCGAGATGGTCCTGCTGGACAAGCTGGAACACCCCGCGCTCGACACCATGGATTTCGCCCAGACGCGCCTGCTGGAAGTGATCGCGGGCACCATCGCCTGCGTGATCGTCAGCCTGGTGACGGCAACGCTGGCGGGCCGGAAGTGGCTGGACCTGCAGAGCCCCCGCCCCGAACGGATGGGCTGGCATCCCCACGCCGCGCGGCACGCCATGCAGGCGGGCATCGCCATTTCCGTCTTGCCGCTGCTCCATGCGCTGTTCGATCTGCCGGAGATGGCGCAGGCGGCGGTCACCGTGATGGCGGTGATGATCGTGCCGATCGGCGGGATCGGCGCCAGCGGCTTCGTGCCGGTGACGCGGCGCCTGTTTCATCGCACGCTGGGCTGCCTGGCCGGCGGCGCGCTGGCGCTGATCGTGCTGCTGGTGGCGCAAGGCAGCGCGCCGGTGCTGATCGCGGGCACCTGCCTTGGCATCGTGATCGGCCGCCATATCGAGAATGGCCTGCCGCAGATCACCTACCTGGGCCTGCAATTCACGCTGACGGTGCTGGTGGTGCTGGTGCCCGATTCCTATGCGGACGCGCATATCCTGCCCGCCATCCACCGCCTGATCAGCATCCTGATCGGCATGGCCGTGCTGGAGCCGGTGCTGCTGGTATGGCATTTCGTGGCGCCGGGCAGGAAACCCGCCGGGCGCGCGGAGGATGCACCGGGTTCGGAATGACTGTTCTTGAAAACCCGCCGCCCGCGGGGCTTCAGGCCGTCACGAAACGTCCGGGTGCATAAGGCGCGGGATCGAGATCGCCGCCCTTCCCGCCCATCAGCAGCGAAGCGCCCAGCGCCGCCGCCGCCGGCGCGGTCTGGATGCCGAAGCCGCCCTGCCCGGCGAACCAGAAGAACGCCGGATCGGCGGGATCGAAACCATAGACTGGCAGCCGGTCCGGCGCGAAGGAGCGCAAGCCCGCCCAGCGATGCTCCACGCGCTCGACCGGCCAGTCCACCACGCGTTCCAGCCGATCTATCGCCAGCGCCACATCCAGTTCCTCGGCCGCGGCATCGCACGGGGCGCTGGGGGTTTCGTCATGCGGGCTGAGCCAGAGGCGGCCGTGTTCGGGCTTGAAATAGAATGTCTCGCCCAGATCCAGCACCAGCGGCAGGTCGTCCGGCACCGGGCGGCCGACAGCCAGCTGCGCGACCGTGCGCCGATAGGGCGCGATCCCCAGCGGCGCGATGCCCGCCAGCCGCGCCACCGGATCGGCCCATGCCCCGGCGGCATTGACCAGCACCGCGCACGTGATCTCGCCGCCATCGGCCAGCGCCAGCGTCCAGCCGGTCGCCGTGCGCATGGCCGCGCGCAGGCCTGCGCGGCAGCGGATCTCCACCCCCTGACGGCGGGCGGTGGCCAGATAGTGCTGGTGCAGCCCGGCCACGTCGATATCGCAGGTGCTCGGCTCCAGCACGCCGGAGGTCCAGCCGTCGCGCAGACCGGGCACCCTTGCGGCGATCCCTGCGCGGTCCAGCACATGAACCTCTACGCCCAGATCGCCGTAGACCCGCGCGAAGCGCTCGACTTCGGCTTCCTCGCCCGCGCGGCCCAGCGTCAGCGCCGTGCGCGGCGCCAACATGTTCAGTGCGCGAAGTTCGGGGCCGGACGCCGCCGTCAATGGCTGGACGCCCGGCCCGCCATAGCTCTCGGTCCAGAAGGCGGCGGAGCGGCCGGTGGCGTGATACCCGGGGCGATCCTCGCCCTCGATCACCAGCACGCCCGGATTCCCGTCGCCATGGCCTGAAAGCCGCGCAGCCAGCGAGGCACCGGCCATGCCGGCGCCGACGACGACGATATCGAACCGCGAATCCATAGGGGGCAGCCCCTAGAGCATTTTCGACGCGGGTGGCATCACCTGGCGCTCCGGAAAATGCCGCAATCCAGAAATAGCCGGCTCGCGATCCGATTCAGACGCTGACGGGCGCCGTATCGTTCAGGAAATCCCGGATCGCGGCCATCGCCCGATCGCGCACGGGATCGACCTCTCGCAAGATCTCGTGCCGGCACTCGCGGCCCCAATCGACCATCCGGGAATGCGGCAGGCGGGCAGCGGCACGGCGAATCGCCGGCCATGAGACCAAACCGTCATGCCGGGCGGCCAGCAGCAGCACCGGCACGTCCACCGATTCGAGCACGCCCTTCGCCTCCAGCCCCCGAATCGAGGCCAGCGCCCGTTCGATCCAGCCCCAGCTCGCCGGGCCCATGGCGATGGCGGGGCGTTCCCGCCGCCACCAGTCCTCATCGGCATAGCGCGATTCGTCATGGGTCAGCAGCAGCGCCCGGGCATTCGGGATCAACTGGGGCTTCTCGTTGCCTTTCCACGCCGGGCGGCGCGAATCGCCCAGCGCGGCGATGACGCGGGAAACCGGGTGCAGCAGCGCGGCGGGAATCGCGGTGGGATGGATGCCCAGCATCGGCGCCGAAAGCACCAGCGCATCGGGATCGACGCGCTTTTCCGCCACCGCGCGCATGGCCAGGTGCCCGCCCATCGAATGGCCGACAAGGACGTGCGGGCCGGGTGTGCGGCCCGCCCAATCGGCCCAGAATTTCGCCAGATCGTCGATCCAGGTGGCGAAATCGTCGACATGGCCGGTGGTACCGTCACGCCCCAGACGACCGCTTAGGGCCTGTCCGCGCCAGTCGATCGAACTGACCGCCCAGCCCTCTTCCGCCCACTGTTCCAGCGTCTCCAGCCACTTCTCGTAGCAGTCGCCGCGCCCCGGCAGGAACAGCAGCGATCCACGCGGGCTTTCGGGGGCCGCCCAGTCGATCCGGCGGATCGCGGTCTTGCCGTCCGCCGCCAGCCAGCGGCCTTCCACGGCATCGTGCGGGATCGCCCGGCGGGCCTGGTCCTTCTTTTCCATTACCTTGAAAGGATGGGGAATTTCGCTTGTTTCGATGGTCACGTGGCTAATTCCAGCCTCAGCGCACTGGTTACTATTTGGTAAGTGATACTCGCTAGATCATTCCCCTGTTAAGGGGGGTCCTAACGCATGTTCGCCGCGTATTTTGCCTACGCATTGCTGGCCGCATTGGCAACCGCGCTGCTCGTCGCCGCCTTCACCGACCTGAAGCGGCGCGAGATAGACAACGCGCTTAACCTTGGCATCGCACTGGCCGCCCCGCTGTGGTGGCTGGCGATGGGCTACAGCTGGACGCAGGCCGGATTCCAGATCGGCCTTGCGCTGGTGACTTTCGTGGTGGCCTGCCTCCTCTTCATCGTGCGCCAGATGGGCGGCGGCGACGTCAAACTGCTGACGGCGCTGGCATTGTGGTTCTCCCCCCAGCATTTTCTGGTGCTGGTGGTGCTGATGGCCATTGCCGGCGGGGGCGCCTCGGTCGCCATGGCCGCGCTCAACATGCAGCGTCGCCCCGGCGAACAGGCGCGCGACATTCTTGCATGGATCTTTGCCGCGGGCTGGGTCTGGCTGGCAACCAGCATGATCTGGACGCTGGCGACCGGCCAGCCGCTGGCGATGCCGAACGGTTTCGCCGGCATGTCCGGCCTGGCGGCGGCAGCCATCGGGCTTGCCGTGGTCGTCCTGTTCACCCTCGCCTTCATCCACATTCAGCGCCGCCAGAAATCGAAGCTGAAAGTGCCCTACGGCGTCGCCATCGCGGCAGCCGGGCTCTGGGTGATCGCGGACCGCGCGATTTCGGCAATTCATACCAATGTCCAATCGGGCGCCCTGCTGGGGTGAACCTGATTTTAACCAATTTACCCGAAGGTACACAGAGTTAGTCGGGGATACTCAGGGGGCTTTTGAGCCATGGATAAGAAGAAGCTGGTGCTGCTGGTCGTCGCGTTGCTTGTCGCAGCCGGCACCGCCTTTGTCGCCAGATCGTTGTTCAGCGGTGCCGCTGCACCGCAGGCCGGCGCCGTGGCCGTGCCCACCGGCCCCAAGGTCCTGGTGGCCCAACGCGCGCTGCCGGTCGGGACGATCATCACCGCCGATTCGATCTCCTATCAGGACTGGCCCAAGGAACTGGTGAAGGACGCCTACTTCATCGAGGGCGAGGCCGACATGCAGAAGCTGCTCGGCACCGTGGTCCGCTATCCCATCACTGCCGGCCAGCCGATCACCCAGGGCGGCCTCGTCGCACCGGGCGATCGCGGCTTCCTGGCCGCCGCGCTGGCGCCGGGCATGCGTGCGGTGACCATCCCCGTTTCCGCCAAGACCGGCGTCGGCGGCTTCATCTTCCCAGGTGACCACGTCGACCTCGTGCTCACGCAGCAGGTCACCGGCAACGATGGCGGCCAGCCGCTGCGCGCTTCGGAAACGATCCTGCGCAACATGCGCGTGCTCGCCACCGACCAGGCCACCGACAACGAAGTGGTGGAAGGCAAGACCGTGGTCCACGCCTTCAGCACCGTCACCCTCGAAGTCACCCCCCGCATCGCCGAGAAGGTGGCCGTCGCGCAGGAACTGGGCACGATCAGCCTTTCGCTCCGCTCGATCGCGGACAACCAGAGCGACTTCGATCGCATCCTCGCCGCCGGTGAGGTCAAGGTGCCCGAAGGCGCGACCAAGGCGCAGGAAGAACAGATCATGCGCACGGCGATGAACCAGCCGATGGAAGGCAACACCACCTACCAGACCGGCGGCGACGTCTCGCGCTTCCAGCGTTCCAGCCGTCCGGCCATGTCAGGCCCGGCCGCGCCGATCATGTCGCCCGCACGGGTTCCCGCCGCCGCTGGCCCGACCGTTCCGCTGGGCCCGGTGGTCCGCGTGACCCGCGGCAAGAACGTCACCGTCGAATCCGTGGGCGGCCACTGATGTCTGCGCCGCACCTCAACCGCTTTTATCCGACGAAGGGCAATCCGATGAACACGCGCCTTCTCAAGTCCCTGCTGCGCGCCGCCTGCGTGCTTTCGCCGCTGGCCATGCCGTTTGCCGCCCCGGTTACCGCACAGTCGGTGGTCCGTCCGGCGCAGGACATCTCGCTCGCAATCGGCAACGGCCAGCTGGTCAACGTGCCCGGCGCGATGACCGACGTGTTCGTGGCCAACGACGCGGTCGCCGACGTCCAGGTCAAGTCGCGCAACCAGTTCTACCTGTTCGGCAAGGCCGGCGGCACCACCACCGTCTACGCCAGCAATGCAGCGGGCGCGGTAGTCTGGTCGGCCACGATCCGGGTCGGTTCGAACATCGACAGCGTCGATTCGATGCTGCACCTCGCCATGCCGGAAGCCAGGATCGGCGTCTCCACCGTGGGCACCGGCACGTTCCTGCTGACCGGCACCGTCAAGTCGCCCGAAGATGCGGCCGAGGCCGAGCGTCTGGTCCAGGCCTATGTCGGCAAGGAGGCCAATGTGATCAGCCGCCTGCGGCTGGCGACGCCCGTGCAGGTCAACCTGCAGGTTCGCATCGCCGAAGTCAGCCGCACGCTGGTGAAGCAGTTGCAAACGAACATCACCACGATCGACGGCACCGGCGGCTTTCAGTTCGGCCTCGGCCAAGGCCGCAGCGGCTGGTACGATAAATTCAACACGGGCGGCCCTCTCGGCATGGGAAACACTATCGTCCGCACCAACCCTGATGGGACGACGACTCCCGGCACCGGGGTCAATCCCATCACCACTGGCAGCACGCTGGCGGGCATGGGCAAGCTGTTCGGCATGAACATCCTTGGCGCGCTGGACGCGGGCGAGACGGTGGGCCTTTCCACCACCCTTGCCCAGCCGAACCTGACCACGCTTTCGGGCGAGACGGCCAATTTCCTCGCAGGTGGCGAATACCCGATCCCGGTTGCGCAGGGCGGCACCAGCAACACCATTTCCGTCGAATACAAAAACTATGGCGTCTCGCTCAGCTACACGCCAACAGTCCTGTCGAACGGCCGCATCTCGATGCGCGTACGCCCCGAAGTATCCGAGCTTACGGCTGACGGCGCGGTTTCGCTGAACGGCTATTCGGTCCCCGCGCTAAACGTGCGCCGCGCGGAAACGACGGTGGAGCTGGGTTCCGGCCAAAGCTTCATGATTGCTGGCCTGCTGAGCAACAATTCGCAGAACACTATCCAGAAGCTGCCCGGTGCGGGTGATATCCCGATCCTTGGCTCGCTGTTCCGGTCGACCAACTACAAGCGTGGGGAGACCGAGCTGGTGATCGTGGTCACTCCCTACCTCGTCAACCCGGTGGACGCGAACGACATCAAGCTGCCGACCGACGGCTTCAACGCGCCCAACGACCTGCAGCGCCTGCTGGGCAACATGGCCAGCGACGGCGCCGGCAACGCCACACCCGCGCCGGCCGCCAACGGGAACAGCGCTCCGGCGGGTCCGTCGGTGGGTGGCGAAGCCCGCGCAAGCGACGGGAAAGGCTCCAAGGGCGCTTCGGCGTCCGGTGCCCGCCCCGGCTTCAGCATGAAGTGAGAAAGGTGAAACCGATGATCCTGATCAAGAGCGCCCCGAACCGGGCTCTTTCCGGCCGCATCGCCGGGGGCGCATTCGCCCTCTCGCTTGGCCTCGCGCTGTCCGCCTGCGGTGGCATTCCGACCAACCGCTCGATGAATTCGGTTCATCAGCCGGTGGTGGAGAAAGTGAACTATACGCTGGACGTCGGCATCGGCGGCGATGGCCTGGCCTATGGTGAGCAGACCCGCCTTGCCGACTGGTTCACCGCCATGGGCGCCCGTTACGGCGACCGCGTCTATATCGAAGACACCAGCGGCAACCCGGCCACGCGCAGCGCGGTCGAAGCCGTTGCCTCGCGCTTCGGCATGCAGCTGAGCGAAGGCGCGCCGGCCACCGAAGGCTATCTGGATCAGGGCCGCGCGCGCGTGGTGCTGGTGCGAGCCAAGGCGTCGGTGCCCGGTTGCCCGAACTGGTCGACCAACAGCGACTTCAATCCCGGCAACGGCCTGTCCAGCAATTATGGCTGCGCCAACAATTCGAACCTTGCCGCGATGGTCGCCAACCCGGAAGATCTGGTTCACGGCCAGCAATCGGATGGCACTTCCAGCGTGCGCAGCTCCAAGGCGATCGACGCCTGGCGCAACGCCGCCCCGACCGGCAGTGGCGGTACTGCCGTTTCTTCCACCTCTTCGAAGGGGAGCTAATCCTGTGAACGCACCCTGGAAATCCGGCGGCCCCACCGGCCGCGACCAGTTCGCCGCCTATCTCTGCGACGAGGCCTCGCTCGACGTCCTGCGTCCGATCGCGATCGAGATGGGCTGGCAGCCGGAGAAGTGCAACAAGGGCGGCCTGCGCAACGCCGTGCAGTCGCTGGCGATTACCGCATCGCCCAACATCCTGCTGGTGGACCTGTCGGAAAGCGGCGATCCGCTGAACGATATCAATGCCCTGGCCGAAGTGTGCGAACCGGGCACGGTCGTCGTCGCGGTGGGCCAGGTCAACGACGTGCGCCTCTACCGCGACCTGATTGCCAGCGGCATTCACGACTATCTGCTGAAGCCGCTTTCGCCCTCGCAAGTGCGCGATTCGCTGGCGCAGGCGCAGGCCGTGTTCACCGCGCCGCGCAGCCATGACGGCGGCATCACCAAGCCGCACATCGCAACGGCGGTGATCGGCACGCGCGGCGGTGTCGGCGCATCGACGCTCGCCACCTCGCTCGCCTGGTTGTTCAGCGCCGACAACAAGCTGCCGACTGCCCTGCTCGATCTCGACATCCATTTCGGCACCGGCGCGCTGGTGCTGGATCTGGAGCCGGGCCGCGGGTTGACCGACGCGATCGAGAATCCCAGCCGTATCGACGGCCTGTTCATCGAACGCGCGATGATCCGCGCCAACGACAATCTTGCGATCCTGTCCGCCGAAGCGCCGATCAGCGCTCCCTTGATGACCGACGGTTCCGCCTTCGTCCAGTTGGAGGAAGAGTTCCGGCAGGCTTTCGAGATGACGGTGATCGACCTGCCGCGCAACATGCTGATCAACTTCCCGCAGTTGGTGGCCGACGTGAACGTGGTGGTGCTCGCCACCGAACTGACGCTGGCTTCCGCGCGCGACACCATTCGCATGCTGTCCTGGCTGAAGGCCCACGCCCCCCATGCCCGGGTGATCGTGGTGGCCAACAAGATCCAGTCGGGTCTGGCGGAAATCAGCAAGGCCGATTTCGAGGCTTCGATCGAGACGCGCATTCAGCTCTCGATCCCCTATGACCTCAAGGCCGCTTCCACGGCGGCCAAGCTGGGCCAGACTTTCGCCGACGCCAACCGCTCCACCCGCGCGGGCGGGGCCATCCGCGAACTCTCGCGCATGATCCTCGATGAAGCGGGCGAAGCGTCCGAAAAGGGCGCGGCCAAACCGTCGCTGCTCGGCAAGTTCGACCTCAAGGCGATGATGAGCAAGAGCACCAAGAAGGAAACGGCGGCCTGATGCCGCCGCGTGGGGCCATCCCACGCGGCGGGCCTGGCCCGGTTACGGACGGACGACGGCAATGAATGTGATGCAGCTCATCCTGGTGGCAGTCGGCCTGATCGCAGTGATCGGGCTGGTTCTTGCCGCGTTCTCCGGCCCTTCGCCGACCAAGGAATCCTCCCGCCGCCTGAAGTCGGTGCGCTTTCGCCATTCGCAGAGCCAGACCGACCGGATGGAGGCGCAGATGCGCCGTGCCGTCGCCGCCCGCAAGCCGCGCGTGCACAAGGCTGCCGGATCGGGTTCGAGGATCGACGCGCTGGCCCTGCGCCTGCACCGTTCGGGCCAGAGCTGGACGGTATCGCAGTACATCTATGGTTCGATAGGACTGGCCGTCACCTTGACCCTGCTGGTCTATCTGAAGTCCGGCGTGCCTCTGTTCGCGCTGGCCTTCGGTGGGTTCCTGGGCATTTGGCTGCCGCACTTCGTCCTGGGCAAGCTGATCTCGCGCCGCACCAATTCCTTCAACGTGAAGTTCGCCGACGCCATCGACCTTCTGGTGCGCGGCCTGCGTTCGGGCCTTCCGGTTACCGAGACGCTGGGTATCGTCGCCGCCGAAGTGCCCGGCCCGGTGGGCGAGGAATTCAAGCTCGTCACCGAACGCATGAAGATCGGCAAGACCATGGAGGAAGCGCTCCAGAATACCGCCGACCGGCTTGAGATCCCCGAATTCAACTTCTTCTGCATCACGCTGGCGATCCAGCGCGAAACCGGCGGCAACCTGGCGGAAACGCTGGCCAACCTGGGCGACGTGCTGCGCAAGCGTTCGCAGATGAAGCTGAAGATCCGCGCGATGAGCTCGGAATCGAAAGCCTCCGCCTACATCGTCGGCTCGCTGCCCTTCATCGTCTTCGGCATGATCTACTGGATCAACCCGGGCTACATCGGAAAGTTCTTCATCGACGAACGCCTGATGGTCGCCGGCATCGGCGGCGGCATCTGGATGGGCATCGGCGCCTTCATCATGGCCAAGATGGTCAGCTTCGAGATCTGAGCGGAAAGAATCACCATGCTCAACCAATCCGCCGGCCCCACCCTTCTCGGTTTCGACGTCTACTTCGTCGCCACGCTGCTGTCCGCAGTGGCCGCCGTCTCGGTGCTGATGGCGATCTATGCCGCCGTCACCGTGCGCGACCCGATGGCAAAGCGCGTGAAGGCGCTGAACCAGCGCCGCGAAGCGCTGAAGTCCGGCCTCGTCACCAGCACCGCCAAGAAGCGCACCTCGGTCGTCCGCCGCAACGAGACGACCGACAAGATCGGCAGCGTGCTGGGCGCGATGCGCGTGCTGCAGGACAGCCAGTTGAAGGTCATCCAGCAGAAACTGGCGCAGGCCGGCATCCGCAACAAGGAATGGGCCGTTGCCGTCGTCTTCGCCCGCATGGTCGCCCCGATCGTGCTGGGCGGCACCGCCGCGCTGGTGATCTACGGCATCAACTATTTCCCCGAATGGAGCGCCTTCAAACGCTTCATGGGCTTCGCCGCCATGCTCCTGCTGGGCTACAAGGGCCCGGACATCTTCCTGCAGAACCTGATCACCAAGCGTACCGACCTGATCCGCAAGGGCCTGCCGGACGCGCTGGACCTGCTGGTGATCTGCGCCGAAGCCGGCCTGACCGTGGACGCCGCGTTCGATCGCGTCGCCCGCGAGCTGGGCCGCGCCTATCCGGAACTGGGCGAGGAATTCTCGCTCACCTCGATCGAACTCTCGTTCCTGACCGAGCGCCGCCAGGCCTTCGAGAACCTGGCCTATCGCGTCAATCTGGATGCGATGAAGGGCGTGGTGACAACCATGATCCAGACAGAGCGCTACGGCACCCCGTTGGCATCGGCGCTGCGCGTGCTCTCGGCCGAATTCCGCAACGAGCGCATGATGCGTGCCGAGGAAAAGGCCGCGCGCCTGCCTGCGATCATGACCGTGCCGCTGATCCTGTTCATTCTGCCGACGCTGTTCGTCGTCATTCTGGGCCCGGCCGCCTGCTCGATCGCCGACGCCTTCTCCGGCGGTGACCCGCACCCGCCGCCGAAGTAAACGGCCGCCGACCTCACCACGATACCAGCCCCCTTCCCGGCACAGGCCGCGGAAGGGGGTTTGCTTTTGGGGGTTGGCTACGCGCCCGGTTTCATCATCCGCGCAGTCTCCTGCGCAGAGGGCGAGCACGCACCCGCTCAACGCGCCGAGGATGTCGCCAGCTTCAGCCCGAACAGCACGAACACCCCGCCCGTCAGCCGGTCCATCGTCTTCACCGCACCAGGGCGGCGCAGGAACCGGCCGAGTGGCGCCGCCGCACAGATCAGTGCCGCGAACCACACGACCGTCAGCAGCACATGGACCACCGCAAGGAAGAACGTGTAGCCGGCCACGCCCGCACTGCCCGTTACCGAGTGGGGCACGAATTGCGGCAAGAAGGTTACGTAGAACACGCCGATCTTGGGATTGAGCATGTTGGTGAGGAAGCCCTGCAGGAACGCCCCTCGCCCCGCCGGGGCCGCATCTGCCGCCCCCTCCTTCACGTCCAGAGCCTCACGCGGGCGCAACACCAGCTTGGCGCCCAGCCACAACAGGTAGGCCGCGCCGACGAACTTCACGATCGCATACGCCATTTCGGACGCCCGCAGCAGCGCGCCCAGGCCCAGCGCCACCGCCGCACCCCAGATCAGACAGCCCACCAGAATGCCCATCCCGCCAAAGGCGGCCGGGCGGCGCCCGTCCACGGTGGCCGAACGCAGCACCATGGCCGTGTCCACGCCGGGCGTGATGGTCAGGATCGTCGCCGCGACGACGAAAGCGAGCAGCAGGGAAAGGCCGGTCATGACGCGCTTCTACAGGCGCACTGCGACCGTGCCACCCCTGTTGCCCTAAATCCTATTGCCCAATCCTGCGGAGTCCGCCGCGAAGGCCGCCGGTCACCAGCTTGGCGATCCCGGCAAAGGAGGCGGAATGGTGGTTCCGCCCGGTAATCAGCGCCGCGCGAGTCGCGCTGCAGAGCGCCGTGTGGAAATGGTTCTGGCGCAGCAAATCCGCCGCAAGCCGATGGGGCGAATCCCATTTTCAGGGCCGGATCGGCGGCTCGGGCAAAACAGCCTGTCGATAACTTCATTTTCTTCTTGCCAGCCCGGCAAAGTCCCGCCAAAGGGCGCTCCTCCCCGGCGCAAGCAGGGGCACGGATCGGCCTTCCCAGGATCGATCTGCTGAAATGATTGGGGCCTTAGCTCAGCTGGGAGAGCGCCTGCATGGCATGCAGGAGGTCAGCGGTTCGATCCCGCTAGGCTCCACCATTTCCCTTCCGCCGATGCGGATTTGCCACCAAGATCAAATGGTTCAGATTGGGACTTCGACCAGTTCCACGATCTCGAACTGATAGCTTTTCCAGCCGCGCATGCGCTTGGCCTCTTCCGTGGCCGCGCGCTTGCGTTTGGCCTCCGCCAGCGAACGCTCGTGCCCCCAGAACACCTCGGTCTTGCCGTTTTCCAGCTCGGCAACGATGCGCCAGTAATGCGTGAAGGGATCGGCCGTGGGCCCGATGGTCTTTACGTAACCATCGGGCATCGTCGCCGTCAGATAGCGCTTCTTGCGTTTCGCCACAGCCGGATCACCCCTGCGGGGCAAGCACCCTGCCCGCCACCGCGTCCAGCCTTGCCAGCACGCCGGCATCGCGCGCATCGGGCGCGGTGATCAGCGCGTGGTCCAGCGCATGGTCGATAGGGCTATGCGTCCGCTCTGCCGGCAGCGTGGCGGCCAGCAGGCGCAACGTCTGGCGGGCAATCCGGGCGTTGGCGTGCATGACTTCCAGCACGTGGCTGACTTCGACGCCGGCCTCATCCTCGCGCCATGCGTCATAGTCGGTAACCATGCCCAGCATCGCGTAAGGCAGTTCCGCCTCGCGCGCCAGCCGCGCCTCGGGCATTCCGGTCATGCCGATCACGTCCGCGCCCCAGGCCTGATACATCCGGCTTTCGGCACGGGTGGAGAACTGCGGCCCTTCCATGGCCAGGTAGCATCCGGCCGGATGCACCGTGGCCCCGGCCAGCTTGGCAGCTTCGCCCGCCAGCGCGGAAAGGCGCGGGCAGACCGGATCGGCCAATGAGACATGCGCCACCATGCCGGTGCCGAAAAAGCTGCCGTTGCGGCCATGGGTGCGGTCGATGAACTGATCGACCATCACCATCTGCCCCGGCGCCATCTCCTCGCGCAGCGAACCGATGGCGGAAAGCGCCAGCACGTCGGTCACGCCGCAGCGCGCCAGCACGTCGATATTGGCGCGATAGTTCACGGCGGACGGCGGGATCGCGTGCCCTGCCCCGTGGCGGGCGATGAAAGTGAAGCGAATCCCTTCCAGCCGCCCGGTCACCACCGGCCCCGAAGCGTCTCCGAAGGGGCTGGAGACCGAAATCTCCTGTGCTTCTTCCAGTTCGATCCCGGCGGTCAGGCCCGATCCGCCGATCACCCCGATGTGCCAGAAGCTGCCTTTTTCAGCGCGCAAGAATACCTGCCATGATGATGTCTATGGTATGCTCGCGATAGCGGTCGCGCAGTTCCTCGGTCAATGTGTCCTGACCGAAACAGTGCTTGAGAACCAGCCGCGCCGAAAAGAACCGGTCCACCGCCCCCGTCACCGTGAAGTAGAACAGTTGCGGGTCGATCTCGCGGAAAACCCCGGCATCCACGCCGTTGCCGATCAGTTCCTCATAAGCACGATAGATCGGCGAGAGGTAGCTGTCGGCAATGCGCCGCGCCTCGGCATCGTCGCTTTCGCGCACCATGCGCATGGTCAGGCGGTTGAGGTACGGCACTTCGTAGAAGGTATCGACCACCTTCCAGAGATGGCGGCGCAGTTTGGCCTCCGGAGACCAGCCGTCCTTCGCCAGCAGCGCGTCCACGCTGGTGACGATGGCCTGCCAGTCCCGGTCCAATAGCGCCTTCAGCAGCCCGGCCTTGTTGCCGAAGTAATACTTCACCAGCGCCGAATTGAGGCCCGAGCGCAAGGACAGTTCGGACAGCGAAATGTCGATCACATCGCCTTCGCGCATGATCGCGCTCGCCGTGTCGAGCAGATGCGACCGCGCGCCCGGGGGCGGCGCGGTCTCTTCGCTGCTGGTCGTGCCGGTCGGAGCCATGGCCGCCGCCGTTACTTCGGCCCCATGCGGATCGCGCCGTCCAGACGGACGCTCTCGCCGTTGAGGTAGTCGTGCTCGACCATGAACAGCGCCAGCTTGGCGTATTCCTCTGCCTTGCCCAGACGCTTGGGGAACGGCACCATCGCCGCCAGCGCATCCTGCACCTGCTGCGGCATCGACGCCATCATCGGCGTTTCGAAAATGCCCGGCAGGATGGTGTTGACGCGGATGCCCTCGCTCATCAGGTCGCGCGCGACCGGCAGGGTCATCGCCAGCACGCCGCCCTTGGACGCGCCATAGGCGGCCTGGCCGATCTGCCCGTCCTGCGCCGCGACGGAAGCCGTGTTGACGATCGCCCCGCGCGCACCGAATTCGTCGACGGGATCCAGCGTGACCATGCCCGCGGCCGACTTGCTGATGCAGCGGAAGGTGCCGACCAGATTGATCGCGATCACCTTTTCGAACACCGCCATGTCATGCGCGCGCGGTTCGCCCGTCTCACGGTTCTTGCCCACGGTCTTGGCGGCAGGCGCGATGCCCGCGCAGTTCACCAGCACGCGTTCCTGGCCATGCGCGGCACGGGCCTTGGCGAAACCGGCATCGACGCTGGCGTCGCTGGTCACGTCCACCTTGCAGAACACGCCGCCGATCTCTGCCGCGATCGCCTCGCCGGCTTCCTCGTTCAGATCGAAGATCGCCACCTTCACGCCCTTGGCCGCAAGGCCGCGGGCCGTAGCCGCGCCAAGGCCGGAGGCTGCGCCGGTGACTACGGCGGCCGTGCTGCTGTCCAGAATCATCGAATTCTCCCGTTCCACGAAGCCGCCCGCCCTCCGCCTGTGCGGGAAGGTTGCACGACAATTTAATCGGCCGGTTAAGCGGCCTTCGTGGACAGGTCAACACTCAGCACGAAAACCCGCCCCGGCGACGTTACCCGCCGCCGGAGGCAGACCGTCACTGAACCGGGTCCATCCCGCGCTGGATCTGCGAACGCTCGATATTCTCGCGGTTGAGCTGGCGCTGGGCATCCCACTGGCTCTTGGGCATGCAGACCTTCTTCGCGTGCAGCAGCGAGCCGATTTCCTGCTGGCGCTGGCAGACGATGGGATCCTTCTTTTCGATCGGCGTCACTTGCGCGGCGGGCTGGGCCGCAGCCTGTCCGGTCGCGGGGCTGGCGGCAGCAGCGGCGCCGTTGGTTGCGTCGGCAGCAGCCGGGGCTGTCGGCGCAGTGGTCTGGCCGGCGGCAAATGCAGGTGTCGCAGTCAACAAAAAGGCGGCAATCAGAACAGGGGTACGCTTCAACATTGTATTCTCCCAGGCGCGCGCCCCGCAGGCACTGCGCCGTTTTCTCAATGGACCGAATCTATGCCGCGTCGCGGTGCGGTTCAAGTGCCCAGGATATGAGCAGGCAGGGGCGAAAACGGCAGGGAGGCGCGGGCGGATAGCAGGCAGATACTGGCATCCGCGTTCAGGTGCGCGGCGGCGGGGCTACGTCGAATGCCACCGACATCCGCTCGCCCGACGGGAACGGGCGGGTGCCGTGCCACATCCACGACGGGAACAGCACCAGCCGCGCGGGCTGCGGCGCCACCGTAAGACGCGGAGCCAATTCGATTCCCAGCGATGCCGGGGCGCCGCCCAGATCGAGATGCCCCTGCCCGTTCTCCAGCCCCTCGGGAACCGAGATATAGAGCGCCGAGCTGATCCAGCCCTGCGGATGGTGATGGGGGGTATGGAACCCCGCCCCCGCTAGCCGGACCGACCAACTGCCCGTGAAGCGCGGCCGCGCCGGGCGTGCGTGGGAGAGCAAGGGATGCGCCGCGTCCGCCGGCGGCAGATCGGCGATATAGCGCGCCACCTCCCGGCGCAGCAGCCTGCGCAGGCGCACCACTTCCGGCTCGATTCGCGAAAGCAGCGCGCCGTCGGTCTGCGAGCCGCCGCGCACCGATTGATCCAGGAACCGGCCCGAACGGCCATGAAGACGGGACAGGAAAGCCCGCAATTCGCCAAGGCCCATCTCCTGCTGGTCGAGATCGACCACGCGGGTCAGGCCCGCCTGCCCGTCCAGCCATTGCGAACGCGGATCGCCCGTCAGCCGCCATGCCAGCGCGGCGTAGGGCCACATGCCCTCGGCTCCCGGTGCCGTCAGCCACGGTTCGATGGTCTCGCGCGCCTCGGCATGGCGGCCCGCGCGCAGCAGATGGCGCACCAGCCAGACCGCATGCCCCTGATCGGCCGGAACCCCCAGCACGGCGAACTGCGCTGCCGCGTCATCGATGCGGCCCAGATCGTCCAGCGCTGCCGCGCGCGCCAGTTGGAACCGCGCGCTCGGGCCGTTTCGTGCCAGCGCACGATCCGCCACCGCCAAAGCGGGCGCAAAGCGCTCACCCGCCAGCAGCAGGTCCACCGCCAGTCCCCGCAAGGAATCGCTGTCGGGAAAGCGCGAAAGCGCCGCCTCTATCGTCGCCAGCGCCCGCGCGCTTTGGCCCAAATGCGTGGCCAGTTGCGCGAATTGCCGATGCCCTTCCATCCAGCCCGGATTGGCCGCGAGCATCGCCTCCATCTCAGCCAGCCCCCGCGCGCCCTCTCCTTCGGAATGGCGCGCCGATGCCAGACCCAGCCGGATCTCGGCCTTGGCCGGTGCCAGCCGGATCGCCTGCTCGAACGCCGCCGACGCGGGCAGGCCCGCCTCCAGCCGCACATGCGCCAAGGCATGGGCGATGCCCCCATTGTCGGGCGACAGGCGAAGGGCATGCTCCAGCGCGGAAATTGCCCCGTCGCGCCGGTCGAGCGCGCGGCGCAGCATCGCCACCCAATGCAGCAGTGCGGGGTCGGCCGGATGCCGATCCAGATAGCGGGTCAGCCGCGCTTCGGCCGCTTCCTCGCCACCGTCCGCCAGCGCCTGCCCGGCAAGCCCGGCCAGCGTTTCGGGATCGTCCCGTTCTGCCATGACAGGCCGCATGGTTGGTCAGCCCCGCCCTTCCGAAGCGATGGTCGCAGCCACCGCATCGCGTTCGGGCTGCGAAAGGCCGGGATGCCAGACGTCGAAGATCAGCACCACGCGCAGCACGTCGCTGGGGTTCATCGCCTCATGCTCGATGGTATCGTCGAAGACAAAGGCCTCTCCCTCACGCCATTCGCGGGTTTCGGCGCCCACGCGGAACCAGCAGCCCGGCGGCACCACCAGCGGGAGGTGACACACCAGCCGCGTGTTGTCGACGCCGACATGCGCCGGAATCGCCGTGCGCGGCGCCAGCAGCGAGAACATCGCATTGGGCGAGGCACCGGGAACCTGCGGCTGCGCCAGGCGCGACAGGATCTCCATCGTGCGCGGCGCCTGTGCGGCATTGCGTTCCACCACCTTGCCATGGCGCAGCAGGTGGATCGCGCTCCAGTCGGGGTTGTGATTCAACGCGCGCCACTGGTCCAGCGACTGGCGTTCCTCGTACTGGACATAGGGTTCCAACTCGGCCCGTTCGGACTGGATCAGAGCCAGCATTTCCCCGCGGATCGCGTCGAAACCGGCCTCCACATCGGCCAGCCAGGGCATCGTGTGGCGAGGATGGAACTCACGCTCGACCAGTCCCGGATAGTGGAAATGGGTGGGGTTCGAGTGATAGACCCGCGTCTTGTGCAGGATGTTGTCACGGAACCGCGCCAGCTTCCACGCCACGTCGTCGCCCGTCGGATCGACCGCTTCGACAGCGGCTGCCGCGCCGACGTCAGCCTCGGCCCGGGCGAGCGCGGCCTCGCTGGCTTCTGCCAGCTTCTGCTCGCGCTTGGCCTGCCAGTCGGCATGGAATGCCTCGCCCGCCGTGTAGGCGGCGGCCAGCGGCGCGGGCAGCCCGCCTTCGGGCTTCTGCGCGATCGCCTCTCCCCACGCCTCTCCGGCGCCGGGATCCCCCAGCCTTTCGAGCAGGCCCGCGCGCATGACCAGCGCCATCACGTCGAGCGGCGCCAGTTCCAGCGCCCGATGCACCGCGTCCAACGCGCGGCGCGGCTGGCGCAGCGCACGGCGTAGTGCCGCCAGCTTCAGCCATTGCGTCAGAGCCTGCGCGCCGGCGAAAGCCCCGGCATTGCCGGTCAGCAGCCTTTCAAGTGTATCCGCCGCCTCGGGCAAGCGCGCCGCCGCGACAAGTCGATCGATTTCCGCAAGTTGCGATTCTGTTTGCGAAAGGCCTGAATTCATTACCCCCCCGGGTCAGGTCAGCTCTGAAGCAAGTCGGAACCGGGCGGTTCCGACCATGACGGTACTCGATCGTCATCGAGCGAATATCCGAAGCCCTCCGCCCAGGGCTTCAGCGTTGCGAAAACGGGTGCAAGGTGGCGCTCGTAACGCCGCCAGCGACCGGCCGCGCGCGTGTAGACCGCTTCGGTCACCTGTGCATAGCTAGCCGTTCGTACGACGCCGCGCGATCGGGCTGCCTGCCGGTGATCGAAATCCTCACCCTGCCAGGGCAGGCCCAGCCAATCGAACAGCGGCGCCAACTCGCGCGCCTGATCGGCGATCAGCCGTTCGTACACGACCGTCCGCACGGGCAGATCGAACACCGCGCGTGCCTGTGCCCAGTTGGAGAAGGTCAGGTCGTAGAACGTTGCAGCCGTTTCCAGATCGAGGAAATTGCTCATCGCGTTGTTCGGGCGGAAGTTGGTGATGAAGCAGCTGAGGATGACGTCGCAGGGATGACGCAGCGCCAGTACGAACTTCGCGTCGGGAAACAGGCGGCGGATGACCGGCACCTTATTGAGATGAAGCGGGTGCTTGTCGATCACCGTGGTGTTCGGCCCCAGCGTGCCCAGCGCCGAAACCCGTTCGAAATAGCGCGCGCGCGCGGCGGCAATGGCTGCGCCGTCCAATTGCGCCAGCGCCTCGACACCACCCAGCTCCGTTTCGATCTGGTCGAAAAACGGCTCTTCCTCCAGCACCAGCGTATCGGGCGCGGTCATCAGCATGGTGTCGAGCAGCGTGGTGCCCGAACGCGGGAATCCCAGCAAGATGACCGGCGCGGCGCGATCGCAGGCCGGCGTATCGGTCCAGCCTGCCACCCACGGCGCCGTCACCAATGCCTTTCTGCGCACGATGTCTGCGCGGAACTGTGCCGCGCGGTCGCTGGGCCCCGAAGGATCGTCCAGCAGGCTGGCGTTCATCGCCGTAAATTCGGCGAATGCCTCGTCATAGCGCTCCATGCGGTCCAGCATGATGCCGCGCAGCTGATGGCGTCGGCTGGCCTGCACGACCTCGCCCGCCTCTTCAAGCGCCGCGAAAGCCTGTTCGAACTGCTCGGTCCGCTTCCAACGCAGGGCGTCGATGAAGGCGATCGTCGGCGCATCGGCACCACCCGCAACGGCACGGGCGCGCAGCGGCTCCAGTTCGGCCTCGCGATTGCTGCGTTCGTAAACTGCTGCCAGCCCGACGAATGACGGCCCCAGCGCAGGCTCCAGCGCCAGCGCCGCCTCGAATTCGTTTTCGGCCACGGCATAGTCGTTACGGCGCGCGGCTTCCTGCCCGTAATCGGAACGAAGGCCGGCGTCTGCGGGCGCGCGGCGGGCGGCTTCGGCAATCGCCTCGTAATGCGGCGCGTCCATCCCGGTATCGCGGTAGAACGCCGCTAGCGTCAGCATCGGCACGTGGTCGTCGGGGAAATCACGCGCGGCATCGCGCAGAACCTGTATGCCCTCGTCGGTGAGTTCGGCTCGCAGCAGCGCGGTACCCAGGTTCACGCGGATCGGCGGCGAATCCGACGCCAGCTTCATCGCGCGCTGGAGCACCTCCACCGCTTCGTCATGTTCGCCCTCATGCGAAAGCGCATTGCCAAGATTGTTCAGCAGCGACCAGTCGTCGGCCCGTTTCGCCAGAACGATCCGATAGAGCCGGATTGCCAGCGGAAAATCACCCGCTTCCTGGGCCAGATGCGCACCCAGGCCAGCCAGCCGCAAGCTGGGGTCGGCGCGTGCGGAAGTCTCGTCGCACAGCGCCAGCGCTTCGTCACCGCGGCCCATCCGCCAGCGGCTTTCGGCAAGATTGGCGCGCACCACCAGATCCTGCGGGCGCAGCGCATGGGCGCTTTCGAGATAGGGTACCGCGCGCGCGAACTGTCCGCGATGGAACTCCACCGCGCCGCCCAGCGCCGCCAGCGTGGGATCGCCGGGGTTCGCCGCCACGGCCGTGACAACCGCCAGGGCCGCTTCGTCAAGCCGCCCCATGCGCGCAAGTCCGGCGATCCGGCGAAGCTCATCGGAGGGCGTGGCGGTATCGGTCATGCGCGGGATCCGGAAAATTCTGGGCCATTTCCCGCGATTTACGCGGAGGCCGGATACAAAGGCGGCGGCCCTCCCTGGGAAGACCGCCGCCAAAGACTAAACGTTCAAGGGAACGATTAGAAGTTCATGGTGATGCCGGTGAACACATAACGGCCCAGGGCGTCGTAGG
The DNA here is from genome assembly GCF_044029535.1 of Novosphingobium mississippiense. Classification (NCBI taxonomy): domain Bacteria; kingdom Pseudomonadati; phylum Pseudomonadota; class Alphaproteobacteria; order Sphingomonadales; family Sphingomonadaceae; genus Novosphingobium; species Novosphingobium mississippiense. The sequence continues at coordinate 604,936 of NZ_CP147001.1, read as the reverse complement.
TGCCCGGGTAGGTGTTGCCGTTGCAGACCACGCTGGCGCAACCGGTCGAGGTGACCAGCGGCGGATCCTTGTCGAACAGGTTGGTCGCACCCAGACGCCAGGTCAGGTGATCACCCAGAGCTGCCGTCAGCGTCAGGTCGAAGTAGTCCATCGACTTCAGCTTGTCGTCCAGCGAGTTCTGCTGGCGAGCGCGCGAGTCCTGCAGCGTGCTCGACGGGTTGGCGAACTCGGTGGTGACCGACGAGAGGTGACGCCACTGGAGCGACACGCCGATGCCGTTGGCCGTATTGAACGACACGCGGGCCTTGTGGCGCCACTTGGGCAGCGGGGTGCCGCAAGTCGGGCCGTAGTAACCGGCGCAGTTGTACACTTCGGTCAGGCCATTATCGACGGTGTAGTGGTTCAGCCAGGTGCCGACCATGTTCAGGGTCAGACGACCGGCGCTACCCACTTCGGTGGTGTAGTTGGCGTTGAACTCCATGCCGCGGGTCTTCACGCTACCGACGTTGTGGTTGATGTCTTCCACGTAGCCGTCCGAGCTGAGCCACAGCGAGCCGGCCGGGTTACGATGGATGAGATCGCACGCGTCCGCCGTACCGCCCGAGTCACCGCAAGCGGCCAGGATCGCATCGGCGCCGTAACGCTGGATGGCGTCCTTCACCTTGATGTCGAACCAGTCGACACTGCCGGTCAGGCCCGGGATCCAGTGCGGAGCAAGCACGACACCAAGGGTCTTGGTGGTCGACTTTTCCGGGTTCAGATCGGGGTTGCCGCCGATCAGGCCGTTGTACTGGCCTGCCGGGTTGAGCGAGGTACCGCCGGTGAGACCCTGTGCGGCGCAAGCGGCCGACAGCGTATCCACGCCGGCGCAAGGATCGGTCGTGCCGTCAAGCGCGACGATCTGCGGCGAGAAGATCTCCTGGATGTTCGGCACGCGAACGGCACGGTTGTAACCGGCGCGCAGGCGGATGTCCGAAATCGGAGCCAGTTCGAGACCAAGCTTGTAGGTGTTGGTGTTGAACGTACGGCCGTTCGAGATGCTGTAGTGCGAATAGCGGTAACCGCCATTGAACGACAGGCTCTGGACGAAACCGTCCTGAACGATCGGAACGTCGATTTCGCCGAACAGTTCGCTGACCTTGTAGCTACCCGCGGTCGAGAGCGTCGGAGCGCCCTGGCCGGTGAGGTCGCCGGTGGTGAAGGCTTCGTCGGTGTTCAGTTCCAGCGAGTCACGGCGATATTCGGCGCCGAGAGCAACGTTCACGCCATCCGAAGCGAGCGGCGACTGGATGCCGTATTCGCCCAGCATGCCGGTGAAGGTGGCGCTGGCGACCTGCTGCGAGGTCTGGCCCTTCATGAAGCCGGTAGCCGACAGGTAGTCGATAGCGGCCTGCGAGATGTTGCCGCTGAACACGTCGTAAGGTGCGCAACGCGACGACGGATCGGACAGCGCAACGCGGCAGACCGGACCGTTGGGACCCTGCACCACGTCAAGCGCATTGGCGAGACGCGAGGCCGAGAACTCGTTCGAGTAGACCTGCGAGTAGTTGGTGCGGCCGTACTGGTAGTAGGCGTCGTACGACCAGGCCTTGCCCAGCTCGCCACGCGAACCGATGACGGTACGGAACGCGGTGTGCTGGAGGTCGCTCTCACGAGCACCGCCCTGGACGTTACGCTGCAGCAGCTGCATGAACGCCTTGTTGTAGGTCGTGCCGGTGGTGGGATCGATGAACGAGATCGGTCCTGCACCCGGGTTCGAGTTGAACGGCGCGCCGGAAGCAACCGGGAAGTTGCCGATGTAACCGGTGATCAGGTTGCTCGCCTGGCAGAGTTCGGCCTTCTGGGCAGCCGACATCAGCGGGTTGTCGCAGTTGATCGTCAGCGTGTTGCCGAAGTCGCCCGAGGGAGCGATCTGCGCCACGGTGCGGTCATCCATGAACATGAATTCCATGTACGGATGGATCGCTTCGCTGATCTCGTAGTCAGTGAAGACGCCGGCGGTATAACGCTCGTCCGGACGCTGATAGTAGTTCAGCGGGGCGAAGTTGTAGATGTTCTGCGCGCCCTGCGTGATCGTGCCGGCACCCAGTGCGCCGATGGTCGACGACGAGGGGTTGGCGGGATCGTAGTACAGCACGTTGCCGGGGTTCGAGGTGGCCGAACCGCCACAGCTGAACTTGCCCGATGCGCTGGCGCCGATCGAGCACGACGAGTAGTCGCGCTTGCGCTGCGTGACGGCGGAGGCACGGCGATAGCCGACATAGGCGGTGGCGTGGCCACGGCCGTCGTCGAAGCTGGTGCCGAACGCGGCGGTCACGTCATACTGGCCACCGTCGGCATTGGTGCCGGTCGGATAGGTGTAGGCCGGATTGCCGGCCTTCTGGTCCAGCACGCTCTGGGCAAAGTCGTTGCCGTTGCTGTGCGTGTAGAGGCCATAGTTGGCGTCGATACGGAAGCCTTCGAACTCCGTATCCATCTGGAAGTTGACGACGCCCGCGACAGCGTCCGCGCCGTAGGTGGCCGACGCACCGCCGGTCAGCACGTCAATGCGCTTCACCAGGGCGGCGGGGATGAAGTTAAGGTCGGCAGCCGACGAGGTGCTGTTCGGGTCGCCGGTCATCAGACGGCGGCCGTTGATCAGCACGAGGGTGCGCGACGGCCCGAGACCGCGAAGGTCGACCGTGGCGGTACCGGTGGCGCCGTTGGCGAGGCCCGAGCTCTGGCCGGCAACAACCTGCGGCAGCGAGTTCAGCAGGTCTTCCGTGCGGATCGTGCCCTGCAGCTTGATGTCCTGCGAGGTCACCGTGGTGATCGGCGCGATCGAGGTCTGGTTCGGCGAGGCGATGCGCGAACCGGTAACCACGATCGGCGTGCCGGCATCGGCGGGGGCGGCGTCTGCGGGTGCAGCTGCGTCCTGCGCATATGCGGCGCTGCTGACCAGGGCGAAGCCCAGCACCACGGGTGCTGCACCTGCCTTCAGCGCGGTAAGAGTGGATTTTTTCACTGGTGTGTCCCTTTCGTAAGGCGCGGCGTGACCCATGCGCCTTGAATTCCCCGGCAACGCAATAATCGTGCGACGATGTGTCGCGCCCCCGGAAGATGACGTTTCATTGCGCAAAGCTGGGCTATCGCAAAGGCCCTTGCCTCTTGCCGCGCAACATTACCGTTACCTTGTGGCATATGCGCAACATTACAGATTTGCGGCGCTCCGGAGCGACGCTTCGCCGCCGCCGACTTCAACCGATTGGTCGTGGCATTGTCGCAACATTGAAAGAAACACGGCCCGAAAACGAGATGTATTGTTGCGCAATACGCAGGCGAGACTCCCCATCCATTGCACCGCATGCGCACAACCTTGCGAAAGCCGTCCGGGCCTTGCTAACCACCCCGCGACCGCCGGATGCAACCGGACGGCTACACAGCAAAAGGGGCAACACGATGCGCGGGACGATCAGCACAAGCCTGAAGACGGTCATGACTCTGGCCCTGCTGTCCCCACTGCCGGCCTCGGCCGCGAAAAAGGCCGAGGAAACCCCACCCCAGCCCGAGCTGTTCCAGCAGTTGATGGACTGCCGCGCCGTTACCGACAGCACCCAACGCCTTTCCTGCTTCGACCGCCAGGCCGCTGCCCTGGATGAGGCCACACGCAAGAAGGAAATCGTCGTTGCGGACAAGCAGGCGGTGCAGCGCGCAAAGCGCGGTCTATTCGGATTCGGCGCGCCCGTCGCCAAGCTGATGGGCTTCGGCGGCAGCGACGAGGATAAGGGCGAGATCAAGGAAGTGACCACGACCGTCCAAAGCGCCCGCCACAACGCCAATGGCTGGGTCATCACCTTCGCCGATGGCAGCACGTGGGAGCAGAACGACCTCAATGATTTCGTCCTGTCGCCCAAGCCGGGCAACGATGCCCGCATCACCCGCGGCGCCCTTGGCACCTATTTCGTTTCGGTACGTGGGCAGACGGCCTTGAAGATGCGCCGCGTTCAATAGTTCACACTTTGATCGTGACTTGCCGGGCGCAGCAATAGAATTGCCAGAAAAACGCCACGTATGGAATTTTCACCACCCGCATTGCTGCCGATTTATCGCATCATTCCAAAACGATTGCATCACGTCAAAATTGCCTGAAATTTAGGTGCAACAAATCTGTTACATAAACGCCACAAAGCAAAATTCATTGGTCATTCAGGTAGCAATACGGGTTGAACCGCCCGTCTCATAAGGCAAGACATCGTCCCATGGCGGCGGGCATTTTCCGATGTCCGTCAGCTACATCCAACCCCCTCCCTGTTTGGTCACGCTGCGGGAGGCGGGTCGCAAACAAGGGACACACACTTGAAATCCACTCTCATGAAGGGTGCCCTGCGGGGTGCCACGAGCCTGACGGCATTTGCCGTCCTGTGCTCGACCCAGGCCTATGCGCAGGAAGCGCCGGCGGATACCAAAAGCGACGCCGAAGCCGGCCAGGCCATCGTGGTCACCGGTTCGCGCATTTCGTCGCCGAACCTCGAATCGGCCAACCCTGTCGCCGTTCTTACCGGTGAGCAGATCTTCAGCTCGGGCAACCTGTCGGTTGGCGACCAGCTGAACGAACTGCCGATGCTGCGCAGCAACTTCAGCCAGGCGAACTCGACCCGCTTCCTCGGCACGCGCGGCCTCAACCTGCTCGACCTTTACGGCCTGGGCACCCAGCGCACGCTGGTGCTTGTCAACGGCCGCCGCCACGTCGGCAGCGACGTGCTGGTCAATGGCGTCTCGGTTGACGTCAACACGATTCCGGCCGACCTGATCGAACGCGTCGACATCATGACCGGCGGCGCCTCGGGCGTTTATGGTTCCGACGCCATCGCCGGTGTCGTGAACTTCGTCCTGAAGGAAGACTTCGACGGCATTCGCGCCCGTGGCCAGACCGGCATTTCCACCTATGGCGACGCGGGCAAGCAGTTCGTCTCGTTCGTGGCGGGCAAGAACTTCGCCGAAGGCCGTGGTAACATCACGCTGGCGGCCGAATATTCGCACTCGGACGATTTCTATGCATCGGATCGTCCCGGTCTGCGCCGCAACCAGAACTTCGTCATCACCGACGTCGATCCGGCCGGTTCGCCCAACGGTTCGAACGGCATTCCGGACCGTACGTTCTACAACGACATCCACTCGGCAACCATCTCGCTGGGCGGCCAGGTCGCAGCTTATGTGAACCCCACCGCAGCCCCCTGCGGCGTGGGCGGCAACGGCCGTGCGTTCACCTGCAACTACCTGTTCCAGCCGAACGGCTCGCTCGTGCCGCAGACCGGTGAGCGCATCGGCATCGGCCCCAACGGCAGCTTCCAGGGCGGCAACGGCACGACCGGCCGCGAAGGCCAGCTCGTCGCGCTGTCGCCCGACCTGCAGCGCTACACGGTCAACCTCGCGGGTCACTACGAGATCACCCCTGCGCTGGTGCCGTTCTTCGAAGCGAAGTACAGCCGCACCGACGCGCGCGGTTCGCAGAGCGGCCCGTTCTTCTCGCAGGGCACCACGCTGGGCGATCCGCGTGAGCGCGTTCGTCTCGACAACCCGTATCTGAGCGCCGACGCCCGCCAGACGCTGACCGATGCATTCATGGCATCGACCGTCAACGTGAACACTGGCGCCGCGCTCTCGGCCAGCGCGCTTGCCGCGCAGCAGGCCGCGATCGCCGACGGTTCGTTCCAGTTCAATCTGCGCCGCAACTGGACCGACTTCGGTATGCGCGACGAGCAGATCAAGCGTGAGACCTTCCGCATCGTCGGCGGCGTCAAGGGCGATTTCAACGACGACTGGCACTATGAGCTGTCCGCCAACTACGGCCAGCACAAGGAACGCAACGTCATCACCGGCAACGTCAACGTCCAGCGCTACCTGCTGGCGCTTGACTCGACGACCGATGCCAACGGCAACATCGTCTGCCGTTCGCAGATCGATCCCTCGGCAGCGTTCTCCTACGTGACCGGTGGCGGCACCGCCACCGATCCGCGTCTGGCCGGCGACATCGCATCCTGCGTTCCGCTCAATCCGTTCGGTCAGGGCTCGGTGAGCCAGGCCGCCAAGGATTATATCCTGACGAAGAGCGTCGCGACCGGCAAGATCACCCAGTTCGACGCCGTTGGCTTCATCTCGGGCGACACCAGCCAGTTCTTCAACCTGCCGGGCGGCCCGGTGGCCTTCTCGGTCGGTGGCGAATACCGTCGTGAGACGTTGAAGTACGACCTCGATGACCTGACCCAGGAAGGCTACGCGTTCTACAACGCCATTCCGGGCTTCGATTCGCCTGCGTTCGAAGTGAAGGAAGCCTACGCGGAAATCGCACTTCCGATCCTGAAGGACCGTCCGTTCTTCGAAGATCTGAGCGTGCGCGGCAGCGGCCGTATCTCCGACTACAAGGGCGCAACCGGCACCGTGACCACTTACGGCGCCGAAGCGATCTGGAGCCCGGTCCGCGACCTCAAGTTCCGCGGCACCTATGCCCGTGCAATTCGCGCACCCAACCTGAGCGAACTGTACTCGGCCGTCGGCCAGAACTACGCGCCGAACTTCACCGATCCGTGCTCGGCCCGCAACATCGCGACCGGCACTGCCAACCGCCCCGCCAACTGCGCCGCGGCAGGCATCCCCAGCTCGTACGACTACGCCTATTCGAGCTCGCTCGAAATCCTCAGCGGCGGCAACGTCAACCTGCGTGAGGAAACCTCGGACTCGTACACTGTCGGCGCCGTCATCCAGCCGCGCTGGATTCCGGGCCTGTCGGTTTCGGTCGACTACTGGGATATCACCGTCAACAACGTGATCGCCTCTGTCGACGCGCAGACCATTGCGGACCTGTGCTATGACTCGGCTTCGCTCGACAACCCGTACTGCGGGCTGTTCCAGCGCGCCGGTGCGTCCGGTGGTGCCAACGGCGAACAGCCGTACCAGATCCTCGAAGGTTCGCTGCTGGAAAGCTCGCTGAACTACGCGAAGATGAAGGTTCGCGGGATCAACGTGGAAACCACCTACGATCACCGGTTCGACTTCGGTCGCCTGACGCTGTCGGCCTACTGGACGCACTACCTCCAGAACGACACCTTCACCGACCCGACCGATCCGAGCTACAAGGACACCTACCTCGACGAGCTTAGCTATCCGTCGGACTCGGTGAACCTGAACGCCACGTTCCAGACCGGTCCGGTGAAGTTCAGCTATGGCCTGCGTTGGCTGGATGCGATGTACCTGAACGCTTACGAGGATTACAACTCGGTCAACGGCAATCCTCCGCAGAACGCGGACTACGCCCCGATCAAGAAGTACCCCGACGTGTTCTACCACGACATCCGCCTCGAAGCGGAGCTGAGCAAGGACTACTCGTTCTACCTCGGCGTGGACAACGTGTTCAACAAGATGCCTCCGTACGGTCTGACCGGCGTGGGCGAAGGTTCGGGCGTCTACCCGAACATGGGCCGTTACTTCTACGCGGGCATCACCGCCCAGTTCTGATCCTGGCGATCACGAACCAGACGATAGAAGCCTTGGGGCGGCGGGTTATCCCGCCGCCCCTTTTCTTTGACCGTATCCAAGGCCAAGAGACGTTCCATGACCCAAGCCAGCGAGCGGGCCCTTGCCGCCCTTCAGAACGGCAACAATGCCGATGCCCTCGCGATCGCCGAAGATGCCGCCGCCCATGGCGATGCCGATGCCCTGGCCCTGCTCGGGCAGTGGCGACTGATCGGCAGCCCGCTGGCGCGCGACCTGCCGGAAGCCCGGCGGCTGCTGCGCGCAGCGACGCTCGCCGGACATGAAGACGCTGCCCTGATGGAAGTGGCGCTGACCGCCAACGGCACCGGCGCGCCCGCAGACTGGGCATGCGCCATGGAATATCTGAAGGCGGCGGCGGATCGTTACGGCGGCCCGGCTGCAGACGATCTTGCCCTGGTGGAACAGATGCGCCTTGACGCGCAGGGCTATCCCGCTTCCCTTGGCGATCCGGAAATCCTGGACCGGGCCTGTCAAGTGCGGCGCTGGCGCCAGCTTTTCACGCCCGGCGAATGCGCGCATATCGCCATGGCCGCCCGCGATCTGATGGAACCCTCGATGGTAAGCGACCCGCGAACCGGTCGGCTGATGGCCCATCCCATCCGCACATCCTCCGCTGCGGTCCTCGGCCCCACGCGCGAATCCCTGCCCCTGCAGGCCATATTGCGACGGATCGCCGCAGCCACCGGCACCCGCGTCGAGCAGGGGGAACCGCTCAGCGTGCTCCACTACGCGCCGGGGCAGGAATATCGCGAACACATGGATACCCTGCCCAACGAACCGAACCAGCGGGTCGCCACCGCGCTCATCTATCTCAACACCGGCTATCTGGGCGGCGAGACGCGATTCCCGCGACAGGGCCTCTCGGTGGCGGGCGGGGGCGGTGACATGGTCGCCTTCCACAATACTCTCGCGGACGGCTCCCCCGATCCCCGCAGCAGCCATGCGGGAGCGCCTGTCCGCCAAGGCGCGAAATGGGCCGCCACGCGCTGGATTCGCGCGGAACCCTTCAACGTATGGAATCATCGCAGCCGCGCGTGACGGGAACGAAAACGGGGGGACGGTTGCCCGTCCCCCCCCCTTTCACTGCAGCGATTACGCCACGCTGATTGCCAGCGCCCCGTCCCCGTCGTCTACCTTGACGTGCGAACCATCGGGGATCTCGCCTGCCAGCAGCTTCTCCGCCAGCGGATCCTGAAGATACCGCTGCACCGCACGCTTCAGCGGTCTTGCACCGTACACCGGATCGTAACCGACCCGGCCCAGCCAGCGCTTCGCCGCATCGCTCAAGTCCAGCGTGATCTTGCGGTCCTTCAACAGCTTCTGGACACGCGCCACCTGGATATCGACGATCGGGCCCATGTGTTCCTGGCCCAGACGGTGGAACAGCACGATCTCGTCCAGGCGGTTGAGGAACTCGGGCCGGAAATGCCCGCGCACCACTTCCATCACCTGCGGCTCCACGGTGTCCACGTCCTGCCCTTCGTCAAGCTGGGTCAGGTACTGGCTACCCAGGTTGCTGGTCAGGATGATCAGGGTGTTGGTGAAGTCCACCACCCGGCCCTGCCCATCGGTCAGGCGGCCATCGTCCAGCACTTGCAGCAGCACGTTGAACACGTCGGAGTGGGCCTTCTCCACCTCGTCGAACAGCACCACCTGATAGGGCCGGCGCCGCACGGCTTCGGTCAGCACGCCGCCTTCCTCGTAGCCGACGTAGCCCGGAGGCGCGCCGATCAAGCGGGCCACCGCGTGCTTCTCCATGAACTCCGACATGTCGATGCGGACCATCGCGCTGTCGTCGTCGAACAGGAAGCCGGCCAGCGCCTTGGTCAGTTCGGTCTTGCCGACGCCCGTGGGGCCAAGGAACAGGAACGAGCCCAGCGGCCGGTTCGGATCCTGCAGCCCGGCACGGGCACGCCGCACCGCCTTGGACACGGCGGAAACCGCATCCTTCTGCCCGATCACGCGCGCGCCAATCACTTCCTCCATCTTGAGGAGCTTCTCGCGCTCGCCCTCCAGCATCTTGTCGACCGGCACACCGGTCCAGCGGCTGACGACCGAGGCGATGTCGTCCTCGGTCACTTCCTCGCGCAGCAGGGCATTTCCGGCCTGGGCCTGCGCCTCGGCCAGCTTGCGCTCCAGCGAGGGGATCGTGCCGTAGGACAGCTCGCCCGCCTTGGCCAGATCGCCATTGCGCTGCGCCTGTTCCAGTTCCAGCCGCGCCTGATCGAGCTGTTCCTTGATCTTGCCCTCGGCAGCGATCTTGTCGCGCTCGTTCTGCCAGCGGGTGGTCAGCTCGCTCGACTGCTGCTCCAGATTGGCCAGCTCCTCGCGCAGATTGACCAGACGATCCTTGGAAGCCTCGTCGGTCTCCTTGGCCAGAGCCATTTCCTCGATCTTCAGCTGGATGATCCGGCGGTCGAGCTTCTCGATCTCCTCAGGCTTGCTTTCCACTTCCATGCGGATGCGGCTGGCAGCCTCGTCCATCAGGTCGATCGCCTTGTCCGGCAGGAAGCGGTTGGTGATGTAGCGGTTGGAAAGCGTCGCCGCCGCCACCAGCGCCGCATCGGTGATGCGCACGCCGTGGTGCAGTTCGTACTTCTCCTTAAGCCCGCGCAGGATCGAGATCGTGTCCTCCACGGTCGGCTCGCCCACGAAGACCGGCTGGAAACGCCGCTGCAGCGCCGCGTCCTTCTCGACGTACTTCTGGTATTCATCCAGCGTGGTCGCGCCGATGCAGTGCAGTTCGCCGCGTGCCAGCGCCGGCTTCAGCAGGTTGCCCGCGTCCATCGATCCTTCGGAGGCGCCCGCGCCGATCAGCGTGTGCATCTCGTCGATGAACAGGATGATCTGCCCGTCCGCACCCTTCACTTCGTCAAGCACCGCCTTCAGGCGTTCCTCGAACTCGCCGCGATACTTGGCGCCCGCGATCAGCGAGCCCATGTCGAGCGACATCAACGTGCGGTCCTTCAGGCTGTCCGGCACGTCGCCATTGGCGATGCGCAGGGCAAGGCCTTCAACGATGGCAGTCTTGCCCACGCCGGGGTCGCCGATCAGCACCGGGTTGTTCTTGGTGCGGCGGGCAAGGATCTGCACGGTGCGGCGGATTTCCTCGTCGCGCCCGATCACCGGGTCCAGCTTGCCGGCCCGCGCCGCCTCGGTCAGGTCGCGCGCATACTTGCTCATCGCGTCATAGGCGTTTTCCGCGCCCGCGCTGTCGGCCTTGCGGCCACCGCGCAAGTCGGTGATCGCCGCCTCCAACGCCTGCGGCGTCAGGTTGGCGGCCTTCAGCGCCTGCCCGGCCGTGGTCGTGGTGGCGAGCGCCAGTGCCAGCAGCATGCGCTCCACGGTGACGAAACTGTCACCGGACTTGGTGGCAAGCTGCTCCGCCTGATCGAGCACGCGCACGGCATCGTTGTCGAGCCCGGGCGAGGCCTGCGCGCCGCTGCCCGAGACGGCGGGCAGCTTGCCCAGCGCCTTGTCCACTTCCTGCACGGCGAAATCGGGATTGCCGCCCGCGCGCTTGATAAGCCCGGCGGCCATGCCTTCGCTGTCTTCCAACAGAGCCTTGAGGATATGGTCCGGGCTGATACGCTGGTGGTTCATGCGGATCGCCACGGTCTGCGCGGCTTGCAGGAACCCCTTGGCCCGGTCGGTGAATTTTTCGAGATTCATGGTCTGAATTGCCTCCTGATCCCGATCATATAGTGTTGCATTATTGCAACACAAGACATGCCATGATCTTTTTTGCGCGCAGCGTGGCGCAAGGAAAATCGTGTAATCACAAGTGAATCACTGGGTGCCGGAACCGGCCCGCACAAGATGGGGCTCCGCCGCCAGATTGCCAGTCCCCGATAACCCTGAACCTGCCGACAATTTTGCCTAACCCCATTCCGGCAAACGTCGCCCGGGCGGTGAAGCGGATCCTTGGCGCGCAAACACTTGGCGCTGGGCCGCCCTTTGCCTAGCCTGCGCGGGCAGGACCGGAACCAACGGCCGGAACCAACGGGAAGAGGGATCGACAGTGGCGAAATTCACCCCCCAGCAGGCAGCGGACGTGCTGGCGATCAAGCAGGTCGTCTACGAATGGGGCGACGAGCTCGACATCCACAACGGCCTGGAAATGCGCAAGTCCGACGTGCTGGCGGAAGACGTGGCCTACAACGTCGGCGGTGAATGGCGTGAAGGGCTGAAGGCCGTGGAAGCCTTCTACCAGGGCCGGGCAGAGGCCCTGCGCGCCGGTGCGGGGCTGATGACCATGCGCCACATCATCACCTCCCTGCGCGTGTCGTTCGACGATGCGGACAATGCCAAGGTCGGCTACCTGCTGGTGTTCTTCGCCGCGCAAGGTGAAGCGCCGTTCGACAAGTATTGCGATCCGCTGGCGGTGGCCGACGTGAAGATGGAATGCCGCCGCGATCCGGACGGCGAATGGCGCATCACGCGCTTCGATTCGGGCCAGATCTTCCGGCGCGGTTGAGCCGGCCAAGACTTCACCCAAACGGCCTCGTCGCCCCCGCGAAGGCGGGGGCCCCGCTTCTTCTTGCCCCGCTCGCAAAGAAAAGCGGGACCCCCGCCTACGCGGGGATGACGAAAGGGTTTGCAGAAATGCAGCCCCAACCGACTGAAATAAATACGGGCCGATCGGCAAGCTCCAATGGAAACTCTGGTCAGTCGTGATCAACGTGATAGACCTTGCGCCATGCGTCTTGCCCATCGTTCCAGCGCCATCGCGCTCGCCACCGCCCTTCTCCTGTCCGCCTGTGCGACCACGAAAGCAGTCAGCCCTGCGCAGGTCTCAGCAGAAACCCGTGCCGCAGCGCGCGATGTCGAGACCGCAGCATCCGCGCTGGAAGCGGAAGAGCGCGCCTCGCCCGCCGCACTCGTTTCCAAGGTGGATATCCCCTACGAGAAGTTCGTGCTGGCCAACGGCCTCACCACCATCGTCCACACCGATCGCAAGGCGCCGATCGTCGGCGTCACGCTTTACTACCATGTCGGCTCTCGCAACGAACCGCGCGGCAAGACCGGCTTCGCGCACCTCTATGAGCACCTGTTCTTCGGCGGATCGTCCAACGTGCCGGACTTCGACGTGCCGCTGGACGCCGCCGGCTCCACCTCCAGCAACGGCTCCACCTCCTACGACCGCACCAACTATGTCGAAACGGTGCCCACCGGCGCCCTGCCACTGGCGATGTTCCTGGAAAGCGACCGCATGGGCCACCTGCTGCCGGCCGTCACCCAGGACAAGCTCGACAAGCAGCGGGGCGTCGTCCAGAACGAGAAGCGTCAGGGTGACAACCAGCCCTATGGCCTGGTCGAATATGCGCTGAACGAAGGACTGCTGCCGGTCGGCCACCCCTATCGCCACACCACCATCGGCTCGATGGCCGACCTTGACGCGGCCACGCTGACCGATGTGCGCGCATGGTTCACCGATCACTACGGCCCCAACAACGCCGTGCTGGTGCTCTCCGGCGATATCGACGCTGCCACCGCCAAGCCCCTGGTCGAAAAATGGTTCGGCCAGATCCCGCGCGGGCCTGAGGTTGCGCCGGTTTCCGCCGGCCCGGTGACGCTGCCCGCACCGATCCACCGGGAGATCGCCGATCAGGTGCCGCTGCTCTACCTCAGCCGCAACTGGACCGGCCCCGGCCTCAACGATGCCGATGCGCCCGCCCTGCAAGTGGGCATGGACATCCTTGGCGGCCTTGCCAGTTCGCGGCTGGACAACGAACTGGTGCGCGGCCAGCAGCTTGCAGTGGGCGTCACGGCATCCGCACAGATCGAGGAAAGCGTCAGCTTCCTGGGCATGGCGATGCAGGTGAAGCCCGGCGTCGATCGCGCCAAGGCCAATGCCGCCTTCGACAAGGTGCTGGCCGATTTCCTGCGCGACGGCCCGACCGAGGACGAAGTGCGCCGCTCCGTCGTCAGCACCCTGTCCGAAGAGATCGGCGGCCTGGAACGCGTCGGCGGATTTTCCGGCAAGGGCGCCACGCTGGCGGAGGGTCAGGCCTATTCGAACGATCCGGCCAAATACAAGCATGACCTTGCCGCCATGGCCGCGCTGACGCCGGACCAGATCAAGGCGGCGATGAACAAGTGGCTCTCCCGCCCCGTCTACGCGCTGGACGTGGTGCCGGGCGAACGCACGATGGACGGTGCCAAGCTGGGCGGCTGGGGTGATGAGGACAAGACGCCAGCGCCCAGGCCGGATCCGAAAAAGCCCGCCCCGGCACTGCCGCCCGCGCCGAAGATCTCCGCCCCGCCGGTCGCCCCGGTGGGCGCGCTGGCCTTCCCGGCGATGGAGCGCACCACGCTGTCCAACGGCATCCCGGTGGTGCTGGCACGCCGCACCGCCGTGCCCAAGCTGGTGCTGACGATGGACTTCGACGCCGGCTACGCGGCGGACGCGCTGGACACGCCGGGTACGCAGGGCCTGATGCTCTCGATGCTCGACCAGGGCACCGCTACGCTGGACGCCACCGGCATCGCCGAAGCGCAGGAACGGCTGGGCGCCAGCATCTCGATCGACGGATCGCTCGATACCTCCAGCGCCACGCTGACGGCGCTGACCGACAACCTCGGCCCATCGCTGGACCTGCTGGCCGATGTGGTGCGCCACCCCGCCTTCGCGCCATCCGAAGTGGAGCGTGTGAAGGCGCAGGCCGAAGCCTCGTTGTCGCAGACGCTGTCTTCCCCCCCGGCGCTTGCCCGCCGCGCGCTGGGCGCCGCGCTTTACGGCGCGCACCCCTATGCCCAGCCCAACGACGGACTGGGCCAGGCCGCCACGCTGGCCGCACTGACGCCGGATGCGCTGAAGGCCGCGCATGACAAGTGGCTGCGGCCGGATCTTGCCCGCATCACCGTGGTGGGCGACGTGTCGATGGATCAGCTGAAGCCCCTGCTCGAACGCGCGTTCGGCAACTGGCAGGCCCCGGCCACCCCCGCGCCCGTGAAGCCGCTGGCCGCCCCGATCACCGCCGGCAAGCCGCGCATCGTGCTGATCGACCGGCCGCACTCGCCCCAGTCGGTGATCCTTGCCGGCCGGGTCCTGCCGATCACCGGCCGCACGCCTGATACCGAACCGCTGCAACTGGCCAACGACGTGCTGGGCGGCGGCTTCCTCTCGCGCCTGAACAAGGACCTGCGCGAGGAAAAGGGCTGGTCCTACGGCGTCTACAGCGGCGTCAGCAAGCCGATCGGGCCCAGCGCCTTCACGCTTTCCGCCCCCGTCCAGTCGGACCGCACGGGCGCAGCGATCAAGGCGATCATGGCGGACATGACCGCCTATCCCGCCGCCAAGCCGATCACGGACGAGGAATTCCAGCGCGTGACGGACGGCGCCATCCGCCAGCTTCCCAACCTGTTCGAAACCAACGGCCAGGTTGCCGGCGCCATCAGCCAGAACGACCGTCTGGGCCGGCCGGGGGACTATTACGTCACGCTGGCGGCCAAGTACCGCGCCATCGGCAAGCCCACCGTGGCCGCTGCCGCCACGCAGTTCCTGCGCCCGCAGGGGCTGGTCTTCGTGATCGTCGGCGATCGCAAGGTCGTGGAACCTCAGCTCAAGGGGCTTGGCCTGCCGATCGAAATCCAGCAGGCACCCGCCGCGCAAGACGGCGCGGGCGACGAATCGCAATGATGCGCCCGCGCACAGACATGGACAGGAGAATATGATGTCGCTCGGCGGAACTTACGAATGCTCCACCAAGACCCCGATGGGCCACCAGAAGGGTACGCTGACCATCGTGCCGGAAGGTGACACCTTCACCGGCCAGATCACCGGCGATCTGGGCACGATGGAACTGCGCAACGGCACGATCAGCGGCAATACGCTGAGCTGGAAGATGAAGATGACCTCGCCCATGCCGATCGACCTCGACTGCAAGGCGACCGTCGACGGCACCGACCTGACCGGCACGATCAAGGCCGGCTTCTTCGGCACGATGCAGCTGAACGGCACCAAGGTCGGCTGATTGTCCGCCCCTGCGAGACGGGCAAGGCCCCGTCCCGCAGGGGCGGACCGAGCAAGGCGGCATCGTTGACGCTCACCCGAACCCATGTTCGGCCAACCGCCAGAACAACGCCCATCCATTTCCCAAAACAAACCCCGTCATCCCCGCGACGGCGGGGATCCCGCTTTTTCTTGCGCGCATGGCAAAGAAAAGCGGGGCGCCCGCCTCCGCGGGGGCGACGGAATGGGATACCCGGATTGAGGGATAGCCCGCGTTGATCCGTCAACGCTCCCCGTACACAAGAATGCAAAAACCCACCCCCAACCCCTCCCGCAAGCGGGAGGGGAGCGAGACTTGGTGAGCCGCAGGCGAACCTAGTCGCAGCGGGGTGGGCCATTCACCACGCCCACGAAAAAGCCCCGGAAAGCACACTGCTTTCCGGGGCTTTTCTAAGCGATCCGAAACGAAATCAGCCCAGCTTGGCCTTCAGGATCTCGTTCACCACCTGCGGGTTGCCCTTGCCGGCCATGGCCTTCATCGTCTGGCCGACGAAGAAGCCGAACAGCGCGACCTTGCCTTCGCGGTACTGAGCGACCTTGTCGGCATTGGCGGCGAGGATCTCGTCCACCTTCGCCTCGATGGCGCCGGTGTCCGATTCCTGCTTCAGGCCTTCGCGCTCGACGATCACGCCCGCATTGTCGCCGGTTTCGAACATCGTTTCCAGCACCTGCTTGGCGATCGAGCCGGAGATCGTGCCCTTGCCCACCAGCGCCAGCAGTTCCGCCGCCTGCTCGTGGCTGATCGGCGAGTCTTCCAGCGACTTGCCCTGCTTGTTGAGCGCGCCGAAGAATTCGGAGATCAGCCAGTTGGCCGCCTGCTTGGCGACTTCAGCGGGCGCCTTGCCCTGTGCCGAAGCGGTTTCGGCCAACAGCGCCTCGAACCACGCGAAGGTATCGACGTCGGCGGTCAGCACCGCGGCGTTGTAGGCTGAAAGGCCCAGTTCGCCTTCGTAGCGGGCGCGCTTGGCGTCCGGCAGCTCGGGCAGGCTGGCGCGGCATTCCTCGAGGAAAGCGTCGTCGAGTTCGAGCGGCAGCAGGTCCGGATCGGGGAAGTAGCGATAGTCGTGCGCATCTTCCTTCGACCGCATCGAGCGGGTGGAGCCGGTGCCCGGATCGAACAGGCGGGTTTCCTGCACGATCTTGCCGCCGCTCTCCAGCACGTCGACCTGACGGCTCGCCTCATGCTCGATCGCCTGCATGACGAAGCGCACGGAGTTGACGTTCTTGGTCTCGGTGCGGGTGCCGAGTTCGTCGCCGGGCTTGCGCACCGAGACATTGACGTCGGCACGCATCGAGCCCTGGTCCATGTTGCCGTCGCACGAGCCGACATAGCGCAGGATCGTGCGCAGCTTCGACAGGTAGGCACCAGCCTCGGCGGGCGAGGTCATGTCCGGGCGGCTGACGAT
This sequence comes from Novosphingobium mississippiense, assembly GCF_044029535.1. Classification (NCBI taxonomy): domain Bacteria; kingdom Pseudomonadati; phylum Pseudomonadota; class Alphaproteobacteria; order Sphingomonadales; family Sphingomonadaceae; genus Novosphingobium; species Novosphingobium mississippiense. The sequence goes on along the minus strand of NZ_CP147001.1, from coordinate 587,986 downwards.
TTCCATCAGCGCCACGCCGGAACGGTTCAGGTCGACATAGGACATCGTCGGATGCTGGTCGTGCATCAGCTTGCCCGCGTCCTGCTCGACGTGGATGCGCTCGATGCCGATCACCTTGTCGGCCGGGATGCCCGCCTTCTCGTCCGCCTCGATGGTCAGCGAACCCTCGCCCACCAGCGGGTGATAGAGCTGGCTGATCTGGTAGCCCTGCGGAAGATCTGCGTAGAAGTAGTTCTTGCGGTCGAAGCGCGACCACTTGTTGATCTGCGCCTCGATCGCCATGCCGGTGCGCACGGCCTGACGGATGCATTCGCGGTTCGGAACCGGCAACATGCCCGGCATCGCCGCGTCGATCAGCGAGACCTGGCTGTTCGGCTCCGCGCCGAATGCCGTTGCCGATCCGGAGAACAGCTTGGAGTTCGAGGTGACCTGCGCGTGGACTTCGAGGCCGATCACGACCTCCCAGTCACCGGTGGCGCCCTGGATGCGATAGGTTGATTCAGTCATCGTGTTTCGGTCCACTTCTGGGGCGACGCAGCAGCCGGTGCCGCTGCCTCACCCCGTCATTTGTTTCCCGCTCCGGCACTATACGCCGGGCAGCGGGTCGGTCGTCCTTTCGCTTCGGAGCATGGTCAGTCAGCACGTTTGCAATGCCGCCGACCAGCTCGAAGAGAAACGACCAGCTTACCACCACTTCTCCGGCTTGGCCGCGAACTGCGCGCGCTGTTCAAGCGCGAGACCGGCGTTCAGCACGCCCTGTTCGTCGAAAGCCTTGCCGATGACCTGAAGACCCAGCGGCAGACCCTCGCGGTTGAGGCCGGCCGGAACCGACATCGCCGGAAGACCCGCGAGCGAAGCCGGAACCGCGAAGACGTCGTTGAGGTACATCTTCAGCGGATCGTCCACGTTCTCACCCAGGCCGAAAGCGGCCGAGGGCGCGGTCGGGGCGAGGATCACGTCGCACTGCTCGAAGGCCTTGGCGAAGTCCTGCGCGATCAGCGCGCGGACCTTCTGGGCCTGCGTGTAGTAGGCGTCGTAGAAACCGGCCGAGAGCACGTACGTGCCGATCAGGATGCGGCGCTTCACCTCGGGGCCGAAACCGGCGGCGCGGGTCGCAGCGTACATGTCCTGAAGGTTTGCACCGTCCGGCAAGTCGCGCAGGCCGTAGCGCACGCCGTCATAGCGCGCGAGGTTCGACGAGGCTTCGGCAGGCGCGATGATGTAGTAGGTCGGCAGCGCGTACTTGGTGTGCGGCAGCGAGATCTCGACGATCTCCGCGCCCGCATCCTTCAGCCAGGCAATGCCGTCGTCCCACGACTTCGACACGTCATCGTCCAGGCCTTCGACGCGGTATTCCTTCGGAATGCCGACCTTCTTGCCCTTCATGTCGCCGGAAAGCGCGGCTTCCCAGTTCGGCACGGGGAGGTCGAGGCTGGTCGAATCCTTGGCGTCGAAACCGGCCATGGCTTCGAGCATGATCGCGCAGTCCTGCACCGAGCGGGCCATCGGGCCTGCCTGGTCGAGCGAGCTTGCAAAAGCAACCACGCCCCAGCGCGAGCAACGGCCGTAGGTCGGCTTGATGCCGGTGGTGCCGGTGAAGGCTGCCGGCTGGCGGATCGAACCGCCAGTGTCGGTGCCGGTTGCCGCCGGGCAGAGACGCGCGGCGAGCGCGGCCGAGGAACCGCCCGAGGAACCGCCCGGCGCGAGCGCGGCGTTGCCACCGTCGTTGCGCTTCCAGGGCGAGATCACGTTGCCGAAGTAGCTGGTCTCGTTCGACGAGCCCATGGCGAACTGATCAAGGTTCAGCTTGCCCAGCATGCCCGCACCGGCGTCCCACAGCTTCTGCGAGACGGTCGATTCGTACTGCGGCTTGAAGCCTTCCAGCATGTGGCTGGCGGCGGTGGTCTGCACGTCGAAAGTGGCGAACAGGTCCTTCATGCCGATCGGCACGCCGCCCATCTTGCCCAGCGCTTGGCCCTTGGCTCGCTTGGCATCGGTGGCCTGCGCCGCCTCGATCGCCTTTTCGGGCGTGGCGACGATGAAGGCGTTCAGCGCTTCCTGCGCGGCCGCGACGTTCGCGTTGAACGCCGTAGCCACTTCGACGGCGGAGAAATCGCCGTTCGCAACGCCGTCGCGGATCTGCGCGACGCCGAATTCGGTAAGATCAGTCATGCTGCAATCCAGCCGTTGTGTGCCGCCAGTGCTTCGACAAGCTCAGCACGAGCGGGGAAAAGTACGTTCCTGTCCCCCGACCCGCTCATTCTGAGCTTGTCGAAGGATGGGAGTGCAAGGCGCTCCGTCGGAATCATTCGATCACCTTGGGCACGCCGAAGAAGCCGTGTTCGGCGGCGGGAGCATTGGCCAGAACGGCATCGCGCTTGTCGCCGCCGGTCAGCGGATCAGCATCGATCACGTCATCGCGCAGGCGCAGCGTGTTGGGGATGACGGCGGTCATCGGCTCGACTTGCGAGGTATCGACTTCGCCGAGCTGCTCGACCCAGGCGAGAATGCCGTTGAGTTCGGGGACCATCGCCTCGATTTCAGCCTCGCTCACCTTGATGCGGGCAAGGCTGGCGATCTTCGCAACGGTTGCGGTATCGACCGACATGGCGTTCCTTCAGTTAGACCGGCACCGCGCCGATAAAACGCGCGGACGCCAGAAGTTCTGGCCGGGGCGCTAGCACCCGGCCGGAATTGCTTCAAGCATCGAGCGGCCCCGAAGGACCGCCGACGTCTTTATTGCTTGGGTTGCTGGGCCTGCGGATCAGCAGGAGCTTCCTGCTGCTGGGCCTGTGCCTGCGCCATCATCTGTTCGAATTCGGCGCGGGTCTTCCAGTCGATCAGCTGAACTTCGAACACCAGGTCCGAATTCGGCGGGATCGGGCCCGAACCCTCGGCGCCGTAACCCAGCGCGGCGGGGATCGTCAGGCGATAGGAACCGCCGCGCTGCATCTGCACCAGGCCATCGGCAAAGCCGGGCACCACGTCGCCCACGGCCATCGGCGTCGCGTCCGACTGATCGAACACGGTGCCGTTCTTGAGCATGCCCTTGTAGGCGATCAGCACGAAGTCGTCGCGCGTGGGCATGGCGCCATCACCCTTGGTCACCGTTTCCACGGTAACCTTGGGTGCGGCTGAAGTGGGTGCGGCTGAAGTGGGTGCGGCCGGAGCGGCAGCGGCGGGCGCCGGGGCAGCAGCGGGCTTCGCAGCAGCCTGAGCAGCCACGGGCAGTGCGAGCGCCAGCACGGAAGCCAGCGCGAGAGAAGCGATCTTCACCGGGCGCGCGATCAGGGCTGGACCGGGGCGCCGGGCGCGCCTTCAGGCATGGCGCCACCGGGCATTGCACCGCCCGGCATCGCGCCGGCAGCACCGCCCTGCTGGGCCTGCATCTGCTGCAGTTGCTGCAGGATGCGCTGCTGCTGCTCGATCTCAGCACGGCTCTTGAAGTCGATCAGTTCGATCTCGAACTTCAGGTCGCTGTTCGGCGGGATCGGGCCGGCACCCTTGGGGCCATAGCCGAGCGCAGCCGGGATTTCGACGTCGTACTTGCCGCCGCGCTGCATCTTCACCATCGCCTTGCCGAAGCCGGGGATGACTTCCGCCAGTGCCATCGGAGCGTTCTTCTGCTCGTCGAACACCTTACCGTCGGGCAGCGTGCCCTTGTAGTTGATCAGCACCACGTCATCCATGGTCGGCGATTCGCCCGAACCGGCCTTGATCGTCTCGACATGGACGGCAGGCGGCAGCGAGGCATAGGCGATACCGGCAGCGGCCAGCGCGATGGCAGCCACGCCGATCCAGATCTTGGCAACAGCGCCCTTGGCAATCGGCTGCAGCGGGACGCGGGTGATCTCTGTCATGGAGCCTTCCTGGTTTTCTTGTGGCGCCGGTTTGGTCTGCATAGGCGCGCACGGGGCGCGGATAGGCAAAAGGGCGCGGGATTCGTCCGCGCCCTCATGGATCAGGAAAACGCAACCATCAAGCGATTAAGCCGCGTTTCCGGTTGCCCGATATGCAGGCAAGTCCACAGCCGGGCCGGAGATCGCCGGACCGAAGCGGGTCGCCATGCCCATGGCCCGGACGAACGAAAGCGGCCCGCGCCCTCACCCGACATTCCGACCGGCAGAACCGGCGCGGGATCGGGTGGGGGCGCGAGCCGCCAGAGCCAGCCGCAAGGCGCGGGGGGCAATCCCCACGCCCTATCGGCAGGTGCTCTTACTTGACGCCGTCGCGCTCGAGACGCTTGCGCTCCAGCTTGCGGGCGCGGCGAACGGCAGCAGCCTTTTCGCGTGCACGCTTCTCGGAGGGCTTCTCGAAGTGACGACGCAGCTTCATCTCGCGGTAAACGCCTTCACGCTGCAGCTTCTTCTTGAGAGCCCGGAGAGCCTGATCAACGTTGTTGTCGCGGACGAGAATCTGCATAAACCGACACACCTCACAAATCGAAAGCACTGTTTCCGCATTCCGACGCGGAAGGTGCCCTGAGAAAATACGAAAATACGCCGAATCCCTTGCGAGGTCGGCTCGAAGTTGGGGGCCGCTAGCACCAACGGGGCTGCAAGGCAAGCAATCTCGGCTCATTTTAGGGCCGGAAAGCTGCCTTCAAACAGTCCCCCGCCGGACACGGCTGCCCGACGGGGGAAGTTTTACACCATTGTTCGCGATCAGGCCAGTTGATCGACGATCAGCCCGGAAGTCGTGGCTTCGCTGACGCCGGTGGCCGAATACGTGGTGCTGGTGCCCTGCGTATCCTTCAGATTCTGGATGAAGGCCAGGATCGCGCTCAGTGCATCCTCGGTGGAATCCGTGGAATCGGTCGAGTCCGTGGAATCGGTCGAATCGGTGGACGTCGAATCATCGGTTTCATCGGCTCCGCCCGACGGCGGCGGACCGGGAGGCGGGCCGCCTGCGCCCTGCGGGCCGCCGGGGCCGCCCATGCCCCCCATGCCTTCGACACCGCCCATCGCCTGTTCGCCGCCGGCCGAAGCCGATGCGTCGGACGACGATGAGCCCGAGGGGCCCTGCGCGAACAGCGACTGAAGCGCGCTCGCCTGGTCCTCGGTCAGCGCGCCGGACGATACCTGATCCGAGATCAGCGAATCGATGCGATCCTTCATCTGCGAGGGATCGAGGCGGCTGCCCGAAGTGCCGGAACTGGAAGACAGCGAGCCGTCGATCGAATCGAGTGCCGATTCCAGTGCGGTGGCGTCGGTATCGGTGATCGAACCGCTGTTGACGGCGGACGAGATCTTGTCGTCCATATCCTTGCGCGGATTGAACAGAGCGCTCATGGCGCTCGTTGCGGATGAGACTTGCATTGAATGTCTCCTTGCGGAGTGGGGTCGCACCCGAGGCTCTTTATAGAGAGCCGGATCGCGCAAACGGTCAAACTGCACACAAGTATCTGCACGGATGACGTGCCCGTTTGCCTCCATGCTTCCACCACGATTGGAAATCCGTGCATTCGCGGCTAAGGCGGGCACCATGCCCCAACCTTCCTTTCTCCTCGCCTCCTGCATGGTGGCGCTGGGCGGTGCGGTCGGCTCATGGCTGCGCTTCGTCGTCGCCTATGCCTACAGTGTCCTGCTCGGCCCCGTCCGCGCACTGGCGTTTCCCTATGGGACGCTGACGGTGAACATCGTCGGCAGTCTTGTGATGGGCCTGCTCGTCGGGTGGCTCGGCCGCTCGGCGTCGGGTGGGGAAAGCCTGCGCCTGCTCGTCGGAGTGGGCGTGCTGGGGGGTTTCACCACGTTTTCGTCCTTCAGCCTCGATACGATCGCGCTCGCCCAGCGCGGTCAGCCGGGGCTTGCCGTGTTTTACGTCGCGATTTCGCTGGCCGCCGGCCTTTGCGCGCTGTTCCTCGGCCTTACCATGATGAGGAGCGCCGCATGAGCCGCCCTGAGAATACCGATACCGTCCGCCAGTTCACCGTCGGCCACGACGACGAGGGCGTCCGCCTGGACCGCTGGTTCAAACGCCACTTGCCGCAAGTCGGCTTCGCCATGGTTTCGCGCTGGGCGCGTACCGGGCAGCTTCGCGTCGACGGCAAGCGCGCCGATGTCGACACCCGGCTGACCGCCGGGCAGATCCTGCGCGTGCCGCCGGGTGGAGAGCCCAAGCCCGGCCTTGGCGCCTCGCGCCCGCGCCGCGAACTGACCGAGGAAGAGATCGAGCGTGCCGACGCCATGGTGCTGACGCAGGATCGCGCCGCGATCGTGCTCAACAAGCCGCCCGGCCTCGCCACCCAGGGCGGATCGGGCATGAAGGAGCATGTCGACGGGTTGCTTGACGCTTATGCGGACAAGGGTCCGCGCCCGCGTCTGGTCCACCGTCTGGACAAGGACACCTCGGGCGTCCTGCTGGTCGCCCGCACGCCGGGCAGCGCGGCGTTCTTCTCCAAGCGCTTTTCCGGGCGCACGGCCAAGAAGATCTACTGGGCGCTGGTGGTGGGCGTGCCCAGCATCAACGACGGCATGATCGAACTGCCGATCGCCAAGCAGCCGGGCACCGGCGGCGAGAAAATGCATGTGGACGAGAAGGAAGGCCAGACGGCGAAGACGCGCTACCGCGTGCTCGACCGCGCCGGCAACCGCGCTGCATGGGTGGAACTGCACCCGCTGACCGGCCGCACCCACCAGCTGCGCGTGCACATGGCGGCGATCGGCCACCCGATCGTGGGTGACGGCAAGTACGGCGGGCAGGAAGCGTTCCTGTCCGGCACGATCAGCCGCAAGATGCACCTCCACGCGCGCCGCCTGATCATCGAGCATCCGGACGGCGCCCCGCTGGACGTGACCGCCCCCCTGCCCGAGCACTTCGCCAATTCGATGGAATCGCTCGGCTTCGATGAGGCCGATGGCGCTGAACTGCCCGAAGGCGCACCGGAGTTCACCAAGGACGACGAGAAGCGCGCCGCCAAGGCCCACGCCAAGCAGTACCGCAAGGAACGCCGCGGCGAACGCCGCTCGCGCCGTGATGGCGGCTCCGAACGCCCCGGCTCGCGCGGGAAGCCTTCGGGCAAGGCCGCTGGCAAACCGGCCGGCGCCAAGGCCGGTCCGCGCAAGGCCGCAGGCAAGCCGGTTGCCGGCAAGCCTGCCGGCGTGCGCAAGCCGTCCGGCCCACGCAAGCCCGGCGGCGCCGGCGGCACCGGCGGCGGTAAGCCTGCCGGTCGCCCGGCCGGTGGCGGTCGTCCAGCCGGTGGCGGTGCACCGCGCGGCAAGCGCTGATGCACCCCAACGCGCAGTTCCGTCCGGCCGATCGTGCGATGGCCGAGGCGCTGGTGGAGGAGGTCGGCTTCGGCATGATCTTCGCGGCCACGCCGGACGGACCGCGCGTGGCCCATACGCCGCTGCTGTGGACCGGGGATGGCGCCGTGCAGTTCCATCTGGCGCGGGGCAACGCCCTCACCCGTCATATCGCCGATGCCACGGTGCTGGCGGTGGTGAACGGGCCGGACGCCTATGTCTCCCCCCGCTGGTATGCGGACAGCGAGCAGGTGCCGACGTGGAACTACGTCAGCGCGGAAATGGAAGGCCGCGTGCGGCGGATGGACGACGAAGGGCTGATGGGCCTTCTGGAAGGTCTCTCCGCCCGTAACGAGGCCCGCATTTCCGAAGGCAAGGTCTGGACGATGGACAAAGTCTCGCCCGGCTACCTGGCCAAGCTGAAGGCCGGAATCGTCGGCTTCGAACTGGAAGTGCAGGCCTGGCGGCCCACCTTCAAACTGTCCCAGAACAAGCCCGCCGACGAACGTGAGCGGGTGGCGTTGGGGCTGGAGGCCGAAGGGTCCCGTGCCATCGCCCAATTGATGCGAGATTTGGTCGGATGAAACTGGCGGTTTTCGATTGCGACGGCACCCTCGTCGACGGGCAGGCCCCGATCTGCGAGGCGATGGAGGCGACATTCGCCGAATTCGGCCTCGCCCCTCCTTCGCGCGGGTTGATCCGCCGCGCGGTGGGCCTTTCGCTGCCGCAGGCGATGCGCCAGTTGCTGCCCGACAGCGACGAGGCGCAGCAGCACGCCATGGCCGATGCCTACAAGGCCGCCTTCCGGCAGGCCCGTACCGAGGGCCGCGTCTCGCAGCCGCTGTTTCCCGGCATCGCCGAAGTGCTGCACGGGTTGCAGGATGCCGGCTGGACGCTGGGCGTCGCCACCGGCATGTCCGATCGCGGCCTGTCGTTCTGCCTGGAAGCGAACGGCGTCAAGGATCTGTTCGTCACGCTCCAGACCGCCGACCGCCACCCGTCCAAACCGCACCCCGCGATGCTGGAGGAAGCGATGGACGATGCCGGCGCGCGGCCCGGGGAGACGGTGATGATCGGCGATACCGTCTACGACATCCAGATGGCCGCCAATGCCGGCACCCGTGCGATCGGCGTGGACTGGGGCTATCACCACCCCGAAGAACTGACCGCTGCCGGGGCCGAGAAAGTCTTCGAAGCCCCGCACGAATTGCTGGAGCACCTTCTCGCATGACGACCGATACCTCAGGCGCGGGCGCCAGGGATCCGGCCCGCAATCGCTGGATCATCATCCAGATCGTCCGCCTGTTCGGCGTCGCCTGCGTCGCCGCGGGCCTGGCGATCGGGTCGAACAAGCTGCAATGGCCGCTCTGGGTGGGCTACCTGCTCATCGCCAACGGCATGATCGACGTCTTCGTCATCCCCCGCATGCTCGCGCGCAAATGGCGCAGCCGCAACTAACCGGAACACCGAAGTGAAGCGTTTCTACAAGGAAGTTACCGTCGCCGAACAGGACGGCGGCTGGCGTGCCCTGCTGGACGGGCGCGGGATCAAGACTGCCGGCGGCCGCCCGCAAGTGGTGCCGACCCGCGCCCTGGCAGAGGCGCTGGCCGCCGAATGGGCCGCGCAAGGCGAAAAGATCGATCCGCAGACCTTCCCGCTGCGCGACCTTGCCGATTTCGCGGTGGACGCCATCGGCGCCGACCCGGCGCTGGCCCTGCGCGAAATCCTTCCGTACGCCGAGACCGACACGCTGTCCTATCGCGCCGATCCGGAAGACGCGCTGTACCAGCGCCAGCTGACGGTGTGGGAGCCCTTGCTGACCGCCGCCGAGGCACGCCACGGCGTGCAGTTCCCGCGCGTTTCCGGCATCCTCCACAAGCCGCTGCCCGCCGAAACGCTGGCCCGGCTGGAAGCCATGCTGGCCGCCGAGGACGCCTTCACCCTTGCCGCGCTGCGGATGCTGGCCAGCCTGGCGGCATCGCTGGTGATCGCGCTTGCCGCCATCGCGCCCGAAGCCGATGCGGAAGCGCTGTGGAAGGCCGCCAATCTTGAGGAAGACTGGCAGGTCGAACTCTGGGGCGAGGACTGGGAAGCCGCCGAACGCCGCGCCACGCGTTTCGCCGCGTTCCAGCTGGCGATGGATTTCGCCCGTCTATCGCGACCCCGTTAAACCGAAGACGAAAGAAAAGGCCCGCCCCGGAAGAACCGGAACGGGCCACATCGCGCGGATGGGGCAGGGTCGCACGCCCCATCCGTCAGCGACGGTACGTCAGTCGATCAGAACTTGATGCCGAAGCCGGCCAGCGCCTGGTTGCGCGAGAAGCCGCCCTCGTAGTTCGAATAGCGATATTCGATCTTGCCGAACATGTTGTGGCCAAGGTCCTGCTCGAAACCGGCGCCCAGACGCAGACCGTCGCCATTGCCGCTGGCCTTCATCTTCATGTCCGCATCTTCATAGCTCGCGGTCACGCGGCCATTGGTGTAGCCGGCAAGGACGTAGAGCTTGCTGTTGGCGCCCACATTGGTGCCGACGCGAACGACGGCGGCGAGATCGCGGCCGGTCTTCATGCACAGGCGGCCGGTGTCGGCATCGCCATAGCACTTCTTGCCGGTGCTGCCTGCAACGGTCGCCTCGACGCCCACGAACAGGGCATTGCTGACCGGCAGTTCGTAACCGGCTGCGGCGCCGTAGTCGAAGCCATCCGAATTGACGTCGTCAAAATAGGACGCGTTGTCGTAGCCGCCGGTCACCTGCACATAGGCCTGCGCATTGGCAACGGCAGGCATGGCGAACAGCGCGGCAGCAGCAGCCGCGAGAGTGATCTTCTTCATGTTAAATCGCACCTGTATTCACTCCCGCCCCCTGGCGCGGAGTGGGGGCCGAATACAGGGCACCCGTCATGTTGCAACCGGGGGCGGGCGCAAAAGACACCCCCCGTCAGCCAGACGTTGCAATCCGGTCACACAGGAATAATCGAGAATGTCGGCGCGACCCGCGGAAATGCTGGGTCCGGCAATTCAAGCGTCTGCAACGCGGATCATGCCGCCAAATATAAACGACCGGACTACAAAAATTTCACACCGACGCTGAAATGCACAAAGGGCGGTGACAATTACTGTTACCGCCCTTCACTCAATTTCCATCAAGTCTTTTCAGGTGCCCTTGATCCAATCGGCCGCCTGCTTGGCAACGTCGTTGGCAGCCTGGTTCAGCGCCGGCGCCACAGCGGCGGCATCGGCCTTCACATCGGGCACGCTGGCTTCGAACCGGCGCGTGGTGATCGGGCCATTGCGTTCCGATCGGGTCACGTCGAGACGGACGATCACCGAACGGGTCGGCACGTCATACCCCATCGCCAGCAGCCGTCCGCCGATCTGCACTTGTCCGCGCCCTTCGAAATCCAGCCCTTCCACCACCAGGCGGCCGGTGCGCGCGCGCAAGGTTTCGGCCAGCAGTGTGCGCATCTGGCGCGCGGGTTTTTCGGTCCAGAACGCGTCCTTCAGGTAGGACAGGCTGGAGGCATCGATCTTCACCGGCACGCGCGGCGTATCCAGGCTGCGATCGGATTCGGGATCGAGCACGACGATCGCTTCGGCCAACTGGCCGCTGACCTGCGAACCGGCGGGCGCGCTTTCGTCAGGCGTCAGGCGGATCAGCTGCGCGGGCGGCTTGGCGGCCAGGCTGATGCAGCCGGGCAACGCCAGGCAGGCCGCAACCGCCAGAACACTGCCGAGAACCTTGCGGACGCCAGCCTTGCCTGCGGTGGCGCTGCTTTTCGCGGTTTGCATCTCAGTTCGCATCCTTGGCCCCATCATGGCTTATAGGTGGGCAGCTTCTGCCCCTTCAGCAGCGCGCCGGCGCCCTGTTCGTCGATCTTTTCGGTTACCGAGCGCAAGGCGCGGCTGGTCGCCTGCAAGTCGCGGATCGCGGCCTCTGCAGCGGGCAGCGTCTGGTCCGATACCTTGTCGAACGCGGGCTGCGCGTGTTGCAGCGTCTGGTCCAGCGTATCCATCGACTTCTGCGCCGATGCCAGCGTCTTGCGCAACTGGTCCGCCAGCGAGTTGCCCTGATCGCCCAGCAGGTTGTCCGCCTTGCCGGCCACGCCCTCGAACGCGTTGAGCGTCTTGGTCGCCTGGTCGAGCGTGCCCTGGAGCTGAACCAGCGTCTTGCGCACTTCCGGCGACGCGGACGCAAGGTCCTTGGTCATCTTGTCCGTGTTCTTGAGGATGCCGGTGATCGAACGCCGGTTATCTTCGGACAGCAGCAGGTTCAGGTTCTCGGTCAGCGTCGCCAGACGTTCCAGCAGCAGCGGTGCGTTGGACAGGATCTCGCCCAGGCCACCCCGCTTGGTGGGGATCACCGGCACGCCTTCGGGGCCGGGCTCGGTCAGCAGCGGGGCATCCTTCACCGCCCCTTCCAGCTGGATGTCGGAAACGCCGGTGAAGCTGCCCTGGATCGTCGCCGTGGTGCCCACGGTAACCGGCACCTTCTTGTCGACCCGGATACGCACGCGCACGAAGCTGGGATCCTGCGGCCACAGCTCGATCTCGCGGATCTGGCCCACCGGCACGCCCGCATAATCGACGCCCGAACCCTTCGCCAGCCCGTCTACCGACTGCTTAAAGAAGATGTCGTATTCGTTGCGCGCGCCTTCGTTCAGGCGGGCAATCCAGATGATGAACGCAGCAAGCGCTGCAAGCAGCACCAACGTGACCGCTCCGACCCAGACGTGATTGGCGCGTGTTTCCATACTCTGGTGCCCTATGCCCCCGGCTCTTCAGAATTGCCGGTGTTGTCTGCTGCGGCGGCGATCAGCGGTTCGTCCGCACCGCCTTCCGAAATCTCGTCCTTGGCGCTCAACGCCGCACGGCCGCGGGGGCCGTTGAAGTATTCCTGAATCCACGGGTGGTCGAGCGCCAGAAGCTCCGGGATCGTGCCCACCGCGATCACTTTCTTGTCCGCCAGCACCGCCACCCGGTCGCAGATGGCGTGCAGCGTGTCGAGATCGTGGGTGATCAGGAACACGGTGAGGCCCAGCGTCTCCTTCAGCCCGCGCGTCAGCCGATCGAAAGCGGCGGCGCCGATCGGGTCCAGCCCGGCGGTCGGCTCGTCCAGAAACAGCAGTTCCGGGTCGAGCGCCAGCGCGCGGGCAAGCCCGGCACGCTTCCTCATGCCGCCCGAAAGCTCGTTGGGGTACTTGTACGCCGCCTCTTCGGACAGGCCGGCAAGGCGCACCTTGAAGCGCGCGATATCGGCGCGCAGTTCATCACCGATCTCGGGGAAGAACTGCTTCAGCGGCACTTCCACATTCTCGCCCACCGTCAGCGTGGAGAACAGCGCACCGCCCTGGAACAGCACACCCCAGCGCGAACGCAGGTCGATGCCCTCCTCGTCGGTGGAATCCTCCATGTGGTGGCCAAGGACGGTGATATCGCCCGATTCCGGCTGCTGCAGCCCGATGATCGATCGCATCAGCACCGACTTGCCGGTGCCGGAGCCGCCCACCACGCCCAGAATCTCGCCCTTGCGGACCTTGAGCGACAGGTTGTCATGCACCACGAAGCCGTCGAAGGCATTGGTCAGCCCTTCGACGACGATCGGATATTCTGCGTTCGCCTCCGGACGGCCCGCTGCGTCCACGGCATCCCTGGTTTCGGTTTCGCTGGAAAGGTCGGTCATTGCCAGCCGATCTTGGTAAAGAAGATCGCGAAGAACGCGTCGAGCACGATCACGGTGAAAATGGCCGTAACCACTGCCTGCGTGGTGCGCTGGCCAACCTCCTCCGCATTGGAGGTGACCTGCATACCCTGGTAGCAGCCCGCCAGCGCCACGATCAGCGCGAAGACCGGCGCTTTGAGCAGGCCCACCCAGATATCGGTGACCGGCACCACTTCCTGCGTGCGCTGGAGGAAGGTCCAGAATGGAATGTCGAGCGCGAAATTGGCGATGAAGGCGCCGCCGATGATCGCCAGCACGGTGGAATAGAATCCCAGCAGCGGCATCATCAGCATCGCGGCCAGCACGCGCGGCACCACCAGCGCCTGCATCGGCGAGACGCCGATCGTGCGCATGGCGTCCACTTCCTCGGTCAGCTTCATCGTGCCGATCTGCGCCGCGAAGGCGGAACCGGAGCGACCGGCGACCATGATCGCGGTCATCAGGATGCCCAGTTCGCGCATGGCAAGGCGGCCGGTAAGGTTGATCGTGTAGATCTCCGCACCGAACTGCGCCAGCTGCACCGCGCCCTGCTGGGCGATGACGATGCCGATCAGGAAGCTCATCAAGCCGATGATCCACAGCGAGTTGATGCCCACATGCTGCATGTGGAAGACCAGCGCCGTGCCGCGCAGGCGCGACGGGTGGCGGATCGCCACGCCCAGCGCCAGGATCAGTTCGCCCAGGAAGCCGACGGCCTTGACCAGCCCCCTGCCCCAATTGACGATCACGTCGCCGAATTCGCCCAGCGTGCGCATCAGCAGGCCGGGGCGCGGCTCCACCTTGGATTCGTCCTCGGGCATCCGGCCGATGGCCGTGAACAGCCGCTTGGCCGCATCGCTTTGCCCAACGATTTCAACTTTGTGCTCTTCGGCGAAACGCTTGACCAGCCAGGCGCCAGTGGTGTCGATATCGGTCACGCCGGACATGTCGATCCGGTTCACCGGACCGCCGCACTCGGCCATCTTGGCATCCAGATTGCCCAGCGAATGCACGCAAAGCGGCCCCGCCAGCGCCACCGTGCGGACGCCATCGTTGTCGCTTCCCGACAGAGTGAATTCAGCCCATTCCCGCATGTGCGCTCGTATTGGGGGAAAATGCCTGTACCGGCAAGGGGTTCCCCGGCTGCGACGGATTGTTGATTTCGCAAGAGTCTGTCTGGGAATAGTCCGTGGCAATTTGATGGCAGGCCCGCCCCGTTCCCTACGCGCACTTGCGCGCGAGACGCCGCACTGGCAAAGCGCCGCGCCATGACCGACACTCCAGAAACCGCACCCGAAGCCGCTTTCGAATCTGGGCCCGATTCTGGGCTCAACAAGACTTTCGACCCCGCCCAGATCGAGGCGAAGTGGTACCAGCACTGGGAAGGCGAAGGGCTGTTCCGCCCCGAGCGCCCTGACGCGCAGCCGTTCACCATCGTGAACCCGCCGCCGAACGTCACCGGTTCGCTCCACATCGGCCACGCGCTGGACAATACGCTGCAGGATATCGTGATCCGTCACGAGCGCCTGAAGGGCAAGGACGCGCTCTGGGTGGTCGGCACCGACCATGCCGGCATCGCCACGCAGATGGTGGTCGAACGCCAGATGGAAGCGAAGCAGGACAAGCGCGCGAACTACACGCGTGAACAGTTCATCGAGAAGGTCTGGGAATGGAAGGCCGAATCCGGCGGCACCATCACCGGCCAGCTGCGCCGCCTGGGCTGCTCGATGGACTGGAGCCGCGAACAGTTCACGATGGACCCGCACTTCACCAAGGCCGTGGTCAAGGTCTTCGTGGACCTGCACAAGCAGGGCCTGATCTATCGCGACAAGCGTCTGGTGAACTGGGACCCGAAGTTCCGCACCGCCATTTCCGACCTTGAGGTCGAGACGCGCGAGACCAACGGCCACTTCTGGCACATCAAGTATCCGCTTTCGGACGGTTCGGGCTACATCCACGTCGCCACCACCCGCCCCGAGACGATGCTGGCCGACATGGCCGTGGCCGTGAACCCGGAGGACGAGCGCTACAAGGGCCTGCTGGCGCGCGGCGCCACCGTCACCCTGCCCCTCACCGGCCGCGAAATCCCGATCGTCGCGGACGAACACGCCGATCCCGAACTGGGTTCGGGCGCGGTGAAGATCACCCCGGGTCATGACTTCAACGACTTCGAGGTGGGCAAGCGCGCAGGCTTCAAGGCCGGCGACATGCTCAACATGCTCGATGCCGATGCCCATGTCTGCCAGACGCAGGACGGCCTCGTCCCCGCGCAGTTCATCGGCATGGACCGGTTCGAGGCGCGCAAGGCGATCGTCGCGTTCCTGGAAGACGACGGGCTGCTCGAAAAGGTCGAGGATCGCGTGATCCAGACCCCGTTCGGCGACCGCAGCGGCGTCGTCATCGAACCCTGGCTGACCGACCAGTGGTACGTCGATGCGCAGACCCTTGCCGGCCCGCCGATGGAAGCCGTCCGCTCGGGCGCGATCGAGATCGTTCCCAAGACCTGGGAAAAGACCTTCTTCAACTGGATGGAGAACATCCAGCCCTGGTGCGTGTCCCGTCAGCTTTGGTGGGGCCACCGCATCCCGGCGTGGTATTCGGAGGACGGCGAAATCTTCGTCGCCGAAACCGAGGAAGAAGCACAGGCGCAGGCCGGCAACAAGAAGCTGACCCGCGACAACGACGTGCTGGACACCTGGTTCTCCTCCGCGCTCTGGCCTTTCGCCACGCTCGGCTGGCCCGATGAAGATGCGCCGCTGCTGAAGAAGCACTATCCGAACGACCTGCTCGTCTCCGGCTTCGACATCCTGTTCTTCTGGGATGCGCGCATGGCGATGCAGGGGATTCACTTCATGAAGGAAGTGCCGTGGAAGCGGCTCTACCTCCATGGCCTCGTCCGCGCCGCCGATGGCCAGAAGATGTCGAAGTCCAAGGGCAACGTGGTCGATCCGTTGGGCCTGATCGACAAATACGGCGCCGACGCGCTGCGCTTCTTCATGGCCGCCATGGAGAGCCAGGGCCGCGACGTGAAGATGGATGAAAAGCGCGTCGAAGGGTACCGCAACTTCGCCACGAAGCTGTGGAACGCCGCGCGCTTCTGCCAGTCCAACGGCATCGTCGCCAGCACCTCGGTCAAGGCGCCCGAAGCGACCTCCGCGGTCAACAAGTGGATCATCGGCGAAGTCGTCGAGACCGTCGCCGCGCTGGACAAGGCGATGGCCGACTTGCGCTTCGACGCGGCTGCCAATGCGATCTACCACTTCGTGTGGAACCAGTTCTGCGACTGGTACATCGAACTCATCAAGGGCAACTTCGATGAGGAAACCAAGGCCGTCGCCGGCTGGGTGCTCGACCAGATCCTCGTCATGCTTCACCCCTTCATGCCCTTCGTCACCGAAGAGCTGTGGAGCAAGATGGGCACGCGCGAAAACGACCTGATCGTCGCCGCATGGCCTGCGCCGGAAGCCAAGGTGGATGCCGGGGCCAAGGCCGAAGTCGAATGGCTGATCGCGCTGATCGGCAACCTGCGCGGCGCCAAGTCCGAGCTCGGCATCGCACCGGGCGCGCGCCTGACCGCCTATGTCGCCGATCCCTCGGACGCGACCCGCGCGGTGATCGGCCGTAACGGCACCGCGATCGACCGTCTGGCCCGTCTGGATGCGATCCACTTCGAGACTGCTCCCGCCGGTGCCGCCATGCAGGTTGGCGCGGGCGACGCGACCCTCGCGATCCCGCTGGAAGGCGTAATCGACATCGCCGCCGAGAAGGCCCGTCTGGAAAAGGCGATGGCCGCTTCGGTCAAGGAACGGGACTCGCTCGAACAAGCGTCTGGGCAACCCGGCCTTCGTCGAGAAGGCCAAGCCGGAAGCGATCGAAAAGGCCCGTGCCGATCAGGCGCACCACTCGGCCGAGGCGGAGCGTCTGGCGGCCGCGCTGGCGCGATTGGGCTAAGATGAAGCGGAGGGAGTGGGGCTAACAACGCCCCATTCCCTCGTCGCCCCCGCGAAGGCGGGGGCCCCGCTTTTCTGGTTCCACGCGGAGACGCGGAGGCGCGGAGAGACAGGGCCGCAATCCACTTCTCCGTGCCTCCGCGCCTCCGCGTGCTCAAAAAAGGAAAGCGGGATCCCCGCCTACGCGGGGATGACGGAGTTTTGGTTTTGCAGGCCTCGTTCCCGGTCTGCTCTCCATGAATTCGTTTTCCTACCCCACGCGCATCTGCCACTTTTCCGCGCGTGACCGCCCTGCTCTCCCCCCTCGACAACAGCCACAAGGTGACACCTCCGACACAAGGTGACACTTTTTCCCCTGTACCGTGTAAACTGTGTCAACCGCCCGCCCCGAAACCGTAAACTTGCATTCGAGATTTTCCGTGACGCTTGCGCTTGCCACCACCACCCCCGGCGAACCCGAGATCTTCGCCTCGCTTCAGGGCGAAGGCCCCAGCATGGGGCGGCCGAGCACGTTCGTCCGCCTCTCGCGCTGCAACCTTGCCTGCCAGTGGTGCGATACGGCCTACACCTGGCGCTTCACCGGCGACAATCGCTTCCACCGCGACGATCTGGCCTTCGAGCGCAAGGCCAATCAGGTCATGGCCGAAGAGGCGGACGTAGCGCAGATGGTGGCGGACCTGCCGCCCGACCGCTTGGTCATCACCGGCGGCGAGCCGCTGCTGCAGGGCCCGCAACTGGCGCGGATGCTGGCCGCGCTCGACGAGGTGCGGCCGGGAATGCATGTGGAGATCGAGACCAACGGATCGGTCGCCCCGCACGCCGCGCTCGATGCCCGGGTGCAGCAGTACAACGTCAGCCCGAAGCTGGCGCACAGCGGCAATCCGGCAGAGCTGGCGCTGGTGCCCGAACGGCTGGCCGCATGGGCCGCCGATCCGCGCGCCTACTTCAAGTTCGTGGTGGCGGAACCGGCCGACGTGGAAGAAGTGGAAGCGCTTAGGGACACTTACGCGATCCCGCGCGCACGGCTATTCCTGATGCCGGAGGGACGCTCCAGCGATGTCATCAGGCAACGTTCGGGTTGGCTCTCGGATTTATGCACGCGCGAAGGCTATCGCTTCACGGACCGCCTGCACATCCACATCTGGGGCGATACGCGGGGCACGTAAGGGGACATATGAACGAAGCATCGCCGATTCCCGTCGGGGAAACCGAGCCGGGGGAACCTGAAACCCCGGCGCAGCAGCAGCGCATGAAGGGCGACCTGACGCAGGGCCCGATCCTGAAGACGCTGCTGGTGTTCTCGATCCCGATGCTGATCTCGAACGTCCTCCAGACGCTGAACGGATCGGTCAATGCGATCTGGGTCGGCCGGCTACTGGGCGAAAGCGCGCTGGCGGCGACGGCCAATGCCAACATCATCATGTTCCTGATGATCGCGCTGGTGTTCGGCTTCGGCATGGCCACCACGGTGCGCGTGGGCCAGCATTTCGGCGCGCGCGATATCGATGCGGCGCGAAAGACCTTCGGATCGGGCGTCGGCTTCTGTTCGCTGCTGGCGATCGGCTGCGGCCTTGCCGGCTGGTTCGGCGCGGACGCGCTGCTGCACGCGCTGGGCACGCCGGGCCAGAGCCGGATCGAGGCACTGGCCTATCTGCGCGTGATCTTCGTGACGTTGCCGCTGGGCTCGCTCTCGCTGATGGTGTCGATGGGCATGCGCGGCGCCGGCGATTCGAAGACGCCGCTCTATGCAATGATCCTGACGGTGGCGCTGGACGTGATCCTGAACCCCCTGCTGATCATCGGCCCCGGCCCCCTGCCCACACTGGGGATCGCCGGGTCGGCGCTATCCACCGCTTTCGCCAATTTCGCGGGCCTCGTGTTCCAGGTCTGGACGATCTACCGCAAGGACCTGCCGATGCGCCTGCGCGGCGCGGAACTGGGCTACCTGATCCCGCGTGGCAGCGAGTTGAAGTACGTGATCCTGAAGGGTCTGCCGATGGGCGCGCAGATGCTGCTGGTATCCTCAGCCGGCCTCATCATGGTCAGCCTCGTCAACCGCGAAGGGTTGGACGCGGCGGCCGCCTATGGCGCTTCGCTGCAGCTGTGGAACTACCTGCAGATGCCGGCGATGGCGATCGGTTCCGCGGTCAGCGCGATGGTCGCGCAGTCGCTGGGCGCGCACGACCACGGCCGCGTGGGCAAGGTGACCGAGATCGGCCTTGTCACCAACCTGGCGCTGTCGACGCTGATGGCCGCGCTGATCGTGGTGTTCGACCACCCGCTGCTGGCGCTGTTCCTGGGCGGAGACAGCCCGGCGATGCCGATTGCACGGCATATCCAGCTGGTCTGCACCGCCTCGTTCGTGATCGTGTCCATCACCATGATCCTCACCGGCACGCTGCGCGCCTATGGGGCGGTGGTGGTGCCGCTGATCATCATGTTCCTGGGGCTCTATCCGGGCCGTCTGGGCTTCTATCACCTCGCCTATCCGGTGATCGGCAGTGAGGCGCTGTGGTGGTCCTACCCGGTCGGCTCCGCGCTGACCGTGGCGCTGACCTTGGCCTACTACCGCTGGGGCAAATGGCGCGCGGCCTTCGACCTGTGAATTGAGGCGCCGGCGAACACCGGCGCCCTGGTCGATTAACGGCCCTGCGCGCGCCAGCGCTGGACGGTGCGCAGGACGGACTCTTCCTCGCCGCCCGAGCTGTTCCACAGTTCGGTGAACGAAGGGTCGGCCGAGGCGGGCCGCTTGTACTCTTCAAGCTCGTCGAACGAGACGCGGATCGGGATCGTCACACCCTCTCCGCAGATGATGCATTCGCGGTTGCGCAGCGCGGGGATGGAATCGAGGAACCCGCGCGCGCCCTCAGGCATGGCCGCGCGGACGAAGGCCTGGTCGCGATCGTTGTTGAGGCGCATCGAGATGATCGTGCCGCACTGCGACAGCACACCCTCGGCAAGGTCGGAAGGGCGCTGGGTGATCAGGCCCAGCGAGATGCCGTACTTGCGGCCCTCCTTGGCGATACGCGAGAGGATGCGGCCTACCGAGGAGCCGTCGGCGTTCTTCTCGCTGGGCACATAGCGGTGCGCTTCCTCGCAGACGAGCAGGATCGGCCGCGTCTTCTCCTCACGCCCCCAGATCGCATAGTCGAAGACCATGCGGCTGAGCACGGCGACGACGGTGCTGGTGATGTCCGAAGGCACGCCCGAAACGTCGATGATCGAGATCGGCCGCCCGTTCGAGGGCAGGCGGAAGACCTTGGAGATGAACTCCGCCATCGTATCGCCCACCAGCATGCCGGAGAACATGAACTGGTAACGCGGATCGCCCTTCATCTCATCAAGCTTGTTCTTGATGCGCATGTAGGGCGCGCTGGAGTGGCCCTTGTCCAGCTTGCCCATGTGGTTGTTGAGGATGATGGACAGGTCGGACAGCAGATAGGGGATCGGCGAATCCACGGTGATCTTGCCCAGCTGTTCGGCCAGCCGGCTTTTACCGCGCGCTTCCAGCAGGCACTTGCCGAGGATCTCGGTATCCAGCTGGCGATCGTCCCCGCGCGAGGTCAGCAGGATCTCGCAATGCTCCTCGAAGTTCATCAACCAATACGGCATCTGCAGGTTCGACACGTCGAGGATCACGCCGGTATTGCGGAACGCGGACGCATACTCTCCGTGCGGGTCGATCATGATGATGTGACCCTCCGGCGCATGGTCGCAGATGCGATGCAGGATCAGTGCCGCGCTGGTCGACTTGCCGGTGCCGGTGGAGCCCAGCAGCGCGAAGTGCTTGCCCAGCAGCGCGTCGACATAAAGGCCCGCGCGGATGTCCTTGGTGGGATAGACGTTGCCGATCTGGATCGCGCTGCGTCCGTCACTCGCGTAGATCTGACGCAAATCCTCGGTCGTCGCGGGATAGACCAGCGCACCTGGGGAGGGATAGAAGGTGACGCCGCGGCGGAAGCCGTGAATGCGCCCGGTCAGCCGCTCCTCGCTGCCCTCGCCCAGAAAGTCCGCCTCGGCCACGATTCCGCCGGGAATCTTGCTGTCGCTCTTCTGATTGCGGATGCTGGCCAGCAGCCAGCCGTTGCCGACGCGGATCTTCACCTGGCTGCCGACTTGCCCGGACTGCGCGACCGAAGGATCGCCATCCTTCATCACTTCGCCCAACCGGTTGATGTCCAGCGCGATGCGCGTGCCGGCGCCCGAAATCTCCAGGATCACGCCGATCGGTTCGCGTCCGGTGTCCAGACGCGGCGCCTGTCGCTGGGCTGCGGCGTGCGCGTGAGGATTGGGGGCACCGGTGGCCGGATGCACGTTGGCTTGCCCCCCGGCGCCCTGCGCCGTAGCCTGCCCCGGGTGCTGCGCTGCCGGTTGCCCGGCCTGCGGCGCGCGCGCGGGATCGAAGCCTTCCATCTGCATCTGGTTCATTGTGCCCTCGAAACGGTACCGGAAGGAAAATTCCGGGCCATCGAGAGCTATGACCGGCCAGTTAATTTCCAGCTAAGATCGCGCTCGTACAAAAGTCTCAGTGCCAGCCTTTGCCGGTGCTTCAGCGCAGCGCGAACAGGCGTCCCGCGATCCAGCCCATGCCTACCGAGACCACCACCGCCAGCAGGCCATAGGCAAAGCCGTAGTTCTCGGCGAAACCGGCGATCGCCCGCTCCATGCCCAGCTTGCGCACCTCCACCTGGCTGCTGGCAGATGCCACCACGCGCCCTTTCGATACCGCGAAGGTCTCGGCCGTGTAGGTGCCCGTGGGCACGCGTGAGGGCAGGCCGATGCGGGCCTGGTAGAGCACCTGCTCGCTGACCTTCACGCCACCTTCGTCCTCACGATAGAGGCCATTGCGGCGGTTGAGGTCTACCAGGCCGTTGGCGAAGCGAGTCTGCTCGTCCGGATCGATCGCACCGATCGGCGAGAGTTGCAGCCACTTGAGGCCCAGTTCGTAGATCGCCGCCGTCTTGTCGTCGACGATCCGGGCGATCGGACGGGTCGAGGCGATCGCATAGTACGAAGGCGCGGAGCGCAGTTCGGTGCTGTCTGCATTGATCCAGACCCCGGCCACCTTGCGTTTTTCGCGCAGGACGATCGACTGGGTCGGCCCCTTGAGCACCACCACGATGTCGTAGTCCTGCGCCGCACGCGACCCCTCCGGCGTCAGGATCGCACCGAACAGCAGCAGTTCGGTGCCGGTGAAGCCCTGCTGCAGGGCCACTTCGTGTTGCGAAACTTCGGGCACCAGGATCGGATCGCGCGCACCGCCCAGCAGAACCGTTGCCAGAAGCGCGAAGGCGGATGCGGCAAGAGCCTTCACAACGGCGCGACCGTGTAGATTTCGTCCGGCCGATAGCCAAGCCCGAGGGCCATGCGCGCCGCGACCAGCAGCACGATCACCGCCAGGATCAGGCGCAATTTCACCGGGCTGGCCTTCTGCGCGAGTTGGGCGCCCATCTGCGCCCCGGTGACCGAACCGAACAGCAGCAGCGAGGCAAGCACGATATCCACCGCGTGCGTGGTCATCGCGTGCATCATGGTCGTCGCGATCGTCGTGAACAGGATCTGCCAGAGCGAGGTGCCGACAACGACGTTGGCGCTCATGCCCAATATGTAGAGCATCGCCGGAACCAGGATGAAGCCGCCACCGATGCCCATCAGCATCGTCAGAATGCCGGTGGCGATCCCCAGCAGCAGCGGCGCCAGCGGCGAGATGTAGAGGCCGGATCGATAGAAGCGCCAGCGCATCGGCAGGCTGGCGACCATCGGGTGGTGCCGCCGTTTGCGCGCGGCGATCGGCACGCCGCTGCGCTCCGCCCGGATCCCCTGGATGCTCTCCTTGGCCATCAGGCTGCCGATGGAGCCGAGCATGACCACGTAAAGGATGTTGATCACGGTATCGATCTGGCCAAGCCGCGCCAGCACATTGAACAGCAGTGCGCCGATCCCGGTGCCGACGATGCCGCCGAACACCATGACCGAGCCCATCAGGTAATCCACCCCGCCCCGCTTCGCATGGGCAAAGACGCCCGAAACGCTGGCCCCCGTCACCTGGCTGGCGGCAGAAGCCGCCGCGACCGTGGGGGGAATACCGTAGAAGATCATCAGCGGCGTGGTCAGGAAGCCGCCGCCCACGCCGAACATTCCCGACAGGATTCCTGTCAGTGCACCCAGCGCAACGATGACCAGACCGTTGACCGAGAGATTGGCGATGGGAAGATATACATCCATTCCAGTTCTCTCGCTAACGCAGCACGGCAGCGGAGAAAAGCCGCGAATCAGAAACCTGCGGAAAGAGTCACCGCCGGTCCGGAGTCCGGTTTGGCGTCTCCTGCAACGCGGAACCGCCAATCGACGGCCAGACGTCCGAACACGTTCTTTGCCAGCGGCAGCGCCAAGGTTGCCGAAGGACCGGCATCCAGCCTGCCCGCCCCCTTCTGGACGCCGCCCCACAACCCGCCGCCAAGCCGGGTTTCCGCGCGGGCCAGAGTGAACAGGCCGTGATCGACGCGAAGCTGACCTTCCGCAAAAGGTGTCGCGAACTTACCCCCGACATAGCCGGCCTGGGCATAAGTTTCCCCACGCAGCCGGTGCGGCAGTTCGAACGGCGGCAGCGCCGTGATCGCCATGGCGACCGGCTGAACCCAATGCTGGCCGGTCTGCTGGGTCAGCCGCGCCTCCAGCGCCGCCACCACCGGGAATGCCGGCACGGGGCGCGCCGCAAGGCCGATTGCGGTGGCGATTTCGTGCTGGGTCTGCCCCAGAGTGGTCGTCGTCCGCAGATAGACTTCAGGCCGATAGGGGGACTGCCGCGCCAGTCGATAGCGGACGATCGCGCCCGTCTGGCTCGCGCCGTACGTGGCCGGCAGCGCGCCATTCGCCAACGGCCCGGCGCCGTTGCCGCGCAGCAGCGCCCAGGAATCGGCGGACCACCGCTTCAACGCGAACGCGGGCCGCGCGGCGCCATCCTGCGCCTCCGGCGGCGCGACCTGGCCGGCACCCGCAGGCGCGTCGATCGGCAAGGGCGTGGAAAGCAGGGCGAAGGATGGCAGACCGGCCGGCAGTCGCCGGGCCGTAACGGCGCCGGTCGGCGTTTGCGGAAAGTCGCGTCCCGTGTCGCCTGCCGTCCAGTTCGTAACCGGTTCACCGCCAACATCCCCCTGCGCGAACAGCGCCGGATCGCGCTCCGCAACCGGCCAGCCTCCCCCATGCCCCGCCGGGCCGGGTACGAGAACGTAGGCCACGCCACCTGGATATCCAGCGACGCGAACCTGCCGCAGCACCGCTCCGCGCGGCATCATCGCGCCCGGTTGCCAATATTGCCGGCCTTCGTAGCCCGGGATCAGACCGTAGATCGGCGGTGGCTCCGCCCCATATCCATCGGCAAGCGCAGGACTGCCTAGCGCCTGTCCAGCTAATGACTGAGGCCCCACTGCCGGATCGACGCGGTAGCCGCCCTGCCCTTCCGCGCCGGAAATTGCAGCATTCGCCGCGGGCGCCGCGATCGATGGTTCCGCATCCCATGCCGAAAGCCGCCCGCCTGCCCATCCGCACAGCACGGCAAGCAGAGCGACGACGGGTTGCCCGCGCATCCGCCCGCCCATCATGCTGCCGTCCGCATGGCATCGGGCGCGGCAACGCCGCGCATCGACGGAACGGCCATGGCGGGCCGATGTTGTGGCGCCCGCTGCCGTTCGGTCGGAACCCCTGTGGGATGGGCCGCAGGATGGGCCGCGTGGCGCGTCTTGTCCCAGACGACCGCGCCCCCTGCCAATGTCCGCACATAACTGGTCAAGGCCCGGCGCGTGGCGAGTATCGCGATGATATTGGCAACCGGCAGGCGCAGAACCGCCAGAAAGCCCTCCATCGCCCCATATTCGCGCGCCGTGAACAGCGCCCGGAAGGCGCAGCGCCACACCAGGCTGATCGCGCAGGCCACCAGCATGATCCGCAGCACCGGCGATTGCATCGGCGCGATCTGCCAACCGCTGAGGCGAAGCACCGCCAACGCGGCCTCCACAACGATCAGCAGATAGCTTGCCGCCAGAATCACCGCCGTCAGCGGCCCGCGACGATCGCGCAGCGCCATCCAGACATCGGCCATGCTCGCACCCAGGCCTGCACGACCGTCGATCCGGCTCCAGCCCAGACGATCCCACGACTGGAAGGCGATGCCGTGGATCCAGCGCGTCTTCTGGCGCACCGAATCCTCCAGCCTGTCCGGGAAATAGGCCCGCGTGGCGACCAGTCGGCCCTGCGGATCGCGCGCCCGCACGAAGCGCCCCTTGCCGCCCTCGCGCCAGACCAGCACGCCCAGTTCATAGTCCTCGGTAAGGCATTCGGCCGCGAACGGCCCCTTACCCCCGGCCGCCACCCGCTGCCCCGCGATCCGGGCCAGCATCGTACGGGAAAAACCACAGCCCACACCCGCCGCCGGCAAGGCCGCGCCCAGCGCATCGCGCACCACCAGCGACTTGCCATGAGCTTCGGCAAATTCGTCCAGATAGTGCCCCGCCACCCAGCGCGACCGCGCCTCGCGTTCGGCGCGGACCGGCAATTGGACGAAATCGGCATGGTCCAGCGTGCGATCGATCACGGTCAGTTCGGCGGAATGGACCATGTCCTCCGCATCGTGGAGCACCACGCAGCGGAATGCCTGCCCCCAGCGCCGCTCATCCTCGCAAAGCGCGTCATAGAGGCGGTTCAGGCAATCGGCCTTGGTGGTGGGCCCATGGCGGGAGTGAACCACCAGGCGCACGCGCGTATCCTGCCCCACGCCGTCCATTGCCGCCGCCAGCGTGGCGGGATCGTTGGCATAGCAGCCGATATAGAGGCGAAAATCCTGCTGCCGCCATGCGGCGAGCGCGTGCCGGATGGTGTGGCCGATAACCTCATCCTCATGCCAGGCCGCCACAAGGATCGCGACGCGCCCGGTCAAAGGCGCATCACAAGCCTCGCTCGAAAGGCGGACGCTGCGCGCCCTGCCCGTAAGCCGCAGCCACAGCCACGCGACATCCGTTCCCAGATCGTCACAGGCCCCCATCAGGAGCCAGAATGCCGTGAAAAGCAAAAGTTCCTGCTCGACATGCTGCAGGCAGGCGAGCGCCTGATCGATCACACCAGCTGTTATCACGTAGTCCCCCCGAACCCCGGCAAGACGGCAGCCCGGTGGAGCACGCGACGATGTGTCAGGCCCACGACCGGACTGCCCTGGTGGCTTGCATCGCCATCAAGTCTGCCCGAGACAGGACTTATGAATTCTCAGCGCAATTACGCCAATGAATTGGCGTTTCGTTTCACAAAGTTAATAAGCAGCGAGGCGGCAGCAGGGATTCTGCTGATCCTCGTGGCACTTATGGCGCTTTTGGTGGCAAATTCGCCGCTCGGTCATAGTTACCACGAACTGTTCCACCATCCGCTGAGTTGGCGCCCGCTGCCGCGACTCGACACTCTGCACGCCTGGATCAACGATGCCTTGATGGCGGTATTCTTCCTGGTCGTCGGGCTGGAGATCAAGCGCGAGATCATCGATGGGGAACTGTCCAGCCCGGCACGGCGCCGCCTGCCGGTCCTGGCCGCGCTGGCGGGGATGATGGCCCCCGCGCTGATCTATCTGGCGACGGCCGGCCTTGCCGAACCGGCCCGGCGGGGCTGGGCGATTCCCGCGGCGACGGACATTGCCTTCGCGGTCGGCGTGCTGGCCCTGCTGGGCCGCCGCGTGCCAGCATCGCTGCGCCTGTTCTTGCTTACCGTTGCCATCGTCGACGATCTGGGCGCTGTGGCGGTGATCGCGCTTTTCTATACCGCGCGGATCGATCCGGCTTGGGCCATGGCGGCAGGGGCAGTGTTGATCGCGCTGCTGGCTTGCGGGCGGCTGCGCGTTCCGTTCCTGTCGGTCTACCTGCTGCTGGGTCTGGGCCTCTGGATCTGCGTGCTGAATTCCGGAATCCATGCCACGGTCGCCGGCGTATTGCTGGCCTTCGTGATCCCGCTGCGTCCATTGCGCCGCGAATCGATGCTGCTGCGACTGGAACATGCGCTGGCGCCCTGGAACAGCTTCCTGATCGTGCCCCTGTTCGGCTTTGCCAATGCCGGCGTGGCGCTGTCCGGACATGGCGCTGGCGGCAGTCTGCTGGACCCGGTGCCGCTGGGCGTGGCGCTGGGCCTGTTCCTGGGCAAGCAGATCGGCATCTTCGCTGCCATCGTGCTGGCCGACCGCACCGGTTTCGCATCGCGCCCCGCAGGCGCCAGCTGGCTTCAGCTGTGGGGCATGGCCGTCCTGTGCGGCATCGGGTTCACGATGAGCCTGTTCATCGGCGCGCTGGCTTTCCCGCGCTTTCCGGAACTGGTGGAGGAAGCCAAGCTGGGCGTGCTGGCGGGATCGCTGCTCTCATCCCTGCTGGGCTTCGCGATCCTGCGTTTCGCGCCGCAGCCGGGCCGTAGCGGGCAAACGACCGACGCGGCCTGACACCGCGCCGGCCTTCGCATCAGGTCTTTACCAAGCGCCCACGTTCGGCATCGAAGCCCAGGGTTCCGCCGGTTCGAGGCGGCCGTCCTGCAGCAGTTCCACCGAAATGCCGTCGGGCGTACGCACGAAAGCCATGTGACCGTCGCGCGGGGGACGGTTGATCGTCACGCCGGCATCCGCCAGCGTCTGACAGGTGGCGTAGATATCGTCGACCTGGAAGGCGAGATGGCCGAAGTTGCGCCCGCCGGTATATTCCTCGAACGAACCATCCTCGGCCGGCCAGTTGTAGGTCAGTTCGACTTCCGATTCCTCGCCCGGCACGGCCAGGTAGATCAGCGTGAAACGCCCCTGCTCGCTGGAAAAGCGGCGCGTTTCCTTCAGGCCGATCAGTTCGAAGAAGGCGATCGTCGCGTCGGGATCGGTCACGCGGATCATGGTGTGGAGGTACTTGGTCACGGGATGTCCTTTGGAAGAGAGCGGCGCGCCTCTGCGGCGTCTACGCCGCATTACGATAGACCAGACCGCGGCCGCCACTCCACCATGTTCTCGCAATTGCAGCGTACGGACGCGAAAAACCCGCCCGGAAATGCTCCGGGCGGGTCCTCCTGCAAATATTGTGTTGGATCAGAACGAAGCGGTCAGCGTGCCGACGACGGCATCGTTGGTGTAGCTGTCGATGCTGGGACCGCTGACGCCGATGTAGCTGACGCCCACCGAGAGCGGGCCATAGACGGTCATCGAAGCGCCGATCGAGTAGTCGATGCCGGTCTTGTCGCCATTGCAGGTGTAGCAGGGCGCCAGCACGCCGTCGGTGTAGCCGAGGTGGCCCGAAACGGTGACCGGGGTGTTCGGAATGGCGACGTCGACATTGCCGTAAACGTAGAGGTTGTCGTGGTGGTAGCCGTCGATGGTCAGAAGGCCCTTCTGCTTCCACGCATAGGCAACACCCGCCTTGAGCTTGGCCGGTCCGACCGAATAGGCCAGCGATGCGTATGGTTCCCAATAGTTGGCATCGCCCACGTGGCCGCTGGGATAGGCGTAGTACAGCATGCCAGCGTCAAGCGTCAGACCGCTGCTGCCAAGGCCGCCGGTCCAGCCCGCGATCAGGTCCAGTTCCTGATCGCCATAGAGGTCACCGCCATGGATCGAGGACGACCAGGTGCTGACGTAGACGCCGCTCTTGTGCGAAACGGTGATGCCGCCCTGGATGGCCGGATCGCCGTTCGAAAGCGAGACGCCGCGGAAGCGATAGTCGGTGGTGAGCGCAACGTTGCCGGTGACGGTGAAGTCCTTGGGAGCGTCAGCTTCATCAGCGAAGGCGGGGGTCGCTGCGAGCGCGGAGCCCGCAAGAAGGGTCGCGGCGATAACGCCACGGACGGACATAACCATGTTCATTCCCTCACAAATTCTTCTTGGTGCTTCGTTCCCACCTGCGCTTTTCGCCGCGTCCTCGTTTTGGGACAGCGTGCATCAGCACAATAATGCTGCATCGCACCAAGAGGGCGCACAAGGAAAATTTCACAAAAGCAACAATCGGGAAACGAAGTGTGGGCTTTTTGCCACTCGCACTTGCAGCGCAGCCCGCTTGCCCAGGGTTCGGGCGCGGCGTATACCGGCGGGCATAGAATGCTTGCCAAGCTCAAAAATCTTGTCGCCCGTCCCGCCAGACAATGGACGCCCAAGCTGCCATCAGGTCAGCGCGTCTATGCCGTGGGGGACATTCATGGCCGGCTCGACCTCTTCGAGGGACTCATCGCCGCGATCGAGCGCGACGACGCCAGTCGGGGTGAGGCCATCACCAACGTCATCCTGTTGGGCGACCTGATCGACCGGGGGCCTGCCAGCGCCGGCGTGATCGACCGGGCGCGGCGCTGGTCGCACGAACGCCGCGTGGAATTCGTCCAGGGCAATCACGAGGAAATGCTGCTGGTCGCCACGCGCAAGCTGGACGCATTCCGCAGCTTCCTGAAGTACGGCGGGCGCGAGACGATCATATCTTATGGCGTCGACCCCGGCTTCGTGATGGCCGCCGAACCGGAAGAGCTGCAACTGGCGATGCTGGACGCCATCCCGCAGGACGATTTGGACTTCGTGGACGGGTTCGAGAAGATGGTGCGCATCGGCGACTATCTGTTCGTGCATGCCGGGGTGCGCCCGGACACCCCGCTGGATCACCAGTTGGGGCACGACTGCCGTTGGATCCGCGAACCGTTCCTGACGCATGGCGGGGACTTCGGAGCCGTGATCGTGCATGGCCACACGATCACGCAGCAGCCGGAAATCCGCGCCAATCGCATCGGCATCGACACCGGCGCCTACGTCCACGGCACATTGACCGCGATCGGGCTGGAAGGCGAAAATCGCTGGTTCATCCAGGCGTGCGAAACGGCCGACGGCATTGCCATCCAGGTCGCCGCTCAGGATCGAAACGCACCGGGGAGCCTGTAAGCCGGGTTCTGTACCTGGCGTGGTCTCCCAAACAGAGGGACCTTACGCCGCGGTGGCAGCCATTCCTCTAGGCGACGCATTGCTGCGCCGCTCAAGCGACCAACCCGGGCTGCCTGGGTCCGAAACAGACCCGCCATTCAAGATGGCGCGCAGCCCCTATTCGGTCTTGCTCCGGGTGGGGTTTGCCTTGCCGCTTGCCGTTACCGGTAGCGCGGTGCGCTCTTACCGCACCCTTTCACCCTTACCTAACGGGTTGCCCCGGTCGGCGGTCTGCTCTCTGTGGCACTTTCCCTAAGCTTCGCCGGGCCTGAAAACCCGACTCGCCCGGCGGGCATTACCCGCCACCCTTGTTTCGTGGAGCCCGGACTTTCCTCGCGCGTCCGAAGACGCCCGCGGCTGCCCGGCTCCCCGGTGCGGGCGGTCACCTAGCACGACCGGTGTCGCGCTCCAACAGGAGTTCGAAGAGAATTCCGCCGATTTCACCGTCGATCACGCCATCGATGATCTCGGGCCGCCAACGGCGCTGGAACGCGCTGACTGCGGCGCGGCCATCCGCGATATCATAGCCGAACCGTTCCAGCGCCAGATAGAAGGCGCCGGGATTGTCGTAGAACAGGTTCATCTTGGCCGGCGGGATTTCCAGCGCCAGCCCCAGATCGCCCAGCCGCGCCCAGTCGAAATATTCGCCCGGATCCAGCTTGCGCGTGGGTGCGATGTCCGAATGGCCGACCACGTTCGCGCGCGGGATATCGTGCCGGTCCATGATGTCGGCCAGCAGCGGCAGCAACGCATCCATCTGCGGTTCGGGAAACGGCCGATAGCCCCATTCGTGGCCGGGATTGACCAGTTCGATCCCGATCGAGGCGGAATTCACGTCGGTAACCCCGCGCCAGTAGGATCGGCCGGCATGCCACGCCCGCTTGTCCTCGGGCACGAGCGAGGTGACCACGCCCTCCTCGTCTATCATGTAGTGCGCGGAGACTTCGGCCGCTGGATCGCACATGCGCTCCAGCGCTTCGTCGGCGCTTTTCATGCCGGTGTAATGGAGCACCACCATCGACACCGGCAGCTTGCGCTCGTTGCAGTTGGGCGATTGGACGATTTTGTTGACCAACCAGCGGTTCATCGTCCCATCGGCTCCATCAGATGCCCGGCAGGACCGCGCCGAGCACCAGCGCGTCGTCACCCAAGGCATATTGCAGGCGGCCGCCCAGGCTTTGCGCAAGCTGCTGGATCATCGCCGCCGGCGCGGTGCGGCTCGACAAGTCGCCTTCCGGCAGCGCGCCTTCCAGCGCACGGCCGACGTCGCGGTCGAAGGCGATGCGCGGGCCTGCCGCGCGCACCACGATCTCGCTGGTGCCGCAAGTGAGTTGGTCAGGACGGAGTTCGGCGGCGATATCCAGCGTGCCGCCACGCGGCAGCGCCTCGATACCGATCAGCGCGAAATTGAGCAGCGTCTTGATCGCCGGCTTGGGCATCGTATCGCTGCCCAGCGACCAGTTGACCACGATCCGCGCATTGTTGACGATCAGCGCGTCGACCAGCGCCCGCGCCTCCGTAACCGGCACCATATCACCGAAACCACCCGCCGCGCCGAAGGCCAGGCGGAAGAACTTCAGCTTGTCCGCCGAAATCCGCGCGCTCTGGTCGAGCAGTTCGAAGCAGCGCTGGCGCATCTCCGGATCCTTCTCGTCCGACAGCAGCTCAAGCCCGTTCGACAACGCGCCCACCGGGCTCAACATATCGTGACAGAGGCGCGAACAGAGGAGACTGGCAAGTTCGATCGCACTGGTGCTCATATTCGCGG
Organism: Novosphingobium mississippiense; assembly: GCF_044029535.1. Taxonomy (NCBI): domain Bacteria; kingdom Pseudomonadati; phylum Pseudomonadota; class Alphaproteobacteria; order Sphingomonadales; family Sphingomonadaceae; genus Novosphingobium; species Novosphingobium mississippiense. The sequence continues at coordinate 556,377 of NZ_CP147001.1, read as the reverse complement.
AAACTTCCATGCTTTCAGGTGGCCAACAGATAAGTGGCGATCAGGATTTGGCAACCCGCGCCGCATCAGCAGAATCTATAGGAGAATCCGGATGATTCCCGCCGATGACATCGCAGATTATTGGTGAAAAACCATTCCCGCTATCGCGCCAGAATGCAACACGCCCGTCGCCGATGATCGCCCAAATCCGCAAATCGCCGGTGGAATGTTCGCGATCCACGGCGGAAGGTATGGGCTGCCCCCCAGGGTGCGAATGATAGTAGCCCAGAATCTGCGGTCCGCCGGCCCGCGCTGCGCGGTGCGCGGCCAGCAGTGCAGCGGGATCGATCTCGAAATGGCGGGTGCGTTCCGGAGCGACATTGGCGGCAGGAACGGCAGATTCGATGCGCCCTTCCCGTCCCAGCAGCAGCCCGCAGCACTCCTCCGGAAAAATACGTGACGCCTCATCCAGCAAAGCGGTCACAACTGCCCTTGTCACTTCGACATTCATCCCCAAATCGTACAGACAATGGGGGTCATGGAAAACATCATTGAAGGTACGATCGGGGAGGCCGGTGGCCGCCTCGACAAGGCGCTTGCAGAGGCCAGCGGCCTTTCGCGCGAACGGATCAAGGCGCTGATGGGCGAAGGCCGTGTCACGCTTTCGGGCAAGCCGGCCGCGCAAGCCTCGCTCAAGGTCGAACCCGGTACGCCTTTCGCCATCGCCGTGCCGGCAGCCATTCCCGCCGAGGCCATCGCTCAGGACATTCCGCTGAACGTCGTGTTCGAAGACGAATACCTGATCATCGTAGACAAGCCGTCCGGCCTTGTCGTCCATCCCGCTGCCGGCAATCTGGACGGCACGCTGGTCAATGCCCTGCTCCATCACTGTCGCGGCCAGCTTTCGGGAATCGGCGGCGTGGCGCGGCCCGGCATCGTCCACCGCATCGACAAGGATACGTCCGGCCTTCTCGTGGTCGCCAAGACAGATCGCGCCCACGAAGGGCTGGCCGTCCAGTTCGCAGACCACTCGATCGAGCGCGCCTATCGCGCCATCGTCGCCGGAAAACCGATTCCTGTCAGCGGCACTGTAACCGGATCCATCGGCCGTTCGAATACCAACCGAAAGAAGATGGCACTGGTCGAAGAAGGCAGGGGCAAACACGCCGTGACTCATTATCGCACGATCGAAGCGCTCAAAGGCGCCACGCTCGTGGAATGTCGCCTCGAAACGGGAAGAACGCATCAAGTACGCGTTCACATGTCGTCAATCGGGCATTCGCTATTGGGGGATCCAGTATATGGACGTACACCCCCTGCGATTCGCCCGGTCGTTCAACGACTCGGATTTCACCGCCAAGCGCTTCACGCAGCGGAACTTGGCTTCGTCCACCCCGTTACCGGGGAGACAGTCCGATTTTCCAGCCCCTTGCCCGACGACATGCGGGCCCTGATCGACGAACTGCGTCAGTGAAATCGGATTAACATGCTATCTTATAAAGGTGGCCCCAAGCTAAGATGCCTGCATAGGGTCTTCGACCGCGGGCCGACCGGAAAGGACGGATGACAGTGAGCACCAAGCAACGCAATCTCCCGGCTGTTCCGACGCTGGGCAGCGAGCAGAGCCTAAATCGCTATCTCTCCGAGATCCGCAAGTTCCCCATACTTGCGCCGGAGCAGGAATACATGCTCGCCAAGCGCTACAAGGAACACGAGGATCCCGAAGCAGCTGCACAGCTGGTAACCAGCCATCTTCGCCTCGTCGCGAAGATCGCGATGGGCTACCGTGGCTATGGCCTGCCCGTTTCCGAACTGATCTCCGAAGGCAACATCGGCCTTATGCAGGGGGTCAAGAAGTTCGAGCCGGATCGGGGCTTCCGCCTTGCCACTTATGCTATGTGGTGGATCAAGGCGTCGATTCAAGAGTTCATTCTGCGCTCGTGGTCGCTCGTGAAGATGGGCACCACCGCGGGCCAGAAGAAGCTGTTCTTCAACTTGCGCCGCATGAAGAAGAACCTCGACGCTTACGAGGACACCGACCTGCATCCGGACGATGTCGCCACGATCGCGACCACGCTCGGCGTGTCGCAGCAGGAAGTGGTGAACATGAACCGGCGCATGATGATGGGCGGCGATGCATCGCTGAACGTCTCCCTGCGCGAGGAAGGCGAAGGCCAGTGGATGGACATCCTTGCGGATGACCGCCCGCTGCAGGACGAAACCGTGGCCGAGGCCCAGGAATCGACCGTTCGCCACGACATGCTTGTCGAGGCGATGGAATCGCTGAACGATCGCGAACGCGACATTCTGACCGAACGTCGCCTGACCGACGACCCGAAGACGCTCGAGGAATTGAGCCAGGTCTACAAGGTCAGCCGCGAACGCGTGCGCCAGATCGAGGTTCGCGCCTTCGAAAAGCTGCAGAAGGCGATGAACCGCATCGCCTTGGACAAGAAGCTGGTCCCGGCGGTTTAAACTTCACGGGAATGCTGAAAGATTGGCCGGGTCGTCCATCGGGACGGCCCGGTCTTTTTTGGGCGAGAGGCCCTTGCCGTCGGCACAATCATATTAGCGCGGACGCAACCGGTCGGCATAACACCCCGTCGCCCCCGCGCAGGCGGGGGCCCGCCTAAGGGGGATGACGGACTAATTAGAGCACAATAGCGGCGTGTCCGAACTGGAGCCCCTCACGCCGGCCCGAAGCGCTGCGCCAGATTCACCGTGCTCCGCTTGCCCAGATGCTCAACGCACGTCTCGCACCAGTGCTTGGCCGCCGCCTGACCGGCATCATGCAGCTTGAGCAACAAGTGGCGCACCGGCAGCAGCTTGGTCTGCGCCGGCATCGCCGCCAGCGTCGCTTCGTCATGGATTTCGTGCAGGCGCAGGCGCTCCACTTGCGCGACCAGACCGTCTCTGGCGCCCGCTTTCGTCCGTGCCCGCCCGATCGCGTGCTGCAGTAGAACCAATCCCTGCAATTCCTTCCGCATCGACTGGTTGAAGCCGATCTCCGTCAGCCGGTCGATGATGGCGGCCGCATTGCGCGGGGTTTCGGAACGCACCTGGGTATTGACGGTAATCAGCAGCAGATCGTCGTTGGCGCTTTCCTGTACCAGTGGAACCAGGGGCGGATTGGCGCTGTAGCCGCCGTCCCAATAGTCCTTCCCGTCGATCGTGACCGGCGGGAAATAGAGCGGCAGGCAGGCCGAGGCCAACAGGGCATCAGCGGTCAGATCCGCGTTGCGAAACAACCGCAAGGCGCCGGAGCGGGCATTGGTGGCGGAGATGAACAGAGGCGGCGCGCCTTCGCTGCGGATGGCAGCGAAGTCGACGTGCTTCTCGATCACCTTGCGCAGGATTTCCTGCATCTCGCGGCCCAGCTCCGGGGAGGCATGGGCCATTCCCACGTCCCCGAAAACGGTCGACCACCACGATGAGAGTGCGCGGGAGGTCTGCGGAAACGCCTCGATCATCGGGATCAGCGGCCCCGCTTCGCGGCCGGAACGGTTGAGTTCCTTCCAGAAGTTGCGCAGTCTGTCCCGCGCCTCCGCACGCCCGCCGGAAACCAGGCCCGAAACCAGCACCGCGGCATTCATGGCCCCGGCGCTTGCCCCGCTCAACGCGCCGGGAATCAGGCGCTCATCCTGCAACAGCCCATCGAGCACGCCCCAGGTGAAGGCGCCATGAGCGCCTCCCCCCTGAAGCGCCAGGTCCAGGCGATGTACGTGCTTGTCCTCGGAAAACATAGCCATGCCGCCATTGCTGCGCTGCAGCATGCAGTGATAGCACCGGCGGCCGGATGGTTCCAGCAATCAGCCCGGTTTCAGGCGTGCGGCGCGTTCAGCGTCGCAAACGTCTGTGCATAGCGGCCTTCCGCTTCGGCGTTGCGCAGGAAGCCAAGGCGCTGCACGCCGATCAGTTCGGGCGTCGGCACTTGCGCGAACAGGCTCATGACCTCGTCGATGAAATCGCCCAACGGCATGTACCCTTCGCGCGTGGATTGCCCCGGCGTCAGTTCGGTCTGCACCGCCGGGGGAGCGAGTTCGATCACTTCCACGGTGCCAGCCAGCGCGAAACGCAGCGAATCGGTCCACGAATGGATCGCTGCCTTGGTCGCCGAATAGACCGCCGCCGCCACCAGCGGCACGAAGGCAAGGCCCGAACTGACATTGACGATGGCCGCATCGGGCTGGCTCGACAGATGTGCGATCAGGGCATCGGTCAGCCGGATCGGCCCCAGCAGATTGGTCGTCACACAAGCCTCAGCCCGCGACAGGTCGCGGGGGACCGAGATATCCTCCAGCGGCATGACCCCGGCATTGTTGACCAGCACGTTGAGCGCCGGGAACTTCGCCAACACATCCGCAGCAAAGGCTCGAATGGTGTCCCCATCGGTAACGTCGAGCGTCATCGGATGGATGTTGCCGCGCCCCCTGGCGGTTTCCTCAAGGCTGGCGAGCGTGCGGCCGGTAACGATCACGACGTTGCCGGCATCATGCCAACGCTGCGCAAGTTCGCGCCCGATTCCGGAACCGCCGCCGGAAAGCAGAATGGTGTTGCCGCTGGTCTTCATGGGAAACTCCTGGGTGAGAGGTTGTGAAGACAGTTGTAGCTCTATACTCTCTTTTGGAAAGCAGGCACCTGAACGTACGGTACATACCGTGAGGTAAGAAATGGAAAATCCAGGCACTACCAACTATTCGAGCATCCCCGGTGTCGACGCGCTCGTCAACGAATTGATCGGTCGCGTGGCTGACAAGTGGACCTTGCTGATCCTGGAAGCACTGGAAGAGCACGGCGAACAGCGCTTCAGTGCGCTGGCGCGACTCGTGCCGGGGATCAGCCAGAAGATGCTGACGCAAACGCTGCGGCAGATGGAGCGCGACGGATTCGTCCACCGCACCGTCCATCCAGTGATCCCGCCCCATGTCGACTATCGCCTGACACCGCTGGGGCACAGCCTGGGCGAGGCGTTTTGCGGCGTATGGCTGTGGGCAGAGGCGCATCTGGGCGACGTCGCGGCGGCACGCGACGCGTTCGACACACGCGATTGATCGCACCCCGCCTTCCCCACGCCGCCCAACCTCGCTAGGCAGCGGGTTCGACTGTCGAAATTCTCAGGGGCACTACTTCCTTGCTGCGCATTCTTGCCAAGGTCATCGTCGGGTTCGTTGCCATCAGCGTGGGAGTCACCGTGCTCTATCGCTTCGTGCCGCCGCCGGTGACGGTGACGATGCTGGTGGACGGCAATGGCATCACCAAGGACTGGCAGCCGCTCAGCCGGATCGACCGCAACATGGTGGCCGCTGCGATTGCCGGCGAAGACGGCAAGTTCTGCACGCACAACGGTTTCGATACCGACGCCATCGAAAAGGCGTTCGAACGCAATGCCGCCGGCGGCCGCATCCGCGGTGGCTCCACGATCAGCCAGCAGACCGCCAAGAACGTGTTTCTCTGGCAGGGCGAAGGCTGGACCCGCTATCTGCGCAAGGGTTTCGAGGTCTGGTTCACGTTCCTGATCGAGAACCTGTGGGACAAACGGCGGATCATGGAAGTCTACCTGAACGTCGCAGAGACCGGCATCGGCACTTATGGTGTGGAAGCAGGCGCCCAGCGCTACTACGGCAAGTCGGCGACCAGCCTGACGCCGACGGAGGCCGCCCGCATTGCCGCCGCGCTGCCCAGCCCCAAGACCCGCGACGTCAAGAACCCGTCCGGCTTCACGCGTCGCTACGGCAACATCATCGCCGCGCGCATCGGCACGGTGAAGCGCGAAGGCTTCGATTCCTGCGTCTACGACTGAGGATTTCCGGCACGCCTACTTCTCGCGGCAGCATTCTCCTGCGGGCATGAGCCCGCTCATTTCGAGCGGGCGGGCTTCTTTGCCAGATTGAGCGCGATCGCCTCTTGCACGAGCGCGGTCAGCGCCACCTCGTCCACTTCGTCACCCTCATGAAAATCGATGGCGCGGCGGGTGTTGCCATCCAGACTGGCGTTGAACAGGCCCTTGGGATCGGCCAGCGACGCCCCTTTGGCAAAGGTCAGCTTGACCGCCGCCTTGTAGGTCTCGCCCGTGGTGATGATGCCGCCGCGCGACCATACCGGCACCCCGCGCCACTTCCATTCCTCGACGATTTGCGGATCGGCCTTGAGTACGATGGCGCGCAGCCGTGCGAGCATTGCACCACGCCAGTCGTCCAGTTCCGCGATCCGTCGATCGATCAATCGCGACGCGTCGTTGTCTTCGGCCATCTCCGCCTCTCCCAATGCCTAGTGCTTTGCCACCGGCTTTACCCGCAAGGCGCTCGTAAGGCGCAACAAAAAAGGGGAGAGAACCGAAGTTCTCTCCCCTCCCCTGTTTCGCGTGACGCGATTTACTTCGATCAGAAGCCCATGATGAGCGTGGCGCTGACCGCACGAGGCGCACCGAAGTTCACGAAGGCCGAGGTCGAGGTCGGGAGCGTGTCGAGGCCGCCCGAGTACGAACCGACGTAGTATTCGTCGAACAGGTTGGTGACGTTGAGCTGGACTTCGCTGTTGGCGAGACCCAGGTTCTTCAGCTTGTAGCGCAGGTTGAGGTCCACCGTGGTGAAGCTCTTGAACTTGGCACCCGGATAGATCGTGGTCGGCGTGCCGTTGACGCTCACCGTTTCGATCTCGCCGTTGATGTCGTTCAGGTAGCGCGAACCGGTGTACTTGGCCTGCGCACCGATGCTGAAATCACCCAGATCGACCTGCGCGCGACCACCGAAGAGCCACTCGGGAGTGGCGCGTTCGGTCTTGCCCGAGGTGCGCAGATAGTAGGTGGTCGTGCCGTTGTCCGTCACGGCATAGCAGAGACCGGCGCGAGCGATGTCGCTCGTGGCGGCGCAGCTGCTGGTGACCGTGTCGTCCTGGATTTCCGACTTGATCCACGAACCGAAGACGTAGAGCGACAGCGGCTGGACCGGACGGACCGAGACGCTGGCATCGATGCCGTACTTCTTCACCGGGCCAAGGTTGGTGTCGGTGGCATTGCCGTCGATGTCATAAGCGGTGACGAGACGGTTCTTGTACTTGGTGTACCAGCCAGTCAGCGCCGCCTGAACCATCGAGCTCGAATAGCGCAGCGAAGCGTCGAAGCTGTCTGCGGTTTCCGGCACGCGGTAAGCCGCATCGCTGTCCGCCGGGAAGTAGAAGGCGTTGTACAGCGTGTCGGTGCTGGGCACCGAGAGGTTCTTCGAGTAGCTGCCGCTGATGCTCACCGACGGCGTGATCTTGTAGGTCAGGCCAACGTTGGGGAGGATCTTGTCGTAGTCGAGCTTGCGCCCCTGCGGCAGAGCCGAACCCGTTGCCTTGCCGGTCGTCGCGTTGAACGAATAGGGCTTGGCGACGATGTAGGCAGCCTGCTGGTCTTCCGGCACGCAGTCGACAAAGCCGCCCGAGCTGGTGGTGAAGCAGTTCTGGTTGAGATCACGCTTGTAGAACGGAGCGGCGACGCCGAGCAGAACCGTCAGCTTGTCCTCGAGGAACGAACCGCGGTATTCACCGGCGATCTTGTGCAGCGTGGCATACGAGTTACGGTCACGCTTCTGGAGGACGTTGCCCGCCAGGTCGGTCAGCGGATCGTTGATCGGGAAGACGTCGACAGGCTCGCCGTTCGGGTAAAGCAGGCCCGCAGCGCCGGTCTGGCGGTGATGGGCGCGGTCGAACGTGTACGACAGGCGAACGCGGTTGTTGTCGTTGATCTCGTAACCGAGGTTGGCGATCGCCAGGTAGCGGTTCGTGTTGGTCTGGCTCGGCTGGAGCAGGGTCACGCGGTCAAGCGTATCGCCGTCGCCGTTGAGATCGCGGCCGAAGTAGAACGAACCACCATAGTTGCCGGTGCCGGTGAAGCCGCCGCTGGTGTAGGCGCGCTCATAGGCGCTCGTGGTGCCGCCGCCGTTGGCCTTGGTGTACTGGTAGGCACCATCGACCGACAGGGTCAGCTTTTCGGTCAGGTGGAACAGCGAGGCAAGGCGCACGTTGCCAGTGTTCGACGGGTTGTAGCGACGTTCGAAATCGGTGCCGCAGGCATTCGGCGTATCAGCAACACCAGGACGGGCGTCGGCCAGGGTGCAGGGCGCGCCGCCGGCGACATCGTAGAAACGATCCGTCTTGTCGCCCGAGAAGGCGCTGGCGCGGAACGGCGAACCGCCGAAGTTGTTGCGGTTTTCGTTGTAGTGACCCGCGATCGAGATGAAGTCGTCACCACCCAGCGGCTGGTAGATCTTCGCGTTGTACTGCTGCTTCTCGACCTTGCCGTAGTTGGCGAAAGCGGCGCCGTTACGGGCCCACGAACCCGAAACCCAGGCCTTGGTGCCGAACGAGGTGAACTCGCCGGTTTCGATCTTGCCGAACAGACGCTGGTACGAGCGATCCGAGCCGCCCGAGCCATCGGCGACGACATCGCCGTACGACATGCTGGTCATGGCGCCGAAGTGATCGTCGGGAACCTTGGTGTTGATGTTGACGGTGCCGCCGACGGCCGAAGCGGTGGGGCTGTCAACGTCCGTCGAACCGAGGTTGACGTTGACCGTCTCGATCAGTTCGGGATCGACCTGCTGGTTGGAATAGATCGCATAGTTGCCCGAGTCGTTCAGCGGGATACCGTCGAACGTCTGCGAAATGCGGCTGGAATCGAAACCGCGGATGCTGAACGAACCACCGCTGGAACCCCAGGGGTCGTTGTTGGTGAAGCTCACGCCCGGAACGAGGTTGATCATCTCATTCACAGTCTGACCAGCACGCTGGTTCGCGATGAACTCCTTGTTGATTTCGACCTTCGCCTTGGGCGAATCCGGCGTGCGAACGCCAGTGATGTCGACGGTACGATTGCCGGTCACGACGATGGCGTTGTCGAACTCGGTCGAACCGGTCGACTGAGCAAATGCCGGCATGGCGAGGAACGCTGCGCCCACGGCCAGCGTGCTGGTCGCCGTGGAGAGAACGGTTTGAATTTTCATCTTAGCCCCCTGGAGCCTTCAGAATGGGTTGTTGCAATTTGCGGAAGGATTTGCCCCGCCACAGACTTTGCTGCGGCTGCTAAGAGCAGCGCAATATGACAAGTCTCTGACACAGTGGATTCATTTCTGAAGACGTCGCAGCAATTTTTCTGCTGTATGGCGCAATAAACACAGCCTGCCCCGATTTTTCCTTGGATTTCCGTCAATTGCCGAAACATTTCCGATTTCGCATTGCGGCATAAATGTCACGGAAAAGCGGAACGGAGTTTTCCGCAGGCCGGTCGCGAAGCCTTGAATTGCCATGACATGTTACGACATCGCTTGATGGCGACGGGCCGCTCGTGGCAATCCCCCGGTCCATGGGCGCCGCACACGAACATCACAGCCACGATCACGGCCATCACCACCATGGCCATCATCACGGGCACCATCACCACGGGCATCACCATGCCGTTCCCGGCAATGTAGGCAGGGCCTTCGCACTCGCGGTAGGGCTCAATCTGGTGTTCGTCGTGGCGGAAGTGGCGGCCGGCTTCATCAGCGACTCTATGGCATTGCTGGCCGACGCCGGGCACAACCTGTCCGACGTGTTGTCGCTGCTGCTCGCGTGGGCAGCCAGCGTGCTCGCCTCGCGGCCACCGACGGAGCGGTTCACTTACGGCTTGAAAAGCTCCTCGATCCTGGCCGCCATCGCCAATGCCGCCCTGCTCTGGGTCGCGATCGGTGCGATCCTGGTGGAAACGATCCGCCGCTTCGCCGAACCCGCCCCGGTAACCGGCACGACCATGATCGTCGTCGCCGCGATCGGCATCGCGGTCAACGCGCTTTCGGCCATGCTGTTCGCCAAGGGCAGCAAGGACGACCTCAACCTTCGTGCCGCCTTCGTGCACCTCATGGCCGATGCTGCAGTTTCGGCGGGTGTGGTGATCGCCGGCATCGTGATCGTATGGACCGGATGGGCGATGGTCGATCCGCTGGCCTCTCTGATCATCACCGCCGTCATCGCCTGGTCGAGTTGGAGCCTGCTGCGCGAATCGCTGCGCATGGGGATGATGGCCGTGCCCGAAAGCATCGACATCGCCGCAGTGCGCAGTTTCCTTGAAGAACGCCCCGGTGTCGCCCGCGTGCACGACCTTCACGTCTGGCCAATGAGCACGACCGAAACCGCGCTTACCGCACACCTGGTGATGCCGGCCGGACAGCCCGGCGACGAATTCCTGCACGGCCTTGCCCACGACCTGGACCACAAATTCAAGATCGGCCACCCGACCATCCAGATCGAGACCGAAGCTGACACCGCCTGCGCCTTGGAAAGCGAGATGGTCGTCTGAGAATCGGATTGGCCCATACCTTGGGCGGCATTTGCAGAGTGATGCACGCCCAGCCGATTCCGCGACAATAAGGTACAATAATCCCGATTGCGGCATGGCTGCCGCCAGCTAGGAATCGTGTCCATCACCGACTGGATGGACAGATCCGCAATGACACGTCGATACCCCGCCCGCCTGCTCCTCTCCGCAGCGCTTGGCTGCGCCCTGCTGCCGGGCCTTGCCCATGCCGACACCAAGAGCGACCTTGAAGCGCGCTACGCGGCCCTCAAGACCGCCATGGACACGCGCGAGCCGGACGATATCAAGCCGTTCCTCACGCCCGACTTCAAGCGCACCGATCTGGGCGGCAATTCGATGAATGCCGACGACATGATCGATCGCCTCGCCAACATTCCCGTCGACCCCAGCCGCAAGTCCACCAACACGATCCTTTCGGTGACCGTCAACGGACAGACGGCCGAAGTCGAACAGCGCCAAGACGCTTCGGGCAACCGGCAGGACCGCGATGGCCAATCGCATGTGTTCGCGATGAGCGAGCTTTCGCATGATACCTGGGTGCAGGGCGACAAGGGCTGGCTGCTCAAATCGACCGAGACCGAGCAGATGACGATCTCTCGCGACGGTCAGGTCGTGCGCACGATGAAGAAGGGCGATCCGATGCCGCCGCGCGGCCAGCGCGGCCCCGGTGGTGGCGGCATGGGTCCGCGGCCCGACGGCAACTGAAGTCTGTATCTATCCGCCTCGACCAGTCGGCCGGGGCGGCAGATGCCGGGACATCCGCTGTTCGAGCAGTTCGACCAGCGCCGGATCCATGAATGCATAGTCGTCCGGAATGTCGAGGCAGATCATCCGTTGTCCATTGAGATGGCGACGGAACCGTTGCTGCACTTTGGTGCGCTGCGCCTTTTCCATCACGACGATCACATCGGCCCAAGCGATCAGTTCACCGGTCAACGGCTCTATCGCATCGACGTTGGTTCCAGCCGAAGCCACCTCGATATCGCCCCCGGCTGGAGAATATCTGTTCCGCCGTCGGACTGCGCAGCTTGTTCTGGCTACAAACGAAGAGATAGCGCTTCATCACCTAACCGAAGCACACCAAAAGGAACACGGCAATTGCGGCGGACAACGAAAAGGGCCCGCCCGGATAATCCGGACGGGCCCTTTTCGTCTTAGCCTTGACGGCGGCGCTTAGGCTGCGGCTTCGGCCTTGTCACCCTTCAGCACGCGGACGGGTTCCTTGCGGCCTTCGACCACGTCCTTGTCCACGACGACTTCGGCGATATCACCTTCGGTCGGCAGGTCGAACATGGTGTCGAGCAGCAGCCCTTCCACGATCGAACGCAGGCCGCGTGCGCCGGTCTTGCGGTCGATGGCCTTCTGGGCGATCGCCTCAAGCGCCTCGTCCGTGAAGGTCAGTTCCACATCTTCCAGCTCGAACAGCTTGGCGTACTGCTTCACCAGCGCATTCTTCGGCTCGCGCAGGATCTTCACCAGCGCCTCGATGTCGAGGTCGTTCAGGGTCGCGATCACCGGCAGACGGCCGACGAATTCGGGGATGAGACCAAACTTGAGCAGATCTTCCGGCTCCGCCTTCTGGAGCAGTTCGCCCACGCGGCGCTTGTCCGGATCGGCGACATGCGCGCCGAAGCCGATCGAGCGCTTCTGGAGGCGGTCGGCGATGATCTTCTCAAGACCCGCGAAGGCGCCGCCGCAGATGAACAGGATATTGGTCGTGTCCACCTGCAGGAATTCCTGCTGCGGGTGCTTGCGGCCGCCCTGCGGCGGAACCGAAGCCGTGGTGCCTTCCATCAGCTTCAGCAGCGCCTGCTGCACGCCCTCGCCCGAAACGTCGCGCGTGATCGACGGATTCTCGGCCTTGCGGCTGATCTTGTCGATCTCGTCGATGTAGACGATGCCGTGCTGCGCCTTCTCGACATTGTAGTCGGAAGCCTGGAGCAGCTTGAGGATGATGTTCTCCACGTCCTCGCCCACGTAACCGGCTTCGGTCAGTGTGGTGGCGTCGGCCATGGTGAAGGGCACGTCGAACGTCTTGGCGAGCGTCTGCGCGAGCAGCGTCTTGCCCGAACCGGTGGGGCCCACCAGCAGGATATTCGACTTCGACAGTTCCACATCGCCCTGCTTGCCGCTGTGCTTCAGGCGCTTGTAGTGGTTGTGCACCGCTACCGACAGCACGCGCTTCGCGCGGTCCTGCCCGATCACGTAGTCGTTCAGCGTCTCGCAAATGTCGCGGGGAGACGGCACGCCGCCGTCCTTCTTGCCCGCAATCCCGGCCTTGGTTTCTTCGCGAATGATGTCGTTGCAGAGCTCGACACATTCGTCGCAGATGAACACCGTGGGGCCCGCGATCAGCTTGCGCACTTCGTGCTGCGACTTGCCGCAGAAGCTGCAGTACAGGGTGCTTTTCGCGTCAGATCCGCTCAATTTCGTCATTTTCCGTCTTTAGGCCATTTCCAGGCGACTCGTCGAGTCTACCTTGGACGGGGCCGGTTTTGCAATCCTAGCCCGATATGGGTACCCCGATAACCGTTGCAAAGAACTGAAGGTCGATACCCGCAGGCACCGACCTTCCGCGTCATGCTCAGGCTTCGGCCGGCTTGTCGGCGTCGGGCCGCGTTTCGAAGACCTTGTCGACGAGGCCGAACGCCAGTGCTTCCTCGGCTTCGAGGAAGGTGTCGCGGTCCATCGCCTTCTCGATCTCGTCGAGCGACTTGCCGGTGTACTTCACGTAGAGATCGTTGAGACGCTTGCGCATCCGCAGAATCTCACGCGCCTGGATCTCGATGTCCGAAGCCATGCCGCGTGCCCCGCCCGAGGGCTGGTGCACCATGATTCGGGCGTTCGGCAGCGCGATGCGCATGCCCGGCTCACCGGCGGCGAGCAGGAAGCTGCCCATCGAGGCGGCCTGACCGATGCACACCGTCGAAACGCGCGGCTTGATGTACTGCATGGTATCGTGGATGGCCATGCCGGCCGTCACCACGCCACCCGGCGAGTTGATGTACATCGAGATGTCCTTCGACGGATTTTCCGATTCGAGGAACAGCAACTGCGCGACGATCAGCGAGGCCATGTGGTCCTCGACTTCGCCGGTGATGAAGACGATGCGTTCGCGCAGCAGGCGCGAGTAGATGTCGAAGCTACGCTCACCACGGCTGGTCTGCTCGACGACCATCGGCACGAGAGCGCCGGTCACGGGGTCGGTAGTGAACTTTCCTTGGGCGCCCGAGGCGCCAAACAGGTCGAGCATGGGAGTCCTCTTCTGGTTTGGACCGCCTATGTCGCGTGCCCCTGCCCGATGTTCAAGGGCTTTAACCCTTCATTCGATGCAGGACACACAACTATCGGGGGGCAACCGCGTGTAACAGCGCAACTTGTGCCGGTTCCGACCGAATGTAAGGCGGATCCTTCACGCTCCCGTTGCCCTCCCTCAATATTTCCGTCATCCCTTGGCCGCATAACGAAAATCCTTGTCGCCGGCTTCGGGGGGAGCCCAGCATGTCTAAGACGCTCCAAGTGGGCACGGCGGTGCTTGCCGCCATCGCCCTCGCCGTGGCCATCGCCTGGGCGTGCCTGCATCGCGGGCCCTGGTATGACGAGTTCTACACGCAATACGTCACGCAGACCGGCCCTGGCTGGGGCGATGCGCTGGGCAAGAGCTGGCTGGCGGACAATCATCCGCCGCTTTACTACGCCCTCGTCCGTGCGACCGACTGGATGGGCGCCATCGAGACTCATCGATTGCTGAACCTGGCAATCGGGGCGCTGTCATTGCTCGGCGGGGTTCTTGTCGTGCGCGATGTGCCGCGTTTGCGACCGGCGAGCGCGGCTCTGCTTGTTTTGCTGGCGGGCAACGAATGGTCGATCCTGAGCGGCAGCGAACTGCGCTCCTACTTCCTCTCGCTCTGCGCCGGCACCTTGCTGGCGCTTTCACTCGCCGCATTGGGGCTCGCGCGGAGCGGGGGCTCGCCGGCCCGGCGCGCGGTCTATGCCATAACCGTCATGGTGGCATTCAATACCCATATCGTCACCACCCTGATCGCAGGAGCGCTGATCGCGCCGTTTCTGATGGCGGCAATGTTGCGGCGGGACTGGGCCTACGCCCGGGCAGTGGCGGTACCGGCGGTCCTGGCCGGCACGGTCTTCGTGGCGACCTGCCTGATCCAGCTGCCGCACTGGCAGGCCAACACGCAAAAGTTCTGGATCGAACCGGGGTTTGCGTCGGCGCGCTGGTCGGTCGAATATGCCCTGCTCCGCACGCTTGAGGCCAATCCGCTGATCTTGGCCGGCTCTGTGCTGGGCGTTGCATTGATGGGGCGCGACCTTATGCGCACGCGCGCCGCCTGTGCCGGCGTCAGCACGCTGGCACTGCTGGCCGGCGGCGTGGCGCTCGGCATAGTCACCCTCGTCGCGCTGCACATGCTGCATCCGATGCTGATCGAGAAATACCTCACCGCGATGGTCGGCGCCCTCAGCGTGGGTATCGCGCTGGGCTGCGGCCGCCTGCTGCACGCCTTGGGGCCGCGCATGGCCGCGCTCAGCCTGATCGCAGCGCTCGCGCTGTCGATCTGGGGAATGGTGCAGAACACCGGCAAGGCGGCCACGCGCAATTCGTGGTACGGAACCGCCCGTTTCATCGCCGGACAAGTGAGGGACTGCCCCGGCACGCTTGTCCATGTCGACCCATTCTGGAATGCCGATGTGATGGCGATGCCACCGGCGGACAATCGCGCCGTCGCCCCGTGGGCCTATCGCGAGGTTGCCGGGCACTTCGCCATCGCGCTGGAGCCGGACAGCTCACGCCGGTTGGCACGGGGCTGCCCCACACTGTTCTGGGCGGAGCACGACACCCGCCATCGATTCGACGATGTCAGCATCCTTGCCCATTTGCGCGACAGCGGTTTTGCGGTGAACGCCATCGAGGTCAGGCGGATCGGCTACGGTTGGGTCGCGATCGCGCAGCCACGGAGCTGATCGGGCCCGGAACTGGCAGGCCCAAAAACCGACTGGGCCTGAAAATCGACTGGGTCTGAAAATCGACGAGGCCTGAAAACCAACAGGGACCGGGATACGAAAAAGGAAAGGCCCGCCGTGCTTGCGCGCGGCGGGCCTTCAACGATCGGTCAGCGGTCTACGCGACGCGATCAGTCTTCCTTCTTGGCAGCCGCCTTCTTGGCCGGAGCCTTCTTGGCCGGCTTGGCCTCGGCCTCGGCCTCAGCAGCCTCGTCCTTCTTGGCAGCAGCCTTCTTGGCGGGAGCCTTCTTCGGCTTTTCCTCGGCCGCAGCTTCCTCAGCAGGCGCTTCGGCTTCGTCCTTCTTGGCGGCAGCCTTCTTGGCCGGGGCCTTCTTGGCGGCCGGCTTCTTGGCTTCCGTCGCCTTCTCGCCGTCGGTGTCGGCTTCGATGGCGGCCTGCAGTTCGTCGCGGGTCACTTCACGCTCGGTGACGTCAGCCTTCTCGATGAGGAAGTCGACGACCTTGTCTTCGTAAAGCGGCGCGCGCAGCTGAGCGGCCATCATCGGGTCCTGACGGACGTATTCCATGAAGCGCTGGCGGTCTTCCGGACGATACTGCTGGGCGGCCTGCGCGACCAGCATCGACATTTCCTGCGCGGTCACTTCGACGCCGTTGGTCTGGCCGATTTCCGACAGCAGCAGGCCAAGGCGCACGCGACGCTCGGCGATCTTGCGGTAGTCGTCCTTCTCGGCTTCGATCTCGGCCAGAGCGGCCGCGGGATCTTCCTCGCCGGCGGCTTCCTGGGTCAGCTGCTGCCAGATCTGCGAGAATTCGGCTTCCACCATGGTCGGCGGCACGTCGAAGTCATGACCGGCGGCAAGCTGGTCGAGCAGCTGGCGCTTCATGGCGGTGCGGGTCAGGCCGGCAGTTTCCTGCTCCAGCTGGCCCTTCAGCAGGCCCTGGAGCTGCTCAAGGCTCTCAAGACCCAGTTCCTTCGCGAAGTCGTCGTCCAGCTTCGATTCGGCCGGGGCCTTCACTTCGTGCACGACGATGTCGAAGGTGGTTTCCTTGCCGGCGAGGTTCGCGGCCGGGTAATCCTCCGGGAAGGTCACGGTGATGGTGCGCTCGTCGCCAGCCTTGGCGCCGCCCAGCTGCTCTTCGAAGCCGGGGATGAAGCGGCCCGAACCGATCACGAGCGGGGCCTTCTCGGCCTTGCCGCCGTCGAACTCGACGCCGTCGAGCTTGCCGGTGAAGTCGATGATCAGCTGGTCGCCGTCGGCAGCTGCGCCGTCCTTGGTTTCGAAACGCTGCTGCTGCGAGGCGATGCGCTCGACCGCTTCGGTCACCGCGTCTTCCGACACGGGCACGACCAGCTTTTCAAGCTTCAGACCGTCGATGGCCGGGGCTTCGATCACCGGGAGAACTTCCAGGCTGACGGTCAGCTCGGCGTCCTTGCCCTGCTCGTACCCTTCGCCCAGGGCGACGTCGGGGTTCATGGCCGGGCGCAGCGCGTGGTCGGTGACCAGCTTGTCCATGGCTTCGCGGATGGTGGCGTTCAGCGCGTCCTGGTGGATCGCTTCGCCGTGCATCTTCTTGACCAGGTTGGCGGGAACCTTGCCGGCGCGGAAGCCGGGCATCTTCACCTGCGGGGCGATCTTCTTGATTTCGCCTTCGACGCGCGCGGTGATGGTCGTGGCGGGAATGGTCACCGTGTAGGCGCGCTTGAGGCCCTCGTTGGTGGTTTCGACGATCTGCATTTCAAATGCCTTCCTGTGCAATTCAACGGGCCCAGCAACGAGCCTGCGGGCCGATTCTCGCGACTCCCCTCCCCCAGGGCGACGAGACTGGTGCGGGCGAAGGGACTCGAACCCCCACATCTTTCGATACTGGTACCTAAAACCAGCGCGTCTACCAGTTCCGCCACGCCCGCATGGATGAAAGCCAGAAACTCAAGGAACGTGCCCTTATAAGGACACGCGGGAAAGGGCAAGGGCGGCGATTCGCCGCGTCCTTATATTGTGGGCGGAAGGGCCATGGCGTTCCGGCCGCAGGATGGATCGCCGGCCCCTTGCATGGCACCAACTTGCCCGCCCGCGCGTTACTTCCCAGATAAAGGTCTATCAGCGATAGCGAGAGGCAAGATGGCCACCCAACCCGCAGACGATCCCGGCAATACCCCGCCCGAAACGCCGGTTCCGCCGATGGAGCCCGGCGCGCCGGACTTGCCCGAGGAACTGCCGCCCGAAGGGCCGGATTTCGACCAGCCCGATACCGGCCCACTGGAGATGCCGCCGCCCGATTGAGCGACGGCTTTCCAAGGTTTCTGGAGCAGCAAGCGCGATCCCGCCTTCGCGGGGACGTTTATGCGCCTGAAACTGGCGCGTTCCTCCCACCTTCAGTCGAAGCCCACCAGCTTCGCCAGCATGTGCAGCGTCGACATATCGTCCGCCTTGCGGGCGCTGCCCGGCACCACCGGGCATTCGAGGCAATAGGCCTGCGCCCCGCGGCTTGAGAGCATCGCGGTCAACTGCCCAGCCACGCGCGAAGCCTGTTCGTCACGGCGGCGGGACACCAGGCTGGCGAAGTCATAGGCCCCCGCCTGCACGCGGGCGCTGTCGTCCGGGGCCTGCGAGGTCATGCTGCTGAGAAACTTGCTGAAAGTGTCCTCGTCGCTCTGCAGATAGACCGCGTGCCACTTGCCGTTGCCGACGCCGCCGACCCGGGCCGCTTCGGCCAGCGCCGCGTCAAGATCGCCCATCTTGTCGACAAGGCCGATCTTCTGCGCTTCCGATCCCGGCCAGACGCGGCCCTGCGCGATCACGTCCATCTTTTCCGGTGTCGTCTTGCGCGCCTGCGCGGCAAGGGCGACGAACTTGCCATACGTGTTCTCGACCGAGGCCTGCAGCATCCCTTCCACTTCGGGGGTGAAGCCACCCAGAATGTCGGGCTGGCCGGACAGCGGCGTGGTCTTCACACCATCGCTGTTGACGCCGTATTCGCCCAGCGTCTTCTCGAAGCTGGTCACCACCGCGAATACACCGATCGAGCCGGTGATCGTCGCCGGCTGCGCGAACACCGTTTGCCCCGGCGTGGAGACCCAGTAGCCGCCGCTGGCGGCAAGGTTGCCCATCGACACGACCACCGGAATCTTCTTGGCCTTGTACCGGTCGATAGCGCGGCGCATCCGTTCGGCAGCCATGGCGGAGCCGCCCGGCGAATCGATTCGCACGACCAGCGCCTTGAAGCCCTCGTCGATATTGTCGTCCAGCAGTTGGGCGATACGGTCGCCGCC
Source organism: Novosphingobium mississippiense (assembly GCF_044029535.1). Lineage (NCBI taxonomy): Bacteria > Pseudomonadati > Pseudomonadota > Alphaproteobacteria > Sphingomonadales > Sphingomonadaceae > Novosphingobium > Novosphingobium mississippiense. The sequence continues at coordinate 537,820 of NZ_CP147001.1, read as the reverse complement.
GGCGGTGCCGGGGCCCGCGTCGCCGTCGACGATCTCGCCCGCGATGGTGACGACGCCGATCTTCGCACCTTCCTGCTTTTCGGGATTGGCCTTCAGCCAGGCTGCCAGATCGGTGTGGCGGTAAGGCAGGTCGTTATCGTCCCGCGCATCGTCCTCACCCGCGATCTCGGTCACGCGGGCATCGAATTCGCTCTTGTCGCCAATGCGGTCGACCAGCCCGGCGGCCTTCGCCCCTGCGGCAAAATCGCCGCGGGTCGCCTTGACCCAACCCAGCGGATCGCCGGTCATCCGGTCAAGCTGCGACTTCGGGCGCGCCTTGGCGACATCCGCTTTGTAGCTGCCCCACAGCGCGCCATAGATGTCCTGATAGGCCTCCCGCGCGGCGGGCGACATGTCATTGCGGATATAGGGTTCCACGAAGCTCTTGTAGGTGCCCGCGCGATAGACGTGGGCATTGACCTTGAAGCGATCGAGCAGCGCCTTGAAATAGACCTGGTTGCCGCCCGGCCCCGCCACGAAGGCGCCGCCCATCGGATCGATCCAGACTTCGCTGGCGTGCGAGGCCAGTTGTACGCCATCGTCCGCATAGGCATTGGCGAAGGTCAGCACCGGCTTGCCCGCCTTGCGCACATCGTCCAGCGCCTGGCCGATCTCCTCGATATGGACCATGCCGCCGCCCAGAAAGCGCGACATGTCCAGCACGACGACCTTGATGCGCTTGTCGGTCGCCGCCAGCTTCAGCGCGCGTTCCACGTCGCGCGCCTGGAACTGGCCGGCGGGCGCCTGGCTGCCGGCCAGCAGGCTGAACGGATCGGGCCTGCTCTTTTCCTCGACGATGGATCCGTTGAGGTCCAGCACCAACGCACCGTCCTGAATGCGGGTCGCCGCCGGACGCGATGTCAGCACCGCGTAGAGCAACCCGAAAAACAGCAAGAGGAAAACCAGCGCCAGCGCATCCTTCACGCCGACCAGCAATTTCCAGACCCTGTGCGCGAACTTCATGGATTCACCCGCCTTTCCGGAAAACTGCATACGCTCCACTGCCGCCTGCCGCCAGACCGTGAAACAAGGTTTCCGGTCACAGCGTTTCTCTTGCGTGTTATTGCCCGTAAAATGCTTGAGCCCGAGGCCAGCTGGGCCTAGTGCCTGATCTTCGATGACATCCCCAGAATATATCTATCCGGAAGGCGCCATGGCCTTCCCGCATCGCGGTCTCGTGGGCATCGGTGGTCTTGCCCCGCATGAGATCTGGTTCCTCCTCGACGAAGCCGAGCAATGGGTGGAGATGAATCGCGGCACGCAGAAGCGGCGCGATCTGCTTTCCGGCCTGACGATCATCAATGCCTTCTTCGAGAATTCGACGCGCACGCTGCTGAGTTTCGAGATTGCTGGCAAGCGTCTGGGCGCCGATGTGGTGAACATGGCGGTCGCCAATTCCAGCGTGAAGAAGGGCGAAACGCTGATCGACACGGCGATGACGCTGAACGCCATGCGCGCCGATGCCATCGTGATCCGCCACGCCAGTTCCGGCGCGGTGCAGCTGATCGCCAATCGGGTGGACTGCCCCGTACTCAACGCCGGTGACGGCCAGCACGAACACCCCACACAGGCCCTGCTGGACGCGCTGACGATCCGCCAGGCCAAGCGCGCCTTCAACGGCCTGCGCGTCACCATCTGCGGCGATATCCTGCACAGCCGCGTCGCCCGTTCCAACATCCTCTCGCTCGCTTCGCTGGGCGCCGAAGTGCGCGTCTGCGCGCCTCCCGCGCTGATGCCCGCCGATATCGAACGGATGAACGTGAAGGTGTTCCACGATTTCGACGCCGCGCTGAAGGGGGCGGACGTGGTGATGATGCTGCGCCTTCAGCTGGAGCGCATGGAAGGCCAGTTCATTCCCTCCCCCCGCGAATATCGCCATCTCTACGGCCTGACGCTCGATCGCCTTGCCAAGGCAGAGCCCGACGCCCTCGTCATGCATCCGGGACCGATGAACCGCGGCATCGAGATCGATTCCAACGTGGCCGATCTGGTCGGCCGCTCGCAGATCACCACACAGGTGGAAATGGGCGTTGCCATGCGCATGGCCTGCCTGGATGTGCTGACCCGAAAAGCCCGCAATGTGGAGGGCTGGGCATGAGCAATCAGGCACCCCTCACCGTCACCAACGGCAAGCTCGTCCTGGCCGACGGCACCATCACCCCCGGCGCCCTGCGCTGCGAGGGCGGCTTCATCACCGCGATCGGCGCCCAGGTTGCCGCGCAGCCGGGCGATACCGTCCATGACGCGGGCGGCCACCTGATCGCGCCGGGCCTTGTCGATCTGGGCGTCTTCGCCATCGACAAGCCGGCCTTCCACTTCGGCGGCATTACCCGCGCGGCGCTGATGCCGGATCAGAACCCACCGCTGGACGTGCCGGCCCGCGTGCGCTTCGCCGCGCAGTCGGGCAAGCCGGACTTCTGGGTTCACCCGCTGGCCGCCGCCACGCAGGGGCTGGAGGGCACTTCGTTGGCCGAGATCGCGCTGATGCGCGATGCCGGCGCCAAGGCGGTCGCCACCGGCCGCCACTGGATCGGCGATTCGGGCACGATGCTGCGCCTGCTGCAGTACACCGGCATGCTGGGCATGGTGGTGATGACCCATTCCGAGGATGCGGGCATTGTCGGCAAGGCCGTGGCCACCTCCGGCGAAATGGCGACGCGTCTGGGCCTGCCCTCCGCCCCCGCCGAAGCCGAAGCGCTGGCCATTGCCCGCGACATCGCGCTGGCCGAACTGGCGAACGCGCCGATCCACTTCCGCAAGGTGACCACCGCCAAGGGACTGGACCTCGTACGCGCAGCCAAGGCGCGCGGCCTGAAAGTGACGGCGGGCGTGACGCCGGCCTACTTCATGCTGTCGGACCTGGCACTGGCGGGCTTCCGCACGTTCGCCCACCTCTCCCCGCCGCTGCGTTCGGAAGACGATCGCAAGGCGGTGATCGCCGCGATCGGCGACGGCACCATCGACGTGATCGCATCCGGCCACGATCCGCGCGGCCCCGAGGACAAGCGCCTGCCGTTCTCCGATTCGGCGCCCGGCATGGCCGGCGCCGAGACACTGCTACCGCACACCATGAACCTGGTCCGCGACGGCGTCATCTCCATGGCGCGCGCGTTCGAACTGGTGGCCACCAACCCGGCAAAACTGCTGGGCGTGAACGCCGGCAAGCTGGAAGTGGGTGCGGAAGCGGATATCGCGGTGATCGCGCCGGACCGTCCGTGGATCGTCGATTCGGACAAGATGGCTGCGCTTGCCGGCAATACACCGTTCGACAAACAGCCCGTGCAGGGCCGCGCCGTGGCGCTGTTCAAGGGCGGCGTGCCGGTTCTGCAGAAGTAAGCAGTTTCATGGACCGAAGCGGGGCCGAGCGCGACGCCGCCCCGCTCAAATCTCTCTCAAAACGCACCGTGATCCCCGCGAAGGCGGGGATCACGCTTCTCTTGCGCGCTGGGCAAAAAGAAAGCGGGGCCCCTCGCCTTCGCGGGGCGACGGGTTGCTTTTGATAAGCTCCGCTGATCGCTGACCAGCCAACTCCCCACCCCCCACCAAAAAAGACGGCCCCTGTCCGAGGACAGGAGCCGTTCAGGTTCACATGGAACTGGTAGAGGCGAGACGCGTCAGCGGCTCGCGAGCTTCGCGCCCGGCAAGGGGCTGCGTTCGGAATAGGCAAGGCAGGCCGATCCGCCCTGGCGCACGGTGGAGCACAGCGACTGTGCGCCATCACGGTCAAAGCCCTCGGCAGCGACGCGATAGTAGCGCTGGCCGTTCACTTGCGCCTCGGTGATGCGCAGGGTGTGATCTTTCAGCTTCGGGTTCTTCGCCTGGAAGATGGCCCAGGCACGCTTGGCGCCGTCCATCGAGCGGAACGAACCGAGCTGGACGAGATGGGTGGTGTCACCGGCCGCCCGCTTGGGCTGAGCGACGGTTGCAACACGGGCCGGAGCAGCAGCGCGGCGCGCGGCCGGTGCCTGTGCAAAGGCGGGCTTGGGAAGACTGCGCGCGGCAACTGTCGTGGCCGGTCGCGGCGCGGCGACAGGCGTGGGAGCCGCTTCCTCGGGCTGGCTGCTGCCCCAGAAGCTTTCACCGGACTGCACGGCCGGCAGTTCGCCGCCAGCGGCCGCAACCTGCACCGGAGCAGGCGTTGTAGCGGCGGCCGGCACATCGGCGGCAGGTGCGGGAACCTCGGCGGCTGCGAGTTGCGCGCCATCGGTCGTCGGGTTGAGCGCCAGCATGGCCGGTTGGCCGGCATCGCCACGCAGCGGCGCGCCGATCAGCGCGGCGATACGCTCGCGCCCCTGCGCGGGTGCCGCGCTGGAAGCCCATTCGTTAAGGCGCGCATCAAGCTGATCGCCCGAAAGATCCTGCGACGCGATCAGGCGCGCTTCACGCCAGCGACCATCAAGGGCGTAGGCATAGGCAAGGTTCTGGCGCGCCTTGGGCGTCGCCTCTCCACCACGCACAAGGTCGGTCAGGATCGAAACGCCGGTGGCTGGCTGACCGGCAAGCGCCACGGCCAGGCCGAAATCGCTGGCAGGAAGCTTGTCCTGCACGCGCTCCAGCACGGCCAGCGCCTCGGCATTGCGGCCGGCGCCGATATAGGCGAGGGCCGCGCCAAGCGCCGTGTGCGGATTCTGGTCGCCCAGCGAAATCGCGTCTTCAAAGGTGGTGGCCGCCGAATCGAAGCGCCCCGCTGCAAGGTAGGCCTGCGCCAGCGCCGTGCGCCCGGCGGCATCGCGGGGAGACTTGGCTACGCGCTGCTCGGCCCGGGCAATGCCCTTGTCGCCCGCATCGGCCGATGCCGTGGCGGGGGCGCCGGAGCTGGCGACCGGTCCGTGGCTCGCACAGCTGACCAGCAGCGCCGCCGCCATGGCCGCGCCCACCGTCAGCCCAACCGTACGGGTGCGAGAAGAATTGAGGCGTTCCATCAGAATGTCCCCCCTAGGACAGATCAGCTGCGCTTCGCGGCCATGCGGGCCGGCGCCGAAACGTCGGCAAATTCCGCAAGGTATTTGTCCAGCGCTTCGGTCACGATGGTCTGGGCGCTGCGGTTCAGCAGCACGCCGGCCATCTTGAGGCGGAAATGACGTTCGGCATCGAGGCGCAGCGTGAAGGCGGCGCGGCGACCCTCGGTGATCATCGGGCGCACCGGCGCAGCGGTGCGGTTGATGCGTTCGGCCAGATCCTCGATCTGGCGCAGCACGTCCGGCTTGCGCGGCGCAAGCGCCGGCATTTCGGGCATGAGCGAGGCCATCGGCGCGTCGGTCGAACCGTCCTCGCCCTCTTCCTCGCCGAAATGCATGTCGTCGAGGCCCGCTTCTTCCGAATGCGCCTCTTCGAAATGTTCTTCCTCGAAAGCCGGTTCAGGAGCCGGGTTCGAAACCACGATTGCGACAGGTGCCACAGCCTCGACCGGGGCCTCAACCGCTGCGGGAGCGACCTGCTGCGCTGCCTGTTCGGGCGCGCCCCAGTCGTTCCAGCCAAGGTCGTCGATCGGTGCAGGCGAGGCGGTCATGCCGCTCATGCCGAAAGAGGCGTTGTCCTGGCGGCGCATCGCCGGCTTGGCGCTGCCTTTGCGAGCCAGCAGGCTCGGCGAAAGCGACGCGAATGTACGGGGCTCGCTCATCGCGCCGGACATGATCAGGACCCCGCGACGCGGCGGCCGAAGCCACCGACCGGGCGCTGGGCACCCTGGATCACCGGCTGACCGGGAACCGGCGGGGCCGAGAACACGGTGCGGCGGAAGTTCTTTTCAAGGCGATCGGAAATGTAGTTCCACAGCGCGGCCACTTCCTGAGAGGAACGGCCGTTGGGATCGACTTCCATCACCGTGCGACCATCGATCATCGATGCCGCGAAATCGGTGCGCTGATGCAGCGTGACCGGGGCAACGGTGCCGTGCTGCGACAGGGCAACGGCGGCCTCCGCCGTGATTCGCGCCTTCGGCGTGGCGGCGTTGACGACGAACAGCAGCGGCTTGCCCGAACGCTCGCACAAGTCGACGGTGGCGCCCACGGCGCGCAGGTCGTGCGGGCTGGGGCGGGTCGGAATCACGATCAGTTCGGCAACCGAGATCACGCTCTGGATCGCCATGGTGATGGCCGGCGGCGTGTCGATCACGGCCAGCTTGAAGCCCTGCTGGCGCAGCACCTGAAGATCGGCGGCGAGTCGCGCCACGGTGGTCTGGGCGAAGGCGGGCAGTTCGGCCTCACGCTCGTTCCACCAGTCGGCCAGCGAGCCCTGCGGGTCGATGTCGATCAGAACGACCGGCCCGGCGCCGACGCGCTGCGCCTGGACGGCAAGATGTCCCGAGAGCGTGGTCTTGCCCGAGCCGCCCTTCTGCGATGCCAATGCCAGTACTCGCAAAGCCCTGTCCCCTGAGAATTCCATAAGGAATGTGAACCTGTCTGAGGGCTGGGATCGCAGATCGTTCCTAATTTAGAGTTAATTACGTACCCTGCGCTCCCGGGCGCAGCTTTCCAGCGCCCATCCTTTCATGCCACTGATGCGTCAGGAAATTGTTTACCATGCCGGTTAAGGGCGATTTTCGGCAGTAGCCCGTATTGTCCCGCGCCCGGGCTGGTGCCATCCGTCAATCTTCGCGTAGCATGTCTTCCAGCCGGGAACGGTCATCGGGGCGGATCAAGATGCAGAAAATTCTTCGTTTCCTTGCCACGGGCTCCGCCTCGGCGACCGCCCTCTGCACCATTTGCGCCCTGATTCCGACGCCTGCCGCCGCCGACGTGAAGGCCGGAGTCGATGCCTGGTCAGACGGGAAGTACGAAGCCGCCGTGCAGCAATGGCAGCCGCTGGCCGACAAGGGCGATGCCGACGCCGAATTCAACATGGCGCAGGCCTACAAGATGGGCCGGGGCGTGCCGTTGGATCTGGACCAAGCGGAAACGCTCTATGGCAAGGCCGCCGCGCAGGGCCATGTTCAGGCCTCCGACAATTACGGCCTGCTGCTGTTCCAGCGCGGAGAGCGCGAGAAGGCCATGCCTTATATCGCCGCCGCCGCCGGGCGCGGCGATGCCCGGGCGCAGTACATACTGGGCGTCGCCTGCTTCAACGGCGACCTTGCCGAGAAGGATTGGGTGCGCGCCTATGCGCTGGTCAGTCTGGCGCAACAGGCGGGTTTGCCGCAGGCCACCCGCGCGCTTGCCCAGATGGACGAGCACATTCCGCTGGACCAAAGGCAGGAAAGCGTGCCGCTGGCGGCCAAGCTATCCGCCGAGGCTGATGCCGCAAGGGCGCGCATGGATGCATCCGCCGCGCTGGGTGCGCCCGGAGCCACCGCGAATCGGCCGCAACTCGCACGCGAATCGGTGCAGCCCAGTGGCCCCGCGACGGCCGGAGCCGACTATGCGCGGCCAATCGCGGCAACGGTCTCCAAACCGGCGGTCGCAGCGGCGAAGAAGCCGGCCGTCGTGGCCGCCGCCCCCCGCGCAGTCACGCCCGAACCGGCTCCGCTGGCCGTGGCGAAGCCCGCATTGTCGAAACCCATGGCTCAAAAACCCGAGGCGGCGAAACCTGCCATTGTCGCCAAACCGGTCTCGTCGGCCCCGGCTCTCACTCCTACGCCCACGCCTGCGAAACAAGGTGGATGGCGGCTCCAACTGGGCGCGTTCGGCGTCGCCGGCAATGCCGACAAGCTGTGGTCCAGCCTGTCGAAGCGCCCCGAACTGACCGGCAGGCACCGCGAACAGGTGCGCGGCGGCGCATTGGTCTTTCTCTATGCCACCGGCTTCGCCAACAAGGTGGAAGCCGACAAGGCTTGCGCGGCGCTGAAGACTTCCGGCCACGAGTGCATCGCCACGCCGCCCAAATAACGGCTTGAGGCCGACTTGAGGGCCACTTGAGGGCCACTTGAGGGTCACTTGAGGGTCACTTGAGGGCGACTTGAGACAAGCGTCAGGGCGATAGCCCCCGCCCTTCCGTCACCCATCACCAATTTCCATGGACTTCGGCGAGTCGCAGGCATAGCCTCCCCTTGGGAGACAGGGGCTATGCCGAAGGCATTGACGGGCGATAACGCCCGCGAGGTCCACTACGATTTCGAGGCGACCGGCGCGGCGGAGGCTGTCGACCGGCTCGAAACGCTTGACCTCATTCGCGGGATTGCCGTTCTGGGCATCCTGGCCATCAACATTTCGGGCTTTGCCGGGCCAGCAGTGGGATCCGCCTCCCCCGGCTTTGCACTGCATGCCAGCAACGCCGACGAATGGGGCTATGCCTTTGGATTCCTGTTATTCGAAGGCAAGATGCGCGCGCTGTTCGCCATGCTGTTCGGTGCGGGAATCGCTCTCTATTGTGAGCGGATGGATGCCGCCGGGCGCGATGGAGACGTGCTGCAGGTCCGCCGCCTTGCCTGGCTGATGCTGCTGGGTCAGTTGCATTACCTGCTGTTGTGGTGGGGCGATATCCTGTTCGTCTACGCGACTTGCGGCATTGCCGTACTGTTCGTGCGCCGCCAGCGCAGCGCGGTGTTGTTGGGGCTGGCCGGAGGAATCGCCTTTACCGCCGCGATCATCAATCTGACCGCCACGCTGCCGTTGCTTCGTGCTGAGGAAGCCGTTCGCCTGGGCGTCGCCACCCTGGCGGAACGGCACGAAGTTGCCGACCGACTCGCCCAGTACCGCGAGGCAGCCCAGGCACAGGCCACCCTTTACCACGCGGGCTTCTGGAACATCGCCGCGGCCAAGTTGCGTGACGATCCGTTCTGGCTGGTGTCGATGACGCTGCACGCCTGGAGCGAGGTAATCCCGCTGATGCTGGTCGGCCTGGTGCTTCAACGCATGGGGCTGGCGCAAGGTGCGGTGCCCCGCCGCACGCTGGCGATCTTCGGCACGGTGACGGCAGGCGCCGGCCTCGCCCTCACCCTGATTGCATTGGGCTGGGCATGGCCGCGCCATTTCCCGCCGATCGCCATGTATGTGCTGCTGGGTAAGGGACTGATGCCGGCGCACTTCGTCACCGCGCTTGGCTATGGCGCCCTGATGCTCGCCGCGGCGCCGGCACTGCTGCGCACCGCAGCGGGCCGGCGCCTCGTCGCCTGCGGCCAGATGGCCTTCAGCAACTACATCGGCACCAGCCTGCTGATGGGCGCGCTGTTCTTCGGTTGGGGCTTTGCGCTCTACGGCAAAGTGGGCGCGGCGGAGCAGTGGCTGTTCGTGCTGTTGGGCTGGTCGATCATGCTGGCCTGGAGCGCGCCATTCCTGCGTCGATATCGGCGCGGACCGCTGGAACTGGTGTGGCGTTCTCTGGTCGAAAAGCGCCTTCTGCCCAATCGGCGCGCGCTATCCATCTGAGTTTTTTGGCGGATTTTCGGCGCTAAAGAATGCTATTGCGATCCATTTGCAGTTGCATATGATGGGCCTTGTAAGAGGATTCGCCCATGTACGTTTGCATCTGCAATGCGATTAAGGAAACCGACCTGCGCACCGCCGCGCGCTGCTGCCGTGGAGACGCCAATGCGCTCTACGCCGCGCTCGGCCGGACACCGCAGTGCGGACAGTGCCTCGAAGACGCTGAAGACATCATTGCCGATGAGATGACGGCACTGGACGCACCACTCAGCGCCGCCGCCTGACCGCGCGCTCACGCTAAGAGGTTCCACTCGCGGGACTTCCGCGGGTTGCACCCGTTTGCATACGCGCCCATAATGCGCCCTGAAATTTTCAGGAGCATCCCCCCATGAAGGGCGACCCGCAGGTCATCGACTTCCTTAACAAGGCTCTCTTCAACGAGCTGACCGCGATCAACCAGTACTGGCTGCATTACCGCATGCTCGACAACTGGGGCATCAAGCGCCTGGCCGAGTATGAGCGCCACGAGTCGATCGACGAGATGAAGCACGCCGACGTGCTGGCCGATCGCATCCTTTATCTCGACGGGCTCCCCAACTTCCAGGCGCTGGGCAAGCTGCGCATCGGCGAAAGCGTCGAGGAAGTGCTGAAGGCCGACCTTGCGCTGGAATACGACGCGATTCCGCTGCTCCGCGAAGCCATCGCCCATTGCGAAGCCGTGCGCGACTATGTCAGCCGCGAAATCTTCGCGCGCATCCTCGAAAGCGAGGAAGAGCACGTCGACTTCCTCGAAAAGCAGTTCGACATGATCGAGCGCATGGGCATCCAGAACTACTGCCAGCTGCAGAGCAAGCCGGCGGAAGACTGATTTCGGAAGGCGCGCGGGACCGATGGATTTTCTCGCGCGCCTTGGCCTTTCCGTTCCGCTGATTCAGGCCCCGATGGCGGGCACTTCGACGCCGGCCCTTGCCGCCGAAGTCTGCAATGCCGGGGCGCTCGGTTCGCTCGCGCTCGGTGCCATCAGTCCCGACGAAGCCCGCAGGCAGATCGCCGATCTGCGCAGTCGTACTGACCGGCCTTTCAACCTCAACCTCTTCGTTCACCAGACGCCGCAGCCCGATCCTGCGGGCGAGCAGGCGTGGCTGAATGCCCTCGCCCCGCTGTTCCGCGAACATGGCGCAGAGCCGCCTGCCGCGTTGGAAACGATCTACGACAGCTTCGCGGGCAACGCGGCGATGCTGGACGTCGTGCTGGAAGCCTGCCCCGCCGTCGTCAGCTTCCACTTCGGCTTGCCCGATGCCGATACCATCGCGGCACTGAAAGCGGCAGGCTGCCTGCTCCTCGGCAGCGTCACCAGTCCGGCCGAAGCGGAACTCTCGTCCGCGGCGGGTATCGATGTGCTGGTCGCGCAAGGGTGGGAGGCCGGCGGCCATCGCGGCATGTTTGATCCCGATGCGCGGGATGACCGGCTCGGCACGTTCGCGCTGACGCGGCTGCTGGTTGCATGGGGCAGACTGCCGGTCGTCGCAGCCGGGGGCATCATGGACGGCGCCGGTATCCGCGCCGCGCTGAACCTTGGCGCCGCGGCCGCGCAGTTGGGCACTGCCTTTGTCGCCTGTTCCGAATCGAACGCCGACGCCGGCTACCGCGCCCTGCTCGCCAGCGACGCGGCGCTGCACACGACGATGACGCGCGCCATTTCAGGCCGCCCTGCCCGCTGCCTTGCCAATCGCTTTACGGAATTCGGCGAGCGTTCCGGCATCCCACCGGTCCCCGCCTATCCGCGCACCTATCTGGCCGGAAAGGCGCTCAACGCCGCTGCCAAAGCCAGGGGCGAGCCGCTCTACGGCGCGCAATGGGCGGGACAGGGCGCGCCGCTGTCCCGCCCATTGCCGGCGGCGGAACTGGTTGCCCAGCTCGCCGCCGAACTTTCTCTTACGGCTTAGTCACTTACTCGCCCTTAGGCGCTTCCACCGGCGCCACCTTGTCGGTCCGGTACTTGTCGAACCACGCCAGGATCGCCGACGCCTTGCCCGCCGATTGCGAAGGCCGCGCGGCGATGCCGCCGTGGCTGGCGCCCGGCACCTTAACAAGTGCCGTCGGCACGCCACGAATCTGCAGTGCGGCGTAGTACTGTTCGGCCTCGCTGACCGGGGTGCGATAGTCTTCCGAACCCACCACGACCATCGTCGGCGTCTTCACATTGCCCACGATGCTCAGCGGCGATCGGCGCCAGTATTCCATGGGGTCTTCCCAGGGCTTCTTGTCGAACCAGTAGCGCGAGGTGAAGGTGGTGGCGTCCATCGTCAGCGCCTCGCTGATCCAGTTGATCACCGGCTTCTGGGTGACCGCCGCCTTGAAGCGGTCGGTCTTGCCCACGATCCACGCGGTCAGCACGCCGCCACCCGAACCGCCGGTGACGAAGAGGTTGTTCGGATCCGCCACGCCATCGGCGATCGCGGCGTCCACCGCGGCCATCAGGTCGTCGTAGTCCTTGCCGGGATAGGCGCGGTCGATCAGGTTGGCGAATTCCTCGCCATAGGATGTGCTGCCGCGCGGGTTGGTATAGAGCACCGCGTAGCCATGCGCCGCATAGAGCTGGTAATCGGTCGCGAAGCCCGGCGCGTAGGCGGTGTTCGGGCCGCCGTGGATTTCCAGAATCAGCGGGGCGCGCTGGCCCGGAGCAAGGCCCGGCGGCGTCACCAGCCAGGCGTCGATCGAGCGACCGTCGGGTGCGGTCACGGCCAGCTTGCGCACAGGCGCCATGGCCTTGGCTTCCATCCAGGTGCCGTTGAGGTCGGTCAGCTTGCGGCCCGCGCCCCCCGTGCTGACCCAGAGATCCGCCGGGCGCGACGCCGTGCCCGAGGTATAGGCGATGCGCCCGTTGCCGGAGACCGAGAACTCGCCGCCGGTATAGGGACGGTCATAGCCCTTGCCCGGGCTCAGCCCCTCCACCGCATTGCGGACCGAACCGTCGAGGCCCACGCGCGCCACATAGGTCTTCGCATGATCGTCGTACTGGGCAAGCACCGTCGCATTGCCGCTCCACGCGATCGAATCGATCGAATGGTCGAACTTGCCGGTCAGCGCCTTCACGCCCGAACCGTCGATGTTCATGACGTAAAGCTCGGTGTTCTCGTAGGACCGGTTCACATCGTCATAGCCCAGATAGGCCACGTGCTTGCCATCGGGCGAGACCAGTGGATTGGCATCCGGCCCCTTGCGCGTGGTGAGCGCCGTCAACGAACCGCTGGCGATGTCGAGCGAATAGACCTCGGAATTGTTCGCATCCCGCTGCCAGTCGGCATTGCGGTTGCCGGAGAACAGGATGCGCTTGCCGTCCGGCGTCCAGGACAGCGGTCCCTGATCGTCGAAATTGCCGAAGGTCAGCTGACGCGGTGCGCCGCCGTCGGTGGAGACCAGGAACAGGTGGTCGTAACCCGGCTGCGTATAGCCGCCGCCATCGGCGCGGTAGGTCACGCGATCGATCACTTCCAGCGGATCGGCCCACTTGGCGCCTTCCGGCTTGTTGGCGGGGGCGGAACCCAGCTTCATCGCCTGGCCCGGAACGCGCATGGTATAGGCGATCTGGCGGCCATCGGGCGACCAGGCGATGCTGCCGGGGCTGTCCGGCAACCCGGTGACGCGCACCTTGGCACCGGAATCCAGCCACAGCACGTAGAGTTGCGGCGCACCGTCGCCATCGCTGGAAACGAAGGCCAGACGTTTGCCATCCGGCGACCACACGGGCGAGAAATGCGCGCCCTGCCCGGTGACCAGCGGTCGCTGCGCGCCGTTCGCCACATCCACCAGCCAGATCGACGGCACCTGCTTGTCCACCATCACGTCCGCGCTGGAGCGTACATAGGCGATGCGGTTGCCATCCGGCGAAATCTGCGGATCGGTAACGCCCGAAAGCTTGAACAGATCGTCTGCCGTAAAGGCGCGCTGGGGTCCGGCATCGTCCGCCATTGCAGGCGTGAAGGGAACGACGGCACAGCCAAGGGCGAGCGTTGCGAGACGCAGGTTGAGCGATTTGGAGGCAAGAGTTGTGCGCAAGAAGCGGGCTCCGGTTCTTCTTATGGATGCGCGGAAAGCCTTTCGCCCCCCGCCCGATGCGCCTTGTCTTGCCCAGCCGCCCGAAAAAATCCACCCCGCACCCGATCCGGGCTGGCGCAATATGAAATCGTGCTAAGACAGGACCATGGAGAGTCCCCGTCCACAGCCCCCCTATCGCCTCGAAGACTACGGCTTCGCATTTCTGGTCATTACCGTATCGGTCGCCTTCGCATGGCTGCTGATGCCTTATTTCGGCGCCGTGCTCTGGGGCGTGGTCGCCGCGATCCTGTTCGAACCGCTGACCTTCCGCCTTTCGCAGAAGATGGGCGGGCGGCCCAATACCGCCGCCGGGCTGATGCTGCTGGCGCTGCTGGCACTGTTCATCATTCCCGCCATCCTGCTGGGCATCAGCCTGGTGCAGGAAGTGAGCGCGATCTACGAAAAGATCGCCACCGGCCAGTTGGATGTCGGCCATACGATCGCGAAGCTGCGCGCTGCCCTGCCCGATTCGGTGGAGGGTCTGGTGGACCGCTATGGCCTGGCCGACTTCGAATCGTTGCGTCGTCAGTTCGGCGCCGGGATCGCCAGCGGCTTGCAGGGGCTGGCGACGCGCCTCGTTTCCGCCGGTCAGGGCGCGCTGAGCTTCCTCGCCGCGCTGGGCGTGATGCTCTACCTCACGTTCTTCCTGCTGCGCGATGGGCGCCGTTATGGCGAACTGATCCGTGAATCGCTGCCGCTGCGCCCGCATCTGCGCGACCGGCTGATCACCAACTTCCTTGTGGTCGTACGCGCGACGATGAAGGGCACGGTGGTCGTCGCCATCCTGCAGGGGCTTGTCGGCGGGATCATCTTCTCGCTGCTGGGCATTCCCGGATCGCTGCTCTGGGGCGTGCTGATGGGCTTCTTCTCGCTGCTGCCCGCGGTGGGAACCGGCCTCGTCTGGGTGCCCATGGCGCTCTACCTGCTGGCGACGGGCCATGTCTGGCAGGGCTCCATCCTTGCGTTCTGCGGCATGTTCGTGATCGGCATGATCGACAACCTTCTGCGCCCGATCCTGGTCGGCCGCGACACCCGCATGCCGGATTTCGTGGTGCTGATCGCCACGCTCGCCGGTCTGCAGATCTTCGGCCTCAACGGCTTCATCGTCGGCCCGGTGATCGCCGCGCTGTTCATCTGCGTCTGGAACCTGATGCGCGAGATGCGCAGCGTGGACGGCATGATCGAACCCGACGCCATCGAACTGGAAGACGAAGCCGCCGAACAGCGCGGCGCCAGCGCCGAAACGGCAGCGCACCCCTCGTAAGCCAACGCTTCACGGTCACATAAAAAAGCCCGCTTCCGCACGGTGCGGAAGCGGGCCTTTTTATGTCGAATGCAATGACCGCTTACTTGGCGAACGGGTTCTTCGCACTGCGCAGGTTCAGGCGGATCGGCACCGCATCGAAGCCCAATTCACGGCGGATGCCGTTGACCAGATAGCGCTTGTAGCTCTCCGGCAGCAGATCCAGACGCGTACCAAACAGCACGAAGCCCGGCGGGCGCGTCTTGGCCTGGGTGATGTAGCGCAGCTTGATGCGCTTGCCGCCCGGCGCCGGCGGCGGATTGGCAGAAAGCGCATCGTCGAACCAGCGGTTGAGCGCGGCGGTCGGCACGCGGCGCGTCCACGCCTCGCGGATCGAGAAAGCAGCGGCGATCAGTTCGTCCAGCCCCTTGCCCGTGCGTGCGGACACGGCCAGCAACGGCACGCCGCGGACCTGGGCCAGACCGTCATCCAGTGCACCGCGAATGCCCTGGAACAGCTTCGAGGCGTCCTCGGCCACGTCCCACTTGTTGATCGCGATCATCAGCGCACGGCCTTCCTCCAGCACCTTGGAGGCGATCGTCAGATCCTGATGCTCCAACCCGCGCGTGGCATCGAGCAGCAGCACCACCACTTCGGCAAAGTCGATCGCATGGCGCGCATCGGCCACGGCCATGCGTTCCAGCTTTTCGGTCACGTTGGCGCGCTTGCGCATGCCGGCGGTGTCGATCAGGCGGACCGGGCGGACTTCGTCCGTCTTGGGATCGGTCCATTCCCAATCGATCGCGATCGAATCGCGGGTGATGCCCGCCTCCGGCCCGGTCAGCAGGCGATCCTGGCCCAGCAGCTTGTTGATGAGCGTGGACTTGCCCGCGTTGGGACGGCCGACGATGGCGAGTTTCAGCGGTGCACGCAGCAGCGCTTCCTCGTCCAGTTCCTCGAACTCCTGCTCTTCGGGCTGGAGCGGCTCCAGGTGCGGCAGCAGCGCCTCGAACAGGTCGGCCATGCCTTCGCCATGCTCGGCCGAGATGCCAACCGGATCGCCAAGACCCAGCGAATAGGCTTCGAGCAGACCGCCCTCACCCGCACGGCCTTCGGCCTTGTTCGCCAACAGGATCACCGGCACCGGCGAGGCGCGCAGCCAGTTGCCGATTTCCTCGTCCAGCGGGGTAAGGCCCGCGCGCGCGTCCACCACGAACAGCGCGACGTCGGCCGTTTCCAGCGAAGCCTCGGTCTGCTGGCGCATTCGGCCGGGCAGCGTCTCCGCCTCGTCGTCCTCCCAACCGGCAGTGTCGACGATCTGGAACTTCAGCCCCAGCAATTCTGCGTCGCCGAAGCGACGGTCACGCGTGACGCCTGGCTGATCGTCGACAAGCGCAAGCTTTTTGCCGACGAGCCGATTGAACAGCGTGGACTTGCCGACGTTGGGTCGGCCGATGATGATCACCTGGGGAAGCATATAAGAACTCGATAAAGGATTCGCGCCGATAGGGGAATTCGCATGAAATGGAAACGTCCCTGCAAAAAGGCACGAATTTCTGCGGTTTCGGCGCCGAAATAGTTACTGCGCCATTAACCATACAATGCAGGAAGCTCCTAACCCTGCCCGTCGAACATGGCAAATATGAAGGGTTACCGCAGATTCATCATGTTGGGCCTTGCTCTTGCAGCAGCGGCACCAGCCATCAATCCCGCCGTGGCAAGCGCCGCCATCGACGATTCCCTGGCCGGCGCGAACGGCGGCGCTGATGGCAGCGCGGACGCGTCGAAAGGCCCGGATTATCTGGAATGCGTGCCCTACGCACGCCAGCTCTCCGGCATCCGCATCTTCGGGGATGCGCATACCTGGTGGCAGCAAGCCCACGGGCGCTACGCCACCGGCCATACGCCGCGCGTGGGTGCAGTCATGGCGATGCAGCCTTATGCCAATTCCGAACTGGGCCACGTGGCGACGGTCAGCAAGGTCGTCGATTCGCGCACGATACTGGTCAGCCATTCCAATTGGTCTCCGATCAACGGCCGTCGCGGCCAGATCGAGAAGAACGTGACGGTGCTGGACGTCTCGCCCGAGAACGACTGGAGCGAAGTGCGCGTGTGGTACGCACCGATCCATAACCTGGGCACGACGCACTGGCCGGTTTCGGGATTCATCTACAACGCCAGACCCGGCGGGACGAAGAGCCTGGGCGACGACCGCCTGGACGCCATTGCCGTGACGGACGAATCGCCCGCACCTCCAACGCCGTCCAAGAAAAAGGGCCGCCGAAGCGACCCCATCGGCGACATCATCGCCGGGATTTATCGTTGAAGAAAACCGCGCTGTGAAGAAATCGGGCCGCTCGCTGTATCGTCACTGCGGCCCGATCTACGTTCAGAGCTTGGCGACCGGCGCGTCCTCGCCCAGATCCTCGTACCAGGCTTCGACCGGACCGGCGAGCTTGACGGTCAGTGGATTGCCCTTGCGATCCAGCGTCTTGCCGGCCTGCACGCGCACCCAGCCTTCGGAAATGCAATATTCCTCAACATTGGTGCGCACAGTGCCCTTGAAGCGGATGCCGACGCCGCGCTTCAGCTTTTCCTCATCGAAGAACGGGCTCTTCGGGTTGATGGCAAGGTGGTCGGGCGGCACGTCTGCGCCGGTCTTGGTCTCTTCGGTCATGCCCCGCGATTTAATTGCAGATGACCGCTTGTCAATTCGATCCGACTCATCTAGAGGCGCGCTTCCCCGATGGACACGGTCCAATCGACGGGCGCGTAGCTCAGTGGTAGAGCACACCCTTCACACGGGTGGGGTCGCAGGTTCAATCCCTGCCGCGCCCACCATTCCTTCCCTGGAATGGCAAACTTTCCAATGAAATCGGCAGGCTTGACGCAAGGTTGCGAACGCGACCGGAATGGACCTGTCTGCGGTTGGCCTTGAACCGGAATTGCGAAACGATCCCGACATGGGAACCCTTCGCCTGATCCTCGCCATCGTCGTCCTCATCCAGCATATCGGCCGCTTCCCGTTCGGCGGAGACAATGCCGTCGTCGGCTTTTTCGTGATCTCCGGCTACCTGATGACCTTCGTCATGCAGCGAGCCTACGGATATACGCCGGAAGGCTTCAGCCGATTCTGGTGCAACAGAGCGTTGCGCCTATATCCATCCTACCTGCTGGTGATTGCGTTTTCGGTGGGCCTGCTCGCCCTGATACCCGATGGATTTCGCGCCGCCTTCAAGCCGGAGATGGCAATTCCGGCCAGCCCTGCGCAATGGCTGGCGAACCTGACGATGGTCTACCCCGCGATCATACCCAGCACGGTGTCGCCGCGCATGGCGCCCGCCACCTGGGCAATCACCTGCGAACTCGCCTTTTATCTACTCATCAGCCTGGGGCTTTCCCGCAGCCGCCGCGCCACGCTGGCATGGCTTGGCCTGTCGCTGGCCTACAGCGTGCTGACCATATTCTCCGGGGACTCGGGCGCACTTGCCTACCTGGCCATTCCGGGCGGAAGCCTGCCCTTCTGCATCGGCGCGCTGCTCTATCACTATCGGGACGAAATCGGCGTGCGTATCGCCGGTCGGGGCCCCCAGCTTGCGTGCCTTGCCCTTGGGGCGATTACCTTGGTCATCGCCGTGCGCATCGCAGCACGGATTCTGTGGGGGCCAAGCGTCGTTGACGCGATTGCCCTGATCCTGACCGGGCCGATCATGCTACTGGCGATTGCACCTCTTGCCGTCGGCAACTGGACGCCCGTTCCGCTGGGTATCGACAAGCGTCTGGGAGATCTGTCGTATCCGATCTACATCTCACACTGGATCGTCGGCCTCGTGATCGCCTGGATGTTGGACTGGCAGGGCGAACACTTGTGGCAACGCCTATCGCTCTGCGCGCTTACCCTGCCGATCTCCATGGCGTTCGGCCTGCTGTCCGCGGCCACCATCGACCCGCAGATCGAACACCTTCGCGCACGGATCCGGGCCCACGGAAACAACGGCCGCACACCCGACACCCCCGCCGAAGCCCAACACCCTGGATCGAACACGGATGCCGAGCCGTTCGCCGGATAACAGCACCCTATGGCGTACGTCGCACCTCCCGCTCCCATCCCAACAATAGCCAAAAACAGGAAGAGCACGTCCTATTCGGACGAAAAAAACCATTAAATTTTGGCAAGATAAGCTTACAACAGATCTGTTGATAGTTCGTCGCAAACGAAGACTTGCTGCACCACCTATAAACCCCTTGGGGCCTGCTAGATCTGGAACGGTTCCGGCTTTCGCAGGCGGGATTGGGGTAAAATCTATGGAATGGTTCAGGGCAAACGCGCCTATTAGGCTTAAGCTGCTGATTTCATATGGTAGTATGGTCATATTGACTTTGGCCTGCGGGCTGGCCGGCATCTATCTTCAGCATGAAACGGCGCTCTGGGTCGTTCTTGCCACCAGCGCTGTCGCAGCGGTTCTGGGATCCGCCTATCGCGAGGCTATCGCCGGGCCTTATGTCGCCACGGTGGTCCGAATGGAGGGGCTGGCTGCCGGCGATCTCGAAAGTCCGATCGAATTCACCCATTTCCGGGACTGCGTGGGGCGCATGACGCAGGCTATGTTCCAATTCCGGGCCACCGCGCAGGCGGAAATCGCGCGCGGCGCGGAAGCACAACGCCATGGCCAGGTGGTGCAGGGCATGGCCGATAACTTCCGCAGGCTTTCCGCCGGCGATCTGACGGCCGACATCGTCGAAGACTATCCCGGCGAATATTCGGCACTGAAAGATAGCTTCAACGAAGCCCTTTCCAGCCTGCGCGGACTGCTGGGAACGGTAAAGACCGGCACGCAGAACAGCCTGGTCGGCTCCCGCGAGATCGCGCAGGCTTCCGAAGACCTGGCACGACGTACCGAAGCCAATGCCGCCAGCCTCGAACAGACGGCTGCCGCGATCCAGCAGATCGACTTGCGACTGAAAGCCACTGCGGAGGCGGCGACCCGTTCGGTAGAGACATCCGGGCAGGCGATGGCGGCGGTGCATGAAGGACGGACCCGCACGGATGCAGCAGTGGATGCCATGAACCGCGTCAGCGAAAGCGCCAAGGGCATCGATGCCGTGATCGAGGGGCTGGACAAGATCGCGTTCCAGACGCGCGTGCTGGCCATGAATGCCGCGGTTGAGGCAGGACGCGCCGGCGATGCAGGGCGGGGTTTCGCCGTGGTCGCCGACCTGGTTTCGGCACTGGCGATGCGCGCCGAAGAAGAATCGAAACGCGCACGGGATCAGCTGGGCGTGACCCAGACCGACATCGAAGCGGCGGTGGAGGCTGTGCACAAGGTTGATTCGGCGTTCGGAGTTATTTCGGTTTCGGGGGAGGAAGTGACACGCCTGGCCGATCAGATCGCCGCCGACAATGATGCGCAGGCCGCCGCGATCGGGGAAATCAATGCGGCGGTAAGCGCCATGGATCATTCGACCCAACAGAACGCCGCGATGGTGGAGGAAACCTCGGCAGCTGCACGCAATCTGTCTTCAGAAGTGGCGGCGCTGGCCACCGAGGCGGAGCGCTTTCGCATGACCCCCGCTCCGGCCGGTTTCCGCCCGATGCTGGTGAGCGGGCGCATCTGAAATGACGTTGCGCCGCAAGCGCGCAAGTAAACACAATTGGCCGTTCTACCTCGCGCTTGCACCTGCGAGCGCGAGACGGCATAGCCCCGGCCCATGCACGATATCCGCCTGATCCGCGAGAATCCCGAAGGATTCGACGCCGGCCTCGCCCGCCGTGGGGTTGCCCCCGTGGCCGCTGACATCCTCGCCCTCGACGAGCAGCGCCGCTCGGTCGCGACGCGCATGCAGGAAGGCCAGAATCGCCGCAACGAAGCATCAAAGGCGATCGGCAAGGCCATGGGCCAGGGCGATGCCGCCACCGCCGAAGCACTGAAGGCCGAAGTCGCCCAGTTGAAGGACACCCTCCCCGCGCTGGAAGCCGAGGAGAAGGAGCTTTCGGCCCAGCTTCAGAACGCGCTGGCCGGCCTGCCGAACATCCCGGTAGCCGAAGTGCCCGAAGGCGCGGACGAGACCGAGAACCTGGAAGTCTCCAAGTGGGGCACGCCCGGCACTTTCGCCTTCACGCCGAAGGAACATGCAGACCTCGGACCGGCGCTCGGCCTCGATTTCGAAACCGGCGCGAAGCTTTCCGGCGCGCGCTTCACGTTCCTGAAAGGCCAGATGGCCCGCCTCCACCGTGCGCTCGCGCAGTTCATGCTGGACACGCAGACCGCCACCAACGGCTACATGGAATGCATCGTGCCGCTGCTGGTGAAGGACGAAGCGGTATTCGGCACCGGCCAGCTTCCCAAGTTCTCGGAAGACCTGTTCAAGACCACCGACGGCCGCTGGCTGATCCCCACCGCCGAAGTCTCGCTGACCAACGCGGTTCAGGACGAGATCGTCGATCTTGAGGCCCTGCCCTTGCGCATGACCGCGCTGACCCCCTGCTTCCGCTCCGAAGCGGGTTCGGCGGGCCGCGACACGCGCGGCTTCATCCGCCAGCATCAGTTCGAGAAAGTCGAACTCGTCACCGTCTGCCAGCCCGACCAGTCGGAAGCCGAGCACGAAAAGATGGTCGCTGCCGCCGAATCGATCCTGCAGGCGCTGGAACTGCCCTATCGCAAGGTTCTGCTCTGCTCGGGCGATATGGGCTTCACCGCGAACAAGACCTTCGACCTGGAAGTCTGGCTGCCCGGCCAGCAGGCCTATCGCGAGATCAGCTCGATCTCCAACTGCGGCGACTTCCAGGCCCGCCGCATGAACGCGCGCTTCAAGCCGGAAGGCTCGAAGAAGACCGAGTTCCTGCACACGCTCAACGGATCCGGCCTCGCGGTCGGCCGCACCCTCGTCGCCGTACTGGAGAACTATCAGCAGGAAGACGGCTCCGTCCTCGTGCCCGAAGCGCTGAAGCCGTGGATGGCCGGGATCGACAAGCTGGAGCCCTGCTTCTGATGCGCATCCTGCTCACCAACGACGACGGCATCAACGCTCCCGGCCTCTATGTCCTCGAAAAGATCGCCGCGCAGCTTTCTGACGACATCTGGATCTGCGCGCCGAGCGAGGAACAGTCCGGCGCCGGCCACTCGCTGACGCTGGGCCGCCCGGTGCGGATGCGCGAACATGCGCCCAAGCGTTTCTCGGTCACCGGCACGCCGACCGATTCGGTAACCCTGGGCCTCAAGAAAGCCCTGCCCGGCCCGCCCGACCTGATTCTCTCCGGCGTCAATCGCGGCGCCAACCTGGGCGATGACGTCACCTATTCGGGCACCGTCTCGGCAGCTATGGAAGGGGCGATGGCCGGCATCCCCTCGATCGCCTTGAGCCAGGTTTATGCAGGCGAAGGCCACGGCAACAACGTCAGCTTCTCCGCGGCCGAAGAATGGGGCGCCAAAGTGCTGCGCCCGCTGCTGGACATTCCGTTTGCACCGCGCACGCTGATCAACGTGAACTTCCCGCCGGTGGCCGCCGCCGACGTGAAGGGCATCCGCGTGGTCCGTCAGGGCTTCCACGACTATGCGCGCGGTTCGGTGGTCGAAGGCATGGATCCGCGCGGGTTCCCCTACTTCTGGTTTGGCCTGCACGGCATCGAGCACACGCCGGGCCACAACACCGATCTGGAGGCGATTGCCGAGGGCTGTATCTCGGTAACGCCGCTGCAGCTGGACCTCACGCACGACGCCTCGCTGGCGCAGATCGCGAGCCGTTACGAGGCATGATCCGCCGTACGTTTACCCTGCTTGCAACGCTGGTGCTGGCCAGTGCGCCCGCGTTTGCCGCAACGGCGACCGAAAAGGTCCACGTGGTCGAGCAGGGAGAGACGCTGAATGGCATCGCCAATCGCGCAGGCGTTTCGGCCAGTGCGATCGCCAAGGCCAACGGGCTGAAAGCGCCTTACGCCGTGAGGATCGGCCAGAAACTGACGATCCCGCGCGCGGCGTCGACCAAGCCGTCGGCAGCCTCCACACCGACGCCCACCGCCACGCCCACGCCCGAGGCGCGCACTGCCGCACGGGCACAGACGGTGGCGCGCAAGGCCGCCGCAGCCTCTGCCGAGACGGAGGAAATCCATGTGGTGGAACCCGGTGAAACGCTGGGTGGCATCGCCCAGCGCGCCGGCGTCGCAAGGGTGCTGATCATCGAGGCGAATGCGCTGCAACCGCCGTTTGCCGTGCGCACCGGGCAGCAGTTGAAGATCCCGCGCACACGGCGCTACGCCGTAAAAGCAGGCGACACCGGCTTCTCGATCGCGATGCGATACGCCGTGCCATGGGAACAGGTTGCGCTGGCCAACGGGCTAGATCCCGAAGGCTCGGTCAAACCGGGTCAAACGCTGCTGATTCCCACCTTGGTCGATGCGAAGTCGGCGCCGGTTGCGCCCCCAGCATCCGCCACCACTCCGGCCTCCGCCGCGAAACCCGTCGCCACGCGCTTCCTCTGGCCGGTCTCCGGCCCGCTTCGTCGCAAGTTCGCCGCCGGCGCCGATCCGCATGACGGTATCGACATCAAGGCGCCCGAAGGCACGATGGTCCGCGCCGCCGCCGGCGGCACCGTGAAGTTCGCCGGGGCGGAAAAGCAGCAGTTCGGCAACCTCGTCCTGCTCGATCATGGCAACGGGTGGTTCACCGCCTACGGCTTCCTCAGCCGGGTTACCGTGAAGGCAGGGGCGAAAGTCGCCGCGGGAGAGCGCGTGGGGCTGGTCGGCAAAACCGGCCTTGCCAAGGGTGACGAACTGCACTTCGAAGTGCGCCGCGACGGCAAGCCCGTAGACCCGCTGGACGAGTTGCCCAAGGCCCCCTAAGCTTCCCGGCGCATGTCGAAAAAGCGCCCCGTCCGTGCGGTGTTCAGGCCGCTGCGCCGCTCTCTGGCGGTTCCGGTCTGGGCCGATGTCGTCCTGCGACTGGGCGGCGCGTTCCTGCTGATCTTCATCGTCATCATGGTCCACTGGTCCGATCGGGCGGGCCTGAACGACACGCATGACGGGCAGGTCAGCTTCCTCGACGTCGTCTATTTCACCATGATCTCGATCACCACCACCGGGTTTGGCGATATCGCCCCGGTCAGCGACCGCGCGCGGCTGATCGAGGCGGTGCTGGTCACGCCGATCCGCCTGGCGGTGATCACCATCTTCGTGGGCACCGCCTACAATTTCCTCATCAAGCGAAGCTGGGAGACCTGGCGCATGAAGCACATCCAGGAACGGCTCGAAGGCCATATCGTCGTGCTCGGCTTCGGGGTCAGCGGTTCCGAAGCGGTCAAGGAACTGATCGAGCGCGGCACCGATCCGGCGCGGATCGTCGTGGTCGATCCCGCACAGGCGCGGCTTGCGCAAGCGGAGGGGCTGGGCTGCAACGTGCTTCAGGGCGACGCCACGCGGGACGAAATCCAGAACGCCGTGCGCGTGGGCACCGCCAGCACCGTGCTGGTTTCCGCCGGACGGGACGATACCTCGGTGCTGATCGTCCTCACCACCCGCCACCTCGCCCCGAACGTGCCGATCACCGTGGTGATCCGCGCCGACGACAACGAACTGTTGGCCCGTCAGGCCGGCGCCAACAACGTGATCAACCCTGTGCGCTTCACCGGGCTGCTGCTGGCGGGATCGGCCGAGGGGCAGCACGTGGCCGAATATCTATCGGACCTCGCCTCGGTGGCGGGGCGGGTACAATTGGTGGAGCGGCCGGTGGAACCGGCCGAAATCGGCCAACCGCTGGATCGCCTGGCCACCGGCGGACGCGGCCTCAGGGTCTATCGCGGTGATCGCTGCATCGGCTTCTGGGAAGACGATGCGAAAAGACTGCAGGCCGGCGACATCGTGGTGGAGATTGCGCCCACCAAGGCGTCCGACGCCGAACCGTCAGGCTGAAAGCAGACGGCCCCAATCGATCAAGCTCCAATCAAGCCAGCGCCCAGAACACCAGCCCCATGGCCAGATAGGCCACCAGCCAGAACGCACAGTCGACCACGCGCTTCAGCGGCTCCGTAGAAAGGCGCAAGTGCGTCAACCACACCGCCGGAATCACGAAGGCGATGGCCACACCCCCCGTCTGCATGAAATAGAGCCACGGCTTCGCCGCCAAAGTCGCCTCGCCGATCCGCGCAAAGTTATGGCCCAGCATGATCGAGGAAACCAGCATGACGAGCCCGACCACGCCATAGTTGGCCGTGCGCTGCGCATTGCCCGGAAACAGCTGCCGCCCGGTGCGGAACATCGGCCCGTGCCACACGATTCCCACCGCAATCGCCAGCGCCGCCGCAAGGAACACCGCCAGCCAGTTCACCGGACCCATTGCACACCCTTTCGTCCCTGCGGCACAGGCACAACCCGCGCCCGCCGCATCCTGATGCCACCGGCGTAGTGGTACGGCGGAACTCTCGCAAGCGATCCGCGCAGCAACGCACGCGAATCCCCCCTTGCCGCTTTTTTGAATTGCCGCTTTTTGAATTGCCGCTTTTTGAACGAAAACACCCGCCGCCCTGCCTCACGACAGTCGCCTTGGTGAATTCGATCATCGGGCGCCGTGCCCGCAACTCGGCCCCTTGCGAACGCAATTTCCATGACTTGCGCGCCACCGCGGCCCGGCGGCCGCAAGCCGACTCGCCCGGATTCCATTCAATTCGTGACTCCGGGGCACAATCGGAGTATCGGGCGCGCCATTCCTATGGCTATTGAAATCCCCTCCCCGCCCAAGGTCGGCATGGTCAGCCTCGGCTGTCCCAAGGCGCTTGTCGACTCCGAACGCATCCTCACCCGCCTGCGCGCCGATGGCTACACGATGAGCCCGGACTATGCCGGCGCCGATGTCGTGCTCGTCAACACTTGCGGTTTCCTCGATTCCGCGAAGGAAGAGAGCCTCGCCGCGATCGGTGAAGCCATTGCCGAAAACGGCCGCGTGATCGTCACCGGCTGCATGGGCAATGAGGCTGACGTGATCCGCGCCCGCTTCCCGGATGTGCTGGCCGTCACCGGCGCGCACCAGTACGAAGCCGTGGTGGAGGCCGTGCACGACGCCGCCCCGCCCGAGCTTTCGCCTTATGTCGACCTGATCCCGCAGATCTACGACGAAGCCGGCGTGAAGCTGACGCCGCGCCACTACAGCTATCTGAAGATCTCGGAAGGCTGCAACCACGCATGCTCTTTCTGCATCATTCCGTCGCTGCGCGGTAAGCTGGCGAGCCGCCGTATCGACGCGGTACTGCGCGAAGCGGAAAAGTTGGTGCAGGCCGGCACCCGCGAACTGCTGGTGATCAGCCAGGACACTTCGGCCTATGGTGTGGACGTGCGGCATGAAACGCGCATGTGGAAGGACCATGAGGTCCGCACCCACATGACCGATCTGGCCCGCGAACTGGGCCAGTTGAAGGATGCGCAAGGCCGCGCCCCCTGGGTGCGCCTGCACTATGTCTATCCCTACCCCCACGTCGACGCGGTAATCCCGCTGATGGCGGAAGGGCTGCTGACGCCCTACCTCGACATTCCCTTCCAGCACGCGGCGCCGTCGGTTCTCAAGTCCATGAAGCGCCCGGCGAACGAAGCGAAGGTCCTCGAACGCTTGCACAAGTGGCGGGAAATCTGCCCGGATATCGCCATCCGTTCCAGCTTCGTGGTCGGCTTCCCCGGCGAGACGGAGGACGATTTCCAGTACCTGCTGGACTGGCTGGACGAAGCCCAGCTCGACCGCGTGGGCGCGTTCCGTTTCGAACCCGTCGAGGGCGCTTCCGCCAACAACCTGCCGAATCCTGTTCCGGAAGAGGTGAAGGAAGAGCGTTACGCGCGGATCATGGAAAAGACCGCCGCGATCAGTGCCGCCAAGCTTCAGGCCAAGGTAGGCCGCGTGATCCCGGTGATCATCGACGAAGTGGGTGAGCCTGACGAAGACGGCGAAATCGGTGCAACCGCCCGCTCGCAGGCCGATGCGCCGGAGATCGACGGCAATGTCTTCCTGCGCAATGTAGGCGATCTGCAAGTCGGTGATATCGTTGACGTTCTTGTCGAAGATGCCGACGAGCACGACCTTTACGGCGCATTGACCCAGGGTTGATCCCGATCGGTTCTGCGCCCTAGAGTTGCAAGTCTTGCAATCGGGGGCGATTTTTTCGCGTTTGCGGAGAATCGATCGCAACAGCATATGGAGCGGGCCTTTCAGGCATCCTCTCCCAAAAACTTTCCAAGGGGCTGGTCTTCGGACCGGCCCTTCTTTTTTGCCTGCTGCACGCGTGCGCCAATTACCCCGGTCAGCTTGCGCGCGCAGCACTCCTGGGCTTGTGCCCGGTCCGGAAAGCGCCCCTCACCTATAGCCACTGAACGCTGCCCCGAACATTTCGTCGCTCCCCGCGAAGGCGGGGTCCCTGCTCTCTTCCACCACGCCCCGCAGAAGGAAGCCGGATCCCCGCCTTCGCGGGGATGACGACTTGGATGGACTGATTGGATGGTCAGCGAATTTTTCGTGCTCTGGGAACGTCGCTCGCGATCCTTCAACGCATCCACCGCAGTGACCAGGATCATCCATTAATCCGTCAAAAGACGGCGGAAATGCAATTCATTCAAACCACTTCCACGCATTTCCGGGATTTTTCCCAAGCCTAAGTTGCACCTCTTGCAACTACACTCCAGTTTTTCGCGTTTGCGGAGAATCGGTCCGGCGAGCATATGGAGCAGGCCTTTCAGGCATCCTCTCCCAAAAACTTTCCAAGGGGCTGGTCTTCGGACCGGCCCTTCTTTTTTGCCCGCAGCCCGACCAGCTTTCGGCAAGGCTATTGCGCACACCTCTTCCACGGCATGTCCGCGACGGTAGCCCCATACGCATGGCGCCTACCCATCGCATGAAGCGCCGGCCCTTCGCGCGCATGTAACGACGCGCCCTCCGGCACGCTCAAACCCGCGAAAACCGCTGGAGAATGCAAATGCCTCAAGCCGAATGCACGCAGTTCCGCTGGTTCGCCCCAGCGATGAGTTGCACACTATGCAATCATGCTCCATTTTTTCGCATTTGCAGCAAAACCTGTCTGGCAGCATAAGGATCGGGCCTTTCAGGCATCCTCTCCCAAAAACTTTCACGGGCTGGTCTTCGGATCGGCCCTTTCTTTTTGCCCCGCTTCCGCGCAGCCTTGGCATTGAGTTTGCCGGGCTTCGCTGTAGCGTCGCGCCATGAATCGCACCGTTCTCACCCGCCTGCTCACGGCCGGCGCCCTCATCCTCACGCCGACCACCCTTGCCGCCGCTCCCGCGCCGCAACCGGCGGCTGCCGCTTCGACAAGTGCCGCGCTCACGCCTGCGCAGGAAAAGGCGATCGACGAGGCCGTGACCAAGGCCCTCGCCCACAGCGGCGTGCCCTCTGCCCAAGTCGCCATCGCGCGCGGCGGCCAGATCGTGCTGGCCAAGGCCTGGGGCAAGGCGGCAGACGGTATGCCCGCGCGGCCCGACCAGCCCTACCAGATCGCCTCCAACTCCAAGCAGTTCCTGGGCGCGCTGATCCTGAAGCTGCGCGATCAGGGCAAGCTCTCGCTGGACGACAAGGTCTCGCAGTACCTGACCGGCGTTTCCGGCGGGGACGAGATCACGATCCGTCAGTTGCTGTCACACACCTCGGGCCTGCGCGACTTCTGGCCACAGGACTACGATTTCGTCGACATGCGCACCCCGGTAAAGCCGGCGGAGATCGTCAAGCGTTGGGGCACTGCCCCGCTCGACTACAAGCCCGGCACGCGCTGGCAATATTCGAACACCGGCTATGTCGTTGCCGGCCTGATTGCGGAGAAAGCGGGCGGCGCCCCACTGTGGCAGCAGTTCGAGCGTGAGCTGTTCCAGCCCCTCGGCCTCCACCCGCTCAAGCTGGACGATACCAACAAGCCCGGATTCCCGCAGGGCTATCACCGCTATGCCCTCGGCCCGGTGGTTCCGGCCACGCCACCTGCCTCGGGCTGGCTCTGGGCGGCCGGCGAAATCTCGATGACCGCATCCGATCTGGCGCGCTGGGATATCGCCCGCCTCCACCGCACCCTGCTGCCCGCTGCCGACTGGGCGGAGCAGGAAGCCCCGGTGATCCTGGCAGACGGCACCAACAGCGCTTACGGCCTCGGCGTCTTCACCCGCACGGCCGATGGGCGCCGCATCATCAACCACGGCGGCGAATCGACGGGCTTCCTCTCGCAGGCCACGATGTATCCCGACAGCGATGTCGCCATCGTCGTCCTGACCAATGCCGATTTCGGTTCGGTGACCGGCTCCGTCACCTCCGCAATCGCCGATATCGTCATGCCGCGCGACTTGCCGCTCGACAGCGGCGAAGCACCGCGCACCGCCGACGCGCGCGCCGAACTGGAAGCACTGATCGCCGGCAAGTTCGACGCTGCGCACTTCACCGCCCACGCGCAGGACTACTTCTCGGCCGCCGTGCGCAAGGACTATCGCGAGAGCCTGACGCCGTTGGGCCCGCTGACCGCCTTCGAACCAGCCGGCAAGCCCAAGCTGCGCGGCGGTTTCGTCAACCGCACCTTCACCGCCACCTTCGGCATGCGCAAACTGGCAGTCTCCACTTACGCAGACCCCGGCGCAAAGGGCGCGTGGGAGCAGTTCATCGTAATGCCTTCTGACGATTGACGGCAGAAACGCCGTCGGGCTGACGATTGACGGCACAAACGCCGTCGGGCGGGTGGCGGTGTCCCGTCGGGTCGGCTAGCCAAGGCGGATGGTCGATTCGTCGCGTATCTACACCGCCGCCCTCGTCGTTATCGGTGACGAGATTCTCTCGGGCCGAACCCACGACAAGAATATTGCCCAGGTCGCCACCTGGCTACAGGTGCAGGGCATCCGCCTGAAGGAAGTGCGCGTGGTGGCGGACGATACGCCCGCCATCGTCGAGGCGGTGAACCTGCTGCGCGCGCGCAACGATTACCTCTTCACCACCGGCGGTATCGGCCCGACGCACGATGACATCACCGTGGACGCCATTGCCGAGGCGCTGGGTGTCCCGGTGATCGTCCATCCGGAAGCGCGGGCGATCCTGGAAACCTATTACGAGACGCGCGGCGGCCTTACCGAAGCGCGCCTGCGCATGGCGCGCACGCCGGACGGCGCCAGCCTGATCCCCAACCGCTACACCGGCGCGCCGGGCATCCGTTACGACAACGTCTTCATCATGGCCGGCGTGCCCAGCATCACCGCCGGCATGCTGGACGCGCTGACCGGCACGCTGGACGGCGGCGCGCCGCTGCTGTCCGAAACGGTCGGCTGCTGGGTGGGCGAAAGCGAAGTGGCGGACCTGCTGCGCGAGACGGAGAAAGCCTTCGCAGGCTGCCAGATCGGCTCCTACCCGTTCTGGGGCGAAGGTCGCACCGGTGCCAACTTCGTGATTCGTTCGGTCGATGCCGACCAGCTTGCCGCCTGCACCCGCACGCTGGTCGAAGGGCTGGCAGCACTGGGCAAGGCGGCCGTGCCGGGTGGGATTTAGCCTCATCTCCCTCGCCCCGATCTTTCTTGCCGGCGCTGCGCCGCAAGAGGCCGAATTCGAACGCCTGCTGGCCAGCAACGACAGCGCCACCGCCGCGCTGGGCGAATGGTGCGCCCTGCACCGCAGCGCCGACGCGCCGGTGGTCACCGCCAAGCCGGTGAAGGGCGAGGACGCCGCCCTCCCCTCAGACGCGCGGGCGCTGCTGGAAGCCAGTGGCGAGGAACCGCTCGGCTATCGCCACGTCCGCCTCACTTGTGATGGCGTGACCCTGTCCGAAGCGCACAACTGGTTCGTGCCCGCGCGGCTGACCGACGCGATGAACGCCACCTTGGCCACTACCGATACGCCGTTCGGCAAAGTCGTCGCCCCGCTCCACTTCACGCGGGAACGGCTCGAATCGCGACACGGACGCCTTGAAGGCTGCCCGCCCGGCACGTTCCTGACGCACCGGGCGCTGCTGCGCCTGCCGGACGGGAGACCGATCAGCCTCGTCGTCGAATGCTACCAGCGAGAGGCGCTGGAGAAATAGATCAAGCTGCGCCGTTACGCTGCTACCGCCTCGGTCCCGGCGATCGAGGTGCGGTGCATCATGCGGCCGGTCGACTTGTCATAGGGGATCGCCCGATGCATCGCGCCGGTATTGTCCCAGATCACGAAGTCACCCTTGGTCCACTTGTGCCGCAGCGAGTAAGCGGGTTGCGCCGCCCATTCCTGCAGGCGAATCAGCATCGCGCGACCGGCCGGCACTTCCATGCCGACGATGTGGTCCGCCGTCGTGCCGATCACCAGAGACTTGCGTCCCGATTCGTGTGTCCACACCAGCGGATGCTCCTTGATCAGACCGATGCCCAGCACCTTCTCGCGGTGCTTCTCCGGGATCGCATCGGCAATCGGCGAGAGGCTGGCCCGCACCGAGTGGACGGCCTTCATGCCTTCCAGTTCGCGCTTCTCTTCGTCCGGCAGACCTTCGTAGGCCGCGTACGTGCTGGCAAACTCCGTCTCGCCACCCTTGTCTGGCGCGATGCGGCAGGACAGCAGCGTCGCAAACGGAGGCGGCATGTCCACGGTGATGCCATCCATGTGCCAGAAGAAGGTGCCCAGCACATATTCGGGCTGCGGGTTGATCTTCTCGTCCAGCGTGACCTGATAGACATCCTCGTCATTCGACTGGACGTTGTTGCGCGCGGTCAGGCGCACCTTCTCGCCCATCAGGTTGGTGATTTCCAGCTGCTCGGCGTCGGTCAGGTTCAGTTCGGGGAACACCACCACGGTGCGCTCCTCCACCTTCGCGCGGATCGCCTTGGCCGCTTCAGGCGTAAATACGTCGGCGCGATCGTCCCAGACCACGCGCGATCCGATGTGTTCCTTGATGTCTTCAAAGCGGATAGCCATCTGGCCGCCTCTCCCGTTTCGTTATGCTGAACACATGTACAGCGCAACGCACCGCTTGGCAATCGCACACGATCGCACAAGGGATGCGTCGTTGCCCCGAAAATGCCGTTCCCGCACCGCAAGGTGACAGTCAGGTTGACACGGTTGACACTATCCTGAAGCCAAATCCCGCCCCCGTTTCCGAAGCGGCCTGACACGCCGAATTCCAACGATTTCAAGGAGCGGTTGCAATGGCGATCATGCCTGCGGGCGGGCCTGTAGGAAACCGTTGCGCCAACCGGATGCCTCCAACACCCCTGCTGGTCACTTCCTCTCCCGCTCTTAGGGGGAAACCCCGATATCGCCTCAGGGGAGCATCGGTAGCCTCCAACCTGCTCGCTGCCAGACCGCTGGCGAGAAGGAGAGTCCCGATGCCCAACGGAAAACCCAATATCCTTGTCATCTGGGGTGACGACATCGGCATGTGGAATGTCGGCGCCTATACCCACGGCATGATGGGGGACACCCCGAACATCGACCGCATCGCCAAGGAAGGCATGATCTTCACCGATCACTACGGCCAGCCCAGCTGCACCGCCGGGCGCGCCGCCTTCGTCATGGGCCAGCTTCCGGTTCGCACCGGCATGACCACTATCGGCATTCCCGGATCGCCGCGCGGCATCCAGAAGGAAGACCCGACGATCGCCGAAGTGCTGAAGGTGGCGGGCTACAAGACCGGCCAGTTCGGCAAGAACCACCTGGGCGACCGCAACGACTTCCTGCCCACCGTCCATGGCTTCGACGAGTGGTTCGGCAACCTCTACCACCTCAACGCCGAGGAAGAGCCGGAGGAGCTGGACTATCCGGGCCAGAAGGATCCCGAATACAAGAAGAAGTACGGCCCGCGCGGCGTGCTTCACGCCTGGGCCACCGACACGCATGACGATACCGATGACGGCATCTTCGGCGTACGCGGCAAGCAGAAGATCGAGAACACCGGCCCGCTGACCCGCAAGCGCATGGAAACCTTCGACGGCGAAGTGCTGGAAAAGACGATCGACTGGCTGGACCGCAACAAGGAAGGCCCGTTCTTCTGCTGGTTCAACACCACCGCCATCCACATCTTCTCGCACCCCCAGCAGAAGTACAAGCAGATGGCCGTGGACGAAGGCCGCGCCGAGGAAGACGTGGTCCGCGCCAAGATGATCGAGCATGACGAGCAGATCGGCGTGCTGCTGAAGTGGCTGGACGACAACAACCTGGCCGACGACACCATCGTCATCTACTCCACCGACAACGGCAACGAGATGATGCTCTGGCCGGACGGCGGCTATGCCCCGTTCCGCGGCGAAAAGGGCACCACCTGGGAAGGCGGCGTGCGCGTGCCGATGCTGGCGCGCTGGCCCGGCCATATCCCGGCCGGCAGCAAGAGCAACGCGCTGCAGAACCACGAGGACGTCTACGTCACCCTGGCCGCTGCGGCCGGCATGCCGGACATCAAGGAAAAGCTGCTGGAAGGCACCAAGCTGACCGGAGAACTGACCTACAAGGTGCACCTTGACGGGTTCAACCAGCTCGACACGTGGACCGGCAAGACCGAGAAATCGGCCCGCATGACCTATTACTACTATGACGAGACCGAACTGACCGCAGTGCGCGTGGGCAACTGGAAGATGCACATCGGCGTGAAGAAGGAAGGCTCGTGGTGGAATGCCAAGAGCTATCCCTCGGTGCCCTACATCTTCAACCTGCGCATGGACCCGATGGAGAAGATGGACCCCGAAAGCCACGAATGGGGCTACATCGGCCGCAAGTTCTTCGCCTCCAAGCTGTGGGCGCCCACCGCGGCGACGCCGTACCTGGCGGCCCACCTCAAGAGCCTGCAAGCCTATCCGCCGCGCCAGGCAGCCGATACGCTGAGCATGCACAAAGCGCTGGAAGCGGCGATGGCCAAGCTCGACAACCCGGCCGCCAGCAGCAACTGACGACCGGCAGGCAGCAACCCCGCTGCCGATGAAAAGGGCCGGAAGGAGCGATCCTTCCGGCCCTTTCTTCAATGCCACCAGAGATGGAAGTGCGAGCCACGTTCGCGTCATCCTCCTCCATCGTCATCCCAGCGAAAGCTGGAATCGCCCTCGGTCAAACGCCTCGCCCTCGGACAAGGCAATCGAAGAAATCGCGCCATGTGGGATTGCTGCTCGACGAGTTGAATTTTCCAATCCCGGTTCCAAGCCTTGGGCGCTTTTTCACGCGCAATTACCGTCGTGATCTCCGCGTGTTCCTCGATCGGAACCAGTCTTGTCAGGCCGTATTTTCGGCAGAAGACCGACCCTGCTGCATCATGCGTGCGGCGAGATTGCTGGTGACGCCGATGTACGACACGCCGCGAGGGCTATTGGTGAGACTGTACGTCCAGCCGCCCATGCGTGAAAGCGTACATCCTGCCGACGACGATCCCAGCTTTCGCGGGGATGTCGACAGGATTTCAACCTCTCGGCGGCTCTCCCTCAAAGACAAAGAAAAAGGGCCGGAGGTTTCCCCCCGGCCCTTCTATCCGTTTCGCGGTTCCTGAAGAAATCAGGCGCCGGCGATATCGCCAACCGGTGCTTACGCGCCGGCGATATCGGTCGTGTCGATCTTCAGGCCCGGGCCCATCGACGACGACAGCGAGATCTTGCGAACGTACTTGCCCTTCGAGCCCGAAGGCTTGGCCTTGACGATCGCATCGACGAACGCGCTGAAGTTGGTCAGCAGGTCGGCGTCCGAGAACGACATCTTGCCGATGCCGGCGTGGATGATGCCCTGCTTCTCAACGCGGAACTCGATCTGGCCGCCCTTGGCGTCCTTCACGGCCTGCGTGACGTTCGGGGTAACCGTGCCCAGCTTCGGGTTCGGCATCAGGCCCTTCGGACCCAGCAGCTTACCGAGACGGCCGACGACGCCCATCATGTCCGGGGTGGCAATGACGCGGTCGTAGTCGAGGTTGCCGGCCTGCATGTCGTCCATGAGGTCTTCCGCACCAACCTTGTCGGCGCCAGCGGCGAGGGCTTCGGCAGCCTTGTCACCCTTGGCGAACACGGCGACGCGAACGGTCTTGCCGGTGCCGGCCGGAAGCGAAACCATGCCGCGAACCATCTGGTCGGCGTGACGCGGGTCAACGCCCAGGTTCATCGCGACTTCAATGGTTTCGTCGAACTTGGTCGTCTTCAGGTCGCGCAGCGTCTGCAGCGCGTCAGCGACGGGGTAGTGCTTGAGGTTTTCGCCGAGCTTTTCGGTCAGCGACTTCTGCTTCTTGGTCACCTTGGCCATGGAATCAGCCCTCCACCACTTGCAGGCCCATCGCGCGGGCCGAACCTTCGATGATCTTGGTGGCGGCATCAATGTCGTTGGCATTGAGGTCGGCCATCTTGACCTGGGCGATCTCGGCAAGCTGCGAACGCTTGACGGTACCGGCGCTGATCTTGCCCGGCTCCTTCGAGCCCGACTTCAGGTTCACGGCCTTCTTGATGAGGAAGGTCGCCGGGGGGGTCTTGGTGACGAACGTGAAGCTGCGATCCGCATAGACCGTGATGATGGTCGGGATCGGCATGCCCTTTTCGAGCTCCTGCGTGGCGGCATTGAACGCCTTGCAGAATTCCATGATGTTCACGCCGCGCTGACCCAGCGCAGGGCCGATCGGCGGGGACGGCGTGGCACTGCCGGCCTTGACCTGCAGCTTGATGTAACCTTCGATCTTCTTGGCCATGTGGCCACTCCTTTCACACTTTCGCACCTGCCGGGCAGATGCTCATGTTTAGCGGTCTTACGGACGCCGGGGCATCCTCCCGCAGGGAATCGGGCAGCACGAAGCCGCTCCGAAGGGCGCGCCCCTAACCGAAATCGGATGAAAAGAAAAGGACGGAATGCAGCCCGGCGAACCGAACCGCTTCACGCCGCCTGCGCGGATCGCCGGGTTTCGGCGTGACGCTGCCACACGGCACGGACAGCGCGGCGCGCCGGTGTTTCGAGATAGCGGAACGAAAGGTCGGACACCAGCAGAACCAACGCGCCGAAGCCCAGCGTCACTGCAAACCAGGTGCCGATCCCGCCCGAGATCGGGCCATAATGCCCCTCAAACAGGCGCAGGATCGGCCAGTGGACGAGGTAGATCGCGTAGGACCGATCGCCCAACCAGCGCATCGGCACCGAACCCATGAACTTCAGCCGCAGGGCCAGCAGCAGCAATGCCGGCCAGGCCAGCAGGCTGAGCGGTAGCAGCGAACTCATCCGCCCCATGTCGAGCGCGATGCCGATCGCCATCAGGCAGACGAGCAGCGCGGTGGGCGCATGGCGCAGCCGCGCCCGCGCATGCCAGAGCACTTGGCCTAGGAAAAAGCCCAGAAGGCCGCGTGGAAGGCCATCCCCCACCCAGGGGCCGCCCGCCCTGCCCTGCAGCGCGAAGTGCAGCAAGGCACCGGCGATCGCCAGCACGGTCACCCGCTGCAGCATCCGCCTGCCGCCGACGGCGCCCAGCGCGAAGAGCACGTAGCACAGGCATTCCACCGAGATCGACCAGCTCGGCCCGTTGAAGCTTTGGCCCACGGTGCCGACGAACCCCTGAAGCATGAAGAGGTTCGCCATGAAGGCGAGCGGGGTGTTGTTCGGATCGCCCAGGAACGCCAATGCACAGACCAGCAGCATCACCAGATGCAACGGATAAAGTCGTGCAACCCGTGCAACGGCGAACGATCCCATC
The DNA here is from genome assembly GCF_044029535.1 of Novosphingobium mississippiense. NCBI lineage: Bacteria > Pseudomonadati > Pseudomonadota > Alphaproteobacteria > Sphingomonadales > Sphingomonadaceae > Novosphingobium > Novosphingobium mississippiense. The sequence continues at coordinate 501,550 of NZ_CP147001.1, read as the reverse complement.
GTGCTCCGTCTCAGGGCATAACCCTGCCCGGGTGCGCGCTCGACCAGGTAGACGTGCGCGAAGATGTAGCCGGAGATCAGGAAGAACAGGTCCACCAGCGTCCAGCCCCAGTGCTGGAACCAGCGCAACAGGCCAGGCAGCGCTTCATTGACATCCGAGGTGAACAGCGACTGCGGGTGGTAGAGCAGCGCCACCCCGCAGGCGGCGAGACCGCGCAGACCGTCGAGACGCGTCAAGCGTCCGCCCGGCCCTGTCGCCTCTCCTTTCAAGGTCGCGAAAATCCCCATCGCCGGGATTATTACAGGCTCAGGGTTAAAAGGCCGATAATTGCGCCTTCACACCGTGTTTACACCTCGCCATACGACCCGCCATGGACAATGCCGAACTCGACCACCTGATCTGGACCGCACTTTCCGGCGAACAGGCACGTTTCGCGCTGGGCACGCAGAACGCCCGCCGCTTCCATCCCGAGATCGGCCCGCTGGCCGCTGTGCGCGATTTTTCGGCCGAAAGCCTGGCCGACTTTGCCGCGCTGGCCAATGCGCACGGGCCGCTGGCGCTGATGCAACCGGGAGAGCCGGTGGAAGTACCCGGCATCGACCTCGTGAAATCCGCACTTGGCGTGCAGATGATCTTCGCCGGTGAAACCGCGGCGCTGGAGGCCATTGCCGAAGCGGCGCGCGATTCGCGGATTGCGCCGCTGGACCGGCAGGACCATGCGGAAATGCTGGAACTCGCCACGCTGACCCAACCCGGCCCATTCGGCACACGCACCGGCGAACTGGGCGATTTCTGGGGGATCAAGGAAGGCGGCCGCCTCCTTGCCATGGCCGGACAGCGCACCCGGACCGGCAATTTCATCGAGGTCAGCGCGGTCTGCGCCCATCCCGATGCGCGCGGACGCGGGCTTGCCGGCCTGCTCTCGCGCCGGGTGGCAGCGGACATCCTCGACGGGGGACGCACACCGATCCTGCATTCCTATGCCGACAACGAGGCTGCCCTCTCGCTCTACCGCAAGCTGGGCTTCGTGGAACGCGCGCGGGTCAGCCTGACGATCTACGCGCCCCGGAGCTGAGCTGACCCACCCGGCCGGTACGAAAAAGGGGCGCCTTCCGAGTGGAAGGCGCCCCTTTTTCGTACCGACTGCTCCGCCGAAGCGAAGCGGCCCGGCTTACTTGCTGAGTTCGACGTGCTCGAAGTCGAGGTCGACCGGCGTCGCGCGGCCGAAGATCGAGACCGAGACCTTGACGCGGTTCTTGTCGAAATCGAGTTCCTCGACAATGCCGTTGAAGCTGGCGAACGGGCCGTCCAGCACCTTGACCGAATCGCCGATCTCGTAATCGACGCTGACCTGCTTGCGCGGAGCGGCGGCGGCGGCTTCGGCGGCGCCGAAGTAGCGCGCGGCCTCGCTCTCGCTGATCGCCTGCGGCTTGCTGTTGTTACCCAGGAAGCCAGTGACCTTCGGGGTGTTCTTGACGAGGTGGTAGACGTCGTCGTTCAGGGTCAGCTTGGCCAGCACGTAACCGGGCATGGTCTTGCGTTCGACCTGGACCTTCTTGCCGCGCTTGACCTCAGTGATGGTCTCATGCGGGACCTGCACGTCCTCGACGAGCTGCGAGAGGCCGATACGTTCGGCTTCGGCGAGGATGGCTTCCTTCACCTTGTTCTCGAAGCCGGAATAGGCGTGGATGATGTACCAGCGGGCCATGGTTCTCTCTTCGTTGTCTGGTTTCAGCCGATCAGCGACAGGAGCGAGCTGACGATCCAGCCGAACAATGCGTCGATGCCCAGGAAGAACACTGCCAGCAGCAGCGTCATCAGGCCGACGAAGATCGCGGTCGTCACCGTTTCCTGGCGCGAGGGCCAGTGAATCTTGGAGGCTTCGGTGCGCACCTGGCGGAAGAATTCGCCCGGAGTGGTCTTGGCCATGTCAGTCGTACTCGCGTCTCTGCCTGGTGCCCGAAAGGCATTCCGGGCGGGAAAAAGTCTCGTGGCTTCCGCCTAGGGCTCATCGCCGCCCCGGCCTAGACCGGGAGGGGCAGATAAGATCCGTATGTCGGAAGGAAAGCGCGACTTAGCGCCCGTCGCCCTGATTTGCAAGGTCTGCCGGATCGGCAAGACGTGCAAGGAACGAGTTGGAGCTGGAATAGAGCACGCGCGCGCCATCGGGCAGCGCCACCGGCTTGATCGTGCCGATATACCACAGGTAATCGGCATGGCGCGCGGGCGGGAACGTGCGCAGATCGATGTGCTGCTGCGGCGAATAGAGAATCCGCTGCGTCGGATCTGCGAAGCGATAGGAAAGATCGCGCATCGACAGCATGTGCACATCGGGCAGCGCGAAGTTGGAATTCTCCATCGCGCTGCGGCGAACCACGGCGTAGGATCCGAAATGCTCGAACGGGCCGAAGCGCCACTGGCTGCGCGGGATCGCCACGGCGGTAGCGACGCGGGCGCCTTCCGGCACCTTGTCCAGCGCGGCGATCAGTTCACGCGCGGTCTGCGCGTCCTGGTACCAGACCGCCGTGGTCACCAGCGTGCGCGCCACGAACAGCGCGGTCGCCCCCCGCACCGCCCAGCGCGGCAGGTTCCAGTCGATCGCGAGGCAGGCCACCATCAGCGCCATCGTGGACAGGCGATAGTCGGCATAGTCGCCGCCGAAGATCTGGCGCGGCACGATCAGCGTCAGCACGAACAGGATCAGCGCGGCCCAGCCGAAGCGGCCGTCGATCTTGCGCAGCGCCAGCGCCCCGCCCAGCACGCCCAGCACGATCCACAGGCTGGCGATATCGAACGTGTAGTCGAAGCTGCGCATCGACTTGTAGAGGATGCTCCACTTGTAATCGAGCACCCAGCGTCCGTAGGAAACCTTGGAATTGCTGCCCATGCCCATCAGCATCGGCAGCAGCGGGAAGATCAGCGGCCAGGGCTTCAGGAACGGGCGCCAGTCGCGCCAGCTTTTCCGGTGGCTCCATTCGTAGCCGAAGATCAGCACGCCCATCACGCCCCAGCCGGACACGTGGCTGAGCCAGACGACGAAGCTGGCCGGCACCATCGCCGCCCAACGCCATGGCTTGCCTTCCAGCTTCACCCAGGCCGCGAAGACGAACAGCGCCAGCGCCACCGAGAGCGACCAGTTGACGAAGCCCATCAGCAGCGAGGGCGACCAGATCATCGCCAGCGAGAGGATCGGTCCCACGCCCATCTTGCGGCCGAGCGAACGGCACAGGGCATGGACGGACAGCACCGACAGGAACGGAATCAGCGCGACGATGATGCGCCCGGCCTGCTCCAGCCCGAAGATCGGCGTCATCGGCACCATCAGCAGTTCGACGCCGAGATTGCCGGTCCATTCCCAGTTGAAGCGGAAATAGCGCGTCAGATACGGGTCCTGCCCGTGATCGAGCGCGACCTTGTATCCCGCCAGGTGCGAGGGATAGTCGGTCATCTGCGGGGCCCAGGCGACCAGCACGGGCAATGCCGCCAGCACCGCCATGGCCAGCGCGAACATCAGCCCGCGATCCATCGTCGGCAGGCGGAAGCGGCTGCCAAAGCGACTGGCCGCCGTCTTGAACAGGTCCTGGGTCTGCGGTTGCGCGGTACCGTGCATCTGCGGCGTAATCTTTCCCGACTTCAAGCCAGTCTGGTGCCCAACGGGGCGGGAGATCGGCAAGCTTGCCGAATTCTCCACGGGTGCCCGAATCGCCAGACGCGGCCCCTCCTTGAGCGCGCCTAACCGCAATCGCGGTATCGGCAAAGCGAATCACGGTATCGCGGCTTGCGGCTTATCGCAAATGCGAAGACGGGCCCTGCCCGCCAATGGCCCTGCCGGCCCACGCGTGATCCGAACGCGAATCACTTCGCCCTGAACGCGCAAAGGCCCCGGAATTGTCCGGGGCCTTTGTTTTCCAGCGCGTTCCGGCGAAGGAAGATGCTGGCAGGAGTGGAGGGACTCGAACCCACGGCCCTCGGTTTTGGAGACCGATGCTCTACCAACTGAGCTACACTCCTGCGGGCGGGCTGGCCTCTAGACACTGTTCCGCAGGATGACAAGGGGATTACGGCAGATACTGCAGAACTTAATCCACAGGCCTATTCCCGACTTGCATTCCGACCACCGGTAGAGGCACGCTGAAGCCTTGCCCTCTCAATCAGACCAGACACGTGCACGCCCCCAGTTCCACACGCATGATCGAGCCGGAGCTTCTGATGCTCGCCTACCGCAGCGGGATCTTCCCGATGGCGGACAGCCGCGACGATCCGGAGATTTTCTGGATAGAGCCGCGCCTGCGGGCGATTCTTCCGCTCGACGGTTTCCACCTCTCGCATTCGCTGGCGCGAACGCTGCGGCGCGGCCGTTTCACCGTTACCTGCAACGCCGCCTTTTCAGAGGTGATGGAGGCGTGCGCCGCCCCGCGGCAGGTACGTCCCGATAGCGACGACGAATCGGGCAGCTGGATCAGCCACCGCATCCAGGCCAGTTACGAGAACCTGCACTTCATGGGGCAAGCCCATTCGATCGAGGTCTGGCGCGAGGAAGACGGCGCGCGCAGGCTGGTGGGCGGGCTTTATGGCGTGGGCTTCGATCGGGTGTTCTGCGGCGAAAGCATGTTCTCGCGCGAAACCGATGCTTCGAAAGTGGCGCTGGCCTGGCTGGTGGCGGCGCTGCGCCTGGGCGGCACGACCCTGCTGGACTGCCAGTTCATGACCCCGCACCTCGCCTCGCTGGGCGCGGTGGAGATGCCGCAGAAGCGCTACCTGAGCCTGCTGCAGCAGGCTCAGTCGGCGGTATCGCCCGAAGGGGAAGGCGATGCGGATGGCGTCGGGGCGGTCACCGGCGCAGCCGTGGCCGAATTGGTGGCTTCGGAGGAAGACGGCGCGGTGCTTGCCTTGCCCGATGCTTTCGCGGCGCTGCTGGAACTGGTTGCCGACGGCGGCAACGCCTCTTCGCCCGGGAAGGTCATCGCGCAGCTCTTGACCCACACGTCATAGACCGGGTGCTGCACCGTGTTGAGCGCAGGCGAATTCTTGAACAGCCAGCCCGAGAAGACCTTGTGCCAGGCCAGCTTCTCGTTGGCGTTGGCGCGTTCTTCCACGAAGACCTGCACGAAGGCGCCCTCTTCCTGAGGACGCTCCCACGGCAGCGACTTCTCGCAGGTGGAAACCTTGACGACCAGGTTGCCCAGGCGCTTGGCCTCGCCCGGCTTCATCACCAGGTCCTGCGTCAGGTTGTTGCGCTTGTTGAGGACGCCCAGCGTGACCACGCGGTCCTTGTTGGGCGTGCCCAGTTGCTGGCCCTGCGCCGCCTGCGCGGGGCCGGCCTGCATGCCGGCGATGGCATCGGGGATGGAGGTGTCCTGCGCCTCGGGCGCGGGTTCACCCTTGCCGCAGGCGGCCAGCGCCAGCGGCAAGGCGATAATCGGCGCGTAGGCGAAGACCCGCTTCACTGGCGCGTCCCTCAGGCTTCGGGAGACCAGGCCTCGTAATCGCCGGTGGCCGGCGCACGCACGCCACCGCGTTCGAGCGCACCCTGCGGGCGATAGGCGGCGCCGGTGCCGGTGGCATTGGGAGTGTAGTCCACTTCCCAGATGCGCGGCGGCGGCAGGTGGCTTTCGGGAACGCCGTCATAGCTGTGGTGCAGCCAGCCGTGCCATTCGGCGGGGACGTTGCTGGCGTCGTTGGCGGCCGCATAGATTACCCAGCGACGTTCGTACCCCTCGGTCGTCCGCACCTTGGCGGACTTCGAGCGATAGTACTTGTTGCCCTGCGCGTCGGTGCCGACGTGCTCGCCATTGCGCGAGCTCCAGAGCGAGGTGCCGATGGTGGCGCCGTCCCACCAGGTGAAGATCTTGGTCAGGATTCCCATGGGCTGCGCGTTAGCGCCCTTCCACGCCGATGCCAAGCATGTTCCCGCGCGAAAACGACAGTTATGCCGCATGGTGAGGCAGCCCTGCGCCCCGTTCCGGCCGACTGGGCCAAGCAGGTCTTCAAGCGGGAGGCACGCCTGAACGCGCCGCGGGCGGGGACATTGCCAATACGGCGATGCTCGGCGTGCCTTCGCGCGCTTGCATTCGGCGCCGAGCCCCGGCGCGCTTTTTCAACCGCCGCGCCAGACGCCGCCTTAGCCGGTCACCGGCTTACCAGGTCACCTTGTCGCCCGGCGCGATGCCGAGTTCGGCGGCGCGGCCGCCGTTCAGTTCCAGCACGCCGATCACCGGCCCCTTGGAAGGCAGGGACCGCTCGTCATAAGGCACGGCATTGGCAGCGATATTGAGCACGCGGCGGTCAGGCCCGATGAACAGTATGTCCAGCGGAATCACCGTGTTCTTCATCCAGAACGCGGCCTTGCGCGGGGCCTTTTCGGGGAAGATCATCCCCTCGTCCGCGCCCATCGCGGTGCGGAACATCAGGCCTTTCGCCTGCTCCGCCTCGCTTTCGGCCACTTCGACCTGGAAGACGTGCGACTTGCCGGCGGACGCCACCGTCAGCGGCACGACGGAAAGCCCCGATTCGGGATGGACCGCGCCGGTTTGCGTCGCCGCGCCGATTGCGGTTTCCGCGCCGCTTTTCGAACAGGCGGCAGGCAGCAGCAGGGCGGGGGCCAGCAGGCACCTGGCGATAAAGCGATGGAAGGGCATGGTTCAGGCGTCTCCGGATTCCGATTCTGCTTCCTGCACCCAGTCCTCTGCCGCCTCCGGGCTCTCCGCGTCGATGATCGCGCGCGCCATGTCGAGACGGTGCCCCGCGCGCAGCATGGCCGCGATGTGCTTTTCGCGCAGCGGCCTGTCGGCCGGCTGAACCGCAAACGGGCCGAACCGACGCCGCCGCGCCAATACAAGCGCCGCGCGCCGCCCTGCCCCTTCATCCGGGCTGGCGGCATGGCGCAGATCCTCGTCCACGCCCGCATGCCCCAACGCCTCGCCCACGCGCCTTGCGCCATAGCCGCGCCGCAGCAGGCTGCCCGCCTTCATCCGCGCCCACGCCTCGTCATTCACGTAGCCCAGCTCGCAATAACGGGCGATCAAGCCATCCAGATCGGGAAAATCGCCACCATCCCATCCCCGCTCCCGCAGTTTGCGTTGCAGATAATCGCGCAGCTTCCCTTGCGTCGTGGCGAAACGCGCGACATAGGCGAGCGCCAATTCCTCCAGGCGGGTCTGGTTAAGCGGTTGTGGATTGCGACGCTTGTCGGACATCTTGCCCTATTCGTGCCACAGTCGGCTCAGAATGGGGAGAGCGCACGGAACCATGCAGATGGGATAGCTGTGAAAATTGCTGTTTCCGATCCAGGTCGGGTCCGGTTCAGGTTGGGCCGGGTAGAAGTCCCAGGTTCCGTAGAGAATTAAACGGTATAACAACAACGGGTTATAACGAGATGAACGACACCATCAACATGGTGCCGCAAGCGAGTGAAGCACTGGTCGCAACCCCCAACGGGGACGCGCTTGCCCGCCGTTTTGCCGATTTCGACACTTTCTGCGACGCCCTCGATTATGCGGCGCAGGGCCAGCGCGGCTTCAATTTCCACGATCCGCGTGGCGTGCTGAAACGCGTCTATCCCTTTTCGGAGCTGCGCGAAGATTCGATCAAGGTCGCCCATGCGCTGATCGCGCGCGGCGTGAAGCCGAACGATCGCATCGCCCTGATCGCCGAAACCGGCACCGATTTCGCCGCGCTGTTCTGCGGCGTGGTCTACGCCGGCGCCTGGCCGGTGCCGCTGCCCCTGCCCACCAGCTTCGGTGGCAAGGACAACTATATCGAGCAGCTGGCCGTCCAGCTTTCCAGCTCGGACCCGATGCTGCTGGTCGGCCCGGACGAGATTGCCGAAATGACCGCCGCCGCCGCTGACAAGCAGGGCTGCGGCCACGCGACCTGGGCCGATTTCGCAGCGAAGGACGCGCCGGAAGTCGCGCTGCCCAAGGCCAGCCCGGACGATATCTGCTATCTGCAGTATTCCAGCGGCTCCACCCGCTTCCCGCACGGCGTTGCCGTCACGCACCGTTCGCTGATGTCGAACCTGGCCGCGCATAGCCACGGCATGGAACTGATCGACAGCGACCGCTGCATTTCGTGGCTGCCTTGGTATCACGACATGGGCCTGGTCGGCTGCTTCCTCTCGCTGATCGCCAACCAGGTCTCGGGCGACTACCTGAAGACCGAGGATTTCGCCCGCCGTCCGCTGGCATGGCTGGACCTGATCACGCGCAACCAGGGCACCTCGATCTCGTATTCGCCCACGTTCGGCTACGACATCTGCGCCCGCCGCATTTCCAGCCAGAGCCATGTCGACGATCGTTTCGACCTGTCGCGCTGGCGGCTTGCCGGCAACGGCGCCGACATGATCCGCCCGGACGTAATGCAGAGCTTCGTCAACGCATTCGCGCAGGCCGGCTTCAAGGCAACCGCTTTCCTGCCCAGCTACGGCCTTGCCGAAGCGACGCTGGCGGTCACCATCATGCCCCCGGGCGAAGGCATCCGCGTCGAACTGGTGGAGGAAGAACGCCTCTCCGGTTCCCCGCGCGACCTCAGCCGCCCGGCCCGCTACCGCGCCATCGTCAACTGCGGCAAGCCCGTGCTCGACATGGAAGTGGTGATCCGGGGCGAGAATGGCGACAGCCTTACCGACCACAAGATCGGCAAGGTCTGGTGCCGCGGCACCAGCGTCATGCACTCCTACTTCCGCGACCCCGAAGCGACCGAGGCCTGCCTCGTCGACGGATGGCTGGACACGGGCGACATGGGCTACATGGCCGATGGCTATCTGTTCATCGTCGGCCGTGCGAAGGACATGATCATCATCAACGGCAAGAACCACTGGCCCCAGGATATCGAATGGGCCGTGGAGCAGCTGCCGGGCTTCAACCATGGCGACATCGCTGCCTTCTCGGTTGAGATGGACAATGGTGAGGAAACGCCGGCGGTGTTGGTCCACTGCCGCGTCTCCGATCCGGTGAAGCGCATCGAACTGCGCGACCTGATCCGCGACAAGGTGCGCTCGATCACCGGCATGAACTGCGTGGTCGAACTGGTTCCGCCCAAGAGCCTGCCGCGCACCAGCTCTGGCAAGCTCAGCCGCGCCAAGGCGAAGAAGCTGTACCTTTCGGGCGAGATCGAGCCGTTCAAGCTCGCCGCCTGACTTAAAGCTTTTTGATTTCAGGACCGGGCCGGGAAGCACTGCGCTTTCCGGCCCGTTTCGATTCCGGTGGCAATGCTTCTCGCGTAAACGTCCTCAGTCCCGCTGATCATTCGAACATAAAATCCCGTCGCCCCCGCGAAGGCGGGGGCCCCGCTTTTCTGACGGCTAACGCATAGAGGTGGGTTTCAGCGACGTCTCCGCACCTTAAGCGGGATCCCCGCCTTCGCGGGGATGACGAGGTGTTTGAAGTCTGAACTTGAGTGGGGTGATGACAACGTGCTGCGAATCAGCCCGCACCTTCTGCCTCCCAATCCGGATAACGCGGCAAAGTCACCAGCAGCACACCGCTGACCACACAGCCGAACACCCCGGCACAGAGGAACGGCCCGTACCCTCCGAACTTGTCGTAGACAACGCCGGCCAGCCAGGGCCCCAGCCCCGAGGCGAAAGCCACCATCGCCGCCATCACCCCGTAAATCGCGCCGAAGTGTCGCATTCCGGCATAACCGGCAGTAAGGAAGGCGCAGATCTGCGTCTTCGTTCCGGCAGCATAGCCGTTGACCAGCAGGCCGAAGACCACGGCAGCGGTGGAATCGATCCACCAGATCAGCACGATGAAAGTGACGGCGGTTACGGCCATGGTCACACCGCCAATCCAGTTCGGCTTGTAACGGTCCATCAGCGCGCCAGTGACGAGCTTGCCGATGATCCCCGCCACACCGGTCAGCGCGGTAAGCCATGCAGCGTTGGCGCGGGTGACGCCCGCTTCGGTCAGGATCGGGAAGAGGTGGATGCCAAGGCCCACGGTGAGCACCATGACGATGAAGGTCGATACCGCCAGTTGCCAGATCGCCCGGCTGCGCAACGCCTGCCGCGGAGTGAGGCCCGGCAGGTGGAGCGTGCTGCGCGCTGCGGCGGCCTGCCCCGCCTGCTGCGCGGCACGCCGGGCGCGATCGTGAACGTCGTACAAGAACAGCGAACAGAGCAGCAGCGTCAACCCGCCCCAGCCCATGCCGAACCAGACGAAGGCGCCGCGCCAGCCGGTGTGCTCGATCAGGAAATTGCCCAGCGGCGGCACCACCGCCTGCGCGACGGCCGTGCCCGCCACGGTCATGCCCAGCGCAAGGCCCCTGCCCTTGTCGAACAGGCCGGCAACGGCCGTGGTCCAGACGGTCGACTTGATCGTGGTGAGCAGAATGCCGAAGACCACCCACAGCGTGATCCACTGCGCTTTCGATCCGTTCACCAGCGCGAACGAACTCATCGACACCATGACCAGCACGATCCCCGGCAGTGCCAAGCGGCGAGAGCCCACGCGATCGATCAGCGCACCATAGAATGGCGAGAGGATGGCGGTGACGAACGTGGCGATGCCCGGCCCTGCCGATAGCAGTGAGCGGTTCCAGCCGAATTCCTTGCCCAGCGGCTCGAAGAACAGCCCGGTGCCGGCCAGCAGCACGGAAAAGAACGAGAAGCCGACCGCAGAAGCCAGCACCAGCTTCCAGCCCCGTCGCCATTCCTCGCGCTGGCCGGTGCGATCCGGCGCGGCTCTACCCGGTGCGTGCATCTGTTCTCTCCCTTGGAAGAGAACCTAGGCGATGCGTGGGAAACGCCAATCGCGGGTGCGATACCCGCGCAATCAAATGGTCCGATGCAGTTCCAGATAATCGCGCGGTATGCTGAGGGCTTCCTTGGCCACTTGCGTCTCGCGCAGGAACAGCACCAGCGCCACCAGCAGCAGCACGATCGAGGCGAGGAAGATGATCGCCGCGATACCGTGCATGTCGAAACCGGCCAGCCCCTGAAGGAACAGCACGGCGACGGTCGTGCCGATGCACAGCGCGGAAAGCACCATGAAGCGGATGGCGTTGGTGATGATGTTGATGCGCTTGTCGACCAGCCGGATTTCCAGAACCACGATATCGTGGTCGGCCCCGTTGGTTTCGTTATGGCGTTCCTGAAGCGTACGCGCGCGATCCACCACCCGGCCCAGTCGGGTCGAAAGGATGTTCAGGATATTGCCGATGGCGACCAGCACGAACACCGGCGTCAACGCCAGCTGGATGGTCTGGACGATCGTGGAATCGCTGATGGCAAACACGAATCAGGCTTCGCAGGCCCGTGCCAGCAGGCAGACTCCGTTATCCGCGAAAGCCACTTCGGCCAGCGAGGAGGCCAGCCCGCAACCGCCGGGCGCGATCAGATCGTCACCGATCTTCACCGATTCCTCCCGCGGGATCACCAGCAAGGCGCCGGGATAGCGGGCGGCGATATCCGGCGTGGGCTGACCCGCCACCTGATCGAGCAGGAACAGCGGGCCATCGACCAGGACCTGCGTTTCGTGCGGGGACACGCGCTTGTGCCAGCGCGCCAGATCGTAAGCCTCGCCCTTCGACACGGCAATCCCATCGTCCAGATGCAGCTCGCGCGGGCGGCCGTAATCATAGAGGCGGTAGGTGATGTCGCTGTTCTGCTGCACTTCGATCAGGCTGACGCCCTCACCGATGGCGTGCACGGTATTGGCCGGAATGTAGAAGAAATCGCCCGGCTGCACTTCGTGCCAGGTCATCAGGCGTTCGATGCTGCCGTCCAGCGAGGCGGCGCGCATGTCCTCCTGAGAGATCGGCGCGTCGAAACCGATGCCCAGCGTGGCGCCCGGCTCGGCCGCGACGATCAGCCAGCATTCTTCCTTGCCCTGCTTGCCCAGCCCCTTGGCGATGGTCTGCGCATCGGTGGGATGGACCTGCACCGACAGCTTCTCGCTGGTGAAGATGTATTTCACCAGCAGATCGGGCAGCCCGGCGGGCGGCTCGAACCAGACTTCGCCGATGCGCTCACCTTCCGGGGCGACGAAAGGCGCGGGCAGGACATCCTTGCCCCAGGGCTTCTCGACTTCGCGGATGGCGAGTGCGGCAGTCATTGCTCGATCCTCTACTGGTGTACTTACTGATTTACGGCGCCGTGCAGCTTTCCGACCTTCTGCACACCTTCAACCGTAGTGACCAGCACCTCGTTCCCGTCGACCACAACTATGACGTTGGAAAGCCCGATTACCGAGACGCGCGGCCCATCGCTGTCGACCAGCACATTGGTGCAGTCGACCAGTTCCGCCGCGCCGGGCCCGCGCACCGCATTGCCGCCTTCGTCGCGCGCCAGCGCATCGTGCAGCGCCTGCCAGTTGCCGATGTCGGACCAGTCCATGTCCGCCGGCACCATCGCCGCGCGTGTGGTGTTCTCCATTACCGCATAGTCCACCGAATCGCTGGGCACGTCGCCGAACGTGGCGGCATCGGGGTGGAAACGGTGGCCATCCTCGGCCCCCTTCGCCACTGCCTCGCGCACCTTGGCGGCGATCTCGGGACGGTGGGCGGAGAGTTCGGCCATGAAATCACCGACGCGGAAGGCGAAGATGCCGCCGTTCCAGGCATAGCCGCCATGTTCGAGGAACGCCTTGGCGCGATCGAGGTCCGGCTTCTCGACGAACTGCGCGGTGCGATAGCCAGGGGTGCCCGCGATCGCCTCGCCCCGCTTCAGGTAGCCGAAGCCGGTCTCGGGCGCGGTCGCCTCGATCCCGAACGAGACCAGCCAGCCATCGTTCGCCAGCGCGGCAGCAGCGCAGGCCGCCTTCGCAAAGACGTCCGGGCGGCCGATGTGATGGTCGCTGGGGCAGACCAGCATCACCGCATCCTCGGGCAGACGACAGGCGGCGAGCGCGATGGCAGCCGCCGTGTTGCGCGCGGCAGGCTCGACGATCACGCTGGCGCCGGGAGCGCCGGCCAGCTGCGCCTCGACATGATCGAGATGCTTCGTGCCGGTCACCACCACCGGGGCGGCGAACCCGAGATGCGCCGGGCAGCGGGCCAGGCTTGCCTCGAACAAGGTGCTGTCACCCACCAGCGGCAGGAACGGCTTGGGCTTGGCTGCACGGCTGCGCGGCCACAGCCGCGTGCCGCTGCCGCCGCACAGGATGACCGGAACTATCGTGGGAAGCGAAACATCGCGGGAATCGGAGGACATGGGAATCGCCATACCGCTCCCTCTGGGCAATGCAACGGCGCTGATTACGGCATCTCGCCCTGCGCTTTCAGGAACCAGCGCTGGCGCCAGCCATAGTCGGCCTCCACCGGATTGCCGGCAGCGTCCCGCGCGGGCCGGAAGCGGAAACGGTCCATGGCCAGGGCGCAAGTGATGCGATCCGCCTCCGCATCGGGGCTGGGCTGTGCGATCCGGCAGGATTTCGCCTTCCCGTCCACACCCACACGCAGGATGACGACGACCTGATGCCCCAGCCGAAGCTGCCGACTGGCGGCGGGATAGTCCCGGGCAGAGTTGATGTCCCCGGCAATCTTTTCCGGCCTGCTGGCAGCACCGCCGCCCCCCTGCCCCGATCCGCTTCCCCCGGCGCCTGGTCCCGCGCCTTGGCCCCCGGCGCCGGAGCCCGTCCCTGCCTGACCGGCTCCGGCAGCATCGTCACGTCCGGAACCGACCACGGGGGGCGCCTGCGTCGGCACGATCGCCACGGGGGCTCGGGGCGCGGCCACCTCACGCGGCAGGGCGCGCTGGCCGGGCGCACCTGCGGAGCCTTGCGCGCCCGGTTGCGCGGGCACCGCGGCGGACTGGCGGGCTTCCGGTTGCGGGCTGGGAGGGGGCGAAAGCGGGATATCGAACGCCTGCGTCGTCGTTCGCACCAGTTCGTCTGCGAATGTCGGCGCGAAGGCCTGCACCAGCACGGCAATGATCAGCAGATGCAGCAGCGTGACCAGCGCGGCCATGCCCCATCGGATGGATCGCGGCGGCCGCAGATCGGCTCCTGTCGTCACCGGTGCCATGCACCTTCGATGCCACGGCGGGCGCGAGGCTGGCAAGCCATGCGGAACAAGTGGCTAGATGCTTGCCCTTTGACAGCACGGATCGTCGCCGTCATTCTCATATCCGAACCCATGTTCCCCAATGCGACATTGATTCGCCGGATTATCCAGCGCCTCCGTCGCCGACGACAGAGAACAGGGTACAAGGAGGGGAGGCGCATGGCGGGTTTCGAATCCCTTGAATGCGAACATGGCGGCGTAAGGCTGCGCGGGCTTGTCGCGCGTCCGGAAGGGACGCCATCCGGCGCGGCCGTGCTGATGTTTCCGGGCGCCACCGGGCCTTCCGATAGCTTTCATGCGGCCATGCGCGAAGTGGCCGCCGGCGGCAGGCTGGTGATCGCGCCCGACATGTACGGGGCCGATGCGGACATCTCTTCCAACCAGGCTGCCGGCACGCATTTCGCCGCGCTGATGGCCAATCCTCCCCTGCTGCGCGAACGCGTGCTCGTCTGGTTCGAGACGCTGCGCGCGTTGCCCGGCGTCGATCCGGACCGGATTGCGGCGATCGGCTACTGCTTTGGCGGCAAGTGCGTGCTGGAACTGGCACGCAGCGGCGCGGCCGTGCGGTCGGTCACCAGTTTTCATGGTCTGCTCGGCACCCACGATCCGGCCGTCGCCGGTCGCGTGCTGGCGCGGATCGCGGTGTGGACCGGCGGAGAAGACCCTTACGCCCCGCCCGCCGACGTGGAAGCGCTGCGCGCCGAACTGGACGCGGCGGGCGCGGATTATCAGCTAACCCTGTTCGCAAAGGCAGCACACGCGTTCACCGACCCCGATCATGACGGTATCGCCCCGGGGATCGCCTACGATCGAACGGCACACCGTATTGCCTGGAAAGGAACAATCGCGCTGCTTGAAGAGACAATAGACAGCTGAACCGCTCCGAACTGTCTTCTACAGGCAATTGCTGCCACGCGAAGAAATGAGGGAGGTTCATCAGGCGAATTGCGCCGGAACAAGAGGAGCGATACTTTTCCCGCAGGCGCAGAATCAAGGCGCGCGCGGAAAAACCGCCCAGAAGATGCCGCATATCGGCACGGGAGAACGTGGGGAGGACGGTCCCGGGGAACCGGAGCCAAAACGATACTGAAGCGGGAAGATGCATGCATCGCCGGGCGGTGATCCGCCGGCCATGCGCCCTTTTCCCAGAAATACCGATTCCCAAGAATTTCGATGCAGACCCGATGGTGCCCGCAGACCGGCAAGAACCGGCTTCGCGCATGGCCTCGATCCCGAGCCAGTCTGCCGTGAGAACATGGTTTCCGTGAGGAGAGGAAGAACATGCTTGCAAGGAATTTCAGGACTTCGCTGATGCTCGGTGTCGCCACGATGGGGGCCGGCGCAGCCGTTGCCGCATCACCCGCGCTGGCGCAGGATCAGGCCGCCCCCGCCCCACAGGAAGCCCAGTCCGGCAGGCGGGAAAGCCCCACCGTCAATCCCGGCGACATCATCGTCACCGCCCGGCGTACCGAAGAACGCCTGCAGGACGTGCCGATCTCCATCACCGTGTTCAACCAGGACCAGCTGACCAACCGCAACGTCGTCAGCGCGGCGGACCTTGCCACCAGCACGCCTTCGCTTTCCGCCAACACCAACTTCGGTTCGCAGAACTCGTCCTTCGCGATCCGCGGCTTCGTGCAGGACCTGGGCACCGCGCCTTCGGTGGGCGTCTACTTCGCCGACGTGGTGGCCCCGCGCGGCGCGTCGAACGGCCTGCCTTCGGGTGACGGCGCCGGTCCGGGCGCCTATTTCGATCTGCAGAACGTGCAGGTGCTGAAGGGTCCGCAGGGCACGCTGTTCGGCCGCAACACCACCGGCGGCGCCGTGCTGCTGGTGCCGCAGAAGCCGACCGACCTTCTTGAAGGCTATGTCCAGGGATCGATCGGCAATTACGACATGCGCCGCGTGCAGGCCGTGATCAACGTGCCGCTGGCCGATACCTTCAAGGTCCGCCTGGGCGTCGATCGCATGAAGCGCGATGGGTATCTGCACAATACCAGCGGCGTCGGCCCGAAGGATTTCAACGATGTCGACTATACCTCGGTCCGCCTCAGCGTGGTCGCGGAACTGACGCCGGACCTCGAGAACTACACGATCGCCACTTATTCGCGGTCCGATACGCATGGTGACGCGCAGAAGCTGATCGCCGCCGACCCGGCCTACAGCCTGGGCCACTTCGCGGACGAGCAACTTACCCCCGGCAGCAGCAACTATCAGGGTTCGGGCTTCTACGACTTCGCGCAGGACGTGCCCGATGCCCGCTCGCTGCTGACCGTCTGGCAAGTGATCAACACCACCACCTGGCACGCCAGCGACACGCTGACCTTCAAGAACATCGCCAGCTATGGCGAGTTGAAGGACAGCTTCAACAACCCGATCTTCGGCACCGCCTTCGAAACGCCGGCGATCCCGCAGATCGGCCTGTCCAGCTATCGCTTCGGCTTTGCCAGCAGCCGCCCGCTGCCCGGCCGCGATACCGCAGCGGAATCCACGTTCACCGAGGAATTCCAGATCCAGGGTCGCAGCAGCGACGACAAGCTGAACTGGCAGACCGGCGCCTATCTGGAATCCGTCCAGCCGCTCGGCCTGGTGGGCTCGAAATCTCCGGTGATCCAGTCCTGCGCCGATTCCGCCGCGCTGGCCGCCAGCCAGTGCTATGACGTGCTGGGCTATCTGGCTGCCGTCACGCCGGTGTTCTTCGGCGGCGCCTTCGATCCCACCCAGCACGCCGGCGCGATCAACACCACGGCGGGCCGCACGTCGTTCCACAACGTCGGCCTCTATGCGCAGGCGACCTACAAGTTCACCGATCAGCTCAAGCTGACCGGCGGCTTCCGCTACACCTGGGACCGCGAGGACAATACCAGCGTCCAGACGACCACGATCACCGGTTATCCGCTGAGCTTCCCGTTCTTCCAGCCGATCCCGGCCGCGCCGCTGTTCACCTACTGCACGTATCCGGACGCCCCGATACAGGATCCCACCGCCGCCAACGGCTGCCGGCGCGACATCAAGCAGAAATCGCAGAAGCCGACCTGGCTGATCGATCTGGACTACACGCCGGTCCAGGACGTGCTGATCTACGGCAAATACGCCAGAGGCTATCGCGCCGGCGGCATCGCGCCCAACGTGACATCCGCCTTCGCGGTGTTCGGCCCCGAAAAGGTCGACGCCTTCGAACTGGGCGCCAAGACCAGTTGGCGCGGTTCGGTGCCCGGCAACTTCAACATCGCCGGCTTCTACAACAAGTTCAGCAACCAGCAGCTGCAGCTGGGCTTCAACGCCAACCCGTGCCAGTTCACCGACGCCACCACCGGCGCGTGCATCGCGGCCCCGGTCTCGCCCACGGCCGCGCCGGTCAACGCCGGCAAGTCCCGGATCTGGGGTATCGAAGTGGACGCTTCGGCCAGCCCGTTCCAGGGGATGCTGCTGCAGGTCGGCTATACCTACCTCAACACCAAGCTGACCTCGGTCGAGACATTCTCGCTCGAACCCGGTTCGCCCTATGTGCTTTCGGGCACCTACATGGTGGGTGACCCGCTGGCGCTCAGCCCGAAGAACAAGGTCACCGCTTCCGCCACCTACACGCTGCCGCTGTCCGACAGCATCGGCAAGATCTCGTTCGGCGCCACCTTCACGCATACCGACAAGATGCTGGCGAACACCGGCAACCGCTTCTACTTCGGCTGCAACGGCACGGCGAACACCTACCTGCCGAACTGCCAGGCGGGAGCGGTCTCCGACCCGGCGACGGTCGCCTATATCCAGAGCCTGACCGACCTGAAGTCGACCGACCTGCTGAACCTCAATGTCAATTGGGACAATATCGCAGGCCTGCCGGTGGACGCGGCGTTCTTCGCAACCAACGTGACCAAGGAAAAGTACTACACCTTCTATCCGGGCCTCTCGACCGGCACCGGTTTCGAAACCGCATCGGTGGGCGCGCCGCGCATGTACGGCTTCAGCCTGAAGTATCACTTCGGCGGCTGATCCGGCAGGAACGCCCTATAAAAGGGGCCGCGCGTTGTGACGTGCGGCCCCTTTCGTTTGTCGGAAATGCAGGTGTCAAACGCCCAGCAGGGCGAAGCTGTCATGCCGCATCACCGCACGGCCAAGCCGGCCGACGAAAGTCTCGATGATCGGCGGATCGACGCGGCGGGTGATCGCCCAGAGGTAATAACCGTAGACCACCGCCTCCCGATATTGTGCCCAGGCTTCCTCCGGATCGGGCATGGTGCAGCCATGGCCGCGCATCACCCCAAGATATTCGCCCAGCAGCCAGCGCTCCTCCGCCTCGGCGACATCCACCGGCAGCACCGCGTTGAGATGATAGGCCACATCCAGCGCCCAGCCGCCGCGCTGGAGCAACTGCCAGTCGATCAGGCCCATCCCCTCCAGCGTGCGATAGAGATTGCCGGCGTGGGCATCGCCATGGAGCAGGAACTGCGGCCGCGCGGCATCGCGCTCCGCCAGCGCCCGCATCGCCGAAACGAGCCGAGCGGCATTGCGGACTTCGGGCAGGATGCCCTCCCCCCGCGGCCCGTCTAGCAAATCCTGCAGCACTTCGGGCGTCACATAGGTCATCCGCGCAAGTTGGGCGGCACGCGGCGCGATCCAGTCCGCCAGCAGGTCCGCCCGCGCGTGAAGCCGGGCCAATTGCGTCAGGCTGGCCAGGGCATCGTCCGCCGTGAACGGATCGAGCGCGGAACAGAACGAAGCCCCTTGCGCGATCAGGTCGCGCATCACCGTCACCGCCTGCTGCCCCTTGCGATCGACCACCGTGGCGACGCAGGGCGGCACGCGCAGATCGAGCACCGGGGCAAGGCGATTGTAGAAGTCCGCCTCCAGCACGCAGGTCGGCCCGCCGCGCGCGGTCCCCTCGTCCACATCGAGCAGACCTTTGATGCAGAACTGGTGCGTGGCCTGCTCCCCTTCGAAGCGGACGGCGAAGCGGACCTTGGTGGCCACGGTCCGGATCACCTCCAGCGTTTCGACACTCGCAATGCCCTTGCCGCCGGAAACATGCGCCAGCACCGGCGCCAACCAGTAAGGGTTCAGCGCCTCGACCAGCGTGGCGGGGACGGGCCCGGCATGTTCGACAGGCCCATTCATGAACTGGGTGGCGGTCATCGTCATCGGCTTCTCCCATTGGCGAGCTGGCATCTCGCCGACTTCTCTCTGCCATCTCGTCGGCTTGCCCAATTCTCCATTTCGGTACATCATTCGCAATAGAGAATTCCATCGGTCACGCGATCGTCGTCCAGACCTGTCGCGTCAAGACCGTTCGACGGTTCGGGACAGGGAGAGAGACGCAATGGCAAAGCCGCTGGAAGGCATCCGCATTGTGGAAGTGGCGATGTGGGCCTTCGTTCCCGCCTGCGGCGGAATGCTGGCCGATCTTGGCGCCGAAGTGATCAAGGTGGAGCCGCCTGCCGGCGATCCACTGCGCGGACTGAAGATCGGTAGCCTTGGTTCGGCCGATGCTTCCTACGACTGGTCGTGGGAAAGCTACAACCGGGGCAAGCGATCGATCACGCTGGACTTGCGGCACGAGGCGGGCCGCGCGGTGCTGGGCCGACTGTTGGAACAGGCCGATGTCTTCCTGACCAGCCTTCTCCCCCCCGCACGCCGATCGATGGGCATCGATGCAGCCACGCTGCGCGCGCGCTTCCCCAACCTGATCTATGCCAGCGGCAGCGGCACCGGGCCCAACGGCCCGGATGGCGAGAAAGGCGGATACGATGCGATCACCTTCTGGGCGCGCGGCGGCATTGCCTCCTCCCTCACCGAGAACGACGCGCCCGCCCCAGTCGGCCCGCCCGGCCCCGCATTCGGCGATACCCTGTCCGGCGCGATGCTGGCTGGCGCGATCGCTGCGGCCATCGCGCGGCGGGCGATGACCGGAGAGGCCGGGGAAGTGGACGTGTCGCTGCTGGGCACTGCCATGTGGTCCCAGCAGCGGCTGATCTGCCAGGCAACGGCGGACGGCGTGCAGCGCTTCCCGCGCCCGTCCGGCCCGCCGCACAACGTGCTGGTGGCGAACTATCGCACCGCCGACCATCGCTTCGTCGCGCTCTGCATGTTGCAGGCGGACCGCTACTGGGCGCGCTTCTGCGAAGCGGCCGGACGGCCCGATCTTGCCACCGATCCGCGCTTCGCCAACGATGCCGCCCGCCGCGCGAACGGCGCCGAATGCCATGCCGAAGTGACGGCCCTGTTCGCGTCCAGGTCGCTGGCGGAATGGAAGCAGATCCTGTCCCGGCAGGATGGCCAGTGGGACGTGGTGCAGGACGTGGGTGAATTGCAGGACGATCCACAGGTCCAGGCCAATCAGTACTTGCGCCGGATCGACGCGGGCGACGGCGAAACGATCCCGATGGTCGCCAGCCCCATGCTGTTCGAAGGCAAGGCCCTAGCCTCCACCCGCGCGCCGGAGCTGGGCGCGGACAGCGATGCCGTGCTGGCGGAACTGGGCTATGACGAGGATGCGGTGATCGACCTCAAGGTGCAGGGAGTGGTGTTCTGATGGCATCCCAAGGGGCGCCCGCCCGCAAGCTGCCCACGCTCGAACCCGAAACCGCGTTCTTCTGGACTTCGGGCGCGGATGGCCGGTTGCGCATCCAGCGCTGCGCCGAATGCCGCACATGGCAGCACCCGCCACTTCCCCGCTGCGCCACTTGCGGCAGCGAAGCGATGGCGGCCGAGCCGACCTCCGGCAAGGGCAGCATCGCCAGCTACACCATCAATCACGAGGCATGGCTGCCGGGCCTGCCGGTGCCGTTCGTGCTGGCGGCGGTGGAACTGGCCGAACAGGCTGGGCTCTACGTTATGGCCAATCTCGATGGCGCGGTTACGCGCGCGCGCATCGGCCTGCCCGTCACCGTCCGGTTCGAACAGCACGAGGACGTGTGGCTGCCCTTCTTCGCGCCGAAGGTCGAAGCGTGACCACCCTGCCCGAAAAGCAAGTCTGCGTCACCGGCGCGGCGCAGTCAGAAGTGGCCCGCCCCTCCTCGCGCAGCGCACTGCAACTCACTGCCGACGCCTGCCTGGCCGCCATTGCCGACGCCGGCCTCTCCCCGCGGGAGATCGACGGCATCGCCACCTACCCACCCAAATCGGCCGAAGGCGGCGGCATTGCCCCGGTCAGCACGTCCGAAGCGGCCGCCGTGCTGGGCCTCAACCCGCGCTGGATCCTCGCATCCGGTGAAGGTTTCAGCCACATGGCGCCGATCTTCAATGCGGTGACCGCGATCGCCTGCGGGCTTGCCCGGCATGTCGTGGTGTTCCGCACCGTCGCCCAGGCCAGCGCCCGCGCGCAGGCCCGCGCCTCCACGCTGATGAGCGGACGCGGCGCACGGGTGGAAGGCACCAACGCCTGGACGGTGCCGTTCAACGCCCTCTCCCCCATCAATATGTTCGCGCTCTACGCCCAAGCCTATTTCGACAAGTACGGAGCGACGGAGGCGCAACTGGGCGCCTTGGCCGTCAACGCCCGCCGCCATGCCGCGCACAATCCGGCCGCGATCTACAAGGCGCCGCTGACGCTGGACGACTACCTGCAATCGCGGGTGATCTCCTCTCCCCTGCGGCTCTACGACTGCGACGCCCATGTCGATGGCGCCACCGCGATCGTCCTATCGCACAACGACGCCGCGAAGGATCTGCGCAATCCGCCACTGCATATCGAAGCGATGGGAATGGCCGTCGGCGGCCTCTGGGCCGGCCGGCATGAGGGAGACTTCACCAGCCTGCCCGCCGCCCGACGCGCAGGGGAGATGCTATGGTCCCGCACCAGCCTGCGCCCCGCCGACCTCGATTGCGCACAACTCTACGACGGCTTCTCGATCCACACATGGCTCTGGATGGAGGCGCTGGGACTGGTGCCGCAGGGCGAGGCCTGCCGCTTCGTCGAGGGCGGCACGCGGATCGGGTTGGACGGGGAACTGCCCCTCAACACCGGCGGCGGCCAACTCTCGGCCGGACGCCTGCATGGCTACGGCCATATCCACGAGGCTTGCGTGCAGTTGTGGCATCGCGGCGGCGGGCGACAGGTGGCCGACGCCCGCACCTGCCTGATTTCCAACGGCGGCTTCGGATACGGCGCAATGCTCCTGCGGCGGGATTGACGATGAGTCGTCACCTTGACTTTTCACGTTCGTTATGACGATAATATATTCACAATAGCGAATAATGAAACGAGAGGAGTCGGGAGATGAGCGAGGCTGATCCGGCCATCCGCGCAAGCGCCGCAACCGAGTGGGCCTATGGCCCGATCTTCGATGCGGACGCGCACATCGATCCGCCGCATGACATGTGGAAGGACTATCTGCCCGCGCACCTCAAGGACCGCGCGCCCTATATCGAACATGCCGACGATGGCGATTACATCTGCTTCGAAGGCAACCGCCGCCCGTTCATGATGATCAACAATCAGGCCGGGCGAGAGGGCAGGAACTTCAAGATGAAAGGCCGCCTGGCCGACCAGCGCAAGGTGTGGGAACCCGCCACGCGCCTGGCCGACATGGACGCGGACGGCATGGACGCTGCGCTGCTGTTCGGCGGCGGCCCGCTGGGTTCGCTCGACAACGAACTCTACATCGCCAGCTACGAAGCCTATCAGAACTGGGTGCTGGACTTCTGCTCGGCCGCGCCGGACCGGCTCTATCCGGTCGGCTACGTGCCGATGCGCGATATCGAAGAAACGTGCAGCCACGTCCGCCGGCTCGCCGCCAAGGGCTTCCGCGCAATCAACCTGCCGGCCTTCCCGCAAAACCCCGAAGCGTGGAAGACCACTTCCGGCGTGCAGGCGCTGAAGGATGGGCAAGTCTCCGCGCTCACCGGCGATCCCAAGGGGGCGTTGCAATACTCGAACCCCGCCTTCGACGCGTTGTGGAAGACCGTGGTGGACGCCGGGATCGTCGTCACCTTCCACCTCGGCGCGCGGGTGCCGCGTTTCGGGCAGAAGGAATACTTCCTGGCCGACATGCCGATGAGCAAGCTGGCCATGGCGGAACCGATCGGCATCCTGATCTACAACGGCGTGTTCGACCGTTTCCCGGACCTGAAGATCGGATCGATGGAATCGGGCGTGGGCTGGTTCGCGTGGTTTGCCGAATACAACGACCGCACCTGGGAAAAGCAGCGCTACTGGACGGAATCCCCGCTGAAGAACCCGCCCAGCTACTACATGGATCGCAACGTCTATGGCTCCTTCATCCAGGACCGCACGGGCATTTTGAATCGCGACCAACCGGGCGGGCGCAACATCATGTGGTCATCGGACTATCCGCATTCGGAAACGACTTTCCCGCACTCTCGCGATGTGATCCTGCGCGATTTCGCCGGGGTGCCGGAGGCCGATGTGCGCGCGATCATTCATGACAATTGCCGGCGGTTGCTGGGATTGTCGTAAGTCCTCGGGCCAAAAAAATGCAATCACCCAACACACCCCGTCGCCCCCGCGAAGGCGGGGGCCCCGCTTTCTTTGGCGAAGAAAGCGGAGAAGAAGGAGAAGCGGGATCCCCGCCTTCGCGGGGATGACGGGGCATGTTGATATTCGTGGTGCTCGTAACCTGCGGGCGAAGGGTCGCGCTTGGAACGACCTTCGCCCGTGTGAAGGTTGGGTTCTAACGTCGCGCCAGCTCCGACCGGCCAGCCCTCACCCCACCTTCAAGCGCTTCGCCATGGTCGCCTCGTCCATCATCGGTGCACCGCGCAGGTGGCCAAGGCGGATGCCGGTGCAGGTCATCTTGAACTTCGCGAAATCCTCATACCATTCAAGATCGGCGGCGGACTTGCCGGCCAGGTGTTCCCACAAGGCCACCGTCTCTTCGCGGCTGCCCATGCCCTCCAGCGGCGCGCCATAGGTGGAGGCGGGCCCATGCATGGTATCCGCGATCACGCAGAACCACGCCAGATCATGCAGCGCCCCACCGAGCGAGGGCTGCTCCCAGTCCATCACCGCCACGACATCGAAGTTCCCGTCGAACATCATGTTGCCGATCCGCGCGTCGCCCCAGACCAGGCCCTCCGGCTGATTCCCGGGCCAGAGCCCGCGTAGCCGCTCCAGCGCCGCGTCGAGTATGGGCAGCGGCTCAACCTGCTGAAGCCAGCGGGCGAAGCGCGTGTACTTGTCCCATTCTTGCGCCAGACCCCGTTCCCCGTTGGGCCCGGCAAGGAAATCGAACCCGTCCAGCGGCACGCGCTGCACGGCCGCCAGTTGCTCCACAGCATTGCGCCACAGCACGCGGCGCTGCGCCGGGGTGGCATCCTTCAGCCAGCCTTCGCGCGCATAGGGCGGGATCGATACCGGCACGCGGCCGGTCTTGCGTTCCATCACGAAGAAGGGATTACCCAGCAGCGCCGGGTTTTCCTCGAACCACAGCGGGCGGGCGACGCGCACCTCCCCACCTTCGGCCAGCGCCTTCATCACCCGGTACTGCTGTACAAAAAGGTCGTCGGGGAAGACCGTGAAGCCACCCGGCTTGATCCGCACCACGCAGCCCTGTTGCCGTTCCTCGCCCTGCTCACGCCAGTGCGCTTCGAACAGCACCGTCTCATGGCTTTGCCCGGCGCCGCGCGGATAGGCGAGATCGGTGATCCACACCTCACGCGCGTGCGGCATCCGTGCCGCCAGCCACTGCGCCAGCGCACCCGCCAGTTCGCCAAGGTCCCGGGTTTCCGGCGCGACGATCACGTCCGACATCCAGCACTCTCCCGCTTATATCGCAATTCCAAATCGCGAATTTATTTTCGACTATTTGATAAGTCGACAAGCAGGATGGGTCAAGCAAAGCGCGCTTGAACGGTGCGAGAACCGCCGGGGCGGCGGAGGTCAGAAGTCTTCGGGCTGGCCGATCAGAAAGCGGGAGATGCGGGCGCAGGCTTCTGCGAGGGCCTCACCCGCCTTGCGCACTTCGGCGCCGGTCATGGCATCGTTGAAGCCGCCCAGCACCAGCGAGATCGAGACCCGGTCACGCGCGTCGTAGATCGGCGCCATGATCCCCATCAGCGAGTAAGTCCGCGCATCGTCCAGGGTGATTTCGGGCACGACCGGCGGATCCTGCATGCCGTTGATCGTGGCGATGCCGTCACCGGGCGCCGTTCCGGCACGGCGCGACAGGGCGATGAAGCCGTGTTCGCGCACGAAGGCCATGCCGCCGTGAAGCTGTTCCAGTTGCTCGGCGGTGGGTGCGGGATTGGTGCGGACCTGCACGGCATCGGCGTCACGCGGCGTGCGGGCGAAGAACGAGGTGGCCTGCACCCAGCGCAGCGGCATGCGGGTGCCCAGCGGCACCGGATAGCCGACGTGGCTGGCCGATGCGGCCCGCTCGCGCAGGTGGATCATGTCGCCTTCCAGGAAATAGGCGCCGCAAACCACGTCGAAATCGTCCGCCAGCTTGCGCATTTCCGGCTGCGCGACCTGCAACGGCGAGAAGTGTTCCGCCGCCGTGCGCCCGATCGCCGCCAGCACCGGGCCCAGCACGTAAGTCTTGTCGCTGGTGCGGTAGAGATAGCCCACGTCGACCAGCCCCGTCAGCAGCGCATGGCAGGTCGCCCGGCTGAGCTTCAGCGCCCGCACCAGATCGGTGAGCGCGAAGGACTGCCCCGGATGATCGGCGATGAAATTGAGGATGGCGGCCATGCGGGCGACGCCGGGGGAAGAACGCGACATGGGTGCTTTCGCTATTTCGAATTACCTGTCGGGTTATGGCGCGTGGAGGGGTTCGTCAATGGGTTGGTGGGGATCGGGCAGGACGAGTACCAAGGATGCCAGCCCCGGTCTTCCCAACCACACTCCGTCGCCCCCGCGCAGGCGGGGGCCCCGCTTCCTTCCGCCGCGCTCGCAAAAGAAAGCGGGATCCCCGCCTTCGCGGGGATGACGGGCTTGGAGGCCAATGGCCAAAGTGCTGTCGATGGCGTGCTGTCGATGGCGTGCCGTCTAGGCGCTGCCAACTCTTTCGGCTTCCAACCGCGCCGCCACGATCCGTGCGATCTCGCGCCGAGCGACCTTGTTGGAATGGAGCAACGGCACGTCCTCGCGCGTCAGTTCCACCCAGGCGCGCGGCACTTTGTAGCCGGAAAGACTGTCGCGCATTCGCGCCTCGATGGCGGTCATATCGAGCACTGCCCCATCGCGCGGAACCAGCGCCGCCACCAGCAGCGCGCCGCGCTCGCGATCCGGCAGGCCGACGACATAGGCACTGTGCACACTGTCCAGCGCCTGCAATTCCATCTCCACCTCGGCGGGCGAAACGTTGGAGCCGGATACCTTGATCATGTCCCCGCCCCGCCCCACGAAATGGATGCGACGACCATCCGCGCGATCCTCGACAAGACAGAGGTCGCCGGTGTGTAGATATCCGTCCGCCGTGTAGTGCTCGGCAGGATCGATCTTGTGCAGCGCAGGCGCGACGGCGGGGCCGCGCACCTGCATTTCCCCCACTTCGCCATCCCCCACCGAGCGGCCGTCTTCGTCGGCAATGCGAATGTCGTAGCCGGGGGCGAAGTGATCCATCGGCGCACAGACCGGGCGGCCGGGCACGCGGAACTCGTCGCCCCAGCCATAGGGCCCCAGCGTCTCGCTCATGCCCAGGCCCCACCACGGCTGCGGCCCCCGGATGCGTTCGAGGTCTTCCTCCGCCAGCACGGACCCCATGGCGAAACGGCTGTTGCTAAGCGTGCGTTCGGTGCAGGTAGTAACCGCGCCACGCTCCCAACCGGGCAGCAGGTACAGCATCAGCCCGCCCACCCAGAACATCGGCAATTGCGCCGGTCGTTCCTCGCCGGTTTGCACGCCGAGCATCTCCACCAGCCAATGGCTGCGCGCCATGACCGCACCGTGGAGATGACGCACGCCCTTGGGCAGCGCCATCGAGCCGGAAGTATAGATCTCGATCATCTGGTCGGTCGGATGGACTTCAGATTCGACTTCGCGAAGCAGGTCGTCACTGACGTCCGCGCCGGCATCGGCCAGCCATGCTATCGGCGCCACGCCCAACGGCAACCCATCCCCACTCGACACCACCCAGCGCAAGTAAGGCACGCGCGGCAGGCGCAGCGCACCGCAAGTCTGCGCCGCCAATTCCGGCAGCGCCTCCACCAACCGCGCGACAAGGTCCTTGCCCAGCATCTCCCGCTGAACGATCAGGCCCAGCACGTCGCTTTGGCGAAGCACGCGGACCAGTTCGTTGGCACGGATCATCGTGCTGATCGGCACCGCGACTGCGCCGATCCGGGCGATTGCCGCCAGTGCCACGGCAAAACCCGGACCGTTGCCGAAGATGAAGCCGACGCGCGCGCCCTTGCCTACACCGCGTGCCAGCAGTCCGCACGCCAGTTCGGCCGAGCGGCGGTCAAGGTCCGCAAACGTGGCACTCTCCGTGCCAGCCTCGGTCTCCAGCGTGATCGCCACCGCATCGCCGTAGGCCGCTGCGGCCGAGCGGATCAATTCGGGAAAGGTCCGGGCCGCACCCGGCGTGCCTTCGCTGCTCAATGCACTCATCCTCTCGCCGGGGTCTCTGCCCTGTGACGGCGCGATCCTGCGTGCCGGGAAGCTAGATCGCAAGCATGGACGCGCCTCCATCGCCGGGGCGGAATCGTCACATTTGCGAACTTAAATTCGTAATGGAGAACAATCAGCTTTCGGAGAACGTATAGGGCTGCGCGGCGCGGCGATAGTCGTCGGCCAGCACGTCCCGTCCGATCGGCGGCACCGAGCGCGCGGCGCAGTCGGCGCGCTGGCACAGGCGGCAGGTGACGCCGATGGGGGTGACTTTCGGCTCATCGCCAGCAGCATAGACCAGCTTGCCCGCCTCTTCTGCCGCGCAAGCCAGCGCGACGGCGCGGGTGACTTTCATCCGCCCGTGTCGCCCCTCACCCGACGTCACGGTGCGCGCGATCGAGAAGAAGCGCTGGCCGTCCGGCAATTCCAGCCACTGCGTGCGGACCTCGCCCGGCCAGCGGAACACCTGATGGACCGACCACAAGGGACAGCCGCCACCATGCGCCGCGAAGGGGAAGCCCGCGCCGTCCAGCCGCTTGGAGACGTTGCCCGCCTCGTCCACGCGCAGGAAGAAGAAGCCGACGCGCTCCTCGCCCGGCCGGTGCAGCGTAGTGAGGCGGTGGGCGACTTGCTCGAAGCTGGTGCCGAACAGTCCGCAGAGCGCCTCGATATCGTATCGCCGTGCCTCGACCTCGCGAGCGAACTTGGCATAGGGCATCAGGATCGCCGCCGCCGCGTAGCCGGCCAGCGCCCGCCGCACCAAAGTCGCCGTGGTCGTCTGGGCGAAGGCGGCGGCGCGCACGACCGCAACGATATCGCCACGCATCGCAGTATGGGCGATGTGCGTGGCGATCTGGAACGCGCGGCTTGAGGCGCCGAGCGTGTCGTCGATCAGCAATTGCTGGTTGTGCCGGTCGAACCGCCGCAGCGAATCGACCATGACGTCCGGCGGCAGGAAGCGCACGCGCACGCCTTTGGCGGCCAGCCATGCGACCGCTCCGCCCGCCTGCTCGATCTCGGTTGCCAATTCCTCCGCCCGCAAGTCGATGGCGTGGAAGTAGTTGCGCGAAGCTCCAAGGAAGCGCTGCGCCTCGCGCACCGGTTCGTTCTCCTCGGCGGCGGGGCCGGAGGCGCGCTGCTCGGCCAGAGCCTGACTTTCGCGGGTGTAAGCACCGTGAAGCCGCAGCAGCGCCTCCGAAATGCCGGGAAAACTCATCGCGAGGTCGGCAATTTCCAGCGACGGCAGATCGATATCGGCGAACAGCGGATCGCGCAGTACGTCGCCCACGCGGCGCGCGTAATCCTCGCCATCGTCCCCGGCGATATCGGCGATGTCCAGCCGATAGGTCCGCGCAAGGCGCAACAGCATGTCCGCCGTCACCGGGCGCTGGTTACGCTCCAGCAGCGCGACGTAGCTGGGCGAGATCTCCAGATCGTCCGCCATCGCCTGCTGAGTCAGCCCCAATTCGCGGCGCAGACGGCGCAGCCGCGGGCCGAGGTAGAGAGGTCGTGTTTCCGCCATGACTTCCGCAGCTTGTCACACCTGCACTTCTTTACAAGGAATATCTGTAAAGTTTGACAACCGGACTTCGCAGCCCGTTCCGCGCTGCACAAATCGGGCTTAGCTCCAGGTCATCGCCCAATCACATTTTCGACGGGGACTTTTGGCAGTGACCTACCAGAGCAAGATCACCGAAGCCGGCCAGACCATTGGCACCGAGCCCAACTGGAACGGCATCGAAGCGGAATCGGTCGCGCGCATGCGCCTGCAGAACCGCTTCCGTACCGGCCTCGACATCGCGCGTTACACCGCACGCATCATGCGTGAGGACATGGCCGCCTATGACCGTGATCCCGCCAACTATACCCAGTCGCTGGGTTGCTGGCACGGGTTCATCGGCCAGCAGAAGATGATCTCCATCAAGAAGCATTTCGGCACCACCAAGGGCCGCTACCTCTACCTCTCGGGCTGGATGGTCGCGGCGCTGCGCAGCGAGTTCGGGCCCCTGCCCGACCAGTCGATGCACGAGAAGACGTCGGTTCCGGCGCTGGTCGAGGAACTCTACACCTTCCTGCGCCAGGCCGATGCCCGCGAACTGGGCATGATGTTCCGCGATCTGGACAAGGCGCGCGCGGCGGGGGCCGAGGTGGAGGCCAAGCGGCTTGAGCACGCCATCGACAACCACGAAACGCATGTCGTGCCGATCGTCGCCGATATCGATGCGGGCTTCGGCAATGCCGAGGCGACCTACCTGCTCGCCAGGAAGTTCATCGAGGCCGGCGCCTGCTGCATCCAGATCGAGAACCAGGTTTCGGACGAGAAGCAGTGCGGCCATCAGGACGGCAAAGTCACCGTCCCGCATGAGGACTTCATCGCGAAGATCCGCGCCGTCCGCTACGCCTTCATGGAACTGGGCGTCGATGAGGGCCTGATCGTGGCACGCACCGACTCGCTGGGCGCCGGGCTGACCAAGCAGATCGCCTTCACCCGCGAGCCGGGCGATATCGGCGACCGCTACAACAGCTTCCTCGACTGTGAGGAGATCGCGGCGGGCCAGGTCGGCCACGGCGAAGTGCTGATCACCCGCAACGGCAAGCTGATGCGTCCGAAGCGCCTGCCTTCGAACCTCTACCAGTTCCGCAGCGGAACCGGCGAGGATCGCTGCGTGCTCGACTGCATTCATGCGCTGGAGAACGGTGCGGACCTGCTGTGGATCGAAACCGAAAAGCCGCACATCGGCCAGATCGGCGGAATGGTCAGCCGCATCCGCGAGGTGATCCCGAATGCCAAGCTGGTCTACAACAACTCGCCCAGCTTCAACTGGACGCTGAACTTCCGCCAGCAGGTCTACGATGCCTGGGAAGCGGAAGGCCGCGACACGGGCGCCTATGACCGGGCGAAGCTGATGAGTGTCGACTATGACGGCACCGAACTGGGTAACGAGGCCGACGAGCGCATCCGCACCTTCCAGAAGGATGCGGCGCGCGAGGCGGGGATCTTCCACCACCTCATCACCCTGCCGACCTACCACACCGCCGCACTGTCGACCGACAATCTGGCGAAGGAGTATTTCGGCGAGGCGGGCATGCTCGGCTACGTCAAGGGCGTGCAGCGTCAGGAAATCCGCCAGGGCATCGCCTGCGTGAAGCACCAGAACATGGCCGGATCGGACATCGGCGACGACCACAAGGAATACTTCGCCGGCGAGGCCGCACTGAAGGCCGGCGGCGCCCACAACACGATGAACCAGTTCGCTGCCTGACAGCGCAAAGAGACGAACTTCGAAGGTCGCCGGGAACCGTCCGCGGCCGCCAAGCAAGGAAAGGAAGGTAGATGACCACCATGACCACCGAACCGGCCCGCGCCCGCGCGGTGCTTTCGAACCAGGATTTCAAGCTGCTGCAGGAAGCCGTGCTCTTCTACATGCGCGCGCATGAGGACGATCCGATCTCGTCGCAGTACTCGAACCTCTATCATCGTCTCGGGAGCGCCGGTCGGCGCTGAGCGATAACCGGATACGAAGAATGATGGTGCCGGAGGATCAACCGGCACCGAAATCCCGCCTTGGTCAAAAGCCGGGCGGGACCACTCAAGACCTTTCCTGGGGAGGAAAGCCGCCCGTCGCACTTCTTGTGCGGCGGGCTTTTTCATCGGCTATCGGAATATCCGGATCGCCGGGATAGGCGGGCAGAAACGATACTCGCGCATATTGGTCGCGCCCGCTCGTCCCGTCGCATCCGCATTGACAAGAAAATTAACGGCTTGCCTATATCCTCAGCTGCCAGCTTGGGGGCACCATGTTGATTCCTGGGGACGAATTCAAAGGCGATGCAAGCGAAACGGCGGGTGAACCGGCGATCGCGGACGCGCACGAATCGCTCGAGGCCGCCCTTGCCGCCGCCTCGCGCGCCGAACGTCTGCTGCGCGACGCCATAGAGGCGTTGCCGCAGGGAATCGTGATTCTCGACGAGGATGATCGCTACATCCTGTGGAATCGCCGCTACGAGGAAATCTACTGCCGCTCCGCCGACCTGCTGAAGCGGGGCGAGAAGCTGGGCGATACCTTGCGCATCGGCGTGGCGCGGGGGGACTATCCCGAGGCGATTGGGCGCGAGGAGGAATGGCTGGCCGAACGCGTGGCCAAGCTGCGCCAGCCCGATTGCCGCCACGAACAGCGCCTTTCCAACGGCCGCTGCATCCTGATCGAGGAACGCAAGACCGAAAGCGGCGGCACCATCGGCGTGCGGGTGGACATCACCGACATCAAGCAGCGCGAGGAAGCCTTCCGCCTGCTGTTCGAACAGAACCCACTGGCCATGCTGGTCTATGACGATGCCACCGGCGCCGTCCGCTCGGCCAACGAGGCCGCCTGCCGCCTGTTCGGCTATTCCGGCGAACAGATCGCCGGCATCGAAGCCGTCCGCCTGTTTTCCGCGCCCGACCGCGAAACGGCCGCGCAGATGCTGGCCACCGATTGCCCCGAAGGCGATTCCTGCTGGCGCCTGCTCCGCCGCGATGGCGGCACGGTGGAGGCGATGGTCTCCACCCGGCTTTCGCAGCTGGAGAACGAGACGGTGACGATCGTCTCGATCGTCGACGTGACCGAACGGCGCCGGATCGAGCAGCGCATGGCCCACATGGCCCGGCATGACGAACTGACCGGCCTGGCCAACCGCGCGCATTGCCGCGAATACCTGAGCCAGGTGCTGGAACACGCCTCCCCGGCGGACACGGTGACGCTGGCCTTCGTCGACCTCGACCACTTCAAGGCGGTGAACGACACCTACGGCCACCACTTCGGCGACATGCTGCTGACCGATGCGGCGCGGCGCATGCGCGAACTGATTCCGCCCGGCGCGCTGCTCTGCCGCATCGGCGGCGACGAATTCGCGATCATCTTCCGCCGTTCCAGCCAGACGCAGGCGGAACTGGTTTCCAAGTCGATCATCACGGCACTGAGCGAGCCGTTCTTCGTGCACGGCAACATGCTGCACATCGGCGCCACCATCGGCTTTGCCAGCGCCCCTTACGATACCACCGATCCGCAGACCCTGCTCCGCTACGCCGATCTGGCGCTCTATGCCGCGAAGGGAGAGCGGCGCGGTTCGTGCCGTGGCTTCGAAGCCCGCATGGACGAGGCCGCGCAGGCCAAGAGCCGGCTTGAGAAGGACTTGCGCAAGGCGGTTCAGGAAGGCGGGCTGGCGGTCCATTACCAGCCGCTGGTCAATCTGGAGACCGGCGAGATCGAATGCTGCGAAGCGCTGCTGCGCTGGGACCATCGCGAGCGCGGGCTGGTCTCCCCCGAAGTGTTCATTCCGCTGGCCGAAGAGCTGGGTCTGATCGATCAGGTCGGCCGCTTCGTGCTCAATTCGGCCTGCCGGGAGGCAATGACATGGCCGCCGCAAGTGCGCCTTTCGGTCAACGTCTCGCCCCTGCAGTTCCGCAACGGCAACCTGCTGAGCACGGTGATCAACGCACTCTCCGCATCGGGACTTCCGGCCGAACGGCTTGAACTGGAAATCACCGAGGCCGTGCTGATGGAACGCGGCCCTCGCCCGGCCGCGATCATCCGCAACTTGCGCGCCTTCGGCATCGGCATTTCGTTGGACGATTTCGGCACCGGCTATTCCTCGCTCAGCTACCTGCTCAATTACCCCTTCACCAAGATCAAGATCGACAAGTCGTTCATCCTGAACCTCCAGCGCGAGGCCAATTCGCGCGCGGTGATCCGCGCCGTGATCGGCCTGGGCCGCAGTTTGGGCGTGGCGGTGGTGGCCGAAGGGATCGAGCGCGAGATGGAGCGCGAGTACTTGCGCACCGAAGGCTGCACGCAGGGGCAAGGCTTCCTGTTCGGCCGCCCCGGCCCGGCCGGCACGATCACCTTCGAAGCGCGCGAGACCGGCAGCCGCGACGCAGCCTGACGCGAGCCGCATTGCGGTCTGGCCCAAGCTGGGGCCCGCTCCGCTTGACGCCCATTCGCGATGCCGGGCATGGTCCGCACAGTCCGGACCTCCCTCCCCCCGCCACGGAGCCGCTTGATGAAAAGCATCGCCACGCTGACCATGAACCCGACGATCGACGTGTCGTACGACGTCGGAAAGGTCCGCCACACGCACAAGATGCGCACCGACAATGAACACTATGCGCCGGGCGGCGGCGGCATCAATGTGGCCCGCGTCTTCGTGCGCCTGGGCGGCAACGCGCGCAGCTATTACCTCTCCGGCGGCGCCACCGGCCCCGCGCTGGACGGACTGATCGACCTGCACCAACTGGTTCGCACCCGGATCGAAATCGAGGGGCCCACCCGCATTGCCGCCGACATCCTGGAGCACGAAACCGGCAAGGAATACCGCTTCACCCCCGCCGGCCCGCAGGTAAGCGAGGCGGAATGGACCCACGTGCTGGAGGTGCTGGCAGAGGCCGATTGCGACGTGATGGTGATGAGCGGATCGCTGCCGCCGGGCGTGCCGACCGACTTCTACGCCCGAGTCACCCGTCTGCTGCGGCCAAAGGGGATAGAGATCGTGCTCGACACTTCCGGCGCGGCCCTGGCCGCCGGGATCGAGCAGGGCGAACTGCTGCTGGTGAAACCCAGCCAGGGCGAACTGGCGCAGCA
This sequence comes from Novosphingobium mississippiense, assembly GCF_044029535.1. Lineage (NCBI taxonomy): Bacteria > Pseudomonadati > Pseudomonadota > Alphaproteobacteria > Sphingomonadales > Sphingomonadaceae > Novosphingobium > Novosphingobium mississippiense. The sequence goes on along the minus strand of NZ_CP147001.1, from coordinate 467,425 downwards.
CGCCGGCCGCACGCTCGACACGCATGAGGCGATCGGCAAGGCAGCGATGGACATCGTGGAAGCCGGCAAGGCGCGTCTCGTCGCCGTCACCATGGGCCATGAAGGCGCGCTGCTGGCCCATGCAGAGGGAACCCGATTCCTTCCCGCACTGAAGATCGATGCCGCCAGCGCAGTCGGCGCCGGCGACAGCTTCGTCGCGGCCATGGTCCACGCGCTGTGCCGGGGGGACGACGATCTGGCGGCCTTCCGCATCGGCCTTGCCGCAGGTTCCGCCGCCGTCCTGCGCGCCGGTACCGACCTTGCGCGGCCCACCGACATCGCACGATTGCTGGAAATGGTGGAGCCGGCCTGAGGCCGTGAGGAAACCGCACGGCGCACCATCAAAGACGCTATCTCGCGCCGCGGCGAGGTGCTATTGACGTATACGTGAACTACGCGATTCCCCACCGCTTCCCGATCGGCATCGATCCCGAGGACATCGACTTCATGGGTCATGTCAACAATGCCAGCTACTTGAAGTGGGTGCAGGCTGCCGTGCTCGATCACTGGCGCGCGATTGCGCCCACGGAAGCGATCACGCAGCACCTGTGGGTCGCGATCAAGCATGAGATCACGTACCGCAAGCCCGCCTTCCTGGAAGATGACGTGATCGCCACGGTCCTGCTGGAAAAGGTGCAGGGCGCGCGCGCATTCTACGAAACCGTGATCCGCCGCGGTGAGGAAGTTCTGGCAGAGGTCAAGTCCAGCTGGTGCTGCCTGGATGCCGATACCATGCGCCCCGCGCGACTGGCGCGTGACGTGATCCAGCGCTTCTTCTCGACTGAGGAAGTCGAGTAGGCAGTTCGCGTCTGCCGGGTTGCGTTGGGCCACCCCGCTGCTGCTAAGTTCACCTGTGGCTCACCAGACCTCGTAGCCCTCTCCCTTAACGAGGTGGGCCGATGCCCCGCCCAACTAAACCCTGATCGCCCTTAAGCAGAACGACCAGATCGCCTCTGCCAGTACCTCTCGCTCGGCACGATCGGGGGCGCGGCCCTCCTCTTCCAGCAAGAGCGTGTGCACGGTGGTCGAAACGAGATTGTAGATCAGCCGCGCCTGCAGCGGCGGATCGGCCTGGCGAAACACGCCTGCCGCCATCCCCTCGGCGATATAGCCCGCGATCAGGTCCAGCAGCGGCTCCAGCGCCGCCTTGAGTTCGGCCGGGCGCTGCTGCGCCAGCCGCAAGTGTTCCCGGCTGAGCGCGGCGCTGCGCAAATGGGCGCCGGCGACCGGCATCTGCCCCAGTTGCGCCTGCCCCACCACGATGCCGCGCACCACGCCCTCCAGCGCTTCGGCCGGGCCGGCGGCATCGGCGGTCATCGCCCGGAACTGGTGCGCGGCAGCGCGCAAGGTGGCATCGAACACCGCCAGGACCAGATCGTCCTTGCCCTGGAATCGTTCGTAGAACGCCCGCCGCGCCAGTCCCGTGCGCGCCAGCACGGCGCGAATGGTCAGCCCTTCCAGCCCCGCCTCGTCCAGCAGATCATGCGCGGCGGCGATCAGCCTGCGCGTGCGATCCTCGGCGACATCGTCGAAGACCACGGACTGGTCGAGGCTCTGGTTCATGGTGGCCATCGCCAAAGGGTTATCGCCTCCGCACCGCATGGTCCAGCCCCGCCCCCGCGCACGGCGATGGAGGCGAGATTGACTCGTCGCCTCGCTTCGCGCTACAAAATCGAGAACAGCGTTCTCAAAGCAACGCGACGGACAGGAATTCAGGAGAGCAAGATGCCCAAGGTCACTTACGTCGACCATTCCGGCCACGCGACGACGGTGGAGGTCGAAGCCGGCGAAAACGTCATGCGGGGCGCCCTCTACAACGGGATCGACGGGATTACCGGCGAATGCGGCGGCGGCCTCTCCTGCGCCACCTGCCACTGCTACGTCGATGACGCATGGACCGGCACGGTGGGCGGCCCGGCTTCGCAGGCAGAGGAAGAACTCCTCGAATCCGCGGCGGACGAGGTGAAGCCTTCCAGCCGCCTGTCCTGCCAGATGGTGATGACCGACGCGCTCGACGGGCTGGTCGTCCATCTTCCCGAACACCAGTTCTAAGCGGGAGAGAAACGATGCCGATCGACGCCGCCAACCCCGTTCCGCCCAGCTTCCCGCGCCATGTGGGGATGGATCAGGTTCCCGATCACGTGCCCGCCGATCTGGTGCGGCAGGTGGGGCTGACCTTCGGGCCGGAATTCCTGGCCTCCCCGCACGATTTCATGGCCGCGCTGCACGAAAAGCAGCCGCCGATCTATTACGACGTCAGTCCGATGGGCAACATGTGGCACCTCACCAAGCATGAGGATGCGCTGTTCGGCCTGCGCCATCCGGAAGTGTTCTCGAACGAAGGCGCCACGCCCTTCCCGCGCGATCCGGACGACTATTTCTATTTCATCCCGATCGAGATCGATCCGCCGCACCACCGCAAGTATCGCAACATCGTCGATCCGGTGTTCAGCCCGCAGGGCGTGCTCAAGCTGGAAGGGCTGATCCGCGAACGCGCCAACGCCCTGATCGATGAGATCGAAGCCAAGGTGGCCGCCGGTGGCACTTGCGAATTTACCGAGGATTTCGGCCGTCCGCTGCCCGTCGCCGTATTCCTGGACATCATGGGCCTGCCGCAGGACATGCGCGATACGTTCGTGTCCTGGGCGATGGACCTGCTCCATTCCAACGACCGCGCAATCATGGGCGGAGCGATGCGCAACATCACTGCCTATCTGAAGGAAGCCATCGCCGAAAAGCAGGCCAATCCGGACGACGGCGTGGTCAGTCGGATCGCCCATGCCGAACCGGGCGGCGTGCCGATGTCCGAAAAGGAGATCTTCGGCTTCGTCTGCTTCCTGTTCATCGCCGGGCTGGACACCGTGTTCGCCACGCTGAACAACATCTGGGCCTGGCTGGCGGAGAACCCGGAAAAGCGGCAGGAGATCATCGATCGCCCCCAGGACATCGACAAGATCGTCGAGGAACTGCTGCGCCGCTGGTCGGTCACCTTCTCCGGCCGTGTGCTGGACAAGGATCACGAAATGCGCGGCGTCCAGATGAAGAAGGGCGATCGCGTCACCTTCATCCTGCCCGCCTGCAACTTCGACCCCGAAGTCTTCCCCGATCCGCTGACGGTGGACTTCGACCGTCCACGCAAGACCATCCTGGCCTTCACCGTGGGCGTGCACAGCTGCATGGGCGGGCACCTTGCCCGTCTGGAAGTGAAGATCGCGCTGCAGGAATGGCTGAAGCGCATCCCGAACTTCGAACTGAAGCCCGGCACCCGGATCGAGTACCGCCCCGGCGGCGTGATCGGGCCGGAAGAAGTGCCGCTGGTCTGGTAAATACCGGCGTCAGCAGAAACGGAAAACGGGGGCGGCGGGAAGCAGCCCCCGTTTTCCGTTTCCAGCCCGTTTCCCGAGCCTGACCGTACCGATCTTTTGGGGAAAAAGGCGGGGGCGGCGGCGCAAGTCGTTTGCCGAATTGCGCCGCCGGGACGAATCCGCGCCGCCCCTTGCGCGCGCCCTGCCCCCCTGCGGTCCACCGGGACCCATGCGACCTCGAAGGACTCTCCGGCGGAAAACACGGGATGATCGTTGCCTCAGCTACGGGCCGCGATGCGCGCGGCGCTGCCGGCCGGTGATGCCGGCAAGGCTGGGGCAATCCTCTCCCAAATCCATTATCCATGAGAACATCTGTCTTCGATCAGCGGCCTTCCCTGGTCTGGAGCGCGAAGCTGTCTGAAGCGGATGTGCAGGATCGCATCGCGGCAAACCGCTGGAAAGGCGGGATCGATCCAAATTCGAGTGAATTCAGCGTCGTGTCATCCGGATTTTCCGCAAGAGAACTGCGGCAGTGCCGCGCATTGCTGCATTGGTTAACCGACCGAAAACGGAGATAATTGGGCGAATACGCAGCGCCCGATTATGCCTTCACCGCGAACAGGCTGCCGAAACCCCGTCTGCACCGGCCCCGATGATGCTGCAGCAATGCAACAGTCGGCCACAGTTAACCGGTCCATTATTCGCCGATGCAAATTCAGACTTTGCGAAACCGGAAAAATGTTTCAAGGTGCAAGGCGAAGGGCTGTTATCGGCCTTACCGGTGTTGGGAGAGAGCGCGCCGGGGAGAGTCAAAAACTCTCCGGCGCGCCGATACCTTCGCAGGTGCAGCATTATTTGCATATCTTGAATTCGCGCCCCTGTCCTTCGGAAAACGAGGACAGGGGCGCAGTTCGTTCGGCCATCCGCCCGGCGATTTTTGCGCAGTTGCAGCATTAGTCGTATCAACTTGAAGCTTAAGCAAAAGCGGCAGGTGATTCGCGGGAGCCAAAGGTTCGAATCGCCGGGACAATGGACTGGTCGAGATGCCGGATATCGAATGCGACGTCCTGATCGTCGGCAGCGGGATCGGCGGGCTTACCGCCGCGATTGCCGCGCGCATGGCCGGCCTGGATACGCTGGTGATCGAGCAGGACCTGCTGGTCGGCGGCCCTTCATCGCTGTCCAGCGGAATGCTCTGGCTGCCCAACAGCCCGCTGATGCGGCGCGACCGCGTACTTGATTCGCGCGGCGAAGCGCTCCACTACCTTGCCAACTTCGTGGCCGAGGGGGACCCCGCCTCCACGCCCGAGCGTCGCGCCGCCTTCGTCGACGGGGTGGCGCCGCTGGTGGCACTCTACGATGCGCGCGGCGTGCCGCTGCACCGCTGCGAAGGCTATCCTGACCATTACGACACCCTGCCCGGCGGCCATGCCGAAGGGCGCGCGGTGGAAACATCGGTGATCGACGCGGAAAGGCTTGGCTCCTGGCGCCGGCGCATCCGGCCGCAAAGCCTGCCGATCCCGGCGCGCGCATCCGAACTGGCACGGCTTGGCCGCACCGGCACGACGTGGGAAGGCAGACTGGGCGCGGTGCGGCTGCGCTGGCGGCGGCTTGCCGGCAAAGTGCGCGCGCAGGAGCTGTTCACGGCGGGCGCGGCATTGCAGGCGCGGCTACTGCTGGCCGCACTGGAACTGGGCGCCGAAATCCGCACCCGCACCGCGCTATTGGGTCTGGAAAGCGAACGCGGCCGCGTGAACGGCGCGATGATCGATTGCGAAAGCTGGCACCGCCGCGTTCGTGCCCGCCATGGGGTGATCGTGGCCAGCGGCCGCGTGGCACCCAACGCATCGCAAGGCAGCGATGGGGACGGTGTCGGCGATGCGATTTCGGCGATGACCGGGCTTGGCGCCAGCACCGCCTGGATGAACGAAGCCTGGCGCTTCGTGCGCCTCGCTTCCGAACGGGCACCGCCGGCTCTGATCGTCCTGCCGGCACTGGCCAAGCCCCACCTGGTGATGGTGGACGCGCGGGGCAACCGCTTCGTCAACGAGGCCGCTCCACCGATGGAAGTAGGACGCGCCTGCCTTGCCAGACAGAGAGCGACCGATGACGCGCCCGGCGCCTGGGCGATCTGCGACGCCCACCATCGCGCACTTTACCGCTTCGGTCCGTTTCGGGCCGGAACGCTCCCGCGTGAACGGCTGCGCGACGGCACGATCTTCAAGGCCGGCACGCTGGATGCGCTTGCCCGCGCCTGCGGCATCGATCCCGCCGGCCTTCACGCCACCGTGACGCACTGGAACGGCATGGCCGCCCATGGAAAGGACACGGAGTTTTCCAAGGGTGCCTCCGCCTACGACCGTTATCACGGCGATCCGCGCCAATACCCCAATCCCTGCCTGGGGCGCATCTCGCAGCCGCCGTTCTTCGCCGTTCCGCTGCGCGCGGAAAGCTTGGGCACTTGCGGCGGCGTGCTGGTCGATGCCCATGCGCAAGTGCTGCGCGGCGATCTTCGCCCGATCCCCGGCCTCTACGCCATCGGCGGCTGTACCGCGCCGCTTTCCGGGCCCAACGACATTGCCCCCGGCTTCGCCGCCGGCGTCGGCGCGGTGTTCGGGATGATTGCCGTGCGCCACATGGTCGGATAGGCGGGCCGCTCCACTCTACCCCGACAGGTTCCGCTTGCCCCGCTTCTCCCGCCCCGACACCGCACAGGCGCGCCTGCTCTGGTCCATCGCCCTGCCCGCGATGCTGACCAATCTGGCCACGGCGCTGTTCGGTCTGGCGGACATGTGGGCGATCGGCAGGCTGGGCGACGCGCCGGCGCAAGGCGCGGTGGAACTGGGCGCCAAGTTCATGATGGCGCTGCTCAACGTCTTCAACTTCCTGCGCACCAGTACCGTGGCGCTGACGGCACAAGGGGCGGGCCGTGGCGACGCGCAGGCACAGGCGGCCACGCTGGCGCGCGCCATGGCGGTGGCGCTGGGGATCGGCACCCTGCTGATCGCGGCGATGCCGCTGGCAATCCCGCTGGGGCTGGACTTGCTGGATGCCAAGGCGGCGGTGCGCGAAAGCGCACAGCACTACATCGCCATCCGCTATTGGGCGGCGCCGCTGTGGCTGGGCAATTGCGTGCTGGTAGGCTGGCTGATCGGCCAGCGACTGGTGCGCCACATCCTGGTGGTGGAAGTGGCGGCCAATGCGGTCCACATCGCGCTAGATCTGTTCCTGGTGCTGGTGATGCACTGGGGCGTTTCCGGCGTGGCGACGGCGACGCTGACGAGCGAGGGGTTCAAGTTCCTCGTCCTCGCCGTGATCGTGCTCAACCGTCCGGCCGCGCGCGCCGCCTTCGCCGCCATGCGCCAGCGGGTGACGTGGCGCCGCGCCGATCTGGCCGCCCTGTTCGCGCTGAACCGCGATCTGTTCCTGCGCACCCTGCTGCTGACGGCGGTGCTGCTGCTGTTCGCCCGCACCGGCGCGCAGGGCGGGCCGGTGACGCTGGCCGCCAACGGCATCCTGTTCCAGCTGTTCATGCTGGCCACGCTGATCCTCGACGGGTTCGAAAGCGCCGCACAAGTGCTCTGTGGCGAGGCGCTGGGCGCCGGCGAGCGATCCCGCTTCAACGCCGCCGTTCGCGCCGCGCTGTTCTGGGGCGGAGTCACGGCTCTGGCGCTGACGCTGGGCTATGTACTGGGCGGAGAGGCGCTGGCCGCGCGCTTCAGCACCGATTCGGCCGTGATCGCCCGCGCCGCGCAGTTCGTGCCGTGGGTCATGGTGCTGCCCATCGCCGGCTATGCGTCCTATGTGCTGGACGGCGTCTTCGTGGGCGCGGGTTGGACGCGGGCGATGCTGGGGACGATGGCGGTATCCATGGCCATCTACGGCGCGCTGATCTGGCTGCTGCACCCGCTGGGCAATGCGGGATTGTGGACGGCCTTCACGCTGTTCTTCGTCGCCCGCGCGGGCAGCCAGTTGGCCGTGCTGCCGCGCAAGGTCCGGAGCAGCTTCAGCGCTTCCTGAAAACGACCGTAAGGTTGTTCGCCGGCATCTCCACCACGCGTTCGAGGGTGAGGCCCTGCGCCTCCGCCCGCCGCGCGACGTCTTCCAGCAGGCGTAGCCCCCATGCCGGATTGCGGCGCTTCAGATCCTCGTCAAAAGCGGCATTGCTCGGCTCGATCGCATGGCCCTCGCGCCGATAGGGGCCGTAGAGCACCAGCGGTGCGTCAGCGGGCAGCAACCGTCCCGCCGCCGCCATCAATCCTTCAGTCGCCGCCCATGGGCTGATGTGGATCATGTTGATGCAGACCACCGCATCGGCATGGGAAACCGGCCAATCCGGCGCGGCGGCGTCGATTTCCAGTGGCGCGAGGAGGTTGGGCACGCTCTCCGCCTCACGCCACGCCGCAATCGACGCGCGTGCATCGGCATCCGGATCGCTGGGTTGCCAGTCAAGGTGGGGAAGACCGCGCGCGAAGTGCACCGCGTGTTCGCCTGTGCCGCTGGCCACTTCCAGCACCGTGCCCGATGGCGGCAGGATATCGGGCAGGAGATCGAGGATCGGATCGCGATTGCGGGCAACGGCGGGTGCGGTACGGCGAAGGTCTGACATGGCGTGGGGGTAGCCCCGGCCGATTACGCCTGCAAGAAGCTCACTCCCACAAGCCCAGCGAGTCCATGTCGTCAGGCTCTGGCGGGTCCAGCGGCACTTCGCACAGCGTCTCGCTATCGTCCAGAAAGCCGCAGAATCGCTGGTGCAGTGCTTCCAGATTGATCCGGCGCATCTCCGCCGCGCTGAACCCGGCGGCGACGATGGCGGCCAGCGCGCGCTGCTTCTGGGCGATCAGGTCGATCGCCTGAAGTTCGCGCACATGCCGCGCGGCAAAGTCCTCGTCCCGGCAGAGCACTTCGCCCAGCGCCTCTATCTCTGCGCCCAGTTCCACCAGCACGTCGGCCATGGCGACGAACTTCGGCACCATTAATTTGGCATCGTGGATCATCCGTTCACGCCGCCAGGACCGGTGCGTCCGACGCGCTGAGCGCCTGCAGGTCCAGCACCATGACCATGCGATCCTCTATCGCCACCAGCCCTTCGAGGAACGGGATCACTTCGTCCCGGCCGGCGCTGGGCGGGGCCTGCAGGGCTTCGGAATTGAATGCCACGATGTCCGATACCGAATCGACGATCAGCCCCTGCGATTGCGTATGGGCCGCATGTCCGTCCACCTGGCAGACGATGATCGCGTGGCGCGGCGTCGCCTCGGTCGGCGTCCAGCCCAGCCGGGCGGCAAGGTCGATCACCGGCAGCACGGTGCCGCGCAAGTTGACCACCCCCGCTACGTAATGCGGCACGCGCGGCATCGGGGTTACCGGGGTCCATGCCCGGATCTCGCGGATCGACATGATGTCCAGCGCGAAGATCTGGCCGGCGACTTCGAAGGTGATGAGTTCACGATGCATGGTTTTCGGCCTTTCAGTGGGCGACGCGGCGCACGGCCGCGACCAGCTTGTCGGTATCGAACGGCTTGACGATCCACCCGGTGGCCCCGGCGGCACGGGCGCGGGCCTTCTTCTCGTCCGAACTTTCGGTGGTGAGGACCAGGATCGGCCGATCGCGATGGCGGGTGCCGCCCCTCACCTGCTCGATCAGGCCGAACCCGTCGAGCCGGGGCATGTTGATGTCAGTGATGACGACATCCACCTCGTTCGCGGCAAGCCATTCCAGCGCGGACATGCCGTCATCCGCCTGCGCGACATCGAAGCCGTTGGTGGACAGCGCATGGTTGAGCAGCGCGCGCATCGATGCGCTGTCGTCGACGGTGAGGACACGGGTGGTCTTGGACATCAGGGGCCTCGTTTCCTTCAGAACAGTTCGACTTCGCCGCGCTGCGCCAGTTGGGCGGGGGCCAGCGCAGCGGCAGGTTGGGCAACGGAATCGGGCGCGTCGGACGCGGCGACGGTGCGGCACCGCACCAGTCCCGAGGCGGGGCGGAAATCGACGCGGCGGGCACTGGCGCCGCCCAGATCCTGCTTCACCAGCTCGATCCGCTCCCGCACCAGAAACCCGCGCGCGAATTCGGCGTTGGCAGTGCCGATCCGCTGCATCCCGGCGCGGATATTGGCACCGCCGTACAAGTGCGCGCGCAAACGATCCTTGCGCGCGCCGTAGGACAGCATCTCGTTGATCAGCATCTCCATCAGGTAGACGCCGTAATGCACGTCCACCTCGCCCCGCGTGTGGCTGGCAGGCGGTTCGGACAGCAGGAAGTGGTTCATGCCCCCCAGCTCCGCCACCGGATCGTAGAGGCAGCTGGCAACGCAGGAGCCGAGCACGGTACCCAGTTCCACACGCGGCCCGGCGCTGACCTTGAACTGGCCTTGCAGCACGGTCAGGCGCAGGGGCTCTCCGGTGCTCGCAGGGCCTGTCGGCGTGGGCTGGAAAGTCATTGCCTCAGGCCGCCTTGTTGAACGCATGGCGGGCGATGCGCCCGATCGGGGCGACGACGCGCGCGGCCCCCAGCGAGATCGCCGCGCGCGGCATGCCGAACACGGTGCAGGTCTGCTCATCCTGCGCGATGGTGTGCGCGCCCGCCTCGCTCATGGCCAGCAACCCGCGCGCGCCGTCCTGCCCCATGCCGGTGAGCAGGATGCCGACAGCGCCCGGCCCCACCTCCTTCGCCACGGAAGCGAACAGCGCATCGACGCTGGGCACATGGCCGCTGACGGCCGGCCCGCGCCGCAGCCGCGTCGTGAGGGTGGCGCCGCCGCGCACGGTCAGGTGATGATCGGCCGTGGCCGCCAGATAGACGTGGCCGGGCAGCAGGGGCATGTCGGGCTCCGCCACCTGCACCTGTGCCGGGCCGGCTTGATCCAGGGTTCGGGCAATGGCCGGCGCGAAGCGCGGGTTCACGTGCTGGACGATCATGGTCGGCGGGCAATCGGCGGGAAATTCGCGCAACAGCACCTGCAGCGCCTCCACCCCCCCGGTCGAGGCGCCGATGGCGATCAGCCGGGTATCGCGCCGGATCGAACGTCTGCTCTCCTCGGCCACCACCGGGGCGGTCTTGCCGGGCTTGTGGAACTTCACTTGCGCGGCATCGCGGATCAGTTCGGCCAGTTCGCCGCCGTCCTGCAGGGCCAGCTTGCCGGTGGGGTCGTACTTCGAATAGCAGCCCACCGCCCCCAGCCCCAGCGCACGCGCGGTAACGTCGTTGCCCTCCTGCGTGGCGCCGGAAACGATGATCACCGGCGTCGGCCGCAGGGTCATGATCTTTTCCAGGAAATCGAGCCCGTTCATCCCCGGCATCTCGATATCCAGCGTGACCACGTCGGGATCGAGCCGCTTGATCAGCGCCCGCCCCTCTGCCGCGTCGGACGCGGTGCCGACCACTTCGATATCGTGCTGCTCGCTCAGTCGCGACATCAGGATCGCGCGCATGGTGGCGGAATCGTCGACGATCAGGACCCGGATACTCACGCCTCGTTCCTTTTGTAGATGGTGGGACCGACCAGCCGCAGCATGGCGGCAGCCGGACCGGTCACGCGTTCGGAATGGCCGATGTAGAGAAAGCCGCCGGGGTTGAGCGCCTGCGCATAGCGGGCAACCAGCCGCTCGTTGGTGGGGCCGTCGAAATAGATCATGACGTTGCGGCAGAAGATCGCGTCGAAACGGCCTCTCATCGGCCAATCGCCCAGGAGGTTCAGCTGGCGGAAGCGCACGATCGAGCGGACCGGGTCCGCCATGATGGTCTCATCCCCCCGCGTGCTGCTCCACACCGTGCGCAGGTCGGCGGGCACCGGCTCCACGTCCTTGGCCGCGTAAGTCGCTGCCCGTGCCTTGGCCAGCGCATGGGGGGCGATGTCGCTGGCCAGCACCGCCAGATCGCGCCGCGCCAGGTCCAGCCCCTGCCTTCGGTCCGGGCCCAGCAGGGTCATGACCATCGACCATGTCTCTTCCCCGCTGGAACATCCGGCGGACCACAGCCGCACAGGCTGCCCGGCGTGCAGCTTGCGGATAAGCTGCGGGCGCAGTTCCGACGCGACATGTTCGAAGTGATGCGCCTCGCGATAGAAGAACGTGTGGTTGGTGGTGAGCGCCGCCACCGCACGGGCCAGCTCCGCCCCGTCTATCCGCATCAGTTCGATATAGCGCCCGAAGCTGACCGATCCGGTGGACCGCACCAGCGGGGCCAACCGCGAATAGACCAGCATCGCCTTGCCCTGCGGCAGCACGATGCCGACCTCGTCATAGACGATCTTCGACACCGCCGCGAAATCGCGCGCGCTGTAAATGTCCGGGCTGATGCCGGGGATCGGATCCATGGTGAGGGCCGGAACGGTCACGCGGCGTGTCTTTCATGGCCGGATCGGTCGTGATTGGGCCTGTCGTGATTGGGGCGGTCGTGATTAGGGCGGTCCTGCTGCGGCAGCGCGCAGGCCACCAGACTGTCGACATCGACGATCAGCGCCACGCGCCCGTCGCCCAGGATCGTCGCGCCGGCCACGCCTTCCACCACGCGGAAGTTTGTCGCCAGGCTCTTGATCACGAACTGGCGCTGGTCCTGAATGTCATCCACCAGCAGCGCGGCCTGCCCGGCGCTTTCGGTATCGACCACGACCAGGACGCCTTCCTCGGGCGAAGTCGCCCCCAGCGGCGAACCCAACGCATCCTTCAGCGCGATCACCGGGATGAACCGCCCGCGCACGTTGAGCATCGCCTGACTGGAGCCAAGGCCCTGCACCGCCCCTTCTTCGGGGCGCAGGCTCTCCACCACATGCGCCAGCGGCACCACCAGCGTCTGGTCGCCCACGTTGACGATCATCCCATCGGAAATCGCCAGGGTCAGCGGCAGGGTAAGGAGGAAAGTCGTGCCCTTGCCGGGCGTGCTGTCGATAGTGATGCGCCCGCCCAGATCCTTCACGTTCTGCCGCACCACGTCCATGCCCACGCCCCTGCCGGAGATGTTGGACACCACTTGCGCGGTGGAGAAGCCGGGCGCGAAGATCAGGTTGTCGATCTCTTCCGCCGAAAGCTGCACATCGGCGCCGACGATGCCCTTCTCCACGGCCTTGGCCAGCACGCGTTCGCGGTTGATGCCGGCGCCGTCGTCTCCGATCGAGATCAGGATGCGGCCCGAACGATGTTCGGCCGAAAGCGTCAGTGTGCCTTCGGGCGACTTGCCGGCGGCGATGCGTTCCTCCGCCGTCTCTATCCCGTGGTCCACCGCGTTGCGGATCAGGTGGGTGAGCGGTTCGCCCAGCCGTTCGATCACCGTCTTGTCCAGCTCGGTGGTCTCTCCAAAGACTTCCAGCTTCACGTGCTTGCCGGTGGTCGCGGCCAGATCGCGCAGGATGCGGGGCACCCGGCTGAACACGCTGCCGATCGGCTGCGCGCGGATCGACATGGCGCTTTCCTGAATGTCACGCGTCAGGCTTTCGAGCAGCGACAGTTCCTCGGTCGCGGTGACGCCCGCCCCTTCCAGCCGCTGGTCCAGCATGGCCTGCGCGATCACCAGCTCGCCCACAAGGTCGATCAGCCGGTCCAGCTTGAACAGGTCGATGCGGATCGACTGGCCGGTTGCGGCCGGTGCCTGCGTCGGGGCGGCGGTCACGGGCGGCGCAACCGGCGGCGATGCGGACGCCGCTTCCGGCTTGGCGGGCGTGCTGACTGGTTCGGGCGCCGTTATGGAAAGTTCGACGAGGGGAATGTCTTCATCCTTGCCGAAAGCCAGCGCGCAATCGTCACCGATGAAGTCGAAGATGTCGCGCACCGCGTCCTCGGCAACGTCAGAGGGCATCGAGAAAGTCCAACCAAGATAGCCTTCCGACACCACCAGACTGTCGAGCGGCGGCACCGGCGCAGCATCGCAGCGTTCGACCTGCCCGCCCAGCGCCTGAATTTCGCGCAGCATCAGCAGCGGCTCGCTGCCGTTGCGCATGGCACCCGCACGCGGGCGCAAATGGACGTTCCAGCGCTTGTCCTCAGCGGCCGCTGTGTCGAAACCGCCGGTAAGATCGTCCAGCAGGGCATCGAGATCGAGCCCGAAATCGTCGGCTCCGTCGGATGCCGGTTCGGGCTCGGGTTCGGGCTCCGCAACGGCGGCATGGCCGGCACCGGCGCCGCCGACGGCCATCGCCGCTTCCATCTCGGCGATCAGCGCCGCATCGGGGGGCGGCGCCCCACCCTCGCGAGCGGCCTCGACATGATCGGACAGGGTATCGAGCGCGCGCAGCAGCAGGTCCACCAGCTTGGGCTCGATCGCCACCAGCCCCTCGCGCACGTCGGACAGCAGCGTCTCGAACGTATGCGTATAGGCCTGAAGCGCGATGTATCCGAACGCCCCCGCTCCGCCCTTGATCGAATGGACGGCGCGGAACACCGCGTTCACCGTATCGGCGTCCTGCGTGCCTTCGCGGCAGGCCGCCAGGCCCGCTTCGGCAGCGGAAAGCGATTCCTCGCACTCCGCGAAGAAGATCTGCTGGATTTCCTCGGGGCTCACAGCGCCGGCTCCTCGAACAGTTCGGCGATCAGGCCGGTCAGCCGCGCGGCTTCCTCCAGCGCGGGCGAAGCCGTGATCCGCGCCCCACCCCCACTTCGTCGGGCGGACACCAGCAATTGCAGCACCGCCTGCCCGACATGGGCAACGCCGGTGCCGTCGATCTGCGTTGGCGCATTGCCCATCGCGGCCACGAGTTCGGGCCAGAGCGCTTCGGCGGCCGCCCGGTCGCAACGGGCCGGCAAAGTGATGCTGGTCATGAGAAACCCCGTTTTTTGAGTGGCCCCGATTCCGCGCCCACGTGATGCGGAATGCGCGCCGAACGCCCTGTCCTAGCCACGACGATGCCAACACGGCGTTTGCCGCAAACTCAGGCGATGCCCTTATGGCGGCTAAGGGAATTGGTCTCAGGCTGGGGGCTATCGGATCGTTCGGACTCACTTCCGAAAAGGCGAACCCCTCATGCATGACGCCCGCGTCCTGGTGGTCGACGATTCAGCCGCGATGCGCGCGCTGTTCTGCGACGTGCTGGAGCAATCCAAGAACGTCGTCGTCGTCGGCACCGCCGCCAGCGCGGCGGAGGCCCGCGACCAGATCGCCGAACTGCGGCCCAACGTCGTCACGCTGGATGTGGAGATGCCGGGGATGAGCGGGATCGAGTTCCTGGAAGAGATCATGACCACCAACCCGATGCCGGTGGTGATGCTCTCGGCCCTAACGCAAAGTGGCACGGAAACCTCGCTGAAGGCCTTCGAACTGGGCGCGGTGGAATGCTTTCCCAAGCCGCTGAAAGCCACGCCCGAACAGTTCGCCAAGACGGTGGGCAAGCTGGGGAAGATCGTGATCGCCGCCGCCAATTCGAACGTGCGCGACCGCCCGCGCCATCGCGCGCCGAAGGCCGAAAGCACCGGCGCAGGTGGCTATGCGCCCAACGGCAAGATTGCCGCTTTCAGCACATCGATGGGCGGCGTGGACGCGCTGACCGAAGTGCTGGGACACTATCCGAAGAACTGCCCGCCCACCGTCATCATCCTCCAGACCGAGCCCGCGCTGGCCGAGATGTTCATCGCCCGCGCCGACAAGGACTGCGCCTGCGCGGTGAAGGCAGCGGCAGACGGGGCGGAGCTGACGCCGGGCACCGTCCACATCGCGTTCAATCCGGGCAAGCACGTGATCGTGGAGCCCGGCAGCCCGGCCAGGCTGCGCATGGTGGAGCGCGATCCGGTGGAGGGCTTCCGGCCTTCCGCCACGCTGCTGTTCGGCACGATCGCGCGCGGCGGACTGCCCGCAATCGGCGCGGTGCTGACCGGCATGGGCGAGGATGGCGCCAAGGGGCTTAAGCTGTTGCAGGCGGCGGGATGCCGCACGCTGGCGCAGGATCGCGGCACGGCGACGGTGCCGCAGGCTCCGGCGGCGGCGGTTGAAGCCGGCGCGGTGGATGCGGAGCTGAAGCTGGAAGAGCTGGCGGCCGATGTGCTGGGGCAGTGCGGCTCGGCCGAGGGGTAGAAAAGGAAGCGGAGTCCCGCCTTCGCGGGGACGACGGAGCGTAAAGCTTTGAGCGCTTGGGCGCCCGCCTCTCCTGCGGCATCGACCCACTCTCCCACCCGACCACTCATCAGGATACACTCGTGGGTGGGGGAGTGGGCCGGTGCCGCCAAGCCATTCGCGGATGCGAATGGCGCCCGGGCAAAAGCCCGGACAACCAAAAAAAGCCGCCGACGCCAGGGATAGGGGGGGGGGGGGGGGGGAGGCGTCGGCGGCTAGCCGGTCGGCAGGCTAAGGCGGTTAGTGCCCGCCGGAGGCCGGCTTCGCACCACGCGGGGGGCGCGGTGCAATCCAGATGGTGCAGGCAGCGATGAACAGCAGGACCGCGCAGAGTGCGAAGACATGCACCGTGCCCAGCGCCGTCCCTTGCGCGTTGACGAGGTTGGCCAGCGTCTGGCGTGCCTGCTCCATGGAGAAGCCGGCGGCCTGCAACTGATCCATCGTCTGCTGCGCCCCGTTCATCGAGGCAGCCATGTCCGCCCCGTTGGCGCGGCCCATGTCTTCCCAGGTGGTCGTCACCAGAGCCGTGGCGATGGCGCTGGCCAGCGTGCGGCCGAAGTTGGCGATGCCGGCCGCGCCCGCCGTCTCGTCGGGGTCAACCGAGGCGAGGCTGATGGTCGTCAGCGGCACCATGAACAACGACACGCCGATGCCCTGCACCAACTGCGGCCAGGCGATCGTCCAGAACGGAACCTCGGTGGACCAGCTGGTGCGGAAGATCGCGCAGATGCCGATCCACGAAATGCCCAGGAACACCAGCAGGCGCGGATCGAAGCGCTGCATCAGCTTCGGCACGAACGGCGATGCGATCACCGCCAGCACGCCGGAGAAGGCCATCGCCTCACCCGCCTGCGTCGCGGTGTAGCCCATCGATGTCTGCAACCACTGCGGGATCACCACGACCGAGGCAAAGTACGTGCCGAAGGCGATGGTGAGCGAGAACGTGGCGGCGGAGAAGCCGCGATGGCGGAACACCTTCAGGTCCACCACCGGGTGATCCTCGGTCAGTTCCCAGATCACGAACGCGATGAAGAACAGCACCGCGATCACCGCCAGCGTGACGATGAAAGGCGAGCCGAACCAGTCATGCTCGCGCCCAAGGTCGAGCATCATCTGGAACGCGGCGACCCATGCGATCAGCAGGCCAAGCCCGACGACGTCGATCGGCAGCTTGCGCGTGGGCGTCTCGATCCCGCGCAGGATCGTGAACAGGCCGAAGAAGACCAGTATGACGATCGGCACGTTGATGAAGAAGATCCATTCCCACGACCAGTTGTCGGAGATGTAGCCGCCGACGATCGGGCCCGCGATCGGCGCGGTGACGACCGTCATCGCCCACATCGCCATGGCGCGGGGATGCATGTGCTTGGGGAAGATGCGCAGCAGCAGCGTCTGCGTCAGCGGCATCAGCGGGCCACCGCAGAAGCCCTGCCCCAGACGGAAGAGGACCAGCAGCGGGAACGTGTGCGCGATGCCGCAGAGCGCGGAAAACACGCCGAACCCGATCAGCGAAAGCAGGAACACGCGCAGGCTGCCGAAGCGCCCCGCGAGCCAGCCCGTAAGCGGCACGCAGATCGCTTCCGCCACCGCGTAGGAGGTGATCGCCCAGGTGCCGTTCGACACCGAGACGCCAAGGCCGCCGGAAATGTGCGGGATCGAGACGTTGGCGATCGTCATGTCGAGCACGACGACGAAGTTCGCCATCGCCAGCAGGAAGCCGGCGATCAGCAGCTTCGCACCGGTGAAGGTGCCGCTATCTTCCGATCCCGCCGTGCCGGCTCCGGGGGGAGCGCCGGCCATCAGTGGGCGTCCGTCAGATCGACTTCAGCGTCCATCGACAGGCCGACGCGCAGCGGATGTTCCTGCAGTTCCTTGGGATCCAGTTCGATGCGCACCGGCAGGCGCTGCACCACCTTGATCCAGTTGCCGGTCGCGTTCTGTGCCGGGATCAGCGAAAATGCCGCGCCGGTACCGCCGGAGAAGCCAATGACCTTGCCGTGGAACTTCACGCCCGAACCATAGAAGTCCGACGTCAGCGTGGCGTTCTGGCCGGGGCGCACGTTGCCCAGCTGCGTTTCCTTGAAGTTGGCATCGACATAGAGCTGGCCGACCGGAACCACCGTCATGGCGACGGCGCCGATCTGGACCTTCTGGCCGACCTGGATCGCGCGCTTGGCGATCACGCCGTCGATCGGCGCGCGCACCACGGTGCGTTCAAGGTCCAGCTTGGCCTGATCGACCTTGGCCTGGGCCTGGCGGATCTGCGGCGCGGTGGTGACCGTGGTGCCCTGGGTGATGGCGACGGAGGCGTCTTCCTGGCGGCGGGCGCTGATCGCATTGGCCTGCATCTGGGCCAGCGCGGCGCGGGCCTCACCTTCCGATGCCTTGGCCGAAGCCAGCGCCTCACGCGCGGTGGTCAGGTCTTCGGCCGAAACCGCGCCAGAACCGGCCAGTGCGGCGCGGCGGCCGTAATCGGCCTGCGCCTTGGTCAGCGTGGCCTGCGCGGAAGTCAGCTTGGCCTTGGCCGAGTTGATCTGTGCATCGCTGGCGTCTGCCGAAGCGCCCAGTGCGCGGTTGTTGGCGAGCGACTGGCCATACGTGCGCTGGGCTGACGCGAGTTCCGCCTCTGCCTGTTCCAGCGCGATCCGCTGGTCCGCATCCTCGATCCGGAACAGCAGCTGCCCCTTCTTGACCGGCTGCGTATCGGTGACGAGCACTTCGACCACGCGGCCGGAGGTGAGCGGCGTCACTTGCGCGTTATCGGCGCCGACATAGGCATTGTCGGTAGAGACCGAGCGGCTGCCGATGAAGAAATCGTACGCGCCGTAGAGCGCGGCGACGACCACCACGGCAACGCCAAGGCCCACCAGCAGCGGTTTGCGGCGTTCCTTGCCCAGCACGCTGCCGGATCCAGCGTTTTCAGCAGGCGAACCCTGCGCTTCGTCAGTCATTTTCGGGGGCCTTCTTGCTGGAATTGTCTTCGTAACCGCCGCCGAGCGCGCGCTTCAGCGCGACGTCTTCGGAAAGCGTCCGGAAATGGGCATCCACCGCCTGCTGCTGCGCATCGAGCGCGGTGGTCTGCGCGGTCAGCGCATCGAGATAGTTGCCGATGCCGCCGTGGTAACGCTGGTACGCCAGGTCCTGCGCGCGGGAGGACTTGGATGCGGCGTCGGCCGAAGCGCGCTCCTGATCCTGCGCGGCATTGCGGCTTGCCAAGGCATCGGCCACTTCCTGCAAGGCACCGATCAGGGTGGAGTTGTAGTCCGCCACGGCAAGATCGTAACCGCCGCGTGCCTGCGTGTAGTCACCCTTCAGGCGGCCGCCTTCGAAGATCGGCAGACTGATCGCGCCGGTGCCGTTGCCGTAGGTCGAACCGCTCTTGAACAGGTTCGACAGGCCCAGCGACTGCAGGCCGATCAGGCCCGAAATCGAGATGTCCGGCATGAACGCGGCCTTGGCGGCGCCGATCCGCTTGTCCTGCGCCTCGGCACGGAGGCGCGCGGCAACGATGTCGGGGCGGCGGCCGAGCAGGTTGATTCCGGCATCGGCAGGAACCGTGGCCACGGGGATCGCGGTGATCGCGGTCGGCGTGATCGTCAGCCCACGATCGGGGCCGGCACCCAGCAGCGCGGCCAGAGCATGGCGGCGCAGCAGAATCTGTTCGTCATTCTGCGAAAGCGCGACGCGAGCCGATGCGGCCAGTGCTTCGGACTGGCGCAGCGGTGCTTCCTGATCGAGGCCCTGACGCACGCGCTGGCCGGTAAGGTCCACCAGCGTTTCGCGCGCCTTCACCGCGTCCTTCAGCGCTTCGCCCCGCGCGATCAGGCGCGCCAGGTCAAAGTAGGAGGAGACGACGTTGGACGAGAGCATCAGCTCGGCCTGGCGGGCATCGGCCTCGGCAGCCATGCGTTCCGACGTGGCGGCGGCAAGCTGCTTGCGGTTCTTGCCCCAGAGATCGAGGTCGAAATCGCCCGATAGCGCCAGATCGCCGGTGCTTTTCCAGCCATGGGGAACGAAATCGGCAGGAATGCCGTTGTTGTAGCTCTGCTTGGCCATGCCGGCAGAGCCCTGCCCGTTGAGGCTCGGCAGGGTCGCGGCGCCGGCCACTTGGGCCGCGCCGCGCGCCTGCATGATGCGCGCCTGTGCGGAGGCGACATCCGGCGAGCCTGCGAGGGCTTCGGCCACCAGCGCGTTCAGCTGCGGATCGCCATAGGCGGTCCACCACTGCTGCTGCGGCCACTGGGCATCGGCCTGCTGTGAAGACAGCGACTGGGCGCTGTCCAGCGTTGAAGGGGCCCGCAACTGCGGCTTCGGCCCAAGGTCGGGCACCGCGCAGGCGGATAGCGAAAGGCCGACGGCCAGCATGGATGCTGCCGCGACTCGGGGGAGCGGGATCGTACTCATCAGTACAGTTTTTATCGACCTCGACCTTGCCTCTGTCAATCGGAAAGTGTACTGTGCAGTACTGAGATGACAAACGTAGGTAAGAGAGAACTCAACAAGGCCAAGAAGCGGGCAGAGATCGTCGAAGTGGCGACTCGCTCCTTCTTCGACCGTGGCTACGGCGCCACCAGCATGTCTGCGATCGCGGATGAGCTGGGCGGCTCGAAGGCGACGCTGTGGGCGCATTTCGCGTCCAAGGAAGAGCTGTTTGCCGCCGTGGTCGACAACAAGGTGGAAGCCTTCTCGAAGGACGTGGACGAGGTGCTGACCGGGCAGAACTTCACGTTTGCCGCGCTGCGTCGCGCCTGCCTGCGCTTCCTCGACTGCCTGCTGCGCGAGAACTCCGTCCAGCTGTTCCGCCTGGTGGTGAGCGAGGGCCAGCGCTTCCCTGAAATCAACGAGATGTTCTACGCGCGCGGCCCTTCCAAGTTCCGCAATTGCGTGGCCCAGTTCTTCGCAACCAAGTTCACGGAAGAACAAGCGCAGCGGCTGACGCTGCTGATCGTCTCCGCGATGGTTGGCTATCGCTCCGACGTGCTGATGCGGCCGGACAAGCCGACGCTGAAGGACCATGAGGCTTTCGTGGACAACGCGATCGGCTTGATCGACTGGCCCCGCCCCTCCCCCGCCGAAATCCAAGCCGCCTGACCGACCGCCCCTAAGCGGGCTTCACCATCGCACGAAACAAAATTGAACACCGTCTATTTTTAAATTGAACGGTGTATATTTTTGTGCAATCCAAAGCTCGCGATTGCGAATCGGTGGTGGCTTAACCCACCGCAAACGCGTTGAAGGCCAAACGGCACATTCACAGACGGGGATACGGGCGTGGCGGCACCAGACTTTTCATTGCTATCGAAGCGGCGTTTTGCGCCGATGTTCTGCGTCCAGTTCCTGGGCGCGTTCAACGACAACCTGCTGAAGTACGCGATGCTGCTGCTGGCCAACTACGGCCTGCTGCGCGATGCGCCGGACAAGGCGGGGATGCTGTCGGTCGTGGCGACAGGGCTGTTCACGCTGCCCTATTTCCTGTTCTCCGCCCTCGCCGGCCAGATTGCCGACCGGATCGACAAGGCCAAGCTGGTCCGCTGGATCAAGCTGGCTGAAGTGGGGATCATGGGCCTCGCCCTTGTCGGCTTTGCGTGGGAATCGATCCCGGTCCTGCTCGGCAGCCTGTTCCTGATGGGCCTGCATTCCACCGTGTTCGGCCCGGTGAAATACTCGATCCTGCCGCAGCACCTTGGCGAACATGAAGTCATGGGCGCCACCGGCCTGATCGAAGCGGGCACGTTCCTTGCCATCCTGGGCGGCCAGTTGCTGGCCGGACAGGTCGTTCCGTGGGAGGCCGGACTGGTCGCCATGGGCCTTGCGGTGCTGGGCTGGCTGGCCGCGCAAGCAGTCCCCGCCGCCCCGCCCAGCCGCGATGGGCACCCGATCGACTGGAATATCGCGCGCGGCACATGGGCCGTGCTGGTCGCCGCCCATCGCGGGCGCGGCGTCTGGCTCGCCGTGCTGGGCATCAGCTGGTTCTTCACGGCCGGCGCGATCTTGCTGACCGAGTTCGTCCCGCTCGTCTCCGACACGCTTCAGGCGCGCAAGGAAGTGGCGACGCTGTTCCTGGTCGTCTTCTCGGTGGTTATCGCGCTCGGCTCGATGACGGTGAATCGGCTGCTGAAGGGCGAAGTTTCCGCCCGCTACGTGCCGGTCAGCGCCCTGATGCTGGCCATCGGCCTGATCGACCTCTGGCTGTCGACGCGCTTCTTCGTACCCACGGTGATCGACGCCACGGTGCCGCAGTTCGTGGCCCACCCGCAATCGTGGAAGATCTTCGCCGACCTCGTGATCATCGCGTTCTCGGGCGGGATGTTCATCGTGCCGCTCTACGCGATCCTCCAGATCCACTCCGCACCCGAAGAACGCTCGCAAGTGATCGCCGCCAACAACATCCTGAACGCGGGCATGACCGTGCTCGCCGTCGGCGTGGTGGCGGTGCTGCTGGCCAGCGGCGTGAGCGTGCCCGGCGTGATCGGCGTATTGGGCTTCGCGACGCTGGTGGTGGCGGTGATCTCGATCTGGCTGCTGCCCGAAACGCTGTTCAAGGCGGTGATCCGCGCCGTGCTGCGCATGCTCTACCGGGTCGAGATCAACGGCATCGAAAACATGCCCAAGCCCGGCGAACCGGCCGTCGTCGTCGTCAACCACCTGTCCTATCTGGACGGTGTGCTGCTGGGCGCGTTCCTGCCCGGCAAACCGACTTTCGCGGTCCACACCGCGATCGCCCAAAGCTGGTGGATCCAGCCCTTCCTCAAGCTGTTCCGTGCCTTCCCCGTCGATCCCACCAATCCGATGGCGGCCAAGGCGATGGTCCGTGCCGTCAAGGAAGGCCGTACCTTGGTGATCTTCCCCGAAGGCCGCATCACCGTAACCGGCGCGCTGATGAAAGTGTTCGACGGCCCCGGCATGGTGGCCGACAAGGCCGACGCGCCGATCGTGCCCGTCCGCCTTGACGGGCCGCAGTACACGCCCTTCTCCCACCTCAAGGGCAAGGTGCGCCAGCGCTGGTTCCCCAAGGTGACGATCGACGTGCTGCCCGCGCGCCGCTTCAGCATTGAGGGCGAGATGACCGCCCGCCAGCGCCGCGCCATCGCCGGCCGCCGTCTCTATGACGAGATGAGCCGGATGATCTTCGACACCAGCCATACGAACAGCACGCTGTTCGCCGCGCTTTGCGAAGCGCGCGCGGTCCACGGCGGCAAGACCAAGGTGGTGGAGGATATCAAGCGCACACCGCTCGCCTACAACCGCCTGATCCTGGGCGCCGAACTGCTGGGCGAACGGCTTGCCTATCGCACCCGCCCCGGCGAAGCGGTGGGCCTGCTGCTGCCGAACGTCAGCGGCGTCGCCCTCGCCTTCTTCGCGCTTCAGGCCGAGGGCCGCGTGCCGGCCATGCTGAACTTCACGGTGGGTCAGGCCAGCCTCGTTTCCGCCTGCGCCACTGCGAAGATCGAAACCGTCGTCACCGCCCGCGCCTTCGTCGAACAGGGCAAGCTGGAACCCGTGATCGCCGCGCTGGAGGCGGACGGGCGCACGGTACTCTACCTCGAAGACCTGGCAGCAGAGATCGGCACGGGCGCGAAACTCTGGCACATGCTGACCGGCCGCCTGGCCGCCAGCCGCCATGCCCGCCGCAAGGTCTCACCCGAAGCGCCCGCAGTGATCCTGTTCACCTCCGGATCGGAAGGCGCGCCCAAGGGCGTGGTGCTCAGCCACCGCAACCTCCTGTCCAACTGCGCACAACTGGCCGCGCGGATCGACTTCAACCCCGCCGACGTGGTGCTGAACGCGCTGCCGGTGTTCCACTCGTTCGGATTGACCGGCGGCACCCTGCTGCCGCTGCTGAACGGCATCCGCACGGTGTTCTACCCCAGCCCGCTGCACTACCGCATCGTGCCCGCGCTCGCCTACGACGCCAATGCCACGATCCTGTTCGGTACCGACACTTTCCTTTCCGGCTATGCCCGCATGGCGCACAGCTACGACTTCTACTCGCTGCGCTACATCTTCGCGGGCGCGGAGAAGGTGCGTGAGGAAACCCGCCGTACGTATGCCGACAAGTTCGGCCTGCGCATCCTCGAAGGCTATGGCGCCACCGAATGCGCGCCGGTGATCGCGGTGAACACGCCGATGCACTTCAAGGCGGGCACGGTCGGCCGCATGTTGCCGGCGATGGAAGCGCGGCTTGAGGACGTGCCCGGCATTACCGAGGGCGGCCGCCTCTACGTGCGCGGGCCGAACGTCATGGCCGGCTACCTGCTGGCGAGCGCGCCCGGCGTGCTCCAGCCGCCCGTCGAGGGCTGGCACGACACCGGCGATATCGTCACCATCGACGACATCGGCTTCGTCACCATTCGCGGCCGGGCCAAGCGTTTTGCCAAGATTGCGGGCGAAATGGTGTCTCTGCCGGCGGTGGAAGGCTATGCCGCCAAGGTCTGGCCCGATGCGGAAAGCGCCGTGGTCACCCGGCCGGACGCCAAGAAGGGCGAGCAACTGGTGCTCTACACCACCGCCAAGGGCGCCGATCACAAGGCGCTTCAGGAATGGGGCCGTGCCAACGGCATTGCCGAACTGATGATCCCGCGCGAGATCCGCGTGCTGGACGCCCTGCCTGTGCTGGGTACCGGCAAGCTGGACTATGTGACGCTGAACGAGATGGCAAAGGCGTGAATCTCGGTCGCCTCAACCGCCGGGTCGACGAAGCATGGCATCCGCAACAACAACCTCGTCGCGCCCGCGAAGGCGGGGGCCCCGCTCTTCTTGGCGACGTTGCAGAAGGAAGCGGGATCCCCGCCTGCGCGGGGATGACGGGATTTGATGCGGGAGGATGTGGTGGCAGCGGATGGCCTGGAACGGCTGACGGTTGCCGCACCACCGCCGCCGGTTTAAAGGGCGGGGCATGAGCCTCCCCCCGATCCTCGTCGTCACCACTGGCGGCACTTTCGACAAGCAGTACTTCGACGCCCTCAGCGAATACCAGATCGCCGAAAGCGTGATCGAAAAGCTGCTGAAGACCTCGCGCGTCGCCCATCCGTTTCGCGTGGTGGAACTGTTGCGCAAGGACAGCCTGGAACTCACGGATGCCGATCGCGCCCTGATCCGCGCCACTATCGCCGCCGCGCCCGAGAGCCACGTCGTCGTCACCCATGGCACCGACACCATGACCGAGACTGCCAAGGCGCTGGACGGGCTGGAAGGCAAGACCGTGGTGCTGACCGGCGCCCTCGCGCCTGCACGCTTTGCGGAGAGCGATGCCACCTTCAACCTGGGCATGGCCTTCGCCTGCTGCCAGGCCGCCCAGCCGGGCGTGTGGATCACGATGAGCGGATCGGTGTTCAACGGCCTGAAAGTCCGCAAGGATCGCGAAGCGGGCAAGTTCGTCGAAATCTGATTTTTCCGTGCCGGGGCAACACCCCGGCATCACGCGGAACAGTCGCCGGAAAGTGCAAAAAGCATCCGAAGTCGCGCCCGCAGGCCGACATTGGCTGGATATCGATCAATCCTAGGGGGTTCGACGGAACGCCCCCTTGGTAAGCCGCAAACGCCCCTTGGCCCAAGTATGACGCAGGAGGTTCGCCACCCGCGTCACTGAATGAACGCGAAACGACCCTCCCGGTCGCCCTGCCGGACCCTTCCCATTCCGGGGATGAGGCCTGCTTCTGTACTGGGAGGTTGCGTGTCGATCGTAGTCGATGGCCTTGTCGAAGTTCATGCGGCGCTGCAGCACGCGCCGACCGGCGCCGTGGTGGTGGACCGCGCCGGCGTCATTTCGTGGGCCAACCCCGCTTTCGCCTCGATCGTGGGGGAAGCCGATCCGGCGGCATTGCGGCTCTCCCTCGTCACGCTGTGGATGGAGCAGGAGGACGGCGAGGCTCTGCTCCAGATGCTGCAGTCCCACTTCGCCACCTCGGCCGAGGCACGGCTGCCATGGACCCGCCCGACGACCTTCACGCGGATCGACGGCGCGGAACAGCCGGGCGAGATCACGCTGGCCCCCTGTGCCGGCGCATTCGACCAGTTCGCGATCCTGCACGTGCGCAACATGATCCGCCTTGCCACGGCGGAGAAACGCTTTTCCCAGATCTTCGAGAACCTGCCGCTGGGGCTGATCGTGATCGACAGCCGCCAGCGCATCGTCCAGCTCAACCAGGCGCTGGCCGACCTGTTCGGCTATGCGCGGGAGGAACTGGTAGGCAGTTCGCTCGATACGCTGTTGCCGCCGCGCTATCGCACGGAACATCATCACCATGTCGACGGCTATACCCACTCGCCCGTCGCGCGTTCGATGGGGCTGGGGCGCGACCTGACTGGGCTGCACCGATTGGGCCGCGAGATCCCGGTGGAAGTGGCGCTGACGCGGTTGGAGACGATGGCGCAGCCGCTCTACATGGCGATCGTCACCGACATCACCGTGCGCAAGCGCGGGCAGGAAGCCCTGCAGCAGACCAACGCGCAGCTGGAAGAATTCACTTACGTCGCCAGCCACGACTTGCGCTCTCCCCTGCGCGGGATTGCCGATCTTATCTCCTGGATTCGCGAGGATCTGGGCGACGACACCATGACGCCGGAGGTCCGGCACAATTTCGACCGCATCGCCCTGCGCATCGATCGTGCGGAGCAGATGATCGACGACCTGCTCCGCTATGCCCGCGCCGGCAACCGCGATCTGGAGACGGAGATCGTCACCCCCTGCGATCTGGTGGAAGAGGCGCTGAGCCTGGCGCTGGTGCCGGACACCTTCACGGTGGACGTGGATATCGCGGAAGGCGGCAGCTCGTTCCGTGCCCCCCGCGCCCCGTTGGCGACTTCGCTGCGCAACCTGATCGGCAATGCGGTGAAGCACCACGGCGGCGCCGAAGGCAAAATCCGCATCGGCGTGCGCGAGAACGGGCGCTACACCGTGTTCACGGTGGACGATGACGGGCCGGGCATCTCGAAAGGGAACGAGGAACGCATCTTCAAGCTGTTCCACCGCGCCTCGCCCGGCACCAGCGGCGAGGGACTGGGCCTGGCCTTCACCCGCCGGATGATCAACGCCCACGGCGGCATGATCACGGTACGCTCCCCCGGCGATCTGGGCGGCGCCTGCTTCGAAATCCATTGGCCGCGCGTCCTTCTGAAGGAGATGGACGATGATTGATGCCGGGCCGGCCGCGCAGGCCCTGCAGGACATGCACTGCACCGTACTGGTGGTCGATGACGACGACGTCGCGCTGGAAGGCGTGCTGCGCAGCTTCGCCCGCTGTCGGGTGCCCTGCCCGCAAATCACCGCCGGTGACGGGGCGGAGGCGCTGCTGATCCTGCGCGGCCGCCATCCGTCGAAACACGTCGAGACCCCGGTGATCGTCCTGCTGGACCTCAACATGCCTAACATGGATGGTTTCCAGTTCCTTCACGCACTGCGTTCCGATCCCGATCTGGCGCGCACCGTGGTCTTCATCCTCACCACCAGCGCGCGCGATCAGGACCGGGCGCGCGCCTATGACGAACATGTCGCCGGATACATGGTGAAATCCGCGGTCGGCCCGCAGTTTTCTCAGCTTGCCGAATTCATTTCCCGATACGCCTGCACCCAGAACCTCCCCTGACGAGAGGCCCTATTGTCATGACTTACCAACCTTCCTCATCCTCACTGCCCATTCCGCCCCAGAACGTGCCGATCGAAGGACAATTGCGCATGGAATACCTGCACAACGGCACGAACGACATCCAGGCGCTGGTGATCGATGACGACGATGTGGACCGCGAACGCCTGATCCGCATGCTGGAACGCTGCCCGCGTCGCATCAACGTGATGGAGGCCGCGTCGCAGGCCGAAGCCTTGCAACTGATCCGCCTGGCCGAACCGCAGTTCGACATCGTGTTCCTGGACTTCGGCCTGGGCGACGGTGACGGGCGCGATCTGGTGCCGACGATCCGCGCCGAAGTCGATCCCGATTGCCCGATCGTCGCCGTCACCGGCAATTCGGACGAACAGGTTGCCGCCGATTCCATCAAGTCCGGCATGACCGAGTTCCTGACCAAGCGCGCGCTTTCGCCCGAACGCGTCGCCGCCTCGGTCGAGGAAGGCATCGCCTGGCGCAAGTATCGGCAGGACTTGCGCCGCGCGGAGGAGGAACTGACGCACCGCAGCCTCCACGATCCGCTGACCGACCTGCCCAACCGCACGCTGCTGTTCGACCGGCTGGGCCAGTCCTGCGCCCGCGCCCGCCGCACCGGCGACAGCTTCGCGGTGATGATGATCGACCTCGATCGCTTCAAGGAGATCAACGACAGCTTCGGCCATGCCGTGGGCGATGTCGTCCTCACCACCGTCGCCCGCCGCCTGCGCGGCCACTTGCGCGAGGTGGACACCGTGGCACGCCTGGGCGGCGACGAGTTCGCGCTGCTGCTGCAGGACGTGGACGACGAGGAGAACGCCGCCGCGCTGGCCGCCAAGCTGGTGCGCCTGATCGAACAGCCGATCGTCCACGAAAGTCGCGTCATGCATGTCGGCGCCTCGCTGGGGATCGCGCTCTGTCCGCAGCGCGGCTTCTCGCCCGCCGGCCTGCTCTCGGCAGCGGACGACGCCATGTACGAGGCCAAGCGCGGCCTGGCCAAACTGGCCACCTGGCAGGAAGGCATGCCTTCCCATCCGGCGGTCGATCCCAAGATCATGCTGGAAGAACTGGAAGCCGCCATCGCGCACGACACGCTGCAATGGCACTGGCAACCCAAGGTGGACATGCGCGACGGCCGCGTGCTCGGGTTCGAGGCGCTGGTCCGCTGGAACCACCCGCGCATCGGCAATATCCCCGCCGACCAGCTGATCCGCGCGGTGGAGCACAGCCCTCTGCTGGAAACCTTCACGCACCAGTGCATCGACAAGGTGCTGGAACAGTTCGCCCAGATTCAGGACAAGGTCGACGGCGCGTCGATCTCGATCAACCTGTCCGCGCGGATGCTGGAACGCCCCAGCTTCGTCGACGATCTGGTCGACATGGTGAACTGCCATCGCATCGACCCCAAGCGGGTGACGCTGGAACTGACCGAGACGGCGCTGATCACCAACCCCTCGCAAGCCCGCCGCGTGGTGGAAAGCCTGCGCGACAACGGCATCGCCCTCGCCATCGACGACTTCGGTGCCGGCTTCACATCGTTCGGCTACTTGCGGGATTTCGCGATCAGCGAGATCAAGATCGACCGCTCGTTCATCCAGCGCTTCACCGAAAGCCGCTTCGACCAGTCGCTGGTCAACAGCCTGGTGGTGCTCTGCGACAGCCTGGGCATCCCCCTCGTCGCCGAGGGCGTGGAGAACGAGGAAATCCGCAACCTGCTGGTCTCGCTCGGCTGCCACAACGGCCAAGGCTACGGCATCTGCCGCCCGATGCCGTACGAGGACGTGCTGGACTGGATGGAAGGCTGGCAGGAAAACACGCCGATCCGCCAATTGAACGCATGATCGGCTGAGAATGCCGGCGCCCGGCTCATCGTGAGCCGGGCGCCGGCGGCACTCAACTATCGCAACGATATTCGGACAGAGTCTTCAGGATCTGCCCATTGGCGTCGACCACGCCGATGCCGATGCCTGCCACCTTGCCCGTCGCCTTGGGCGGGTTCCGCTCCAAATCCGCCATGAATGCGGCAAGGCCGGGATTGGTCTCGTTCGCCAGCAATGTCAGATGCGGTTCGAACTGCATGAAGACATTGGGAGAGCCATAGCGCTCGAACGCCGGAAGCTTCGCCGGATACTCCCGCATCCATGCAGGCGGCGTGACGTCGTGCGCGCGAAATGGCTCCGCCGCCAGGGTGATCTCGTCCGCCAGCCTTTGCAGGGCAGCGCTGCGTACGACGCTCAGGAACACCCAGTTGGAGGCCGTGCGCTCCGAACCCTCGATGGCCAGAGGGAAGGATTTGCAGCCCTCCGCAACTTTGGCGACCGCCGCCTTCAGTTGCGGCTCCGCGCTGGCGGGATATCGGGTCAGATACAGCGTGACATGGGCGGCCTGGCCCTGCGCAAAGAATGTCGACATGCCGCGCTTGCCAAGATCGCGACTGGCTTGCGCCACCGCGTCCACGATCGGCTGCGAAGGGATGGCATAGATGTCGATGCTCACGGTGTCCTCGGCCTGGGCAGGCACGGCGACCGTCATGATCGCGGTAAGCGCGGGGATGAAATAGCGACGCATGAAGAGCCTGTTTCCAACAATCGAATCGAGGGGGACGGCCATACTTAGGTCGTGAGCGCGTAATCGGCACCCTCTCTCCGCATCGGCGGCGAATGCGCAGGTCCCCGCAAAACCCGCCCCGGTGATACTTGCCGGCCAGAGCCTATCGCTTCTGGACCCGCCGCCCGACCTTCGCGATCTTCCTGCCCGAATTGTCTGAAGACCAACGGTCCTGAAGACGAACGGGCCCAAAGACGGCGTGGAGAGGAGCACATCATGAGCGACGAAACGGCAGCGGCGATCAGCGCCGTCAGACGCGATTGGGTGACCGAGCATCGCGACATGTATCTCGGTTCCGGCGGCGTGCAGGGCCATATCATGGACATCACCCCGGTCGGCGGGCGCAAGTTCGCGACGCATTGCCTGGTCAAGTACATCGGCCGCAAGAGCGGCAAGGTCTTCATTACCCCGCTCTGCTACGCCGATATCGGCGGCGAAGTGGTGATCTGCGGATCCAAGGGCGGCGCCGATACCCACCCGCAATGGTATCTCAACATCGTTGCCACGCCGGAGATCGAATTCCAGATCGCCACCCAGGCCTTCCGCGGCACCTGGCGCGAACCCGAAGGCGCAGAGCGCCAGAAGGTGTGGGACTTCTTCATCGACTGCCACCCCTTCTATGCCGACTACCAGAAGTCGACCGACCGGGTGCTGCCGCTGGTCATGCTGAAGGCGGACACCGAGATTCCCGTGTTCAAGTCCGACGAAGCCACCGGCATCCGCACGACCTGACCTTTCGCCCTTTCAAGAACCGACGGCGGCCCGTGCACCAGAGCGGCCACCGCGTGAGGACAGATACCCAATGAACGCCACCGCTACCGCCCAGACGCTCGACTGTTCGGACATCGACCAGTACCTCGGCAAGGTCATGGACTTCTCGCCCCTGCGCGAGCCGATCGCCGCCAACGATATCCGGCGCTGGGTCCATGCCATGCATTATCCGAACCTCGTCCATTTCGATCCGGACTTTGCCGCGGCCAGCCGCTGGGGCGGCCTTGTCGCCCCGCAGAGCTTCCCGATCGCCACCGATGACGGCCACGGCGCCGCGCCGGCCTGCGTCGGCTGCATTCCCAATTCGCACCTGCTGTTCGCGGGCGACGAGTGGTGGTTCCACGATACCCGGATCAAGGCCGGCGACGTGATCACCAATACGCGCATTCCCTTCGACTATGCCGTCAAGGAAACCGGCTTCGGCCCCACCTGTTTCCAGCGGGGCGACAACAACTACACCAACCAGAATGGCGAGAAGATCGCCACGCAGCGCTCCACCGCCCTGCGCTACAACGCCCACGCCGGCGGCGCGGCGGTCAATCCGGACGATTTCGCCGATCCCGAATGGTCGGACGAGGCAGTGGCCGACATCGAGGCGCGCGTCTTCGCCTGGGTGCAGATGCTGCACGACCTTGGCCACAAGGAACGCTGGTGGGATGACGTGCAGGTGGGCGACCAGCTGCCCGAACGCGTGTTCGGCCCACACTCGCTGGCCAGCTTCGCCACCGAATGGCGCGCCTATATCGTCAATACCTGGGGCACGATGAACTTGCGCAAGAACGATCTGGAAGCGCTGGGCTTCACGCGTGAGATGGCGGGGTATGAAAACGATCCGGACATGATGAAGGTGAACCCCTTCCTCACCGACGGCGCCTACTACGGCCCCTCACGCGGTCACCTGTTCCCCAAGTATGCCCGCCGCATCGGCATGCCGCGCGGCTATGGCTACGGCGCGTCGATGGGTTCGTGGGTGACCGACTACCTCTCGGGCTGGGTGGGCGAGCATGGCATGCTGGTCCATTCCGTCTCCAACTATCGCGGCCCGGCGCTGACCGGCGACGTGACGATCCAGACCGCCGAAGTGGTGGACAAATCGGTCGATGCCGAAGGGCGCCACCTCGTCCACGTGAAGCACCTGATGACCAACCAGCGCGGCGTGAAGATGTGCCTCGGCACCGCCGAAATCGCGCTCCCCAAAAAACCGGGGCCCAAGAAGGCGGGTTAAAACTGCAGGGCACCGCCTGAAGACACCGTATCCACGCGCCCGGCGATCCAGATCGATCCGTCGGCCGCGTGGGTGCAGTGAACCAGCCCGTCCGCGCCCACCTTGCGACCTTGCGCCGCGACGTAGCTGCCCTTGGCCAGCCCCGCCCCGAACAGGTATTGCGCCACCGCCGCGTTCAGGCTGCCGGTCACCGGATCCTCGCACATGCGGCCCTGCGGATCGGCGAAGAAGGCGCGCACCTCGAACTGGGCGGGGCCGCCCGGCGCACAAGGCCCCAACAGCGCTACGTCGGTGCCCTTGGGCGCCTTGGCCACCGGTTCGGCAGCCAGCACGGCCTCCGCGCTGGCCAGGTGAAGCAACTTCCAGCCCGGCCCGTTTGCGGCATGAACGGCGGCGATCACCGTTGCGGGATCCGCGCCGGTCAGCCGGATCGTCTCCGCCAGTTCGGCCTCTTCCAATGGCCCTTCTCGCAGCAGGGGCGGCGCGCGGAAGGCCAGCATGCCGTCCTGCTGGCGCACCTCCACCAACCCGATCCCGCATTCCTGCATGATCCTGCCCGGCACTTTCGGCACGCCGCCCGCCGCCAGCCAGGCATGGGCGGTTCCAAGCGTCGGGTGTCCGGCGAAGGGCAACTCGCCCGCCGGATAGAAGATGCGCACACGGTAATCCGCATCGGGATCGGTCGGCGGCAGCAGGAAGGTGGTTTCCGAAAAGCCCAGCCAGCGCGTCAGCGCCTGCATCTCCCCGGTATCCAGTCCGCCGCCCCCGCGCACGACCGCCAACGGGTTGCCGCGCAGCCCCGCTCCGGCAAAGACATCGACCAGATCCAGCAGCATTGACGTCATCATCGCAAGCCCTTCGTTTCGTCGCCCGTATGGCTCGGTTCATCTCTCACCGCGCGGCAGGCGGTGGCCATTAATCCAGAGTTCCGCAGCCTTAGTCCATCAGGGCCGTTACCGTCCTAAGATACAGATTTCCAACAAGGACAGAATTCATGAAGAAGCTTCTGCTCGCGCTGTCCATGGCGAGCGCGATCCTCCCGATGGCCCCCGCTTCGGCCGACCCGTATCGCGGCCCCCAGCATGGCGGCCCCTCCTACGGCGCGTCGCAGCATCGCCCGCCGCAGCGTGACTATCGCTACGATTCGCGCGGCCGCTATCGCAACCCGCCGCGCGTCAGCCGCAACGACCATGTCTGGCGCGGCCGTGACGGGCGCTACTATTGCAAGCGTGACAACGGCACCACCGGCCTGATCATCGGCGCCGGCGTGGGCGCGCTGGCCGGCCACGAGATCGCCGGCAGCGGAGACCAGACGCTGGGCGCGATCATCGGCGGCGTCGCCGGTGGCCTGCTGGGCCGCGAAGTCGATCGCGGCGATCTGAAGTGCTATTGATCTGAAACCCGGCCCGCGATCGACACGCGGGCCGCGCCTTCTGACCGGCCCTTGTCCTAGGGCCCGCCCTTAGTCGTTCCATCTCATCATCTTAGTCTATCGGCGGTAAACCCGCCCCTATCGCGGGCCTGCCATCCAGGCGAACCGCCCGTGTCAGGAGACTGCGGCCTGCCGCCCCGACGCCCGGCGGCAGAGGCGGGCCGCCGATGGGATGGACCGAACATGAGCGCCACTTCCGCCGCCAAGAACGCCGCGAACACCGCAACGCCGCGCGTCAACATCGCGCCGCTGGACGAGGCGAACTATCGGCATTTCCCCAAGCTCTGCGCCGCCATGCGCAAGCACGCCCGCAAGGCGCTGGCCAAGCTCTACACCCGCATCGAGGCCACGCCCGAACTCTCGCGCCTGCTGCCCACCAGCGCTGTGCGCGAACGTGCATCCAACGCGCAATACGAACACTGGATCAAGCTGTTCTCGAACCGTTTCGACGGCGAGGCCCGCGCCCGCAGCGAGAAGATCGGCGAAATCCACGCCCGCGTCGGCCTGACGCCGGACTACTACGTCTCCTCCTATGCAATGGTGCTGGAGGAAGTCATCACCGCGATGATGACCGGCCGCCTTATCACCCCCCTTTCCAGCCGCGCCGCCGGCCACGCCATCGCCACGCTGGTCAAGGCCTCCATGCAGGACATGCAGATCGCCCTGAACACCTACTTCGTGCACGAGGCGCTGGACCGCGACCGCGCGCTGGGCACGATGAGCGATGCGATGGAGCAAGTCGCCCACGGCAACCTCCAGGCCGAACTGGGCGGCCTGCCACCGGCGTTCGAAAAGCTCGCGATAGACTTCCACGAGATGCGCCGCCGCATTGGCGCGCTGGTGCTGGACATCACCGATTCCTCCGAAAGCGTGAAAGTCAGCGCGCAGGAGATCAGCGCCGCCGCTAACGATCTGGCCTTCCGCACGGAAAGCCAGGCCGCCACCATCGCCCGCGTTGCCGAGGGTATTCGCGAGGTGACGGGCGCCATCGGCACCACGGCCGACAATGCCGGGCAGGTCAACGCCAGCGTTTCCGAAGTGGCGCACCACGCGCGCCATGGCGGCACCGTGATGGAATCGGCCGTCGTCGCCATGGACAAGATCAAAACCAGCTCCGCCGAAATCGCCAGCATCATCGACGTGATCGAGGCGATCGCCTTCCAGACCAACCTGCTGGCGCTCAACGCCGGGGTAGAGGCCGCACGCGCGGGCGAAGCCGGCAAGGGCTTCGCGGTCGTCGCCACGGAAGTGCGCGCGCTGGCCCATCGCACCACGGAATCGGCCAACAACATCAAGAACCTGATCACCAAATCGACGCAGGACGTGCATGAGGGCGTCGATCTCGTCGCCCAGACCCGCGCGGCATTGGAAGAGATCATCACCAGGTTGGCGGATACCACCGCGCGCGCGGAAGACATCTCGCGCTATTCGGCCACGCAGGCGGAAACCATGCGCGGCCTGAGCGGGGAAATCCAGCAGCTGGACACCAATACCCAGCAGAACGCGGCGATGGTCGAACAGTCCAACGCCGCCGCCCGCGCGCTGACCGAACAGGCCGGCGCGATGAGTTCGACCGTGGGCAAGTTCAAGTTCGAACGCCGCCCGGGTTCGCATGAGCATGGCTACACACGCAGCGGCGAGCGCGAAGTGCGGCGCGCGGTCGGCTACTGAGAGGTCGTAGTGGGACGACCGTCCGCGACGCGGCGTCTATAGGCGCTCAGAGTCGTCGTTCCGCATCCGCCCACATTGTGAAAGCCCACCCCCTCCTGCAAGCGGGAGGGGCGCGAGACTTACCAAGCGCAGCGCAGTTAGCCGCAGCGGGATGAGCAAGCGCACGTCCGTTTCCCAGCAAATCCCGCTCAGGCTGACCTATCCAAGCGCCGGGCGACTTAGAGCAGTTGATCGCGCCTTCCTTCGCCGGAGGCATTCACCTCGGCATCAATGCCGATGGCCAGCCGATCCGTACCAGCAGGCCATCGGGTCCGTTGATCCCCACTTCGTAGAGCCCCCATTCGCGGTGCCTCAGCACGCCGCCGGGCCGGATAATCAGATCATCCACGCGCGCGGCGATGGCGTCCACTTCGGGGGTGCGGATGAAGAGGCCGAACGGGTTGTGCTCCGCTGGAACGCGCCAGGGGCCGGTGCCGGCCTGCGTCAAATGAACCTCGCAGCCCCACCCCGTCATGATCACATAATGCGGATCACCGCCGGTGCGCGCGAAGCCCAGGCGTTCCCAGAATGGAATGGCCCCGGGCAGGTCGTTGCATGGAACGATGGCGAATGCGCCGATGGACGGATCTTCGGACATCCTTCCTCCTTCAACCGTTATGGCCCGATTCCGGCCTGCGCATACGGCACCGGAAACGGCCCCTGCGCAAAGCCGAGTCTACCCCGGTAACTTTACCCAATAGCAAGGGGCATTCACCGACGCGGAGGCACATTCCATCGCTTAGGCGCGAGATTTCAGCCTCATTCATCGTGCGTTGAAGTGCCGGCAGCAAAGAGGGGGGCAAGTCGCAATAGAGATGAAATCAGGAGGAAATATCTTGCGTAAAGCCCTGTTCGCCGCTGCCATCGCCACCGTTGCCGTTCCCGTCGGCATGAGCGTTGCAGAGACCGCAGAGGCGCACGGCCGTGGCCGTGGCCCGGAATACCATCACACCAACAACGGCATCCGCTACTGGCGCGGCAATGACGGTCGTTACCGCTGCAAGAAGTCGAACGGCACCACCGGTCTGCTAATCGGCGGCGTAGCCGGCGCGCTGGTCGGCCGTGCGATCGACACCCGTGGCGATCGCGCCACCGGCACGATCCTGGGCGCCGGCGCCGGCGCGCTGCTGGGTCGCTCGATCGACCGCAACAACAGCACCCCGCGCTGCCGCTGATCCACCACGGATCCGGCCGCAAGGCCGTTTGCACGAGTTTACAGGACAGGGGGCGCACCGGCACAGGCCGGGGCGCCCCTTTTCCTTTCCGGCCCGACGCTTCCGCAATTCGGATGCAGGGCCGAAGACGGGAACTGAAATATCCTGAAATTCGCCCCCCACATGAAACCGCCATTGCCATGTGCCATGGCGACTGTCCTCCAGCCTCCCGCCCTCGACCGGACTTCCGGAACGAGCGGCCTGAACCGCATCGTCGCGTCCGCTTTCGGGGTCCGGCTCGTCAGCGACGTGCATGAACGACTGCCCCGTCTGGGTGTGCGCCCCTGGCTTGATGCCAAACGGCGCGAGCGGCTGCACCGCATCCGCGCAAGCGGCCTTCTTTTCATCCACGTTCCGAAGAATGCCGGCACATCGATCAGCGATCGCCTGTACGGCGCGCAGACCAAGCACGCCTCTGCCATCTACTATGCCCGTACGGCGCCGGACCTGCTGGCACTGCCCAGCTTTGCGATCGTGCGCGATCCGATCGAGCGCTTCGTTTCCGCCTATCGCTATGCCCGTTCCGGCGGGACGCGCCATCGCAGGATTTCGCAACCGTTCGCGGAACGTTACGCCGGCTTTCGCGGCATCGACGATGCCATCGATCACCTGGCATCCGCGCGCAGCGCCTTCGACATCGATCACGTGTTCCGCCCGCAGGCCTGGTATCTGCTCGATGCCCGGGGGCAACCGGCGATCGACCGGCTCCTCCCCTACGAGCGCCTGAACGAGATCGGACGCGTGCTGGGCCGCGCGGACCTTGCCGATCTGCCGCAGTTCAACCGTTGCGATACGCCCTGCGAACTTCCGGGCCGGGCGCAGCTGGAATTCCTGCGCCGCTTCTACGCGCGTGACTTCGAATTGCGCGAACGGGCGCTGGCAAACCGCACTGCATTGCCTGTCTGATCCGGGCGGGCTGGCCTATGGCCCGGCCCTCTATCGCTCCGCCTGCGGTATCGCCCGCTGCTCCGCCTCGGTCATCGTGCGGTGGCCATAGCTGAGCACCTGCGTGGCATGCCAACCGTCCTGACGGCGCGCCCAGACGATCACGAATTTGGCGATCCCCTCGCACTGTCCGGAAGCGCGGTCGCAGAAATAGTGCTCCCCCTCCTCGATCGCGCCGTAATCCTTGATCGGATAGACATGCAGGCTGGCCGGCAGCAGTTCGCGGCGGACCTTGCCGCAGATGTACTTGCGGGTGTTGTCGACCACCGTCTTGCGATCGAAGGTCGCGCCGCCGGTGTCGTGGAAGAAAGCGACATCGGGATCGAAATAGCGGGCAAAGGTATCGAGGTCGCAGGCGTTGTACGCGGTGAAGACCTTGTCATCGATCGCGGCGATCTCTGCCGTCAGTGGATCGGCGGAGGCCGGCGCGGAAGTCGGCCCGGAAGAAGAGGCGGCTGCCGCAAGAAGCGCGAAAAGGATCATGGCGCGCAGCCTATGCCCCCTCGGCAAAAAATCAATGGACGGGAAATCAAGGTATTGCCCGGTGGATAGGGGCCTTTCCTAAGCCGACGGACTATGCTCCTATGCGCGCGATGTTCGGATGCAATTCCCCCCTCCCATCCCACTCGGAAAGCGATTGGAACCGATGCCTGTCGGCCTCGGTCGGGAAGGCCGGCGGATTTTTCCCTGAACCGTGTCAACTGTGTCAACCAGCCGGCGACGGAGCGGCCCGGGCGTGAGCGCAAAGCCGGCAATGCTCGTCACCGGCGGCGCCAAGCGGATCGGCGCGGCCATCGCCCGCGCTTATGGCGCAGCGGGTTGGCACGTGGTGATCCACTACGGCCAATCGCGCGAACAGGCAGAGGCGCTGGCCGCCGAACTGCCCAGCGCCGAAATCGTCAGCTGCGAACTGGACGACTGGGACGCCCCGGTCGCCATGGTCGAAGACCTCGCCGCACGGCTGCCTGACTGGCGGGTGCTGGTGAACTGCGCGGGCATGTTCGACCTCGACACCGCGCAGGATCTTGCACCGGCAACGTTCGAAAAGGCGATGCGCGTGAATGCGGGCACCCCGGCCAGGCTGGCACAGGCGTTCCTTGCCCGTTCACGCAGCCCGCACGGGCGACGGGTGATCCACGTGACCGACCAGAAGCTGCTCAATCCCAATCCCGACTTCTTCTCCTACACGATGAGCAAGCACGCGCTGGCCGCGACAGTGCCGATGCTCTCGATGGCACGCCCGCGTGAGGAGGATCGGATCTATGCGCTGGCGCCCGGCGCGATCCTGGCCAGCCACGACCAGACCGAGGCGGAAACCGAAGTTTCGCACCGGCTGAACCTGCTCCGACGCAAGACCACGCCCGTCGACGTGGCCGACGCCGCACTGTTCCTCGGGCATGGCTGGCTGGCGAGCGGAGAGACGCTTTTCGTTGATTCAGGCCAGCACCTGCTCGCGCAGCCGCGCGATGTGCTGTTCCTTGCCCGGCAGTAGGAGAAAAGCTGCCGGATTTCTCGCCTTCGCTTGCGACATTCGCACGTGAAAACTTCTTGTTCCGGGCCCAAGCGCCCTTCACAAACGGCTGATGGCAATGGGAATTCTCGATCGCTTCCTCGAACGCGGCGTCCGTCAGGGCACGCTTGAACTGACCCGCCCCGATGGCAGCGTAAAGCACTTCGGCACCGCGACTGCCGGCTTTCCGGATGTTCGCATCCGCTTCACGGATGCCAAGGCCGAACGGCAGATCCTGACCGACCCCCGCCTGGGTGCGGCGGAAGCCTACATGGACGGTCGACTGCTCGTCGATGATGACGACATCATGGGCCTCGTCGAATTGCTGCGCGCCAATTCCAAATGGGACAAGGGCGGCGAACTGCACGAACAGTCGGCGCTGAAAAAAGTGACCGGCAAGCTGGTCACGCTGGTGGACGGGATCAACAAGGCCGCCAGCGCCAAGAAGAACATCGCGCACCACTACGATATCGGGAACGAGCTTTATAAGCTGTTCCTGGATATCGAACACATGCAGTATTCCTGCGCCTACTGGCCCGATCCCGAAGGCATGACGCTGGAACAGGCGCAGACCGCCAAGCTGGCGCATATCGCC
The DNA here is from genome assembly GCF_044029535.1 of Novosphingobium mississippiense. Taxonomy (NCBI): domain Bacteria; kingdom Pseudomonadati; phylum Pseudomonadota; class Alphaproteobacteria; order Sphingomonadales; family Sphingomonadaceae; genus Novosphingobium; species Novosphingobium mississippiense. The sequence goes on along the minus strand of NZ_CP147001.1, from coordinate 428,437 downwards.
GCCAAGCTGGCGCTGGAGCCCGGCCAGCGCGTGCTCGATATCGGCTGTGGATGGGGCGGCATGGCGATCTATCTCGCCAAGCATGCCAATGTCTCCGTGCTGGGCATCACGCTCAGCGAAGAGCAGTTGGAACTCGCCCGCGAACGCGCCGAGCAGGCGGGCGTGGCGGACAAGTGCACGTTCCAGCTCGTCGATTACCGGGATCTTGCGGCGCGTGGCGAGAAGTTCGACCGTATCGTCTCGGTCGGCATGTTCGAACACGTGGGCCAGGCGCAGTTCGCGCAGTTCTTCAAGGGCTGCGGACAACTGCTCCCCGATGACGGCGTGATGCTGCTCCACACGATCGGCCGCATGGGCGGCCCCGGCGCAACCGATGCCTTCACCCGCAAGTACATCTTCCCCGGTGGCTACATCCCCGCGCTGAGCGAGACTGTCGCGGCCAGCGAGAAGTTCCGCCTGATCGCGACGGACGTGGAGAACCTTCGCCTCCACTACGCCTATACCCTACGCGAATGGTACAAGCGCTGCGTCGCGAACAAGCAGGCGATCGTCGCGATGATGGACGAGCGGTTCTATCGCATGTGGATCTTCTATCTCTCGGGCGCCACGGCCGCCTTCGAAAGCGGCGGCATGTGCAACTACCAGATCCAGTATACGCGCAACCGCCGCACCCTGCCGCTGACCCGCGGTTACATGGCGGTGGCTGAGGCTGCGCTGCTCGGCGAATAGGGCCTTACCTTTCCTTCATTGCGCAAGGGGGCGCGTGCTGATAGGCGCGCGTCCCGAATCCCATGCCCTTTCCTGCGGAGCCCGCGCCCATGTCCGACAGCATCAAGAAGGTCGTCCTCGCCTACTCCGGCGGCCTCGACACCAGCGTCATCCTCAAGTGGCTTCAGGTCACCTACAACTGCGAAGTCGTCACCTTCACGGCCGACCTCGGCCAGGGTGAGGAACTCGAACCCGCACGCGCCAAGGCCAAGCTGATGGGCCTGCCGGACGAGAACATCTACATCGACGATCTGCGCGAGGAATTCGTGCGCGACTTCGTCTTCCCGATGATGCGCGCCAATGCCCGCTACGAAGGCGACTATCTCCTCGGCACCTCGATCGCCCGCCCGCTGATCTCCAAGCGCCTGATCGAGATCGCGCATGAGACCGGCGCCGACGCCGTTGCGCACGGTGCGACCGGCAAGGGCAACGACCAGGTCCGCTTCGAACTCTCGGCCTACGCGCTCGATCCGAACATCAAGGTCATCGCCCCCTGGCGCGAGTGGGACCTGACCAGCCGCACCGCCCTGATCGCCTGGGCAGAGCAGCACCAGATCCCCGTCCCCAAGGACAAGCGCGGCGAAAGCCCGTTCTCGACCGACGCCAACCTCCTCCACACCTCGTCCGAAGGCAAGGTGCTGGAAGATCCGTGGGAAGAGACCCCCGACTACGTCTACTCGCGCACCGCCAACCCGGAAGACGCGCCGGACGCACCGGAATACATCACCATCGACTTCGAGAAGGGTGACGGCGTCGCTCTCAACGGTGTCGCGATGAGCCCCGCCTCGCTCCTCACCACGCTCAACGAACTGGGCCGCAAGCACGGCATCGGCCGCCTCGATCTGGTCGAGAACCGCTTCGTCGGCATGAAGTCGCGCGGCATGTACGAGACGCCGGGCGGCGAGATCTACGCCCGCGCCCATCGCGGGATCGAGCAGATCACGCTCGACCGTGGCGCAGCCCACCTCAAGGATGAGCTGATGCCGAAGTACGCGGAGCTCATCTACAACGGCTTCTGGTTTGCGCCGGAGCGTGAGATGCTGCAGGCCGCCATCGATCACTCGCAGCAGCGGGTGAACGGCACCGTCCGCCTGAAGCTCTACAAGGGCAATGCCTCGGTCGTCGGCCGCAAGTCGCCGGACTCGCTCTACTCCGAACGCCACGTCACGTTCGAGGACGATGCCGGCGCCTACGACCAGAAGGACGCGGCCGGTTTCATCAAGCTGAACGCCCTCCGACTCCGCCTGCTGGCCCAGCGCGACGCCAAGTAAGCACCCGGATTCGGCCATCCGAATCCTTTCAATGCGTTAACGACATCCGGCGGCCCGTTGCCAAAGTGCGACGGGCCGCTTTTCCATGGGTCCTCAAGGCGATGAACTGCCTGTAGGAGTCCATCCCCATGACGGGGAAGCAAAACCAACCGCCTAAAGCTCGCGCCAAGCGCCTCGGCTTCGTTCTTGCGACGGCCTCGCTTATCGCAGCTCCTGCCTCTTCGGCGATTGCCGAGGGGCGTCTGGCCAAACTTCCGGGCGCAGAGCCCGTTGCCGCGCAAGCGCCGATCACCGCGCCGGTGGCCATGGTGCCGCCCGCCGCGCTGACGCCGCCTCCGGCCGCCCTGCCCGCCAATCCGCTGACGGACGCCATCCAGGCCGACGAGCAGGAGTTCGAGACCATCGGCTCCGGCATGGCCAGCTTCTACGGCCGCGAACTCGCCGGCAACCGCACCGCCAGCGGTGACCGTTTCGACCCTACGCAGCTCACCGCCGCACACCGCACGCTGCCGCTCGGCTCGCAAGTTCGCGTCACCAACCCGGCCAACGGCCAGTCGGTGATCGTCACCGTCAACGATCGCGGCCCGTTCCATTCGAACCGCCTGATCGATCTGAGCAAGGCCGCCGCCGACAAGATCGGCATCTCCCGCGCCGGTTCCGGCAAGGTAGAAATCGCCGTCCGCGACGAGGACGACGACAACTGATCGCCGCTTCCGCGTCCTGCTGCTTGATCCTGAGGGGTTAGGCCGACGCGGTATCGGAGGGGGGTGGGGGAAGCACCGCGCCGGCCTTCACCCAATAGAACATCGTCAGAGGCATCCGGTTCCCCGGCCATCGCATTTTTCTGCGCCGGCCCTGCCCGCTCCGGTTGACACGGTTGACACGGTCCAGCGGAAATCGGCCAAGCCCTTTCCACACCCGCCCGAACCGTGCCGCTCGCACCGCCAACAGCGGCCCCATCCATCGACTTGAACTCGATCGGCCCGGCCGCGTCACAGCCCTGCCCCAACACCGCATCCACCGCCGCGAAGGCGCGGGCCTGCCAGCCGTCCCACTCGGCCGCCGCCAGCGCGTGGCATTCGGCCCGGCCCAGATCGGGCGCGTCGCCCACATCCTCCCCGGCGTCCGCCGCATCGAGCCAGGCCTCCCGCTCCGCCTCGGCCAGCGCATCGCCCAGCGCCGCAACATAGTCCGCCCGCTCCGGCGGCAGTGGCGCGCGCCCCGGAACGCCCGCCAACGCCATCTCGCCGGGAGCCTCCCCCGCCAGCAAAGCCAATACTTCGTCGAACCGCCCGGCATCGGCGCCCGCCTCGGTCTCCTCCGCCGCCCGGTCGAGCCGCGCCAGATGCGCCAGCAACAGCCGCGCATCGAACCGCCGCCGCACCGCCACCTGCTCGCCGTGGTAGAAGACCGCCTCCTCCACCCCATCGAGCGCCCGCGTCGCCAGCACTTCCTCCACATGCGCCCGCGCCAGCACCAGAGCCGCCGCCCACCCCTGCGCAAACAGACCGTCCCGCCGCCGGAGCAAATATGCCGATTGCCGGCTCATCCCCACCCGCGCCGCCGCCGCGCGCACATCGCCCTTCTCGGCGAGATGATGCAGAAACCGAACCTTGCGCTCAGCCGTCCATGAATTGTGAGATGAAAAGTCCTCCCCGGCACGGGGAGGGGGACCATCCGAAGGATGGTGGAGGGGACTCGCCCCCTCCACCAACGCCAGATCGGCAAAGGAGGAAGAAGAAGACAAAATGCGAGGGCCATCGCCCTCGCGCTCCCCAAACCTTCCGTGAGCGCCCGACGGCGCCCAAGCGCCCTGCCCGCTGTCAGGAGCGTCACTGTGCCCCGCCGCCTCACCCGAGCCCGCAGAGCCGCCCAGCCCCATACCGTCGCCCACCCCCTCAACGTCATCCCAGCGCAAGCTGGGATCGCCCTCACCCAAGCGCCGAGTTCGCGGAAAGGACTCCCCCGGCAACCCGATATCGCGAGAAGCAGGAATCCACCCCCGCCCGGCAGCGGTGGGATAGGAAGAGTGTGAATGGTCGGACATGGTTCACCCCCAAGACTGGAGCCAAAGCCCCGGCGCAGCCGCGCCGGGGTGAACCGGATCATTTATCGCATATGGGGACGTGTAGGAAAATGCCGCGTCGACTTAACAACCCTATTGAGACGACATATCGCGCCTCACAGTTTGTATCCATGGGGTATACCTAAAGGGGCTTGCGGTTGCGTTCGACATGTGCAGAACCGACCTCTAACAGGAGGGTGTTTTGGATAATCAACTCGTTACTTTATCGAAAATTTTTACAGAACGGCTCTTTCGGATACCCGATTATCAGCGGGGCTATGCATGGTCGGAAAAGCAGCTCAAGGATTTCTGGTCAGACTTGCAACAACTCGAGTTAGACCGGAACCACTATACCGGCGTTCTGACCTTAGAGGCTGTTCCTAAAGCTGTTGTCGATAGCTGGAAAGACGACGCGTGGATCATTCGCTCTAAAAGTTATGAGCCGTACTTTGTTGTTGATGGGCAGCAACGGCTGACCACGGCAATCATATTAATTCAAGTAATACTTGAAAAAATAAATGACGGCGACAAGATAAATTATACCGACAAGGATGATATAAGAAAGAAGTTTATATTTGAATCCAAGGACGGATTTATATCCCGATCCTACATATTCGGATATGAGGATAGTGATAAGAGTTTTAATTTCTTGAAGTCCAAAATATTTGGCGAGCGCGTATCTGGTGATATAGAACAGACTGTATACACAAGTAATTTGGAAGGCGCTAAGTCATTTTTTGCCGAACGCGTGGGGGCGCTAGACAATGATGGATTGCAAATATTGTATAGAAAGGTGACTCAAAACCTTCTATTTAACATATTTACTATTTCTAATGATGTTGATGTCTGCATTGCCTTTGAGACGATGAATAATCGTGGTAAGCCATTGTCTTATCTGGAACTCCTTAAGAATCGCCTCATCTACCTTTCGATTAAATTCGATGAAGATTTTGACGAAAGGCAGAAGTTAAGAAAAGCCATAAATGAGTGTTGGCGAGCAATTTATCATAACTTAGGTCGTAATAAAGAAAAACCACTGAGCGATGATGCCTTCTTATACACTCATTATGTGACTTACTTTGGTGCTGTAGATAATGCTGTAGAAACGGCAGCGGAGTATATCGGATATGATTATCCGGCTGCGCTGCTTGAAGAAATGTTTGTGCCGAAAAATGTAGCCAAGGATGCCCCATCGGAGCAAAAGGTCACATTATTAAGTGTTTATGACTACGTAAGCTCTCTCCAAGATAGCATAAAAATCTGGTATGATATCTTCAATCCCGCTGAATCTCAGTATGATGAGCGGACAAAAATCTGGTTGGATAAGCTGCAAAGAATTGGTGCAGAGTCTTATCATCCACTGATGTTGGTGTTTCTAAGAAAGGTTGACGATCCTACGAAACAGGTCGCGCTTTTAAGTGCGATTGAACGTCGAATTTTTGCAAGCGCTCTGATTGATAGGTATTTTGATTATTATCGTGACGAGTACGCTACTGTGGCAGTGAAGCTGGCAGAAGATTTTGCTCAAGAGCGAATAACTTCCGACGCCATTGTTAGGCGAATCAATGAATCAACGGCAGAGCTTCTTAAAAAGGACAATATTTCGTCTCGGATTTTGGAGCAATTTAAGGTTAGGGGTTTTTACAGATGGTCGAAGATAAGATACTTTCTGTATGAATATAACCTAGATTTGCAAAATAAATCTAAAACTAATAGAGAGAAAATCAATTGGAAGACATTTGCAGAGTGTCCGAGTGATTATATTACGGTGGAGCATATCTATCCGCAGCAGGCTCGTGCTGAATATTGGGTTGATAGGTTTTCTGGACTGACGCATAAGCAAAAGGTTCAATTGCGAAACTCTCTCGGAAACCTTTTGCCTCTTTCTCGGCCAAAGAATGCAAGCCTTTCTAATAAGCCGTTTCCTGAGAAAGTGGTTGGCAAAGGAGAGGCAGTTGTTGGCTTTCGCTTCGGATCGTACGCGGAAAACGAAGTTTCTTGTCTTGATGAATGGGGGCCGCAGCAGATTGCTGATCGGGGGCTGAAATTGCTCCGCTTTATGGAAAAGCGCTGGCATCTCGATCTAGGCGGAATGAAGGAGCATCTGGGACTGCTTGGTCTAGACTGGTATCATTCCAAGCTTCCGATTGAGGCAAATGAGACTGCGGTAAAGCGCGGAAAATCTCGGGAACCCGAGGTTATGGAAGAGGTTTCGTAACGAGGGATCGTTTGAGGGATCAGGAATATGGCGATATAGAATTATCGTTATTTACCAACTTGATAATATCATTTTCTTGATCCCTCCCGCTCCGTCGAACGAAAATGGCCTGGCACTAGCGTCCGCTTTTGGGAACGATCTGTGTGGTTTTTAATGGCGGAATACGGCGCAGAGCCGCCAAGCAAGGCCCTCACATCATCGCGTAGGGTGACTTGCTCCAGGTGGCGTAGCCCTGCCGCACGTCGGACGGTTTGAAATCGAGCCGCCAAGTGCGGCCATTGCTCCGCAGCAGGACGCGGACGCCGGAACGATGCAAATCCTTACCGGCCTGCTCGCCGCGCCCATCGTCGCAGCGCACGGTCGGTTCCGCCTGCACGCGGCGTTGGGTTGCGATCGATGGGGAGGCCGGCGCTGCGGTCGGCAACAGGTCGATCTGTCCGGCTGGGTCCGCCGCGGGCGGTGCGGTGCTCGCGCCGGCAAGGGGTTGCGGCAGGACCGCAAGCGCAGTCGTCAGGACGGTGATGGTGATGGCATTGGCTCTGCTGTGTGCGCGCATGTCTCCCTCCCGAAACAAGCGCCAATTCGCGGGGTCTCGCGCCCAAACGGCGCGGCTGACCATGCGAATGACTGAGCGTGCCCCTACGCCTCCGTGGCGGCAAAGGGCGTGATGCCGCTCACACGTGCCGTTTGGCAGCGGTCCGCCGCGCCGAGGCGTATCCCCGGCGCGGCGGATCGATCACTTGCCCAGCAGCGGCTTCAGATAGTGCCCGGTGAAGGACTTCTTCACCTTCACGATATCCTCCGGCGTGCCTTCGGCAATCACCTGCCCGCCACGCACGCCGCCTTCGGGGCCCATGTCGATGATCCAGTCGGCGGTCTTGATGACATCCAGGTTGTGTTCGATCACCACCACCGAATTGCCCTGCTCGACAAGGCGGTGGAGCACTTCCAGCAGTTTGCGCACGTCCTCGAAGTGGAGGCCGGTGGTCGGCTCGTCCAGGATATAGAGCGTCTGCCCGGTGGAGCGGCGGGCGAGTTCCTTGGCGAGCTTCACGCGCTGCGCCTCGCCGCCGGACAGCGTGGTGGCCTGCTGGCCCACCTTCACGTAGCCAAGGCCGACTTCGTTCAGCATGTGCATCTTGTCGCGGATCGGCGGCACGGCCTTGAAGAACTCTTCCGCATCCTCGATCGTCATGTCCAGCACGTCGGCGATGGAGTGGCCCTTGAACTTCACTTCCAGCGTTTCGCGGTTGTAGCGCTTGCCGTGGCATTCCTCGCACGTGACGTAGACGTCGGGCAGGAAGTGCATCTCGATCTTGATCAGGCCGTCGCCCTGGCACGCCTCGCACCGGCCGCCCTTGACGTTGAAGCTGAAGCGCCCGGCCTTGTAGCCGCGCGCCTCGGATTCCGGCAGACCCGCGAACCAGTCGCGGATCTGGGTGAAGGCGCCGGTGTAGGTGGCGGGGTTGGAGCGCGGGGTGCGGCCGATCGGGGACTGGTCGATCTCGATCACCTTGTCGCAGTTTTCGAGGCCGGTGATCTTGTCATGCGCCCCGGCAACGACGCGCGCGCCGTTGAGCTGGCGTGCGGCGCCGGCCTGCAGCGTATCGATGGTGAGCGAGCTTTTGCCCGATCCGGACACGCCGGTGACGCAGCAGAAGGTGCCGAGCGGGAATTCCGCCGTGACGTTCCGCAGATTGTTGGCGCGGGCGTTCTCGACCACGATCTTCTTGCCGTTGCCCTTGCGGCGCTCCGTCGGCACCTCGATCTTGCGGGTGCCGTTGAGGTAGGCGGCGGTGAGGCTGTTCTTGCTCTTCAGCACCTGCTTCAGCGTGCCTTCGGCCACGACTTCGCCGCCGTGGACGCCGGCGCCGGGGCCGAGGTCCACGATGTGGTCAGCGGTGCGGATCGCGTCCTCGTCATGTTCGACGACGATCACGGTGTTGCCCAGATCGCGCAGGCGCTTCAGCGTTTCCAGCAGCATGTCGTTGTCGCGTTGGTGGAGGCCGATCGAGGGTTCGTCGAGCACGTAGAGCACGCCCGAAAGGCCCGAGCCGATCTGGCTGGCGAGGCGAATGCGCTGGCTCTCCCCGCCCGAGAGGGTGCCGCTGGTACGGTCGAGGTTGAGGTAATCGAGCCCGACGTTGTTGAGGAAGCCGAGCCGCTCGTTGATTTCCTTGAGGATGGCCTTGGCGATCTGCTGCTGCTGGCTGGTCAGCTTGCCCTCAAGCTCCCCGAACCATGCGAAACCGTCCGCCACCGAGAGGCGCGCGGCATCGGCAATGTCGCTGCCGGCGATCTTCACCGACAGCGCCTCGGGCTTGAGGCGCTTGCCTTCGCAGGTTTCGCAGGGCTGCGCGGTCTGGAACTTGGACAGTTCCTCGCGCATCCAGGCGCTGTCGGTCTGGATCATGCGGCGGTTGAGGTTGCCGATCACGCCCTCGAACGGCTTGTTGACCGTGTATTCCTTCTTGCCGTCCTTGAACGTCAGCGGCACGGCCTTGCCACCGGTGCCGTAGAGGATGACGATCTTCAGCTCGGTCTGCAGCGCGTCCCACGGCGTGGTGAGGTCGAATCCGAAGTGCTCGGCCAGGCTGGAGAGCACCTGCATGTAATAAGGCGAAGGCGGGTTGGACTTGGCCCAGGGCACGATCGCGCCCTGCTTGAGGCTGAGATGCTCGTTCGGGACGACCAGCTGCGGGTCGAACAGCAGCTTTTCACCCAGCCCATCACAGGCCGGGCAGGCGCCCTGCGGCGCGTTGAACGAGAACAGGCGCGGCTCGATCTCCTCGATGGTGAAGCCGCTGACCGGGCAGGCGAACTTTTCGGAGAAGACGATGCGGTTGGGCGGCAGGCCGGTGCCCTTGAGCGTCTTCTTCGCGCCCTTCCCTTCCGCTTCACGGCCGGGAACCACGCCGTCGGCCAGGTCGATATAGGCCAGCCCCTCGGCCAGTTTCAGCGCCTGCTCGAAGCTGTCGGCCAGGCGGGTCTGGATGCCGTCCTTCACCGCGATGCGGTCCACCACGACTTCGATGTCGTGCTTGTACTTCTTGTCGAGCGCGGGGGCGTCCTCGATCGCGTAGAGTTCGCCGTCGATCCGCACGCGGGTGTATCCCGCCTTCTGCCACTCGGCCAATTCCTTGCGATACTCACCCTTGCGGCCGCGCACGACCGGGGCGAGCAGGTAGGCGCGTGTGCCTTCGGGCAGTTCCATCACCCGGTCGACCATGTTGGAGACGGTCTGTGCCTCGATCGGCAGGCCGGTGGCGGGCGAATAGGGAATGCCCACGCGCGCCCACAGCAGGCGCATGTAGTCCCAGATCTCGGTCACCGTCGCCACGGTGGAGCGCGGGTTGCGGCTCGTCGTCTTCTGCTCGATCGAGATCGCGGGGCTGAGGCCGTCGATATGCTCGACGTCCGGCTTCTGCATCATCTCCAGGAACTGGCGCGCATAGGCCGAAAGGCTCTCGACATAGCGGCGCTGGCCTTCCGCATAGATCGTGTCGAACGCGAGGCTGGATTTCCCCGAGCCCGACAGGCCGGTGATGACGATCAGCTTCTCACGCGGGAGTTCGATATCGAAACCCTTGAGATTGTGCTCACGGGCGCCGCGGACGGTGATGTGGGAGAGACTCATGGGAGAGGTATGTTCCAGATTTGTTCGCGATACGCAAGGCACGCCGAGGCGCCGCGCAACCATGGCCGCCATGTGGGAATGCCGGCCCCGATTGCAACGTGGTTTGCAACGTGGATGGCAACAGGACCACCCGCATTGCCGCGAAATCGGCCGTTTTGCCGGCCATCATGCATTTCGTCGGCGGTGGAATGTCGTCCATCGGGCGTCGAATGCAGTTCACCGATCCGTTAGTTTGCAGACTTGAAAGCGTCACGGAGATCAGCAATAAAAAGGCTGCCCGAAAAGAATAACGACTCGCTTCTTGCTTAAATGTCCATCTGCTTGAAATAAGTAGATACCAGACATCAGGGAAAGCCGAAACGATCGTGAGGGGCCGACAGCATTCATTTGCCGATCGAAACAAGAGTGTGGGGATTATCGCGCACGGCCGCGCCAAGCGTCTGTGCAAGAGGGATATTTTCAGATCGCACAGGGTCGCCGCAGCACTTGCACCGCGAAACACGGGTTTCGGGGATGCGGAACTGCGCCCTTGAAGGAGGAGTACCCAAGATGTCCAGGAATTCCATGATCGCTTCCGTCGTCCTGTTCGGCGCCGCGCTTGGTCTTGCCATGCCCGCCGCCGCCGAGGACGTCATCGTGAAGAACCGCACGATCGACCCGAACGTGCCGCACGTCTTCGTCACGTACAACGACCTCAACCTCGACAGCGAGGCCGGTCGCGATCGACTGACGACGCGGCTCGATTCCGCCGTTCGCACCGTCTGCGGCACCGCAGACTACCGCAATCTCGACGAGTTGAGCCATATGATGGACTGTAGAGGCGAGTCGACCGTGCGGGCCTATGCCGCCCGTGACGAACTCTTCGCGCAGCACATGGCCGCCCGTGCCCAGGGACAGACCCTTGCCATGGCCAAGACGCCGCAAACCCTGGCGATTTTTGCCCAGAGGTGAACGGCAGAGGTGAACGGCAGCTTCCTCCCGGCCCGGATGAAACCGGGCCGGAGGGACGCACCAATCGGACGCCGCACCGAAACTTTCGGCAAGCCGTCCGTGGCATGGGCGAATAGACACACCCTATAGAATACTTCTCATTGAAATTACTTTTATCGACGTGGAACTCATTTTCCACGAAGGGGACTTATATTTCAAGCCAATGAAATAGACTGGGCCATGCGGCATCCTGCAGCATGGTCTTCAGGAAAAATCGTGTCGCGCCCGCAAGCGCGGCAGGGTTCCGGCACGGCCCCGGGTCTTCGCAAACCGGCCGCCATAAGAGCCACCAGACAACTGGTCCGAATATCGACACAAGCATGAGGGTCGCTCGCAGTCCACCACCGCGCCGGGGCAGGTTCCCGGACCGAACGGAGATACGAGCATGATGCAATCGAACATTCGCAATGTCCTGACTTTCGCGGCTCTCGTAGTTTCGGCAGCTTCGGCGCCGGCCATGGCGCGCGCCGGAACCGATGCGGCGATGATGGTCGTCGAGGATCGTCCCACCGAAGAGGTCCACTATGCCGACCTCGATCTGGGTACGCCGCAAGGCCGTGCGCAGCTGGATACGCGCATCGCAACGGCGGTCGACCATGTTTGCGGCAGCGCCGACATCCGCGACCTGCCGGCCTATGCCGACATGCGCACATGCCGCACCCAAAGCACCCAACAGGCATTCGCGGCGCGCGACACCGTGCTCGCCGCTCGCGATCACGGCGGGCAGGTAGCCGTCCTGGCGGTTGCCCGCGGTTCGACCGCCGGGCGTTCCGCGCGCTGACGGGACGGGATCGCCGCCTTCCCCCGTGGGCGGCGATCCCGGTTCCCGCCAATTCCCTCTGCTGACCGCAGGCCCTGCACACTCCATCTCCGCACGCCACCATTCGTCGCATAGGCTTTGCACGGCCTGCCCCCCGGCGGCAGAGCTTGGCGCAAATACCTCAGGGACGGAGAATAATGATGAGGGGGTCGCGTATCCTGCTGGCGCTTGGCGCGCCGGTGCTTGCCTGTGGAATCCTGGCTGGCGTATCGAGCCCGGCACTGGCCGACGATCCGCACGATCCGACGATGACGCCCGATGCCGTGGCCCGCGATCGTGCCATCATCCGCAAGCTCAATCAGGACCAATTGGCCTATGTGCGCAAGCGTGATGCGCAGTATGCCGAAGGCTGGAAATCCTACAGGGGCCAGCGTGGCAACGACGACCGCGGGGACGACGATGGGCGCGCCGATGCGCGCAATTATGCGCAGGCCCGTCGCCAGTACAAGGCCGATCTGGCCAAGTGGCGTCGCGACGTTGCCGCCTGCCGCGCGGGCGACTATTCGCGCTGCCGCTGAACGGATCCGGTTCGCGGCATCATCAGGGGTCAGCGTTTCCCGTGGCGTGCATCCAAGATCGACGGTAGTTCACTCCCATGACCCTGCGCCCCTTCCACCTCGCCTTTCCGGTTCATGATCTTGATGCCGCCCGTGCATTCTGGGGCGGCCTGATCGGCTGCCGCGAAGGCCGCAGCAGCGCATCCTGGGTGGATTTCGATTTTTACGGCCACCAGATCGTCGCCCATCTCGTGCCCGGGATGGCGCGCGGCGACAGCGGCTCCAACCCGGTGGACGGGCATGGCGTGCCGGTGCCGCATTTCGGAATCGTGCTGGCCATGGAAGACTGGGAAGCGCTGGCGCTGCGCCTGCGAGAGGCGGGTGTCGCCTTCGGGATCGAGCCCTACATTCGCTTTGCCGGGCAAGCGGGCGAGCAGGCGACGATGTTCTTCCGCGACCCATCGGGCAACGCCATCGAAATGAAGGCCTTCGCCGATCTGGGGCAGTTGTTCGCCACCTGATGTTGCGGACGGATCGGGGCGGGGCGGGGCGGGCCAGCCTGACCCACGGGAAATCCCGGCACGAACTGCGGCTTCTTTCGTTCCGTCCAGCGGAAACACCCGATGCCCGGCGCTGGAACAACCCGGGCCACTCGCGTACGTGTCAATCCAGTGGCAGCGAAAGCGGATCCGAGGTGAGATGAAGGCAAGGCGCGTTTCTTCCACCCTGATCCTGCTGGCGCTGGCGCCGGCGGGATGCCATCGCACTGCAGAGGAAGGGCCGCCGCCGCGCACCCACGACGCCATCGTCGTCGAGCCGCAGGCTTCGGTGCTGACGGTGCCGATCGATGCCGATGCCTCCGCAATCGGCCCCGCGCTGGAGCGCGAAATACCCCGCACGCTATGGTCGATCGACAAGTCCGGGCTGGACTGCGTCCCGTCGAAAAAGGTCAAGGTCGTGTTCGTCAAAGTGAAGACGCCCAGGATCAAGTGCGACATCGTCGGCGCCGCACGGCGCGGCCCCTTGCGCTTCACCGGCAAGGGCAGCGACGTGGTGTTCTCGATGCCGATCACCGCGCAAGTGCAGGCGCGCGACATTGCCGGCGTGCTGAAGCACGAGACGGCGACGGCACGGGCCGAAGCCACCGCACGCGTCCGCCTGGACCTGACGCCCGACTGGCGGCTGCGCGGCAAGGTGGACATCACCTATCGCTGGATCGACAGCCCGCACATCGATTTCCTGGGCAAGCGGATCGATCTTTCCGAGGCCGCCGACAAGAAACTGGCGCCGATCGTCGCCGGGCTGGAACGCCAACTGGCGGCCGAACTGGCGAAAGTGGCAGTGCGGCCGCATGTGGAGCGGGCCTGGGCATCGGCCTTCACCTCGCTGGAACTCAACCACCGCAATCCACCGGTGTGGATGCGGATCACCCCGCAGGAAGCACTCTACGGCGGCTACACCGTTTCCGGCCACCACCTGCAGTTGCGCCTGGGCCTGAAGGCCCTGACCGAAACCTTCGTGGGCGATCGCCCGCCCGATCCCGCGCCCACCGCCCTGCCCCCGCTGCGTCCGCTGAAGGGCGATACCGGCAAGGTGGCGTTCTTCATCCCGGTGATCGCCGATTACCGCGAACTGGAACCGGTGCTGCTGAAGGCGCTTGTCAAGCGGCAGCAGCGGCCATTCGTGGTGTCCGACATCGGATCGGTGCATGCGGAGTTCCGCAAGGCGACCATCTACGGAACCACCGGCGGGCGCATTGCGGTGGGCATCGAACTGTCGGTCTGGGGGGACAAGGGCTATCTCAAGAAATCCAGCGGCACCGTCTGGCTGACCGCCACGCCTGCCAACGCGCCGGATTCGCGCAAGGTGGAATTCACCAACCTGCATGTCAGCGGCGGCACCGACATGGTGGGCGGCAAGCTGTTGCTCAGCTTCGCGAACGCGCCGGAGCTTTCGGCCACGCTGGCCAATGCGCTGGGGCAGAACTTCGAACACGACTATCAGGACCTGCTCGGCAAGATCCATCGCGCCATCGCCGAAAAGCGCGAGGGCAAGCTGGTCATCCGTGCCGAGGTCAAGGAAGCGCACACCGGCACCATCCGCGCGGCGGGACAAGGCCTCTACCTGCCGGTGCATGGCAGCGGCCTCGCCACGATCACGGTTGCGCGATAATCGTCCCCACGCCCCGGCAGGCATCTCATACGAAAGGTGGAGTCCGTTGCGCCTCCGTCAAACCACGTATACAATATTCACACGAAATAAAATGCAAGCATGAAGCAGAGTTTAAGTTGAACGCGGTATTCCAGCATGGCGGCGATGGCAGGATTGATCTGCGCTACGCATCCGCGACGAAGCCATCACTTGGCACCGACACCGTGCTCATTCAGGTGGAGCTGGCTTCGCTGGAATGCGTGGACATCCACAAGTTGGTCGTACTGCCGGCACCCGTGCCCCGGCTGATCCCGGGTTGCCAGGCCGCGGGCACCGTGGTCGCGATCGGCCCCGCCGTCACCCGGTTCGCAGTGGGCGATCGCGTGGTCGGCTATCATCCCGGCGGCGCCTTCGCGGAATTTTTCGCCGTGCCGGAAGGGGCGGTATGGCACATGCCCGCGGGGATCGATCCGGCCTTCGCGGCGGCTGCGCCGCACGTCGTCGCCTCTGTCCACGCCACGCTTTTCGCACGCGGAGGGGTGCAGGCGGGGGAAACGATGCTGGTCAACGGCGTGACCAGCGCCACCGGGATCGTCGTGCTGCAGATGGCCGCGAAGGCCGGGGTCCGCGCGGTGGGCATTGCGGCGGACACGTCCTATCGCTCCAACCTCGGCGGCTTCGGCCTGTCACGCCTGATCGACAAGTGGGACGAGGATGTCCTGGCCGCCTGCGTGGAGGAGACGCGGGGGCGCGGCTTCGACATGGTGGTCGATACCGGCCTGGGCGGGGACTATCCCATGCTCTCTCGCCTGGTCGTATCGGGCGGGCGCTATGCCAGCTTCCACGCGGATGAACATGCCTCCACCCGGTTCGACCTGCTGCCGATCGCCCCCGCCGCGCCGATGGACGATCCGGCGGTCTACGCGCTTGTCGAAAGCGCGCTCCGCCGGGTGGCCAACGGCGAGTTGGAAATCCCGGTGGAATACGAATTCGCGCTCTGCGAGGCGAGCGAGGCCTGGGCCTTCATGATGCGCGGGGGCGTCTACGGCCGCGTGGTGTTGCGGCCCTAGAGCGTTTTCTAATCAGGTGGAATCACCTGATGACTCGGAAAACGCGATAAACCAAAATCTTAGAGCAGTTGATCCGATGCAATCGGATCAACTGCTCTAGACCGGCGCCTTGGTCAGACGCCGTCGGGATAGACCGGGCGGATGTCCACCGGCAGCGTACCCATCGCCTTGATCACGCCTTGCGCATCGGGATCGAGCTTCGCCCAGCGGTCCATGAAGGCGATCGTGCCCGCATAGTCCCCCCGTGCCTGCAGCATCAGCATGTCATGCAGCAGATCGCGCAGACCAGCCTCCATCTTCGCATCATCCACCGTGAAGCGCTGGGTGGCGGGATCGTAGGTGAACGCCCCCTTGGCGCGCAGGTAGCCGTATTGCAGCGCCGCGCCCTTGCCGTGCGCCTCCACCGCGCCGAAGCGCACCGCGCGGAACACGCCAACCATGTAGGTGGCGAACAGCTTCGGCTTTTCCGCCACCGGAAGCTCGCCCTTCTGCATCATCAGTAGCAAGTCCCACACCCCGGCGACATCGGCCTTGGCCTCCTCCATCGCGGAGTTCTGCTCCTTCAGTGCCTTGTCCACGGTGGTCTTCTCGCCATTCACCACGATCGAGCCCGGCCCGAGGCTGTGCGACAGTTCGTGGAACAGCGTTTCCAGCTGCATGTACTTGCGATCGACCAGCCCGGCCTGTGCCGGCGCCAGCACCAGCGCGCCCATCGGCTTCAGGATCAGGTCGAACTTGGCGCCCAGCACGTTGGAGAGGATCACCTTCTTCGCGCCCTTCGCCTCACGCACGCGTTCGTCATTGGGCAGGTTGAAGGCGATGGTCTGCGGGCCCGGCACGTTGTCGCCGCCGCCGCGCACCTGTTCCGCCACGGCGATCGGGCTGGCGAAGCCGCGCTGGAAGTTCTTGTATTCGTCCGGAATCGGCAGGTTCGCTTCCATATCGCGCAGGAAGGCCTTGTACTTGGCGAGCTTGGCCGATTCCTCGGGATCCTTCAGCGTCACGAAGCTTTCGAAAGAGGCCTTCGCCCCCATCAGGCGATCGGTATAGACTTCGTAAGGCCCGATCGCCGGTTCGATCGGCGTGCCTTCGATATCCATCCACGCCAGTTCGCTCTCGAAGTAATCGTCGGTACGCAGCGCCTTGGCGCGCAGGCTGAGGAACTTCTTCAGGCTGGCGTTGCTGGTCCGCGCCGCCGCCTGGTCCAGCAGCTTGGCCGCCGGTTCCAGCCACTGCTTGTAGGCCTGCGAGTACGGCACTGCCACCAGCTTGTTCCCGTCGCGGCGCACCACGGTATAGGCACTGGTCAGCGCCGCCTTCTGGTCCGGATGCGCGGTCAGATAGGCCTCGAACTCCTGCCGCGTCAGGTCTTCGGGGTAGAAGCCCGCGCCTTCGGGCATCGGCTTGTCGCCCCAGAACGGGTGGAGATCGGCCAGTTCGTCCCAGGGGCCGAAATTGCGATCGTACATCTCCAACAGCAAATCGCGGTCGGCGCGGCGGTTCATCGCGATCGCCTGGCGAACCTGCGGATTTTCGGCATAGCGCTGCCGCAGATAGACCTCGCTGAACAGGTCGGAGACCTTGATCAGCAGGTTGACCACGTCGCGTTCCTCCGCGCTCAGGAACTTGGTGTCCACCTGCATCGGCACCGTCGCCAGCTTCGCCTTCTGCGCGGCCAGATCGTAGGCAGGCTCGGCCGACTGCGCCATGGCGGGCATGGCCTGCAAGGCGCTGGCAGCCAGCAACAACGGAACGAGGGCGAGGCGGGTGGCGGAGTTCAAGCCGGGCATTGGGGGGGAAGCCTTTCGGGTCTATTTTCGGCGCGGACCCTAGACCCAAGCCGCGCATGAGAAAAGCCGGGAGAACCGCCGCAACGGTGCAACTGCGCAAAGACCTGCCCCGCGTTCCTTGCTAGGACATCCATGACAAGCAGGGCAAAGGCCGGGGGAAGAGATGGACCGTTCGCGCGTGAAGCGCCGATTTCTCGCGGCTTCTGCCTGCCTCATCCTGATGTCCAGCGGTTTCGCCGGACTGGCTGACCCACCCGAAACCGTGGGCGATCCGATCACCGTCACGGCCCGCAAGATGCGCTTCACGAAGGTCGAATACACCGTGCGCGGCCCTTATCTCAGGGCCTGTATGCCGAACCCGTCGGTGGGATCCCCCGCCGCCGACCGAATCCTGTGCAGCATGTTGCAGCAATGCCTGCTGGAAGGCCATTCGGGCGAAGTGCGTGCCAAGGCCTGCCTGGACGATCGCATCCACCGGTTCGCCGAACAGGACGTGTCGATCGCCACGGCTCAAGCCGCGTTCGACGCGGAAATCGGGCAGATGCTCGCCAGTGCGCAGGAAAATACCAGCGCGCAGGGCGATGCCAACCCGCGAGGCGATGCACCTCCGCCTGCCGAAAGCCCCGGAGAGATCACCGTCACCGGATCACGACACCCCATTCCGCCCGGGCTATGGCGCTTCGTCGAATATAGCACATATTCCACCAGTCGAAATCGCGGCCTGCCACCGGCCGCTCGGCAATGGCAGGCCTGTCTGACCGAGGATGACCTGCATGTCTTCGCGAATGCGCTGCAAACGCCCGACGCCTCCGTGAACAGCCCGGCATGTCGAAGCTGGAAGATCAGGATCAAGGGCAAGGATATCTCGGGATCGTCAACCTGCTTCCTCGAAGGCGGCGCGATCAATCAGGGCAAGCTCACCGGCCATGTCGATGCGGACCGGATCGAGGTTTCCAAGGAAGTCCGCCTTGTCGTGAAGCTGCCGAAGGGGCCCTTCTTCGCCGTGACGCGATCCGAACTCAGCGCCCAACGGATCGGCGCGTGCACCAGGGGCTAGAGCGTTTTCTAATCGGGTGGAATCACCTGATGACCCGAAAAACGCGATAAACCAAATTCTTAGAGCAGTTGATCCGATGCAATCGGATCAGCTGCTCTAGCCTGCGCACATCGCCTTTCCATCAAGCCACCCTCAGAGCGGATCGAACTCCAGATGCAGGCTCGCCAGCGCGCGCAGGACATAGGTCGGCTCGTACTGGAACCGCCAGTTGCCATCCTGCCCGTGATGCGCCGGTGAAAGGCGGATATTGCCCATTCGCGCCAGCAAACGCTCGATGCTGGTGACGACCTCGCGCCGGGCGAGCGGGGCGCCGATGCAGGTATGCGCGCCGCGCCCGAAGGCCAGGTGTTCCTTGATCTTCGGCCGATCCATGTCGAACGTGCCGGGATCGGCGAAACGGGCCGGATCGCGGTTGGCCGCCATGTGCGACATCAGAACCGCCGTGCCCGCCTTGATCTCCACGCCGCCCAGAACGGTGGTCTTCTGGCACATGCGGCCCCCGCTTTTCACCGATCCGTCGAAGCGCAGCACTTCCTCGATAAAGGCCGGGATGCGCGCCGGATTGTCCCGCAGTTCCTGCTGGATGTCCGGCCGGGTGGCGATGACCTTGAAGGCATTGGCGAGCAGGCGGTTGGTGGTGTCCTGCCCGGCCCCGAACAGGAAGGCGGCCAGGCTGGTCAGGTCCACCAGCGTCGGCTTGCGGCCGTCGGGATAGCGCGCCTCCGCCAGTTCGGAGAGGATGTCCTGCGGTGCCAGCACCCCACGCAAGGGGCGCATCAGCGGATGCAGGGCAAGGCGCCGCTGGGCGATCAGCTTGAACAGATCCTTGCCCACGCCCACCAGCGGATTCTTCAGCATCTCCTCCTCGCTGGCGTCCATCGGCACGGGAATCGCGCCTTCCAGCAGTCCGCGGAACTTCACGCGCGTCTTTTCCGACAGGCCAAGCAGGTCGGAGATCACCAGCGCGCCGTAGGGGCCGCCATATTGCAGCACCAGATCGACCTTCCCGTCGCGATGGAACTCGTCGATCAGCCCTTCCGCCGTGGCGAGCAGCTTGGGCTGAAGCTCCTTCAACCGGCTCGGCGTGAACAGCCGCGCAAGGATCGAACGCAAGTCGGCATGGCGGCTGCCGCTTTCGGTGACGACCTGATCCGCGAAGGGGATCTGCTTGCGATGCGCTTCCAGCGCATCGGTAATGTCGTCGCCCTGCGGCGTGAACGGCAGTTCGGCCAGCGGGCCGGTAACGCCGTTGATCGAGGAGAAGTGCTCGGTATCGAGCATGACCTGAATGGTCTCCTCATACCCCGTCACCGCCACCGCATTGCGATAGGGCAGGCGCACGACCGGGCCCTGCGCGCGCAGGAAATCGAAGTAGGCGTGGGGATCGTCCACCAGCGAGACGTCGGTGTACCAGTCGGCGGTTTCGTAAGACGGTGTTTTGGGCACTGGATTGAGCACGGCGCGGCATCTCCCGAATTTATGATCCTATGTGTATCACATTTGCAGAGATGGTCAAAGGTCGGCCGCTGTGATATCGCCCCGGCATGGCCCACACCGCCGCCCTCACTGCCCCGCTCGGTCGCCAACAAGGCGAAAGCGTCGGGTCGTGCGCGCGCGGCAGGTAAGGCCTCCCTTCCCTCCACCCGCGACAAGGCCCGGCCCCTTCGGCCGGCCGGATACATGCGCGCTTGTCGTCGGAGTCCGGGTCTCCAGACACAGGAAACCGACGATGACTTGTTTTGATGACGAAACGATCGCGCGCATTGCCGATGGCGTGCTCGACACCACCTGGCCCTATGCCGAGTGGAGCCATGCCGCCCACTTTGCCGCCGCGCTCTGGCTGCTGCGCCACCCCGCCGTACTGGCCGAACATGGCGGGATCGAGAGCGTGATCCGCCGCTACAACCGTGCGGTGGGCGTGCCGGAAAGCCCGACGCGCGGCTTTCACGCGACGATCACCGAAGCCTCCATGCGCATCGCCGCGCTGGAACTGGCGCGGCATGGGCCGGACGCCCCGCTCTCGCACGTGCTGGCAGCGATCATGGCCTCTCCGCTCGGCGGTTCGGGCTGGCTGCTGACGTATTGGAGCGAAGGCGTGCTGATGAGCGCCGAAGCGCGCGCAGGCTGGATCGCCCCCGATCTCGCGCCGCTTCCCGAACTCCACGCAACGGGTCTATGATACTGAGATGCCGACCATCCTCCCACCTCTGGCCCCTGCCCTGCCGCCGGCGATCGACTTGTTCGGGATCGCCGTTTTCGCGCTGTCCGGCGCGCTGTCGGCAGTGCAGATGCGCCAGACTTTCGTGACCGCCGCTTTCTTCGCGCTGATGACCGGCGTGGGCGGCGGCACCTTGCGCGATCTGCTGATCGGGGCGCCGGTGTTCTGGGTGCGCGACCATACCGTGGCGCCGGTCTGCCTCGCCGTGGCGCTGCTGGCGTGGTTCACGCCGGTGCGCTGGTGGGAGGGGCGCCTGCTGGAATGGGCGGATGCGCTGGGCCTTGCCGTCTACGCGGTGTTCGGCACGATCAAGGCGCTGGCCTGGGGGGTGCCTGCGGTTCCGGCGATCCTGATGGGCGTGGTGACCGGCTGCGTCGGCGGCATCATCCGCGATGTGCTGGCCGGGCGCCCTTCGATCCTGATGCGACCGGAGCTTTACGTGACTGCCGCCGCGCTCGCCTCATCCCTGGCAGCGGCCGGGATTGCACTGGGGCTTTCGGCCGGCCTCAGCTGGGCGCTGGCCGCTGCTGCCGGCTTTGCCCTGCGCGGGGCGGCGATCCACTTCTCGCTCGGCCTGCCGGCCCACATCGGGCCGGAGGATAGAGGCTAGCTACACGCCCGGAATATCGTCGAAATCGAGATCGACGATGCTGCCGCGCTTGACCTCGCAATCGACGGTGCCGCGCAAGGGACCACCCTTGTCGCCATCCGCGCCGCGCCATGCGGGGCCACCGCCGGAAACGCTGACCCAGGCCTCCAGCTCATAGCCTTCCGCCTTGGACTCGATCTGCTTCAGCCCGACCACCTGCACGCCGGTATAGCCGGCGGCCTGCAGGGCCTTCTCGGCAGCGGCCAGGCACATGTGTGCGGCCTGCCGCGAACTGACGCCGAAGGCATCGCGCTGGTTGTTCAGTCGAGGATCGTTGGCAGCGCTGACCGCCTGCGCAAGCGCGGCAGTGGGGAAGGATGCCGCGCAGATCGCAGCGGCGGCGAGGAGACGGACGTTCATGAATCGGGCTCCTTCGGGTTCGGACAACGATCATGGCGGGGCGCACGCCTGCACGCCCCGCTCATAATCCCTGTCATTTCCCGGAAATTCAACCCGCTGTCAGAACGTCGCGTCCGTCACAGGCCCCGGATGCCCTTGAAATCGACGTTGTAGACCCGCCCGCGCCGGTCGACCTTGCATTCGAACGTGCCCGAATCCCAACCGCGCATATTCGCGTTCCACCCGCGATAATCGCGGCCCCAGCCCCGGCCGTAATCGGGATCGCCCCCGCGCCAGTCGCGACCCATGGCGTTCACGGCGATCCGGCCCTTGACCTTGTAGCCATAGTCCTTGCGATCGACGCTGCGGATATCGGTTACCCGCGCGCGGCCGCCATAGCTGTAGCGACTGGCCGTGCGCTCCGCCGCCGCGCTGCACTGGCCAACCGCATCGCGCGACCAGCCCTGCGCCGAAGCCGGCGCGGCCACGGCGAAAGCCAGACCCGTAGCCAGCAGCACGCCGCCAAGCCTGCCCGATGTACCGTCGAATATACCCATGTGTCGCGCTTCCCAATTCGGGCCCGATGCCCGGTGATGGAATGGACACTAAGTGCCTGAGCTTGTGAGCATCCTGAACCGCGACGACAGCCACGGTTCAGGATTATCGCTCATTGCATGAACGTCAGGGCTTGATCGGCGTCAGTCCCGTCCATTGCGCCATGAAGGCCAGAACGTCGGCATTTTCCTCGATCAGCTTGTCGGTCGGCTTGCCCGAGCCATGGCCCGCGCGCGTATCGATGCGGATCAGGTGCGGCTTGTCGCCCAGCGAGGCATGCTGGAGCGCCGCTGCGTACTTGAACGAATGCCCCGGCACCACGCGGTCATCGGTATCCGCCGTGGTCACCAGGATCGCCGGATAGGCCGTGCCATCGTGGATATTGTGGTAGGGCGAATAGGCGCGCAGCACCTTGAAGTCCGCCTCTCGGTTCGGATAGCCGTAATCGTCCACCCAATAGCGGCCGGCCGTGAACCGGTCGAAGCGCAGCATGTCCATCACGCCCACTTGCGGCACGGCGGCGGCGAACAGATCGGGCCGCTGGTTCGTCACCGCGCCGATCAGCAGGCCGCCGTTGGAGCGGCCCTGGATGGCCAGGCCGTCCCTGGCGGCGATGCCCTGCGCCTTCAGGTACTCGCCCGCCGCGATGAAGTCGTCGAAGACGTTCTGCTTGTTGGCGCGCCTGCCCGCGTCATGCCATGCGCGACCATACTCGCCGCCGCCGCGCAAGTTGGCCATGGCGTAGGCGCCGCCCGCCTGCACCCAGGCCATCGTCGTCGCCGAATAGCCCGGCGTCAGCGCGATATCGAAACCGCCGTAGCCGTAAAGCAGCGTCGGCACCGGCTTGCCCGATGCCGCCACATCCTTGCGGCGCACCAGGAACATCGGGATCCGGGTGCCGTCCTTCGAGGTGTAGAAACGCTGCTCCACCACGATCTTGTCGGGATCGAAGTCCATCTTCGGCTCGGCAAAGACTTCCGACTTGCCGCTTTGCATGTCGAGGCGGAAGATCGAAGCCGGCCGGTTGAAGCTGGAGAAGGCATAGAACGTCTCCGGATCGCCCGGCTTGCCGTGGAAGCCCGATGCCGTGCCGATCCCGCTGAGCGCCAGCGACCGCGCGCTCTTGCCGTCCAGCGACAGGATTTCGGCATGACTGGAAGCATCGCGCATGTAATTGAGCACGAGGTTGTTGCCGATCACGCCCGCGCGTTCGAGGATATCGTCGCGCTGCGGTACCACCTCGGTGAAGGCCGGCGCGCTTTGCGACAGATCGATGCTGACAAGCCGATAGCGCGGCGCGTTCTGGTTGGTGACGAACCAGAGCTTCTGGCCAGCCCCTTCCACCAGATGCCAATCGTCGGTGAAACCGGTGACGATCGGCGCGGCCTGCCAGCCCTTCGCCTTGCGCGCGACAAGGTCGATCACATGGATATCGTTGCGCGCATCGGTGCCGATGGTCGAGGCGATCACCGCCAGGCGGCCATCCTGCGTCACATGCGCGGTATGGCCGTATTCCGGATGATCCGGCGTCGCATAGACCAGCTCATCCGCCGACTGCGGCGTGCCGAGGCGGTGGTAGTAGATGCCCTGGTTGTAATTGCGGCTCTGGAAGGTCTCGCCCTCCTTCGGCGCCGGGAAGCGCGAATAGAGGAAACCTTCCTCACCGATCCACGAAAGCGCGGAGAACTTCACCCAGCGCAGTTCGTCGGCCATGACCTTGCCGGTATCGACGTCCAGCACGTGCAGCACGCGCCAATCGCTGCCGCCATCCTGCACGCTGTAGAGCAGATAGCGCCCCTTGTCCGAAGGCTCCCAGCTATCGAGCGCGGTGGCGCCGTCCTTCGCCCAGGCATTGGGATCGAGCAGCAGACGCGGCGTGCCGGTCAGCCCGTCGCGCACGAACAGCTGCGACTGGTTCTGCAGCCCCGAATTGCGCGTGTAGAAGTAACGCTTGCCGGCCTTCTGCGGCAGGCCGAAGCGTTCGAAGTCGGTCAGCGTGCTGATGCGCTTCTGGAACCACGCGCGCTGGGGCAGCGACTTCAGATAGGTTTCGGTAAACGCGGATTCGCGCGAAACCCAATCGGCAACGTCGGCATCGTGGCGCACATCGGCCTCGAGCCAGCGATAGGGATCGGCGATCTTCTCGCCGAACAGCGTATCCGTCACCTCGCCCCGGCGCGTTTCGGGATAGGCGATCGGCTTATCCTGTGCCGAAAGCGAAGTGGCCGCAAGAAGCGCCATGCCGAGGGCCCCGCCAAGAAGCCCGTTACGGCCGGCCAGACGCACCATGTTATTCTCCGAGAATGAAAAAAGGCGGCTGCGAGCCTAGCACCCGCAACCGCCCTTTCAATCTCGCCGGAGGCTTTCCTTGTTGGAAAGCTTGAGGCCTTGATCCGACTGGCGCCGGATCGAGGAGGATGCGCCGAAGCGCATCTCCCCCAAAGCCGATTACGCTTCGGCGTATTCGTTTTCTTCGGTCAGGACCGGACCCGAGTCCTTGCCCTTTTCCGAAGTGTCGCGGTCAACGAGTTCGATGATCGCGATCGGAGCGGCGTCCGAAGCGCGGATGCCGGCCTTGATGATGCGGGTGTAACCGCCATTGCGGCCTGCATAGCGCTCGGCGAGCACTTCGAAGAGCTTCTTTTCCTGAGCCTCGTCCATCAGGCGGGCGTGCGCCAGACGACGGTTCGAAAGGCCACCATGCTTCGCGAGCGTGATCAGCTTTTCGAGGTAGGGGCGCAGTTCCTTCGCCTTGGGCGTGGTGGTCTGGATCTGCTCGTGCTTGATCAGCGCGGCAGCCATGTTGCGCAGCAGAGCGGCGCGGTGGCCCGAGGTACGCTGCAGCTTGCGCTGGCCATACTTATGACGCATGTCTTCTTCTCCGTTCGTCAGGCAGCCGTTCAAGGTACTGCCTGCCGGGCGATGTGGTGCGGCCACCGCCCAAAGCCGGTTCACTTATGTGTGAAGCGCGCCCTCAACCCGAAAACGGCGCGAGAGTCAAGCATTGAGGCTCAAGCGCCCTGCCCCAGCAGCACCAGCAACGGTGGGCCCAGCGTCAGCAATCCGATAGCCGCGGCCGCAATGGAGGCAATCAGAACGGCCCCTGCCGCCACATCCTTGATGCGCCCTATCGCCTTGTCGAAGCCGGGCTCCGTCCGGTCGCACAGTTCCTCGATCGCCGTGTTGAAGGCTTCGGCCAGCCAGACCAGCGCCATGGCCAGAACCAGCCACCGCCAGTCGTCTGCCGAAACTTTCAGGAACAGGCCGGCCGCAACGACAGCCAGCGACACAGCGAGATGCAGCCGGGCATTGTGCTCGTTCTGCACCAGCCTGCGCAACCCGCGCCAGGCGTAGAGGAAGCTGCGGAAGCGCGCGGCGACACTGAATCGGTGGGAAGCTGGAAGCGCGTCGGCTTGCAGCACGTCTGACGGTTCGACCATGCCGCCACCTTAAACCTGAGCTGGCAGGCTCCACCAGCGCAAAGAAAAAGGGCCCCGCATCGCTGCGGAGCCCTTTTCAATTCGGTACCGAAGGTGCCGATCAGCCGAGCAGTTCCTGCTCCAGCTTCTTGGCCATCTCTTCGATGTTCTCGGGCGGCCAGCCCGGGATGTCCATGCCGAGGCGCAGGCCCATCGACGAAAGGACTTCCTTGATCTCGTTGAGCGACTTGCGGCCGAAGTTCGGCGTGCGCAGCATCTCGGCTTCGGTCTTCTGGACCAGATCGCCGATGTAGATGATGTTGTCGTTCTTGAGGCAGTTGGCCGAACGGACCGACAGTTCCAGCTCGTCCACCTTCTTGAGAAGGTAGCGGTTGAGCTGGTTGGTGTCGCTCTCTTCCGAGGTCGTCGCACCACCTGCAGCCATACCGATCATCGGCGAGGCGCCAACCGGGGCGATGTCCTCGAAGTGGACGAACAGCGCCAGCTGGTCCTGGAGGATGCGCGCGGCATAGGCCACGGCGTCTTCCGGGGTGACGGTGCCGTCGGTTTCGACGGAGAGGCTCAGCTTGTCGTAGTCGAGTTCCTGACCGATACGGGCATTGTCGACCTTGTAGCTGACCTGACGGACCGGCGAGTAGAGCGAGTCGACCGGGATAAGACCGATCGGCGCGTCAACGGGACGGTTCGACACGGCGGGGACGTAGCCCTTGCCGGTGTCGGCGGTGAGTTCCATGTTCAGGACCGCACCCTCGTCGAGGTGGCAGATCACCAGGTCCTTGTTCATGACCTCGATGTCGCCCGACACGGCGATATCGCCGGCCTTCACTTCGCCCGGGCCAGTAGCCGAGAGCTGGAGACGCTTCGGGCCTTCACCCTGCATCTTGAGGGCGATCTGCTTGACGTTGAGGACGATGTCCGTGACGTCTTCGCGAACGCCAGCCAGCGACGAGAATTCGTGAAGGACGTTCTCGATCTTGATCGAGGTGATCGCGGCGCCCTGCAGCGAGGAGAGCAGCACGCGGCGCAGCGCGTTGCCGAGCGTCAGGCCGAAGCCACGCTCCAGCGGTTCGGCGATGAAGGTCGCCTTCAGCTTGGGGTCGGGTCCCGGCTTGATCTCAAGGCTGTTCGGCTTCTTGAGTTCCTGCCAGTTCTTGATGTTGACAGTCATGGACTTCCCCTGGGAGTGATGGCGGTTACGCCCCGAAGCCTGGTGGAAAGGCTCGGGACGTTCCGAAGACGGACGACGACCGGTTCGCCGTCCGTATTAGCTCGATCAGACGCGACGGCGCTTCGACGGACGAACACCGTTGTGCGGGATCGGTGTCACGTCGCGGATCGAGGTAATGGTGAAGCCGACAGCCTGGAGGGCGCGCAGGGCGCTCTCACGGCCCGAACCCGGGCCCTTGACTTCGACTTCGAGGGTGCGGACGCCGTGTTCGGCGGCCTTCTTGCCGGCGTCGTCAGCGGCGACCTGCGCGGCGTAGGGAGTCGACTTGCGGCTGCCCTTGAAGCCCATCATGCCGGCCGAGGACCACGAAATCGCGTTGCCCTGGGCGTCGGTGATGGTCACCATGGTGTTGTTGAAGCTAGCATTCACATGCGCGATGCCGCTGGTGATGTTCTTGCGTTCGCGGCGCTTAATGCGCTGGGGTTCGCGTGCCATGTCCGTATATCCTGTAGATTAGTCGCTGCGGGAAAGAAGCCGAAAGGCGACTTACTTCTTCTTGCCGGCGATCGGCTTGGCCTTACCCTTGCGGGTGCGCGCATTGGTGTGCGTGCGCTGGCCGCGAACCGGAAGACCCTTGCGGTGACGCAGGCCACGGTAGCAGGCGAGGTCCATCAGACGCTTGATGTTCATCGCGGTTTCGCGACGAAGATCGCCTTCGACGGTGTGTTCAGCGTCGATGGTTTCGCGAATCTGCAGGACTTCGGCGTCCGACAGGTCCTGAACGCGACGGCTGTGGTCGATGCCCAGCTTGTCGGCGATTTCCAGGGCCTTGGTACGACCGATGCCATGGATATAGGTAAGCGCGATGATCACGCGCTTGTTGGTGGGGAGATTTACCCCTGCAATACGAGCCACTTAATTCTCCATGCTCCACAGGAATGCCCTTTCGGGCTTTCCCATCTCAACGCGAAAACACCTGAAACTGCTGAAATGGCAAAAGGTCCGGAGCACAGCAACCATGTTGCCTGTGCCATCCGGACTTGCCGCAAGTGTCAAGTGAGCGGCGCGCTTAGAACGATTCGCAAGGCATGTCAACGCCCGCGAAGTCGCTTTCAAGCGCTCGGGCGACTGGGCCCGGACTGCGACCCGGCTTGCGCGGCCTGCCGCGCTCCATGGCCGACGGGACCGTTGCCACCTTTGGGCGGTCGATCCGGAACCCGTTATGTGCGGACTGTAACGCATCCGTGCCGGCCAGTCAAAGAAACCGCTGCAAGGGCAAGTACCTGCCCCTGGCAAGGCGCGTGCAATCCGCGCTCAACGGCCGATGATCCTTGCCTTTGCATCCGGCTCCGGAGCGGGCGGCCCTGCCGTTTCCGCAGCGTCGGACGCGGGCCGCCCCGCGTCCTGCGGCGGCTGCAGTTCCAGCGTTCCCGGCTTGAATGCCGCCGCGAAACTACCGCCCAGCTTTTCGACCAGGCGATCCACCTGCCCGCCCAGCACGCCGTCGAACATCGGCGCCAGCTTCGCCGCATCGCCCCGGAAGAACCCGCCGACCACATATTCCACCAGAATTTGGGTGCCGGTCTCGTCGGGCTTGAACTGGAACGTCAACGTGGCGACCGCCGCATCGGCCTGCAACGGCCCCAGCGCGCCGGACATCCGCAGCGCCCTGCCCTTTTCGGCGTAGATCACGCGCATGTGCTCGACACCGCCGCGCGGCGCCCCCTTCGGCGTATCCTTGTTCGGCAGCACTTCGCAGAAGCAACCGCCGGGCCGGACGTCTAGCGAGAGGTTCGCCGCATCGTGCGAATAGGTGTGTTCGGCATCCCACCACTGCGCCGGCTTGACCAGCACGGCCCAGGCCTCGTCCGGGCCAACCGGAACATGCGCGACATAACGCATGACCATGCCCCGCTCGCTGGCCTCCTGCACGCGCGCAGTTGCCGGCGTGGCGACGAACGGCGTCAGCCCCGCCAGCATCAGAACGGCAATCTCCGTCGCCTTCATGTCCATCACCCCCGAAATCACCGCCTGCCTGCCCCGGCCGCACGGCTGTTGTGCCCAGATGCGAAAAGGGCCCGCGGTATGCCGCGAGCCCTTCGGTATGTCAGGATTTGAGCGCCGCCTCGATAGCGGCGGTCACATCATCCATGTCCGCCATCCCGTCGACCTTGGCGACGATCCCGCGTTCTTCGTAGATCGGCAGGATCGGCGCGGTCTTGGCGCGGTATTCGGCCATGCGCGTGCGCACGGTTTCGGCATTGTCGTCCGGACGACGCTTGAACTCGGTACCACCGCACTTGTCGCACACGCCCGGAACCTTGGGCTGTTCGAACTTGTCGTGATAGCCCTTGCCGCACGTGGCGCAGGTGAAGCGGCCGGTGATGCGCTCGACCAGCGCATCCTCGTTCACTTCCAGTTCGATCACATGGTCAAGCTTGCGGCCACGCGCGGCCAGGATCTCGTCCAGCGATTCGGCCTGCGCGGCCGTGCGCGGATACCCGTCGAAGATCGCGCCGGTGCCGGCACCCATCGCATCCAGTTCGTCCCCGATCAGGGCCGAGACGATCGCGTCGGAAACCAGTTCGCCACGATCCATCACGGCCTTGGCCTCCAGCCCGGTCGGCGTCCCCGCCTTGACCGCAGCGCGAAGCATGTCGCCCGTCGAGAGCTGGCGCATGCCATGCTTCTCGACCAGACGCTGCGCCTGGGTGCCCTTGCCCGCCCCCGGCGGGCCCAACAGGATGATATTCACGCCTTACCCCTCAATTGTCCCTGTGCCTGCGCCCCTCAGCGCATGCGTCCCTTCAGCTTGGCCTTCTTGATCAGGTCGCCATACTGGTGCGCCAGCAGGTGCGACTGGATCTGGGTGATGGTGTCCACCGTCACGTTGACGACGATGAGCAGGCTGGTGCCGCCCATGAACAGCAGCGGCAGACCGGTCATCGAGAGGAAGTACTCGGGAACGGTGCAGACCACAGTCAGGTACAGCGCGCCGATCACGGTCACGCGCGTCAGCACGTAATCCAGATAGTTCGCGGTGTTCTTGCCCGGACGGATGCCGGGAATGAAGCCACCATTCTTCTTCAGGTTGTCCGCGGTCTCTTCGGGATTGAAGACGACGGCAGTGTAGAAGAACGAGAAGAAGATGATCCCCGCGGCATAGAGCGCCATGTAGAGCGGCTTGCCGTGACCGAGGTACTGGTTGAGCGTGACGACGATCTTGCCGCCCATCGAATCCGGGTTCAACGACTTGCCGGCGAACTGGGTGATGGTCAGCGGCAGCAGCAGCAGCGAGCTGGCGAAGATCGGCGGGATGACGCCGGCCGTGTTCAGCTTGAGCGGCAGGTGGCTGCGATCCGCCTGCATCATGCCGCGCTGGGTGGCGCGCTTGGGATACTGGATCAGCAGGCGGCGGGTGGCACGCTCCATGAAGCAGATCATCATGATCATCGCCACGACGAGCGCGATCAATGCCACGATCAGCAGCGAACCGGTGTCGCCGGCGCTGTAGGCCTGGCCCACGTTGCTGGCGAACGTCGGCATCTGGGCGACGATGCCCGCCATGATGATCAGCGAGACGCCGTTGCCGATCCCGCGCGAGGTGATCTGTTCACCCAGCCACAGCAGGAACATGGTGCCGCCGACCAGCGAGATGACCGCGCCGATGCGGAAGACCATGCCCGGATCGACCACGGCCGCAAGGCCGCTGGACGCGCCATAGGCTTCGAGGCTGACGGCCAGGAACCAGCCCTGGATCGCGCAGAGCACGACCGCGCCATAGCGCGTGTACTGGTTCAGTTTCTTGCGGCCGGCTTCGCCTTCCTTCTTCAGCGCCATCAGCGCCGGGTGCAGCGCCGCGGCCAGCTGGACCACGATCGAGGCGGTGATGTAGGGCATCACGCCAAGCGCGATCAGGCTCATGCGCGAAAGCGAACCGCCCGAGAACGTGTTGAACAGGTCGAGAATGCCGCCCTGCGTCTTGTCATAGAGCTTGGCCAGAACCACCGGGTTCACACCCGGAAGCGGCACGAAGCTCAGGAAGCGGAAGACGATCAGCGCACCGACCGTGAACCAGATACGGTTCTTCAGTTCGGTGGCCTTCGAGAAATTGGCCAGGTTCAGCGAGCTGGCAATGTTGTCGGCGCGAGAAGCCATGACGATTGGTAATGCCTCGAATAGTCGGTTCGCACTTGCCTTAGCGACTGCGCGCAGGCTTGTCGAACCCCGGTTCTGGTCCGCTCATATAGACATTCGTCCCGGGTCTGGAAGACCCGCCGCTGTCATTGTTCCCTTATCAACGGTCATAATACCGGTCCGGGAACAAAGAGAGGGCGAAGCGCATGGCGCCCGCCCTCTCCTATGAGCTTATCGCGGATGCGATGCCAACGGGCCTCAGGCCTCGGCGGCTTCCTTGACAGGAACGATCACCGAACCGCCGGCCTTCTCAACCGCGGCAACGGCGCCCTTCGAGGCACCGGCAACGTTGAAGGTGACCTTGGCGGTCAGTTCGCCCTTGGCGAGGAGACGCACGCCGTCCTTGCCACCGCGCGCCAGACCGGCGCCCTTGAGGGCGGCGTGGTCGACGGTGTTGGCGATGTCCAGCTTGCCGGCGTCGATCGCCTTCTGGATCATGCCCAGGTTCACTTCGGCATAGTCGCTGGCGAACTTCTTGTTGCTGAAGCCGCGCTTCGGAAGACGCATGTGGAGCGGCATCTGGCCGCCCTCGAAGCCGTTGATCGAAACGCCCGAGCGTGCCTTCGCACCCTTCTGACCGCGGCCGGCAGTCTTGCCCTTGCCCGAGCCGATACCACGGCCCACGCGGATGCGGCGGTGACGGGCGCCGGCGTTGTCACGGATGTCATTCAGTTTCATAATCTGCACTCGCTTTCGCTTTAAGTCGCGCTTGAAGGAAGGCGCGCCCTTAGGGGAAAGGCGCCGGGCTGTCACCCCCTAATCCTGAAAATGCCACGCGATCCGCCGGTTTCCGGCCTTTTCAGGCTGTCCCGGGCCTGGATCGACCGCGCTCAGGTGCCGCGCAGCCGGATCATCACCTTGCCTTCGCCGCCAACCGGACGACCTTCCGAATCGCGACCGGGCTGCCATTCCAGCACATCGCGGCCCAGCTTGCAGATGTCGGCATCGAATTCGGGCGAGATGGTCTTCGGCGCGAATTCGCACGAGGTCATCTTGCCGCGCGCGTCCACCTTGAAGGTCAGCGAATGGCGGGTCATCTCGTCCTTGTGGAAGATGGTGCCGTAGCGTTCGCCCAGCTTGCCCAGTTCGCTGTTGAAATCCGCCTTGCTGCCGTCGGCCAGCTTCGGCTCTTCCGCCAGTGCCGCATAATCCTCTTCGGAAACCATCGGTTTCATCCGGCGCACCATGCCGACCCATCCCGACCTGCGCGCGATCTGCATCGGCGAATCGCGATCCACCAGCGCCTGGCACTGCGCGCCCGAGGGGCTGGCCTTGCGCGAAAGCAGGAAGCGCACTGCCTCATCGCGGTGATAGGCCATGGCCCAGGCCAGCGGCGTCATGCCGAAGAGGTCCGGGGCATCGATCATGCCTGTCGGCGTCGGCCTGTCGGTGGGCTTATCGGCGGGCTTCTCGCCTGCTTTCGCAGTCGGCTTGTCCGCTGCGGCCGCCGCAGCCTTCTTCAGTTCGCGCGCCTCTTCATCGAGCATCCGGCGCATCGCCGCGATATTGCCGCGCCGCGCCGCGTCGGCCAGAGTCGCGCCGGTCTGCAGCGGGCCGAGATCCGGGAACCCATAGGCGCGCGCAGGCGCCTCGCTAACGGCACGCACCACTGCGCCGCGTGCCGAACCCACGTCCTTGCCCGCCGCGTCAGCCTCCTGCGCGGCCAAGGGGCGGCAGACGTCGCGGTAGGGATAGGCGGGATCGGCAATCAGCGTCTGGTTGAAGGCGCGTGCGAAGGCGACCAATTTGTCCTCGCTCCCCCCTTCGGCGGATCCGCTGGCGGTATCGGAAGGTTCGGGCGAAGGCTCGCCATCCTCGCCATAATAGGTGACGACACGGGCCATGCGCGGATTGAGGCCGCCGCGCAGCGCGCAGATCGCCCCGAATTCGCGCGTATCGATTCCCTCTACGGTGACGGCGGCCACAAGGCGGAAATCGCCGGCGGCAGCCGCCTTCTGCGCTTCCTCGATCGGATCGGCCCGGCCGGAGGCAAGCGCGGCCTTCAGCGCACGGTCGGCATTGCGGTTGCGCTCCAGCACGGCCGGATCGGCCAGCGGATCGGCGCAAGGTGGCTCCGCAGCGGGGCTTTCCTCCACATAAGTCTCATCCTCACCGGACGTGCCGCCGCTGCAGCCAGTGACGGCAAGTGTAGCGAGAATCAGCGATGAGGCCGCGATTGTCCTGCGAAGCAAGGTATCCCCCAGGGAAGTGCAAGGTGCCGGAATTTGGGGGGCGCTTAGCACAGGATTCGCCCCCGGGTGGAGATGAACTTGCACCAACGCACAGCTTTTCGTCTCTCGGCGCCACAATCAGCGGCCGCGATTGCAGTCCGCCCAGACGTCGATGGTCTCTTCGTGCAGCCATTCCGGCGTGAGTACGCGGGCAACGAGGCGGCAGTTGCGAAGGGCATAGGCCCGCACCGGCACCATGGTCTCCCAGTTCACCGGGCCCTGTCGAGGCTTGCTGGCCATGACCAGCGTGCTCGGCCGTTCGGCCAGTACCCGGCGAACCTCACCAAGCGTGGAAAGATGGCTGACGTCCTTCTCGATACCCTGGGCCAGATGCGGACCGAAGACCAGCGGGCTGACAAAGCGGTGCCCGGTCATGGGATACAACTGGAAGGGGCCGTCATAGACGAACAGCGGCCCGCCATCGTCATGACTGCGGACGGCCCGTTCCAATTCGGCCATCGCGGCACGGGATCGCGCGGCATGATCGAAGTCGAAAACCTGTGTGTCGCGGAAAGCCAGCAGGGCCATGACCGCCAGTGCCGCCGGCCCGGACCAGAGGCCGGCCAGGAAACCGGCCCCGGCGATGGAGAGCGGAACCAGAATCGGCAGGGCATAGTGCAGGTAGAAGTTCGGCACCGACAGCAACCCCAGGCCGGCCGCGACAAGCCATCCGAACAGAAAGCCGCGCTCCTCCCGCCTCATGTTCGGCAGGCTGAGAACCAGCAGCATCGCGAAAGGCGCCAGCATGACGAACATGATCAGCGCGCGGATGGCAGAGGACGTGGGATCGATCGTCTTGTGCAGGTTCGCCCCGACCATCGCGTGCCACCAGATCGCGCCATCGCCGGAAAGCACATAGCCAAAGCCGATCGCCAGCGTGGGCGCAGCGCCCAGCGTTGCCCACCCCGCGATGGTCTGCAGCTTGCGTCGCGTGGCAAGGGGCGAACGCCAGAACTGATACGCGGCGTAGATACCCAGCCATGCACATTCGAACAGGCTGGTCTGCTTGATGGTGATCGCGCATCCGCCCAGCGCCATCGCCGCCCAGCACCGCCACCCTACCCTGCCCGCTCCGAGTTCCCGCGTGGCTTGAAGAACCAGCAGCGCCGCGGTCGCGACGAAGAGATTGTACCAGACCGGCGCCTGTCCGAAAAACCCCTGCGCCTGCTCAAGCCAGAGCAGATAAGCCAGGCCCGCGAACAAGCCCCCCTGCCTGCCGTGCCATCGGTTCGCGATGCGGCCGATCACCCAGGCCGTCGCTGCCGCAAATCCGGTCGAGGCCAGTTGATAGGCGATCGGCTGGTCCGAAATCGCGGTGATCAGGTAATAGAGGAAGAACAGCCCCCAAGGCTTGCGGTCCCAGACATCGACGTAGGGCACGGCCCCGTGGTGCATGGCCAGCCCTACCGTCTGGTAGAACACCTCGTCGCCGTGGACATTGGGATCGCCGTAGGTGCTGGCGCGCAGCAGGATCGCCACGCCAAGGAACAGCAGCGCGGATGCCATAGAGCCGGAGCCCAAGGCGCTTGCGATTCGCGCCAAGGTACCGCCGGTTCCGGCACGCCCGTTCAATTCACTGCGCTGCAATGCCCCGGCCTGATCCACACGCCCCCCTTATCCGCCCCGGCATAGGCGAGACACGGTTAACGAAGAC
Organism: Novosphingobium mississippiense; assembly: GCF_044029535.1. NCBI lineage: Bacteria > Pseudomonadati > Pseudomonadota > Alphaproteobacteria > Sphingomonadales > Sphingomonadaceae > Novosphingobium > Novosphingobium mississippiense. The sequence continues at coordinate 393,652 of NZ_CP147001.1, read as the reverse complement.
TTTCGCGGATGGGCGAAGGGCAACGAAAAAGGCCCCGGCGTTTCCACCGGGGCCCTTTCGTGTTCCTGACCCGAACCGTTACGGCTCGGGATCGGAAGGTCGATCAGTCGATCACCGCAACCATGTGCGGCAGCTTGGCGATCGCACCGCGGACTTCCGCAGTGTCTTCCAGCTCGACAACCTTGTGCATCTTGCCGAGACCCAGACCGATCAGGATCTTCTTCTGGTTCTCGGGGCGACGGATCGGCGAACCGATCTGCTTGATCTTGATCTTCGCCATGACTGCTTACTCCGCGATGGCTTCGGCAGCGGCTTCCGCCTCTGCCTCGTTCGCGCCGCCGCGACCCAGCAGGTCGGCAACCTTCTTGCCACGACGCTGGGCAACCGACTTCGGCGAAGTCTGGTTGGTCAGCGCGTCGAAGGTGGCGCGGATCATGTTGTACGGGTTCGAGGTGCCGACCGACTTGGTCACGACGTCATGGACGCCCAGGCTCTCGAACACGGCGCGCATCGGACCACCGGCGATGATACCGGTACCGGCGGGAGCCGTACGCACGTTCACCTTGCCGGCGCCGAAGTGGCCCTTGCCGTCATGGTGCAGGGTGCGACCGTCCTTGAGCGGCACGCGGACCATCTTCTTCTTTGCAGAAGCAGTGGCCTTCGTGATCGCTTCAGGCACTTCGCGCGCCTTGGCGTGGCCGAAGCCGACGCGGCCCTTGCCGTCGCCAACGACGACGAGAGCTGCGAAACCGAAGCGCTTGCCGCCCTTCACGGTCTTCGAAACGCGGTTGATGTGGACGAGCTTCTCGATGAGCTCCTCGCCCTGTTCTTCCTCGTTGTTGCCACGGCCGCCACGGCGGTCGTCGCGACGGCCACGGCCGCCACGCTCGCCGCGTTCGCCACGGCCGCGACCACGACCACGACCTTCGCGGACTTCCTGGCCTTCAGCGGCCGGAGCCTCGGTCTGGATTTCGGTGTTTGCGTCAGCCATGATCAGAACTCCAGCCCGCCTTCACGGGCGGCTTCGGCCAGCGCCTTGACGCGGCCATGGAAGAGGAAACCGCCACGGTCGAACACAACCGAGGTAACGCCCGCCTTCTTGGCGGCCTCAGCAAGTTCCTTGCCAACGCGGGTAGCGGCATCCTTGTCGGTGCCCTTGCCGCCAAGGGTATTGGCGGCGGCCAGCGTACGGCCCTGCGCATCGTCGATGATCTGCGCATAGATGTGACGGCCGGTGCGGTGCACCGACAGGCGAGGACGGCCGCCCGAACGGGCCTTCAGGGCCGTGCGGACGCGCCGGGCGCGGCGCGCAAAAAGGGAAAGCTTGGCCATTACTTCTTCTTCCCTTCCTTGCGGAAGATGAACTCGCCACGGTACTTGATACCCTTGCCCTTGTAGGGTTCGGGCTTGCGCCAGCGGCGAATTTCGGCCGCAAGCTGGCCGACCTTCTGCTTGTCAATACCAGAGATCTCGACCGTGGTGTTGTCCGGGGTCTTGACCTCGATGCCTTCCGGCACAGCGATGTCCACGTCGTGCGAGTAGCCGAGCTGCAGCTTCAGGTTCTTGCCCTGAGCCGCGGCGCGGTAGCCGACGCCCTTGATCTCGAGGACCTTGGAGAAGCCGTTGGTAACGCCTTCGACCAGGTTCGAAACGAGGGTACGCTGCATGCCCCAGTGGCTGCGGGCAGCCTTGGTCTGGTTGGCAGGCTGAACGGCGATCGAACCTTCTTCGACCGAATAGGTCACGAGGTCAGACAGACCCAGGGTCAGGGTGCCCTTGGGGCCCTTGACGCTGAGAACGCCGTTGTCGATGGCGGCAGTGACCCCGCCAGGGATCACAACCGGCTTTTTGCCGATGCGGCTCATCAGAACACCTCCGCCAGCACTTCGCCACCGACGTTGGCAGCGCGCGCTTCGGCATCCGAAAGCACGCCACGCGGCGTCGAGACGATGGTGATGCCGAGACCGTTGCGCACAACCGGGAGTTCCTTCGAACCCGAGTAGACGCGGCGGCCAGGCTTGGAGACGCGGGCGATGTGCTTGATAGCGGCTTCGCCCTCGAAATACTTCAGCTCGATGCGCAGCTGCGGGTGGGCACCGGTGGTGTCATCGCTGAAACCACGGATGTAACCTTCACGCTGCAGAACTTCGAGCACGCGCGCACGCAGCTTGCTGGCGGGAGAAAGGACGGAGTCCTTCTTCGCCTGCTGGCCGTTGCGGATGCGGGTGAGCATATCACCCAGGGGATCGGTCAATGCCATTGCTTCTAACCCTTACCAGCTCGACTTGGTCACGCCGGGGATCATGCCCTTGTTGGCAAGATCACGCAGCTCGACGCGGCAGAGGCCGAACTTGCGGTAATAACCGCGCGGACGGCCGGTCGTGGCGCAGCGATTGCGAACCCGGGTCGGGTTGCCATTGCGCGGGATCTCGGCCAGCTTCAGGCGAGCAATGAGACGCTCGGTTTCATCGAGCGATTCATCAGCAGCGACCGCCTTGAGGCGCTCGTACTTGCCTGCATACTTCTTGACGAGCTTCTTGCGACGCTCGTTCTTGTTCACGGAACTCAGTTTCGCCATGGACTTAAGCTCTCTCTATCAGCGGCTCACGCCGCTTCCTTCTGTTCCGAAGCCGCTTCGGCCGGGAACGGGAAACCGAAAAGACGCAGCAGTTCGCGTGCTTCTTCGTCGGTCTTCGCGGTGGTGGTGACGATGATGTCCATACCACGCACCTTCTCGATCTTGTCGTAGCTGATCTCTGGGAAGATGATCTGCTCCTTGAGACCCATCGCGTAGTTGCCGCGGCCGTCGAACGACTTGGGGTTCAGGCCACGGAAGTCGCGAATGCGGGGCATCGCGATCGTGATTAGGCGATCGAGGAATTCGTACATACGCTCGCGACGCAGGGTCACCTTGCAGCCGATCGGCATGCCTTCGCGCAGCTTGAACTGTGCGATCGACTTGCGGGCCTTGGTGATCACCGGCTTCTGACCAGCGATGGCTTCCATTTCGACAGCGGCGGTCTGGACCTTCTTCTTGTCCTGGCTCGCCTCGCCCACGCCCATGTTGAGCGTGATCTTTTCGATCTTGGGCACTTCCATCGCGTTCTTGTAACCGAACTTCTCGGTCATCGCCTTGACGATCGCGTCGTCATAGCGGGTGCGCATGCGCGGAGTGTAATCAGCCATCGATGGTCTCCCCGGACTTCACGGCCACGCGGACCTTCTTGCCGTCCTTGACTTCGAAGCGAACGCGGGTCGGCTTGCCGTCCTTGTCGGCAACGGCAACCTTGCTGATCGCCATCGGAGCCGGAGTGCGCTCGATGCCGCCCTGCGGGTTCTGCTGGGTCGGCTTGCGGTGCTTGGTAGCGACGTTCACGCCCTCGACCACGACCTTGGCGTCCTTCGGCATAACCTGAAGCACGGTGCCGGTGCGGCCCTTGTCCTTGCCGGACAGGACGACGACGGAGTCACCCTTCTTGATCTTCGCGGCAGCCATTACAGCACCTCCGGAGCAAGCGAGATGATCTTCATGAAGCCCTTGCCGCGAAGCTCGCGCACGACGGGGCCAAAGATACGAGTGCCGATCGGCTCCTCGTTCTTGTTGATCAGCACGGCGGCATTGCCGTCGAAGCGGATCACGCTGCCGTCTGCACGACGCACGTCCTTCTTGGTACGCACGATCACCGCACGGTGAACGTCGCCCTTCTTGACGCGAGCGCGGGGCTGCGCCTCCTTAATCGACACCACGATGATGTCGCCGACGCCTGCGAAACGACGCTTCGAGCCACCCAGCACCTTGATGCACTGGACGCGCTTTGCGCCGCTGTTGTCCGCGACGTCGAGATTGGATTGCATCTGGATCATCGATCCGAGTCCTTCTCAACTGGCTTGCCGGAACCAGTCCGGCAGTTCCTAAAAAGACAGGCCCACGAGGGGCCCGAGTCGCCCCGACGGGCGAAGTGCGGGCCTTTGCCGCATTCACCCGTCCAGGTCAACACTCTTGTCCGGCCTTGAGGCCGAGGCTGACTTGATCCGGAAATGCCCCGAAGGACATTTCCGTTTCAGATCTTATACCTCGGCTTCGAGTGCCGTACCCTTGCTCGCCTGAAGACGGTCAAGAACCTTCCAGGTCTTGGTCTTCGAGAAGGGCTTCGTCTCCTCGATCCGGACGCGTTCGCCGGTCTTGAAGGCGTTGTCTTCGTCGTGAGCGTGATACTTCTTCGAGCGACGGATGATCTTCCCGTAAAGGGGGTGCTTCACCTTGCGCTCGACCAGCACGGTCACGGTCTTGTCGGTCTTGTCGGAAACGACGGTCCCGATCAGAATACGCTTGGGCATCGTGTTTCCTCCTTAGGCCTGCGCCGAACGCTCGGCCTGGAGCGTCTTGATGCGGGCGATGTCACGACGCACCTGCTTGATGCGCGCGGGCGCCTCAAGCTGGCTGGTCGCGGCCTGGAACCGCAGGTTGAACTGCTCGCGCTTCAGCTCGACGAGATCAGCGAGGAGCTGGTCGTCGGTCTTGGCGCGAAGGTCTTCGATCTTGTTAGCCATGATACGACTTCCTTACTCGCCGCCAAGGTGCGAAGTGTCGCCGAGGCGAGCAACGACCTTGGTCTTGATCGGCAGCTTCATCGCAGCGCGGCTGAAAGCCTCCGCTGCGAGGGGGCCAGCGACGCCGTCCAGTTCGAACAGGATGCGGCCCGGCTTGACGCGAGCTGCCCAGTATTCGATCGAACCCTTGCCCTTACCCTGACGGACTTCAGCAGGCTTCTTCGAAACCGGCACGTCGGGGAAAACGCGGATCCAGAGACGGCCCTGGCGCTTGATGTGACGCGTGATCGCGCGGCGAGCCGCTTCGATCTGGCGGGCGGTGATCCGCTCCGGCTCGAGGGCCTTGAGGCCGTACGAACCGAAGTTCAGGTCGGTGCCGCCCTTGGCGTCGCCCTTGATCCGGCCCTTGAAGGCCTTGCGGAACTTGGTCTTCTTTGGTTGCAGCATGGTGCTTACTCTATCCTAAGCCTCAACGCGCGGGACGAACGCCGGAGGTCTGAGCCTCCAGCATCAGGCGGTCCTGCGCCGTCGGGTCGTGGCCCAGGATCTCACCCTTGAAGATCCAGACCTTGATGCCGATGATACCGTAGGCGGTCAGCGCCTCGGCTTCGGCATAGTCGATGTTCGCACGCAGCGTGTGGAGCGGAACGCGACCTTCGCGATACTGCTCGACGCGGGCGATTTCAGCGCCGCCGAGACGGCCACCGCACATGATCTTGACGCCTTCGGCGCCCAGACGCATCGCGGACTGCATCGCACGCTTCATCGCACGGCGGAAGGCCACACGACGGATCAGCTGATCGGCAATGCCCTGAGCGACAAGCTTGGCATCGATTTCCGGCTTGCGGATTTCGACGATGTTCAGCTTCACTTCGCTGCCGGTCATCTTGGCCAACTCCTTGCGGAGCTTCTCGATGTCAGCACCCTTCTTGCCGATGATCACACCGGGACGGGCTGCGTAGATCGAGATGCGGCACAGCTTGGCCGGACGCTCGATGACCACCTTCGAGATAGCGGCCTGGGGCAGCTTCGCGACGATGAACTTGCGGATCTTGAGGTCTTCCTCAAGCAGCTTGCCGTAGTCCCGGCCTTCCGCGAACCAGCGGCTGTCCCAGGTACGGTTGATCTGCAGACGCAGACCGATCGGATTGCTCTTATGACCCATGGATCAGGCCTCCTCGACTTCGCGAACGACGATCCGCAGGCGCGAAAACGGCTTGAGGATACGGGTGGACTTGCCGCGACCACGAGCGTGGAAACGCTTCATGGTGATCGACTTGCCGACCGACGCCTCGGCGACGACGAGAGCGTCGACGTCGAGGTTGTGGTTGTTTTCCGCATTCGCGATCGCCGAAGCGAGGATCTTGCGAGCGTCCTGGGCCATCGCCTTCTTGGAGAAGGCCAGGATGTTCATCGCGTCCTCGACCTTGCGGCCACGGATAAGCGCGGCGACCAGGTTGAGCTTCTGAGCCGAACCACGAATGGTGGTGCCGACAGCCAGAGCTTCCTTTTCGCCTACGCGGCGGGGTGCTGCCTGCTTGCTCACTTGCGCTTACCCTTCTTGTCGGCAGCGTGACCCGGGAACGTGCGCGTGGGCGCGAATTCACCGAGCTTGTGGCCGACCATGTCCTCGTTGACGGCAACGGGGATGAACTTGTGCCCGTTGTAGACCTGGAAGGTCAGACCAACGAACTGCGGAAGGATGGTGGAGCGACGCGACCAGGTCTTGATCGGACCAGCGCGGGTGCCGGCATCCTGCGCGACCTCGGCCTTCTTGAGAAGGTACAGGTCGACGAAGGGGCCTTTCCAGACGGAACGTGCCATCGTGTCTTACCTCTTCTTCTTGGCGTGGCGCGAACGGATGATCATCTTGTCCGTCTGCTTGTTGTTGCGAGTGCGAGCGCCCTTGGTCGGCTTGCCCCACGGAGTGACCGGATGACGGCCGCCCGAGGTACGGCCTTCACCACCGCCGTGCGGGTGATCGACCGGGTTCTTGGCAACACCACGGGTAAGCGGGCGACGGCCCAGCCAGCGACCGCGACCGGCCTTGGCAAGCGTCTGGTTGGCGTTGTCGGGGTTCGACACGGCGCCAACGGTGCCCATGCAGTCGCCACGCAGGTAGCGCTGCTCGCCCGAGTTGAGGCGAACGATGACCATGCCGCGGTCACGACCGACGACCTGCACATAGGTGCCTGCCGAACGCGCGATCTGACCGCCCTTGCCGGGCTTCATCTCGACGTTGTGGCAGATCGTGCCGACGGGCATCTGCGACAGAAGCATGGCATTGCCGGGCTTCACGTCGGTCTTTTCGCCGGCGATCACGACATCGCCGACAGCGAGGCGCTGCGGGGCGATGATGTAGGCCAGTTCACCGTCGGTGTACTTCACGAGCGCGATGAAAGCGGTGCGGTTGGGATCGTATTCGATACGCTCCACGGTCGCTTCCATGTCCCACTTACGACGCTTGAAGTCGATGAAGCGGTACTTCTGCTTGTGGCCACCGGCGATGCCACGCGAGGTGACATGACCCTTGTTGTTGCGGCCGCCAGTCTTGCTCTTGCCTTCGGTCAGCGCCTTGACGGGCTTGCCCTTCCAGAGCGACGACTTGTCGACGAGGACCAGGCCGCGGCGAGCGGGGCTGGTCGGGTTGTAGCTCTTAAGTGCCATCGGAATTAACCCCGCACGCCTTCGGTGATGTCAATCGACTGACCTTCGGCCAGCGTGACGATCGCCTTCTTCACGTCGCTGCGGCGGTAAGCCTTACCGCGCCAGCGCTTGGTCTTGCCCTTGACGACCAGCGTGTTCACGCCGGTGACCTTGACGTCGAACAGAGCTTCGACGGCAGCCTTGATCTCGGGCTTGGTCGCCTTGTCAGCAACCTTGAAGACGACGGCGTTCTGCTCGGAAAGCAGGGTCGACTTCTCGGTGATGTGCGGCGAGAGGATCACGTCGTAGTGACGGATGTCCACGTTGCTCTTAGCCATTGAAACGCGCCTCCAGCTTCTCGACAGCGGCGCGCGTCAGCACCAGCGTATCATGCTTCAGGATGTCGTAGACGTTGGCGCCGACAGCCGGGAGCACGTTGATGCCGACGATGTTGCGGGCAGCGCGGGCGAAGCCCTCGTTGACCTGCTCACCATCGACCACGAGCACCTTCTTGCCGAAACCAGCCTTGGCGAGCTGGCCGACGAGCACCTTGGTCTTGGCATCGGCAACGTCGAGCGAGTCGACGACGACGAGGCCGTTCTGGGCCTTCGACGACAGAGCCATCTTCAGACCGAGCGCACGGATCTTCTTGTTCAGCGAAACGTTGAACTCGCGGCGACGGGCACCGTGAGCCTTACCACCGCCGATGAAGACGGGAGCAGCGCGATCGCCGTGACGGGCAGTACCGCCACCCTTCTGGCGGCCGAACTTCTTGCCGGTACGGGCAACGTCCGAGCGCTCGCGGGTCGCGCGGGCGATGCCGCGACGGTTTTCGAGCTGCCAGGTGACGACGCGGTGCAGGATGTCGGCGCGCGGCTCGAGACCGAACACGTCGTCCGACAGTTCGATGTCGCCCTTGCCGGCAGTGCCGTCGAGGTTGAGGACCTGAACCTTCATGATTAGCCCTCCTGGCCTTCGGTCGCTTCGGGAGCCGCGGCTTCGGCCGGGGTCACGGCAGCGGCCGTATCATTGGTGTTGGCAACCGACTTGATGCCGGCGGGGTACGGAGCCTCGGCGTGACGGTCGACCTTGACGGCGTCCGAAACGGTGAGCCAGGCGTTCTTCGAACCGGGGACCGAGCCCTTGACGAAGATCAGGCCACGCTCGTCGTCCACGCGGACGACTTCGAGGTTCTGCTGGGTGCGCTGACGGTCGCCCATGTGGCCGGCCATCTTCTTGTTCTTGAACACCTTGCCCGGATCCTGACGGTTACCCGTCGAACCGTGCGCACGGTGCGAGATCGAAACACCGTGGGTGGCGCGCATACCGCCGAAGCCCCAGCGCTTCATGGCGCCCTGGAAGCCCTTACCCTGGGTGTGGCCGCCCACGTCGACCAGCTGGCCGGGCACGAAGTGCGAGGCAGCGATCGTGGCGCCAACTTCGAGGAGGGCGTCGTCGGCGACGCGGAATTCCGCGACGCGCATCTTGAGGGGGACCTGAGCCTTTGCGAAGTGCTCACGCTGCGGCTTGGCAACGTTCTTCTGCTTTGCTTCGCCCGCACCGAGCTGAACCGCGACGTAGCCATCACGATCAGCAGTACGAACCGAAACCACCTGACAGTCTTCAAGTGCCAGGACAGTGACGGGCACGTGGCGACCGTCCTCCTGGAACAGGCGGGTCATCCCGACTTTCTTGGCGATCACGCCTGTACGCATGACCTTTCTCCTTACAGAGGCGTACGCAGGACCATCCCTCGTACGCGTGTCCAACCCTGTTATGATACGAACCCCGTCCGGGTCAGGTGTTCCCTGCAAACCCTGAATGGGCTGCGGAAACGAGACGGGGGACGCATTCCCGACGCATCCCGAAGGAAACGGCGGAGGTATCCCTTGTGTCCCCTCGGTTTCCCTTCGGGGCGCTGTCTCTGCGAACTGCTGTTCGCAAAGCCGGCAATGAAAGCCGACAAGGTAATTGGATCCGAAGATCCGAATTCTACCTGATCATTTTAAGTCCGATCAAAAAGACTGTCGGGGCGACCCGGAAGGTCACCCCGTAAACCGGCTTAGGCCAGCTTGATCTCGACGTTCACGCCGGCAGCCAGGTCCAGCTTCATCAGAGCGTCGACGGTAGCTGCGTTCGGCTGCACGATGTCAAGCAGGCGCTTGTAGGTGCGGACTTCGAACTGCTCACGCGACTTCTTGTCGATGTGCGGGCCACGGTTGACCGTGAACTTCTCGATCTTGGTCGGGAGCGGAATGGGCCCACGAATCAGAGCGCCGGTGCGGCGGGCCGTGTCGGCGATCTCGCCAGTGGCCTGGTCGAGCACGCGATGGTCAAACGCCTTGAGGCGGATACGGATGTTCTGAGCTTCCATTACCTACTACCGATGAGAAAGAGCCAAAGGGCATACGCCCCGTCAAATTCGAACCGCGCCCCTACACGGCGAAGGCGAGTCGGGCAACCCCTGATTTCACCTATCGCGGCAGGTTTTTGGAGGGCTGCCGACGCCGTTCGTCGCATCCGCCCTTCCCTGCCGCTTCCCCGCTTCCTACCTTGTGAGTGCGACGCCTAACAGAAGCCGCTCTCAATGCCCTCCATAACCACGACAATTTCCTGCGCGTTCGTCGCGCTGATTCTTGCATGCCCGGCACCCAGCGCCCTTGCCGGGGACGGCCCCGCCTACGCCCACAGCGGCACCGGTGCCCCCATCAACCTCGACGACACCGACGTACTAACCGCCCACGTCGCCATACCCGATGCCACGGGCGGCCCCGTGGACGACGCCTGTCGTGAAGCCGCTCGCGCCAGCAATGGCGGCAATGACGGCACGATCGTCGTCTGCTCCCACGGCGGCGACGGCACGGACCAGCGCGTCCCGGCATCGCAGTCCGTAGACGAAAGTACGCGCACGGGTGCGGCCTACCCGCCGGACGTCGGACATTTGCCCGGCTGCCTTGGTCCTTGCATCACCATACCGTTCGGCCGCGTGCCGGAACCCGTCTACTACATCGACCTCAAGTCCATTCCCGAAGCCCCCAAGGGTTCCGATGCATGGAAGATCGGACAGGGTGAACTGCGAGCGCGGTAGAGGCGCCTGGCAGTAATTCGAGCCCATCAACGCGAAAAGCCCGGACTTCCTTTCGGAAGCCCGGGCCAATCACTTTAGCCGTAGCTGCAGATCGACGAATTACTTCGTGATCGTGGCAACGACGCCCGAACCGACGGTGCGGCCACCTTCGCGGATTGCGAAGCGGAGACCTTCGTCCATGGCGATCGGAGCGATCAGCTTAACCGACAGCGAAACGTTGTCGCCGGGCATGACCATCTCGGTGCCCTCGGGGAGGATCACTTCGCCGGTCACGTCGGTGGTGCGGAAGTAGAACTGCGGACGGTAGTTCGCGAAGAACGGCGTGTGACGGCCGCCTTCGTCCTTCGACAGGACGTAGACCTCAGCCGAGAACTCGGTGTGCGGGGTCACGGTGCCCGGCTTGGCGAGAACCTGGCCACGCTCAACGTCGTCGCGCTTCAGGCCACGAACCAGCGCGCCGATGTTGTCGCCGGCTTCACCCTGGTCGAGCAGCTTGCGGAACATTTCGACGCCGGTGACGGTGGTCTTCTGCGTGTCGCGGATGCCGACGACTTCGACTTCTTCACCAACCTTGACGATGCCGGTTTCGACGCGGCCGGTCACAACCGTACCACGGCCCGAGATCGAGAACACGTCTTCGACGGGCATCAGGAAGGGCTTGTCGGTCGGGCGCGGCGGCTGCGGGATGAAGTCGTCAACGGCCTTCATCAGCTCGAGGATCGAGCTCTTGCCGATTTCGTCGTCACGGCCTTCAAGAGCGGCCAGAGCCGAACCCTTGACGACGGGGATGTTGTCGCCGTCGAAGTCGTACGACGAGAGCAGTTCGCGAACTTCGAGTTCGACGAGCTCGAGGAGCTCGGCGTCGTCGACCTGGTCGACCTTGTTCATGTACACGACCAGCTGCGGCACGCCGACCTGGCGAGCGAGCAGGATGTGTTCGCGGGTCTGCGGCATCGGGCCGTCAGCAGCGTTCACGACCAGGATCGCGCCGTCCATCTGGGCGGCACCGGTGATCATGTTCTTGACGTAGTCAGCGTGACCCGGGCAGTCGACGTGCGCGTAGTGACGGGCTTCGGTCTCGTACTCGACGTGAGCGGTCGAGATCGTGATGCCACGCTCGCGCTCTTCCGGAGCCTTGTCGATGTTCGCGAAGTCAACGGCTTCACCGCCGAACGTTTCCGACATCACCTTGGTGATGGCAGCCGTCAGGGTGGTCTTGCCGTGGTCAACGTGACCGATGGTGCCGATGTTGCAGTGCGGCTTGTTCCGCTCGAATTTTGCCTTCGCCATTTTCAAACCTTCTTTGCTTGAATTGTAATCTGCGGGAATGTGAGGCAGCGCCCGCCGAAACAGGCGCCGCCCCTAGAATGATCTTGCCGTTTAGGCAAGCTTCTCCTTGACCTCGGCCGCGACGTTCGCCGGGACTTCGTCGTAATGGGAGAAGAACATCGAGTAGTTTGCACGACCCTGGGTGAACGAGCGGAGCTGGTTCACGTAGCCGAACATGTTCGCCAGCGGAACCATGGACTCGACGACCTGGGCATTGCCGCGGCTGTCGGTGCCCTGGATCTGGCCACGACGGCTGTTCATGTCGCCGATGACGTCGCCGAGGTATTCCTCGGGGGTGACGACTTCGACCTTCATGATCGGCTCGAGCAGCTTGATGCCGGCCTTCTGGGCGACTTCACGCATAGCACCGCGACCGGCGATTTCGAAGGCCAGAGCCGACGAGTCGACGTCGTGGTAGGCACCGTCGTAGAGGACGATGTCGAAGTCGATGATCGGGAAGCCGACCAGCGAACCCGAGGCAGCGGTTTCGCGCATGCCCTTTTCGATCGCGGGGATATATTCCTTCGGAATGTTACCGCCCTTGATCTCGTCCTTGAAGGTGATGCCCGCACCGCGCTCGCCCGGCGTGACCTTGATCTTCACGCGACCGAACTGACCGGTACCACCCGACTGCTTCTTGTGGGTGTAGTCCACATCCACAGCCTTGGCGAGGTATTCGCGATAGGCGACCTGCGGAGCGCCGACGTTGGCTTCGACCTTGAACTCGCGACGCATGCGGTCGACGATGATGTCCAGGTGAAGTTCGCCCATGCCCTTGATGATCGTCTGGCCCAACTCGTGGTCGGTGGTGACGCGGAACGAGGGATCCTCGGCCGAGAGACGGTTGAGCGCGACGCCCATCTTCTCCTGGTCGGCCTTGGTCTTGGGTTCGACCGAGAGTTCGATGACCGGCTCGGGGAATTCCATGCGTTCGAGAACGATCGGCGCCTTTTCCGCGCAGAGCGTGTCGCCCGTGGTGGTTTCCTTCATGCCGGCAAGAGCAACGATGTCGCCTGCGAAGGCTTCTTCGATGTCCTTACGGTCGTTGGCGTGCATTTCGAGAATGCGGCCGACCTTTTCCTTCTTGCCCTTCACCGAGTTCAGGTACGAGCCCTTCGAGAGCGTACCCGAGTAGATGCGGATGAAGGTGAGCGAGCCCACGAAGGGATCGTTCATGACCTTGAAGGCGAGCGCCGAGAACGGTGCGCTGTCTTCCGGCGGACGGCTGTCGGGTTCGTCGCTGTCGACCTTGACGCCCTGGACGTCTTCGATGTCGAGCGGCGAAGGCAGGTAGTCGACGACGGCGTCGAGCAGGGGCTGAACGCCCTTGTTCTTGAACGCCGAGCCGCAGACGACCGGCACGAACGCGTGGCCCAGCGTGCCCTTGCGGATCAGCTTCTTGAGCGTGGCGACGTCCGGCTCGTTGCCTTCGAGGTAGGCTTCCATTGCCTCGTCGTCCTGCTCGACGGCGAGTTCGATGAGCTTGGTGCGGTATTCGGCGGCTTCGTCAGCCAGCTCGGCCGGGATTTCTTCGTAGAAGAATTCGGCGCCGAGCGATTCGTCCTTCCAGACGATCGCACGGTTGTGAACCAGATCGACCAGGCCCTTCAGATCGGCTTCGAGACCGATCGGAATGTAGAGCACGGCCGGGGTCGCACCGAGGCGGTCAATGATCGACTGCACGCAGTACTTGAAGTTCGCACCGGTACGGTCGAGCTTGTTGATGAAGCACATGCGCGGAACGCCGTACTTGTCGGCCTGGCGCCACACGGTTTCCGACTGCGGCTCAACGCCGGCAACGCCGTCGAAGCACGCGACCGCACCGTCGAGCACGCGCAGCGAGCGTTCGACTTCGATGGTGAAGTCGACGTGCCCGGGGGTGTCGATGATGTTGATGCGGTATTCCTGGCCCTCGGACGTCCAGAAGCAGGTGGTCGCAGCCGAGGTGATGGTGATGCCGCGTTCCTGCTCCTGCTCCATCCAGTCCATGGTAGCAGCGCCGTCATGGACTTCGCCGATCTTGTAGGACTTGCCGGTGTAGTAGAGGATACGCTCGGTCGTGGTGGTCTTACCGGCGTCGATGTGCGCCATAATACCGATGTTACGGTACATATTGAGCGGATGGCTGCGTGCCATGGTGAGAATCCTTAGCAGGAGTGTTTCGGGAGCGAGGCGGCCTTCAGATAAGACCTCGCCCCCTGAAATAAAAGTGTGACGCCCGGATGACCGATCACCCGGGGCCACACACGCACATTACCAGCGGTAGTGCGAGAAGGCGCGGTTCGCGTCCGCCATGCGGTGCGTGTCTTCGCGCTTCTTCACGGCATTGCCGCGGTTGTTGGCAGCGTCGAGCAGCTCGCCCGAGAGACGCGCCGACATGGTGGTCTCGGGACGGTTGCGGGCGGCCGTGATCAGCCAGCGGATGGCGAGAGCCTGCGCACGCTCCGGACGGACTTCGACCGGAACCTGGTAGGTCGCACCACCGACGCGGCGGCTGCGAACTTCGATCTGCGGCTTCACGTTGTTCAGGGCATCGTGGAACAGCTGGACCGGATCGGCCTTGGCGCGGGTTTCCATGGTTTCCATGGCACCGTAGACGATCGATTCAGCGACCGACTTCTTACCATCGAGCATGAGGTTGTTCATGAACTTCGACAGAACCTGATCACCGAACTTCGGATCCGGCAGAATTTCCCGCTTCTCGGGACGACGACGACGTGACATCGTTGGTATTCCTTGTTCTTTCGGGCGGGAGCGTGAGCATCACCGGCCGGTAAATCGTGTACCGTGCGGCAGAGAACGTCGGGCCCTCATGCCGCCACCAGCTTACTTCGGACGCTTGGCGCCGTACTTCGAGCGGCTCTGCTTGCGATCCTTGACACCCTGGGTGTCGAGCACGCCGCGCAGGATGTGGTAGCGAACGCCGGGAAGGTCGCGAACGCGGCCGCCGCGGATGAGCACGACCGAGTGCTCCTGAAGGTTGTGGCCTTCACCCGGGATGTACGAAATGACTTCGCGGCTGTTGGTGAGGCGCACCTTGGCGACCTTGCGGAGAGCCGAGTTCGGCTTCTTCGGGGTCGTGGTGTAAACGCGGGTGCAAACGCCACGCTTCTGCGGGTTCTGCTCCATGGCAGGAACCTTCGACTTGGCCTTCTGCGGCTCGCGACCCTTGCGGATCAGCTGGTTGATAGTGGGCATCTATACTCTTCTTTCGAAATTTGGAGTGCGATGGATCCGGGCCGAAACGCCCGGAAGACCGGATCGGCACGGACCCGTCGCACCCCGGGGTCTCCGGGCCGACGCATTTCGAATGGGAAGAGTGTGGGGTCACGCCTTGCACCAAGCCCGCCTGCCTGCGCCCGTCATCCCGGCGAAAGCAGGGACCGCTGGCCGCAAGCGCAATGCCCGCTGCACACGTGAGCCGAAAAACACTCCACCCGGACGAAATCGCCGGATTACTCTGCCACAGCCTTCCGGGAGCGCCCTCACCTTCCGAATCGGAAGAGTGAAGGCATCCATCTGGACCGATCCGCTACGGAAGCAGCGGCAAAAGCCCCGGAAATGCTGACGTGACAACGTTCAGCTCTATGTCGTTTCCTGAGGGCAAGCCCAAAGGAGATGCGCGCCCTTAGGAGATCCGGGGGTTGGGGTCAAGGAAATGCGCCACCTCTGCATGCAGCAGCGTCTCTTGGCGCCGGAATTTTTTGCATCTGCCCAGTTAGCTAGATGAAAGCTCCGACTTTGACGGAGCGGCGCTGCACGATCAGCCTGTGCGCCAACCATTGCCGGACGGGCTCGTCATACACCTTATTGACGACCAGCCCAATCACCAAGGACCCAAAGATGAACGAAAAATACCAAACCCAACGCCCAGGCAGGGATGTTGCAGCGGGTTGCATGGCAACAAGAAGATTCAGCAACGGATAATGCACAAGATACAAAGGATATGAAATTCGGCCAGCCAAAGACCAAATCGGCGATGTATGACGGGAAGAAAGCGCGAGCATCAAAACGAGTGGAAAAACAAGCGCAACCAGCGCCAGGTCGACAAGCCCGGATTTGCCTGGGAGAGCGAAACAGGCCGCCAGAACAACGGCCAAAGCGCTTAAAGGAATTGACGGACTTGCACGGGGCAATTTGCCTGATTGCCTAATGCGCCACAGCAGAACACCGATTGAAAATGGCAGCAACGTTCGAGGAATACCCACGAGGAACGAACTCTGCGTATAACCAAGTTCGATTGTTGAGACCGTTACAGCGACAATTCCTAAAGATAACATGGATATAGCTGCCAAGCGAAGCCAAGTATGGGAATTGAAGCGAAAAAGCCCAAGAGCAAAAGCGGCGTTCGCGAGGACTTCCCAAAAGAGCGACCATGACGGCGGATTGATCGGCCATAAGAAATCACCAGACCCCGATGCGAATGGCGCAGGCAGCGTAAGCATTTGCGCTAGCATACCACCAAGTAGCAAAGGCGATGCCACCCCTCCCGTAAGCATCATAACCGCGCCGCCCATGAGCGCTCCCAACGCGATCATCGGGAAGAGCCTTGCAAATCGTGTCCGCGCGAACACCCCCGCAGTCATATCTGCAGCCAGTCTCTCTTGATATGAGTGGGCAATAACGAACCCGCTAAGCAAGAAGAAGAAATCAACTCCAAGATAGCCGCGCGGCAACGTCACGAAACCAAGGAGAATCCAACCGTGCGTCGCCATTACGGCCGTCGCCACAACTCCCCGCAGTCCATCAAATGATACATAATGCCGTTGAGACTGCATGATCGACCTGCCTCTGCTCACGCGCAGGCAACACGCCGGCTTCCGTCACACCGATCTATAAGTGAGTAGTTTAGGTACCGTTACTCTGATCGCCCGCGGGCATCGTAAAATTGCCTCTCAAAACAAACCATTTTCCTACATCCCCCCGCTCACGATACACCGTCCCGCCAAGGGGAAATCAGGTCCAACAGCGTGAGCGAGGTTGCCTTATGTCCTCCACGAAACGTCCGGGCGCGCGCAGTAAGCGTCCGGCGCAGAGTCCCCTCCGCGTCTCCGCGGCTCCGCGTGAAATCTTCTGATAGCGTGGCGCTTGCCCCCTCCACCGCCTGCGGCGATCCCCCTTCCCCCAATACCAGACAAAGCTCGGGGGAGGACTTGCAGTGTGCTTCGCGGCGACCGGGGCGGCGGACTTCGCGGGTGGCGTTCTTCGAGGACGAGCCCGGCGACGACGATCCACTGCTGGGCTTTGCGCCTTATCTCCACAAGCAACCGCGCCGGAATGCGATCACGCCCGACCGGCAGCGCGCCTTCATTGCCGCCCTCGCCGCCAGTGGCATCGTCACGCAGGCGGCGCGGGCGGTGGGCGCTTCGATGGAGGCGCTCTACAAGCTGCGTACGCTGCCCGGTGCGGAAGGGTTCGCCGCCGCGTGGGAAATGGCCATCGACCGGGGCATGGCGCGACTGGAAGACTGCGCATTGGAGCGTGCGATCCGGGGTGAGCAGCGGCCGGTTGTCAGCCGGGGCGAGGTGGTGGCCACCTACACCCGCCACGATACGCAGTTGATGCTGTTCCTGCTGCGCCAGCGCCGCGCGCACCGCTATGGCGCGGATGTGGACTTGCGCCCCGGCTCGCCCGCCTATGAGCGGATTCGCGCGGAGATCGAGGCGGACGGCCCCTCGGTAGAGGAAGTGCGCGCCTCGCTCCACGCCAAGCTGGCGCGGTTTCGGGAGGAAGTGGAGGCGCGCCGGGCGCGGGAGGAGAGCGACTGAGTGCCCTCTCCATATCAGCACTCAATAGGTGACGGTGATCGTCAGCGTATCGCTGTAGCTGCCCACGGGGACGTTCTGCAGCGCCGGGATGCGACCATAGGCCGTGGCGCTGGAACTGAAGTTCAGCAGGCCGTTGAGCTGCACCTGCACGATGGACGCGCCGCCGGTGCCATCCCCCCAGACGGTGTTGTGTCCGGAGTCCGCATAGATGTTGTAATAGAGCAGGTTGCTGCCCGAAATCATGCGCCGCGCGGTGGCGCTGTTGGAGCCGCCGGTGCTGAGCGCGATGTCGGCGGTGCTGAGCACGCTGGCGACGCTGGTGCAGTTGATGGTCACCGTGGCGTTGACGTCCCTGGGGGCGGCCGCGGTCTGGTCGTAGTTGCCGAAGGCCATGGGTGTGGTGCTGACGGTGCAGGAGCAGATGCACAGCGCCTCCGCCGGTTCGGCTGGCAGGGTCAGGCCGCAGAGGGCCAGCGCGGCGGGCAGGATGCGCAGGGCTCGGCCCCGTTTGTTGGCCCCGGCTTTGAGCAAGATCTTGCGCGGCGTCATGATCCGGCGATCCGGGGTTCGGGCTGGCAGGCGGCCTCTATGGGGTGGGCCAGCACGTCGGCGGGGGCGGCGTCGCCCAGGCGGACGATGCAGTGGCCGCCCTGCCCGTCCGCGATGCGCAGCACGGCGTGGGGCGGGAAGTCTTCCAGATAGATTTCGCCGTCGTGGCCGGTGAGGGTTACGGTGGCCGGGCTGGCGGTGGCCGCCGTGGGACGGGGGCGGCCCTGCACTTCTATCACCACTTCGCGGCCGGCCTCCAGCGGGGCGCCGGCAAGGTCCACGACGCGCAGGCGCGCGGGGTGGGTGCCGTGCTTGCCGAAGGTGACTTTCACCGCCTTGCCCCAGCCAGGGGTGACGACCTGCTCCACGTCGCCCAGCGGCACCTCGATCGGGATCCTGGTGGGATCGATGCCGACGCGGTTGGCGACATAGGGGGCAAGGCCGGTGACGAGGACGTGGCCGCCGGCCCCCGCCTTGACCGCGGGCATCGGCACCGGGCGGTTTTCCAGCATGACCGCCGCGCCGGGATCGCCGGTGACGTCCACCACGGCGAAGGCGTCTCCCACCCGCTGCGTGGCGGCCAGTTCGCCGCCCGCAGCGACCAGCGCGCCGCGCGCCTCCACCCGGGTGAACAGCGCCTGCTCCCGATAGAGGCCGGCCAGTTCAAGGTCTCCGACAGCGGTGCGCAGCGTCGCCATGCCTTCCGCCCAGCCGGCGCCGTGGTTCTCGCGCCCCAGGCCCACGCGGTAGCCAAGGCCCGCGTCGGTGGGCACGGCCTTCTCGTAAAGCGCGGAGACTTGCTGGGAATCGGCGCTGAAAGACAGGTGGCGCGTGCGGCCCAGCGGCAGGGTGACCATGCCGAACAGCCAGTCCGACCGGCCATCGTCGCCGCTCTGCCGCTGCGCGCCGAGGCTGACGAACGCGTCGCCCAGCATGATCGAATAGCTGGCGGAGGCCAGCGTGCTGCGCGAAGCGCCGGTGCGGGTGGAGAGGTAGCCGAGGTTGACCGAGCCCGCGCGCCCCATCGCCAGGCTGCCCGAAAACGCCAGTTCGCGCCGCGCGCCAAGGGTGGTCCAGGGGTCGCCCACCTGGCGATAGTCGGCGCTCATCGCGCGGTAGCTGGCGGTGAGGCCATAGGCGCGGGTCAACCGCTGGGCCTGGACCTGTAGCAAGGTGCCGGTCCGCCCCTCGCTGCTGGAGAGGGCACCGGCAAGGCGGATCTCGCCCAGCGGCTGCACCACCAGCTGCCCGCCGAAGCCACCCACGCTCACCCCCCCGCCGCTTTCCAGCCGGCTCTCCAGCGTGAGGGTCGAAGTCAGGCCATAGCGCAGGGATGCCGCGCCGAAGGCTGCGCCGTAATCGAAGCTGCGAATGCCGTAATCGCGCCGCAGCAACCCGCCCTCCAGCGAGAAATCGGCCAGCACCGCACGCAGTTGGGACGTGCTGGCGTAGAAGCTGCGCGTCACCACGCGCTGATTGCCGGCAATGTCGCGCACGATCATCGTCACGTCCCCGGCGCCGCTGAACTGCGGGCGGTAGGCATAGCTGAACAGCCCCGGCTCCACCGCGAAGTCGCGCACGCCCTCCCGCGCGGCCAGTTCGACGGTGGACGGCAGCGCCGACCCGCCCTGCAGCACCGGCAGCGGATAAGTGAGGCGCGAGGGGTCGAGCGAGAAATCGGTGCCGATGCGGATGCCACCGAAGCGCACCGGCTGGCTCCATGCCGATCCGTGGCCCAGCGTATCGCCCACCACCAGCCGGATGCGCCGGCCGGGAAAGTCCAGCGTATAGGCGGTATCCAGCCGCACGTTCGGCGTCCGTCCCGTGCCGACGAGACCGGTGGCCGCCAGCACGCCCCACCCGCCCGAGACCCCGGCATCGAGCAGCGCGGAGAACGCGGTGGTCCGGCGATCCTGCGTGAAGGTCAGGTCATAGTCGATATAGGCCGCCGGGATCGACCGGCTGACCGCCACCGCCGCGTCGGGCGGTCCCAGCCGCACCGGGGCATAGCGTTCCGCCGAAACGTCCAGCAGCAGCAGCGTCCCGCTGGCGTCCAGCCGGGCGGACACCCCCGGCACATCGTCCAGCGCGACGTAATCCTCCCCCGCCAGACTGGTCGCAACCGCGTGGCCCGGCCCTTCGGCGGGCATCGGAACGCCGCAGGCCGGCAGGTCGGCCTGTCGCAGCAGCAGGCGCCGCCCGATCACCAGCAGCAACCCGTTGCAACCGCGATCCTGCCCGTTGACCACCACGCCGACGGGCACCGGTATCGGCTCTGGCACTGGCATCGGCTCTGGCACTGGGGCTGCGACGGAGTCCGGCGCATCGCCGGAGTTTTGCGCGCGCGCCGCCGGGGCCGAGAGCGCCGACACGGCAGCCGCAAGCATGAGGGCATGGCGCGGGGACACCTGGGATCGGCCATGGCGCCGCTCAAGGGCCCGCGCGCGAGCGCAGGTCGAGCGGGCCGTCGGGCGTGGTGGCGCGCACGGATTCGGGCGCGCCGGCAAAACCGGCGGGCAGCGCCACTTCCATGCGCCCGCCAGCCAGCACATAGAAGCTGCGCTTGATGACGGCGCCAGAGCCGCCCCCACTCGCGCGCCCGCTGCCAGGCCGTGCGGTCAATTCCAGCGAGAGCACTTGCGCGTGGCGCTGGCCCCGGTTCTCTATCACCAGCACCGGCCCGGCCGATCCGGAAGAGAGCGGGCCGGCCCCCGGCGCGTCACCGATGGACCAGACGAGATCGGGCCGCGCATCGGCCGGTGTGCGGAAGACCGGCACGCTGATCCGCAGCAAGGTGCGAATGCCGCCGTTCGCAGGGCCGGGTCGCGGCAGTTCGTCCAGCACCATGCGCCAGCTCTCCTCTGCTCCGCCAGTGCCACCACTCGGTTCGCCGCCCGGCCCGCCGACTTCGCGCGCGGGCGGCAACCCGCAGCGCACCAGCCGATTCTGACCGGCGCCCAGCGTCACGATGGTGGGATTGACCTGAAAGCCCGCGTCTTCGCTCAGCACGTCCGCGCCGGCGGCGTCCTTGGACCAGGCATAGCCGCGCACCTGCACCGATACCGGGGTGACATCGTCGTTGGTGATGGTCAGGCTGCAGAACCGCGCATCCGCCGCCACTTCCACCCGGATCGGCATGATCCGCAGACTGCCCGCCGCCGCCGGTGCGGCGATGCCGATAGCCAGAAGGGTCGCCGCGATCAGGGCCGAAACCGGAGCAGCCGGTCGCCGGCGCATCAGTAATTGACCGTGACCGTGACCGTATCCGTGTAACTGCCCGCAGGCACGTTCTGCAGCGCGGGAATCCGCCCATAGACGGTGAGCGTACCGGCCGCCGTGGTGGCGGTGACAGAGCCCGGGGTATCGGTGCCCGGCGTGTTGCCCCAATTGTTGGTGCGGCCGGAATCGCGATAGAGCGTGTAGTTCAGCGCGTTGGCGCTCAGCAGCATCTGCCGGGTGGTCACGGTGGCGCCGCTGGTGGTGCCGGCATTGAGCCCCACGGTATAGACGGTGCCCGTGGTGCAATTCACCGTGATCGTGCTGGTGGCATCGAGCGGAGTCGACGACAGCGGGTTGTAGTTTCCGAAAGCCAGCCCCGTGGCGGTAACGGTGCAGGATGGCTGAACCGTCGCCGTGACGAGGAAGGTGTTCTGCGCGGTGGCTGCCTGCGCGCCGTGGGGCAAGGCAAAAGCAAACGCGGTTACCGCAAACGTCAGGAATTTAGCCTTGCAAACCTTTGCACAAAGCCGCTTCCGACGCATGGCGAATTGAAAGGCAAGATTTTCCATGACTTCGATTATCGCCGAAAATCCTTGATACCGGCTGGCTGGGTACCCTGCGGATTCTACCTAGTTTCCAGCATTCCCCGCGACTTGAAGGGTTAAGAGCGCGGGTTTGGAAAACGCCCGTCCGGGCGTTTCACATGCGGCGCCGGCCTGCTTGCCAGCGGCACCGCCCCCCGCTCCCCCCCGCCCCTCCCCATTTCGAACTACCGATCCACCCAGCCGCCGCTTGCGGGTATTCCCTGATTTCACCCTTCCGGTCCGCTCCCCAAAATCGGCTTGAACAGGGGAGCTTCCCGTACATGTCCCATCGATCGACCTTCGCCCCCCCGATCCCGGTGACTCCGGAAAACTTCCTGCGCGCCGAATCCGATCGCTATTTCACCGCCGTTGCCGTGCGCGACGGCGGCTTCGGCAAGTTCAGCCACAAGCGGGAGCTTTCGCCCATCGATCGCCAGAACGTGATCCGCCAGAACCGCGACACGCTCTATTCGGCGGCCGTCTTCGATCTGGAGGCGGGGCCGGTCACGGTGACGCTGCCCGATGCCGGCGGCCGCTTCATGTCGTTGCAGATCATCGATGAGGATCAGTACGTGCCGGGCGTCTATTACGACGCCCTGCCGCATCGGCTGGTGCGGGAAGAGATCGGCACGCGCTATGCCATGGCGGCGGTGCGCACGCTGGTCGATCCCGAAGACCCGGCCGACCTTGCCAGGGCCCGCGCGCTGCAGGATGCCATCCGGGTCGATCAGATCGACATCGGCAGCTTTGCACCGCCGACCTGGGACTACCAGAGTCAGGACGAAGTACGCGACGCGCTGCTGACGCTGGCCCGGCACATGCCCGATACCGGCAAGGGCTTCGGCCCGCGCGGCACGGTCGATCCGGTCCAGCGGCTGATCGGCGGCGCCGCGGCCTGGGGCGCCAACCCGCCCGGGGATGCGATGTACGTCAACGCCACGCCGACGCGGAACGACGGGCAGACGGCCTATCGCCTGACGGTGAAGGACGTGCCGGTGGACGCGTTCTGGTCGGTGATCGTCTACGACGCCAAAGGCTTCATCCCCGCCAATGGCCGGGGCGTCTATTCGTTCAACAGCCTGACCGCCGGCAAGGATGCCGATGGATCGATCACGATCCGGTTCGGTGGGGAGGATACCGGCGGCAATTGCATCCCGATCGCGCCGGGCTGGAACTACATGGTGCGCCTCTACCGCCCGCGTCGCGAAATCCTGGACGGATCATGGAGTTTCCCGATGGCGCAGCCGATCGACTGAGCGCGTGCGTCGCTGGCGGGGCTGCCGATGACCGGATTTAAGGGTTAGCTGCCGCTCCGGGGCCAGCGCAGCGAAGCATATTTCTTTGGTGTCGATTGTGAGCGGTAGCGCCCACCCGGACGGTAAGGCGGCAGTAGATCAATCAGCCGCTCCAGCCCACGGATCATCAAGCGATAGAACAGAAAGTCGACAGTCAGCAGCGCCACGATGACGGCTGCACCAATAGCGACCGTAGCTGTCACGCTCAAAGCCAATCTCCCGCTGAACGCCCCTACATACCTTCATAGCGTTACGTGCGCTATGTTGGCGGCTCCGGAAGGGCGGGTTCTGGATTAAAATCGCGCAATCCTGCCATTCCGGTTTCGGGAGCGCGGCTGAGTCCCGCCTATCACTGGAAGGGGTGCCGACCGGGCGGACACGGGGCGGAGGAAGTAATAGCTGCCATCCGAAGCCAACGGTGCCTTTGGAATAAACCGATCGGGTGAGCGGCGTCGCAGCGTACCTGACCGCACTCAATTAGGCTGATGCAGATACGGAGGGTGGTGAATACGGAACATAATAAATGACTGGTATGGGTAATAGAATTCTAATTCTGGCGTCCACCCCCATCGACTTCGCGTTCTGTTCATGAGATTTTGCGGCGGCGTAGTCACCTCGAGACAAGCAGATGTGGTACAAGGCAAAACGCTTTATGTATCCCGCAAGACTGCCATCCAATTCTTTCGCCTCAGCGTAGATACCGGATAGTCCTCGAATAGAGTTCGAAGCATCGTTATTATCGAACAACATGTAAGCATGCAACGCTCTAATCAAAAGCCGATCGTTGACGTTATCGACGGATTCCTCATAGCGCAGGAGCGACTCCAAGTCATCCGACCTATAAATCTCCATCAGCTCACGAAAAAAACGTCGACGAGCCCGAGAATATCTTGAAAACCACCACATCATAACCCCCTTTAGAAACTTCTCATATATTCGTTTCGCAATTGATGTGGTGCGTTTGATCTACATTGCAAGATATCAGCACTATTACGGTGCGGTCCGGTATGGCCGGTTCCGGGAGCGAATGGAGCTTACTGAATGGCGGCGATGGGGCGTTTTCTGCCCGGCCGGTTCGGGATTAAGCTCTGGCAATCCTGCCATTCCAGTTTTCGGTATCGTGGCCGCGCGCCGCCTTTGGCCGGGAGTTCGGGAAAGCGGAGCGCGCTGGCCCACCCCGCTGCGACTAACTCCGCTGCGCTCCGTAAGTCTCGCGACCCTCCCGCTTGCGGGAGGGTGGGGCTGCTCCGGGTCTCGTCATGCGCGCTGACGCTCCCCTCCCGCAGGCGGGAGGGGTTGGGGTGGGCTTTCACGACTTCCGCGATCAGATGCTCAGCAAGGGCGAACCCGGCTTCTTCCTGCCTCAAGGTTCGAATTGCCGGGAACCACTTTCACGCGCTTGTTTCCGCCAAGCTGGCGGAGTTGCTGCGGGGTGGCGATCTCGCAGATGCGGCCGCCGTCCTGTCCGCTGCCGTAACCTTCCAGCATGTAGACGGCAGCACCGTTATCGCGGCGATAGAAGCCGTTGGGCCAGCGGCAGCCGCCGGTGTTCCGGCCGTTCAAACGCAGGCGATCCACTTCCCGCACTTGATTGAAACCGCCGAGCATCTTCATCTGCTCTTCGTTCTGCACGCCGCAGTACCGGTTCCTCTCATACTGGTAATAGACGGTACGGTCCCGCTTCTCGCGGTAGAAACCTTCGCCCTGGCCGTAACGGCTGTCGTTCCGGTTATCATTCCTGTTATCGTAGCCGTTGTTGCCATATTGCCCCGCGGCCGGAACGGCGAACGCGGCGAACGATACGATGGCGGCAAAGATGGTCACCCTGCGCATGACATGTGCTCCCTTGGAACCCATGCGCAGGCTGGCATCCGGCGGCGGAACGGTCAACCGGCCATCGCGCCCAGGACCAGCCGCACTTCCAGCCCACCGCCCACCGCGTCCGCCAGTTCGACGCGGCCGTCGTGCAGTTTGGCCACCGCCTCCACCAGGGCAAGGCCAAGGCCCGATCCGGCCACCGCGCGCGTGGGGTCCAGCCGGCCGAAGCGTTGGAGCGCGGCTTCGCGCTGCACCGCCGGAATGCCCGGCCCATCGTCGCGCGCGCCCAGCACCACATGACCGTCCTGACGGAAACCGAACAGCGTGATCCGGCTGCCGCCCTCGGCATATTTCACCGCATTGTCGATCAGGTTGCCCAGTGCCTGCACCATCAGTTCGCGGTGGAGCAGGCAGGTCAGCGCCGCCGGCGCCTCGGCCGAGAGGGTGAAGCCTTCATCCTCCGCATAGGGTTCGTAGAGCGCGGCAAGGTCTTCCAGGAACGGGGCCAGCGCCGTCTGTTCGAAACGCTCGCGGCCGATGCCCGCCTCTGCCCTGCCGATCTGCAGGGCGGTCGTCAGGATGCGCGTCAACGTATCGGCTTCGGCCAGCGCGCGGTTCATCGCCGCTTCCGCCACCGGGTCGCGCGCCTCCACCGCCGCCTGTTCCAGCGCGGCGCGCAGGCGCGTGACGGGGGAGCGCAAGTCGTGCGCCAGCCCTTCGGCCACCACGCGCAATTCGCCCACCAGCGTCTCGATCCGGGCGAGCATCACGTTGATCTCGCCCGCCAGCTCGTCGAAAGCGTCGCCCGAACCGTCCAGCGGCACGCGCGCGTCGAAAGCGCCGCTGCCGACGCGGTGCGCGGTCTGCGCCATGTCATGCACGCGCCGCCCCACCAGCCGCGAGGTCAGCACCGCCACCAGCGTGGTCAGCGGCAGCGCCAGGAACAGCGCGGCGAACAGCGCCTGTTCGAAACTGCGCTGAAGCTTCAGGTCGCGCCCGGTCTCGACACCCGCCAGCAGGGTCGATCCATCGGGCAGGCGCACCTCGGTCAGCATCATCTGTTCGGGCTGGGGATAGTCGCTGCGGTAGAGCGTGGTGGAGAACCAGTCGCCCCGCTGGTCGCCGCGCGGCGGCAGTGCGTCCAGATTGCCGGTCACGCGCTGGCCGTCCGGCGCGGTGAGCAACATCACCGGCGCGCGCCGCCCTTCGGCGCGCAGGCGGGTGTCTATGGTGGTGCGCAGGCCCGCCAGCCCGCCATCCTCGAACGCGGCGAGCAGATCGTCGCGCAGATCCTCCACCAGCGCGTGCTGTTCGTCGTGCACGCTCTGCTGGCTGGAAATCCACACGAAGGCCAGCACGCCGCCGGTGGCGACCAGCTGGAACAGCACGACCGGAACGAACAGCCGGAACGAGGTGGAGCGCAACAGCCGCGCCACCCGCCGCCCGGTCCTGCCGGCGCCCTTGTCGCTCAAGCCGAGAGGCCCAGCCGATACCCCGCCCCGCGCACGGTATGGAGCAGCGGGCTGGCCCCATCCTCATCCAGCTTGCGGCGCAACCGGCTGACGTGCACGTCGATCACGTTGGTGCCTGGGTCGAAGTGATAGTCCCACACCGCTTCCAGCAGCATCGTGCGCGTCACCACTTCGTCGACATGGCGCAGGAAGTATTCCAGCAGGCGGAATTCGCGCGGTTGCAGGTCGATGGTGCGGCTGCCGCGCTTCACCTTGCGGGCCAGCAGGTCCATTTCAAGGTCGCCGCAGGTCAACCGCGTCTCCACCGCCGGCTGGCTGACGCCGCGCTTCACCAGCAGGCGCACGCGGGCCAGCAGTTCGGCAAAGGCGAAAGGCTTGGTGAGATAATCGTCCGCGCCGCTGGTCAGCCCGGTCACCCGATCGTCGGTCGATCCCAGCGCCGAAAGCACGATCACCGGCGTCTCGATCCCGCCCGCGCGCAGGGCGCCCAGTACCGACATGCCGTCCATCTGCGGGATCATCCGATCCAGCACGATCGCGTCGTACGTGCCGTCGCTGGCCAGGAACAGCGCATCGCGCCCATTGGCCGCGCGGTCGACCACGAAGCCTTCCTCGGCAAAACCCTTCACGATGTAGATGGCGGTGGCCTCGTCATCCTCGACCACCAGCAGCTTGTGCCCCATGCCTTGCTTTCCCGCTTCCGCCAGCATTGAACGCTCCCGGCAGATCAGGGATTGCCGGCCTGCGGCGTACCGGCAAGGTCGATCCTGCGGACCGCCCCCAGATGCACCACGTCCAGATGCATAGGCTGCCGTCCGCGCTCAGACAACTCCTGCGCCAGCGAACCGAACGAGGTGGGCCGCCGCCCGTCGACGTGGACGATGCGATCGCCCACCACCAGCCCGGCATGTTCGGCATTGCCGTCCGAACGGACCGAGGTGACGACCAGCCCCGGCTTGCCATCGGGCAGATCGTCGGCAGTGAAGTCCAGAACGCGGCGGCTGGCCTCGTCCCGCGTGGCGGTATCGTGCACGGCAGCGGCATCGGGCGCAATCAGGCCGAAATGGTGCTGCGCCCAGAGATCGCCCCAGGTCAGCGCGCCGGTCACGACCAGCAGCGCCCCCAGCATCGGCAGGAGGTCCAGCACGCGGTTCTTGGCGTCGGAGTCTCTATGGGTGTCGTCAGCTTCGGTCATCAAACGGAAAAATCCACGCCTCCGATACGCGATGGTCGATACGCGAAAGTCGGCGGCTCAAGCACACCCTTGCCCTTACGTATCGCAGTGCCGGGTGCGATTGTCACATTAAGGAAATTCCATGTTCGCTCCACGCTGCGGCAAGGACCGTTGGCGCAGGGGTGCAGCATGAACAGGGCTGCAACATTTCAGCGAAAGAGCCGCAGGAAAGGGCGTTACGCGCTTGTCGCGATCATGGTGATCGTGCTGGGCGTGATCGGCTGGCTGACCTGGCTGGGCGCGTTCGACGCCAGCCCCTTCCGCCAGCTTCCCGCGCGCGGCGATGCCCGCAAGGACTATGCCGCCGTGCTGATTTCGGGCGACATGGGCCCGCGCGCCGGCATGGGCGCCCCGGTGGCGCAGGGCCTTGCCGAACACGGCGTCGCCACCGTCTCGGTCAATTCGCTGAACTATTTCCGCGTGCGCCGCACCCCCGCCGAAGTCACCGCGATGATGGGACAGGCGATCCGCAATGCGATGGCACTGGGCCATGTCGACAAAGTGGTGGTGCTCGGCCAGTCGTTCGGGGCGGACATGGTGCATGTCGGCCTGGAGAACCTGCCGGCCGATTTGCGCACCCACGTTTCGCTGGTGGTGCTGACGGTGCCCACGCGCACGGTGTTCCTGCGCGTCTCTCCGCTGGAATGGCTGGACAAGACCACGCCGGACGCGCCCGCCATCGCCACCGCCCGCAAGCTGGACTGGGTGCCGGTGGTCTGCATCCGCGGCGCGCAGGAGACCGACAGCCTCTGCCCGCTGCTGCACCTGCCCCGCCTGACGCAACTCGCCCTGCCCGGCGATCACTACCTGGAACACGACGCCGACCGGCTGTTCACGACCCTGCGCACCGTGATCGCCGGCCATTTCCAACCCGCCAAGAGCCTGAATTTCCCGGAGTCCACTGCATGATCCGCCGCATGACCACCCCCTTCCGCGCCCTTTTCCTGGGTCTTGCACTGGCGGCCGTCGCTCCGGCCGGAGCGGTGCCCACGGTGGCGCGCCCGGCCGCGCTCAACCCCTATGGCCGCTGGCTCAACCCGGCGGGCGATGTGGAGGTATCGGTCGCGCCCTGCGGTTCGCTGCTGTGCGGCACGGTGACATGGGTGGGCGGACAGGCGCTGGCCGATGCGTCGGACGCGGGCGTGCAACACCTTGTGGGCACCCAGCTGCTGCAGGGTTACCGCCGCCAGGACGCCGGCAACTGGCAGGGCCAGGTCTTCGTGCCCGACATGGGCTCCACCTTCTTCTCGCGCATTCACCAGCCCGATGACGGCCATCTGAAGATCAGTGGCTGCATCCTGCACGGCCTGCTCTGCAAATCGCAGATCTGGACGAGACGATAAGCGAGCGAAACCGACGGGATGCGACTACCGTGACGACGCCGATGCAGAAACGCCTGACGCAGCTGAAACCGCTGGCCCACCGGCTGGCGGTTCCCGCGCAACTGGCGCTGGCGGCGATGGTGCTGCTGCTGGCGGGGATCTGCCTGCATCACATGGCAACCCGGCTGAACCTTCATGCGGTGCTGCATGATGCGCAGGCCCTGCCCGCCTGGCGGCTGGCGGCGGCGCTGGGCTTCACGGCGGCCAGCTATCTGCTGCTGACGATCTACGACGTGATGGCCCTGCGCGCGATCGGCAAGCCGCTGCCGTGGCGCAGCGCGGCGCTCGCCTCCTTCACCAGCTATACCCTCAGCCACAATCTGGGCTTCGGCATCATCACCGGCGCCGCCGCGCGGCTGCGCGTCTATGGCGCGCGCGGCCTGACCGCGGGAGACGTGGCACGGGTGACCGCAATCGCCGGGGTGACGTTCTGGACCGGGGTGCTGGCATCCGGCGCATTGGCGCTGCTGGTCCATCAACGGCCGCTGGTGGTGGCGGGCCACGTCCTGCCGCTGTCGATGCAGCACAGCGTCGGCGCCGGCCTGCTGGCGCTGCTGGCGGCGGTGGCGCTGGCCGGGAAGCGCTGGCACCTGCCCGGCCCCGCCGGCATGGCGCGCATGACCATGGTGGCGCTGGCCGATATCGGCGCCGCCTGCGCCGCGCTGTTCGTGCTGCTGCCGCCCGTAGTGTCTCAGGCCGCGCCCGCGCTCTATGCGCCGCTGCTGCTGGCCTATGTCCTGGCCATCGTCGTCGCACTGGTCAGCCATGTGCCCGGCGGCCTTGGCGTGTTCGAGGCGACGGTGGTGGCGCTCTGCCCGCAAGTGCCGCCGGGCATGTTGCTTTCGGCGCTGCTGGTCTATCGCATCATCTATTACCTGCTGCCGCTTGCAGTCGCGCTGGTGCTGCTGCTGCATCACGAGCACGCCCGCTGGAAGCGCCCCGCGGGCCTTGCGCTGAAAGCGGGTGAGACGATGCTGACTGCGCTGGCCCCGCGCGTCATCGCCCTTCTGGTGTTCCTGGGTGGCGGCGTGCTGCTGCTCTCGGGCGCGACGCCGGCGCTGCCCGAACGCATGGCGGCGATCCGCGGGCTGGTGCCGCTGCCCTTCGTCGAAGCCAGCCAGATCGCCGCCAGCCTTGTCGGCACCCTGCTCTTGGTCTTGGCCCCGGCGCTCTATCGCCGGCTGGACGCCGCTTTCCTGCTGACCCGCGCGCTGCTGGTGGCGGGTGCGGTATTCTCGCTGATCAAAGGGCTGGACTATGAGGAGGCGCTGACCCTGCTCGCCGTCGCCGGAGTGCTGCAACTGGCGCGCAAGGGCTTCTGGCGGCGTACCGCGCTGACCACCGACGTGATGAGCGCCAACTGGATCCTGGCCATGGTGGCAACGATCACGCTGGTGATCGTGATCGGCTACTTCACGCAGACATTCCCGGCCTATCGCGACAGCCTGTGGTGGAAGTTCGCCTGGTCCGGCGACGCCTCGCGCTACATGCGCGCCAGTTTCGCGACGGCGGTGGCAACCGGCGCCTTCGTGGTGCTGGCCCTGCTGCGCCCCTCCAGCCACTGCGCGCGCCCCGATGAGGCGCCGGTGGACGTGGACGAGGCGCTGACCCACGCCGTCCGCTCCGAATCGATGCTGGCGTTGACGGGGGACAAGCTGTTCCTGGCCGGGCCGGACAACCGCAGCCTGCTGATGTACCAGGTGCGCGGCCATTCGTGGATCGTGATGGGCGATCCGGTGGGCGAGCCTGCCGACTGGCCCGAACTGCTCTGGCGCCTGCGCGAACGGGCGGACGCCAACCAGGGCCGCGTGCTGCTCTATCAGGTGACGCCGGCCGTGCTGCCCATCGCCATCGACATGGGCCTGCAACTGATGAAGTACGGAGAAGAAGCGCGCGTGGACCTCGCCAGCTTCTCGCTGGACGGCCCCGCCGCCCGCCCCTTGCGCCACGCCATGCGCCGCGCCGAGCGGGAGGGCGCGGAATTCGCCATCGTCCCCGCCGCGCGCGTACCGGCGATCATGGGCGAATTGCGGCTGGTCTCCGACGAATGGCTCCACGCCAAGGGCCAGCGTGAGAAAGCCTTCAGCGTCGGTCGTTTCGACGAAGCCTATATCGCCCGCTGCGATATCGCCGTGGTCCGCCGCGAAGGCGCGATCGTCGCTTTCGCCAACCTCTGGAAAACCGCGGGTCGCGAGGAACTTTCGGTGGACCTGATGCGCCACCGCGCCGAAGTGCCCTATGGCTGCATGGACTTCCTGTTCACGCGCCTGATGCTGTGGGGCCGCCAGGAAGGATACGCCTGGTTCAACCTCGGCCTGGCCCCGCTCTCCGGCATCGAGGCCCGCCGCCTCGCCCCGACCTGGGCCCGCGCCGCCGGCATGCTGTTCCGCCACGGCGCCGCGTTCTACGGCTTCGAGGGGCTACGCAACTACAAGGAGAAGTTCGCACCCGTGTGGGAACCCCGCTTCATCGCCTGCAGCGGCGGCGTGGCGACCGGCCGCGCCCTGCTGGACCTGCAAGCGCTGATCGGCGACGGGCGTAGCGTGGGCCGGCTGCGTGGGGGGCAGCGGAAGACGGCTTCGTGAGCCTAAACCCTGCGCGCTGAAACCCCGAAACGGATCGAGCGGCCTCTTGGGAGCAAGCTCCCCAACCCAACCCCCGTCGCCCCCGCGAAGGCGGGGGCCCCGCTTCCGGCAACCTCACGTCCACCCGCAAGAGAAGCGGGATCGCCGCCTTCGCGGGGATGACGGGTTGAGGGAACGGAGAAGCTACTCTGCGGTCCATTCATCCGGAGAGCGGCCAGACGTGCCCGATGGCATATGCACTTTACCCAGGGCAATCATGGCGATGACGGGAAAGCCTGCCTTGGCCAGCACGGGACCAAGCGGCAGCACCTTGAACACCATCAACGGCGGAACCATCAGCCCCAGCAGCAATATGATGTCATCTGGCTGCGACCAGTTGATGCCCAAGCCGCCGGTTCCCAGCAGGCTGCCGACGATCCACGCCGGCTTCCACCGCAGTGTCTTCGACCTGACGATCGCAACGATGGCCCACCCGCTCAAACCGATGGAAGCCAGCGCAAAAGGAATGAAAATCAGCTGATAGATCGTCATGAGCCCCCTCTCCTGTCGCGCCGGGCTAGAGGCGAACGAAGGCGGTGGCAAACGGCATCTTCGCCGGCCTGTGCCAGGGCAAAGGACTTCTCCACTCCACCCGCCGCGCCGGCGGTTGTCCCCCACCGCGACCTGCCGCTAGTGTCGCCCCGCAAAACCCCACGCACCGGACCACGAATGACCGTCATTGCCGCCCAGCTCTACCACAACGGCCGCTCGGCCGAGTCCGTCTCGCTCGAAAGCTGCCCGCCGATGCGGCAGGACGGAGACTTCGTGTGGATCGGCCTCTACGAACCGACCGAGGCCGAACTCCGCTCGGTCCAGAAGACCTACGGCCTGCACCCGCTGGCGGTGGAGGACGCGCTAAAGGCGCACCAGTTGCCCAAGGTGGACGTTTACGGCGACCAGCTTTTCGTCGTCGCCCGCACCGCGCATCTTGAGGACGACACGATCGTCTACGGCGAAACCTCGATGTTCGTGGGCGAGCATCACGTGATTTCGGTCCGCCACGGCTCGGCGCGCGCGCATACCTCGCTGCGTGCGCAGCTGGAGGCGGCGCCGACGCTGCTGCAGCACGGGGTGGACTATGTGCTGCACGCGATCCTCGACTTCATCGTCGACGGCTATCTGCCGATCGTCGAGACCATCGAGGAGGAAGTGCTGGAGATCGAGCGGCAGGCGCTGGACGCCTTCCTCGATCGCGAGCAGGTCATGCGCCTCTTCGCGCTGCGCCGCGAACTGATCCGCTTCCAGCGCGTGCTGGGGCCGATGGGCGAAGTATGCAGCAAGCTGGTCCACCTGGACATGCCGTTCCTGGACGCGGCGGTGAAGCCCTATTTCAGCGACGTGTTCGACCATGTGCGGCGCGTGGAATCGATGGTGGCGAACTTGCGCGAAGTGCTCACCTCGGTCTTCGAAGTCAGCCACCTGCTGGAATCGCAGCGCCAGAGCGAGATCACCCGCCAGCTTGCCTCCTGGGCGGCAATCCTGGCCGTGCCCACGGCGATCGCCGGCATCTACGGCATGAATTTCGAGAATATGCCCGAACTGCACGCCCGTTACGGCTACTTCATCGTGATGGGCGTGATCCTGGTGCTGTGCAGCGGGCTCTACGCCTGGTTCCGCCATACAAAGTGGCTTTAAGCGATTGGCAGCGCATGAAATGGCTCCGGGCGGACCGACCCACCCGGAGCCATCAGGGGACACCCTGAAAAAACACCCCAAAGCCGGACTGGTTCCACCCCGGTGAGACCCTTTCCGCCGGCCAAAAACCCCAGCTTGCCCCGCTGTTAGAAATCCTCACTCCATTATTGCAATTGGTTATCATTAGCTACAACCCGCAAGACCAAGGAGTGAACCATGCATCCATTCGCGGCGACAACCGCGGCAAACCCGCGCAGTTTGGGGCGTTTTCGGCCTGCGACGCAGCGTGGCCGGCGCGCACGTGCGCCGAATGGGCAGGCAATCCGTGCATTCCCAAAGGTTCCACCCCGCCAAGGCGCCCCGGGGCGCGGCCATTTTCGCCTTGCCATGCCGCTAATGACAGGTCATTCGCGCGAACGGTTTCGACTCACGCCGATGGATGGGCGCATCATTGGCGAGGACGAGGCGATCCTGTTCGGCCTGCGAACCAGACGGTTCGCGCGGCGACTTCACGCCCTGTAGTACAGGGTCAGCCGCCCCAAGAAGACCGCCGCCGACAGTATTACCCGGACACAGCATTTTTTCCGAAGGATTCGATAGTAATGAGCGATAGCGCCGCCGATACGGCGACCCTGACCCCCACCGGCGCACTGACGGTTGAGGAAGTGCTGTCGGTCCATCACTGGAACGACCACCTCTTCAGCTTCAAGATCACCCGCCCGTCCACCTTCCGTTTCCGTTCGGGCGAGTTCATCATGATCGGCCTGCCGGGCGACAACGGCAAGCCGCTGCTGCGCGCCTATTCGATCGCCAGCCCCGCCTATGCCGAAGAACTGGAATTCCTATCGATCAAGGTGCCGGACGGTCCGCTGACCTCGCGCCTGCAGAAGATCCAGCCGGGCGACCAGATCTACCTCGGCCGCAAGCCGGTGGGCACGCTCGTCGCCGACGCGCTGCGCCCGGGCAAGCGTCTGTTCCTGTTCTCGACCGGCACCGGCCTGGCGCCGTTCCTCAGCCTGGCCCGCGATCCGGACATCTATGAGCGTTTCGAGCAGATCCTGCTGGTCCACTCGGTCCGCCGCGTCAGCGATCTGGCCTTCCGCACCGAACTGGAAAGCCAGCTGGCCGACGATCCGCTGATCGCCGACGAGGCGCTGCTGCAGTTCCACTACCTGCCCACCGTCACGCGTGAGGATTTCCACACGCAGGGCCGCATCGGCACCATGATCGAGGACGGCCGCCTGTTCATCCCGCAACTGCGCGGCCCGGCCAAGCTCGATCCCGAGAACGACCGCATCATGCTCTGCGGTTCGATGGCGATGATCCGCGAGTTCGAACACAGCCTGGAAGCCATGGGCTTCGAGGAAGGTTCGAACAACAAGCCGGGCGACTTCGTGATCGAACGCGCTTTCGTCGACTGATCGGCAGCGGTTTCAAAGACAAGGAAAGGGGCGCAGCGATGCGCCCCTTTTTCTTTGCCTGATGAGGGGGAGCGGAGCCTTTCGCTGCCGCCCCGCCCTACGTCTAACCCAAACATTCCGTCGCCCCCGCGAAGGCGGGGGCCCCGCTTTCTTGAGATTCACGCGGAGACGCAGAGATATCGCGCCGAGTCTGACACCTCTGCGTCTCCGCGTCTCTGCGTGCTTTAAAAAAGAACAAGCGGGATCCCCGCCTTCGCGGGGATGACGAGGGGGTGTGGCGAAGTCGTTTCGGGAGGCGCCCCCTAAGGCAGCGGATGGCGCCGCTAAGCCCGCTCGCCGGTCACCTTGGCGGAGCCGAACATCCCCATTTTGCACTTGCCGGTGATGGCATCGCCGCTGATTTCCAGATCGTACTTCAGCGTGATCTTCATCGGCTTCTCGACCTTGAGGTCAAACTTCAGCCGATTGCCCTCCACGGTTCCGCCGGCGAAGTCCTGCCGTCCCTCCGGCGCGGAGAGATAGCCGCTGAGCACTCCGGCCGAGACGTCGAAGTGCGCCAGCATCGCCTGCGGCCCCATCGGCGTCTTCAGCACCATGTTCCAGTCTCCCTCCGGCCCCGCCGAGGACGCGGGTGCCTCCGCAACCGGCTCCGGCTCCGCCACCACCGGCGCTGGCGCGGCCGGTTCGGCCCGCACCGGCTCCGGCGCGTGCACGCCCGAAACGTCGCGCTGTTCGATCACGTCAAGGATGCGCGCCGGGGTCAGCGGCAGGACCACGTCGCCCAGTTCGCCGAAGGGTGAGAGGGCATCGGCTATGGCGTTCACCAGAGTCGGCGGCCCGATGATCGCCCCGCCCTCGCCCACGCCGCGCATCCCGCCGATCGTCTTCGACGGGGTGTTGGCATGGACGAATTCGAATGTCGGCACATCGCTGATGGAGGGCAGCATGTAGTCCTTGAACGTCGCCGCCTGCGGATTGCCGCGCGCGTCGTAGGGCATCTCTTCCAGCAGGATCATGCCGATCGCCTGCGCCAACCCGCCGGAAATCTGCCCTTCCACCACCGCGGGATTGATCACCGTCCCGCAGTCCTCGGACGAAATCCAGCGCAAGATCTTCACGAAGCCGGTCTCCGCATCCACGTCCACCACGGCCAGATGCGTGGCGCTGGTGAAAGTCATCGGCGGCGGCTGGTAGCGGAACTGCATTTCCAGCCCGCTTTCGAACCCGGCCGGCAAGCGGTCCGGCTCGCCATAGGCAATCGCGGCAATCTCCGCGAGCGGGCGAGCCATTTCCGGCGCGCCTTCCACGCGGACCATGCCATCATCGATGACGACGCTCTCCACATTGGCGTTGAGCAAGTGCGCGGCGAGCGCGCGCACCTTGTCTGCCAGCATTTCCGAGCAGCGGATCGCCGCGCCGCCCGCGATCACGCCCTGCCGGCTGCCCGCCGCGCCCGGGCTGAAGCCGCCGCGCGTGGAATCGCCCTCGAACACCGAGACATCTTCGTAGCGCACGCCCAGTCGATCGGCGATGCACTGGGCCATCGTCGTCGCGGTGCCGTGGCCCTGCGAATGGGTGGAGAGCGTGGCCGTGACCTTGCCGGTCGGCTCGATCCGCACTTGCGCCAATTCGCCCGTCATCGGCGCCATCGAACCGGCCGATCCGGTAGGCTCCACATAGGATGCCACGCCGACGCCCAGATAGCGCCCCTGCGCCCGCGCCGCCATCTGCTCGCGCCGGAACGCGGCCATGTCGAAATGGTCGAGCAGCTTTTCCAGGCACTCGCCCGGCGTGATGTCATCCAGTGGGATGCCCATGCCGGTCACGGTCGGCTGGTCGGTCAGGTAGACCAGATTGCGCCGGCGGATTTCCACCGGATCGATGCCCAGCTGCCGCGCCGCGCGGTCCAGCAGGGTCTCACGCGCCAGCGACTCCATCGCCCAGGGGCCGCGATAGGCGGCAAGGCCGTTGGTATTGGTGTACCAGCCGCGCGAAACGAAGGCGTAGGCAGGCACGCGATAGGCCGCCCAGACGAACATGTGCACGGCGATGTTGCTATCCGCACCCTGCGGAAACGCGCCGTTGTTGCAGTCATAGATGCCGTGCGATCCGGTCAGCCGCCCTTCGGCATCGAACCCGGCCTGCAAGGTCATCTCCGCCTCGCGCGCCTGGTTGGAGGCGGTAAGCGCCTCGTACCGGTCCTCGATCCACTTGAGCGGCTTGCCCAGCAGCAGCGCGGCAACGATCACCGCGCTCTCTTCCTTCCACGGGTGGTTCTTCAGGCCGAAGGCGCCGCCCACATCCTTGGCGATCACCCGGATCGCGGTATCGGGCAGGCCCAGCGCCAGGCTGACCCAGCGGGCGACCAGATGCGGGCTCTGGCAGGTGATCCAGAGCGTCAGCTCCTCC
Source organism: Novosphingobium mississippiense (assembly GCF_044029535.1). Lineage (NCBI taxonomy): Bacteria > Pseudomonadati > Pseudomonadota > Alphaproteobacteria > Sphingomonadales > Sphingomonadaceae > Novosphingobium > Novosphingobium mississippiense. Next base: position 356,628 of record NZ_CP147001.1, on the reverse strand, counting down.
GGCCCATCGCGCGAGGCGACGACGCCGCGCGTTTCCATCGGCGATTGCGAGATGCGCTGGTGGACGATCCGGTGTGACAGGCGCAGCGTGGAGGCGGCGAGCTTGTCCTCCAGCTCGTCCTCGATCTCCTCGTCCCCGATCTCGGCCGCGACATTGCTGTCCATGCCGGGATGGATCGGGCCGGCGGCCTTGGCCTGGGCGATGGTGACGACGGGGTCGAGTTCGGCGTAGTCGATCTCCACCAGCGAGGCGGCGTCTTCCGCCATCGCGCGGGTTTCGGCGACCACCATGACCACCGGCTCGCCCGCGTAGGAGACGTGGCCGTCCGCCAGCGGGGTGATCGGGATCTCCGCCTCGGTAAAGAAGAACGAGAGCAGCTTGATCGGCCGCGCGGCAAGGTCCGCCATCGTCAGCACCGCGTGGACACCGGGCATATCCCGCGCGGCTTGCGTATCGATCGAGACAATCCGCCCTCGCGCGATGGGACTGCGCGCGAAGGCGACGTGGAGCATACCCGGCAGCGATACGTCATCGACGAACTGGCCGCGCCCGGTCAGCAGGCGCGGATCTTCCTTGCGAGGGACGCGCTTGCCGATCCAGCGGGTGGCGCCGAGGTTGGAGTTCGGCGCGTTCATTCGGCCGCTCCCGCGCCCACGGTGCCCTCGGCCAGCGCCTTGGCGGCGCGGCGGATGCCCTGATAGCCGGTGCAGCGGCAGATATGGCCGCTCATCACCGAGACCAGCGAATCCTCGCTCGCCCTTTCCTCACCGCCGGTCAGCGCCGCGAAAGTCATCAGCACGCCCGGGGTGCAGAACCCGCATTGCAGCCCGTGCGCTTCCCGCATCGCCTGCTGGACCGGGTGAAATGTGCCATCCGGCGCGGCAAGGCCCTCCACCGTGGTCACGTTGCAGCCATCGGCCTGCACCGCCAGCATAAGGCAGGATCGCACCGCGCGGCCATCGACCATCACCGTGCAGGCGCCGCAGACACCGTGTTCGCAACCAAGGTGCACGCCGGTGCACCCTGCATCGAGCCGCAGGTAATCGGCCAGGCTGGTGCGCGCCTCCACGGTAGCGGCGCGGTGCTGGCCGTTGAGCGTCAGGTCGATCGCATGGTCGCTCATGCCGCCTCCTTCAGGGCAAGCGCTTCCCGCAGGCAGCGCGCGAAAATGCGGCGACCGACGGTGCGGCGGTATTCGGCGCTGGCATGATGATCGTCGAACGGGGCGGTGTCCGCCACCGCGAGTTCGGCCATGGCCTTGGGATCGAGTGCGGCCAGTGAGGCGCCGGTCAGCGCCGCTTCCGCCTGCCGCATCCGGATCGGCGTGGGGCCCATGCCGAACCAGGCGAGGCCCGCGCGGGTCACCGTGTCCCCCTCCACCACCGCGGCGCCGACCATGCCGGCCAGCGCGAAGTCGCCCGGCCGCTGCGCCACCTCTCGGAACAGCACCACATGCCCCTCCGGCCAATCGGGATACGTAATGCCGGTCAGCAATTCGTCCGGCTCCAGCGCGGTCATGTAAGGGCCGATGTAGAAGTCCGGCGCCTCGACCATGCGGGTGCCGCGCACCGAGGCGATCTCCAACCGCGCGCCCAGCGCCACGGCAGTCGCGGGCATTTCCGCCGCCGGCTCGCCCAGCGCGATGGAGCCGCCCACGGTGCCCCGGTTGCGCGTCTGGTGGTGGCCGACATGGCCCAGCGCCGTGACCATCGCCGGCAGATGCCGCGCCAGCACCGGGTCGGCCAGCGCATCGGCCTGCCGCGTCATCGGGCCGACGCGGGTGCCGCCCTCTACACGGCTGACGCCCTGCAAGACGGGGATCCGGCCGATATCGACCAGGATGAAGGGCTGGCTCATCCGCAAGTTCAACAGCGGCATCAGCGTCTGACCACCGGCGATCACCGTGGCCCCGCCACCCGCTTCGGACAGGATGCGGCAGGCGTCCGCCACCGTGCCGGGCCGCTCGTAATCGAAAGGTGCGGGCTTCATCGCCGCCCTCCCCGCCGTCCGGCCTCGAACGCGGCCGCAGCGGTGACGATCAGCAAAACCAGCACCACCAGCATCTCGGTCCGCAGATGCGCCGCGCCCAGCAGGAAACCGGCCACCACCGCCAGGATCAGCGCCGCCACCCAGCCCCACAGGCCGCCGGGTGCCGCCCCTGTAGAAATGGAAACAGGAACGGCACCGGCCGCAGGTCCCCCGACCGCCGCGACCGGTGCCGTCGCCCCTTGTCCGGTCGACATGCTTGCCTTCCCCCCGGAAGCAACCACATCGCCGAACTTTGCGAAGAACTTGCCGGCCAGGTTCTTCGCAGTGGCATCGATGATCGGTCCCCCGAGCTGGGCCATGCGCCCGCCGACTTCCGCATCGACCTCGTAAGCGATCAGCGTGCCCCCGCCCGCTGCATCGCTCAAACGTACTTTCGCGCCGCCTTTCGCCGTTCCGGCAACGCCCCCGTTGCCCGATCCGGTGATCGTGTAGCCGTTCGGCGCGTCCAGATCGGACAGTTCCACCGCGCCCTTGAACCGCGCGCCGATGGGGCCGATCTTCACTTCCGCCGCCGCCACGAAGCGGTTGTCGCCATCGCGTTCGAGCGACTGGCAGCCCGGAATGCACTGTGCGAGCACGGCCGGATCGTTCAGCGCTTCCCACACGCGCTGGCGCGGCGCTGCAACCTGCTGCTCGCCCGTCATCTGCATCCCGCGCTCTCCCCCGCTCGGCCGTGTTCTTCTGTCGGTGGCGGATTGAACGCGATCTTCCCGCCGCGCGCAAGACTTATGAGCGTTGCTGTATCTTATTCCCCGGGGCGATGACTGCGCCGCCTCGGTGGCGATCCCCCCGCGCTGCCACTACCACTCTCGCCCGAAGCCCGGAAAACCGAGGCAGGAGGAGAGGCATGAGCGCAACCGTCATCGTTACCGGAGCCGCCGGCGGCATGGGCATTCCCACCGCGAAGCGCTTTGCCGCGCAGGGCCGCCCGCTGCTGCTGTGCGACGTCAGCGCCGAAAAGCTGGAGGCCTTCGCGGCGGAACTGCGCGCCGATGGAGCGCAAGTGGCCACGCTGGCGGGCGACATTTCCGCCCCCTCGTTCCCGCAGGACCTGATCGCCGCGCTGGGCGATGCGCCGCTCCATGCACTGGTGCACACGGCGGGGCTCTCGCCGACGATGGCTGATCCGCTGCGCATCCTTGAGGTCAACTATTTCGCCACCGAGCGGCTGGTCGCCGCGCTACTGCCCCGCTTCGAGGAAGGCGGCTGCGCGGTGCTGATCTCGTCGATGTCAGGATACCTGCTGACCGACCCGGCGATGGTCGCCGCCGTGCGTGACATGGTGGCTGGCAAGGGCCATGCCGATGTGGAGCGCTTCGCCGTCAATCCGGGCATGGGCTACACCCTTTCCAAGCGCGCGGTGATCGCGCTGGTCGGCCGCGAGGCGGCAGCCTATGGCGCGCGCGGCCTGCGCATCTGCTCGATCGCGCCAGGCTTCATCGACACCCCGATGAGCCGCGCCGAGCAGCAGGAAAGCGAACAGATGCGCCAGATGATCGGGATGACCCCGGCCGGCCGCCTGGGCCATGGCGACGAGATCGCCTCGGTGGCGGAATTCCTCTGCTCGCCCGGCGCTTCCTATGTCAGCGGGTGCGACATTCCGGTGGACGGCGGGATTCTGGGGCGCTTGGGGTTTTGAACCAGGCCCGGAGAGAGCAACTCTCTCTCCGGCCAAATCTCCCCTCTCCCAAGACACTCCGTCGCCCCCGCGCAGGCGGGGGCCCCGCTTTTCTTTGCAATGTCCGCGCATGGATTAAGGAAGCGGGATCCCCGCCTTCGCGGGGATGACGAGGTTTATGGGGGCAGGTCGTGTTCGGATCGCCCCTTAGTAGGGTTGGCGCTGAGCTCAGCCGCTTCTAGCCTGCCCGCTCGGCCCCTAACCCCTTCAAATCGCTCTCGCACTCCACCACCGTGGCGATCCGGAACGAGGTGCGATCGAACAGGTTGGCCTCATCCGCCACGATTTCCTCGGGCATCAGGCTGGTGGTCATGTAGCGCAAAGTGCCGCGAAAGGTCGCTTCATCCGCGAACCAGAGTTCGGTGATCACGTCCGGCCCATCGGTGAACGCCCCCGTCTCGGGATGGACCTGTGGTTCCAGATAGCGCCGCACATAGCGCGACAGCCCCTGCGAATAGCGTTCCGCCAGAGGCGCATGGCGGGTTTCGTAGTAGTCGCGAAACTGTTCCGGCGTCAGGTCGGGCCGACGCTTCATGAACAGCAGAATCTTGAACACCGTACCCGCCATGCCTTCTCTCCCGGTTGAGGGCAGCGGTAACACCCCGCTGCTGCCCGCCCCAACCGCCGGAGCGATGGCGATTACTCGTCGCGCGAATCGATGTACTTGGCTTCGAGGAAGCGGCCGCGCGTGGCCAGCGCGTCCAGATCGTTGCGCGAAAGGTCCAGGCTCATCGCCTCGATCTGTCCCGCGATCACGTCCAGCCCTTCAAGCAGCTGCTCGGACGGCGTGGTGCCGCCGGCATGGGGCTTGTTGCGCAGTTCCGCCGGGATGCGCGTGTAGCTGTCCACCAGCGAGGGCAGATGTTCGGACAGCAGCTTGCGCACCTCATGCGCGGCGGGGCCGTTTTCCGGCAGCGAGGCCAGCTGCGGGGCGATCTGTTCCAGGCGCACGCCGATCATGTCCACCGCGTCCACGGCTGCGCTGGGCAGTGCGCGGCGGCGGCTTTCCAGCCAGATCTCGGTCGATCCGGCCAGTTCCGGCAGCGTGGCGCTGCCCAGATCGCCGGCGTTGAGGCGCGGGCTCGACGGGTAGATCGACAGCACGCAGAACACCGCGAAGGCCAGCAGCGTGGTCAGCACCGTGGTCGCAAACGATAGCCCGCCCAGGATCAGCCCGGCGGTCAGCGCCACGATGAAGATGCCCGCCACGGCCAGGAATGCCCGGCGCAGGCGGCGCCAGCGGAACGCCCAGCGTTCGCGGCGCGCGGTGTAGAGCCGCGCGGCACGCTGGCGGCGGGCGGCGCGGATGATCTCCTGATTGACGGTGCTGCGCGTCGATACCGCGCGCGAGGTGGGGCCTTTCATGATCGGGTCCGACATGGCTCTAGTCTATCAGGCTCAGTCCAGCGCCTCCAGCAGCGCCTTGGCGGCCTTGCCGTCCCCCAGCGCCGCGCCCTCGGCCTGCCCTTGCGCGCGGGCGATATAGGCCTTGGACTTGGTGACCTCTCCCTCCAGCGACTGCACCGTCTGCTTCATCGAATCGAGCGCCTGCATCTTGAAGGTGTCGATCGAATCCATCGTGTCGTAGATGTTCTGGAACGCGCGGCTGAGCGTTTCCAAGGGAATCGTGGAGTTCGCCGCCTGCTGGTGGATGCGCGCGGTGTTGTCCTTCAGCATCTGGCCGGTGCCGTCGATGATCTTCGCCGTGGTGGTGTTGAGCGCGGTGATCTGGTCCAGCACCAGCTTCTGGTTGGCCATCGCCTGCGCCACCGTGACCGCGGTACGCAGCGCGCCCACCGTGGTGGTGGAAGCGCGATCGACGCCCTTGATCAGTTCGACGTTGTTCTTCTTCACCAGATCGAGCGCGAGATAGCCCTGCACCGAAACTGCCATCTGCGTCAGCAGGTCCTGCGTGCGCTGGCGCACGTAGAACAGCGCCGATTCGCGCAGGGCCTTGGCCTTGGCGGGGTCGGTATGGTCAAGATCGTTGGCCTTCTGCTCCAGCGTCTCGTCCAGCGCCTTCGACATGAAGATCATCTGTTCAAGTTTGCCCATCGCCGCCCAGAGGTTCTGGCGCTCCACATCGATGGCGGCATTGTCCATCAGCAGTTCGTCCTTGCCGCCCTGCAGCCGGGCCAGGATCGCGCTGATGTGGCCCTGCGCGCTTGAATAGCTGTCGAAGTAGTTGCGCAGCTTGTTGCCCATCGGGATGATCCCGAAGATCTTGCGGCGCGAAAGCAGGTCGCCCTTGGTCGAGGGATCAAGGTCTTCCACCGTGCGGCGCAGTTCGGCAAGGTCGGCACCGACGCCGGCATCCTTGTCCATCGCGCGCACCGGCCGATCGAGAAAGCGGTTGGACTGGCCCGAAGCCTCGGCAATTTCCTTGCGGCCCATGTTGGTGATCTGGTCGACGCGGCGGCCGAATTCGGGCGAGTTGGAATCCTGCGAGACCAGATCGTTCACGAATTCATCGACGCGGACCTGCAGCTTGGACCGCTGCTCGTCCCCCACCGGCACGAGGCCGGCGGCCTTTTCAGGCTGCACCACCGGCACCGGATCGGGAGGCGTCAGCTTCAGTTCGCCCGCCCCAACGGCATTCGCCGCCTGATCCGTCGTGGTAGCCATCTAAGAAAATCCCCGTCCTGCAAGAAATGTAGTCGTCCGGCACGAATCTAGGTCGGGCCGGAAAAACTACAAGCAAAACAGGAAACGACCGCCCTACGGTTCGACGAGCGGCGTGGCCCCTTCGTCGGAAGGCTGGGTATCGCCGATCACCAACATGGCATCGTCGCGCGCCACGACGCAAAGCGAAAGCCCCGCCGCCCGGGCGCGGCGCACGGCAAGGTCGGTGGGGGCGGAAATCGTCACCAGCAGCGGAATCCCCGCGCGCACGGTCTTCTCGACCAGTTCGTAGGAACAGCGCGAGGTCATGACGACGAAGCCCTGCGCCGGATCGATGCCGCCACGGACCAGCGCGCCCACCAGCTTGTCGAGCGCGTTGTGGCGGCCCACGTCCTCGCGGATCGCCAGCAAGTCGCCTTCCTCGCTGCAGAACGCGGCCGCGTGGGTGGCGCGGGTTTCACGGCCCAATCGCTGCATGGCATCCAGCGCATCGAGGCCGCGCCGGATCGCCTCGGGCCCGGCCGCGCTTCGGCGCGAGAGCGGTGGCAGCGGGCGCAAGGCGGCCTCCACCCCCTCGATCCCGCAGATTCCGCAGGAACTGTCTCCCGTGCGCCGGCGCGCGCGTTCGACGATCAGCGAAAGGCGTTCGGGCGGCAGGTTCACGCGGGCGACGCAGCCCGTTCCCCATTCGCCGTTCTCGACCCAATGGACCGCCACTTCGCCGATCTCGCCCCCCCCTGCCAGCCCTTCCGCCAGCAGGAAACCGGTGACGAAATCCTCGATCTCGATGGGGGTGCCCATCATCACGGCATAGGCGATGCCGTTGGTCTCGATGGCGATCGGAGCTTCGACCGGGATGACGAAGCGTTCGGTGTCTTCGGTCCCGATGCGATAGCTGTTGCGGCGGAGCCGGATGGTCTGTGCACCGTCCATGACGGCGATCCTGCAATCAGCGCGCGGGGTAGCGCAGGCGGCCCATCAGCCGGACCAGGCTGATCCGCTCTTCCCGCGGGCGGAAAAGCTGGGCCTTGGTCTTCTCGAACCGCATGATCCCTTCGATCCGGCGGTCCAGGAAGGCGCGGGTCTCGGCCTTGGGGCCGGTCGCATCCTCGCTGGTATCGGCGGCGAAGACCTTCAGCGTGGCGGCATAGATCGCGCCCAGCGTCGCACGCTTGGTATAATGGTTGTAATCGGTGGCCGTATCGCCGGCCAGCCGCCACATCGCATCGGCGCTGCGCCAGCCAAGCCGGGTGGCAGCCAGCACGTTGCGCGGCATCGCCATCACCGCCAGCGCGCGGCTCAGCGCTTCCTCCCGCCCGGCCACGGCATCCAGCCGGGCCATGACAAGCCGGCGAATCCGCTCCCGGATCGGCAGGCCGACCAGCGAGGCGGCCGGGGTGGTGCGCGCCATTTCGGCATCGACATGGGCGATCCACGCCTCGATCATCGCCATCTGGGCGCCGTGCGCGGAATCGGCGCGGAAGGCATAGCTGGCAAGCTCCGGGTCGACGCCGGCAAGGCGCGCGGCTTCCGCCACGGCCTTGGGGCTCCACCCGTCGAACGTGGCCGCCTCCGCGATGGCGGGGGCAAGCTGGCGACGCAGCGCTTCCAACGTCTGGGGCTCTTCCATCTCTGATACCTTCCGCAGCTGCCGCTGTCTTACATTACCGGCCCGTAGACGGCCTTGGCCTTGCCGCCCTTCACGCCGTAGGTCTCCACGGTCTGCGCCAATTGGCTGCCCTTGCCGCCTTCGGTATTGGCATAGTCACGCGCGCTGCGGCCGGAATTGTCCGCGCGGTCGGCATTGGCGCCTGCCTGAAGCAGCGCCTTTACCATGTCCACGTCCTTGCGGTGGACGGCGAAGATCAGCGGGGTTTCGCCGGCATCGTTGGAAACGTCGGTATTGGCCTTGGCGTCCAGCAGGATCAGCAGGCCATCGCGCCAGCCCAGGCTGACCGCCATCTGCAGCGGCGTGCGGCCGTGATCGTCGGCCAGATTGACGTTGGCGCCCTTGCCGATCAGGAAGTTCAGCCAGGTGGCATCGCGACGCTGGGTGACGATCATCAGCGCGGTCTCACCCGTCGTCACATCCTTCGCGTTGACGATCTGGCTGTTGTCCATCAACGCCTTCTCGACCTTGTCGCCTTCCTTCTTCTTGACCGATTCGAGGAACTTGTAGCCTTCGGAATAGTCGGCATAGGCGGGCGACGCGATCGTCATGCCGGCCGCCAGTGCGGCCAGACCCGACGCGAGGATCCGGCGCGAAAACCTGCTGGCGTTCCCGGAGATCGTCTTCGACACGTTTGAATTTCCTTCCAGACGCTGATCGTCATTACTGGGCCTTCGGCGCCATCCGGGCGGCCCGTCCGTCTCCGACGCCTGCCCCGATGCGCCGTGTAAATCGCACCCTTGCACGCGCGGCTCTAGCAGAGCATGAAGCGCGGCGCCATGACCTACCTTGCCAAGTTCCGCCGCCCGTTTGCACTCGCCGCAATTGCGCTGGCCTGCTCGATCCCGCTCGCCTCCTGCGGCAAGTCCGGCGGAGAGGCGCCGCCGCTGGAAGGGGCGGAGATCGGCGGGCCCTTCACCCTGGTGGACAAGGCCGGAAAGCCGCACACCTGGGATTCGTTCAAGGGCCAGTGGCGCATCGTCTACTTCGGCTACACTTTCTGTCCCGATGCCTGCCCGATGGACGTTCAGGCGATGATGCGCGGCTTCTCGCTGTTCGAGAAGGAGCACACCAAGGCGGCCGAAAAGGTGCAGCCGATCTTCATCACCATCGACCCCGCGCGTGACACGCCGGAAATCGTCGGCCAGTGGACCGCCGCCTTCGGCCCGCGCCTGCTGGGCCTGACCGGCAGCGCCGCGCAGGTGAAGCAGGCCGCCGATGCCTTCGCGGTCTATTACAAGAAGGGTGAGGCGACGCCCGGCGGCTATCTGATGGATCACAGCCGCATCGCCTTCCTGATGGACCCGGATGGGGAGCCGATCGCGATGCTTCCGGTGGACAAGGGGCCGGAGGCGGTGGCCGCAGAACTCGCCAAATGGGTGAGCTGAGCGTAGAATCGATACCCTGATGTCCAAAGAACGGCCCTTCTGGGAGCGGCCGCTCCACACCCTGAACCGTACGGAGTGGGAAGCCCTCTGCGACGGTTGCGGTCAGTGCTGCCTGCACAAGGTGGAAGATGCCGACACCGGCGAGATCTACCACACCAATGTCGCCTGCAAGCTGCTGAACCTGAAGACGGCGCAGTGCAGCGACTATCCCAACCGCCGCAAGTTCGTGCCCGATTGCCTGAAGCTGACGCCGGAAACGGCCGGCAACCTTTCGTGGCTGCCACCCAGCTGCGCCTATCGCCTGCGCGCGGACGGCGATCCGCTGCCCGAATGGCACTATTTGATCTCCGGCGATCGCAATGCCGTGCATGAGGCGGGCATGTCCGTCGCCGGCAAGGCGATCAGCGAGACGGTGGCCGGACCGCTCGAAAACCATATCGTCTGGCCTTATGGCGAGGATGAGATGGAGGATTGGGAGATCGAGGCCGAAGGGCCCGCCCCCTGGGACCGGGAGAGCGAATAGGCGTGCTGGACTGGCTGCGCCGCGCTCCCGATGAAGACCCGGTTGTGGAAATCGCCGGGCGGCAAGTGCCCGTGATGATCCGCCGCCTGGCCCATGCCCGGCGCATGACGATGCGGCTGGCGCCGGACGGCAGCGAGATCCGCATCTCTGTCCCGCGCTGGACACGGACCGAGGACGCCCTTGCCTTCGCGCGCGCCAAGCAATCATGGCTGGCGATCCAGATCGAGGCGCTGCCCGCCGCGCAGCCGCTGGCGGACGGCATGACGCTGGCCTTCCGGGGCGAAACGCTGGTGGTGCGGCATGACGCCTCCTACCCGCGCAAGCCGGTGCCGGACGATGGCGAACTGCTGCTGGGCGGCCCCGAATCCTCGCTGCCTACGCGATTGAAGCGCTGGCTGGAGACCGAGGCACGCACGTTGCTGACGGACGATCTGGAACATTACTGCGCCGTGGCGGGACAAGCGGTGCCGGGGTTAGGCCTGTCGAGTGCCAATCGGCGCTGGGGCTCCTGCGCGGCAGACGGTTCGATCCGCATCAACTGGCGGCTGATCATGGCCCCCGATTCGGTGCGACGATCGGTGGTGGCACATGAAGTGGCACACCTCGTCCACTTCGATCACTCGCCCGCGTTTCACGCCTTTCTGGCGAAAATCTTCGAAGGCAGCGTGCCTTCCGCCAACCGCTGGCTGAAAGAGAACGGTCGAAGCCTCTACGTACCGTTCGGGTAGCGATTTGTTTGATGCGCCCGTCACATCCGTGACTGGCTTGCGGCACCAGCCCGCTCAGGTCCCGAAGAACACGAAAAGGTCCGGGGGATCTTTTCGCTGAGGGGGCCGACCTCCCACGAGTGTATCCTGACGGGTGGTCGCGTGGGGGAGCGGGCCGGCGCCGCTAAAATCCGTCCGTGGCGGATTTTCAAACACACCATTAACGCCTACATAGCGCGGCATGGGTCTACTAAAGCGCACCGGTTACTGGAAAGACGTCAATCCCGTCGGCATGATCGCGGATTTCCGCGCGGTGTGGAAGCAGGCCGGGCACAACCGCTGGCGCATCGCCGCGGTTTCGGCCGCCTGTACATTCGGCGTGTTCTACCTGATGGTAAATCAGGAGGCCAAGGGCCCGCATCTGCCACCCAAGGTGACGTGGATCACCGTGCTGCCCGAACACCGCAGCGATCAGGAGATCATGGACTCCAACCTTGCGAACCAGCAGCGCAAGGAAGCCTGGGCCGCCGAACTCGCCCGCCGCGACAAGGACGTGCGCGAGATGTACAAGGTGATCGGCCGCTATTCCGGCATGGACGTGGACAAGATCGCGCGTGAGGCAGAGGCCGACGAAGCCGCCCGCAAGGCCGCCGAGGCCAAGCGCATCGGCGCGCCGAAGCTGCCCGAAGGCGTGACGATGCCGAAGTATGACGAGCAGGCCGCCTCCGCCAAGGCTTCCCCGCAAGCTCAGGCCCAACAGCAACAGTGAGCGACGCCCGCTGGCTGGCAGCAGCGGCGGCGCTGGCCGCGCGGGCACGTCCGCTTAGCCGCCCGAATCCCGGCGTCGGCGCTATTCTGGTGAAGCACGGCAAAGTGATCGCACGCGGCTGGACCCGGCCCGGCGGCCGCCCCCATGCCGAAGCCGTGGCGCTGGCGCTGGCGGGCGAAGCGGCGCGCGGGGCCACGCTCTACGTCACGCTGGAACCCTGCGCACACCGATCGCAGCGCGGCCCGGCCTGTGCCGATCTGGTCAGCGCGTCGGGCGTCGAACGCGTGGTGATCGGCTGCATGGACCCCGATCCGCGCACCTCCGGAGCCGGCCTTACCCGCGTCCGCGAAGCCGGGATTGCGGCGGAATACCTGCCCTCCCCCGCCTGCGCGCGCAGCCTTTCCGGCTACCTGATCTCCAAGCGCCTCGGCCGTCCCGAAGTGACGCTGAAGCTGGCGCTCTCGCTCGACGGCTGCATGGCCATGGCGAACGGCGAAAGCCAGTGGATCACCGGTGCCGAAGCCCGCGCCCATACCCATGCCATGCGGGCGAAAGCGGACGCCATTCTTGTGGGCGGCGGCACCTTGCGCGCGGACAATCCGCGCCTCGACGTGCGCCTGCCGGGCCTTGCCGAGCGCAGCCCGGACCGCTGGGTGCTGACGCGCGGCGAAGCGCCCGAGGGCTGGCGCGCGCTCCCCTCGCCCCAGGCCATCGCCACGATGGAGGGCGTGCAACACCTCTTCGTCGAAGGCGGCGCAGTCACGGCAACGGCTTTCCTTGCCGCCGGGCTGGTCGATCGCCTCCTGCTCTATCGCGCGCCGATCCTGGTCGGCGGTCGCCCCGCCTTGGGCGATTACGGGCTTGCCCGCCTTGCCGACGCTCACGGCCGCTGGTCGCTGACCGAACGGCGCCAGCTTGGCAGCGACACGCTCGAAGTCTACGAGGCCCCAAATTCCAACGGGAAATAAGCCATGTTCACCGGAATAGTCACCGCCGTCGGCGAAATCCGCGAAGCGCGCCAGTCGGGCGACCTGCGTGCCGTCATCACCTGCCCCTGGGACCCGACCGGGATCGCCATGGGCGCCTCGATCGCGTGTTCGGGCGTGTGCCTTACCGTCGTCGACAAGGGCGGCGTGCCGGGCGACGCGTGGTTCGCGGTGCAGATTTCGGCCGAATCGGTCTCCCGCACCGTCGCCGGCCGCTGGGCCGAAGGGACGCCGCTCAATCTGGAGCAGGCGCTGAAGCTGGGCGACGAACTGGGCGGGCACATCGTCACCGGCCATGTCGACGGCGTCGGCACCGTGGTCAGCGTGACCCCCGAAGGCGATTCGCTGCGCTTCGTGATCGCCGCCCCGGCGGAACTGGCGCCCTATCTCGCGCCCAAGGGCTCGATCACCATGGACGGCGTTTCGCTGACCGTGAACGACGTGGCGGACCAGAGCGACGGCACTTGCCACTTCATGCTCAACATCATCCCGCACACCGCCGAAGTGACGACCATCGGCGCGCTGAAGGCCGGCGACGGGGTGAATCTGGAGATCGATGTGCTGGCACGCTATCTGCAACGGATGCAGTCGCTGCGCGGTTGATCGGGTTCGCGCGGACGGTGGAGGAGCAGCGCTCGACCGCACCGATGCGCTCAAACCGCCACTATCCTTGCACCATCAACCTCGTCGCCCCCGCGAAGGCGGGGGCCCCGCTTCCTTCTGCCACGCCCGCCAAGATAAGCGGGATCCCCGCCTTCGCGGGGATGACGGAGTTTTAGGGTGCGGGCCGCGTTGTGAGTGCTGCCGAGGCGGAAGACGCGACTTCTCTGCGCCTCCGCGTGAACTAAGCCGCCAAAGGCCCCGTCGCGAAACTCTCGCTCGTAATCTCGAACAGCACATGCGGCACGATCACGCCGCACATTTCCCGCTGGAAGGTGCGATCGGTCAAACGCCCGCCGATATGCCCCATGGCTTTGCGGGAAATCACATTATCCGCGCCAACCATGAAGACCACGCGATCGAAATGCGCAAGCGCGTGGGCCAGCATCAGGCGCTTCATCTCGGCGTTGAAGCCGCCACCCCAATAGCTGCGGGCAAGGAAAGTCCAGCCGATCTCGATCTCGTCGCCCTCAAGCGGGCCATAGCGGCTGGAGCCGATCACGGCCCCGCTCTGCTTGTCGACGATGGCGAATGCACCGCCGCCCGCGATGGCGTCGGCGAAGAAGCGGCGGAACACCGGTTCCTGCCAGCGATCGTGGGCGGGATGAACCGCCCAGATCTCACGGTCCGAAGCGACCGCGAAAAGCGCGTCCCAATCGTCTGCGCGAAGGGGACGGAGGACCAGCCGGTCCCCTTCGAGGACCGGCTGTCTGTTCATCGGCACTTGGCCACGGCTTAAGCCGTCACGTCCGCAACGGCGGCGATGAACTTGTCGATGTTGCCCATCGTCAGGCCCGCCACGTTGATGCGGCCAGACCCTGCCATGTAAACGCCGTGCTTGGTGCGCATGGCAAGGACCTGGTCCTTGTTCAGCGGCACGATCGAGAACAGGCCGTTCTGGCTGCCCATCGGCGTCAGGTCGGCCGAACCGGCAGTGCCGGCCTCGGCCAGCTTGGCGCGCACTTCGCGCATGCGGTCACGCATCTCGTCCAGTTCGGCCAGCCAGTCGGCGGTCAGCTTCTCGTCCTCAAGGACAAGGCGGACAGCGGCGCCGCCGTGGTCTGGCGGCTGCGACCAGTTGGCGCGGGCCAGGTTGTGGCCGTTCGACATGACCTTGGCGAGGTCGGCCGGATCGGCAACCATCGCATAGAGCGCGCCGACGCGGTCACGATAGAGGCCGAAGTTCTTGTCGCACGAATAGCAGATCAGCGCTTCCGGCACGGCAGCGAGCACGCGGCGCAGGCCATAGGCGTCTTCTTCCATGCCCTTGCCCAGGCCCTGATAGGCGAGGTCGAGGATGGGCAGGATCTTCGATGCGGCGATCAGGCCGGCAATCTCGTCCCACTCTGCATTGCTGTAATCGATGCCGGTGGGGTTGTGGCAGCAGCCGTGCAGCAGGATGGCGTCGCCTTCCCGGGCATTGGCGATGGCGCCGCGCAGCGCGTCCATGTCGGTGTTGCCCGAAGCGAGGGCGTGGTTGAATTCAACGACTTCAAGGCCGAGGTCGGCGCAGATCTGGGCGTGGTTGGGCCAGCTGGGGACGCCGACGATGATGCGGTGGTAACCCGCGCGCTTCACCATGGCGAGCGCGAGGCGCAGCGAACCGGTGCCGCCGGGGGTCTGCATGCCTTCGATGCGGCCGCCCATGCTGGGGTCGGCCTTGCCGAAGACGTAGGGCATCAGCGCTTCGACGAAGCCCATGTCGCCCTCTGGCCCGAGGTAGGCTTTCGAATCCTGCTCGGCGACGAGCTTGGCCTCTGCGGCCTTGATCGAGCGGAACACCGGAGTGTCGCCCTCACCGGTGCGGTACACGCCGACACCAAGGTCGATCTTGTCCGCGCGCGGATCGTCGTTGTGGAGCTTGATCAGCGCAAGAAGCGCGTCGGCGGGCTGTTGCTGAAGGTTCGTAAGCATGGCGGGCGGGCCTTACTCCGGGCTGCTTCGACGCGCAACCGGGATTGGCAGGGAATTGCGAGATGATGCGATCGCAGTGGCGAAGCCGTCACGAATTGCCTGCGATCGAGCAATTTTCTTGGCGCGCCAATGGCGTGCCTCGCCGACCCGAAAGCGCGTACAACCAAATCCCGTCATCCCCGCGCAGGCGGGGATCCCGCTTTTCTGGCGCCATGGTGAGAGGCTGAAGAAGAAAGCGGGGCCCCCGCCTGCGCGGGGGCGACGATGCTAAGAATCGGCGAGAAATCGCCACCATCGGACTTACGGACGAATCCGCTACTTCCTTAGAACGGCAGCCAGTTCTGCTTGTGCGAGAACTTCATGTAGCCGATGTTCGCGCCCAGGCGCAGGCCGGCACCGGCGCGGACCGGGATCAGCACCACGTTGCCACGGCGCAGATAGCTGACGGTGAAGCCACCCACGAGATAGGCCTGCCCCTCGCCCGCGCCGAAGCGGTGGTAAAGGTCTTCGCTGTCATAGAGGTTGTAGACCAGCACGAAGGCATTGCCCGCGTTGGCCCCGGCGTCGAAGCCCAGCGACGGGCCGGTCCAGTAGACCGGCTGTTCGCCCTCCACCTTGTGATAGAGCGTGCCCGAACCGTAACGCAGGCCCACGGCCAAGGCGCCGCCCGCCTCACGGCCGACGATATAGCCGTTGGGCTCTCCCTGCTTCTTCAGCAGATCCTCGATCAGCCCGGCAAGACCCTTGGCGCCCTTGCCGAACACGCCTTCGGCGGCGCCGATCAGGTCATCCTGGTGATAGGTGTCCGCACTGCTGGCCGGCGCCGGCGCAGTGACCGGTGCAGTGGCCGGCACAGCGGGCGCGGTGCGGCCCTGATCCACCGGCATGCCGTTGCCCTGCGGTTCCACCGGCGTCTGTTCGGGCACCTGCTGCGTCTGCGAATAGGTGGTCGGCGGCGTGCCGATGTCGGAATCGATCGCGGCGTCGGGATCGACCGTGGTCACTTGCGCCATGGCCGAGCCGAGCGGCGCGGCGAGCCCCGCCACCATCATGGCGATTCCCACGGCAACGCGCATCCGGCGTCCTTCTGCTGGCGTTTTGACTGGCATTTCCCTCGCTCCCCTGAATAGTGCGAACCCGGCACGCAGGCGCCGGGGGGCGGCGCATTGCGGCAGCTCACTAGAGAATCCACCCCGCCTGACCCTGCAATGAACGGGCGGCAGGGCGAGTCCAAATCACGGCAGACCGAATCGGCGCTCAAGCGCGCGGAAACAATCCGGCATCGCAAACAGTCCACAGGCATTTGGCCAAGCATTTCGGGAAATGCGCAAATACGGCGAAAGCCCCCCTTGCCCGACCGAAATCCCCTCGTTATAGGGCGCCTCCTAGCCGCATCACGGAGACGTGGGTGAGTGGCTGAAACCAGCGGTTTGCTAAACCGTCGTACCCTTAAGGGGGTACCGAGGGTTCGAATCCCTCCGTCTCCGCCATGCGGCATTCGGTTTCAGCCTTTTCCCTTTACACAGACAGAGCGAGACAACCCCTCCGGGGGAAAGCGACATTCTCGCCCGCGCAAGTGTGTTGCTGAACCGTTTCCGATAGTTTCGCATCAGCAATGCTTCGTTACAAATTGGTACGAAGCAAGACACGCGGCTCCCCCACATTCAGGCCCATCGCAAGTCTTTGGAGACCTGAAACGTGATCAAGTTCCCCGTTTTTGCCGCTATCGCCGCCCTCTCGCTCGCCCTGCCCGGCGCTGCCATCGCCAATGAGACCGTGGCCCATCTGAAGGGCAATCTTGCCGTTCCCGCTCCCAAGCCGCAGGCCGCCTCTTCGGCGCGCCCCGCCTGCCATCCGGAACCCAGCAAGGGCCGCGATTGCCGCCACCGCACCGCTCAGGCCAATGCCAAGGCTATCGGGGCCAATACTGGGGCAGCCGCGCTCGCCCAGACCGAGGCCGCCAGCCCCCAGGCAGGCGCACTGGCCGCCAACGAGCGCGCCCGGTGATTTCGCTCCGCGCAGGCATGACCGGCATTCTGGGCCTGCCCGCGCTGTTGCTTGCGGGTGAAGCGGCCGCGCGTGACGTCCCGACGCCGGATGCGCAGAACTTTGCCACGCAGGCTGCCGTCATCGACGATCCCACCCTGCCGCACGTGCTGGCCAGCACCCATCGGCCCGGCAAGCCCGGCCACGGCTGGGCGGCATCGCGCTCCGTGGAAGTCGGCCCGGCGCATCTGCGCGCCCATGTCGATCGCGAAAGCGGCGCGGTGCGTTGGCAGCTGTGGCAGGAAATGACGCACGCGGGCCTCGCCCGTTCGCTGACCGGCCTTGCCTTCGATGTGGACGGTGCGCCGGCCACGGCCCCGCTTGCCCATGTCGAGCGCCAGCCGGAGCACTGCCCCGCGCAGGACGCGCTGGTCACCGCCTGCACCACCCGCGTGCACTATGCCTTCGACGTCCCGACCGAGGCCGTCGCGCGCATGGCCGAAAGCGCGGCTCCGGTGTCGCTGGCCTTCAGCGACAGCATCGGCCGCACGTTCCACGCTTCCATCCACCCGGCCGAAGTTGCCGGCCTCTCCTCCGTGGTAGAGACGCTGCAACCCCGGCCCGCCTTGCTGGCAGATGGCGGGGAAACGGTTCGCTGACCGTTTCCCACGCCGTTCGATTTGCCAATCGTCGCCCCTCCCCCTACAGTCATCAGACGACGAGATCATGACCCAGAGTGTCGCCCCGATTTACCGCCACCTCGACGAAGCACCCATGTCCACCCCCACAATCCTGCTAGTCGAGGACGACGGTCCCTTGCGGACCCTGACCGCGCGCGCCTTGCGCCAGACCGGCTTCAACGTGCTCACCGCCGCCACCGGCGCGGAAATGTGGGTGACGCTGCGCGAAGGCCCCGTCAGCCTTGTGGTGCTGGACGTCATGCTGCCGGGCACCAGCGGCTTCGACCTGTTCCGCCGCCTGCGCCGCGAAAGCGATGTGCCGGTGATCTTCGTCAGCGCCCGCGGCAGTGAGGAAGACCGCGTGCTGGGCCTGGAACTGGGCGCGGACGATTACCTCGCCAAGCCGTTCAGCACCCGCGAACTGGCCGCGCGCGTCAGCGCGGTCCTGCGGCGCGGCGGCAACAATGCGGGGATGGACGCCCCGGCCGCCGATGGCGTGGCCGATGGCCGCATGCCCGAAGCGATCCATTTCGATGGCTGGACGCTCTCCATGGCGCGGCGCGAACTGCGCTCGCCCACCGGCGCGATGATCGACCTGACCGGCGCGGAGTTCGACCTGCTGGCCACCTTCCTGGCCTATCCCCAGCGCGTGCTGGGCCGTGAACGCCTGATCGAACTGTCCCGCGCGCGCCTGGGTGATAGCTCCGACCGCAGCGTGGACGTGCTGGTCAGCCGCCTGCGCCGCAAGCTGCAGGCCGATGGCGCCGAACCGCCGATCGTCACCGTGCGCGGCGTCGGCTACATGTTCAAGGCCGAGGTCACGCGCGCCTGATGAAGAAGCCCGAATCACGCCGTTTCGGGCGATTCGGGCTGGTCGAACGCCTGATCGCCGTATTGCTGCTGGTCGTCGCCGTCGATTTCATCGCCAATACCGTGCTGTTCGAACGGGCCAGCTCGTTCGAACTGCACCGCGACGACGCCGAACGCATTGCCGAAAACCTCGTCCTTGCCCGCCGCGCCATCGAACGCGCGCCGGGCAGCGAGCGCGCCCATGTGACGCAGGCACTGTCCACCAAGCGCTTCGTGCTGGAATGGTCCGCCCCGTCGCAGCGCCATCGCGGATCGCTGGGGCTGGCGAACTTGCGCGCGCAAGTCGTGGCGATCCAGCCGGAATTGGCCCATGCCGATCTGGAGCTGCACCTCGAATCGATCCCCGGCCGCGGCAATATCGGCGGATCGCTGCGGCTGAACGACGATAGCCTCGTCTCCTTCCGCACCCATGCCCGCGCCGCCTGGACGCTGACCGCCGGGCGCATGGCCAGCCTGCTGGTGCCGACGCTGCTGCTGATCTCGCTCGCCTGGCTGCTGCTGCGCGCCGCGCTCAATCCCCTGCGCTCGCTGGTGCGCGCCACCCGCCATCTCGGCGCCGGGCCGCCCAAGCTGGTGCCGGAACACGGGCCGGAGGAAATGCGCGAACTGATCCGCGCGATGAACGAGATGCAGGAACGCATCCACCAGTCCCTGCAGGACCGCACGCATACGATGCTGGCGATCGGGCACGACCTGAAGACGCCGCTCGCCCGGATGCGGCTGCGCCTAGACGACGGCGATGTCGATCCCGAAGTGCGCGAGGGGCTGGACCACGATATCGAGGAGATGCGCCTGCTGCTCGATTCGATTCAGGCCTATGTCGATACCGGCGGCACCAATATCCCGGCCGAGCGCATCGACCTTGCGGTGATGGCCGAAACGCTGGTCGACACCGCCGCCGATCGCGGCGCGGATGCAACCTATTCAGGCCTGCCCAGCCTGGAGATCATGGCCCGCCCGGTCTCGATCCGCCGCGCGTTGTCCAACCTGATCGAGAATGCGCTGCATTATGGCGGCAACGTGCGCGTCTCGCTGCGGCGCGACGGCGGCGCGGCGGAGATCACCGTGGAAGACGACGGCCCCGGCATTCCGGAGGACCGCATTCCCGACGCGCTGCAACCTTTCGTCCGCCTCGACACCGCGCGCGCGCGCGACACCGCCGGCATGGGCCTGGGCCTGCCGATCGTGCGCAAGGCCGTGCGGCTGGAAGGCGGCACGCTGGACTTGCGCAACCGGCCCGAGGGTGGATTGCGCGCCACGATCCGACTGCCGTTGGAAGCGGCATAGGTTGCCATTGTTGTCGACCTCGCCGTTCGCACAGCAATTCCCACACCGCAGTAAAAACCCCGTCGCCCCCGCGCAGGCGGGGGTCCCGCTTGTTCTTCCCCGCAACGCCCAACAGAAAAGCGGGGTCCCCGCCTGCGCGGGGACGACCAGGCCTCCAAGCAAAAATCACGTGGGGTAACACCCGCGATGCCCATTTCGCTGCGCGATTAGGCATCGCTCTCCTCTCGCGACAAACCCTGCCCTGCTGCAGCGCAGCAACATTTCCTGACAAACGCGCACGATGGCCGAAAACGACCATCCATACCTTTCCTACAAGCTTCGCGCGCGTCTCCACCCCCTTCGATGCGCGCGGGGCGCCCTGTCTGGAAAGGTAAAGAGAGTGAACGAACTGATCGGTCGCGTCTTCCACTTCGAGAAGACCATTTTCCCCGCGAGCAGCGAGCTGTTCGGCAAGCTGACCTCCGAAGGTCAGGAGCCCAAGGCCCTGATGATCTCCTGCGCCGATTCGCGAATCGTGCCCGAACAGATCATGCAGGCGCAGCCCGGCGACCTGTTCGTGTGCCGCAACGCCGGCAACATGGTGCCCCCCTATGCCACGCAGAACGGCGGCGTCACCTCCACGGTGGAATACGCCGTTGCGGCGCTGGGCGTGCGCGACATCATCGTCAGCGGCCATTCCGGCTGCGGCGCGATGAAGGCGCTGAGCGATCCCACCGGGCTGGAAACGATGCCCAACGTCGCCGCCTGGCTGAAGCATGGTGCCGCGGCAGAGCACATCGTCAGCACCTGCCACGGCCACCTCAGCGGTGAAGAGCGCGTGCGCGCGATCAGCCTTGAGAACATCATCGCCCAGATCGCCCACTTGCGCACGCACCCCGCCGTCGCGGCCGCCATTGCCCGTGGCGAAATGACGCTGCACGGCTGGTTCGTGGACATCCACGCCGGTCAGGTGCTGGGCCTTGACGGCGATACCGGCCAGTTCGTGCCGCTGCGCGAAGACAGCCCGCTGCCGGTCGCGCTGGCCGCCAAAACCCGTACCGCCACCGAATTCGCAGAGGCGGCAGAGTGAACTCCGCCACCCAGAGCAGGAGTGGGCTTTTCGCCCACTTCGGCCGGGATTTCACCGCGTCCATCGTGGTGTTCCTGGTCGCGATGCCGCTCTGCATGGGCATCGCCATCGCCAGCGGCGTGCCGCCTGAAAAGGGCCTCGTCACCGGCATCATCGGCGGCCTTGTCGTCGGCCTGCTGGCCGGATCGCCGCTTCAGGTCAGCGGCCCCGCCGCCGGCCTTGCCGTTATCGTCTTCGAATTCGTGCGCGAGCACGGCCTCGAAGCGCTTGGTCCCGTGCTGCTGCTGGCCGGCGTGCTGCAGATCGTTGCCGGCGTGCTGCGGCTGGGCGGCCTGTTCCGCGCGATCAGCCCGGCGGTGGTCCACGGCATGCTCGCCGGTATCGGCGCGCTGATCGTGATCGGCCAGTTCCACATCCTGTTCGACCAGAAGCCGATGTCGAGCGGGCTGGAAAACATCGCGATGATGCCTGCGCGCATCCTTGGCATCGATCCCACCAACGTCAGTTCCACCGAATTGGCGCTGATGCTGGGCCTGCTGACCATTGCCGTGATGATCGGCTGGGAAAAGCTGCGCCCGAAAAACCTGGGCCTCGTCCCCGGCGCGCTGCTGGGCGTGATGGCGGCCACGCTGGTCGCCTGGGGCCTTGGCCTCAACGTCGCGCGCATCGCCGTGCCCGAATCGATCGGCGCCGCCTTCGCGCTGCCGACCAGCGCGGCGTGGTTTGCCCCGCTCGCCCAGCCCGCGCTGATCGTGGCGGCGCTGGCCATCGCCTTCATCGCCAGTGCCGAAACGCTGCTTTCGGCCGCTGCGGTGGACCGGATGCACGATGGAGAGCGTACCAAGTACGACAAGGAACTGCGCGCACAGGGCATCGGCAACTTGCTCTGCGGTATTTTCGGCGCCCTGCCGATGACCGGCGTGATCGTGCGCAGTTCCGCCAACGTGCAGGCCGGCGCGAAGACCCGTATCTCGACGATCCTGCACGGCGTCTGGATTCTGGCCTTCGTCGCCCTGTTGCCCTGGCTGCTGCGCGAAGTGCCGATGGCGGCACTGGGCGGCGTGCTGGTGGTCACCGGCTGGAAGCTGGTGAACCTCAGCCACGTGCGTCACCTGTTCCACTCCTACGGCGCGTTCCCCGCCGTGATCTGGGCGGTGACTTTCGTGCTGGTGGTGACGACCGACCTGCTGACCGGCGTGCTGGCCGGCCTGGCCCTGACGCTGGTGGAACTGCTGCCCCATGCCAGGAACCTGCGCCTGAAAGTGCAGGAGCATGACAGCGACGAGCAGACCCGCCTGGAACTGGGCGGCGGCGCGACGTTCCTGGGCCTTACCCGCCTGAACAACGTGCTGGAGAAGATGCCGCACCACAAGCCGGTCCACCTCGACCTGCATCAGGTGAAGGTGATGGACCACACCACCGCGGAAACCATCCGCGAATGGCTGGGCCGCCGCCGCCAGAGCGGACAGGCCGATACCGTGACCGGGCCGGAGGACATTCTGCGCCCGCTGCCGATCGCGGCCTGACGACCTCTCGCCCGATGGCCTGACGGCCGGACGGCGAACCAGACAGACCGGTGGAGACCCTCACTCTCCACCTCTCCTTACCGGGCGGCCTTTCCCATTCGGGCCGCCCGGCTTTTTTGTGCCCTCTTTACCCGCCCCATCGCCTCCATCCCGGCAACACTTTGTCACGGAAGGGCAAGCGAGCGGACACCGCCCGTCGGTAAGCAGCAATTTCCGGCACGAAACGGGCCCGCCACGCATGCGCGGCCCGGCTGCCGGACGCAGGAAGGAACGCGACCAAATCGAAACATGAGGGCGTTCCGATTATGAATTACCGTCTTGCCACCGGCCTGCTGGGCCTGCTGGGCGCCGCTTGCGCCACCCCCGCTTTCGCACAGGCAGAAGCGCCCAAGGCGATCACCGTCTCCGGCAGCGCCGCGCTCGTCACCGATTACCGCTTCCGCGGCGTATCGCAGACGGACAAGGAAATGGCCGTACAGGCCGGCGCCACCGTCACCCATGAAAGCGGCATCTACGTCGGCACCTGGGGTTCCAACCTTTCGGGCTGGGGCACCTTCGGCGGATCCAACATGGAACTGGACCTGATCGCCGGCTATTCGACCGAGGTGATGAGCGGGTTGAAGGTGGACGTGGGCCTCACCTGGTACATGTATCCGGGCGGCGCCAGCAAGACGGACTTTGCAGAGCCTTACGTGAAGCTTTCCGGCGATCTGGGCCCGGCCAGCGTGCTGGTGGGCGTGGCCTATGCGCCCAAGCAGGAAGCGCTGGGCAAGGTCTATGCCAGCGGCGCGGACTATGCGGACGGCATCGGCCGCCCCGGCGCCAAGTCGGACAACTTCTACATGTGGGCGGACGCCAGCGCCGGCATTCCGGACACGCCGCTGACCGTGAAGGGCCACTTCGGCTATTCCAACGGCAACTCCGGCCTTGGCCCCAACGGCACCAGCGTGGCGCCCACCGGCGAATATCTCGACTGGCTGATCGGCGCCGACCTGGCGCTGGGCCCGGTGACGCTGGGCGTGGCCTATGTCGATACCGATATCTCGAAGTCGGAAAGCGCCTACCTCTATCCGAACTTCTCATCGACCAAGAACGGATCGTCGATCGCCGGTTCGACCGTTCTGTTCTCGGCCACCGCGGCGTTCTGAGGCGCGGTGATCGGCGGGTGATCGGGGCCTGGCGCCCCGTCACCTTCTTCCCCGGCATCTTCCCCCGCACATTGCGCCAGCCACGCCGCGAAACCGGCATGGCACTTTTCCGCGCCGAAATGATCGGCAACCACCTGCCGCGCCGCCTCGGCCAGTGCCCGCCGCGCCGCCGGGTCTCGATCCAGCGCGATCACGGCGGCGGCGAACTGATCCGCCGTAGCGGCCACGCGGACGGCGGCGGAACAGGTCGCCTCCACGCCCTCCACCGTCACCGGCGTGGCGACCACCGCCTTGCCCTGCGCCATCGCCTCCACCAGCTTGATCTTCAGCCCTGAGCCGAACGTCAGCGGCGAAATGATGACCGACGCCTGCGCGTAGAGCGGGCCAAGATCATCCACCAGGCCCAGCAGGCGCACCCCATCCGGCAGCTTGCCGGACAATCCCCGCGCCACCGTTCCGGCCACATCCAGCATCACGCCCGGCCGCGCGGCCCGGATCTGTGGCCATGCATGTGCGCAGAACCATTCCAGCCCGACCACGTTGGGCGCGGTATTGCTGCCCACGAACAGCAAGTGCCCGCTTTCGCCGGGGGCCGCCGCCGGTACCGGCTGCGCCGCCATCGGGGTCAGGATCGTTGCAACGCCGGGCAGGTTGTCCCGCAGGAATTCGGCCTCCGTCGCCTGTATCGCCAGCACCGCATCGGCCCGCGCCAGCAGTGCGATCTCAGCCCCGCGATCGATTGCCACGACGGAATCCACCTTGCCGCCGGTTCGCGCGTGAAACAGGTCATGCATGACGATCGCGGTCGGCACGCCGGGCACATCGGCAAAGCCATCCGTGCAGAACATGTAATCGGCAACGGCGATGTGCGGCCCTGCCCCGTTCGCCAGTCCGCGCGCCGCGCGGCGCAACCAGCGATGGTCGGCCATGCTCCACGGCTGGGCGATCGCATAGGGCATCGGCCGGTCGGCAGCCCAGCCGGCATTCACGCCCAGCTTGCGCGCCAGCCGCCGCGCCAGGGCCGCCGCGATGGCCAGATAGACACCCGGCCGCAGCACCGCAAAATGCCGCCCCACGCGGACCAGCCCCCGAATGCGATGGCTTTCGAACACCGCCATCTCCGGCCGCATGGACAGCACCGGCCAGCGCCCTGCCACGCCGGGAGAGGGTTGCAGCAAGTGGGGCACCATGCCCGCCCGGCGCACCGTCCGGGCAAGGTCCAGCAAGTAGGTCGAACTGCCATTGGTTGCCCCGACCAGGCGTTGGCGACTGATAAAAAGCACGTGCCGGTTCGTCATCGGATCGCCAGGACCTCCTGATGGGTCGGGAGGCGGCCCATCGCCGTGGCACTGTGCCCAAGATCGCGGTGCTTGCGCCGCACGATGCCTCGATTCCGGAGTTTCCGGGGCACTCCACCGGGCAGGGACGATGGACCGCCAATCTGCCGTTTCCCTGCGCGTTCCGCCCTCGCCGTCGGGCCGCCCCACTCCTTCGCCGGCAGGCAGCGGCCACGGAAAACCCCGCAGGTTCATCACCAGAACGGATGCAGTCCGCCGCCGGGAAGCCTGTCCCTCCGCCTATCATCGTGGCTCCGGAGCGATCGAGGCCCTCCCAGATGAAAAACCCCACTTTCGAGGTGCCCCATGCAATGGCGGGCGCTGCCCCTCCGAATGCCGCGACCAGCGCGGATGGGGGCATTGCGACGGCCTACATCGTCCACGACCTTGCCGATGCGGCCGTTCGCCGCCGTATTGGCCTGCTGCGATCGGCCGGCGCGGCCATTCGGCTTGCCGGGTTTCACCGGACCGAACGCGCGCCCGCCGAAGTGGAGGGACTGGTTCCCCAACCGCTGGGCCATACCCGCGACGGGGCTTTGCTGGCGCGCATCGTCACCGTGGCGCGGCAGTGGCTGGCACCTGCGCGGCTGCGGCGAGTCACCGGGGGAGCGCAGGTGATCGTGGCGCGCAATCTGGAAACGCTGGTGCTGGCGGCGCGCCTCCGGCAGCGGGGGCAACGGCTGGTCTACGAATGTCTCGACATTCACCGCCTGCTGCTGGGCGCCGGCCTCGCCTCGCACCTGCTGCGAATGGTGGAGACATGGGCGATGCGCCATGTCGATCTGGTCGTCGTCAGCGCGCCCGCCTTTCGCGATCGCTACTTTCGCGAAAGGCGGGGCTGGAAGGGCCCGATCGCGCTGGTGGAGAACCTCGTCCCGGCGACCGGCATGCCGCCGGAAGCCAGGCCGCCGCTGCCCGATCCCTCGCCGGCTCCGCCATGGCGGATCGGCTGGTTCGGAATGCTGCGCTGCCGCCGCTCGCTGGACATGCTGTGCACCTTGGCCAAGGCGCATCCCGGAATGGTGGAAGTGTTGATCGCCGGGCGCCCCTCGCCCGATATTTTCCCCGATCTTGCAGCCGAAATCGCCGCTGCCCCCGGTGTCACCTTCGTGGGCGCCTATTCTGCGGAGGATCTCCCGCAACTCTATGGGCAAGTCCACTTCGCCTGGGCCATCGACTATTTCGAGGAAGGGTTGAACTCGGCGTGGCTGCTGCCGAACCGGCTTTATGAAAGCCTTGCCCATGGGGCGGTGCCCATCGCGCTGGCGCAAGTGGCCACCGGCGAATGGCTGGAAAGTCACGGCGCCGGCATGCTGACCACCGCGCCCGAGCGGCAATTGCCGGACATGTTCGCCATGCTTTCGCCCGAAATCCTTGCCCGGCTGCGGCAGGCCAGCGCGCGCATTCCCGCCACGGCCGTCGTCATGGATGCCGCGCAAGCCCGTGCGATCGGCAGAAACCTGCTGGGGCTGGCGGGATGAGCGTGCTGATCGTCATCCCCTGCCTGAACGAGGAACGGCACCTGCCGGGCCTGCTCGCCATGCTGCTGCGGGATAATCCGCAGGCCACGGTGGTGGTCGCCGATGGCGGCAGCACCGATGCCAGCCGCGCGATCGTCGCCCGCCATGCCGCGATCCATCCCAACCTGATCCTGCTGGACAATCCGGACCGATTGCAGAGCGCGGGCATCAACCTTGCCGTCAGGCGCCACTCCGCCGGACATCGCTGGCTGGTTCGGATCGACGCCCATTGCGACTATCCGCCCGGCTACGTGGCCGGACTGGTCGCAGCGGCACGGCGACATGGCGCAGCCTCGGTGGTGGTGCCGATGGTCACGCACGGCGGCGGATGTTTTCAGAAGGCGGCGGCGGCGGCGCAGAATTCGGCGCTGGGCAATGGCGGTTCCGCGCACCGGCGCATAGGCGAAGGCCAATTCGTCGATCACGGCCATCACGCGCTGATGGACCTGGCGCTGTTCCGGCAGATCGGCGGCTATGACGAAACCTTTTCGCATAACGAAGATGCCGAATTCGACCTGCGTCTTGGCGCGGCAGGCGGAAACATCTGGCTGGAGCCCTCGCTGGCGCTGGGCTACTGGCCGCGCGCGGCGCCCAGGCCCCTGTTCCGGCAATATCGCGGTTACGGCCGTGGACGCGCGATGACGCTGGCCCGCCACGCCGCGCCGATCAAGCCACGGCAGGCCATTCCGGTGGTGGTGGCGCCCGCCGTGCTGCTCGCGCTGGTCGGCCTGTGCCTGGCACCGGTCCTGCCCCTGGCCACCGCGCTGGCCATGCCGGCGCTGATCTGGACCACGCTGTGTCTTGGCTTCGGGTTGGGGCTGGGCCTCAGGCAAGGCTGCCGCTGCACGGCGGCAGCGGGGGTGGCGGCGATGGTCATGCATCTTGCCTGGTCGATCGGATTCATCGGCCAGAAACTGCGCGGCCCCCGGCCCGGCCTGCCGCCCCGCCCGATCGAAGCGCTCGTCTGAGACCGGAGCCGGGACTACCCGGACGTTGCTAAGGCTGCGGCGGCAAGGGCATGGCCGCCCCCAATGCCGCCTCAGCCCCGGCATCGCGCACCGCGCGTTCCTTGCGCAGATTGCCATTGGTGAAGGAATCCAGCCCGGCCAGTATCGGCGTGATCAGCGGAACGTCGCCCTGATCGCGCACCCGTTCGAAATGGGCATCCGCATCGTAGGGCGCGATGTCCCCCGCAAGTCTTGGGCCTTCCAGCAATCCCGCCGCTGCCAGCAAGTTGGCGCGCGCGATCAGTTCGTCCGCCTGGGTGACGTTGTAGCTGTTGCGCACCGTCAGCAGGTCGCGCGCCAGGTCCAGCACGTCCAGCGTGTTCAGGTCTCCGGTCTTCTGCTGGACGAGGGCGCCTTGATAGGCTTCTTCTGCCGCCGTGATCGCCAGCCGGTACTTGACCATGGCAGAGCGCAGCGATGCCAGTTGATCCCATGACGATCCCACCGCCTCACGCGTGTCGCGATAGGCGGAATCAAGCAGGCGCCAGTCCGCCTGATTGGCCTCTTGCGCCGCGCGGGTCCGCGCATGGCGCAGGCCGCTATCGAACAGGGTCTGGCGGACCACCACCTGCCCCACGAATTCGGTGTAGCGCAGCGCGTCGTTGTAGGGGGACTGGGATGCATAGGCGAAAGTGCCCTGCAACGCGACGTTCGGACCGTATTCGGCCTTTTCCGCCGTCGCCTGCGCGCGCGAAATCCGCTCTTTCGCCCGCGCCGCCCCGATCACGCCGCTGTTGACCTCCGCATAGGCATAGGCGTCCTCAAGCGAGGCGAAACGAACGTCCAGCACGTCGGGCACCGCCAGTTCCCCCGGCGGCGCGCCGACGTATTGAAGGAACTGCTTCTGCGACAGGCCCAGTTGCCCTTGCGCCTGCAACAGTTGCGCACGGCCAAGTTCCAGCCGGGTGCGCGTCTGGTCCAGTTCGGTCAGCGTCAGGTCGCGCACGCCGAAGCGCGTCCGGTTTTCTTCCAGTTGCTGTTCCAGCAGCTGCAGGTTCTCTCGCGCGATCGTTACCGACTGGGCATCGCGGCGCACCGCCACATATGCGGAGATCACGTTGCCCAGCACTTGCGCCTCGGTCAGGCGCAGGGCCTCTCGCCGGTATTGCGATGTGGCCAGCGCCGCCTCCTGCCCGGCGGCCAGACGGCCCGAACTCCAGATCGGTTGCGACAGCACCAGGTTGGCCCCGTTGGCCCATCCCTGCGCGCCCACGAAGGGGCCGGACGCCGTCTCCTCCCGCAGCCGGGTGAAGGCATAGTTGGCGGAGGCGGACAGCGTCGGCCCGAAGGCGGAGCGGGCCTCCGCAAAGCCATAGTCGGCCGAGCGCGCCTCCGCCCGGGCAGCAAGCAGTTGCGGGTTGGTGGCATAGGCCAATGCCAGGGCCGCGCTTAATGTGGTGACTTGCGCCGGCATCGCTTGCTGGGTGCCGCCCGGATCCGGATGATAGAGCGGCGGCGGATAAGCGCCCAGCGCGTCCGGCGAAGGAACCGCCGTGGCCGTGACGCCCATCGGCGTGGGTGCAACGGGCTGCCGGGAGGCGGATGCCTCCATTGCTTCGGCTATGGCGTCGGGCCTGGCGCCCGGCGATCGCGCGGGCTTTGAAGAGGACGCCTTCGATTGCGGCTGCCCGGATTGCACCTGCCCGGATTGCGCGGAGAGCGGCGCTGCCGCCAGGCAGCTTGCCAATCCTGCCGTGCAGACCAGCAGGATCGGCCTCAAGGCCATGATCGTCACGCCGCTTCCCCCCTGGAAGTCCTGTGCCCGGGCACGAGCCGGGCGCACGACAGCACCGCGCAGGAACATCCTGCCCGCGTGTCATCCGTCCATCGGCCCGATGTCAGAGAAAATGTCGAAACCGGACCGCCAGCGGCCGCCCTTCACCCAAAGTGATCAAGCATTGGCGCATTCCGGGCAAGAAAGGTTAGCTTCAAAACCGAGCAATCAATTGACCGATTCATAGCCTATACTTGCGGTGGACGCCTTTCGATTGCCATCCATCCCGATGATCCAGCGCCCTTCGCCCTTGCGGACCACGGCGGTTCGGACGGGATTTGCCGCGTTTGCCGCCGGATCGCCATCCGCTCCGACAATGGCGCCCGACTGGTCCAGAACGGGGCGTGCCTCGGGCGTCACTTCCGCCATCGCTGCCGGTGCATCGTCCACGCCTGCCAGCATCGCCGCCATGCCGAAGGCCACGACAGGCTCGGCCTGCTGATAGCGCGCGGCAAAGGCGCCGGGCCGACCGTAACCATCGGGCATTCTATAGAATGCGTGTTGGCCGATCACCGCCGACTTCACCATCATCCCCGACCAATAAGGAACCACATAATCCGCGTGATAATGGGTCGACAGGCCGGCGGCGGCAAAGACATAACCGGCCAGCGCCGCCTCCGCGACAGTGCGCACCCGCGCCCAGACGGCGGGAACCGGGGCCCGTGCCAGCGAACCGTCGCAAGTGAAAGTGAACTGGCAGCCGGTGGCCCGCTCCGCCCCCTGGAACACCACGCCGCAGACCGTATGCGGATAGAGCGGGTGGCGCACGCGGTTGAGCACGACTTGCGCCACCGCCCGCTGCCCATCGACCGGCTCGTAGGCCGCCTCGTAATAGATCGCGGCCGTCAGGCAGGCCAGCGCACGAGGATAATCGGGCGCATGGTTTGCCAGCATGAAAGCCTGCGCGGGCGGGTTGGGCAGTGCCGAGATCGGCCGGCCCGCATTCACCGCCTGCGCCTGTGCCTGCGTCAACGCTTCGATCTGGGATGGATCGGCCACGACAAGACGGGCCGGATCCAATTGTCGCGCGGACTGCGTGGGCGCTGGCGCCCGCCCGGCCGCGACTTGCCCCTGCCCGTCATCGCCTGCCGCCAACACGGTCGCCACTATCAGGGCAAGCGCCAGCAGCAGGACCCCGCCCGCCAGCGCCAGAGGGGGCGGCAGATGGCGCACCGGCGGCTCGCCTTCGGTGCGCGCTGCCGCGATTTCGTCGGCGATCAGCGGCCTGGGCTGGTACATGGCCATGCCTCCTTCAGCGCGACCACGGCCACCGACGATGCCAATCCGTCGCGATATTCCGGGTGGGCCGTCACGAAGGCCAGGAAGGCATTGCTCAGATCCCGCTGCTTCACGGTGTTCGGCGCGCAGAATTCGCGCTGGTCCAGCCATTGTTCGTAAGCGCGCATGGAATCGTGCACGCCAGCGAGAAAGGCCAGGCAATAGGTGACCGAAAAGGCCGTTCCCTCCCGGCACTGCTGGGCCAGTTGCCCGGCAGTGAGAAAGCCGATCGCGGCCGCATCGTCGGCCTTCATGGCAGCGGGGGAAGACGCCGAAACCGGGGTGGCGGCGCGGGCCTGCGGCTGCCAATGCCCTTCATCGGCACCGCCAAGGAACAGCCCAAGCGCCACCAGGAGGGCGACCGCGCGGATCATGCAGACCCGCCGCACGGAATCGGCGATAGCGGCGCTTCGCATGGGCAGGGCCGACGATCCGGCATGGGCTGGCTCCCTTCAATGGCGATGAACGGCACGGGCGGCCCGGCAACGAATATCCCGAGGCGACCTGGGCAAGTATTTGGCAGTTCTTCCCGGCGCGGTAACCGTATAACTCGTTCAAATCAGCGCATTCCTCCTCCGTTCCGGATGCATCTCCTCCGCCCCGCATCGCCATGCTTTCCCGCACCCAACGGCACGCCAAGGGCACCTCGGGAACGCGCCGCGCGGCACCGACCGAACGGGGCGTGCTTGCAGAGATACGAAAAGGTGCGTTTCCGATCCTTCACCGGTAACTGCCCGCCGCCCCTGCCCCTATGCATGATCCCCGGGGGCCTGCGCATGGCTGGTCATAGAGCGCATGCGCGGCAGGAATGGGGGTCCGGGACTTATGCGACAAAGGGGCTGGTTCGGCATATTCGCGCTTATGGTTCCGGCCGCGCCGGCATTTGCCCAGTCGGCCATGCCGACGCAGGGAGCCAGCGTAGCCGATCGCCCGCGCCCCGAATATGCCCCGATCGGCGGGCGGATCGGCTCGTTCTTCGTCTATCCCGAATTCGGCCTTGGCGCCGAAGCCACCGACAACGTGCTGGCCACTGCCGAAAACCGCCGATCCGATCTCGACGCGTTGCTGACGACGAAAGCCTCTCTGCAATCCGGTTTCACCCGGCACGCGCTGGACCTTTCGGCGCATTACGACCGGTCCTTTCATGCGCGGCAGACGTCGGAGAACGTCTCGCGCTATGGCGCGCGGCTGGAGGGCCGGTACGACATCGCTACCGACAGCTGGATCGCCGCCTCCGGCACGGCGGACCGGGAGGTGGAGCCGCGCAGCAGCTTCAACAGCCCCACCGGCGCATCGGAACCCTCCCGCTTTTCGCGCGAAGGCGGCACATTGAAGGCCCAGCGCACCCTTGGCCGGCTTACGCTGGGCGCGGGTGGTTCGATCACGGCGCTGCGCTTCTCGTCCGTCGCCTACGCCGGTGGGCAAAGCCTTTCGCAGCGCTATCGCGACAACAACGCCTATGCCGCAGATCTGCTGATCGGCTATGAATTCCGGCCCGGCATCCGCGCCATCGTGCGCGCCGCTGTCGATCATATCGACTATACGCTGCCCGCCGACGATCCGCGCCAGCCATCGCACCTCAACCGCGATTCACGCGGCCTTCGCATCGAAGCCGGGCTGCGCTTCGAACTGACCAGTCTGCTGACGGGGGAGGCGCGTGTCGGTTATCTTCGGCGCAACTACAGTGCGGGCCAATTGCGCGACACGGCAGGTCCGTCGTTCGGCGCGGACCTCTTGTGGAACGTCACCGGTCTGACATCGCTGCGCTTCAGCGCGGACAAGCGGATCGACGAGGCTGCCTCCGCCACGATCGCGGGCAATCGCGTGACCGAATTCGGGCTGGCCGCAGACCATGAATACCGCCGCAACCTGATCCTTTCGGCCAGCGCCCGGCACGTGACCATCGCGCCGCTGGGGCCCGCCCCCTCCAGCCACGAAATCCGCGCAAGTGCCGGTGCACGGCTGCTGCTGAACCGCCGCCTTTCGGTCAGCCTGGGCTATCGGTTTGCCGACCGCACTTCTGCCAGCGTGGACCATACCTATCGCGAAAATCGCGTGACCATCGCCACGCTGGTCACGTTCTGAACGACATCGCCGCCCGATCTTGGCGGCGCCGACGCGGATCGGCGACGGCAACCGAACGCTCCGACGTACCGGCGCCGAACAAGGCGAAGGCAATCAGGACCACCGCGATCGTGCCGTAGGCATAGAAGGGCTGGAACAGCGTATCGCCAAAGGAACGAACGACCAGACTGACCAACGATACCGCCAGAAAGATATCCGGCGCGGCGCAAAACCGCACCGCGCGATAGAGCGCGGCGATCAGGCCGCTGGCCAACATGGTCGCGGCGATCGCCAGTCCGCCCAGCCCCAGGTCCAGCCAGACCTCCAGATACGTCTGATGCAGGCTGAAGGTGCGCGGATCGGCGATGCGCTGCGATCGCAGCAGGCCGATGGAATCGGCGGACCCGCTCATCCAGAAGGCCTTGTAGCCGTATCCCTGCACGGGCCGCTCCACGATTTTCTGCCATGCCACGTCCCAAAGATAGGTGCGGCCGGTAAGCCCCTTGTCCTTGTTGAAGGTCTTGAGCGTGGCGTCTTCCGCCCGCTCCGCCACTTTCCCCGCGACGGAGCCACCGGCCACGGTGGCAAGCAGGAGGCCCGCCGTCAGGAACGGGCGGATCTTCGCCGGGCACGCATGCAGCGCCATGACCGCGACGCAGATCACCGGTGCCAGCAACGTCAGAAGCTTGATCGTGGCCGCCTGGGTAACCGCGACGATCCATCCGCCCAGCGGCGTGGCCAGTGCCCCGGCCACGCGCCACAACGGTGGCTGCCCCCGGTCCAGCGCCAGCGCCAGGCCGCAGAACACCACGCATTGGCCAACCGCCGCCATGGCATTCTTGCTGCCGGTAATGCCCACAAGCACCGGCCCGGTTGTCGAAGGGCCGGTATGACCCGAGGCAAGC
Source organism: Novosphingobium mississippiense (assembly GCF_044029535.1). Taxonomy (NCBI): domain Bacteria; kingdom Pseudomonadati; phylum Pseudomonadota; class Alphaproteobacteria; order Sphingomonadales; family Sphingomonadaceae; genus Novosphingobium; species Novosphingobium mississippiense. The sequence goes on along the minus strand of NZ_CP147001.1, from coordinate 323,212 downwards.
GAGACCAGGCAGATCGCCAGCGATGCCGCGAACAGTTGCCGAACGAAGCCGCGCACGTCCGCCGTCAGCCAGATCGCCAGCGCGCCCAGCACCGTGATCGCCAGTTGCCCGGCATAATGGAACGTCATCATCGGCATGCGCGACCATATCGTCGATGCCAGCGCGAAGGTCGGCAGGGCCAGCAACCAGCCGACCGGCTGCAACCGGGCGTCCACGCGGTTCCTCAGCAACAGGAAGATCGCCAGCGGCGCACCAAGCGAAACGACCGGAACCACCGGCCCCAGCGCACTGCCCAGATGGGCAAAGAGGATCGCGGCCGCCAGAATGGAAGACAGCGCCTTGGCGACGGCGCTTTCTTCAAGGCCGGCTTTGGTTTCGGGATCGGACTGGGAATCGGGATCGGGGCAATCGAAGCCCGACTGATCTGGTGCTTGCATGGTCATCCGGATGAAGGGAACGCGCCGCAAGACCGCGCCGCCTTGCCGGAATCGTACAGCATCGCAGAAGCCCCATGGGATCGGAAGCGACCGTATCGGAGCCAATCGCGGCGCGAATCTGTCACCCGGTCACGCGGGGTACCGGCGTTCACCCCCGCCATCACAGGCGATCGGCAATGCCATAGCGATGCAACAGCCGATGCGGCGCCTGTCGCGCCCATCGATGCTTGAATTCCTGCAGGACGTCCGCGTGCATCCGGGCGCTCGATCCCGCGCGGCCGATGCTGAGCCCTTCCTGCGAATCCCGCTGGTAGGTGGCGGCCAGCGCCTGCTGCTGCGGTGCGGAAACCGGCGCTTGCGCACCCACCGCCTGCAGCAGCGTGGCGGGATCGCGCAGCATGTCTTCATACCATACCAGTTGCGGGCGACGGCCGGCGCGGGTGAGCACGTCGAACACCCTGACCGCGTTGGCATAGCGCCACGCCAGTTCGTCCGGTCGATTGTCCGGCCATTGCCCGAAGGCGCGATAGGTGGACATGGCCCAGGGTTCCAGCGCCCGCAGGATCATCGCGCAACGCCCCTGGGTGGCCACGGCGATTTCGCGCGCGACGATGGTGCATTGCGCGCGCAGCTTCACCACCAGCGGTTCGCCGACGAAAGCGCTGAGGGCCCGCGTGGTCGCGCGGATCACCCGCGCCCTGTCGCGCCGGTTCAGCCATGACCGGCGATGCCCGGCCACCAGTTGCTCATAGACGCCGGGTTCGGACGCGCTTGGAATGCCCACCGCGCCCAGAAGGTCTGCCGCCAGCGTGGATCCGCACCGCCCCACCGAAAAGAGAAAGGTCACGCCCGTGGGCGGCAGCGATGCCGGAAACAAGGCGTCCAACGCATCGAAGGAAACAAGCACCCCCTGCTGCGCCTGTTCGCGCTGCGCCTGATAGAGAAAGGCATGGCCAGCCGCGAAATCGCGCGACGCGTGCAGCGTGAAAAGCATCTGCCGCCGCCGCCAATCCACCGCATAGGGCACCATCGCATCGCGCAGGCAGGCGATTTGCGAATCGTCCAACGGCGGTTCGGCCGCCGGTGAAATCGAAAAGTCGTCCATGCAAACAAAGGCATAGGCATCCACGCCGGGGCGCAGGGCCAGATCGACGCGTTCGGCCTGACGGGAATGAAGCCCCATTCTGAACCTCTCAAACACGACCTGCGAATCACGGTCGGCGATCGTCCAAGCCTATGAAAAAAATGGGATGCGACAATGGATCGGCCCCGATTCGGGCCCGGATACAGCCTCCGAAATGGTGTAAACTGCCGGGATTTCGGGTGCCGCCACGCCATTGCGTGTCGATCGGACCAGGAAGCGCAAAAATTTTTTGCAGAGCCGCGCGGCCGGGCGCCGAGCCCATCCGGCAAAAGCAGCAATCCTTTGCAAGAAATCGGCCCTCCCCCTCCCCTGTGCGCAATAAAATTACGCTACCGAGCGGGCACGCTCCGAATTCACGGGGCGATCGACTGTAAAATAACGCCGCAAAAATCGCAACTTACGAATACAGCTTTCGGCATATACCTATATGTAACGAAATAGACTATTATCATTTCCAATCGGTTAAAATTATTACCACGCTGGAAACCAAAGGCGTTGCGAGTTCGCTTAATCCGCTCGGCTATTTCCTCGATCACACCGAGCCCCCCCGGCTCTTTGATCAGGAATAAATGCCATGGGTATTCAGACTTCCTATTTGAACGCTTTCGAAGTGACCATCGGGAATCAGGCCGCAAGCAATTCTTCGATCTACGGAACCGCCGGCGCCGACGTGCTGACCGGCACCGCCAAGAACGACTGGTTCTTCGGCAACGATGGCGCCGACACGATGGCCGGCGGACTGGGCGATGACACCTATCAGGTCTACAACAAGAACAGCGTGGTCACCGAGCTGGCCGGCGGCGGCATCGACATGGTCCGCTCCACCGTCAGCTACGTCCTGCCCGACAATGTCGAGATCCTCTCGCTGTCGCTGACCAACACCACCGGCTTCGGCAATGCGCTGGACAACGTGCTGATCGGCCAGGCCGGCCATCAGACGCTGAACGGCATGGGCGGCAACGACGTGCTGGTCGGCGGCGCCGACAACGATACCTTCGTCATGTCCAAGGGCGGCGGCACCGATGTCATCGTCGATTTCCAGAACGGCGTGGACTCGGTCCGCCTCGACGGTTTCGGCCTTACCTCGTTCGATCAGGTCCGCCCGCTGCTTACGCAAGTCGGCAGCGATGTGAAGCTGACGCTGGCCAGCGGCGAAGGGCTGCTGTTCCGCAACCATTCGGTCGGCGACTTCACGGCAGACGATTTCCAGCTGCAGATCGACACCAGCAAGATGAAGATGACGTTCGACGACGAATTCAACAGCCTCTCGCTGAAGTCGGCCGGCGGCCTGTGGAACACCAACTACGGCTATGCGGGCATCGCCAAGTACACGCTGACCTCCAACGGAGAGCGGCAGCTTTACGTCGACGCCGATTTCAAAGGTTCCGGCAGCACCTCGCTGGGCCTCAACCCCTTCAACATCCACGACGGCGTGCTGGACATTACCGCCAAGCCGGTGACCGACGACCAGTCGAACGCGATGTGGGGTTACGACTATGCTTCGGGGTTGCTGACCACGAAGGGTACTTTCTCGCAGCTTTATGGTTATTTTGAAGTAAACGCCAAGCTGCCGGCGGGCCAGGGCCTGTGGCCCGCATTCTGGATGCTGCCCGCCGACGGTTCGTGGCCGCCCGAGCTGGACGTGTTCGAACAGCTTGGCCGCGATCCGACCGCGCTGTGGATGACCTCGATCTCCAAGGCGAGCGGGAAGGCGACCTACACGCACGACATCATCGAAGTGCCCACCGCCACCACCGAATTCCACAAGTACGGCGTGTTGTGGGACAAGGATTACCTGACCTTCTACATCGACGGCGTGGAAGTGGGCCAGGTGCCGACCCCGACCGACATGAACAAGCCGATGTACATGCTGCTGAACCTTGCGGTGGGCGGCAGCTGGGCGGGCGCCCCGGCAGACGGCGTGTCCGGCACCTATTCGATCGATTATGTCCATGCCTATTCGCTGGATCAGGCCGCGGCCGTGATCACCGCCGGCGGTTCCACGTCGACGGCTCCGACCACTACTGCCCCGACCACCACTGCCCCCATTACCACTGGCCCCACCACGACCGCTCCCACGACGGAAACCACCGTTGGCACGACGACTGGAACTACGACTGGAACTACCGCACCCACTCCCACCGCCACGCTGAAGCTGGGCACTGCCGGCGCGGACTCGCTCTCCGGTGTGGGCGGCGAATTCAAGATGGTCGGCGGCCTGGGCAACGACTACTACCGCGTCGACAGCGCCGGCGACGTGGTCGTCGAACAGCTCAACGAAGGCACCGACACGGTCTGCGCCAGCATCTCCTACACGCTGACCGCCAATGTCGAGAACCTGTCGCTGGCCGGCACTGCCGCCATCGACGGCATCGGCAACGAACTGGCCAACACCATCACCGGCAACAGCGCCAACAACGTGCTCTCGGGCATGGACGGCAATGACAGCATCAATGCCGGCGCGGGTGACGACACGATCATCGGCGGCAAGGGCAACGACTTCCTGCGCGGCGAAGCCGGCAACGACACCTTCCTGTTCGACGCCAACGACCTTGGCGCCGACAACAAGACGATCGACCGCATCTACGACTTCGAAGGCGCCGGCGTGGCCGGTGGCGACAAGCTGCGCTTCGAAGGCTTCGGCGCCGGTTCCACGCTGACGCTGGACACCAGCACCTACAAGAACGGCACCTATCTCGACGGCGCCGGCCACAACGTCTTCGTCTACAAGCTCTACGACGCCGCCACGCAGCACTTCGAAACGGTGCACGTCACCTCGCTGTCGGGCGCGCCGCTCGGCGCCGATGACTACACCTTCGCCGACCGCGTGGTCCCCTTCACTTCGGTGAAGACCGGCACCGACGGCGCCGACTCGCTCACCGGCGTGGGCGGTGAGTTCAAGATGGTGGGCGGCCTGGGCAACGACTACTACCGCGTCGACAGCGCCGGCGATCTGGTGGTCGAACAGCTCAACGAAGGCACCGATACGGTCTGCGCCAGCATCTCCTACACGCTGACCGCCAATGTCGAGAACCTGTCGCTGGCCGGCACCACCGCCATCAACGGCACCGGCAACGAACTGGCCAACACCATCACCGGCAACAGCGCCAACAACGTGCTGATGGGCATGGACGGCAACGACAGCATCAATGCCGGCGCGGGTGACGACACGATCAACGGCGGCAAAGGCAACGATTTCCTGCGCGGCGAAGCCGGCAACGATACCTTCGTCTTCGCCGCCGGCGATATCGGCACGGACAACAAGACCGTGGACCGCATCTACGACTTCGAAGGCGCCGGCGTGTCCGGTGGTGACAAGCTGCGCCTTGAAGGGTTCGGCGCCGGTTCCACGCTGTCGCTGGATACCAGCACCTACAAGAACGGCACTTATCTCGACGGCGCCGGCCACAACGTCTTCGTCTACAAGCTCTACGACACCGCCACGCAGCACTACGAAACGCTACACGTGACTTCCATGTCCGGATCGGCGCTTTCTTCGGATGACTTCGGCTTCTACGGCTGATCCAAGAATAGCCGGAGCAAGGGTTCGGGGCTCCCGTTCGGGGGCCCCGTTTCCTTTTGTCAGCATCTGGTCCGGTATTGCATGTCGCCATCCCCATCCGCCGGTTCCGCATCGGCAGTCCAAGTCTCCCTGCTGATGGTGGCGCGCAACACTGCGCCGTTCATCGGCGCCGCGCTCCGCTCGGCCCGGGCGCAGAGTTTCGCGGATATCGAGATCATCGTCGTCGACGACGGATCGACCGACGAGACACGCACCATCGCGCTTGCCCATGCGGCGCAAGATCCGCGCGTCAGGGTGATCGACGGCCCCCGCATCGGGCTGGCCGCCGTCCGCAACGCCAGCCTCGCCGCCGCGCGCGGGCGATGGGCAGCCATTCTCGACAGCGACGACTTGCTCCATTTTCGCCACATCGAACGGCTTGTTGCAGAAGCGCGCGTCAGCAGGGCGGAAATCGTTGCCGCCAACATGGTCAGCTTCGCCATCACGCAAGGCGTGGCCCAAACCGCCCTGTTCGCCAAGACGCCACCTTGGCGTGTCGCCCGGGAGGTCGGGCTGGCCGAATATGTACGCGCGAACAGCGCCTTCGGCGATCCGGTCTGCGCCGGCTATCTGAAGCCGCTGCTGGATCTGGCGTTCCTGCGCCGCCACGATCTGGCCTACGATCCCCACCTGCGCATTGCCGAGGACTACGATCTTGTCGCCCGCATGATGGCGCGCGGCGCCCGCTTCGCCTACCTGCCCCGGCCGACCTATTTCTATCGCCGGCACGGCGCCTCCACCTCTCACCGCCAGAGCGAGACCGACCTTTCGGCCATGCTGGCTGCCGCCGATGCCGTGCTCGGCAGCGGCAGCACCGCCGATCTGCGTTCCGCGGTTGCGCAAAGGAAGGCCGGCATCGGGACATCGCTGCGCCACACCCGCGCGATCGGCCACCTCAAGGCTCGGAATCCCGGCGCGGCCCTGCGCGCGCTTGGCCGCGACTGGCGCGCATGGTCTCTGCTGGCGGCATCGGCGTGGGAGGGCGTGGGCCGAAGGCTGGCATCGCGGCCGCAACCGCGCCCCGCATCGGCCCCGGTCGCGCTGGTTATCGGCACGGTCGAGCGCGGCACGGCGCTTCACGCGCAGATCGCCCAGCTTGCGGCGGCCGGCACGAAGATCGTCACGCGCCCACCCCCCGTTGACGATGCGGCACGGGCAATGCTGGTCAACGGCCTGCCGGCACTGAAAGCCTCCTTCATCGCCCCGCCCGCCTCCGCCGACGATGGCGGATATGCCATCGTCCACGCGGATGGCGCGATGGCGGCCCCGCTCGAAACTGCGGGGCGTGAAGCGCCGCCGATGTCGAGCGCGGCCCCGCCGGACGGCGCATTTTCCCACGCGATGCCCGGTCCGGCATGACCGCAAGACCGATGCCCCCGCGCGAGCGTACATGGTGGAGTCGGACGGCGGCGGCGGCAGCGGTGGCGGCAGGCCATCATCCCCGATTGCTCCAACTGACAAGCGGGCTCATGCTCGGCCTGTCGATGCTGGCATTGCTGCTGGTTCTGGCGCCGGACCTGACGCGTGCCCCCGCCGCCGACCAACCCGTAAACCCGCCGCTCCCCACACCTCTGCCGATAGACCGACGCCATCCGTCATTCGCGGAAGAGTTCGACCAGTTGCGGCTGCAGGGCCAGGGCGGGCCATGGCGCACCCGTTTCGACTATGCGGGCATTGCCGCCTACACGCTGGCCAGCAATGGCGAAAAGCAACTCTACGTCGATCGCGATTTTCGCGGAACGGCGTCATCGCCGCTGGGCCTGAACCCCTTCAACATTGCCAAGGGAATGCTGACGATCACCGCCGCGCCCGTCACCGACGCGCAGGCGGGCAAGATGTGGGGCTATCGCTATGCCTCGGGCCTCCTGACCACGCGGCACAGTTTCGCGCAGCGCTACGGTTATTTCGAAATCCGCGCGCGGTTGACGGATCGCGCATCGCTGTGGCCCGCCTTCTGGCTGCTGCCGGCGGATGGATCGTGGCCGCCGGAAATAGACGTGTTCGAACAACTGGGGCGCGATCCCGCGACGATCACCATGAGCACCGTGTCCAACGCAACCACATCGGGGCAAAAGCGCCCCGTCCATACGCACGCCGTCGCCACCCTGCCCACAGCAGCCAGCGCCTTCCACACGTACGGCCTGTTATGGACGCCGGAACAGATCGCCTTCTATCTGGACGACCGCGAAATCTCCCGCATGCCGACGCCGGCAGACATGCACACACCGATGTATCTGCTGGTCAACCTGGCCGTGGGCGGCCCCTGGGCGCATGATCCGGCCCCCGACCATCCCGTCAACGGCACTATTACCGTCGATTACATACGGGTTTATCCGCTAATTTCGGAAGACAACCCGATCAATTCTTGCAAACACCGACAATCGGAGCAGAGCTGATCGGATTCGGATCGGGTTATACTTTGTACAACGCCCCGCGCAGCCTATTCGCAAGTCTCGACCAAGGCGTTAACCGCGACGGCTTACCGTGACGCGGCGCGCCTTCCCTGCAAGGCTGGCGCGATGGGCAATCTGAACCAGGATCCGCGATCCGACGATTTTGCGACGCTTGCCCGCCTGGAGGCGCGTCGCATGGTGAACGCCGTCGCCCAGGCAGCGGACGAAACGCCGGTATCCATGCCCGCCCAGCAGTTCCGCAAGCTGGCAGCCCTGATCGACGGCCTGTCCGAACGGCTGGAACAGTGCGACTGCGTCGAAGGCCGCCTGGGCGATCCGCGCTACTGGGTGCCGCTGCAAAGCTTCGAGGATCTGCGCAAGCGGTACGATCGCATCAGTTGGATGATCTCGTCCAACACCCATGATTTCCTGGAGTTTCAAACTTCCACGGCGTGACGTTTCCGTCCCTGCGCCGCATTGCGCCGCCCCCTGCGGCGACGCCTACGATACGATGATCGGGTCTCCCCATAATAAAAAGCGACATTGAAAGCAGAATTTCAAGACCCTTGAAAATTCCGCTTTCATCACTGCAACCGCCGTAACTACGCAAAGGTACGATGCGCGCGGGTTACCCAAATCAAAGTAAACATCATTAGTAAATTCAATTGTAACCACATCATCAAACCACGATCGTTAGCGACCTAACAGGGGGTCTGAACGATTCAATTCAGATGGAGCTATTCAAAATGGCAGACAATATCTATGGCGACGGCAGCACATTCTATGTCGTCGGCACCACCGGTGACGACGTTCTTGTGGCACTGAAAGGCGGCACGCAGCTTGATGGCGGCGCGGGCCGGGACCATCTGAACGGCAGTTCGGGCCACGACGTGCTGACCGGCGGCAAGGGCAACGACTTCCTGTGGGGCGGCGCCGGCAACGACACCTTCCTCTGGCATGCGTCCGACCTCAGCGATGACAACGCCACTGTCGACATGGTCTACGATTTCGAAGGCGCCGGTGTGGCCAGCGGCGATGACATGATATTCTATGGCTTCGGAGAGGGATCGACCTTCACCACCGATGGACGCGGGCAGGTTCTGCCCGACGGCCGGGGCACGATCTACAAGTACACGCTGTACGATGCCGCATCGGGCCATTCGGAGACGATCATGGTCACCTCCACGAACGGCAAGCTGCTGACCACCGACGATTTCCACTTCTATTCGTCGGTTCCCGTCTGAATGCGTTTCGGGAGGGCCTGCACGGTGCGGCTCTCCCGTTCCATTTCCATCATGCCCCCAATCAGGAAAGCAGGAACCTGGCCGCGGCGTAGAGCAGCGCCCAGGAACCGATGGCCCCGGACAGCAGCAAGGCAAGGCGAACCGATCCCGGCCATTTGGCAACCTGCGGCTCTTGCGCGTGGCCGCCATGCCTGGCGAACCGGCCACGGGCGACCCGGGCATGGGTAAACGCCTTGGCCATGCGATCGCGCGGAACGGGGGTCAGGAATTCGCAGCCGTAGATGGAGCCCGATCGCCACACCACTGCCGCCCTTTGCGATCCGGCGCCGTCCAGCCCCACGCAGACCACGGTGCCGACATCAAGATCGCAGCTTCGCGAATTGAAGCGGAATCCCCGTGATGAGAAATTCTCCACCTTGATCGCCACTGGCTCCCCATCGGGCTTGCGCAGGGTGCTGTCCTGATCGACGGAAAACCGCGGATCATCCCGATCGCGCCGGTCGTCCCGATCGGCAGCATGATAGATCTTGATCGTCGCATTCAGCATCGCAGTTCTCCCGTCTGGCGACGATTAGCCCCGCCGTAGTATATAAGTCGTTATACTTCGCTCCGTTCAGCTCCACAGCAAAAATTGGCAAAACAGGGGCAAAATCGACCGATAATGACTTTTTCCAAGCCTCTTCAATGGCACCTTTCGAGAGACGAACGAGCACCGAAAAAGCGGCCCACATGCGCGCGAACATGTATTTATGCGGTATTTTCAATAGCTTGATACGGCTTCACATGGCCCACGACGCGCACCGCCCAACGACGCACCGATGCAAGTAATCGGAACCAAGAAACCAAAAGCATCCATTCCTGATCGAGAATCGGCCGAGTCGTTTTCGACCGCACTATAGAAATCACATCCGATTTGGAAGCATCAACCCGTAGCCTGGAGTCCGATACGGTCGGCCGGGGTCTGCCGGAGCCAGGTCTGCCACCGCGCCAGTTCCACCTTTGATGACGGGCCGCACGCCTTACGCGGCGATCGGCAAGCTCCGCCGCACGCCCAGGATCGACCTGTTCAGGGCAAGCGCCAGAACCACGCCGGTACCCGCGCAGACCGCGCCGGCAGCAACCAGCGCAATCCCGGTCACGCCACTGATCTGCCGGAATGCCGCCAAGGCAGCCATGGCAACAGTCGCCGCCAGCAGGCTCTGCGCGATCACGCCCAGATAGGCGCGCAAGGGCACGGGAACCACGTCCCGCACCGAAAGGATCATCCACGGGCCACCGATCAGATAGGCGCAGCCGATGCCCGTCGCGATACCTATCGCGCCGCCCATCGCGCCCAATGTCGCAAAGGCCAGCCAAAGCCCCGTCAGCCGCACGGTCTGCCGCAATTGCCGATCGGGGCGCCCCAGCGCCACCAGACATGGCATGACCAGAAAGACCACCGCCTGGATTGCCGCCCCCGGCACCAGCGCGGCATAGATGATCCCGGCCGCGCGCCACTTTTCCGAAAGCATGACGGCGAAGATATCGGGCGCGATCAGCGCCGCGCAAGCAGTAGAGGGCACCACCAGCGCCGCCATCACGGCAGACACCTTGACCAGCATCGCGGCAACTTGCTCCGGACTGTCCTTGATCCGCACCAGATGCGACAGGAACACGCCCTGGAACGGCCCCAGAATGACATTGGCAGGCAGGCGCGCAACCTGCAGCGCCATGGCATAAAGGCCGACCTGCGCACTGTCCCGAACCATGCCGAGCAGCACCACGTCGAGCGACCGCGTGGCGAAATTGACAAGGCTCACTTTCAGTACCGACCAGCCGAATGCCAAATCCGGTGCAATCAGGTGGAAATCGTATTGGCGCAGCGGGCGCCAGCGCGACAGGATCGTCACGCTGGCGATCCGCAGCAGCCAGTACGCCAGTTGTTGCGCCACCAGCGACCATGCTCCGGCACCGTGCAGTGCAAAGGCGAACGTCGCCGCCACGCCGCCCAGCGTCGCGCCGATTTCCACCAGGCTGAGGCTGCGGAAATCCTGCGCCTTTTGCAGGCGCGCTGCGGGCACCGCACCGAAGCCCTGCAACACCAGCGTGAAGGCCAGCGCCATCACCACCGGGGCCAGATCCGGCTGATCGCAAAGCCATGCCAATGGCCACGCCGCAATCGCCACCAACAGCGCCAGCACGGCCCCGCTGGCGCAGATCGTCCAATGCGCGGTGGCCCAGACGCGTTCGTCATCTTCGACGCGGCGCATCAGCGGCGCGGGCAGCCCGCCGTCGCAGAGGATCATCGAAAGGATGACGATCGGCATGGCCAGCGCCACCAGCCCATATTCATGCGGCCCCAGTATGCGGGCGAGGATCGGCAGACTCAGCGTCTGCAGGCCGACCCGGACGATACCCGCGATCGACATCGCCGCCGCACCGCCCAGCAACCGCCGTTCGCTCATGCGCCGAAACCGTGGGGCGGCTGCAGATAGTAGGCAAAACTTACCCGCGGCGGCGATAGACGCGTAAGCGCGGCCCTGGCCTTGTCCGCCGCAATCGCCCCGGCGAGATCCCATCGCTGCCGGCCGGGAAGCGAAAGCGCCCCCGTCATGCCGGAAAGCACGCCGCGTTCCTGTCGGCGCGCCAGCGTGGTCAGGTGGTTGACCTTGCAGCGGGTTTCGCGCAGCCGTCGCGCGAATGCCTTTTGCGCCCCGCCGCCCTGCGGATAGTCCCGAAACAGGCGCTCTTCCGCCGTCAGCAAGTGCTCAAGATCGGCAAGGGTGTGCGCGGCACTGAGCGAATCCGAACGTTCTATCGCCACATAGCCGCAGTGCCGGGTGAACCGGAATCGGGCGCCCGCGATCAGCAGGCCCAATACCAGCACGAAGTCCTCCCCCAGCCGAAGACGCTCATCATACCTGGCCCCGCAGGCGCGAAAGAATTGCGTGCCGAACACCGGCTTGCAAAAGCCGAGCTGGTGCCGCCGCTGCCGGAAATTGGCCAGATTTCCGCGCAGAAAGCGCGCAACATCGATCGTCTCGCCCGCATCCGCCACTGCCCTTCGCTCGGCCGGCGGAGGCAGGCGATCCGGCCGGTCGGTAAACAGGATATTGTCCGCCCAGAGATCGAAATCACCGGTGGCCGGCATTGCATCGAACCGACCAGGCAGGAAGAAATCGTCGCTGTCCAGGATCGCGAACCACGGCGCCTGCACATGTTCGATCGCACGATTGCGGGCCTGTGCCGGCCCGGCATTGCGCGTGGCCCGCAACACCGTGACCGCCGCGTTGCCCTGGTAGTGACGCTCGACAAGGTCGGGCGTACCGTCATTCGACGCATCGTCCGCCACGATCACGCAGCGCACGTGCGGACTGGCCAGCGCGGAATCGATGGCACGCACGATCGTGCCGGCGGCATCGTGGCAGGCGATGATCACATCGATGGAGGCCGGTGCCACGGCCATGGCCTAAAAGAACCGTTCGGGAACGGTGATGGTATCGCCCGGCTCGATGGCCAGCCCGCCGATGTCTTCGATGGTGACAAGCTGGTCCTGCGCCGTGCCGTCATGGCGAACATGCACTTTCGACTTGCGCGCACGGTAGGTGTAGCCGCCTGCGGTAGCCACGGCCTGCCCCAGCGTGAGCCCTGCCGTGAACGGATAGGCGCCGGGCCGGTTCACCTCTCCCAGGATGAAAAACGTGCGATATTCCAGCAGATCTATCGCGACGCGCGGATCGTTCAGATATCCGTCCAGCAGGCGCTTGCGGATATCCTGCGCCACTTCGTCCAGCGTGTGGCCGCGCGCATCCACCGTGCCGATCAGCGGGAACGAGATTTCTCCATTCGGTGCCACGGCGTAATCGCCCGTCATCGCCGCTTCGCCGAACACGGTGATCCGCACCTTGTCGCCAGCGCCCAGCTTGTATCGGTCATCCCGCTGGGCGACCGCGACGGCAGCGGCGCCGGGCGCCGCACTGGTCAATGGCGCGGAGGCCAGCGGTGCGATCGCTGCCAGCGACGGGGCCTGCTGCGCTGCCGCCTCATGCGGCGCCACGCCTGCGGACAGGACGGCCAGGGCCGCTGCGATCACAAGCGTCCGCGCGGTCGACAGTCGGCAATGGATCGTCATCATTCACTCCTTCCCACCATAGGGTGGCGCGTTCGATTGCAGGGATCCGCCGTGTCGGCCGAGCCCCCCGGCAGCGGCACTTTTGCATTCCGCAGGCTAGCATGGATTATTACCCAGTCCCGCCATGCCGCCATTTCGGATGAAACTCTCCCCTCCCCCCAACACGCTCAATCTGCCGAGGCGGACGCGATGGCGCGGTGCCCCGCAAACGGCACGGTGAGCGGCCTTTGAGCGATCCCGAAGTTGCAATCGAAAGCGGATGTCCCCCGCTCCGCGACGCCCGGCGCGGCGGTGCCGGCCAGCCGGCGGGAAAGCAGTTCCCCCAACCGGTGCGAAACCGCCGCCGCCCCTTGGGCATTGAGGTGATGAACATCGTGCCAATAGTCGCGGCGGGCCAACAGATCGTTCAGCGCCAGCATCGGCCGATTGCCGTAATAGCTCATGTCATAGGGACGGTCCGGCTTTCCGTATCCGGGCAGATACAACAGGTAGACGGGCACCCCCTGCCGGTCGGCAAGGTCCAGAATGGCGGCGACATAGCGACGGGGCATCGCATATTCGTAATCCTCCAGCGCTTTCGGCAGGTAATTGAGGCGCTTGTCGGCGCGCAGGGCCATAGCCTCCCGCTCCAGTCTGTCCGGCGCGATCGCGGTGTCGAGCGACGGGGTCAGCGCCCGGCCGTGGACATTCACCACGCGCGTATTGTCCACGGTGGACCCGTCATAGTTCGCGGGATCGAAACTGGGCTTCAGGCCGAATTCGGCCGGGGCAAGGCTCTCCACCCCCAGCACCAGCTGACGATAGGGCAGCCGCGCAAGGTCCGACAGATAGTTCACATTGCCGATGCGCGGTGCATCGATCAGGTCGGCAATACCGGCCACGTGCGAATAGAGCGGATGCGCCTTGCGCGTTTCGTTCTCCAGCACTTCCAGAACGATGGCGCGCGGCTTGCGGGCGGACAGCAGCTCGCGCGTCATCAGGTAATGCAGGTTGCGCCCGTAATTGGGAATCGCCAGGTTCGTCACCGTCAGGCACCGCCCGCCGGCATCGCGCACGCCACTGGCCGCCAGCGTCTGCGCCACCGCCAGCCCGTCGATCCCGTTCATGGTGTGCGATGTGCCGATCAGCGCGATGTCCAGCGGCGCGGGATCGTCGTGAATGCGCTCGTAAGACCAGCCGAGCCGCGCATAGGCCTCCGTCTGGACCGATTGCCAGCGGATATAGTCGCGATGCGGCAGGGCCACCATCAGCGCCAGCGTGGCCAGGAACGTGGCCACGCCAATCGCGAAAAGCGGCGCCGTTTTCGGGCCAGTGTGATCGGGTCCGGTCATCTTTGCCTGGGCTCCGCGCGCTAGAAGTTGAAGTAGAGGAACACGCCCGGATCGGGCAGGCGGGCGAAGGCCAGGGCCGCTATCGCGCCCAGCGCAGCGGCCGCCGCCCAGGGCCGTGTTTCGCGGCGCACCGGAACGATGCCGTCATGCTCGATCGGCAGGCCCGGCGTGGATTGCGGATAGCGCGCCAGTTCCAGCACGCTGGGAAGCTGGGTGACGACGATCCAGCCGGCGATCACCGCCGTCCACCCCAGCGGCCGCGCGAAGAGAAAGCCCGCCACCGTACCCTGTCCGTGCCACCCACCCATGCTGAGCAGCACCGATGCGGCACTGGCAAACGATTCCGCCCGGAACAACACCCAGGCGACCACCACCGCCAGCATGGTCAGCAACCAGGCCAGAGCGCGGGTCATGGCGCTTGCCGAACGCCCCGGCACCATGGCGTTCCAGGCGTGATTGACGATCAGGTAGAGCCCGTGAAGCACGCCCCACAGCACGAACGTCCAGCTCGCGCCGTGCCACAGCCCGCCCAGCGCCATCGTCGCCAGCAGATTGCCATAGCGCCGCACGGTTCCGTGCCGGTTCCCCCCGAGCGGGATGTAAAGGTAGTTGCGCAGAAAGCGTGAGAGCGAGATGTGCCAGCGCCGCCAGAACTCCACCACGCTCGTCGATTTGTAGGGCGATGCGAAGTTGACCGGCAGCAGGATGCCGAACATCAGCCCCAGCCCGATCGCCATGTCCGAATAGCCGGAAAAGTCGAAATAGAGCTGCAAGGTATAGCCCAGTGCGCCCAGCCATGCGTCGGCGGTTCCCAGCACCGCGCCATCGCGCACGGCGTTGAACGCCGGATCCGCCAGCAGCGCGAAACCGTCCGCCAGCAGCACTTTCTTGGCCAGCCCCAGCACGAAGATCGTGGTTCCGATCCGCACGTAGGAGGCAGGCAGAGGTCCACGGCCGGCCACCGCGAATTGCGGCAGCATCTCCTTGTGATGGGTGATCGGCCCTGCAATCAGGTGCGGAAAGAACAGGACGAACAGCGCGTAATCGATGATGCTGTCCGCCGCCTTTCCGTCTCGCCGGCTTTCCACCAGATAGGCGATCTGCTGGAACGTGTAGAAGCTGATCGCCAGCGGCAGCACGATCCGCCCCACCTGCCAGTCCAGCCCGGTCAGGCTATCGGCCGCCTGCACGAAGAAGTTCGCGTACTTGTAGTACCCCAGCAGCATCAGGTTGCCCATCACGCCCGCGCCCAGCATCCAGCGCGCCTGCGGATGCCGTTCCATGACGCGGCTCCACTGGAAGTTGGCCACGATCGAGATGCCTACCAGGAACAGGTAGCGCCAATCCCACCACCCGTAGAACACCAGCGAGCAGGCCACCATCCAGGCCTTGGCCCCGCCCTGCCGGCCAGACAGGCGCAAGGCGTGATAGCCAAACAGCGCTACCGGCAGGAACGCGAAGATGAAGACGAGCGATCCGAACAACATCGCGGTTTGGCACTCCATGGAAGGTGGGCGGGCACAGGTCGCCCGGCAGCGGAATGGATGGGCGGGAGGCGGATCGCGGGAGGCGGCGGCGTGCGCTCAATGCTCCCGGCCGCTGCGCCACAGCACCTGGTTGAGCGGCTCGACAAGGTATTGCAGCAGCGTGCGCTTCTTCAGTGGCACCAGCACCTGCACCGGCAGGCCCGGCTTGATGCCGTCCGCGCTGCCCTTGATGTCCCGCAGCACGCGCAGCGCCTCCACCGGCACGGTAACCTCGCCCGTGTAGTAGCGCGCCCCGGTGTGTTCATCGGTGAAGCTGTCCGCCGAGAACCGCGTCACCGTGCCCTCGAACACCGGAATGTCTCGCTCATGCATGGTCGTGAAGCGGATTTCGGCGGTCTGCCCGACATGGACATCGTCCGCATCGTTGGGGCTGAAACGCGCCTCTATGACCAGCGGCGCGGCATCGGGCACGATCTCCATCAGGCTCTGTGCCGCCGGCACCACGCCACCGACGGTAAAGATCTTCAGCCCCACCACCTGCCCGGTAGCCGGTGCACGGATCAAGGTCTGGTCGCGCTGGCGGCGCAGGGCCTGCCACTTGGGCAGCGCTTCGCCCAGTTGCTGTTCGTTTTCGCGCAGCGCCTGCGACACGTCCTGAAGCGTCTTGGCGTCGATCGTCAGCGCCTGCATCCGCAGTTCCCCGATCTGTTCCCGCGCGGCAGCACCGGATGAGGCCAGGTTGGCGCGATCGCTGGCCACGTTGGCGCGCGCGCGCTCCAGCTCGCGCACACGGTTGATGCTGGCATACCCTTTCTCGACCAGCAGATTCATGCCTTCCAACTGATCGTCGAAAAGTTCGCTCTGCTTGTGGTTTTCGACCAATTGGTTGCCGATGCCCGAGATCCGCTCGCGCAATTGGGCCGCCTGCTGATCCAGTACATCCTTCTGCGCCACGACCGAGCGCCGCTGGCTGCCCAGCAGCCCGGCCTGAAGGCGCATCGCCTCTTCCGCCAGCAGCCTGTCCTCCCCCGTCAGCGCACGAAACTCCGGCGGCGCCACCAGGGTCTGCACGCCGGCGCGCTGCGCCAGCAGCCGGGCGCGTTCGGCCTGAAGGTTGATCACTTGCGAAGCAGCCGCGCGTTCGTTGGCGGCCACTTCCGCGCCCGCCAGTTCGATCAGCACGTCACCCGCCTTCACGTGCTGCCCCTCATGCACGTGAAGCGCCGCCACCACGCCGCCATCGCGGTGCTGCACCGCCTGCCGACTTCCCGCCACGCTGACCGTCGCATCGGCATAAGCTGCCGCGTCCAGCCTGACGACCGTGGCAAAGCCCAGGAACACGCCGAAGAACAGCAGCACCACGATCCAGCCCAAACGGCTGTCGCGGGCCTCGCTGTCTTCCAGCGGCGCGGCGGGAACCGCATTCCATGGCGCCAAGACGCCGTCGATCGTCGCGACCTGGCTAGCCATGCTCCACCCCTTCCGTTTCGACCGAGCGCGATTCTCCGCCTTGCTGGCCGCCCTGTTTCCCCTGACCGTCCGCTTGCTCCGGCGGGGCCACGAACGGGCGCGCGCTGGCGTCGGCAGTCCCCTCCGTGGCAACCGGGGCTTTCGGCGCGTTCAGCTGCGCAACCACCTCGTTACGCTCTCCAAACATGTCGACACGCCCGCCCCGCAGCACCAGCAGCTTGTCCGCGCTTTGCAGAATGCCGGCGCGATGGGCGATCACCACCAGCGTCACGCCCTTCTTCCTGAGACTGTCCAACGCCTGCCCCAGCCGCATTTCCCCCTCGGCATCGAGCGCGGCATTGGGTTCATCCAGCACGATCAGCACCGGATCGCCGAACAGCGCCCGCGCCAGCGCGATGCGTTGGGCCTGGCCCACCGAAAGGCCGCCGCCTGCCCAGCCCAGTTCGGTATCGTAGCCCTGCGGCAGGCGGACGATGAAGTCATGCGCCCCGCAAACTTGCGCCGCCTGGATCACCCGTTCGTCCAGCGTGCCGGGCATGGCGCCTTCGGTGGCGAAGCGGGCGATGTTCTCCTTGATCGTGCCGCGAAACAGCACCGGTTCCTGCGGAACGTAGCCGATCGCCTGCCCCAGTTGCGCCGCCGGCCAATTGCGCAGGTCCGATCCATCCAGCCGTACCGCGCCTTGCGCCGGCGGCAGAATGCCCACCAACGCGCGCGCCAGCGTGGACTTGCCGGCACCGCTTGGCCCGATCACACCCAGCAGTTCGCCCGGCTCCAGCGCAAAAGTCACGCCGCCGATCAGCAGCCGATCGCGGCTGGGCGCGGCGATGCCCAGGTTCTCCACGGCAATCGCCCCGCTTGGCGCGGGCAGCGCGGTCGGCACCCGGTCATCCCCACGCTGGCCGAACAGTTCGACGATATGGGTGTAGGCCGCTGCGCCCTGCAGCAGGTTCTTCCAGGCACCGTTCACCAGTTCGATCGGTTGCAGGGCGCGCGCAATCAGCAGCGAGGACGCGAAGATCGCGCCACCGGAAATCTGCTGCTCGATGGCCAGCAGCGCCCCCATGCCCAATGCCAGCGATTGCAGCAGCAGGCGCGCGGCCTTGATCGTCGAAGTATAGCGCGTGGCCTTCAACCCGGCCCGGCTGACCATGCCGTTGGCTTCCAGCCGTTCGCGCAGATGCCGCTGCACCATCGCATCGCGCATACCCAGCGCGCCGATCACGCCGGATGCGCTCAGCGAAAGTTCCAGGCTGGAATAGGCGAACTGCTCGCGGCGGATCGCCTCCTTCATCGGCCCGCTGCTGCTGCGTTCGCTCAGCCAGCTCAGCAGGGAAAGCACCACGGCGCCGCCGATGCACAGGAGCCCGATCGCCGGATGAATCAGGAAGCAGACGATGATGTAGATCGGCGCCCAGGGCGCATCGAACAGCGCCAGCACGCCAACCCCGGTGATCGTCTGGCGCAGCACGTCGAATTCCCGCAAGGTCGCCGCGTTGACCTGCCCACCGCGCACCGTGGACACTTCCAGCAGCGCCTCCATGATCGGCGCGGCCAGTTGCTGATCCAGCCGCGCGCCGGCCCGTAGCAACAGCCGACTGCGCACCAGATCGAGCAATCCCACCGACAGGATCGCGACGATGAAGATCGCTGTCAGCCCCGCCAGCGTCAGCACGCCGCGCGTCGGCACGACCCGGTCGTAGACCTGCAGCATGTAGATCGACGGCGCCAGGTAGAGCACGTTGAGAAAGGCGCTGAACAGGCCGGCATTGATGAAATGCCGGCGGCAACGCGCAATCGCCTGCCGGATCGGCCGGGCGGCAGGCGTATCGGGAAAGGCGATCATATGATTTCTCCCACCGACCGCCGCATCAGCTCACGTAGTAGCCGGCGAATTTCTGCTGATAGCCATAGACGTCGTTGTGACCGGCGCTGGCGTATTGGCGGATGTTTACCTGGGACAGGCTGACGGCCAGCGTCCGCACGCCCGCCTGGTCGAGAATGTCGACGGCAGCCTGCGCGGCGCGGATCGCCGTCTTGCGCCAGCGGCAGAGCATCATCGTGGCATCGGCATGCGTCGTCAGCCTGCGCGTATCGACGACGCCCAGGACCGGCGCGGTATCGACGATCACCACTTCGAACCGTTCGCGCAGCGCGGCGTAGAGCGCCTTCACACGATCGTCGGTCAGGTAATCCTCCGTCCCGGTGGGTCCAGCGGTCGGCAGCACCATCAAGGGCACCAGCGGATCGCGTACCAGCGCGTCATCCAGCGGCAGCCTGCCTTCCAGCACCGCCAGCAGGCGCTCATCCGCGCCCAGTTCGGGCAGCAAGGTCGACGTCACCGAATGGCGGCGCAAATCTCCATCCACCAGCACCACCTTGCGGCCGCCCGCCGCCAGAATGCGCGCCAGGCAGATGGAAAAGGTGGTCTTGCCCTCACGCGGGAGGGCGGACGTCACCGCGATCACCTGCCCGCCGCGATCCTTGGAACGGACGACGACGGCACCGGCCGCGCGTACCGCCTCTGCAAAGACGGAGAACGGCCGCTCCAGAATGTAGAGGTGCGGGGCGGTCTGGCGATGCTCACGCCCGGCGGAGGTCCGCAGATCTGGCAGGGCGCCGGCGTAAGTCGCCCCCAACTGGCTTTCCACATCCTCACGCGTGACGATGCTGCCATCGAGGTATTCGGCCAGCCCTACTGCCAGCAGGCCGACGATGATCGCCCCCACTGCACCCAGCGCAAGCCCCAGCCGATAGTTGGGCCAGACCGGATAGTCGGGAAGGCGCGCCAGAGACGAAATGCTGGCGTCCGCCTGCGGCAGGTTCGCCGCCGCCGATGTTTCCTTCGCGCGCTGTAGGAAAGCCGAATAGATCGTGCGGCTGGCTTCCGCCTTGCGTTGCAATTCCAGCAGGCCCACTTGCGCGGTGCCGTTCGTCGCCAGCGCGGTACGCGCATGCGAACGGCTGGCCAGCAACGATTCCAGCCCGCTCTCGGCCACCTGCACATTGGCCTGCAGCGTGGAAATGATCCGTTCCTGCTCGGCCGCGATCTGGCCGCGAATGTCGGCCAGATTCTGGCGGGCGCGCTTCATCTCGGGATGACTGTCGCCATAGTGCGACGCCAGTGACGCCACTTCGGCACTGGCGACAGCCTCCTGAGAGCGCAGCGCGCGGATCGTTTCGGACGCAAGTACGGCGCCGATGTCCGAACCCCCGCCGCGGCTGAGCTGCGCGCGTGCAGCCGCCAGCTTGCCGCGTTCCTGCGCCAGCGTGGCCTGCGCCTGGGTGATCTGCTGGTTGAGCTGGGAAGCCTCCTGCTCGGCCATGGTGGCGCCCTCGGCGCTCATCAGATTGTGCGCGATCATGTAGTTCTGCACCGCCGCATCGTCGGCCACGGCCTGCTGGCGCAAGTCGTCCGCACGACGGGACACGAACTGCGATGCCTGCTCCGTCACGCCGGCCCGGTGCGCCACCTGCATGGCGATGTATTGCGATGCATAGGCGTTGGCGATGTTGGTGGCACGACGCGGATCTCCCGATCGCGCGGCAATGTCGATCACATAGGTCAGCCCCTGACGCCGCACGGTGACGATCTTCTGCAGGATGGCGGAGGCACGCCGTTCGGCCGCGCTCATCGCCTGATCGGGGTCCTGGCTGGAAACAGGCTGCGCCGAAGAGGGCGCGCCCTTCGCGCCCCCGCGAAGGCCGGCATCACCGGTAAAGTCCGGCTCCCGATCGAGATGAAGCTGGCGCACCACCGCCAGCGAAGTTGCGGGTGAGGCCATGATCTGCGTCTGCGTATCGACCACATTGGTATCGGCGGGCAGGCCCTGCACCACCGATTGCAGATCGATCGTATCGGCCTTGCGCGGTTCGATCAGCACGCTGGCAGTGGCGACATAGACCGGCCGCGCCAGCAGCACGGCAGCGGCAACGGCCGAGAAGGCCAGCCCCGCAACGATCGCGAACAGCCACTGCCGGCGCCGGAACACCATCCAGACATGCCGGGGATCGGGAAGCAGGCGCGTGCGCCGGGCCTCCCCGGCGGTTCGAACGAATCCCACACCATCACCGGACGCGATGCTCGCCATCAAATGCCCCTTAACAAACCGCCGAACGGTCAGCCGCTCCACGCAATCGCGCCGAAATAACGCGCTTTTCCGTTACCCGCCGCTCACCCCAATATCTGCATTGCAACAAGTAACGAGAAATCGATCAAGTTATGTATTATTCCGATTTCGCCCATTTTGCGGAGATTTACGCCTGTATTGGATCTAATCGCCGCCCGGCGCGCGAAAACTCCGGCAATTCCTTCACATCAATAGTCCGATACGGAACACCATTCCGTCCCGTACGGGTATAGGGGGATGAAATCTGCGGTTCTCGAACCAGGTCTGTCGCCCCCGATCAGGAGACCGTGCCTGACTGACACATCTTCGCGCGCAGGAACCATTCGATAATGATCCGATATTGCGTAAATCGGGCAGAAAAACGCGCCATACGCCGCCGTTATGGAGACATTATGCCGCAGACATACCAAAATGGATTGAACATCACCCTCATCCAATGACGGATCCCGGCGATTTTCGCTGATCCCTTCAGTAAATCTCGTATTTTTTCATACGATACGGATCATTTATACATTCCGCACTGCAGCATCGATCTATTGACGACCACTCAACTTCAATTACGATGACGTCAACAAAAACAAGTCGGTCGCTTCCCAAAACTGTTTCTTCTTCAGTTGGATGGATCGATGGACGCTATAGTCTCCCGAATAGACCTGCCCCTTTCCAGCCCACGCGGCGCATCTCCGCATGTGCGGGAAACGCAGGCCGGCGACAGCCCGCTAGGCGAAGCGGCATGGATAGACCCGCTTTCAGCCGGAACGGCACGCGCTGCGCCGTGCCAGATCCCTGCCGGAACACCACTCGTGGCGCCGCCGACCCGTCCGGGATCGGGCCAAGGCGCGCCATCCGCCGACAGGACGCCCGACATGACCAGCGCATTGATTGAGCGAACCCCGACAGCGGCGGCGGCAACGGCAACAACAACGGCAACAACAACGGCAACACTTGGGGCAATGCCCCTGCCCGAACGCTCCGCCATACGGCTGGTGGGAAGCGCCGCTTTCACCGAGGCGTCATGGCCCGCCGACGATTTTGCAATGCCCGATGGCATCCCATCGTCGCTTTGCCGCAGCTTCGACATCCTTGCCTCCGCGCTGGCGCTGGTGGCGCTCCTGCCGATGATTCTGCTGGTGGCGCTGACGGTGCGGCTGTCCAGCCGGGGGCCAGTGCTGTTCGTGCAGCAACGCGTCGGCCATGGGGGCCGCCTGTTCCCCTGCTTCAAGTTTCGCAGCATGGTCTGCAATGCGCAGGACGTGCTGGAAAGGCTTCTGGCGGAATCGCCGGACGCGCGGGACGAATGGGAGCGTGACCAGAAACTGCGCCGCGATCCGCGCATCACTGCGGTCGGCCGGTTCCTGCGCAAGAGCAGCCTCGACGAGTTGCCGCAACTGCTCAACGTCCTGCTGGGCCACATGAGCATTGTCGGGCCACGCCCGATCGTGATGGCGGAGATCGACCGCTATGGCCGCCGCTTCGATGCCTATTGCTCCGTGCGTCCGGGATTGACGGGCCTTTGGCAGGTCAGCGGCCGCAACGAAGTCTCTTACGAAGCGCGCGTTCGCCTTGACGCGCGGTATGCTCAACGCAAGTCGCTTTACTACGATCTGGCGATCTGCCTCCGTACCGTTCCGGCCGTGCTGGCTTCACGCGGCTGTTATTGAACGGATTTTCGAAGAGCAGTGCCACAATGAAGTTTGCAGATGATCGGCCGCATTCCCGCGCCTTGCGCACCGCTGTGCTCCTTGCCCACAAATTGCGGCAGGCCACGCTGGCGCGGGAGGTTCGGCAACGATCCGGAACAGGCAAGGCCGCCACGGAAGCGCCCGAACCCGGCTGATATTCAGCCGACCGGCGGGCGTAACGTGACGATGACCTGCCGGCGTTCGCGATCGATCTGCATGTCCAGCGGGGCAGCCGGGTCCGACGCGGACCAGCGCAGCCAGTCCCCCCCCGGACGCTCCCAATCGGCCACCGTCATGGTCTGGCCATCGCGGCCACGCCACGTGCCCAGATCGTCGAAGCGCCGGAAGCGTTTCAGGTTCTTCGCCCGCAATTCGGCCAGTGCCGCCACATGGTCTTCCAGTTCGCGGTCGCGGTGTTCCCAATCCACCCAGCCGATCGCATTGTCCTGGCAATAGGCATTGTTGTTGCCGTGCTGCGTACGGCCGAATTCGTCACCCGCAGTCAGCATGATCGTGCCGGTAGAAGCAAACAACGTGCCCAGCATCGCCTTCAGGTCGGCCTTGCGCGCAGCGAGTATCTGGGGGTCGTCCGTCGTCCCTTCCGCGCCGTGGTTCCAGCTGAAATTCTCGCCATGGCCATCACGGTTGTTCTCGCCATTGGCCCAGTTATGGCGGTTTTCGTAGGATACCGTATCGGCCAGCGTGAAGCCGTCGTGCGCGGCCAGGAAATTGACCGAGCGGCAGGCGGCGCCGGGCTGAACCGGGCCGAACACGTCGGACGATCCAGCCAGCCGCGTCGCCAGCGTGCCAATGCCTTCGTCGCCCCGCCAGAAACGGCGCACATCGTCGCGAAAGCGGTCGTTCCATTCCAGCCAGTGGCTGGGGAAGTTGCCCAGTTGATAGCCACCGGGGCCCACGTCCCACGGCTCGGCGATCATCACGCGGGTGGAGAGCACCGGATCGCCGGCGATCTCGGCAAAGATTGGCGCTGCGGGATCGAAGCCCGGGCCGCGCGCCAGAACCGGCGCCAGGTCGAAGCGGAAGCCGTCCACCCCGCACGCGGTCACGAAATGCCGCATCGCGTCCAGCACCAGATCGCGCACCGCCGGATTGGCGAAGTCCAGCGTATTGCCGCAACCGGTATCATTGATTAGCGTGCCATCGGGTGCATGCGCATAGGCGGCATTGTCCAGCCCGCGCAGCGAGACCACGCCGCCCTGCACATCGCTTTCGCCCGTATGATTGAACACCATGTCCAGCAGCACGCCGATCCCTTCGGCATGGAGGGCCGCCACCGTCGCGCGCAGTTCGGCCACGCCGCCGGGGCAGAGGCCAGGATCGAGCGCCGAGACCGCCACCGGGTTGTACCCCCAGGCGTTGACGAGGCCGAGCGGCGGCAGGTGGCGCTCGTCGATCCACGCCACGATCGGCATCAGTTCGACAGCGGAGATGTGCAGCTTCTTCAGATGCGCGACGACCGCCGGATGCGCGAGTGCGGCAACGGTGCCGCGCATGTCCTCCGGCACGTCGGGGTGCAGCTTGGTGAAAGCGCGGACGTTGACTTCGTAGATCAGTCCGCCGGGCGCGAAATGAACCGGCTGCTGCAATACCGGCTCCAACGGTGCAGGCACCACGGCGCGCGGCACGATATCGGCGGTATCCTCCCCGAACTGCGCCAGCCGGGGATCCTGCACGAAACGGCGATCGAGTTCGATCGCGCGCGGATCGACCAGCAGCTTGGCGGGATCGAACCACAATCCGCGCGAGGGCGCCCATTCCCCGGCGGCACGATAGCCGTAGTGCAGGCCGGTCAGCGTGCCGGGTAGTTCCAATGTCCAGCTCGGCCCCTGCCGGGCCATGGCGTGGCGCGTTTCTCCCGCATCGTCGAAGCAGCAGAGCCAGACCATGTCGGCGGCGGGCGCACGCACCGCAAAGCGCGTCATCCCTGCCGCCAGCTCGACGCCCAAGCCGCTCATCTGGCGATCTTGTGATAGAGCCTTGCGTAAGCCGCGCCGCTGGCCTTCCACGAGAAGTCCGCCTTCATCGCGTTGCGCTGGATCGCGGCCCAGGTTTCCGGCTCCTGCCAAAGCTCCAGCGTGCGGGTGAGCGCAGCGGCCATCGCGTCGTAGTGCACGCCATCGAACTGCACGCCGGTGGCAACGCCTGCCGCCAGCGCCGCGGGATTGGCGTCGATCACGGTGTCCGCCAGCCCGCCGGTGCGTGCCACCACGGGAATGCAGCCATAGGCAAGGCCGTATAGCTGGGTCAGCCCGCAAGGTTCAAAGCGGGAAGGGATCAGGATCGCATCGCCGCCGCCCTGCATGCGGTGCGACAGGTCCTCGTCATAGCCGAAGCGCAGGCCGATCCGCCCCGGGTGACGCGCGGCCCCTTCGCGCAGTTGGCGCTCGATCGCGCGGTCCCCGGCGCCGAGAAGTGCCAGCCTGCCGCCGATGCCGACCAGATGGTCCAGCACTTCGGGCAGCACGTCCATGCCCTTCTGCCAGGTCAACCGGCTGACGGCGATGAACAGCGGGCCGTCATCCTCGTCCAGCCCGAACTCGATCTCCAGCGCGCGCTTGTTAGTCTTGCGCTTGTCCAACGTCCGCGCGGTGTAGCGGGCGGATAGGGCCGGATCGGCAGCCGGGTTCCACAGTTCGGTGTCGATGCCGTTGAGGATGCCGGACACCGCATGGCCGCGCGCGATCACCAGCCCCTCCAAGCCCATGCCGAAGTTCGACGAGCGGATTTCGCGCGCGTAAGTCGGGCTGACGGTGGTGACCGCATCGGCGCAGGCGAGGCCTGCCTTCAACATGCCCAGACCGCCGTGGTATTCCACGCCGTCCATCGTCCATGCCGCCGTGGGCAGGCCAATGCTGGGGAAGATCTCGGCGCCGAACCAGCCCTGAAAGGCCATGTTATGGACGGTGACCACCGAGGGCACGCGGCCCTCCTCCCCGCCAAGCGGGGCGAAACGCAGATAGGCACAGGCCATCGCCGCCTGCCAGTCATGCGCGTGCAGAACGTCGAAGCGCTGCGGCTTGCCACGGCTGACGACCACCCCGCCCGCAATATCGGCAGCGGCCCGGCCGAAGGCGGAAAAGCGCCGCCAGTTGTCACCCCAGTCGCGCCCCGCGCCATCGGTGTAAGGCGCCCCGTCGCGCGTGAAGAGTGCGGGCGCATCCAGCACCAGCAGCGGATATCCGTCGATCTTGGCCGAAAGCAGCCGCGCCGGCACGCCCAGCAGCGACTCCCACGCATGGACCGCCTTGGCCCGGCCGATCGTCTTCAGCACCGATGGGTAGCCGGGCAGCAGCGTGGTCACCTCCACACCGTTCGGTGCCAGCGCGCCGGGCAATGCCCCGGCAACGTCGGCCAGCCCGCCGGTCTTGATCAGGGGAACCGCTTCGGATGCGACCGACAGAACCTTCAATTATCTATCCTTTTCAGGCCGGTTATAGTTCCAGCCGCTCGATCATGCGCTTGGTGATCAGGCATACGCCATTGTCGGTGCGGCGGAAACGCTGCCCGTCCAGAACGGGGTCTTCGCCCACCACCAGCCCTTCCGGAATGCGCACGCCGGAATCGATGATGACGCGACTGAGCCGGGCGTGGCGGCCGATGTTGCAATAGGGCAGGATCACCGCTTCGTTGACGGACGAATAACTGCCCATCTTCACCCCGGTGAACAGCAGCGAACGCCGCGCCAGCGATCCGGAGACGATGCAGTCCTGACTAATCAGCGAGGATATCGCCTCGCCCCTTCGCCCTTCCTCGTCATGGACGAACTTGGCGGGTGCGGCGACGACGGTGTCGGTCCAGATCGGCCAGTCGCGATCGTACATGTTGAGCTTGGGCACGGTGTCGGTCAGGTCGAGATTGGCGTCGAAGTAGGCATCCACGGTGCCGACATCGCGCCAGTATTCCTCGATCTCTTCCGCCGCGCGGATGCAGGAATTGGTGAAGCGGTGGGCCTGCGCCTTCCCGTGCTTGACGATGTAGGGGATGATATCGCCTCCGAAATCGCGCTTGGAATCGGGCTCGGCCGCGTCACGGCGAAGCTGTTCGAACAGGAACTCCGTATCGAAGACGTAGATGCCCATGGAAGCCAGGCAATTGTCCGGATCGCCGGGGATCGTCGGCGGATCCTTCGGCTTTTCGAGGAACGAGGTGATCACGTCGTTCTCGTCGACATGCATCACGCCGAAAGCGGTCGCCTCCTTCTTCGGCACGACAAGGCAGCCCACCGTCACGTCCGCGCCGGAATTGACGTGCTGTTGCAGCATCAACTCGTAATCCATCTTGTAGATGTGGTCGCCCGCCAGGATCACCATGTACTTGGGGCTGTACGATGCAATGATGTCGATGTTCTGGAACACCGCATCCGCCGTGCCTTCGTACCACAGCATTTCGGAAATGCGCTGGCTGGCGGGCAGGATGTCAAAGCTTTCGTTACGTTCCGGCCGCATGAAGTTCCACGCGCGGTTCATGTGCCGGATCAGGCTATGCGCCTTGTACTGCGTGGCCACGCCGATGCGGCGGATGCCGGAATTGATTGCGTTGGACAGCGCAAAGTCGATGATGCGGCTCATGCCCCCGAAATAGACCGCCGGCTTGGCGCGATTGTCGGTCAGTTCGGCAAGTCGGCTACCCCTCCCCCCCGCGAGCACATAGGCCATGGCGTCGCGTGCGAGCGGCGATCCGGAGGTACGCATCTAAATCACTCTCCTTAAGCATCCAGAGCCCCTGACATGGGCGCGCGTATTCAGTTTCCGTCGAATTCCAGCATGATCGTCGCCAGTGGCGGCAGCGTGACGGTGGCATGGCCATCGGCGGCGGTAACGTGCCCCAGATTGCCCTTGCCACTGCCGCCATAGGTCAGCGCATCGGTGTTGAGCACTTCGTTCCAGTTGCCCGCCAGCGGCAGCGGCAGGCGATAACCGGTCAGCAGCGCCGGGGTCATGTTGGAGATCACGGCGATGGGATTTGCATCCGGCGCTTTGCGCAGCCACGCGAAGACCGAATTCTCGGCATCGTCCACCACCAGCCATTCGAACCCGCCCGCATCGCAATCGCCCGCGTGGAGCGCCGGCCGGGCGCGGTAGAGCGCGTTCAGGTCCTTCACCAGATTGCGCACGCCTTCATGCGCGGGGGCCTCGCGCAGTTCCCAATCGAGCGGGCGCTCCTCGCTCCATTCGCGGCGCTGGGCGAATTCCTGCCCCATGAACAGCAGCTTCTTGCCGGGATAGCCCCACATCATGCCGTAATAGGCGCGCAAGTTGGCGAATTGCTGCCAGTCGTCCCCGCTCATCTTGCCCAGCAGCGATCCCTTGCCATGGACCACTTCGTCATGGCTGAGCGGCAGGACGTAGTTCTCGCTGAAAGCGTAGGTCAGCCCGAAGGTGATGTCGTTATGATGGTAGCGCCGATGCACCGGATCGCGCGCCATGTAGCGCAGCGTGTCGTGCATGAAGCCCATGTTCCACTTGAACCCGAAACCCAGCGAACTGGCCCTTTTGCCGTCGTCCACCTCGTATGCCGGCTGGGTAACGCCCGGCCACGCCGTCGATTCCTCGGCAATGGTGATGACACCGGGATGCTGGCCATAGATCGCGCGGTTCACGGCGCGCAGGAAATCCACCGCCTCCCAGTTCTCACGCCCGCCCTGCGCGTTGGGCAGCCACTCGCCTTCCTTGCGCGAGTAATCGCGGTAGAGCATCGATGCGACGGCATCCACGCGCAGACCATCCACGTGATAGCGGTCCGCCCAGAACAGCGCGTTGTTGACCAGGAAGCTCACCACCTCGCGCCGGCCGAAGTTGTAGATCAGCGTGTTCCAGTCCGGCTGGAAACCCATGCGCGGATCGGCATGTTCGTAAAGCGCGGTGCCGTCGAAACGGACGAGGCCGTGCTGGTCGGTTGGGAAGTGCGCGGGCACCCAGTCCAGGATCACGCCGATCCCCGCCCGGTGCGCGCCGTCCACGAAGCGCGCGAAACCGGCCGGTTCGCCGAAGCGGGCGCTGGGGGCGTAGAGCCCGGTGGTCTGGTAGCCCCATGACGGGTCGTAGGGATGCTCGCTGATCGGCAGGAACTCGATATGGGTGAAGCCCATCTCGACCACGTAGGGGATCAGCCGGTCGGCCAGATCGTCCCAGTTGAGGAACCAGTTCCAGCGATCGCGCTGCCACGATCCGGCGTGCACTTCGTAGATCGAGACCGGCACCTTGCGCGGATCGATGGAGGCCCAGTGCGCGCGGTGCGCCTCGTCCCCCCAGTCCAGCTTGGCCGGATGCGCGGTCATCGAGGCGGTGGCCGGGCGGATTTCCGACATGAAGGCGAAGGGATCGGCCTTCAGCGGCTGTTCGGCGCCGTCCGCACCGATGATGTGGTACTTGTAGGCGCGATAGTCGGCGATGTCGGGGATGAAGATTTCCCACACGCCGATGTCCTTGCGATCGCGCATGACATGGCGGCGCGGATCCCAGTCGTTGAAGTCCCCCACCACGCTGACCAGCCGGGCGTTCGGCGCCCAGACCGCGAAATGGACGCCGCTGGCGCCCTCATGCGTGATGATGTGGGCGCCCAGCTTGTCGAACAGGCGGAAATGCGTGCCCTGCGCGATCAGCAGGTCGTCCAGTGGCCCCAGCACCGGGCCGAACGTATAGGGATCGGTGACCAGCCACTGGTGATGCCCGTCCGAACAGCGGTAGCGGATCGGCTGGGGCTTGGCGATCAGGCGGCCTTCGAACAGGCCGCGATCGTCCACTTTGCCCAGCACGCCCAGCCGCCGGCCGTCCAGGCTGAACGCCTCCACCTCCTCCGCGCCGGGCAGGATGACGCGCAGGAACGTGCCGTCAGGGCCCGGCAGCACGCCCAGCAGCGAGAACGGGTCGGCATGAACGCCTTGAAGGAGAGCCTCTATCGCACTTTCCGGTGGTTGCAGACTGTCCCTTGGCGTCACAGAACCTTCCAGATTTCTCGCGCATATTCGGCGATCGTCCGGTCGGACGAAAACCAGCCGACATTGGCAATATTGCGTATCGTCGCCGCACGCCAGCGTGCAGTATCTTCCCACCACGCGTCAACCGAACGCTGCGCGCCGGCATAGCTGTCGAAGTCGGCCGCGCACATGAACCAGTCATGGTCGTAGATGCCGCCGATCAGATCCTTGTAGCGGTTCGGATCGTCGGGAGAAAATACGCCGGACGAAATTGCCGTCAGCGCCTGGCTCAACTCGCGCGAGCATTCGATCACTTCGCGGGGATTGTAGCCATTAGCGCGCTTCTGGGCGACTTCTTCGGCAGTAAGGCCAAAGATCACGATATTGTCATTGCCCACGTGATCCCTGATTTCGACATTGGCACCATCGAGCGTGCCGATGGTCAGTGCCCCGTTCAACGCGAACTTCATGTTCCCGGTTCCGGAGGCTTCCATGCCCGCGGTCGAAATCTGTTCGGAAAGGTCCGCCGCCGGGAAGATGCGTTCACCCAGGCTGACGTTGTAGTTGGGTACGAACACCACCTTCAGCAGCCCGCCGACGGAGGGATCGGCATTGACGCGCCGGGCGATATCGTTCGCCAGTTTGATCACCAGCTTGGCGTTGTGATAGCTGGGCGCCGCCTTGCCCGCGAAGATCTTCACGCGCGGCACCCAGTCCCGTTCCGGATGGCTGCGGATCTGGTCGTAGAGCGCCACCGTCTCGATCAGGTTGAGCAGTTGGCGCTTGTATTCGTGGATGCGCTTGATCTGCACATCGAACAGCGCATCAGGATCGAGGCGCACGCCCATCGTCTTCTTGATATAGTCCGCCAGCGCCACCTTGTTGGCGCGCTTCACTTCGGAAATCCGCTCCCCGAACTGTGCGTCTTCGGCAAAGGCGTTGAGGTCCACCAGCTTTTCCGCATCGTCCAGGAACCCATCGCCGATGGCATCGCGGATCACGCGGGTCAGGCCGGGATTGCACTGCTGCAGCCAGCGGCGCGGGGTGACGCCGTTGGTCTTGTTGTTGATGCGGGTGGGATAGAGCCTGTGAAGGTCGGCGAAGACCGTTTCCTTCATAAGTTCGGTATGGAGCGCGGCCACGCCGTTCACCGAATGCGACCCTACGAAGGCCAGGTTCGCCATGCGCACGCGCCGCTCTCCGCCCTCGTCGATCAGCGAGATTGCCGCGATCTGCGCATCGTCGCAGCCCGCCTTGCGCGCTTCGCGCAGCACGCGGCTGTTGATCGCGTAGATGATCTGCATGTGGCGCGGCAGCATCCGTTCGAACAACGGCAGCGGCCAGGATTCCAGCGCTTCCGGCAGCAGGGTGTGGTTGGTGTAGGATACCGTCTGGCGGCAGATGTCCCACGCCTCGTTGAACTCAAGGCCGTTTTCATCGACCAGCAGGCGCATCAGCTCTGCCACCGCCACCGAGGGGTGCGTGTCGTTCAGCTGGATCGCCACCTTTTCGGGCAGCGTGCGGATATCGCCCTCGTACTGGACATGGCGGCGCACGATGTCCTGGATCGAGGCGGCGGTGAAGAAATACTCCTGCCGCAGCCGCAGTTCCTGCCCGGCGGGGCTGGAATCGGCGGGATAGAGCACACGCACCAGACTGTCCGCCCGCACCTGCTCCGCCAGCGCGCCGAAGTGATCGCCCGCGTTGAAGGCATCGAGTTTCAAAGGATCGAGCGGGCTGGCCGTCCACAGCCGCAGCGTATTCACCCGCTTGCCGCGCCAGCCGACGATCGGGGTGTCGATGGCGGTGGCCTCCACCTGCTCGGCCGGGTGCCAGAAAACACCCTCCCCCTCGGCCACGACTTCGCCGCCGAAGCCGATGCGGTAGGTGCTTTCCACCCGCTCGAACTCCCACGGGTTGCCGTGGGCCAGCCAGGTTTCGGGCAGTTCCACCTGCCAGCCATCGTCGATGCGCTGGCGGAACATGCCGTTCTTGTAGCGGATGCCGTATCCGTAGGCGGGGATGTCCAGCGTCGCCAGGCTTTCCATGAAGCACGCAGCCAGTCGCCCAAGTCCGCCGTTGCCCAGCGCCGCATCGGGCTCCAGCTCTTCCAGCGCGGCAAGGTCCAGCCCATGCGCGGCCAGCGCCTTCTCGAACTCCCGCGTCATGCCCATGTTCGAGAGCGCGTCGCGCAGCAGGCGGCCGATCAGGAACTCCATGGAGAGGTAATAGACCCGCTTGCCACCCGTATCGTACGTGCGGCGCGTGGATTCGAACCACCGGTCGATGATCTTGTCGCGCAACGCATAGATCGATGCGGTGTACCAGTCGTACTGCTTGGCCGCGCGCTCGTCCTTGCCCACGCGGTTGCGCAGCACGCGAACGATGTGCTGATCCATTTCGGACGGGGTTTGCACGGAAGCCAGCAGGGCACTGTCTGACACAGGATCGGTAGCCACGGGCACACTCCTGAACGGGCCGACCGCCGGACAGGAAATCGCCCAGCAGCAGCGGTTTACGTCATCGTCAGGATGCTTCGCGGCGGAAGCATCCCCATCCCTTCCCGTCTTCCTTCCCCCATGGCTAGCACAGCGTTGCAGAGCGGCAAGAGCCATTGTGCGCTGCCGCAAAAAATTCGCCAGCCCGCCCGGCCGATGCTATAGCGGCACGCTCCGCCAGCCTTCGCGAAAGGTGCGCATGACCCTCGACCACACCCTCGTCGATACCCACCATCCAGAACCGGCCGAGGCGGCTGACGCCCAACCCGCCCTGCCGTGGTGGCAAGGCGCGGCGATCTACCAGATCTATCCGCGCAGCTTTCAGGACAGCGATGGAGACGGCGTGGGCGATCTGGCCGGGATCACCCGCCGGCTGGACTATGTGGCGGCGCTGGGCGTCGATGCGATCTGGATATCGCCCTTCTTCACCTCCCCCATGCGCGATTTCGGTTATGACGTGGCCGATTATTGCGGGATCGATCCGGTGTTCGGCACGATGGCGGACTTCGACGCGCTGGTCGCCCGCGCGCACGAACTGGGGCTGAAAGTGCTGATCGATCAGGTCTACGCCCATACCTCCGACCTTCACGCGTGGTTCGCGCAAAGCCGCCAGAGCCGGGACAATACGCAGGCCGACTGGTACGTCTGGCAGGATCCGAACGAAGACGGCACCCCGCCCAACAACTGGCAATCGGTGTTCGGTGGCCCGGCCTGGACCTGGGACGCGCGGCGGCGGCAGTATTACATGCACACGTTCCTGAAGGAGCAGCCGCAGTTGAACATGCACAATCCGGCAGTGCAGGACGCGATCATGGACGTCGCGCGGTTCTGGCTGGAGCGCGGGGTGGATGGCTTCCGGCTGGACGCGCTGAACCACGCGATGCACGATCCCGAATTGCGCAACAATCCGCCGGCACCGCAAGACGGCCGGGTACGGTCGCGCCCCTTCGACTATCAGTTGAAGACCTATAGCCAGTCGCACCCCGGCATGGTCGCGGTGGTCGAAAAGCTGCGCGCGGTCTGCGATGGCTTTCCCGGCATCCACACCGTGGCCGAGATCGGCGGCGATCATCCGCAGGCCGATCGGCGCGCCTATACGGCGGGCGACCACCGGCTGAACAGCGCCTATGGCTTCGACTTTCTCTATGCCCCCGCGCTCACCGCGCGGTTCGTGGCCGAGACGCTGGCGCGCTGGGAACTGGCGCCGGAGGAGACCGGCGGTTGGCCCAGTTGGGCGTTCGAGAACCACGATGCCCCGCGCGCCGTCTCCCGCTGGTGCGCGCCGGAACATCGCCCCGCTTTCGCCCGCGTGAAGATGGCGCTGCTGATGGCGCTGCGCGGCAACGTGATCGTCTACCAGGGCGAGGAACTGGGGCTGGTGCAGGACGATATCGCCTACGAACAGCTTCAGGACCCGGAAGCCATCGCCAACTGGCCGCTCACCCTCTCGCGCGACGGCGTGCGCACCCCCTTCCCGTGGGATGCCGTGCCGCTAGGCGGCTTCACCACCGGCACGCCGTGGCTGCCGATGTCGGACGAGAACCTGGCGCGTGCGGCCGGCGCGCAGGAGGCGGACACCACCTCGCTGCTGCACTTCACCCGCCACCTGCTTTCGCTCCGCAAGGCGATCCCGGCGCTGCATCACGGCAGCCTGATCGATTGCACGGCGGAGGGTTCACTACTCACTTTCGAGCGCGACGCCGGCACCGCGCGCGTGCGCTGCCTGTTCAACCTCTCCCCAGACCCCATCGACCTTGACGAGCCTGCCGAGGGCATGGTGATCCTGTCCGTGAACGGTGCCGATCACGAACAACTGCCGGGCCATGGGGCGCTGTGGCTGGGGGTTTGACCGCCAAACAAGAGCCATTTCGACGAGCGCTTCGCCGGCGAACTCCGAAAAACGCCTTGATCCGTCACGCTTGAATGTCGCCACCGCCGCGTTAGGCTGATGGTCATGCGCACGTTCCCTCCGTTCGCCCCGGCCCATGCGCGGTCCGGATTATTGCCCTCATGACCGGCGAAACGCCTCCGGCCGCAAAGCAGGACGTCGCCACGTCGCTGCGCTGGCGTCTGCTACGCGCGCGGCTCCATCGCCTGCGCACCCGCTTCATCCATATCCTGCTGCTGCCCGAACTGACGCCCGATCAGGCCTTCGACTTGCGCCAGACGGTGCGCAAGGAGGGCGAACTGACCAACGGCTATGTCCTGATGTGCACGCTGGCGGCGGGGATCGCCATTCTGGGCCTGCTGCAATCCTCCACCGCCGTGGTGATCGGGGCCATGCTGGTCTCTCCGCTGATGAGCCCGATCGCCGCGCTGGGCATCGGCTTTGCCTCGCTGGACGGGCAACGCATTCGCGAAGCTGCGCGCGTGGTTGCGGTGGGCGCGGCCATCGGCATCCTCACCGGACTGCTGCTAACGCTGCTTTCACCGATCCGCGACGCGACGCCCGAAATCCTCTCGCGCACCAAGCCGACATTGCTGGACCTTGCCGTGGCGCTGTTTTCCGGAATCGCCGGGGGCTATGCGACCGTTACCGGCAAGGGCGGCACCGCCATCGGCGTGGCCATTGCCACCGCGCTGATGCCGCCGCTGACCGTCATCGGCTATGGCATCGCCGTGCTGCAGCCGATGTTCGCGCTGGGCGCGCTGCTGCTGTTCTTCACCAACCTTGCCGCCATCACCTTCAGCGTCGCACTGGTGACGCGGCTGTCCCGCGCGGCGCGGCCGCTGGGGAAAGTGGAATGGACGCCGCGCTACGTGGCCGCGCTGATCCTGGCCTTCCTTGTGCTGGCCACCCCGCTGTCGATGACGCTGATGCAGCTTTCGCAGGAGGGGCGCGTACGCATCGCCGCCCGTTCGGCCATCCTCGCCGCCTCCGGAGAGGGCTGCACGATCGCCCAGCTCGATGTGCAATCGGCGCTGTTCGGGGAGCCTTCGGTCAAGGCCCTGGTGGTGACGCCGGCCTATGCCGCCAATGCCCAGGCCAATGCGGAAACCCGGCTGCAACAGACGCTGGGCGAGCATGTCGGCATCACGCTCCAGCAAATACTGGCCGCCGATGTGCAGGCCCAGACACGCGCCATGGTCGATGCGGCGATGGAGCGCACCGCCGCCGGGATCACCGCCGATACGCCGCCGTACAACGCGATCCGCACCGCCATCGGCCTGCCGACCCGCAGCCTTTGGGCCGACCGGGCGCAGCGGCAGGTCTATCTGGAGCCGATCGCGCTGCCCGGCTGGTCGCTGGCCGATTATCGCGCCACCGAAGCGCGGGTCAGCGGCTCCACCCCGGGATGGACGGTAAGACTGGTGCCGCCCGCGCAACCGACCCTGGCGATATGGACCGGGGGTGACGACGCCAATGACGGCAATAACGGCAAGGACCGGCCGGCCGACGCCGTGCCGCCGGACCTTGCCGTGTGGGCACTGCAACGCTGGGGCATGGCGAAAGTCATGCTCTCGGGCCAGGATCCGCAGGCGGTGGCGCTGGTCACCCGCCAATTCACCGATGCGGGGATCGCCGCGCAGTACCAGTCGCCCGTTCCCGCGCCGCTCCCCCCATCGCGCGCCGAACCGGAAAGCCGCACCCCGCCACCGCTGGTCACCGCCACCGTCTATCCGGCCCGCCCTTCCCAACAGCCCTGACGCAGATTTAACCCGCCGCCGCCCCGGTCACCGGCCATTATCCTCTATAATACGGGAACATACGGATCCCCCCGCGAACGCCAGCACAGCCATGTTCACGTTATCGCGACAGGGGGCTTCTCCAAATCGCGGGTTCGGCATGGTTCTCAAGCGCATATCTCCATCGCAGGTGGAAATGGGGATGTTCATCCAGTCCTTTCACGGCAACTGGCTGCGCCACCCGTTCTGGCGCGCGCAGTTCCTGATCGAGGATCGCGAACGACTGGCCGCCGTGCGCAACAGCGAACTGGAAGCGGTGGTGATCGATACGGAGCGCGGCGGAGACCTTCCGACCATGGTCGCCGACACCGCGCCCGCGTTGCAGGCCGTGCCTACGCCCACCCAGCTGCGTGCCGCCGCGCAACGCCCGGCGCCGCAGCATCCCAGCCTGGTCCCGCCCGCGTTTCGCGGCCCGATCATCGCCAATGGCGCCTCCTTGCGGTCCGGCCCGATCCCGATCAGCCGCGAATTCGGCAATGCCCGGCTGGTGGCGGGCAAGGCGCGCAAGGCGGTGTCCAAGGTGTTCCTGGAAGCCCGGCTGGGCAAGGCCCCGCGGGTGGTGGAAGTGGCGCCGGTGGTGGACGACATCCACGCCTCGATCGAGCGCAATCCCTACGCCTTTTCCGGCCTGATGCGCTGCAAGAGCGACAGCGAACCGGTCTATCGCCACATGCTGGCGACCAGCGCGCTGATGGTCTCGCTGGCGCGGCAGATGCGCCTGTCCCCGGCGGAATCGCGGGTTGCCGGCATGGCCGGGCTGCTGCTGGACGTCGGCGTCAGCCGGCTGGACGTGGAGATCGCGGAGGAAGCCGGCGGTGTCGGCCGGCTCGACCCCAAGCTGTGGGATCGCCACACGTTCATCGGCCGCGACCTGCTGGAAGCGGCGGGCGACATGCCCGAGGACGTGCTGCGCGCCGTATCCCGCCATCATGAGGCGCTGGACGGTTCCGGCCGCCCGCTGGGGCTGAAGGAACAGGACATCGACCTGTTCTCACGCATGGCGGCGATTTGCGATTTCTACGATCTGGCCTGTTGCGGCGCGCTGACCGGCCATGTGCAGGACCCATCGGCCGTGCTCACCCAGTTGATCGACCAGCCGAACCGTTACGACGGGCAGATCGTCGCCCGCTTCGTGGAGGCCATGGGCGTCTATCCGATCGGCTCCTTCGTGCTGCTACGCTCCGGCCGGATCGCCATGGTGGTCGATCAGGATCCGGAAGAGCCCGAATTGCCGACCGTGCACGCCTTCTACTCGACCGAGACGGAGCGCCACATCAGCGGCCACACGATCCCGCTGGCGCATTGCTTCGGCGAAGATGCGATTGTCAGCGTGGCGCGGCTGGAAAGCTATGCCCTGCCCCCCGCCAGCAGCCTGCGCGAACGCATTGCCGGACAGATTTCGCGGATGGTTTGAGGCGGGCGGGATTGCGGGCTGCCTGGCGGAACTGTCGACCAAACAAGTCAGGCCCAGCTCAAACCTGACTCTCGAACCAAGCTCCGTCGCCCCCGCGAAGGTGGGAGCCCGCTTCCTTTCTCCCCGCCTCAAGAACAAGCGGGATCCCCGCCTTCGCGGGGATGACGAGGATGGGAACCGGTGGCGCCCCCCTGCTACCTTCACCCCGCCTGCTGGGTCCACTCCACGCGATAGAGGTCGAAGCGGCGGTCCTTCAGGTTCTGCACCGCGCCGGACTGGCGCGCGGTCAGCAGCGCATCCAGGCTGAGGTCGGCGATCGCGATCGTCTCCGTATTCGGCGCGGTGTCCGCCGCTACCCCGTCGCGCGCGAAGGGGAAGTCCGAAGGCGTCAGGATCGCGCTTTCGGCATAGTGCACGTCCATGTTCTCCACGTTCGGCAGGTTGCCCACCACGCCGGAAGTGACGACGTAGCACTGGTTCTCCACCGCGCGGGCCTGGCAGCAATAGCGCACGCGCAGGAAGCCGCGCCGTTCATCGGTGCAGAACGGCACGAACAGCATCAGCGCGCCCTGGTTGACGAGGTGGCGCGAAAGTTCCGGGAACTCGCTGTCGTAGCAGATCATCACGCCGATCGGCCCGCAGTCGGTGGGGATCACGTTGGCGCCGTAGCCGCCCTTGATGTTCCACCACTTCCGTTCGGACGGCGTGGGGTGCAGCTTCTGCGTCTCATGCACGGCACCGTCGCGCAGGAAGGTGTAGGCGATATTGCGGATCTCGCTCTTGCCGCCGCGAAGCTTCACGCGCGTGGGGTGCGAACCGCCGATCACGTTGATGTTGTAGCTGACCGCCATGCGCTGCATGAATTCCACGAAGCGCTCGGTATAGTCCGCGATCTTCTCGATCGCCTGCGCCGGTTCCAGCTTCGTCTCCTCGATCGAGAGCAGTTCCAGCGTGAACAGTTCGGGGAACACCACGAAGTCGCTCTCGTAATCGGAGGCGACGTCGATCCAGTATTCCACCTGTTCCTCGAACTGGTCGATCGTCTCGATCTTGCGCATCATGAACTGCACGGTGGCGACGCGCACACTGGAGGGCACGCGCTCCTTGAAACCGGGAATTGCCTTGCCGGTGTCACGCGGGGCCAGCGGGTTGGTCCAGTACATGATCACGGCGTTGCCGCCGCTTTCCTTGTCGTTCGGAATATAGTCCGGCAGGATTCCGCGCGGTTCGTAGCCCTCGTTCATCTGGAACTGGATCACGGTGTCGCGAATCTTCTTGTTCTTCACTGCCTCCAGATAGTCCGCCGGGTTCGGGTACTGGCGTTTGCGGCGCGAATAGCCGGGCATGCGGCCGGCGAAGGCGATGCCCTTCAGTTCGAAATACTGGCAGACTTCCTTGCGCTTGCGATAGAGGCGCTGGCCGATGCGCAGGCGGCGGTAATCGGGATCGACGCAGACCTCGAAGCCATAGAGCACATCGCCATCGTCGGCCGGCGGGCGGCCATAGCCGCCGTTGCTGATCTCTTCCCAGGTATGCGGACGGAATGCCTGATCGGCCGTGACGATCATCGTCGCGCAGTGGCCCACCACCTTGCCTTCGTATTCGGCAACGAACTGGCCCTCGGGGAAATTGATCACCTGCCCCCGGATCTCGGCACGGGTAAAGCCGTCCGCCTTGCCGTAGACCTTGGTGGAAAGCCGCGCGATCGCGGGCGCATCGGCCACGGTTGCGGGGCGGATGATGAGCTTGGCTTTGATCTGGTCCATAAGCGTTGCTTTACGCTTGGGACGGCCAGCGGTTCCAGCCCCGAAAACGACTCTTTTTTCGCCACTTGGCGGGATATTTCCGGCAGTTCGCCCGTTGTATGGGGTGAAAGGAAAGAGACTTGAGCGTCACCCTCATCGCCCTTGCCCTGTTCGGCTGCAGCGACGACGGCACTGCATGCCAGCGCCTTTCCACCCCCGTGCAGACCTACCAGACGCGCGAGGCTTGCGCCGCGCGGCTTGAGGATGCGCTGGGTTCGGAAGTCGCGCTGAATGCCGATGCGCCCACGGTCCAGGCCCAGTGCCTGACCACGCGCCAGCTGGCGGCGATGGGCAATCGCCCGGTCAATCTCACGAAAATCGCGGCAATACGCTGACTGGAACTTGGGAGAGAGGATCCAAGGCAAACGTCGCCCGACGCGGACTTCCGGGGAAACGGCCGACAAGGTCGTCTGGAGGGAAAGTTCGGGGATACGGGAGCGCCGGGTCTGGCCCGGCGCTCCTGTTTCATTTGGAGCAAGGGTGTCCTCCCCTGCAAGGGGAGGGGGACCGCCCGAAGGGTGGTGGAGGGGTGTCAGCCTCTCCATCGAGCGCCTCGCCGACAGCGAGATACCCCTCCGTCAGCGCTGCGCGCTGCCACCTCCCCTTGCAGGGGAGGATTTCTTTGGCCTCAACCCCGGCCGCGATAGCCGGGCACGCCCTGATCGGGCACCCACAGGCCTTCCGGCGCCGCACCGGACTGCCAGAACACGTCGATGGGAATGCCGCCGCGCGGATACCAGTAGCCGCCGATGCGCAGCCAGCGGGGCTTCATCTGGTCGAACAGGCGCTGGCCGATGCCGACGGTGACGTCCTCGTGAAAGCCGTTGTGGTTGCGGAACGAGCCAAGGAACAGCTTCAGGCTCTTCGATTCGACGATGGTCGCTTCCGGCGCATAGTCGATCACCAGATGCGCGAAATCGGGCTGGCCGGTGACCGGACAGAGCGAGGTGAATTCGGGCGCGGCAAAGCGCACCAGATAAAGGCTGCCCTGGCGCGGATTGGGAACGTAATCCAGCACGGCCGCTTCGGGCGAAGTCGGCAGCGGCACGTTCTGGCCGAGATGGAGCGGGGAATGGGAAGTATCGGTCATACCCGCCTTGATAAGTCCCCTATCCCCGTCCTTCAAGCTTTCCACGGCTTCAAGGGCGAAGGGGTTTCGGCTATGGTCGGTTTCAATTCGTCGTGCCGACGACCTATATTAAGACAAGGTTCAGCGCGTGCCCGCTTTCCGCGCTGAGGGATGATGCGGGGCGATATGACCAGAATACGAATTCTTTTTGCAACCACGGCGCTGGCAAGCGCGGCAATTGGCGCGGGCATGGCGGTGCCGGCGCTGGCGCAGGAAACCTGGAGCCTGCAACCGGGCGCGGATGCCACGCAGGCACCGCGCGCACCCGGGCCGGTGGACGCGCAGAACCCCGTCGTCGCGCGGCCCAGCAGCGCGCCGGACGATGCGCCCAGCCCGCAAGTCACCCTGCCTGCCGCGCCGCCGCCTACGGTGAAGGCCCCAAGCGCGCCGGCTCCGGCGAAAGCACCGGCACCGAAAGCGCCCCCACAGGCGCAGGCACCGGCCGCAACCGCGCCCGCCGCGCGTCCTTCGGCAGCGCCGGTCCAGGCCGCCCCGCGCGCCGTGGAAACGCCGGCGGCAACGCCATCCGCTGCCGCGCCGCAGCCGGCTCCGCCTGCCGTCCCGCAGCCCACCACTTCGCAGGCCCCTTCGCCTGCGGTGGAACCCGGTACGGCCCCTGCCGCCAGCACGCCGACGACGCCCGCCGCCACGGCCAGCCATTGGCCCGAATGGTGGCTGGCGATCCCGGTCGCGCTGCTGCTGGCGGCGCTGGGCGTGTTCGCCCTGCTCCGCCGTCGCGCCGCGCCGGCAACGGCATGGGAAGAGGCCGGTCTGGAGCCGGAAGCCGAGGAAGAAGAAACTCCCGAAACCGTGCAGCCGGTGGCTCCGCCTGCAGCCCCCACCGTTGCCGCTCCCGCCGTTGCGACCGTGCCGATGACTCCCGCTGCGCCCGCAACACCCCTACGGGCCCCGGTCACTCCGCTCCCGCCGAAGCCGCTTGTCTCGTCGATCGTCAGTCCGCGTCCTGCGCCGGTCGCGGTGGAGCGTGCGGAAGTGGTCTTCGAACCGGTGCTGATGCGCCAGTCGCTGGTCTATGCCACGCTGGTCTATCGCATGACGCTGACCGCACCGGCAGAGGGCCTGGCCGAAGGGGCGGTGATCGCCGCGGACATGATCTCCGCTCACGCCTCGCTCTCGCAGGCCGAACAGCTGGCGCCCGATCCCACATCGGTGCCGCCGCGCCACCGCTTCGAACCGCTCGCCCCCGGCGAGACGCGCGAGGTGAAGGGAGAGATTCAGCTTCCGCTCAACGCGATCCGTCCGGTGCGGCAGGGCAACGCCATGCTGTTCGTGCCCCTGCTGCGCCTGTTTCTGGCGCTGCCCGACGGTTCGATCGAGCGCCGCGTGTTCTCGCTGGGCCTGCCGGGCGACGGTGCCGGGCTTGCCCCGGTCCGCATCGACACCGGCCCGCGCGACCACGCACCGATCCAGGCGCGCGAGATCGACGGCGCCCGTTCCTACAGCGGCCCACACGTTCCCCAGGCGGCGGAGTAACGCAGGCACTCGACCGGCAATCGCCGCACGACTAGGGTCCGCTACGCAGAGTCGGTTTGAAAATCCGCCCCAGGCGGATTTGCGGCACCGGCCCACTCCCCCACCCGACCTCCCATCAGGATACACTCGTGGGAGGTCGGGTGGGGGAGTGGGCCGGTGCATTTTTCAAACGGATTCCCAAATCCGGAGATTCCCTTGAGCGATTTCGAAAATATCGACGACCTGTCCCCCGCCACCAAGCTGGTCGCCGGGGGGCGGCGCAAGGACTGGACCGGCGCGGTCGTCAACCCGCCGGTCTGGCGCGCAAGCACGCATCTTTACGAAAACACTGCCGCGCTGGCCGAAGGGCCGCGCCATAACGAGGATGGCCGCTTCTTCTACGGCCGCCGCGGCGCGCCGACGCAGTGGGCGCTCTGCGATGCCCTCACCCAGCTGGAACCCGGCGCGGCGGGCACGGTGATCTATCCGTCCGGCGTGGCCGCCATCGTCGGCGTCATGCTGACACTGCTGCGCCCCGGCGACGAGCTGCTGATCACCGACAACGCTTATGACCCGACGCGATCGATGGGCCTTGGCCTGCTGACCGACTTCGGCGTGACCACCAGGTTCTTCGATCCGCTCAACCTTCCGGCCTATGAAGCGCTGTTCACCGAAAAGACCCGCGCGGTGATGCTGGAAGTGCCGGGCAGCCTGTCGATGGAAGTCTGCGACGTGCCGGCGCTGACCCGGATCGCCCGCGAAAAGGGCGCGATCTCGGTGCTGGACAATACCTGGGCCAGCCCGCTGGGTTTCCAGGGTCTGACCAAGGGCGCGGACGTGGTGGTGATGGCGCTGACCAAGCATGTCGGCGGCCATTCGGACCTGATGATGGGCTCTGCCAGCGCCGGGGCGGAACTCTACGAAAAGCTGCGCAATCGCGCGCAGCAACTGGGCAACATCGTCTCGCCCGACGATGCCGCGCTGGCGCTGCGCGGGATGCGCACGCTGGGTGTTCGCCTGAAGCAGGGGACCGAGACGGCGCTGAAGATCGCCACCTATTTGCAGGACCGGCCGGAAGTCGCCCAGGTGCTCTGCCCGATGCTGCCCGGCGCGCCGGGGCATGACCTGTGGCTGCGCGATTTCACCGG
Source organism: Novosphingobium mississippiense (assembly GCF_044029535.1). Lineage (NCBI taxonomy): Bacteria > Pseudomonadati > Pseudomonadota > Alphaproteobacteria > Sphingomonadales > Sphingomonadaceae > Novosphingobium > Novosphingobium mississippiense. The sequence continues at coordinate 280,130 of NZ_CP147001.1, read as the reverse complement.
CGGCAGCGGGTTGATGAGCGTGGTGTTCAAGGACGTGTCGATGGCCCAGCGCAATCGCTTCGTCGATACGCTGAAGCTGTTCGGAATCGGCTATTCGTGGGGCGGCTTTGAAAGCCTCTGCATCCCGATCGCGCCGGCCGGCTATCGCTCGATCATGCCCTGGCCGCCCGAAGCGCCGAACCCGGAAGATCGCCACGGCGTGCGCTTCTCGATCGGCCTGGAAGACGCCGGCGACCTGATCGCGGATATCGAACAGGCGCTGGAGGCGATGAAGGCAGCTTGAAGTCGGTTGGAAGAGGTCACGCCGCCACGCGGCGTGGCTTTTCCATTTCCAGGCGGTTGCGGCCCTTGGCCTTGGCCGAGAACAGCGCGAGTTCCGCACGCTCAATCGTGCTGTCCAGACTTTCCGCGATCTGGGCGACACTGCCGCTGGCGGTGATCGCCATGCGGCTTTCGCCCACGGTCTGGCGAAGGTCCGCCAGCGTCGCCACCACGCGGCTGCAGATCGCCTGCGCCTGCGAGGGGCTGGTGCGCGGCAGCAGCACGGCAAACCGCTCCGACCCGATGCGCGAGATCAGATCGTCGCTCCGCAGCATCTCCCGCAGCAGATCCGCGAAAACGCGCAGCACGTCGTCACCGGTATGCTGGCCGTACTTCATGTTGATGGTACGGAAGAAATCGATCGAGAACATCGCCAGGCAACCGTCCATCTCCGCCTCGACCATGTGCTCCAGCATCGAGATGAAGGCGGCGCGATTGGTCAGCCGGGTCAACGGATCGGTGTAGGTCGCGGCGAAAAGCTGGTCCTTCAGCACGCGCTTTTCGTCGATGCTGCGCATCACCGCCAGCGCGCCGTAAACCGCCCCCTGTTCATCGCGCAGCGCACGCGCCTGCAGTTCGAACCAGGTATCACGCTCATCGGTCGAGACCGCGGGGAATTCGACCCAGCGCCCCTTCTCCTGGCCCGCAAGCGCGGCCTGCAACTCGCCAGCAACGGCGGCGCGGGCGCTTTCGGCTACAAGGTCGAGCAGGCGCGGCGCCGCCGCGATCCGCACGCCCAGCCGCTCTATCGCCGGCGAGGCATGAACGATCACACCCTCAAGATTGGTCTTGAGGATGATGTCCGACGTCGTCTCCGCAAGAAGACCGTAAAGCGTGCAAGATTCGCGGAATGTGAATTCCATTCCCATGCTCAGTATGCCCCGGTGCCGATGGATCGCAAGACGATCCCTAGGAACAAGCGGCCACTCGAAGCCTGTCCGTTAGCAGACGCGCACCCAGGTTAATGAGTAAGCGACACCTGCAACGAAACACACCCAAAGCGACCCAAACAATAATTCAAGCGCAAAGAAAGTTAGCCCTGTTACCTAACCTACTTTGTCTTAAGTAATTGTTATTCCTGTATTTACCATTGGATAACCGAGTCGCAAAGGCGATTCTGGAAAAACCGCCGCCGCTGCCTCCGCACTCCACATCAGCAACCCGAATAGGGTTACAGTTCGATCATGATCTTGATCTTGTCCGGCGTGGTTTCGACCGCCGACGCGATCTGTTCGCGGCAGCGCGCGATCAGTTCGGGCAGACCGGCAACCGTGCGGCCCGGACGAAGTTCGGTGGTCGCCACGCCCAGTTCGCGGGCGATCGCTTCCAGCCGGTCCTCGATCGGACGGGCGCGGCCCTGCTCCCAGGCCCAGACGGTCGGCTTGCTGACGCCCAGACGGGATGCCAGTTCGCCCTGCGTCAGTCCGCGCTCCTTGCGCAGCCGGTGCAGGCGTTCACCCAGGCTTTCGCCGCCGATCGCCGCCGGGGCGTTGCCACCCGCATGCGTTTCCGCAGCACTCTGCCCGGCTTTCGGAAGATCGATACCCGGCTGGGCCACGCCGCGCAGTTGCGCCGCGCTCAGCGCTGCCTTGGGCAGCATCCGGTCGAACGCGCAGCCGTAAAGATTGCCGCTGGACCAGACCACCCGCGCGGGCGTCAGGCCCGCCTCCGGCAAGTCCAGTTCGATCGTTTCATCGATCGTCAGCAGCGCCACGCTTTCAAGCAGCAGCCCGGATTCGGAAAAATTGTGAACCAATACGGGCATTTCCGTACCGCCTGCGTTCGATCCCTGCGTCTCGAACATCAGTTTGCGGCGCGGTGCGCGTACACGGTCGCTGCCATAGGTGACAGCTTCGGGGTTAACTTCGAAATGTGCCTCAATGGGCATTGCGCGATCTCCAGGAGGCGTAAAAGTCCCCTCCTTGGGTTAAGATTTGGTTAGCGCATTCGTTAGTCGTCATCCAAACGCGGCAACCACTTACCCCACCCATCTACCTGCGATCGCAGCTTTAGCACCCACAATTCACTTGTAGACAGAACAGATAAGCAGGAACAGCGCCTTGCGACCACTTGCACGACACTTGCGCCAGATTAATTGACATCAATTGACAATTACTTCGCGACACTCATTCTGCTTTATTATTAATACATATCCACCATAACCCGAAATTGCACATTTCCATCAATGACTTAACCCGAAGATGGCTCAAAATATCCGCTGATTTCAAACCGATAGACCGAACTTTCGGCCCAATATCGGCCGAGAGCGCCATCTAGTCAGCTAAAACACCCTTTTTTCCTTTATGGGAAATTCGGCAAGCCCGCGCGCATTTCCTGCCAAATTTGCGACGACCTGAGCGGCCGTGTGGAAAAATGCTCCGTGGCATTTTCGGGACGACGCCAGCCCGCCACCGCCCCGAAGACGATTTTCAGACGGGCCCCTAAAGTCGCTCTTGCCCCCTGCAAAGCCATTCTGGCTGGTATCCCCGGTCGTGCGGTACCATGTGCGCCACCATGCAACCGAATCCCGCCTCTATCGGCCGAGTCTTTCTGGTCGGCGCCGGCCCCGGCGATCCGGACCTGCTCACCCTGCGCGCCGCGCGGCTGGTGATGAACGCCGCGCTGATCGTGCACGACGGGCTGGTCGATCCGGCGATCCTGTCGATGGCGCGCCCTTCCGCGCGGCTGATCTCGGTGGCCAAGGCCCGTTCGCGCCACACCATGAAGCAGGAAGAGATCAACGCCCTCCTCGTGCGTGAGGCGTTGTCCGGTAACGACGTCGTGCGCCTGAAAGGCGGCGACCCCTTCGTGTTCGGCCGCGGCGGCGAAGAGGCAAAGGCCTGCCATGCCGCCGGTGTTCCGGTGGAAGTGGTGCCCGGCATCTCGTCCGCATTGGGGGCCGCCGCCGCCGCGCAGATCCCGCTGACGCACCGCGACCATGCCTCGATCGTCAGCTTCGTGGCCGGCCAGTGCAAGGGCCTGACCGATCAGGACTGGTCCGGCCTTGCCGGCAAGGGCCGCACCCTGGTGATCTTCATGGGCCTTGCGACCGCCGCCCAGATCACCGAAAAGCTGATTGCGGACGGCCTGACGCCCGACGTTCCCGTCGCGGTTATCGAAAAGGCCACGCGCAGCGACATGCGCGTATTGCGCGCGTCGCTTGCCGGCCTTGCAGACCTTGTTGAGCGGGAACGGGTGGCCAGCCCCGCGCTCATCGTCATCGGCGCTGTCACCGCGCAGCCCGATACCATCGTAAGCGCAACAGCGCTGGAGGCAGTACAACAGTGAAGATCCTGACGGGGAACGACCTCAAGACCGGGGCGGTCATCTGGTGGACCGGCGTAAGCTGGTCGCTGGATGTCAACGATTCCGCCGACGTGGGCGAGCATGGCGCCGCCCTTGCCGCGCGTGAGGAGGGGGCTCGCAACGTCGTCGGCGCCTATGTCGTCGATGGCGCGAAGACCGAAGAAGGCGTCCGCCCGGCCCACATCAAGGAGCGTATTCGCGCCCTTGGCCCGACGGTCCGCCTCGACCTGACGCTGAAGCCGTCCGACCCCGCAGCCGCAGACTGGGTGATCTGATGTACAAGTACGACGAATACGACCAGCAGATGGTCGACACGCGCGTCGCGGAATTCCGTGACCAGGTCCGCCGCCGCCTTGCCGGCGACCTGACCGAGGACCAGTTCAAGCCGCTGCGCCTGCAGAACGGCCTCTACCTCCAGCTTCACGCCTACATGCTGCGCGTCGCGGTGCCCTATGGCACGCTGAATTCCGCGCAGATGACGCTGCTGGGTGATATCGCGGACAAGTACGACCGCGGCTACGGCCACTTCACCACCCGCCAGAACATCCAGTACAACTGGATCAAGCTGGAAGACACGCCCGACATCCTGGCCGAACTGGCCAAGGTGGAGATGCATGCCATCCAGACCAGCGGCAACTGCATCCGCAATATCTCTTCCGACCAGTTCGCCGGTGCGGCTGCGGAAGAGATCGTCGATCCGCGCCCCTATGCGGAACTGCTGCGCCAGTGGTCCAGCTTCCACCCGGAATTCCTGGTGCTGCCGCGCAAGTTCAAGATCGCCGTCATCGCGTCCGAGACGGACCGCGCGGCGATGCGCCTGCACGACATCGGCATCAAGATGGTGAAGAATGACGCCGGCGAGATCGGCGCCCAGTTCTACGCCGGTGGCGGCATGGGCCGCACCCCGATGATCGCCCCGCTGATCCGCGACTTCGTGCCGCTGGACCAGCTGATCACCTATTCGGAAGCGTGCCTGCGCGTCTACAACCGCTATGGCCGCCGCGACAACAAGTACAAGGCGCGCATCAAGATCCTCGTCCACGAACTGGGCCGCGACGAATACGTCCGCCAGGTGGAGGAAGAATTCGCGCACCTGCTGACCCAGCCGATCGAGCCGCCGCTGGCCGAGCTGGAGCGGATCAAGGCCCACTTCGTCGATCCCGGCTTCGAAGCCGGCGTTTCGGACGATCTGGACCTGACCGATCCCGACTTCCGCCTCTGGGTGGAGCGCAACACGCATGCCCACAAGCAGGCGGGCTACGTGATCGCCACGGTTTCGCTGAAGCCCGTGGGCGGCATTCCCGGTGATGCCACCGCCGACCAGATCCGCCTGATGGCGCAACTGGCCAAGGACTACAGCTTCGACGAACTGCGCGTCACCCACGCCCAGAACATCGTCTTCCCGCACGTGAAGAAGGCCGACCTCTACACCGTGTGGCAGGCGCTGGACGAAGCGGGCCTTGCTACTGCGAATCTCGACACCGTGGGCGACATCATCGCCTGCCCGGGTCTGGACTATTGCGCGCTGGCCAATGCCCGCTCGATCCCGGTGGCGCAGAAGATCTCCGAACGCTTCGGCAGCGCCGAACGTCAGGCGGAGATCGGCGAGTTGAAGCTGAAGATCTCCGGCTGCATCAACGCCTGCGGCCACCACCACGCGGGCCACATCGGCATCCTCGGCGTCGACAAGAAGGGCCTGGAAAACTACCAGCTCCTGCTCGGCGGCAGCGAGGGTGCGGACACCTCGCTCGGCCAGATCACCGGCCCCGGCTTCACCGAGGACGGCGTGGTCGATGCCATCGAAAAGGCCACCGAAGTCTATCTCGCCAACAAGCAGGGCGAGGAACGCTTCCTCGACACCTATCGCCGTATCGGCATGGCCCCGTTCAAGGAAGCGATCTATGGTTGAAGTGCAGTTCCGCTTTCGTGAGGACGAAGCGGTGAACGACCCGGCGGTGACCGTCGATTCGTTCGGTGATCAGACCAATGCCACCGCCGTCCGCATCGAACCGGGTGACGACGCGCGCGAACTGCTGCCGCATCTCGATCGCCTGTCGCTGGTGGAAGTCAGCTTCCCGGCGTGGACCGACGGGCGCGGCTACTCGTCCGCCCGCCTGCTTCGCGAAGCCGGCTACCAGGGCGAGATGCGCGCGGTGGGCGATCTGGTGATCGACATGCTCTCGCACCTGCGCCGCTGTGGTTTCGACGCTTTCGCGCCGGACCATGCCCTCAACGAACAGGACGCGCAGACCGCGTTCGACCGTTGGGAAAACGTCTACCAGGCGACCGCTGTCGATGGCCGCCAGGCGATCTGGGCCAAGCGCCACGGCTGATCTCCGCCTAATCGAACGGAAAACTGCCGTCATAAGGGACCACCTGATGACCCGTACCGAAGTGACCCGCATTCGCGACCTGATCGACACCGGCCCTCGTTTCGACGAGGCCGATGCCGTGCGCCTCAACCGCCTGTTCCGCGGCACCGACACGAACGAAATGCTCGAAACGGTGCTGAAGGAAGGCATGGCCGGCGATATCGCGATCGTGTCCAGCTTCGGTGCGGAATCGGCGGTTCTGCTGCACCTCGTCGCCTCTGTCGATCCCTCGGTCCCGGTGCTGTTCCTGGAAACGGGCAAGCACTTCCCCGAAACGCTGGCCTATCGCGACCAGTTGGTCGATCGGCTGGGCCTGACCAACCTGATCAACCTGCTGCCCGATGCGGAAGAACTGGCGAAGAAGGACGAAAGCGGGCTGCGCTGGTCCTATGACCCGGACGGCTGCTGCGAGATCCGCAAGGTGAAGCCGCTGGAAAAGGCGCTGTTGAACTACGACGCCTCTTTCACCGGACGCAAGGCGTTCCAGAACGCCACCCGCGCCACGCTGCCACGTTTCGAGATCGACACGACGGACGCGCAGGGGCGCCTGAAGGTCAACCCGCTGATAGACTGGAACCCCGACCGCATCGCCGCCTATATCGCCGAGCATGACCTGCCCCCGCACCCGCTGGTGGCGCAGGGCTATCCGTCGATCGGCTGCATGCCCTGCACCAGCAAGGTGGCGGCGGGCGAAGACCCCCGCTCCGGCCGCTGGCGCGGGTGGGACAAGACCGAATGCGGCATCCACGTCGCCCACCCCACCACGGACCACACCGACCAGAACGCGCCGGAGTTCGGCCTGGATCTGTGAGCTGAGGGTTGGAAGTCCGCTTTCGGGCGGGTTTTCTGACGCTCCCCCTTGCCTGTTGGCCCGCCCAGGCGGGTGCCGAACGTGTCGGGCCTCAAAGGCTGAGCCGTTGTTCAAGAACGCTCAGCCTCATTTCATGACGATCAATCGCCGCCCATAGAACGGGCATCTTCGCCCGATCGGGATGATGTCCTCGCCCGGCAATCGCCATAACGCGCCTTCATCGCCTGCCCCCCAAACGATCCACCACCCACCACTTCGGCAGATAAGGCCGCTCGATCAGCTTCTCCGCCGCATAGGGCCACCAGCCCGGGCCGAAGGGCCAGTAGAGGCGCACCGGAACGCCGAGTTCGTTCGCCACCCGGCTGCTGCGCTTCATGGGGAGGCCACGCAACTGCTCCAGTTCGCAAGGGGTACCCGAAGCTATCAGGATCGCCAACGCCGCGCGGGCCAGTGCCGGGTCGTGCGTGGCCACGCCCACCGGCGCGGAACGCCCGGCGAGCAGTTGCACCAGTTCCAGGAACGCCGCCGTCCGATCCCCCGCATCGCCTTCCGGATCGGCCCACTCGCCCTTGACCAGACGGATGCGCACGGGCGCGTCGCGCAGGCGTTCGGCATCGGCAAGGCTCCGCCGCCAGCGGGCGGGGAGCGCGGTGCCGCTTGCGCCGTATTCGCCCGCCAGCCACTCGACCAGATCGAGCGTCTGCCCCGCCTGCGCGTGGGTCAGTGCATCGAACACCACGGTCATCCCCGATGCGCTCGCCGGGGTGGCCACGGCGCGCAGCAGGGCCTTGTCGAAGTGCAGCGGCGAGGCCTTGATCGCCAGACACGTGCCCGGAACCGCACCGTTCAATGCGTGGGACAGGGCTCCGCAGGCGGTCACGATCCCATCGGGCACGCCATTCCACGCGGGAAAATAACTGAGCGTTGCCGCCATGCCGCGTTCCCGCAGCGAGAGCGCCGCCCGCGCCGCCGCCACCGCATCGGGCGCCGGCGCCACCGCCTCCACCGTGCGCGAGAGGGCCACGCGTACCGTAGTGCCGATGCCCGCGCTCATTTGCGTCCCGGCCGCCGCTGCCACAGCCAGTTGGTCGCCTCCACCGCCAGCGCGGCCAGGCCGTGGAGGTTGTACGGATAGGTCTGCAGCCGCACGCAGGCCATCGCCTCGCGCGTCCACACATCCATGATCCACGGTTCCACTTCGCCCAGCAGTTCGATGCCCAGCAACCCCCGCGCGGTGGCGTCGGTCAGCGCATGAAGCATCAGCAGATTGCCCGGAGACACGCGCGAGAAAGCGGTGTCGAACCCGATCTTGAACAGCCAGTAGCGGCGCTGGAACTCCACGGCGAGCTGCATCGCCACCGCCTTGCCGCCGATCCGCATGAAGGCGATGCGGCAGGCCCCTTCGCCACTCGCGCGGCCAAGGAAGTCCCGGAAGAAGGCCGCCTTTGCCGGATCGCAGCCGAGTGCGGAGCCGCTCTCCCCCTTCCAGCCGCACCGCTCGATCTCCACCGCTTCGTCGAACAGGGTGTCAAATTCCTCGCGGCGCGGGGCGTGCATTTCGAAGGTTACCACGCCTTCGGCCTCGGCCCGGCGACGGGCGCGGCGGAAGTCCGACCGGCGGCCGGAATTGAAGCGCGCCTCGGGATCGGGATTTTCAGGATCGATACCGATCGTGGGGCAACCCGTGGCCGGCCGTACCACCAGCAATCCCCGCCGCCGCATCGCCGTGCGCAACCCGCGCACCAGCGGCGAATCCGCCGGGATCCGCTCCAGCCGCAAGGGCCGCTGCAGCCGCGCCAGATCACGCGCGAGCGCGACGGCGGCCGCATCGTCGCGGCAGAGAGCATCGACCGGCTCGTAGACCTGCCGCTCCCCGGCGGCGTGCCAGCGGCCCAGCCAGCCCTTGCGACGGCAAAGCGGCAGCAGCGCGATGACGCGTCCCCTCTCCCGCACGGTCGCGATATGCCTTACCCGACCCGCCAGCATCGTTTCGGCCAGCGCAGCGTGAAATGCCCGCATCTGCGACGGCAAGCGCGCCTGCGATTCCAGATCGCGCCAGTCGCTTTCGGCTATCTCTCCGGATATCTGCAGGCTGCGCGCGCGCCGGTGCGACGCAGACCCCGCAGGCCCGGCGGCGCGCTCCACCATCGGTGCTTCATGGCGCAAGGCCGATTCCCTTCACGACGCGACTGTCGCCCCCGCGCGAGTGAATAGCCGGAATTGGCTTATCCGAAGTTAAAACTCAGTCCGTTCGGCCGACATCGATGTCTGCAAGTTGCGCAAGGCGAATTGTCGCGTGCAAAAAACACACCTTTAGGGGCCTTGGCTTTGCGCCGTGGCGTACTAAGTGCCAGATGCCCCCAATATTGCAGTGCAACATGACCAACCAGAAACACACCCACCCTGCCCTCGTCACGCTCGCGCTGGCGATGGGCGCCTTCGCGATCGGCACCACCGAATTCGCGGCGATGAGCCTTGTGCCCTATTTCGCCCGCGATCTTCACCTGACCGAGCCGCAGGCGGGCCACGCCATCAGCGCCTATGCGCTGGGCGTCTTCGTGGGTGCGCCGGTGATCGCGGTGTTGGCGGCGAAAGTGGGCCGACGCGCGCTGCTGATCGGGCTGATGGCGATGTTTGCGCTGGGCAACGGGCTTTCGGCAATGGCGCCCAGCTATCCGCTGCTGATCCTGTTCCGCTTCCTGTCCGGCCTGCCGCACGGCGCCTATTTCGGCGTCGCGGCGCTGGTGGCGGCCTCGATGGTGCCGGAAAACCGGCGCGCGCAGGCAGTGGCCATGGTGATGTCCGGGCTGACCGTCGCCACGGTGATCGGCGTTCCGGCCGCCAACTGGCTGGGGCAGGCGCTGGGCTGGCGCGCGGGCTTTGCCGTGGTTTCGGTGCTGGCATTGATGACCATGGTCTCCGTCGCGCTGTTCGCACCGCATCAGCCGCCCTCGGAAGGGGCCAGCGCCGCGCGCGAACTGGGCGCGCTGCGCCGCCCGCAAGTGCTGCTGACCCTGCTGACCGGCGCCATCGGCTTCGGCGGCCTCTTCGCGGTCTATACCTATGTCGCCTCCACCATGATCGAGGTGACCAAGGTTTCCGAAGGGCTGGTGCCGGTGGTGCTGGCGGTGTTCGGCGTGGGCATGACCGTGGGCAACCTGTTCTGGGCCTGGGCGGCGGACCGCGCACAGAGCCGCGCGGCGATCGGCGCGCTGCTGTTCAGCGCATTCAGCCTGGCCCTGTTCCCCTTCGCGGCAGGCAATATCTGGACGCTGGTTCCGGTGATCCTGATGGTGGGCTTTTCCGGCGGCCTGGGAACCATCCTGCAGACGCGCCTGATGGACGTTGCGGGCGAGGCGCAGGCCCTGGCCGCCGCCGCGCACCACAGCGCCTTCAATTTCGCCAATGCGCTGGGCCCGTGGCTGGGCGGGCTGGCCATCTCGGCCGGCTGGGGGCTGACCTCCACCGGCTGGATCGGCGCCGGCCTCTCGCTGGGCGGCCTGGCGGTGTTTCTGCTGACGCTGGTGCACCACAAGCGCGGGGTTGCGCTGCAGGCGGTTCCCGCCTGCGCGTAAAGCGCGGGTTTAGCTTACGTTTTCGCGCAACACTCACTCCCCCCAACACACTCGTCATCCCCGCGAAGGCAGGGATCCCGCTTGTTCTTGCGGGCGTGGCGCGAAGGAAGCGGGGCCCCCGCCTTCGCGGGGGTGACGAAGTGAGTGCTGCTGGGGTATATTCGAGCGGATTCTAGCGGGTCAGTTCTGTTTGCCGCTAAGCTCCGCTCAATCCTGATGCCGCCGCTCCAGCCGCATATGCACGGCGCTGGGCGTGTTCTCCATCTCCGAAACGAAATAGTCCTCGAAGGGCATGTCGTCGTCGAACAGCGGCGCGCCCCTGCCTAATGCGCGGGACATCACGCGCAGCCAGATCTCGTCCGCCTTGCCGGTGCTGAGCGCGGCACTGACCGTTCGCGCCCCGCCGATCACCAGCACCGCCTTGTCGCCCGCCACCTTCTGCGCGGCGGAAAAGGCAGAGGCGAAATCGCCGTGAAAATGGAAATGCAGCCGCGCATTCTCCCGCGGGGCGGGAACCGGGGCATGGTCGGTGACGACGAAGATCGGCACCTGCAGCTCGTAATTGTCGGCATACCAGTCCGGATCGCCGCCTGCCGCGAAGGCCTTCGCGCTCATAACAACGGCACCGCAGGTATCGGCCAGCCGCGCGACCATCTGGGCGCGGCGCGCATCGTCGACCGGGAAAATGGTCACGCCATCGGCATCGGTCCAATATCCGTCGATGCTCGTGGCAGCCTCTACGATCATCCTGCCCATGGGTGTTTCTCCACCTGATATCCTACACCTGTGACGGTCGGTCGCAAAGATGTGAAGAACGCTGCGGCGCGCGAGTTGCCGGAAAGCGGACGAGTCGGGCCTCAGGCGGGATGCGGCGACTGTTTCCGGCGTGTTTCGTTTTCCTACTCGCGTGCAATTTGAAACTCTTGCGCGATGCAGGACAGGGCGACTCGAATTGCGATCAGGATCAGCGGCTTGCCCTCTGGCGGCCACTGCAAGGCGTCCCCTAGGTGGTTTTCCCTAGAGCGTGTCAACTGTGTCAACCGGACCGTCACCTTGCGCAAACGACAGCGGGCCGCCCCCCGCAAAGGGAACGGCCCGCCCGAGTCGCAGCGATGAAGGCGAACTCAGCCGATCATCATCAGGCTGGCATTGCCGCCCGCCGCAGTGGTGTTGATCGAGGTGGAAACCTCCTCCAGCAACCACGCGCCGTTGGGTCCGGCGCTGACATGCACGGGCACGATCGGGCCGGACATGCCCGCCACCGCTTCGCAGGCCGCGCGCACGGCAGCGGCATCCCCCTCCGCCAGGCAGGCAGCGAAGGCTTCACCGGCGTGCGGGTGGAAGCGTGCCTCGATCTCGGCGGGCAGGCCGCCGGGTACATCCAGCCCCTCGACCGTCGCGGTGTTGCCGGTGGCCAGCACCGCCGCCATCTGCGCGAACAGGCCCGCGCGCGTCGCCGGGCGCAGCAGCACGCGGCCGCGCGGATGCAGCGCGTAGAGGTTGCGCTCACCCACCGGGCCGGTCAGCTCGGTCTCCATGCCCAGCGCGGAAGCCGCGCCGATCTTGCGCGCCTCGGCCGCCGCGCTCGCCTCGCCCACGCTCTCCAGCCAGGCAGCGAAGGGTTCGACCAGCGCCGCGCCATGCTTGGCCGGGCCCAGCACTTCGGGCGCCTTGGTGGCCAGACGGCCAAGGTAGAGCGGACCGCCCGCCTTGGGGCCGGTGCCCGAAAGCCCGCGCCCGCCGAACGGCTGCACGCCCACGACGGCGCCGATGGTGTTGCGGTTGACGTAGAGGTTGCCCGCCTTCACGGCCGCCGTCACCCGCTCGACCGTGGCGTCCAGACGGGTGTGCAGGCCGAAGGTCAGGCCATAGCCGGTGCCGTTGATCGCATCGATCAGGCCCGGCAGATCGTCCCGGCGGAAGCGCACGACGTGGAGCACGGGGCCGAAGACCTCACGCCCCAGCTGGGCGATGCTGTCGATCTCGACGATGGTGGGGGCGATGAAGGTGCCCCGCGCGCAGTCGGCGGGGATCGCCACCTGCTCCACCTTGCAGCCGCGCGCCTTCATCGTCTCGACATGCGCGGCGATGTTGCCCTGCGCCTCTGCGGTGATGACCGGGCCGATGTCGGTCGCCAGCGTCTGGGTATCGCCCACGGTGAGTTCGGCCAGCGCGCCCTTCAGCATCTTCAAGGTGCGGTCGGCCACGTCTTCCTGAAGGCACAGCACGCGCAGCGCCGAGCAGCGCTGGCCGGCGGAGTCGAAGGCCGATGCGATGACGTCCGCCACCACCTGCTCCGCCAGCGCGGAGGAATCGACGATCATCGCGTTCTGGCCGCCGGTCTCGGCAATCAGCGGAATGGCGCGGCCATCCGCCGAAGTGCGGCCCGCAAGCTGCTTCTGGATCAGGCGGGCGACTTCGGTGGAGCCGGTGAACATCACGGCCGCCACTTGCGGCGCGGCGACCAGTGCGGCGCCAACCTTGCCGTCGCCCGGAACGAGCTGCAGCGCGTCGGCCGGAACGCCGGCTTCGTGCAGGATACGCACGGCTTCGGCGGCGATCAGCGGGGTTTCCTCAGCCGGCTTGGCCAGCACGGTATTGCCCGCAACCAGCGCGGCGGCAACCTGCCCGGCGAAGATCGCCAGCGGGAAGTTCCACGGGCTGATGCAGACCACCGGGCCGAGCGCCTGTTGTTCCGCACCGAACGTCGCGCGGGCCTGCTGCGCGTAATAGCGCAGGAAGTCGATCGCCTCGCGCACTTCGGCAATGGCGTTCGCGGCGGACTTGCCGGCTTCGCGGATGACAAGGCCCATCAGTTCGCCGATGCGCGCCTGCATCGCATCCGCAGCGGCATCGAGCATCGCGGCGCGCTCGGTCACCGGCGTACCGCCCCAGCGGCTGATCGCAGCGCGCGCGACCATGACGGCGGCCGCTTCGGGGGCCACTTCCATCACTTTGCCCACCACGTCGCGATGATCGGCGGGGTTCAGCACTTCGCGCACCTTGCCCTGCGCATTGGCGGGCATGGCGAACCATTCGCGGGCGACCGAGGCCTGCAGCGCATCGGCCAGTCCGGCCAGCGCGTTTTCATCGGCAAGATCGATACCGGCCGAGTTGCGGCGGCCGGCGTAGAGGTCGCCCGAAACGGCGATCTCGCTGTGGCGGGCGCCGGGGTGCGGCATGGCGCGCACGACTTCGACCGGATCGGCCACCATCTCGTCCACCGGCACGGCAGGATCGGCGATACGGTTCACGAACGAGGAGTTGGCGCCATTCTCCAGCAGGCGGCGCACGAGGTAGGCCAGCAGCGTCTCATGCGTGCCCACCGGCGCGTAGATGCGGCAGGGACGGTCCAGCTTGTCGGCACCGACGACCTGCGAATAGAGCGGTTCGCCCATGCCGTGCAGGCACTGGAACTCGTACTTGCCGATGGCGAAGTCCGGCCCGGCCAGGTGGTAGATCGTCGCCAGCGTCTGCGCGTTGTGGGTGGCGAACTGCGGAAACACCGCGTCCGGCGCGGCCAGCAGCTTCTGCGCACAGGCGACGTAGGACACGTCGGTGTGGACCTTGCGGGTGAAGACCGGGAAGTCGGCCAGGCCATCCACCTGCGCGCGCTTGATCTCGGCATCCCAGTAGGCGCCCTTGACCAGACGCACCATCATGCGGCGGCCGGCGCGGCGGGCCAGATCGATGATCCAGTCCAGCACATAGGGGCAGCGCTTGCCATAGGCCTGCACCACGAAGCCCAGACCGTCCCAGCCCGCCAGATCCGGATCGAGCGCCAGACTCTCCAGCAGATCGAGCGAGAGTTCGAGGCGATCGGCTTCCTCGGCATCAATGTTGATGCCGATGTCATAGCCCTTGGCGATCACCGCCAGCGCCTTCACGCGGGGCAACAGTTCGCCCATCACGCGGCTCGCCTGCGCGCGGCTATAGCGCGGGTGAAGCGCGGAAAGCTTGATCGAGATGCCGGGGCCGCCATAGACGCCGCGCCCGGCACTGGCCTTGCCGATGGCATGGATCGCGTTGACGTAATCGGTGTTGTAGCGGTCCGCGTCGGCCGCCGTCGTCGCCGCTTCGCCCAGCATGTCATAGCTGTAGCGGAAGCCCTTCACTTCCAGTTCGCGGGCGCGCTTCACCGCCTCGTCGATGGTCTCGCCAGTGACGAACTGCTCGCCCATCAGACGCATCGCCATGTCCACGCCGCGACGGATCACCGGCTCACCGGCACGCGCGACCAGACGCGTCAGCGCAGCGCCAAGGCCCTTGTCATCGACGGAGCCGACCAGCTTGCCGGTAACGACAAGGCCCCAGGTGGCGGCATTGACGAACAGCGACTTACCATTGCCCAGGTGCGCGCCCCAGTCGCCGCCGGCGATCTTGTCGCGGATCAGCGCATCGCGGGTGGCATCGTCGGGAATGCGCAGCAGCGCCTCGGCCAGACACATCAGCGCAACGCCCTCCTCGCTCGACAGCGAGTATTCCTGCACCAGCCCCTCGACACCGGTGCCCTTGTGGTTGGCGCGCAGCGTGGTGACGAGATTGCTGGCGGTCGCACGGACGGCGGCGCGGGTGGCGTCGGGCAGCGTCGCGGCTTCCAGCAGCGGGGCCATGCATTCGGCCTCGTCGCGGCGGAAGGCATCGGTGATGGCGCTGCGCAGCGGGGTCGGCGCGCTGATGGCGGGGGCGAAAGCGGCGAATGGCGGGGTCTGGGTCATGCGCGCACAATATCGCGGGCCCGCGTGGCGGTCCGACTTTTCACGCGACCAAAACAGGCCATATGGACTTATATTCAGGCCATACCTAGTCTATCCGCATGGCCAAGCCGATCAAATCAGTCGATCTGGACGAACACGACCGCAAGATCATCGCAACGCTCAGAAACGACGGGCGAATGAGTGTCACCGAACTGGCCCGCGTGGTCGGTCTGTCCAAGACGCCTTGCCAGGTACGGCTGCGCCGGCTGATCGATTCGGGGGTGATCCGGGGCTTTCACGCGGCGGTCGATCCGGCGGCTCTGGGACTGGATCACGTGGCCTTCACCGAAGTGAAGCTGTCCGACACGCGCGAGCAGGCGCTGAAGGAGTTCAACGCGGCGGTGCGGCGCATTGCCGAAGTGGAAGAATGCCACATGCTGGCCAGCCACTTCGACTACCTGCTGAAAGTCCGCACGCGCGACATCCGCCGCTATCGCGAGGTGCTGGGGGAGAAGCTGTCCAACCTGCCGCATGTCGCCAGCACGTCGACCTATGTGGCGATGGAAACGGTGAAGGATACCGGGAACGTCTAGAGCGCTTTCCAACCAGCTGGAATCACGTGATGATTCGGAAAAACGCGGCAAACCAAAATCCTGGCGCCGTGGATCCGACGCACTCGGATCGGAGCTGCCCCAGCCCCCTATTCAGGGCCACGACACCCCGCCGTTCCCGCCAAGGCGAGAAGCCCGTTCCTACTCTCGGTGGCGGAAGGAAGCAGGCCCCCCACCTGCGTGAGGGCGACGAGATGATTCACAGAAACTAGACGCTTGAGGCGCGGCGTCGGCGCCCGTTGGAAACGCGCCCCTAGGGGCATTTCAAGCGCAACGCCAGCCCTCTCCCCCCGCCCCCTGCAAATATGCTGATGGGCATCGGCTGTCAGAGGCGGAGGAGAGATGCTGCGAAATCGCCTTCAGCGGGTTTTGGAACCGCCGCTCAGGCCGCGCGAAGGCCCGGCCTGCGCCCTTCCTCGATCTGGAACAGACCGGCCTTCGCCGCCAGCGCGGTGGCGTCGGACGAGAGCGAGCGGGTGGCTGCCGAAGTCTCTTCCACCATCGCCGCGTTCTGCTGGGTGGAGCGGTCCATCATGCCGACGGTCTGGTTGATCTCGCTGATGGCGATGGCCTGCGCATCGTTGTCACGCGCCATGGAGGCGACCAGCTTGTGCACCCGGTCCACCTCTCCGGCGATCCGCTCCAGCTCCTGATCGACGCGGGTGACGGCCGAGGCCGCTTCCTCGATCTCGTTGCGGGTGGCCGAAAGCCCGTCGCGCGCGCGGCGTGCCTCTTCTTCCGATCGCATGGCCAGCGAACTGACGAGATCGGCCACGACCGCGAAACCGCGCCCTGCCTCCCCCGCGCGGCCGGCTTCCACCGCCGCGTTCATCGCCAGAACGCGGGTCTGGAAGGCGATCTTGTCCAATCCCTCGATCACACCGTCGATCCCGCGCGCGCTTTCCAGCACGGTGCGCATGGCCTGCACGGCATCCACCGCCACGCCGCGCCCGTCCGTCACCGCTTCCAGCGCGCCGCCGGCAATCTCCAGCGTTTCCTGGGCGCCGCCGGCGGTCACCTTCACGCGGTCTTCCACCTGCTGCAGCGTCGCCGCCGCCTGCTCCAGGCTGGCGGCATTGCTTTCGGTACGGCGGGCAAGGTCTTCCGAAGCACGCGCGATCTCGCCCGCGCCGCCCTGGATCGCGCTGGAGGTCTGCACCACCGAACCGATCGTGCCGCGCAAGTTGGCCAGGCTCTTGTTGTAGGACTGGGTGAGCGAAAGGTAGGTGTTGGGCAGATCGTCGATCTCATGCACCAGATCGCCATCGGCCAGGCGCGACATCGCCCGGTCCAGCGCGGTGATGGCCTGCGTACGCTCCGCCTCCGCCTCGCGGAAATAGATCGAGATGGACAGGTCCATGTCCAGCATAGCCGCCTTCACCAGCGCGCGGCTGATCTTGCCGGCATCGCTGCCGGGGCGGAACAGGCGGCGCCAGGGGCTGGCGGTGCGCTCCACGGCGGCCATGATCTCTTCCAGGATCATCGCATAGCCGCCGATGTACCAGCGCGGCTCCAGCCCGATCGTCGCATGGACTTTGCCGATGCGCGAGACGGCGTCGTAGTAATCCTGATCGAACTTGCCGGTGGCAATGCGCAGCCAGTGGCCCACCTGCGCAGACTTGGCGGAATCGATATGGCTGTCGCCCCGGAACATGCGCGCCATTTCGGGCGTCGCGCGGACACGGGTGTAGAAACGGTCGAGAGCGGGGCCGATGCACTTGCGCAGGAGCGGCTGGGCAGATGCGAGCACGCGACGCTGCGCAGCATTGAACTCAAGGAACGTGAGCCGTTCCTCGATGGTCTTGATGGTCAACTTCATCTCCTTCGCGGGCGGCCGCTCTGACCGGATTTCAAATTCCCCACGAAGGCTATCTTAGGACGAAAACGCGCCTTCCCGGCGGCCACGGCCGGGAATTTTTGGCGGAAGTGCGGCAGGTTAAACGATTGCAGCGGGCCTTCGGAAAGGCGGCGCGGGCGCTTACCCGCCCTTGGGCAGCACCTTTGCCCAACGCGCATCGAGCCCGGCCTGCGCCACCGCGCCCCTGCCGCGCGAAACCAGCGAAACGCCGCGCAGAGTGACGCTGTGCCCGCTCAGCCAATGACCCGAAATGCTGTAGCCGATGTCGTAGAGGGCGGCATCCTCATGCACTTCCCCATCGACCAGGAAACGGGTCCTGATCACCACCGGCAACCGCTCGTCCCCCCGGCTGTCGTCGGGCAGTTTCGCCGCGCTGCGGGCCTTTTCCAGTTCCCGCTCGAACCACTTTGCCTCGATCCTCGGCTCGCCGGTGGTTTCGGCGGGCGCCACGCCCAGCGCGGTGGGGAACACGATCGTCTGGCTTTGCACGGACTGTTCGGGCGAGGCCGGCTTCAGGATCAGCGTCCGGTCCCCCGAACCGCTCGCCACCAGAACCAGCGTTGCCGCACGGGTAGACGCGCGCCGGGCATCCGCCTGCTTCACCGCGTCGCTGTCGCTGCGTTCGGACCAGTTGTTCCACAAGGTCAGCGCGGAAATCACCACTGCGACCACCGCCAGCACTTCGCCCAGCGTGATCCATCGGCGCCGGATCGCCGCCGCCTCCGCCGCGCGCGCTTCGGCCTTGGCCTCGGCTTTGGCCCCGGCTTTGGCCCCGGCTTTGGGTTGAGAAGGTGATTCCGGGCGGGGAGTATCGTCGCTCACGCGCCCGTTCCATCATTTTCGCCGGCCAGGGTCAAGCGGAAGCGAAAGGGCGGGTTCCGGTATCGAGGACGGTGCACGGGTTGCCGAGACACGACTTGCCGATGCACGCTTCGTCCGCCACAGCGCCACCAAGCCGCATTCGCGAACCCACCGGCCATACTCATCTGGAGCCTCCATGACCGCCCCCGTTTCCGCCTTCACCGGCAAACCATCCATCGGTCGGGACACGCAGCTTTGCATGTCGCTCTCCGGCCGGCCCGGCAATGCCGGATCGCGCCTGCACAACACGCTCTATGGGCGGCTGGGGCTGGACTATGTCTACAAGTCCTTCACCACCACCGACCTGCCCGCCGCGATCGGCGGCATCCGCGCGCTGGGCATTCGCGGCTGCGCGATCTCCATGCCGTTCAAGGAAGCGGTGATCCCGCTGCTCGACGGTCTGGAAGGCTCGGCCCGCGCAATCGACAGCGTGAACACCATCGTCAACGACGATGGAGTGCTGACCGGATACAACACCGATTACACCGCCGTGCGCGATCTCGTCGCCCGGCGCGGCATCGATCCGGCCACGCCGTTCGTGCTGCGCGGCAGCGGCGGCATGGCCAAGGCCGTGGTGGCCGCGCTGCGCGACCTTGGCTTCCGCGACGGCACCGTGGTCGCCCGCAATGCCAAGGCCGGGCCGGCCCTTGCCGAACAGTACGGCTTCCGCTGGCTGCCCGAACTGCCCGAACAGGGTGCGCCGATGCTGATCAATGTGACGCCGCTGGGCATGGAAGGCCCGCAGGCAGACGAACTGGCGTTCCCCGTCGAACAGATCGCCGCCTGCCAGATCGCCTTCGACGTGGTGGCCCAGCCCGCCGAAACGCCCTTCATCCAGGCAGCGCTGGCGGCAGGAAAGACCGTCATCTCCGGTGCGGAAGTGATCGTGCTTCAGGCCGTGGAGCAATTCGTGCTCTATACCGGCATCCGCCCGGACGCCGATGCCATCATCGACGCAGCCACCTTTGCCCACGGCCCCAACGTCGCTACGCGCTTGCGCGATGCCGTTTGCAACGGCTGACGCAGAACCTCCATTCGGCACGACCATAGTCGCCCGCTCTTCGGTAAGGACCCAGTCATGACAAGAACCACGCTCACGCGCTTCCTCCTTGAAAAGCAACGCGAACCGAATTCCACCTGCCCTGCCGAACTGCGCCTGCTGATCGAAACGGTGGCGCGCGCCTGCAAGGCGATCAACCACGCCATCGGCAAGGGCGCCCTGGGCGACGTGCTGGGCAGCCTGGACACCGAAAACGTGCAGGGCGAAGTCCAGAAGAAGCTGGACGTTCTGGCCAACGAACTGCTGGTCGATGCCAACGAATGGGGCGGCCATCTGGCCGGCATGGCGTCCGAGGAGATGGACACGATCCATCCGATCCCCAACCGCTATCCCAAGGGCGAATACCTGCTGGTCTACGATCCGATCGATGGGTCCAGCAACGTGGACGTGAACCTTTCGGTGGGCACGATCTTCTCCGTGCTGCGCGCGCCTGCCAACAGCGCGGGGCGTGAGGTGTGCGAGGAGGATTTCCTGCAGCCCGGCACCGCGCAGGCCGCCGCCGGCTACGCGATCTACGGCCCGCAGACGCTGCTGGTGCTGACGATCGGCTCGGGCGTCTACGAATTCACGCTGGACCGCGAACTGGGCGCCTGGATCATGACCGACGGGCCGATGCAGATCCCCACGGGCACGTGCGAGATCGCGATCAACATGGCGCGCCGCCCGCAGTGGTCGCCCGCCGTTACCCGCTATATCGACGAACGCCTGACCGCCGGCGAAGGCCCCTGCGGCCGACCCTACAACATGCGCTGGACCGCATCGATGGTGGCGGACGTGCACCGCATCCTGAAGCGCGGCGGCGTGTTCCTCTATCCGGCGGACAGCCGCACCACAGGCAAGGCACGCCTGCGCCTGCTCTACGAAGCCAACCCGATGAGCTTCCTGATCGAACAGGCCGGCGGCGTCTCGATCGACGGCCACGGCCGCGTGATGGATGTGCAGCCGGTCGGCCTGCACCAGCGCATCGGCCTGATCCTGGGCGACCCCGAAGAAGTGGCGGCGCTGCAGGAAACCGCAACGGCCTGAAGCACACTGCCGGCGGGGCTGTCCGACAGGTCGGTCAGCCCCGCCGGCGCAGCGCTTCGCACAGGACCGGATCGCGCACTACAGCATCGCATCGACCGCCGGGTAGATGCCGCGCTCGACAAGCGCGCGGCGGGTGCCGGAGGGCCGCCAGCCGAGAGCGGCGATGCTTTGCCTTGCGTCATAAGTCGCGCGGTGGGCCCGGCATTTCCAATCATGCAGGCTGGAAAGATGGCGATTGGGATGGCGGATCGCCACTTTCACCCATCCACGCGCCAGGTCCATCAGCCAATATCGCCAGATGGCCCGTGGCTTGGCTTGCACCCTTTCCCTGCCCCCTGCTCGCGCCTGCATTGCCGAGGCATAGTCCCGCGCGGACAGAAGCGGGGCGTCTGCTATAAGAAAACTCCGCCCCTCGATCGCCGGAGCATCAAAGGCCCGGACAAGCGCGTCGGCCGCATCCTCGACAAGCACGAAGGGAAGTTTGTTCTCGCCGTCCCCCCAGTAGGTCAGGCGGTTCCATGCCGAAAAACGACCCACACCATGATGGGCCGGAGAACGGCCCTCCCCGATCACGATACCAAGGCGCAGGATGACCAGCGGCAGGTGCCGCTCCCGCGCCATGTCCAGAAGCAGGCGCTCGCACGCAGCCTTTGAACGCGCGTAATGATTGCGACGATCGATGCCCGGGTCGAGTGAAGTCGATCCATCGATGCGGTCGGCCGCGTTGGCCGACGCATAACTATCGATCGAACCGACGTAGATGAACCGGCGGGCCCCTTGTCGCAACGCGGCTTCCGCCAGCCGGCGCGTCGCCTCTACGTCATTGTCGAGATAGTCCTGCCAGTTTCGCCCCCCGCCCTGGGCAAGGTGATAGACGGCGTCCACGCCGTTCAGTGCAGCATCGAGAACTTCGGGATCGCGATAATCTGCTTCCACGTATTCAACGCGTTGATCATCCGACACAGTTTGCGCGTTTTGCAGGTTCCTGGTCAGCACGCGGGTCGCATGTCCGCATTTCGCAAGGCGGGCGACAACGTGCCTGCCGATAAAGCCGGTACCGCCGAGCACCAGCACACGCGGTACATCAGGCGTGCGAACCCGCGCGTCCTGGCCATGGCAATCCTGAGTTTCGCCATCATTTCGCGTCAATGACGAATGCATGGAGATTACCCCCCTCCTGAAATGCAAGGCCGCCAAGCGCAAGAACAGGAAAAAACAGGATAGTGCTTTGATCTTCCTCCGTAACTGGAAGAATTCTGGACAGAAATCTGAGAGTTGATTGCAGCGCCGGATCGGATCAGATCGCCATTGGGTGCATGTCAAGGATCGCCTTGTAGAAGGATTCGGCATGTCGAAGACTCTGTCTGAGAAAATCTTGAACCGATTGGGTGACAAACCGGCACAACTTGCATTTAACTTATCGAATACACCGTTGATCCGCCGTCGACTGGGGCAACGCTATATCCAGGCTCTTGACCGGCATCGGCCATCGCTGCCTCTGCTGGACGGCTTGGACCGCGAAATCGTGGCCGGCCTCGAACGCGACGGGGTCTATGTCACCTCGCTGGAGGCGTTGGGGCTGCCAGGCTCTGTGCGGATGCTTCGTGCGGCCCAAAAGGTCGCGCAGGAATGCACCGAAAGCGCCCGGCGCGATGCGAGCGCGGGGCGTGAATTCATCTGCGCGCCGGCTTCGGCAACGGTGGACAATCCGGAGATATTCCACTGGGGCCTTAACGAACGCCTGCTCGACATTGCCGAGGCCTATATCGGCCTGCCGGCTGCATATGACGGCATGACGCTGATCTACACGGTGGCGGACGGCAACGAACTCGGCACGCGCAAGTGGCATCGCGACCGCGAGGATCGCAAGATGATCAAGATCGCCGTCTACTGCAATGACGTGACCGATCGAGGGGGGCCGTTCGAACTGATCAGCCGCGTGGATAAATCGCAGGGGGTAGACGATCTCTATTGCTTCGAATTCGGTACCGATGACGTGCTGCAAAAACGTCTTGGCACCGAATATTCGCGTGACATCGTAAGCTGCACCGGCCCCGCCGGAACAGTGGTATTCGCCGATACCGCCCGGTTTTTTCATCGCGGCGCACCGGCTTACGACAAGGACCGCGCAGCGTTGTTTTACGGCTATTTCGCCGACCATACGCGGCATCCCTATTTCTGCGAACGATCAGGTCTGAAGCGGCGCGAGATTGCCGATCTGGCCCAAGGCCTGTCGCCGCGTCAGCGGGCAAGCGCACTTTGGTACCAGCGATTGCCGGCCTTGCTGCGGCTGATTCCGCCGGCCCCGGTTTGAAGCGCCCGCCTCCTTTATGGGCATGGAAGCGCAGCTGCAGGCCCTAAAGAACTGGATGATTGCCAGATGTCGAACATTCAAAGCGTGGCCATCAATCGCGATCTCTCGCCGGATGCGGCTGTCGGCATCGTGGTGATCGGGCGCAATGAAGGCGAGAGATTGCGCCCTTCCCTGCAGTCGGCAACACGAGACAGCGATCGCGTCGTCTACGTCGATTCCGGCTCGAAGGACGGCAGCGCCGATCTGGCACGCAGTTTCGGCATCGAAGTGATTGAACTCGATTCCACTTTGCCCTTCACCGCCGCACGGGGCCGCAATGCAGGGTTTGAGCGCATAATGGCGCTTTGGCCGGATACGCAGTTCGTACAGTTCATCGATGGCGACTGCGAAATCTCCTCCGGATGGATAGCGGCCGCATTGGCGGAAATCAAAGACGCCCCTGGTACGGCCATCGTCTTCGGCAGGCGGCGCGAACGCTATCCTGACAAGACCCACTTCAACTACGTCTGCGATATCGAGTGGGACGGTGTCGCGGGGCCCGCCGAAAAATGCGGCGGAGATGCGCTGATACGGGTCGACGCCATGCGGGCGATCGGCGGTTATGACCCAGGCCTGATCGCCGCCGAGGACGACGATCTGTGCCACCGGATCCGACGTCGGCAATGGCAGATCATCCGCCTGGCCGACGAGATGACCCTGCATGACGTGGCCATGACCTCATGGTGGCAATGGTGGCAGAGAAACCGAAGGAGCGGCCACGCGGGCGCAGAGGCGTGGTACCGCCGCGGCAGGGAAGACCCGAAGCTCATCAAGCACGTACTGAGCAACCTTGCATGGGGATTGCCGCCGTTCTGGCTCCTTTGGCCGGTGCTTTGGTGGCGGGTCTATCGTCGCTCAGACGCTATCTATGCGACGCATATCGTATTGGGCAAAGTGCCCCATTGCGCCGGGCAGCTCGACTTTTGGTGGAGCATTCTCTCCGCGCGCAAGAAAGTGCTGATCGAATATAAATAGCCACGACACTAGCCGCGATTCGCCCGGCGATGAGTAACCTGCTCAACGGCAAGGTCGTCCATGGCATAAACCCGCGACACGCTTGGATTTATGAGACTGAATCGTGATGTGGTGGGATGGTCCCTTGGCGGAGAGGGTGGGATTCGAACCCACGGTACGGTTTCCCGTACACTGCATTTCGAGTGCAGCGCATTCGACCACTCTGCCACCTCTCCGCTAGAGATGCGATAGCGATGGAAGGTCTCCATCGGGTCGGGAAGCGCGCCTCTAGCTGGCGCAATCGCACTTGCCAAGCCCTCTTTTTGCAAAATGTGGGGAACAATCCACAGGCCAGCTTGTGAGCCCCCGGCCCCAATCCTATATTGACCACATGAACAGGGCGTCGTTCTTCTCACCCCAGGCCGGTCGCGTCATCGATGCACCCCGCCAGACCCGGGCTCGTTTCGCTATCGGCGATGTGGTCCGGCACCGTAATCATGACTTTCGCGGCGTCGTCTTCGATATCGATCCCGTCTTCGCCAATAGCGAGGAATGGTACGAATCGATTCCCGTCGACGTCCGCCCCAAACGGGATCAGCCTTATTACCACCTCCTCGCCGAGAATGAGGATTCCAGCTACGTCGCTTACGTCAGCCAGCAGAACCTGATGGAAGACGCAGACGGCGGCCCGGTGGAACACCCCTCCGTGCCCCAGCTGTTCGAAGCGTTTCACGACGGGCACTACCAACTGCGGCGCGGCCTCGCGCATTAAGCGCCCCTTCCTGGGGACAACAAAAAAGCCGGCGGGGTTTGACCCACGCCGGCTTTCTTATGTCGTCCGTCAGGGAAATCAGCCGTTCGGGAAATCAGCCCTTCAGCTTCCAGCCCGAGCGCAGCACCAGATAGACCACCAGCGCGAAAGCCGCGTTCAGCACGCCCAGCCCAATCGCGCTGTGCAGCACGGCCAGGTTGGAATTGCCGATGTCGCTCTGGCCCAGGAAGCCGAAGCGGAAGCCGGAGATCACGTAGAAGAACGGGTTGAACCGGCTGACCGTCTGGAAAGCGGGCGCCAGATTGTCGATCACGTAGAACGTGCCCGACAGCAGCGAGAGGGGCGCAATCACGAAGTTGGTGACGGCGGCGTTGTGGTCGAACTTCTCCGCCCAGATCGACGAAAGCAGGCCCAGCAGCGAGAGAAACACCGATCCGTTCAGGCCGAACCACACCACTGCCCAGGGATGGCGCACGGTCAGGTCCACGCCAGGCCACAGCAGCATCGCGGCGGAAAGGGCCAGGCCCACCAGCAGCGCGCGGGTGACGGCAGCGCCGGTCATCGCCAGCATCAGTTCGCCCTCGCTCAGCGGCGGCATCAGATAGTCGATGATGGTGCCCTGGATCTTGCCGGCCAGGAACGAGAAGCTGGAATTGGCGAAGGCGTTCTGCATCATCCCCATGACGATGAGGCCCGGCGCCACGAAGGTGGCGAAGTTCACGCCCAGCACTTCGCGCCCGCCGCGGCCCAGCGCCACGGTAAAGATCACCAGAAACAGCATCGTGGTGATCGCCGGGGCCCAGATCGTCTGGGTCTGGACCTTGAAGAAGCGCTTCACCTCCTTCATATAAAGGGTCTTGAGCCCCAGCCAGTTCACCTGGTGGATCAGGGGTTCTCCCTTTGCCGGGAAGTGGCGGGGCTGCACGATCCCCTCGGGGGACTGCAGAGCGGTCGAATTCGTTTGATCGGCCATGCCCCCGCGAGTATCGGCTGCGGCTTTCCAAGGCAAGCCGTGCAACGGAATTTCGGGGCGATTCTCTATCGAATCGCTCCCTGCAAGAAGATGGAACTGGAATGAGCTGGACGGACGAGCGGATCGAGAAGCTGACCAAGATGTGGGAGGGCGGAGCCACCGCCAGCCAGATCGCGGACGAGCTTGGCGGCGTCAGCCGCAACGCGGTGATCGGCAAGGCCCATCGCCTCGGCCTGAAGGCCCGCCCCTCCCCCGTGAAGGCGAACGAGAAGCCGGCACGCCCCGCGCCTGCGCCGAAGAAGGCCAAGCCGGCGGAGGAGCCGGCACCGGCACCCGCACCGCGCGCAGAGGCTCCGGCCCCGCGCGCCGCTGCGCCGACGCCGCCCGTTGCCCCCGCACCGCGCGCGCCTGAGCCCGCCGCGCAGCCCTTCGCGGCCGATGACGAAGCGCCCGTGGTGCCCAAGGGCCCGCGCGTGGTCTCGGTCGGCCCCGGCGGCTTCCTGCGTCAGGGTCCCGGCGATCAGCAGCAGCCGATCCCGCCTGCCCCGCCGCGCCGTCTGGTGCCGGCCAAGCCGAGCGCCGAGATCGCCGACAAGACCAGCCTGCTAGACCTGAACGATCGCGTTTGCCGCTGGCCGATGGGCCACCCGGGTGAGCCGGACTTCCACTTCTGCGGCGACAAGGTGAACCCCGGTTTCCCGTACTGCGTCGAACACTGCGGCCGCGCCTATCAGGCCCAGCTGCCGCGCGGCGCGCGCCGTCCCCCTCCGCCGCTGCCCTTCGGCGGACCGCGGGTTCGCTGATCCGATGACGATCGCGGCACGACAAGGCGTTCAGCGTAACTGGCGCTTTGCCGTGCCGTTGCTTTCCGGGGCGGCTCTCGCCCTCGCGGCGCTTCCGGCCTCGGCGCAGCAGGTTCCTGCCACGCCCCCCGCTGCCACACCGGCCGCTCCGGCCCCGGCGGCGACCCCGGTCGAATATGTCTATGTGGCGATGACGACCTCAGAAGGCACGATCGTCTTCGCGCTCGACAAGACGCACGCGCCGCTGACCACCGCCAATTTCCTGAAGTACGTGGACGCGAAGAAGTTCGACGGCACCACGTTCTACCGCGCCATGCATCTGGACTGGGGCGATGAGCCCAGCGGCCTGCTGCAAGGCGGCCTGCAGGGCATCAAGGTGCTGCCGCCCGTCGCGCATGAGCCCACCAGCCAGACCGGCCTGCATCACACCTCCGGCACGATCTCCATGGCGCGCTATGCGCCGGGCACCGCCACGGCGGACTTCACGATCATGATCGGCGATGTGAAGTCGCTCGATGCCAATCCCGCCTCCGACAATCCGGAGTTCAAGGCCGGCTTTGCCGCCTTCGGCCATGTCGTTTCGGGCATGGACGTGGTGCGCAAGATCTGGGACGCGCCGCGATCCGCCACCAAGGGCGAAGGCGTGATGCGCGGGCAGATGCTGGAACCGCCGGTGAAGATTCTCACCGCGCGGCGCACCACTGCGCCCGCCCCTGACACCGCGCAATAATACCCGCCATCACAACGGAAACGGTACGGCGCAGTCCGATTTGCGCCGCCTGAAAATGCGCGTGCGATACAGGCCCGCAACCGGGATTCACACCCATCAGGGCAGCTAACCCAGCCAACGCCAATATGCGCGATGGTTAACATCAGTATTCGCAAATCGGCCGATATCGGCTTCACAATTATGATTTTGTAATCGGTTTGCGCCAGTTACGACAGTTACCGTTTCTTAGCGAATCCTACCTAGGTTCTTTCTAAATCGAACCTGGGTGAACAACGGTGCAGCACGAAAGTATCCTGTCGCCAAACGGAACGGTCACTTTCGCCCGTCGCATTGCCGTGCATGTGATCCAGGCGATCTGCACGGTCTGCGCGCTGGCCGCGATGTTCGCGGAAGGTACCACGGCCCGCTCGCTGGCAACCGTGGCCGCCGCCTGCGCGCTGTTCACGCTGTTCGTCGGCGTGCTGTTCGGCCGTCGTGCGGTTGCCGAACTGGGCGACCATATCCGCCTGATCGACGAAGCGCGCGATGCCCGCAGCCAGGTCGAAGAACTCTTCGCGATGACCGACATGCTGCAGGCGGCCGAGGATCACGACGATGCCGGCGCCGTGCTCATGGCCACTGCCCAGCGCCTGCTGCCGGACTTCGGCGGCGCGCTCTACGTCTTCAACAATTCGCGCGATCGGCTGGACCTTGCCAAGTCCTGGAGCCGCTCGCCCGCGTTCGAACCGGCGGGCACGCTGCTGCCGGGCAATTGCTGGGCCCTGAAGCGCGGCAAGCCGCACACCAACGATCCGGAGAGTGGCGGCCTGTGCTGCATGCACCAGATCGGCGAAGGCTCCACGATCGAAGTGCCAATGATGGCGCGCGGACAGGTGTTCGGCCTGTTGCTGCTGGCAAGCGATGTCGACGCGGCCCCGGTACAACTGACCGACATTCGCCGCACCGCACAGGCGCTGGCCGATTCGATGTCACTGGCGCTTTCCAACATCGCCCTGCGCGAGAAGCTGCGTACCCAGTCGCTGCGCGATCCGCTGACCGGGCTCTACAACCGTCGCTACATGGAAGATGCGCTGGAGCGCTACATCAGCCTGGCCGAACGTACCGGCACCGCGACATCGGTGCTGATGGTGGATCTCGACAACTTCAAGCGCATCAACGACGAATTCGGCCATGCCAAAGGCGACGCCGTGCTGCGCGATGTGGCCGCGCAACTGGTCGGCACTCTGCGCCCCTCCGACGTCGTCGCCCGCTACGGCGGTGAGGAACTGGTGGTCATCATGCCCAAGTGCGGGCTCGACAACGCCGCCGCCAAGGCGGAAATCCTGCGCAAGCGGATCGAGAGCCTGTCCGAAGCCCACGGCGCCCCGATCAGCGCCTCGTTCGGCGTGGCCACCGTGCCCGAAACCGCAACCAATGCCGCCGACGTCGTCCCCGGCGCGGACAGCGCCCTCTATGCCGCCAAGCAGAGCGGCAAGAATCGCGTGATCCTGAGCGAACGCCGGTCCAAGCGCGATGACAAGCAGGCGCCGAGGCTGGCGGTTACGGGCTGAGTTTTGCAAGGGCGCGGCCGTGCTTGGCCAAGCCTCATCCTTCCGCACTGCCCTTACCCCCTCCCTACGCCGCAATGGCGAAGAGAGGCGCAAGATGGCGTTCCGAACGCCCATTCATCTCGGAATGAACATCACCCACCCAACAACAAACAACCCCGTCGCCCCCGCGAAGGCGGGGGCCCCGCTTCCTTCGCGCTGCATCTCAAGAAAAGCGGGGTCCCCGCCTTCGCGGGGACGACGAGGTTTGATGGTGGGACGATAGAGTGGGAAACTGAGCCTTCGCTGGCCCACACACACGAAACCACGACCGACTTTTGCGGGTCATTCCTGGTGAGTGACGATCGCCTTGCCCCTCCCGCCCAAATAAAAAGGGGCCGCATCGCTGCGGCCCCTTCTCATTTCTGCTCATGCGGGCGCTGAAGGATCAGTCTTCCTTCAGGCCACTGATCGCCATGCGATCAGTCTTCCTTCAGGAACGCCGGCATGTGGTCGGGGTCGCCGCCGCCGTTGCCGCCGTCGCGCGGACCACGGGGGCCGCGATCGCCACGGGGACCTCGGTCGTTGCCGCCACGGCCGCCGTCACGACGCGGACCACGACGGTCACCGCCGCGGTCGCCACCACGGTCACCGCGCGGTTCACGCGGTTCGCGGGCGGGACGGGTGTCTTCCAGCTCGGCGCCGGTTTCCTGGTCGACGACGCGCATCGACAGGCGAACCTTGCCGCGCGGATCGATCTCGAGGACCTTGACCTTAACTTCCTGGCCTTCCTTGACGACATCGGTCGGCTTTTCGACGCGCTCGTTCTTCATTTCGGAGACGTGGACGAGGCCGTCCTTGCCACCCATGAAGTTCACGAAGGCACCGAAGTCGACGATGTTGACGACCTTGCCGTTGTAGATCTTGCCGACTTCCGCTTCCTCGACGATGCCGAGGATCCACTTCTTGGCGGCTTCGATCTGGGCCACGTCGGACGACGAGATCTTGATCACGCCTTCATCGTCGATGTCGACCTTGGCGCCGGTTTCGGCGACGATCTCACGGATCACCTTGCCGCCGGTGCCGATGACGTCACGGATCTTCGACTTGTCGATCTGGATCGTCTCGATGCGCGGTGCGTGGGCCGAAAGTTCGGTGCGAGCCGAACCCAGGGCCTTGTTCATCTCACCCAGGATGTGCGCGCGGCCGGCCTTCGCCTGCTCCAGCGCCTTGCCCATGATTTCCTTGGTGATGCCGGCGATCTTGATGTCCATCTGCATCGTGGTGATGCCGAGTTCGGTGCCAGCCACCTTGAAGTCCATGTCGCCGAGGTGATCCTCGTCGCCCAGGATGTCCGAGAGGACGGCGAACTCGTCGCCTTCCAGGATCAGGCCCATGGCGATGCCCGAAACCGGACGGGCCAGCGGCACGCCGGCGTCCATCATCGAAAGGCAGCCGCCGCAGATCGTCGCCATCGAGGACGAGCCGTTGGACTCGGTGATGTCCGACAGGATGCGGATGGTGTAGGGGAAGTCTTCCTTGGCGGGCAGCACCGGGTGCAACGCGCGCCATGCCAGCTTGCCGTGGCCGATCTCGCGACGGCCCGGAGCGCCGAAGCGGCCCACTTCGCCGACCGAGTAGGGCGGGAAGTTGTAGTGCAGCATGAACGACGAGTACGACAGGCCTTCCAGGCCGTCGATCATCTGCTCGGCGTCCTTGGTGCCCAGCGTGGTGGTGCAGATCGCCTGCGTTTCACCGCGGGTGAACAGTGCCGAACCGTGGGTGCGCGGCAGGAAGCCGACCATCGATTCGATCGGACGAACCTGATCGAGCTTGCGGCCGTCGATGCGCTTGCCGTCCTTCAGGATGGCGCCGCGCACGATTTCCGCTTCCAGCTTCTTCATGGTCTTGATGGCGACCATCTGCAGCTGCGGGGTCTCGCCGGCGAAAGCTTCCTTGGCCTTGGCGCGGGCAGCGTTCAGCGCGTTCGAGCGGGCCGACTTGTCGGTCAGCTTGTAGGCAGCGGTAACGTCCTTGCCGACGGCCTTCTTGAGCTTCGCCTTGATGTCGGCCGTGTTGTCCGACAGGTCGATTTCCCAAGGTTCCTTGGCAGCCTGCTCGGCCAGGTCGATCACGAGGTTCACGACCTTGCGGCATTCGTCATGCGCGAACATGACGGCGCCCAGCATCTCTTCCTCGGTCAGCTCCTTGGCTTCCGATTCCACCATCATCACGGCATCGCCGGTGGCGGCGACGACGAGGTCGAGGCGGCCATCGGCCAGCGCAGCGGTCTGCTTCGGGTTCAGCGTGTATTCGCCATCGACGAAGCCGACGCGGCAAGCGCCGATCGGGCCCATGAACGGCACGCCCGAGATGGTGAGCGCGGCCGAAGCGGCGATCATCGCAACGATGTCGGCCTCGGTCTCGCCGTCAAAGCTCAGAACCTGGGCGATGACGTTGATTTCGTTGTAGAAACCTTCGGGGAACAGCGGACGGACCGGACGGTCGATCAGGCGGCTGGTCAGCGTTTCCTTTTCGGTGGCGCCGCGTTCACGCTTGAAGAAGCCACCCGGAATGCGGCCGGCGGCCGAAAACTTTTCCTGGTAGTGCACGGTCAGCGGGAAGAAGTCCTGGCCTTCCTTCACCGACTTGGCGGCGGTAACCGCGCAGAGCACGACCGTTTCGCCGTAGGTGGCGAGGACCGCGCCGTCAGCCTGACGGGCCACGCGGCCGGTTTCGAGAGTGAGCGTCTTGCCGCCCCACTCCATGCTTACGGTTTTGACGTCGAACATAAGAGGTTTTCCTCAGCCCACCGGCCCTATTGCGCGGCGGGGTTTACTGCCGGGTATGCCGTCCCGGTCCGGTGTGGAGCCGCTTTTGTGGCCCCCGGGCCCTCCGCCGGATTGCGGACGAACCCTTACTTTTTGTTTTGCCGCGTTTTCCGAGTCATCAGGTGATCCACCCGATTGGAAAACGCTCCTCATGCAAGAAGCGGCCCGCTAGGGGCCGCCTCCCGTTAGTTCTTACTTACGCAGACCCAGCTTCTGGATCAGTGCGTTGTACCGCGCGACGTCCTTCTTCTTAAGGTAGTCGAGCAGCGAGCGGCGCTTGTTGACCATGGCCAGCAGACCGCGACGCGAGTGGTTGTCCTTGTGGTGAGCCTTGAAGTGCTCGGTCAGGTTGCGGATGCGCTCGGTGAGGATCGCGACCTGAACTTCCGGGCTGCCCGTGTCGCCAGCGACGCGTGCGTTGTCCGAAATGATGTCCTGCTTCTTTTCAGCGGTAACCGACATGTACTTTACTCCGCGACATCCGATAGGTTGAACCCCCTGACGACGCGGGCTTCTCCGCCCGAAAGCTCGATAAGCGCGACGGGAATGGTTCCCTCCCGCGCCCAGTAGAGCCCGTCTTCATGGGGCAGTTCGGTCAGAACGCGGCCCTGGCGGACCGCTCTTGCCTGCTCCGAACCGAGGTCGATGGCCGGGATGTCGTCCAGCCCCACCTCCAGTGGCAAGAGTATCTGTTCAAGGCTCGCGCCCTTGCCGATTTCGTTCAATTTGTCCAGCGAAATCGCGTGAGACAGGCCGAACGGACCGGCCTGGATACGGCGCAGCATGGTCACTGTTCCGCAGGTTCCAAGGGCTTGCGCGATGTCCCGTGCGAGGGAACGGATGTAGGTGCCCTTGGAGACATGGGCTTGGAGGGTCACTTCCGCCAGGTCCTCCCCGGCACGGGGAGGGGAACCGCCCGCAGGGTGGTGGAGGGGAGTCGCGTCCTCCTCCAATGTCGCCTCTGGCCGCGCGTCCCCTCCACCACCTCCGGTGGTCCCCCTCCCCGTCCCGGGGAGGACCTGCAGTTCGAAGATCGTCACGTTGCGCGACTTCAGCTCCACGTCGTGCCCGGCGCGGGCAAGGTTGTAGGCCCGCTCGCCATCGACCTTCAGTGCCGAGTAGATCGGCGGCACTTGCGCGATCGGCCCGGTGAAGCGCGGCAACACCGCCTGCACCTGCTCCAGCGTCGGCCGCACGTCGCTGGTGGCGATCACCTTGCCCTCAAGGTCGAGCGTGTCGGTCTCCTCGCCGAAGCGCACGGTGAAGAGGTAGCTCTTGCTGGCATCGAGCATCCGCCCGGTCAGCTTGGTCGCCTCCCCCAGCGCCACCGGAAGGATGCCGGTGGCCAGCGGATCGAGCGTGCCACCGTGGCCGACCTTGACCTTCTTGCCATAACCCGCCTCACGCAAGTTGCGCTTCACGGCGGCAACCGCCTGCGTGGAGCCGAGGCCAAGGGGCTTGTCGAGAATGATCCAGCCATGGGGCGCCGGGCGGGTTGCGGGAGCGGAGGTCATGCCCTCCCCCAAGTCGCGCCGGGCCGATTTGTCAACTTCGGGGGCTTCAAACGCTGGCGACGGCCTTGGCCAGCGCAAAGTAGTGTTCCGCCATCCACATGACCGGCGGCTGCACCAGCCTGCCCACCAGCCCCCATTGCGGGAAGAAATAGGGCACCACGCCCAGCAGGAAGATCAGCAGCAGCAATCCGTAAGGACGCATCCGGGCGTAGCCCGCAGCCAATCCGCGCGGCAGCAGCCCTTCGACAATGTGGGAACCATCGAAGGGCGGGATGGGCAGCAGGTTGAACAGCGCCAGAAACACGTTGATCATGATGAAATTGTTGAGGTTGTTCGCCACGAACAGCAGCGTCTGGCTCTCCGCGGATCCGCTGAAGCGCACCAGCAGACCCAGCAGCACCGCACCGATGGCCGCCAGGACCAGATTGCTGCCGGGGCCAGCTGCCGCCACCACCATCATCCCGCTGCGCGGATCGCGCAGGCGCCAGCGGTTGACCGGCACCGGCTTGGCCCAACCGAAGATCGGCGCGCCGGCCAGCGCCAGCGATCCCGGCAGGATCAGCGTCCCGACCGGATCGACATGGCGCAGCGGATTGAGCGAAAGCCGCCGCTGCTCCTGCGCCGTGGGGTCGCCCAGTGCAAGGGCCGTCCAGCCATGCGCCACTTCGTGAAAGACGATGGCCAGGATCAGAGGAATGATGAGCGCTGCGGCATCCAGCAGGGTCTGGTTCATTCCGCCGATCTAGGGTGCGGAACGGCTTACCGCAATGAGGCCCATCCAAATCCATGAGAACCGGCATCTGCGGTGCGGATCAGGCTTCTCAGACCGGATACCCCAAGTCCGCCAGCGGCAGATCGCGCAGGTCCATCAGCCGGCGATTGCTTTCCGGATAATGCTCGGCAATCCGCTCGCGCAGGCGCGGCGACAGGCGGGCGGGGCGTTCGTTGATCACCGGCATGCGCCCGGCCAGCCACTTGGCGCCATGCCGCAGCGCCTGCCCACCGGGCAGATCGACGATGTGATCCTTGTTCGCCACCGACTGGCGCGTGAACAGGTTGACCCCGCGCATCATCGCCAGCCCGGCCGTGCCCAGCGAGGTGTTCGCACGCGATCCTTCGGGCGGCAGGTCGTCGATCGACAGCCCGAGATCCTGCTGCATACGATCGATCAGGGCATCGCGATCGTGCAGCCACTCGTATGGATAGACGTGGACATGGCCGCGCCCGAACAGATCGTCGTAATGGGCGACGAGGCGGTCGTATTCGAAATGCTCGAATTCGAACACCGGCGCCTTCCACGGCCGCGTCAGCGCCCCGCGCACCATCCGCGCGGTCTCGAAATAGCGGTGCTGGCCCCAGGTGCCCCCGCCCGAAACGTACTGCGCGTAAGTGGCGCGACAGATCTCGAACTGGTTGCGGATGAAGATGACGATATGCGCATCGGGCAGCACCGCCTTGATGCGCCGCGCGACTTCGGGGGCAAGGAACCCGTGCAGCCCGCCGTTGTGGAGATAGCCGGAAAGATTCTCTTCGCTCAGCAGCACCGGACGGTTGCGCCCGCGCAGCGACAGCACTTCGCTCGCCTGCCGGGGGCAGAAATGCATGCCGGCGGGCTTGAGGAACGCGTCCTGCACCGTCTGCCGGGGCAGGTAATCGTGGCTGGTGGCGTTCGGGAACAGTTGTTGCTGCAGCCAGGTCGTGGCCGTCTTGTGGTATCCCAGATGAACTATCGCATTCTGCATTTCGACCCGTCTGCACCCGTTGTCGCACTGCCAACGAGGGGACGATGGAAAGGTTGCCTGCGAATTTCGCGCGGTTTGCGGTCAAATGACAGGCTGCAGCGAGGAAGCGCCCGGCGGACGGGTTGGTTGGATGATTCTCGAATTTCTGCCCCTGTGGTACCCACAACACCGGACGGAGGGCAGAATCTTAACCGGGCGGCATCAACAAGAACGACATGGCCAGCGAACCCTTGTCGGAACATTGTTCCTTGATGTCGAAACCCGGCGGGCCGCCCAAGCCCGCCACGCGACCGCCTGATTGCCCAAAGGACGCCGCCTACATCAAAACCGTTGGCGGCGGTTCATGGACCTTGCCCAGTAACGCCCCGTTCCCGATTGTCTTCGAGGGCGGAGACGGCGACGATAAGGTCACGGTGGTCGGACAGAGCAAAGGCGGGGTCATGGTGTTCGGCGGCAAGGGAAACGACAGCCTGCTCGTCGAAGACAGATGGGCTTGGCTAGCCCACGAACTGGGTCCGGCCGGCACCCTGTCTCTCGCGCTGGTCATTACGATATTGCTGGGCCTGATCACTCTGCGGGCCCTGAAATCATCCAAGTGAAACCGTCTTACGCACCTCAAGCGAAGTCCTAAAACCCCAGCGATTCCGAGAAATGCCGGCGGCACAGCGCGACGTAGCGGTCGTTGCCGCCAATCTCGGTCTGCTGCCCTTCGCGCACGCCGGCACCGGAGGCATCGACGCGCAAGTTCATCGTCGCCTTGCGGCCGCAGTGGCACACCGCCTTCAGCTCGATCAGCGCATCGGCAATCCCCAGCAGCACGGCGGAGCCCGGAAACAGCTCGCCCCGGAAATCGGTGCGCAGGCCATAGCAGACCACCGGAATGTCATGCCGGTCGGCGATCCGCGCGCATTGCCAGACCTGTTCGGGGGTAAGGAACTGCGCCTCGTCGATCAGCACGCAGGCGAGTGGCTCCACCGCATGGACGGCGTTCACCCGCGCGACAAGGTCAGTCTCCGGCGCGAACCGGTGCGCGGCGGCATGAAGGCCGATGCGGCTTTCGATCGCATGATCGTCCCCGCCCTCGCCACTGCTGCGGTCATCCAGCGCGGCGGTCCACAGCATCGTGCGCATGCCGCGTTCGTGATAGTTGAAGTTCGCCTGAAGCAAGGTTGCCGACTTTCCGGCGTTCATGCTGGCATAGTAAAAATAGAGTTTAGCCATCAAACTGGGGATAACATGCCCACTTGCCCTCCGCACGGGCATGAGTTGCATTTGTCCCCGCTTGAATGGAAGCGGCCAAGGTTCTCTAAGACTGTATGGAGACAACTCGAAGCTGACGGTGGCCGAGGCTGGGTTGCCCCATGCTGGAGGTGGTGATGAGGAGATGGATCGCCGTCTTCGCGGTCTTCGCACTGGCCGCGATCGTTGCTGGCTACGTCGCATTGTTTCCATTCGCATCGGAAAGTTCGGCAGCGCTGCGCCCCGCCCTCGAACGGCTGGATCAGACCGCTGCGCACGCCGTGGCGCTGGGCGGGCGCAGCATGGCGGTGATCGTGCCGCTGGCGACGGGCGCGGTGCTGGCCCTGCTGGTGGCGGTGATCGGCCGTGGCGGCGGACAGTCCGAACCGGCCCCGGCCGGCGGCATCCCCGCCCCGCGCGGCACCTCGCACCCCGGCGCATCGCGACAAGGGCGCCGACGCAAGCTGGTGCACCCCGATCCCGAACTCGTCTGGCGCCCCGAACCCGATCCGGTCGAGCCGGACATGGACCATGTGCCCGGTCTGCCGCGAGACGCCGAACTGCGAGGCAACGCCGAATGGCAGCCCGACGCGGTCAATGAAGCTGCCCCGGTCTCCGTCGATGTGAGCAGCGACGATGACGTCGCACCCGAAGACATGTCGCCCCTCCGCTATCCGCCGCTGCCATCGGTGGTGCTGGTCCGCCACCCGCGTGAACGCGGCACCGATGAGCAGACCTGGTTCGACAGCGCCAGCTGGCTGGGCGGCCTTCCCCGGCTGGGCGAACGCGCCTGGCCGCATGACGAATATGGCGCCCTGCCCTTCGCCGCGCAGATCGATCTGGCAGAATTGGCCGCCGCCTTTCCCGAAAGCCCGCTGCCGCTGTCCGGCACGCTGGCCTTCTTCCTGGGCAGCGGCGCGGTGATCGAAGTGCCGGAGGCGAACAACCCTTTCACCGCTCCGCCTGCCGACCTGCCGCCGGCGTTCGACGAGGGCGGCGAACCGCTGCCCGCCCATGCCTCACGCCTGTCGCGCCCCTATTTCCCGTTCTGGCCGGTCAGCCCAGTGGCGTCGGACGCCAGCGAAACGGCCGGGGGGGACGAGAATGCGTGGCTGGACGCGCGCGTCGCCCGGCGCCGCGAAGGCTATGCCGCGAAGGAGCCGGTCACGCGGCTGTGGTGGCACGGCGCCATGCATCTGGCCGATTGCCTGCATATCGCGCTGGACGGCGCCGACCATCAGGTGGCGAACGAGCAGGACCGCCTGCGCCATGCCCGCGCGCGCCTGGAAACCCTGGCCGAAAACCCCCACACCACGTCCGCCGACCTTGACGAGGCGCACGCGGCGCTGGCCGCCAGCGAGGCGGAAATTCCCGCGCTGGAGGGCGAACAGGCGGAACTGGGCCGGATGATAGAGGCGATGGAAGGCTTCGTTTCCGGCCGCGATCCCTGGGCGGCGCTGAGCGAGGACGAAGTGGAAGTGGTGGGCGAGGTGCTGGCCCAGGTCCATCACGATTGCGCGCGGCTGGTGCGGTTCTGCGTGCCGCAATCGCTGGAGCCGCTGGCCACCGTATCGCTGCGCGCCATGGTGACCGGCGACCTGGGCGCCTTCGGGCAAGTGCCCCCGGCAGAGCTGGACCGGATCAATTCGGCAAACCTGCTGGCGATCGGCCATCAGCATCAGCTGTTCGGCGCCGGCGCAAGCCATGCGGACCAGCCGGACGATATCCTGCTGCTGCAGCTGGGCTGCGACGATCTGGTGGAATGGAACTGGGGCGAAGGCGGCGTCTTCCAGTTCCGGATCGCACCGGAAGACCTTGCCGCCGCGCGGTGGGATCGGGTTACCCTGGCGTTCGAAGCAAGCTGACGCGCTCGGAAGTGGGCTGGCGGGCTCAGTCGCCCGCTGGCTCCTCGTCCAGCCCATCGATATCGCGCTTCACGCGCGGGTCGTTCAGCAACGCGTCGATCCGGCTTGCCTCGTCGAACGTTTCGTCCGAACGGAAGCGGATCTTGGCCGCGAACCGAAGCTTCAGCCGCTGGGCCACCTCGCGCTGGAAGAACGCGGTGTTGGTGCGCAGCGCCTTCAGCACTGCCTCCTCATCCTCACCCAGCAGCGGCTTCACATAGACCGTGGCCTGGCGCAGGTCGGGCGACATGCGCACTTCGGTGACCGACACCGAATGGCCGGACAGCGTGGCATCGTGCACCTGCTGGCGCGTGAGAATTTCGGAAATGACGTGGCGCACCTGCTCACCCACCTTGAGAAGGCGGACGGAATGCTGCTCGGGAGTGGTCTGCTGGCGGGACATGATGATCCCCATGTGGGCCACGCGCGACAATTTGCAACAATTGATTATGGCACCGTTCATCGGCGCGCTGGTTAAGGCGGGGTTCCCCCCATGCTTCAAGGAGCTGAAAGAATGCGCAAGTTCACCGCCACCCTGCTCACCGCCGCACTTCTGGTGCCTGGCCTTGCCGCGCCGGCAATGGCCCAACCGGGCCATTCGCAAAGCGGCTATCCGCAGCAGGGACACTCCACGCAGAATCACGGCCCTTCCAGGAAGCCGGCCCCTGCACCGCATCGCTTTCAGAAGGGTGAGAAGTTCGACCGCAGCCGCGCGACGAACTACCAGACGGTCGACTATCGCAAGTATCGCAACGTGAAGGCGCCGCCGCGCGGCTATCACTACGTGCGTTCGGGCAGTGACCTGCTGCTGGTCGGCATCACCAGCGGCATCGTTGCCGCCGTGACCATGAACATGTTCCACTGATCGCTCAGCGGACCTGAAATTCGAAAAAGGGCGGCGTGCTTGGCGGAACGCCGCCCTTTTTCACATCTTGGTCAGGATGCGCGCCAGCGAACGCACATTGCGCACCGTACCCCGGCAGCCCAGCCGTTTGGCGATGAACTCCCCCGTCAGCAGGCTTTCCGCGGGCGGTCGGGCATAGTCGACGAACAGGCACCGTGCGCCCAGCGCCAGACGTTCTTCCCCCAGCGTGCCGTGATCGGCCACGAGCCGGTCGAACTGGGCCTGTGTCGGCTGCTTTTCCAGCAGCATGGTGTGGACGAAGCTGTCTCCACTCTCGCCCGCGAAGGGGTTTTCCTCCACCGCCGCGCGAATTTCCTCACGCGTGCGCACGGCCACGAAGGCCTTCAGGTCGAAGCGATCGCGCATCAGGTAGGCCAGCAGATCCTCCAGCCCCTCGCTCGGCCGTTCCTCGTAATCGAACAGGACGTTGCCGCTGGAGATCACCGTTTCGGCATTCTCCAGCTCCTCACGCTCGAAAGCATAGCGCAAGTCCGCCATCGACAGGCGATCGCCGCGAACGGTCAGCGATTCGAAAAAGGCGCAGTATCGGGTCATCGGATCACCATTATCCCCACGGGCAGCAGCATCAGGCCGCCAAGAATCCAGAAGCAGCCGATCGCATCGAAAATCAGGTCACCAAGGCAACCCTTCGTCAGTGCGGCGTCCCCCGACTGCCGCTTTGCGTCCTCACCAGGTTCCGCCCCCACCATTCCCCCCATCTGGCCGTGTCGCTAACGCCAAGCGCTAAAGACGCAAAATCCGGCAAGGCAAAGAGACGCCATCGCCGAAAGACAACCGCATCCCGCGCGTTCGGTCGCCTGGTCGGTGAAGGCATTCAAGCCCGCACTCCACCATTTCGACCGCCCGGCAGGCCGACGGCCACCGCCGGGCATTCCGCCCGACGATGGCCGTCCGTCTTTCCATCCCGGCTTCCCGGATCGACGCCCGCGTGAAACAGGCATGACCCGGCAAAAACCGCGTCTTAGCCCAGCGTACGCTCGCGGTGGCTGACTTCGAAGACTTCCAGGTGGTCGCCCGCCTTGATGTCGTTCGTGTCGGCCAGCACCACGCCGCATTCCAGACCGGCGCGCACTTCGTCCACGTCATCCTTGAAGCGACGCAGCGAGGAGATCGTCGTGGCCGAAACGATGACGTCGTTGCGGGTAAGACGAGCGCTGAGGCCCTTGCGGATGAAGCCTTCGACCACCAGCAGACCGGCGGCCTTGTCGCGCTTGCCGGCCGGGAAGACCTGCTTGACCTCGGCGCGGCCGACGACGGTTTCGATCCGCTCGGGGCCCCAGATGCCGGCCATCTGCTTCGCGACCTCGGCGGTCAGCTCGTAGATGACGTCATAGTACATCATCGGCGTCTTGGTCTTCGCGATCTGCTCGCGCGCCTTGGCGTTCGGGCGGACGTTGAAGCCGACGATCGGCGCGCCCGAGGCGGAAGCCAGGGCCACGTCGGTCTCGGTGATGGCACCGACGCCCGACTGCAGGATGCGAACCTTGATCTCGTCGTTCGACAGGGCGTGGAGCGCGGTGTTGATCGCTTCCACCGAACCCTGCACGTCCGCCTTGACCACGATCGGATACTCGATGACGGTCTGCTTGGCGGCCAGGGCCGAGAACATCGTGTCGATGCTGGCGGGCGCCGTCGCGGTGCGCTTGGCGGTCGCCTGTTCCTGACGATAGGACGAAACCTCGCGGGCACGCTGCTCGCTTTCGACGACGGTCAGCTTGTCACCGGCCATCGGCACGCCGCCGATACCCAGCACTTCCACCGGCATCGACGGCGGCGCCGCCTTCACCTGGCGGCCCTTGTCGTCCAGCATGGCGCGCACGCGGCCGCTTTCGGTGCCGACGACCAGGATGTCGCCCACCTTCAGGGTGCCGCGGTTGACCAGGACGGTCGCCAGCGGGCCCTTGCCCTTGTCGAGCTTGGCTTCGATCACGGTCGCCTCGGCCTCGCGGTCGGGGTTGGCGCGCAGTTCCATCAGTTCGGCCTGGAGCAGGATCTTCTCGATCAGCTCGTCCAGACCGGCACCGGTCTTGGCCGAAACTTCCACGTCCTGCACGTCGCCCGACATCGCCTCGACGACGATCTCGTGCTCAAGCAGACGCTCGCGAACGCGCTGGGCGTTGGCTTCGTGCTTGTCGATCTTGTTGATCGCCACGATCATCGGCACGCCGGCGGCCTTGGTGTGATTGATGGCCTCGATCGTCTGCGGCATGATGCCGTCGTCGGCGGCGACCACCAGGATCACGATGTCGGTCACGTTGGCACCGCGCATACGCATCTGCGTGAAGGCGGCGTGGCCCGGCGTATCGAGGAAGGTGACGAGATCGCCGCCCTTCGTCTTGATCTGGTACGCGCCCATGTGCTGCGTGATACCGCCGGCTTCGCCCTTCACCACGTCGGTGCCGCGCAGGGCATCGAGCAGCGAGGTCTTGCCGTGGTCGACGTGGCCCATGATGGCGACGACCGGGGGACGCGGCTTCAGCGTTTCGGGTGCATCGACGTCGGTCGAGGTATCGATGTCGACATCGCTTTCCGACACGCGCTGGATGTTGTGGCCGAATTCGGTGACGAGCAGTTCCGCGGTATCCTGGTCGATCGTCTGGTTGACGGTGACCATCATGCCCATCTTGAACATCGCCTTCACCAGGTCGGCGCCCTTTTCGGCCATGCGGTTCGCCAGTTCCTGCACGGTGATCGCCTCGGGGACGACCACGTCGCGGACCTGCTTCTCACGCTGCTGCGACTGGCCGCCGAAGTGGGCACGACGTTCCTTCTCGCGAGCGCGCTTCAGCGCGGCGAGCGAACGGGCGCGTGCGCCCTCGTCGTCGTTCAGCGCACGGTTGACCGTGAGCTTGCCCGACTGGCGACGATCGCCGCCCTTGCGGTCGCGATCGGCATTGGGACGCGCCGGCGGCGGCGCCGCGCTCTTCTTCAAACCGGCCGGAGCCTTGGGGGCGCTGGACGAAGCGGTGGCAGCACCGGTGGTGGTGTTGCCGGCGGCGGCTTCCGGACGGCGCACCGGCTCGGGGCGCTGAACCGGGGTGAAGCGGCGCGGCGCAGGGGCCGGCGCGGCAACAGCCGGAGCAGCAGCGGCGGGAGCCTTGGCGACCGGTGCGGCAGCCGGTTCCGCAGCAGCAGGCTCGGCCGCGACGGGCGCGGCAGCCGGAGCAGCTTCGGGTTCGGCGGCAGGCGCCGAAGCAGGCGCCTGTGCCGAA
The DNA here is from genome assembly GCF_044029535.1 of Novosphingobium mississippiense. Lineage (NCBI taxonomy): Bacteria > Pseudomonadati > Pseudomonadota > Alphaproteobacteria > Sphingomonadales > Sphingomonadaceae > Novosphingobium > Novosphingobium mississippiense. The sequence goes on along the minus strand of NZ_CP147001.1, from coordinate 238,154 downwards.
GCGGGGGCCTGTGCCGGAGCGGGTTCGGCCTCGACCTGCACGCTGGCAGCTTCCTCGGCCGCGCGGGCCTTGGCAGCTTCCTCTTCGGCCCGCTTGCTTTCCTGGGCACGATTGTCTTCGGCGCGGCGCTTTTCGTCCTCGATCGCGCGCAGCTTCTCTTCCTGCTCGCGACGGTTGGCTTCCTCAAGCGCGGCGAAGCGGGCAGCCTCAGCCTCGCGCTGAAGGCGGGCAACGCGCTCCTGCGGGGTTTCGCCGGGGATGATCGTCGGCTTGGGCGGCGGCGGCGCAGCCCTCTGCGGCGCGGGCGCGGCGGCCTGCGGTGCAGGCGCGGCAGCCTGCGGCGCCGGAGCGGCCTGCTCGTGCGCGCCTTCGGCGCCTTCGGACCCGGGCTTGCCGATCAGCTTCTTACGCTTCACCTCGACCACCACCTTGTTGGTGCGGCCGTGGCTGAAGGTCTGCTTGACCTCACCCGTCTCCACCGAGCGCTTCAGCCCAAGCGGCTTGCGGCCCAGGGTCGGTTTGTTGTCGGTCTCGCTCATATCTCTCGTTTTGCCCTTCGGTCTCAATTCGTCGTCGCGGGCGCGGCAGCAGGTGCCGGCCCGTCGCGATCATCCATACCACCCCCGGCCTGATCGGCGTGGGGTTGCCCCTGGAAATGCAGGAGGCGCTGCAACTGCGCCGCGACTCGGTTGGCCGAGCCGCGATCGTTGAGCGCCAGGTGAACGACGTTGTCGCGGCCCAATGCCACAGACAGCGTCTCCCGGTCCAGTGGCAAGCGTGTGCCCTTGAGACCGCTTCCTTCCGCCTCGCTCCCGACTCTCCAGGCCTGGTCGAGCTTGCGCGAGCCGTCTTCGCTCGCATCGGCGGAATGGGCAAGCCACGTGACCCGGCCCTCACGCGCGTTCTGCGCTATGCGGTCCGAGCCCATGAGCAACCTGCCCGATTTCAGTTCGAGGCCCAGCCGGTCGGTCAGCGCGCGAATCAGCGCCTGTTCGATCCTGTCTGCCAGGTCTTCGGGAATGGTAAGTTGTGCGCCCTTATAGGCGCGCGCCATCGCTCCCTTTAATTTGCCCTTCACCAGGGCATTTTCAAGGGTCTCGCGTGAAACGCCGATCCACGCGCCGCGCCCGGGGGCACGCGCGTGGACGTCGGGAAGGACCAATCCGTCCGGCGAGATCGCCAGACGGATGAAGTCTTCACGCGCACCGACCTTGCCGGAGAGGATGCAGGTCCTCTCCGGGCCGGAGCCGTCGATGTCGGAGCTTACGCGCTCATTGCGAGGATTCCGCATCGGCGGCCTCCTCAGCTTGATGGCCTGCTTCCGGTTCGTCTTCGAACCAGTGGGCACGGGCGGCCATGATGATCTCGTTGCCCTGTTCTTCGTTCAGGCCGTATTCGCCAAGCACGCCGCCCTTGTCCTCGTCGCGGGCGCGCTTGTTGACCGAACCGTCGCGGCGGCGCTGTTCGGTGCGCTTCTTGGCGATCAGCTCGTCGGTGGCAAGGTCCGCCAGATCGTCGAGCGTCTTGATGCCCGCCTTGCCGAGCACGACCAGCATGGCTTCGGTCAGGTGCGGCAGGTCGGCCAGCGCGTCCTCGACGCCCAGTCCGCGGCGTTCCTCGCGGCTCGCCTCCTCGCGGCGCTCAAGCGCTTCCTGGGCGCGGCTCTGGAGTTCTTCACCCAGTTCCTCGTCGAAGCCTTCGATCGCGGCCAGTTCGGCCAGATCGATGTAGGCCACTTCCTCCAGCTCGCTGAAGCCTTCGGCCACCAGCAGCTGCGAAAGCGTCTCGTCGACGTCCAGCTCTTCCTCGAACATCTTCGAGCGCTCGGTGAATTCCTTCTGGCGCTTCTCCGAAGCCTCGGCCTCGGTCATGATGTCGATCTGCGAGCCGGTCAGCTGCGAGGCAAGGCGCACGTTCTGGCCGCGGCGGCCGATCGCCAGCGACAGCTGGTCATCGGGCACCACGACTTCGATGCGGCTCTCTTCCTCGTCGATGACGACGCGGCTGACGGTCGCGGGCTGCAGCGCGTTGACCACGAAGGTCGCGGTGTCGTCGCTCCAGGGGATGATGTCGATCTTCTCGCCCTGCATTTCCTGCACGACGGCCTGAACGCGGCTGCCCTTCATGCCGACGCAGGCGCCGACCGGGTCGATCGAGTGATCGTGGCTGATCACGCCGATCTTCGCACGCGAACCCGGATCGCGGGCAGCGGCCTTGATCTCGATCACGCCGTCGTAGATTTCGGGCACTTCCTGCGCGAACAGCTTCTTCATGAAGTCCGGATGGGCGCGGGAAAGGAAGATCTGCGGGCCGCGGTTCTGGCGCTCGACACGCAGGACCAGCGCACGCACGCGCTCGCCGACGCGGGCGGCTTCGCGGGGGATCTGCTGGTCACGGCGGATCACGCCCTCGGCGCGGCCGAGGTTGACGATCACGTGGCCGAATTCGACCGACTTGATCACGCCGGTGATGATCTCACCCACGCGGTCCTTGAATTCTTCGTACTGGCGGTCACGCTCGGCATCGCGGACCTTCTGGAAGATCACCTGCTTGGCCGACTGCGCATCGATGCGGCCGAGGTCCACCGGGGGCAGCGGGTCGACGATGAAGTCGCCGATCGCGGCGCCCTTCTGCAGCTTTTCGGCCTGCTTGAGATCAACCTGCTTGAAGTAGTCCTCGACATGCTCGACCACCTCGACGACGCGCCACAGGCGCAGGTCGCCGGTCCGCGGATCGAGCTTCGCGCGAATGTCGTTCTCGGCGCCGTAACGGTTACGGGCCGACTTCTGGATGGCTTCCTCCATCGCCTCGATGACGATCGACTTGTCGATCATCTTCTCCGAAGCGACGGAATTCGCGATTGCAAGCAGCTCGGCGCGGTTGGCGGAAATCGCACTGGCCATGGCTTAGTCTTCCTGTTCCTCGACGATCTCGTCGGCCCCGCTGACATCCAGCGGGCGGGTTGCGGCGATCAGCTTGTCCGTGAGGACCAGCCTTGCGGAATGAATGTCGCCGAGCGGGAAAGTCACCCGGCCGGACTTCTTGTCATCGACGGTGACCTGGTCGCCATCGATACCGACGAGTTCGCCGGTCAGACCCTTGCGATTGCCGTCAACCGGCGCGGTCAGGTTCACCTTGACCTCGTGCCCGGCCCAGTTGGCATAGTCCTTCGGGCGGGTAAGCGGACGATCGATGCCGGGCGAGCTGACTTCGAGGCGATAGGCCTCCTCGATCAGCGTTTCACCGGCTTCTTCCAGCGCATCCATACGGTCGGAAATGCGGTGCGACAGCTTCACGCACTCTTCGATCACGAGCTGACCCGTTGCCGGATTCTCGGCCATGATCTGCAAGGCGATCTCATCGTCGCCCACTTCGCTCTTGCCGAAAACCCGCACGCGCACGAGATCGAAGCCGAGGGCGTTGACCTCCGGTTCGATGACTTCAGTAAGGCGTGCGATGTCGGCCAAGCCGTGTTCTCCGTATCGATTCGTTCTGTGCAACCGGCCACCAGGGCAACGCAGTTTCGCGCCGGCCCCTTCCGGCGCCAGCCCGAACCTTGTTTCACCAATGTCGGGATGAGGCGCAGATAAGCGCATTGCCGGAAAAAGGCAAGGGGTCCCGCGCGAGAGTTCGATGGTGCTCGAACCGCCTGCCGCACGAATATGCATGACGACGAATATTTGGTCTGTTGCTCTACCGAACGCTCGCAGGAGAGTCCTTTTATCCGGACTGACGTCCGGAAGCGGCACCAGCCCACTCCCCCACCCGACCACCCATCAGGATACACTCGTGGGCGGTCGGGTGGGGGAGTGGGCTGGTGCCGCAAGCCTTCGACGGATGTCGAAGGCGCACCCGACAAAGACTCGGGCTGGTGCCGCAGGTGCGGGCGTAAGCCCGCACCGCACCGGGCGTGAGCCCGACAAAAAACAGTGCAGGCCGGGCGGGATAGTGTGGGGGGGGTGGGGCCCACCCGGCCTGCGTTCGACAGCGGAGGGAGTGCCGCCGAACCTCGTCGTCGGTGATGCGAACGGACCGATCAGGCAGGCTGGGCTTGTGCCGTCCCCGCGATCAGTCCGGCATGGCGCATGCTTGCAACGCTGCGCCCGCCGATCACCAGATGGTCGAACAATTCGAGGTCTACCGCCCGGCACACCGCCGCCAGTTGCCTGGTCGCGAGCACATCGGCCCTGCTGGGCCGGTGGCTGCCGGAAGGATGGTTATGCGCAAGCACGATGCCCACCGCGTCACGCTCCAGCGCGCGCTGCACGAGCATCCGGTAACTACCGCTGATCGAATCGACGCCGCCGGCGATGCACACCGCCTCTCCGGCAAGTCGACCGTCGCGGTCGAAGGGCAGTTCCACCAGGATCTCGCGGCCAAGACGGCCCAGCTGGATTACCAGTGTCTCGAGAAGCTGGCGCGAAAGGGGTCTGACCCGGCAGTATCCCGGGACCAATCCTGCCAGGAGCGATCGCTGCCATGGCGACGCTGCCGGCGGAGGTGGAGTATCGTCCCGAAGATCAACGCCAGCAGCGCAAAGGCCGTGGGCGTCCCACGCATCACTGCGTAGACCAGCGGCGGAATGCCCAGGTCCGCCCATCGCGCAAAGTGTGCGCTCAGGCTCAGCAGTTGCAGGGAGGTTGCCCATAGCGGCCAGATCCTCAAAGCCTGGAGAGCAAGCCAGCCGAAGCCGACGGTGCCCACGAAATCGGTCAGCAACGAGAAGGGATCGACCCGTCTGAAACCACTGGGAAGGACGACTTCGGCCAGGGCTTCGATGCCGAGCATGGCCAGGATCACGACGGCGCCCCACCTTTCGGGGGCACCGCCCTTCCACAACGCCAGCCCGACCGAGACGACCAGGAGCAGGAAGAACACCACCTGTTCGGTATTGATCACGCCTGCTCCCTCCATCGGGTTCATGCGGCGATGGCCGCCTCCGCCGTCGCCGGTTCATCGGCCACGCGAGCCTGATCGGGGCAACGGATCGGAATGTCCATAGTCTCGGCAACCTTGGTCAGGTCGCGGTGCGCCTTCACCAGTTCGAGGCGGGCGTCCATCAGCGTGCGCTGCACGTTGGCGACGCGGGCCATCGGCTGGTGCACCAGGCGGGCGGCTTCTTCGGTGGCGACGCGGGCGCGGGCGATTTCCGCCAGCAGTTCGCCTGCCTTGGCCAGCAGTTCGTCCATGTCGTCTTCCACCGAACGGATGCTACGGGTGATGCGCAGGCCGGCAATTTCTGGTGTCATCGCTTCGATTCCCTGTTGCGCCCCGATCTGCGGGATGCGCTGAGTGCGGACCGAAGGCTTCGCAGCGATGAACCGGACCGGCGCGCCGCTAGATCAAACGCCCCAGGGCATCGGCGATGGACAATGCTGCAGCCAGTGTCAGCGCCATCATCAATGCCAGGGCGATCACTGCGACCAAGCGCCCGGCACGGCCGAACTTCGCATCGAAAGCCTCCAGGCCTGCCATTGCCGACGGTCGCATCTCCGCCCATTCCGAATGCCCGACCAGGGGGCGTGCATCCGAGAGAACGAAGACCGGATCGACCGGCAGGTCCTGATCGACTTCTTCCGTCGGCTCGGCCCGATCGTCGACACGGGAAAACTCATATGGGGGTTTGCCACATAGCTCCACCAGCCGCCCGTAGAGGCGCGCGGTGTCCTTGCGGTTGATCGTGCCCCACTTGTCGCGCACCGCGGTGATGCGCTGATCCACGGTATTCGGGGCGATCGCCAGCTCTCGCGCGATCTCCTTGGTCGTGCGATGCAGCACAAGACGGTCGAGAACCTCGACTTGCTTGTCGGTCAGGCTGTCCAGCATGGCCCTGGCCTGTGCAATGTCGGTCACGTGATACACGCCGGCCCTCTAAAACAACATGCGGGTCACGACTATAGCAAACCAGCCCGCTGTGCGAGCAGCCCCTTAAGCAAAATTTCTTGGCAAATTGAAGCCGAGAGCAACGAACTGTCGACATTCACGGCATTTGGGGTCCGGCATTTTCAGGACGATATTTCGAATCGATCGCCCCAAGATTTCTGAGCAAACGATTGCGTAGCCCGAAAAGCGATCCATTTCGCATCATCACCCCGGCGCGAATCACCGCGCCGACTCTTCCGGAACCTGATCCGCAGACAGCCGATGCCGCTTCATCGCATGGCGCAGCTGGTCATAACTCAAGCCCAAGGCGGCGGCAGCACGGCGCTGGTTCCAGCGATGGCATTCCAGCGCCTCCATCATCAGCCGGCGCTCGAACCCATCCACCGCCGCGCGCAAGCTGCCACCCGCCAGCGCATCACCGAAGCCTGCAGCCTCTCGCACCGGCGCGGGAGCAACCGCCACCGGCTCCGCAGGCACGGGTACAGGCATGGGCGCCGCCTTGACCGCAGGGGCCTTACGCCAGGGATAGTCGAACGGATCGAACACGATTCGCCCGATCGGCTCCTCGGCGAATCCCCAGCGATAGACCGCGCGCTCCACCACATTGCGCAATTCGCGCACATTGCCCGGCCAGTCGTGCGCCTCCAGCGCGGCCATCGCCTCCGCCGAAAAACCCGGCCAGCGATCCCATTCCAGCTCGGTCGCCATGCGCCGGCCATAATAGTCGGCCAGTTCGAACACGTCCCCTTCCCGCGCGCGCAGGGGCGGCAGGTTGATCACCTCGAAGCTGAGCCGATCCAGCAGGTCGGCACGGAAGGCGCCTTCCTCCACCATGCACGGCAGGTCGGCATTGGTGGCGCCGACGATGCGCACGTCCACCTGCACCGGGCGCGAGGCACCGATCCGCGCCACTTCGCCATATTCGATCACGCGCAGCAGCCGCTCCTGCGCGGCCATCGACAGGGTGCCGAGTTCGTCAAGGAACAGCGTGCCGCGATCGGCCTCCTCGAACCGCCCCGCCCGTGCCCGCACCGCCCCGGTGAACGCCCCCGCCTCGTGCCCGAACAGTTCGGCCTCGATCAGCGTCTCGGGCAGTGCCGCGCAATTGAGCGTGATCAGCGGCTCCCCCCAACGCGGCGAGAGATGGTGCAGGCGCTGCGCGATCAGTTCCTTGCCGGTGCCGCGCTCCCCGATGACCAGCACCGGGCGGCGCACGGCGGCAGCACGGCTTGCCCGCTCCACCGCGTCAAGAAAGGGACTCGATTGCCCGATGAACTGGACTTCGCGCTCCATTCCCAAATATTAGCAGAATTTCCCATTCATTGGCAATTCATATTTCGACGGTGTTTTCCCCAAACCGCTGAAATCGCGCAATTCCGCCGTTTGTGCAATTTGGCACACCCCTTGCGAAGCATTGGTCAATCACACCGATGACCAACCGAAGGACCGATGCCATGCCGTTCCATGAAGCTCCCGCAGCCAACAGCGCCTCCGGCCTCTCCGCCGGCGGCGCCCCGGTTCGCAGCAAGCTCGACTGGGCGATCCTCATCAGCATCCTGGCAATGGGCTCGCTGAACCTGGTGGCGATGAGCGACCAGTTCGCGACCAAGGCCTATGCCGCCGCCCCCGTCTGCACGGGAGCGCATCTGCAATGAGCAGGCTCGACGCGGAGATCGAAATTCTCCAGACTTCGGCTAACGGCACCGGCCAGGGCTTCGCAGGCCGCGCCCGCCCCTTCGATCCGTCCACCCTGGGCTTCGAAGGCGCGGCGCGCCCCCGCCAGTTCTCCAGCTTCGGTACGGCCAGCACCAAAGGATTTTCCACGATGGGTATCTTCTCCCGCACCCGCGACATCATCGCCGCCAACTTCAACGACATGCTCGACAAGGCCGAAGACCCGGCCAAGATGATCCGCCTGATCATCCTGGAGATGGAAGAGACGCTGGTGGAAGTGCGCACCAGCAGCGCGCGGACCATTGCGGACCAGAAGGAACTGCGCCGCCACGTCGGCAAGCTGGACAAGCTGCAGGCCGACTGGGGCGACAAGGCCCAGCTGGCGCTCAGCAAGAACCGCGAGGATCTGGCCCGCGCCGCGCTTCTGGAAAAGAAGAAGGCCGCCGACATGGGCGAGCAGCTGAACGCCGAGATCTTCGTGCTGGACGATGCGCTGCGCGCGTATGAAGAGGACATCGAAAAGCTGCAGAGCCGCCTGCGCGAAGCCCGCAGCCGCCAGTCCTCCATCGCCGCCCGCTTGCAGAGCGCCGAAAATCGCGTCAAACTGCGCACCTTGCTGTCGAACGAGCGGGTGGACGAGGCGCTGGTGCGCTTCGAACAGCTCGAACGCCGCGTCGACTATGCGGAAGGCCGTGCCGAGGCGATGAGCCTGGCCGACAAGCGCCAGCCGACGCTCGCCGAAGAGATCGCCGCTCTGGCCGATGGCGACACGATCGAGGCCGAACTTGCCGAGATGAAGCGCGCGATGGGCTCCACCGCCCCCGCAGCGGCCCCGGCAACCAAGACCCCGGAAGGCGACCAGTTCTGATCCAGTCGGCGCGCGCCTGGCCTCCCGGCATGCGCGCGCCGCCCGGCCCCTGACAAGGGGCGTGTGACCGGGAGCGGAGGCATTCGCCTCCAACAGTTTCAGGGGAAGGAAACGACAGTGTCACGCGGACATTTCTATCTCGACAAGTCGAACGCCAAGATCAAAGGCGTCTGCGCGGGGATTGCCGACTATACCGGGATCGACGCGCTGTGGGTCCGCCTTGCCGCGGTCCTGCTGACGTTCTTCGGCCTCGCCGGCTTCACCATCGTCGCTTACATCCTGATCGCCTGGCTGGTGGATGACAAGCCGATGTACCTCTATTCCGAAGAGGAAGAGGATCGCCTGCTGCGCCGCATGGAACAGCGCCGGGTGCGTCACAGCCGTGGGCTGGACCGGGGCCTGAACCTGGGCGGCTTCGGCACCGATCGCCGCTCAAGCCGCCTGCGTTCCGACATTTCGGACATCGACCGCCGCGTCGCCGAGATGGAAGAACACTACAGGAGCAGCAGCACCTCGCGCCTCGCCGCCGAAATCGACAGCCTGCGCTGATCGCCGAAGAACCGGGACAAGACATCATGGACAACGGCTCTATCGCCCTCCTCATCCCGCTGGCCCCGTTCATCGTCGGCGGCATCGCGATCTGGACGCGCCACCAGCACAAGATGGCCGAACTGCAGATCAAGGCCACCGCCGAGAAGGCCGCGCAATACGCGACCAACGCGCGTGAGCTGGAAGAACGCGTCCGCGTGCTGGAACGCATCATCACCGATGGCGGATATGACACCGCGCTCCAGATCGAGGCCCTGCGCGATGTCCGCATGGGTGATCAGCGCGCGGTGGAAGAACCCGCGACGGAGAAGGAAACCCGCCAGTGAGCTTCGGAGATGTCATGGGCCTTGCCGCCGTGATGGGCGCGATGATCGCCATCGTCGCGATCCTGGCCGGCGTCTACAAGCGCCGCCTCGCCTATCTGGAGCGCAAGCTGGAACTGACCGCCGGCATCGCCGCGAAAACCGCCGCCGAAAAGGCCGCGCAGTACGCGACGCACAATGCCGAGATGGAAAACCGCCTGCGCGCGCTGGAAACCATCGTCACCGACGGTGCATGGGATACCGCGCGCCAGATCGAAACGCTGCGCGATGACCCCCGCGCGAACTGATCCGAAGGACGTCTGCACATGGCCCTCGACTTCGTCATGATCGAAGCACTCGCCCCCATCATCGTTTCCGCCACGGCCGTCGTCACGGTCGGCTACGTGGTCAACAACTGGCTGCGCATGCGCAACGGCTATCCGCTGGAGAATTCCTGGGGCAAGGCCATCTATCCCAAGGACAATGGCGAGGCGCAGGCCCGCGTCCAGCTGCTGACGCAGGAAAACGCCCAGCTCCGCGCAGAAGTGGGCGCGATCAAGGACCGGCTTGCCAGCGTCGAACGGATTGTCACCGACCAGGGTTATGATGTAGCCCGCCAGATCGAAGGCCTGCGGGAAGCCCGACATGAGGCCCGGCACGAGGTAACGCAATGAGCTTCTGGACTGCCATCGTCGTCATGTTCGCGATCGCCTGCGGCGTCTGGCTGCGCGCGCAGAAGCTGCGCGGCGAGAAGCTGGGCTTCGACGGCGAAGGCTTCGGCAGCCGCGAGCACGAGCTTGAGGCGGAAGTGGAGAAACTGCGCCAGCGCATCGCCGTGCTGGAACGCATCGCCACCGACGACAAGCGCGGCACCGAACTCGCCCGCCAGATCGAGGCGCTGCGCGACTGATCCGGCGCCCGCACGGCCCCTTCCTCCGCACCGCCCCCCTTTTTTTCGCTATCCGCCCATCGCCAAACACCCCGTCGCCCCCGCGCAGGCGGGGGCCCCGCTGTTCTTTGCGATGCAGCAGGAAGAAAGCGGGATCCCCGCCCGCGCGGGGATGACGAAGGGGGTGGCGCGCCGTCGCCCACTTGGACCGGTGCCGTGATCCGGCAAGCTCCCCAGCTGCTCCGCCCTACTCGCCGTCGCCGCGATTTTGCATTACCTTCCGTGCCTGGAGAGGAAGAACGTGCCGGCATCGAACCGCGCACGTTCGGCTGGGCAAAGGCGGGCCATGGGCATACGGGCACGGGTAGAAGTCGGGCCAATGCGTAAGTTGGTCGTCCTGGGCGGCGCGCTGGCGCTGAGCCTTATCGCCGCCTTCACCTTCCCCGGCGCCGCCGCACTTGGGGCTCCTCATGGCGAGGATATCGCCACGCTGCGCAATGTCAGCAGCCTGCTGTTCGGCATTCTGGCGGGCTTCTTCGTCGCCTTCCTGCTCAACCGCTTCACCGCGATCCGCTCTCTGCTTTCGCGCGAGAGTTCGATGCTGATGGAACTCTACCGGCTATCGCAACCGTTCGGCCCGGAGTTCGCAGCCCGAACCACCGAACTGATCGACACCTACCTGATCGATCGCTTCGACGGGGCCAACTACTTCAGCTTCACCATGCGCGGCCGCGATTCCCTGTTCGGCCTGTTCGACAATCTGGACACGCTACCGCCGCTGACTTCGCAGAACCTGACGTCGATGCATCGCAACTTCGTGGCGACGCTGCGCGAAACGATCGCCCTGCGGCGCGAAACCATCGTCACTGGAACGATCACCGTCAGCCTGCTGCAATGGCTGCCACTGCTGCTGCTGGCGACGATCCTGATCACCAGCATCTTCGCGCTGAAATCGGACACCGCGCTGTCCTCGTTCCTCAGCGGGATGCTGGTCTTCACGATCTTCACCGTGCTCTACGTGATCAAGGACCTGAGCGACCTCAATCTCGGCGGCGAATTCCTGAAGTTCGAAACGATCGAGCGCGTGTTCGATTTCATGGGCCGCCCGCGATACTACCCCCTCTGCCACGTTCGCGAAGGATTGGTGCCACCGGGCGTCGAGCGGTTCCGGCTGGGCATGGGCAAAGGGCGGATCTATTCGGCCCACATCATCGAAGTCTCCCGCGAGCAGGCACTGCGACACGCACGCGGCATTCAAGAGGCGTAGACCATCACCTTGGCGAGAATGGCGAATTTGCGGGGAAGCGAATAGGCTACTTCCAGCGCCGACATGACAAGGGAAGACGTTGACGCAGGACTGCGTGCCGAGCATCCTGAATAAATGAAAAAATGGGTCATCTTAACTATTTTCTTAGCAAGCTCGGCGACGGGACAAGTTCCAACCGATCCCACTTTGTCCAATCTGACATATAGGCTTGAATACGCGACCCGAGATGCTGACGCGCACCACGACTGTCCTTCCCAACGGGGAAAGCGTTATGCAGCAGATTTCCAGCAGCGTTATGGGAAGCGAATACAGCACCTAAAGGCGGTGCATTTCGCCCGGACAGGTCCTGACCCAGACTTCGTTATCTTGAGCGACTGCCGAAAGTTTTTGGGATCAGTATCGGAGCGAGATGAGCGTCATCGGCAGGCTATGGACGCCTTCGACCCAACATTGCGCGCGTTGGAACATGAGTTTGGCGGTTAACTGAGGATTGCTGGTGGCCGCTTTCGAGCGACGGCACCATCCGATCTAACCACTAAAATGCGGTTCCCTCCAGACCAGCGGCTTCCCGTTTTCCTACTGCAGTCCACGCGCGTAAATTGGCCTGCATGACGGATGCCCAGCCTTTCCGCCCCACCCGAGACAGGTGTCACCTTGCAATGACACAAGGTGACACTGCGCGCTGCAAGGTGACACTTTCACGCTCGAAACCGTCACCTTGCATGCACAAGGTGACAGGTTTTTCGCCTGTACCGTGTCAACTGTGTCAAGCGCCGCTTCAGCGGGCCGGTACGCGGGTTTCCAGTTCTGCCAGCCACACCGCCGCGCTGGCGTCGGACGGCGCGCGCCAGTCGCCGCGCGGGCTGAGCGCGCCGCCGGAGGAGACCTTCGGCCCGTTCGGCACGGCGGATCGCTTGAACTGGCTGAAGGCGAAGAAGCGGCGCAGGAACTTCTCCAACCACGAACGGATCGTGGCCAGATCGTATTCGTTCTTGCGGTCTTCGGGAAAGCCCGCCGGCCAGTTGCCCGCCGCCGCATCGCGCCAGGCATGGAGTGCAAGGAAGGCGACTTTCGAGGGCTTCTGCCCGAAGCGCATGACGTGATGGAGGAAGAAGTCGTTCAACTCGTAAGGCCCGATCTTCGCCTCGGTGCTCTGGATCGCGCCGTCCGCTCCGGCGGGCACGAGTTCGGGCGAGATCTCGGTGCCGAGGATGGCCAGCAGCACCTCTTCGGTTTCGGCGCCGAACTGGTCGGTCGTGGCGCACCAGCGGATCAGGTACTGAATCAGCGTCTTGGGAACGCCGGCATTGACCGTGTAGTGGCTCATCTGGTCGCCAACGCCATAAGTGCACCAGCCGAGCGCCAGTTCGGAAAGGTCGCCGGTGCCGATCACGAAGCCGTCGTGCTGGTTGGCAAGGCGGAACAGGTAATCGGTGCGCAGGCCCGCCTGCACGTTTTCGAAGGTCACGTCGTAGACCGGCTCACCATTCGAGAAGGCGTGGCCGATGTCGTTGAGCATCGTCGTCGCGGTGGGGCGAATGTCGATCTCTTCGGCGGTGATGCCCACCGCCTTCATCAGCGTCCAGGCGTTGGACTTGGTGCCGTCGCTGGTGGCGAAACCGGGCATCGTGTAGCCGCGAATGAAAGTGCGCGGCAGGCCCAGCCGGTCGCAGGCGCGCGCGGCGACGATCAGGGCGTGGGTCGAATCGAGCCCGCCCGAGATGCCGATCACCATCGACTTGGCACCCGTCGCCTCGATCCGGCGCATCAGGCCATCGACCTGGATGTTGAACGCCTCGTAACAGTCGGCATCCAGCTTGTCGGCGCGCGAGGGGACGAAGGGGAAGCGCGAGACCGGGCGGATCAGGCCGATGTCGCCGCCCGCTGGCGCATGGCGGAACGGCACGGTGCGGAAAGTCTCGTCGGGCCGACCCGCCACTTCCGCCGCATCGTTGAACGTGGGCACGCGCATGCGGTCCATCATGATGCGGTCGACATCGACGTCGGCAATGCACAGTTCGGCTTCCAGCGAGAAGCGTTCGCTCTCCGCCAGCAGGTCGCCCAGTTCGTAGACGATGCCCTGCCCGTCCCACGCCAGGTCGGTCGTGCTCTCGCCGTGGCCGGCCGCCGAATAGATGTAAGCCGCCGTCGCGCGGGCGGACTGCGAGCGGCAGAGCAAGTGCCGCTCGTCCGACTTGCCGATCACGATGTTGGAGGCGGAGAGGTTGCACAGGATCGTCGCCCCGGCCAGCGCGCCCAGCGAACTTGGCGGAGTGGCGGCCCAGATATCCTCGCAGATCTCGATGGCGAAACGGAAGTTCGGCAGCACTTCCGACGCGAAGACGAGATCGACGCCGAACGGCACGTCCTGCCCGTTCACGCGGATGGACTGACCCTTGATCGTCTTGCCGCTGGCGAACCAGCGCTTTTCGTAGAACTCGCGGTAGTTGGGCAGGTAGGACTTGGGCACGACGCCCAGCAGCCGCCCATGCGCGATGGCGAGCGCGCAGTTGTAAAGCCGCCCCTTGCGGGACAGCGCCGCGCCGACCAGCAGCACCGGAGAGAGGTCCGCGCTGGCCCGCACGATCTCCGCCACGGCAGCCTCCACCGCCTCGATCATCGCGCCTTGCAGGTGCAGATCGTCGATCGCGTAGGAAGAGATGCACAGTTCGGGGAAGACCAGCAGGTCCACATGCGCCTCATGCGCGCGCTGCGCCTCTGCCAGCACGGCATCGCGGTTGAAGGCGACATCGGCGGTGCGAACCTTGGGCGTGGAGGTGGCGACGCGCACGAAGCCGTGTTCGTGCATGGAATAAAAGGGATGTGCACTCATGGGCAAATCCCTGACAGGAACGGAAGCGAGAGGCAACTTCCCCTTGCCCTCCCCCGCGTCGCGCTTAAATGGCAGGTCATGCGCAGCCTCGACGACATCCGCGAAGAATACGAGTTTTCCGAAGGCGATGAACGCTATCGCCTGCTGATCGGCCTGGGCGCCGAACTCGATCCGATGCCCGACGCGCTGAAGACGGACGCCACCAAGGTGCGCGGCTGCTCGGCCAGCGTCTGGGTCTATCCCATGGCGCGCGATGACGGCACGCTGCACTTCCTGGCGGACAGCAACGCGGCGATCACCAAGGGCATCGTCTCGCTGGTGATCTCCGCCGTGCAGGACAAGGCCGCCGCCGAAGTGGCGGAGACGGACATCGCCGCCGCGCTGGAGCCGTTCGACCTGAAGAACCAGCTCTCATCCAACCGGACGCAAGGCGTGCCGAACATGATCGCACTTATCCGCGAGACGGCCGCCCGCTACGCCACGCAGCAGCCGTGAAGCACCTCAGCCGCCACGCATGGATGGCGGCGGGGCTGTTCTTCGTGGCGCTGGGCACGATCGGCATCTTCCTGCCGGTGATGCCGACGGTTGTGTTCTACCTCGCGGCCGCATGGTGCTTCGGCAAGAGCCATCCGGAATGGGCGGAACGACTCTATAACCACCCCACCCACGGCCGGCATTTGCGCGATTGGCGCGATCGGCGCGCGATCAGCCGCAAGGGCAAAGTCTCCGCGATTCTGGCGATGAGCGCATCGGTGCCGTTCACCTGGTTCACGGTGGGCTGGCCCTGGGTGCTGATCCCGGCAGGCGTGCTGCTGGTGGTGGGGCCGTGGATCTGGACGCGCGCGGAATAGCCGCCGCGATCAGATCGATTCGCGCAAGCTGACGACACCGCTCTCGCGCTGCTGGCGCAGTTCGCGCCGCAGCACCGCCGGATCGCGCGCGACCAGAAAGCCGAAGCTGACGCCGCCCTCGCGCCCCAGCGTCGCATGATGCAGCCGATGCGCCTGCACCAGCCGCTTCGCATAGCCCCGCCGCGGCACCCAGGTGAAGTAGCGCTGGTGGACCAGCCCGTCATGGATCAGCGTGTAGATCATGCCGTAGACCAGCACGCCAAGACCCATCCACGTGCCCGGTGCCCATGCAGCCTGCCCCATGATCATCGACGAGCCGACCGCGAACAACGCGATGCTCAGAGCCGCCCCGAACAAGGCGAAGCGATCGTTCTTTTCCAGCAGCTTGTCGTGCGGTTCGTGATGGTCGCGGTGCCAGGACCAGGCAAAACCATGCATGATGTACTTGTGGCTCGCCCAGGCCACACCTTCCATCGCCGCGACGGTGGCGAGCACGATCAGAATGGCGGGCAATGCGGACATGGCGCGACTCTAGCCGCCGGAACGGCACTTGTCAGCGGCTACCGTTCTTTTTGCATCTGCGAAGGTTCTGCCGACGACAGGCAAAAAAATGGCCGGTCGCGAGGACCGGCCTTTGAAAAGTTTGGGAGAGGATGCCTGAAAGGCCCGTTCCTTTTGCGTCATGTTGCGCCGCAACACAAATGAGCAGAACGAATGGGGTGTTGCAAAAACTACAACCAACTACCCCGCGCTTCCTGCAACTGCACCTTTTCCACCCTTCGCCGTTGAAACAGGCAACGAATCTCAAGGATGAACAGCCCGCAGCGGCCAATCGAAATAAGGAAAGCAGCCACGTCCCCATGCCGGAAACGCGGCTACGCCTGCATTCTTCTACCTTCAGGCACCCTCTCCCTCGGGTCGCATGGCAATCCTACTCAAAAGCCCCTGCGACACTTAGTTACAAATGCCGACAGCACTGTGACCTTTCAGTCGTCTGGCGTTCAGGTTCACCCTTATAAATCTGAATGCACGGGACAAGCCCCGGAAAGACAAGACGAAAAGAAGGAAGTTCCCATGCGCAAGATCGCCCGCTTCATCGCCCCCGCCCTGGTCGCCACGCTGGGCATTTCGGCCATCGCCCCCGGCATTGCCGAAGCTGCCGCGCCCCACCGCGAAGCCGCCCGCATCACCCCCAACCGCGAAGCGTCGATCCGTGCCGACATCGCCGGTCTGCGCGGCCAGATCGATCGCGCCGCCGCCCGCCGCACGATCAGCCCGCGCGAAGCCGACGGTCTGCGTCGCGATGCTGCCGATATCCAGCGCATGCACACCGCCTATGCCCGTGGCGGCCTGAACACCCGAGAGATGCAGACGCTCCAAACCCGCATCGACAGGGTCCACTTCGCCCTGCGGGCCGAGCGTAACGACCGTAACGGTCATCGCGGTTAAAGCTCGTTTGAAAATTCGCTGAAGGCGAATTTTGCGGTACCGGCCCACTCCCCCACCCGACCACCCATCAGGGTACACTCGTGGGCGGTCGGGTGGGGGAGTGGGCCGGTGCCGATCGAAAATGCCCTCCCGGGCATTTTCCAAACAACCCTCAAGAATTAAAGTTGCGCGAAAAGGCGCGCCCATCCCCCTTGAATTGCGGGGCGGGCGCGCCTAATCGCGCTTTCATCATGACCAAACAGCCGCGCACCCTCTACCAGAAGATCTGGGATGCCCACGTCGTCGACACTCGCGATGACGGCACCAGCCTCATTTACATCGACCGGCACCTCGTTCACGAGGTTACCAGCCCGCAGGCCTTTGAAAGCCTTCGCGTTGCCGGCCGCCCGGTGCGCCGCCCCGACCTTACGCTTGCGGTGCCGGACCACAATCTGCCCACCACCGCCCGCAAGGACGCCGCAGGCCATATCCTGCCGATTGCCGACCCCGAAAGCGCCCAGCAGCTGGCCGCGCTGAAGAAGAATGCGCCGGAATTCGGCATCCGCTACATCGATTCGACCGATGCAGAACAGGGCATCGTCCACGTCGTCGGTCCAGAGCAGGGCTTCTCGCTGCCCGGCGCGACGATCGTCTGCGGTGACAGCCACACCGCCTGCCATGGAGGCCTGGGCGCCCTCGCCTTCGGTATCGGCACCAGCGAAGTGGAGCACGTGCTCGCCACGCAGACGCTGCTGCTGAAGCGTTCGAAGACCATGGAAGTGCGCGTCGAGGGAACGCTCGGCTCCGGCGTCACGCCCAAGGACGTGGTGCTCCACGTGATCGGCGTGATCGGCACTGCCGGCGGCACCGGCCACGTGATCGAATTCTGCGGCAACGTCTTCGAGGAAATGACCATCGAGGGCCGCCTGACCGTCTGCAACATGGCCATCGAGGGCGGCGCCCGCGCCGGCCTGATCGCGCCGGACGAAACGACGTTTGCTTACGTGCAGGGCCGTCCCTATGCGCCCACCGGCGACGACTGGGACAAGGCCCTGACTTGGTGGAAGAGCCTGGCGACCGACGAGGGCGCCACGTTCGACAAGTCCGTCAAGATTCGCGCAGAAGACATCCAGCCCACCGTCACCTGGGGCACCAGCCCCGAGGATACCTCGGCCATCGGCGGTGTGGTTCCCGCGCCGGACGACTTCGCCGATGCCTCCAAGCGCGAAGCGGTGAAGGTCAGCCTGGACTACATGGGCCTGACGCCCGGCACCCGGTTGACCGACGTGGAAGTGCAGAACGTCTTCATCGGTTCGTGCACCAACAGCCGGATCGAGGACATTCGCGCCGCCGCCGAAGTGCTGAAAGGCCGCCACAAGGCGGACAACGTGAAATGGGCGATCGTCGTCCCCGGATCGGGCCTGGTGAAGGCCCAGGCCGAGGCCGAGGGGCTGGACAAGATCATCATCGATGCCGGCCTGGAATGGCGCGAACCGGGCTGTTCGGCCTGCCTCGCCATGAACCCGGACAAGGTGCCGGCGGGCGAACGCTGCGCCTCTACCAGCAATCGTAACTTTACCGGCCGCCAGGGGCCGGGTAGCCGTACTCACCTGATGAGCCCTGCCATGGCCGCCGCTGCCGCGGTGACCGGCAAGCTCACCGACGTACGCGAACTGATGGGATAAGCACGACATGACTGACGAAACCAAGGATCTGGCCGGCAAGGCTGCCATCGCTGCCGGTGCCGCCATCGGTTCGGCCGCCATTGCCGCTGCCCTGCTGTTCGTGAAGCGCCGCAAGGCCCGCAACGGCGACAAGCCGCTGCACCCCGAAAAGGCTGCCGAGACCGACTGATGGAAGCGATTTCCCACGTCGCCGGGCGGGCCATTCCGTTCGGCCGCAAGAACGTCGACACTGACGTCGTCATCCCGGCCCACTGGCTGAAGACGATCACCCGCGAAGGCCTTGGCAAGGGCGCGTTCGAAGCGGTGAAGAAAGAACCGGGCAACGTCTTTACCGATCCCGAATATGCCGGCGCGCCGATCCTGATCGCGGGCGACAACTTCGGCTGCGGGTCGAGCCGTGAACACGCGGCCTGGGCGCTGCTCGACATGGGCGTCAACTGCGTGATCGCGCCCAGCTTCTCCGACATCTTCTCGGGCAATGCGTTCAAGAACGGGATCCTCACCGTGGCGCTGCCGCAGGAAGCGATCGACCGCCTGATGGAAGTGGCGCGCGAACAGCCGATCGACGTGGACCTTGAAACCCAGTCGGTGACGACGCCGTTCCAGGACCGCTGGACTTTCGAGATCGATCCCTTCCGCAAGCATTGCCTGCTTGAAGGGCTGGACGAAGTCGGCCTGACGATGGCGCAGGACACCGCGATCGCGGGTTACGAAGCGAAAGCGAAAGCGGATCTGCCGTTCCTGGCGAAGACACCGGCCTCGGCAGCCTGAACGCCCGTTTCCGGAGCGCGCCGAAATCGGCGTGTTTTCAACCATAACGGCCCGCCTTTCGACAGGAAGGCGGGCCGTTATTGCGTGCGGCGCCGGAAAGCCGGCAACAACAGCACGGTGCTTTTGCGACTCATTCTGCGAAACGGGATTGATCGGGTTCAATCCGCGCCCTATCGGCACGTGCTAATCCGTGCTGCACAGTGTATTGGCCCCGTGCGGTCGCACAGTGTATTGACAGAGGGTGCTTGATGACGACTTTCCAGGATCGCGAGCGGGCTGAGGAGGCCAAATTCGTGCATGACGCCGATATCCAGTTCCGCATCCAGGCGCGCCGCAACCGCCTGCTGGGCGAATGGGCGGCCGAGCGCATGGCGCTTTCCCACGCCGAAACCGAGGCCTATGCCAAGGCCGTCGTCCAGGCCGATTTCGAGGAAGCCGGCGACGAAGACGTGATCCGCAAGCTGATCGGCGATCTTACCGCCGCCGGTGTGGACACCAGCGAAGCCGAAGTGCGCGCCGCGCTTGAGGCCAAGCAGGTCGAAGCGCGCCGCGCTTTCCTGGGCTGAGGATCGAAGACGATGGCCATGTCCGCCCCCGAGATCGAGGCTCTCATCCGTGAAGCCCTGCCCGACGCCGTGGTCGAGATTACCGACCTTGCCGGCGACGGCGATCACTACGCCGCGCGCGTGACCAGCGCTGCCTTTGCCGGCAAACCGCGTGTCGCGCAGCACAAGATGGTCTACGAAGCACTGGGCGGCCGCATGGGCGGCGTGCTCCATGCCTTGCAACTCACCACCGCCGTTCCCAACTGAGGTCGGTACGTTTCTGAAGGTTTCTAAAAATGTCCGACGTCAACGCCCGCATCGGCGAGATTGTAAACAATAACGACATCGTCCTTTTCATGAAGGGCACCCCGCTGTTCCCGCAGTGCGGCTTCTCCAGCCGCGCGGTCGCCATTCTGGAGCGCCTTGGCGCCCCTTACGAGAGCGTCGACGTGCTGCAGGACATGGAAATCCGCCAGGGCATCAAGGGCTTCTCGGATTGGCCGACGATCCCGCAGCTCTACGTGAAGGGCGAATTCGTGGGCGGCAGCGACATCATGATGGAGATGTACGAGGCCGGCGAGCTTTCGCAGCTCTTCATCGACGCGGGCCTCGCCACCCAGGGTTGAGCATGCGGGGCTGAACAAGCCCGCAAGCGATCAGCGCAGGAAATCTGGAAACGCCCGGAGGGAAACCTTCGGGCGTTTTCGTATGCGCGCGGCTTGCACGCGATGGAGCTTCGCTTGCAGTGCCGACGGCGTTTCGCGGATTTTTGGGAGGGAGAGGCTCGGGGAGGCGGGGCCGGGAGACATTTCGGCCCCGCCTCGGTCGAGACTACTCGGGGTACGCAAACATATAAGCACAAGGCGTGCCAAACTTGAAATAATGCGGAAATGCGCCATTTTCATCAGATCGTGGTACGGTCGAGTTCGCGCGAGTGTAAAGCCAGCCGACAATGGTTGCCGGACATGGTTGCCGCCCCGGCGACGAATTGCCGGTTTGCCATCGGGGGGAGACAATTCGGCTTGCCACCCCGCCCTGCCCGCGCAAGATCGGGCGATGAACACGACACCGCCCAGCGATCAGCCGATGCCGGCCGACGGCCCCAAGGTCATCCCGGCCGCCACTCTCGTCATCTTCCGCACGGCCACCTCAGGCGGGCCACCCGAACTGCTGATGGTCCAGCGCGCCAAGGAAATGCGCTTTGCCGGCGGCGCGGCGGTCTTCCCCGGCGGTCGCGTGGACGAAGCCGATCGCGAACTGGCGCGCGCGATCCTGCCCGACGAGGCGGAGGAAATCGCCGCCGCCCGCGTGGCCGCCATTCGCGAAACGCTGGAAGAAACCGGCCTGATGGTCGCCACGACGGAACCCGTCTCCGCCGCACAGGCGGCCGAGGCGCGGCAGATGCTGCTGGAACGCGTGGAGCTGGCGCCGGTACTTCGGCACTTCGGCTGGCATCTCGTGCCTGAGCGGCTGGCGCTCTATGCGCACTGGTGCCCGCCGTGGGAGGGCGCGTTCGACACCCGCTTCTTCGTGATCGACCTGGGCACCGGCGCGGTCGATATCGAAGTGGATGCCACCGAGAATACCCGCCTGTTCTGGGCAAGCGCGGCTGACGCTCTGGCCATGGCGGATCGTGGCGAGATTTCGGTGATCTTCCCGACGCGGCGCAACCTTGAACGCCTGGCTCGCTTTGGCAGTCATGCAGAGGCGCTGGCGGATATCGCCCGCCATCCGGTCCGTCGCATCCATCCGCAGATCGAGATCCGCGACGGGGCCGAGTGGCTGACGATCCCGGCCGACCTCGGCTACCCGGTGGACGGGCAACCGAGAGCGACCGCGCAGAGGGGTTAGGCGGGGGCCGCCTCCGCCGCGCTAGGGCGCGCCATGCGCCCTCCCGCTGCGTAGAGCCCCAGCAGCATGGCCACCACGAAGAACGCCGCCATCGCGGTGATGGCGCCGTCATAGCTCTGCGTCACGGTGAAGACCTTGGCCGATCCGATCACGGAAAGAGCGATAAACGGCAGGCCGATCAGCGTGTTGAGGCCGAAACCACGGCTATAGCTGGCCTGCCCGAACGCGTCGGAAAGGCCGCGCCCCAGCGTCGGGATCGCGCCGGCACCGTGCAGGCCGATCAGGCCGATCACCACCGCGGTCACCGCAAAGGGCGGATGCAGCAGCAGCAAGGCCCAGAGCACCGCGCAGTCGAAGCCGATCAGCGCCAGCGAGCGTCCGCCGCCCAGCTTGTCCGCCACCCAGCCGAACAGCACCGAACCGGCAATGCCCACCAGCGACATCATCGACTGCAGCAGTGCCGATTCCGCGCGCGTGAAGCCCCAGGATTGCCCCATCGGCACCAGCAGCGAACCCAGCATGACCGAACTGGCCATGCTGGCGATGGCAGCAAGACACAGCGCCCAGAAACGCGGACGGGCCAACAGCTGGGCGACGCTGAGCGAGCCATCCGCCGTGCGTTTTTCCGCACCGACCGGCGCCTTGCTTTCGCCACCCGGAGGGTGATCGACGGCCATGAGGCTGGCCGGCACCAGCACCAGCGCGATCAGCGCACCGATGATGAGATAGATCGTCGCCGGCGTGAACACGCGCAGTCCGCGCTCGGCCAACCAAGGCGTGATCGCGATCACCACCGGCAAGTGAACGAGGCCGAGAGCCAACCCGCGATTGCGGGCGAACCAGCGGGTGACCAGCGTGGCCGGACCGATCGAGCCCGCCAGGCTCAGCGCCGGCCCCAGCAGCAGGCCATAGGCGACGAGATAAAGCGCGTAGCTCTGCGTCAGCCCCAGCATGGCGAAGCCACCTGCCGCCAGCAGCGCGCCGATCAGCATCAGCAGCCGCAGCGATACCTTTGCGATCAATACGCCCACGAAAGGCGCCAGGATCGACGATCCCACCAGCACTAGCGGGATGCCGGCGGCAGCAGCCTCCGCGCTGACGCCCAGCCGCTGTTCGGCGGGCGCCAACATGATGCTGAAGGCCCCCATGACCGTACCGATCACGAAGTTGTGCGAAAGCCCGGCAATCACGCCCATGCGCTTCGCCAGGGGGTTGTTTGGAGTCACCTCGGCGGGGGAAACCCCGGCGCTGTCGGCAGCCAATGCCATCTCTCTCTCCCGACTCGCCGGCCTTTTGCCGGACTTCTTGCCTTGGAAGCGGAGAGCCTAGGCGCAGATCGGGGTCTGGCGAGCATGTTCGGCCGCCCGGCGTCAAATACCGCCATAGCGAAGCAACAGTGTTGACCAGTTCGGTCTTGGAAGACCTAGTCGAGCACCCATTCGACGGTGGCGAGGCCATGCAAACGGATCAGATGATCGACCACGGGTTGATAAATCGCCCGGTCGAACTCCACGCCGGCAAAATCACCATCAACCCAGCGCACCACGCCGGTTAGCCCTTCCAGTCCCTGCGGACGCACCACCACCCGGGTGCCGACGCGAAAGAGCAGGCCGCGCACGCGCAGACAGCATCCCTGCGCCGAAATGTCCGAGATTTCGCCCTGATCGCGCAAACCGTTCTGCGTGCGGCATTGCGCCGTCAACGACACGGAGCGCCGATACGCCTGCGGGGGAATGTCTGAGCGGGACATGGCCCCAATCCTAGCGCCACAGCAGTTTAACAAGCGTTAATACGTGGAACCAGGTCAGTATTGATCGGCACCGTTACTTTCCGCCGCAACAACAATTTGAATGAAAAGATAAATTTCAAGTTTCGTACACAAGTGAACTATCGCGCCGCTATTGCCCAAGCGGCCGTCGCGCATACCAACCGAACAGGCCGATCACCGCGTAGCAGATCGCCGGCAAGGCAAGCGCCAGCGAAAGACTGCCCGACGAGTCGGCCAACAGGCCCGCCAACGGCGGAATCACGGCACCGCCCACCACCATCGTGCAGAGCACGCCCGATCCATCAGGCGCGCGGTCGCCCAGCCCCTCACAGGCAAGGCTGAAGATGGTGGGATACATGATCGCGTTCGCCAGCCCCACCGCCAGGAAAGCCACGCCGGCCACCGTGCCGGTGCTCCAGACCGTCACCGCCAGCAACAGGATGGCGCAGACGGCCACGCTGGCCAGTGCCTTGCCGGGGCTCACGGTGCGCAGCACCCAGGATCCCACGAAACGGCCCACCAGCGCCCCGCCCCAGTACCAGGGCAGCAACTTGCCGGCGGTCATCTCGTCCAGCCCCAGTACGCGCGGTTGCACCATCCAGCTTACCACCAGCGACGCCATGGCGTTTTCCACGCCCACATAGAGAAAGATGCATAGTGCGCCGAAGGCGAAGCGCGGCCGCAGCAGCAGATTGAAACTGCGGAAGATCGGCCCGCCTTCGCGCTTTTCACCGGCGATGCGATTGCGGTTGAACCAGACCACGGCCACGATCACCGCCAGCGCGGCGGCCACCATCAGATAGCCATGGGCGATCGCCTGCGTCGATGCCGAGCGATAACTTTCCAGCGCCGCGCCGGAAAGCGCGCCCTCATTCACATCGGCAAGCCCGCCCAGCATCAGCATCGCGCCGAAATGCGGAAAGAGCGTGGCCCCCAGCGCATTGAACCCTTGCGCGAAAGTCAGGCGCGAGGACGCCGTGCGCGCCGGCCCCAGCAGCGAGATCAGCGGATTGGCGACGACCTGGATCAGCGTGACCCCGCTGGCCAGCACGAACAGCGCCAGCAGGAACATCGCGAAGGTCGCGCCAGTCGCCGCCGGCACGAACAGCAGGCACCCCGCCAGCATCCCGAACAGCCCCAGCGCCGCCCCGCGCATGTAGCCGATGCGCTTGACCAAGGCCGCGCCGGGCACGCTCAGCACCGCATAGGCCGCGAAGAAGGCGGTGTTGACCAGCATCGCTTCCGCATAGTCGAGCGCGAAGATCGCCTTCAGCTTGGGCATCAGCACGCCGTTCAGCGCCGTGACGCCGCCGAAGATGAAGAACAGCGCGAAGACGAAGACCTGAAGCCCCGGTGCATCGATGTGGCCGGAGGTGGCGACAGCCGGATCGGGACCGGGCTCCGGATCGGTGCTGGTCGGAACCATGTCCTTCGCATCCATAAGCGCCTGCCTCGAACTGGAAGATTCGTCTCAGGACACCTGTGTGATCATTTCCGGACCGGCGGGCAAGTCGGGGCTGTCCGCGCTCTTACGCCATCCTTACCCCATACTTTTCGTCGCCCCCGCACAGGCGGGGCCCCGCTTACTTCTGCACTTTCTCGTATGTCGCAAGAAAAGCGGGATCCCCGCCTTCGCGGGGATGACGGGTTTTGGTGGTGCTAGTGGGGCTGATGCATCTAGCGGGGTTGGTGGGAGGTCCGGCCCTCAGCGAGCTTCGACAAGTTCTGCCTGATCCGACGGGGAGTGCTGCGCCTCCGCCTGCGCCGCCAGCCGGCGGGCCAGCACCGCGCAGACCATCAACTGGATCTGGTGAAAGAACATCAGCGGCAGGATGATCGCCCCCACTTGCGCCGGCGGGAACAGCACCCCCGCCAGCGGCACGCCTGTCGCAAGGCTCTTCTTCGAACCGCAAAACAGGATGACGATGCGGTCCTCGTGGGAAAAGCCCAGCATCCGGCCCAGCACATTGCCCAAGACCATGATCACCGCCAGGATACCCAGCGAGAGCGCTGCGATCAGGCCCAGTTCGGCAATCGTCACCTTGTGCCACAGCCCATCGAGCACGGCCGCGCCGAAGGCGGTGTAGACCACCAGCAGGATCGATCCCCGGTCGGTATAGCCCAGCAGTTTCTTGTGGCGGCTGACGAAGCCGCCGATCCACGGGCGCAGCAAGTGCCCGGCGATGAACGGCAGCAGCAATTGCACGGCAATCGCGATGATCGGGTTGGTCGAGAAGCCCTGCGTCTTGCCGGTAATGAACAGCGCGGTCAGCACCGGAGTGATGAAGATGCCCGCCAGATTGGAGAACGAGGCACTGCACACCGCCGCCGCCACATTGCCCCCGGCAATCGCGGTGAAGGCGATGGAGGACTGCACGGTAGAGGGCAACAAGGTCAGGTAAAGCACGCCCATCGCCAGCGAGGGCTCCAGCCCCGGAATCGCGCTGACGCCAAGCCCCACGATCGGAAACAGCACGAAGGTCAGGCAGGCAACCGTCAGGTGCAGCTTCCACGCCTTCGCGCCATCGATGATCGCCTCACGCGAAAGTTTGGCACCGTGGAGGAAGAACAACAGCGCAATGCCCGCGTCCGCCACCCCGCCGGCAATCCCCGCCCAGACGCCGCGCGCCGGCAGGATCGAGGCAAGGCCCACGGTCGAGATCAGCAGCAGCAGGTAAGGGTCGATGTTCAGGCGGGCGAGAAGGCGGTTCATGGCAGCCCCTCTAGGCGCATCCGCCTCGCGGCAAAAGCCCCTGCTTTCGGGCCTTTGCCATCACCCCCAATGCCATGTATCCTGCCGCTCCCCCCGCCACCCCCCAAGATGGCGGTGTCTTCACGGATCCAAGACCGGGAGAACGACATGCGGCCCAAGGCTCGACTGGATCAACCAACTTTCCTGAGGTCGGGAGACGGCGAGAGCGGCTAGGCGTGCGCCGCCCTGGATCCCTGCCCGCGTGCCTTCTGGCGTGGACGGGAACCGTCCGGCCCGGAAGGTTTCGGACCGTTACTCCATCGTCTTCACCCTTTCCCCCGGAGGGTCATGCCATGCCGACACGTTCGGGCATCACAATCGGACCGCGCACGCTTGCGCTGCTGGGCGCATGTGCGCTTGCGGCTTGCGGCGGTGAAAAGCAGCAGGGCGAAATGCCGCCCGTTCCTGTGGAATCGCTGGTGATCCGTGCCCAGCCGGTGCCCAACATCGTCGAACTGCCCGGGCGCATCGAAGCCGTGCGCTCCGCCGAAGTGCGCGCGCGGACGGATGGGATCGTGCTGCGCCGCCTCTATGACGAAGGCGCTTTCGTGAACGCCGGCGCGCCGCTGTTCCAGATCGATCCGCGCGACTATCAGGCGCAGGTCAAGTCCGCCTCCGCCTCGCTCCAGCGCGCGATCGCGGCGGAGCAGAACGCCCGCTCCATCGTCACCCGCTATGGCCCCCTGATCCAGGAACGCGCGGTTTCCGCGCAGGAATACGATTCCGCCCAGTCAGACTACCGGCAGGCCAGCGCGCAAGTGGCCGAAGCCCGCGCCGCGTTGGACCGCGCCAAGCTGCAACTGAGCTACACCACCGTCGATGCGCCGATCGCCGGCCGCGTCTCCGCCGCCGAAGTGACCGAGGGCGCACTGGTCAGCGGGTCTTCCGGCACGCTGATGACGCGGGTGGACCAGATCAGCCCGGTCTATGCGGTGTTCTCCGCGTCCAACGCCTCTATCCTCGACCTCTTGGCCAAGCGGCGCAGCGGCGAACTCAACCTGCCGGCGCTGGAAAAGGTCGAAGTCAGGCTGGTCCTTGAAAACGGGCAGGAATACGGGCCGGTCGGCCATCTGGACTTCGCCAGCCCGGTGGTCGCGCCCGAAACCGGCAGCCAGACGGTGCGCGCGACTTTCGTGAACAATTCGCAGGGACTGCTGTTCCCCGGCCAATTCGTGCGCGGACGGCTGGAACTGGGCACGCTGGAAGGCGGCATCGTCGTTCCCGCCCGTGCCATCCAGTTCAAGGGCGACGATGCGCAAGTCTCGATCTTGGCCAAGGATGGCACAGTGACCACGCGCACGGTGCGGCTGGGCAGCCTGCTCGGCAAGAACTGGATCGTCACGTCCGGCCTGAAGCCGGGCGAGCGCATCATCGTCGATGGCTGGGCAAAGCTGCGCCCCGGCCAGAAGGCGGCGGATGCCGCGGAGATGAAGAAGCAGGCCGGCCAAAAGCCCCAAACCCAGCCACAAACCCAGCCCCAAACACAGCAGGGGCGCTGAGGCATGGACCGGTTCTTCGTCTACCGGCCGGTCTTCGGCTGGGTCATCGCCGCCTTCATCGCCCTGGGCGGCCTGATCGCCCTGCTCAACCTGCCGATCGAGCAATACCCGTCGGTCGCGCCGCCCGCATTGAACCTGTCCTATACCTATACCGGCGCCGATTCCGAAACGCTCGACAAGAACGTCACTTCGGTGATCGAGCGCGAGATGAACGGCATCGACGGCTTCCTCTACATGAATTCGGCCAGCCGTTCGAACGGCACCGGGCAGATCACGCTCACCTTCAAGTCGGGCACCGACCTCAATGCCGCGCGCGTGGAAGTGCAGGATCGCCTGAACCGCGCCGAATCCCGCCTGCCCGCCGAAGTGCGCGCGCTGGGCATCCAGGTTACCGACAATACCGCCGGCTTCCTGATGGTGCTGGGCGTGTCCTCCGACGACGGATCGCTCAGCCCGCTGGAGATCGGCAACTACACCAACAACAACATCGTCAACGAAATCCGCCGCGTACCGGGCGTGGGGGACGTGCAACTGTTCGGGTCGCAATATGCCATGCGCATCTGGCTCGATCCCGCCAAGCTGACGTCCTATTCGCTGACGCCGGGCGAAGTGCTGAACGCGGTGCAGGAACAGAACAGCCAGGTGGCCGGCGGCGGCATCGGCGAACAGCCGATCACGCAGGATACCGAGTTCACCGCCAAGATCGTCACCCGCGGCCGCTTCTCCACCCCCAGCCAGTTCGAGGAGATCATCGTCAAGTCCAACCAGGACGGGTCCACCGTGCGCCTGGGCGACGTTGCCCGCGTGGAACTGGGCGCGGAAAACTACACCTTCAAGGCGCGCCTCAATGGCGAGGAAATCGCCGGCATGGGTGTGCAACTGGGGTCCGGCGCCAATGCCGTCGCCACCGCCACCGCCGTGCGGGAGCGCATGAAGCAGCTTCAGGCGAACTTCCCGCCGGGCATGCAATGGCATGTCGCCTTCGATTCGACGCCGTTCATCAACGCCTCGATCGATTCGGTGATCCACACCCTGGTGGAAGCCATGGTGCTGGTGTTCCTGGTCATGTACCTGTTCCTACAATCATGGCGGGCGACGATCATTCCCGCCATGGTGGTGCCGATCGCGCTGCTGGGCGCCTGCCTTGGCCTGCTGCTCTTCGGGTTTTCGATCAACACGCTGTCGCTGTTCGCCATGGTGGTGGCCATCGGCATTCTGGTCGACGACGCCATCGTCGTGGTCGAGAACGTCGAACGCATCATGACGGAGGAGCATCTTCCCCCCCGCCTCGCCACGATCAAGGCGATGGGGCAGATCCGCGGCGCGATCATCGGCATCACGCTGGTGCTGATCGCGGTGTTCATCCCGATGGCCTTCTTTCCAGGGTCGACCGGCGGCATCTACCGCCAGTTCTCGGTAACGCTGGCGGTCTCCATCTTCTGTTCGGCGTTGCTGGCGCTGACTTTCACCCCCGCGCTCTGCGCCACGCTGCTGAAGCACCGGACGGAAGAGGAGCACCGCGCCCCGCCGCCGGCCGGCTGGCGCGGCGCCCTGCCCCGCTTCTTCCGCTGGTTCAACGATCACTTCGGCCGCGCGACCGACAGCTATACGCACCGGGTGGACGGCATGATGCGCGCGCCGGTGCGCTGGCTGGCGGTGTTTGCGGTGATGGCGGTGATGACGGTGCTGCTGTTCACCCGCCTGCCCGGCGGCTTCCTGCCTGACGAGGATCAGGGCTACTTCATGATCAACTTCGACGCCCCCGTCGGCGCTACCATGCAGCGCACGCAGGCGGTGGTGGAAGAGACTGAGGCATTCCTGAAGAAGCAGCCGCAAGTGCGCGGCGTGGTCTCGCTGATCGGCTTCAATTTCTACGGCCAGAGCCAGGGTGCGGCGCTGTCCTTCGTCGACCTGAAGCCATGGGAGGATCGCAAGGACAGTGCCGACAAGGTGACCTCGCTGATCGGCAAGACCCAGCAGTTCGTCTCCGGCCTGACCGGGGCGACCGTCTTCGCGCTGAACCCGCCGGCGATTCAGGCGCTGGGCAATGCCACCGGCTTTTCCATGAAGATCGAGGATCGTTCGGGCACGGACCGCGCCGGGCTGGTCGCCGCGCGCGACGCGATCATTGCCGAGGCGGCGCAGAACAAGGTGCTGGCGCAAGTCCGTCCGGACGGACAGGGTGACGCGCCTGAACTTTACGTCGATATCGACCGGGTCAAGGCCCGCGCCATGGGCCTTTCGATCAACGACGTGAACCAGACCCTGGCGATCAGCTTCGGCTCCTACTACGCCAACGATTTCACGCGCGATGGCAATACCCTGCGCGTCTACCTGCAGGCCGACGCCAACGCCCGCATGACGCCGGACGACATCATGGCCCTGCAGGTGCGCGGCAGCGACGGGCAGATGGTGCCGTTCAGCGCCTTTGCCCGCGCCGCGTGGGAATCGGGGCCGATCCAGGTGGAGCGCTACAATGGCTATCCCTCTCTGACGATCTCCGGCACCGCCGCCCCCGGCCAGTCTTCGGGCAAGGCGCTGCAGGTGATGGAGCAAATCGCGGGTCGGCATCTTTCCGGGAATTTCAGCTTCGAGTGGACCGGCACCGCCTATGAGGAAAAGCAGGCCGGCGGGCAGGTCGGCGCGTTGCTGGGGCTCTCGGTGATCGTCGTGTTCCTGCTGCTGGCGGCGCTCTACAACTCCTGGGGTATCCCGGTGTCGGTGCTGATGGTGGTGCCCTTCGGCATCCTGGGCGCGGTGGGATTCACGCTGCTGCGCGGGCTCTCGGCCGACGTCTACTTCAACATCGGCCTGATCACGATCATCGGTCTGGCCGCGAAGAACGCGATCCTGATCGTCGAATTCGCGATCGAGGACGAGGATGCAGGCAGTTCGCCCGATCAGGCCACCGTGGAAGCGGCCCGCCAGCGCCTGCGTCCGATCCTGATGACCAGCCTGGCCTTCATTCTGGGCATGGTGCCGCTGGTGATCGCCAGCGGTGCCGGGGCGGCCAGCCGCCAGGCGGTGGGCACCGGCGTGATGGGCGGCATGATCGCCGCTACCATGCTGGGCGTGTTCTTCACCCCCATATTCTACAACTTCGCCCGCAAGCACCTGAGCAAG
Organism: Novosphingobium mississippiense; assembly: GCF_044029535.1. Classification (NCBI taxonomy): domain Bacteria; kingdom Pseudomonadati; phylum Pseudomonadota; class Alphaproteobacteria; order Sphingomonadales; family Sphingomonadaceae; genus Novosphingobium; species Novosphingobium mississippiense. The sequence goes on along the minus strand of NZ_CP147001.1, from coordinate 207,616 downwards.
CGGCGTGATCCGGCCGGAGAAGACGCCATCTGGCTGGAACAGCGCGAGCGGGAGGGAGGCGATCATGCGTAAGCATTCCCCCCTCCTAACCGCCGCAATCCTGACGTCCACGGCCGTGCTTTCGGGCTGCAATTTCGCGCCGCAGTACCACCAGCCGGTCGCGCCGGTGTCGGACGCTTTTCCCAATGCCCCCTCGCGCGAGGAATTGACCCCGCTCGCCACCGAACTGGGCTGGCGGGAATTCTTTCGCGATCCCCGCCTGCAGGCGCTGATCGCGACATCGCTGGAACGCAACCGCGATCTGGCGCAGTCCTATGCCCGCATCGAACAGGCCCGCGCGCAGTACCGCATCCAGGCCGCCGACCGCCTTCCCGCAATCGACGCCACCGGATCCGCGACGCGGCGGCGCACGCCGATGTCGGTGCTGGGGGCAACCGGACAGGCCACCGGTGCCGACCTGCCCGACGGGATCGACTATTCGGAATACAGCGCCAACGTCGGCGTCACCTCGTTCGAACTCGACCTGTGGGGCCGCGTGCGCAATCTGACCGAAGCGCAGCGCCAGTCCTGGCTCGCATCGGTGGAAGGCGCGCGCGCGTTCCGCATTTCGCTGATCGCGCAAGTGGCCGCGACCTATTTCGACATCCGCAGTGGAGAGGATCGGATCGACCTTGCCCGCCGCAGCATCGAAGTTCGCCGCGAAGGCGCGCGCATCGCCAAGCTGCGGTTGGATGCAGGGGTCACCTCCACGGTCGATTACGATCAGGCGGTACTGTTGCAGACGCAGGCGGAAAGCGAACTGGCGGATATCCAACGCACCACCGAACAAGCGCAGAACCTGCTCGACGTGCTGATCGGCGGCCCGGTCTCCACGGCGTTGCCAACCGGGCTTGCCCTGTCGGACCAGTTGCTGCCGATCGCGCCGGGCCTGCCGTCCGACCTGTTGCTGAACCGGCCGGATGTGCTTCAGGCCGAGCATAACTTGCGCGGGGCCAACGCCAATATTGGCGCGGCGCGCGCGGCGTTCTTCCCCACGATCTCGCTGACGGCGGCGTTCGGTTTCGGCTCCACCGCGCTTTCGGCGCTGTTCACCGGGGCGAACCAAAGCTGGAGCTACGGCGGATCGATCGACCTGCCGATCTTCAACTGGGGCAAGCGCGAGGCCCAGCTGAAGCTGAGCAAGGCGCAGGCCGAAGAACTGACCGCCGCCTACCAGAAGACGGTGCAGACCGCCTTCCGCGAAGTGGCGGACGGCCTTGTCGCCCGCCAGCGCTACGCCGAACAGATCGAGACGCAGCAACGCACGGTGGAGGCGCAGCAACGCCTCGCCCACACGGCGCGGCTGCGGTACGACAACGGCATATCGATCTACCTCGAAGTGCTGGATGCCGAACGCAGCCTGTTCTCCGCCAACCAGACGCTGATCCAGTTGCGCGCCACCGAGCTGCAGAACGCCGTCAGCCTCTACGCCGCGCTGGGCGGCGGGCAGGAGGAAATGGTGCAGAACCGCAGCGAAAATCCGTAACCGATCGAAGGCCGCATCCGAAGCCGCTCGAACCGGCTTCATGCAAAAGTGTAACCTTACACTGCAAAATCATCACCCTGCCCCGCTCGCGCCGCCTCAATCCCCGCGGGGCCGATTTCCGCGACAAAGGCCAGGATATCCGCGCGATTTCTGCCCAAGGGCCAAGCCCGCAAGGCCCTTGCAGCAAAACCTTTTTCGTCCGCTCCGCCACAAAATGGCCGCGAAATCGCCCACTCCATGACGAACCTGTCACATTTGTGAACGCCGACTTACGACGCATTAATTTTGCGTACAGTCTTGAGCAGCCATAGCAAATTCGACCCAAGTTGTTGCTCAACAAACATATCACTCCCCCGAAATGCCCGAGCAACATGGCAGACATGATTGAAACAATACCCGGTAAGTCGAAGCAATATCGATTTACAGAACGATCCATCATGTTCGGGTTGATTTATATTTATAACATACGAACGCATATGAGGACTATTATGAAGTACATCGTTCTTTCGGCTGCTGCCACTCTTGCTGCTTCCGCTTCGGTTCCTGCCTTCGCGCAGGACGGTGAGCCCTTCACGGGCCCCCGCGCCGGAATCACCATGGGTTTCGACAAGATCCAAGGCGATGAAGGCTTCTCCTATGGCGTGAACGCCGGTTACGACATCGGCGTGGCCCCCCGCATCACCATCGGCCCGGAAGTGACCCTGGGCGATTCCACCGCCGATAGCACCACCACCGACGTCAGCCGCGACCTCACCGCCTCGCTCCGCGCCGGTTACGTGGTGACGCCGAAGGTGCTGGCCTTCGCCAAGGTAGGCTACACCAACACCCGCTTCGAGCCGGTCGCCGGCGGCAACTACTCGCTGGAAGGCGTGCGCTATGGCGGCGGCCTCGAGTATTCGGTGACGCCGAAGACCTACATCTCGGCCGAATACCAGCGCACCGAATATGAAGCGAACTTCGGCGGCCGCGACGCCGGCGTGGTCGGTATCGGCTACCGCTTCTAAGGCTTCCAACCCGCCACCGAGACGGGAAGGCAACAAGGCGGGAAGGTCTGTCCTCCGGGACAGGCCTTCCCGCTTTCGTTTTGCCACCGGGTCACTACAGAAACATGGCGGCAGGAACAGCCGCGGGCCGCCACCCGGCCAATTCGACACGCGATTGCCGTCAGCGAAAATGCCTTCGTGGTGCCGAAACGGTCGATAGTCGATATCGGTTCGCCCTTTTCCCGCAATCGGATAGATCGCCGGGCGGGAGGACCAGCGCACATGCCAAGAGCAACCGGAACAGTCGCTTACCCGAGGCGAGCGCGTCGCGCAGCCTTGTACGCCCTCGCTCCTTTCGGCTTGCTGGCATCGGGCAGTGCATTGGCAGCAGCTTGCGCGCCGGGGGCCTACGGCACCGATGCCAAGGATTTCGTGGTGATCGGATCGACGCCGCCACCCTCGGGCAAGGGGCAGCGCTACACCTTCCTGGACGGGCGGCGCGGCGGGACGGAGGAAACCGGTTCGCCGGTAACCTGCACCGACGACACCGTGACTTATGTGCGGGCCGATGGACGCGTCAGCCGGTGGACGCGCGTCCCCACGCGTGAGACGGAAACCCACTTCGACAGCGCGGCCACGCGCCTGACCGGCGAACTGATCGAGCCTGCCGGGCCGGTCGATCCCAAGCGCCCGCTGGTGGTGCTGGTCCACGGCTCCGAACGGACGCGGGCCATGGGCGCCATCTACGCACACATGCTGGTGATGCAGGGCATTTCCGTGTTCGCCTACGACAAGCGCGGCACCGGCGCATCCGAAGGCGAATACACGCAGAACTTCGAACTGCTGGCCGACGACGCAGCGGCGGCACTGAAGGAAGCGCGGCGATTGGCGGCAGGCCGGTTCGGCCGCGCCGGGTTCTTCGGCGGCAGCCAGGGCGGCTGGATCGCACCGGCGGCAGCCACGCGCACTCAGCCGGGTTCCGTAGCGGCCGATTTCGTGGCGGTCGGCTTCGGGCTGGTGGTTTCCCCCATCGACGAGGATCGTGCGCAATTGCTGGACGAGGCGCGCACGGCGAGGCTCGACGATGCCGCCATTGCCCAGATCGAAAGGCTGTCGCAAGCGACCTCCAGGCTGATGCTCTCGCATTTCACCGAAGGGTTCGAGGATCTCGACCGTGTCCGGCGCGAGATCGGCGATGCACCGTGGAGCCGGACCATCGCCGGCGAATACAGCGGCGACATGCTGCGCATGAGCGATGCCGACTTGCGCCGCATCGGCCGCGCCCGGTTCGACAATCTGGAGGTGATCTGGGACTACGATTCCCGGCGCGTGCTGCAATCGCTGAAAGTGCCGCTGCTGTGGGTGCTGGCAGGCGAGGATCGCGAAGCGCCCATCGCGGAAACGCAGGCCGTGCTGACCAGGCTCCAGGCCTCCGGGCAACCGATCGACATCTATCTGTTCCCCCTGACCGATCACGGCATTCTGGAATACCACACCAATCCCGACGGCAGCCGGACGATGACGCGGATGGCCGACGGTTATCTGCGGCTGCTGGGAGACTGGATCAAGGGCAGCGTTCGCGGCCAATATGGCCGGGCCCAGCTTCTATCCCGCTAGAGCGTTTTCTAATCAGGTGGAATCACCTGATGACGGGAAAAACGCGATAAACCAAAATCTTAGAACAGTTTATCCGATGCAATCGGATCGGCCATCGATCGTGGCGATAAAGATGCGCGCGTCGTAAAAGCCGCATAGACTATCCGGAAGACTTTGGCGGAGGGCAATGCGCATGATCGATCACATGGGTATCGCGGCAAGCGATTTCGCCGTTTCCAGATCCTTTTACGACACCGCACTGGCCCCCTTGCAGATCGTTCCGGTTATGGAAGTCACGCCCGAGCAGACCGGCGGATACCACGGCATCGGATACGGAACCGACGGGAAGCCGTTTTTCTGGCTGGGCAACGATGGACCGCGAGGGGCCGGCATGCATGTCGCCTTTTCCGCCGCAACGCGCGCAGAGGTCGATGCCTTTTACGCGGCTGCACTTGCAGCGGGCGGCCGGGATAATGGGGCGCCCGGACTGCGTCCTCATTACCATCCGAACTATTACGGGGCGTTCGTCCTCGATCCCGACGGCATCAATCTGGAAGCGGTTTGCCATTCGCCGGAATAAGCCATTCGCCCTCACGCATAAAAAGGGCCCGGCCCGCCCCGTTCTGAGCGTGCCGGGCCCTTCCCTGTCGCCTTTCCGCCCGCCGCGCCTGGCCAAGCCCCCTCAAGCCGGCGCGTCAGGCGTTTTCGCGATCAGGCCATCAGCACCTTGTCCAGCGCCAGGCGGAACTTCTGCATGTCTTCCGCAGAGCCCACGGTGACACGCGACATCGATGGGTAGGCACTCCACGAACGGCCGATCTGCACGTTCTGCGCCAACAGCGCTTCCATCATCGCCTTGGGCGCCTTGCCGCCCCAGTCGACCATGAACATGTTCGCATGGCTGCCGGGCAGCACCTTCAGGCCGCGCTTCTCGATATGGGCGATAGTCGCTTCGCGCGCGGCGATCATCTGGTTGCGGCGGGCCTTGATCTCATCCGCCAGGGTCAGCGAGGCAGTGCCGCAGGCGACAGCCGTCATTGGCAGCATCGAAGTGACCTGCCCCCCGTCATAGCGCATCATCTTCTCATGCAGCACCTTCGAGCCGAGCGTCAGGCCAAGGCGCATGCCCGCCATGCCGAACAGCTTGGAGAACGTGCGCATCACCAGCACGTCATCGCGCGAGGCGGCCAGCTTCGCCGCATTCTCGGTGCCGGCGAAGTGGATGTACGCCTCATCCACCAGCAGGATCGCGTCCTTGGGCTTGTTCTCGGCCAGCCAGGTGATGTCCGCGATCGGGGTCAGCGTGCCGGTGGGGTTGTTGGGCGAGCAGATGTAGTAGAGCCCGGCGTTCGGATCGGCCGCCAGCATGGCCTTCACGTCGTGGCGATAGTCCGAAGTGAGCGGCACTTTCGTGACCTTGGCGCCGATCCAGGCGCCGGTGCGCCAGATCGCCTCGTACGTCGGGTCCGCCGTCACGATCCCGCGCGAGGGCGAGGCGAAAGTGATCGCGGTGCGGCTGAGCGGATCGCTCGATCCCGGCCAGGCCACCACATGGTCCGCCGGAATGCCTTCCACCTGCGCGACGGCGGCGAACAGCTTGGCATGATCGTCATTGGGCTCATAGCGGTTGCCCTGCGTGACGATCGCCATGGCCGCCTGCGCGCCGGCAGGCAACGGTCCGGTCCAGCATTCGTTGGCCCCGATGCGCACCGCGCCGGCCACGGCCTTGGCGGCCTGCTGCGCGCCCGCCGGCATGGCCTGCGCCACCGCCATGCCGCCGCCCAAGAGCGCGGCGATCTTGCCCAGATTGCGGCGCGAATAGCCGCGCGCCAGCAGGTCCTGCGTCACTTCTTCGCCGCCGATACGCTCGGCCAGCATGTCTTGCTCAAGCTGCATTTCGAACTCCTTCTCAAATCGGGTGGTCGGCAGTTTTCGGGATTTCTTCAGATCTTCAGTGCGTTGTGGAACATCACCATGGAGATCACGATCAGGTACACGCCGAAGATGCGCTTCAGCATGCGCGGCTCCAGCCAGTGCGCGGCGGCGACGCCCAGCGGCGCGGTGAGGATCGACATGGAGGCGATGGCCAACGTCGCCGGCATGTTGACGAAGCCTACGGAACCCCAGGGCAGGCCCTTGTCGTGCAAGCCGATGATCGCGAAACCGATGGCGCTGGGGATGGCGATCAGCGTGCCCACGCCCGATGCGGTGCCGACGGCGCGGTGGATCGATCGGCCGCACAGCGTCATCACCATGATCGCGATCGTGCCCCCGCCGATGCCCAGCAGCGAGGAGAACGTGCCCAGCCCACCGGCGATGCCCACGCGCAGCATGCCGGTCGGCATCTGGTCGGTGATCACCTTGTCTCCCACGCGCGGCACCAGGAAGTTCAGGCTCATCAGCAGCACGCCCGAGGCGAACACCATGGTCAGCACTTTGCCGTCCACATGGCTGGCCAGCACCACGCCCACACCGTCGCCCAGGATCACCCAGGGCGCCCAGGACTTAAGGATCTCGAAGTCTACCGATCCACGCTTGGCATGGCTCATGACCGAGCGGATCGAGGTGACGATGATCGTCGCCGCCGATGTGCCGATGGCGACATGCGCGTATTGCGCATGGTCACCGCCCAGCAGCGGCAGCATCAGCAGCAGCGCGGGCACGACGATGAAACCGCCGCCGATCCCGAACACGCCGCCCGCGAAACCGGCAACAAGGCCGGCCACCAGCAGCCCGACCGCGGGGATCAGCCAGCCCATTTCAGATAGCATCACAATCGCAACTCCCTGAAAAATCAATAATGGGCACTGCCCCCAGGCAAACCCGGGAACAGTGCCTATTCAATCGATGCCAATCAGAACTTCACCGTGACGCGGCCGTAGTAGTATCCACCATTGATACCGTAGGGCGAAATGGTGGGATATACGTTGGACGCATAAGAACTTGATCCGGATGCCAATTGAGCAGCACGGATATATTCGTAGGAACGCTTGGTCGGGTACTTGTTGAACAGGTTGTTCGCACCGATCGAAAGCTTGATGTTCTCGGTGGCCTTCAGACCCAGCTCCAGATCGGTGATGAAGGCGGAATTGACCGGCACCTTCAGGTCCTGCCCGGCGATCGGGCTGCCGCCCGGTGCGGTTTCCAGGGCATAGACCTTCGAATAATAGCTTTCGCGCAGGTTCACGGTGAACAGGCTGGATTCCCAATAGGCGCCCAGCGTGGCCCGAACTTTCGGTGTGCTGTGCTCCAGCGTGACGACGTTGTACTTGCTGATCAGCGCCGATTTCGAAGGATCGACCGTACTGGTGTAAAGCGCATCCGGCAGATCGGCGATCTTCTTCACCTTGTTGTCGTTATAGTTGGCCGAAAGCGTCCAGTTGATCTCGCCGATGCCGGTCGGCATGTCATAACTGGCCATGAAGTCCACGCCGCGCGTGCGCATGTCGGCGCCGTTGACGAAAGTCTGCACGGCCACGGTGCCGCTGGTGTTGCGCGCGCCGTTCACGTCGGTCAGCACATAGCTGGGAATTTCCCCGCCCAGCGCGCTGGCGACCGCGTCGTAGACCGCCTGCTGGTTGTAGAGGTTGTAGTTGTCGGCCGAAAATGGAACGCAACTGGCGGCACTCGATCCTGCATAGCCGGCCGGGCAGTACTGGCCGTTGAAGCCGTAGAACGAACTGGAGATCATGATGCGATCGCGGATCTCGATCCAGTAGGCATCGAGCGTGACGCTGACCCGCGAACTGGGCGTGAACACGATCCCCGCGCTGAAGTTGGTCGATTTCTCAGGCTTCAGCCCGCCGAAGCCCAGCGACGCCGCCGCCGCCGAGTTGGCCGGAAGCACACCCGATACCGAGCTTGGGCCGACGTTGATGCCCGAATAGAACCCTTCCGCCAGCGTCGGCGCGCGGAAGCCGGTCGACACGGTGCCGCGCACCGCAAACATGTCCGAAATATCGTAGCGCGAGGTCAGCTTGAATACGGTGGTGTCGCCGAAATCGCTGTAGTGTTCGTGGCGGATCGCACCATCGACCAGCCACGCCGACACCGGCTTCAACGAGATGTCGAGATATTGGGAGAAGTTGGTGCGGTGGTAGTTGCCCGCATCGTTCGGGCTGTAGCCGAAGAACGACTGCGCGCCGCTGCCGTAGTACGAGGCGGGATCGCCGGCGACGATGCCATAGGTTTCCCGCCGCCATTCCAGACCGCCGGCGATGTTCATCGGTTCGGCCAGACCAATGTCGACCGGGTAAGTCAGGTCCAGCGTGTTGCTCCACTGGGAGGACTTGAAGTCGCCGTTGTGGAATTCTGTCGGGGTGAAGCCGGTGGCCTTGTAGAGCGCGGCATTGGCCGAATTCTCGACATAGACCTTGACCAGATCGTTGCCGTAAGTGGAGGCGAGATCGAAATCGAGATCGCCGAACTTGCCCTTCACCCCACCGGTAATCGCGTAATCCGTCTCGCGCACGGCTTCCAGCGGCGCGAAGCCGGTGGGGAACAGCGGCACCCCCGCCGCCGAAACGACGATGCCCGGCGTGCGGTAGTTCTCGTAGGCGCGGGCATATTTGTGGCCGTAGCTGCCGAAGCTGTAGATGTCGAAATCGCCCGAGGTCCAACCGGCGTTGAACATCGCCGTGGTCTGTTCGATCTGCGGATCGCCGGCGATGCGGTTGACGTAGGGATAGTCCTTCGCGTTGACGACATCGGGGTACTTGGCAAGATTGCCCTTCGCCACGGAGTTGTCGCCATAGACGCGCGGATCGATGTCGCCGCGGAAGCTGAAGCCCTTTTTCTTCTTCTGGACCGTCAGGTTGACGTACGAATCCTCGATCGGCGCGAAGCCGACATTGCCCGATACGCTGTAGGTATCGCCGCCCTGATCGTAATATTGGCCGGCGGTGCCGCTGATCAGGCCGCCGTGATCGCTGTCCTTGAGGATGATGTTGATGACGCCGGCGATGGCGTCGGTGCCGTATTGCGCGGCGGCACCGTCCTGCAGCACCTCGATATGGCCGATCGCATCGTTCGGGATGAAGCTCATGTCCGGCGCGGCGCTGCCGCCGTAGGGGCCGCCCGCGACCGAGACGTTGGCAGTGCCGTGGCGGCGCTTGCCGTTGATCAGGATCAGCGTGTGGTTGGGCGAAAGGCCGCGCAGCTTCATCTGCAGGTTGTGCGCCTGAAGATCGCTGCCGAAGGCCTGGGCCTGGATCGACGGCAGGTTCTGGGCCAGGCTCTGTATCAGGTCCGGCTGGCCGGTACGGGCCAGCACTTCCGCACTCATCAACTGGATCGGCGCCGGACTTTCGGTGGCCTTCATGCCGATCGTACGGGTGCCGGTGACGATGATCGCGCCGCCCGAACCATCGGCGGCAGGTTCTGCCGCAGCCGGTTCGGCAGGCTCTTCCGCGCGGGCCGAAGCCGATCCCAATAAAAGCGCTGCCGCCAGCGCACCTGCCGATACGGATACCCTGTATTTCATCTAGGCCCCCTTGCCTGGTTCATCCACGGTTGCGGCCTCTCCCCGGATTCTCGCGATCGTCGTTGCCTGCGCACGAAGCAGGCACGCGCTTCCCCGCCCGGCGCGCCGTCATGGCGGGCGGCCGGCAGGCGGCATCAAGCCGCCTTGGAAAGGACGTGCGCGCGAACACTCCCCAGCCCACCCCCCAGTGGCCGGAAATGCATGTGCCCGGGCAGCCACGCCGCGAGTTTCAGTTCATGTCGGAAACGACGCGACCCGCTGGCGATCCCTTGCGCAACACTGTGCAAGAGCGGCTTCGCGGCGATCGCATGACCTGCAGGATCCTGACGTGCAGGAGGCACCCGAGCAGCATCGGCCGAAGCCTGCAACTCTATTGCCGGGGCGACAAACCCCGTCCCGCAGACACACTAAAATGCGACCACGTTTCCAAAATTAAATTTCTGTAGGATTAAAATGCACCAAGAAACGATTTAGCGAATGCGTTCTTCAGATCACAACAGGTACGCGAATGTACTTTGAACATCGACCAGCCCCCTCGTAAGTTGGTCTAACGCGTTCCTATCGGACATCGCCCCCGAAAATTATGTTTCGTTTCTGTTACACGACCGTATTTGAATTCGATCTCTTGTCAACGCCGCCAGATGCGATTTTCGCACTCTCAAAATTCTGTGCGCCAAACGTCAATTTTGCACCTCGCGCATGAGATTGGGGGCAACGGCGGGAATCCGCCTTATCCTTATTTTGGGCTGGATAGTTCGTCTCATGAATGGGACAGTGCCCCCGCGTGAAGGACTCGGTCCGCATTGCGTCCATATTCCGCCGGCCACAGCTTCGGCCAACCGGCAACGGACGAGACGGGCCTTCAAGGCAGCAGGATTCGTACCGGCGGAGAGGACGATGACGATGGCCAGCGACAAGCTGACGCATAGCGACCGTGTCTTGAATACCGTGCAGCAGGGCAATGCCGCCGCCACATCCTCGCTGGCGGCATCCTGGTGTCGCTCGGCCCTGCACCACGGCCTCGATCCCGCCGCCTCGCGCAAGCAGGAACGGCTGGGCGCCGCCACTCTGGCAGGTCTGCGCGAAAGCAATGGCGAATTGATCGCCGCCGCCGCGCCGGTGCTGGACCAGCTGTTCGGCAATGTCGGCCGCACCGGATGCTGCGTGATCCTGTCGGATATCGACGGCGTGGTGCTGGAAGCGCGATCGACCGCCGGCGATTCCCCACTGTTCGATGCCATCGGGCTCGTCCCCGGCGGTCGCTGGGGCGAATCGGCAGAGGGCACCAACGGCATCGGCACCTGTCTTGTCGAACAGCGCCCGATCACCATCCTGCGCGGCGAACATTTCGCCAGCCGCAACATCGGCGTCAGTTGCATGGATGCGCCGGTGTTCGACCCCGAAGGGCGGCTGGTGGCCGCGCTCGACGTATCCAGCGCGCGCGCCGAACATGGTGAGGCAATGGCCTCGCTGGTCGCCGCGCTGGTGCAGGATGCCGCCCGCCAGATCGAGCGGGACTTCTTCTGCATGCGCTATGCCGGCGCGCGGATCGTCTACAGCCCGGACCGGCCCGACAGCCAGCGACGCGGGCGCGGCGTTGCGCTGCTGGCAGTCGACCGCGACGATCTGGTGGTCGGCGCCACCCGGGCCGCGCGGCTGAATTTCGGCCTCGGCAATCGCCCCTTCGAACGGCCGCGCCCGCTGGCCGACGTGATCGGCGATGGCTCCAGCAGCTTCGACGACAGCGAGCGGGCGATCCTGCGGCAGGCGCTGGCCCGGTCGGGCGGCAATGTCACGCAGGCCGCCCGCGAACTGGGGATCGGCCGCGCGACGATGTACCGGCGCATGGAGCGCGTGGGAATGTCGCCGGGGCAATAGGCCGATTTTCGTGGCACCCCGTACGCAGTCGGTTTCCCAACGCCACCGTGAGCATCGCCCGCCTGCTTCTCCGGCAAGATTCCCATGTCTCACCTTCGAGACAACGCGCGAGGCAGCTTGCGCCCTCCCCCTGTCGAACCGGCTCCGGCGCTGACATCCTGATCCCAAGGCCGGGCATCCCGCCGGACCAATGAGAGAGAGGATCACGCCATGTCAGACGCGCAAGTCACCGAACGCCCCTCGGCACTCGTGGCGCCGTTCGCCAAGAGCTATGACAACTTCATCGGCGGCAAGTGGGTGCCCCCTGTGGCTGGCCGCTATTTCGACAATGTCAGCCCGATCACCGGCCAGCCAGTCTGCCGCGTCGCCCGTTCGGATGCGGACGACATCGAATTTGCGCTGGACGCGGCCCATGGCGCGCGGGAAACCTGGGGCCGCACGCCGCCCGCCGAACGCTCTCTGATCCTGCTGCGCATTGCCGACCGGATGGAGCAGAACCTTGCCAAGCTGGCGCTGGCGGAGACCTGGGACAACGGCAAGCCAATCCGCGAGACGACCGCCGCCGACATTCCACTCGCCATCGATCACTTCCGCTATTTCGCCGGGTGCATCCGCGCACAGGAAGGCTCCATCGGCGAGATCGACGACGACACCATGGCCTATCACATCCACGAACCGCTGGGCGTGGTCGGCCAGATCATCCCGTGGAACTTCCCGATCCTGATGGCCGCGTGGAAGCTGGCCCCCGCGCTGGCCGCCGGCAACTGCGTGATCCTGAAGCCGGCCGAGCAGACCCCCGCCTCGATCCTGGTGCTGGCCGAACTGATCGCCGATATCCTGCCGCCCGGCGTGCTCAACATCGTCAACGGCTTCGGCGTCGAGGCAGGCAAGCCGCTCGCCAGTTCCAAGCGCATCGCCAAGATCGCCTTCACCGGGGAGACGTCCACCGGGCGCCTGATCATGCAGTACGCCAGCGAGAACCTGATCCCGGTCTCGCTGGAACTGGGCGGCAAGAGCCCCAACATCTTCTTTGCCGACGTTTGTGCGGAGGATGACGACTTCCTCGACAAGGCGATCGAGGGCTTCGTGATGTTCGCACTCAATCAGGGGGAGGTCTGCACCTGCCCCAGCCGCGCGCTGATCCAGGAATCGATCTACGACAAGTTCATGGAAAAGGCGCTGAAGCGCGTCGCCGCGATCCGGCAGGGCAGCCCGCTGGAGATGGAGACGATGATCGGCGCGCAGGCATCGCAGGAACAGCAGGAAAAGATCCTGCGCTACCTAGACATCGGGCGCGGCGAAGGGGCCGAAGTGTTGATCGGCGGCGCCGCGGCGCAGCTGGGCGGCGATCTTGCCGGCGGCTTCTACGTCCAGCCCACGGTATTCAAGGGCCACAACAAGATGCGCATCTTCCAGGAGGAGATCTTCGGCCCGGTCGTTTCCACCACCACCTTCCGCACGCAGGAAGAGGCGCTGGAAATCGCCAACGACACGATGTTCGGCCTGGGCGCGGGCGTGTGGAGCCGCGACATCAACACCTGCTATCGCTTCGGCCGCGCGATCCAGGCCGGGCGCGTCTGGACCAACTGCTACCACGCCTACCCCGCGCACGCGGCCTTCGGCGGCTACAAGCAGTCCGGCATCGGGCGTGAGACGCACAAGATGATGCTGGATCACTATCAGCAGACCAAGAACCTGCTTGTATCATACAGCCCGAAGAAGCTGGGCTTCTTCTAAACCGAGCATATTCAAGCCCGAGGGTCGACCAGGGGCGTGGCCGATATCTGCACCGGCCGCGCCCTGACGCGGGAGCGGACGCTACGCGCCAGCCGGTGCGAGGGCCGCTCCACCGTCCAGTAAAGCAGCCAGGCACCGCCAATGCACAGCGCCATGATCAGCCCCAGGCAGGCGAAGTCCGCCATCAGCCCCTGACCGACGACATGGTGCACCGCGAAGTCCGCCACCTGCATCAGCGGCACGTGGATCAGGTAGAGGCTGTAGGAAATGGTGCCCAGGAACTGCAGCCAGCGCCAGTTCAACCCGGTCTCCGCCCAGCCCGTCCAGGCGGCGGCGAACAGCAGCAGCGCCACCATGGCCGGCATCCGTTCGAAACCCGTGCCCGTCATCAGCACCAGCACCAGCAGCACCAGCCCCATCAGCGCGACTTCCGAATCCAGCGCCCGCCGGGCCATGACGCCCACGTAGAACACCGCCCAGTGCTCCACGAACAGGCCGTGCCACTGCGTGCCCACCAGCCCCAGTGCCGAAGCCATCGCCAGCGCCCAGGCCGCCACCCCCATCCACCGCGCCGGGACCGTCAGGATCAGCGCGAAGACGAGGTAGAACTGGAACTCGTAGGTCAGCGTCCAGTAGACAATGTTGATTTCCGGAATGCGCAGGATTTCCTGCAAGTAGAACACATGCGCCAGCACATCGCCGACCGATGGGGGATGAAACGGCCGATGATGGTATAGCGCGGCCAGCAGCACCAAGCCGATCGTCACCAGCATCGATGCCCAATAGGCGGGATCGAGCCGGATCGAGCGCCCCAGCATGAACATGCCCACCTTGCCCGGCGTCATCGTCACGCCGGTAAGCCCGTGCGCAATCACGAACCCGCTCAGGGTAAAGAACACCGATACGGCAAAGTAGTCGTTGAGCATCGAAAACGGCATTGCCGCCAGCAGACTGGGCACGTGGCCGCCCTGAATGGCGTGGAACAGAAGGACTGCGATGGAGGTAAATCCCCGCAGTCCTTGGACAATGGTATAGTTTACCCGATCTGCCGCCATTCCCCCATCATGACAGGGGGAGCGTACCGTCCGCAACGAAGGGGACCGGGGACGTTGATCGCGGACCTGAAAAATCGGTAGCCCCGCGATCGACGGTCCCTAAGGTCACCAAATCCATCACCTGTTCCCGGATCACGACCTGGTTGAGCACGCCCGCGTCGCCTGCGGACGCCCGGTCGAAAATTCGGAAGTCTCGGTCATTGGGAGGCGACTTCAGCGGATCTCTTCGACGTCGGAACATGTCCGATTCCTGCCGTGAACCGAGGGCTTTCGCCAGATCGTCGCGATCGCCGGAGCGTTGCCGATCACTGCTCGGCTTTGTACTTGAGCGGGCGCCGGAAAAAGACCGGATGAGATCGCCAGGAAATGGCGCGCGCCTTCGATGGAACGCTGGGGGCGAAGTCCGCTGAAAATGGCGCGCCCGACAGGGTTCGAACCTGTGACCCCAAGCTTAGAAGGCTCGTGCTCTATCCAGCTGAGCTACGGGCGCGCGCTACGTCTTGCGGGGTCCCCATAGCGCGGTTCTCCGCACACGCAAACCGCGCATCGGAATGATCCCCGCACAACTTGTGCTTTGCCGAACGATCCCGGCAGGTTACGCATGCCCCCGATGAGCGAAGCACAACTCTCCCGCATTGACGGCATGGCCGGCGCCCGGCGCCATTTCCGCTATTTCGACTATGTGATGGTCGCCTTCGTGGTGATCCTGCTGCTCTCCAACCTGATCGGCGCGGCCAAGCAGGCGGAAGTGAACTTCCCCGTGTTCGGGCCGATCACCTTCGGCGCCGGCGTGCTGTTCTTCCCGGTTTCCTACATCATCGGCGACGTGCTGACCGAGGTATATGGCTATGCCAACGCCCGCCGCTGCATCTGGGTGGGCTTCTTCGCGCTGCTGTTCATGGTGCTGATGAGCGTGGTGGTGGTGAACATTCCCGCCAATGCCGAATGGGCGCTCGCCTCCTCCACCTACATCGTGGAGGGCAAGCAGGTGACGGCGCCCAACCAGGCCGCCTATTACTCGATCTTCGGCCAGACGCCGCGGATCGTCTTCGCCTCCGTCTGCGCGTTCTGGGCGGGCGAGTTCGTCAATTCCTTCGTCCTTGCCCGCATGAAGATCATGACGCAGGGCAAGCACTTGTGGACGCGCACGATCGGTTCGACGATCTTCGGCGAAGGCGTGGACAGCGCGCTGTTCTACCCCCTCGCCTTTCTGGGCGTGGCCGGCTTCACGCCGCATTCGATCGCGCTGCTGGCGGTGACGCAATGGGCGATCAAGACCGGCTGGGAAGTGGTGCTGACCCCGGTGACCTACGTGGTGGTCGGCTGGCTGAAGAAGCGCGAAGGCGTGGACGTGTTCGACAGCAATGTGGACTTCTCCCCCTTCGCAAAGGCGCGCAAGGCTGCTGTCGCAACCACCGAATAAGCCACGCGCGCGACTTGGCATGATCCGCTGGCCCCGGTAGGTCCGCCGCAATCATGCTCGACCGCATCCTCCTGTCCCGCTTCCGCAACCACCGTGAGACCGCGGTGGAAGGCACGGCGCAGTTCAACCTGCTGGTGGGCGAAAACGGCGCGGGCAAGACCAACGTGCTGGAGGCGATCTCGCTGCTCTCGCCCGGCCGGGGCCTGCGGCGCGCCGCATTGGCGGACATGCCGGGGCAGCAATTCGACGGTGGCTTCGCGATCAGCGCCTCGCTCATGGTGCCCGGCGGTGAGCCCGTACGGATCGGCACAGGTGTCGCACCGGAACGGCCCGGGCGGCGACTGGTGCAGGTGAACGGCGCAGAGGCACCGGCGGTGCGGCTGGCCGAATGGCTCTCGATCGGTTGGCTGACCCCGGCGATGGACCGCCTCTTCGTCGAAGGCGCGGGCGCCCGGCGGCGCTTCCTGGACCGGCTGGTCATGGCCGTCCGCCCCGATCATGCCAGCCACGCCACGCGCCTTGAAAATGCCCTGCGCGAACGCAATCGCCTGCTTTCGGACGAATACGCCCCCGACCCGCGCTGGCTGGACGCCATCGAACTGCAACTGGCCGAAGCCGGCGCCATGGTCGCCGCCGCGCGCGCCGAACTGGTGGAGCGGCTGGAAGCGACGCTGGCCGCCCTGCCGGACTCCCCCTTCGCGCGCCCGTCGCTGGCCTATCAGGCGGGCGGACCGATCGAGGCCGAAGCCCTCGCCCGCGCCCTGCGCGACGGCCGCCCCCGCGAACGCGCCGCCCAGCGCACGCTGACCGGCCCACACCGCGACGAAGTCCTCGTCACGATGGCGGGCAAGGGGCCGGGCAAGGGACAATCCGCGGCCGAGTGCTCGACCGGCGAGCAGAAAGCGATGCTGATCGCGATCACGCTGGCGCACTCGCAACTGCTGGAAAGCGGCACGGAACAGCGCCCGCGCCTGCTGCTGCTGGACGAAGTGGCCGCCCATCTCGACCCCCTCCGCCGCGAAGCCCTGTTCGACCGCCTGCGCGCCGGATCGGCGCAAGTCTGGCTGACCGGCACCGAACTCGCGCCGTTTGAAGCCATCGCGGGCGAAGCCGCAGTATGGGAAGTCAGCGCAGGCGCGGTGCGACGGCTGGGTTAGAGATCGATGGCGGCTTGATTGCGGCAAAAAGCCAGCCTGCGCCGCCCCTCGTAGCGCGAGCGGCTGGCAGCTACCCCGCACCTCCATCTAGCTGCTCGTTAAGCAAGGCAAGAAGCAATCAATCTGTTGGTCGTAATGGAATAACCTCCGGCGAGGATCTTGACCACCCGAAGCGCGGACTTAACCTGCCTCAATCAACGGCGGGGCGACACTTCATGCGAATAATATTTCCTGCCTTGTTGGCCGTATTGGCCAGCGGCGCCTCGGCGCAAGACGCTGCGCAGAACGAAGCGCTTGCTCGTGCCGGCCAGCGGGGAGCCTTGCTCTACGCCTATGATCAAGCGGCTTGGCACGGCACAGACGACATGTTCGCCAAGCTCAAAGACCCCGCAAACAAGATCGGAGGCTACATCGTGGATGGGCCTGTAGCCGCCCCCCGGCTGATCTTTTTCGACAAGACCGGTCAAACGGCCGTGTACATTGCCACTTTCAGCGACAATCGTCTCGTAAGCGGACGCGTGCTCGGCGAAGACGAGGACCGGGCACTCTCACCGCTTGATCGCCGCATGGTTTTGGCTCTTGGCACGGCACGTGCGGCCATATCGGCAGACAGCAATGCCCGCCCATGTGTGCCCAAGCCTTTCAATACGGTAGTTCTGCCTCCGGAAAGCGCGGATGGTCCTGTTCGCGTTTACTTTCTCACGCCGCAGACCGATACGGCGATGGTACCCTTCGGCGGGCATTATGAGGTCGATGTCGATGCCGAAGGCAATGCCGGCAGCATTCACCACTTCAGCAAGAGCTGCCTAAATCTGCCCGCACGGTCAAACCTGCCGGCCCGCGCAAAGACGAAGGCTATGTTCGTTACGCACTTGCTGGATCCAGTGCCAACCGAGGTCCACGTCTTCAACTCGCTGGCACTGCGAATGCCGATAATGGTCGGCACTGTACCCTCCAAGATGATCTGGACCGTGACCGGGGACAAAATCGGAACACCCGTTCCCTTTCCGACCGAACCTTGAGCTTACTCACATTACCGTTTCCCCGAACCCGTCATCCCCGCGAAGGCGGGGATCCCGCTTTTCTTGCGTCACACGATAGGTATCAAAGGCAGCGGGGCCGCCGCCTTCGCGGGGGCGACGGGTGTGAGAGTTCGCTTATTGTATTCACCCGTCCGGTTGCCCATCCAACTACTTCGCCTCCACCTTCTTCGGCAGCGCATCCGCCACATCGTCCACCGTTGCCGTCACGATCTCCTCGATCCCGATGGCGGTCGGATGCACATGGTCCTTCTGTAGCAAGTCCGGCTTGTCGATCACCGGCTGAAGGAAGAACGGCACCAGCACCGCGCCGTATTTCTGCGCCAGTTGCGGGTAGATCGGGTTGAACTGCGCGGCATAGTCCTTGCCCAGATTGGGCGCGGCCATCATGCCCAGCAGTACCACGCGGATGCCGTCACCCTTCAGTCGCTTTAGGATTTCTTCGAGATTCTGCCGCGTCTGTTCGGGCGGTAGCGAGCGCAGCATGTCGTTGCCGCCCAGGCTGAGGATCACCAGTTCGGGCTTCACCGTCTGGCTTTTCAGCGTGAAATCCAGCCGCTCCAACCCCGCCGAAGTGGTATCCCCCGAGACGCCGGCATTGGTGATCCGCGCATTGATCCCGCGCGCGCGCAGGGCGTTTTCCAGCCGAGCGGGATAGCTCTCTCCATCCTCCAGCCCATAGCCTGCCAGCAGCGAATCCCCGAAGGCCAGGATCGGCCGCTCCGGCCCCATGACCGGGATCGCCGGCGCCGCATCGATGGCGCTGGTGCTCTGTTCAGGGGCCGGCGGCGCACCCTTGTCGCAGGCGGCCAGCAGCAGGGGCATCGTCAAGGAAGCCCCGAGAAGGACGATCGCTTTGGCGCGCAAGGGTTTCTCCGATGGAATGGCTTGTGAAACGACGGGTTGCACTCCCATATGGGGCACGTGACCGATCCTGCCCAGCCCCAGCCGGCTTCCCCCGCCACCTTCTCCGTCCACGCGCAAGACCTGCGCCTCACCCTCGGCAGCGGCGACAGCGCCGTGGAAATCCTGAAAGGGATCGACCTGTCGGTGCCCCAAGGGCAGACGCTGGCGCTGCTGGGCCCGTCCGGATCGGGCAAATCCTCGCTGATGTCGGTGCTGTCTGGGCTGGAGCGCGCCTCTTCCGGCACGTTGCATGTCGCCGGGCAGGACTTCTCGACGATGGACGAGGATGCGCTGGCCCGCGCGCGGCGCGGCCGGATCGGCGTGGTGCTTCAGGCCTTCCACCTGCTGCCGACGATGACCGCGCTGGAAAACGTCATGACTCCGCTGGAACTCGCCGGAATCGACGGCGCGCACGAACGGGCGGAAGCGGAACTGGCCGCCGTCGGCCTTGGCCATCGCCTCCACCATTACCCCGCGCAGCTTTCGGGCGGCGAGCAGCAGCGTGTGGCCATCGCCCGCGCGCTGGCCCCGCGCCCTGCGCTGGTCTTCGCGGATGAGCCGACCGGCAATCTGGACGCCGCGACCGGCCACACGATCATCGACCTGCTGTTCGCCCGCCGGGCCGAGGGCGGGGCAACGCTGCTGATCATCACCCACGACGAAAGTCTGGCCCATCGCTGCGAACGCGTGGTGACGCTGGCCGATGGCCGGATCGCCAGCGACAATCTTGCACACCCCCATGCCTGAGCGCACGATTTCATGGCGAACCGCATGGACGCTCGCCCGGCGTGACCTGTCGGCCCGTTTCAAGGGCCTGCGGCTGCTGCTGGTCTGCCTGTTCCTGGGTGTCGGCGCGCTGGCCGCGATTGGCAGCCTGACCGGATCGATCGAGCACGAACTGGTCGCGCGTGGTCGGCAAGTGCTGGGCGGCGATCTTGAATTGCGGACATGGCAGCGCACGCTCTCCGATGCGGAGATGAAGGCGCTGGCGTCCTACGGCACGGTTTCGCGCGGCTATCGCCTGCAGGCCATCGTCCGCAAGGGCGAGTTGACCGCGCCGATCGCACTGAAATCGGTGGATGCCAACTGGCCGCTCTATGGCCGCCTGACGCTGAAAGATGGCCGCAAGGTCGGCGCTCCGCCGGAAGGGACGATCTGGCTGGCCGAAGGCACCGCGGCGCGGCTTGAAGTGAAGCCGGGCGACACCGTGACGGTCGCCGAAGTGCCGCAGAAAGTGGGCGGGATCATCGATTCAGACCCCGAAACGCTGTCCGAAGGCTTCTCCTTCGGCGATACCGCGATCACCGCGCTCTCCCTGCCGGACCGCGCCGGGCTGACCGCCACCGGCGCGATGTATCGCGGCGCAGTGCGCGTGAAGTTCACCGATCCCACACGCGATCCCGATCCCGATGCCGTGGTCGATGCGATGAAGCGCCAGTTCGGCGATGCCACCTTCGACGCGCGCACCCGCAAGGCAGCCTCCCCCTCCACCCAGCGCTTCGTCAGCCGGATGGGCCAGTTCCTCTCGCTGGTCGGACTGGCCGCGCTGGCGATCGCCGGGATCGGCATCGGTGGCGGCGTATCGTCCTACCTCGAAGCGCGGCGGACCAGCATCGCCACGCTGAAGGTGCTGGGCGCGACGAGCCGCGACATCGCGCGGGTCTACCTGCTGCAAGTAGGCGCGGCGGCGCTGGCGGGGAGCCTTGCCGGGCTGCTGGTGGGCGTGGCGGTGACGCCGCTGCTGGCCCATGCGCTGGGCACGTTGCTGCCGGTGGAGGCGGGCTTCATGCTCTCCCCCTTCGCCCTGCTGACGGCCGCCGCTTACGGCCTGCTGGTGGCGCTGGTCTTTGCCGCGCCGCCGCTGGCGCGCGCGCGCAGTTTCCCGGCGATGGCGCTGATGCGCGCCCGCGTTTCACCACTGGCGGCACGGCGAAGGGCATGGGCCATCCCGGTCGGCCTCGGCCTTGCCGCAATCGTCGCACTGGCCATGCTCAACGCCGCGCAGCCGCTGGTGACGGCCGGTTTCCTGGGCGGCGCGGCGGTCATGCTCGGCCTGCTGGCGCTGCTGGGCACTGGCATCCGGCGCCTGGCCGCCCGCCTGCCGCGTCCGCGCAATCCGCTGCTGCGTGCAGGGCTGGCCAATCTCCACCGCCCCGGCGCGCAGACCGGCGCGCTGGTGACGGCGTTGGGCTTCGGCCTTTCCGCCTTCGTGCTGATCGCGGGGGTGCAGACCAGCCTGGACGCCAACATTCGCAAGACCGTGCCGGACCGGGCCCCGGATTACTTCGTGCTCGACATCCCGCAGGACGGCGCGCAGCGCTTCCACGATCTGGTCGCGCGCGAGATTCCCGGCGCCACCACGCATATCGTCCCCAATCTGCGCGGCCGCATCCTGGCCTTCGGACCGAAGGACCACATGACGCGCGTGGGCGATCTGAAGGACATTTCCGACGATGCCTGGGCCTTGAAGGGCGAACGCGGGCTGACCTATTCGGCCTACATCCCCGAAGGCAGCACCGTCACCTCGGGCCAATGGTGGCCGCCGATCTGGCGTGGCGAGCCCCTGGTCTCGCTGGATGAAAAGCTGGCGCAGGCCGTGGGGATCAAGGTGGGCGACTACATGACCGTCAGCCTGCTGGGCGTGGAGCGCACCGCGAAAGTGGCGGCGCTGCGCCGGATCGACTGGGACACGATGGGGCTGAACTTCGTGCTGGTGTTCTCCCCCAACACGCTGGCCGATGCCCCGCACAAGCTGGCCGCGACCATTCAGGCGCCCCCGGGCCATGCCGGAACGAAGCTGCTGCCGCGCCTTGCCCACATGTTCCCGTCCAGTTCGGTGATCGAGACCGGAACCGTCCTGTCCGAAGCGCGGGACCTGCTCGATCAGATGAGCGTGGCGATCCTGGCCGCCGCGTCGGTCGCGGTATTGGCAGGGCTGGCCGTGCTGCTGGGCGCCATCGCCGCGGCACGGGCCAGCCGGACTTACGACAATGTGATCCTGCGCGTGCTGGGCGCCAGCCGAGGCCAGTTGCTGACGATCCAACTGGTCGAATACGGCGTGTTGTCGCTGGTTCTGGCGGCCGTCGCCCTCACCCTTGGCAGCGCGATGGCCTGGGCGGTGATCGTCAAGCTGTTCGAATTCGACTGGCTGCCCGACTGGCCGCGCGTGTTCGCCGTGCTGGCCGCCGGCCTCGTGCTGGTGCTGGCCTTCGCCCTCGCCGGGTCGCTGCCGCTGCTGCGGGCGAAACCGGCAAGGGCGCTGCGGGAGCTTTAGGCGAAAACACCCTCGTCAACGTGCTGCGCTTCACGCGGGTCGCGCGTCTTGTAGACAAGCGTGCTGGCGATGATGTCGTGCAGCCCCTGCTTGCGTTCGGTAAAGCCGACCATGATGTAGCCGATGCAGAGGATGATGCCGGACAGGATCTTCGCGAAATACCGACCGGTAGCGCGCAGGAAGCTGATCCGGTTGCCGTTCACGTCGGTTACCACCAGACCGACCGCCAATTTGCCGACCGTTCCCTGCCAAGGCGAGCTTTCCAGAACCGCAAAATAGAGCCAATTGAGAACCAGAGAGACCAGGCTGTTCAACATCACATAGCCGACCACAGCACCCGGATTCTGCTGAAAGGCCATGAATGAGCTACCCATGCCCAGCCCGAATATCATCATTACAAAGATCGTAGCGATGTACAGGATCACGAAATCAATCAGGTAGGCGAGCACGCGCCACCAGAAGCCACCGTAAGGTACCACCTTTTCCCCCTTCAGAAATTCATGAGGGGCACCATACCGCCCGATGCCGTGGCCGCAACCATATGTATTCGCGTTGAAACAGCGGATGCCAGGCGCAAAATGGGGCGCGCATCGCTGCGCGCCCCTTGCCAGTCTGCAATCCTCAAGCGCCTCCTCCCCGCCGCGTAAGGACTGCTTTCACGTTCCGGACTTGCGCCGGTAGCGTGCCGCCACGTCCTGAAACGCGGCTGGTTCCTCCTGATGTTCGCAAGCCTGCAGAATACCCGCCGCGAAGAATCCGACCGCATCGGACAATTCGTTCAGCGGGAAACCCCAGTCTTCCTCTCAACCGGCGCCCGGAACTTTTTCGCTGTTCCGATCCGCCCTTAACTCTGCCTCGAAGCTTAGCCGATTGCGCAGCGGTTACAATGACTCGAAAGGCTGATCGCGCGACATTCCCGCTTCTGTGACGGGAATGTCACAAATGCCTTCGTCGTCGTCGTGCTTGCCGCAAAGCATGGTTTCGGCTAAGGGCGCCCCAATTTTGCGGTGCAGCATGTGCCGCTGGCCAACTCCTCGAACCGATAGGCAAAGCATGTCCGCCCCGCTTCCCTTGCGCAATATCGCAATTATTGCGCACGTCGACCATGGCAAGACCACCCTCGTCGACCAACTTTTCCGCCAGTCCGGCACCTTCCGCGAAAACCAGCGCATCGAAGAACGCGCCATGGATTCGAACGACCTCGAAAAGGAACGCGGGATCACCATCCTTGCGAAGCCGACTTCGATCGAGTGGAACGGCCACCGCATCAACATCGTCGACACTCCGGGCCACGCCGACTTCGGCGCCGAAGTGGAGCGCATCCTCTCGATGGTCGACGGCGTTGTCCTGCTGGTCGACAGCTCGGAAGGCGCGATGCCGCAGACCAAGTTCGTCACCGGCAAGGCGCTGGGCCTCGGCCTGAAGCCGATCGTCGTCGTCAACAAGATCGACCGTCCCGACGGCCGCCACGCCGAAGTGCTGGATGAAGTGTTCGATCTCTTCGTCAGCCTCGACGCCAATGACGAGCAGCTGGACTTCCCGGTGCTCTACGCTTCGGGCCGCAACGGCTACGCCAGCTACGATCCGGACCTGCGCGAAGGCACGCTGACCCCGCTGTTCGAAAAGATCGTCGAGCACGTTCCCGCGCCCGACCTCGACGTTGATGCGCCGTTCTCGTTCCTCGCCACCCTGCTCGACCGTGACAACTTCATGGGCCGCGTGCTGACCGGCCGCGTCCAGTCGGGCACGCTGAAGGTCAACGACCCGATCCGCGCCATCGACGCCGATGGCAAGGTCATCGAAGTCGGCCGCGCCTCCAAGGTGCTGTCGTTCCGTGGCCTGGACCGCGTTCCCGTGGACGAAGCCCGCGCCGGTGACATCATTGCGCTGGCCGGCCTGGAAAAGGCCACTGTGTCGAACACCATCGCTTCGCCCGAAGTGACCGTGCCGATCAAGGCCCAGCCGATCGATCCGCCGACCCTGGCCATGCGCTTTGCCGTCAACGACTCGCCGCTGGCGGGCCGTGAAGGCGACAAGGTGACCAGCCGCATGATCCGCGACCGTCTGATGCGCGAAGCGGAAACCAACGTGGCCATCCGCGTCACCGAATCGGCCGACCGCGACAGCTTCGAAGTGGCCGGCCGCGGCGAACTGCAGCTGGGCGTCGTGATCGAAACGATGCGCCGCGAAGGCTTCGAGCTGGGCATCAGCCGTCCCCGCGTGCTGTTCGGCACTGACGAGAACGGTGGCCGCACCGAGCCGTACGAAACCGTCGTGATCGACGTGGACGACGAATTCTCGGGCACCGTCGTCGAGAAGATGCAGCGCCGCAAGGCAGAGCTTACCGACATGCGTCCTTCGGGCGCCGGCAAGACCCGCATCACCTTCTCGGCCCCGTCGCGCGGCCTGATCGGCTACCACGGCGAGTTCCTTTCGGACACCCGTGGCACCGGTATCATGAACCGCCTGTTCGAGAAGTACGACAGCCACAAGGGCCCGATCGAAGGCCGCCTGAACGGCGTGCTGATCTCGAACGGCACCGGCGAAGCCGTCGGCTACGCGCTGAACAGCCTTGAAGATCGCGGCATCCTGTTCGTGAAGCCGCAGGAAAAGATCTACGAGGGCATGATCATCGGCGAGAACGCCAAGCCCGACGATCTCGAAGTGAACCCGATGAAGTCGAAGCAGCTGACGAACTTCCGTTCGACCGGCAAGGACGACGCCATCCGCCTCACCCCGCCCAAGGTGATGACGCTGGAACAGGCGATCGCCTACATCGACGACGACGAAATGGTCGAAGTGACGCCGCAGTCGATCCGTCTGCGCAAGGCGATCCTCGATCCGAACGAGCGCAAGAAGGCGAGCCGCAAGAAGGACGCCTGATCCGAGAAAACCCCGCCGCAGCGATGCGGCGGGGTTTTTCGTTGGCCTTGCCCAAGGCGTGGAGAAAACGGGCAGCTACCCGTTTGTCAGCGGTACCAGCCCACGCCTCCGACAGATATCGAAGGCGTGCCGATCAAAGGCGCGTGCCACCCTTCACCCAGCCCTGCGCCACTTCGCGCAGCATGTCGCGATCGCGCGGAAGGTGCGAGCTGTCGTCAAGATCGCGCGTGGCGATCAGCACGGCGGGTTCGATCATGTCGAAGAACGAGATTCCGCAATATTGGCCGCGGATCCACACGACTTCACCGAACGCCTCGAACCGCCCCCATTCCAGCACCACTTCGCCGCCCAGCTTGAGTTCGGTATCGGTGGAGACCTTGGCGCCGGTCAGCGACAGGTCGGCCAGGATCGCCTGACCGGTCTGGGTCCGCGTGATGACGCGCGCGGGAAGGCGGACGCGCAGGCGGCTGCGGCCGCGTCTGCCGGCATTTGCGCTGTCCGAACCGGAAGGACTGTTCATTTCTATTCCTTGCGACCATGCTGCCTACCGTGCTTGCGCGGGGCGCGATGCACTCGCTTTGGCGACGCGGACTTCTGCCCTGCGGTTCGCCCGAAAACGGTCGGCAATTCATTATAAAGGATGAGACGGCAGGTCGGTTGCCGCTACTTGCGAAAAAATGTGGGGCCAGAGGCGCTTCCATGCGGGCGGGTTCCCTTGGAGCCGGTTTGGAAATCCGCTGAACGCGCAATTCGCGGGTGGGAGTAAGCCGGGTACCGCCACGAAATGCCCCGCTGGGCATTTTCCGAACAGTCGCTTAGACCTTGCGCTTTCGGGCGCAATGCAAGGCGGTGAAAATGATCGAATATTGGCCGCTCGCCGGCATCCTGGTGGTGATCGCGGGCTTTGCCCTGCGGTTCAACCCGCTGCTGGTGGTGGCCGCCGCCGCGCTGGTGACCGGGCTGCTGGGCCACATGGGCGTGGTTCAGGTGATCTCCCTGCTGGGCAAGGGGTTCAACGACAACCGCTTCGTCACCGTCGTCTACATCGTCTTGCCGGTAATCGGCTTGCTGGAACGTTTCGGCCTGCAACAGCGGGCCCGCACGATGATCGAGAACATGCGCGGTGCCACCGTCGGCCGCCTGCTGATCGCCTATCTGGCCTTCCGCCAGATCATGGCCGCACTGGGCCTCACCTCGGTCGCCGGACATGCGCAGACCGTGCGCCCGCTGGTCGCGCCGATGGCTGAGGCGGCCGCGCGCAAGCAGGACCCGAACGGCACCGAGGATGACATTGAAGCGGTCAAGGCGATGGCCGCCGCCACCGACAACGTCGGCGTGTTCTTCGGAGAGGACGTGTTCATCGCCATCGGCTCGATCCTGCTGATCCAGGGCGTGTTGAAGGCCGACGGGATCGACATCGCCCCGATCCATCTCTCGCTCTGGGCGATCCCGACCGCGATCTGCGCCTTCGCGATCCACGCCTTCCGCCTCTGGCGGTTCGACCGCCGCCTGCGCGCTGCGGAGGGCCCGGCGGCATGATCGGCATCGGCACCGTCTACCTGCTGGCCGGCGTGGCCTTCGCCGCCTTCGCCGTGGCGACCGCGCGCGACCGGGCCAACCCCAGGCGCTGGGGCAGCGCGCTGTTCTGGGGGCTGATCGCGGTCAGCTTTGTCGCCGGCGACCGGCTGGGTGACTTCGGCAACGGATTGCTGGTCCTGGCCCTCGTCGCGATTGCCGGCACCCGCCTGCTGGGCCATGGCCAGCCGCGCACTACCGATACGGCGGAACGGGAAGCCTTCGCCCAAAAGCTGGGTTCGCGGCTGTTCCTGCCGGCGCTGGTCATTCCGGTGACGGCGTTCTGCGGCACCCTGCTGTTCAACTATGCCGGGCTGGAGCGGCTTGGGCTGGTCGACCCGCGGTGGATCACGCTGGTGCTGCTGGCGCTGGGGGTAATCATCGCCCTTGTCGCGATCATGCTCTGGCTGCGGCCGCCGCTTTCCGCGCCCGTGGAGGAAGGCCGCCGGCTGATGGATGCGATCGGCTGGGTGGTGCTGCTGCCGCAGATGCTGGCCGCGCTGGGCGTGGTGTTCGGCGCCGCCGGCGTCGGCACGGCGGTTGGCGCCATCGCAGAGGGCGTGCTGCCGGAAGGCAACGTGTTCATGGCCGTGGTTGTCTTCGCGCTGGGCATGGTGCTGTTCACCGTGGTCATGGGCAATGCCTTCGCCGCATTCCCGGTCATGGCCGGCGCGGTGGGCGTGCCGATCCTGATCCACCTGCACGGCGGCAATCCCGCCGTGGTGGGTGCCGTCGGCATGCTCTGCGGTTTCTGCGGCACGCTGTTGACGCCGATGGCCGCCAATTTCAACATGCTCCCCGCCGCCCTGCTCGAACTGAAGGACAAGCATGCGGTGATCCGCCGTCAGGTCGGCACGGCCCTGCCGCTGCTCGCCTGCAACATCCTGATCCTCTACATCGCGGGATTCCTGCTGTGACCCCTTCTGCCGAAACCCCGACTGCCGAGATTGGCGCCCAGTTCATCCGCATCGCGCTTGGCCATGTCGGCCGGGAGTATCCGCACAAGCTGGATCACGTGATGTCGTCCGATGCCGATGTGCTGCCGCCGCGCGTGCTGCACCCGGCGTTCCACGGCAGCTTCGACTGGCATTCCTGCGTCCACGGCTGGTGGACGGTGCTAACGCTCACCCGCCTGCACCCCGCCCTGCCCGAAGCCGCCGAGGCTATCGCCCGCGCGGACGAGACCTTTACCGAGGAAAAGCTGGCCGGCGAACTGGCCTATCTGGATCGTCCGCTGTCCGGCGGGTTCGAACGGCCCTATGGCTGGGGCTGGCTGCTCTATCTGCACCTCGAAGCCAGCCGCCATGTCGACAAGCCCTGGGCCGCGCGGCTGGAGCCGCTGGCCCGCGCCTTCGCCGCACGGCTGGGGCATTACCTGTCGATCCTGACCTATCCGATCCGCACCGGCACCCATTTCAACAGCGCCTTCGCCCTCGCACTGTCGCTGGAATGGGCGGAGGCATTCGATCACGAACTGGCCGACCAGATTCGCGCCAAGGCGGTGAACTGGTTCTCCGGCGATGCCGACTGTCAGGCGTGGGAGCCGGGTGGGGACGAGTTCCTCTCTTCCGCGCTCAGCGAGGCATTGCTGATGCGCCGCACGCTGGACGCCGCCAACTTCACGGACTGGTTCAGCCGGTTCCTGCCGCATCTGGCCCAGCGCCGCCCGGCATCGCTATTCACCCCCGCCCATGTCAGCGACCGCAGCGACGGCAAGATCGCGCATCTGGACGGGCTGAACCTCAGCCGCGCCTGGGCCTGGCGCGAAATCGCCTCGGCCACGCCGGAGCTGTCACAGATCGCGGGAGAGGCCGCCGAAGCCCACCTCGCCGCCGCCATGGAACATGTGGAGGGGGACTACATGGGCGAACACTGGCTGGCCAGCTTTGCGCTGCTGGCCATGTTGGCGCAGTAAGCGAAAAACACCGCGCCCGTTAGCACACTGCTAACGGGCGCGGTCGGATACTGCACTGAATTGTAGCGTAAAATCGCCCGCGGTGGGGAGATCGACCGATCAGCCCAGCCAGGCGGTGACGTCGGAGCAGCCGATCACGGCGGCAATGGTGACGCCCCAGAAGAACACGCTACCCATGACGATCGACATGTCGAGCTTGCCGGCTTCCTTGCCCTTTTCGGCGACGGAAGCGACGCTTTCGCTATATGGAATCATCTGGCATCCCTCGTTCAACTTTTTTTGTCGCCGCAAAGGGATATGCCCAGCGGACCTGCCCCGCAAGTCCTAGTAACTAATTATTAATCTATCCAATTTGGATGCGATCGAATGTGTGTTTCGCACGCCCGGCCGACCGCCGATGGAACGCGGCATCCGCAGGGGCTGGGATCTGGGGCCTGGGGATAGGATCACACGATAGGGATGAACCGCGCGCGGCCCCGCTTTGGAGCGATGAAGGCGGCGATGGGCGCGGGAATGGTGCCGGCTACAGGATTCGAACCCGTGGCCCCCTGATTACAAATCAGGTGCTCTACCAACTGAGCTAAGCCGGCACTCGCCGTGGCAAGTCCGGCGCCCTTACCGCGTGGCAGGGGCGCCGGTCCAGTACTTTAATCAGAACACCGCGTGCGGGGCGTCTTCCTGCATCATCGCCTGGCGCACCAGCGGGATCGGCGGGCCGCCGTAGCTGAGGAATTCGTCGTGGAACGCCTTCCATCCCGCACGGCCACCGCGTGTGGCGGTCCAGTCCTCACGCAGCTTGCGGATCATCAGCTTACCCAGCGTGTAGTTGAGGTAGGCCGGATCGTAGGTGCCGCGCGCGGCCTGCTGTTCGGCGGTGCCTTCGTCCTGGTAGCATTCGGTCATGAACATCTGCTTCGACTGCTGCTGCGTCATGCCGCGCGCGTGCAGGCCGATCGCCGAGAGGTAGCGGCAGTTGCGCAGCAGCGCGTTGGAAAGCTGGCCTACGTGGACGCCGGCGTCACCGTTGCCCAGGCCCGCGTCCCACATCATTTCCTCGGCATAGTGGGCCCAGCCCTCGGCAAAGGCATAGCCGACGAACAGGCGGCCCACCCATGAGGGCGAACGGTTCGAGTGGAGGAACTGCAGGAAGTGCCCCGGCATCACCTCATGCACGGAGGTGAACAGCAGGTCGTTCTTCCCGGGAATGTAGTCCTGCTGCATCTGCTGCGACCACGCCGGGTCGGGCGGCGAGATGTAGTAGACCGAGGCGATGCCCTTATCGAGCGGGCCGGCCGGATCGATATAGGCGGAGTTCTGGCGGTTGTAGGGCGGGCTTTCCTCCACCTTCGCCTGTTCGGTGCCCGGGATCGTCACGATGTCATGCTGGCGCACGAAGGCGGTGAGATCGGGGATTTCCTTGCGCGCCTCGATCACCGGGCCGCCATCGGGCTTGTCGGCGCGCATCTTGTCGAAGCAGCCGGCGATGTCCTTGCCCGGCGCGTATTCGGCGCAGGCGGCCTTCAGCAGATCCTGATTGCGCTTCAGGTCGGCACGGCCCACGGCTTCCAGTTCGTCGAGCGGTGCGTCCACCGCCTCCGTCGCGGCCAACATGCGCGCAAAGCGGTCCGCACCCATTGCGAAGTCCTGCGTCGGCGTCGCCTTGGCCAGCCAGTCGGCCAGCCCCTGCATCGAGGTGGCGGCAGCTTCGGAGCTGGCCTTGAACTCAGCCTGCAGCTTGGCGTCCTTTACATCCGCGAAGGCGGCGCGGGCGTCGCCCCGGTAGTATTCGGCAAAGCCCTTGAAGCCGGCGACACCCAGCTTGATGAAGCTGGCGGGCATCGCGGTCTTCAGGTTGCCGCGAATTTGCGTGGCGGCGTTCGGCACTGCCTTGAAGAACGCGATCATCGCCTTCATCCGCGTCGGCTTGTCGGCATAGTCGCGGCTGACGTAGACGTTCGGATCGAGGCCGTTCTCGATGTAGAATCCGGGATTGTTGTGCGGCTTGTCGGCATCGACCAGCCAGAACAGCTGGCCCTTGGCGACCTGTACCAGATAGTCCCGCTCAAACCGGTCGGCGGCGGAAAGATCGGTGAACTTGCCCGAATCCGCGATCACGCCGCGCAGGAAATCGGCGCGGGCCTTCAGCCCGGCGGCGCTCCAATCGGGCAGGCGGCCGTCGAACTGGTGCGCGCCCTGATAGATCGCGAAGGACGGGTCCAGCGCCATCCATGCGTCCAGCGTCTTGCCGACATAGGCCTTCCACGGCGTGGCCGGGGTGCCCATCGCGGCGGTGACGGGGGTGGGGTTTGCAGTGCTCTTAGCGGGAGCGGCGGCTCCCACGCCTGTGGCGAGAGCGAGGCAGGCCATGCCTGCCAGCAGCGTGTGCTTCATGTTTCGAGCGATCCCTGTCCTTGTAAGGCTTCGCCCGGCCGGGCGCGCCGTGATGGGCAAGGTTGTGCGTCAGAGCGCGCCGAAGGTCCAGCCCTCGGTACGGGCCAATTCGGCAGTCATTTCGGCAGGTTTCCACAAGTCCGCGCGCGGCGCGGCGGTGCGCAGCCAGGCGGCGGTGAGCAGGGCATCGGCGCTGTGATCATCGATGGCCCCTTCCCCGGCGACCGGCGGCGATCCCAGCACCGCCAGCGCGGCGTTCAGCGCGGCGTAGTCCGTCATCTTCGCCCGCCCGGCGGAACGGCCGGCGGCAACGGCGGCGAGCGTGGTGTAGATTTCCGTCACCACCGATCCGCTTTCGGGCAGCGGGTCGATCGGCCAGACCGACACCGCCCCGCCCAACCGGTGCAGCAGGCGCATGCCGGTAAGGCTGGACTTGCCCACTTGCGCCGCGCCGACGAGGTTGAAGTTGGAATAGGGCTTGCACCCGGCCCGCGCCTGCGCCTCCTCCGTCACGCGCATTCGGCCCCGGCGGTGAAGCGCTTGGGGCAAGTGGAACTGTGCCCCCTCGCGTCCGCCGTGGCGGCGGAAATAGGCGCTGAGTTCGGGGTGATCGACGAAGCTGGCGGCGGAGAGGTGCTCGTCTTCAGCGCAGACCTTGTCGATCAGCGCCCAGAGCGCGCGGGCATCGGCGGGGCTTTCCGCCCAGCCGGGAAAGAACGCCCCGGCATCGGCGAAGGGCAGCGAGATACCGAGATCCAGCCCGACCAGTGTATCGGGCGGCAATCCATCGCGCAGCAGGTGGAGCACCTCCCCGCGCGACCAGTGCGCGTGGCCTTTGGGGCGAAGCAGTTCGGGCGCGCCTTCACGGCCGCAGAGCGCGACGGCGATCCCCTTCTGGCGTGGGCCGAGGGCCCCCGACCAGTCGATCGCCATGAAGTGCCGGAAGCGTGGGTTCACTTCTTCGGTCGGGCCGGTTTGCGCGCCGCCGCCTGATCGCGGGCCAGCGCGATCATCGCGACGACACGCTCCGGATCGGCGGGGGCAAAGCGCACCAGAACGGCAGGCCAGCCCTGATAGTGCGGCGTCTGCCAATACGTCTCCGGCTCGGTGGCCGTGAGCATGTCCACCGTGTCGAGGTCGATTTGCAGAACGAACGACGTGTCCGGCTCATGCCCGGCGGCCAGGAACGGGCGCCCGTTGGCCGAGACTTTCACCGCCGGCTTGCGGTAGCTGGTGGAAAGCTCCACGCCCTCCAGCGTCAGCGCATGAGCGACGACCGCATCCCAGTCGGCAAACTTGCTCACTCGCTTCTCCGTTCGGCACGCTTGCGGTCCCACCATTCGATGCGCTTGCGGATATCGCGCTCGAACCCGCGCTCGACCGGTTCGTAGAAGGTCTGCGGCGGCATGCCTTCGGGCCAATAGTTGTCGCCCGAAAAGCCATCCGGCGCATCGTGGTCGTAGGCGTAGTCCTTGCCATAGCCGATGTCCTTCATCAGCTTGGTCGGCGCGTTCAGGATATTGGCGGGCGGCGGCAGCGAGCCGGTTTCCTTCGCGCTCTGCCACGCGGCCTTCTGCGCGATGTACGCGGCATTCGATTTAGGCGCGGTGGCCAGATAGAGGCAGGCCTGCACGATCGCGCCCTCCCCTTCCGGGCTGCCGAGGAATTCGTACGTCTGCTTGGCGGCGATGCACTGCAAAAGGGCCTGTGGATCGGCCAGCCCGATATCCTCGCTGGCCATCCGCGTCAGGCGGCGGAGCAGATAGAGCGGCTCCTCCCCCGCCGTCAGCATACGCGCAAGGTAGTAGAGCGCGGCTTGGGGGTCCGACCCGCGCACCGATTTGTGGAGGGCGGAGATCAGGTTGTAGTGCCCGTCACGGTCCTTGTCGTAGACCGCCACGCGGCGCTGGAGGAACCCGCCCAACCCTGCCGGGTCGAGCGGCTCGGGGATCTTCGCGGCGTAGAGCGTCTCGGCCTGATTGAGCAGGAAACGCCCGTCGCCATCGGCGGAGGCGACCAGCGCGGCGCGGGCATCGGCGTTCAGCGGCAGCGGGCCTTCCAGCGCCTCCGCCTTGTCCAGCAGCGTCTCCAGCGCATCCGGGCCAAGGCGGTGCAGGATCAGCACTTGCGCGCGGCTGAGTAGCGCGGCGTTGAGCGCGAAGCTGGGATTCTCCGTCGTCGCGCCCACCAGCGTTACCGTGCCGCGTTCCACGAAGGGCAGGAAACCGTCCTGCTGCGCGCGGTTGAAGCGGTGGATCTCGTCCACGAACAGCAGCGTGCGCTGCCCGGCGCGCGCGGCCAGATCGGCCTCGGCAAAGGCCTTCTTCAGATCGGCGACGCCGGAGAACACGGCGGAGATCGCCGCGAAGCGCATGCCCACCGCATCGGCCAGCAGCCGCGCCGTGCTGGTCTTGCCCGTGCCCGGCGGGCCCCAGAGGATCATCGAGGACAGACGCCCCGCCGCCACCATGCGCCCGATCGCGCCTTCGGGGCCGGTCAGGTGCTCCTGCCCCACCACATCAGCCAGGGTGCGCGGGCGCAACCGGTCGGCCAGCGGGGCATCCTCTCCCGGCACATCGGGGGCATTGGAGGGCGGAAGATCGTCGGCAAAAAGGTCGGCCATGGGGGCTATCTAGCAACTAAGGCGCGCAATTGCATCGGTTCCGCGGCGGGAGTAGCCTTCAATCCGCAAGAAACCGGAGTGGGAGCAAGGGCATGATCGGAACCACGCTGGGCCGGGTGCCCCGGCATCTCTGGCTGGTGGGCATCGTCGCGCTGCTGTGGAACGCCTTCGGCTGCCTGGACTTTTCGATGACGGTTACCCGCAATCCCGATTGGCTGGCGCCGCTTTCCCCGCAGGCGATCGACTGGCTGGACGAGACGCCGGGCTGGGCGGTGATGGCCTGGGGCATGGGCGTGGGCGGTGGATTGCTGGGCGCGCTGCTGCTGCTGCTGCGTTCGCGCTGGGCGATCGCCGCTTTTACCCTGTCGCTGCTGGGGCTGGCGGGCAGCCAAGTGTACCAATTCATGGTCCCGATGCCCGGCGCGGCGAGCGGTGGCAACTTCGTCCTCACCGCTGCGATCTGGATCGTCGCGCTGTTCCTGCTCGGCTACGCGATCCGGATGCGGGGACGCCGGGTGCTGCGCTGAGGAGGGCCTTATGGATTGGAACCTGGTCATCCACGCGTTGGACGAACTCCGCGACGGCCCCCGCCCACTCCTTGAATTCGCGGAGACGGTGTCGCGCCAGGATCCTGCCGCCTGCGTCCAGACCATGCACTACCTTGCCGATCGCGAGATGATCGCGCTGGCATCGCTCCAGTATCCCTTCGCCTCGATACCGCGCGAGGAATGGCAGGCGCGTCTGTGCGCTGCCTTCGCCGGCGGCATTGCCGATCGCGTTGCCGTGGCCGCGACCGCCATCGACCTGACCGACCGGGGCAATCAGGTAATGCAGCTCTTCGGGATCGGGCATCCGTAGGCGGACAAACTGCCCGCTTGCGCAATGCCTACACCAGCCATATGATCCATATATGATTCGTATATTCAGCAAAGCCTGATGGGCATCGTCAATATCGAGGACGAGCTGCACGAGCAGCTGCGCAAGGCCAGCAAGGCGTCCTATCGATCGATCAATGCGCAAGCCGCGTTCTGGATCAGGGTGGGCATGCTTTGCGAGCTGAATCCCGGGCTGACCTTTCAGGAGATCGTGATCCGCGAATTGCGCGAGGCCGGAGTGGATCCGGGCGGGATCGAACCCGCCGAACCGCACGCTTTGGGCACCGCGGCGAAATGATCAAGAGTCCCGAAGAAGTGGAACTGATGGCCGAATCCGGCCGTCTCCTCGCCTCCGTGTTCACCCATCTCGATGGCCTGTCGCTGGCCGGCCGGTCGACGATGGAGATCAACGATCTGGTGGAAGACCTGATCATCCGCCAGTTGCACGCGCGCCCGGCCAGCAAGGGGCAGTACGGCTATGGCTTCGTGCTGAACTGTTCGCCCAATCAGGTCGTGTGTCACGGCGTGCCCTCTGCCGATGCGATCCTGCGCGATGGCGACATCGTCAATTTCGACATCACGCTGGAGAAGAACGGGTTCATCGCCGATTCCAGCAAGACCTACATGATCGGCGACGTGGCGCCCGCCGCGCGGCGGCTGGTGCAGACGACGTACGAGGCGATGTGGAAGGGCATCCGCACCGTGCGCCCCGGCGCGCGTCTGGGCGACGTGGGCCATGCCATCGAAAGCCATGCCAAGCGCGCCGGCTATTCGATCGTGCGCGACTATTGCGGCCACGGCATCGGCCGCGAGATGCACGAGGCACCCGAAGTGCTGCATTTCGGCAAACCGGGCACCGGGCTGACACTGAAGGAAGGCATGGTCTTCACCATCGAACCGATGGTGAACCAGGGACGGCGCACGGTGGAGACCGAGGATGACGGCTGGACCGTCGTCACCGTGGACGGCAAGCTTTCCGCCCAGTTCGAACATACCGTGGCGGTCACCGGAAACGGCGTTCGGGTGCTGACCCTGCGGCCGGACGAGGTGCGGCACCGCGCGTGATTGCGTTCCGAACGCGCATTTATGTTCATACAAACTTGTACAAACCTGAACCAAATCTGCCAATCCCGCTCCGATCCGGTTCAGCCACGCTCCGCTAGAACGGCATCAACAAGGCGGAAATGCTCCGGATGACCGGGTGCTTCCGCCGCCGAAAGGAGCAAGTACCATGACCATCCTGCGCAAGATCGGCCTTACCGGCGCGCTCGCTGCGACGGCCCTCGCCGCCGCGACGCCGGCCATGGCTCAGGACTATCGGGGCTATCACCGTGGCGGGGACAACACCGCAGCCGTCGCCATCGGCGCCGGCGTGGTGGGTCTGGCCCTTGGCGCGATCATCGCTTCGAACAACGACCACCGTTACCGCGATGACTATCCGGCCTATTACAACAGCGGCTGGGAATATCGCGACGGCTGGTACTGGGACCGTGACGGCGGCCGCCACAGCCGCGACGAATATGCCCGCTATCACCGGGATAATCGCGGCGACTACCGCGTAGATTACCGCCGCGGTTACGACCGCAGCCGGGATGATTTCCGCCGCGGTTACTGACACCATCGAACCACCGAGTGGCGGGGCAAACCCCTCTCCCGCCACAACGAGACGCCCGGCCTCTCCTCCTTGGCCGGGCGTCTTTCGTTGGTGCGATGCAGGTGCGGCGATGACCGCCTCACATCGTCGCCGCATCGCTTCGGATCGCCGCAAACGCAGCGTTTCCAAACGGATCACAACAGGAAGTTCACGACCGGTTCAGTGGAAACATTGCAGAAATGTTGCACGTGCCCGCTGGAACCGCCGTTGACTGGTTGGCCCGGAAAGGGAGTTCAATCGAGATGAATATCAGGATCAGGAATTTCGCCCTGGGCGCAGCGCTGGCGGCCTGCGCCGTGACCGCTTCGTCGCCGGCGATGGCGCGCGGCGGCTATGGCGACGACACGGCGGCCGTGGCCATCGGCGCCGGCGTCATCGGGCTTGCCCTGGGCGCGGCGATCGCCGACCGGGGCGATCGCTACTACTACAACCGCGATTATTACGGCGGGCGTCGCTACGTTACCGTGCGCGGGCGGCCGGGATACTATTACTACTACGACGGCTATCCCAACCGGTACTATCAGGACCGCTATTACGACCGCTATTACGCGCCCTATTACCGCGAGCATTATGGTCGTCCCGGCTGGGGCCGTCCTGCCTACGGCCGTCCGGTCTATGGTCGCCCCGGCTGGGCGCCGGGCCCCAACCGCTGGAACGACCATCGCGGCTGGGACCACAGGGACAACCGGCGCGATTATGGCCGCGACTACGGACACCGCGACTATGGCCGTCATGACGATCGCGGCCATCACGACAATGGACGGCACGACAATGGACGCCACGATGATCACGGGCGTGGCTGGCGCCGCTAAGCGGCCGTCCATCGCGCCGTAGGATATCGCACCCAAGGCAGGGCGGCGGTCGAACCCCGATCGCCGCCCTCTGCACGTCCCGTTCCGTCATCCGCACTCGCCAAGCCCCGCGCGGGCGGCTATGGGGCGCCCGATATGGATATCGCCGACCTTCGCATCGCCCTGTTTTCGGGCAACTACAATTACGTGCGCGACGGTGCCAATCAGGCCCTGAATCGCCTGGTCGGCTACCTTCTGAAGCAAGGCGCGCAAGTGCGCGTCTATGCGCCCGTCGTCGCCAAGCCCGCCTTCGCGCCCACCGGCGATCTGGTAGGCGTGCGCGCAGTGGCGATCCCCACCCGTTCGGAATATCGCATGCCGCTTGCCATCGGCGGCAAGGCGCTGCGCGATCTCAGGGCGTTCGCCCCCAACGTCATCCACCTCTCCTCCCCCGATCCGGTGGGTCACCAGGCGCTGAAGTGGGCGCGCAACCGCAAGCTGCCGGTGCTGTCATCGGTTCACACCCGCTTCGAAACCTATCTGCGCTATTACAACATGGCCTGGGGCGAACCGGTGATCGAGGCGATCCTGCGCCGTTTCTACCGCCGTTGCGATGCGCTGGTGGCGCCGTCCGAATCGATGGCCCAGCTGCTGCGCGAACAGCGCATGAACTACGACGTGTCGATCTGGTCGCGCGGTGTCGACCGGGACATCTTCCATCCCGATCGGCGCGATCTGGACTGGCGCCGCGCCCACGGCATCGGCGACAACGAATTGACCATCGGCTTCCTGGGCCGCCTGGTGATGGAAAAGGGGCTGGACGTCTTTTCGGACACGCTGGATGAACTGACGCGGCGCGGGGTTGCCCACCGCGTGCTGGTGGTGGGCGAAGGCCCGGCCCGCGAATGGTTCGAGGCGCGCCTGCCGCAGGCCGTCTTCGTCGGCTTCCAGCAGGGCGCCGATCTTGCCCGCGCCGTCGCCAGCATGGACATGCTGTTCAACCCTTCCGTCACCGAGACGTTCGGCAACGTCACGCTGGAAGCGATGGCCTGTCGCCTGCCGGTGGTCGCCGCCGCCGCCACCGGCAGCCAGAGCCTGGTCGACGATCGCCAGTCCGGCCGTCTGTTGCCGCCGGGCGCGATCCACCAGTTCGCCGAAGCGCTGAAGGCCTATATCGAGGATCCCGCCCTGCGCGACGCACATG
Organism: Novosphingobium mississippiense; assembly: GCF_044029535.1. NCBI lineage: Bacteria > Pseudomonadati > Pseudomonadota > Alphaproteobacteria > Sphingomonadales > Sphingomonadaceae > Novosphingobium > Novosphingobium mississippiense. Next base: position 169,649 of record NZ_CP147001.1, on the reverse strand, counting down.
GCCGCGCGGGAGAGGAACGCGCGCTGGAATTCAGCTGGGATCGCATCAATCAGGAAGTGGCAGACACCTATATCCGCCTGATCCGCCAGAAGACCCGCGGCTGACCCTAGAGAGCCTTGCCGACGTGGCCTTCTGCCGGAGGGGCCTGCCCTATGGCCGAAAGCCGGTCAGACGGGCGCCGGAAGGGCCAGGTCGATCTCGTCGAAATAGCGCCCCAGCGCATCGACGGCCTTGTCGGTCAGCTCGATGAAGGCGCGGCGGCGGTCGTTGTCGTCGCAGACGCGGCGGAACAGTCCACCGGTGACCATCTGGCCGATCCAGCGCAGCGCCGTCGTCGGCGGCACGGCCGCGGCGATGCAGAGCGAGGTTACCGAGACCTGCTTGCCCTCTTCCCGCGCGGCGGCAAGGTCCAGCAACATGTCCCACGCCGGATCTGCGAACAGATCGCCCTCGATATAACGCGCGCGTAGCTGGCGCTGACGCAGGATCTTGCGCACCAGCCGGGGCTCGGGAAGATTTGCCGACGCCGGCCGCGCGGCTGAAACGACCGGCTCGACGCTCCGTTCGCGCGGCTCCACCTCTCCCGCGCTGGACGGCGCCAGCCGCTCGATCCGGCCGGCGATCTGGCCCACCTGTTCGGTCAGCCGCAGGATCATCAGCCGGTCATCCTCCGACAGTTCGCGCACGCGGCCCTGCGGCAACCCCGCCAGCACCCGGCCCAGCGCCACCAACCGCTCCGCCGGGGTGGGATCCACCAGCAGCAGCGAATCCGAACAGTCCATGCAGGCGAAGACGTCCTCCAGCGCCGCCGAGCTGGTCGAAACGATCAACCGGATGCCCGATCCGGCGACCAGCAGGTCCAGCCGTGCCAATGCGGCCAGGGTTTCGGCATCGGTCAGCGGGCAATCGACCAGCACGACATCGCCCAGCATGACATCGCGCATCTGCCGGTCATCGGGTTCGGCCAGCACCTGGGCCAGCGATCCGATGGTGACGCGCATCCCCGCCGCCACCGCATCCTCGCGCATCGCCGCGCGCACGTGCGGACGGTCCGCGAAGATCGTGAGCAACGGGGACGGGCCCTGCCGAACCATCCCGTTGCCACCCCACCCCGCCGCCGCGCAGTCCGCGCCGTAGCTGAAATCCATGTCGTCCATGTGCTCCATTCCGTGCATTCACGTAGATGCATGGGAAAAGAACATAGTTAACCCGGAAACCAGGCGTTAAATCCTTGTTACGAGGGCACTCGGCTGCCGATACTCACCAGCCCGACAATTCGCGCCGAACCAGCGCCTCCAGCATGTCGATCCCGGCGGGCGTGTCGTTCAGGCAGGAGAGCACGGCGAAATCGGTGCCGCCCGCCGCTTCGAACACCTCGCGCGCGCGGATCGCCAGTTCCTCCAGCGTTTCCACGCAATCGGCCGAGAAGCCCGGCGCGGCGACGGCAATGCGCCGGGTGCCTGCCTTGGCCTCGGTTTCGAGCAGGTGCTCGGTGGACGGCTCCAGCCACTTGGCGCGGCCGAAGCGGGACTGGAAGCTGGTCTCGATGCGCAGCGCCGGGAAGCGCCGATGCAGCCGTTCGACCAGCAGGTGCGACGTTTCGCGGCAGTGCCAGTAATAGGGGTCGCCAAGGTCCGTCGTGCGCTGCGGCATCCCGTGGAACGACAGCACCAGCACTTCGGGCACGAAGGCCAGCGCGGCCAGCTGCCGCGAAAGGTCGGTTTCCAGCGCATCGATATGCACGGGGTCGGCGTAGTAGGGCGGCAGCGTGCGCAGCGTCGGCTGCGCGCGCATGGCCGCCATCGCCTGCCCCACCTTGTCCGCCACCGATGCCGTGGTCGCACCGGAATATTGCGGATAGAGCGGGGCGATCAGAATGCGGTCGCAACCCGCCGCCTTCATCGCGGACAGCCGCGCGGGGATGGCGGGGTTGCCGTAACGCATCGCCCAGTCGACGGTGATGCCCTCTCCCATCCGCTGCTGCAGCGCGGTGGCCTGTGCGGCGGTGATCGCCGCCAGTGGCGATCCCTTGTCGGTCCAGACCTGGCCATAGGCATGGGCGGACTTGGCCGGCCGCGTGCGCAGGATCACCCCGTGGAGGATCGGCTTCCATGCGATCGCCGGGATTTCCACCACGCGCGGGTCCGACAGGAACTCCGCCAGATAACGACGCACCGCCGGCGCGGTGGGTGCATCGGGGGTGCCCAGGTTCACCAGCAGCACGCCCACGCGCGAATCGGAAGCGGGCATCAGAACTCCTCGGCAAACAGGGGAAGACGACGGAAGCGGAGCCCCGTCGCCGAGTAAAGCGCATTGGCGACGGCAGGCGCGACGGCGGCAGTGCCCAGTTCGCCGGGATCGGCCGGATCGGCCTTGCTCTCGATGAAGTCCACTTCGATGCGCGGGCAATCGGCCAGCGCGGGCAGTGCCATGTCGCCCAGCCGGTCGCTGTCCGGCCGCCCGCCGACGTAGCGCGGCGCGCAGCCCAGGGTCAGCCCCAGCCCGAACACCAACCCGCCCTCGATCTGCTGGCGGGCGATGTCGTAATTGACGATCCGGCCGATGTCGGCGACGGCACTCAGCCGGTCCACCCGCACCCCGTTCTCGTCCCGCCGGGCGCTGGCGATCACCGCGATGCGCCCCCCGCCGATGACGTGACAGGCAATGCCTTGCCCGCTGTTGTCTCCCCCGCCGCCCCATTCGGCCAGCGCCGACACCCGCTGCAGGCATTCGGCCAGACGCGGATCGCCGCCCAGCATCGCCATGCGGTAGGACAGCGGCTCCCGCCCGGCGCGATGGGCCAGTTCGTCCACGAAGCTTTCGTTGAAGAACGCGGTGTAGCCATGCGCATTGCCGCGCATTCGCGCCGTCGGCAGATCGATGGTCGCGGGGATGTGGTCTACGGCGATGGCAGGGATCGCATAGGCGGGAACCGCGCCTTCCAGCGCCATCGGATCGGCCTTGCCCGCCACCGCGGAAATCGCCTCCGCCGGGCCGTCTCCAGCGAAGAAGCGGCGGCCGAATTCGCGCGCGCTGGCCGGCGCGGCGATGCGCGCGCGCCATCCGGCGATGCCGCCTTCGGCATTGGCACGCGCGGCCATCACCGCCACGGCCGGCGTGCGCGGGAAAGCGGCGCGGAATTCCTCTCCGCGCGGCCAGGTCAGTTGCACCGGGCGCTCCATCGTCTTCGCCAGCAGCGCCACTTGCGCCGCGTGCCGGCATTCCAGCCGCAAGTCGAAGCTGCCGCCCAGCGCCACGGGATAGAGCACCACCGCATGCGCGCCCACGCCGACCGCCTCTGCCGCCGCGGCGCGCACCGCCTCGGGCGCCTGCGTGCCGATCCACAGTTCCAGCCGGCCATCGGCAAAGCGGGCCGTGGCACTGGCAGTCTCTATCGTGGCATGGGTGGCGGGCGCGACTTCATAGCGGACCTGGAACGGCAGCAGTCCATCCACGGCAGCACCATCGCCGGTCAGGTGGATACGTTCGCCCGCCCCGGTACGCATTGCCTCATCCAGCGCATTATCCATCACGTCGCTGTCCAGCGCGCCGATCACGCGGTAGCGCGGCCGGGCGCGGACCAGCGCCGCCTCCGCGCTCCACCAGTCGTCGGCGACGGCGGCGACCCAGCCGGGGCCTTGCACGAAGCGATGGAAGCCGCGCAGGGACTTGCCCGCCTGTTCGTCCAGCGCGGAGACTTCGGCCATCGCCCCCTTGCCGCCGACCAGCGGCGCATGGCGGATGGAGGCGCGCAACATGTCCGGCAGGCGGACGTCACCGGCGAAGATCCACGACCCGTCCACCTTGGAGGGCAAGTCCAGCCGCGGATAGCGCAACTTTGCGCCGGGCGGGAATTCGCCGGGCTTTTCGGTGGGAAAATCGGGCCGCAGCGGCGGTGGATCGGGGGGCGAGAAGGCCGCCGCCTCCGCCGCGATCACGCCGAAGGGCAGCACTTTGCCGGCATGGTGGACCAGACCGCCGCCCACCTCGCACTCCTCCACCGCAACGCCCCAGCGCGCCGCCGCCGCCTGCGCCAGCAGTGCCCGCGCCGAAGCCGCCGCCGCCCGCGCCGGCCCTTCGTAGGCCGCCAGCGCGGTGCCGTCCGCCGTCACGTTGAAGCGATGGTCCTGAGCCCAGCGGCGGGTAACGAAGCCATCCGGGTTTTCCGCCAGAGAGGACGCCATCGGCATCCACGGCGACGACCACAGCGACGACCACTTCGCCGCCAGCACGGTATTGGCGTAAAGCGCGCTGACCGGGGCAGGCTCCACGGCGATCTGCCGCCAGTCCGCGCCCATTTCCCAAGCAACGACCTGCGGCAGCAGCGTCGTCACCCCCTGCCCCATTTCCACTTGCGGCACCGCGACGCTGACCACGCCGTCCGCACCGATCTTGATCCAGGCGCCGAACGCATATTCGTCCGGCCCGGGTTCCAGCGGCAGCGGAAAGCGATGCGGCCGCAGCAGGTAGCCGACGGCCAGCCCGCCGCCCGCCAGCGCACCGATCAGGACGCCGCGCCGCGAAACCTGCATCAGATCTGGTCCAGCCAATCCGATACGCGGCGGCCCAGCGCCACGAAGGCTTCCGCCTGCGGGCCGGTTCCGGCCGCCGGCGGATTTCCGGCATCGCTGTCTCGCCGGATCGCGATGTCCAGCGGAATGCGGCCCAGGAAGTCCAGCCCCATCGTCCGCGCCGCCGCCTCCGCACCGCCCACGCCGAAGGGATCGCTCACCTCACCGCAATGCGGGCAGGCATAGCCGGCCATGTTCTCCACCACCCCGACGATCGGCACGCCGCTCTTCTCGAACAGGGTCACCGCGCGGGCCGCGTCCATCAGTGCCAGATCCTGCGGGGTGGAGACGATCACCGCACCGGCGGGCTTGAACTTCTGCAGCATCGTCAGTTGCACGTCACCGGTGCCGGGCGGCAGGTCCACCACGATGATTTCCGCGTTTTCCCAATGTGCTTCCAGAAACTGCGTCAGCGCGCCGGCCACCATCGATCCGCGCCAGGCGATCGCCTGGCCCGGTTCGGACAGTTGCGCCATCGACAGCACCGGCACGCCCCACTGGCTGGCCACCGGCACCAGCCGGCTTTCATGCGCAACCGGGCGCTGCCCCTCGGTGCCGAGCAGCCGCGCCTGCGACGGGCCGGAGATATCCGCATCCACCAGGCCGACACGGCGGCCCAATCGGGCCAGCGCCACCGCCAGATTGGCCGCCAGCGTGGATTTGCCGACGCCGCCCTTGCCCGATCCGACCGCCAGGATGTGCTGGCGCGGCTTGTCCGCCATGACCGCGACGTGGACTTCCTCCACGCCCTCCGCCCCTGTCAGCGCGGCGGTAACGGCGGGTTCGATCGCGGCCTGCTCCTGCACGGAAAGGCCGCTGCCGTCGATCACCACCACCGCCCGTCCATCGGCCAGTCGCAGCGATCGCACGCGTGGCGCCAGGTCCGGCGAAATCAACGATTTCAGGCGATCAGCATCGGATCCGGCAGTATCGGGGGTAGTCATGAAGTCCTGCAAAGAATGTGGGGAGAATGGGGCATGAACAGCGTTCAGGTGGCGCAGTCGAGTAAAAAGGGCAAGAGAGGCACTGTTTTTGATGAAAAAGGCTTCCTATAGATGGGGACATGACAGCATTCGGTGACGCCATCTCACGCGCCGGCCTTGGCGCCGCACAAGACACCGGCTCTGGCGAGCCACTTGCCATGACCGGCCGCAAGAGCCCCTGGGGTTCCGGCAGCGATGGAGACGGTCAGGGCGGGAACGATGGACACGGTTCCGAAAACCCCGGCCCGGAAGGCGGCCCTGAAACATCCGGCCCCGAAGGCGCCGGATCCGATGGGCCCGATGGTCATGCTCCGGGCGGTAGCGAAGGCGCGAAGCCGGGCGGATCGGCCCCCATCGGCAAGGGTGGCGACAAACCTGACGGCAAGCCCGGCGCCAACGAACCGCGCGGCCCGCGCAACCCGTGGCTGCCCAGCGGCGGCACCCCGCCACGCCGCTCCGCCAGCATAGAGGACATCTTCCGCCCCCGCGATCCACGCCGCACCGGCAATGGCGGCGGTGGCGGCCTTGGCGGCGGGTTCCCGAACCTGCCGCGCCGCGCGGACGGCACTTCGTGGTTGCCACTGGGCATCGGCGCGGCGGTTTTGGTGATGCTGGGCATGTCCTGCGTCCACTCGCTGAGCCCGCAGGAGCAGGGTGTCGTCACCCGCTTCGGCCATTTCTCCCGCGTGATCGATTCCGGCGTCTCGCTGACCATGCCCTGGCCGATCGAGCAGGTGGACAAGACCGACGTGCGTTCCTTCGCGGTGGATACGATCCCCGATGGAGAGGCCGAAAAGCTGATGCTGACCAGCGACAAGAATCTTGTCGACCTCAGCTACCTGGTCCGTTGGAACATCAAGAACCTGGAAAATTATTCCTACCGCCTGATCGATCCCAAGGACACCGTGCGCGAAGTGGCGGAGGCGGCGATGCGCGCCTCCATCGCGCAAGTGACGCTGAAAGATGCCATGTCGGGCGCCGGGCGCGCACGCGTGGAGCAGGACGTGCGCGAGCGGACGCAGCGCATACTCGATTTCTATCGCTCCGGCGTGGCGATCCAGGGCATCGAGATCAAGAAGGCCGATCCGCCGTCGAAGACCCGCGCCGCGTTCGATCAGGTCAACGTCGCCCAGCAGAACGCCGACCGCGACCGTTCCAACGCACGCGCCGGCGCACAGCAGACGCTGGCCGCCGCAGAAGGTGAGGCTGCCGCGTTCGACAAGGTCTATGAGGAATACAAGCTGGCCCCCGAGGTGACCAAGCGGCGCATGTATTACGAAACGATGGAGCGGGTGATTTCCCAGAACGACACCGTCGTCGCCGAACCCAAGAACATGACGAGCTATCTGCCCCTTCCCGAAATGAAGCGCCGCGCCGAATCCGCGCCCGGCGATATCACCGTGACTGCGGCCCCCGCCGCCACGCAGGGAGGCCAGTGATGAACCTCTGGCAGGATTACAAAGTCGCCTGGATCGCCGCGGGCGCAGTTGCCGTCGGCGTGCTGATGAGCGTGATCGTCGTGCCCGAGACGGAACAGGTGGTGGTGGTGCGCACCGGCCGCCCAGACCGCGTCTACAACGCCTATGTGCCCGGCGCGCCGTTCGGCGCGACCGATGCCGGCATCCACTGGCGCATCCCCGGCCTTGAGCGCGCGGTGCGCATCGACAAGCGCCTGCTTTCGGTGGACATGCAGCAGGAGCAGGTGCTCTCCACCGACCAGTTCCGCCTGAACGTGGATGCGTTCGCGCGCTACCGGATCATCGATCCGGTCAAGATGGTGGAGACGGCGCAGACCACCGAGCGCGTGACCGAGCAGCTTCAGCCCATTCTCTCCTCCGTCGTCCGGCAGGAACTGGGCAAGCGCACGTTCGAATCGCTGCTGACCGCGGAGCGGGGTGAGGCCATGGCCCATATCCGCGACGGGCTGGACCGCGAGGCGCGCGAATATGGCGCGCAAGTGGTGGACGTGCAGATCAAGCGGGCGGACCTGCCCGAAGGCGCCCTGGAAAGCGCTTTCGCCCGGATGCAGGCCACGCGCGAGGAAGAGGCCAAGACGATCGCCGCGCAAGGCTATAAGGACGTACAGATCATCCGCGCGGATGCCGAAGCGCAGGCCGCGCGCATCTATGCCAATGCCTATGGCAAGGATCCGAAGTTCTATGACTTCTACCGCGCGATGAAGAGCTATTCGATCTCGTTCGCCAAGGGTGATGCCGGCAAGACCATACTGCTTTCACCCGATAACGCCTATCTTCAGCATTTCCGGGAACCATAAGGCTTTCCGAACGATCAACGGATCGGCGCGCGCGTGCACCGGTCCAGCGCAAGAACGCCATTCAAACCCGGTTAAGCTCGCGGAGCGTCAACCGGGACGGTGACGACAGGATGTGACCCTGCACTGCCAGGACGGAGGAATCAAAGGACGTGAAGCCCGTGCGATACGCTTATGGATTGACCACAGCGCTCCTGCTGGGAGGCGCGACGCTCACCCTGGTCACCGGCTATCCGGCTGGCGCCCAGGTCGCCCAGAACGAAGCCAGCCAGATGGCCCGCGTGGCCCCTCGGGCCGGCGCTCCGGCGAGCTTCGCGGACCTGACCGAACAGTTGGCGCCCTCCGTGGTGAACATCTCCACCCGCCAGCGCGTGCAAGTGCAGGGCGGCGGCGCCAACCCCTTCGCGGGCACGCCTTTCGAAGGCCTGTTCGGCGGCGGTGGCGGCGGCTCCGGCCCGCAGACGCGTGAAGCGCAGTCGCTCGGCTCGGGCTTCATCGTCTCGGCCGACGGCTACATCGTCACCAACAACCACGTGATCACCGCAGAGGGCAAGGGCGAGGTCGAATCGATCACCGTCATCATGCCCGACGGTACCGAGTATCCGGCCAAGCTGATCGGCAAGGACGCCGCATCGGACCTGGCCGTGCTGAAGATCACCGCCCCGAAGGCGCTGCCCTTCGTGAAGTTCGGCGATAGCTCGAAGGCGCGCGTGGGTGACTGGGTGGTCGCCATCGGCAATCCGTTCGGCCTGGGCGGCACCGTCACCGCGGGCATCGTTTCAGCCGTGTACCGCAACACCGGTGCCGGCGGCGCCTACGACCGCTATCTCCAGACCGACGCCTCGATCAACCGCGGCAACTCCGGCGGCCCGATGTTCGACATGAACGGCCAGGTGATCGGCATCAACAACGCCATCTTCTCCCCCACCGGCGGCAGCGTCGGCATCGGCTTTGCGATTCCCTCCGAAATCGCCTCGCCCATCGTCGACAAACTGATCAAGGGCGAGAAGATCCAGCGCGGCTATCTGGGCGTGCAGATCCAGGCGCTGAACGAAGACCTGGCGGATTCACTGGGCCTTGAGCACAACAAGGGTGAATTCATCCAGAGCGTGGTCGCCGATGGCGCCGCTGCCAAGGCCGGCATCCAGGCCGGCGACGTGGTGGTGAAGGTCGGCGGCAAGGAAGTGACGCGCGACCAGAGCCTCTCGTTCATCGTCGCCAACACGACGCCGGGCACCAAGGTTCCGGTCGAACTGATCCGCAACGGCCGCCGCATGACGGTGACGGCCACGGTGGCCCAGCGCCCGAGCGAGGACGATCTGGCCCAGTCGTTCGACAGCAGCAACGGCGACGATCAGGACAGCGACGCCTTCAACAATCCCCCGGCGCAGCAGGGCCAGGGCGTGATCGAAAAGGCCACCGGCCTTTCGGTGACGCCGCTGACCCCGACGATCGCCCGCCAGTTGGGCGCTGCGGAAGGGACCAAGGGCCTTGTCATCATCTCGGTCGATCCCAGTTCGGATGCCGGCCAGAAGGGCTTTGCCCGTGGCTTCATCATCCTTTCGGCGAACAACCAGCCGGTCACGTCGAAGGTCGATCTGGAAAACGTGATCAAGGCCGCCAAGGCGGATAACCGCCCCGCGATCCTGCTGCGCGTCCAGCCGCGCGGCCAACCGGCCGCCTTCGTGCCGGTGCGCCTGCGCTGATCCGCACTCGCACGACGAAATCGAAACGCCCGCCGGGAAACCGGCGGGCGTTTTCGTTGGCGGGCCGCTTTCCGCCCTCCCCTCACCACTCCTTCGCCAGCCCCGCCTTCGCGGGGATGACGGAGTGGGACGGCAAGATTTTGGGGCACTCATGACCGGGAAATCGGGCAGCGCACCTTGGCGATCGCCCGTCATGATGCCCCCTATGGAGCGCGCCCTCCCCTCGCTATAAGACCCGCATGTCATCGGCCGATCATGAACGCGAGGAGGAAGCCGACGGCCTGCGCAAGGTGATCCATGTCGACATGGATGCCTTCTACGCCAGCGTCGAACAGCGCGATGAGCCTTCGCTGAAAGGCAAGCCGGTGGCGGTCGGCGGATCATCCCAGCGCGGCGTGGTGGCCGCCGCCAGCTATGAGGCGCGCAAGTTCGGCGTGCGATCCGCGATGCCGTCGGCCCGGGCGATACGGCTCTGCCCGGACCTGATCTTCCGCAAGCCCCGCTTCGACGTCTACCGACAGGTGAGCGACCAGATCCGCGCAATCTTCCTGGATTATACCCCCCACGTCGAACCGCTCTCGCTGGACGAAGCCTATCTGGACGTCACGGCGGACCTCAAGGGAATCGGCTCGGCCACGCGCATTGCCGAGGAAATCCGCCGCCGCATCAAGGCGGAAACGGGGCTGACCGCCAGCGCCGGCGTCTCCTACAACAAGTTCCTGGCGAAGCTGGCGAGCGACCAGAACAAGCCCGATGGCCTCTGCGTGATCCGGCCCGGCGAAGGTGCGCAGTTCGTGGCCGGGCTGCCGGTCCGGCGCTTTCACGGCGTGGGGCCGCGCGGGGCGGAGAAGATGGCGCAGCTGGGGATCGAAACCGGCGCGGACCTCGTCGCCAGGGATCTGGCCTTCCTGCGCGCCAACTTCGGCAGCTTCGCCGAATACCTGTTTCGCGCCGCACGGGGGGTGGATCTGCGGCAGGTGCGCGCCGACCGGCCGCGAAAATCGGTCGGCGGAGAGCGCACGTTCTTCGAGAACATTGCCGGGGCCGACACCCTGCGCGCGACGATGGACGATATCGTGGAGATCGTCTGGGCCCGCATCGAACGCGCCGATACGCGCGGGCGCACGGTGACGCTGAAGCTGCGCTATGCCGATTTCACCACCTTGACCCGCGCCCGCTCGCTACACCACTTCGTGGCGGACAAGGCGGAATTCTCGGCCATCGGCCATGCCCTGCTGGACGATCTGATGCCCCTGCCCCAGCCCATCCGGCTGATGGGGCTGACGCTTTCGGCGCTGGAACGGGGCGAGGAAGAATCGCGTCCGACGAAAGACGGCCAACTCACGCTGCTTTAGAGCGTGTTCAGGTGGCACGCCCCGATGACTCCGAAAACGCGCCAAATCAAAATCTTAGAGCAGTTAGTTCGATGCAATCGGATCGGAAACTGTCCTAACCCGCGTTCATACGCTCCACCCACTCACCGATCTTGCGGGCAAGGCCCGCCGGCATGGCTTCCGGCAGGGCATCGAGCGGAAACAGCGCGATCTCCACGATCTCGCGCCCGTCCCACCGGGGCGTGCCCTCCACCCGGCCGACCACCATGTGCACGCGGTTGCTGGCGCCCTGCAAATCCTCGTCCACGGCCAGCAGTTCGCGGCCATCGAGCAGCGGGCGGCCAGTCTCCTCCTCGAATTCGCGCTTGCCGGCGGCCAGCGCGTCCTCGTCCCGGTTCATGCCCCCGCCCGGCGGCATCCACTTGCCCGATCCATAGGAGTGGCGCAGCAACAGCAGCCGCCCCGCCGGATCGAAGGCCAGCACCCGCACGCCTTCAAGGCGCGGGCGCCGCACCCGCCAGACCGCCATGCGCACGCGGTGGGCGATGCGGTAGAGGGCCCGGTGGAGGCTGGCGGGCAGAAGGTTCAGCAGAAGCAGGTCACCTTGTGGCGGGCGGCACGCAGCAGGCGGGCGATCGGCAGGTCGCTTTCCCCCTTCACCGCGGCATCGAACACGGCGCGCTTGTCGTCGCCGCGGATGACGAAGGCGATCTCATCACTGTCGACCAGCGCCGGGATCGTCAGGCTCAGGCGGTCGAACGGCGCTTCGGGCGGCAGGGGATCGGGCGTCAGGCGGCGGACCGCGTACGGATCGTCCGCCTTCGGATCGGTATTCGGAAACAGCGAGGCGATGTGCCCGTCGCCGCCCATGCCCATCCAGGCGATGGCGAAGTGGGGCGGTTGCGCATCCTCGGTCAGCGGCACGATCCGGGCGCCCACGGGCTCCAGCCGGGCGCGGATCTTGCCCACGTTGCTGGCGGGATGATCCTCGTCAACGATGCGGTCGTCCCCCGGCCATACCGCGATGCGGTGCCAGGGCAGGTCTTCCTTGGCCAGCAGGTCGAAGATCGGGAACGGGGTGGATCCGCCGGGAACGGTGATCGCGATATCGTCCGGACTGGTGGCGAGCGCGGCCTTCAGGCGCGCGGCGAACCATCGGGCGATGATCGCATTGTCGGCGTTTTCGATGATTTCCAGCTTGGGCATGAAGGAAGCATTAGCACTCCCTCCATGCTCAAGGAATGGATCGCGCGAGATTTTCGCGCAGGTATCAAATGGATCAGGCGAGAATTTCGCGCAGGAACCACGCGCGCTGTTCGGCCTGGTCGGTCCAGTCGTCGATGATGCCGTCGGTGGCATTGTCGCCCGCGTCGCCGGCCAGTTCCTTGGTCGCCTTCAGCGAGGCGACGTAAGACGAATTATCCTCGAACAGTTCCTTGACCATCGCCATCGCGTCCAGCGAGGTCTTGTCCTGGTCCGCGATCGAGGTCTTGGCGCCGATCGCACCGATCGAGGTCAGCGTGGTGCCGCCCAGCTTGCGCACGCGTTCGGCGATCAGGTCGGTCAGGCCGAAAATTTCGGTCGCCTGCGTGTCGAACAGCAGGTGCAGGTCATGAAACTGCGGACCCTTGACGTGCCAGTGGAAGTTCTTGGTCTTCACGTAGAGCGCAAAGGTATCGGCCAGCAGCCCGTTCAGGCTGTCGATCAGCGCGGCCTTCGAATTATCGTCCTTGGAAGTCATGCCTTGGTTCCTTCGATTGGTCCGTCTCGGGGGGAATGTAGAGTGGTGAACGGATGAATTGAAGCCTGGTTCGAATGCGATTTTTCGATCAGACTAGTGAGAATTCCCGAAGGAACAGAACGATGGCGGCAAGCAGCAGCGCCGCGCCGATCGCTCGTCTGGTCCAGCGTAGCCCGCGCCATTCCAGCGCCGAGGGCATGGCCCATGCCGCGCCCGCCAGAACCGCGCCGCCCAGTGCGCCGCCGGCCCCGGCCGCGTAAGGCGCGGCAAGGCCGACGCCCAGCCCCAGCACCAGGAACCGCGCCGCATCGGTCAATTCCTGCGCGAACAGCACGATCGCCAGCGCCCCCAGCGAATTGGTCGGCTCCTTCGGATCGCGGCGCGGCACGAAGATCATCAGTTCCGCACCGGAAATGGCCAGCGCGATTCCGGCGAAGATCGCCCGCGCCGGTGGAGGCAAGTCGGCCAGCACAAGGCTTCCCGCCCAGCCCGCCAGCGCCGCCGTCGCCACCGCGCAGGCCAGCGCGACCAGCAGCACGCCCGGCCGCGCGCCCTGCCGGCGGACCAGCCCGGCCACGGTCGTCTGATCGCGCGCGCCGAACCCCGCCAGCAGCACCACGATCCATGTCAGGTAAAAGGCGGACATCGGCCCTGCTTGGAATTTCCCACGATATGCCGGCCACTTAGACGAAATTCGCGCGACTGTCGCCCCCGATCCTTATCGGGTGTCGGCGCGGGCGATCAGGGCGTCCAGCGCGGCGCGGCCCTGCCGCAGTTCGGGCAGGATCTTGCCCAGTTCGTGGCGGGTGATCCGCTTGCCGCCTTCGCTGTCCACCGCCTGCGCTTCCACCAGACGGTGCAGCGCTTCCACCAGCGCCAGAATGGGATCGACGCCGACCATCCGTTCCGGCAGCGCCACCGCGCGCACTTGCGCCAGCCCAAGGCATCGGTCTATGGCCCCCGGGCCAAAGCTCTTCTCGATGCCCAGCAGCATCATGGGGTCGAGGCTGGTCGCTTCGGACTTCGCATTGCGAATCGTTCCCGGCGAACATCCCAGCCGTTCGGCAAGCTGGCGATCGTTGAGGACTTCGCTCTTCTGGATCTGTCGGATAATCGCCGAAACCGCCTGGCGATATTCATCGCTGGTGGGTGCGCCGGAGCGGGTTGCAGTCATGCGGAACGCTTTCCTGACGATGAACGCGAATACAGCACGTTGTGACGATTTATGAGAATCACTCCAAGACCTTGTCGACGAATCTGCCCTAATGGGGCGACGATATGAATTTCAGCCGACGTAACTTCATTGTCGCCGCGACGGCATTTGCGGCGAGTTCCTCGACTGCGGCCAGCGCCATTTCCTCCTCGCCCTTCGGCGTGGGCGGGGTGCTGCCCGAACTGCCCCGCGCGCCCTTGCCCGGCCCCGGCGTGGCACCCACCGCTGCGGCCGCGTTGCCCGCCGTCCGCGCCGGGGTAAACCCCGCGCTGTTCGACGCCGCGATGGCCGCGCTGGACCGCCACGGTGGACGGGTGATGCGCGATCGCATCGGCATCGTCGACTTTTCCTCGTCCTCGTCCGATCCGCGCCTCCATCTGGTAGACCTTGTCGGCGGCTCCACTTCGACGCTGCATGTCGCCCATGGCAGTGGTTCGGATCCGAACCACACCGGATGGTTGCAACGCTTCTCCAACAGCCCCGGTTCCAACGCGACCAGCGAAGGCGCCTATCTGACTTCGGACTACTACTTCGGCCGTCATGGACGTTCGCAGCGGTTGATCGGGCTGGACGCCAGCAACAGCAACGCGCTGGAACGCGCGATCGTCATCCACGGCGCCTGGTATGCGGAGCCTTCGATGATCGCGGTGCACGGCAAGCTGGGCCGCAGCCAGGGCTGCCTGGCCGTGGGCGACAGCCTGCTGAACCGGGCGTTCGACCACCTCGGTTCGGGCCGGATGATCTACGCCGCCAAGGTGGCCTGAGAAAAAGTGGCCTGAGAAAAAGTAGCCTGCGAAAACGCCTGACAAGACCGCCGGCCCGCCCGCTCACGAAATCTTGAGCGAGACGGCACCGGGATCGCGAACGCCCGGATCGACCACCGCCGCCGGGCGGGCCCACTTGCCCGCGCCGCGCCGGCCGGTGACCCGCACGTCGCGCACCGATCCCGCCGCCACGACGCCTGCCCGGGCGCCGGGGCCCAGCCCGTCGATCTCCAGTTCCGATACGGTGACGCTCTGCGTCGAGCAGGCGATGGCGTCGGCGCCTGCGCGCTGCACGCTGCAATCGGGCCGCCCCTGGATATGGACCGCGCCCTGATTGATCCCCTTGCGGGTCACGCAGTCCACCAGTTGCACCCGGCGCGCGGTAATGCGGGCATTGCCGAAGGTGCCGTAACTCCGTTCCGAATTGAGGTAGAGCCCGGCGCAGGCCGAGCGCACCACGCGCACGTCCGAAACCGTGACGTCCGCGCCGCCCACCACCGCCACGCCGCGCGCGTGGCCATCGGTGATCGTCAGGCGGGTGGCCCGCACGTTCGAAACCCGCCGACCTTTCTGGTTGGGCCGGTCATAGCTGACCACCGCAAAGCCATCGTCGCCGGTATTGATCGCCTGATAGTCGCTTACCGAGATGTCGGACGAACCATTGGTGATGTGCAATCCGTCGGCCATCGTGTCCCGCACCAGAATGCGCTGCAACGTGCCGCCGTGGGCATCGTCCAGCGCGATCCCCGCCGTCGCCGCGCCGCGCACGGTGACGTTGGCAAGGGTGAAATCGCTGGCCGCCTGCACCAGCAGGCCGAAGCCCGAATAGGCCTGGATGCGCCTGGTCGCCGGGGAGGCCAGCGTCAGGTCGCTGATCCGCGCCCCACTGCCGGTCACGCGCAGGCGGCCCTTGTTCGGATCCAGCGCCTTCAGCGTGGCGCCCATGCCGGCGATCGCACCGCCATCCAGGTCCAGCATGTCCGAATGGCAGTAGACGCCGCCCTTTTCCAGCCGCAGCAAGCCCTTGGTTTGCGAACACCAGGCCAGCGCCCGCTGGAGCGCCGCCTGCTGGTCCCGCCCCGGATCGGACACTGCACCGAAATCGCGAATGTCGCGCGAAGGGGCTGCGGCAACGGCGCGCCCGGCCACCGGCAACAGGGCCAGCGCGGCGACCATGGCGCGGCGGGAGAGGTAAGGCGATGTCATCGAATCACTCCCGGGATCACTCCGGCTCCAGCGCAAGGGTGCGCCTGTCGCGTGTGGACGCGCGGCCGGCATCCTCGCGCAGGTGCTGGAACACCAGCTTCGAGACGACGAGGCCGATCGTGACGCTCAGCACCAGGTTCTGGAGCAGCACGGCCACCGCCACGGTCTGCGCCGCGCCCAGCAGCGGGGCGAACACCAGCGTGGCGGCGAAACTGGCCACCCCCAGGAAGCCGCCGATCACCCACCACTTCTCGCTGTTGAGCGCCGCCACCGCCATGCCGAAGGGCGCGGCGACACAAGTGACGAAAGCACTGGCGAACAGCGGCAGGGCCAGGTCGAAAGAGACGCTGGCATGGATCCATCCCAGCCGGCCCAGCACCAGCACAGCCGCCACCGCCAGCGGTAGGTAGACCGCCGCGAAAGCCACAGAAAGCTGCGTGTTGCGCCAGATGGTGCCGCGCACGGTGGTCCAGTCCTGTTCCGCCGCGGCCTTGATCAGGCGCGGCGCGAAAGCGATCGACAGGCCGTGGAGGAACACCGAAACCGCCGAGGACAGCTTGCGGACGAGTTCGAAAGTCGCCACCGCCTGCGGCACGCCCAGCGCGGTCAGCGCCAGAGTCGGCAGGCTTTCGGTGGCGGACATGACCACGCCGCTGACCAGGAAAGTGCGGCTCTCACTCCACAGCAGGCGCACATGCGCCATGCCCATCGGCTGCACGGCCAGCGCCGCCAGCCCCCGGCGCAGTGCCACCGAAAGCAGCGACGGCACCAGATAGGCTGCCGACATCGCCAGCGAGATCGCCATCCAGTCCGGCCGCAGCGCGAAGAACCACGATGCGGCGAACATGGCCGTCAGCATGACCGGCGGCACGACGTAGAACAGGCATACCGCCAGCAACTGCCGATCCAGCGCGACCTGCCGCACTTCCTCGATCCGGGCGATCGCCAGCGAGGCGACGGCCACGAAGATCGCCGCCAGCGCCGCGAACGGCACGCCCACGGCAACATGGCTTACCGCCATCCCCGCCAGCACCAGCGCCAGGAACACGATCAGGATGTGCCAGGCCGAAATGTCCGGCCGATCGGGCAGCAGGATCGATCGCAGATAGCCCTGCTTGGCATATTGGGCGACCGGGCCGATCACCAGCATACCCACCGCGAACGAGCTGGCGCCCAACCCGTATTGCATCCCGTCCAGCAGCGATGCCGCCACCAGCGGCGGCAGGAAGCCCACCCCACCCGCCAGCAGGCGCGCCAGCAGCAGCCACGACAGCTTCATGCCGGCGCTCCTGCAGCCGATGGGGGTGAAGGGGCCAGCATCTCGTCCACCACGCGATCCCAGGTGCGCGGTGGCGCCAGCGCAGTCTTCGGCGCGTCCAGCGCGGCGTGCATGGCGGCCACGATGGAGGCGGCGTCACCCACCCGATAGCCATGCCGCATGGGCTTGCCGCCCTGCACGAAGTCCGGACAGACCGCCGGCAGCCCCGCCGCCTCGAACTGCAGCAGCTTCATCGATGTGTCGATCAGATAGTCGGACGCCAGCGCGCTGCGATAGGGCGCAATGCCGATCGTGGCATGGCGGATATACGGGATCGTGTCCCGGAACGGCATTTCCGGCAGCCAGTGCAGGTTGGCGGTTGACACGCCGTCATGCCCCGATCCGATGATGTAGAACTGCAGATCGGGAAAGGCCTGCGCCGCAACCTCGAACACATGCGGATCGAACAGCATCGATCCCACCGAAACCGCCGCGCGCGCGCCGTCATAGGGATCGGGCAGCGATCCGGCGAAGAACGCATCGTCCAGCCCGTGGGCGATCACGCGATGTTCGGCGATGCTGCGATGGTCCGGGATCATCAGCGCCGACGGCAACCGGGCATAGGCAATGCCGGGCGCCGCCTGCGCCAGTTGATCCTCGTAATAGCGATCCAGGCCGATGGTCCCCAGCGTGTCCGACGCATTGTAGATCACCTTCGCCGCCGGATTCAGGCGGCGAATCTCGGAAAGAAGGGCCACCGCGCTGCCAGATTCGACCACGATGGTGGCCGCCTTGCGGATCATGGCACGCACGATCGGCGGCATCCGCCGGCGATAGATCGCGCTGGCCGCCGGATTCCACAGCCGCCCCGCCGCCGCCGCCACGTTCACCGGATGCAGCAGCGAATGCCAGAGGTAGCACGACACGCCATTCGCGGTCAGACCCATGTCCGAAAACTGCTGGCGCCGGGTATCGCGCCCCTTCAACCGCGACAGCGCGCTGGAATGGGTGCTGAGGAACATCGTCTCCCCACGGGTGGCGAGCGCGTCGGTAATGAAATGGATATTCGCCCGCTTCTTCGAACGATAATCGTGCGCGGAACTGATCACCAGATAGGGGGCCGGAAAGGCGCTCATGCCCGCGCGCCTTCCTTGAGGTTGCCCAGCCTCAGCCCCGCAAGGTAGGCGGCATGGCGGGCGACGACGGCGGCCTTGGCACTGGCGGCGGCGTGACGGCGGCGGATGCCGACATGTTCGGGATGCGGCTCCTGCTGCAGTTGCCGGATCATCGCCTGCGCCAGGGCATCGGGATCGCCGGGTTCGGCCAGCACGCCCAGCTCCGGGGCGACGATCAGGTCCTCCGGCCCGAAATCGCACTTGGCGGCGACCACCGGCAGGCCCACGCTCATCGCCTCCACAATGGCGACGCCGAAGCCTTCCCAGCGGGACGCGGTGACGAAGGCCCGCGCGGCGGAGAGTTCGGCGGAGGGATCGGCCACCATGCCGGCCAGGCGCACGTTATCCCCCAGCCCCAGCCGTTCGATCAGCGCCTCCAGCTTGGGACGTTCCGGCCCCTCGCCCACGATCGTCAGCCGGGCATCGGGAAACTCGTCAACCACGCGGCGGAACGCGGTGATCGCGATATCGTGGCCCTTCTGGTAGGCCAGCCGCGCCACCGTCACGAAATTGCGGCCGCCCAGCGCGCCCTCGCCCACTTGCACGTGATCGCCCAACTGGCGGACCGGGTTGGGCATGTGCGCCACTTCCACCCCGCCGCCCATCATGGCCGAGGCATGGCGGGCCAGCCCGGGAGAGACCGCGATCACCCCGGCAAACCGCGGCGCCGCCGGCTTCAGAAACGCGAACAGCACGCGCGATTTGAGAGAGACGGCGCGCTCGATCTCCGGATTGCCGTGCAGGTGGAGCACGATGTTGGTTCGCCGGCCGCGCAGCCGGTCCTGCAGCAGGCAGAGGAAGGCGATCTCGAACTGCGGCACCACCACGATATCGAAGCCTTGTCCGTCCAGCACGCGCTGGACCGCGCCGGGAATGTGCCGCGTGCGCTCAGCCTCTCCGCGAATAACCGAATAGGCGGGATCGACGACTTCCGGGTAATCGCGAAAATAGAGCACGCTGACGGCGAAGCGCGGATTTTCAAACTCCGCCAGTGCGGAGGCGATCTCGTCCGTCACGCGTTCGATGCCGGCAAACTGCTTCGATGGCGGCACCACGTAGAGAACGCGAAGCGGACGGGCCGCCGCATTGTCCGTGATGTGCCTCTGGTGGTCGTTCATGCCGAATTTTCCTTGGTATGTTCGGGCTGGCATCCCGACGCGGCGATCACGCCACCGCCAGATCGCGATAGAGCCCCAGCAGTTCCTCGTTCATCCGCTCCGCCCGGAACCGCGTTTCGAAATGGTTCCGCGCGGCGATGCCCATGCGCTGGAACTCGGCCGCGCCGTAGCGTTCCAGCACCTTGGCCAGGAATCCGGGGTCCGCACTGTCCACCAGCACGCCGGTCACGCCATCGGTCACCAGATGCGGAAAGGCGCCGCCATTGGTGGCGATCAGCGCGCGGCCGGCGCGCATCGTTTCCAGCGCCACCAGCGGCAGGCCTTCCCAGCGGCTGGGCATGACCACGGCATCCGCCTCCACGATCGCCTGCGCCACGCTTTCGCGCGGCAGCCAGCCCCTGAACTCGACCGGCAGGCCATCGGCACTCGGCCGCCGGTCGCCGCGAACGACATCGCCCACCACCGTCAGCCTGGCCTTGCCCTTCGGCAGACGCGCGCAGGCGTCCAGCAGCAGGTCGAACCCCTTCTGGTGGTCCAGCCGGCCGATGAACAACAAGTGCACCGGCCCCTCACGCGGGGGGAGCGGCGGTGCGGCCGGCAAATCGCCGATGCCGGAGACCACAAGGCCCAACTTGTCCTCGGAAAAGCCGCAATTGCGCAGGAAATCGGCCTCATGCGGGGAGATGTTGACGATACGATCGGTCACATGGCTGAGCGAGCGTTCGACCGCGGCGACCACCGACCGGCCCGCCAGCGGCTTGTCCGGGTCGATCATCCAGCCGTGCGCGCAGTAAACCGTCTTGGGTCGCGGACGCGTACCGATCACCGCCAGCCGCCCGATCGCGCCGGCCAAGGTGCTGTGCAGATGCACGACATCGGGCCGATAGCGCTGGACGATCCGCCGCACCGCGCTGGCCAGCCGCATCGTCGCGCGCAAGGTGCGCCGTTCCTGCTCATAGGAGAAGGCCAGCAGCCCGGGACTGTCGGGCAGCAGGTGGATCTGGCTCTGCGGCGCCAGGATGGCCACCTTGCGCTTGCCCAACTGGCCAATCTGCGCCGGCAGAACTTCCTGCAGATAGCTGCCGGGCCCGCCGGGCAGGCATTCGCACACATGCAGCACCTTGATATCCAGATCGGTCATGCCGCTGCATCCTTCAGGAGAGCCACCATGGTGCGGGCAGACCGTTCCCAGCTGTAGCGGGCCGCACGTTCATGGCCCTTGCGCACAAGCTCTTCGCGCAGGCCGGGTTCGTCCCGGATGCGCAGGATCGCCTCCAGCCATTGCCGGGCATCGGTGGGATCGGCCAGGATCGCCGCATCGCCCACCACTTCGGGCAGCGCCGAAGTGTTGGAAACAATCGCCGGGCAGGCCATCTGCATCGCCTCCACCGCCGGCACGCCGAACCCTTCGAAGAACGAGGGGAATACGAAGGCCAGCGCCTGCGCATAAAGCGCCTTCAATTGCCCGTCCGACACGCGGCCCAGATCGATCACGCCGCTGCCATAGCCATGGCGCGCACCGAAGATGCTGCTGATGCCGCCGCCGGCGACGACCACCGCGATGCCGTGCGCGCGCAACTCGTCCGCCAGCCCCGCGATCAGGCCGATGTTCTTGTTGGCGGACTGGCTGCCCAGGCACAGCACGAAGGGCCCACGCACCGCATCGGGCAACCCGTCCAGACTTTCGGGCGCGATGGTCGCGAAATTGTCCGCCGCGTTATAGGTGATGGCATCGGGCGGGCGCCGCGCAATGTTCAGGTCCTGCAGCTTCTGCGCAGAGAATTCGGACACCGTGGTCCAGCGGGCACTGCGGCGCAGCACCAGCGGGATCATCACGTCGTACCAGCGCCGGAACGCGGCGGAAAAGTTCTCCGGCATCAGCCAGGGATGCGCATCATGCACGCAAGTCACCTGCGCGCGGCCCAGCAAGGGCGCCATGTTGCACAAGTTCAGGATCGCGGCGCGCCCGGCGATGCGCGGCAAGGTCGTCTGTTCCCAGACCACCCCGCGCGAAGGGCCGGCCCGCACTTCGGCGATGGCGCTGGTAAAGGCGGCAGCGCCGGAGGGCGGACGGGCGACGACGAAGTCCATTCCGCGCACTTGCGGATCGTTCGCCGCGACCAGCCCGTCGATGGCCCGCACGATCTCGCGCGCATAGCGCTCGACCCCGGTGGTGGCCTTGTCGAGGAAGCGGCCGTTGATGACTACACGCATGGCCGGCCCCTTAGACTTGCGACGCCGCATTCAGCGCCACGGCGCGCGGCGGCATCGGGCCACTCGCTTTCGCCTTGCGCGGAAGTTTCGGATTGGCGGGCATCCACTTGCCCCAGACCACGGCGCAGACAAGGATGCCGATCAGCACCGAAACCGCGCGCCCGTCATAGATGTAGCCAATGCGCGTCATTTCGAGCATCGAATAGAGAAACACCGGATAGATATAACGCATCGGACCCAATCCGCTTTTCAGGGACGAATAGGATATTCCGGCAATCGCACCGTAGATGATCATCAGGAATATCCCGATCAGCCATCCCCAGTCGTAGATCACGGTCAGAATACCGGTGGTATTATTGTATTCCGGCGTCGCGTAGACCGACAGGAAGCTGAGGAACCACGAACCATCCTTGGTCGCGGGCCGCGTGGGCAGCAGTTGCCCGATCACCGGGAATTTGTAGAGCCAGTTGAGCGTCCATTCCCCGCGAAAGGTGGGATTGGGCGAATAGCGCAGCAACGCACAGATATTGTTGATCGAGGTTGCGTAATAGAGCGTGAAGCGGTCGGCGATGAAGTGCCAGAAGTTGTCGTATATATTGATGTAGTGATTGATCCACGACCGGGGATATTCGAAGATGGCGAAGAATATCGGCGCACCGGCATAGAGAAGATAGGGAAAGAACCGGAATCCCAGATCGGTGATCCGCGCGCGTGGCGCCTTGGACGTGGCATAGACGGCGAACAGCGGCACCACCACTTCGACGATGGCGATGCGTTCCGAAAACACCACGGCCCGGAACACCGCCAGGGCAATGATGCCCCACAGCATCCGATGGTAGCGGCGCGGGATCTTCTGCCCGTCCTGGAACACCTTCATCCCGTAGATGATGGCGTAGGCGATGCCGAACTGCGTCGCCGTGGTGATGCCCGAAATATTCGGCGCGGCCTCGCGCACTTCGTACATCGCCCCGCGAGAGGCCGACATCGTCGCCATGATCACGTTGGGGTGCAGGACGATGAGCGGCCCGAACCAGATCAGGTAGGCGGCCAACGTCATGTAGAACAGGAAGTCCAGCGCGCGGTTGCGGATCACCAGCTTGCGCCGGAAGGGAAAGCGCTCCGTCAGGAACGCGCCCACCATCAGCGCCAGCAGCAGCGAAACGCCCTGCACCACGTTCTCGAACGTGACGTAGACCCGGTGCGACTGCAGGACAGGCGCGGTGCGGATCACGGCCGGCGTCACCATTGCCAGCAGGATGAAGAAGGGCATGACAAAGAAGGCGGTCAGCGCAGCGGGCGAATGCCACCACCTGATCCCTTTGAGCCTTGCCAGGGAATTCGCCATCATTACCGCGCCTCGCCAATATTCATTGTTATGAACAGCGCTTTTTGAATACGCGACAATATTCAAAATATTTCGTGGATTGGCCGCATTGAAACCGACCCGTGCCAATCCATGAAATCAAAAATCAGTCAGACCCGAACAGATCGCGGGTAAATACCTTTTCCACCACATCCTCGATCTCTGCCGTCATGCGGTTGGCGATGATCACGTCCGCCTCCTGCTTGAAGGCATCGAGATCGCGCACCACGCGGGAGTTGTAGAATTCGTTCTCGACCATCGCCGGTTCGTAGATCACCACCTCGATACCCTTGGCCTTGATCCGCTTCATGATGCCCTGGATCGAAGACTGGCGGAAATTGTCCGACCCGGCCTTCATCACCAGACGGAACACGCCCACCTTGTGCGGGCGACGGGCAATGATCTGGTCCGCCAGGAAGTCCTTGCGCGTGCGGTTCGCATCCACGATCGCGCGGATCAGGTTCTGCGGAACCTCGGAATAGTTCGCCAGCAGCTGCTTGGTGTCCTTGGGCAGGCAATAGCCGCCGTAGCCGAAGCTGGGATTGTTGTAGTGCGTGCCGATCCGGGGATCGAGGCCCACGCCCTGGATGATCTGGCGCGTATCCATGCCACCGGCGATCGCGTAGCTGTCCAACTCGTTGAAGAAGGCGACGCGCATCGCAAGATAGGTGTTCGCGAAAAGCTTGATCGCCTCCGCCTCGCGCGTGTCGGTGAAGAGGATTTCGACATCCTTCTTCTCCGCGCCGCCCAGCAGCAGGTCCGCAAACACGCGCGCGCGTTCAGACCGTTCGCCCACGATGATGCGCGAGGGGTGAAGATTGTCGTAAAGCGCCCGGCCTTCGCGCAGGAATTCGGGGCTGAAGATCACGTTATCCGTGCGATAGCGCATACGGACGTCGTCCACGAAGCCGACCGGAATGGTGGATTTCACCACGATCGTCGCGGCCGGGTTCAGCTGCGTCGTCAGCTGGATCACCGTCTCGACCGAGGATGTGTCGAACTTGTCGGTGTTCACGTCGTAGTTCGTGGGCGTGGCCACGATCACGTAGTCCGCCCCCTCCAGCGCCTGGGCCGGGTCCAGCGTGGCCGTAAGGTCGAGATCGCGCGTGGCCAGGAAGGTTTCCAGCTCCGCGTCGACGATCGGAGACTTGCGCGCCGTCAGCATCGCGACGCGATCCGCCGAAATGTCGACGGCGAAGACCGTGTTGTGCTGCGCCAGAAGCACCGCGTTGGAAAGGCCAACGTAACCAAGACCGAAAACGGCGATCTTCATAAACTCGCTCTCACGATAATCGATGTATGCAGCCGTAAATAAGCGGCTTTTCACGACAGCCGCAATCTACTCCGAAGGCGACGAGGGGGCCCATTCGGCTACCCGATGACTAAGTCTATTGAGGGCCCGAGCGACGCCGTCAAACGAGATCGTGCTGCAACTGCACATAACGGGATAAACTGAATGATTTCAGCCGCCGAAACGAATTTCAGATTCGTATAAAACGGCTGAGCGAAGGCTTTCGAACCGGCTTGGCAGTAAAAATGTCCTTTCTGCCAAACCGCCGAATCCGAAATGCCAATATTAATAAGGCGTTCATCAACCGGGTAACCCCCGCCTAATAGGCGGGGCCAACCCACGGCGACGCTCGCTTACTTCTGACAGGCGACGATAGCGTCGATCACATTCAGGGTATCCGCCGGGTCGCGCACGCAGATCGTGTCCAGCCCCATGGCCTTGGCCGGATAGTCGTTGCCGCCCGGGAAGATGGCGTCGCCGATGAACAGCATCTCGCCATGGGCGAAATTGCCGCGTTCGGACAGGCGCTGCAGGCCCCAGGCCTTGTCGACCCCCGGCTGCGTCACGTCGACCGAGGTGGCGCCGCCCAGGTTGACCGAAACGCCCGGCAGGCGCGCCATCAGATCGGCCTGGATCACCTTGCGCTTGGCGAAGTCCGGATCCCACACTTCCTTGGCTTCCAGCGGGGCTTCCTGGCCGAGTGCGGAGAAAGTGATCTGGCTGCCGCGATCCTCGATCCGCTCCCCCCAGGTTTCCTCCGGCGTGAAGCCCGTGGCGGCCAGCGCCGCGTCGAACGCGTCAAGGATCTCGCGCTTCTGCGCATCGGTGAAGAGTTCGGCATAGACCGCGTTCCACGCGCCATCGTGATGGACGTAAAGCTTGGCGCCGCTGGTGGGCATCAGCCACAGGCGCGAACGGTCGGCATGGGCCGGCAGGCGGCTGGCCACCTGCTTGTCGAACTGCGGCCAATCCCCGCCGGAGATCACCGCCACGTCGGCCACCGTCAGCAGCCGGGCAATGGCCTCTGCCATCTCTTCGGTCATCGGCTGCTTGCTCTTGGCCAGCGTACCGTCGAGATCGAAGGCAACGAGTTTCTTCATGTCCGGTCTGTCCCTGCAATTCGGAGCGATATGGTGCGCGCCCCTGCCACCGGGCGCGTAACTTTGAAATCCCCTGCTGCCGCCAATTTCATGGCAATCCGGGGACAAGGACCTGGGTGCCGTTACTGATTTACGGCGCCGTGCAGCTTTCCGACCTTCTGCACACCTTCAACCGTAGTGACCAGCACCTCGTTCCCGTCGACCACAACTATGACGTTGGAAAGCCCGATTACCGAGACGCGCGGCCCGTCGCTGTCGACCAGCACATTGGTGCAGTCGACCAGTTCCGCCGCGCCGGGCCCGCGCACCGCATTGCCGCCTTCGTCGCGCGCCAACGCGTCGTGCAGCGCCTGCCAGTTGCCGATGTCGGACCAGTCCATGTCCACCGGCACCATCGCCGCGCGCGTGGTGTTTTCCATCACCGCATAGTCCACCGAATCGCTGGGCACGTCGCCGAACGTGGCGGCATCGGGATGGAAGCGGTGGCCATCCTCGGCGCCCTTCGCCACTGCCTCACGCACTTTGGCGGCGATCTCGGGACGGTGGGCGGAAAGTTCGGCCATGAAATCACCGACGCGGAAGGCGAAGATGCCGCCGTTCCAGGCATAGCCGCCGTGTTCGAGGAACGCCTTGGCGCGATCGAGGTCCGGCTTCTCGACGAACTGCGCGGTGCGATAGCCGGGGGTGCCCGCGATCGCCTCGCCCCGCTTCAGATAGCCAAAGCCGGTCTCGGGCGCGGTCGCCTCGATCCCGAACGAGACCAACCAGCCATCGTTCGCCAGCGCGGCAGCGGCGCAGGCCGCCTTCGCAAAGACGTCCGGGCGGCCGATGTGGTGGTCGCTCGGGCAGACCAGCATCACCGCATCCTCGGGCAGGCGGCAGGCGGCGAGCGCGATGGCAGCCGCCGTGTTGCGCGCGGCAGGCTCGACGATGACGCTGGCGCCGGGAGCGCCGGCCAGTTGCGCCTCGACATGATCGAGATGCTTCGTGCCGGTCACCACCACCGGGGCGGCAAAGCCCAGATGCGCCGGGCAGCGGGCAAGGCTTGCCTCGAACAAGGTACTGTCACCCACCAGCGGCAGGAACGGCTTGGGCTTGGCTGCGCGGCTGCGCGGCCACAGCCGCGTGCCGCTGCCGCCGCACAGGATGACCGGAACTATCGTGGGCATGGGAAGCAATGAACTCGTCGAATTGTTCGGATATGGGCGATGGTGATAGTTGCTGCCTTGCCTGTTGCAACTGCGAATTGCCGCCCAGCACGCCGCTTGTCGCACGTGGATGTAGGTGGAACCTATTCCTCTTCAGCGCGTTGCCCCTGCATGGCCTCCCCCATGCCTTCCCGCTTCTCCCCCTCCCCGGTCGGGGCTGGTCTTCGCTGCTGCAAAGTGCAAGACTGACCGTAATGACCGGCCCGAGCGAACGCATTCCTCCGGCGGAACATGGCGCGCGTTTGCGCGATCTGCCGCCGCCCCCGCCCTTGCGCCCTGCCCGCTTCGGTGAACAGGCCCGCACCGGCGAACCGCCGCCTGCGCTCTTCCTCGATTTCGACGGGACGCTGGTGGAGATCGCCGATCACCCGGACGCGGTGATCGTGCCGGACGTGCTGCCCGGCCTGCTTACGCGCCTGTCCGATTGCCTGGACGGCCGCCTCGCGCTGATCACCGGCCGCTCGATCGCAGCGCTGGAAAGTCATCTCGGCCCGCTTTCGGTGGCCGTGGCGGGATCGCATGGCGGCGAATTCCGCCCCGCCGGCCATGCCATGGCCGAAGCCCTTGCCGCCCCGCTGCCCGCGCGCGTCATCGCCGAACTGACGGCCTTCGCGCAGGACAACGGCGGCCTGCTGGTCGAACCCAAGCCTTTCAGCATCGCCGTGCACTATCGCCGGCATCCCGAGGCATTGGCCGGCCTGATCGCCCGCGCGGAAACGGTGGGGCGGGAACTGGGCCTGACCCTCAAGCACGGCAAGCAGGTGATCGAACTGGCCATGCCCGGTTCGGACAAGGGCAGCGCCGTCACGCAATTCATGGAAATGCCGCTGTTCGCCGGTTCCCGCCCGATCTTCGTCGGCGACGATGTGACCGACGAGGACGCTTTCGCTGCAGCCGCACGGCTGGGCGGCGGCGGCGTGCTGGTCGGCCCCCTGCGCGAAACCCGCGCCCGCTGGCGGCTGGGCGGCGTGGCGCAAGTCCATCACTGGTTGGAAGCCGCCCTTATCGAGGAGTCCCGTCCGGCATGAGCACGCTTGAACTCTGGCCCATCGGCAATTGTCAGGTTTCCGGGTTGATCGACCGTTCCGGCGCGCTCGTCTGGGGCTGCGTGCCACGCGTCGACGGCGATCCCACCTTCTGCGCGCTGCTGCGCGGGGAGGATGGGCAGGATGCCGGCACCTGGCGCTTCGAGCTGGAGAACCAGACCACCGTCCACCAGTCCTACATGCGCAACACGCCGATCCTGGTCACCCGGCTGGAGGATGCGACCGGCGGCGCGGTGGAGATCTACGATTTCTGCCCGCGCCACGAACGGCTGGGCCGGATGTACCGCCCCGTCGCCTATGCGCGCATCGTCCGCCCGGTGGCGGGATCGCCGCGCATCCGCTGCGTGCTCACGCCGATGAGCGGCTATGGCGCCCAGCTTGCGGCCACCACGCGCGGTTCCAACCACATCCGCTACCTTGTCGAGCGCAACACCCTGCGCCTCACCACCAATGCCCCGATCGGCTATGTGTTCGACGAGCGGTTCTTCCGCCTCGAAACCGCGCTGCACTTCTTCCTCGGCCCGGACGAGCCGTTCGACGGCGAAGTGGAGCACCGCCTGGAAGCCATGTTGCGCCATACCTGCGAATACTGGCGCCTGTGGGTGCGCGGCCTTGCCACGCCGCTGGACTGGCAGGACGCCGTGATCCGCGCGGCAATCACCCTGAAGCTGTGCCAGCATGAGGAAACCGGCGCGATCGTCGCCGCGCTCACCACCTCCATCCCCGAGGCGCCGGGCAGCCAGCGCAATTGGGACTATCGCTACTGCTGGATCCGCGACGCCTATTACACGGTGCAGGCGCTGAACCATCTGGGCGCGCTGGACGTGCTGGAAAAGTACCTCGCCTATCTGCGCAACATCGTGGACGATGCGGAAGGCGGTGCGATCCAGCCGCTCTATGCCGTCAGCGGCGGGCGCGAAATCATCGAATGGGAAGCGCCCGACCTGCCCGGCTATCGCGGCATGGGGCCGGTGCGCATCGGCAATGCCGCCTATTATCAGGTGCAGAACGACTGCTATGGCCAGATCGTCCTGCCGGCAATCCAGGCCTTTTCCGACCAGCGCCTGCTGCGCATGGCCTCTGCCGAGGACTTTGCCGCGCTGGAGCAGGTGGGCGAGCTGGCGTGGAAGACGCACGACCAGCCGGACGCCGGCCTGTGGGAACTGCGCACCCGCACGGCGGTGCATACCTATTCCAGCGTGATGAGCTGGGCCGCCTGCGACCGACTGGCCAATGCGGCGGAGCATCTGGGCCTGCACGACCGCGCCGCACTGTGGCGGGATCGGGCCGATACGGTGCGCCAGACCATCGATGCCCAGGCATGGCACACGATCGAAGGCGCCGACTTCGACGATGGCGGCGCGGGTGGCCACTATGCGGCCGCGTTCGGTGGCAACCAGCTGGACGCCAGCCTGCTGCAGATGGTGGAACTGCGTTATGTCGAGGCCGAAGACCCGCGCTTCAAGGCGACGCTGGCCGCCGTGCAGAAGGCGCTGCGCCGGGGCGAACACATGCTCCGCTACGACAGCGAGGACGATTTCGGCCTGCCCGAAACCGCGTTCAACATCTGCACGTTCTGGCTGATCGAAGCGCTGCACCGTTCCGGACAGGATGAGGAAGCGCGCCGCCTGTTCACGGCGATGCTGGGCCATCGCACGCAGTCCGGGCTGTTGTCCGAAGACATGGATTTCGAGACCGGCGAACTGTGGGGGAACTTTCCGCAGACCTATTCGCTGGTGGGTATCATCAACTGTGCCGGGCAGCTGTCCCGGTCGTGGCGGGACTGGCGCTGAGAGTCCGTCTGGGAATGCGCACGATGCGCATTCCCGCGGCACCGGTCGAACCCCAAATCCTGGGGAACAGACAACCGGCCAGCCTCGCGAAAAGGCGCGTCAGGAGGCGCGCGACAGGGGAATTGAAATGGGTAGATTGATCGTCATCTCGAACCGGGTCTCGGTGCCCAAGGCGGCAGGTGCCGCAGGGGCGCAAGGAGGGCTGGCGGTGGCGCTCAATGCCGCACTGCGCGAACACGGCGGCATCTGGTTCGGCTGGTCCGGCCAGGAAACCGAAGAGTTCACCGGCCATCTGGACATGCAGCGCAACGAAGGTGTCACCACCGCGACCATCGACCTGGAGCCCCAGGATATCGAGGAATACTACAACGGCTATGCCAACCGCACGCTCTGGCCGCTGTTCCACTATCGCATCGACCTGACCGAGTACGACCGCAATTTCGGCGAGGGGTACGAACGCGTGAACGAGCGCTTCGCCGATTCGGTGCTGCCGCTGATCGAGCGGGACGACCTTGTCTGGGTCCACGATTATCACCTGCTGCCGCTGGGTTCGATGCTGCGGCAAAAGGGCGTGAAGAACCGCATGGGGCTGTTCCTGCACACGCCTTGGCCGCCCACACGCCTGCTGGTTTCACTGCCGCTGCACGAGCGGCTGGTCGCCTCCATGCTGGAATACGACGTGCTCGGCTTCCAGAACGCCGAATGGCTGGAGAGCTTTCTGCATTACGTGCAGAAGGAAATGGGCCTGAAGGTCAATCCGGACAATTCGATCGACTACGAAGGCCGCCGCGTCGTTGCCCGCGCCTTCCCCATCGGCATCGACTACGAGGAATTCACCGAGGCCGCCGCCGGGGCCGAAGCGCGCGCGGCGCATGATCGGCTGAAGCAGAGCGTGCGCGGGCGCAAGATCCTGATCGGGGTGGACCGGCTGGACTATTCCAAGGGACTTGGCGAGCGGTTCGAGGCGTATAGCCGCTTTCTGGCGGACAATCCCGAACATGCGGCCAGGGCAGTGCTGCTGCAGATCGCCCCGCCATCGCGCGAGGACGTTTCCAGCTACCAGATGATTCGCGAGGATCTGGAACGCAAGACCGGACACATCAACGGCGCCCACGCCGATGTCGCCTTCGTGCCGATCCGCTACGTCAACCGCGGCTATCCGCGCGCGCAGCTTGCCGGCTTCTACCGCGCGGCGGACATCGGCCTCGTCACCCCGCTGCGCGACGGGATGAACCTGGTGGCCAAGGAATATGTCGCGGCGCAGGATCCGGACGATCCCGGCGTGTTGATCCTTTCGCAGTTCGCCGGCGCGGCGGGCCAGATGCAGGATGCGCTGCTGGTGAACCCGCACTCCATCGAACATGTGAGCGAGGCGATCAAACGTGCGCTGGAAATGCCGCTGGACGAACGGCGCGAACGCCACGGCAAGCTGCTGGCCTCCGTCCGCGATCACGACGTGCGGCGCTGGCGGCACGATTTCGTCACCGCCCTGTTCGGCCCCGACAAGGGCGGGCAGAGCGGGGATGCGACCGGCCCCGGCAATTCGGCGAATGCTCCGGCGGATGAGCCGGCATGACGAAAACGGCATATGCAGCCCGTCCGGCAAGGACGGGTATTCATCCGGAAAATCCGGGCCGTTCTCAAATCGTCACTCGCCTGCAACCAATCTGACCTCTAAGGCAGGTATTCAGAGGATGTGGACGGCGGGACTCGCCCTTCGCGGCAGAGGCACCCGTACCGTCCTATAATAGTACACTGGAAAGCCCGGGAACCGGGCGTCAGGGTGAGTTGATGGGCCAAGTTCTTTACGGCGAATGCGTTCGCTCCGGCGAAGCCATGGCCGTGCGCATTCTGGATCTCGCACGCATTGGCTGCGCGGTCGAAACGGATGCCTGTGCCATGGATCTGGAAGGTGAGTTGACGGTGTGGATCGGCGCCATGGGGCCGTTTGCCGCCACGGCGACGCGCAGCGACGACAGACACCATGCGCTGCTTTTCGCACAACCGCTGGACGATCAGATCGTCCATCATTTCGCGCCTGACGGGGCCTGACCGGCCGCGTCATCGCCCTTTATTGCGGAACGATGCTCACCCGGCGAATGCGGCCTTCGCCGCGCCCGGTCAGCAGGGCCAGATCCTGGGTCTGGCACGCCTCGGCGGGGATGGTGAATGCGCCAGCCTCCGCCGGCTCGTCTGTTCCGGCAGCGCTGCGCGCGCCCGTTCCGATCGCGATATCGGCCAGCCGGTGCTCTTCCCCACGCGCGGAATAGCAGGTGATCCGCAGCAGTAGCGGCCTGACGCCTGCCTCGCCTTCGGTCTCGGCATCGGCGCCTGCGGTATAGCGGCCGGGCGCCAGCACCGCGCTGCGCCGGGCGATCGGGCTGCGCACCGCCGTGCGGTTGGAATAGACCACCACGGTGCCGCCTTTGTCGAACGTCCGTTCGATCCCCTCCACTTCCGGAAATTGCCAGTCGAACGGGCCGGGCAGCTTGCCATCGGCCGCCGGCTGGAATCGGAAATCGTCCGCCGCGGTCATCCGCCCGCCCGCGCAGAGTTCGCCCCAAAGCACGCCCGCCGCAGCCGGACGGCCGGCGCGGACCAGCGCCGGCAGCCGCGTCGCCAGCGTGGCGCAGTCCACCCGCGCGCCATGGCGAGCCATGGCGCCCACCGTGCGCCGCAGCGCATCCTGATCCAGCGTCGCCCCGGCCCAGGCGATGAACCCGCCGGACCAGTCCTTTTCCTGGCCCAGTTGCCCGGCGAAGGCAGCGGTTCCATCGGGATGTGCCAGCAGGTCGGCGGTCATCGCCTTCAGCCGGTCATCGCTCACCCCCACGCGCCAGAGCGCGAGGAGCCGCTGCGCCGCCACGTTCCAGTCCTGGGCCTGGAACGCCATGACCACCAGCATGTCCTGCGTGAAGCGATTGCGCCAGCCGCGCTGCCCGGCCAGCAACAGCGCATGGACGGCCGCATCCTCGTCCCCCCGCTGCACCTGACCGTAAGCCAGCAACGCCAGCCCGTCCGAAGGAATCGGGCGGCGGCGGACATAGTCGCGCGACAGGGCCACGCCCTGCCCTATGTCCTGCCGGGTGTAGGCCTGGTCGATCAGCGGCTCCAACGCGAAGTATCGGAACGGCGCCGGCACGTGCGCGGCCACGGCATCGTCGCGCCGCGCCTGCCGGTCCATCTCCACGCCCACCACCGGCACCGCGATCACGGCGGCGAGGGCGAACCAGGCGGTCTTTCCGATTACCGACAGCATCCCGGCCTCAATCCTGCTTGCTGCCGTAGCTGTAGTAATCGTTGGTGTAGTAGCTGTAGTCCTCCGCGCCGACGCGCGGATCGAACCGGTTCAGCACCACGCCAAGGACGTTCGCCTTGATCAGCGCCAGACGGCGCAGCGCCGATTTCACCGCGCCGCGATGGAATTCGGACGCATCGATCACGAACAGCACGCCATCCGCATGGTTCGCCAGCAGCGCCGCGTCCGACAGGCCCAGCAACGGCGGGCAATCGATCACCACGGTATCGAACCGCTGGCGCGCCTGCTCCACGAAAGTGGCCAGCCCCTCGCCCGCCAGGATCAGCGCGGGATCGGGCGGCACCGGCAGCGCAGACATGTAGCTGAGCGTTTCCATGCCGCTGCCGTGGACCGCCTCGTCGAACGCCTTCTGCCCGGTCAGCACGTCGGTCAGGCCGGTCGCCTTCTGGTTGGTCATCAGGCGGTGCAAGGTCGGGCGGCGCAAGTCGGCATCGACCAGCAGCACGCGCTTGCCCAGCAGCGCGATATCGTTGGCGACGGCCCGCGCGGTGGTCGACTTGCCTTCGGATTCACGCGAACTGGTGACCAGCAGCACGTGCGGCAGGCCCGACGCGGTGGAATAGCGCAAGTTGGTGACCAGCGATCGGAACGCCTCGCTGACTTTCGAGCGATGGTCGCTGAAGTGGTTCTGGACGTCACCGTCCTTCTCCAGCGGGATCAGCCCCAGCAGCGGCATTCCCAGCTTGCGCTCGACATCATCGGGCGACCGGATCGTGTCATCGAACAGTTCGCGCAGGAACACCACGCCGGCGGCGACGATCAGGCCGATCACCAGCGCGATGATGATGTTGAGCACCAGGCGCGGCGAATAGGGCTTGGTCGGCACTTCGGCCCGGTCCACCAGCGTCAGGTTGTTGGACGAGGCGCCGGCCGCGGCATTGAGCTGGTTATAGCGTGAGAGCAGGGTATCGTAGAGCGTGCGATTGGTATCGGCCACGCGCTTCAGCACGGCGTACTGGACGCCCCGGTCCTGTTCCTTCAGCGCATCGCCGCGCAGCCCGCCGACCCGTGCGGTCAGCGACTTTTCCTGCTCCAGCGCAGCCTGATATTCCAGATAGGCCGTCTTCTTCAGCGATTGTGCGATCGTATCGATGCGGCGGTCGTACTCCGCGACTTCGGCCTTCTTCGACTTCACGGTGACGAAATCGTCCAGATGGCGGGACTGTTCTTCGGCGAGGTCGGCCTCCACCTTGGCCTTTTCGCTCAGCAGCGTGGAGATCGCCGGGTTGCCGTTGACTTCGGGAATCGAGAGCGGATCCTGCTTCGCCAGCGTGCGCCAGCGGTCTTCCGCCGCGATGCGCGTGGCGGTCGCCTTGGAGGCCGCGTCGGTCAGCTGGACCAGCGTGCTGTTGGTGACGGACAGCACCGATTCCGAATCGCCGTTCTCGCTCTGGCTGGTCACGCGGATCAGCCCGGCGGCGCGGGCATACTGGTTCAGGTCCCGCTCCGACTGGGTGACCTTGTCGCGCGCTTCGTCAAGCTGATCGGAAAGGAATCGGCGCGCGTAGGACGAACTGTTGTACTTCTGGTCCAGATTGCGATCGATGAAACGTTCGCCGTAGAGTTGGGCCAGCTTTGCCGAATAGGTGGGGCTACGGCTGGAAACGCTGATGGAAACGATACGGCTGTCCGGCGGCAGGTCCACGCTGACATTGTCCAGCAGCGCCTCGATCGCGGCATCCTTGCGCACCTGGTCCAGCGTCTTGCCTCCGCCCAGTTCGGCAACGGTGTCTGCCGTGGGCATGTCCTGCCCCATCGCCTCGAAGAAGGCCGCATCGCGATCCAGCTTGCCGCTTTCCACCACGCTCTGCGCCAGCGACCGGCTCTGGATGATACCCACCTGCGTCTGCAGGAAACGGTCGGTATCCTGCACGTTGTTGACCTTCTGCAGGTCCGTGCCCTCGATGATCTGGTCCGCCTGATCCTCGATCAGAACGCGCACTTGCGCCCGGTACTTCGGCGCAACCAGCAGAGTCATGGCCACGCCCAGCAGGACGATCCCGCCGACGGTTCCCGCGATCAGTGCCCAGTTGCGGCGCACGGCCCCCACCACGGCCCTGACCATGGCGGAAAGATCGGGACCGCTCTCCTCCACGGCGGCGTACCCGTCCTGATCGTCCCGTTCCAAAAATGCGTCGTTCAAGGTTTCATCCCGCCATGTTGTCCGACCCGGTCGAAATCCGGGCCGCAGCCATTGTTCCCGTCAGCAGGTCGATCACGCGCAACGCCCCGCCTCCCGAGCCTTGCGCAGTGCCTGCCGGCGACGTGGACCGTCCGGTCCGCATCGGGGCAGGTTTTCGAATATCAATCGCGATGCGACCCGCTGTCGTGTTGCGCCCTGTTACGTTCTTGTTCTGCCTTTCCCGTTCCGATCAGCAGCGCCAGCATCAGTGCCGCAACGCACAGCAAGGTCTGGTTCCGCAAGGGATAGTCGGTGATCGACTGGAGCGCGATCAGCGCAAAGACGCCCAGCGCCGCAAGGCCGATTGCGCCGTGCCGCCCCTGGTGGCGGGCGGCCTGCATGGTACGCAGGCCCAGCATGGCCACCGCCACTGCCCAGCCGGCGACCAACGCGATCCCGACGATGCCGGATTCGAGTGCGATCTCCAGAAAATCGTTATGTACGCGGCCGGCCCGGCCATAGCTGAGGTTCTCCAGCGCCTCGTCCACCTGGAACACCTCGTCGAAAGAACCCACGCCGCTGCCCACCGGCCAATACCGACCGGCGGCCTCCACAGTGTCCTTCCAGATGATCGGACGCTGTTCGTCCTCCACGGAATGGAACCGCGCCATGCGCTGCTGGATACGATGGTTGCCGCTGAGCAGTAAGCCGCCCGCCGCAAGCGCCAGCACGGCACCCGCCAGGATCAACGCAGCTTTCCGGCGATCACGGCCAAAACCATGCGCGCTCCACCCCATCCCCACGGCAAGCAAGCCCGGCACGGCCAGCAGCATCATGCCCGACCGCGAACCCGTCAACACCACGCCCGTCACCAGCAGGATCGCCATCGCGACGGTGCCCAGCTTCCACGCGGGCGAAACCCGGCGCCACGGCACCGCGCCGACAAGCGCGACCAGCGCGATGTCCAGCATCAGCGCGCCGCTGTTGCGGTTGGAGAAGGTTCCCTGCAAGTCGGCCGAACCGACCACCTCGTCATAGAACACGAAAAGGTGATTGCCGCTGGCCAGTTGCTGCGCGCCCAGCGCCGTCACGATCACCCCGCCAACCGCCACGGCCAGCAGCAGCATCCGCCGGTCACGCTCCGCAAGGTTCCACGAAAGGGCCAGAATGGCGAACGCCGGCAAGAGCGAGAAGAAGGCGATCGCGGTGCGCGCGGGGCTGAGCGAAAACGGCTGCCAGGCGCCTTTCACTCCGATCAGGTCGAACGACTGGGTGACCAGATCGCGACCGGGCAAGGCCTGCCAGATCGCCGGAGGCAGCGGTACCAGTTGCAGCAGCGGCAATGCGAGCGTGGCCGCCACCAGCACGACCGGCAGGCGCGGCGCCCTTGCGAAGAAGCCCAGCACGGCGTCGCGATGGAATGCCAGCACGGCCAGCCCCGCCAGTTGCACGGCCATGTTGGCCAGCCCCGCACCGGAGCCCCCGCCACCGAAGACGAGCGCCACCAGCAGCAGGAATGCGGCAACGGCCGCGCGGCCGCGCGGCATCGAGACGGCAGCGGACCGCGTGCCACGCGGCCCCTGGCGCCGGGCCAGAGCCTCAGCCCGCAATATAAGGCAATCCAGTTACAGAAGATCCAATCACGGGCACGACCTTTATATGACGCCTGCTGCAGCAACGCGGACGTTTACACCCTTTGGATTCATGTCCGCACCCGAACAGTTGAAGACTTGGCGCGGCGGGATGGAAAACGACCGTAAAATGCACGGCATTCGTATTTCTGTATTTTTCCGATGGTTAGCGCGATCTTTCCGCAGCGCAACCCGGCTTGCCGAAACCTCCGGCTTCTCGTCGCAATTCCTGCGCTGCCTGGCGCAATACCTTTTTGTACCGATCGGTTGCGGTTGTTGCGATGCAGCAAGGCCCTCTGTTCGACCAAGGGAAAGCCCCTAAACGCATCGTCATGCAAATGAGATCAACCGAGAGCAGCAAGCTTGGAACCGAATTTCAGAGCCTTGCACAGGCCAATAGGCCCGATTACGCCCTTGGATTATCAAACAGTTCCACTTTATCTTTCAGGCCAGGGAGACACTTCAAGGTGCCCAGAACGAAACAGACCCCTGCCTTTTTCCGTCTGATTACCGGCACCTTGCTGGCCGGAACCACGCTGGCCGGCTGCACGTCCAGCACGCATAATCCGAACCTGCCGGTGGGCGCTGCAGCATATCAGGTGGCCCCGGCCACCGTGCCCGCCCCCAGCGTCTACGCCATCACCCCGCGCGATGTCCTGCAGGTGCGCGTCTATGGCGAGCCCGACCTTTCCGTGGAGAAGGCGATGGTGGACGATGCCGGATTCGTCCAGCTGCCGATGGCGGGCCCGGTCAAGGTGGCCGGCCTCAGCGCCGCGGAAGCGACCCGGCAGGTCACCACGCTGCTGGGCAGCAAATACCTGCGCGACCCGCAAGTGGCGGTTTCGGTGGACGTTCCGGCGCCACGCTACGTCTCGGTCGAAGGCGAAGTGAAGATGCCGGGCGTCTACGAACTGAATTCCAACATGACGCTGATGGGCGCGCTGGCCAAGGCGCAGAGCCCGTCCGTGACCGCCAAGCTGGACGAGATCGTGATCTTCCGCACGATCGACGGCAAACGCATGGCCGCGCGCTTCAACCTGAAGGATATCCGCACCGGCATCAGCCCCGATCCCGTGATCATGGACGGCGATATCGTCATGGTCGGCTATTCGCGGATCAGGGGCCTGTGGCAGGACTTCCTGAAGATGGCGCCGATCTTCAACATCTTCGCGGTGATCAGCACGAACAGTTGAGTTGGGAAAATGCGCAAAGGCGCATTTCCGACATCACCCGTGATAGCCGCGATACCACGCCACGAAGCGCGGTATGCCCACTTCGATGGGCGTGCTGGGCGCGTAGCCGGTATCGCGCGTGAGCGCGGTAATGTCCGCATAGGTCGCCGGAACGTCGCCCGGCTGCATGGGCAGCAGGGAGAGCTGCGCCTTCACGCCGCAGGCCTCTTCCAGCACCTCGATCATGCGCAGCAGGCGTTCGCTGCGGTTGTTGCCGATGTTGTAGAGCGCATGCGGCTTCACGCTGCCGCCGGCCTTGGCCTGCCCGTCATCGGCCGGCGGCCGATCCAGGCAGGCCAGCACGCCGGCGACGATATCGTCGATATACGTGAAGTCCCGGTACATATCGCCGTGGTTGTAGACCTCGATCGGGCGGCCCGAGAGCATCCGCTCGGTAAACTTCCAAAGCGCCATATCCGGGCGGCCCCAGGGGCCATAGACCGTGAAGAACCGCAGCCCCGTCAGCGGAATGCGGAACAGATGCGCGTAAGTCTCGCTCATCAGTTCGTCCGCCTTCTTGGTGGCGGCATAGAGCGAGACGGGGTGATCTACGCGGTCCTCCACGGCGAAGGGCAGCTTCTCGTTACCGCCGTAGACCGAACTGGAACTGGCGTAGACCATGTGCGCCACCTGCCGCGCGCGGGCGATTTCCAGCATGTTGACATGACCCGCCAGATTGGCGCCGACATAGGCCTGCGGGTTCTCCAGCGAATAGCGCACCCCGGCCTGCGCGCCGAGGTGGACGATCGTGTCGAAGCGATGCGGCTCCAGCGCCGTGGTCAGCGCGGCCATGTCCGCGAAATCCAGCCGATGGAACGTGAACAGGTTGCCGTATCGTGCGGTGAGCCCATCCAGCCGCGCCTGCTTGAGCGCGACGGCGTAATAGTCGTTCATGTTGTCGATGCCGATCACCGGCGTTCCGCGCGCCATCAGCGCCTCTGCCACGGCAGCACCGATGAAGCCTGCAGCACCAGTCACGAGAACGGGAAGCGTCGTCGAATGCGTCATCGGACTTTGGGGCACGCTAGATATCTCCGGTCTGGTGCCATTGTGGGCGTGACAGCCTTTGCGCCAGCCATCATGGTGCAGCAAGACTTAGCTTTGCAACAACAGGGGTTAGCGGCAAATGCTTGCGATCGGTTGCCTTTTTATGGCGGCGGAAGCGTTTGACGCGATGCAGCAAGGCCCATATCGCAAATCGCCTGACGACCGGCCGCGAAGACCGGCACGAACGAGCGGAGACCCATGACCACCAAGCTTCCCGTCCTCGTCACCGGCGGTGCCGGTTACATCGGCAGCCACGCCGTCCTCGCGCTGAAGGATGCCGGCTGGCCGGTCGCCGTGATCGACAACCTGACCACCGGCTTCCGCTTCGCAATTCCCGACGGCGTGCCGCTGTACGAAGGCGATATCGAGGATTCCGCCCTGCTCGCGCGCATCTTCGCCGACCAAGGCATTCGCGCGGTGATGCATTTCGCCGGGTCGATCATCGTGCCGGAATCGGTGGAAAATCCGCTGAAATACTATCACAACAATACCGCCAAGAGCCGCGCCCTGATCGAAGCGGCGGTCACGGCCGGCGTCTCGCACTTCATCTTCAGTTCCACGGCAGCGACTTACGGCATTCCCGAAGTCTCCCCGGTGACCGAGGACAGCCCCAAGCTGCCGATCAACCCCTACGGCATGTCGAAGCTGATGACCGAGATCATGCTGGGCGATGTGGCCAAGGCGCATCCGCTGAACTTCTGCGCGCTGCGTTATTTCAACGTGGCCGGCGCCGATCCGCAGGCGCGCACCGGCCAGTCGACGGCGGGGGCGACGCATCTGATCAAGGTCGCGGTGGAGGCAGCGCTGGGCAAACGTGGCCATGTCGGCGTGTTCGGCACCGATTTCGACACGCCTGACGGCACCGGCGTGCGCGATTACATCCATGTGTCCGACCTTGCCGCCGCGCACGTTCTGGCACTGGAGGCGCTGATCGCCGATCCCGCCCGATCGCTGACGATGAACTGCGGCTATGGCCAGGGCTTCTCCGTGCTCGACGTGCTGGATGCGGTGGACCGCGTGACCAACCGGACGATCGAGCGCCGCCTGGAAGGCCGCCGCGCGGGCGATCCGGATTCGCTGATCTCCGACAACAGCCGCATCAAGGCGACGCTGCCGTGGCAGCCGAAATACGCGGACCTGCCGACCATCGTCGAACACGCCCTGGCCTGGGAGCGCAAGCTGGGCGACATTCGCGGCGCGTAACGAAAAAGGCGTGGCCGGACCGAAGTCCGACCACGCCCGTAACCCTGCGAATTTTGGCTGACGGCTTAGAACGCGACGCTGAGCGAGGCGCGGGCCGACAGATCGGTGGACCAGGTGGTCTGTTCGGCGCGGGCCGAGATCTTCCAGGTGAAGTCGTATCCACCCGCCAGCATCGAGACTTCGCCGATCCACGCGCCCTTCAGGCTTTCCGGCGCGATCGTGAAGCTGGAGCCGGCGTCGTAGCTGTCTCCGCCGTTGAAGTAGGCGGTCGTGTCGCCCAACTGCCCAGAGATCACTTCGCGGCGGCCGGCTTCGACCTGGAAGGTCAGCGGGCGCCAGTCGGGCGAGATCGTGCCCAGCGAATAGGCCGCCGTCAGCGTTGGCGTGACGGTGGTCTCCTTGCTGGTGCGGCTGGCGACGGTCAGCGCGATGGCTTCGCTGGTGCCGGTTTCGCTGTAGCCGTCTTCCTTCAGCCAGTACTGCTGCAGTTCGACCTTCGGCTTCAGGCTGAAGCGGCGCGATGCCTGGTACTTGTACGATGCGCCAGCCAGGCCCGAAAGCAGCCAGCCGTCCCACTTGCCGCTGGCGGTGTAGGTGAAGTCGGTATCGTCCACCGTGCCGGTGAACGTGCGCTTCGAATCGACCGAGATGCGCGAGGCGCCGATCCGCGCCCAGGCCATGAACGGGCCTTTCGCCGTGCGCCAGAACGCGCCGAAGTCATGCTGGCCAACGTCCAGCTTCCCGGTGCCGCCATTGTCGTCCACGCTGCCCTTGAGCCACGCGTAGGACACGCCGAAGTAGCCAAGGCCGGTGTGCCGCTCGAACCCGGCCGAAAGCCCCCAGCCGCTGGTCTTGTAGCTGGCGGTGCTGCCGGCATCCTTGCTGGTGCGCCAGTAGATCGGTTCGAACCAGCCGCCGACGTCGGAAATGTCGAACATCGTCGTTTCGTCCGACAGGTGCTGGGAGGCCAGACGATCCGCCGTGGTCACCGCATCGAACACACCGCCGGCGTGATCGGGCAGCAGGCCCGACACTTGCGACTTCAGCGTGGAGGAATCGGTAACCTGCAGCAGGCTTTCGGTCAGCGAGGTGTCGTTCTGCGCGGTGGCGTAGATCGCATCCCAGGCCGATGCCTGGCTGCGGGTCAGCCCCAGTTCGTCGGTCGTCTTGCGCGCGATCGTCAGGTAGACGTTGTTGGCATCGGCCGAAACGTCGCCATTGTAGATGAACGGCAGGTCGGTATCGCTGGAATCCAGCGTCCCTTCGACGTTCAGATTGGCGGCGGTCAGCACCGTATACGTGCCTTCCGCATCGCCCAGCGCCGTGACCGATGCGGTGATCTTCGCGCCCGATTCCAGCGTGGCATTGGCCACATTGAACAGCGAACTGGTGCCCGCGGACGTATCGACATAGACGCCCAGCGAACCGCCCGACTTCACGGTGAGCGAACCGAAGTCGATCGTTTCCGCCTTCTGTGCCGTCAGCTTCGAACCGCTGTTGACGGTGACCGAGAGGTTGTCCGCGTTGGAGAAGTTGCCGGTGTAGACCGACGATCCCGACAGCGTCAGCGTGCCGTTCTCACCCGCAAAGTCCATCGTGCCGGTGAAGGCCGCCGTGTCCGCCAGGGAGGCGGTGGCCGTGCCGGTGCCGAAGTAGACGTCGCCCGTGTAGATCGCGTTTCCCGACAGGGCGAGCGTATCGTCACCCGCGCCGAACAGCGTGTTGCCGGTGATCTTGCCGGTGGACGCGTTCACCGTATCGTTGCCCGATCCCAGCAGGATATTGCCGGTGATGCTGGCATAGACGGTGGGATCGGTGGTGGTGTCGTTATCCTCCAGGTAGGTGGCGCTGGTCTTGGCGTCATCCGAATTGAGGTACTGGTTGATGGTGACGCCGGTGGTGTTCGCCGAAAGGTCGATGGCGGTCAGCGTATCCGTGCTCGAACCCGATGCGCTGATGTAACCGGTGTTGTTGATCGTCGTCAGCGTGCCCGACAGATCCTGGATCGCCACGGCAGTCCCTTCGCCCGGAGACGAAATCGCGGCTGCAATCGCGCCCGAGTTGTAAAGGCTGGTGACCGTGCTGCCCGCGTTGATGACAAGGCCGTAGGCGGCGCTGTCATAAGTCGTCGCACGCAGCGTGCCGGTCACGCCGATGCCATCGGTCAGCGTCACATTGCCGCCCTGCCCGCCGATCACCACGCCATAGGCATTGGTGTTCGAATAATAGGCGCTGGACGTGACGGTGCCGTCGATGGCGAGCGAGTAAGTGCCCGAATTGCTGGAAACGCCGCCCACGGTGATGTCGCTGGCGCCGCCGATCTGGATGGCCGGCGAATTGCCATAGGCGGTGACGACGCCGGTGCCTTCCTCCGAATCCGTGACGCCGTCGCCATCCTCGTCGTTATTGGAGCTGTCCTCGTCCACCGGCGGCGCCGCGATGTAGATGCCGCCCGCAACATTGCCGGTGATCTCCACCGCCGCCTTGCCGGTGCGCAGCGCCGCACGCGACAGCACGATGGTGGCACTGTCGTCATCGGTGTAGGACGCGGCCTGCGCCACGGTGCCCTGGATGGTGACCGTGCCCGATACATCGCCATTGACGACCAGCCCCTGCGCGCCCGCGCCCACGACGGTGACGGTGCCGTTCACGGTGACGTCGCCATCCACCGCCTGGGTCTTCACGCCGACCGAACCGTCGCCGATCACCTTGATCGTGCCGGTGTTGGTGATGTTGCCGGTGTAGTTCGAATCGACGACGATGCCGCCCGAATTGAGCCCTTCCACCGTGATCGTGCCCGCGTTCGAGATCGAACCGCTGGTGTTGGCGCCCGACAGCACGTGGATGCCGTAACGGTTGCTGGCCGAAGCGATGGCGCCATCGGCGATGCCGTTGCCGTCCGCATCGGTCGGCACGTAGCTTTCGGTGACCGCAATCGTCGCGTCTTCGCCCACCGTCACGGTCGAACTGGTGCCCGCGTTGACGGCAATGCCGGCCGCATCGTTGGCCCCGCCCACGGCGATCGCGCCCTCGACATCGACCGCGTTGTTGCTGTCGACCGTCACGGCCTTCCCGCTGGACAGGGTGATGGTCCCGGCACTCGTCACGGTGG
The DNA here is from genome assembly GCF_044029535.1 of Novosphingobium mississippiense. NCBI lineage: Bacteria > Pseudomonadati > Pseudomonadota > Alphaproteobacteria > Sphingomonadales > Sphingomonadaceae > Novosphingobium > Novosphingobium mississippiense. The sequence continues at coordinate 126,627 of NZ_CP147001.1, read as the reverse complement.
TGTCGCCTGCGGTGGAGGTGACCAGTGGCGTCGTGCTGGAAGTGGACACGGTGGTCGCCGCAAGGACGGGGCTGGCAGACAGCGCCAGGACCAGCGCACCGACGCTGGTCGACGAATGCAAGGATTTCATGAGTTATCGCACTCTTTTGAGGAAAACGGGGGCCGGAAGCCCCGGCGTCAGCGAGCGATGCCGATCAGGGCAGAGCCGGTGTAGCCAGAGGAAACCGTGCCGGTGAGGCTGGGGGTCATCTGCGCGATCTGCGCGGACGTGTTGTCGCCGAACACATTGTCGGACGAGAGGGTGATCGCGTTGTAGTTCGCGATGCTGGCGGTGTAGCGGCTGTCGCCGGTGAACACGGCGGTGTTGGTGGCCGCCGGCATCGCCAGCTGGGAGATCAGGCTGGCGGTGCGTCCGGTGCTGGCGGAGGTAAGTCCGTCCACGAACACCTCGAAATGGATATGCGGCCAGCGTCCCGAATAGCAGGCGGGATAGATGGTCTTGAAGGTGACCTTGCCCTCGCTGTCGGTCACCTGCACGCCGCGCAGGTAGCTTTCGGTGGTAACGCCGCTGGAATAGAGCGAGTAGCGGCCATAGGCATCGCAGTGCCACACATAGATCGCCGCGCCCGCGATCGCCGCGCAGCCGTTGTTGACGTCCACCAGTTGCAGCGTGATTTCCAGCGGAACCCCGGTCGCCGTGGTGGTGGAACCGATGAAGCTGGCCGTGATGTCGGATCGAACCACACCGCTGACGTTCAGCACGTTGGATGTCGATCCGCTGGCACTGTTGGTGCCATCCGCCGGATAGGGCCCGTTGGTTTCGGTGGGATCGGCGATGCAGCTGGCGCTGGACGATCCGCCCGATGTCGAGCTGGTAGTTGAGGATGAGGTGGAGGACGACGTGGTGGACGTGGTCCCACCCGAAGTCGAACTCGTGCTGCTCGACGATGTGGTGGAGGTCGAACCGGTCGAGGAATCATCGCCCCCGCACGCCGCCACGGTCACCGCGGTTCCGGCGCTGGCCAGGAAGGCCAGCGCACGGCGACGCCCCATCAGCCGTTCGGCGATCACGCCCAGATCATGGTTCAACCCACGATCGTGATCATCGTCATCCCGGTGATGAAGGTCCATTGCAGTCTCCCTCGCACTCGCAGCGCCCCGGCCGTTTTTGCGGCGGGTACGGGAGTGCAGGGCTGCAGGACTGGAAGCCCGCGTTTGCAGCGGGATTTCAGATCGATTTCAGCGTTGTAGCCAAATGTTGCAGAAGATCGCAGCGCTTCATGGTCCATTTGGAAATTCGCTGACGGCGAATTTCGCGGCACCAGCCCGCTCTGCGCATTTTCCAAACAATCTCTCAGGCGATAACCGATGGCACGAAAAGATAGCCTTCGTTGCGAACCGTGCGAATGATATCGCCACCCCCGTCGCCATCGGACAGCTTGCGACGCAGGCGAGAGAGCTGGACGTCTATCGCGCGGTCGTAGAGTTCGCTGTCCTCTCCGCGCGACCAATCGAGCAACTGGTCGCGCGTGAGCACGCGGCGCGGATGTTCCGCAAAGGCGCGCAGCAGGCGGAATTCGCCGTCGGACAGCGATATCAGCCGGTTCTGCGGATCGAACAGCAGGCGCAGCCCCAGATCCATGCGCCAGCCGGCGAAGCGCAGAACTTCGCCCGATTGCACGTCGCCTTCGGGCAACGGCTGCTCCGCCGGCAGCGCAGGCACGGACGCCCCCGGAATCGCCGTCACCGCGGCACGGCGGCGCAGAACGGTGCGGATGCGGGCCAGCAATTCGCGCGGGTTGCAGGGCTTGGCGAGATAATCGTCCGCGCCCATTTCCAGCCCGACGATGCGGTCGACATCGCTGCCCACCGCCGAAAGCATGATCACCGGCGGTGCATCCGGACCAAGCTGGCGCAGCGCCGTCAGCCCGTCCTCACGCGGCATCATCACGTCCAGCACGATCAGGTCGAACCGCTGCTGCGCCAGCAGGGCGCGCATGGCATCCGGATCGGCAGCCGTTTCGGTGGCATAACCGTGCTTGCCAAGGAATTCGCCGATCAGCGAACGAATACCCTCGTCGTCGTCGACGATGAGAATGCGGGTCTGCAGGTCCATCGCGGGATGTTCTAGGATCATTGACGCCCGATAGAAAGCCCGTGTTCCGCGCACATTTCAGCAAGGCGCCTCATTTCCGATTTATTGCAACATGGCCGCAAACTCGGCGAAATCGCCCGGCAAAGTCCAGACCCGACCTAGCCGTTCATGAACAGTCGAGTTCGCCAGGTTCTGCCAACGGCGACAGGCGACTGCGGCCAGATGGCATCCCCCGCCAGGTCCGCACGTCGATTCCCTGTGCCCTTGGTGGCCGGCAACGCCGTCCGTCACGCTACCGCCAAGGCGCCGGACGGTGCCGGGGCCATCGGCGCCGCAGGTCACGTAGTCGCACCCGCCCTGCCCGCCGATGGTCCCGGATCATCCGATAGCGGACCGATTCAGCAGATGCCGCTCACAGGGCGTTCAGCTTCGCACCTGCACCAGTGCGATGACCCGCCGAATGGTCCGCGAAGTGTAACACGCGGCTGCTACGCGGCACCGCAAGACGATTCAACTTCGTTTGGGCGCTCCGCTTCATCGGAGTACACTGACCGAAGACGACTCAGATATTTCCTTCCAGCCCCGGATCAGGGGACACGGTTGCTGGACAGGACCCGGGGTGACCGTCTCCGCCGATCGGCTTCGTGCCGCGCGGTGGAGACGCGGAGCGGGTTCGGAAGAGCAGTGTCCCTCTCTTTCGAGCCCGCTCCGCAATATTCGGTCCGCGTTTTGCGCGCCTCCCGCCATTTCGCCATAGCTCGAATTCGCCGTGGAATCGTGGCAAGGGCCCGATCATGACGCCGCCCCGCCTTACCAACCGAATCGGCATGCCTCTGGCGATCCAGATGATCGCCATCCTTGTCTGCGCGCTGATCGGTGCCCAGTTGGTGACGCTGGCGCTGACCGTGGTGCTGCCGCCCAGTCCGGCCGCGCGCTGGAATATCGATGAAGTTGCCGCCGCGCTGAACGGCGGGGCGGACGGCAGCGAAGGCGCCAATCCGACTGAGCGGCTGGAACGCAAGACCATGATCGGCCCGCCGGACGTTACCGGACAGGGCTGGCTGGTATCCGAATCCTCACGCGAAGCGTTGGCAAACCGGCTTGGCCGCGCCCGCACGGACGTGGTGCTGGCATTTTATACGCAGCTTCCCGTCGGCGGCGTCGCCGTGCCCAGCGGATCGCGATCGCCGCTGGCGCTGCGCGACAATCCGGCTGCCCCTTCCGCCCTTTCGACGATGCTGGTCGGCAAGGCCGATGCCCAGTCGATCCCCGGTGGCCCGCCCCCCGGCGGGATGCCGGGGCCGTCCGGCATGCCCGGCGGCCATTTCCCGGGCGGGCAGTTCCCCGGTGGACGCCCCGGCGGACAGATGCCCGGCGGCCACATTCCGGGTGGCCGGATGCCCGGCGGTCACATGCCCGGCGGCCAAAATCCGGGAGGTCAAAGCCCAGGAGGCCAACCCGGCAACCCGCATCCCGGTGGCCAACCCGGTAATCCCGGCAACGGCCAGCCCAGCAATCCCGGCGCCGGTACCGGCGGAACGACGCCCGGCGGATCCGGCGCGGGCTCCGGAACCTCGACCCCGGGAACGGGTGGCAATTGGGGCAATGGCGCGCAAGGCTCGCTTCCCGGCCAAGGCGCCGGCAGCGGTATCGGAACCGGGCAACCCGGTGGCTTCGAAGGGATTCGTCCCGGTGGCAACGGTGGATTCAGCGGCGGCGCGTTCGGCCGCTCCGGGCAAATGCCGCTGTTCCCCGCCATGAACGACCTGCCCCGCGTGACGCTGCCCTCGCAGGCGACGTCGGTGCCGGCATCGACGCCGATACCCGTCGCCACCGCCACGCCTGCCCGTGCTGCGCCGACGCAGGCCCCGGTGCCCCTTGCAGTCTCGATCCCCACGGCCACACCGGAAGTGCGGATCGCGCCGCCTGCCCCCATCGCCACGCAAGCCGCGCCGCTGCCCGCCGTGCCCGGCACGCCGCAGCCGATCCCGTTCCGCCATGCCACGGGCAACGTCTTCGCGCTGACATCCCCCCCGTTCATCGAGGGTGATTTCGTGGCGGCCCTGCGCCGCAGCGATGGCCAGTGGATCGCCGTCGCCCCGCGTGCAGAGCCCTTCCCCAATGCCTGGCAAAAGCGCGTGATGCTGTGGTTCGCACTCAGCCTTGCGATCATCAGCCCCTTCGCGTGGCTGTTCGCGCGCCGCATCGTGCTGCCGCTGCGCGAATTCGCCCACGCGGCAGAGCAGCTTGGCCGCGATCCTTCGGCCACGATCCTGCCGCTGTCCGGCCCGGCCGAAATCGGCCGCGCCGCCAATGCCTTCAACCAGATGCGCAACCGCCTGCGCGCCTTCGTGGACGATCGCACCGCCATGGTCGGCGCGATCAGCCATGACTTGCGCACGCCGCTGACCCGCCTGCGCTTCCGGATCGAGGATGTGCCCGACGAACAGCGCGACGGCCTGCTGAAGGAAGTGACCGAGATGGAGGCGATGATCAGCCAGGTCATCGGCTTCATCCGCGATGCTTCCACGCCCGGCCCGCGCCAGCGTACCGACTTTGCCGAACTGATCGCCAGCAGCGTGGCCAACGCGCGACTGGTGGGCGGCGACGTCACGATAGAGCGCAACACGCATATCCCGGTGGACGTCGATCCGGTGGGCATCCGCCGCCTGCTCGACAACCTGCTGGAAAACGCCATCAAGTACGGCGAATGCGCCAAGGTGCGCGTCAGCCTGAACGAGGGCGAGGCAGTGGCCGAGATCGTCGATATCGGCCCCGGCATTCCCGAGGAAGAATACGATCGCGCTTTCGAACCGTTCTATCGCACCGATTCGGCGCGCAAATCGGGGCAGAAGGGTTCGGGCCTCGGCCTTGCCGTCTGCCGCTCGATCGCGCGCGCGCATGGCGGCGACGTCAGCTTCGCCCACACGCGCGACGGTTTCATCGTGCGCCTTGCCGTTCCCGCCGCCTTCGACCAGAGCCTCAAGGCCGTAGCCTGATGCACCTGACCATCGGTACGCGCCCGCTGCTGGCGGGCATGGCTGCGGCATTCGCGATCTCGGCGCCGATCGGCGCCTTCGCGCAGGAAACCTCTCGGCAGGCCAACGGCACCGCTCCCGTGATAACGGCGACGGCTGGCGAAACGGCGCAGGAATCCCCAGACGCAGCCACGACGACGACGACGACGACAAAAGCCGCCGCCGATACGCCAACCCCTTGGAGCCTGGCGGCGGCCGCCGGCATCAGCAACCGCGACGATGGCCCCAATGGTTCGTGGCAGTCGCTGGCGCTGACGCGGCAGATCGGGCGCGGCTATGTGCGCGGTTCGCTGATGCGCTACCACGGCACGCTGTTGCAGGCCGACACGGCGCTGCCGTCCGACTATCTGGTCGGCACCATCGGCGCGGGCGGCAATTTCGACAACTGGGTGGTGGACGGCTGGGCCAGCTATGGCTGGCAGGACTATGGCCGCATCAGCACCGACGCCGGCAAGCGTGACAGCACCGGCGCCAAGGGCAGCCCCTACTATTCGGTCGGCGGTGATTTCGGCCGCGTCATCCCCCTGGGCAGCCGCCTGTTCGCCACGCCGACGATGACCCTGTCCTACGCGCACGGCCGCCTGCTCCATCCCGCGCCCGAGGAAGCCAACGTGATTGACCTCGAAACCGAGGAACCCACCTGGAGTTCGGCCGCCACCCTGCGGATCGATCATGCCTTCGGCCGCGAGGGCAAGCAGTACGTCGGCGTTTCCATCGCCCGTGCGTGGACCAGCAATGCGGTTTCCGAACCGCTCGTCCGCAGCCGCGAGGAAGCGATAGAAGCGGCGATGACCGGCATCATGCCTGCCCGGCATATCGAGGATGGCTGGTGGGAAATCGGCGCCACCGCCAACATGCGGATCACCGACAAGCTGGGGCTGGACCTCTACGCCACCCGCAGCTTCAACGCGCTGGCCGGCAATACGACCTCGGCCGGCATCTCGCTGCGCCGTTCGTTCTGAGAGCCCGAAAACGCCACGGGCGCACCCTTTTGAGCGCGCCCGCTTTAGCAATGCTTACTTCGCAGCGACCTTCGGCTTGCCGAAGCGCGCGCGGAAGTCGGTCAGGTCGATCGTGAAATCGTCCGCCTTCATGTATTCGGCGTCGGTCAGCTTGGGCTTCTCCTCGGCCTTGTACCACTTGACGTAGTCCGGCGCGTCGACGCTGTTGACCTTGTAATGCGTCGAATACGTGCGGACCTTCACCTGCGGCACCTTGGCGCCCATGTCGAAAGTCATCAGGCGCAGCCAGCCATCGCCGATGCCCATGCCGGGCTGCATCTTCGCCCCTGCGTCCTTGGCGGTCTGCGCGCGATCCTGATAGTCGGCCAGAACCTGATAGACCGGGTGGCCGGCCTTGTTGGCATCCATGCGGAACGCCTGCGCATGCTCGTGGCCGCAAAGCACCATGAAGATCTGGTCGTTCTGGCTGATGAACTTGTCCCAGATCATCTGCGGGCTGTTGTCTTCGGGATCGACCGCCGCGTTATCGATGATCGGGTTGGGCAGGCGGTTGCCGGCGGTGTCCAGGAAGTCGTGCATCGAAACGATGGTCGGCACGCCAGGATAGCGCTTGATGACTTCGGCCGCCCACTGGAGCGAGGAATTGGGCGCATCGAACTGCAGGCCGATGTGCAGGAAGCGGTAGCCACCGGCCGTGAAGATCTGCGCGCTGTCCGCACCGTCGTCATGGCTGGCGACGTACCAGGGCTGGCCCTTGAAGTACTTCGACTGGTCGGAGAACACCTTCTTCCAGTTCGTCAGCCCGCCCGAGTGCATGACGCCGATGCTGGACATGTCCTTGAACTGCGCGGCCGGCGGATGGTTGGAATCGGTCCACATCGCGTCATAGTCGTGATTGCCCGGCACGACCGAGAACGGCACCTTGCCGATCAGCTTGTCCCAACCCTCACCCACCTTGGGCATTTCCACGGTGTGGACCTTTTCGGTGGGCGCAAAGTGGCCGTCCATGATCGGGTTCGGCGCCCGCTTGAAGCCGCGCGCGGCGTGGGCGGGATCGATCTGCAGCGACTGGTGCTGCCAATTGTCCCCCAACCCGTCGACGAAGGCGATGTCGCCGCCCGCACTCTTCAGGGCGATGTCGCCGCCCGCACTCTTCAGGTTGGCCGCCACGAAGGCCATCTGGTCGAGGAACAGCTGGCTGGCATCGAACGCAAAGCCTTCGTCTTTCTGGTGGGTGTAATCGACGTAGTTCTGCGTGTCCGGGATCACCGCGATGGTGAAGCTCTGATCAGCAGCCTTGTCGGCGGCGAAGGCCGAAGGGGCAGCAAGCGCCACGCCGGTCAGGCAGGTGCAGGCGACAAGCAGGCGGGAAAGCGTTTTCATGATGCTGGCTCCGTTATGTCTGGAAAGAAGGGTCAGAACTGAAGGCGCAGCGTCGCGCCGTAAGTCGCCGGATCGCCGAAGAAGGCGACGTAAGTGCCCGGCAGGACCGAGCCGTAGTTGAAGTAGTTGGTGGCGTACTTCTTGTCGGTGACGTTGCGGCCCCAGACCGAGAAGTCCCAGCGATCGCCAATGCGCAGACCCGCACGCAAGTTCAGCAAGCCGTAGCCGCCAGTCTTGGTCAGTTCCGAATCGTCCAGCGAGCCATAGTAGGTGGAGCGGTAGGAATATTCGGCGCTGGCATAGCCGGTCACGTTGCCGCCCAGCTCATGCTCGTAGGATCCGTTGATCCCGGTGGTCCAGCGCGGCGCGCCGGCGATCGGGCGGCCCGAAAGGTCGCAAGTCGCCTGCCCGGTCTTCTCCACGGCGCAGGGGCCTTCGGTATATTCGCGGTACTTGGCATCGTTGTAGGCCACGAAACCGTGCAGCGAAAGGCCGCGGAGCGGGCGCAGGGTGGCTTCCGCCTCGGCGCCCTGGGTGCGCGCGCTGCCGGCGTTGGTCAGCAACTGGACGACCTGCCCGCCCACTTCCATCAGCACGTTCGCCTGATAGTTGCGGATGTCGGTGCGGAACACGTCCAGGTTCACCGTCAGCGCATGGTTCAGGAAATCGCCCTTGATGCCGGCTTCGTAGTTGGTGGCCGTTTCCGGATCGACCTTCAGCGCATCGGCGCCAAGGCCGGTCGGCGGCAGCGTGGTGTTCAGGCCGCCCGCCTTCTGCCCGCGCGAGACGAGGGCGTAGACCATGACTTCGGGACTGAAGCGGTAGTCGGTGCTGATCAGAAACGAAGGCGCGGTGTTGGATATGCGCGCGTGGATCGGCCCAGCCGCCTGCGATGCCAGTGCGGCGACCGGCAGCCCGGTATCGTTGCTGACCGGAACCGGGCGGGTCACGTCTTCCTGCTTGGTCTCGTACGTCACGCGCAGGCCGCCGGTGATGTTCCATTGCGGGGTGACGTGCCAGTTGACCTGCCCGAAACCGGCGATGCTGTTCGTCTCCGGCGCGGCCTTGGTATCCCAGCGAGTGCCGTTATAGGCCAGCAGCGTAGCCAACGCGGGCGAATAAGGCGCATAGGCCTTGATCGTCGCGGTGGGCATTCCGGCCAGCCAGGCCGCCGCCTGATCGCCGTAAGAAACGTACTGCGTGGTATCGACCTTCTGGTAGAAGTAGTAGAGCCCCGCCACCGCATCGAAATTGCCCATGCGCGGGAAGGCCAGGCGCACTTCCTGCGTGAACTGGTGATCCTTGATGTGATAGCCGCCGTACATGACATCGGCGCTGCTGCCCTCGGTGTCCGACGCGGAATCGTACTGCCAGTAGCGATAGGCGGACAGCGAGGTCAGCGTGAAGCCGCTGCCGAAATTCCAGTTCACCTCGGCCGAACCGGCGCCCTGGCGCGTACCTGTGCTGTAGGGCCCACCGGCGGCGGTGGTCATGCCATCGGGATCGACGGCCAGCGTCGCGCCGGTGGCCTTCAGCTTGGTCTGGATCGCGGCGGGGGTAAGGCCCCAACTGGGGATCACGGTAACCGCGCCGGAGCTTTGCTGCTCGCGCGCATATTCGCCGATCAGGCGGATGCTGAGGTCGCTGGAAGGCTTGTAGAGCAACTGCAGACGCGCACCACGGCGGCCAAGGTCGCTGACTTTCTTGCCATTTGTGATGTCGGTCACGATGCCGTCGCGCGTGGTGTCGTAACCGGTCAGGCGGAAGGCCAGCTTGTCACTGATCGGCCCGGTGACGGTGCCCTGATACTGCTGGTAGTTGAAACGGCCGTAAGTGACCGCCGCACGGCCGCCCCAGTCGAACTGCGGCAGCTCGGTGGTGATATTCACGGCGCCGGCAGTGGTGTTCTTGCCGAACAGCGTACCCTGCGGCCCGCGCAGCACTTCCATCTGCGCAATGTCGATCAGGTCGCTGGCCGCCATGCCCGGACGACCGAGGTAGACGCCGTCCACGAAGACGCCGGCGCTGTTCTCAAGCCCGTCGCTGCCCGGGTTGTTGCCGATGCCGCGGATCGAGATACTGGTCTGATGGCCATTGGTGACGACGACATTGGTGCTGGGGACCAGCTGGTTGATGTCCTCCAGGCGGATATGGTCGTTGCGGCGCAGATCATCGCCGCTGATCGCGGTGATCGCCAACGGCACATCACCGATTTTTTCCTTCACCTTGCGCGCCGTTACGACAATGTCTCCCGACGAGCCCTCATCCGAAGAAAGAGGCTGCGCCGAGGCCTCCTCCGCGTAAGCCTGCCCGACGCTGAGCGCCAGAACACTGGAAAACAAGGCAAGTTTCTTGATCACGACCCGAATCCCCATTCACGGTTTCGATTTACGAGACGGTCGTGTATCGTTATTCTGTGACAGATTTGTGAGATCGAGGGGACGATTGGCATGAACGAAGAAATCGAAGCTCCGCCGCGCGGCCGCGGCCGCCCACGCAACGAGGAAAAGGACGTGGCCATTGCCGAGGCGACATGGCGGATCCTCGCGGAAAAGGGCTACGAAGGGCTGACGTTCGAAGGCGTGGCGGAACTCGCCGGGTGCAGCCGCTCGACGCTGTACCGGCGCTTTGCCAACAAGGCCGAACTGGTCGAGGCGATCCTCGGCCAGACCTCGCGCCGGGTCGAGCCGAAGACGGACGGGTCGATGCCCCCGCGCGCGGTGCTGCTGGCCCATGCCCATGCGCTGTGCAGTTACATGGCCGGCCCGCGCGGCCCGGCCATGCTGAGACTGTCGGTAAGTGCCGAGTATCACGTCGATCTCGCAGCGGCGCTTGCTAGGCACGGCGCCAACGAGCAGGCCTTCTACCTGCGCGAACTGGACCGTGCCCGGCCGGGCACGGCGGAACAGGTGCGAAACTTTGCGTTCAACTCGCTGATCGGCGCGGTGATCTTTCAGGTTGCCGTGCTGCGGGCGTCGCTCACGGACCGGCAAATCGACCGCATCGTCGATGATGCCTTGGCGATACTGGAGATGGAACCGGGCTGACCGGTCGGGCCCACAGTAGCCCGTTCATGCCGGGTAAGTGCCACAATGCCATTCTGGGCTATCCGTTGGCGGGGACCGACAAGCGGTACGTCGAGCCAGCGGCGACCTGACTGTAGGCAATTGAGAGTTTGTAGTTGGAGACAATCGAGAGATCGACACTGGCCGCCCAGATGAGCGAACTCACATTGGTGGTGCAGTTGTACCGAGCGTTGTTTTGATCCTGCCAACGCCGACGAACAGACCTCCACTATCAAGTGGCGCCGGACTTCTTGGCGTTGACTGTCTGGCTCAGCGTGACGTTTTCAGCCATCGCCCCCATCGAAACCGGACCGCCTGCGTTAATAGCAGGATTTTTGGACGTAACCATAATCAAGGCATGGCAACCGAGAACGCCGATATTATTCAGAACGCCATTCTCAATCACAAAATACACTCGTCTCACAATCTACTCAAATCAGAAAGTAAAGGATGATTATTCTGTTGGCATCATCGACGGATAGCGGGAGGTTCTTCCTTAATCCGAAAGAGATCAACCGGAAAGAACGCTTTCAACTCCGCTCGCCTGCGTGAAAAAACCGGGAAATCATCAAGGATATCGGCAAATCCGGAGCTCACCCGAAGCAGATAACCGTCAAGGAAACGCTCAACCGGGAAACCTGCAGCCTGGATCTGCGGCCAGATCGCAGGATCCACCATATCATCACGAATGAAGTTAAGGCTGGCCAAGTTAGGAAACTCACGAGTGCGATAAGCCTTAGTCGTCACTGGCTTGCAGTAGCGATCTACCCGAGATCCAGCGGTATCGATATACGTCTCCTCGTCCGCAATAACATGCACAAACCCCCAAAACGGAGACGACAAAGAGCAAATTTTTTTAAATAAGGAAACCCACAATTCTGATTCAGCGTAATTAGCCCTGATACTTATTAGACCGTTTCCAACTTCTCCGTAGTCATTTTTTTTGGGAAAATTCACAGACCCAAACTTCACGGGATCCTCATTACCCTGCCAGTGAAAGCTGGATCGGATTTTCCGTGTTTTCCCAGGATCCGCGTCGTCAGGGATTTCGCTCTCCCTAAGCCATTCACGTTCGATCGACTTTACGCCATCGTACTGATATTTCATCGGATCGATGCTCAATGTCTTTGGAGCGAAGCGACAATCTTTATCAATTATTTTTCGAAAGAAATTCTCACCAAATTCCAGAGGACTGATGTCAACCAAGGTGGCGACAGAAAGTCGGATATCATTCATTTTCAACATCACCTTAGCGAGAATTTATTCCCAACAGGGTCGAACAGGTCTTGGGACACTCTAGTTTCTGGAGCTACGACAAGCGTATAATTTTGTCCTGCTTCATCCGCATGATCCATCTGCGCCAGAATTTGCGGAGAAGCAGTCAATTCTGTTGCGTTGTAAAACTTGATCCCCACGATAAAACCTGAGGAAACGAATTTGTCTTTTGATTCAGACCTTCACATCGCTATAATAGGTTTAGAAATTCCTCACTTCGAAAAATTGAAGAACAATATCATTAAACAATTGGACGAAGATGGCATTAGCCATGACGTCTTTCAGGATATCGTCACCTCATTCACCGATGGTCGCGGTCAATTCCGGCTGCACTCAGCTTATCTGATGGATTTTCTTGATAAAATAGCACCACTGTTTCCTGAAGTTAATTTCGATGCTCGGGGGCTTGGCGAGGAATTTCGTGATACCTGGGTTGCTGAATATCGAGAAGGTCGAAGAGAATATACGCAAGGTCCCTGGGACTATGACGCCGTTACTCAAACCCCTCCCAGTTTCTGGTCGCGAGTACTCGGACACCGAAAAAAGAGCTAAGCCGTGGGGCAGTCCCGGCGCGGTACATGCCCAGAGGTGCCCAACCGCCACGGCTGCCGACAACCTCAGCGCAGCCGTTTAGGGCGGGATTACCATCGCAGCGGTCGAGGAGGCCCGTTACAAAGATCAACGGCAGGGCGAGTTGCTTTGACGTCGAGAATGGTCGGCATTCCGCACGCGCTGACCAACAACAATTCGACATCCTCTGGCCGTGAAGATACCGATAGCTTTCAGTCCGAGATCGGTTAATTCGGCTGGCTTTGTCGAGCGTAAACCGCGCCTAGCCGTGCAGCCTCAACCTTGTCGGTCTTTCCAATATGCGCGACAATCGCCCGTTGGACTGTACGTGTGATTGCCAGCCTTCGGTCCGGTGTAATCTCGTTCGCAAGCTTTGCATCAATCAGAACTTTGTCCTTCATGAGAGTTTGGATTTTGCGGCCGAGCGGCGAATGGAAAAATCGCGCCAACTCTCGTTGGTCCTTCTCTGGAATCGAGCGCAGATCCATACCTAGGGCCGTTGGATTCTCATTGTATCGCCGAGGACGATTGACCACCGCCTGCATCGCAGGGGTCCTGAGGAACGTGAGGAATATGCGAGCCTCTTTCGGCGCCAAGTGATCCGCATAATAGGAGGCGATCATCTCATGCATCCGTGGCGCAAGACTGGTGGTGAAATACCGCTCCTCTTGCGCATGAAGCATTTCAATAACGAATTCCTCCATGCCAGGGTATCTAACCGCCAAGTCATGCAGACCAGAATTAATTTGGAAAAGGCTCGTGATAGCTGCGGCGCCATCGCTAAGGCCATTTTGTACGATAACGGCCGTAGGCTCTGCGACTTCAGCAATCTCAGTACAGATCGCCCTATGAGCTTCGGCTTCCAAGGATCTTTCAGCGCCTCTCGCTGGAGTGCTGAGCGAGCTGGACCAAGCAAAGGTCATAACCAAGCTGACGAGGAGGTGGGAAATCGTCTTCATTAAGACCTTCATAGAGGACACCATGGTCTCTTATAAATCTGAGCTCAGGATATTGATCTGCCCCCCCCTGAAGGCCTCCCTCTCCTCCACGCGCGCCCGGGCCGCATCGACCTTCTTTTGGTGCAATGGGTCGACACCGCTAGCAAGGAACCGTTTAGCCTCCTCCCGCCGAACTCGCGCGTCGGCGAGACTGATCTCCGGCCATGGACCAAAGGCCAGCGTACGCTGCTTGCCCAAATAGGTGTAGTTGAGACGCCAGAGCTTCGAGCCGTTTGGCCGGACCAGCAGATAGAGCCCGCCGCAATCGGACAGCTTGTAATCCTTGTCGCGAGATTTTGCGCTGGCGACTGCCGTGGCGAAGAGTGTGGCCACGGGGGAACCGTCCTTTCTGCAGGACGGATTTCGATACCTTGCGGGATACCAAGTTTGTTCCCGATTGGCGCCAGATCCGCCCGATTGTGAGCGGACGATTATAGCGGAAAAAGTGAGGTTTTTCAGCCTCTCCGCGGACGTCGGTAGACGTCCGCGGATGAGAGCTTGGTGCCCAGAAGAGGATTGCGCCGGGGCGCCCGTTTGGTCTCTGATGCGGGCTCCGAGATTTCTCGTGTGATTTCAATTTCTGGGGTTGTTGAAGTTTCGAGTCCCAGAAGAGGCACCGTGCCTTGACCGTTCGATCGGCCCGAAGTGTTGAGCCCTGTTAGGTTCGGCTGAAGCTGGTCGATCGAGGCATCATTCTCGTCGAGAATGCCGGTGGCGTCGCGGGTGTCGGCGGTGTTCATCCGGGCTGTCGTCCTTGTCCTGTGCGGGCATAAATATTCGATGCAGGCATTTTCATTCTCGTCATCGCTGGGCCTTCAGGCCGGTGTCGGCTTCAACGATCCAGATTTTCACCTCGCCGAGTTCCAGGTTGGCGTCGCGGAATGCGTTGAGTGGCTCGGCGATGAACTGGTGTTGCGATGTCACGAGCGAGGCATACGTTGTCGGCGGTTTCATCGTAGCGACCGAAGTCGGGTCTGGATCGGTTTTTCCGATGCCGCGACTGCGGATCGCTTCCGCCAGGCTGCTCGGCGTTTCGGCTTCTGACCGGCGCCTCAGGCGCTATTGCTTCCTTGATCCTCGGCCATTCTTGCGCTGGCTTTTGGCCCGGTCTTTCTCGCTGACGAGATTTTCCTCGGGCGCGGCTTTGGCCAGATAGCTGGGGGGCTGGTAGGGCTTCATCCCGTGGCTAACGCTCCGGACAAGCATCGCCTCGACCGTTGCCGAAGATGCGTCTGGATGGCCATTCTGAAGCTGAGCGCGCTTGCTGCGTTTGACGTTGGCGAGCGATCCGGCACGGGCTTCGCGCTCATTGTCCTTCCGCATCCCGTAGATGGCTTTTTCAATAAATCGCTTTACGGAGCCATGCTTGAGCCATGGCTCGTTTCCGTGTCCTTTCATGCCTTTGAGTATAGCGGAATCCCTGGAATCGGTCACTATCTTTCGGGCGGTCATGCCGGGGCCGACGCCTTGATCGTCGCCGTTGCTCGATATGCCGAACCGATAATCCCGCGTCAGTGCGTGGTAGGGAACTCGATGATGTTGTCGCCATCGGCATCGTCGAGGAAGGTCTGCATGCCTTCCTGCACGACCGTCAGTTGGAAGGCCCGGTAGGCATCTTCGTCGGTCTTGAAGGTCTCCTGCCAGGCTATCGAGGTGCCCCGGTCATTGATGACCTCAAGGGTCCATTCCACGTCTTCTTCCAGGCGGTAGATGCTGACATCCACGGTGATGCCGTCGATCGTGATCATGCGGGACAAGCCGGAGTGGATGATCTCAGGGTCGGGTTCGATCACGTGGTCCTCCTCGGGCGTCAGGTCTTGGGAGCAGTCTGCCATGGATGACGGGCGAGTAAAGACCGGCGGCCCGAGAAGGGCCGCCGATTAGTTAATGGAAGGCATGCCGATTCGCGGCTGCCCCTCGGGTCGCGGGGCGATTATTAGCTAATTTTGCACTGGGGCGACATTAACTTTTCACGTTACCCGGTCGGGTGAACGATCAGCCCTTTCTTGAACATCGCTGTTGGAATTATCTTTCTGCGCCTTGATCGATGCCAGTGCGCGATAGACCGAGGCGCGGCTGATTTTCATGATAGCCGCGATTTCGTCTGGCGTGTTCTTGGCCGACAGTTCGCGCACCCGATCGAGGTTGATGGCGGATTTCCGCTTTCGGTAGGTCCCGCGTTCCTTGGCCGCTGCAATGCCTTCCTTCTGGCGTTCTGCCCGGAGGGCAACTTCGAACTCAGCTACACTGGCCAGAATCGAGATGGTCAGGCGGCCGGTGCTGCTGGTGGTATCAATCGCCTGGTCCAAGCACTTGAAGCCCACGCCCTTCGCGTCGAGTTCGGCAAGGAGATTATGGAGATCACGCGCCGATCGGGCGAAGCGATCCAGCTTGGTCACCAAGATCGTGTCGCCGCTCCTGGCGAAGTTCATGCATCGTTGAAGTTCGGGGCGATCATCTGCCGTCCTGCCGGATACCTTCTCCAGGTAAAGGTTCGCTTCATCGATCCCGGCAGCCATCAGTGCTGTTCGCTGGATGTCGAGGCATTGGTCCGAAGAAGAAACCCTTCCGTATCCGATCAGCATGAAGTTCCTTTGTCTCGTTTGATCTACATCTGTGAGACTATCTCATCTGGGTCGGAATCGCAATGATCTGAGACTGCGTCGGCATCCTGGCGCGGATCGCACCCAAGTATACCCCGTGGACAAGGCAAACGATCAGGATTGGGGGCCCGACATTGGATCGCGCACCCGTCGGAACGACGGTTGCGGGCGAGATGCTCGTCTACCTCACTAGCGTTCGGTCGATCGAGCACCTCGCAGTCTGGATACGCACTGGGTGTAGATGTGGAACGGGAAAGCATTGCCCCCGGAGGGGGGCATAAGCGGGGTTCCTCATATAGATATATGTCTTCCCGCTTATCACCCCCGTCTTCGACGGGATCATGATCCCGCTCCCACCCCTCCCACGTCAGAGCAGAGTGCGTATCTCGCAATTTTAAAAAACGGGCCGAGATTGATCGGGTGTCAGTCCGGCAGATCGACGGGCGGCATCGTGATCGGAAGGAAGGTCGAAAGCTGAACTCAGAGCGCGAACATCATGTCCGCCGAGATCATTGCGATGCTGAATCATATTTCATTTTTCATGCGGCCGCTCACCCGCGAAAAATTCAGCCCAGCTTAAACTACATATTGACAGCCCTTCGACGCAGCCCCGGATTTCCCGAGCGATTTTCCAATTTTTTCAAATCGTTCGACAAGAACGGCAGGAAAGCGCCGTTCTGCTTTCGACCAAATTTTAAATTTGCGCTTGTTTCTGGAATCGAAAGAGGTATATAAGGTGTGGGGATAATTTTATTATTGATAGATGCGGGCTTCTGGCCTATTGGTTGTTTGTGCCATCGATTGCTGGCACCTGTTGTCGCGATATGCGCCAGCGGAAAGTTTCAACCTAGGATTGCCTGACGCTCACCCGTCGGGGTGGAGAATGCGTCATGTCAGTCGATACCGGCTAACCCCAACCTCACCGCACAATCTCAGATCATTCGCCTGGGTTCCAGGCCATGGGAGACGTGCGTCCTCATAACATCATAGTCATGCTTGGTTTCAAGCGATGGCGAAGCTTTACCAATTTTCTGCGCGGTGCCTGCCTCGTGGAACAAGGATCATATTGTCATAATGAAGAAGATCATCAACAACCTTACTTATAATACCGAAACCGCAGAATTTATCTGCGACGCGGGGAATGACCTGCCCTACAGCGACTTCAAACATGAAGACAGCAGGCTCTATCGTACCAAGAATGGCCGCTATTTTCTTTGCGGATGCGGCGGCGCCCTGAGCCGCTTTGCCGTTGTTTTGGATAGCGGCGGTCAGTGCGGTCGAGATACCGACACCATTGTTGCCCTGGACGAAGACGAGGCGCGGCAGCTTGTCGAACTTCACGGCGATTCCGATGACTATGTCCGCTGTTTCGGCGAGCCGGAGGAAGCGTAATGGGGACCTTCGCATACGGAGAAACTGCCGCTTTCGCCTTGGCTCGCGCAAAGGATGAGCGCTTCGACAACGCCTACATCCGAGGCTATGCATCCTGGCGCTTGAACGACCTTCAAGGCAAGGCAAAGGATTGGGTGGGCAGTTATGCTCGGACCCGCAACAACGCGAAGGCCATCATTGAGGCCGCAGCAAATCGATATGGATGCGTCTCTTCGATCGTCGGCTGCCACATGTATATCTATCGCCTTAGCGCCTTGGAACGAGCACGTCAGGTGGCGGCCTCTCGGGTTGTAGAACCTTCCGACGATTGGAATTGCTACATTCGCAACCCGAGCGCGGCGCTGCTCGAACGCGTCAAACACATGTCTCCCAAAAACGCCGCCTTCGTGATGGGTTTGGGCGAGACAATTGCCGCGATCGCCTTCCGCCAGCCCCCCAAAGATAAGGCTCTCAAGAAGTTGATTTCGGCGACTGCAGGGCCCCGCAATCGGTACGCGCCCACTCACATTCTTGATTGCGTTGAATCCGTCATTCCTGTCGGCAGGCGGCATTGGGACCGAATTGGTGCTGAAAACGAGGCGGAGCAGCGGGATATGACGGCTGCCAGAAGCAGACTTGCGGGACGCTATCCGTTTCGCGCTACGGTAAAACTTGATGATCTTCGGCAGGTTGAATCCGTCGTTTCGAAAATGCCGCGTTCGCATGGCTGGAGCGGCCGCGATCTCTTCCTGAGCGAGAGGGCGGCAGCAATTCTGGCAAAAACGATCCGCGTAGTTCGCCACAAGGAATGCGCGGCCGCGTAGCTGTCTTCAAGGGCGCGGTCCCCCGCGCCCATTAATCCACTCTCCCACCGTCAATCCCCCGCAAGGTGCCTTTGGCCAACTTTGGTCCAGAGAGCGCCGCCCCATGCCTGCATGATGGGCACGAACCACAGCCTCCAACACCGGTACATAGCATTGTCCGCCGACTATCTCCCCCTCTGGAACCAATACATTCGCCCCCTCGGCGAAAACTATTTCAGGCTCTTCGCCAACAGTTCACGCGCGTCAAAGCTCCTCAGCGACGTTATCATCCCCTCAGCGTGTTGGGACGGCTCCTATCGATCGATATCGAAAAAGGCTAAGGCGTCGCGCACCCACGTACATGCCGTTCGGCTGCGTCGCGAGCTTCAAGAAGCTTGGTATCCGTACGCGTTTTTCACCAATTCGCTGGAACTGGATAGAGGGCGCGACCTCGCGCCGAAGGATCGTACGATCCTCGGAAAACACGTAGTCTTCACGTACGAGTACGACCGCGACGAGTTGCCGTTTTTCCAGGAGCAGCTTGAATGGCTTCTCCCGAAGAAGGCCTGGGAAAAATCTAAGATCGGCAAGCTCTTCTATCTCTGCTCTGAGCAATGGGCGGATTTTGTCGGGATCACGGTCGCCTGGAGCGGAGGCAAAAGCCTGCACATCCATATCACCTTTGAATGCAAGACCTATCAAAGCCTTCATCCCGTAGTCGGATCGGCCCATGCGGGGTTGATGGCCCACTGGGAGATGCTCGCCAAGGAAGTGCAGGCAATCCTGAAGCCGTCCGCCAATTCCGACGGGGTGCCGATTAAGCCTGATCCCAGCCTGAAAGTGCCGGGGGCCTTTCGTCGCTTGCCCGGTGGAACCCGTCTGTTGGAAAAAGACAATCTGCTGGGCATGCCCACTGGCATGGAAGTGCCTCAGGTCGTGCTGTGGGAGCGCTTCCGGGACCGTGCGCATCCCAAAGCATCCATGCTCTTTTTCCAGCCGACGAAATTCGCGAAGGCAAGCAGGATTGCGCGCCCGCAGGGCGTGGCGGCCAATTCCATATCGTTCGGCAATGTCCTCCAACGAGCGGAGATCGACTACTGTGAAGACCGTCTTCGCGAAATCTATACCGGCTATCCGCAACTGGACCGACTGCAATTCGACGACACGCGTCGGTTGTGGATCGCCCATTTTCGCAATTCTGCTGCCGATCGTAATCCGTCAAGCGTGATGCTGGAAACGCACTGCACGGTCCAGATCAACGGAAATCCGTCTGCGGGAACCGCCCGCAAGTTGGAGCATCCCCTCGGCGAAATGATCAAGCTCTGGCTGGCCCGCTTTCGGAAAGAACGAAGGCCGGAGGCTCAGTCCGTGGCGGCCAATGACGATGACCTTCATGCACGACACCCCGGTTCGCAGATGATTTCTGCGATCAATGGGGCCGCCGATGCCGATGCGGTGCGCACGGCGCTGGAGAAAGGTCTCCCTTCTTTGATCCGTCTGGAACAGATGACGCTGCTTCGCGGGCCGGAAGGCTCTGCGAAGACCAGTTCGATCATGAGGCGTCACCCCCAGATCATGCAGGAGATAGATCGTCCGGGTCTCGCACTGTACGCCTTCGGCGATTACGCTAATGCCGAAGAGAAATGCGATGCATTCAATTCGCTGTCACACCCCGGCGTGCATGGCGTTGTCTGGAAAAGCTTTTCCCGGACCTACGCCGAAATCTGCAAGGAGCTTGGGCTGGGTGAGATCAGCTATGATGATGCCATCAAGGCTGGAAATCAGTCTCGCTGGTCGATGGTCGAACGTAAACAGCCGAAGGTCTTACATGCCCTCAAGCAGCGGCACGCGAACATGTGGGCAGCAATCGGCGACCGCGAACCCGTCCTTTTTACGGTTCATGATGTGGCCTATGGGTGGCGAGATTACGGGCGGACACGGCGCTTGTGGACGCGCTCGTTTTGGGAGGAGGCCGCCGACGACGGACAGCAGATATCCGAAACAGACTTGGCTATGCTAGTCCATGACGAGATCAAAATCAGCACATTTGTCGATGCGATACCGGCTGAAGCCTATGACTGGCTGCAAGCGCTGAAGGCGCGAAACCCCGCCATTTGGGACGGCGCTCACTATGCTGTCCAGCGCGAAACCATTGCCGAACATAATGCCGCTGCGCCGAAACCGGCGGCGATCGAGGCTGATGATCACGAAATCCGCCGCCTCCTCGGTCCGGGAGATTGGGCGCGCGTCACGACCAAAGACACGGAGGAGTATGTAACGCGCACATGTGATGATCCTGCAAAGGACGTGTATGCGCGGAGTCATGGTCGCGGATGGTATGTGCGAAATCGGAATTGGTGGTCGCACGTAGGGAATCCCATTGCTGAGCGGATCGTCTTTCTCACCACTGAACTGGTGCCTGCTACGGTCGCCAAGCGCGCCATGCCCCGGCTCTACGAGGTGGATTTCGAAACGCCGTCCATCACCCGCGACAAGGTCGAGGTGAGACCGAACCGCAAGGTTGTTGCCGAAAAAATCGGCTCGGTTGCTCAGGCGGAGTGGGAGGGCTTGGGGAAATGCGCGTCCGCCGAATGGACCGTAATCTCTAACCGGAAAGGCACATTTGATCCCGTGTGGAAGGTCGAAGTGATGTCGCACGCTGCAGCCCGAGGATCAAACGCACTGCTGAGTAAGAATATTATCCAAACTTGCACGTTCATGTCGCCTGCCCAGTACGAGCAGGTGCAGGCCATTAACGCTTGGACGGGCCGGGACGATCTGGTGGTGGCATCGCACGTGGATGAAATAAACCAAACTTGCGGGAGAAACCTCGGATTCCGCCGAACCGGCGCAGAGCGGCACATCCTACTGATAAATCGAAGGTTGTACGCCACGCTCGAAGCTCGTGGGGCGTTTGCGGGGATGCGTTACGATTTCGAATTGCACCTCGACACGGAGGAAAGGCGGGAAGCGCGCCGTTCGTGATTGTTCGGGCGCCACGATCGTGGCGCCCGAGCTTCTCGCCGCGTCAATCGAGGTCTTTTAGCGCGTTCTCAATAGACTTCTCTGCACGGCGCGCCTGCGCGTCTGCACGCCCCCTCATGCGGGCAGCCGTTGCATTGTCGCCGCGATCGGCCGCGCGATTGGCGCGCTCATCGAATTTTCCGGCGCGCTCGATCGCGCTATCGATGAAGCCCAGGCGTTGCTTGAACAGGTCTTTCATGTCGCACTCCGTTGTAGGTCATTCTCCAATATGACCTTGTGGCAGTGTTTCGCACGAGATTGAAAAATAATGTTAAAGCACAGGACGAAACCCGCGTCTCTCCGATAAGCCGCATAAATATCGGTGAACCCAGTCACCGAGAGACATCCGCATGCGTTTTATTGAATTTTCTGACCCCGCTTCTTGGCAGGCGTTCCAGCGCTTGACAGCACCATCGGCACTCGCTGCGCAACCGGCGCGAGAAACGTTGGCCGAAAATCGGGCGTGCTGACCCGCGCTTTCATTGTCCCAGCGGAGCGACTTGGGGCTGTCATTGCATGGATGGAGGAACGATGCTCCACCGACCAGGCCTCGACCATCGATGTGCAGAGCCGCGTTGTCGCGATCGAATGCGTCTCGGCCATGGCGGCCGATCAGATCGCGGCCAGAATGGCGGATCGGCCTGGCTGGCGCTGGGATCAGGACCTTTGGCTTTTCCTCGAGGCTCTGGAGCCATGCCAGGACATCGAAGCCGAATGTCAATTGGCGCATGAGATCGTCGCTGACTGCGGCCTTTCGGACGAATGTGAGGTCGCAGAGTGCCGAGTCTTGGAGGTTGGATTTCCGTCCGAAGCGGGAGAAGCCGCATTCCAAACTACCGCGCTTAACAATTTTCTGTGAAACCTGCGCGCTATGGGCAACACGTCGATTGGTGATCCCCCACCTACGGGCTAGCTTCTACATCATATCCGGACGTTGGCGATCTCAGCACGAGAACGAAGTGCTTCATAAAGCTGGCCTGGGCCGAGCAGCACCTCTTTGAGGCCATCCCGAACCGTTTGCGAACCGAGAGCCTGTTTGCTCAGCGATGCATGAGCTTCGAATGCGTCGATGATCGCGTTCATTAATTCGTCCCGCAATGTCGGTGAATTGTCGAACTGCGCCTTAGTGTTGTTGGTCGCTTGCGTTACCAGCAAGTCCGATTCAAGCATTTTGTCTCGTAAGACGTTGACGTAGCTCAGTTGATCGCCATCGGTGGTGTCTGCGCCGAACAGATCGTTGACCCGTTCGATGATCTCGGCGAGCCGCGCCTTCTCCTTCTCTTGGACGGAGCCGGAACCAACCCCGGTCATCGGCTGAAGCTTCGTTTCGTCACGGCCCGCGACATCGAGGCGGCGCGGCCCCTCGTTTTTCAGGTTGTGGTGTGTGAGGACCACTTTGGACAGGTCCACGCCCTCACGCTCACGACCGAACTCCAACAACGGCGTTAGCCGTTTGTAGAACAGAAACCGCTTCTCGATCGCAGTGCTGGCGTAATCGAAAATCTGCGAGAGGAAGCTGTAGGCCCGCTGAAATGCCGCCATATCATTCTTGAACAATACCAGCGCATTGATCTCGTCCTGCGCATCCGCGAGGCCATTGGCGTCATTACGCTCACGCGCACCGAGAAGCGCATCCTGTGCGGCCTTGTAACGCTTGAGCAAGCGGTCGGCGACCGGTTCGATGGCGGCAATCAGATCGCCCTGCTTGGCGCGGGGGTTCATCTCAACGATAGCGACGCGCTCTACTTCAAACTCATCATAGTGGCCGCTGGCGTCCAGTTTCGCCTTGAGATCGAGCACCAGGTTCGGATCGGTAGCGGCCTCAAGCTCAGCGGTATCGTAGTAGGTGCGGAACGCAGTAAGGATTTCCTCGGACGAGTTCACGAAGTCGAGGACATAGGTGGTGTCTTTGCCGGGATGCGCGCGATTGAGGCGTGAGAGTGTCTGCACCGCTTGAATGCCCGCAAGCCGCCGATCAACATACATGCCGCAAAGGAGCGGCTGATCGAACCCGGTCTGGAACTTGTTCGCAACGAGAAGGAGGTGGAAATCCTCGCCCGTGAAAGCGTCGCGGATATCCCGGCCCTTGAGGCCGGGATTGAGAGCGGCTGTACTCTCCGTGACGGGCTCATCCGCTGAGTCTGGGTCATTCACCTCGCCAGAAAAGGCGACCAAGGTTCCAAGGTCGTAGCGCTGCGAACGAATGTATCCGTCAATTGCCATTTTCCAGCGAACGGCCTCGACGCGGCTCCCCAGCACGACCATTGCCTTGGCCTTGCCATCGAGTAGGGGCTGAACATTTTCCCGGAAGTGTTCGACGACGATCTGAACCTTTTGCGCGATATTGTAGGGATGCAGGCGCACCCAGCGCATGATCCCCTTCAGCGCGGTGCTGCGCTCGACCT
Organism: Novosphingobium mississippiense; assembly: GCF_044029535.1. Lineage (NCBI taxonomy): Bacteria > Pseudomonadati > Pseudomonadota > Alphaproteobacteria > Sphingomonadales > Sphingomonadaceae > Novosphingobium > Novosphingobium mississippiense. The sequence goes on along the minus strand of NZ_CP147001.1, from coordinate 103,035 downwards.
CTTTGTCGTCCCATTCTTGACCGTCATTGGCGAGGCGGAAGGCCAGCCGATATGGGGTGTAGTTCTTGAGGACATCGAGAATGAAGCCTTCCTCGATCGCTTGCCTCATTGAATAGACATGGAAAGCGCTAGGAAGGTTACCCGGGCCAGACGGCTGATCCGGCTGAGGCTTGCGCCCAAACAATTCGAGTGTCTTGCCTTTGGGGGTCGCAGTGAACGCCACATAGGTGACGCCGCTGTCGCCTGCACGAGCCGTCATCTGCGCAGTAAGGATGTCCTCGGCGCTGGCCTCACCGCCGTCCTGAAGGTCGGCAATTTCCTCAGGGGATAGTAGCTGCTTCAGCTTCTTTGCGGCTTCGCCAGTTTGTGAGCTATGGGCTTCGTCAGCGATGACCGCGAACCTCTTACCCTCAGTGGCGGCAAGGTCACGGACGGCTTCGAGCGCAAACGGAAATGTCTGGATCGTGCAGACGATGATCTTCTTGCCCTGCGCCAAAGCATCAGCAAGCTGGCTGCTCTTCGCCCCGCCCTCACTGCGTATCGTGGCGACGACGCCTGTGGTGCGTTCGAACCCGAACAGAGCGTCCTGAAGCTGGGCATCAATGACATTGCGATCCGACACGACGATCACGGTCGAGAACAGCTTCTCGTCGGCTTCGGTATGAAGATCGGCAAGGAAGTGCGCGGCCCATGCGATCGAGTTGGTCTTGCCGCTCCCCGCCGAGTGCTGAATCAAATATTTGCCGCCCGCCCCCTCGGTGCGCACGGCAGCGCGCAACCTCCGGGTGGCATCAAGCTGGTGATACCGGGGAAAGATGACGCCGCTGATGGCCCGCTTCGTGTCCCGCTGTGCCACCAGATACCGCCCGATGATTTCGAGCCAGCTTTCCCTCTCCCAGATTTCTTCCCAAAGGTATGCGGTGCGATGCCCGTGTTCATTGATCGGATTTCCCGCGCCGCCCGCATCACCCTTGTTGAACGGGAGGAAGCGCGTAGCTGGCCCCGCCAGTTTCGTCGCCATATGCACTTCGCTGTTGCTCACTGCGAAATGAACCAGAGCGCCAGTGGGAAAACTGAGCAGCGGCTCCGGGTTCTGCCCCTTGGGCCGGGGCAGACGGTCGAAGCGATACTGGTCGATGGCGTCAGCGATCGATTGGGTGAAGTCTGTCTTCAGTTCCACCGTCGCGACGGGGATGCCGTTGAGGAAAAGGGCCAGGTCGAGGCAATTCTCATTCGCCGTCGAGTATCGAAGCTGGCGCACCACGCGCAGGCGGTTCGCCTGATAGGCGGCGTTGATCTCGGGGTTCATGCCCATGGCGGGCTTGAACTGAGCCAGCGAGATCGTTCCCCGAATGCCCGCGATCTCGACACCGTGGCGGATAACATCAAGCGTGCCACGATCGTCGATCTGCTTGCGCACGCGATCGAGCAGCGCCCTTTCAGCGGCTGCGCCGTTGCTGCGGGTCAGCGACTCCCAGACCTTGGGCTGAGTTTCCTGCACCCATGCGATGAGGTCCGCTGGGAACAGGGCGCGCTTGCGATCATAGAGGGCTGCACTGCCGGTGTCGTAGAGCCATCCGTTGGCGCTGAGGTGCCCGCAAATTTCGTCCTCGAAGCGGATTTCCTTATGGATGCTCAAAACCTTACCCCTGCTTCATTTGGCTGAGGCGCGGTTTCAGCACGCGCTCAAGACGCAGCATCGCGTCAACCAATGCCTGCTGCACCTTCGGCCAGTCGTTTCGATCGGAGCGATATCCACCCTCGACCAGCGCTCCGATCAGCGTGCCCCGCTGACCCTCTTCGCGCTTCCACACGAGATTCCCGCCAAACTCACTTTCAATGGCGGCATGATCGGCTTCGAGCTTGAGGAAGAAGCTCTGATTGTCCTCGATCCACAGATGGACCTGAGAATCCCGTTGCCGGATCGTGTAGACGAAAGTGAACCCGGCGACGCCCGCTGAGGCCGAAATCCAGTTGTCTTTCGAAGGGCTGCGCCCCGCATGCAGCGGCGTCCGTTCCGCCGCGAGCGCGAGCAAGCCCTGCCAGAACTCGTAGCGAACCTCGTGACGCTCCACCTTGGCCTTCTGCTCGGCCTGCCGCTTGAGGCCGATCTGGGTCTGGAACTGGGTCGCCTCAGGGAGAGGAATAATCGGCTGGACATCGAGCAGGAGGCGACCGTCAGCCAGCTTATAGGGGCTCAGGCGGATACAGCTAATGTCGAGCCCTTGCTCGCGCAACCACAGGACCGTGGTCGTCAGTTCCTTGCTGAACGCCGCCGAAGCGAGGATGATGCGAACGCTGCCGCCAAACTCTTCCTGCTCCGCTTCCTGCCAATTGAGGTAGGCGAGCAATTGGGCCTCGGCGTCCTCACCCGACTGACCGCAGCGTCGCAGGTATTGGGTATGTGCATCCACCGCCTCAGCGAAAGTCATCCGTGCAATCATCGCAGCATAGCGGATCGCCTGAAGCTCCATGTGGCCTGCGTCGTCGCGCTTGAGTTCGACCACCACAAGGTTGGCCTCGGGGTCGAGGCAGAGCAGGTCGATGCGGCGATTGCTATCGATCCATCCGCCATATTCGTCGGACAGCACAAACAAGTCTTCGCCGAGGACAGCAATCTGATCGCGCAACATGCGCTGGATATCCTGACGCTCGCGCAGGCCCTCCACATAGAAGCGGGTCGGGTTCGCGGCGGTCAGTTTGCCCTCATTGACCTCGTAGACCGGCATCAGGTGCGCTTTCTCAGGCCCAGACCCCCAAACGCGGCGGCAACATCCGGTTTCATCGTGAAGAGGTTTTCCGGCTCCTTGAGGTCCGCAAGGATGCCCGAATAAAACTTCCCGTTACGAGTTTCCGCGTCGGGCGCGGGCCACAAATAGATCGCGCGATCGGCGCACATTGTGCCGAAATGCATGTGCCAGCTTTGCGCCTTCCATCCCAGCGCCTGCGTCAGTTCCGTTGAGGTGGAGCCCGGGTGGTCGAGCAAAACCTGTATCAGTTTCTCCTCAGTTTCCGTCATGGACTTCACGGTAAATGCGCGGATCACACGCTCGGCTATGCCGAGGCCGCTGAGTTCCCCGATGAGCGCATCATGCTCATCCTTCGCCTGTCGCTCCAAGGCATCAATCATCCGCTGAGCCGCCTCCCGTTGGTCGGGGGAACCGCTGGTAAGCCATTGCTCAGCGTTGGCGCGCGTTTTCTTTCGGTTGTCAGGGGTCGCAGTGGCAATCGAGGCCAACTGCCTATCGATATTGAGGCTCACGCGCTTGCTCCTTCCGGGGCCTCGACCTGTCGGGCTTCCCAGTCTTTATAGGTCAAGCCGCTGTCGGCGGTGCGCCAGTCGATCTGGCCGTTCGAGGCTCTGCCGTTGACGACGGCAGCGGCGGCGCTTGGGCTGCGGAAGGCGTAGTCCTGCGTGAAGACGCAGTGCGTGCCCTGTTCCGCGAGGACGCCCGACCGGCGCAGTTCGGCGTATAGCGAGGCGTAAGTGTGGTGGTCGAGGCCGGTCCACTCGCACTTGGCCGTCGATCCCGCTCCCACCACGAACTCCCCATCCGTCAGGACGGCGGAGGCGCGCAGGCCATGCTTGCGTGATTCCATCACGAACCGCGTTCCGCCCTCGTCGGTCTGCTGGGGCTGCGCAAGCGACGGAATCGACGCAGCCGGTGCGGATGGCCGCGAGGAGCGTGCGCGCTGAATGAACATGTCCACGCGCACGGCGGGGAGCACGATCAGCAGGTTCTCGAGAAAAGCCTCCATCTTCGAGATGTCGGCTTCGCTGAGAGTCGGGAGGACCGGTGCTGTTAGGTTGTCCAGCGGGGTATGGCCGATCCCCTTGGCGAGCGCGATCATCCGCGCTTCAAGGTAGCGGACATGGGCCTTGTTGAGCTTGTTGGCCGAAGCGGTAACCAGGACTGCGTTGGTCCACCATTCCTTGCGGACATCGTGCTGACGGATGCGCGCGCCGATGTCCTCGCCCTCACCGATATAGGCAAAGGGCTCGCCGTTCTGGTCGCCGAGCAGCAGGTATACGCCCGCGTAGCTCGCTTCCCCGCGCGCAAGCGCCGCGCTCAACTGGGTGCGCGGGAACATGAGGACATGACCGGTCCAGTTGAATAGTTCCGCCGTTACCATGCCGTCCGGGCGACCGTCGATGTAGTAGAGTTCGAGACTCCAACCAACCGCTGGGCTCATGCGAACAGCCTCCCCGTCGTGGCCTTGGGGCCGGAGCCGGTGGGCACGATGCCGTGGCGACGCATCCAGTCGAGCCATGTCGGAAGCTCGGCGGCACGGAACTTCTTCGGCTTTTCGGAGTGCCAATCATTGAGGAAACCGGCGATGATCTCGTCATCGCTGGGCGACTGGCCGTCGATGAGCGCATCGTTCCACACGCCATAGAGGGTTGCCACGGCCTCGGCGCCTTTGGTGGTGAGGTCAGCGAAGTCGGCGATCAGCTTGTCGAGCTTGGTGGTGCGTTCCTCCCCCAGCCAATCGGCAAGCTCTTGGCGATGCGCGCCGCGCGACCGACCGAGCCGGTAGGTGACAGTCGTGCCGGGACCACCCGGTTGGTCACGCTCGACCCCCGCGATGGCTTGCGCACCGTTTTCCATTTCCTCGATCAGCAGTCGATCGAGCGGGCCAGCGGCCTCTCGGAGGTAGGAGCCCTCAAGCTCGCTGATGCCGACATGCCCCTCAGCAAGGAAGGCGATCTTCTGGAACTTCACGCGACCGAAGGTCGGCTGGCTGGCGCAGCGTTCAATGATTTCGGTGGCGACAAGGCTGCGCGCTCGGGTGCGATCGACAGGGAACGGCAGCACCTTCGCGGTCCCGCGAACATCGATCTTGCCGGTGACGGCGGCGGAAATAAGGGCAGCGCGGCGCTCAGCGAGCAGTCCAATTGCAGCCTCAGCGGTCGCGACGAGTTCGTTAATTTGCTGAGTTTTATCGTCGAGAAGGTTGGCGAGAGCAACTTGTTCATCCAACGGCGGACATGGCAGCGGCAGAGACAGCCAATCTTCCATCCGAAGCGCTTTGGTCCCGTGACCTGCCTCCGCACACCTATCGAGTGATTCCTGCGCTGTGCCACGAAACGCCCAAGCGAGAAAATGGCTCGACATTCCGATTTTTGGCAAGACCGCTTTCAAGTCTTGGTTGATCGCCATCGGAACAAGTATTTCGACTACAGGGAAAGCTCGTGCCAGCATCATCCCGCGCACAAGGATTAAGATCGAACCAGCAGGGTTTAGCTCTACACTTCCTTCGGAAATTGCCAATTCCGTGAGGTGGTCGATGGTGTCTGACAAGCGTTCACTTTTCAGGTCTTTGGCCGATGCCCACGGTATGGAACCATCCCAGAAGTCTTCCCGGGCCTTGCTTGGAGTTCCCCCGCTACGCAGTGAGATGAGATATCTGAGCGGGCGCACTGCCCAATGCGCAGGCACCTCGCCAAGCCATTCGATACCGCTGTCCTTCATCGGTGCGTTCGGATCGAGGCCCTTCGTGACGGCGTGGGAGATGACGGCTTGCCGCTTCTCCTTCAGCAGCGCGATCAAGCGCTGCTGCTCCTCAATGAGCGCGTCGATCTTGGCGGTTTCGCGGTCAAGGAACGCGGCTATGGCATCCTGTTCTGCCGACGGAGGAAACGGCAATGCGAATGCCCCGAGATCATCTGCCGAAATCTCAAGGAAGGTTGATCCCTTTCCTCGAACATTCAATTGCTCAGTGGCGGAAGACAGGGTGTAAAACGCAAATACCGCATTGACGCCGTTTGCCGGGATCAGCGTCTTGCAGCCCTGATTGGTGCTGGCTGGAATTTTGGTGACGGCAAGCGAGCCGATGGGGGCGCGCGTCGAGATGACGACACTTCCAGCAGGACTCAGCGAAGTGGCGCAAGACGCCAACCCACTTTCGGTAATCATTCTAGCGGTTCCAGTAAGGAACTTTGTCCCAAGCTTGCTGAGATCGCCCGGCGTGATCCACGGGATTTCACCATCCCAGAAATCCTCTACATCGGACTTCGGCGTTGAACCGCCTGAAATTGCGAATGCCCGCTTAAGTGCTGTGACGGTCCAATGGCTGGGGACTTCACCCAACCAATCGACGCCACTTTCTCGATAGCTCGGATACGCCGGAAAGCTCACGCTGCGAGCCCTTCCAGCATAGCCTTGATCCGGTCCGTGACCTCCCCAAGTTCGGCATCGATCTCAGCGAGCGGACGCGGCGGCTCGAACACATAGAAGTGGCGCGTGAAGGGGATTTCGTAGCCGACCTTGGTCTTGGTGGTGTCGATCCAAGCATCCTCGGCGTGCGGTAGAACCTCGCGCGCGAAGTAGGTCTCGATCTCCTCACTAAGCGGCACATTCTCGGTGTCCCGCAATGAACTGTCCGCCTGCGGCTTGCCCTTGGCTTTGCCGCGCTGCCCCAGCACGATCTTGCCCGCCTCATCGCGCTGCGGGCGCTCGACGGTGATCGTGCGATACCCGAAGGCCATATTCGGAAGGATACGCGATAGCGGCGCAAGCTTCACCTTGCCGCCTTCAGGCGCGGCGGGATCCGGCTCTCCTTCCATCACCACGATGCGATCGACTTCCTTACCGTCCGCGTCGAACACGGTGGCAAGCGTCGCCTCAGTAAAACTGCCGAACAGCTTCGTCACCTCAGCGATCTGCTCGTCCGACATCTCCTTGCGCTTCGAACCCAAGGATTTGCGCATCTTGCGCCACATGGAACTGGCGTCGATCAACTGCACCTTGCCCCGACGCGCATCCGGCTTCCGGTTGCTGATGACCCAGACATAGGTGGCGATGCCGGTATTGTAGAACATGTCGGTCGGCAGCGCGACGATCGCCTCCACGAGATCGTTTTCCAACACATAGCGCCGGATTTCGCTCTCGCCGCTGCCCGCGCCGCCCGTAAACAGCGGCGAACCGTTGAGGACGATGCCGAACCGGCATCCCCCTTCCGTCCACGGACGCATCTTCGACAGCAGATGCATGAGGAACAGCAGCGAACCGTCAGACACGCGCGGCAGGCCGGGGCCGAAACGGCCATCGTAGCCCTTCTGCTCGTGCTCAGTGCGAATCTGCTTCTCGACCTTCTTCCACTCGACACCAAACGGAGGATTCGACAGCATATAGTCGAACGTGCGGGAGGGATGGCCATCATCTGACAGAGTGTTGCCGAAGGCGATGTTTTCGATAGCCTGGCCTTTGATGAGCATGTCGGCCTTGCAGATCGCGTAGGACTCTGGATTGAGTTCCTGGCCGAACATGCTGAGGTGTCCTTGCGGGTTATGCTCTGCAAGATATTCGCCAGCCACCGACAACATCCCGCCGGTACCCGCAGTTGGATCGTAAATCGTGCGGACGATTCCAGGCAGATTCAATGCGTCGTCGTCCTCGACGAACAGCAGATCGACCATGAGCCGGATCACTTCACGCGGGGTGAAGTGCTCACCTGCGGTGTCGTTTGAGATTTCCGCGAATTTCCGAATCAGTTCCTCGAAGGCGAGGCCCATAGCGGAGTTGCTCACCTTGCTCGGGTGAAGATCGACCTGCGAGAACCGTTCGGCGACCTGATAAAGCAGGCCCGTCTTCGCGAGCTTCTCGACTTTCGCATGAAACTCAAACTGCTCGAAGATGTCGCGGACCGCAGGCGAGAATCCGTCCACATATTGAAGCAGGTTCGCCGCGATGTTGTCCTGATCTCCCATCAGCTTACCAAGGTCGAGCGGGTCGGTGTTGTAAAAACTCAATTTCGCGGCGCGGAGCAGGAAAGGCTCAGGGTTAACACCCATAGCCGACTTCACCTTGTATTCTGCCAGCACGGCGTCCTTCGTAGGCGCCAGCACGCAATCCAGGCGACGAAGTATTGTAAACGGCAAGATGACGCGCCCGTATTCGGACTGCTTGTAATCCCCGCGCAGGAGGTCAGCGATCGACCAAATGAAAGCGGCGAGCGATTGATGATTCACGATTTATCCCTGGATTGGCTGTCCGAGCGCAGATTTTCATGCGTCAGTAGAGATGAAAAATCCCCCTACAAGCCCGTTTCGACCGGTGCATTGTCGGGGCCGCTTGCGCCACACGGCTATTTGAGATCGACATCTTAGCGGCGGTAGCATATCCTAACCACATGAAATCGCTAAAAAGGATGCCTTGATGATATAACTTCCCGGAGTATCATCATGGCTACCATCACTCCCGTCTCTGGTTGGGCGCTCGATGCAATCGTAGCGCTCGACGAAGCGTGCCCTGGCTTCGCAGGCCGTTTCCTGCGCGCAAGTAATGAGCGTAGGCAGGTCATTGCCGCCTTCCTCTCCAACATCTCCGCCGACCACGATGCCGAAGGCGCGACCGGCGAGTATCTCGGCCGCGCCAATCACCGAAGCATTCTGGCCCAGGCATTCGAGCATGTGCCAGACGGCTTCCGCAGGGCATTGGCCAAGAGCGGGGCCCATCCCCACGATGCCGCCTATTACCGCGACCTTTATGACGCGCTCGCGTTCGGGCATCTGCATGTCGTCACGGCCATCATGCACGTAACCTGGCTCAATCCGGAGCGCCTTGAAATCATCAACATGCTTCCTGCGGACCTTTGCGATTGCCGCATCATCGAGCGGATCAAAGATCTCCAGCACGCGCGTGACCTGATCGCAGTGATCGATCTTTTTGAAGAACGGACGGGAAGAAGAGAGGGCCTTGTGAAGGCACTCATGGCTTCACCCGCGCCCATTGAATCGATCGTGAGGCGATGGTGCCGTCAGATCAAATATGCCGAATTCCCGATTGAGGAATCCGCCTCCTATCGGCCAATCCGCGACGGTCTCGCGCTTCACGAAGTCGCCCGCCGCTATCGGAACTGCGGCAGGAATTATACAGCGACGGCCCTGCTGGGAGAAAGCGCTTTTGGAGAATTCATTGCGGAGGATGGCCGCCGCGTACTGCTCTGCTTCGACAAGAGCGAGGGCGATTGGGCTCTGGACGGCGTTTACGCCCGGAGAAATCGTCCGGTACCAGATTCCCTCGGGGCGCAAGCTAGGGAATTTGTCTACATTCATGACATTCGAGATCGCTGGGACTCGAGCCAAACTGGCAACGATGTCGCGCGTGCCCTGGGTCGCCTACTCCAGCCTTACTCGGAATGGTGATCAGAGCCCGGCAGTGGTGCAGAACACCTGCCCTTGAACAGCCGGGCTTTGATTCGTCAAGCAAACCTGGCGTTGTTAGTTTGAGGCCTTCTGGCAGGCTAGGAAGCTAGCAATGCGGGCGAATGGCGCACGTGTAATTTGCGGGCTCACGGGAGCAGGGTCGGCGGTAACGCCAGGATTTGCCGCGAACGCGGGGGGAAGCTTCCATTGCCGCCCGCGCTTCACGACGATCAACCGCTCGCCATTTGCTGCCATTGGAAGGACTGCTTCTAGGAGCCACCGGCGCGCAAACACTGCTGAGGGAAGGCGCCTGATCATTGCTCGGTTATCAGGTTCCTCGCTGAGCTTAGGGCTACGGTAGGCGCAGGCATTTACCACAACTGCTTGGCCAGTAGCGACAAGATGCCCATAGTTCGTGCGGTCATAATAGCGAGATACAAATGACCAATCTGACTCCGATGGGTTGCCAACGCGAGCGATGTAATTGCTCGTCGAGGTTGTATCCGGAAACTCGCTAGGGGTTAGCGCGGAATTGTAGCCCGCGTTCGCTCCGAGAATTATTATCGGAGCATTGATCACATCGCCTACATAGGGACTGACCGGATGATCGAGGTTGAAGCTGTGAGGACCTTTTTCCAACCATTCCCGATCAAGCCGGTGGACCCATTGGTTTCGAGCATTTGTTTGCTGCTCGTCACGCCAGAATCCAACAATGTCCTCGATTTTCATAAAGCCTTCCGGTTCTGTGCGGAGGGCACTGATCACGATAACCTCGCTCATCCGCTTTTCTTGTAAGGGCTAGGAGAAAGACCCGCTTAAAGCCAAGTGCGCAAAAGTATTGCTCTCGGCGGTGACAGATCGCTCCCAATCGCTCGAAGCCCGGTCTTCGATCGGCCTTCCGATCACGATGCCGCCCGTCGATCTGCCGGACTGACACCCGATCAATCTCGGCCCGTTTTTTAAAATTGCGAGATACGCACTCTGCTCTGACGTGGGAGGGGTGGGAGCGGGATCATGATCCCGTCGAAGACGGGGGTGATAAGCGGGAAGACATATATCTATATGAGGAACCCCGCTTATGCCCCCCTCCGGGGGCAATGCTTTCCCGTTCCACATCTACACCCAGTGCGTATCCAGACTGCGAGGTGCTCGATCGACCGAACGCTAGTGAGGTAGACGAGCATCTCGCCCGCAACCGTCGTTCCGACGGGTGCGCGATCCAATGTCGGGCCCCCAATCCTGATCGTTTGCCTTGTCCACGGGGTATACTTGGGTGCGATCCGCGCCAGGATGCCGACGCAGTCTCAGATCATTGCGATTCCGACCCAGATGAGATAGTCTCACAGATGTAGATCAAACGAGACAAAGGAACTTCATGCTGATCGGATACGGAAGGGTTTCTTCTTCGGACCAATGCCTCGACATCCAGCGAACAGCACTGATGGCTGCCGGGATCGATGAAGCGAACCTTTACCTGGAGAAGGTATCCGGCAGGACGGCAGATGATCGCCCCGAACTTCAACGATGCATGAACTTCGCCAGGAGCGGCGACACGATCTTGGTGACCAAGCTGGATCGCTTCGCCCGATCGGCGCGTGATCTCCATAATCTCCTTGCCGAACTCGACGCGAAGGGCGTGGGCTTCAAGTGCTTGGACCAGGCGATTGATACCACCAGCAGCACCGGCCGCCTGACCATCTCGATTCTGGCCAGTGTAGCTGAGTTCGAAGTTGCCCTCCGGGCAGAACGCCAGAAGGAAGGCATTGCAGCGGCCAAGGAACGCGGGACCTACCGAAAGCGGAAATCCGCCATCAACCTCGATCGGGTGCGCGAACTGTCGGCCAAGAACACGCCAGACGAAATCGCGGCTATCATGAAAATCAGCCGCGCCTCGGTCTATCGCGCACTGGCATCGATCAAGGCGCAGAAAGATAATTCCAACAGCGATGTTCAAGAAAGGGCTGATCGTTCACCCGACCGGGTAACGTGAAAAGTTAATGTCGCCCCAGTGCAAAATTAGCTAATAATCGCCCCGCGACCCGAGGGGCAGCCGCGAATCGGCATGCCTTCCATTAACTAATCGGCGGCCCTTCTCGGGCCGCCGGTCTTTACTCGCCCGTCATCCATGGCAGACTGCTCCCAAGACCTGACGCCCGAGGAGGACCACGTGATCGAACCCGACCCTGAGATCATCCACTCCGGCTTGTCCCGCATGATCACGATCGACGGCATCACCGTGGATGTCAGCATCTACCGCCTGGAAGAAGACGTGGAATGGACCCTTGAGGTCATCAATGACCGGGGCACCTCGATAGCCTGGCAGGAGACCTTCAAGACCGACGAAGATGCCTACCGGGCCTTCCAACTGACGGTCGTGCAGGAAGGCATGCAGACCTTCCTCGACGATGCCGATGGCGACAACATCATCGAGTTCCCTACCACGCACTGACGCGGGATTATCGGTTCGGCATATCGAGCAACGGCGACGATCAAGGCGTCGGCCCCGGCATGACCGCCCGAAAGATAGTGACCGATTCCAGGGATTCCGCTATACTCAAAGGCATGAAAGGACACGGAAACGAGCCATGGCTCAAGCATGGCTCCGTAAAGCGATTTATTGAAAAAGCCATCTACGGGATGCGGAAGGACAATGAGCGCGAAGCCCGTGCCGGATCGCTCGCCAACGTCAAACGCAGCAAGCGCGCTCAGCTTCAGAATGGCCATCCAGACGCATCTTCGGCAACGGTCGAGGCGATGCTTGTCCGGAGCGTTAGCCACGGGATGAAGCCCTACCAGCCCCCCAGCTATCTGGCCAAAGCCGCGCCCGAGGAAAATCTCGTCAGCGAGAAAGACCGGGCCAAAAGCCAGCGCAAGAATGGCCGAGGATCAAGGAAGCAATAGCGCCTGAGGCGCCGGTCAGAAGCCGAAACGCCGAGCAGCCTGGCGGAAGCGATCCGCAGTCGCGGCATCGGAAAAACCGATCCAGACCCGACTTCGGTCGCTACGATGAAACCGCCGACAACGTATGCCTCGCTCGTGACATCGCAACACCAGTTCATCGCCGAGCCACTCAACGCATTCCGCGACGCCAACCTGGAACTCGGCGAGGTGAAAATCTGGATCGTTGAAGCCGACACCGGCCTGAAGGCCCAGCGATGACGAGAATGAAAATGCCTGCATCGAATATTTATGCCCGCACAGGACAAGGACGACAGCCCGGATGAACACCGCCGACACCCGCGACGCCACCGGCATTCTCGACGAGAATGATGCCTCGATCGACCAGCTTCAGCCGAACCTAACAGGGCTCAACACTTCGGGCCGATCGAACGGTCAAGGCACGGTGCCTCTTCTGGGACTCGAAACTTCAACAACCCCAGAAATTGAAATCACACGAGAAATCTCGGAGCCCGCATCAGAGACCAAACGGGCGCCCCGGCGCAATCCTCTTCTGGGCACCATCACTTCTCAAGTGATTGAGAATGTTGGGGGATCATCGCAAGATGGTCCCCCAAACTCATTCTGCTACGACAATCTGCTACGGTTTGGTGCCGATAGTCAGCAGGTAAAGCCCAGAAAATCTGCGGGAAATGGTCCGCGCGGCTGTTACGGTTTCAGTCGAACCGCTACTCGAAGCTATCAGGTACGCCGGTTCTCAGAATCGCCGGGATTAATCTGCAAACGTTGAAAGCAAGTGACAAATTCAATCAAGGCAGATTCCAAATCCATAATAACCTGCTCCTCTGAAGCCGAATAGAAAGAACTTCCGAACAGTCTTGCAATCCATCGCTTAAATATTGACCATCCCCAAACGGGAAAAAGGGCTTGTTTGGCAGCCTCTAACTCACATTGAAGTGCCGTGGCTGATGGTCGAACCGCGTCCAAACAGTCGTCGATCAGCTTAATGGCCTTTTGCGTTGGCCCGATAGCATAATTGACCTGCAGATTGGCGTGACGAACCTTCTCTACCTCATGATTGATCTCTTTGACCTTTGATCTGGAATGCCAAGCAGCGACAGCCAAAACAGGCACGAGAGCGACGCCCCCCAGAACCAAAGTGCCGCCAGCCATACCAGCCCCACCAGCAGCTAATGCTCCTCCACCGAACCATGCCAGCGTTGCGTTTGTCGCTGCCACTCCGGAAAGTGTTGAAATAGCTGTCCCCGTAGAAGCGGAACCGACTAGCGCAACGAGCGACCACGAACCTGCTGCCGCAGCCGCGCCAGCCCCCGCTCCTCCCGCGATACCCACGGAGGACGTATAATCCGCAATAACTCGGTCAACGTTGGTCAAGGAAGGCGTGTGAAGTGCCTCTGAGCGGACTAATTTAACTTCTGACGAAGGGGGGATTTTACACGAAACCTCTTTCCGCAACATACGTCGGGCAGATTTCGCGGCCTTGAATGTGGCGATTACAAGTTCTCCAAGGTCTGACAAATGATCATCCCTCGTACTTGTCAGCCAAAACAACTTATTCCGATTGGCTTCATATTCTTGATAGACAGCCTCGTAAGTGGCCTTTGCAGCCTCAAGCTGATCATGCCCGCCAAGCGTTACGACATTCATCGCAAATTTTTTAAAGCTCACGAAATCTCACCATCACCCCGACAGGACGTTCACATTAGCAATTAATTTGACTTTGAGAAGATTTCTTATCTTGAAGCACGCGCAATAATAAAAATTCGAATGACATTTTTATATCACATAAATGAAATAACAAATTTTACACATTTACATGAGGAAAACTTAACAATTCCATAGCGTCTCGCAACATGGGTATTGAATACCCATTCCCATAATTCTCTGAAACGCCCTTCACTCCGGCCGCATTGCTCCAGCCACCCAACGCCAATGCAAGGTCGTGATCGACCTTTGCAGCCCGCAAAGCATCTCGGAAGTTATGCCGAAACGAGTGAAAGCAAGTCCGCTCCTCGTATGCACCACATGCTCGGGAGAATTGCGTGAACCATTTGGAGAACGCCACTGCCCTTTTCCCTTTCGGGCCAGGATCAATCTCACCGAACAATTTCAACGCGCGCGCCCGGCGCTGTTGCTCCGCGTAGGCGATAAGCCCGAATCCGATCAACCGCGAATGGATTGGCACGAACCGCTCGCTCGCAGCGGTCTTCAAAGCCTTGTCGTCACTGCCGACCAGTGAATTGTCGCATACTACAAAGCACCAAATGCCATCAATCAAGCGAATGTCCGCAACGTCCAACTGACAAATCTCATTGAGCCGCATCCCTGAATGAAGCGCGATGAGAGGCACCCAGAACCGCGCATTTCGAGGCCGCTCAACGCCCGGCTTCGCGTAGCCGCGCCCCCCGTCAAGGCAGCCGGTATAAAGCGGCGCGTCAAAAATCTTCCGAAGCTGATCCGCGCTGAACGGATTGCGTTTGTCCTTTTTCGCCACATCATCATGGAGCCGTAAGCCACGCATAGGGTTCCGAGTCAGAAGCTCTTCATTGACCGCCCAGTTCAGGAAGCTCGACAGATTGGCGAGGTTCACGTTTGCATTCGCTGCGCTGATCACATCCACATCGCCACGCTCTCGTGCCCGTTGTGAGGCTTCACGGGCCGTCAGCTTGGGAAAGCGCTTGTTCGCGTTTCGGGGCAGATGGCGCAAGACATCGAGAAAGTCCCGGCAGTGAGTTCGGCCAAACGAGCCCATTGGAACGTCTCCACCGATTACGGAGATCGCAAGTTTCCGGCAGGTATCATAGCTCTGTCGGGTACTGGCGGACCAGCGATGGGTAGGGTCATCGACGTATTGCTGATAGGCTTCGGCCAGCGTCAGGCCATTGGATGAAACAGAGGCCGGGCATTCCGCCGCAACCCGCACTTTCTCTACGATGGGCTGAGCTACGGTCGGCAATCGCGAATTCGCGTCATCCGCAGTCGCGCCGATTCCTGCTCGAACACGGTCAAACTCAGCCTCGATTCCGGCCATGACGGCGGGCATTCTCCGCAGTGCCGTTTGGAGGCTGTCCGTCTTCAGCGAACGCCACAGTTCCACCCGATTGAGAGGCGCTTGAAGATCGCATGGCACGTGACGGCGAACATAGAATCGCCCGCCACGAAGGCGCATACCCTTGGGCAGCAAACCGGGACTGAAACCGTAACAGCCGCGCGGACCATTTCCCGCAGATTTTCTGGGCTTTACCTGCTGACTATCGGCACCAAACCGTAGCAGATTGTCGTAGCAGAATGAGTTTGGGGGACCATCTTGCGATGATCCCCCAACATTCTCAATCACTTGAGAAGTGATGGTGCCCAGAAGAGGACTCGAACCTCCACGCCCTTGCGAGCGCCAGCACCTGAAGCTGGTGCGTCTACCAATTCCGCCATCTGGGCACGGAAGCGAGGGGGCCGTTGGTGCCGTCCTCGCCGGGTAGGAGGGCGCCTCTAAGGGGCTCCTTGATTCGTGTCAACGCCCCTCAAACAAGTTTTTTCAATTCTCTCGAAAAAAGGCAAAAATTCGTCTTCAGACCGCTGGCCTCCTGCCCTCGGTTGCCCACGAACCCGCCTTGTGCCAATCCTAGGGCTCATGCGCAGAACCGGCGCAGGCGGCCCTCACGTTCCTTCGCCGCGCCTGCGCCACGCTGAAGGAAGCGATCAGACCATGAGCCAAGGCAACACCGATTCCCTTTCCGGCAAGATCGTCACCCTGTTGGGCGGCACCGGCTTTCTCGGCAGGCATGTCGTGCAGGAACTGTTCGAGCGCGGCGCCCGCGTGCGCGTGGCCAGCCGCAACCCGGACAAGGCATGGTCGATCAAGCCGCTGAGCAATCTGGGGCAGATTCAGTTCGCCCGCGTGGACGTGAGCAAGCTCGATTCCCTCGCCCGCGTATTGGAGGGGTCCGACGCGGTGGTGAACCTTGTCGGGGCGTTTGAAGGCAATCTGGACGCCGTGCAGGGTTCGGGTGCCGGCCGCATCGCCGCCGCCGCCAAGGCCGCCGGTGCGCAAGCGCTGGTGCACGTCTCCGCCATTGGCGCCGATGCCGGCTCGGATGTCGCCTATGCCCGCACCAAAGCGGAAGGCGAGCGGGCCGTGCTGGCGGAATTCCCCACCGCCACGATCGTGCGCCCCGCCATCATGTTCGGGCCGGACGACAATTTCGTGATGATGTTCGGCGACCTGATCGCCCGTGCACCGCTGCTGCCGGTGTTCGCACCCGAAGCGAAACTGCAGCCGGTCTTCGTGGACGACGTGGCTGCAGCGATCGCGACCGCCCTTGGCGCGCCCGAGGTTCACGGTGGCAAGACTTTCGAACTGGCCGGCCCCGAAATCTACACGATGCTCGCCTTGAACAAGCGCATCATGGCCGCGCAGGGCCGCCAGCGCGCGCTTGTCCCCTTCTCCGACGCCGTAGGCGGCCTGATCGCCGCCCTGCCCGGCACGCCGATCTCCACCGACCAGTTCAAGCTGCTGAAGGCGGGCAATCTGGCCAGCGGCGCATTTCCCGGCCTGGCCGAGATCGGCGTTACGCCGCGCCCGCTGGAACTCTTCCTGGATCGCTGGATGACCCAGTTCCGCAACCATGGCCGCTTCGGCGCCAAGGCCGCCAACGCCTGAAACGCGAAGGGCCACCCCTGCGGGTGGCCCTTGCTTACGCCGCGATCAGCCGCTCAGGCGTCCACTTCGGCGTAGTGGCTGGGCGGTTGGATCACTTCCATGCGCTCACTGAGCAGCGGGCGGAACGAGGGGCGCGACTTCATCACCAGATACCAGCCGCGGGCCTGTTCGTGGCTAGACCAGTCCAGACCGCCCAGATAGTCCGCCACCGAGATTTGCGCGGCGGCGGCCAGATCCGCCAGCGTCATCGTCGAGCCTGCCAGCCAGGGGCGGTTGTCGATCAGATAGTCGATGTAATCGAGGTAATCGTGCGCCAGTTTCATCGATTCGCGCAGGATCTTCGCATCGGGCGACTGGCGCAGGACAAGGCGCTTCTTCATCCGTTCGTGCAGCAGCGGGCCGGATACGTCGTTGAAGAAATTCTCGTCGAACATCGCGATCAGGCGGCGGATTTCGGCGCGCTGCTGCACGGTGCCGCTGATCTGCGGGTTCCGTTCCACCGTTTCCTCGAAATACTCGCAGATCGCGCGGCTGTCGGAGAGGACGATGTTACGCTCCGCCTCCTTCACCACAGGCGTCCGCCCCGCGGGGTTCATCGCGAAGAGCCTGTCCTCACCCTCCCACGGGCGGGCGGTCTGGAGTTCGTAGGCGATGCCCTTTTCGGCCATCAGCAGGCGTACCTTGCGGCTGAACGGGCAGAGCGGGAACTGGAAGATGTGCCACATGGCGATTTTGAATGCCAAACCCGCCCGCCAGCGTCCACCCGAAGCGCTTGCCGGTGGCTGCATGGGGGGCGAAACGCGTGGATAACTGCGCGCCTTGCCGACACGCGCCCCCGCGCTGCGCCGTGCGGCCTGCAGGGGCGACGCGAGCACCGCCGCGATATTCCCCGCCTTGCGCGCGCTGTCGATTGACCCGGCGGCGCGCTGCGGCGAAACCATCGCCACCCGAAAACCGGACCACCGCAAGGGACTCTGTAATGTTCAGCCACATCTGCGTCGGCAGCAACGACCTCAACACCGCCAAGACCTTCTATGACGCCGTATTCGGCACCATGGGCGCAACGCCGCTGATGGCGGATCCCGCCGCCGGCCGCCTTGCCTATGGCCACAACGGTTCCAACTTCATGGTCGTCAGCCCGCTGGACGGCAATGCCGCCACCTTCGCCAACGGCGGCACCGTGGGCTTCACCATGGACAGCAGCGACGCGGTGGACGCCTGGCATGCCGCGGGCTGTGCCGCCGGTGGCGCCAGTTGCGAGGATGCGCCGGGGCCGCGCGAATTCCCGTTCGGCACGCTCTACCTCGCGTACTTGCGCGATCCCGACAACAACAAGCTCTGCGCGATGTATCGCGTGGGCTGAACCGCCTTCAGAATCGGCCCGTGCAGCGACGCGGGCCGGGATTTCCGGGAGAGAGACGATGATCCTGAAGAGCCTGCGCCTCGGCACCAATGACCTTGAAAAGGCACGTGAATTCTACGACGCGACGTTCGCCACGCTGGGCGTCGCGCCCTGCCAGTCGACGCCGGAATGGCCGATCGTGATGTGGGATGTCGATGGCCTGAAGTTTCTGCTGGGCCCCGCGCGCGATGGGCAGCCTGCCACCCATGCCAATGGCGGCACCATCATCTTCGAGGCGCCGGACGCGGATACCGTTCGCGCCTGGCATGCCGCCGGCATCGCCCACGGCGGTTCGTGCGAGGGCCAGCCCGAGGAAAAACCCCAGGCGCGCGGCGCTTTCGGGGCCTATATGCGCGATCCGGACGGCAACAAACTGGGCATGTATGCCGGGCTCAAGATGGGCTGAACGGGCGGTTCGGGTCACCTCGGCCGAGCGTGACCCGAACGGCACCTAACCGCACCTGAACTGCACGAAGACGGCCCCCGAAGCCAAGCGAATCCACCATGGGCGGATTTCGCGAAACCAGTGCCCTGCCCCCCACCTTCGCGGGGGCGACGACAGTGATGGATTGGGGATCAGCCTGGGTGCACCTGAGTGCCCGGGCCTGTCGATCTGTTCCGCCGATATCCTACGCGTCCGCCAGTTTCTTGCGGAACAGCGACCTGACCAAACGGTCTTCAAGGATACGCCCCACGACATAGAGCGTGGCGAAGATCCCCGCAAAGACATAGGCGGCGGTGGGCGAATTCTTGTCCTTGCCCTTATCCTTATCCTTCCCGTCCTTGTCCTTCCTGGCGTCGGGCTTTTCGGGTTCGGGCGCGCCGAGGGCCTTGTCGATCGGGTTCATCGGCGCCTGTGCCTTCTCCTTCTCCTTTTCGGCTTTCTCGTCCGCCGCCTTTTCCGCGGCCGTCGGCGGCTTTTCCAGCGCGCCCAGCACCACCGTCAATTGCCCGAAGGCCAGGAACAGCAGCGGCGCCAGAAAGCAGAACAGCAGCGCGCGGCTGGTCAGGTGATAGTGCAGCACCGATCCGCCGGCGCCCTGTTCGATCTGCAGCACGCCGCCATCGAAGACCGCCATCTTGTCCTGGGCGGCCTGGTCCTTCTTGCGGAAAGTCAGCCTGTCGTCGGTGCGTTCGTGATGGGTGCCGTATTCATCGAACAGCGAATCGAGCCGTTTGAAAGCGTCATCGCTCGATTGCCCGGGGGCGAGCGTCAGGCTGCCCCTGATGTGCCAGATCCAGTCGATGAAGCGCGAGGTCATGGTATCCCCTTTTTGGGAGCGTTTCTTGGCGACAGCACTCAGGCCGAACCGGTCATGGGGGGCCGGCCTGGGCATCTCGGATAGATTTTGGATGAGCGGGTCGGCGCAAGGCCGACACCGCTGCCCGGCAGGCGTTACTCGGCAGGGACCGCGACCGAGGACGGATCCTCCCGGCGGAAGCGCTCCTTGATCGTGCGCCACGCCTCCGTGAAGGGGAAGGTCATCTGTTCGCGGATCGACATGCGGCGGCCGCCTTCCATGCCCAGCAGTTCCGCCTCTCCATCGATGCAGGTGCCGAACATGCGATCGATGAAGATGAAGGTGTTGGAATAGTTGCTGCGGCTGGCTTCATAGTCGCGCGAATGGTGGACGCTGTGATGTTCGGTGGTGTTGAACAAAAACCGCCACCAGCGCGGCGAATTGAAGCGGACGTTGATGTGCTGGTAGGCGCCCACGGCCATGCCGAAACTGCCCGCCAGCAGTGCCGCGCGCGGCAGGAAATCGAAGAAGCCGCCGAAACCAAGGCCGATCAGAAACAGTTCGGTCGGGTTGCCCACGGCGCCCTTGTTGATGTTCAACTGTGTGATGTAGTGGTGCACCGAATGGCTCAGCCACAGCGGATACCAGTTGTGCATGCCACGATGCATCCAATACTGGCCGAAATCGAAGATGAACAGGATCAGGAAGGCCTGCACCAGCAGGGGAAGACCGGTAAACCACGCGAACTTTTCCCAGTTCATCGCGTGCTGGATCGCCTCCGTCATCACGCCGTCGCCGATGTAATTGTCCACCAGGCTCAGCACGGTGTAGCCAAGGCCGACGTAGAACAGATCGACGGTGACTTCCTTCCAGGTCAGCTGCCAGCTTTCATGGCGCGGGAAGAACCATTCCATCGCCATCAGCAGCACCTTGAAACCGATGCCGATGCCGATCGCGGTCGATGCCTTGGCGATCGAGTTGGGGGCGTAGTACCAGAACGCCAGCAGCGCGAAGAGGACGGTGGGCTGGAACCAGGTAAAGACGAACCGCTTTACCGGACCGCCTTCCACCCGGGGGACGTTTTCCCACCCCACGGTGACCGGCGATTGGGTGCCTATCAGCCTTTTTCCAACGAGAACTCCGTCCATACGCCTGACCCCGTAATACTTGACTACCCATCTTAGTAATACTAATTTAAGGTATCGTAATACGAACGTAATGGTTCGTCCAGATCATATTGCAGGTGCGAAGAATCGCAGTTTCGGCGCCTTTCTCGCATATTTGTTGCGCGCACGCCAATCTGCAGGCCGCGCCGGAGCCAGCCTCTGCGCAGTCGCAGCGAATCGTTGTTGGATTGGAAAATGCCCGTTCGGGCATTTTCATGCGGCACCAGCCCGCTCCCGTCCCGAAGAACACGAAAAGGTCCGGGGGACCTTTTCGCTGAGGGGGCCGACCACCCATCAGGATACACTCGTGGGAGGTCGGGTGGGGGAGCGGGCTGGTGCCGCAAAATCCGCCTTCAGCGGATTTTCAAACGGACTCTCAACGGGAGAGCAGGAACACCGCGTGTTCGGCGCGGAAGTTGGCCGCCGCCGCGCTGCACTGCTTGTCGCCGGACAGGAACCAGGCGCCTTCAACCTTGATCCCGCGTTCTTTCACCAGTTCTCGGAAGTCCTCCACGGTCAGGTGGTGGATGTTGGGCGTGGCGTACCACGGCACCGGCAACAGCCGCGTCACCGGCATCCGCCCGCCCCACAGCAGCGAGAGGCGCACGCGCCAATGCGCGAAGTTGGGGAAGCTGACGAAGGCGCGGCGGCCGATGCGCAGCAGTTCTTCCAGCACGATGTCGGGCCGCATCGTCGTCTGCAACGTCTGCGACAGGATCGCGTAATCGACCGACTGGTCCGGATAGAAAGCCAGATCCTTGTCGGCGTCGCCCTGGATCACCGACAGGCCCTTGCCGACGCAGACGCCGACATCGTGCGAATCCAGTTCCATGCCGCGCGCATCGCAACGCTTGTCGTCGCGCAAGGCCTGCATCAGCGTGCCATCGCCGCAGCCGACGTCCAGCACGCGCGATCCCGGCGCGACATTGGCGGCGATCACCGCAAGATCGGGGCGCAACATGGTCAGGCGTCCACTTCCAGAATGGCGGCGAACGGTCCCGAAAGCTTTTCCATCAACCGGTCGGGCCGGGCCAGCGAATTGAAACCCAGATCGGCGTAGACGCCGTGGGCATCGCGCGTGGCCAGCATGAAGCGGCGAATATCGGCATAGTCCGCATTGTCGAGGAACCAGCCGACCATCCTGCGGCCCAGCCCCTGCCCGCGCGCAGGTTCATCCACCCAGACATCGGCCAGCCAGGCGAAGCTGGCACGGTCCGAAATCACGCGGGCGAAACCCACTTGCGTGCCGTCCGCCAGATAGGCGCCCAGGCAGTGCGATCCGGCGATCTGGCGCTCCACCTGTTCGCGCGCGACGCCCGGCGTCCAGTAGCTCGACGCCAGCCAGCCGTGAATGCGCGCAACGTCCAGCCGCAAAACGTCGTCGGACAGTTCGATCTCGGGCATCTTAGCGGCCTTCTCCCCGGGGTCTCTCACTCAGGAAACCTTCGACCACCCGGTCCAGCGCAGGCACATCGAGCAGGAACGAGTCGTGCCCGAACGGGGCGGACAGTTCCACGAAGCTCACCGGCAGGCCGGCGGCGTTCAGCGCGTGGACCACATTGCGCGAATCCGCCGTGGGGTAGAGCCAGTCGGTATCGAAGCTGACGAGGCAGAAGCGCGCCTTGGACTGGGCGAAGGCATTGGCGAGCAAGCCGCCATGTTCCTCTGCCAGATCGAAATAGTCCATCGCGCGGGTGATGTAGAGGTACGAGTTGGCGTCGAACCGATCGGTGAAGGCCAGCCCCTGATAGCGCAGGTAGCTCTCGATCTGGAAATCGGCGTCGAACCCGAAGGTCTTTTCCTCGCGATTCTGCAGGCGCCGGCCGAACTTCTCGGTCAGCCCCACTTCCGACAGATAGGTGATGTGCGCGGCCATGCGGGCGACGGACAGGCCCTTTTCGGGGCCCTTGCCGCCATTTTCCTTGGCTTCGTAATAGGCGCCCTCGCGCCACTCCGGATCGGCCATGATCGCCTGCCGGCCCACTTCGTGGAACGCGATGTTCTGCGCCGAATGGCGCGCGGTGGAGGCGATCACCAGCGCCGCGCGCGTGCGGTCCGCGAAGTTGGCGGCCAGGCTCAGCGCCTGCATCCCGCCCATCGATCCGCCGACCACGGCATAGAGGCTGTCGATCCCCAGCGCGTCCAGCAGCGCCACGTGGCCACGCACCATGTCGCGCACGGTGATCACCGGGAAGCGCATGCCCCAGGGCTTGCCGTCTTCGGCCAGGCTGGCGGGGCCGGTGGAGCCCATGCAGGACCCGATGACATTGGCGCAGATCACGAAGAAGCGGTCCGTGTCGATCGGCTTGCCCGGGCCGACCATGCGCACCCACCAGCCGGGCTTGCCGGTCTTCGGGTGGTTGGAGACCACGTGATGGTCGCCCGTCAGCGCGTGGCAGATCAGGATCGCGTTGTCCTTCGCCGCGTTCAGCGTGCCGTGCGTCTCATAAGCGATGCGCGCGCCGGGAAGGCTCTGCCCGCCATCGAGCGGGAGCGGCTGGGTCAGTTCGAGAACCTGACTGGAGTCGGTGATCTGCGTGGTTGCCATGATGAACTGAGCCAAGTGGGGGACGGTGTTCCCGCTGTCAATTGTTCTGGCCGGTTTGAAAAGTGCGCGGGTGCGCATTTTCGTTACTCCGACCATGCACTCGTCCCCGAACCCGCTCAGGCTGAGCCTGTCGAAGCCCTGGAGGCGTGGCGCTGTACCTCCCACCCTTCGACAAGCTCAGGATGAGCGGAGTTTCAACAAACCGCGCCGATTCCAAATCCCGTCATCCCCGCGAAGGCGGGGATCCCGCTTCCTTTTTGCGACGCCGCAAACAAGAACCAGAATAAGCGGCCCCCCGCCTTCGCGGGGGCGACGAGGTAATATGTCGGAAGCTTGACTCAGGAACGGCGCAGTATTGTGACGAACGGCAACCCAGCGCCCGATCGATCCGTTCCCTATCGCCAAAATCGCCCCCTGTCCTTCGCCGTCCCGCTGGGTTAAAGGCCGGGCCATCATGACCGACAGCCAGACCATCAGCACCCGCCAAGCCCCGCAGCCCAAGCCGTGGATCGAGGCGATCCATGCCTATGTTCCCGGCAAGTCCAAGGGCAAGGACGGCAAGCCGCTGATCAAGCTGTCCGCCAATGAAAACCCGCTGGGCACCAGCAGCCATGCGCTCGACGCGCGGGCGCAGGCGCCGGCGCTCTATCCCGATCCGGACAGCACCGCGCTGCGCGCCGCCATCGCCGCCAAGCACGGGCTGGACGCCGCGCGCGTGGTGATGGGCACCGGCTCCGACGAACTGCTGAACCTGGCGGCGCAGGGCTATGCCGGGCTGGGCGACGAAGTGATCTACGTGCGCTACGGCTTTTCGGTCTACGATATTGCCGCGCGGCGCTGCGGTGCGACGCCGATCGTCGCGCCCGATGCCGATTTCGGCACCGATGTCGACGCGCTGCTGGCGCTGGTGACCGAACGGACGCGCGTGGTCTTCGTGGCCAATCCGAACAACCCCACCGGATCCTTCCTGCCGGGCGGCGAGATCGCGCGCCTGCATGCCGGGCTTCCGGCCGACGTGCTGCTGGTGCTGGACCAGGCCTACGGCGAATATGTCGCGCCGGAGGATGACGACGGTTCGCTGGCGCTGGCCGCCGCGCATGACAACGTGCTGGTGACGCGCACCTTCTCCAAGATCTTCGGCCTGGCCGGTGAACGCATCGGCTGGGCCACCGGCGCGCCGGGGCTGGTGGCCACGCTCAACCGCATTCGCGGGCCGTTCAACGTCTCTGCCACCGGGCAGGCGATGGCGCTGGCGGCACTGGCCGACGATGCCTTCGTGGAGGCAAGCCGCATCCACAACCGTGACGAGCGCGCGCGCTTCGTGGGTAAGCTGGCCGCGCTGGGCAATCACGGGCTGCGCCCACTGCCGACGCAGGCCAACTTCGTGCTCGTCCTGTTCGAAGGCGCGCTGACGGCGGAGGCCGCGTTCGAGGGCCTTGCCGACCGCGGCTACATCGTCCGCTGGCTGCCGGGACAGGGCCTGCCGCAGGCGCTGCGCGTGACCATCGGCAAGCCCGAGGACATGGACGCGATTGCCGAAGGTCTGCGCGAAATGGCGGAAGCGGCACGATGAGCCTGTCCAACATCGCCATCATCGGCCTTGGCCTGCAGGGCGGCTCCATCGGCCTTGCCGTGAAGGAATACCTGCCGGACGCCCGCACCACCGGCTACGACATCAGCACGGCCCACCGCACGCGCGCGGCGGAACGCGGGCTGGTGGACGAAGTCTGCGACACCCCCGCCGATGCCGTGCGCAATGCCGATCTCGTCGTCTTCTGCGTGCCGCCGGGCGCCATGGGCATGGCCGCCGAGCAAGTACGCGATGCCCTGCCCTCGCATTGCCTGGTCAGCGATGTCGGCTCCAGCAAGCAGGCCATCGCCCGCGATCTGGGCGCCGCCCTGCCCGATCACATGGTGATCCCCGCGCACCCGGTGGCCGGCACCGAGAATTCGGGGCCCGATGCCGGCTTCGCGCACCTGTTCCGCAACCGCTGGTGCATCGTCACCCCGCCCGCCACCACCGACATGGTGAAGCTGAGCGAGCTGGTCTGCTTCTGGGAAGCGCTGGGCGCCAATGTGGAGATCATGACGCCCGAGCATCATGACCTTGTCCTGGCCGTCACCAGCCACCTGCCGCACCTGATCGCCTATACCATCGTCGGCACCGCGTCCGACCTTGAGGATGTGACGCAGAGCGAGGTGATCAAGTATTCGGCCGGCGGCTTCCGCGACTTCACGCGCATCGCCGCGTCGGACCCGACGATGTGGCGCGACGTGTTCCTGTCCAACAAGGACGCGGTGCTGACGATGCTCCAGCGCTTCACCGAGGATCTGACCGCGCTGCAACGCGCGATCCGCGTGGGCGATGGCGATGCGCTGTTCGACCAGTTCAAGCGCACCCGCACGATCCGCCGCTCGATCATCGACGAAGGACAGGACGATTCCCGCCCCGACTTCGGCCGCAACGATCACGAGAACGGGAAGTAAGGGAGTCTGTTTGGAAAATGCCCTGGGGGGCATTTTCATGCGGCACCGGCCCACTCCCCCACCCGACCTCCCACGAGTGTATCCTGATGGGTGGTCGGGTGGGGGAGTGGGCCGGTGCCGCAAAATCCGGCCACGCCGGATTTTCAAACAACCAACGCAGCCTCACACGATCTGATGCTTTGAGCGGATAAGACCCGCCCGGAGCATCCCGCCGATGAAGCTCGCGATTACCACCCGGCTCGAATACAGCCTGCCCGGCCCCACCGACGTGCTCCTGCAACTGGAGGCGGCGATGATTCCGGAGCAGGTGGTGCACCATGCCCATATCGACCTGCCCCCGCTGGACCACTTTGCGCGGTTGCCGGGGCATGACGATATCGGCGACCGGCTCTGGCTGCATCTCTCCGGCACGCTGACGGTCGAATATCGCGCCATGGTGGAGCCGCAGCGGCTGATCGCCCCGCTGGGCGAACTGGCCGCCCTGCCGCCGCACCTGCTGCCGGCCGAGACGGTGGACTACCTGCTGCCTTCGCGCTTCTGCCCTTCCGACCGGTTTCAGGACTTCGTGCTCGAACGCTTCGGCGCGCTGGCGGGCGGCGGCAAGGTGGCGGCGATCCGCGACTGGGTGGCGGGGCACATGGACTACGTGCCCGGCGCCAGCGACCCGCAGACCACGGCTGCCGACAGCTTCCGATCGGGCCAGGGTGTCTGCCGCGACTATGCCCACCTCGTCATCAGCCTGTGCCGCGCCGCCGCGATCCCGGCGCGCTTCGCCAGCGTCTATGCGCTGGGCGTCGATCCGCAGGACTTCCACGCGGTGGCCGAGGTGTTTCTGGATGGCGCCTGGCATCTGGTCGACGCCACCGAGATGAGCCGGCCCGAAAGCACCGCCAAGATCGGCGTCGGGCCGGACGCGGCGGGCGTGGCGTTCCTGACCAGCTATGCGCCGGTGGAGATGGTCAACCAGTCGGTGGAGGTGAGCGCGGTCGACTGACTGCACCGGCTGTCAAAACCTCTCCCGCTCGGGCAAACTACGCGACCTCTCAAACAACCTTCGTCATCCCCGCGAAGGCGGGGATCCCGCTTCCTTTTTGCCCTTCCGCCAAGGTTGCGAGAAAGAACAAGCGGGGCCCCCGCCTTCGCGGGGGCGACGGAGTTTGGTTCGAAAGGTTGCGGGCCGATCAGCCGATCAGCCGTTCAACGCATTGATCGCTTGCAGCACTTCCGCCTCGACCTGCTCTCGCGGCAGGCCCGGTTCGATGCGCTGGCCGACGCGGATCACCACGGTGCCCGGCTTCTTCCAAAGGCGGTGGTAGAACCGCCCCGAATCCACCGCCACCGGCACCACCGGCAGGTTCAGCAGCTTGTAGAGCCCGGCGAAGCCCGATTGCAGCGGCACCACTTTGCCATGCGGCACGCGCGTGCCTTCGGGAAAGATCGCCAGCGGGCGGCCCTGCGCCGCGAAGCCGCGGGCGGAGGAGACCATCGCGCGCAGCGCCTTGGCGCCTTCGTCGCGCATCACTGTCACCGCGCCGTAACGGCTGGCCGCCCAGCCCCAGCCGGGAAGGTCCATCAGTTCCGCCTTGGGGAACGGCGCGGGGTAGTTCATCATCGCGGGAAGGTCGATCGCTTCGAAAAAGCTCTCGTGCTTCAGCGCGACCAGCACGCCCTCATTGGGCAGTTCGCCTTCGATCCGCAGCGTGATCCCCAGCAGCCAGCGGCAGCAGAAGCGGTGAAACCGCGCCCAGCCCCGCACCCGGCGGCACATCGGCCCGTCGCCCGCGAAAGCGGCCAGCCACACCAGCAGGACGCAGACCATCGTGCCCGGATAGAACACCAGGTAGAAAACCAGGCTGCGGATCACGTCGAGAGGATTGGTGCGGTTCAAGATTTCTTCCAGGGAGGACGGTTCCAGGTATCGAGCGCCATGCGCCCGAAATACTTGTGAAACTCTAGGAACAGGGTGCTGAGGCTGGGGCGCGAGGGGACGGCATCCTCGCGGATGGTCACGCCCTTGGGCAATTCGCGCGCCAGTTCGTAAGCGGCGCGGCGCATGTGCCAGTCCGCCGTCACCAGCCGGATCGAATGGATATTGTGCCGCTTCACCCAGTCCGCCGCCTCCAGCGCGTTGGATCGCGTGTCGAACGCCTCATACCCCAGGGTGATGCAGCATTTCATCAGCGCATCGGGAATGCGGTATTCCGCCGCCAGTTCGCCGGGGCGGACCTCGCGATCGACGCCGGAGATCAGCAGGCGCGGGGCGCGATGCTCCTTCAGCACGTCCAGCGAGCGTTCGATGCGCCCCCGGCTGCCGGTGAGCACGATCACCGCATCGGTCTTCACCGACATGTCGAGCGCGTCCGGAAGCGCGACCGCGAACCAGACGAAGCCGAACAGCCAGAACAGCAGGACAAAGGCGGCAGTGCGACGGAACATGACAGACTATCTAGTACCTTGTGCGCACTATAGCATCTTGCGCAGCGCATGCAGCACTGTGAAACGTGCCGTGAGCATGGCAAGCAGGGTGGACAGCAGCGGCACCAGCGCCAACAGCAGCCAGTCGGTCCACACCAGCGCGCCGCTATCGACCAGCCCGGCGCCCAGCCCGCCGAAGCGGCGGCCGATCGACAGGATCACCACCAGCGCCAGCGCCAGCCCCACGGTGCCGCCGCCGGCCGCATCGAAGCCGATCGAGCGCTGGAACACGCGGGCCACTTGCGTATCGGTGCCGCCCAGCAGGTGCACGATCTCGATCACCTCGCGATTGGCGCCCAGTGCGGAGCGCGCCGCCAGCAGCACCGCCGCCGCCAATGCGAAGGACAGCAGCGCGACCAGCGCGATGGCCAGCACCTGAAGCGAGATCATCGCGTCGAACACCGGCTTCAGCCAGCCGGACTGGGCATCGACGCGGGCAGAGGGCGCCACTTTGGTCAGCGCTGCCTGCAGCGCCTTCAGCCTGGCCGGGGTGGCCGGGCCGTCCAGCCGCACGTTCGATCAGCGCGGGCACGGGGATGGAGGCATTGGTCGCCTCCCCCACGTCGGCACCCAGCCAGGGTTCGATCAGCGCGTCCAGTTCGGCCTGCGGCACCTGCCGCAGCCCGGCGACATGCGGCTGGCGCTTCAGCGCATCGGCCGCGGCCCCGGCCTCGCGCGTGCGCACATCTTCACGCGGTTCCAGCAGTTGCACGGTCACGCCGCCCTCGATCTCCGCCTTGGCGGAGGTGATGGCATTGCCGAGCGCCAGGCCGGCGGCCAGCGCAATGGCGGTCAGCGCCACCATGATCGCGATCACCCAGGGCATCGGCCCGGACATGCGCGCCTGCGGAACCAGTTCGGCACCGCGCACGCCCAGCCGCCGCCAGCCCATGCGCGGGGCACCTTCTTCAGGTGGCTTGCCGAAGATCATGCCGGCTTCCGGGGCGGATAGCGCAGCGCGCCGGTGGGATCGGACAGCCGCCCGCGATCGAGCCGCATGATCAGGCTGTCGGACACCTTGCGCAGCAGGTCCAGATCGTGGGTGGCGACCACCACGGTGGTGCCCTGCCGGTTGAGCATTTCGAACAGGCGCATCAGCTTTTGCGCCATTTCGGGATCGACGTTGCCGGTCGGCTCGTCCGCCACCAGCATCGCCGGGCGCGCGATCACCGCGCGGGCGATGGCCACGCGCTGCTGCTCGCCGCCCGAAAGCGTGGCGGGGCGCGCGTCCAGCCGGTCCGCCAGCCCCACCCACTCCAGAATGTCGCGCACCGGGCCGTAGATGTCCCGTTCCTGATGGCCGGCCACGCGCAGCGGCAGCGCCACGTTGTCGAACGCGGACAAGTGCGGGATCAGGCGGAAATCCTGGAACACCACGCCGATCCGCCGCCGCAGCATCGGCAGGCGTGCGCGCGGCAGGGTGATCGCGTCCGTGCCGAACATGCGGATCGCCCCGCGCGACGGGCGCTGGGCAAGATACAGCAGGCGCAGCAGCGACGTCTTGCCCGCGCCGCTGGTGCCGGTGAGGAAGTAGAACCGCCCGGCGAACAGCGTGAAGGTCAGATCGCTCAACACCTCACGATCGGTGCTGTAGCGCAGGCCGACATTGTCGAAGTGG
This sequence comes from Novosphingobium mississippiense, assembly GCF_044029535.1. Classification (NCBI taxonomy): domain Bacteria; kingdom Pseudomonadati; phylum Pseudomonadota; class Alphaproteobacteria; order Sphingomonadales; family Sphingomonadaceae; genus Novosphingobium; species Novosphingobium mississippiense. The sequence continues at coordinate 73,374 of NZ_CP147001.1, read as the reverse complement.
ATGATTTCGCCGTCCGCGGTCATGCTCGTGTGTTCTGGTGACAGGTCGGACCGAACGGGCGACCGAACGTCTGATAGAGTCGGTTTGGAAATGCGCCAAGAACGCATTTTGTGATCACCTAACCCGCATTCAGTGTGGAAAAAAGAGCGCTCCGGCCTGTGCCCACAGGTCTGGCGCTTGTCGCGGGCAAGCCAGTCGTGCTTATAGTTTTGTGACTATGATTATCGCCTGCCCAGCCTGCTCTACGCGTTATGCCGTGCCGGACAGCGCGATCGGCGTCGACGGCCGCACGGTCCGTTGCGCCAAGTGTCGCCACAGCTGGTTCCAGGATGGCCCGGAATTGGCCGATCCGGCAGCCGCGCCGCCGGTTTCGGCGCCGGCTTCAGCTCCGCCTCCCCAACCAGCCCCCGTTCCGCAGGCCGCACCGGAAGAGGGTGCACCGGCCCCTGCTCCCGCGCCACGCCCGGTCGAGCAGGCCCCGCCTGCGCCGGCACCGGCGCCGGTGGCACGCGCTGCTTCCGCCGCATCCGAACCCGCGCCGGGCTTCACCGTACCGCCGCGCACGCCCGCCGTGCGCGTGCCGTCGCCCGAGCCTGAAGCGGATCGCGATCCCCTGCCCCCTTCGCCTCCGCCGGCGCCGGGCACCCGCAATGCGGGCGGCTATTACGACGACACCACGATGCCGCACTATGCGGACGAGGGGCCGTCCAGCTTCGATTTCGCGCCGCCGTTCCGCCCCCGCCGCAACTGGGCCAAGCTGGCGACCATCGCCTCGGTCGTGTTCGCAGGCGCGACGCTGGCACTGACCGGCGCCGTGGCCCTGGGCGGCCTGCCCGACTGGCTGCCGATCCCGCGCCAGACTTTCTCGCAGGCGCAGCCCGACCTTCAGCTGGACTTCCCGCGCAAGCGGCAGGACCGCAAGCCCCTGCCCGACGGCAGCGAGTTCTTCTCGGTTTCCGGCACGATCAGCAACACCGGCAGCGAGACGCGCTACGTGCCCTCGCTCCTGGTGGTGCTGCGCGACAAGCGCGACCGCATCGTCTACGAAAAGGAAGTCGTCCCGTCCAAGCGCAAGCTGAAGCCGGGCGAGGCGATCACCGTGAACGAAGCGCTGACCGACATCCCCAAGTCCGCCTCCGCTGCCGAGATCGGCTGGAAGCCGGATTGAGCGGGTGGGCTTGACCGGCCCCTTCTCTACACAACCAACAACGTCAGCCAAAAAACACCCCGTCGCCCCCGCGAAGGCGGGGGCCCCGCTTCCTTGCGCCACAACGCAACCGCCGCGTGAAAGAAGCGGGATCCCCGCCTTCGCAGGGATGACGGGATGTGCTGTTGACAGGTTGTCAGTAACGGTACGGATTAGCCTCAGCTGGCGGTAATTTGACGCCCACCCCTCAAACCGAAATCTCGCGCCATTCACCCTGCGCAATGCCGTCCAGCGTCCAGTCGCCGATCGCCCAGCGCACCAGCCGCAGCGTGGGATGCCCGACCGCCGCGGTCATACGCCGCACCTGCCGGTTGCGCCCTTCGCGGATGGTCAGTTCGATCCAGCAATCCGGCACCGTCTTGCGGAACCGCACCGGCGGGTTGCGCGGCCAGAGTTCGGGCGGATCGATCCGCCGCGCCTCGGCCGGGCGGGTGGGGCCGTCGTTCAGGGTGACGCCCTTGCGCAAGGCTGCCAGCGCCGCTTCGTCCGGCTCGCCCTCCACTTGCACCAGATAGGTCTTGGCCGTCTTGAAGCGCGGGTCCGAAATGCGCGCCTGCAGGCGGCCATCGTCGGTCAGCAGCATCAGCCCCTCGCTATCGCGGTCCAGCCGCCCGGCGGGGTAGACGCCCGGCACCGCGATATAGTCCGACAGCGTCGCGCGCGGCGTGGGGGAACGCGCATCGGTGAACTGCGGCAGGACGTCGAAGGGCTTGTTGAAGAGGATAAGGCGCGCCATCGGATTACCCCTAGCAGCGCGCTTCCCTCAATCAAACAAGGTCGGTTCAGGCATGGCCGTTTTGCGCCTCCTGCCCGCGCGTCTTCCACAAGGACCAGCCCACGCCGCCGCCGATCAGTGCAATGGTGACGCCCAGGCTCAGCAAGGGCGGGAACTTCGCGCCGTCCAGCAGCAGTTCGGCCACCAGGATCTTGCCGCCGATGAACACCAGCACCATGGCCAGCGCATACTTCAGGTAGTGGAAGCGATGCACCATCGCCGCCAGCGCGAAGTACAACGCGCGCAGGCCCAGGATCGCCATGATGTTGGAGGTGTAGACGATGAAGGTGTCCGTGGTGATCGAGAAGATCGCCGGCACCGAATCCACCGCGAACACAAGATCCGCCAAGTTGATCACCACCAGCGCCAGGAACAGCGGTGTCGCCGCCCAGACCATGCGGCCGGCGTCGTTCGGCTCGCGCACGAAGAAGTGGTGGCCGTGATGCGCCTTGGTCACGCGCATGTGGCGGGAAATCCAGCGGACCACGGGATTGTGCGCCACATCGGGCTGGTGATCGCCGGAAAACAGCATCTTCACGCCGGTGAAGACCAGGAACGCGGCGAAGATATACATCACCCAGTGCGCCTGCGAGACCAGCGCCACACCGCCGGCGATCATCAGTCCGCGCAACACGATCACCGCGATGATGCCCCAGAGCAGCGCGCGATACTGGTACTTGGGCGCGATCGCGAAGAAGCCGAAGATCATCGAGATGACGAAGACGTTGTCGATCGAAAGCGCCTTCTCCAGGAAATAGCCGGTGTACCAGGCGATGCCGTCGGCAGAGCCCTTGGCCCACCAGACCCAGCCGCCGAACGCGACGGCGATGGCGATGTAGAAGGCCGAAAGCTTCAGCGATTCGGCAATGCCCATCTCCCGGTCATCCTTGTGCAGGAAGCCGAGATCGAAGGCGGTAAGTACGAGTACGAGGCCGGCAAACGCCAGCCAGAACCAGGCCGGAGTGCCCAGCCAGTCAGCGAAAAGGAGTTCCACGGATCATGTCCTGCTGAAGGAAGGAAGCGCCGGCGCGTACATGGGGGGCAGCGCGCCGGCGCGAGGGTTACAGGCTTACACTACGGCCGCCGGGGGGACGAACAGCCGGGCCAGCCTGGCCCTTATTCTCAATTTCCTTCGCTCCAGCTCCGCGATCTGAAACAGATTGCGGCGCGTCGAGCCCTGCGCACGGCGCAACTGGGCGTCGAGCATCTGGAAGCGCTCAAGCAGGTGGAACATACGGTCGGTCATAACAGCATCCCTATCGAACAAAGGTTGGTTCGATCGGGTGATCCGACGGCAGTTCCGATTGCCGAGCTGACGGGGCCTGCAAGGGCACTCGGAAACCTGCACCGGGGATCAACCCGATGCGGTCCGACATCACGTGGCGCCTTGGATGCGCAGCGTTCCGAAGAACTGCTGCAAGAGGCGCCGCGCCAGAGGGGCCCGGCCCGCAGGGCACCCAATATGAGCGAATCGATCCGATTTCAACCCCGGTTAGGTGTGCTTTTGACCGTTCGTCCCATCACGCCCTCCTCCTGGCCTGCCAGCACCCGCTTGACCATCCGTCCGAAACCGATATTAAAGTGATATCAAATTAAATGGAGCAAGCCGCCGATGTCCGAGTCGCATCTCCCCATCAATTCCAGCCGTGAAACCACCGCCGGCAGCGCCAGTGGCTATCTGATGCTGGTCGTGTTCCTGGTGCTGCTGGTGGCCATCCTGTTCAGCGTGATCACGTTGGCCAGCGGCAATCCCGGCGGCGGCACCGTGCTGGCGTTCCTGGCCTTCATCCTGCCCGCCGTGGCCTGCGAAGTGCTGATTGCCTCCGGCTTCTACATGATCCAGCCGAATCAGGCGGTGGCCGTCACGCTGTTCGGATCGTACCGCGGAACGGACCGCAATCCCGGCCTGCGCTGGACCTGGCCATGGATGGCCAAGCGCAAGATCTCCGTCCGCGCCAACAACGTCGTTTCCGAAAAGCTAAAAGTGAACGACTTGCGCGGCAACCCGATCGAGATTGCCACCAACGTGGTGTGGCGCGTGGCGGACACCGCGCAGGCGCTCTACGACGTGGACGATTACCGCGCCTTCGTGAACGTGCAGATCGAGGCGGCGGTGCGCTCGATCGGGTCGCGCTATGCCTACGACGATGTCGAGGATGCCGAAGTCACGCTGCGCGGCAGCCATGACGAAGTGAACGCGCAACTGCGTGCCGAACTGATCGAACGGCTGCGCGTGGCCGGCCTGACGGTCGACGAATGCGGCCTGACCCATCTGGCCTATGCCCCCGAAATTGCCGGCGCCATGCTGCGCCGCCAGCAGGCGGAAGCGGTGATCGGCGCCCGCCGCAAGCTGGTGGAAGGCGCGGTTTCCATGGTGGAGATGGCGCTGGCGCAACTGTCCGAAAAGAACGTGGTCGAACTGGATGACGAACGCCGGGCGGCGATGGTCTCCAACCTGATGGTCGTGCTCTGCGGCGAACGCGATACCCAGCCGGTGGTGAATACCGGCACGCTGTACCAGTGACCGCGAACGGCGCGTGACCGTGGCACGTATCCATGGCTAGTCCGGGCAAGAAGGCCTTTCCGCTGCGGATCGATCCGGCGCTCTACGCCGCGCTCGAACGCAGTGCGGTGGCCGATTTCCGCTCGGTCAACGCGCAAGTCGAAGTGCTGCTGCGAGAGGCTTTGGCCAAGCGCGGCGTGAAAGTGGCCGCTGGCGAACCCGCAAAGCGCGGACGCCCGCCGAAGCAGGAGGATGAGGCATGATGGGCAAGTCGACCGAAGACGCGCCGGCGAACGACGGGGCATGGTTCGCCCCCAAGCGCTTCGGCTATGGCGCGGGCCTGCCGATCGCGTGGCAGGGCTGGCTGGTGGTGGCAGGCTATGTCGCGGCGGTGGCCGGGGCCAGCCTGCTCAACCGCATCGGCACCACCGGCGGCCATATCGCCGCCTTCGTGCTGTTCCTGCTGGCGAGCGGCCTGTTCCTCGTCATCGTCGTCCGCCGCACGCGTGGGGGCTGGAAATGGCGCTGGGGCCGGAAAGGCTGAACCGATGCGCACCGCGCCCCTGCTGCTCGCCGCCGCCGCCCTGATCGGCGCATCGCCGCCCGCCACCGAAACCTTCGTCGAAGCGCCCGGCCCCGATGCGCCGCTGAAGGGCACGATGCTGTCGCCCGCCACCCCCGCCGGCAAGGGCGCGCCGGTGGTGCTGATGATCCCCGGCTCCGGCCCCACCGACCGGGACGGCAACAACCCGCTGGGCGTCAAGGCCGCATCGCTGCGCCTGCTGGCGGAAGGCCTTGCCGCGCAGGGCATCGCCAGCGTGCGCATCGACAAGCGCGGCCTCTTCGCCAGCGCCGCCGCGGTGCCGGACGCCAATGCCGTTACCATGGACGATTACGCGGCCGACGCGCACGCATGGATCGCCAGCATCCGCGCCCGCACCGGCGCCAAATGCGTGTGGCTGCTGGGGCATAGCGAAGGCGGGCTGGTCGCCCTGCGCGCCAGCCAAGACCCGTCCGGCATCTGCGGCCTCATTCTCGTTTCCGCGCCAGGCCGGCCATTGGGCACGGTGCTGCGCGATCAGTTGAAAGCGAACCCGGCCAATGCCCCGCTGCTCGACCAGGCCAATGCCGCCATCACGGAACTGGAAGCGGGCCGCCATGTCGACGCGGCCGGCCTCTCCCCTGCCCTTGCCCCGCTGTTCCGGGCGAACGTGCAGGGCTTCCTGATCAGCGCCATGGCCCTCGATCCCGCAAGGCTCGCCGCATCCTATCGCGGGCCGATCCTGATCCTTCAGGGCCAGCGCGACATCCAGGTGACCGAGGAAGACGCCGCCCTGCTCAAGCAAGCCCAGCCCAAGGCCGACTTGCGGCTGCTGCCCGATACCAACCACGTGCTCAAGGTCGTGACCTCGGACGATCGCGCCGCCAATATCGCCACTTATGCCGACCCGGGCCTGCCGCTGACGCCGCAAGTCGTGGCCGACATCGCCACGTTCGTGCGATCCGCCCGCTGATGCCTGAACAGGCACCCGCCTCCTGTCCCGCAAAGAGACGCTGCCAAAGTGACTTGCGCCAAGCTTCGCGCAAGGCGCTAGTCTGCCGCCCATGAACCGCATCGCCCGAATCGCGCCCGCCGCACTTTCGCTTGTCGCTCTTCCGCTGATCGCCCTGCCCGCCACGGGCTCACAGGCGCAGAATGCGACGGCGCCCTACACGGTGGTCGAAACCGGGCGCAGCTATGCGCGGTTGCAGGAGGCGGTGGATGCCATCGGCGATGGGCGCGGCACGATCCGCTTCGCGTCGATGCGCTTTGCCGATTGCGCGGTGCAGGACAAGGGCGAGGTGACCTATCAGGCCGCAGTCCCCGGCCAGTCCATCCTCGACGGCGTGGCGTGCGAGGACAAGGCAGCGCTGGTGCTGCGCGGGCGCGGTGCGCATGTGGACGGCATGGTCTTCGCCAACATCCGCGTGGGCGACAAGAACGGCGCCGGCATCCGGCTGGAACACGGCAACCTCACCATCTCGCAGGCCTGGTTCCGCGACAGCGAGCAGGGCCTGCTGACCGGCGAGGACCAGCGCGGCACCGTCACCATCGACAAGTCCACCTTCAGCCGGCTGGGCACCTGCGAAGGTTCCGGCTGCGCGCATTCGATCTATGTCGGCAACTATGGCGCCCTCACCGTCACCCGCAGCCGGTTCGAGGCGGGCACCGGCGGCCACTACCTCAAGAGCCGCGCGGCGCGGATCGAAGTGAGCGACTGCAGCTTCGACGATTCGGCCGGGCGCGGCACCAATTACATGATCGACCTGCCCGATGGCGCCACCGGGCGCATCGTCAACAACTGGTTCGTGCAGGGGCGCGACAAGGAAAACTACTCCACGTTCATCGCCGTCGCCGCCGAGCATCGCGACCACAGCTCGCAAGGGCTGGTGGTGGACGGCAACAATGCCCGCTTCGCACCGGGGCTGGACCGCAAGAGCGCCTTCGTGGCCGACTGGTCGGACGATGCGGTGAAGCCCGGCGCCAATGTGCTGGGGCCGGGGCTGGCGCGCTACGAAAAGCGCTGAGGGGGCACAGTCGGGGCCCGGATGCGGCCTAGGCGGATTGTCCAGCAATCCCAAACTGTCGCAAGGTTGAAACACCCTTCGACGTAGACTGCGCGCAGCACCGGCGCGCCCTGTTGCCTCGATTTTGCGGCGCGGCCTAAGACTGTCTGCGGATGGGTCGCAGCCTGTCCGGGCCCGATCTTCGCACGGCACGACGAAGCGGCCCGGCATCCGAAACCCGCGAATTCCCCCTTCGCGGCAATGAGATCGAGGAGAGATCCGATGCAGACCATGCGCGCCGCCGTCGCCCGCGAATACCGCGCCCCCCTCACTATCGAGGACGTGCCGATCCCCACCCCCGGCCCCGGCGAAGTGCTGGTGAAAGTGGTGGCCAGCGGCGTGTGCCATACCGATCTTCACGCCATCGACGGCGACTGGCCGGTCAAGGCGGCGCTGCCGCTGATCCCGGGGCATGAAGGCGTGGGCTATGTCGTTGCGCTGGGCGCCGGCGTCACCGATCTCAAGGAAGGCGATGCGGTGGGCGTGCCCTGGCTGCACCATGCCTGCCGCGAATGCGAATATTGCGAGACCGGCTGGGAAACGCTGTGCGAAAAGCAGGCCAACACCGGCTATTCGGTGAACGGCGGCTATGCCGAATACGTGATCGCCAGCGCACCCTTCGTCGGCCGCCTGCCCGCCGATGTGGACTTCGTGTCGATGGCGCCGATCCTCTGCGCGGGCGTGACGGTCTACAAGGGCCTGAAGGAGACCGAGGCGCGGCCCGGCCAATGGGTGGTGGTCTCCGGCGTCGGCGGGCTGGGCCACGTGGCGGTGCAGTACGCCAAGGCCATGGGCCTCAACGTGATCGGCATCGACATCGGCGAATCCAAGCTGAAGCTGGCAAAGAGCCTCGGCGCAGAACTGGCCTTCGACGCCACCGACCCCGAACTTGTCGCCAAGGTCCAGCGGGAAACCGGCGGCGGCGCGCATGGCGTGATCGTCACCGCCGTGTCCCCAGCCGCGTTCTCGCAAGCCATCGCCTGCGCCCGCCGCCGCTCCACCGTCAGCCTGATCGGCCTGCCGCCGGGCGACTTCCCGACGCCGATCTTCGACGTCGTGCTGAAGCGCATCACCATTCGCGGCTCGATCGTCGGCACCCGCCATGATCTGGACGAGGCGATCGCCTTCGCCGCGCAGGGCAAGGTGAAGGCCAAAGTGGCCGCGCGGCCGCTGGAGGATGTGAATCAGGTGCTGGACGATCTGCGCCACGGCCGCATCGACGGCCGCGTCGCCCTGACGCTCTAGGGTCTCGGCCACCGGGGCGGAGGCCGCAATGCCTTCGCCCCGGCCTTTTCGTGCGAACCCCACTGGCTTCATCCGACCCCGCACCCTATCTAGCCGTCATGCCGCTGCACATGACCAAGATCGCCTTCTCCGCCGAAAGCCCGGCGAGCCTTCGGGCATGGCTGGAAAGCCACGGCGACATCGGCGAGGCGCGGCTGACCACGCGCTACCTGCCCAAGCGGCAGGAGGAGATGGTCGGCGGATCGCTCTACTGGATCTACGAACATGCGCTGGTCGGCCGATCGCCGATCCTGGGCTTCGAACAGCGCGAGGACGGGCGCTGGTGGATACGGCTTGCCCCCACGCTGATCCCGGTGGTCACCCAGCCGAAGCGCGCGCATCAGGGCTGGCGCTATCTGGCCGAAAAGGACGCCCCGCGCGATCTGGGCGAAGGCGAATGCGCCGGCGATGCCATGCCGCCCGCGCTCGCGCGCGAACTGGCCAAGCTCGGGCTGGTCTGACGCAGGCTTCGCCCTGCCGCTTGTGACGGACCTCCTCCCACGGCTTGTGCTTGCAAGCGCGCCGCACCTTCACTAGCTTCCCGCCGTCGCCCCATAAGCCATGAATAGTTCATATGCTGCCGGTACTTACCGGGCAGCAAGCGATCTCCCGTGCCGTTTTTCCGATCTCCCACACCCAATGGAAAGGACCGTGCCATGAGCTTCGTCACCACCAAGGACAGCGTCGACATCTTCTTCAAGGACTGGGGCCCGAAAGAAGCCCAGCCGATCATGTTCCACCACGGCTGGCCGCTTTCGGCAGACGACTGGGACGCGCAGATGCTGTTCTTCCTGGGCCAGGGGTTTCGCGTGATCGCGCATGACCGGCGCGGCCATGGCCGTTCCTCGCAAGTGAGCGAGGGCCATACGATGGACCACTACGCCGCCGATGCCTTTGCCGTCGTCGAACATCTGGACCTGAAGAACGCCATCCACATCGGCCATTCCACCGGCGGGGGCGAAGTGGCCCGCTATGTCGCGCGGCACGGCCAGCCGGCCGGGCGCGTGGCCAAGGCCGTGCTGATGAGCGCGGTGCCGCCGCTGATGCTGAAGACGCCGGCCAACCCCGAAGGCTTGCCGCTGGAAGTGTTCGATGGTTTCCGCGCCGCCTTGGCCGCCAACCGCGCACAGTTCTACATCGATGTGCCGGCCGGCCCGTTCTACGGCTTCAACCGCCCGGGCGCGACCGTGATCCAGGGCGCGATCAACAACTGGTGGCGGCAGGGCATGATCGGCAGCGCCAAGGCGCATTACGAAGGCATCAAGGCCTTCTCCGAAACCGACCAGACCGAGGATCTGAAGGCGATCACCGTGCCCACGCTCTGCCTGCATGGTGATGATGATCAGATCGTGCCGATCGACGATGCCTCGCGCAAGTCGGTGGAACTGCTGCCGAACGGATCGATCAAGGTGCTGGCCGGCTTTCCGCATGGCATGCACACCACCCATGCGGACACGATCAACGCCGAACTGCTGGCGTTCATCAAGGGCTGAGCCGAGGGGGAGGCCGCATGGTGCGGCCTCCCCCTTTCCCGTTCTGCTCCCGGTTTTCGCGCGCTTCTCCCCTCAACCGAAACCCCCGTCGCCCCCGCGAAGGCGGGGGCCCCGCTTCCTTCTCGCCACGCGCGCCAAGAAAAGCGGGATCCCCGCCTTCGCGGGGATGACGGGGTTGAGTGGGAGATGGGGTGGCTAGACGACGATGAGCGCGGGCGTGGGCCAGTGGCTGCTCGGATCCAGCGCGCCGCCGACAAGCGGACACACCGCAATTTGACGCGAACCGGCGAAGCGGTCAGCATCCGCGCATGATCCGCCGCCTCGCCGCTTTCGCGCTCTGCCTTTCGGCCCCGCTCTCCGCTGCCGGGGCGCCCGTTGCGCCGCAGATCCTGACCGAAGACGTGGACCGCTTCTTCCGCCTCTACGACGACGCCGGCGGCCATCCCACCGCCGAACAACTGGACAGCGACTATCTCGCGCCCGGCACCGCCGGCCTGCACGAGATCGCCAAACTCCGCAGCGTCACCGGCGCGCGGATTGCCGCCAACATCGCCGCGCACCTCGAAGTCTATGCCAAGGCGCGCACCTGCCTGTCCGTGCTGCCCGCCGTGAAACTGCGGCTGGCGAGCGCCTTTGCCAGGCTCTCCGCCCTCTATCCGGAGGCGAAGAACCCACCGGTCACTTTCGTGATCGGGCGTGGGCGGCCGGTGGGCATCACCGATTCCAGCGGGGTGACGATGGGGCTGGAGGCGCTCTGTTCGGCGGACTTCATGGACCCGAACGTGGAGGACCGCTTCGTCCACACCATCGCCCACGAATATGGCCACATCCAGCAATCGCCCGCGCAGCAGGCGCTGGAGCCCGATACCCCGCAGGCGACGGTGCTGACGATGTCGCTGATGGAAGGCGCGGGCGAATTCACGGCGGAACTGATCTCCGGCGGCGTCGGCAACTATCAGCACGCCGTCTGGATCGAGACCGCCTTCCTGCGCGATGCCGACAAGACCGACCTTTCCGCGTGGATGTACAATGGCGTGGGCGACGCGGCGCAGCCCGGCGACCTGGGCTACTGGGTAGGCTATCGCATCATCAAGGCCTATTACCTCCGCGCGCATGACAAGCAGCAGGCGCTGCGCGAAATCTACGCGATGCCCGATCCCAAGGCATTTCTGGCAAAGAGCGGCTGGAAACCGGGGATGACGATCCCGGGCTGATCCGCCGGCCCCCCTGCCATGACGGCTTGCCGAAACGGGTCCCTTCTGAAATAGAATGATCAATCTAATTCTATCGGGAGGGGGCAGGATATGGAATCGCGGCGCAATGCGTTGAAGTTGGCGATCGGCGGCACGCTTGCGGTATCGGGCGCGGCCAGGGCCCAATCGCCCTCTCCGTCCGAGCCGGCGCATTCCACGGACACCCCGCAATGCCCCCCTGCCCCGCAATGGGCGCGCGGTATCGAGGGGCAGCGCAAAGCGGATCTGGGCGATGGCCGCTATCTCAATCCGATCCTGCCCGGTGACTATCCCGATCCCAGCGTGCTGAAGGACGGCGACGATTACTACATGACGCATTCGTCGTTCGATGCGGCGCCGGGGTTGCTGATCTGGCATTCGCGCGATCTGGTGAACTGGCGGCCGATCGGCCCCGCGCTGCAAAAGCCGCTGGGCACCGGCTTCGCCGTCGATCTGGTGAAGCATGGCGGACGCTACTTCATCTATATCCCCTTCATGAAGGCGGACTGGTCGCAGGGCCTGGCCAGCTTCGCCAACATCTACGTGATCCATGCCGAGAGCATGGCCGGGCCGTGGAGCGATCCGATCGATCTGAAGATCGGCGGGCTGATCGATCCCGGCCATGCGGTGGGGGAGGACGGCCACCGCTACCTGTTCTTCAACGAGGGAAAGCGGGTTCGCCTGTCTCCGGATGGACTGTCGACCGCCGGCCCGGTCGAAACCGCCTACCAGGCCTGGCACTATCCGGACGACTGGATCACCGAAGCGTGGTCACCCGAAGGCCCGAAGCTGTTCCGCCGCGGCGACTATTTCTATCTGGTCAACGCAGTGGGCGGCACCAGCGGCCCGGCGACCGGGCACATGATCGTCGTCGCCCGGTCCCGCTCCATCCATGGACCCTGGGAGAATTGCCCGCACAATCCGGTGCAGCGAACGCGATCGGAAGCGGAACTCTGGTGGTCGCGCGGGCACGCCACGTGCGTAGAGGGGCCGGGCGGGCAGTGGTTCATGGTCTATCACGGCTATGAGAACGGCTTCCACACACTGGGCCGGCAGACCTTGCTCGAACCCATCGAATGGACCGCCGATGGCTGGTTCCGCAGCGCCGGGGGCGATCTATCGACGCCGCTGGCCAAGCCGACCGGCCCGGCCGTGCCGCATGGCATGGCGCATTCGGACGATTTTCGCAGCAACCGCCTCGGCACCTTGTGGAGCCTGCACGCCAGCCCTCCGGCAGAGAGCACGCGCGTCACCGTGGCGGACGGTCGGCTGACGCTGGCCGCCAAGGGCACCGGCCCTGCGAACGGTTCGCCGCTGACCCAGCAAGTGGGCGACCGCGCCTTCACGATCGAGGTGGAACTGGAACTGGTTGGCGCGGCGCAGGGCGGATTGCTGCTGTTCTTCGATGACCGCCTGTTCCTGGGCATGGGCATCGACGGCCAACGCATGACCACCTATCGCGGCGGCAAGCCGTCTTACTGGCAGGAACCCGCCCCGGCCGCGCGGCGGATGCACATGCGCATCACCAATGACCGACAGGTGGTGACCTTCCACTACAGCACCGATGGCACCAACTGGACGCGCCATGGCGTGCGCAGCTACGTGGCCGGCTACAATGCCAACACCGTGGACGACCTGCTGAGCCTGCGCCCCGCCCTGTTCGCCACAGGCGCCGGTAGCGTGGTCTTCCGCAATTTCCGCTATCGCGCGCTGGAGTAAGAGGTTGTTTGGGAACTGCCCGGACGAGGCATTCCCAAACAGGGCCCCTCGCCAAAGAAAAAGCCGGAAGCGGTTGCCCGCCTCCGGCTTTCTTCTTGAGCCGGAATGCCCCGATCAGAACGGCAGCTTGTAGAACCGCACCGCGTTGTCCTGCAGCACCTTCTTCTTGGTGGCGAAGTCGTAGCCGCCCAGCACGTCCTTGATGTGCGCCTGCACGCCCGGATAGAGCGAGGTGGGGTGCGGGAAGTCGGTTTCGAACATCACGTTCTCCACGCCGATGGTTTCCAGCAGCAGCTTGGGCGCGATCTTCTCGAACCAGAAGGTGCACATGAAGTGATCGCGGAAGTAGTCCCAGGGCTGCTTCTTCAGCACGTTGCGCTTGCTGGGCAGCATTTCCTGGAACTGGTGCTCCAGCGCTTCCACCGCGAAAGGCACCCAGCCCATGCCGCTTTCGATCAGGCCGATCTTGAGGTTCGGGTGGCGGTCCAGACGGCCCGAGACCATCCAGTTGCCCAGCGTCGCCGCGTTGCCGATCGAGAACATCGTGGCGACCACCGACAGCGTCTGTTCGAACTGGAAGCCTTCCCAGGTCAACGTGTTCGGGTCGATCGCAGCGTTCAGGTGGAAGTTGAGCGAGATGCCTTCGGCGTCGATCATTTCCAGGAACGGCGTCCAGTATTCGTGGTTGAAGCTGGGTACGCCCACACGCTCGGGCGTATCGGGCAGCACGAAGCCACGCAGGCCCATGTCGATGCAGCGGCGGGCTTCCTTCTCCATCTCCGCCTTGTTCCAGAACGGCAGGTGCGCCATCGGGAACAGGCGTTCACCCGATTCGCGCTGATAGTCGGCGTTGAAATCGTTGAACGTCTTCATGATGGTGACGGCCAGATCGTCGTCGCCCAGCGTCATCAGCATGCCGGCCTGGGTGACGCCGGAATTCTGGAAACAGATCTGCGCATAGACGCCCATGTCGTCCATCGCCTGAAGGCGTGGGGCAATCTCGTGACCGCCCGGATGCGCTTCTTCCAGCGTCGGGAAAGCCAAGCGGCCGAGCAGCTTGTTGTTGTCCTTGCGGATCACGTTGCCGCCCAGCGAACCGCAGTTGCGATCGCCGATGTACCAGCGATCGACGCCATCGGCATCGCGCTTCACGAACGGCATCTTGCTCTTCAGGCCGATCGGCGCGCGGTCGGTGAACAGCGTGGGCGGTTCGCTGAGGTGGGTATCGGTATCGACGATCTTGATGCCTTCCAGCGACGGGTCGAGCCCGCCGGACTGCGTGGCATAGTCCACCTCGCGGATCACGCCGCCCTTGGTGTAGCCTTCGGAGGACCAGTACTTGCGCGCCGAGTCCTTCATTTCCTTGGTGTCTGCGTCGGCCATGGCCGTATCTCCCAAAAACGTATTGGGGACTCATGTCGCAACCCACGGGGCCGCAATCAATCGATGAGCCCAACGCCGAGACGATGAATGGTCTTTGGCCCGGCCGCTATGATACAGCAGTCTCACTTCGTCTTGCCGCGAAGGGGCCGGCCGGGCATCCATGCTCTCGGGAGAGAACATCATGCCACAAATGCAGACGCTCGACGATATCCGTGTCGATTTCGACGCCCCCGACAATGTGCCGAAGGACCGGATCGTCGATCTCGGCTTCGCCATGGGCACCGTGCCGAACGATCTGGTGGACCCTTACGAACCCTGCGGCTGGCTGGCCGGGGACGACATTCCCCGCCTGCTCTACAACCCGCCGATGATGCACGGCCTTGGCGCGATCAGCGGCAACCGGCGCGGCAACTGGGTGGTGACGCATTACGAGGATATCGAGCGCGTCTATTCGGATAACGACCACTTTTCCAACGCCGGCACCGCCGAATTCCAGCGCCTGATCGGGGAGACGTTCAAGTCCATCCCGCTGGCCATCGATCCGCCGGACCACCAGAAGTACCGGCTCTACCTGATGCCCTATTTCAGCCCCGCGCGGATCACCCGCGATCTGGAACCGCGCATCCGCCAGGTGGTGGACGAGATGATCGGCGCCATCGAAAAGAAGGGTGAGGTCGACATGGCCTGGGATTTCGCGCGGGTATTCCCGGTGCGGATCTTCATGGGCCTGATGGGCTTCCCGGACGAGAAGTTCGACCAGTTTCTGGATTGGGAGTGGGATATCCTGCATTCCGGCAGCCTGGAAAAGATGCAGGCGGCGCTGCGCGGCGTGCTCGATTTCCTGCGCGCCTTCATCGCCGAGAAGGAGCAGAACCCGGACGAGCATCTCGTCTCCTCCATCGTCCACGGCACGATCGAAGGCCGCGCGCCCACCGATGACGAGAAGATCGGCATGGTCTGGTTCCTCTGGCTGGGCGGGCTGGACACCGTGGCCGCCACCATCGCGCAGATGTTCCGCCGCATGGCGCTGCAGCCCGACCTGCAACGGCGCATCCGCGAGAATCCGGAACTGATCAATTCGGCGGTCGAGGAATTCCTGCGCACGCAGCCGATCCTCTCCAGCGCCCGGTCCGCCACCAGGGATTTCGAATGGCACGGGATTCAGGTGCGCAAGGGCGACAGCTTTTCCTGCCTCAACCCCGCCGGCAACTTCGACCCCGCCCGCTTCGAGAACCCGCGCGAATTCGATCCGGAGCGCAAGGCCAACCGCCACTTTACGTTCGTGGGCGGCGTGCACATCTGCCTGGGCGCGCACCTTGCCCGGCGCGAGTTGCGCGTGCTGCTGGAGGAATGGTTCAAGCGGATTCCCGAATTCCGCGTAAAGCCGGGGGCGGACACTTCGGTATTCCCGGGCCTGCTGTCGATCCGCAACCTGCCGATCGTCTGGGATGTGAAGTAACACCGGGCGGGCGTAAATACGCAACCATTCGGTTGCTCCTCATGCCGCCGCATGGTACGTGAGGAGCAACCAGGAGGTTGCTCATGACTCAGGCTACCCATCAGGATCGTATCGAAAAGACCGTGGTGCTGCGCGCCAGCCGGGAGCGGGTGTGGAACGCCATCAGCGATTCCGCCCGCTTCGGCGCGTGGTTCGGGATGGAGTTCGACGGGCCTTTCGTCGCCGGGCAGGACGCGACCGGCCGGATCGTGCCCACGCAAGTCGATTCCAAAGTCGCGAAAATGCAGGAGCCGCATCGCGGCAAGCCTGCGCTGTTCCGCATCGAACGGATCGAGCCGATGACCCTGTTCGCGTTCCGCTGGCATCCCTTCGCCATCGATCCCGCGCGGAACTACGACGACGAGCCGATGACCCTCGTCACGTTCGAGCTTGAGGATGCCGACGGCGGCGTGCGGCTGACGATCACCGAATCCGGCTTCGCGCAGCTAGCTGCCGACCGGCGGGAAGCTGCCTTCAAGGCCAACAGCGGCGGGTGGGAGCATCAGAGCCGGCTGATCGCCCTCTATCTGGATCGGGCGGAGGGCGCGGGCGGATCGTGATCGGCGGAAACCAGGCCTTCGCGCAGATTCAGGGCGCGGTTCCGATCTTCGCAGCGCTGGGGGACGCGTGCCGGTTGTCGATCGTGACCCGGCTCGGCGCGGAGGGGCCGCTTTCGACCATGCGGCTGAACAGCGCCGATCTGGCCGTCTCGCGGCAGGGCCTGACCAAGCACTTGCGCGTGCTGGAAGATGCCGGGCTGGTGGAAAGCTTCCGCGTCGGCCGCGATCGCCAGTGGCAATTGCGGCCCGATCGGCTGGAGACGGTCCGGCTCTATCTGGACCGCGTCTCGGCAGAGTGGGATGCGCGCATCGAACGGCTGCGCATATTCGTGGAAGAATAGACGGCGGAGGCCACTTCCGGCCCCCGCCGTCTATCGGTCAGACCTGTGCCTGTCCCAGCTTCGGGCTGAGCAAGTGGACCACCGCCAGCGCCAGCAGATAGGCGCTCGCGCAGATCGCGAAGAGCACCTGATAGCTGTGGGTGGCGTCGAGGATGTAGCCGGCGAACAGGGCCATGCCCATGCCGCCCAGCGCGCCCACGGTGCCGCCGATGCCGACCACCGAACCCACCGCGCCGCGCGGGAACATGTCCGAAGGCAGGGTGTAGAGATTGGCCGAGAACGCCTGGTGCGCGGCCGTTGCCAGCCCGATGATCAGCACCGCCATCCAGACGCTGTCGATCGATTGCGCGAACCAGATCGGCAGGACGCAGAGCGCGCTGATCAGCATCGTCACCTTGCGGGCGAAGTTGGGCGTGCGGCCCGCCTTGATCAGCTTGGACGAAAGCCAGCCGCCCGCCACGCTGCCCACGTCGGAGATCAGGTAGATCGCCGCCAGCGGCAGGCCGAAGCTCTTCAGGTCAAGGTCGTAGCGCTCGAACAGGTAACCCGGCAGCCAGAACAGGAAGAACCACCAGATCGGGTCGATCAGGAACTTGCCCAGGGCATAGGCCCAGGTTTCCTTCACCGTCAGCAGGCGGCCCCAGCCGATCTTCTCCACCGGGTCGGCCGGGTCCTGGCGGATCCAGTCCAGTTCCTCACGCGTGACGCGGGCATGCTCGCTGGGGTGGCGGTAGATCGCCCACCACGCCACCAGCCAGGCCACACCGAACAGGCCGGTAACGAAGAAGGCCGCGCGCCAGTCGAACCACAGCACCAGCAGCGGCACCAGCAGCGGGGTGATGATCGCACCCACATTCGCCCCGGCATTGAACAGGCCGATGGCGAAGGCGCGCTCCTTCTGGGGGAACCAGTCGGTGACGGCGCGGATGCCGGCGGGAAAATTGCCCGATTCGCCGATGCCAAGGCCGAAGCGCGCCGCCGCGAAGGAGACGACGCCGGTGGCGAAACCGTGCGCCATGTGGCTGATCGTCCAGATCACGATGGCGATGGTGTAACCCAGCCGCGCGCCCAGCACGTCCACCACTTTGCCGAACGAGAGGTAGCCGATCGCGTAGGCCAGCTGGAACCAGAAGACGATTCCCGCGAAATCGCTCTCGGTCCAGTGGAATTCGCCCGCCAGCGTGGGCTTCAGCACGCCGATCATCTGACGGTCGATATAGTTCACCGCGGTCGCCGCGAAGAGCAGCGCGACCACCACCCAGCGATGGCGCCCGGATTTCACCGGAGCGGCGGGAACGGCGCGATTCACGTCGCCGCCGATCCCGATGCTTGTGGTGCCTGCATCCATTTCCCTGCTCCCTTTGTCGGCGGCCCTTTTAGGCCTGCCGGACCGTCTCGTCTGTTCAGGCGGGCACCGCCGCCGCGATAGTGCAACGCACGGTACCGTGCTGCGCGAAGGAGGCCATCACCGTCTGCCCCGGCACGACCGGATGAACCCCGGTTACCGCGCCGGTGGAAACCCAGGTGCCCGCGCTGCAATCGATCCCGCGCGCAACCAGGTTGCCCAGCAGGAAGCGCACCGCGCCCAGCGGCCCGTCCAGCATCGTTGCCGTGGTCGCCTCACCCGCCGTTGCGCCGTCGATATCGAAGCGCACGGTGATCGCGTTGAAGTCTGCGCTCTGCCAGCCTTCCAGCACGGGGCCGATCACCATGCCGGCATTGTTGCCGAAGTCGGAAATCGTCACCGTCGGGCCATCGGCATTGATGCCCGGATAGGGCGAGCTGGCGATTTCGAGGCCGATGTGCACGGCATCCAGCACCGCCAGCGTGCCGGCATCGTCCGCCGGAACCACGCCATTCCAGCCGGCCGCGACGTGCAGCAGGAATTCCGCCTCCGCCGCCGCGAAGCCATCGGCGAACACCGGCATTTCCGGCACTTCGCCGTTGGGGGCATCGATCACGCTGTCCGCGAAGATCGGTCCCGAAAGCCGGTTGGCGCCCAGCCGCGCATCGTCGGGCACATTGATCTTGCCCACTTTCCAGCCGACCACCGCACGTCCGTCCAGTTCAAGCGCCAGGTTCTGGATCGCATAGGCGGTGTCGAGGTTGGAAGGCGTTTCGCCGGGATAGCTAGCCAGCGCGCGCTTCTCGCGCCGCGCCGCCACGAATGCTCCCGCGATCGTTTTCGCCTGTTCGGTCAAACTCATCCCTTACCCCAATATCTCGTTGATCAGATCGCTATAGGAAACCGGTGTCATAAGCAAACGCAATTGGCCATGACGATGGATGTCAAAGGGTTACGCCCCTTTTCCAGACGGCAATGGCGCGCTGGCCGCCGCGTTCGGAGGCGGTCCGCTCGCCGCTGGCAAAGCTGAGGATTCGGGCCAGAAAAGCGGTGTCCGCCGCGCCCTGCCCTTCGTCCAGCGCGATGGAGGCGTCGAAGTCGATCCAGTGCGGCTTCGATTCGGCCAGCGTGCGGTTGGACGCGACCTTGATCGTCGGCACCGGAAAGCCCAGCGGCGTGCCGCGCCCGGTGGTGAACAGCACCAAGGTCGCGCCCGATGCCGCCAATGCAGTGGAAGACACCGCGTCGTTGCCCGGCGCTTCCAGCAGGGTGACGCCCGGCACGCTGGCCTGCCCGCCGTAATCGATCACGTCGCAAAGCGGCGCATGGCCCGCCTTCTGCACCGCGCCCAGCGACTTTTCCTCCAGCGTGGTGATCCCGCCCGCCAGATTGCCGGGCGAGGGATTCTCCGAAACCGGCATGCCCTGGTCGAGATAATAGCGCTTGAAACGGTTCACCAAACCCGCCGCCGCTTCGAACACCGCGCGCGAGGTGGAACGATCCAGCAGTGCCTGTTCGGCGCCGAAAATCTCCGGAATTTCGGTGAGGATCGCCTTGCCGCCGGCCTGCGCCATCGTTTCCGACAGGCGGCCGAGCAGCGGATTGGCGGTGAGGCCGGAAAACCCGTCCGACCCGCCGCATTTCAGGCCGATGGTCAGCGCGGAAAGCGGCAGTTCCGTCCGTTCGGCCTTGGCCGCTTCGGCCACCAGCTCATCAATCAGTTGGCCCGCTTCCGCGATTTCGTTGCCGGCGGATTGGCTGGACAGCACCCGCAGTTTGGACCGCGCCCAGACCGGCACCGCCTCCACCAGTGCGTCCAACTGGTTCGATTCGCAGCCCAGCCCCAGCAGCAACACGCCTGCCGCATTCGGGCTGGCCGCCAGCCCCGCCAGCACGGCGCGCGTGCCGTCCAGATCGTCACCCAGTTGCGAACAGCCGTGGGGGTGGGCGAAAGCGTGGACGCCGTCGATCCGGCCATCCGCGATCAAGTCCGCGTGCCGCGCCTGCGCTTCGCGCGCGACCTGTTCGGCGGTCATGCCGACGCAGCCGACGGTGGGCAGGATCCAGATCTCGTTCCGCGTCGCCGCGCGGCCATCGGCGCGCAGATAGCCGCGCCATGTGGGGCCTGCCTTGTCCGCTTCCGCATGAATTTCCACCGCGCCCAGGTGCGGCGAATAGGCCAGTTCCCCCGCCAGCGCGGTGGCCAGATTGTGCGTGTGGACATGCTCGCCCGCCGCAATCGCCTGCGTCGCCCGGCCGATGGACTGGCCATACTTCACCACCATGTCGCCTGCGGCAATGTTCCGCAAAGCGAACTTGTGCCCGCGTGCCACATCGTCGCGCAGGGTCACGCCCTCGGCCTGTTCGCCGGCGGCTAGGGGGCGCAGCGCCACGGCCACATCGTCGGCGGCGTGGATGCGAATGGCGGAAGGAATCGTGTTCGTCATTGATGGCCCGTTTATCCGGGCTTCCCTGTTTTGGAAACCGGTGTCATCTTGCCTTTGCGACGATCAGAAGGCAAGTCGGTGTCAACCGCACCTCTTGAGAACAGACGGGCGAATGACAGAAGGGGCGAGAATGCCGAAGGAATCCAAGCGCGATGCGCAAACGACGGGCCAGATTGCGGGGAAACCCACGATCAACGACGTCGCGCGTCTTTCCGGCGTTTCGAAGAAAACGGTCAGCCGCGTCATCAACAAGTCCCCCCTGCTGAACCAGACCACGCGCGAAAAGGTGGAGGCGGTGATCGCCGAACTGGGCTTCGTGCCCAATCTGCAGGCCCGCGCGCTGGCCCTGCGGCGGAACTTCCTGATCGGCCTGATCCACGACAACCCGAACGCGCAGATGGTGCTGGGGGTACAGGAGGGCATCCTCCAGACGATCCGCGACACCGAATTCGCGCTGGTCGTGCGCCCGGTGGACCGTCATTCGCCCAGGCTGCTGGACGATATTCGCCACTTCATCGAACAGCAGCGGCTCTATGGCGTGCTGCTGCTGCCGCCGATTTCCGAAAACGACGAACTGGCCGCGCTATGCCGCGAACTCGGCTGCTCGCTGGTGCGCATGGGCTCCGCCCCGCTGGACGACGAGGCGCATCTGGTCGCATCGAACGACCGGCAGGCGGTGCGGGAGGCGGTGGCGTGGCTGGCCAGCCTGGGCCACCGACGCATCGGCTTCATCGCCGGGCCCGCCGGCTTCCGCTCCGCCGCCGAGCGTGAGCAGGGATTTGCCGAAGGGCTGACCGAAGCGGGGCTTTCGCCCGATCCGGCGATCTCCACGCGCGGCGATTACAAGTTCGAATCGGGCTATGAGGCCGGGCAGCGCCTGCTAGACGCATCTCCGCGTCCCACGGCGGTCTTCTCCAGCAACGACGAGATGGCCGCCGGTTTGCTCCACGCCGCGCGCGAACGCGGGATCGAGGTGCCGGGGCAGCTTTCGATCATCGGCTTCGACGATACCGCCATCGCCGCGCATATCTGGCCGCCGCTGACCACCGTGCGCTGGCCGATCCTGTCGATGGCCGCCGCCGCCGCGCACAAGCTGATCGAGCCGGGCGACGCCCATTCGCGACAGGCGCTGTTCCTGTCCGACCTGGTGCGCCGCGCCTCGGTAGCTCCGCCGGAAAGCTGATATTGTTTGAAAATCCGCCGCGGGCCGGTGCCGCGCCGAAAATGCCCATTCGGGCATTTTCCAAATAGACCCCGATCCACTTTACCCACCATTGACACCGGTTACCAAAGCTGGATAAGAGCCGGATAGGACTTGACCATAAATGCAATAATGTCCCACTATACGGAACTGAATTCCAAAGGGAGAGAGACCCGTGTTCTGCAAGACCTACCACGCCACCCATCCTGACATGATGGAGTGCGTCTCCAACGAGGAACTGCGTGATCGCTACCTCGTCGGCGGCATGTTCGAGGACGGCAAGGTCAACCTCAACTACTCGCACAACGAACGCTTCGTGATCGGCGGCGCGGTGCCCAGCAAGGGCCCGCTGAAGCTGCCCGCGCAGACCGTTCCCAAGAGCGCGGAAGGCAAGCCCTTCCTTGAGCGCCGCGAAGCCGGCATCACCAATATCGGCGGCCCGGGCGCGATCACGGTCGATGGCCAGCGCTTCGAGGTTGGCAACAAGGAATGCCTCTACGTGCCGATGGGTTCGGACGAGGTGATCTTCGAGGGTGAGACCGCGCGCTTCTACATCGCATCGGTCCCCGCGCATAAGGCCTGCCCGATCAAGCTGATCACGCTGGCCGAAGCGAACCCGCTGGCGCGCGGCGATCTGGCCAATTCGAACCAGCGCACGATCTACCAGCTCGTCATCCCCGGCGTCTGCGAGAGCGCGCAGCTGCTGCTGGGCCTTACCGTGCTGGAAGAAGGTTCGGTGTGGAACACCATGCCGCCGCACCTGCATGACCGCCGCAGCGAGATCTACCTCTACTTCGAACTGCCCGAAGAGAACGACCGCATCTTCCACTACATGGGCGAGCCCGACCAGATGCGCCACATCGTGATCGCCAACGAAGAGGCCGTGATCAGCCCGCCGTGGTCGATCCACATGGGTTCGGGCACCAAGAAGTACGCGTTCATCTGGGCCATGGGCGGGGAAAACCTCGACTATACCGACATGAACGTGCTGGATATCTGCCAGCTTCAGTAAGGCGCGCTCTTTCCCCGAACCAGGGGAAGCACAGCGGCGAAGCGATCCGGGGGAGAGACTTCGGATCGCTTCGTGCCGCCCTGAATGACGCGATTGGGACAGGACGTAACTTATGGCGATTTCCTTCAGCCTAGAAGGCAAGGCCGCGCTGGTGACCGGCGCCAACACCGGGATCGGGCAGGCCATTGCCGTGGCGCTGGCCGAAGCGGGCGCGGACGTTGCCCTTGCCGGCCGCAGCGAACCCACCGAAACGATCGCGCTGATCGAAGCGACCGGCCGCAAGTGCGTGAACATCAAGGCGGACCTCTCCTCGATCGAACCCGTCCAGCGCGTGATCGATGAGGCGGTGGCCGGCCTCGGCAAAGTAGACATTCTGGTCAACAATGCCGGGATCATCCGCCGCGACGACCTGCTCCAGTTCTCCGAAGAGGATTGGGATGCGGTGATGGACACCAACCTCAAGACCCTGTTCTTCCTCAGCCAGGCAGCGGCGAAGGGCATGGTGGAATTAGGGGGCGGCAAGATCGTCAACATCGCCTCGCTACTCACCTTCCAAGGCGGCATCCGCGTGCCCAGCTACGCGGCGGCAAAGTCCGGCGTGGGCGGCGTGACCAAGGCCATGGCCAACGAACTGGCCGCCAAGGGCGTGCAGGTGAACGCCATCGCCCCGGGCTACATCTCCACCAACAATACCGCCGCGTTGCAGGGCGACGAGACGCGCAACCGCCAGATCCTGGAGCGCATCCCGACCGGCCGCTGGGGTGATCCCAAGGATATCGCCGGGGCTGCCGTGTTCCTGGCCTCGCCCGCATCCGACTATGTCACCGGCCACGTTCTCGCCGTCGACGGCGGCTGGCTGGCGCGCTAGGCCCAGCGGATGACCGGACATATCACCTGCTTCGGCGAAGTGCTGCTGCGCTTCGCCACCCCTTCCCACCGCCTGATGGTGCAGTGCGACGCGCTCGACATGGTGGTGGGCGGGGCCGAGGCCAACGTCGCCGCCGGCCTTGCCTCGCTGGGGCACGCCGTGGGCATGGTCACGCGGCTGCCCGCCAGTCCGCTGGGGGACAAGGCCCGTTCGGCACTGGCGGCGGCAGGCGTGGACACGCGCCACGTCGCCAACGGCCCCGGCCGCATGGGGCTCTATTTCCTCGAAAGCGGCGCGGGCCTGCGCCCTTCGGCCATCACGTACGATCGCGCCGGCAGCACCTTTGCCCAGAGCGCGCCGCAGGACTTCGACTTTGCCGCCGCGCTGGACGGTGCCCGGCTGCTGCACCTTTCCGGCATCACCCCGGCGCTCGGCCCCGGCGGCGTGGCGCTCGCCAAGGCGGCGGTGCGCGCGGCCCAGGAAGCGGGTGTGCCGATCTGTTTCGACGGCAATTACCGCGCGCTGCTTTGGGAAAGCTGGGACAGCAACCCGCGTGAGATCCTGAACGAACTGGTTTCCGCCGCCACGGTGATGATCGGCAACCATCGCGACATCTCGCTGCTGCTGGGCAAGGACTTCTCGGGCGACGGTGAAGACCGCCGACGCGAAGCGGCCGAGGCGGCCTTTGCCGCCTTCCCCAAGCTTCAGTACATCGCCTCCACCGCGCGCCACGTGGTCAACGCCGCGCACCACCGCATCGCCGCACGGATCGACGCGCGTGAGGCGGCATACCAGACCGATGAAGTGGAAGTGACGCAGATCGTCGACCGCATCGGCACCGGGGACGCCTTTGCCGTGGGCGTGCTGCACCGCTGGCTGGAAGGCGCGGACATTACAAGAATGGCGCAGGCCGGGCTGGCCTACACGGTGCTGAAGCACTCCCTGCCCGGAGACATGTGCCTGATCGGACCGGGAGAACTCGATGCCTTTTCCGCCAGTGGAGGTGACGTCCGCCGCTAGGACCGCACCCTTGACCTCTCGGCGCACGGTGCTTGCCGGCACCGCCGCCGCGCTTGTTGCGGGTGCCACCCCGGCCCTCGCCCGTTCGCCGGTCGCGCCGGTGGTGGGCCGCTATCAGGGGTTCAACCAGCAGGGCGTGATGGCCTTCAAGGGCATCCGCTATGGCCGGGCCACCCGCTTTGCCCGCGCCGTGGCCGAGCCTTTCGACGGGCCGCGCGTGGACGCGCGGCAGTTCGGGCCGATCTGCCCGCAGCGCGGCATGGACGACCAGCCGCAGTCCGAAGACTGCCTGTTCCTCAACGTCTGGACGCCCGAGGCGAACCCGGCCGCCAAGCGGGCGGTCATGGTCTATTTCCACGGCGGCGCCTACACGACGGGATCGGTCACCGATCCGCTGACGCAAGGCGCGAAACTGGCGGCCGATGGCGATGTGGTGGTCGTCACCGTCAACCACCGCCTCAATGCGCTGGGCTATGCCTGGCTAAAGCCGTTCGGCGCGAAGTATGCGGACAGCGGCAATCTCGGCCAGTTGGACCTGATCCTGGCGCTGCAGTGGATTCGCGCGCACATCGCCGCGTTCGGCGGCGATCCGGCGCGGGTCATGGTGTTCGGCCAATCGGGCGGCGGTGCCAAGATCGCCACGCTGATGGCCATGCCCGCCGCCAAGGGCCTGTTCCACTCCGCCGCGACGATGAGCGGGCAGCAGGTGCAGGCCAGCGGGCCGATGCACGCATGGGCGCGCACGCAGGCGCTGATGGCAGCGCTGAAGCTGGCGCCCGGCGATGTCGAAGGGCTGCGCACCATGCCGGTGGAGCGGCTGACCGCCGCGCTCGACACCATCGATCCGGTGATGGGCAGCGGCCCGGTCTACTTCGGTCCGGTGCTCGACATGACCAACCTGCCGCGCCATCCGTTCTGGCCCGACGCCGCGCCGCAGTCGCTGGCGGTGCCGATGATCCTCGGCAACGTCCACGATGAGACCCGCGCCTTCCTCGATCCGCGTGGACCCAAGCTCAAGGGCCTGGACTGGAGCAACGTGGCCGAACGCATGGGCCGCGAGGTGAAGATCGACATCGACCCGCAATGGGTGATCGACCAGTATCGCGCCCGCGAGCCGGGCTGGACGGTGGAGCAGGTCTATTACGCCGCAACCACGGCGGGCCGGTCCTGGCCCGGGCAGGTGATCGAGGCGGACGAGCGCGCGAAAACGGGCGCGGCGGCGACGTGGGTCTATCAGCTTGAGCGCCCGTCGCCGGTCGATCCGCTGCGCGGCGCGGCGCATACGGACGACATTCCCTATGTGTTCGGTACGCTGGACGCGAAAGGCAGTTTCTCGGGCACCGATGCCGGGGCCCAAGCATTGAGCAAGGCGATGATGGGCGCGTTCACCGGGCTAGCGAAAACCGGCCGGCCGGGCATCGCGGACTGGGCGGCCTATACGGTGCCTCAGCGCACGACGATGGTGTTCGGAAACAATGTCCGCGTCGAGAACGACCCGCGTGGGTGGCAGCGCGAGTTATGGGCTACGGCGCCGTACGTCCAGCCGGGGACGTGACCCAGCACACCCTCACGCCCCTTATCCCGTCGCCCCCGCGAAGGCGGGGGCCCCGCTTTTCTTCTGCCACATAGCGGTAAGCCGCAACATTCAAGAAGCGGGATCCCCGCCTTCGCGGGGATGACGAAGGTAGTTATGTGATGGTGGGGGCGAACCGTCGGCCGCCCCTCCCCCCTCACTTGCCGGCGGGCACCGGCGGATTGGGATAGGCGACAATCAGCGACAGCGGTTGTTCGCCCTTCTGCCAGATGCCGACCACCGCACCGTTGTAGAGATAGGCCGTCATCCCCGGCTTCAACGTGGCACGCTGGCCATCCGACACCACCTCGCCCTCGCCGGAGAGCACGTAGTACACCTCATCGTGCGCGATGGGATGTTCGCCGATCGCCGCACCCTTGTGGAGGATACGGCGGCGGAATTCCATCGCGCGCGGGGCCGGCGCGGCGTCGGAGATGCGGTAGGCGGTGCTCATGCCGATGGACCCGTGCGGAGGGGCTTCCTCACGCACGGTGTCCTTCTCGTCGATCACGGCCATCGGCGGCGCGGAAGCGGCCATCAACAGCAGCGCGGCGATCACTTTCTCGCCCCTGTTTCTCGCATGGCCTTGTCACGGCTGGAGAGCATTTCCTGCGCCCCGGCATGGTCGCCCGGATAGAGGTCAGGTTTCGGTGTCATCGTCATCGGGTTCCAGTCCTTCTCCACAAAAGGCGCGCGGGTTTCGGCCAGGTGGGGATAACCGCCCACCACCTTTTCGTTATCGATCACTTCGCCGCAGCCTTCGGCCACGGCAAACAGCATGCGGATCTCGTCCGCCGAACGGACCCACGGGTGGGCGCCGACGGTCTGCAGCGATCCGGGGCCATCCGTTACCGGCGCGGTGACGCGGATGATTCGCCCGCCGTCGCCTCCGGTGGTCGCATCCCAGGCTTGTGCGAAAGCGGTGGAAGGGGCCGCCAAAGCCAGCGTGGAGGTGATGAGCAAACGGCTGAACGCCGCCGATTTCTTCACTGTACATCTCCCGTTGCACTGGTTCTTGACAGGGTGGGGTCCCTGCGGTCATAGTTCATGACACCGGTTACCAAGATCGGCAAGAAAGACTGGGTGCAGACTGCAGATTGTCCATAAGGGCAGATGCGGGCTCGCCGAAATGCACCGAACGGTGCATGAGCGTGCGCTGTGAGGCGCAGGGAGCAGAATGCCGGACGAAAGGATGCGTGGTCTTGCCGCGCCTCCCCATGACACCGGTATCATAGACAGGCCGACAAGGCCGCGAGGGGGAGTGATCATGCAATCGCATGTTTCGAGGATTTCGCTGTTCAAGATTGCCCTGACTTTGGGTGCCGCCGGCAGTGCGCTGGCGCTGCCGCAGGTCGCGTCGGCACAGGACGCCGCACCGCAGTCCACGGCGCCTGCCAGCACCGTTGGCACCGAAGACACGCCGACCGAAGCCATCATCGTCACCGGCTATCGCAAGTCGCTGGAAGCCGCGCTCAGCGTGAAGCGCGATTCGGTGTCGGCCGTCGATGCCGTCGTGGCCGAGGACATGGCCAAGTTCCCCGACCAGAACCTGGCCGAATCGCTGCAGCGCATTCCCGGCATCTCGATCCAGCGTGACGGCGGCGAAGGCCGCTCGATCACCGTGCGCGGCCTTGGCGCCCAGTTCACCCGCGTTCGCGTGAACGGCCTTGAAACGATCGCCACCAGTTCCGACGGCGCCAGCGCCAACCGCGATCGTTCGTTCGATTTCAACGTCTTCGCGTCCGAACTGTTCAGCAGCCTGGTCGTCCACAAGACCGCCGAAGCCAGCCTGGACGAAGGCTCGCTGGGCGCGGTGGTCGATCTGAACACCGGCAATCCGCTGGCGGGCAAGACCGGCCTTTCCGCCGTGCTGAACGTGCAGGGTTCGTACAACGACCTGTCGAAGAACGTCGGCCCGCGCATCGCCGGCCTGCTTTCGTGGAAGAACGATGCCGGCACGCTGGGCGTAAACCTGTCGGCCGCCTATTCGCACACCGATACGCTGGAAACCGGCAACAACACGGTGCGCTGGGCGCAGGCCTACTTCAACTCGGTGGATGGCACGCCCTGCTTCTATTCGGTGCCCGGCGCCACCGGTGGCAACCCGGTCAATTCGGGCGGCTACTACCGCCCCTCCGCCGCGTGCGACGAAGCCTCGCTCTCGTTCCACGCGCGCATTCCGCGCTACGGCAAGGTGGAGCATGACCGCGAACGCCTGGGCCTGACCGGATCGATCCAGTTCGAGCCGACCGACCGCACCAAGCTCTCGATCGACGGGCTCTATTCCCGCTTCAAGGAAAAGCGCGCCGAACAGTGGCTGGAAGTGCTGGCCCGTTCGAACGAGCGCAGCTTCAACGTCGTCGACCCGACCTATGACGACAACGGCAACATGGTCAGCGGCACGTACAACAACGCCTATGTCCGCACCGAAAGCTACCTGCGCAAGTCGGACACCGAATTCTATCAGATCGGCGCCACGCTGGATCAGGATATCACCGATACCTTCCGCGTCACCGCGCTGGGCGGCATCTCGCAATCCAACGCCAAGATCCCGGTCGAAACCACCATCGCCTATGACGCCAAGGGCGCCAATGGCTTCAACTTCGACTATTCGGACATGAAGTCGCCGGTGCTCAGCTACGGCATCGACGTGACCAACCCGGCAACCTTCCAGCTCGCCGAAATCCGCGACCGTCCTTCCTACGTGAAGAACCAGTTCAAGACCGGCCAGCTGCGCAGCGAATGGGACGTGACCGAAGGCTTCACCGTGAAGGCCGGCGCGGTCTGGCGGCGGTACAACTTCCGCACCCAGCTGTGGACGCGCGACACCGTGGCCTGCAGCGGCAACGGCAAGCCCGACCTGATCCTGGGCACCACCACCTGCTCGGCCAGCGTCTACGGCCTGCCCGTCACCTCCGACATCTCGCAACTGGTCAACCTGGGCGATGCCGGCCAGGCCAGCGGCACCACCGATTCCTGGCTGGTGGCGAACATCAACAACGCCGCCGACTATACCAACCTCTACCAGCGCACCGCGGTCGAGGATCTCGGCAGCAACCGCCGCGTTCAGGAAACCACCTCGGGCGGGTATCTCCAGTTCGACGTGAAGGGTGACATCTTCGGGCTGGAATTCGCGGGCAATGCGGGCATGCGCTATGCCCACACCAACCAGCAGTCGACCGGCTACACCGCCGGCGTCGCCGCCACCGTGGAGCGGACCTACGACGACTGGCTGCCGTCGATGAACCTGGCCTTCTATCCCACGCATGACGTGATCGTGCGCGGCGCGGTGGCCAAGGTGATCACCCGGCCTTCGCTGGGCAACCTGAACCCCGGCGGTTCGGTCGACGGGTTCAACTACAAGGTCACTTACGGCAACCCGTTCCTCGATCCCTACCGGGCGACCAACTTCGACGCGTCGGTCGAATGGTACTTCGCACCGGGCGCGCTGCTGTCGGTGGCGGGCTTCATCAAGAAGATCGAAAGCTTCCCGGTTTCCGGCACCTACACCGCCACGCTGCCGCAGCTGGGCCTCGACAAATCGGTGCTGACGCCCAGCTCGCCTGCCTACATCAACTACGATCCCAATCAGGAATACGTGGTCTCGTCGCAGGTGAACGGCCAGGGTGCAACGCTGAAGGGCGTGGAAGTGGCGCTGCAGATGCCCTTCACCTTCCTGCCGGGCATCCTCAGCCACACCGGCTTCCAGGGCAATGCCACCTTCATCAAGAGCGATGCCGACTACCAGCAGACCGGCCCGGCGGTTTCGGCCTGCACACGCAATGCCACCACCGGCGCCTGCGCCCTGACCGGCGTATCGGCGATCTACAACTCGACGCTCTACGGCGTGTCGAAGCGGGCCTGGAACGCCACGCTCTACTATGACGATGGCAAGTTCAGCATTCGCGGTTCGGTCAGCTATCGCGGGCCCTTCGTCGATCAGGGCAGCGCCACCGGCAACGTGTTCGAAGGCTATGGCTCGTACACCAGCGTCGATGCTGCCGTGCGCTATCAGGCGACCGACTGGCTGGAACTCTCGGTGGACGGCAACAACCTGACCGACGAATATCGCTACCGCTGGAACGACGTCGATGCCCAGCGCAACTACGAGAACAACCACTTCGGGCGCACCATCCTGTTCGGCGCGCGGGTCAAGTACTGATCCCGCACACCGGCCGGATGGCCCTGAATACCTGACTTGAAATAATACCTGACTTGAAACTGGAGAGTGCCGCCATGACCTTCGACCGTCGATCGTTCATGGCGGCCTCTCTCGTTTCCGGCCTGATCGCCGGAGACGCCATGGCGCAGACCGCGCCTCCGGTGGCGACCGACAAGCCCCGCGCGCCCGGCCTGCCCCAGCCGACCGAGACCATCGACCTCTGGCCCAAGGGCGCCCCCGGCATGCCCGCGAAGGCCCTTATCGAAACGGTGGACGAACGCTCTGCCGACACCCTCGTCACCGATCGCGCCGTCCATGGCATTACCCGCCCGCGCATGGCGGTGTTCCGGCCCGACCGCCCCAATGGCGCGGCGGTACTGCTGACGCCCGGCGGCGGCTACAAGTGGGTGGTGGTCGACAAGGAAGGCTACGAGATGGCGCGCTGGCTGACCGCGCGCGGCTTCACCGCCTTCGTGCTGTTCTACCGCCTGCCCGGCGAAGGTTGGGCCAGCGGCCCCGATACCCCGCTGATCGACGCGCAGCGCGCCATGCGCCTGATCCGCCACCGCGCGCGGGACTTCGCGATCGATCCCGAACGCGTTGCCGCCATGGGCTTTTCCGCCGGCGGCCATGTCTGCGCCAGCCTTTCCACCCGCTTCGCCGCGCAAGTCTATGCGCCGGTGGATGCGGCCGACCGCCTTTCCGCCAAGCCCTTCTGCGCCGCGCCGATCTATCCGGTAGTCTCCATGGACCCGGCGATCGCCCATGCCGGTTCGCGCGATCTGCTGCTGGGCCCCGCCCCCACGCCTGCACTGGAGGCAGCCTATTCGCCCGAGCGCACCGTGCCCGCCGATGCCCCGCCCCACTGGCTGCTCCATGCCGAGGATGACGACGCGGTGTCGGTGGAGAACACCGTGCGCCTGCGCGCCGCGCTGAAGGCGCGCGGCATCCCGGTGGAGGCACATTTCTTCGAACACGGCGGCCACGGCTTCGGCCTGCGCCGGGCCATGGGCAAGCCGGTGGAGGCATGGCCCGACCTCTGGCGCGCATGGGCGCAGACCAAGGGGCTGGCGTAACTTTCTCGGGCTGACGGAATGAGCATGGACAGACGTGAAGCGATAAAGGCCGCCCTGATCGGCGGCGCAGGACTTGCAGCGGCAGGGCTTCAGGGGGAAGCCGCCGCAGCAAGGGAGCCCGGGGTGGGTGGACCTCCTCCCCCGCCCGCCCCGGCTCCCGTTCGATGGCGGCGCGGGTTCGACAACCAGCGGATTTCCGACTTGGGCGGTATTGGCATTGGGGGCACGATGCTCAACCCGGTGCTCTCCGGCGACCGGCCCGACCCGGCGGTGCTGAAGGATGGAGAGGACTATTACCTCACCTTCTCCAGCTTCGATTCCTATCCCGGCCTCACCATCTGGCACAGCCGCGATCTGGTGAACTGGCAACCGAGGAAGCCCGCGCTCACCCGCAATATCGGCTCGGTCTGGGCGGTCAGCCTGGAAAAGCACAAGGGCCGCTATTTCCTCTACATCCCGGTTAAGGCCGAACCCAACGAGATCTACGTGATCTGGGCCGACCATATCGACGGCCCGTGGAGCGATCCGAAACCGCTGGGCCTGCACGATCATATCGATCCCTGCCACGCCGTGGGCGAGGACGGTTCGCGCTGGCTGTTCCTGTCCGGCGGCGACCGCGTGCGCCTGTCCGAAGACGGCCTTTCGCTGGCCGGCAAGGTCGAGCATGTCTACGATCCCTGGCACTATCCGGACGAGTGGGATGTCGAAGGCTTCTCGCCCGAAGGCCCCAAGATCCACCGCCATGGCGACTGGTTCTACATGCTCACCGCCGTGGGTGGCACCGCCGGCCCGCCGACCGGCCACATGGTGATCGCCGCGCGCGCCCGATCGATCCACGGCCCGTGGGAACAGCACCCCGGCAACCCGCTGGTCCGCACCGAGAACCAATCGGAAGCCTGGTGGTCGCGCGGCCATGCCTCGCTGGTGGAGGGGCCGGACAAGCGCTGGTACACGCTCTACCACGGGTTCGAGAACGGCTTCTGGACGCTGGGGCGCCAGTGCCTGCTCGACACCATCGAATGGACGCCGGATGGCTGGTTCAAGATGACCGGCGGCGATCTGTCGCAGCCGTTGCCGGTGCCCAGGGTGGCGAAGCCGCTGCCCCACGGCATGCCGCTGTCGGACGATTTCTCGAAACCGCTGGCGATGGGCTCCAAGTGGTCGTTCTTCCGCCCGGCCCCGGACGAAGCCAGCCGTGTGCGTGTCGAAGGCGGCGCTCTGCATCTCAGGGGCAAGGGCCTCGCCCCGTCGAGCGGATCGCCGCTGCTGCTGATCGCCGGCGACACCAGCTACCAGTTCGAATGCGATATCGAGATTCCGCCTGGCGGTACGGCCGGGCTGGTGCTGTTCTATGACGACAAGCTCTACGCCGGGCTCGGCTTCGATTCAGAGCGCTTCGTCACCCACCAGTACGGCATGGAGCGCGGCCGCCCCGCCAACCCGCATGGCCGCCGCATGAAGATGCGCGTGACCAATCGCCGCCACATCGTTTCCTACCACACCTCCGGCGATGGCGGGAAAACGTGGAAGCGATTTGATCGCGGCATGGAGGTGTCCGGATACCACCACAATGTTCGTGGGGGGTTCCTCATGCTGCGTCCCGGTCTATATGCTGCCGGAGAAGGCGAAGCGACGTTCCGCGATTTCCGTTTCACAGCCCTGGATGACTGATGCCCATTCGCCCCCTTGAGCTTCATCCCGACCGTCTGCTGCCGGCAGATCCCGCCACGCGCAAGCTCGCGCGCGAGCTTTACCGGCATGTCGCAGACCTGCCGATCGTCAGCCCGCACGGCCATACCGATCCGCGCTGGTTCGCCGGCAACGAGACTTTCGGCAACGCCACCGACCTGCTGCTGATCCCCGATCACTACGTCTTCCGCATGCTCTATTCGCAGGGCATCGCCATGGAAGATCTGGGCGTGCGCAATCCAAAGGCGGACCCGCGCGCGGCGTGGCGGCTGTTTGCGGACAACTACTTCCTATTCCGCGGCACCCCTTCGCGCATGTGGCTGGACTGGGTCTTTGCCGAAGCGTTCGGGATCAGCGCGCAGCTGTCCGCCGAAACCAGCGACCTCTATTTCGACACGATCACCGAAAAGCTGGCGACGAACGATTTCCGCCCGCGCGCGCTGTTCGACCGCTATGGCATCGAGGCGATCGCCACCACCGAAAGCCCGCTGGACACGCTGGAATACCACGCCGCAATCCGCGCCGAGAATGCGCGCCCCGGCGGCTGGCAAGGCAAGGTGATCACCGCCTATCGCCCCGATCCCGTCGTGGACCCGGAGTTTGAAGGCTTCCGCGACAACTTGGCGAAGTTCTCCGAAATCACCGGCGAGGATTGCCTCACCTGGAACGGCTACCTCGCCGCGCACCGCCAGCGCCGCCGCTTCTTCGCGGACATGGGCGCGACTTCCACCGACCACGGCCACCCGACGCCGCGCACGGCGGACCTCTCCCCCACCGATGCCGAAGCGCTGTTCGACAAGGTGAGCAAGCGCGCGTTCACCGCCGAAGACGCCGAACTCTTCCGCGCGCAGATGCTCACCGAAATGGCGGGGATGAGCCTGGACGACGGGCTGGTCATGCAAATCCACCCCGGCGCGTTCCGCAACCACAACGCCCGCGTGTTCGACCGCTTCGGGCGCGACAAGGGCGCGGACATCCCCTCGCGCACCGAATACGTCGCCAATCTGAAGCCGCTGCTGGACAAGTACGGCAACGAGCCCGGCCTCTCGATCATCCTCTTCACCTTGGATGAGAGCACTTATGCCCGCGAACTCGCACCACTGGCCGGGCACTATCCGTGCCTGAAGCTGGGCCCGGCGTGGTGGTTCCACGATAGCCCCGAAGGCATGCGCCGGTTCCGCCGCATGACCACGGAAACCGCCGGTTTCTACAACACCGTGGGCTTCAATGACGATACCCGCGCGTTCCTGTCGATACCCGCCCGCCACGATGTCGCGCGCAGGATCGATTGCGGGTTCCTTGCCGAACTCGTAATGGAGCATCGTATCGAGGATTGGGAAGCCGCCGAACTGGCGCGTGACCTGACCTACAATCTCGTCAAGAAGGCCTATCGTCTGTGAGACTCTCCAGCGAAACGCTGTCCCGCCTGCCCGAATCCGTCGCCCGCCCCGGCTATGACCGCGCGGCGCAGGCGGCGGGCATCGTCCACTTCGGCATCGGCGCGTTCCACCGCGCCCATCAGGCCTGGTATACCGACCGGGCGATGGCCAAGGGCGATCGCGATTGGGGCATCGTGGGCGTTTCGCTGCGATCGGCCAATGTGGCGCGCCAGCTCAATCCGCAGGACGGGCTCTACACGCTCACCGAATGTTCGGCGGAGCGCAATCGGATGCGCGTGGTCGGATCGATCCAGCGCGTGATCGTCGCCAGCGAGGATCCGGAGGCGGTGATCGCCCAGATCGCCGCGCCGGAAACGCGGATCGTGACCTTCACCGTCACCGAAAAGGGCTATTGCCGCGCTGCCGACGGATCGCTCGATCCGTTTCTGGCCCACCATGGCAGCATCTATGCCTTCCTCGAAGCCGGCCTGCGCCGCCGCCGCGATCAGGGGCTGCCGGGGCTGACGCTGCTTTCGTGCGACAATCTTGCGCTCAACGGCCGCCAGCTTGAGCGGCTGATGGGCGAGTATCTCGCGCTGAAGGATGCCGATCTCCGCGCATGGGTGGCGGCGGAATGCACGTTCCCTTGCGCAATGATCGACCGCATCGTCCCCGCCACCACCGCCGCCGACCGCAAGATGGTGGCCACGCTCGCCCGGCTGGATGACGACGGCGCGGTGATGACCGAGCCGTTCAGCCAGTGGGTGATCGAGGACAAGTTCGCCGGGGCCCGCCCGCAATGGGAAAACGTCGGTGCCGAGCTGGTCAGCGACGTCGCCCCCTATGAGGCGGCCAAGCTGCGCATGCTGAACGGCGCGCATTCGGCGCTCGCCTATCTCGGCCTGGAACACGGACACGCCTTCGTCCATCAGGCGGTGGGCGATCCGGCGATCCGCCCGCTGATCGAGCGGTTGATGCACGACGAAGCCCAGCCGACCATCAAGGCCGCGCCTTCGCAGGATCTGCAGGCCTATGCCGATGCCTTGCTGGCCCGCTTCGCCAATCCCGCGCTGCAGCACCGGCTGATCCAGATCGCGATGGACGGCAGCCAGAAAATCCCGCAGCGCTGGCTGGAAACGCTTGCCGCCAATCAGGCAAAAGACAAGCAGTGCCCGGCGATCCTCACCGCGCTGGCGGCATGGTTGCGCCACGTGCGGGGCGACAATGCCGCCAAGTGGGGCCCGGTCGACGATCCGATGGCCGTGCGCCTTGCCGATATCTGGCGCGAACAGGGCATGGAGGGCACGCCGCGCGCACTGTTCGGCGAAGGCGGCCTGTTCGCCAAGACCTGGCAGGCCAGCGAGGCCGACTTCGCCGCGCTGGCCGAGCGACTGGCACGGGCGACCGCTTAGGGTTCCGGCGTCTCGCGCTGGTCCAGCGTGAGTTGCAGGAACGCCAGATCGAGCCAACCACCGAACTTCGCGCCAACCTGCTTCAGCAGCCCAACCGATTCGAAGCCCAGTTTCTCGTGCAGGGCGATCGAGGCGGTGTTCCCGGCTTCGATCCCCGCGACCATGACATGCTTGCCGGAAGCGCGGGCCCGTTCGATCAGCGCCAGCATCAGCGCCTTGCCAATGCCGTTCCCGCGCTGATCCACGCGAACGTAGACCGAATGCTCGACCGTGTGGCGATAGCCGGACCACGCACGCCAATCGCCGAAGCTGGCATAGCCGACCACGCTTTCATCCGCGTCCTCAGCCACCAGCACGGGATAGCCGGCACCCTGCCGATCCACGAGCCACGCCGCGCGGTTGGCATGGTCCACCGGCGTTTCGTTCCATACCGCCGTCGTGTTCGCCACGGCATGGTTGTAGATCGCGGTAATGCCCGCGACGTCACCCGGCCCCGCGTCGCGAAGGTTCATCGTCATGCGCCTCTCGGTTTGCTGCTCTGATCGAACGCTAGCGGCAGCGTCGCCAGCATCAACCCGTTCCCGCGCGCGACCCGAAACATAAGGGGACAATCCGCGTCATCCGCCAAAAGAGTGTTGCTGCGCGCGGCTGCAGGCGGCAGATTCGCGCTATTGCCATGACATTTGCCCCCGTTGCACCGAACCGCCCCCGAAAACGCCGTGCCAATACGACCCTGAGATGGGCGGCGCGCCGGCTTGAACTGCGCTCCTTCGGGTTCGTGCCCGAACACTTCATCCATGCGGAGGGGCTGCGCGCTGCCGTGGCCGTCGCGCTTCCGCTGGCGTTGGCAGTGGCCACCGGACATGCCGGAATGGGTTGGGCGGTCTTTGCCGCATTCTGGACCTGCCTTTGCGATGCACCGGGACCGGACCGCCTGCGCCGGCGCCTGCTTGCCATCTTCGTCGGCTGCGGCGCGATCATCGGCCTGGCCGGTTCCTGGGCCGCCTCCGCCGCGCCCAATGCGGGTTTCGTGATCGGCCCGCTGTTGGTCCTTGCCGCCGTGCTGGCATCCGCGCGCATTCCGTTCGGCGGGCTGCTGGGCACATTGCTCAGCGTAGTCGCGGTGGTCGCGGTGGGATTTCCCCAGCATCTGGCGCAGGCCGGCGTTCAGGCCGCGGCCTTTTCCCTCGGCGCGATCTGGGCCTATCTGCTGATAAACGTCCTGTGGCGGATCGATCCCCTGCTGCCGCTGGAGCGGGCGAGCGATGCCGTGCGGGTCCGCCTGCTGGACATGGCCGACAGTCTGGTCACGCTGGGCGAAGGGCAGCATCGCGATCGCCGCTGGCATAGCGAGCATTCCGAACACCGACGCACCGTGCGCCTCTCCATCGAACGGTTGCGCGGCACGATCGACCGCTATGCCGACGATCCCGCTGCGGCGGGGCCCTTTGCACGGGTACGGAACGCGGCGGAAACGATGTTCGGCGCGCTGATCGCGCTCGATCAGTCCTTCATCGACGACCTTGGCCCCACCGGCGAGCGCGTGGCCGTGGCCCGCGCGTGCAGGACCGCCCTGCTGGCCTGGTGCCTCGCCTCAAGCGAACGCGGCGACCGGGCCCCGGCCGCCCTGCCCTGGGCCGCGGACCGACTGGCGCGCCTGCGCGGAACGCTGACGGCCCCCCTGTTTGCCGGCTGCACGCTGGCCCTGGAAACGGCGCTGGCGACAGCGCCGAAACCAGCGCAGGCCGAGCTGTCTCAACCGCTTCAGATGCCGCCGCCCGCCGCCGGACGCAAAGCCGTGCAGGCGCGCGCCATCTCGCAGGCGGCACTGCGGCAGGCGTTGCGTCAATCCGCCGGGCTGGTGGCGGTCTACTACGCCGCGATCCTGTTCCACCTTGGCTATCCGTACTGGGCGGCGATGGCGGTGATCGTCGTGCTGCAGGGTGGCGCCCGCGTGACCTGGGCCCGATGTCTGGAACGTATCCTCGGCAGTCTGCTGGGCGGATTCGCAGCGCTGGGCGCGCTGTTCCTCTGCAGCGGCACGCTGGCGCTATCCGCCTTGGCCGTGGTGCTGGCCGGCACGGCGATCGCGCTGCGTTCGGTGAACTACACCGCCTTCGTCGTGTTCCTGACCGCGCTCTTCGTGATCGTTACCGAGATGCTCTCGCCCGGGGCGGGCATCGCCGGGGCCCGGATGCTGGACAACGTGATCGGCAGCCTGGCGGCACTGCTGGCGGTGTTCCTGCTGTGGCCCGACCTTGGCGCATCGCTGAAGGAGCGCATCCGCGAAGGAATCGAAGCCAATCGCGCCTATTTCGACGCGGTGCAGGCCGATCGGCCGGTCGCCGAGGTGGAGGCCGTGCGCCGCAGCGCCGGGCTGGCCAGCGTGGAGGCCGAAGTGGCCTTGCACGACGTCGGCAGCATTCTGCGCCGCCTCAGCCTGTCGGCCTCCGGGTCGGCCCCCGGCGGGGCGTCGCTGCGCGATCTTCGGACCATCGCGGGCCAGGCGGCGATTGCCTGGCATCGCCGCCTGGGCACGACCGCAAACTCAGCCTAGCGCGCGGCAGCTGCCGGCCGCTATCGGGCGGCGGCGCCTTTCGACTTGCCAGCCCTGCCTGAATTGGCGCCTGCATTAGCGCCTGAATCGATGTCGGAATCGATCGTGTAGTCGGGCAGCCCCTCCAGCGCCTGGCGCAGCGCTTCGCCCCAACTGGCCGAGATCGACTGGTAATAGGGATCGTTCGCTTCGATCCGCCGTTCGTGCAGCGGGGTGAAGGTGTCCGTCTCCAGCACCAGCAGGTCCAGCGGCATTCCGACCGAGAGATTTGCCTTCACGGTCGAATCGAACGACACGCAGAGCAGCTTCACCGCCGCTTCGAAGCTCATGTCCCGTTCGTAGCCGCGGATCAGGATCGGGCGGCCGTACTTGGTCTCGCCGATCTGGAAGAACGGCGTGTCGAAGCTGGCTTCGATGAAGTTGCCTTCGGGGTAGATCAGGAACAGGCGCGGTTCCATGCCCTTGATCTGGCCGGCGACGATCATCGTCGCGCTGAAAGTGCCCGCCGCCGCCGTCTGGCCATTGTCCGCCGCGCGTTCCGCGATCACGTCCTGCAGCAGGTTGCCGACGATCGTGGCCACCTGGAACATCGTGGGCGCTTCCAACAGCGAATTGTGCCGTTCCGCCGGGGCCTTGTTGCGTTCCTCAAGCTGGCTGATCACCGCCTGCGTGGTGGCAAGGTTGCCCGCGGTCATCACCGAGATCACCCGTTCGCCGGGAATCTGCCAATGGTACATCTTCCGGAAGGTCGAAATGTTGTCGACCCCGGAATTGGTGCGGGTGTCGCTCATCAGCACGAGCCCGCGGTCCAGCATGATGCCCACGCAATAGGTCATGGAATTCTACGCCCCGATCGATTCGCTTTCCCCCGCATCCTGCCTTTTGCGAGAGGAAACGGCTCTTAGCCGCTTTGCTGCTGCCTCCCGGTGGAGGACTGCTGCTGTTGCTGCTGACCTAGCACTTTCTCTCCCACCGACAAACGCACTTCAAGGCGGCTATCCCCACCTCCCGCCGCGATTCCGGTTACAGGGGCCGCCTCACTATAATCGCAACCGCTGGCCACGCGAATATACCGTTCGTCGGGCGACATGCCGTTGGATACGTCGAACCCCACCCAGCCCAGCCCCGGCACATGCGCTTCCGCCCAGCCGTGGCCGGCCTCCTGCTCTTCCCGGTCGTTCATCTTCAGGTAGCCGCCGACATAGCGCATCGGGATATCGAGCAGGCGGCCAGCCGAGATGAATATATGCGCATGGTCCTGACACACGCCCTTGCCGGCGCCCAGCGCCTCTTCGCTGGTGGTCTTGGCATCGGTGGCGCCGGGCACATAGTCGATCCGTTCCGCCACCAGCCGCGACAGCGCGTGGAGGAATTCCAGCGGATCGCGCCGGTCGGCATCGACATCCTCCACCAGCGCGCGCACGCGGCTTCCGGCCTTGGTCAGGCGCGTGGGCCGCAGGAACGTCCAGAGCGGCATCAGCCCGGTGTGGCTGCCGGTAATGCCGCTGTTGTCGATGGTGCGCACGGTGCCCCGGCAGGCGACGACCACCGTGTCGGCCCCGGGCTCGATCGAAACGAGCGCGGTGTGGCTGTGGTGGTGATCGTCATATTCCGCTTCGGCACGGGCGCCGGTCAGGTCCATCGCCCAGTCCACCACTTCCTGCCCATGCGTGGTCTTGGGCCGCAGTTTCAACCGCTGGAGACCGTGCGTGACCGGCGCGTCGAAGGTGTAGCGGGTGGTGTGGGTCACGGTCAGCAGCACGGGAAACGGTCCCTTTCTACTCGATGAAACGGTAATCGGCGGCGATGGCGTTGCCGAGGCGGTTGGTCTTGCCGATGAAGTCCTGCAGGAATTCGTGCAGACCGGTCTCGAAGATATGTTCGATCGTCGTCTGGTTCAGCGCCGCGCCCGTCTCGCGCATCAGGTCGTGGGCGGAAGTTTCCTCGCCATATTCCTTGGCGAGCCCGGCCAGATTGCTGCGCAGCTTTTCATAGCAGAACACCAGGCTGCGTGGGAACTGGCCGTCCAGAATCAGGAAACGGGCAATGCCGCGCGGGTCCATCGCGCCGGCATTGAGCCAGGAATAGGCGCGGTTGCCCGCCACCGAGCGCAGCAGCGTATCCCACTGCACATTGTCCAGGCTCGATCCCACCCATGCCACCGAGGGCAGCAGCACGTAATACTTCACGTCAAGGATGCGGGCGGTGCTGTCCGCCCGTTCGATGAAAGTGCCGATGCGCGCGAAGTTGAACACCTCGTTGCGCAGCATCGTCCCTTCCAGCGCGCCGCGCACCAGCGTGCCCTGCCGACGGATCGCGGTGAGCACTTCGCCCAGGTTCGATTCGCGCACCGGGCGCGACAGCAGTTCGGACAGGATCATCCACCCTTCATTGGTGGCTTCCCATACCGAGTTGGTCAGGCTGGTGCGGACCATGCGCGCATTGGTTCGCGCATTCTCGATCATCCGCAGGACGGAGGCGGGATTGTCCTTCTCGCGCAGCAGGTAGTTGAACACTTGCGGCCCGCCGAAATCCGAATGGCGCGCGGCATAATCGTCCACCTGGCCGGTGGTGGTAAGGACGGACTTCCACTCCTCTTCCTGCGCATGCTTGTCGCTGCGCGTGAGGGCGAGGTGGAACCCCACGTCGATCAGCCGCGCGGTATTCTCCGCCCGCTCAAGGTAGCGGCTCATCCAGTAAACGCCGTTGGCAGCACGTCCGAGCATTATTCGTCCAGTACCCAGGTATCCTTGGTGCCGCCGCCCTGCGACGAATTGACCACCAGCGAGCCCTTCTTCAGCGCGACGCGGGTAAGCCCGCCCGGCGTGATGTCGATCCCGTCGGGAGAGACCAGCACATAGGGCCGCAAGTCCACATGGCGCGGCGAGAGGCCGGCCTTGGTGAAGATCGGCACGGTGGAAAGCGACAGCGTGGGCTGCGCGATGTAGTTGTGCGGCTTGGCGCGCAGCTTGGCTTCGAAGGCGGCCAGTTCCTTTTTCGAGGACGTAGGCCCGATCAACATGCCGTAGCCGCCCGATCCGTGCACTTCCTTGACGACCAGCTCCGCCAGATTGTCCAGCACATAGGCCAGCGCTTCCGGTTCAGAGCAGCGCCAGGTCGGCACGTTGGGCAGGATCGGTTTCTCGCCCGTGTAGAACTCCACGATCTCCGGCATGTAGCTATAGATCGCCTTGTCGTCGGCGATGCCGGTGCCGGGTGCGTTGGCGATGGTGATGCCGCCCGATCGATAGACGTCCATGATCCCGGCGACGCCCAGCACCGAATCGGGATGGAAGGTCAGCGGATCGAGGTATTCGTCGTCCACCCGGCGGTAGATCACGTCGATCGCCTTGTACCCGGTGGTGGTGCGCATGGCGACGCGGCCATCGACCACGCGCAAGTCGCTGCCCTCCACCAGTTCGGCGCCCATCTGGTCGGCCAGGAAGGCGTGTTCGAAATAGGCGGAATTGTAGATGCCCGGCGTCAGCACCGCCACGGTGGGCCGGCCCGATCCCTTGAACGCGGGCGGTGCGCAGGCGCGCAAAGATCGGGCCAGCCGGCGCGGATAGTCGGAGACGGGGCGCACCGGAACCTTGGTGAACAGTTCCGGGAACATCGCCATCATCGTCTCGCGGTTCTCCAGCATGTAGGAGACGCCGGACGGGGTGCGGGCATTGTCCTCCAGCACCATGAATTCTTCCGGCCCGGTGCGGACAAGGTCGATGCCGACGATGTGGGTATAGACGCCGCCGGGCGGGGTCATGCCGATCATCTGCGGCAGGAACGCCACATTGTCGCGCAGCGCCTCGATCGGCAGGCGGCCGGAACGGACGATTTCCTGCCGGTGGTACAGGTCCTGCAGAAAGGCGTTGAGCGCCCGCACGCGCTGTTCGATGCCGCGCGTCAGCTTGCGCCATTCGCGCGCGGTGATGATGCGGGGGATCAGGTCGAACGGGATCAGCCGTTCCTCGGCCGCCTCGTCACCATAGACGTTGAAGGTGATGCCGATGCGGCGGAAGAAGCGTTCGGCCTCCACCTGCTGGCGGTTGAACCAGGCCTTGTCCTGCGAATCGTACCACTGGCTGAGATCGGCATAGGCGGGCCTGACAGACCCGTCCGCATTGAGCATTTCGTCGAAGTTCGTTTTGCCCGCAGCCGACATTGTGACTCCCTGTTGACCAAGTGATGCAACAAGGATTCGCACTTGCCAAGAAGTTACGCTGCAAGTGCGAAGAAAAATTTTTACCTTAACCGGGCAAGCGGCGAACTATTCGGTCGCCCCTGCCGGTCGAGCGGCAACTTCAGCCCAGCAGGCCCCGCGCGGTCAGGTCGGCCCGCAGGGTTTCCGCATCGCGGAAATGATGAACCTGCCAACCGAGCGCGGCGGCACCGGCGATATTGTCGGCATTGTCGTCGATGAACAGCATCGCGTCCGGTGCATGACCGAACCGGCGGGCGGCCAGTTCGTAGATTTCGGCATGCGGCTTCACCAGCTTCTCGTCGCCCGAAACGACGACATCGCCGAACAGATCGAACAGCGGCTCGCTTGCGCGATATTCGCGCCAGAAGGTGCTGGCGAAATTGGTGATGGCGTAGAGCGGCACGTCGCGCGCGGCCAATTCGCGCACGATTTCGTGGCTGCCGGGCACATTGCCCGGAATCGTTTCGAGGAAGCGCGTGGCGTAAGCGTCGATCAGGTCGTCGTGGCC
Organism: Novosphingobium mississippiense; assembly: GCF_044029535.1. Taxonomy (NCBI): domain Bacteria; kingdom Pseudomonadati; phylum Pseudomonadota; class Alphaproteobacteria; order Sphingomonadales; family Sphingomonadaceae; genus Novosphingobium; species Novosphingobium mississippiense. The sequence continues at coordinate 30,322 of NZ_CP147001.1, read as the reverse complement.
GGGAAACTCCGCCTTGCGGGCGGCGACCAGTTCGCCGAGGTCGGCACCGGCATCGTGCGCGAAGTGCCACTGTTCGGTGACGACGTTCGCACAGAACCAGTCGAGTTTCTCGGGATCGTCGATCAGCCTGGCGAACAGCGCGCCGCGCATGTCCCACTGCACCAGCACGCGGCCGACGTCGAAGACGACAGCGTCTACAGGCCCATTACCTTGCATGTTCACGCGCGCTCCGGACATGACAAGACCCCCGCTTGCGGCGGGGGTCTACTGTCGTCGCTATGACCGCTTGCCCGATACCCCGCCGTTACAGCGGGGGCAGGCAAGACGAATCAGCCCTGGCGAGCCTTGAAGCGACGGTTGGTCTTGTTGATGACGTAAGTGCGGCCGCGACGACGGATCACGCGGTTGTCCCGGTGGCGACCCTTGAGCGACTTCAGGCTGTTCACAATCTTCATGGTTCGTCTCGTCTTGGTGGTTCGGCGGTTGTTCCAACAGCAACTGGGCCGCCGCCAGAAATTTGAAGTGGCGCCGTTAGTGGCAGTGGCTTGCAAAGTCAAGCGTGAGCGCCCATTCCTTCTGCTCGAACTTGCTCCGGTCAGGCGCGGTTTTCCGTCAATCGGCTCCGTTCATCGCGGGGCAATCGCGACGAGCCGATAGCGCAATACCGGGTGCGACCCAACCGATTCTTTCGGACACAAGAACACCGATGCACACGCTCAAAGCCGCGATTCTCGCCTCTGGCATGGCGCTTACCCTTGCAACTCTGGGTGCCGCTTCTTCCGTTCAGGCCCAGCCCGGATGGGGTTCACGCTGGGGCGGCGGATACGGCTCCGGTTGGGGTGGCGGCTGGAACGATCCGTTGATGGGCGGCCCCACCTCCTCACCCTATCGCACCAACAGCAAGGACCCGCGCGAGGGCCGAGTCGAAGTCAGCCGATTCGTGGCACAAGGCCCCGAAGCGGGCGAACTGGGCCACGGCGCCGTCATCGTCACATCCGAATCGGGCGACGGTCCGTGGATCGCCGGTTCGGAACGTGCCCGCTATGAAGCGGCCATCATCGACGCCCTCGTCGGCGCCGGCTACGACACCCAGGCCAAGGCCGACAACGGCGGGCAGGATGTCGAGCTGAAGATCACCCGCCAGGTCCTCACCCCGGCCGAAGAAAAGCGCAACCCGGTCAGCGGCACCGCCGCGATGGGCGTCAGCAACCATGGTTCGGCCTATGGCCTTGCCGTCAATGTCGACCTTTCCAAGCCCCGCAGCGCGCTGATCAGCACCCGCCTCGACACCCGCATCGTCGACAAGACAAGCGGCAAGGTGCTGTGGGAAGGCTACGCCACGATCGCCACGCGCGAAGGCGACAACAACTGGCCGGACGACCGCATCGCCGGCAAGCTGGCCAGTGCCCTCTTCGACGGTTTCCCGAAGGCGGACCCGGTTCCCGGCGCTGCCGGCTGAGGATCGAGGGCGAATTTCGCGGCACCGGCCCACGCCCCCGTCCCCGGCCCACGTCCCCGGCCCCCGCCCTGCCACCTAACGGCAGTATCCTGCGGGCGTCAGGGTGGGGGCGTGGGCCGATGCCGCCACAGAAATGCCCTCGCGGGCATTTTTCTACCCGCTCCAACACTCTGGCTCCGGGCGGCGGCAAGGGTTATCACTGAACCACTTAGCCCCCGGAGAGAGCCAGACATGTTCCGCAACGCCCGCCCCCTCGTCGCCATGATGCTTCTTTCCGGCGCGCTCGCGCTTGGCGGATGCGCCGCGCAAGTCGGGCCGGTGGAAGTCACGCGCTTCACCGCCCCCGATGCGCCTGCACTGAACAGCGGCGTCATCCGCGTCGACGCCGGCCCCGGCCAGGACGCGTCCAGCCTTGAATTCCGTGCCTACGCTGCCGCCGTCGGGCAGGAACTGGCCCGCGTCGGCTTCCGGCAGGCGCTTCCGGGCGAGACGGTTTCCGATACCAAGGTGGCCGTGCTGACGGTGGATCGCCGCACGCTGCAGGTCGGGAATCAGAGCAACCCCGTTTCGGTGGGCGGCCTGGGCACCGCCGGTTCCTACGGTTCGGGCGTCGGCCTGGGCATCGGCATCAACTTGTCCGGCCGGCCCGCCGATCAGGTGGAGACCCGGATGCAGGTGATGATCCGCGATCGTCCGGGTGGCCGCACCTTGTGGGAAGGCCGCGCTGCCTTCACCGTCAGTTCCAAGTCGCCGATGGCGCAAACCTCTCTGGGCGCCGCAAAAATGGCCGAAGCGCTGTTCAAGGGCTTTCCGGGCCAGTCCGGCGAAACTATCCTGGTGAAATGACCACCCTCCACATCACCTCCGCATTCGATTCCGGCAACATCGAAGTCCTCTCCACAGAAGGGCTGACGGCCCGCCTCGCGATCCGGCGCGACAAGGATTCCGAATTCCTGCAGTGGTTCCACTTCCGCGTCAGCGGGAACGGCATTGCCGGACAGGAACTCGTGCTGAAGATCACCGGGCTCAACGGATCGGCCTATCCCGGCGGCTGGCCCAACTATAACGCGCGCGTTTCGGAAGATCGCCAGTACTGGGCGCTGGCGGAAAGCACCTGGGACGCGGCCGAGGACAACGGCACGCTGACGATCCGCTACATGCCCGAAAGCGATCTGGCCTGGTTCGCCTATTTCGCGCCCTATTCGATGGAACGCCACCACGACCTGATCGCCGATCTGGCGACCACCGAAGGCGTCACCTATCGCTGCCTGGGCCAGACGCTGGACGGCCAGCCGCTCGACTGCCTGGAAATGGGCGATGGCGACACGCAAGTCTGGCTCTATGCCCGCCAGCACCCCGGCGAATCGATGGCCGAATGGTGGATGGAAGGCGCGCTGGAAGTGCTGGCCGATCCCGCCGATTCGACCGGGCGCGAACTGCGCAAGCGCTGCCGCTTCCACGTGGTGCCCAACATGAACCCGGACGGTTCGGTGCGCGGCCACTTGCGCACCAATGCCGCGGGCGTGAACCTCAATCGCGAATGGGAAACGCCGACAGCGGAAAAGTCGCCGGAAGTGCTCGCCGTGCGCAATGCCATGGACGAGACGGGCGTGGACTTCGCCATGGACGTCCACGGAGATGAGGCGATCCCGGCCGTGTTCATGGCCGGTTTCCAGGGCATCCCCTCGATCAAGGCCGAGCAGCAGGCGGGGTACGACCGCTTCAGCGAGATCCTTGACCGCCGCACGCCCGATTTCCAGCGCAAGCTGGGCTATGCCGTCGCCGCGCCGGGCCGCGCGAACCTGACGATGTCCACCAACCAGCTGGCCGAACGCTTCGGCGCGGTGTCGATGACGCTGGAAATGCCGTTCAAGGACCACGACGATGCCGCCGATCCGGCGCAGGCATGGAGCCCGGAACGCTCCGCCCAGCTCGGCGCCGACTGCATGGGCGCGCTGCTGGAATGGCTGGTCGAGCGCGAGGCGAAGTAAGAGTTTCGGCGGGGGTGAGCGCGGTAAACCAGCGCTTCGCCCCCCGCCACCTCTCAACTCGTTCTGCTGGGTCGGTGCCTATCAACCCTCAAGGCGGGGGCCCCGCTTTTCTTCGCGCCGCAGTGCCAAACGCACCGTTCAAGAAGCGGGATCCCCGCCTGCGCGGGGATGACGAGGTGGGGTGCAGCGAAGCTTCAGGAGCAACGGAACTCCCTCCAGTTTCCACTCAAATCCCCGCCCATTGGCGCAGAGCCTCGCGCACGGCGAGGTTCTCGTCCTGAGACCAGCGCGGAGTCAGCGCTGACGCCGGCACCAGTCCTAGCACGCTCTGCAGCATCACCCAGCCGGAAGCCCAATCGCCGCGCGTGTCGTCGCATACCGGCGAAGCGCCCCAATCCTTGGCAAGGCGGATCACCGAGCGTTGCTGCGCCACCGTGGCGTCCAGATCGCTCACCACGAAAGACGTGAACGGCAAGGGCTGCCTGGGACAGGCGCCAAAGCGCGAAAGGCGCGGATCGGCGCCAGGAAGGTCCATGTTCGGTGGATTGACGGCAATCGCGCCCAGCACCGGGTTTTCCGGCCCCACGCCTTCGAATTCCACCCACCACGCCAGCGCCAGCGCAGCAATGTCGTCCGTCACGATCACCACCGGCCGATCAGCGCGGCGGATCGCCAGGTTCAGCTTGTTGACCCAGGTGTTGCGGTGCGGTTCGTCCCACATGCCCAGTTCGAGCACGCGGCAATGTTCGCTCCACTGTGCCCAGCGCTTCATCCAGTGGCCATCGCGTAGCGGGCCGCCGGGAACCAGAAGGATCAGGGGAAGATGGTCCTGTTCATGCGGATAGCGGTAGTGCGTCATGGAGGTGCTCCAACAGGGTTGGGAAACCGCCGGTCGACTCTGTCTACGTCCCGACTATGCGCACCATAACTCAACTAATTTGGTTGACAATAAGATTCCGACGAAACGACACCTTGCCGCGCCACTTTGTGCGGCGGGCGCCGGTGTCGCGTCGCGATATCCCGGAATTACAGGAGGTTGGCCGGACCGAAGGCGTGGGGCAGCAATTCGGACAGGCGCATTTCGATCACGCCGTCCTTGCCATCGCACCAGACCAGCGGGTCGGTGCCGCCAAGCTGGGCGATCTCGTTCAGGATCTGGCGACACCGGCCGCAGGGGCTGACCACGTCGCCCTCGCCGGGCGCGCCCGGCGCCCCGCCGGTCACCGCGACAGCCTCAAGCTGGCCATGCGCTCCCGAAGACAGGATCGCGGCCACTGCCACCGTCTCCGCACAGAGCGACAGGCCGTAGCTGGCATTCTCGACATTGGCGCCAGTGACGACCGAGCCATCGGCCATCAGCAGCGCGGCGCCGACGTGGAACTTCGAATAGGGGGCATAGGCGCGGCCGGCGGCCTGGCGCGCGGTGGCCAGCAGCGCATCGCGCTGTTCGGTGCTGAAATGGGTGGTCATGGCTGCACCACTACCCAGCGCAGGCCCCCTTGCGCAATCTCGTTGGCGGCGGACTGGTTGGCCGTCCACATCGTCCACGGCCGGCCGGCATAGTCCGGCAGCAGGCGATCGCCCACCAGCCACAGCTTGCGGTCGAACTTGGCGGCGATGCGATAGCGCGACTGGAACGCGGGGCTGATCTTCAGGATCACGGCCTTGCCGGTATGCGTCTCGATCTGGTTGATGAAGGTCATCAACTCGCTCTCGACCTTGGCGTCGGACACCGGCGTCGCGCAGTCGTCGGCCAGCATGTCGAGATCGATGGCGGGTGGCAGCAGACGCGAATCGCGCGGCACCGTGGTGACGAAATTGGCCGATTGCGCCTGTGCCGGCTGGCACGGGTCATAACGATGCACCGCCCCCACCTGCACGCCAGCCGCGCGCGCCGACGCGAAGTTGCCGACAAAGCGTGGATCGCGGGCGAAAGCACTGGCGCTGGCATCGACATAGGCGAAATCGGCGCCGATGGCCTTCAGCGACTTCCAGTCGAAATCGCCGTCGCCCGCCCCCACTTCCACGCCCTGCACGGGAAAGGTCGTGCGCGAAGGCTGCCAGTGGCGCATCGTCCACCAGCCCCAGGCGCCAGCGATCATCGCGATCAGCAGCAACGCGCCCAATAGCTGGGCGCCCAAACGCCAATGCAGACGCCTGCGCGAAACCGCGCCCGATGCAGTCCTTGCCATCGTGAAGCCCCCTTCAGCCCCGGATATGCAGGACGCAGATCAGCGTGAAAAGCCTGCGCGCCGTCGGAAAGTCGGTTTCCACCTTGCCATCGAGCCGTTCGAGCAGAAGTTCCGCCGCATTGTTGTGGATAGCGCGGCGAGCCATGTCGATCGTCTCGATCTCTTGAGTCGAAGCCTTGCGAATCGCCTGGTAGTAGCTTTCGCAGATTGCGAAGTATTCGCGGACCGGACGGCGGAAGCGGGCAAGCCCCAGCACCATCGTCTCGATAGGATCGCCGCCGTCTGCCGCAATGTCCAGCGAGAGCCGGCCGTCACGCACCGAAAGGCGCAGGCGATAAGGGCCCGCGTGCCCTGCATCAAAGGCGCGCATGGGCTTGAAGACATTGTCTTCAATAAGATCGAATATCGCGATGCGCCGTTCCTGCTCGATATCGGCGTTGCGCCACAGGATGGTCGCCTCGTCGAGTTCGATATGCGAGATTCGCGGATCGGCCATGATCAGAGGGCCTTTACGCGGTTGCGGCATAAGCGGGCAACCCCGTGCGATAAGAAGAGTCTTTGTTTGGTACGCCTTCGACATCCGTCGAAGGCTTACGGCGCCAGCCCACTCTACTGCCCGACCTCCCGGATTCTACCCCGTAGGGGAGGTCGGGCGGGGGAGTGGGCTGGCGCCGCGGAAAGGTTGGAAAGATTTCTATCCACCAACCATCAACAGGCTGTGGATAGAAATGCCCCATGCGCGCGCTTGCTGGCGCAGGGCCTCTTGGGGCATTGTCAAATCCCTCATGTCAGAAGAAGCCGTCATCACCCGCGAGCCCGCGGCCGAAGCCCGTAGTCTGCCCTCGAACGTCGAGGCGGAGGCTGCGTTCCTTGGCGCCGTGCTCATCGACAACCGCGTGATCGAGGAGCTTCCCACCCAGCTCTCGCCCACGCACTTCTTCGAACCCGTCCACGCCCGCATCTATGAGCGCATCCTGCAGCTGCTCGATCGCAAGGCCGTGGTCACCCCGGTTACCCTGCGCCCCTATTTCGAGGCGGACGAACAGCTGAAGGCGCTGGGCGGCGTATCCTACCTCGCCCGCCTGACCGCGGACGGTCAGGGCCTGCTGGCCCCGCGCGAACTGGCGGACCAGATCTACGACCTGGCCCTGCTGCGCGAACTGATTTCGGTGGGCCGCAACCTCGTGGCCGAAGCCATGGACACCTCCGAATCGGTGGAGCCGATGGAGCAGGTGGAACGCGCCGAAGCCGCACTCTACAAGGTTGCCGAAGGCGCATCGACCGCGAACGAGGCCAAGAGCTTCGCCGCCGCCACCCGCACCGCGATCGGCGCGATCGAGAAGGCGTTCAATTCGGGCGGCCACATCTCGGGCAAGACCACCGGCCTCAACTCGGTCAACAACAAGATCGGTGGCCTGCACGATTCCGACTTGATCATCCTTGCCGGCCGTCCCGGCATGGGCAAGACCTCGCTCGTCACCAACATCGCGTTCAACGCGTCCGACCGGCTCCAGCGCGATCTGGCGGACGGCATTCCGGTCGAGAAGTCGGTAGGCGCGGCCACCGCGTTCTTCAGCCTGGAAATGAGCGCCGACCAGCTGGCTACGCGTATTCTGGCCGAACAGTCGGGCATCAGTTCCGAAGCGCTGCGCATGGGCAAGATCAGCCGTGAGGACTTCCAGCAGCTGTCCTTCGCTTCGCAGCGACTGGCCGAACTGCCGCTGTTCATCGACGATACGCCCGGCCTCACCATCGCCGGCCTGCGCACCCGCGCGCGCCGCCTGAAGCGCCGCCACAACATCGGCCTGGTCATCATCGACTACTTGCAGCTGCTGCAGGGCTCGGGCCGCGCCACCGACAACCGCGTGAACGAAATTTCCGAAATTTCGCGTGGTTTGAAGACGCTGGCCAAGGAACTGCACGTTCCGGTGATCGCGCTCTCGCAGCTCTCCCGTGCGGTGGAATCGCGCGAAGACAAGCGCCCGATGCTGTCCGACCTTCGCGAATCGGGCTCGATCGAGCAGGACGCGGACATGGTGTGGTTCGTGTTCCGCGAAGACTACTACGTGAAGGCCACCGAGCCGAAGTTCCCCAGCGACACCGACACGCCCGACGTGCGCGACAAGTGGGAATCCTGGCGCGCGAAGATGGAAGAAGTGACCGGCCTTTCGGAACTCATCATCGCCAAGCAGCGTCACGGTGCCACCGGCAAGGTCCGCATGCGCTTCGAAGCGCGGATCACCAAGTTCTCGGATCTGGCCGACGACGATATGCGCGCGGCGTTCGAAAGCGACTGATTGCCCGAAGCGGCGCGGCTCGCGTTAGTTCAAGGTCAAATACCCGACCACGACCGAAAACATATCGTCGCCCCCGCGAAGGCGGGGGCCCCGCTTTCTTTTCGCCACGCACGCGAAGATTAAGCGGGATCCCCGCCTTCGCGGGGATGACGGACGTGGTTGGGCTGGTGTATTTGCGTGAGACCGGAAGGCCTGCGGGCAATCAACCCGTCAGCGTCTCGCGAAACCGCGCCAGCCGCGCGACAGCCTCGTCCAGCACCTCGGTCGGCTTGGTGAAGCAGAACCGCACCAAGTGCTCGGGCGCTTCCTCACCCTGATAGAGCGCTGCTACCGGCACGCTCGCCACTCCGGCCTCGATCACCGTCCGCTCGCTGAACTCGCGGTCGCTTAACGCGATGCCGGAAGCGACAAGATCGACGGTAAGAAACCACGTCGCCGCGTTGGGCAGCACCACGAAGCCCGCCTGCGTCAGCCCCGCCTTCAACCGGGCGCGCGCTTCGGCCCAGCCGTTGCGCTGCTCGTCCAGCACCGCATCGGGCAGCGAAAGTCCCTCGGCCACGGCCCATTGCAGCGGCACGGCGGTCGCATAAGTCAGGAACTGATGCGCGCGGGAAATCGCCGTCGCCAGATGGCCCGCCGCGATCATCCAGCCGACCTTCCAGCCGGTGAGGCCGAATATCTTCCCCGCCGAACCGATCTTCACCGTGCGCTCGGCCATGCCGGGAAAACTCATCAGCGAGCGGTGCGGCACGCCGTCGAAGCGCACATCCTCCCACACCTCATCGCAGATCGCGATCAGGTCATGCTCCACGCAGGCCTTGGCGATCATCGCCAGTTCCGCGTGACTGGCGACCGTGCCGGCCGGATTGAGCGGATCGTTCAGCATCAGCACGCGCGGCTTCACCGGTGCCGGATCGGGCAGGCCGGAACGGGCGAGCAAAGTGGACCGCTCCTGCAAGGCGGCATCCAGCGCCTCGGCCGGATAGCGGAAATGCGGCGGTGAAAGCGGGATCGAAATCGCGATGCCTCCCGCCCGGCGCACCAGCGGGGCATAGGCATCGTAGGCGGGCTGGAACAGGATCACCTCGTCCCCCGGCTTCACGAAAGCGAAGATGGCGGCGGCCAGTGCCTCGGTGGCGCCGGAAGTCACCGTCACCTGCTCGGGCGCCAGTTCCAGTCCCTGCCGCCGGGCGTAGTATCCGCAGATCGCCTCGCGCAGTTCGATCAGGCCCGCACCCGGCGGGTACTGGTTCGACTTTTCGTGCAAGGCCCGGCTCGCCGCTTCGATCAGCGCGGGCGGCGGCGGGCCATCGGGGAAACCCTGCCCCAGATTGATCGCGCCATGTTCGCGCGCCAGTGCCGACATGCGGTCGAACACGGTGCGCTCCATTTCCGCGTAGACCGGATGGATTCGGCCGGCTGTCTTCATTCCCGGTACGGCTCCCTTTGCGCTCACGGACAAGCCCGGCGCGACAGTTTCGTGATCTGCATGGGCCGATGCGCTCGCTGTCGAGAAGCCGGCCCCCTCCCCTCCTACCTCGGACAAACCACAAGGGAGAGCAAGACGTGTCCTACGAGCTGAACCGCAGGCTCGCCGCGCGGCGGGAACCGCTGCCGACCACGGCCGCGATCGACCCCGTCACTGCCGACATCATTCGCGGCGCGTTCGAGACGGTCTGTTTCGAAGCCGCCACCTACCTTGGCCGCGCCGCCTCCAGCCCGATCATCAACCAGTCGAACGAGCGCAACGCCGCCATCGTCGATGCCCACGGCCGGCTTGCCATGGGTGCAGTGGGCACCCCGCACCTGACCTTCGTGAACCAGATGGAAACGCGCTGGGGCCTAATGAACCAGGACCGCTACGACTGGGGGCCGGGCGACGTCTTCCTGGGCAACGACCCCGATCACGGCGGCGGGCATCTGCCGGATTACTGCATCTACGGCCCGGTCTACGACGACAAGGGCGAGTTGATCTGCATCCAGACCCTGCAGGCGCATCAGGGCGACACCGGCGGCAAGGATCCGGGCGGTTTCTCGCTCGACGCCACCGATGTCTTCACTGAAGGCGTGATCTATCCCTGCCTCAAGCTGGTGCACCGGGGCGAGCTGCGCCGCGACGTGTTCGACACGGTGGTGCGCAACAACCGCTTCGCGACGTTCGCGGGCGATATCGCGGCGATGATCGGCGGCGTGCAGCACGCAGTGCGGATGCTGGACGACCTGCTGGGCAAGTGGGGCGGTGAGACGGTCAAGGCCGCAGTCAACCACTCGATCGAACACACCGAACGCCGCGTGCGCGAGGAAGTGGCGAAATGGCCCGATGGCCGCCATGAGGCGACCGTCTGGATCGACCACGACACGGCGGGAACCAAGGATATCAAGGTCCACGTCGCCTGCACCATCGCCGGCAACCAACTGACCGTCGATCTGGCCGGCACCGACGACCGGCAGAACCTTGTGGGCGTGTGGAACACGTTCGCCAACTCGCGCAGCTACGTGATGTGCCAGGTGGTCGCGGCAATGGACCCAACGATCGTGAAGAACGAAGGCTTCTTCAACGCCGTCGATATCCTGATCCCCGAAGGCTGCATCGCCCAGCCACCGCCGAACAAGCCCGCCGCGCTGGGATCTTTCCACCCGGCCTGCGAGATTACCGAGGCGGTCTGCATCGCGCTTTCCAACGTCGCGCCCGAACGGTCTCAGCCCCAGCTCTACAAGATCGGCATGCCCAACATGGTCGTCGGCTTCGACGAGAACGGCATGATGTGGATGGATCAGGGCGTAGACTGCCGGTCGATGGACGTTTCGGCGGTAGAGGGGCTGGATGGTTGGGGTTCGTGCCCTTCCGCACTGGGCAGCCTGATCCTGTCCGAAGCGGAGGACGCGGAAAGCCGCTTCCCGATCCTCAATATCAGCCGCGAGATGACCACCGATGGCGGCGGCGCCGGGCAATGGCGCGGGTGTCCGGGCTCGCTCAACGTCAAGCAGGTGTTGCGGCCGACGTCGGCGATGGCGTGGATGGTCTCGGCCGAGCACCCCCTGCGGGGCCTGCGCGGCGGCGACGATGCGATCCCCTATACCAACCGGTTCGAGGTGGGTTCGGAGAACGAGCGCGCCATTCTCCACACCGCGCAGGACTTGCTGCCAGAGGGCGCGGTGATCGCCTACCAGCACGGTGGCGGCGCCGGCTTCGGCCGCCCGCTCCAGCGCGATCCGGAGGCGGTGAAGGAGGATGTGCTCGACGAATACGTCAGTGTCGAGGCGGCGCGGGCCAAGTACGGCGTGGTGCTGACCGGCAGCCTCGACGACTATTCGCTGGCGGTGGATCACGCCGCGACCGAAGCGCTGCGGGCCGAGATGGCGAGCATGGCCGAGGCGGCGGAATAGCATCCGGACAATCCATGATCCGTCGCCCCCGCGAAGGCGGGGGCCCCGCTTCTTCCTGAGACGGGGCGCGACGAAGAAAAAAAGAAGCGGGATCCCCGCCTTCGCGGGGGCGACGGGGGAAGGTCGGCGGAAATGCCCCGACCGGGAGAGACACCTGAATGACGTACCGAGTAGGCATCGACATCGGCGGCACCTTCACCGACTTCGCGCTCCTGAAGGGGGACGAGGTGGTGCTGCACAAGAACCTCTCCACCCCGGAGGACCGTTCGCTGGGCGTGATGGAGGGCCTCGGCAAGCTGGCCGAGAAGGAAGGCCTGCCGCTCCCCGATTTCCTCGGCCGCTGCGAGGCGATCGTCCACGGCACCACTGTGGCCGACAACACCCTGATCGAAATGAACGGCGCCCTCACCGGCCTGATCACCACCGAGGGTTTCCGCGACGAGATCGAGTACCGCCGCGGCTACAAGGAGGACATCTGGGACGTCCGCCTCGAAGCACCCACCCAGATCACCCCGCGCCGCCGCCGCCTGACCGTGCCCGAACGCGTGCTGCACGATGGCTCGGTCCACAAGGAACTGGACGAGGGCGCGCTGCGCGAAGCCTGCCGCAAGTTGCGGCTGCAGAACGTGGAGGCGGTGGCGATCTCGTTCCTGTTCTCCTTCGTCAATCCGGAGCATGAACGCCGCGCCAAGGAGATCGTGCGGCAGGAAATCCAGAACGCCTACGTCTCCGCCAGCCACGAAGTCTTGCCGCGCGCGCCGGAGTACGACCGCACGTCGACCACGGTGGTCAACGCCTATGTCGGCCCGCGCGTCACCGGCTATCTCGAACGGCTGGTGCAGCGGCTGGGCGAAGGCGGGTACCCGGGCCAGCTGATGGTCATGCAGGCGTCCGGCGGGGTGATGACCAAGGACTATATCGACGGCGCGCCGATCCGCGTGCTCGCCTCCGGCCCGGCAGGCGGCGTGGTCGGATCGGCCCATGCCGGCCGCGCGAAGGGTTGCCCGGACCTGCTCTGCGTCGACATGGGCGGCACCAGCTACGACATGGCGCTGGTGCTGAACGGAGAAGCGCCGGCAGAGGCGGGGTGGAACATGCACCACCGCTACCTTGTCGGCGTGCCGATGGTTAAAGTGGAGACTTTGGGCGCGGGCGGCGGCTCGATCTGCCACGTCAACAACGGCGCATTGGAAGTCGGCCCGCGCTCGGCGGGGTCGGAACCCGGCCCGATCTGCTACGGACGCGGCGGCACCGAGCCGGCCGTGACCGACGCGCTTGTCATGCTGGGCATTCTCTCCACCGAGGAAGGCTTTGCCGGCGGCAGCTTCCGCCTCACCCGTGACGGGGTGGAGCAAGCGTTCCGCAAGATCGCCCAGGAACTCGGCCACGATGATCCGGAACGCGCCGCTTTCGACTGCTGGCGCGTGGTCAATGCCCATATGAGCCAGGGCGTGCGCCGCACCACCGCGGGCAAGGGCATCGATCCCAAGGATCTGGTGATGCTGGCCTATGGCGGCAACGGCCCCGCCTTCGCGGCGATCCAGGCCGAAGACCTTGGCATCACCCGCGTGCTGGTGCCCAAGGCATCGCCGACCTTCTCGGCGCTGGGCACGCTGGTGGCGAACCCGACCATCGACGAGGAACGCTCCTACATCGCCTCCGCCGCGGCGCTGGATGTCGAACGCATCCGCATGCTCTGGACCGACCTGTCGGAGCGCGCCGCGCGCTTCTTCACCGCCGCGCAGTTCCGTGCGGAGGACATCCGCGCCGACTATCGCCTGAACATGCGCTATCCCGGGCAGAACTTCTCGCTCTCGTTCGATTTCGCCGCCGATACCCCCTTGGGCGACCTGGGCTTCATCGACGACGCCTTCGCCGCGCGCGCCATCGAACTGTTCAATGCCCGCCACATGGCGGAATACGGCCATATCCGCGAGCATGAGGTGCCCGAAGTGTCCGGCGTCCGCCTTGCCGCGCATGTCGAAACGCCCTCTCCTGCAGCCGGCGGTGCGTTCGTGCCCAGCGGCGCAAGCCCGCAGCCCAACCGCCACCGGCGCGCCAATCTGGGCCAGGGCTTTGCCGAAGTGCCGGTCTATCGCGGCGCCGACCTGGCCCCCGGCATGGAAGTGCCCGCGCCGGCCATCATCGAGGAGACGTTCACCACCATCGTCGTCTATCCGGGCTGGGTGGCCCAGATCGATACAGCCGGAGACTATCAGCTGGTAAGATAACACACACGGGAACTTGCGCCTCGGATCGCGCGTCTCTGCTTTCGAGACGCCCGGCCCGGACGCGCCTGCCGGACGCGATCTCTCCGCAGCTTGCAAGCGAGTGACAAGCAAGACGTGATGCGATTGCCCCCCCTGTCCACCCGTTTCATCGAACGTCTGCCGATGATCCCGGAACGTCCGCTGATCGGCTTTGGCATCACGCTGTGCCTGTGCCTTGCCGCGCTGGGATTACGCTGGGAACTGGAGGGCGCCTTTCCGCCGGGCTATCCCTTCGTCAGCTTCTTTCCCGCCGTCACCCTGTCCTCGTTCCTGTTCGGGGTGCGATCGGGAATCTTGGCCGGCCTGATCTGCGGGCTCTGCGCGTGGTTCTTCATCATCCCGCCGCGTTTCGCCTTCGCGTTCGACAACCATACCCTGGTGGCCATGGCCTTCTACGCCGGCGTGGTCACCATCGACATCGCCCTGGTCCACCTGATGCAGCGCGCCAACGTCCGCCTGCGCGCCGCGCGCGAGAAAGTGCGTCTGCTGGCGGAAGAGCGCGGACAGCTGGCAGACCGTTCCGACGTGCTGTTCCAGGAACTGCAGCACCGCGTCGGCAACAACCTGCAGATGATCGCGGCGGTACTGTCGCTGCAATTGCGGGGGCTGGAAGAGCCGATCGCCCGCCGCGCGATCACCAACGCGGCCGAGCGACTGCATGTGATCGGCCGCATCCAGCGCCGCCTCTACCGCAGCGATGGCGCGCTGGTGCCGTTCGATACCTTCATCGCGGAACTGACCAGCCAGGTCATGGAATCGAGCGGGCGGGAAGGCATCGCCATGGTCATCGTTGCCGAACCGAAGCTGATCCTTCACCCCGAGGCCTCCGTCCCCGTAGCGATGATCCTGAACGAGGCGATTGCCAACGCGCTGCAGCACGGGCTGGGCCAGCGCGCGCGGGGAACCATCCGCGTCGGCCTGCAGCGCACGGGGGAGCGCATCGCCCTCAGCGTAGAGGATGACGGGGCCGGGCTGCCGCTGGGCTTCCGGCCGGACCGGGGCGATTCGGTGGGCCTCAGCATCTCGCGCGCACTGGCCCGCCAGATCGGCGCCGAATATGCGCTGGGACCGGTCATGCCGGAAAGTCCGCAACCCCTTGCGCAAGGGGCCAGAATGACGCTGACTCTGCCGCCCTGCCGCACCGCTGCCCCGTCTTGAACGAAGATTGTGCGAAAGGCTCGCGGCGAGCGGCGCTTTCGATTACAGTGTCCGCATTCCGCACGCTTGCGATTCAACCGCCCGTCCCTACATTGACGGGCGAAAGGACGGTTTCAACAGACGATGAACGACGACCAGCCTAGCGGCAATCCCTGGGTCAAGAGCCTGCTCGTATGGGGTGGCATCTTTGTCGCCCTCCTTCTGGTTGTGTCGATGTTCAACACCCGCGCCGAAAGCGGACCGAACATCGCCTATTCCGACTTCCGCGCGAAAGTTGCCGAAGGCAGCGTACAGACGGTCGAGATCGGCAAGGATCGAATCGATGGCAAGCTGAAGAACGGCGATTCGTTCACCACCGTGCCGGTGCCCAACGACACCACGCTGACCCAGCTTCTGCAGGATCATGACGTGCGCTATGCCGGCCAGAACCCTGAAGAGGGTTCGGTGCTGGTCTATATCCTGGCGCAGACCCTGCCCTTCCTGCTGATCGTCGGCATCGCGTTCTTCGCGCTGCGCCAGGTCCAGAAGGGTGGCGGTTCGGGCGCGATGGGCTTCGGCAAGTCCAAGGCCAAGCTGCTGACCGAACGTTCGGGACGCGTCACTTTCGACGACGTTGCCGGCATCGACGAAGCGCGTGAGGAACTGGAGGAAATCGTCGAGTTCCTGCGCGATCCCACCCGCTTCTCCAAGCTGGGCGGCCAGATCCCCAAGGGCGCGCTGCTGGTCGGCTCGCCCGGTACCGGCAAGACCCTGCTCGCCCGCGCCATCGCCGGTGAAGCGGGCGTGCCGTTCTTCACCATCTCCGGCTCGGACTTCGTCGAGATGTTCGTGGGCGTCGGCGCAAGCCGCGTGCGCGACATGTTCGAACAGGCCAAGAAGAACGCGCCCTGCATCGTCTTCATCGACGAAATCGACGCGGTCGGCCGCCATCGCGGCCACGGCCTCGGCAATTCGAACGACGAGCGCGAGCAGACGCTGAACCAGCTTCTGGTCGAGATGGACGGGTTCGAGGCCAACGAAGGCATCATCATCATCGCGGCCACCAACCGCCCCGACGTGCTGGACCCCGCGCTGCTGCGCCCGGGCCGCTTCGACCGCCAGGTCGTGGTGCCGGTGCCCGATATCGAGGGTCGCGAGAAGATCCTGGCCGTGCACATGAAGAAGGTGCCGCTGGCGCCCGACGTCAATCCGCGCGTGATCGCGCGTGGCACCCCGGGCTTCTCGGGCGCGGACCTTGCCAACCTCGTCAACGAAGCCGCCCTGCTGGCCGCGCGCCGCAACAAGCGCCTGGTCGCCATGCAGGAGTTCGAGGACGCCAAGGACAAGGTCATGATGGGCGCGGAACGCCGCTCCATGGTCATGACCGAGGACGAGAAGAAGATGACCGCCTATCACGAGGCCGGTCACGCCATCGTCTCGCTGCACGAAAAGGCATCGGACCCGATCCACAAGGCCACCATCATCCCGCGCGGTCGCGCGCTGGGCATGGTGATGCGTCTGCCGGAACGGGACAGCTACTCGTACCACCGCGACAAGATGCTGGCGAACCTCTCGGTCGCCATGGGCGGCCGCGTGGCGGAAGAGCTGATCTTCGGCCACGACAAGGTCTCCTCCGGCGCTTCGTCGGATATCCAGTATGCCACCGGCCTTGCACGCAACATGGTCACCAAGTGGGGCATGTCGGACAAGCTGGGCCCGCTGCAGTACGAAGAGCAGCAGGAAGGCTACCTGGGCATGGGCGGTTCGCACCGCCTGATGGCCTCGGACGAAACCAACAAGCTGATCGACAGCGAGATCCGCGGTCTAGTGGACGATGCCCACGCGCGCGCGACCCAGCTGCTGCGGGACAATGCCGAACAGCTGGAAGCGCTGGCCCAGGCCCTGCTCGAATACGAGACGCTTTCGGGCGAGGAGATCGACCAGTTGCTGAACGACGGCAAGGTCGACCGGCCGAGCGAGCCGCGCGGCAACGGCACGCCGCGTCCGATGACGGGATCGTCGATCCCCAAGGCCGGCCGCCGCTTCTCCGGCAGCGCGACGCCGCAGGGCGCCTGACGCGAAACAAGGCCTCGACGGAACAAGGCTTCCCCCTCGGGGAAGAATGCAGGAAAGGGCGAGGACGGCGGTGTCCTCGCCCTTTTTTGTTAGCCTTTGCAAGGAACTGCCGGCAGTTATTCGCGATATGGGCGGCAGTGGGTCGCCATAAACCGGAAACTGTGTCGTAGCCGCTCTGGCGCTATCGACGGCGGCGTAATCGCGAGCACTGCAGCGACGAAATCAAATCAACACCCGCGGAGGCGTGAGTCCCGCTTTCGAGACCCGAAGGCGCAGAGCCGTCCCGCCGACCTCTCCACGCCTCTGCGCGCTTGAGAAGAAAAGCGGGATCCCCGCCTTCGCGGGGATGACGGGTATTGTCGGATGGGCGTTGAGCATTGGGTGTGTGGGACCATTGGACATCGGCCATTGGACATCGGCCGTTGGACATCGGCCGTTGGTCGTCAGGCGGACTTGTAATGAGGCGTTGAGCGGCACCTCGTTCCGCCCATCACCCCATAAATCGACGCCCAGCCGCCTTGCTCAGCTGCCTGTCTGCGCCGTGAGTGCCACGAAGAACAGCAGCAGCGCGGTAGAGGCGAAGAACAGCAACAGTCCGGTCCGCCACAGTGCCCCGCGGCGGGCAAGGCCGTAGGTGCCCTTGAGCTGCGCATACATGTGGAACGGTGGCACGAAGAACAGCAGAGCCTCCAGCGAGGCGGCGCCCACCGCGCCCAGCAGCATCGCCACCACCGCCAGCAGCGTCATGAAGCACAGCGAATACGTGACGAACACGGTATGATCGTAGAGGTGGAAGCGACGGCTGAACGGAAACAGCAGCCAAAGGAACGGAACCGAGATCGGAATGAGCGTCCAGCTATACTTGTACGCATAGTTCTGCATCTTGTAGGCCGCGAAATCCGGATCGTCGCGGAACTTCGCTACGGCCTTCTGCAGCGGCTTGAAATCGCTCAACTGCTCGTCGCTGGTGTTTTCGGCAATGGCGTCATGCGTATCGCGCAGCGCTTCCTGTGCGGTTTCCTTGTTTTCGATCTGCTTGTCGATCCGGTCGGTATCCTTGCCCGCCGCCGCCAGTTGCTGGCGCCGCGCCTTCAGGTCGGCAATCAGTTTGTCGTTGCCGGCAATGGCCGCGGCCAGTTCCTTCGGGTCGGTCACCGCCCGGGCGCCCTTCACGCTTTCGTCGTGCGTCGCATGGAACACCGCGAACATCAGGAAGACGCAGAACAGGAACAGCGCGATCGGCGAGACGAAGCTGGCGCGCTTGCCGTCGATATATTCGCGGGTCAGCGTGCCGGGGCGGCGCACCAGCATCGGCAGCGTGCGCCAGATCTTGCCCTCGAAATGGAAGACCCCGTGCATCAGGTCATGGAAGAAAGCGCCCAGCGTGCGGTGCACATGCGCCGCCTGTCCGCAGGAATGGCAGTGCGATCCGATCAACCCGGTGCCGCAGTTCAGGCAGGCGCTTTCATGCGTGTGACCATCCTCGGCCTCGCCCGCATAGGGCTCGGCCGCACGTGCCACCATCGCGCCTTGCCCGATTTCCGCCAGACTTTCCGTTAGTTCGCTCACCATTGCCCCCTGTCGCCCGAACGAAACCGGGCGGGGGAACTTACCCTGTCACGCGGCGGGTGAACAGCCATTGTGCACGGCAGGAAAACCGGGTTCCGAAGGACGAAACCGCGCCCGTCGCCCGCCGAAAAACCTCAACGGCGCTTCTCGGCCAGCTTCGCCTCGATCGCGCGCCACAACATCGCAAAAGCCTGCGCCGCAGGGCTGCCGGGGGCGATCGCGCCGACGGGGCGATGCTGCACCGCGCATTGTTCGACCACGCTGGCATAGGGCACTGCCGGCCAGTCCGGCTGAGCCTCGCGCACTTGGCGATGCAGGGTGCGGCGCATGTCCAGCATCGAAAGCACCGGCAGGATCGGCGGGTGACGCTTGGTGGTCCCGGCAATCTCCCGGACCACCAGTTCCAGCGCACGCGCCGAAAGCGGCGACGGCGGCAGTGGCACGATGATCAGGTCCGCCGCGCGGGCAACTTGCGCGGAAAGCTCGTTCAGCACTGGCGGGCAATCGAGGACGATGCGCGGATAGTCCTCCGAAAGCTCTTCCGCCAGCTTGGCAAGCCGCTTGCGCTTGCCGATGCGGATCAGTTGGGCATCCAGCGCACGAATGCTTTCGTCTGCCGGCAGCACGTCCACCAGCGGATCGCCGGTCTTCTGGATCAGCTTGGTGGCCGGGCGGTCCTTGGTGAACACTTCCTCGGCAAGCCGCGATCCCTGCGGCTCCAGCCCGTAGAGGAAGCCCGATCCGCCCGCCGCATCCAGATCCCAGAGCAGGGTGCGTCGGCCGGTCGATTGCGCCGAGCACCAGGCAAGATTGGCTGCAAAAGTGGTTTTCCCCACCCCGCCCTTGACGCTGTAGATGGCGATCGTGGCGCTGCGCGAAGCCGCATCCGGTGCCGCTGCACTCTCGCCAGCGCTCTCCCCCACGTCGCCTTTTCCAGACGCGACAACGGGCCGTACCCTTTTCAGGGCCGACCCGCCGCTCCCGGCTATGCGGGGCAATTTGTGCTTTCCTGCAACCACCCACGGATGGTTGCCTGCGATCCCTCCGTAGTCAAGCCATCAGGGCCATTACGGAGCGATCGCAAGGAAGGCATCAACCGTCGTAGTCGCCACCGATCGAGGTGTTGCGCGTCGGTGCCGAAGCGGTGATGCGCAGAGCCTCTGCCGACTGGCTGAGCGAGCCGACTTCGTCCATCGCATCGTCGTCATCGGGCAGCACGCGCTGCATCGAGGTGACGAGCGATTCCTTCAGCTCGGTGGGCTTGACGTTCTGCTCGGCGATTTCGCGCAGGGCGACGACCGGATTCTTGTCGCGGTCACGCTCAAGCGTGAGTTCGGCCCCGCCCGAAATCTCGCGCGCACGCTGCGCGGCGAGCAGGACGAGATCGAACCGGTTGGGGATCTTGTCGACACAGTCTTCGACAGTAACGCGCGCCATGGGCACTCCGTGAAAAAATTCGCTGGATCGGTAAACTCCGCCCGATAAGCGGCGGAGCTATGAGAGTCAAGAAAACTGCGCGATCCCCGCTTATCCGAACGGCCGCAGCGTCAACTTCAGGAACACCTGCCGCCCCGGATCGAGCACGCAGGATACCTCGTCGATCCCCGCCGGCCCCGCCGCATTGGTGGGGCTGCCAGTCACCTGCCCACCCAGGATCTGGCCGTTCTGGAAATTGCCATTGGTGCAATATCCGGCGCGGATCACGTTGGTGAGGTTGTTGGCAATCAGCGAGACTTCCCAGCGATCGTCCGCCCCCTTCAACGTCAGATAGGCGTTGAGCTTGGCATAGGATCCCTGGACGTAATCCTCGCGCGGGCCGATCGTGGCGTGATAGCTGGACGAATACTGCACCGAACTGCCCAGCGCGAAGCGCGCCGTGGAACTGACTGGCAGTTCGTAATCGGCCCCTGCCGAAAACTGCCATTCGGGCGCGCGCTCCAGCGGCTCGCCCGATGCGCTCTGCCCGGTGTAGAGGCCGGTCGAAGGATCGAGCAGCTGGTTGCAGCCGCCCGCATAAGTCTGCCCGCCATAGCAGGGCACGCCGTCCAGACTGATGAAGCGAGCCTTGTTCCAATTGACTGCGGCCGTCAGCGACAGGTCTTCCACTTGCGGCGGGTGCCATGTCGTATCGAAATCGACGCCATAGACCTTGGACGATCCCGCATTCATCGTCCGCACCACCGGAATGCCGTTCAGCGCCGGCACATTGGTGCCCACCTGCAATCCCTTGTAGCGGTAATAGTAGAATGCCGCGTTGGCGGTGAGCGAACGGTCGGCCGTGCGCGCCTTCACCCCCACTTCGCCGCCGCGCACGCGCTCGTCGCCAAAGGAGTTGTCGACGCCCGCCACCGCCGGGGTGGTGATCGAATAGGAGCCGGACTTGTAGCCCTGCTTCAGCGCACCGAACATCGTGAAATCATCGCTGGGCGTCCACGTCACCGTCAGTTCGGGAGACAGGTTCTTGGACGAAATCTTGGGCGTCGGCAGGTCGATATCGACATATTCGCCCAGGGCATTGCGCGAAACCGCCTCATCCTTGCGCTGCTCGCTGGTCCAGCGCGCGCCCAGCGCCAGTTCCAGCGTCTTCACCGGGTTCCAGCGCACCTGCCCGAACAAGGACGTCGATTCGATCCGCATGTCGTGGGTCCCGGCCGAGAGTACCGCCGGGATCGGGATGAAGATGCCATAGGCACCCACGTAGAGCAGTTCGCTGGTATTGCCGCCGACGAAGATATCGTTGTTGACCCGGGCGTTCTGGTAATAGCCGCCCAGCAGGAAATTGACCGGGCTGTCGCGCCAGTCGGATTCCAGGCGCATTTCCTCGGTCACGTCCCTGCGCCTGAAATGGTTGTCCGCGAACAGCGTCGGCCCCGCCGCGCTGGTGCCGGTGCCGTTAATCGCGGCATCGGTGACGTTGTGATAATACGTCGTCGTCGAGGTGAGGCTGAGGTCGGTGGCCGGGCGCCACGTCATGTCCAGCACGCCGAAGTTCTGGACGATATTGGTGAAGGGTTCGCCATTGTTGCGCAGCCCCGGCGTGCCATCGCGGCGCAGGCCGGTGAAGGCGGCCGGGTCCATCGAGACGAAGTAGACGTCGCGGCTCTGCTTGCAGCTGACCAGAAACGGATAGCCGATGCTGGTGGGGCTCACCACCGGGGCGATCCCGTCGGGGCAGGACACGCTCTGCGTCGTGTTCGGATTGTCGCTGTGGTCCTTGGCGAAGTTCAGTTTCAGCCGGGCCTTGAAGCTGGGATCAGGCTCCCACACGGCGGTGCCGCGAATGATGTAGTTCTCGTTGCCGCCGGTGCGCGGCTGGCGCGGATCGACCGCGCCGGTACCGGGATAGGCCACGGCCTTGTTGCGAAACCAACCATCGGAATCGGACCAGGTGCCGGCCAGGCGCAGTCCCAGCGTATCGGATACCGGGCCGGAGAGGATCAGTTCCCCGCGCATCTCCCGCGCTTCGAATTCATAGCTGGTGCGGGCGATCAGTTCGAAAGTCCGGCCCGGATCGGCGGTGGTCAACGCGATCACGCCGCCGGGGCTGTTCTTTCCGAAGAACAGCGCCTGCGGGCCCTTCAGCACTTCCGCCTGCGCCAGATCGAACAACCCGCTACGGAACGAGAGGCCCTGGCTGAACTGCTGCCCGTCGATATTGAGCGAGACCGACTGGTCGATCCCGGCATCGAGCGCGCTGGTACCCACCCCGCGCAGCGAAATCTGCGAGCCCACCGCCAGCACCGAATTGCCCAGAATCAGGCCGGGAATGCGGCTCGTCATGCCCTGGATCGAGGTGATCTGCTGTTGCTGCAACGTCTCCCCGCTCAGCACGCTTTCCACGACCGGAACGCGCAGGATCGATTCCTGCCGCTTGCGGGCGGTGACGATGATCTCGCCAGCCTTCGGTTGCCCAGCGTCCTCCGGCGCCGGAACGGGGGCTTCCTGCGCCAGAACTACTTCCGGTGCGAAGATAAGCGCGCCGGCAAGGCACAATGCCGCTTTCCTGCTGAGCATGATCCGATCCTCCCCTGAACATCTCGTCTTTCGCGGTCGCTTTGCGCAGCCGCGTGCGTTTCAAGGGAATGTCGGGCAATCACGAAGGCGCGATCAATCCGTTTGAGGCAAGTCTTGCCGGCTCGGCAAGCAGATGTGCCGCAAGGAACAAGGCATGCTGCATCGTGTATGGTCCGAGTACGCGAACCGGCTTGCCCGATACGGAAAACGCCCCGGCACCTTGCGGCACCGGGGCGTGAAAGGATTGAATCTTCAGCGATCGATCAGGGCTTGCGCTGCGCCCCGGTGGCGTCGCGCGTCGCGCGGAATTCGCTGTCCTGCGACCAGTTCGGCCAGACGTGGCTGTCCGCCAGGCGCGCGCCGGTGTTGTAGAGCAGCGTCAGGTCGCTGGCCCACCCGCTGGTATCCCAGTTCGGATCGTACTCGTCCGCGGGCTGGTGATACTTGTCGCGGGTATAGGCATCGGACAGTTCCTTGCCGCGCGCATCACCGCCGTCGACCAGTTCGCGACCCGGGCTGAACGAGATCGCCGGAACGCCGCGCTTGGCCATCGAGAAGTGGTCCGAACGGTAGAAACTGCCCGCTTCCGGACGTGCATCGGGCGTGTAGTGGCGGCCCAGCTTCTGGCCTTCCTCGGTCAGCACGGTCAGCAGGTCCAGCTTGGCCGCGCCGGAAATGCTGAAGTTGGTGGTCTTGGAGATCGAGAGCGGACCGTCCATGTTGATCACGCCGGCCGTCGTCGCCAGCGGACGCAGGGGATTGTCGGCGTAGTATTCGGAGCCGAGCAGGCCCTTCTCTTCCGCCGTCACCGCCAGGAACAGCACCGTACGCTCCGGCTTGGGGCCCTTGGCAAAGGCGCGCGCCAGTTCGAGCAGCGCCGCGGTGCCAGAGGCATTGTCCCGCGCGCCGTTGTAGATGCGATCGCCCTTGGCATCGGGCGCGCCGACACCCAGGTGATCCCAGTGCGCGGAGTAGATCACCGTCTCGTTCGGATACTTCGAACCCGGCACGATGCCGGCCACGTTGTGCGAGGTGATGACCTGCGACTTCACCGCATAGTCGGCGCTCATCGTCGCCTTCAGCGCGATCGGCTGGAAGTCCTTCTTGCGCGCAGCGGCCTTGGCCGCCTCGAAATCGACGCCCGATGCCTTCAGCAGTTGCGCGGCCAGATCCTTCTGGATCCAGCCTTCCATCTGCGTATGTGCCGACTTCGGATCGGCGCGCACGATATCGAACATAGTGTTAGTGTTGGAGTTCTTGACCGTTGCCCAGCCATAGGAGGCCGGCTCGCTCTCATGGACGACCAAAACGCCCGCCGCGCCCTGACGCGCGGCTTCCTCGTACTTGTAGGTCCAACGGCCATAGTAGGTCATCAGCTTGCCGCCGAAGTCACCCTCACCGCCCTCGAAATCGGGATCGTTGATGAGCACGACCATGATCTTGCCCTTGAGGTCGACGCCCTTGAAATCGTCCCAACCACGTTCCGGCGCCTTCACGCCGTAGCCGACGAAGACCAGTGGCAGGTCCTTGAAGTTGACCGTCGACTGCCCGTTCTCGGCAGCGCGCACCGCGATCTGCTCGCCCTGCGACAGCGACGTGGCGGTGCCGCCGATGCTCATCGAGAGCGACGGCGTGCCGACGATGTCGGACTGGAGCAACGGCACGTTCTGGAACCAGGTGCCCTTGTCGCCCGCCGGCTTGAGGCCGGCCGCCTTCATCTGGGCGGCGATGTAGTCGATGGTCTTCACTTCGGCGCGGGTGGCAGGGCCACGGCCTTCGAAATCATCGCTGGAGAGCGTCTTGATGTCGTTGGAGACGCGCGCGATGTCAAAGCTGGGCGCTGCGGCGGGAGCGGCCGCAATGGCGATGGCCGAAGCCGAACACAGGCCACCGATCGCAAGCAGGCCGAACGATTTGCGCGAGAAACGAAGAATGGGGGAGATCATCGGTACTCCTTGGCTCTGAGGCCGGCCAGACGTGGAAAGGTCGTCGGATCAGGACGATCCGCTGGGCCCGATGATGCCCATCTGGAAGGAGTTGTCGATGGTATACGACATAATTTCGACAGGCACGTGGTATATGCGAATGCTGCCCGCGTGAGGCCGACTGTTGGAATGGGTTTTGGGGGAGTGTGTTGGATTGGTTGCGGGGGTAGGATTTGAACCTACGACCTTCAGGTTATGAGCCTGACGAGCTACCGGGCTGCTCCACCCCGCGTCACCGTTGTGTTGCGCTCTTATGGAACGCGAACAGGGCCCTTTTGGGGCCCTGCTTGAGGGCGTTAGCCCTTTGTCATTGTGATGGGTTTTAAGCACGCCGGCTACAATGCCTGGCGACGTCCTACTCTTCCGGGGCTTGAGCCACAGTACCATTGGCGCTGACAGGTTTCACGGCCGAGTTCGAGATGGGATCGGGTGGGTCACTGACGCTATGGTCACCAAGCAATGGAGACGGCGTGCTGTTTTTTAATCGATGGTACCCGTGCTGCTCTAAGTTAGAGCTGAATATCTGGCTGGATGATCGTCCGATCATCTTTGACGAGCGCTGCTTTTGGGCAGGGCTGTCATTGATGGTGGGATTCATCAAGCATGAACAGAGTTATTAGGACCGGTTAGCTCCATGCGTTACCGCACTTCCACACCCGGCCTATCAACGTGATGGTCTATCACGACTCGAAGATACCTAATCTTGAGGGAGGCTTCCCGCTTAGATGCTTTCAGCGGTTATCCCGTCCATGCATAGCTACCCTGCTGCGCTCCTGGCGGAACGACAGGTACACCAGAGGCATGTTCAACCCGGTCCTCTCGTACTAGGGTCAACTCCTCTCAAGTATCGACGCCCACGGCAGATAGGGACCAAACTGTCTCGCGACGTTCTGAACCCAGCTCACGTACCACTTTAATTGGCGAACAGCCAAACCCTTGGGACCTGCTCCAGCCCCAGGATGTGATGAGCCGACATCGAGGTGCCAAACGATTCCGTCGATATGAGCTCTTGGGAATCATCAGCCTGTTATCCCCGGCGTACCTTTTATCCGTTGAGCGATGGCCCTTCCACGAGGGACCACCGGATCACTATGACCGACTTTCGTCTCTGCTCGATTCGTCAATCTCGCAGTCAGGCAGGCTTATGCCATTGCACTCTTGCAGCCGGTTTCCAACCGGCCTGAGCCTACCATCGCGCGCCTCCGTTACTCTTTAGGAGGCGACCGCCCCAGTCAAACTACCCGCCACAGAGGGTCCCTGCACCGGATAACGGTGCGAGGTTAGACATCAGAACATAACAGGGTGGTATTTCACCTATGGCTCCACACCAGCTGGCGCCGGTGCTTCAAAGCCTCCCACCTATGCTACACAATTCTATCCTAATGCCACTCTGAAGCTGCAGTAAAGGTGCACGGGGTCTTTCCGTCTAACCGCGGGTACTCCGCATCTTCACGGAGAATTCAATTTCGCTGAGCATATCCTGGAGACAGTGGGGAAGTCGTTACGCCATTCGTGCAGGTCGGAACTTACCCGACAAGGAATTTCGCTACCTTAGGACCGTTATAGTTACGGCCGCCGTTTACCGGGGCTTCAATTCGGAGCTTGCACTCCTCCTCTTAACCTTCCGGCACCGGGCAGGCGTCAGACCCTATACGTCGTCTTGAAGCCGACTTAGCAGAGTCCTGTGTTTTTGCTAAACAGTCGCTACCCCCTGGCCTGTGCCCCCCGCCAGTGCTTGCGCATAGACGGGGCCTCCTTCTTCCGAAGGTACGGAGGCAATTTGCCGAGTTCCTTCAGGATACTTCTCTCAAGCGCCTTGGTATACTCTACCTGACCACCTGTGTCGGTTTCGGGTACGGTCTATACGGTGGGGCTATTTCCTGGAACCTCTTCAAAGCACAACCAATCCAATAAGGTTGTACAATACACGAGATCCGTCACACACCACCAGGCCCACGAATATTAACGTGGTTCCCATCGACTACCCCCTTCGGGCTCGTCTTAGGGGCCGGCTCACCCTGCTCAGATTAGCTTTAAGCAGGAACCCTTGGTCTTTCGGCGAGAGGGCATCTCACCCTCTTTATCGCTACTCATGTCAGCATTCGCACTTCCGATACGTCCACGGTCGGTTACCCTCCCGCTTCACTCGCTTACGGAACGCTCCGCTACCGCTCAGATCAAAGATCTGAACCCTAAGCTTCGGTGCATCACTTTAGCCCCGTTACATTTTCGCCGCAGGAACCCTTATTTAGACCAGTGAGCTGTTACGCTTTCTTTAAAGGATGGCTGCTTCTAAGCCAACCTCCTGGTTGTTTTGGGATTCCCACATGCTTTCCCACTTAGTGATGACTTGGGGACCTTAGCTGTAGGTTAGGGCTGTTTCCCTTTTGACGACGGACCTTAGCACCCGCCGTCTGTCTGCCGGACTAGACTCGTTGGTATTCGGAGTTTGGTTAGTATTGGTAGATCTCGCGACCCCCGCAACCATCCAGTGCTCTACCCCCAACGGCAAATATCCGACGCTCTACCTCAATAGATTTCGCGGAGAACCAGCTATTTCCCGGCTTGATTGGCCTTTCACCCCTAAACACAACTCATCCGAGAATTTTTCAACATTCACCGGTTCGGTCCTCCAGTGCGTGTTACCGCACCTTCAACCTGGTCATGCCTAGATCGCCGGGTTTCGGGTCTAATACACCATACTCTGTCGCCCTATTCAGACTCGCTTTCGCTGCGCCTACACCTAACGGCTTAAGCTCGCATGGTACATTAAGTCACTGACCCATTATGCAAGAGGTACGCAGTCACCCCCTAAAGAGGCTCCTACTGCTTGTAAGCATTCGGTTTCAGGTACTGTTTCACTCCCCTCATCGGGGTGCTTTTCACCTTTCCCTCACGGTACTGTGTTCGCTATCGGTCATGTACGAGTATTTAGGCTTGGAGGGTGGTCCCCCCATGTTCAGACAGGATTTCACGTGTCCCGCCCTACTCGAGTCCTCATCCATCGTTTTCGCATACGGGGCTGTCACCCGCTATGGCCACTCTTTCCAAAGTGTTCTGCTAACTGAAGATGAGGCACTGGCCTGGTCCGCGTTCGCTCGCCACTACTAACGGAATCTCGGTTGATGTCTTTTCCTCCGGGTACTTAGATGTTTCAGTTCCCCGGGTTCGCTTCACCAAAGCTATATATTCACTAAGGTGATACCTTATCCACCTCACTCAATCATCGATCGCTCGATTATCGAGAGAAATGGTGAAGGTGGGTTTCCCCATTCGGAAATCGTCGGATCAAAGTTTGCTCACAACTCCCCGACGCTTATCGCAGCGTGCCACGTCCTTCTTCGCCTGTACATGCCAAGGCATCCACCAAATGCTCTTACCTCACGCTTGAGAATCCACACCATCAATGACAGCCCTGCATAGAGGCCGCACTGTTTACAGGTGC